>NZ_KE383818.1:0-309244 GCF_000422325.1 Marinospirillum minutulum DSM 6287
CACAGCAACGAAAAAAACCGGATACGACGGTTAATGCACAGAATCAAGGCTGCTTAAACTAAGCAATCAATAGACACCCAGACAAAACACTTTTAAAACACTTGATCTTAAAAAGATCAAAACGAATGTTTGCCCCTTTTTGGATAAAAGCCCAGTAACAACGCAAATAAGCGTTAAAGAAAAGCTTTTAACCGCCAGTTAAGCCTGACGACCATAGCAAGTGGGAACCACCTGATACCTTGCCGAACTCAGAAGTGAAACCGCTCAGCGCCGATGATAGTGTGGGGTCTCCCCATGTGAAAGTAGGTCATCGTCAGGCACTTATTACTAAACCCTCAGCCAATAGGCTGGGGGTTTTTTTATGAAAAAAATTAAAGCCTAAATTTCATTCATCTGCTATGCTTTCTGCCGCTTTAGTCTAATTCATAATTTATTTTGAGGTCTAAGATGATTCGACGCAATCCAAACGGCGATATGCCACAAATACACCCTGGTGCCTATGTTGATAATACTGCGATTATTTGCGGTAAAGTAATCATAGAAGACAATGTATATGTTGGGCCTTATGCCGTTATTCGTGCGGATGAAACGAATGAAGAAGGTGATATGGATCCAATCATCATTAGAGCTAACTCAAACATACAGGATGGCGTCGTAATTCACTCTAAAGATGGTGGCTTAGTTGATATAGGTGAATGTACATCTATTGCCCACCGTTCAATTATTCATGGACCCTGTAAAATAGGTAATCGAGTATTCATTGGTTTTAACAGTGTTATTTTCAACTGTGAAATTGGTGATGGTTGTGCAGTACGCCATAACGCTGTAATTGATGGCTGTGACCTACCAGCAGGTTTCTATGTGCCTTCTACTATGCAGCTTAGTAAAGGCTCTTGCTTAGATAAAGTGCCCCGTGTAAAAGCTTCAGAATCTGAGTTTTCTGAGCAGGTAATTACTGCTAACCATGAGCTAGTTAAAGGTTATAAGGCGCTAAGTAACGAGTTCTAAGGAAAGCTTTATTCAAATGCAGGGGCTAGTTATTTAGCTAGCCCCTTTTGTTAGCAAAAGATTAAATGCCTTGATGCGTTAACAGTATTTTACCTTTAGCTTTTCCTGATTCTAGGTATTCATGCGCTGCAGCTACCTGATGAATACCAAAAGACTTTGCTGCTATTAAAGGTTTTAGCTGACCCTTTTCAACTAGTTGTACTAGTGCTGCTAACCTAGCCCTTTCAGACTCAATTCCTAAGCCGGTTAATAGTGGTAAAGCTCTGAAGACAACGTGCAGGGTTAGGCTTTTACCATGCATTAGTGACAGATCATGCGTTGATCGTGTGTTAATAGAAACTACCTGACCCTTAATGCTTGCGGCAGCAAAGCTGTCATCTAACGACTTGCCGCCAACCGTATCAAATACCACGCTAAAACCTTTGCCATCTGTTAGGCGCTGTACATAGTCTTCAACGGCTTCCTTCTTGTAATTAATGACTTCATCTGCACCTAGGCTTTTAGCTATTGCCGCTTTTTCATCAGATGAAACAGTTGTGTAAACTTCAGCGCCTCTAGACTTCGCTAATTGAATAGCTACATGACCAACACCACCTGTACCACCATGAATAAGTACTTTTTCACCGTTTTGTATATTGCAGCGCTCAACCAGTGCTGTCCAAGCAGTCATAAACACTAAAGGCAATACGCTGGCTTCTTCTAAAGCTAGGTTAGTTGGTGCATGGGTAATAAGCCGCTCATCTGCAAGCATAAAGTTTGCTAACGCGCCTTGATTACCTTTTAAGCCCCCTGCACAACCTATAACGGCATCACCGACTTCAAAATGACTGACACCTTCACCAACCTGATCAATTATTCCACCAACATCTGCATTTAAGATTGCTGGATAATCTGGGCCAGCAGCCACTAGACCTTCACGAATTTTAAGCTCTAGTGGGTTAATACTGGTGGCTTTAACTTTAATACGAACCTGGCCTTTACCTGCTGTTGGCTCTGGCATATCAGCTGCTTCAAAGACACTATAATCACCCGGCTTACGAATTATCATTGCACGCATAATATTTTGCTCTTTGTTGAAGTTGTGTTTAGAGTTACCTTCTTTCAGTTTAGCCTTTGTTAGCTAGAAAATCTCACATCTAAGGAATACCTGTGTTTCTAACCCTTGCCAATATTGTGCTGCCAGTTTTCTTGATCATTGCTGTTGGTGCTGTCTATGCCAGAAAATTTAAGCCAGACATTCGCTGGATAAATAAAGTGAATATGGATGTTTTTATTCCTGCACTGATATTTTCAGCACTCTCTAGTAGCGACTTTGAGCTAGTCAACTATAAAGACTTGGCGATTGGCTCGTTGGTTGTGGTTATAGGCTCTGGCTTAATTTTATGGCCCTTAGCTAAGTTTTTGAAAGTAAGTGCTAAAACCTTCTTGCCACCCATGATGTTTAATAACACAGGAAACATGGGTATTCCTTTATTAGTGCTAGCCTTTGGTGAAGAGGCTCTGCCTGCCGCCATTACTATTTTTGTTACCGTTAACCTGCTGCACTTTACTTTAGGTTTATACATTTTAGATAGCCGCACTAAATTTAGCTCACTACTAAAAAACCCTATTGTTGTTACTTCTTTTGCAGGCTTAGCTTTTAGTCATTTTAATCTGCATTTACCTGCTTTTTTAGCTTTGCCTACAGAAATGCTTGGACAAATCTCCATACCACTAATGCTATTTGCCTTAGGCGTTCGCTTACTGGATGTGGATTTAAGTGATTTAAAGCTAGGGACAATTGGGGCCTTTGCCTGCCCTGCTTCTGGTGTATTGTTAGCTTATCTAATAGCGCCCTTCTTAAACCTACCAGATCAACAGTGGGGCATTTTATTAGTTTTTGCAGCCTTACCCCCTGCAGTGCTTAACTTTATGCTGGCTGAGCAATACCAACAAGAACCACAACGTGTTGCCTCGATAGTTCTTGCTGGCAATTTTGCTAGCTTAGTTTTTATTCCTTTAGCACTTTGGTTAGCATTATTTTAAGCGTTTCAGTTAACTTTATTTAAAGAGGGAGCGAATTTTCTTACTCGCTTCTTCTTTAAGCTGGCTTTTTTGTTCATCAGCTTTTGCCTTAACTTCTTGTTTGGCTTTTTCTTTAGCTTGTTCTTTTATTCTATTTGCTTCTTGTTTAGCTGCTTCTTTGGCCATTTGGCCAACCAAACGAGTGACAGCTTGAGTGTCTGCTTTGCAACTAATCTTAGGTTTTTCTTCTGCAAGTGAGCCTTTACATTCTACTGGCCAGCGTATTTTTGCCAAGGTTGAGTTAACTGGGCAGCTATGTTGATCAGCATCTTCACTAAACCTAATACCTAAATTATATAAAAAGTCTGCTGCTACTAAGTGATAAAAACCATAGCCTGAAACCTCAAAACCAGGAATGGCAAGTTTTAAGTCTTGGTTATTCAATTGGCCATTCACTAGCTTTACATCAGCTGATAAGTTGGTGAACTCAGTATCTTCGCTCCATTGTTTATTGCTTGTGCGACCATCAATCGTTGCCGCAGCTACACAAACTTCTTTCGAAAGATTAATACCTGTAAGAGCACCGTTAATCATACGCAGTTTGCCTGGGCCATTGGAGTAAGCCAGCCATTCAGAAAGGCGCGTACCTTGAGTGGTAAAATCACCAGCAAAATTTAGCTTGCCACGCAGAGGAAGTGACTCCTTCTCTAGGTCATCAAGCAGTGGGCGTAAATTTAGGTTTTTAAGGTCAGTGGTAAGGCTGAGTTTTGCAGGTGCTTTACGAACATCAATCTGTGCTTGATTACGGAAAGTGCCTTGGTAAAGGTCTAGATTAGCCCGCTGTACATCAATTAAGCCATCTTTAGCAGTTAAACCGAGATTTATTTTTTCAAGATTGAGTCCACTAATTTTTAGCTTAGCTAAGTTAAAGCCAATATCTAGATTGAGTTCCTTGAGTAGCTCAACGGGTAGCAGCTCTTCATCATTAGCTGCTTGCTGTTGTGCATTGGTTGCGGTGCTTTGGTTAGTAGAACCCTGAGTAGCAGCTTGTGCTTTTGTAGCTGCCGTTTCTTTTTCTGTTAAGGGCGGTGGCAAATAACGACCAGCATCTAACGCATTACCTGTAAGGCGTAAAAAAACAGCTAAGGTTTGTAAGTTAACCTCGGCCTGGCCTTTAAGTTCAGTTTCATCCAGTTGAAGCTGCATCTGGTTAACGGCCAACTTGTTTAGATTGCCCTCAAACCCAAGATTGGTAATTAGCTGACCTAAAGTTGTGGTGTCAGCCATTGTAGGTAGCTCTATGCCTAAGTCAGTGAGAAGTTTTCTTAGCTGAGAAACTTCAATATTTAATACACCAGAAAATTTAAGCGCTTCGAGCAGTTCACTGGCCTTAATGTTGAGAGTTTGTTGAAACTCATTAAGGCTAAGCTGTTGGTTAAGGGTTGCTAGCTGTTTTTCTAAATCAGCTTCACCCGTTACCTGTAGGCTTAATGGCAGCATTTTTTGCTTTTTATCTAAAGCTAGGCTGGTGTTTAGTTGTAGTTTATTCAGTAAATAAAGCTGCTTGTTTAAATCTAAATTGGCATCTAGTGCAAGCCGAGTCGCGGCAATTTTAGGCAAGCTAGCATCTACCCAGTCTGGGGCGCTTAAAGCTAGTGTTAAGGGTAGCTTTACTTCGCCACTGGCCATTTGTGCATCTACCTTGCCTTCTAGGGTAAGAGTGGCAGGTGTTTTAAGTACTTCAGGATAAGCTGCAATAAGCTTTATTTTTAGCTGATCTAAACCATAGTGCTGGGCATTTAAATCGAGTTTAATGTGGCTGCTAAGGTTTAAATCTAAATTTGTTTTTGGTTTTGCAAGGCTTAGCTTGGCGGCCAACTCAAGAGGGAAAGCTTGTGTCAGGCTAACGTTTTTAGCGCGAATTGATACATCGGTTAATTGCACATCAAGCTGGTCAATTTCATCTTGTATTTGAACTTCTGCCCTATCTAACCAAATATCGGCAATGGCAAGGTTTAGCTCTAATGGTGAGGTGGTAGCAGGTGTAGCCTGTTCAGGTTGAATGCTTTCTGCTGGTGTACTGTTGGTTGTAACTTCAGCTTCGCTAGGATTTTTTACTAATCCTTCTTGAACTAGCTCCCAATTGGCGATACCTGCTGTGTTTCTATGTAAATAAACCTTAGGTTGAATTAGATGAAGGCGATCTATTTTTACCTCGCCTTTTAATAAAGGAATAACTGCAATACCTACAGCTGCTTCTTGTATAGAAGCAAGAGGGCGAGCGTTAGGGGTGGCTAGCGGGCGAACTTGAATTTCACCTAACTCTATACCTAGGTAGGGAAAGAAACTCCAGCTAAGGTCACCTGCAATATTTAGGTCAATTTTTGCCTGCTCTTTTGCTAGTGTCTCTAGGCGTGGTTTTAAACTATTGAGATCAACAAAAGTGACCAGTAAAAAAATAAGCAAGCCGACTAGAAAAACTAGGCTGAATAAACCACCTACTAGCCACTTTAAAAAGCGTCCCATAAATTAACTCCCTAAATTTTAGGTTTTGCTGACTTTAGAATTACTGGTCTATTCTACATGACTTAGTGTAAGCTGGTGAAGGTTTGCTCACCGCTAGAAGGGCGAGGTTTCTTGAACTTCAAAAGTTAAGGTGAAATCTTTAATGATTTCAGGGCAGCCATGCAGTGAACCGCAGCCACGACCATCTTCTACTCTTAATACATAAGTGCCAGCGGCTAAGCTCTCGCTAATACGAAAATTACGCCCCTGCCCACCATTCCAATCCCTTTTTATCACACTACCATCGGCATGAAAAAGCACCGCCCCTGGGTAAACATTATTGCTTCTTTTTAAGGTGGTATGGCTTTCAAGCACTACATCCATGCCACGCTCTAGCACAAAATAAAAGCGCATCACTTCTTTGGGGTTAAGCTGTCCTTCATAACTAGTACCGGGTTCTAATTTAATAAAATTATCGGGAAAAGATTTGGCCTGTAAGGGAAATGCCAAGAAGGTAGTGAAGAGAAACACTAACCAAAAACGACGTTCTAGCATGTTGAATCCTTGCTTAAGTATTGACACGGTTACACTTTTAAAATTGATAGGTCTGTTATATACCCTTGGGTTTCAGTAAGCTAGCCAAAAAGTGTGGGCAGTTAAGTGCCCATTGTACCCTTAGAGCTAAGCTAGTTGGCTAGGTGTTTATAGCTAAGGTGTTTATAATACGCTTTGCTCATCTATCCAAATCTTAGAAGATTAAAATATAAATTGAGGCCTATGCATGATTATCAAGCCCAAGTACCGTGGTTTTATTTGTACAACAACCCATCCTAAAGGTTGTTTTAATAACGTTGCCGACCAAATTGCTGTCACCAAACAGCAGGGTGTTAAAAGTGAAGGCCCTAAAAAAGTGCTTGTCATTGGTTCTTCCAGTGGTTACGGCTTGGCAGCACGCATTACCGCCGCCTTTGGTTACCAAGCAGCTACTTTAGGCGTTTTCTTTGAAAAGCCAGCCACAGAGCGCAAGCCAGGCACTGCCGGTTGGTATAACTCTTGGGCTTTTGAAGAACAAGCTAAAGAGGCTGGCCTTTATGCTAAATCCATTAATGGCGATGCTTTTTCTGATGAAGTGCGTGCTAAAACGATTGAAACCATTAAGGCTGATTTAGGTGAAGTCGATTTAGTTATTTATTCGTTAGCTTCACCAGTGCGTAAACTACCAACTACCGGCGAAGTAAAGCGTTCGGTACTCAAGCCAATTGGTGAAACTTACCGTTCAAGCGCTATAGACACCAATAAAGACGTTATTATTGAAGCTGAAATTGAACCCGCTACCGAACAAGAAATTGCCGACACCATTGAAGTAATGGGTGGTCAGGATTGGGAATTGTGGATGCAGGCTTTAGACGAAGCAGGCGTTTTGGCTAAAGGCGTTAAAACAGCCGCTTTTAGTTACATAGGTACTGAAATTACTTGGCCAATTTATTGGCACGGTGCTTTGGGCAAGGCTAAAGAAGACTTAGACCGCGCTGCTGCTGAGCTAAACAAAATGCTAGCCGAAAAGTATTCCGGTACAGCTAATGTTGCTGTGCTTAAGTCAGTGGTTACTCAAGCCTCTGCCGCCATTCCGGTAATGCCTTTATACATTGCTTTGGTCTACAAGGTGATGAAAGACAAAAACTTGCACGAAGGCACCATAGAACAGCTTAACCGCTTATTCCGTAGCCAATTATACCGTGATGATGGCCAGCCTACAGAGCTAGACGAGGTCGGTCGCCTGCGTATGGACGATTGGGAATTACGTGACGATGTACAAGAAGCCTGTACTAAGCTTTGGGGTGAAGTGAACGACGACAACCTGTTTGAAATTACTGATTACGCTAACTACAAGCGCGAGTTCTTAAAGCTATTTGGTTTTGAGCGTGACGACGTAGACTACGAAGCAGACATTTCGCCACTGGTTGATTTTACTGTGCTAGAAGCTGACGCATAAACTAACAACTAAGCAGTAAGTAAAACAGTAATAAAAAGGGTAGCTTCAATGGCTACCCTTTTTTTGTACTTAAATAGGTTTAAGGTTAATGCGCTTCGTCCCAGTTTTTACCGCTAGCGGCTTCAACTAATAAGGGTACATCCAGCTTGGCAGCATTTTCCATACAGGGTGTTATGCCAGTAATTAATGCTTCTACCTGATCTTCTTTCACTTCAAAAACCAACTCATCGTGTACTTGCATAATAATGCGTGCATCTAGCTTAGATTCAACTAGCCACTGGTCAACAGCTAACATAGCCGCTTTCATAATATCGGCTGCTGTGCCCTGCATAGGCGCGTTAATGGCGGTGCGCTCTGCTGCTTGGCGTTGATTAAAATTGCGTGAATGAATTTCTGGTAAATACAAACGACGACCAGCTAAGGTTTCTACATAACCCTGCTCTGCAGCAAGTAGGCGTGTGTCTTCCATATAGCGGCGTACACCTGGGTAACGCTCAAAATATTTTTCTATATACAGCTTAGCCTGCCCAGCATCTATACCTAGCTGGTTGGCTAGACCATAAGCACTCATGCCATAAATTAAACCAAAGTTAATGGCCTTAGCATTGCGGCGTTGATCATGAGTGACTTCATCTAAGGGAGCGCCAAAAACTTCAGCTGCTGTAGCACGGTGAATGTCTTTACCCTCGGCAAAGGCTTTTAATAAACCTTCATCGCCCGATAAGTGCGCCATAATGCGTAGTTCAATTTGCGAGTAGTCAGCAGCCACCAGCAAATAACCGGGTTCAGCAATAAAGGCTTGGCGAATACGTCGCCCTTCTTCGTTACGTATGGGGATATTTTGCAGGTTAGGGTCGGAACTAGACAAACGCCCTGTTGCTGTCACCGCTTGGTGGTAGCTGGTATGAACTCGGCCAGTGCTAGACTCAATTAGTAGCGGCAGCTTGTCGGTATAGGTATTACGTAACTTAGCTAAACCACGGTGCTCCATAATTAACTTAGGCAGCGGAAAGTCTAAGGCTAACTTTTCTAGAACACCTTCGGCTGTTGAAGGTGCGCCCTTGGGTGTTTTTTTATGAACCGGTAATTGCTGTTCAACGTAAAGTATTTCAGCCAATTGCTTAGGCGAATTTAAATTAAACGGACGGCCAGCCAGTGCGTGGGCTTCTTCTTCTATTTCTAGAATGCGCCGTGCCATTTCTTGTGAATGCAGTTGCAGGTGAGGTACATCTATTTTTACACCCTGACGTTCAATTTTAGATAAAAGGCTAATTAAGGGTACTTCTAACTCATCAATTAAGGCCTGCAAACGCCCAGTGTTTTTTACTTGCGGGCTAAGGGCTTGGTGCAGTTGCAAAGTAATGTCAGCATCTTCAGCGGCATAAAAACCTGCGGCTTCAATCTCAAGTTGATCAAAAGTTAATTGCTTAGCACCCTTGCCTGCCAGCTCTTCAAAACTGACCGTGCTACGGCCTAAGTATTTAAGTGCTAGGGAATCCATATCATGACGAGTGGCGGTGGAATTAAGCACATAAGACTCCAGCATGGTGTCGGCTGTAATACCCTGCAAATGAATGCCGTAGTTGGCTAGCACACTCATATCATATTTTAGATTTTGACCAATTTTGCCTAGCTGGGGGTCTTCTAAAAGCGGTTTTAACAGGGCTAGCACTGCATCTCTATCTAGCTGCTCTGGCATACCTGGGTAGTTATGCGCTAAAGGCACATAAGCTGCTTCGCCTGCGGTTACTGCAAAAGAAACCCCAACTAGTTCGGCTTGCATATAGTTAAGGCTGGTGGTTTCAGTATCAAGGGCAAAGCACCCTGAAGCTTGTAGCTTGTTAACCCACTTATCTAAATCTTCTTGCTTGAAAATAATTTCATAGTTAGCTGCAACAGCTTCAGGTAAGGCAGTGGCTTGGCTGCTAGCTGAAGTTGGCTGCTCATCATTAGTTTTAAGTAAATCGTTTAACCAGCTTTTAAATTCAAGTTCGGTATAAAGGGTTTTTAATGCTTCGGTATCAGGCTTATTTAAATGAAGCTCGTTCCATTCTAGGGGAAGGTCACAATCCAGCTTAATGGTGGCAAGTTGATAAGACAGGTAGGCCTGTTCACGGTTTTCTTCAAGTTTTTTAGCGGTTGTTTTTGCGCCACGAAAACTAAGGTCAGCAATTTTATCTAGGTTGGCATAAAGTGCATCCATACTGCCTATGCCTTGCAAAAGGGCGAGGGCTGTTTTTTCACCAATACCAGGAACGCCAGGAATATTGTCTGACTTGTCGCCCATTAAGGCTAGAAAATCAATAATCAGTTCAGGGCCAATGCCATATTTTTCTTTTACGCCAGCTTCATCCATAAAGGTGTTGGTCATGGTGTTGACTAAAGAAACGTTAGGGCAAACCAACTGCGCCATATCTTTATCGCCGGTGGAAATTATAACGGCTTGGCCTTGATCGGCAGCTTGCCTTGCTAGCGTGCCAATTACATCATCGGCTTCTACGCCTTCAATGCATAACAAAGGTAAGCCCAAGGCTTTAACGCTGGCATGTAAAGGCTCTATTTGGCTGCGTAAATCATCGGGCATGGGTGGGCGCTGCGCCTTATATTCAGCAAAAAGCTCGTCTCTAAAAGTAGGGCCTTTGGCATCAAAAACCACCGCAATCGGGCTGTTGGGGTAGGTTTTAATAAGGCTTCTAAGCATATTTAAAACACCTTTGACTGCACCCGTCGGCTGGCCTTTAGAGGTAATTAAAGGTGGCAGGGCATGAAAAGCACGGTAAAGGTAAGAAGAGCCATCTACTAGAATAAGTGGTAGTTGAGCAGAAGCTGGTTGCATAAGGTGGTTCCAAATGTAGGGTAAAAGGTTAGTTTGCGTTAGAATATAAGAATTAGAAGTTATAGAAAGCATACTGAACTCTGCTAGAAAACGCATCCTTGAAGGAATTCTTATGAAAAAAATACGCTTGTTTAGTTTGCCAGCAATGATGTTTGCTTTGCTGCTAGCAGGTTCTGCTATGGCAAATACGCCAGAGCCGGAAATCACGATTCGACAAGAAGCAGATCGAACCATTGAAGAATACCGAGTAAATGGTTTGCTTTATGCCATTAAAGTTATTCCTAAGGTGGGTGAGCCCTATTATTTGGTAGATTCTGAAGGCGATGGGCAGTTAGATAAACGTCAAGAACGCGGCCGTTTATTAATTCCTAGTTGGATTTTGTTTAAGTGGTAGAAGTGAAGACCCTGTGAAGAAAAGCAAACTATCTAACCGTTTGAAAGCGGGTGTTATAAGTAAAGGTTGGTGGCTATTATCACTTTTACCCTTAGCTTGGGTGCAAGCCATAGCTGTACCTATCGGCAGCCTAGTGTGGCGTTTTGTTAAGCGTGAAAGAAACATTGCTAAGGTGAATTTAGCCCTGTGTTTTCCTGAAATGCCAAAAGCTGAACGCGATGCTTTGGGTAAACAGTCCATTATAGAAATTACCCGCACTATGTTAGAAATGGGGCGTATGTGGATGGCACCTAAAGATAAAGTACTGGCCGATTTTGTTTCTTTTCAAGGCTTGGAAGCTGTAGAAGAAGCCAATAGAAATAAACAGCCGGTTATTTTGTTAGGCCCGCATATAGGCCAGTGGGAATTAATCGCTCAGTTTATATCGCACAAGTTACCTTTCACCTTTATGTATTCGCCACCTAAACTTGCCGAACTAGATTCCACTATACGTGAAGGTCGCTGTCGTATGGGTGGCAACCTAGTGCCAGCCGATTTAAAAGGCGTTGCAGGTTTATTAAAAGCATTAAAGCGCGGTGAAATGATAGGGATTTTGCCCGACCAAGTACCCGAAAAAGGGCAGGGTGGCAAACTAGTCCCTTTTTATGGACAAGCTGCTTTAACTGCAACACTGCTACCTAAGCTGGTACAAAAAACCGGCGCCAAAGTTTTTACTGCTTTAGCTAAACGCTTACCCAAAGGCAAAGGTTTTGAACTGATTTTAATTCCAGCCGATGAAAAAGTTTATTCAGAAGATGAAGAAACAGCAGTAGCCGGTGTGAATGCCAGCGTAGAACAAATTATTGCCTATGCGCCTGAGCAATACCAATGGGCGTATAAACGCTTTAAAAATACACCCGGGAAAGATGTTTACAAAAGCTAGTTAACTTGCCTATTCGGATCAGTATGTGATTAGATTAAAGCCGTTAATCGCATCACGAGGCTTAGTATGTGGATCTGGCAGCAAGCAAATTGGCCCAGTTTTACTTGGGATAACAGTATTATCGAACCTTTATTAAGGCAAACACGCCTAAACCAAGGTGTGTTGTTGGGTAAAGCTACTAGTCAGTCGCCAAGTGAAAAGCAAAGCAGGTTAAATACATTACTTGCTAACCTAGTGCATTCAAGCGCTATCGAAGGTGAGCAGCTTAACGCCTTTTCTGTGCGTTCCTCTTTAGCCAACAAATTAGGCATTAGCGAAGCTCGGCCTTTTCCTACCACTAAGCAAACCGATGGTTTAGCAGAAATTATGCTTGATGCGGTAGATAACCTAACTGAACCGCTTACTTTAAACCGTATTTTATATTGGCATCGCTGTTTATTTGCAGAAGATAGCAGCTTGTTGAACCCAGTAGTTGGCGGTCAACTAAGGGGCAATGCGCCTATGCAAGTGGTATCTGGGCGGTTAGATAAACCTAAAGTACATTTTACTGCACCTAGTAGAGACGTTTTAGAAACAGAGCTGCAGGATTTTATAACTTGGTTTAACTCCTCCCTTACCGATACTAACCTAGACCCTTTGCTAAGAGCGGCTATAACGCATTTTTGGTTTATTACCCTGCACCCTTTAGAAGATGGCAATGGGCGTATTACCCGTTTATTAACCGACTTAGCCCTAGCCCAAGCAGAGCAGCAGTCGATTCGCTTTTATGCTATGTCGGTAAGTATTTTAGCTAAGCGATCGAGTTATTATTCGGTGTTAGAACAAAGCCAGAAGGGCGATATGAATATTACTTCTTGGCTCGTTTGGTTTTTAGAAACTTTAAATGATGCTTTTTCAGGGGTAATAACAGAGCTAGAGAGCACCTTATTTAAAGCCCATTTTTGGCAGAATGTTGACCAAACCCAGCTATTAGCCGAACAGGTAAAAGTGCTTAACAGAATGTTAGATGGTGATTTTGAACAAGGTATTAACACCAGCCAATACCACAAGGTTGCTAAGGTAAGTAAACCCACTGCAACCCGCCACTTAAGCAGCTTAGTAAGCTTAGGCTGTTTGATAAAATCTTCTGCAGGTGGGCGTAGCACCCGGTATTTATTGAATTTAAATTTCTTGGATTCAACTTGCTAGTGCAACAGCCTGTAATTCTTCAAACAATACTTCATTTGGTGTTTTCATTCCAAGTGTTTTCCTAGGTCGGTTATTTAAACGATGCATAATGAATTCAAAATGCTCATCATCTAAGTGCTTAAAGCATGAACCTTTAGGGCAGTATTGACGTATTAAGCCATTTGTATTTTCATTCAATCCACGTTGCCAAGAAGCATAAGGGTCTGCAAAGTAAAAGTCATAATTCAGTGCTTTTGCAATGGCTTGATGCTCAGCAAACTCTTTACCATTATCTGCCGTTAGAGTATGCACTAAACCAACAGAAGCAAAAGGTGTCCACCAAAGCGACGTTTGTATTTTTTCTGACAACGGAGATGCTTATAAAGGGATCCACCTTGTAATTTATCTGCGAATATATGCTGATAAATTCGCTCATGGCTGACCTTTAAAATACCTAGCTTGGCTAGCCTTTTACTGATTTGCTCTGGATTCCAGTCATTAACCACGTTTGCCTGTATTACGTTTAAGCTCACGACTAATGGTTGATTTGTGAACACCAAGCGTTTTAGCGATCTCAGTTTGGGTTAAATTGTTATCAAGCAGGGCAGATATTTGGTATCGTTGCTCTCTGGTGAGCTGTGTGTAGTGTCTCATGTTTGCTTCTCATTCTTGGTCGATTGAAAAGCATAAGATGCTACAGCAGCTTGCCATCCAATCCTAGTTTAATGAGTTGCACTTGGTGGTTGAATCTAGGATTTATAAAAGTATAGACGAATGAAGCTAAGTCTTAGCCGTCTAAACAGTAACAACAGATGTTAATTTATTAGCAGTAGTGATGTTAGCAGTTAGGCAATGTGCAGCTACATTCCCCCTAAATCACCTAACTATTAAAATTAACCGCATAAATTTAAATCAAGTTAAAGAAGAATCTTTAACTTACTTGGTAGTCTGATGTTTTTTATTATAACATAAAAACCTTACCTTAACATATGTTGCTTGAGTTTTTATACTACATAACTATAGAGGAAGATAACATGAAACAACTTTACATGGCCTTTATTTTAATTATGGCGCCATTATCTGCAATGGCACTTAATATTAATTTATCTGACATGCGTGGTGTGCCAAGTCTAGGCGGGTTCAATTCGTTTCAATTTGGACTGACTTCGCTACGAAAAGAAGATTATGATGCTCTTGGCCCAGTAAAGTCTCTAGAGCTAACAACGCGAGACAATAAGATCTCATGGATAAGTTATGATCGAAATGGTGATACGCTTAAACCAGAGTATATTAATTTTGATCGTGCAGGTAACGTGACAATGATCAAAGCAAGCCACAAAGATTCTAATAACAAGATTATTACTGTCGAGGCGGTGGTTCAACTAAACAATCACGGCTATCCCGAAATTTACGTAAAAAGATATAGCAATAATTTCTGCAAAGTACGTAAAAATGACTTCAAGGACGTTATCAACGGACCCTTCTTGTCTAGAACAGTAGAGGCAGATAGCTTAGGTATTCCCTATGAATTATGTGCAGTCAGTAAGTTTGATGATTTAAATATTAGAAAAATCACAACCTATGACTATATAAAAAGCAATAGCAGCCTTCTAATTAGTGAACGTTACTCTTACCATCCAAAATTAAATGAGTTCAACGTTTCTACAAGAAATCGAAATTTAAAACCTTCATTAATGAAAACAAGTGATGGTCGTGGATATGAAAAGCAGGAATTCGGTTACAAAAGCGCCTTACTATTTGATAAACATATTGTTAGTACCCATCATGACTCATTTATAGCCTACTACTTCGATGATAATGATGTACTTTACGCATATACAAAACATAACAATGATAACGAAAAAGACACCTACATAATAGTCACTAGGAGTGACACAACTTTTGATAGTTACGGTAACTGGACTTCTTTCAAAGCGACAGAGGAGCATATATCAGCAGGAATATCATACAAAAAGCAGAGTGAAATATTTGCTAGGAAGATTAAGTACTACGATTAAGCTACCTGTACGGCTAATATCAAGCTTTGTAATTTATAAACCTCAGCAAGTATATAGCCTGATGGTAATGTTTTATTTGGTAGATATAAAGTTGATGATTGTGGAACAGAAAAATCAAACTTCCTTATTAATTTAAATGACATATCAGAGATGCAATCGGAAAACTTTATATTTATCAGAGGCAGCAATTCGATCAATTAAATAGATTTACTTAGATCTATATACACTAAAAAAAGCACCAAGCCCTGTCTTAAAAAGTAGGGCTATTAATTTATCTCTAATCCTATTTTACGGTATCACCCGCCAATTGCTTCAACTCAAAAACCATTTTAACAATCATCTCCACAAGCATGCAATAGACACATGCTGTTATAAACCTTTCCCATGGGAAAGAAAGCACCCCTACGGGCGTGGAGTAGTGGCATAGTTAATCTGGCCACCTAATTAGAGGTGCTATCATGCACCAATGAGCAATTAGGTGAGTATATGAAAACAAGACCCAAACAGGCTCTTCGCATTTAAGGGTGTAGCTGCTTTTTAAACCTACCTGATTCTAATAAGCACCTTGCTATGTAATTGGCTAAATTTCTAAATCCAAGTGCTATGCCTCGTAAGTGCTCAAGCCTGCCGTTAATCGCTTCAGTTGGCCCATTGCTAGTGGCTGGGCGGTCGAAGTAGGCAAGGATGCTCTGAACGTGTTTTTTTAACGTCATACCTAAGCGTTTAATTTCAATCAGCTCTATCAGCAAGTCGGGTGCTGTGATTATTTTTATGAGCTTTTGCATAAGCTTTTTGCCACGTCTACGGTCTGGCTCGTTGTAGGCTGTAACCGCTTGCTGATACATACTCCAACTACAATCTACTTCAAGGTAGCGTTCATCTAAAAAAAACCGATCAAGCTGCGCTTTATTTGCTTCATACAGGTAACTAGTGCGAGTAAGTAACACTCTACAATTTTTATAAAGCAGGTCACTTTTACGCCTTCGATTGCCTAGTATTTCCTGTTGAGCACACCTGCGGCAGTCATCTAGCATACTGCTTGCCCAGCGTACGACATGGAAGGGATCGAGCACAGTTTTGGCTTTGGGGATAACTTCTTCAGCAGCCGATTCAAACCCTGAGAAGCCATCCATGGCAATGCTTTCTATTTTGTCACGCCAGGGCTGAGGGCGGTTCTGCAACCATTGCTTAAAGGCTTGCTTAGAACGTCCTTCTAATACATCAAGTAAACGTGCTGGCCCAGTTTTATTACGCACGGGCGTGAGGTCTATGATGGCAGTAACGTACTTATCGCCGTAGCGTGTATGCCGCCAAACATGCTCATCAACACCCAGCACAGTCACACCGTCAAAACGTGCTGGATCATTAAATAATAGGCGCTGACCTTCGTTGATAATGGCATTATTAGCAGTGTGCCACGCTACACCAAGATGAGCAGCAACACGTGATACCGATAGATGATCAATCACGATAGCAGCCAATGCCCAGCGTATCGCCCCATAGGAAAGCTTTGAGCGTGGCGGTGCAGCACTGCTTGTATCTTCATGCCAGAAACAACCGCAAGCACAACTAAAACGACGAATACGCAGCAGTAATGTGGTCGTTCGCTGACCATAAGGCACGTGGGCAAGACACCTATCGACAGTACCTCGAGAAACGCCATAAGTTAAGCATTTAGGGCAAGGCTCTGGCAATTTAGTGAAGCGACACTCAAGAACAGCATGGCTTTCAGTAATATGCTGGCCAGTAGCAACAAGGCCAAGTTTATTTAGTTGGCAAAAGCTGGAAAGGTTAGGGCTAGAAAAGGTAAGATTGTTCATGTCGGGGGACTTAGTTTTTGTTTGTGTAGGAACTTACATTCTCTAAGAAACCCGACTCCTTTTCTAGTTAGTCAGATTTTATCTACACCCTTAAATGCGAAGAGCCATGCTGCCTTTGCTTTCGGGCTTTCAGTGAAGTTAAAACGTGTAGAGCTGGGTATGAATCAAGAGGCACTTGCTTTTGAGGCTGGTATGGCACGTTCTTTTGTCTCGGGCATCGAGCGGGGGACGGCTAAGGCTTCTATAGATTCTGTTTGGAAGTTATCACAAGCATTAAAGTGTAGACCGTCTGATTTGTGGCAGGTTACTGAACGCTTGTATTTTGAGCAGAAAAAATCTTAAAGTTTCTAGTAGTATACTTTCAATGAATGAATACCTCTCCCCCGCTTTTCTATTAATCAATAAAAAAACATAGCACCCTTTTTCTTGTGTCAGTAGTAGTTGCTATTTTGTCGAATGAGCTGGCTCATTAGTGATTTAATAGAAACATTGTTAGTGTTAGCTATGGCTAGAGTTCACTGGTCTTAAATTCACTATAGCCTTCGTAGAAGTAGCTAACGTCTATCCCTTTCATGAAAAGTTCGCGGTCATTAATTTGGTTGGTTAAGGCATTTTTGAGTAGCTTTTTAATATCGGCATCATCGACTGGGCTGCGTTGCATAGCATTAAGGTAGGTTTCTTTATTAACCAAGTTCCAGTCAATAACCTGTTGCAGTTCTTTTTTTAAGATAAGGTCTAACCAGATGCGGGTCGTACGACCGTTGCCTTCACGAAAGGGATGGGCAACATTTATTTCAACGTACTTTTCAATAATTTGTTCAAAACTGCTTTGCGGCATTTTGTCGATTTGTTTTAGGGCTTGTGCAAGGTAAATAACCGGTGTAAAACGAAAGTTACCTTTGGCAATATTCAGTTCACGTAGTTTGCCTGCAAATTCGTAAATTTCACCAAATAAATAAGCATGAATATAAGATAAACCGGCAAAGGTGCCGGTTTCAGCTTGCTCAATATTGCCTGTATCAAAAAGTTGCCTGGCTTTTTGCTTGCTGATTTTCTCTTCAGCTTTTGCCAGCTCGACTTGATGGGTGATATTGAGTTTGTTGTCTAAAATCATGATTCCGTTTTTTCTAGCAAGCAGTTTTTATTCAACTCTATTGTGTGCATTTTTGTAGGCAACATCTTTCTCTCGTTTCCCTATAGCTATAACTAACACAACCAGAGCTTTATCTTGTACTTGATAAACGAGTCTATACCCATCAGCTTTAAGCTTGATTTTGTAGCAAGCAGGTAAGCCTGTAAGTTTGCTTTTTTCTACATGTGGGGATTTAAGTACTTCTTTTAATTTCTTGCGCAAAGCTTCTTTTATAGTATGCCCAAGCTTGTTCCACTCTTTTAAAGCGCGTGGATCAAATTGTAGCTTATAAGTCATCTATGCTGACTTCTATGGGGGATAATGGGTTACTTAAACGTTGACGAACAATTGCTATTAAATCAGCTTCATCATTCGTTAATATTTCATTTTGAAAAGGAAGCTTGCCGCTGCTAGCAACGTACTCAAGTGTTTGTCGAATCACCTCAGAAGGTGTTACACCCAGCGTTTCTAGTGCTGCATAAGCACGGTCTTTTAACTCTCCATCAATTCTAATATTTATACTAGCCATAATAACCCACCTGCTGTAATGACGTTTGTATTTACATTTTAGCACGGCTAGCTTTTTTCTAGCAAACAATAAAAGAACCCATCCTGCCCTTCTGCTTGTGGAAAAAGCTGCCTACCTAAGCGTTGCTTTGTTCCCCAGTCTGCTTGAATAACCACTTCTTTAGCATCGGGTGTTTGGTGCAAAAAGCTGGCTAGGGGGTGTTGGTTTTCTTCTGGTAGTATCGAACAAGTGGCATAAAGTAGTTTGCCGCCTGCTTTGAGTAGCGGCCATAGCTTGTTTAAAAGTTCTAACTGCAACTTAGCCAGTTTGGGTATATCTGTTTCGCGTCTTAATAATTTAATGTCTGGGTGACGTCTTATAACGCCAGTAGCGGAACAGGGCGCATCTAATAAAATTCGGTCAAAAAGTTCGCCATCCCACCAGTTGGCTGTATCACCAGCATCAGCACATTTTACTTCGGCTTTAACTTGCAGGCGTTCTAGGTTTTCGTGAACACGGTTAAGGCGTTGGGCATCTATATCTAAAGCCACTAGGTTGATGTCGGCTGTTTCTGCTAGGTGGGCAGTTTTGCCGCCAGGGGCGCAGCAGGCATCTAACACCTTATGACCATTTTTAAGGTCAATCACTAAAGGTACTAGCTGGGCGGCTTCATCTTGTACACTGAAAAAGCCTTCCGCAAAGTTGGGCAAGTTAGCTGGGTGCGTTGGCTGGGCAAGGGTAATGCCCCAAGGGCTAAAGGGTGTAATGCTGGCTTCAACGCCTTGTTCTTCTAGCTGTTGAAGGTAGGCAGCACGGCTAATTTTGCGCTGGTTTACCCTTAGTGTCATGGGCGGTTGCAAATTGTTAGCGGCACAAATGGCTTGCCAGTCTTGGCGGTAAGCTTTTTTAATTTTCTTTAATAACCAAGGTGGGTGAGCTGTGGCGGCTAGTTCTTTACCTTCGGCTAGGGCAGTTAGCTCTACTTTTTCACGCTGAAAACGCCTTAGGCAGGCATTAATTAGGTTGCTTGCCCAAGGTTTTTTTAGGTGTTTGCTGGCTTCTACGCAGGTGTCTATGGCGGCATAGTCGGCGACCCTTTCTTCTTGTAATTGATATAAACCAATTAGTAATAAAAGGTGTACGTCTAAATCTTGGCTTTTAAAAGGGCGTTGTAACAGTTGTTCTGCCCAAAAATTAAGCCGTGGGTAAAAGCGGCACACACCAAAGGCTAGGGCTTGGGTTAGCGATGCTTCTTCACTGCTTAGCTTTTGTTGGGCTTTGGGTAGGCTGCTGGTTAGCGAGGTTTTTTGTTGCACTACTGGCAATAAAGCCTGCACTGCTTTTAAACGTGCGGCGACACCTTCGTTCATTGAAATACCTGTTTATTAGCGGTGAAGCGGTCGGGGTTGCCGTTGAGTAAATCACTGACCTGCATTTGTGGGCGGCCTGCCAGTTGTAAGCGGGTGATTTTTAAATAGCCTTGGCCACAAGCAATAATTAATGCATCTTTGGTTACTTCAACAAGGGTGCCAGGGGTTGCAGTGCTGGTTTGTTCTTGCAGTTCTGCTTCTGTAACCGCTTCTGCTTGCCAAACACGTATAACCTCTTCGCCGTCTTTAAACCAAGCGACGGGTCTTGGGTTATAACCACGCACGGCGCGGTCTAATTCAAACGCAGATAACTGCCAGTTTAACTGGGCTTCTTCTTTAGTTAGTTTGGCGGCATAGGTGGCTTCGGCTTCATTTTGTGTTTCGGCGGTTATTTCGCCTTTGGCAAGCAAGGGCAATAATTCTAATAACGCTGCGCCACCTTGTTCGGCCAGTTTGTCGTGCAGGCTGGCGCTGGTGTCGCTATTGGTAATTGGGCAATGGGTTTTAAGCAGCATAGCACCAGTATCTAGGCCAGCATCCATTTGCATTAGGGTAACGCCGGTTGCGGCATCACCGGCTAACAATGCACGTTGAATAGGAGCAGCACCACGCCAGCGAGGTAAAAGGGAGGCGTGAACATTAATGCAGCCTAAACGTGGCATAGCTAAAACGACTTGTGGTAGCAATAATCCGTAAGCCACCACGATCATTAAATCGGCTTTAAGTGCGTTTAATTCTTGTTGGGCAGCTGGGTCTTTAAGCGTTAAAGGCTGAATGACTGGAATGTTGTGTTCAAGTGCTAAGGCTTTAACTGGGCCGGGTTTAAGTTTTCGGCCTCTGCCTGCAGGGCGATCTGGTTGGGTATAAACAGCAATAATGTCATGCCCAGCATTCAGCATGGCTTGTAAATTGGTGGCTGCAAATTCAGGTGTTCCAGCAAAAATAATCCGCATTCAACTTAAGCCTTTTGAAGTTTTAGGTATTTCTTACGCAAGCGTTCTTGTTTAAGGCGCGAAAGGTAATCGACAAAGACGATGCCTTTTAAATGGTCGCATTCGTGTTGCACACAATGGGCAAGCAAACCCTCGCACTCAAATTCTTGTGGGTTGCCATGTCTGTCTAGTGAGGTTACTTTTATGCGTAAATAACGCTCAATGTCTGCAGTGTATTCAGGCACTGAAAGGCAGCCTTCTTGCATGAGTTCGCAAGTGGGTTCTAAGGGAGTAAGCTCTGGGTTAATGAGTACCCAAGGCTGGTTTTTTTCTTCAGAAACATCAATCACTATAAGTTGTTTATGAAAGTCTACTTGAGTCGCCGCTAAGCCTATACCGGGCGCTTCGTACATGGTTTCAAACATGTCATCTATTTGTTGCTGTAAAGCAGCTGTGAAATCAGCTGCTACTAAAGGCGTAGCCTTAGTGCGTAAGCGTGGATCTGGGTATTCAAGAATGGTTAACAGGCTCATGTCTCATCTCTATCTATTTTATACTTGCTGCCTTTCTAGCTTTAAGGCAAAGTGTAACTTAAAGTAAGTAAGCAAGGCTTAGACACCTTTGCTACCTAAGAGTTTTGGTTTCTATACGGATATAATTATGTTGCTTGTATTTCTTCGTACTCGTTTTATAGCTTTATTTATAGCTGCCTTATTTTCTACAGCAGCTGTTGCGCAGACGGTTAGTTTAAAGGCTGATGCGCCGAAACGCTATGAAGTTCAGCGCGGGGATTCGCTTTGGACTATAGCAGCAGAGTTTTTAGAAGACCCTTGGATGTGGCCCCAGCTTTGGCAGGCTAATCCACAGGTTGATAACCCCCATGAACTTTATCCTGGTGATGTAATTGAGCTGCTAGAAGGGCGAGCAGGTATTCGCTTGCAACCTAGGCTTAGAATTTTAACCCTGCAAAAACCCATTCCTTTTCTTCCCTTAGAGCAGGTCAGTGCCTTTCTAAACCGTGATGTAATGATTGATCGTCCTGAGTTTGAAGATGCGCTTTATACCGTGCATATCACTGGTGATCGCAGCCTTGCAGCTAAGGGCGACAAGTTAGAAGTATTAGGTGATTTGACCGAAGGGGTGACTCACTATGGTATTTATCGTGAATTAGAAGCGGTGCGTGATCCTTTAACACGAGAATACTTAGGCTACCGCGCTCGTGCCTTGGGTAGTGCACAACTTGTTAATAAAGAAGGTGATCTACCTCAGCTAGAAATTACGGATAGTTTTGAAGAAATAAAAGTGGGTGATAGGTTATTACCCTTTATAGACAACCCTTTTGGTGAAGGTTTTCAGCCCAGTGTGCCCCAGCAACCTTTACACGGTACTTTGCTGCAAGGTTTGTCAGATCAAAAATTAATTTCTCGCTACCAAGCCGTAATGTTAAATGTGGGTGGTGATAAGTTAAAACCGGGTGCACTCTTAGAAATTATTGCTCCAGGTCGTCGTTTGCGTAATCACAATACAGGTGAAGTGATTTTTGCGGCAGAAAACCGTAAAGGCACGGTTATGGTTTATCGAGTGTTTGAAAACATTAGCTTTGCTTTGGTTATGCATTCTAAAGAGCCAATGCAATCGGGTGATATTTTTCGTCGTGCGGAGATACGTTAGTTAGGGGAGGCGCTATGCCATTACACAAGGAAAGTGAACAGCTAACCCAAGAACTCGCACTCTGGCTAATTCCCGGACACAACCAAAGGCGCTTGGTTAAGCATTACTTAGCCACTGCAACTTCGCCAGACTTATGCAAGGTTACAGCAGTTGAACTCTTAGAAATAATGGCAAGTAGCCCAGCTTTTAAAGATAAAACGCGTCAATTGGCTCGCTTAGCCTTGCATAACCCTTGGCAACTTCCTTTTGCTGACCTTATTAAATCCCACCTTGTTTGGGCTGAACAAGACAATCACTGGCTAATATTTTTAGCTGCGTTACCTAACTTACTGCAAGAAATAGCCGACCCTCCTTTACTGTTGACTCTTCTAGGTCAGCCAGAGCAACTGGCAGCGCCTTCTCTTGCTGTGGTAGGCAGTAGAAAACTTAGCCCAGAAGGCGAGCATCATGCAGTGAACTGGTCTTATCAGCTAACTTGGCAGGGTTTAAATATTGTTAGCGGCTTGGCTAGGGGTGTGGATAGTTTTGCGCACCAGGGCGCTTTACGCGCTGTTACAGAAGGTGCTTCAGGCTCTACCTGTGCAGTTTTGGCTCATGGGTTGGATACTATCTACCCACCAGAACACCAAAGGATGGCAGCCAATATTAGTGAAGCTGGCGCATTAATTAGCGAATATCCCTTAGGTACACCGCCTTTACCCCGTTATTTTCCAGCTAGAAATCGTATTGTTACAGGCTTGTCTTTAGGTGTGCTTGTTGTTGAAGCTACTTTGCGTAGTGGCTCTTTAGTGAGCGCTCGTCATGCAATGGAACAAGGTCGTGAAGTGATGGCTATTCCAGGCTCGGTCAGGCGGCGACAAAGTGAAGGTTGTCACCAACTTATTCGACAGGGTGCAGCCCTAGTAACCTGCCCAGAGGAAGTGCTGAGCGAGTTAAGTACGCCACTAAAAACTTTTTTACCCATCTCCACTGCTGAAGAAGCAAGTCCGCAGGTACCAGAACATTTGCAGCCTCTCTATTGTTTAATGCATGATGCACCCCAATCTGTAGATGAGTTGCTAGGTAAGTTAGGATTAAATGCAGAAGAGGGTTTAGTGCTTTTGCAAGAACTAGAACTTGAGGGGCTAATAGTGCAGCAACCGGGTGGTTGGTGCAGAAGCGCCTAATGTTGTTTTCTTTATTTATTGAGTAAAAAAATGCCCAAAGAAACCTCAGTTACTTTCAACAGTTCTTTAGAGCAGGTTGATTATAAAGCAGTGCAAGAAGCTGCTGCGCTACTGAGACAGGGAGGTGTGTTAGCTTATCCAACTGAAGCCGTTTGGGGCTTAGGTTGTGATCCTTTTAATAGCCGTGCTTTACAGCGCTTACTGCTGTTAAAAGAGCGAGATCCAAGTAAAGGCGTAATTTTAATTGCTGCCAATATAGATCAATTTAAACCTTGGCTTACAGATATAACACCAGCACAGCAAAAGGTGTTGGAAGAAAATTGGCCAGGGCCGCAAACTTGGTTGGTTAAAGATAATGGTTATAGCCCAGAACTCATTCGTGGTAAACACACGCGGGTAGCACTTAGAGTGAGTAATCACCCTTGGGTGGTTGCCTTGTGTGAAGCCTTTGATGGCCCCATAGTTTCCACTTCAGCCAATGCGGCTGGACAACCACCCTTGCTTAGCTATGAAGAAGTTGAGCAAAACTTTGGTGGTGATCTTGATATGATTTTAAAAGGTGCTTTGGGCGGTTTAGATCGGCCAACACGTATAACCGACTTGGCAACAGGTGAGGTTCTACGCGCTTAAAGCCTGAATCTAGGAGAATACTTTGTCACAAGTTGATATAGCAGCCGTTAAAAAATATTTATTAAATTTACAGGACTCTATATGTCATCAGCTAGAGTCTCTGGACGGCAATCACTTTGTTGAAGATAGTTGGGAACGTGCTGGTGGTGGCGGTGGTCGTACCCGTGTTATGCAAGAAGGTGGACTAATAGAAAAAGGCGGTGTTAATTTTTCGCATGTATTTGGCAATCAATTACCGCCTTCAGCCACAGCAGCCAGACCAGAACTTGCTGGGCGTAGTTTTCAAGCCATGGGTGTTTCTTTGGTTATTCACCCACGCAACCCTTATGTGCCTACTTCTCATGCCAATGTGCGTTTTTTTGTAGCTGAAAAACCCGGTGAAGATCCCGTTTGGTGGTTTGGTGGCGGTTATGACTTAACACCCTACTATGGTTTTGAAGAAGACGTCATTGAGTGGCATCAGGTAGCAAAAAATGCCTGTGAGCCTTTTGGGCCACAAGTTTACCCACAATATAAAAAATGGTGCGACGAATACTTCTACCTAAAACACCGTGATGAAGCGCGGGGTGTAGGGGGCTTGTTTTTTGATGATTTAAACGAACCTAATTTTGAGCAGAGCTTTGCCTTTATGCGCTCCGTGGGCGATAGCTATATGCAGGCCTATGCACCGCTTGTTGAGCGTCGTAAAGCCATGCCTTATGGTGAGCGAGAGAGGGAATTCCAAGCTTATCGTCGTGGGCGCTATGTAGAATTCAACCTGGTTTGGGATAGAGGCACTTTGTTTGGTTTGCAAAGTGGTGGTCGAACTGAATCCATTTTAATGTCTTTACCGCCCCAAGTACGCTGGGGTTATGATTGGAAGCCAGAAGCTGGATCGGTGGAAGAGAAATTCTATACCGACTTTTTGAAGCCTAAAGATTGGCTAGCGAGCAAAGACTAGGTGGAAAAGCTTGATGCAGTAGTGATAGGTGCAGGCGTTGTTGGCCTTGCGGTAGCTAGGGCTTTGGCTTTGGCAGGTCGTGAGGTCTTTGTTTTAGAAAAGAACCCACGTTTTGGAGAAGAAACCAGTGCTCGTAATTCTGAAGTGATTCACGCAGGTTTTTATTACCCTCAAGGTTCTTTAAAAGCTCAAACCTGTGTGCGAGGCAATCAGCTTTTATACGACTATGCCAAGCAGCACCAAATAGCGCATCAAGCCTGCGGTAAATTAGTTGTTGCCACTTCAATAGAGCAGCTGGCAGGCTTAAAAAAACTGCAACAACAAGCTTTAGATAATAATTGCCAACCACTGCAATGGTTAGATAAAAACCAAGTAAAAGCCTTAGAGCCAGAGCTAAAAGCCGAAGCTGCTTTATTTTCACCAGCGACAGGCATTATTGACAGCCACGGTTTAATGCAGGCTTTGCTAACAGATTTAGAAGCCGCGGGTGGGCAGTTGGTAACGGCTAATCAAGTGACCGGTGGTTGTTTAACCGCCACGGAAAAAACCTTAGCTATTGATGGTTATTCTTTAACCGCTAATTTAATTGTTAATGCCGCAGGGCTACATGCACCTGCCTTAGCCAATAAACTTCACCCTCCTGCTGATTGGATTCCTAAACCCTATTTTGCGCGTGGTCAGTATTTTTCTTTAACTGGCAAACAGCCTTTTAAACATTTAATTTATCCACTGCCAGAAAAAGCCGGTTTGGGTATTCATCTAACCCTAGATTTACAAGGCAGAGCGCGTTTTGGTCCTGATGTAGAATGGCTAGCAGTAGACAATGCAGAAGCATTAGATTATCGGGCAGACCCATCACGCCTTAATGCCTTTGCAGAAGCGGTAAGTCATTATTGGCCTAAGCTAGACAAATCTAAGCTAACAGCAGACTACACAGGTATTCGCCCCAAAATAACGCCACCCACCAGTGACGCTGCCGACTTTTATTTAGCGGATGAAACACACCATGCTTGCCTAGGTGTCATGCATTTATTTGGAATTGAGTCACCTGGTTTAACGGCTGCTTTAGCCTTAGCCGAGGTGGTTGTAGAACGCCTATTAAAAACAGGAAAATAAAAAATGCTGGATCAGTACGCTGTTTTTGGTAACCCCATAGCGCACAGCAAATCGCCACAAATTCATACCTGGTTTGCGCAGCAGACCAAGCAGTCATTAGACTACAAGGCTATTTTGGTACCAGAAGATGATTTTGAAGCCAGTGCTAAAAGCTTTTTTGCTAGGGGTGGTTTAGGTGCAAATGTCACTGTTCCCTTTAAGTTAGATGCGTTAGTTTTTGCTGATACGCTTTCGCCTCGTGCACGTCGAGCCGGTGCGGTAAATACCTTGCAGCTAGGTAAAAACAAACAAATTTATGGCGATAATACCGATGGTGTTGGTTTGGTTAGAGATTTAACCAATAACCTAGGTTTTAGCCTAGCCGGTAAAAAGGTTTTATTGGTTGGAGCAGGTGGTGCTGCCCGTGGGGTAATAGAACCTTTATTGAATGCTGGCATTGCCCAGTTAAAAATTGCTAATCGCACCCCAGAAAAAGCCCAACAGCTAGTCAAAATATTTCATGGTTTACAACCAGAAACGCAATTAAGCTCAAGTAACTGGGCAGCATTAGAAGCTAACCAGTTTGATTTAATAATCAATGCCACTTCATCTAGCTTGGCAGGTGATCTTCCTCCCTTGCCAGATCACTTGTTTAGCAAGCAATCACTCGCCTATGACCTAATGTATAGCCAGCAGCCCACGCCTTTTATGCTTTGGGCTAAGCAGCAGGGTGCGACACAAGTAGCCGATGGTTTAGGAATGCTGGTAGAGCAGGCTGCTGAAGCCTTCTTTTTATGGCGACAAGTAAGACCAGCAACGCAAGCAGTTTTAGAAAAGCTAAGGCCTAAGCAAGTAGGAAGCTAAAAATAATGCAAAGAATTCTAAGTCGCTACAGTGCGTTACGGCCTTATCTAAGAGAGGCTAAGCTTGATTCTGCTTCCCAGCAGTTACCCCAGTTAAACATTAGTGCCTTAGAAAACAAGCTAGAAAGTGACCGTGGCCGCATTATTAATTCTGCAGCGGTTAGGCGCTTACAACAGAAAACACAGGTTTTTCCCTTAGAGCGTAATGCAGCGGTAAGAAGTCGCTTAACCCATTCGTTAGAAGTTCAGCAAGCAGGACGCTTTATTACCCGCACGGTTTTTCAGTTATTACGCAAACAGAAGCAAGCAGGCCAAGAAGTTTTGGCATTAGAGCGTGCAACAGAAACGCTAGTGGAAATGGCCTGCCTAATGCACGATATAGGCAACCCACCTTTTGGTCATTTTGGTGAAGAAATTATTTCGCGTTGGTTTGCGGAAAAACTACCTAAGCTAGACGTTTTTAAGCAGTCTTTGCCCGATGCTGCACAAAGCCAGTTACGTGATGAACTGCTTTTAGAACTACAGCAATTTGAAGGTAATGCCCAAGCAATTCGCCTACTATTTAGCCTGCAAAAACTTAACCTTACTTATTTGCAATCTGCCTGCGTACTTAAATACACCCGTTGTGCAACCCAACCCAAGCCTGAAAATGATCATCCATTAAGTTACTTGCAAAAAAAGCCAGGCTTTTATTTTTCAGAAAAAAAATTTATCGAAGACCTTTGGCAAGAATTAGATTTACAGCCAGGGCACAGGTTCGCCTTAAGTTATTTAATGGAAGCCGCCGATGATATTTCTTATTGCCTAGCCGATATAGAAGACAGTGTAGATAAAGATATACTTAGCTATACCGAGTTGGCTCAGCTACTAAAAGAAGAATTTGCACAGCAGTATTCACAAAACCCTGAAGGTACACACTTTAAGGGTAAGTCGTTTAATCAGCTAGTTGATGAAGCCCTTGCCGCTGCCAAGTTAGAAAACTACAACAAAGACCATGAGTTTTTTGTAAGGCTTAGAGTTAATTTAGTCCATCCACTCGTAGAACATGCCGCGCAAGCCTTTGTTGACCATCTGCCGCAGGTTGCAGAAGGCAGCTTAAACAAGGCCTTATTAGAAGATGACTCACCTTGCCATGCGTTAATTAGCACCTTAAAGCAAGTGGCGTTCAAGCATGTTTTTAATGTGAGTGAAGTAACCACCCTAATGCTACAAGGCCACCGCATTATTACTGGTTTATTAGACTTTTATTTGCCATTACTTCAACTACCCAGAGAAGATTTTAGCCTTTTAGCTAGGGGCAAGCGTGTTCCAGGTAAACAGCTGCTGTTTGAAGTTCTATTGGTTGATCGTATGCCAAGAAAACATTTAAAAGCCTATCAACTACTTTGTGCCTCGGCGGTAGAATTGGGTGCTGGAGCGTTGAATGCTGATACTTGGGAGCTTTACTGCCGTTGCCGATTATTACAAGACATGATTAGTGGTATGACAGACCAGTACGCTTTAGATGAATATCAAACCTTAGCAGCGACCCATTAACCTAATTGCGTATCAAACAGTTGTTTGACTTTATCTTAACCTTTGCCTAATCTCAGCTTACCAAAACCTGCAAGGCTTACTCAAAATGACAAAAAATATCGCAGATCAACATGAAGAACCCTGTGTAAAACTATCGCTACAAGAAGGTATTGCCCGAGTGGTGCTTAATCGCCCCAAGCAACATAACAGCTTAGATATAGAGCTAATTACGTCACTCTTAGAAGTGTTAACTACGCTAAATTCTAGCCGTGATCTACGCGTTGTTATTCTCTCAGGTAGTAACCATAACTTTTGCAGTGGGCTAGATGTTGCCGGAGTAATGGCCGACCCTAAAAATATTCAATGGCTACTCAGTAGCTGCGATGGTTATCCGCATAATAAAGTTCAGCATTTAGCTTTGGGTTGGCGCTCATTACAAGTGCCAGTTATTGCTGCCATTGAAGGCTACTGTTATGGCGGTGGTTTACAAATCGCTATGGGTGCAGATATGCGTATTGCCCACCCAGATGCACGCTTGTCGGTGATGGAAGGCCGCTGGGGCATTATTCCTGATATGGGCATTAGCGTGACAGCCCGAGGCTGTGTTAAAGAAGATGTGTTATTACGTATGACGGTTACAGCCGAAGTGGTTAATGGTCAGGCAGCATTAAGCTCAGGCTTAGTGACTGAGGTTGCCGATGATCCAGTGGCCCGTGCAGAAGAGCTGGCAGCACTTATCTGTAAACGCTCGCCCGATATGGTGGAAGCGGCTAAGCGCCTGCTGCGTGATTCTTATACCCAAACCGATGATGAACGCCTAGCTTTTGAAGAAAAACTACAGCGCCGTTTGCTGGGTTCACCTAACCAAATGGAAGCGGTGATGGCTAATATTGAAAAGCGTGATCCTGTTTATACTTCTGAATAAGCAGTATGACTAGCCCAGCCTTCCAGCGACAAGCATTTCAATTAAGGCCTTACCAAAAAGAAGCAGTAGAAAGGGTGCTGGAATGGTTTCGGGCAACCAGTGACCCAGCGGTTTTATGCTTGCCCACTGGTGCTGGCAAAAGCTTGGTGATTGCAGAACTCGCCCGTTTAGCTAGAGGGCGAGTGCTAGTGCTGGCGCATGTCAGTGAACTGGTTGAACAAAACCATGCCAAATATGAAACCTATGGCCTAGCTGCCGATATTTTTAGCGCGGGTTTAGGTTCTAAAAAAGCTGCCAGCCAAGTGGTGTTTGGTTCAGTGCAATCGGTCGTGCGTAATCTTGAGCAGTTCAATGACGCGGCTTTTACCCTGCTAGTGATAGATGAATGCCACCGAGTTAGCTTGGGCGAAGCGACCTCCTACCAGCAAATTATCCAACACCTATTAAAGCTGAATCCTAATCTAAAAATCCTTGGTTTAACGGCCACACCTTTTCGTTTAGGGCAGGGTTTTATTTATCATCGTCACCTACAGCAACAAGCCGTTAGAGGTGATGAAGACAGCTTTTTTAAAGCCTGCATTTATGAATTGCCGCTGCGTTGGATGGTTAAAAATAACTTTTTAGTTAAACCAGAACGCTTGGATATGGCGATTTTGGCCTATGATTTTTCTAGCCTAGTGCCTGCCAATACGGGTTATTACCCAGAAGCAGAATTAGACAAGGTGGTTAAAGATAACCGCGTTACGCCTAGCATAGTTGCAGACATTCAACAGCGAGCAGCCCAGCGCCAAGGTGTGATGGTGTTTTGTGCCAGTGTGCGCCATGCAGAAGAAGTCGCGGGTTTATTACCGGCTGAACAAACCGCTTTAATTACTGGCAAGCTGGCTAGCAAAGAACGTCAGCAAATTATTCAAGCCTTTAAAGCCCAGCAAATAAAATACTTGGTGAATGTCTCAGTATTAACCACGGGTTTTGATGCGCCTCACGTGGATTTAATTGCCATTTTAAGGCCCACCGAATCAGTCAGCCTGTATCAGCAAATTATTGGTCGAGGATTACGCCTTTCGCCTGCTACCCAAAAAACTGACTGTTTAATTTTAGACTATGCTGGCAACCCTTGGGATATTTGGGCGCCAGAAGTAAATACACCCAAGCCCAATGCCAATACTGAATTAGTGCAGGTACTTTGCCCCGGCTGTGGTTTTGCCAATAGCTTTTGGGGTGTAACAACAGCCGAAGGTGAACTATTGGAGCACTTTGGTAGGCGTTGCCAAGGTTGGTTGGAGGGTGTGGGCGAAGGAGTGGATAAAAAAGGTGAGCAATGTGATTTTCGTTTCCGTTTTAGGGTGTGTGAGGCCTGCGGTGGCGAAGCCGATATTGCTGCCAGAGTTTGCCCGCATTGTGATACCACGCTGGTGGATGCCGATAAAAAACTCAAAGAAGCCTTGCAACTTAAAGATGCCAAGGTATTAAGAGTCAGTGGCATGACTTTAGAAGTTGCCTTAAATGGCAAGGGGTTAGAACGTTTAAAAGTCAACTACTATGATGAAGATGCTAGTGAGTTAAGCGATTGGTATGCACTAGAAACACCCGCCCAGCGTAAAGCGTTTGAGCAGGTATTTTTGCGTGAACATTTAAAAGCCCCTGCTAGTGGTTGGCTGCCTAAAAATGCTGAAGAGGCCGTTGCTGGCGCAGAGCGTTTGCGCTACCCAGACTTTGTCATCGCCCGCAAAATCAATAAAAAATATTGGCGTATTCAGCAGCGTTTATTTGATTACCAAGGCAGTTATCGTAAAGCTGTAGCAGCGGGTTAAACCTGCTAAACTTTCAATCATACTTCAGCAATCTTTTCAGTAATTGAATTCTTAAACTGGGTTTTTACCAGTCAGCAAGAGGCATAAACATGATAGTAGTAACAGGCGGTGCTGGTTTTATTGGTAGCAATATCGTCAAGCAATTAAATGAACAAGGCCGTACCGATATTCTAGTGGTCGATGATTTAACCGATGGCACTAAGTTCGTTAATATTGCTGATTTAACCCTTGCTGACTATATGGATAAAGATGAGTTTCGTCAGCGGGTGTTAGCAGGCGATGAATTTGAAGAGCTAGGGGGTATTGACGTTATTTTCCACGAAGGCGCTTGTTCAGCAACCACCGAGTGGGATGGTAAATACATGATGGATAATAACTATCAGTATTCCAAAGACCTGCTGCACTTTTGCCTTGATTTAAAAATCCCTTTTATTTATGCCTCTTCTGCGGCGACCTATGGTGGTCGTAACGACAACTTTATTGAAGAGCCACAATATGAGCAACCGCTGAATGTTTACGGTTATTCTAAGCAGCTATTTGACCAGTATGTGCGCCAATTATTGCCAGGACTTAAATCTCAGGTAGTGGGTTTAAAATACTTCAATGTCTATGGTCCTCGTGAGCAACATAAAGGCGGTATGTCGAGTGTGGCGTTTCATTTAAATACTCAGCTAGTAAATGGTGAAAACCCTAAGCTGTTTGAAGGTAACGATGGCTTTCCAAATGGCGGCCAAAAACGTGACTTTATTTATGTTGAAGATGTTTGTAAGGTTAACCTGTGGTTTTGGGAAAATCCGCAAGTCAGCGGTATTTTTAACTGTGGTACAGGCCGTGCGGAACCCTTCCAGCAGGTAGCAGAAGCAGTTATCAAACATCACCAAACAGGCGAAATTGTTTATATTCCCTTCCCTGAACAACTTAAAGGCCGTTACCAAAGCTTTACTCAAGCCGATTTAACTAAGCTACGTGCTGCCGGTTATCCGTATGAGTTTAAAACCGTTGCCGAAGGCGTAAGCGAATACATGGCTTGGTTAAATCCTTAGGCTATTTATAAAAAAACATACTAGGCTTATACAATAACCTCTAAAAAGGAGTTTGTATGAGTGCTTCAGCAACCGAAGATGGGCTAGTTGTTCGTTCTGATTACGATGGAGCTTGGAAGGCAGCTTTAGAAAAGTATTTTAAAGAATTTCTTCAGCTGTTGTTTCCAGAGATTCATAGTGAAGTTGATTGGAAAAAAGGCTATGAATTTCTTGATGGTGAGCTAGAAAAAATAACTGTTGATGCTAAAACTGGTCGCCGTTATACCGACAAGCTGGTTAAGGTTTACTACCTAGACGGCACGGAAGAATGGCTGCTAATTCACGTAGAAATTCAAAGCTCGCCCGAATTAAAAGGTATTTTTGCACGGCGTATGTTTACCTATTGGTCACGCTTGACCGACCGCTACCAAGTAGACGTTGTTAGTCTAGCAGTCTTGGCAGATACTAACTCAAACTATCGCCCCAATACTTTTTACTTCAACCGTTCGGGAACTGAAATTACCTTTACTTATCCAACGGTTAAGCTGGTTGACTTTGAGAGTGAAGCTAACTGGACTAGCCTTGAATCTGATAACAATATTTTTGCCTTGCTGGTGATGGCGCAGATCAAAGCTAAACGCCTTAAAGGTAATAACGAAGGTTTGTTTGATTTTAGGTTAGGCTTAACCCGATCACTTTATATTCGAGGTTACAATCGTGAGCAGGTGGTTGAGTTATTTCACTTTATTGGCTGGATGATTCGTTTACCTGAAATGCTTGAATATCGTTTAATTGAAGCCGTTAAACGTGTCGAAGAGGAGTTTAAAATGCCTTATATCAATACAGTTGAGCAGTACGGAAGAAAACAAGGAATTGAACAGGGAATCGAGCAAGGTCGCCGTGAAGCGGAAGAGCGAGCCGCAGAAGAGCAGCTTAAAAATACAAGGCGTATTGCTTGCGGTATGTTTGCAGTTGAGGGACTAAGTGATGAGCAGATTGCTGAAATTACAGGTTTAGCCGTTGAAGAAGTTACTCAGCTTCGCCTAGAAAAAAAACACTAAACCTTATAAGACTAGTGTTTAAAAGATTTAGCAGGGAATTAAAAAGGGTCGCTAGGAGTAATCTTAGTGGCCCTTTTTAAGTTGGTTATTTAATGGCTAATTCTTGCCTTAGCTTTAGGCCTTAGCCATGACCACTGCTTCTTAGTTCCATACGGCGTAAAAACTCGCCCATAACTTGTAGGTAAAGGTCTTCTTTGGAATACAGGTCTTCTACGTCAGAATCAATATTAGGGTTGTCGTTCACTTCGATAACTACCACTCTATCGCCACTTTGTTTTAAGTCCACGCCATAAAGCCCATCACCAATTAACTTGGTGGCTTTAAGTGCAGTTTTTAAAACCTGTGCTGGTACTTGGTGAATTGGCAGGGTGGCAAAACCACCTGATTCTGCTTCGCCACTGGAATGGTTATAAATTTGCCAATGGCCTTTAGTCATAAAGTACTGACACGCAAAAATCGCCTTATTATTCAGCACGCCAATGCGCCAATCATAGTCGGTGTACATAAATTCTTGTACCAACAAAATGGCTGACTGTTTAAAGTAATGCGCGGCTTGTTCTAGCAGCTCTTTTTGGTCATTCACCTTAACCACGCCCTTAGAAAAAGCCCCATCGGGTACTTTTAGGACCGCAGGGTAGGCCATGTTTTTAGCAACTTGGCGCAACTCTTTTATATGGTCTTTATAAAGAAAAGTAGTTTGCGGCATAGGAATGCCTTTACTGGCCAATAAATCGGCTAGGTAAACCTTATTGCAGCAGCGCAAAATAGAGGTGGGGTCATCAAACACCACCAAGCCTTCAACTTCGGCTTTTTTAGCAAAGCGATAGGTGTGGTTGCTAATCGAGGTGGTTTCACGAATAAACAGTGCATCGTATTCAGCCAAGTGGCTAAAATCTTTCTTTTCGATTAGCTCAACATCGATACCTAGTTTATTGCCGGCTTTAATAAAGGCTTTAAGTGCCACTGGGTCAGAGGGTGGCAATTTTTCTTGAGGGTCAACCAAAATGGCTAGGTCATAGCGGTATTTCTTTTTAGTGCTGGGTTTGCGCCAAATTTTGCGGCTATAGCTGTCTAACGCCTTAGCAAATAAGTCTTCATCTTCGCCTGTTAAATGCTTTAAACCTTCTGGGCGAATGGCTTCTATTTGCCAGTCTTGGTTTTTACGAAAAGTAATGCTTAATACGGGGCAGGGAAATTGCTCAAATATTTGTCTAGCTAGGTCGGCTAACGGGGTAAAGCGGGTTTGCCCAAAACAGAGGGTGACTTCTAAACGCTGGTTTTCTTCGAGTTCAGCTTTTAAAAGAGCATCGCGGCTTACCAATTTATTTAATAAGGCATTCAGGTTTTCTAGATTCAAGCCATAAATGGACTTCTTGCCCAAGTCATTAATGGTACGAATAGAGGGGATAACCTTGTGCCCACGGGCTTCTGCTAGTAGCGAGGTGTAATAACCATAACTTAGGTAACGGTAGCTATTGCAGAGGTTGATAACCTGAGTCGCAGCAGTTTCTGTCGAGCTACCCTGAGCTAAATAGTCGTGGGCAGTAAACAAATCTTCTGTGGGGTAATAAGCTAACCAGTCAATGGTTTTATCAACAATAATTTTCAAACGAGCCATGGTCTACCTCAGGGTAATTAATAACTGCACTATCTAATGCTAGGGCAGACTAATCAATAGCTAACCAGAGTTTTTTTACCCTCTAGCCTGGTGGTCTAGCTAGGCGTAATCTAGGCAGATAAGTATTCAGAGGTTAGTTTTTATGTCAGGTTATTTTTCAACCGATTATAAAGCGGCAAGGCAAGCTTTTTTAAACCAAGCTCTAGAGGTTAAGGGCATTGCTTGGCAGGCCAGTTTCAAGCACCCATGCTTGGGCGCTCAGGGTGAAGAATTGGCTTTAGATGCTGTTTGGATGGGTGATTTAAATGCTTCTAAGCTTTTAATCGTTCAGTCGGCAACGCATGGCATTGAAGGCTTTGCTGGCTCCGCCATTCAAACAGCTTGGCTTACCGAAGCTGGCTTAAAGCAACTACCTGAAGACACGGCTATCTTGTTTTTACATGCCATGAACCCTTGGGGTTTTTCCTTTTTGCGCCGTGTTGATGAAGCCGGTATCGATTTAAACCGTAACTTTATTGATTTTACAGCCGTGCCAGACAATAAAGGTTATGAGGTTTTAAATGCGCTGCTTATTCCTACAGCTTGGCAACCAGAAGTTTTAAGCACAGCTGATAGTAAGTTAGCAGCTTATCAGGCTGCTTGGGGTGAAAGGCTGTATGAAGAAGCCGTGAGTGGTGGGCAATACACTCACCCACAGGGTTTGTTCTATGGCGGAAAAGAGCCTAGCTGGTCACGTTCAGTATTAACCCAACTGGCAACCGATTTACAACTGGCTGAACGAAAAGCTGTTGCCATTATAGATGTGCATACTGGCTTGGGCGATTATTCGGTAGGTGAAGTGATTTGTGACCACCCGCCCAATAGCTTGGGTGTGAGTTGGGCTAAACGCTGGTATGGCGCAGCGGTGACCGAGCCATTTTTAGGCACTTCATCCTCTGTACCCAAGCTGGGCTTAATTGATTATTTCTGGCATCAAACTTTACCCGATGCCTGTTGTTTTATTACTTTGGAATTTGGTACCGGCAGCACTGAAAACTTATTTAACGTGCTGCGTGCTGATCATTGGTTAGCAGGCCAAGCCACCAAAGATTTAGATAAAACACTACAACAAAAAATTCAGCAAGATTTATTAACGCATTTTTACCCAACCGATAAAACTTGGCAGCAGGCAGTTTTAAAGCAGGGTTTAGAGCGTATTAACCAAGCATTAGAAGGTTTACAACAAGTATGAAAGAGCAGGCAAAAAAAACATTACGCGAAGCAACCCTTGAGGACTTACCTAACCTGCTTGCACTTGAAAACCGTTGCTTTACGGGAGATAGGCTTAACAGAAGGCAATTTCGTTGGCTAATACAAAAAGGCCATGCTGCCGTACAGCTACTGGAACTCACTGCACCGCAAGAATCAGCCGAAGGAAAAACCTTAGCCGCTTATTTATTAATACTTTTCCACCGTGGCACTGCGCTGGCTAGAATTTACTCTATTGCTGTTAACCCTGACTTCCAAGGCCAAGGCTTGGGCGAATTTTTAATGCAGCAGGCAGAAGTTTTAGCCTTAGATGCTGGATGTACTGCTTTACGGCTTGAAGTACGTACCGACAATACCGGTGCCATTGCCTTATATGAGCGTTTAGGTTATCGAAAATTTGGGCAGTATGCCGATTATTATGAAGACCATAGCGATGCCCTGCGCTTTCAAAAACGCCTGCATAAAGAACCCGCTGGGCAATTCAGAAAAATACCCTACTACCAACAAACCCTACCTTTTACTTGTGGCCCGGCTTGTTTGCTTATGGCCATGAAAGCACAAGATGAAAGTACGCTACTCACTCGCCAGCAAGAATTGCAGCTTTGGCGTGAAGCGACCACTATTTTTATGACCACGGGGCATGGTGGTTGTGGTCCCAGAGGTTTGGCTTTAGCAGCTTGGCGACGGGGATTTAAAGTGGAGTTATGGCTGAATGTTGAAGGCCCTTTATTTATTAAAGGTGTGCGTAACCCCGTTAAAAAAAGTGTGATCTCGTTGGTTCATGAGGGCTTTAAAGAAGAATTAGCTCAAACAGACATAGTCGAGCACTTTGCAGAAATTACTCAAGCTGACTTAACAAGCGTTTTAGAAGCCGGTGGTGTGCCTTTAGTACTGATAAGTTCGTGGCAGTTTAGTCGCGAAAAAAGCCCCCATTGGGTGGTGGTTACCGCTATGGATGAGCAGTTTATTTATTTACATGACCCAGATGTGGATGAAGAAGATCAGAAGTCCTTGGTGGATACACAACAAGTGCCTATTTCCCGCCTAGAATTTTCAAGAATGGCCTGTTTTGGTAAAGAAAAGCTACGTACCGCCGTGGTGGTTTATCCAGCAAGAAGGTAAACCGGCTCCTTACTTGATTAAGGTCAAAATTATGCATCTATCCTTGCTGGTTTCTATAATTTGACAGGATATACTCTTAGTTGACCCTACTTAATTTTATTGATAAGTCATTGATAAATTTAAACTAATAGAGCGATAGCTAAAGCCAATAAGGGTCGATTTATCAGGCATAAATCATGAGGAGAGAACTCCATGAGAATAACGACTAATCTTCGAAAAATAAGCAGTGTTCTAGGCGTAGCAGGACTCGTTGCTTTAAGTGGAAACCTATTAGCTGGTGATGGTTATCACAGTAAATATGCAAATCGCTTTGAAGCACTACCTGCTATTTCACCGATTCCAGCCAATAACAGCCTAACGGAAGCTAAAGTTGAGTTAGGTAAAATGTTGTTTTTTGAACCACGCATTTCTGCCAGTGGTGTTATTAGCTGCGCTACCTGTCATAACCCAGCCTTAGGTTGGACTGACCGCATACCACGTGCAACAGGTCATGCGGCACAGGTGGGTGAGCGTAATACCCCTACAGTACTTAACTCCGGCTTTTTTACAGCACAGTTTTGGGATGGGCGAGCGGCTGACTTAGAAGAGCAGGCTCTAGGGCCAATTGAAGCCGATATCGAAATGAATATGTCGCTTGATGACGCTATTGCTCGTTTAAAAGGTTTTAAAGCCTACCAAGAAGCTTTTGCTCGTGCCTATGGTGGAAAGGGTGAGAAGCAAATCACACCAAGAAATGTTGCTCATGCAATGGCAAGCTTTCAACGCACTTTAAATACACCTAACTCGCCTTTTGATCGTTATTTGAACGGTGATTTAGATGCTTTAACAGAACAGCAAAAACGCGGCATGGCTGCTTTTGCAGATAACGGATGCAGTGCTTGTCACAACGGGCCAGCACTGACTGACAGCCTATTCCATGCTATTAAAGTACCTGGTTCAACCGATCTAGGCCGCTTTATAGTAACGGGTGATGAAGGTGATAAGCACCGCTTTAAAACACCAACTTTGCGTAATGTTGCTGTTACCTACCCCTACTTCAACAATGGTGGTACTGCAACACTAGAAGAAGCAGTTCAGGTGATGGGCAAAGAGATGCTAGGTCGTGATTTTGATAAGCGTACCAATGCCGATATCGTTGCCTTTTTACACTCTTTAACGGGTAAAATGCCGTCAATTGAAATACCAGCACTGCCCTAGTTTTAAATTTAAAAGAAAGAGGCCGAGTTGGCCTCTTTTTTTTAGCAAAAATTCTAGTAGAGCCAGTTATTAGCTAGGAATAATCTTGGCTTTCCTTGATAATCTTGCTTCTTTGTTTTGGAGATACAGGTGTAATGAAACGGCAAGCAGTGTATTTGCGAAAGCAGCTAGAAAAAATAAGAAAGAATAAGCTTTTTGAACTGACAGTCATTAGCATTATTATTATTTCTGCTTTGCTTATTGGAGCAAAAACCTATGAGGAAGCCAGCCGATTCGACCGAGTTATTTACTGGCTAGACTGGGGCGTTACAGCATTTTTCTTGGTCGAAATTATTATTCGCCTACTGTCAGAAAGAAGGTTTATCAACTTCTTTAAAAAAGGCTGGAATATTTTTGACTTCATCATAGTTACCGCCAGCCTCATTCCCATGGATTACTCAGAAATGGTGCTCCTAGCTCGCTTATTAAGGGTGTTTAGAGTACTGCGTTTGGTTTCTATGGTGCCAGAGCTAAGAATTCTTTTGTCTGCCTTGGTTAAGTCTTTGCCACGTATGGGTTATGTTGCACTGCTGATGTTCATTATTTTCTATATCTACGGTGCGATAGGTAGCTTTTTATTCCATGAGGTGAACGAAAAGCTTTGGGGTAATATTTCTTTAGCAATGCTTACGCTCTTTCAGGTAGCAACGTTTGAGAGCTGGGCAACCGCAGTACTTTACCCAACCATGGAGCACTTCCCTTACAGTTGGATTTATTTTTTAACCTTTATCTTTCTTAATGCCTTTGTTTTTTTGAATATGATGATAGGTATTGTTTTAGACGTAATGCAAAAAGAAAGTGCGCTTTATGAGATAGAAACAGGTGAAGGTGAAGCTGCAGAAATTCACTGGATGCGAGAGAATATGGAAACTTTACGTCAACAGATGGATCGAATAGAAGCCAAGTTAGACAAATAAAGCAACAAGGCGGAGGAGGTAAAATGTCAGCAATACTCGCTAACCTAACCCGTCAAATGCAGGGTTATCAGCCACAGCTACTTAAAAACACACTACCAGAAGCTGCAGTACTGCTGGCAGTAACTAAAGGTGAAAATCCAGAAGTTATTTTAACGCGCCGAGCGCAGCACTTAAAAAGTCACCCAGGGCAGGTAGCTTTTCCTGGTGGTAAGCGTGACAAAGAAGACCCGAATCTTTATGCAACCGCTTTACGTGAAGCAGAAGAAGAAATAGGGCTTAACCCCACACAAGTAGAGCCTTTAGGCCAGTTAAGCGATGTGATTTCTTTGCATGGTGTTAAAGTAACACCCTACGTTGCACTAGTACCTGATCAATTAGAGTTTAGGCTTTGTGAGGAAGAGTTAGACGCTATATTTAATGTGCCTATTGAATGGTTATTAGAAGACCCACGTAGCCATACCGATGTTATACACCTAACCGATGCTAGCAAACTCTATGTACCTAGTTATTCTTTTTCTGAGTTCACCATCTGGGGGTTATCTGCGATGATGCTAGTTGAGTTTTTGCAGGTTGGCTTTAATATGCCTATCGACCTATATCAGCAACCCAAAGGCAAGTTATTACACAGACCTTTGCGACCCTTGCCGGTTAACTAATTTCTAAAATAAGTATTTACAAAGAGTTCACATGACTAAAACACGAGTTTTAACAGGCATTACCACCACAGGCACACCCCACCTAGGCAATTATGTAGGTGCAATACGCCCAGCCATTGAAGCAAGTCGTGACCCTGAGGTGCAGTCTTATTATTTTTTGGCTGACTTTCATTCCCTAATTAAATGCCACGAGCCTGCACGCATTGCAGAATCTCGCCGTGAAATTGCATCCACTTGGCTGGCGCTAGGTTTAGATACTGACAATGCTATTTTTTACCGCCAAAGCGATATTCCAGAAATTCCTGAATTAACCTGGTTGTTAACCTGTGTGGCTGCTAAAGGCCTTATGAATCGCGCCCACGCTTATAAAGCGTCAGTGCAAGAAAACCTAGATGCGGGTGATAAAGATGCTGATGCAGGCATTAATATGGGGTTGTATAGCTATCCCATTCTTATGGCAGCCGATATTCTGCTATTTAATGCCAACAAAGTACCCGTAGGGCGGGACCAAACTCAGCACCTTGAAATGGCTAGAGATATAGGTCAGCGCTTTAACCATATTTTTGGTGAAGAGTTTTTTGTTATGCCAGAAGCAGTGGTTGATGAAAGAGTGAGTGTTTTAGCTGGCTTAGATGGCCGAAAAATGAGTAAGAGCTATAACAACACCATTCCATTATTTGAGCCTGAAAAGAAATTCCGTAAGCTGATTAACAAAATTAAAACTAATTCTTTAGAGCCAGGCGAGCCAAAAGAAACGACCGACTGCACCCTCTTCCAAATTTACAGTGCTTTTTCTACCGATGCAGATATTGCCAAAATGCGAGAGCGTTATGCCACAGGTATCGGTTGGGGCGAAATGAAGGGTGAGTTATTTGAGCTATTAAATGAACAGCTTAAAGGCCCGCGAGAAGAGTATCAGCGTTTGCTAGCAGACCCTGTTTATGTAGAAGGCGTGCTACAAAAAGGAGCTGAAAGGGCAAGAGCAGTAGCAACACCTACCTTGGAACGCTTAAAAGTTGCTGTAGGTTTAGGTCGCTTTATCTAACACCCAGAATAAGAAAAACCTGCTTTAAGCAGGTTTTTTTTAGGTAAGTGAATAGGCGTTATTTACTGGTGCGAAGCAGTTTCTTACGCTTTTTGCCAGTATCCTCCCAGCCTCTAACTGCTTTAATTAGATTTTCTTTTACTTCCAGCGTTTCAAAGCGGTAGTTACCAAAAACCACACAGGCATTACCATCAGGGATGGATTCTAAATACTCAAGAATGACACCATTCAGGGTTTTAGGGCCTTGTGTAGACAAATCCCAGCCGAGCTGTTTGTTAATTTCACGAATGTTGGCACTGGCATCAATTAACCAAGATCCATCTTGCTGTAGCTGAATATCATCTTGGTGGTGCAGGGTGTCGGTAGTAAATTCGCCGACTATTTCTTCTAAAATATCTTCTAGGGTTACTAAACCCTGCACATCGCCATATTCATCAACCACCATACCAATACGGCGCTTTTCTTTTTGGAAGTTAAGCAGTTGAGTCTGTAGAGGGGTAGATTCAGGAATAAAATAAGGCTCACGGCTTTCCTGAATTAACATGCCCTTGGTGGGGTTTTCTGAAGCAATAAGCCTAAGCGCACCACGCAAATGTAAGATGCCTATAACATCGTTGATATCGCCCTTATAAACAGGAATGCGGGTATGTTGCGAGTGGCGTAACAATTCTAGAATTTGCTCTATGTCTTGCTCTAGGTCAATCCCCGTCACTTCTTGGCGAGGAATCATTATGTCATCAACAGTAATTTTTTCTAAATCAAGAATGGATAAAAGCATTGCTTGGTGACGACTAGGTATAAGGTTGCCAGCCTCATTAACTACGGTACGTAACTCTTCAGAAGTTAGGTTATCTTGTTTGTTTTGATCAGGACGAGCACCGAGCAGTCTTAAGAAAAAATTGCCTATAAGGTTGACTACCCAAACTAAAGGATAAAGCAATTTAAGAAGTGGAATTAACGCATAGGAAGCAGGTTTTGCAAACTGCTCAGGGTGCAGGGCGGCTAAAGTTTTAGGTGTTACTTCAGCAAAAATAAGTACCACAATTGTTAAAGCAAAGGTGGCAACAACTGGACCAAGGCTTTCGCCTAAAAAATTAATGGCTATTACCGTGGCAATAGCAGCAGCAAAGTTATTAACAAAGTTGTTGCCAATAAGAATAACACCCAGTAATCGGTCTGGGCGTTCAAGTAGTTTGCTAATTCTAATCGAAGTTTTATCGCCTTGTTTTGCCTTGTGACTTAAACGATAACGATTAATGGACATCATGCCCGTTTCAGAGCCTGAAAAGAATGCAGAGCAGGCAATTAGCAGCACTAAAAGCCCGAGTAAAAAACCTATGGGTAGTTCAGCGTCCAAACAGTTTAGGCCTCACGCCAAGATGAATTGAAGTACAAACTTACTTCCAAAGTAAGCCAAGAGTAATAATAAGCTGCCGCCAAGCGTCCAACGAACAGCAGTTAAACCGCGCCAACCTAGCCGCCAGCGACCTATCAATAATAAACCAAAAACAACCCAAGCAGCTAAGGAAAGAAGCGTTTTATGTGCCATTCCAGCAGCAAACATATTATCTAAGAAAATAAAGCCACTTAATATACCTAGGCTAAGTAAAAGCTGCCCTGCAAATAAAAGCTCAAAAAGTAAGCGCTCCATGGTTTGTAAGGGTGGCAAAACAGCTATAAGACCACTCATGTGGCGTTGTTTTAATTGGTGGTTTTGAATAGCAAGCAAAAGGGCTTGCACGCTAGCGAGTGCGAATAAACTGTAAGCTGAGAGAGAAACAACAATATGAAAAAATAAGCCATTTCGACCTTCTATAGGAAAGGTGTTACTAAGGCTAAACTGATTAAACAATAAAGTGACGGCAGCTAAAGGGAAAAGTAATACTGCTAAATTCAGGGTAGAATGACGCAAGCTCGCAATTAAAATAAAAGCACAAATAAGCCAGTTGGCCAGCGATGCTGCTTCAACTAGGCCAAGGCTGAGGTTAGCAGGTAAGCCTAGGTGGCTATAGAGTGCGAGTCCGTGTGCTAATAAGGCACCCAAACCTAGAAGGCGAACAAGCGCTAACCTAGCCGGCGCTTTACGCGCTAAATGTAGTAGAACCCAGGTGCCAGCGGCAATATAAAAGGCTGCAGCAAGCAAGGTAAATGGAAGAAAAGCGGTCATACTAGGAAAGTGTAACTCCATAAATAAATATCTTACCATCCTAGCGGATTCCTTTGACTTTAGCATCCATTCCTAAAGCTTATTAGTCTATAATCGACACAAATGCTTAGTACTGAGGGCAAGACATGTTTGAAAATTTAAGTGATCGTCTGTCGCATACGTTACGCAGTATAACGGGTAACGCTAAATTAACAGAAGATAATATCAAAGAAACGCTGCGTGAAGTGCGTATGGCTTTACTTGAAGCCGACGTTGCACTGCCTGTTGTAAAAACATTTATTGAGCAGGTTCGTGAACGCGCTGTAGGGCAGGAAGTTTCTAAAGCCTTAAAACCAGGCGAGCAATTCTTAAAAATTGTTAACGAAACGCTAACCGACACCATGGGTTCCTCCCATGCGGGCTTAGAGTTAAAAGGTGAGCCTGCCACTATTTTGATGGCTGGCTTGCAAGGTGCAGGTAAAACGACCACCGTTGCAAAGCTTGCTCGCTTTTTGCGTGAAAGAGAAAAGAAAAAAGTTTTGGTTGTTTCTGTCGACGTTTACCGCCCTGCGGCTATGGATCAGCTAAAAACCTTGGCTGATGAAGTGGGTGTCGATTGCTTTCCTGCCACGCCAGATCAAAAGCCTTCCGCTATTATAGAAGCAGCAAAGCGCCAAGCTAAGATTCAATTCTACGATGTAATGCTGGTAGATACGGCCGGTCGTTTGCATGTAGACGAAGCCTTGATGGATGAAATAAAAGCCATTCACGCCCAACTTAACCCTTCTGAAACCCTGTTTGTTGTTGATGCCATGACAGGTCAAGATGCGGCTAACACTGCTAAAGCTTTTAATGAAGCGCTTCCTTTAACGGGTGTAGTGCTAACTAAAGCCGACGGTGATGCGCGTGGTGGTGCGGCTTTATCAGTACGCCAAATTACGGGTAAGCCCATTAAGTTTATGGGTATGGGCGAAAAAACCGATGCCCTAGAACCCTTCCACCCAGATCGTATTGCGTCACGTATTCTAGGTATGGGTGACCTGCTCTCGCTAATCGAAGAAGCAGAGCGCACCATGGATAAAGACAAGGCCGCCAAGCTAGCCAAAAAGGTTAAAAAAGGTAAAGGCTTTGATCTAGAAGATTTTCGTGAGCAGCTACAGCAGATGAAAAAAATGGGCGGCATGTCCAGCATGTTAGAAAAACTACCCGGTATGGGTGGTATGGCTAAGATGGCAGAACAACAAGGCCCCATGAAAGAGTTTGGTAAAATGGAAGCGCTAATTAACTCCATGACACCTTGGGAAAGACAAAAACCAGAATTGCTTAACGGCTCTCGTAAGCGCCGCATCTGTGAAGGTTCAGGAACTCAGTTACAAGATTTAAACCGCCTAATCAAACAGCACAAACAAATGCAGAAAATGATGAAAAAAATGACCAACAAAGGCGCTGTCGCTAATATGATGCGCGGTATGCAAGGTCAGTTACCACCGGGTATGGGCGGCATGGGTGGTATGGGTGGCGGTGGTTTTCCTCCTCGCTTTTAATAAAAGAAGGCTTCAGGCTTGCGTTTGTTGGTTAGGTCACTACAATAGCGCATCCCTGAAGGTCAGCGTTTAAATAGTAGGTTAAATCTAAGTCAAAGCTTCCCAAGGCTGAAGTAATCCATTAGAATACTTCGCCTTTCAGGTGGCTTGCCTTTTGAGCAGATTTTTTAAGTGCTGGGTTGGCTACCCGGATTAGGGTGACATCCTGGTCACAAATTTATTGCAGCGGCAGAAATAACTTCTGCGTTGTGTTTTCCGGATATTTTAAAGGAAAGACTCGTAATGGTAACCATTCGTTTAGCACGTGGTGGCGCAAAAAAGCGTCCGTTTTATCACCTACACGTAACTGATTCACGTAATGCACGTGATGGTCGTTACATTGAGCGCCTAGGTTTCTTTAACCCTGTAGCTCAAGGTAATGCAGAGCGTCTACGTATTGATACTGATCGTCTACAGCACTGGGTTGCTCAAGGCGCACAGTTGTCAGAGCGTGTTGCTAAGTTAGTAAAAGAAGCAGCTAAGCAGCAGTAATTACTGCTGTAACGCTAGTTGATATTTCGCACATGAGCGAGGTGCGCATGAGCGGAACAAAAAATCAGCTGACAGCAAAAGAAGATAAAGCTGAGCTAATTGTACTGGGTAAAATAACCAGTGTTTTTGGTATTAAAGGTTGGGTTAAAGTTTATTCTTATACCGACCCCATGGAAAACTTACTTGGGTACTCCCAGTGGCAGCTTAGGCTGAATGGGCAAAGTAAGTTAGTACGTCAGCTTGATGGTCGTAAGCACGGTAAAGGCCTAATAGCTAAGTTAGAAGGTGTAGATACACCAGAAGAAGCACGCTTATTATCAGGTGCAGAAATTCTACTTAGTAAAGACAAGCTACCCAAACTGCCTGAAGGTGACTATTACTGGAGTCAATTAATTGGCTTGAAAGTAGTTAACCTAGCAGGACAGCTTTATGGCGAAGTAAGTAGCTTGCTAGAGACTGGTGCCAACGATGTGCTGGTGGTTAAAGCTTGCCCCGGCAGTCTTGACCAGCAAGAACGTCTTATACCTTGGTTGTTGCCTGATGTCGTTCGTCAGGTCAATCTAGAAACTGCCCAAATTGAAGTGGATTGGGATGCAGACTTCTGAGTTAGAGGCACAACAAACGAGCAAATGGTTTGGTGTTGTCTCCTTGTTTCCCCAGATGTTTGATGCCATTACCCAGCAGGGTGTTATTTCTAGGGCAGTAAAGCAGGGTTTGTTGAATTTCGAATTCTGGAACCCGCGAGATTTTACTAGCGATAAGCATCACACGGTTGATGATCGCCCTTACGGTGGTGGTCCTGGAATGCTTATGAAGGTAGAGCCTTTGCAAGCCGCTATAAAAGCAGCAAGAGCAGCGGCAGGCTCTACTGCTAAAGTGATTTATCTCTCACCTCAGGGTAGAAAGTTAGATCAAGCAGGTGTAGAAGAATTAGCAGCCTGCAACAAAAACTTGATTCTTGTTGCAGGTCGTTATGAAGGTATTGATGAGCGCCTTGTGGCCTCAGAGATCGATGAGGAATGGTCCATTGGTGACTATGTTCTCAGCGGCGGTGAACTAGCAGCTATGACACTGATTGATGCAGTGTCTCGCCTTGTACCAGGAGTGCTCGGGCATGAGGCATCAGCAGAAGAGGATTCTTTTGTTGATGGTTTGCTGGACTGTCCGCATTATACGCGGCCTGAAGAGATAAATGGTGTAAAGGTGCCTGAGGTTTTACTCAGTGGTAACCATGAAGCCATACGTCGTTGGCGTCTGAAGCAGGCGCTCGGTCGAACCTGGTTGCGGCGCCCCGATTTACTGAAAGGACGTCAGTTAAATCAGGAGCAGCAGGTATTATTGACAGAATTTATCCGTGAATACGAAGCCCCGCTTGCCAGGGTGCAAGTCGAGCGGCCTTAGTCCAGGAGTGAGCAGCAATGAGCAGCAGAAACCTTATTATTCAGGCTATTGAAGCCGAACAAATGAACAAAGAAGTTCCTAACTTTGCACCTGGTGACACAGTTGTTGTTCAGGTAAAAGTAAAGGAAGGTACACGTGAGCGTCTACAGGCTTACGAAGGTGTTGTACTAGGTAAGCGCAATCGTGGCTTAAACTCAGCTTTCACCGTTCGTAAAATTTCTAGCGGTGTAGGTGTAGAGCGTACTTTCCAAGTTTACAGCCCTTTAGTTGAATCTATTCAAGTTAAGCGCCGTGGTGATGTACGTCAGGCTAAGATTTACTACCTACGTGATCGTTCTGGTAAGTCTGCACGTATTAAAGAGAAGCTAGCTTAAGTTATTTTTGCTTGATGTGTTTAGCAAAAGTAGGCTAGTTAAAACGGGCGCCCTCGGGTGCCCGTTTTTGTATTTAAGCTGAGTAACATTAGCCATTTTAAAAGCTGGCAGGCATACTGGTTTGCTAATAATTTTCTAGGGGATAAAAATGCTTAAGCAGTTTTTTACGGGTTTATTGCTGGTATTTTTTGTGGCTACTGCAGCCGCAAACACCAAAGACGAAATACAACTACGTTTACAAAAGATTGACCCCAGAATTGAGGTTGTTAAAGTCACGGCTGCACCCTTAAAAGACTTCTATCAAGTAGAGTTAAGTTCAGGTGATTTGCTTTACGTTAACAAGCAGAAAGATTATATTTTTGCAGGTAATTTATTAGAAATAACGAATGATGGTTTGGTTGACTTAACAGAAAACGCACGCTCGGCCATACGCACCCAAGTAATTCAAGCAGTTGCAGCCGAAGATCAAGTTGTTTTTGTTGCCAAGGGGCAGACTAAAGCAATCGTTCAAGTTTTTACTGACTCAACCTGCCCTTACTGTTCACGCTTGCATGAACAAGTTCCCGAATTAAACCAGCAGGGTGTAGAAGTACGCTACCTAGCTTTTCCACGTCAAGGTTTACAAGGCAAAGGCTACAATGATTTAGTCAACATCTGGTGTGCAGACAATCAACAAGAAGCAATGACAGCAGCTAAAGCCGGTAAAAAGTTGCCAGCAAAAGCCTGTAACAACCCTATAGAAGAACAGTATGAATTAGGGCGCAGGTTAGGTGTACAAGGAACGCCAGCTATCTTTTTACCCGATGGCAGACTTATTCCAGGCTTTGTGCCAGCAGAACGTTTGATAAGTGAGTTAGGGTTGTAAACTAGGTTACAATTAAAGAACAAAGACACCTTTAAGTTTAGGAGAGTAATTTGAAACCTGTAAAAGTGGCTATATGTGGACTAGGTACCGTTGGCGGTGGTGTATTTAATGTGTTGTTACGCAATGCCAGCGAAATTTCCCGTAGAGCAGGTCGGCCGATTGTTATCGAACAGGTAGCTACCCGAACTCCTAACCCAGACTGTGAAACATCTAGCGTTTATATGTCGCAAGATGTTTTTGATGTTATAGACAACCCAGAAATTGATATAGTCGTCGAACTTATTGGCGGTTACGATATAGCTTACGACCTAGTAATGAAGGCCATACAAGCAGGCAAGCATGTTGTTACTGCTAATAAAGCTTTGATTGCTGTTTATGGTAATGAAATTTTTCAAGCTGCACGTGAAGCCGGTGTAGTGGTTGCTTTTGAAGCGGCAGTTGCTGGCGGTATTCCCATCATTAAATCCATTCGTGAAGGCTTAACCGCCAATAAAATTCAATGGGTTGCTGGTATTATCAATGGCACAGGCAACTACATACTTAGCAGTATGCAGCAAGAAGGCAAAACCTTTGAAGAAGCCCTAGCCGAAGCGCAAGAGCTAGGTTATGCCGAAGCTGATCCAACCTTTGATGTGGAAGGCATAGATGCAGCCCATAAGCTAACCATTCTCTCTGCTATCGCTTTTGGTGTTCCATTAAGCTTTGATAAAGTTTATACCGAAGGCATTAGTCGCATTGAAATTGAAGACATTAAGCAAGCCGATGCACTTGGTTATGTTATTAAGCACCTAGGCATAACACGCCGTACCGAAGAAGGGCTAGAGCTAAGAGTTCATCCAACCCTAATACCTAAAGAACGCCTGCTAGCCAATGTTAATGGCGTAAAAAATGCCGTTATGGTTTCTGGTGATGCAGTTGGCCCAACACTTTATTACGGTGCTGGTGCTGGGGCAGAACCTACCGCTTCTTCTGTTATTGCAGATTTAGTTGATGTGGCGCGTGCTATGGGTGTAGATCAAGCCTCACGTGTGCCCTACCTTGCCTTTGCAGACCAGTCTTATGATTTGCCTGTACTGCCTATGGAAGAAATTGAAACAGCCTATTACCTGCGCTTGCTAGCAGTAGATCGCCCAGGCGTTCTTGCCCGTGTTGCTACAATTTTGAGCGAGCAGGGAATAAGCATTGAAGCCATAGTGCAAAGAGATTCAATTGAAGGCGAGCTAGTGCCCATTATTTTACTTACTCATGTCACTAAAGAAGCAGCCATGAACGAAGTAATACGCCAGATAGAATCGCTAGCTGATATTGCTGGTGGTGTCATGCGTATTCGTGTTGAAAGCCTAAACGATCAATAATTAAAAGCGAGATAAAGCCGTGCGTTATATCAGCACTCGCGGGCAAGCGCCCGCACTTAGTTTTGAAGAAGTGGTATTAACTGGACTAGCCCCAGACGGTGGCCTTTATGTGCCAGAAACCTACCCACAAATGAGTAAGCAAGAAATTGCTGACTTGGCAGGCTTGCCTTATCACGAAGTTGCTTTTCGAGTAATGCGTCCCTACATAGGCGACTGCATAGATGAAGCAACCCTGCGTGATATTTTAAAGAAAACCTATGCCAGCTTTAATCACGATGCAGTAGCGCCTTTAAAACAGTTAGATAACAACCACTTTTTATTAGAGCTTTTTCACGGCCCAACCTTGGCATTTAAAGACGTTGCCTTGCAGCTTCTAGGTCGTTTGCTAGACCATTTTTTACTAAAGCGTGGCGAGCGCGGTGTAATTATGGGGGCAACTTCTGGTGACACAGGTTCAGCAGCTATCGAAGGCTGTAAACCTTGCGAGCAGGTCGATATTTTTATTCTGCATCCGCATAACCGCGTTTCAGAAGTCCAGCGTCGTCAAATGACTTGTGTACTTGCACCTAACGTACACAACCTAGCCATTGAAGGTGACTTTGATGATTGCCAAGCTATGGTTAAAGCCAGTTTTGGTGATCAAAGCTTCTTAAATGGTCAGCGCCTAATTGCAGTTAACTCAATTAACTGGGCGCGTATTATGGCGCAAATTGTTTATTACTTTACCAGCGCAGTTGCGCTAGGTGCGCCCCACCGTGAAGTGTCTTTCAGTGTGCCTTCAGCCAACTTTGGCGATGTATTTGCAGGTTATGTAGCACGGAAAATGGGCCTGCCTATTCGTCAGCTAATTGTGGCTACTAACGCCAACGATATTTTACACCGCACTTTACATAGCAACGATTTCAGCAAAAAGACCCTAGAACCCACTTTAGCGCCTTCAATGGATATTGTAGTTTCTTCTAACTTTGAGCGTTTATTGTTCGATCTTTACGACCAGGATGGAGCCGCTGTTGCAGAGTTATTAGAAGATTTCCAAAGCAAAGCAACTCAGCTAGACCCTAAAGCTTGGGCTAAGGCACAAGAGGTTTTTGCTAGTCTGGCCGTTGATGATGCAACCATTTTAAAAGTAATAGCCGATGCCTTTAAACGCACGGGAGAGCTGCTAGACCCCCACACTGCAACGGGTTACCTAGCAACTGAAAAGTGCGCTACCGACCCTAAAGTTCCTGTAGTGACCTTAGCGACAGCACATCCAGCTAAATTTGAAGAAGCCATTATTAAAGCAGGTTTTGTTCAAGGTGCTAGTTTGCCAGAACACATGAGTGATCTCTTAGAACGAGAAGAGCGTTACACTGTACTACCAGCAGACTTAAAAACTGTACAAAATCACCTAGCTGAAGTACAAAGTAAATAACTAAACCAGATTGTTGTAATCAATTGGCTTTATACGAGTCATCTATATTTACAAGGAGAAACAACACTATGTTGAATAAGCTAAGTATAGGGCTAAGAATACAATTAGGCTTTGCGTTGGTGTTGATACTAGGTATTGGCATACTACTACCGCTTCAGCTACAAAATATGGATCAACTGATGCTGCGAACAGAGCAGGATGCTCTAAAACGCTTGCATCAAGCTGCCTTAGACGAAATAACAAATCAGCAATCTCAGGCCTTACATTTAGCGGCAGCTATTGCTAATCAACCAGATATACAACGTAATTTTGCTGTACAAAATCGTCAAGTTTTAGAAGAACAGCTTTTACCAGTATTTCAAAACTTGCAGCAAATGGCGGGCATTGAACAAATGCAATTCCACCTACCGCCAGCTACCTCCTTCTTACGCTTACACAAACCAGCTAAGTTTGGTGATGACCTTTCTTCTTTTAGACATACCGTTGTTGAAACCAATCGCAGTAAAAATGCAGTTTCTGGTATAGAAAGTGGCGTAGCGGGTATAGGTATACGGGGTGTAGTACCTGTTACTTGGCAAGGCCGTCATTATGGCAGTTTAGAGTTTGGTTTATCTTTACGCCAAGCCTATGCTGATGCTTTTAAAGCAAGTCAAAAAGCAGACCTAATTATTTACCAAGCAACAGACAAAGGCTTTGAACAGTTAGTAAGTACTTGGCAGGGTCAAGAGCTAATTAAAGCTAACGACCTAAAGCAAGTGATGCAGGGTAAGGTTATGACAACTAGGGCAAGTGACCAAGGTTTAGACATAGCCGTGCTAGCAGCACCTTTAAAAGATTACAGTGGTAACACCATTGGTGTTATGGCTATTTACTCAGATCGCTCCGCTAGCGTTACTGCCTTCCAAAGTGCTATAGCAACCACTTCAACAGTGTCTTTCTTTATCCTTCTAGTAGGCTTGCTGGTTTCTTGGTTGTTAGCAAGAGGCATTATTTCTCCAATTAAACGCCTAAACCTAGCCTTACAAAACATTTCTGAAGGTGAGCAAGACCTGCGTCAACGCTTACCTATAGAGGGTAAAAATGAACTATCAGAAGTAGCCAAGTCTTTTAACAACTTTGTCGCCAAGGTTGAAAAAACCGTACTGTCTGTTTTAGATCATGTGGGCGAGTTAGGCTCTAAGGCTGAATACACCTTCCGTATTACGGGTGAAACCGCTGACTCAATGAAGCGTCAGCAAATGAGCACCGAAGAAGTTTCAACCGCTATGAACGAAATGTCAGTTACTGCAGTAGAAATTGCCAGCCATGCTGCCGAAACTGCCAATGCAACAGAGCAGGCTGATCAAAGCTCAGCCCATGGTAATGATGTTGTGCAGCAAACCAGTGAAGGCATCTCTCGCTTGGCAGCCGAAGTAGATCAAGCGGCACAAGTGATTCGCAAGTTAAATGAATACAGCGAAAACATTGGCAGTATTTTAGATGTTATCAGCGGTATTTCAGAACAAACCAACCTCTTAGCCCTTAATGCGGCCATTGAAGCAGCAAGGGCTGGTGAGCATGGTCGTGGTTTTGCCGTGGTTGCCGATGAAGTGCGTCAGCTAGCACAACGCTCACAAGAAGCCACAGGCCAAATTCACGGCATGATAGAGCAGCTACAACAAGGCGTTGAAGAGTCTGTTAATGTGATTGAACGCAGCCATAAAGAAGCTGAAAAAACCGTTGAACAAACCGAAGCCGCTCGCCTTGCACTGCAAGAAATTACTGAAGCCATGCGCCGTATTAGTGATATGAGCGCACAAATTGCTTCTGCCGCTGAAGAACAAACAGCCGTATCTGATGATATTAACCGTCACATTGTTATTATTAGCGAAGGTGCAGTAGAAACAGTCGGACAAACAGGTAATATCATTGCTGCTACGAGTGGTATAGGCAGTGAAATATCCGCGCTAATGAAGCAAATGCGGGGCTTTAAGGTAAATATTGAACCTCACGTAGAGCTGGCTTTAGCAAAAAGTGCTCACCGAGCATGGAAAGTGCGTTTACGTAGCTTCCTAGATGGTCAATCAACCTTAAGTTTAGATCAAGCAGTAAGCCACAATGATTGTGACCTAGGTGTTTGGTACGGCGGCGATGGCATGAAAAACTTTGGTCATTTCCCCGAAATGAAAGCCTTGAATGAACCGCATAAGCAAATGCACATTCTTATTCAAGAAATTATTAAAGCTAAACAAAATGGCGATACAGCCGAGGCTGAAGACCTCTACCTAAAAGTAGATGATTACTCAGATCAAATTATTGCCTTGCTGAATGAAGTTTTAGCGAAGATAGGGCGTGCTTAAACCTGCTAAAAAAATTGAACTACGCCTTCGGTCAGTTGATAGAAACATTTATCAGCAAGCACTGACTGAAGGTGTTCATCCACTTCTAGCCAGAATACTAGCAGGGCGCTTAAATCAATCTTCACCCTCCATAGCTGCCCTGATAGAGCCGGGCTTAAATCAGCTAGCAGCACCCGATTCACTGGCTGATATAAAACCAGCAGTTGAAAGATTAAAGCTAGCAATTCAAAGGGGTGAAACGCTAGGACTGCTCACTGATTATGATGTTGATGGCATTACCTCTCATGTAGTTATTTATCGTACTCTAACCGAGCTTCTAGGGGTTCCTGCTGAACAGCTACTTAGCTTAATTGGCCATCGTATTGATGATGGTTACGGTGTTAGCGATTCCTTAACAAACCGTATTCTTGCTGCTGACAAACTTCCTAGCGTTATTATCACCGCTGATTGCGGTTCTTCAGATGAACCACGCATTGCCAGACTTAAAGCTGCGGGTATAGATGTGTTAGTAACAGATCACCACACCCTCCCCAAAAGTGGCCCACCAGCTTCAGCTTATGCAGTGATTAACCCAACACGTACAGACTGTAACTACCCAGATAAAACCCTTGCCGGTTGTGGCGTTGCTTGGTTGTTAATGTCTGCCTTGCGTAATTCCATGGTTCAAGAAGGTTTGTTGCCAAGTAGCACACCCAAGCTTAGTTACCTCTTGCCTTTTGTAGCCTTAGGAACTGTTGCCGACTGTGTTTCTTTGGGTGCTAGTGCTATCAATCGTGCTCTAGTTAGAGCGGGATTACAGCTGATGAATACGTCTAATGAAGCTTGTTGGCAAGCATTTCGACAGTTAATGGGAAAGCGACAGGAAGCATTCACTGCCTCCACCCTAGGGTTTCAGCTAGGGCCAAGAATTAACGCCAGCTCACGTATGGCAGACCCTTACGAAGCCCTGCAATACCTACTAGCCAAGTACCCAGAAACAGCAGCACAACATTTAGAATTATTAGACAGCGACAACCAACAAAGGCGAACGGTTGAAAAAGAAATGGTTCAGGCTGCTTTGCAAGGGGCGGAAGAACAGGTTGCTGCGGGTATGCAAAGCTTGGTTGCTTACCTAGAAGAAGGGCATTCGGGCGTACAAGGTATCGTTGCATCAAGGCTAGTAGAAAAACACGGCCGTCCTACTGTAGTTTTAACCCCTGCAAGTGATACTAAACACTTGGTTGCCTCAGCAAGAAGTGTCCCAGGAATTAGCATTCATGCCGCCTTACAGCGAGTCGATGACATGAATCCTGGTATGCTAGTCAAGTTTGGTGGTCACCAAGCCGCTGCGGGCTTAACGCTTTGGCGTGAACGGTTGGTTGATTTTCAGCAGGCTTTTGAACGCGCTATTGTTCTTCAGTTAGGCGAGCGTAAACTAGCACCCTACCTACTAACAGACGGAGAACTAGAACCTAATTTAGTTAGCCTAGAAGCGTTTAATCTACTAAAAAAACTTGAACCCTATGGTAGGGAGTTTGAAGCGCCTTTATTTGAAGGTGTGTTTCATCTGGCGGGAATAAGAGCTGTCGGCGCAGACCCTATTCATCTACAACTCGACTTAACCCTAGCGAATGATACTAATTTAATAAAAGCCATTTGGTTTCGTGCTTTACCTCAGGCTGGGGCTGATTTTCCTTTTCAGGAGGGTGACCAAGTCCGTTTGGCCTACCGTTTAGAAGAGAATGTATTCAGGGGAAGAACAAGCTTACAGCTAATGATTAGTTATGCCGAACTAGTTACTTAAGGCAATCTTTATAATAAATGCCACGGTAATCACGCCAACCTTCTCTGCCATTGGTGTCCATATAAAGCTTAACCATTCGGCAATAATCTGCATCTCTATGCCCTTCCCGAAGTTCGTTAGAATGGGGCTGAATCATAAACTTAGTAAAAAACAAATAAACTAAAACTGCAAAAGCCAAAATAAACAATATTGAGGCAACTAAGGCCACCGTTTTGTTTTGTTCTTCTGGTGAATTGTCCATTTTGCTACTCCAAAATTAAAACTTAATTTATTAACAAGCTTATCGGCTAAGCTTTACTTAATTGTAGTTTGATAGGCTAACCAGCGTTTGCTAGCCTGATTAGCACTGCGAGCAAAGCTAAGGTTGGCATTCTTGCGTATGCCCGCCCTGCGCAGTTTTAAAATTAAATTGGGGGCTAAGCCAATAAATATAATGCGTTTCCCCCTTGCTTCTAATTGGCGTATTGCAGCATCGAGAGAGTCAATAGCAGTTATATCCAAACTAGAAACCTCATGCATATCAACAAAAACAGCATCAATACTAGAAGACACTTGTGATAAACGCCCCAAAGCTTTTTCAGCAGCACCAAAAAATAGTGGGCCAGCAATGCGAATATAAGCAACACCCTTTGGTAGCTGCCTATCTTGGTGTTCACGTTCATTCAATGTATAGCTTTGTGTTGCCTGCGCCATGCGCCCCATAAACAGCAATGAAGCTAACACTATACCTACGCCTACCGCTAGCACCATATCAAACATAACGGTTAGGCTAAAACAGGTAACTAATACTAGCAGATCGCTGCGAGGCGCAACTTTCAACATACGTAACACGTGATGGGCTTCACTCATATTCCAAGCAACAATAAGTAATAACCCAGCTAAAGCGGCCATAGGAAGGTAGGAAAGCCAATCAGAAAAAATAAGCACACTGGCTAGTACCATAAGTGCGTGGAATAAAGCGGCAAAAGGCGAGCGACCGCCTGCCCGTATATTGGCTGCTGTTCTAGCCAAAGCACCTGTAGCAGTAATACCGCCAAAAAAGGGTGCAACTAAATTACCTAAACCTTGCCCAACCAGCTCAGCGTTAGGGTCATGTTTTGTACCTGTTAAAGAGTCGCCCACCACCGCACAAAGCAAAGATTCAATTGCGCCTAACATGGCAATAGTAAAAGCAGCGGGCAGTAGGGCGCTGAATAATTCCCAGCTAAAACCTATTGCTTCAGCTTCGGCATTAGGCATTAACCAAGGCAATAAAAATGAAGGTGCAACGGGCGGAATGCCACGCCCAGACTCTTCACCTAGCGTCCAGCTAAATTGATCACCCAGTAGCACCACATGAAAATCAGTAAACCAAAAACCACCAAGCAAAGCTAAAGCCGTGCCTAGCAATAAAGCAGGTAAGTGACCAGGAATGGGTGTTTTTAAGCGCGGCCAAGCAATAAGAATGGCTAGGGTAACTGCACCAACTAAAAAGTCACCCCAGCTAATTTGTCCAACTAAACTAAAAAAATCCATCAGCTTTATAAAAAAGTGGGCGGTGTTATCCATACCACTCAGCCCAAAAAAATCTTTAAGCTGTAAGCTAGCAATTACTAAAGCAATACCTGCCGTAAAACCCAAGGTAACGGGTGCTGGAATAAATTGAATCAGTCGCCCTAACCTGAGCGCACCCATAGAAAGCTGAATTGCCCCTGCCATTAAAGTAGCTAAGAGCAAACCACCTAAACCGTACTGGCTAGTAACTGGCAACAAAATAACGACAAACGCAGCCGTTGGACCACTAACAGAAAAGCGTGAACCGCCCGTTAGTGCAATAACAGCACCAGCCACTATAGCGGTATATAAGCCGTATTGGGGCGGCACACCACTAGCGATTGCCAGTGCCATAGCCAGAGGAACAGCAATAATACCAAGGGTAATACCGGCTAAAAGGTCGGCGCGTAAATCTTGAAAAGAATAACCTTGTTTAAGGGTTTCTTTAACAGCAGAGGCAAGAGGAAAGGACATGACTCTCCTTAATTTTTACATGAATAAAAAAGATGCAGCCTGTTTAAAGTGCTGGATCTATCCGCCCATTTAAGGAGGTATTACAACGGAACCAACCGGCAATACTCATCCGATTTTTATTGGTAGGAAGCACTTCATGGGGCAAGTCTTCCGACATAAAACAAACAAGCGTACCACTACGTGGTGCAACATCTAATAAAACTTGGTTAGTTTGCGGGTGGTAGAGACGCATTTCACCTGCATCTTCTGTTTGCCAGGCCGAGTTTAAATAAACCACCGTGGTTACCTTGCGGCTAGTGCGCCCACGAAAGCTATCGAGGTGTTTTTTATAAAAAGCACCCGGCGGATAAAGTGCATAGTGGCACTCGTATTCAAACAAGCCTAAAAATAGCTCACGGTTTAGGGTGTTTTTTAACTCCCGCATTATTGCTAAATAAGATTGCTGAGCTAGGCTGCTACCATCAAACCAGTGGGTATAATCACCACGAACGTCTTCATTCAATAGGTGGTTTTTGCCTCTACCTATACCCGCCGGTGAAAGGCGTGACTGCTCACGCAAGCCCTGTAAATCTTGCTGCAGCTGATCACATAAATCTTGCGACAAATAATTCTCTGCAACAAACCACTGGTTTTCTACTAGGCCATTAATTAGGCTAGTGAAACAAATGTTTGCCGGTTCTGCTGGGGTAACTAAGTCTGGGCTAGGTGGTGTTTCTAGTGCTAAGTTTACAGCGAGTTTTAAAGGAATTTCAGACATACTTAAGTGCCTGTAAAATAAGGTTGAGCCAGAAAGTATCAGTCACTAGGCTGACAGGATTATTTTAAACTTTTTTCTAAGGTAGGGTTATAGCCGTGTCACCAGTTGATTTATCATTTTTGCCTTCCAAGCTACAAGCTATAACCCATCAGGCACTCAGCCGTTTAAACCCTGATGCTGCTACACAACAGCCCGAAGGTTTAGCTGGGCTATTAGCCACCAGTGATTACGCGGCAGAAGTGCTAGCAACAGATGCTAAAATGTTATCTCAGCTAGCCAAAGCAGACCGTTTAACTCCACCCCTAAAATTGGCTGATTATAAGCTTTGGTGCCAGCAGGCCTTAAGCAATGAAGAGGGTCGGCCACCTACCGATGAAGCAAGTCTACTAACTAAATTAAGGCTTTTTCGTCGTGCTGTTATGTTACGCCTATTATGGCGAGATTCCCAATTTGCAGGTCAACCCCAACAGGTTTGGCAAACTGCCGCAGAAATTACCGCACTAGCAGAAGTTACCACCGAAGCTGCTTTAGCTTGGCTAGAAGACTTCTATGCACCCTTATGGGGAAAACCTTACCCAAGAGGAACTAGCCCAGCTAAGGTTGAAGCAGGTGAAGTAAAGCCACTTCGCCTTGTTGTTTTAGGTATGGGAAAACTAGGCGCAGGTGAATTAAACCTATCCTCAGACATAGACCTTATTTTTGCCTTTGAATCCCAAGGTGAAACGCTAGGCGGCAAACGCAGCTTTGAGAATCAAGAATACTTTACTCGGCTAGGTCAAAAGCTAATTGCCCTGTTAGATAAACCCACGGCAGAAGGTTTTGTATTTCGGGTTGATATGCGACTACGCCCTTATGGCGATGCCGGTGCTTTGGCACTCAGCTTTAATGCCTTATTAGAATATTACCAGCAACAAGGCCGTGATTGGGAACGCTACGCCATGATTAAAGCACGGGTAATTGCCGGTGATAAGCAGGCAGGTGAAAGTTTACTAAATGAGCTGCGCCCCTTTGTGTACCGTAAATATTTAGACTTTAGCGCCATTGAAGCTTTACGCGCCATGAAGGCAATGATTAACCGAGAAGTGCGCCGCAAAAGCTTAGAAAACAACATTAAGCTAGGTTTGGGCGGTATTCGTGAAGTGGAATTTATTAGCCAAGTTTTCCAGTTAATTCGAGGTGGCAGAGATACAGAATTACAAGAACGCTCTATTAGAAAAGTGCTACCAGTTATTTCTAGCCTAGGCTTAATGCCAGAAGAAGCCAGCAAAGAGCTATTAGTAGCCTATGAGTTTTTGCGTGATTTAGAACATGCCTTGCAAGGTTTAGCAGACAAACAAACCCAAACCCTGCCTGAAGATGAAATAGCTCAAGCACGCCTTGCTTGGCGCTGTGGTTTTGCAGACTGGCCAGCTTTATACCAGCATTTACAGTTAATTAAACAGCAGGTTCGCCAGCATTTTAATGCAATTATTGCCGACCCAGAAGAAGAGCAACCAGAGCCAACCAAAATAGATGAAGCCCTTGCTTGCCTATGGAATGAACAAGCAGAACCCGCCCTAGCAGAAGAAGCATTTCAGCAAGCAGGCTTTAAAAAAGCCGATGCCAGCTTAAAAGTATTGCAGTCGCTTTATTCCAGCCGAGCCGTTGCCAATATGCAGCCCATCGGTCGTGAAAGGCTTAACCAACTAATGCCACAACTATTAATGGCCGTAGCTGCCACCCAAAACCCAGATGCAGCCTTAGAGCGAACCCTTTGGTTAGTCGAAGCCGTGTTACGCCGTACCGCCTACCTAGTTTTGCTAACAGAAAACCCAGAAGCCCTAAAACAACTGGTCACTATTTGTGCCGCCAGCCCTTGGTTAGCCGAGCAGCTAGCTAAAATGCCAATCCTTTTAGATGAACTGCTTAGCCCAGAAACCCTTTACACCCCTGCCGATAAAAACCGCTTACAAGATGAACTTCGCCAGCATTTAACCCGTATTCCAGAAGAAGACATAGAAGCCTTAATGGAAGCCCTGCGCTATTTTCGTCATGCCAATGTTTTACGTGTCGCCGCCTCTGATTTAATCGCCCAGCGGCACTTAATGAAAGTTAGTGACTACCTCACCTACATAGCAGAAGTGCTACTTGAAAAAGTGCTTAACCAAACCCTGCGCGATTTAACCCGCCGTTATGGTCGCCCCAGGTTAAGTAATGGTGAACCAGCAGACAGCGGCTTCATTATAGTGGGTTACGGCAAACTAGGCGGTATAGAACTAGGCTATGGCTCAGATTTAGACTTGGTTTTTATCCATGACGGTCACCCCACCCTAGCCAGTGATGGAGAAAAAAACCTAGACAGCGTGACTTGGTTTAGCCGTTTAGGGCAGCGCATTATTCATTTTTTAGCCACAGCAACACCCTCTGGGCAACTCTATGAAGTGGATATGCGCCTACGACCTTCAGGCAATGCCGGTTTATTAGTCAGTAGCTTAAAAGCCTTTGCCGATTACCAAGCCAACCAAGCTTGGACTTGGGAACACCAAGCCTTAGTGCGTGCACGAGTTGTGGCGGGTGATGCCCAGCTAACACAGCAATTTAATGCATTGCGGGGCACTATTCTTGGTCAAAAAAGAGACCTAGCCAAGCTAAGAGAAGATGTGGTTAGTATGCGAGAAAAAATGCGCGCTAACCTAGGTTCAAAACAAGGCGAAGTTGACCTCTTCCATGTAAAACAAGATGCCGGTGGTTTGGTGGATATAGAGTTTATGGTGCAATACCTAGTGCTTGCCTACAGCCACGCCCACCCACAGCTTTATGAATTTACCGACAATATGCGTATTTTAGATGCGTTAGCCGCCACAGGCGTATTACCCCAAGCAAAGGTCGATAGTTTACAAGAAGCCTATTTGATTTACCGCAAAACAACCCATCATGCAGCACTAGAAAAAGCCGGTACTTTTTTACCCGCACAACCCTGGGTTGAATACCGCCAGCAAGTCACACAAGTATGGCAAGAGCTTTTGCTTAATGGCTAAAAATTGGACTAGATAAAAGCTATATTTGATTCAAACCATTTGCTTAGCTTTTCTTCTCCAATATCACCTGCAGCTAAAGCCTCAAAGGTAACCGCAGCTTCGGCTTCTGCTGCCGTAAACTCATAGCCATTCAATTCTAAAAACAAAACACCAACAGTAAAAGCTACTCTCTTATTTCCATCAATAAAAGCGTGATTTTTTACAAGCCCATAGCTGTAGGCTGCTGCTAAATCAAAATGTGTAGCTAATGGCTCATAAGCAAACTTTTGATGTGCTCTAGCTAGTGCAGACTTAAGTAATGCTTCATCTCGAACACCTGATGCTCCACCATGTTCTGACAACAACATGGTGTGAATTGCTAGAACAACACTTTCTAACACCCATTTAGGCTCCATCATTTAGCTAGTTCACGGAGTGTATTGCGGTAGCGTGCCATAATATTTTCGGCAGCTGAAATCTGTTCCTCAAAATCTTGTTGGTAGGGTGTTAATGTATAACCCTCAGGTGACTCAACTAAATACAAAAAATCCCCTTTATTTGCTTTCATCTTGCCAAGTGCCTCTTTGGGTAGGAGAATTCCCATTGAATTACCTACAGTTGTAACTTTCACCTTAAGCATAAGTCCACCTTGATAAAGTTATAACAAATGTTATTACAAAGATTATCACTATCTAATTTGCTTAACAAGGTTGCGTCCTACCTTGTGTTACTTGTTTTTATTTAAATTTTTTAATTAATCTAAAGATACAAGAGGCGTGAAATGACACTAAAATTCTACAACAGCCCCTTTCATGCAACCCATGACAAAGAAACTGCAAGAAAAATGCTAAGAAAGATTGATCTTTCCATACTGCTAAAAAGCTTTAAAAAAGAGCCTAGCTTGTTTCAGTGATCTAGCGCAGTTAATTCAAAAAATGCAAAAGACTAAAATTTGCCCGTGCAGTAAGCTTGTTTGCAGCCTAGTTAAATAACCATAGGAATTTTATGCCCCGCTTTAAACGTGCCAAGTCAGGTCGTAATCTAGTGCTACTGCCCGGTAGTGCAGAAAAGGTTTTGCTGGCGCAAGCCTTATTAAATGATGTTCGTGCTCGCTACCCTAAGCAACCCCTAGATGTAATGACTCCTATGGGGCTAACCAACTTGGTTAAGCGTTTTCCACAGGTTGATGAATTATGGAATATGCCCGAGCCTAACATGGGCATTAAGGTGTTTTGGAATGCTGGTGTTACTTTGCAGGGCAAAGATTATGACCGAGCTTGGGTTTTGCCAGAACGCTTTAAACCAGCATTAATTCCTGCCCTTGCCAACATTCCAGAAAGAACGGGTTACCGTGGTTTATACCGCTATGCCTTGTTAATGGATATTCGCCTAGCGCGTAAAGATTTACACCCCCATTTGGTTGATCGTTACCGTGCTTTAGCTTGGGATATAGGCGAACCCTTGCCGGAATATCAGCCAGTTAAACTTAAAATTGATGAAAAACAACAAGCCGCACTGCTAGAACAGCATAAACTTACCCTAGATAAACCCGTTTTAGCTTGGAGTCCAGGTACTCGAAATGTACCCAAAGACAGCTTAAATTCTGTAGCTAGCCTACAAGCAATAGAAGCAGAGTTATTAAAAGCAGTAGAGCAAGGCTGGCAAATTTGGTTATTTGGCTCGCGCCATGAGTTATTAGAAATTGCCGAGCTGATTGCCCAGATGAACACCCAACTCGCTGCATCAGTAACAGTTTTAGCAGGTTTACTAAGTTGGGATGAAATTGTCGATTTAATGGCTTTAGCTAAAGCGCAGGTAGCACAAGACAATGCGCTGGCTTTGTTAGGCTTAAGTTGCGGTCTGCCTACCTACCTAGCAGTTGCAGAAACACCTAAGCATTTAGGTCAAGCAACGGGTTTGGGGGCTGAGTGGGTAAAGGTAGATCAACTAGCAGCGAGTCTAATCCCTTGGTATTAAGCTCTGCTGGTATAAAAATTGGCAAATTTTCTGTAAAATGGATGTTGTAAAATTACTAGCCAAATTCAAAACCTGTTTTTAAGCGTATAACTCTAGCGTTAAGTGTGATCAAAAGTTACACCAGCAGAGAGTTGTCGATCATGCAACTAAGGAATCGGGGAATTAAATGACAACACCTAAAATTGTTTATACTTTGACAGATGAAGCACCAGCTCTAGCAACCTATTCACTTCTGCCTGTTGTTAGTGCTTTTGCAAAAGCCGCGGGTATTGAAGTAGAAACCAGCGATATTTCTGTTGCTGCCCGTATTCTAGCCGGTTTTTCTGACCGTCTAAAAGAAGATCAGCGTGTGGCAGATACCCTAGAAGAACTAGGTGAGCTAGCCAAACAACCAGACTCTAATATTATAAAACTACCTAACATTAGTGCTTCTATCCCTCAGCTAAAAGCAGCCATAAAAGAGCTACAGTCGCAAGGTTTTGATTTGCCTGATTATGTAGACGAACCAACAACCGAAGAAGAAAAAGACACCCACGCACGTTACGCTAAAGTTTTAGGTAGTGCGGTTAACCCAGTTTTACGTCAGGGTAACTCAGACCGTCGTGCACCCCCTGCTGTTAAAGCTTTTGCGCGTAAATTCCCTCACTCTATGGGTAAGTGGAGCAAGGCATCACGTTCACACGCAGACTACATGCGTGGCGGTGACTTCTTCTCTACCGAACAAGCCATTACCATGGAAAAAGCCGGTGATGTGCGTTTAGAGTTTGTAGGTAAAGATGGCAAGGTTGAAGTTAAAAAGACCCTAGCTTTACAAGAAGGCGAAGTATTAGACAGCATGTGCATGAGTGCTCGCCAGCTTAGCAACTTCTTCGAGCGCACCCTGCGTGAATGTAAAGAAGATGGTGTTATGTGGTCGCTTCACGTTAAAGCCACCATGATGAAAGTCTCTCACCCTATCGTTTTTGGTCACGCGGTACGCACCTTCTTTAAAGAAGTGTTTGATAAGTACGGTGATTTGTTTGAAGAGTTGGGCGTTAACCCTAACAACGGTATGGCTAGCGTTTACGACAACATCAAAAGCTTGCCTCAGTCGCAGCAAGAAGAAATTGAAGAAGCCATTCATGCTTGCTACGAGCACCGCCCAGAAATGGCAATGGTTGATTCAGTAAAAGGTATTACTAACCTGCACGTACCTAGCGATGTAATTGTTGATGCTTCTATGCCAGCAATGATTCGTAACTCAGGTAAAATGTGGGGTCGTGATGGCAAACTGAAAGATGCTAAAGCGGTTATGCCAGAGTCTACCTACGCACGTATTTACCAAGAAATGATTAACTTCTGCCGTACTAATGGCGCATTTGACCCAACCACTATGGGTACTGTGCCTAACGTTGGTTTAATGGCCATGAAAGCAGAAGAATACGGTTCGCACGACAAAACCTTTGAAATGCAAGCAGACGGAACCATGCGTGTTGTGACAGCAGATGGCACAGTTCTTATGCAGCATGAAGTAGAAAAAGGTGATATTTGGCGTGCTTGTCAAACCAAAGATGCCGCTATTCGTGACTGGGTAAAACTAGCAGTAACCCGCGCACGTAACTCAGAAACCACAGCAATTTTCTGGTTAGATGCCGAGCGTGCCCACGACCGTGAGCTACGCAAAAAAGTAGAAGTTTACCTAAAAGAGCATGACACTTCTGGCTTAGACTTGCGTGTAATGGGCTACAACCGTGCCATTCGTACCACTATGGAACGTCTAATTCGCGGTAAAGACACCATTTCTGTAACCGGTAACGTATTGCGTGACTACCTAACTGACTTGTTCCCCATTATGGAACTAGGCACTTCAGCTAAAATGCTGTCGATTGTTCCTATGTTGGCAGGCGGCGGTATGTACGAAACAGGCGCAGGCGGTTCAGCACCTAAGCACGTACAGCAAGTGCTAGAAGAAAACCACTTGCGTTGGGATTCTTTAGGCGAATTCTTAGCTATCGCGGTTTCTTTAGAAGAGCTAGGCATGAAGAACGACAATAAAACCGCTAAGGTTTTAGGTCAGGCGCTAGATAAAGCCACAGGTACTTTGTTAGAAAATAACAAGTCGCCTTCACGTAAAGTAGGCGAGCTAGACAACCGTGGTAGCCATTTCTACCTAACCCTTTACTGGGCGCAAGAGTTGGCAGCACAAAAAGATGATGCAGCACTAGCAGCTAAGTTTGCTCCTTTAGCTAAAACCCTAGCAGAAAAAGAAACACAAATTCTTGAAGAGCTAGGCAAGGTGCAAGGTCAGCCAGTTGATTTAGGCGGTTATTACCGTTTAGACCAAGCCAAGGTGAATGCAGTGATGCGTCCTAGTGCTACCTTCAATCAGGCGATTGAAAGCGTTAAATAATCCAGCGGGTTGAACGATGAAAAACCCCCGAAGTACCGCAAGGTGCTTCGGGGGTTTTGTTTTGAGCTTGCCTGATGGCTGAAGCTTGTCATTGCCACCGTTTTATGCGCTTAGTGTTAATAATATTGCAAGTTCTGTCATAATGTCTTTTAATGATCTGTACAGCCGGTCAGACATGTAGACTGCCAACGTATAACCCAAGGTTCCCGCCACCCCTCTCTGGAGGAAAAGGAATAGCAATTTTTGGTCGATTATGGAAACGGACTTCAAGATAAAGCCTAGTAAAACACAAATAAAATCCATCTTAATGGTGGAAGGTGAACCTGCAATGCAGGTACGTTTGCTGACTCTTTTAAGAAGTCTGGGTTACAGCAGAGAGTCTGTCTATATCGCCGGTAGTTTTTCAGAGGCTCACGAATTGGTTCACGCCAAGGTATTTGAGCTGATACTGATTGATGTGGGTTTATCCAAAGAATGTGGGGTTGATTTTATTAAGGCTGTGCGCCAGCAGAGTGCAGATGTAATCATGCTGGTTATTTCTGCATGGAGTACACAGGCGTGCATTTTGGGAGCACTGAATGCTGGTGTTAGTGGCTACCTGCTTAAAGAACGTGATGATTTTGAATTAACCTTGCTACTCCGAAGCGCTACAAAAGGTGGGACACCCATAGATCCCTTTATTGCCAAACACCTGCTGTCGAACTTGCAGTCGGACGAAAAAACACAGGTCGTCAGTGAAAACCCACTCTCAGCAAGAGAGACTGAGGTTTTACAGCTGCTTGCAAGGGGGCTTTCCAATCCGGAAATTGCAGAAAATCTCTTTATTTCACGTAATACCGTTGAAGCGCACGTTAAAAAAATCTACCGAAAGTTGGATGCTGGTTCCCGCATGAACGCAGTGAGTGCCGCTCGAAGCATGGGCTTGATCGATTTGGACTGATCGCTCATTAACGAGACCTTAACCATCTGGCAAAGTTTGTCCAGCTGTTCCAAAAAATCACCGAACTCGGTAATAGATCTGACCGAGCGGATGGTTTTTAATGCGATCTTTACAATCCATCAGGCATAAATTGTAAGGAAAGCAACGTGCGTACAAAAAAAACAACAGGTCTGCAGTTTGCAGCGACATTACTGGCCACGCTGGTCTTGGCGGCTTGCGGCGGTGGAGACAGCTCAAGCAGTGCAGGCAGCACTCCAACAGGTGGTGATACCGACACGCACCCAACCAGCTATACCCTGACCGTAGATTTGGCAGGGTTGAATACGGGTGCTGAGTTAGTGCTCAAAGATCAGCAGCCGGGTTCGCCGCTGGGTGATTTACACCTGACTGAAGATGGCAGTTACACCTTTACCGGTGAGTTAAAGCCAAATGATGCGTTCGACCTGGTGATTGCCAGGCTGACACAACCGCACGCCAATCTTCTAGATAATTCGGAACCTGACATTTATGCGCCAAAGCCGCGCAGTCAGTGCCAGCTAACCGGTGCAGAAGGGAATGCAGAAGGAACCAGTCAAAATATCAATGTAAAGGTTGAGTGTGAAACCGACCTCGTCTACGTGCATACTGCTTTTAATGAATCTTATGCGTTTGAAGAGGTTTGGTCCTGGAATGGCACAAAAAAGACATTGATCCATCAATTTGATCAGAGTGAGTCTCTTAAATATTGGGGTATAGCAAATGATAAGTTACTGGTTGCTACTGAAGTTGACGGTAACTTAAGATTGCAAATGATTGATGAGCAGGGAGCGCATCTGGTGAAGGGGATTGCTTCACCTTCCCTTCATCATTTTTACGAGCATGATGGCAAGGTTTATTTGTTTTACCAGGAGAGTTCTGACAGCAACTCACTTCTCTATCGTGTGAGTCATGAGGGTTTGGTTAATCTGGCTATCGATACTAAAAGTTTTAGACCTGATCGTGTTCTAGTGGGTGATGCGGGCGTTTTTATATGGGACGGGGGAGCGGGGCTTTGGAAGCTGGATGAGGAATCAAATGCTTTTATTAAGGTTTTAAATCTGGTTATTAAAAATAATGTTGATCCGATCAATGACAGTGATGGTGTTGGTACACACATTGAAGAAGTGTATATGGCTGGCGATAGGCTCTATATTTCTGCAATGCGTTTCCTTGATTTTGACCCTACGTACACTTTGTGGACTTTAGCCGCAGGTAGTAATGAACCAGAAATAATCCAGGACAAGAATAGTGAAATGTCTAACGCCTATTTCTCAATAGGTAGTGATTTCCTATTTTCCGATAATGGTTGGAATGTTCTGGAAAAAATAAATGAAGATGGTCAACGTGAGTTTCTGCTTTACTATTCGGTTTACAACTGGAAAGATGTATGGCCTGCACCGGGCGGCGTTGCTTGGGGCGATAAGAAATACTTTTTTAATGGCAAAACTGAAGGAGTTTATCGTTATCAAGTGTTGTGGGCTTATGGAGAAAATGGCATTGCATCAGAGGTTGATATTGCAGATAACGATGGAAATTATTTTGAACTGGTAAAAACTGGTCACACTATCCATTCTATTCATCGGCTGCATGATACTGTGCTGATAGATATTAATGCCAATCCTGATAAAAAGCCCTATTACCTGCTGAATAAAAATGCTGAAGGTGGCATTGTGCAAAGGCAGTTGAAGACTGATGTTAGTTACAAGACTTTTGAAGCTTTCAACGTTGCTTACATGAATGATCAGCTTTATTTCTTTGGTGAAGCTAAAGTCGATGATGATGTGAAAAATATATCCGATATCGGGTTGTGGAAAGCAGACCCGGATACCGGTGTTCTAGAGGCTGTGCATACTGTGCGCTTTGAGTGATCAACTTCCCGGCTACGGCCGGGTTTTTTTATACCACAATGTAAAAATTCTGATTGCTGATGACCTGTCAATACTCGCAGTATGGGCTTGATCGATTTGGACTGATCGCTCATTAACGAGACCTTAACCATCTGGCAAAGTTTGTCCAGCTGTTCCAAAAAATCACCGAACTCGGTAATAGATCTGACCAAGCGGATGGTTTTTAATGCGATCTTTACAATCCATCAGGCAAAAATTGTAAGGAAAGCAACGTGCGTACAAAAAAAACAACTGGACTGCAGTTTGCAGCGACATTACTGGCCACACTGGTCTTGGCGGCTTGCGGCGGCGGAGACAGCTCAAGCAGTGCAGGCAGCACTCCACCAGGTGGTGACACCAATACTCAACAGCCACCAACAACCGATACCGACACGCACCCAACCAGTTATACCCTGACCGTAGATTTGGCAGGGCTGAATACGGGTGCTGAGTTAGTGCTCAAAGATCAGCAGCCGGGTTCTCCGCTGGATGATTTGTACCTGACAGAAGATGGCAGCTACACCTTTACTGGTGAGTTAAAGCCAAATGATACGTTCGACCTGGTGATTGCCAGGCTGGCACAACCGACCGCCACGCTTGACACGGATGAAGGTGTAGGTCATGCGCCAAAGCCGCGCAGTCAGTGCCAGTTAACCGGTGCAGAAGGGAATGCAGAAGGAACCAGTCAAAATATCAATGTAAAGGTTGAGTGTGAGACCGACCTCGTCTACCTGCATGAAGCTTTGATTGAGGATGGAGCGGGTAATAAAGATTCATTTTGGCAGGTTTGGTCCTTGAATGGCATAGAAAAGACATTAATCCATCAATTTGCTGAGCACGAGCTTCCTAAGTACTGGATTGTAGCAAATGATAAATTGCTGTTTGTTACTGAGGTGTTAGAAGATGGCGGAAAAATTAGGTTGCAAATGATTGATGGGCAGGGAGCGCATGTGGTGAAGGAGATTGCTAGCCCTTACGATTATGAATTTTACGAGCATGACGGCAAGGTTTATTTATTTTACCAAGAGAAATATGCAGGCAACTCATCGCTCTATCGTGTGAGTCATGAGGGTTTGGTTAATCTGGCTATCGATACTGAAAGATTTGAAGATGAAGGTGTTCTAGTAGGTGATGCGGGCGTTTTTATATGGGATAGCCGCGAGGGTCTTTGGAAACTGGATGAAGAATCAAATGCTTTTATTAAGGTTTTAAATCTGTTTAATACCAATTTTGTTGATCCGATCAATGACAGTGATGGTGTTGGTAGATTCATTGATGAAGTGTATATGGCTGGCGATAGGCTCTATATTTCTGCAAAGCGTGCCCTTGAGTTAGGCACTACGTACACTTTGTGGACTTTAGCCGCAGGTAGTAATGAACCAGAAATAATCCAGGATAAGATGCCTTCAGAAGGTTTCTCAATAGGTAGTGATTTCCTATTTTTCGATATTAGAGAGAGTGTTCTGGAAAAAATAAATGAAGATGGTCATCGTGAGTTGCTGCTTGACAGTTCAGTTCACTTCTGGTCAATAGCTTGGGATTGGCGTGGTGGTGTTGTTTGGGGCGATAAGAAATACTTTTTTAATGGAAAGCTTGAGGAGGGTAAACCTTATCAGGTCTTATGGGCTTATGGAGAAGATGGCATTGCATCAGAGGTTGAGTTTGCAGAAAACCATGGAAATTATTTTGACCTAGTAAAATCCGATTATTATATCGATTCTATTCATCGGTTGCATGACACTGTGCTGATAAAAACAACTGATAGCGATCCTAATAACAACCCCTATTACTACCTGTTGAATACAAATGCTGCAGGTGGCATTGTGCAAAGGCAGTTGACGACTGATGTTAGTTACAAGGCTTTTGAAGCTGAATCTGTTGCTTACATGAATGATCAGCTTTATTTTCTTGGCGCCGCTAAAGTCGATGATAGTAGCAATAATATATACGATGTGGGGTTGTGGAAAGCAGACCCGGATACCGGCGTTCTAGAGGCTGTGCATACGGAGCGCTTCCAGTGATCAACTTCCCGGCTACGGCCGGGTTTTTTTATGGGTTGCAGGTTCACGTAAAGCGGGCGGGCTCCAGAGCCCGGGAACCTTGATCACCTTCATCAAACTTGTCGTCAAAATCTTTAGTTTTCATACAGCTCTACCTCTTTCTCGTCCCGGTAAGTGATCACGGCTGACCAGTGCTTCACACCAATACGACCGATAACAACAAGTAAATCCTGATCCTTTTGTACTCGTTAAGCAAGAATGCAGGTGTGACTGGCTTTCAGTACCTGACTGGTTTACTGGGAATTTAAAAGGGACTAGAATAGTCTTCAATAGAAAAGAACAGGGGATGCCCTCGGGGCTGGATGTGCTTAGACTCAGTAAACTGACCGATTACGCCGTGGTGTTGATGGCGCAGCTGGCGCGTGAGCCAGGGCGTTTGTATGCCTCGGCAGAGCTGGCGGAAACACTGGGTTTGCCGAAACCGACGGTGAGTAAGCTGTTAAAGATGCTGGTGAAGTCACAGCTGCTGGTGTCCCGTCGGGGTACTCAGGGTGGTTATCAGCTAGCCAAAGCAGCGCATCGAATTACAGTGAGTGATCTGATAGCGGCAATAGAAGGGCCGGTAGCGATGACAGAGTGCAGTTTGGAAGACTCTCAGTGTGACTTGATCAGCCAGTGTGGTGTTGCTAACAACTGGCAGCGCGTAACCTTGGCAGTGCACCAGCTACTTGCTTCAGTAACCTTAGCGCAGCTGGCACAAACGCAGCCAATTAAACTACCTTGGATACAGATACAAACCCTAACTTTGCATGATGTAGGGTAAATATTGGTAGAGACTGGCGATAGGGTGGCTGCTGATTACAAGGTGCCGACTTTGCATGGTGCAGGGTAAATATTGATAGAGACTGGCTGTAGGGTGGCTGCTTCTTCAGGCTGTCCACAACAGGACGTTGTGGCCAGAGCTTACAGGGATGTATTTACGCGTCCTGAAGAAGCCTAGCCTACAAAGCCAGCCAGTAAGAAACCAAGATTATAAATAAGACTTGATGATGTCCGGAGACCAGCATGGCAAATGAAGAAATGGAGCAGCTTGTTAGCAGTGAATATAAGCAAGGCTTCGTAACCGATATAGAAAGTTATACTCTACCGCCTGGGCTGGACGAAGAAGTTATTCGTTACATTTCCAGCAAGAAAAAAGAACCGCAGTGGTTGCTAGACTGGCGTTTAGAAGCCTTTGCCCTGTGGAAAGAAATGCACGACCCTCAGGCTTGGGCGAATATTGGATACCCCAAAATAGATTTCCAAGCTATTTCCTACTATTCCGCGCCAGGTGCTAAAGACAAAAACGCACCTAAAAGCCTAGATGAAGTAGACCCTAAACTGCTAGAAACTTTTGAAAAACTGGGTATTCCACTACACGAACGCGCAGCACTTGCCGGTGTTCGGGGCGTGGCGGTAGATGCCGTGTTTGATTCCGTTTCTGTAGGTACTACCTTTAAAAAAGAACTGGCCGAAGCTGGGGTAATTTTTTGCTCCATTTCAGAAGCGGTGCAAGACCACCCAGAGCTAGTACGCAAATACCTAGGCACGGTGGTTTCTAAAACTGACAACTTCTATGCCGCCCTTAACGCTGCTGTGTTTACCGACGGTTCTTTTGTATTTGTGCCTAAAGGCGTTACCTGCCCAATGGAGCTTTCTACCTATTTCCGTATTAACGCAGCTAATACGGGGCAGTTTGAGCGCACGTTAATTATTTGTGAAGAAGGCGCTCAGGTTAGTTACCTAGAAGGTTGTACAGCGCCCATGCGTGATGAAAACCAGTTACACGCTGCGGTTGTTGAATTGGTTGCCCTAGATGATGCCTACATTAAATATTCAACGGTACAAAACTGGTATCCGGGTGATGAAGAAGGCCTAGGCGGTATTTACAACTTTGTTACCAAGCGTGGCGATTGCCGTGGTGACCGTTCCAAAATTAGCTGGACGCAAGTAGAAACCGGTTCGGCAATTACTTGGAAATACCCTAGCTGTATTCTGCGTGGTAAAGATTCAGTGGGTGAATTCTATTCCGTTGCGGTAACTAATAATTTTCAGCAAGCCGATACCGGTACCAAGATGATTCATCTTGGTGAAGGCAGTCGCTCGACCATTATCTCTAAGGGTATTTCAGCGGGTCGTTCTAACCAGTCTTACCGTGGCTTGGTTAAAATTCTGCCCAGCGCAAAAAATGCCCGTAACTTTACTCAGTGCGATTCTTTACTGTTAGGCGATAAGTGCGGTGCACACACCTTCCCTTACCAAGAAATTGGTAATGCTACGGCTCAGGTTGAACACGAAGCGACCACCTCAAAAATTGGTGAAGACCAGCTTTTCTACTGTATGCAGCGCGGTATTTCTGAAGAAGATTCGGTCAACATGATTGTTAACGGTTTTTGTAAAGATGTTTTCCAAGAATTGCCGATGGAATTTGCGGTTGAAGCAGAAGCCTTATTAAACGTCACCTTAGAGGGCGCTGTGGGTTAAATAGAAACCACCGCTTAATTAAAAATATTTTAGCTTATAAAGAGATTACCAAGATGATAGAGATTAAAGACCTACACGCAAAAGTTGAAGGCAAGCCCATTCTTAAAGGGCTAAGCCTAAGCATTAAGCCTGGGGAAGTTCACGCCATTATGGGACCCAATGGTTCAGGTAAATCAACACTTTCTGCTGTTTTAGCTGGGCGTAGCGATTACGAAGTCACCAGCGGTACAGTCACCTTTTTTGGCGAAGATTTATTTGCTATGAGTGTTGAAGAACGTGCCTGTGCAGGTTTGATGTTGGCATTTCAATACCCTGTAGAAATTCCCGGTGTAAAAAATGTTTACCTTTTAAAAGCCGCCTTAAATGCCCAGCGTAAAGCCCGTGGCGAGCCAGAAATAGAAGCTCCAGCCTTTATGAAACTAGTGCGTGAAAAACTGCAATTTATGAAAATAGACAACAGTTTTTTACACCGCGCTGTGAACGAAGGTTTCTCGGGTGGTGAAAAGAAGCGTAACGAAATTCTACAAATGCTGATTTTAGAACCCAAGCTAGTGTTGCTAGATGAAATTGATTCTGGCCTAGATATAGATGCCTTAAAAGTGGTTGCCGAAGGGGTTAACTCTTTACGTGATGCAGGCCGTAGCTTTTTAATGATTACCCACTATCAGCGCTTGCTAGATTACATAGAGCCAGATTTTGTGCACGTTTTAAACGATGGTCAAATCATTAAAACAGGTGATAAGTCACTAGCGCTTGAACTAGAAGACCGTGGTTACGATTGGGTAGTGGAGGAAACTGCATGAAACACTACGCCCAAGCCTTTGACGCATTTAACAAGAATGCTGAAGACGGCTGGTTAAAAAGTCAGCGCATTGCTGCTTTTGCCCGTTTTGAGCACTTAGGTTTTCCTACCCCCAGTGTTGAATACTGGAAATATACCGACACCAAAGCTTTAGCTAAGCGTGAGTTTAAGCTAGCCACTGGCTATGACCAGCAAGCAGCGGCAGAGCTTTTAAAAGCCAAGGGTTTGAAGCTAGATGCCCACCGCTTGGTATTTGTTGATGGTTTGTTAAGTTCTGAATTGTCTAATTTGGAAGGCTTACAAGATGCCGTTGTTATCGAACCTTTATCGCAAGCTTTAGCTACTGAATTAGAGCTAACTAGCGGCATGATGGGTCGCTTAGCTGGTATTGATGTAGATGTATTCACGGCACTTAATTTTGCTTTTGTTAGCGAAGGTGTTGTGGTGCGTGTGGGTGCTAACCAAAAGGTGAATAAACCACTGTTAGTGACCTACCTTTCAACTGCGACTGAAGAAGTTATGTCGCACCCACGCATTTTAATTGCCGCTGGCGCAAGCAGTGAGCTGCAATTAATTGAACACTTTATTGGTGCAGACGAAGCTAAAAACTTTACTAACCGTGTGGTTGAAGGGGTAATGGAGCGTAATGCTAAAATCCATCACACCCTTTTACAGCAACCTAGCGATAAAGAATGGTGGGTAGGCCGCATTCAAATAGAGCAAAAGCGAGACAGCCGCTACACCAGCCACCAGATGAATTTAGGCGGCAAGCTAGTGCGTGATGACTTGGTTTGTGATTTAAACGGTGAAGGTGCGGAGTGTGACTTTTCTGGCTTATTGTTTGGTCGTAATCGTCAACACCTGGATATTCACACCCTGGTTAACCACAATGCGCCGCTTACCAATAGCTATGAAACCTATAAAACCATTTTAAACGACCGTTCGCAGGGCGTATTTAATAGTAAGGTTATTGTTAAAAAAGATAGCCAAAAAATTCATGCGGTACAGAATAACGCCAACCTTTTGTTAAGCGACCAAGCGCAAATTAATGCCAAGCCTGAATTAGAAATTTATGCTGATGACGTTAAATGTGCCCACGGTGCAACCACGGGTCAGCTAGATATGGACGCACTTTTCTACCTTATGGCGCGTGGCATAGGCGAAGAAGAAGCGCGAGGTTTGCTCACCTTGGCTTTTGCTAATGAGGTAATAGATAAGCTGGAATTACCAGAAATTTATAACCTAGTTGAAACCACCGTTGCTGGTCAGTTGCCCCATAAAATTGAGCTGGAATTAACCCAATGACTCAGCCACAGCCAGCCTATGACCTAGCCAGCTTAAGAGCAGACTTCCCAATTCTTGCGCGTGAAGTAAATGGCAAGCCTTTGGTGTATTTAGACAATGCCGCAACCAGCCAAAAGCCTTTAGCGGTTATTCAGGCAATGGATGATTATTACCGTAAAACCAACGCTAATATTCACCGTGGTTTGCACACGCTTTCACAAGAAGCAACGGATGCACACGAGCTGGCGCGAGAAAAGGTGCAAGGTTTTATTAATGCTGCTTCAAGTAAAGAAATTATTTTTACGCGTGGCACAACAGAAAGCATTAACTTGGTGGCACAAAGCTGGGGTAGGGCAAACTTAAAAGCGGGTGATCAAGTGATCTTGTCGATGCTTGAACACCACGCCAATATAGTGCCTTGGCAAATGCTGCGTGAACAACTAGGCATAGAGTTGGTAGTTATTCCTATCTTGGCCGATGGTAGCTTAGATAGGGAAGCCTTTTATAAGCTGCTAACGCCTAAGGTTAAATTCCTAGCCATTACGCAAGTGTCTAATGCTTTGGGAACAGTTACGCCGCTAGATGAAATCATTCCTGCTGCCCATGCTTTAGGTATTCCTGTCTTGGTCGATGGGGCGCAGGGTGTTCCGCATCAAAATGTGGATGTGCAAGCCTTGGATGCAGACTTTTATGTTTTCTCTGGGCATAAAATGTACGGCCCAACGGGTATTGGTGTGCTCTATGGTAAAGAAGCTTTGCTAGAAGCCATGCCGCCTTGGCAGGGTGGTGGCGATATGATTGAGCATGTCTCTTTTGAAAAAACCACCTACGCTAAATTGCCGCACAAGTTTGAAGCCGGTACACCGGCCATTGCTGCTGCCATAGGTTTAGGCGCAGCGGTGGATTGGATGTTAAAAGTTGACCCAGATGCCATCGGTGCTTGGGAAAACCAGTTATTAACCTATGCCACCCAGCAGATGAAAGCCGAGTTACCCGGTTTGCGTATTTTGGGCGAAGCCGAAGGTAAGGTGGGTGTTATTTCTTTTGTGCTAGAAGGCGCTCATGCCCAAGACCTAGGCTTACTTACCGATCAGCTAGGTGTTGCCCTGCGTACTGGTCATCACTGCGCTATGCCGGTATTAGAGCACCTAGGCGTAGCGGCTACTGCCCGAGTTTCTTTTGCGGCTTACAATACGTTAGAAGAAGTGGACGTTTTTGTAGCAGCGCTCAAGCGGGTTAGAGAAATGCTGATTTAACCAGCAGGAGTTGTTTATGAGTCAGGTTAACAAAGGCGACAAGCTAAACCTTTTGCGTGAAACGGAAGTTATTTCTGTCCCTTTTGGCTTAACCATTAGTTTGCCTGAAGGTGAAGAAGTCGAGGTTATGCAGGCCAAGGGCAGTACGGTGAGTGTGGGGCATCAAGGTCGTATGTATATGATTGAAGGCATTAACCTAGACGCTTTAGGTATGCCTAGCCTTAAACAACCAGTTTTGCCTAAGGGTGCAACCAATGAGCAGATAATGGATTTTGCTTGGGATCAACTGCGTACTTGTTTTGACCCAGAAATTCCCGTGAATATCGTCGATCTGGGTTTGGTTTATGGCATGAAAATTGTTGATTTAATCGATGGCCGTAAAATGCTCAATATTAAAATGACTTTAACCGCACCCGGTTGCGGTATGGGTGAAGTGATAGCCGCTGACGCAAGGCGCAAGCTGTTAGGCGCTGAAGATTTAAGCTCGGTGAATACTGAAATAGTATTTAACCCGCCTTGGTCACGCGAAATGATGTCTGAAGATGCCCAGCTAGAACTGGGTATGTTCTAACTAAAAAGCCTCTCAAGGGAGGCTTTTTAGTTAGTTGCAGCTTGTATCTATTAAGTTTTAAAGTGACTGGCTTCTTTTCTTAGCGTTTGGGCAAGCTTGGTTAGCTGAGTTGAAGCTGCTGCAGTGTCTCTTGCATTCTCTGTTACCCCACGAATACCCTCATTAAGCTGGTTAAGGGTTAGGTTAAGCTCTGAAACAACAGCACTTTGCTCTTCGGTTGCTGTGGCTATTTGTTGGTTAAGGCCTAAAATTTCACGGGTGGAATCTGCCGTTTGGCTAAAGCGTTGGGTAGATTCTTTAGAGCTTTCCGTACCTTCTGAAGCAAAACTACTGCATTGCTGCATTTTTATTAAGGCTTGTTGAGCTGCTTGACGGAAGCTTTCAATTTTTTCACGAATGCTGCCAGCCGCTTGCTGAGAATTGCCTGCCAAAGAGCGAACTTCATCGGCTACTACCGCAAAGCCACGACCATGTTCTCCGGCGCGAGCTGCTTCTATGGCTGCGTTTAGTGCTAACAAGTTGGTTTGTTCAGCAATGCTACTAATAATGCTTAATACTTGATCAATTTCTTCTGTACGACTATTCAGCTCAGAAACTATATCTGCCGTAGCAAGCACTTCTTCTTCTAGCTGGTTAATGGTTTTTTGGCTGTTTTCTACTTGCTCTCGCCCTTCATCGGTTTGCTCTACTGCCGCTTCAGCACGTTCAGAAGCCCAAACCGTATTTTGTGCTACTTCGTGAATGGCGGTGTTCATTTCTTCCAGCGCAGCAACTAGCTGAGTTGTCATGGATTCTTGACGATTGGATTCGTCTAAAAGAATGTTGCTATTTTTATCTAGCTGTTCTGATGCAGCAAAAAGTTCTTCGGTAGAACTACGCATTTTGGTTACTAGCTCTTGGAAGGACTGCATCATGGAATTAAAAGCTTGGCCTGTAACAGCCATTTCATCCTGACCTTTTAACTTAACTCTAAGTTGCAGGTTGCCTGTTTGCTGTACTTGTTGTACTACATCTTTGATGTGCTGAAGGGGTCTAATAACAATGCGTTGGCTAAACACCTTGGCAAATACCATGCCTATAATAATGGCAGCAATAGACATTAAGCTAAGTAGCCACTGTAATAGGTTTAAACGTTGAAATACTTCAGTATTTTTTGCTGTTACACCTAAAACCCAGCCCGTTGCTTCTATGGGCGCAAAGCCTACTAGGTAGTCTTGACCATCGGCTTCAAGCCGTAAATCTATCGTGCCACTACGCTGTTTTACAATTTCTGAAAAGGTTTGAATACTGGCTGCGTCGCCAGTTTCTAGGGTGTTGTATTGGTTTAGAACTTTTTCACGGTCACGGTTAGCTATAACGATGCCTTTTTCATTCAAAACAAAAGCAAAGCCACCCTCACCAAAACCCAAGTCATCGGTAATGTTGCTTAACAAAGAGGCATCCATACGGGCTATAAGTACCGCTTTAACCTTTTGTGTTGCCTTGTCTCTAATGGGGGTAGCTAACATGATGACGGGCATATTAATCACTCGACTAATAATAACGTCCGACATATTGGTTTGGTTTTCAAAGGCCTTAATGATGTAGCTACGGTTAGCAAGGTTGGCGGTATTACCAGCAGGATAATGCGCAATACCTTCTGCATTTACCCAGCCTAAACCGAGGTAGCCAAGGCGTTTAGTTGCATCACCTAAATAGCTTAAAGACTCATCCGAAAGCTCTTGTAACAAAGGCTGTTCAGCTAGTTCTGCAAGGGTGGCTAGTTGTGTGTTTATACGGCTACGCACTGTGTCGCTAGCACTAACTGCAATATTATTTAGGGCTAGCTCTACCTGTTCATTAACGGCAAGGGTTGACTGATAAAGTGCAGTTAAGCCAAGACTACCCGAGACTATTAGTAAGACAAGAAAGAATGCCAGCATTAAGCGCTGGCTAATGTTTTTAAAGGGGGAAGCAATTGCCACGTGAAATCCTCTCAAGTTAAATCCATTAAAACAAGCGTTAAAAAGCCACTAGCACCTTAAAAGGGTGTGGCTTAGCTTATTATTTTTTAGCTAGCTCTTCTTGTAGTTGATCTATAAAGGTTACTACCTGATGACCAGCATCTTCCATAGCTTCAAGTGCTGCCACTAGCGTTTCCATATCGCCTCTTGCACCGGCTTCTAAGGCTTGATTACCATATTCATGCACTGCTTTATGTGGGCTGTTTAAGTCTTTAAAGCTGCTTAATTGTTGGTAATGTTTAGCACCATAACCTTCAAAATACCACTTACCTAGGCGGCAAGCTGTGTGGTCGCCCGCACTTTCATCGAATCGTCCTTCACTTATTCTTTGATAAATGCCTGCTTTCCATACGGCATGATCTAGCTTAACGGTATTAAGGAAGGCATTGGTTGTTGTGCTATGAATAACCGACTGCATGTGATCTGAACTATTGATAACTTGATCAACAGTGCTGCTAATTTGTATTGATGAGCTAGAAACATCTTCTGCGCTAGCTTGGCTAATATCGACTAGGTGACGAATGCTCTCAATTTGACGAATGATTTCGGCGATGAGTTTTTCGATTTCACCACTGGCAGAACTAGCCTTGCCAGCTAATTGCCTAACTTCATCGGCTACTACTGCAAAACCACGACCATGCTCGCCAGCACGCGCTGCTTCAATAGCCGCATTAAGGGCTAAAAGGTTGGTTTGGTCAGAAATTTCTTGAATACTACCAATAAGTTTGCCAATGCTTTGCGCTGTGACTTCAAGGGTGCGCGCCCCAGAAGAACTTTGTTCTGCTTGTTGGCTAATGGTTTTAGCGCGTCTGTCTAGCTGCTCTACTGCTGTGCGCGTTTGATTGAAGATTTCATCAAGCAGTTTTAAGGCTTTGCGTTCACCGCGTAGAACATCAGTATCCCTTGCTAAACCATCACGCACAGCGTTTAACATGGCGCTGCCACGTTGATTTACCTGTTGAATTTTTTCCATCTGATCGCAATGGCTAGCCTTGGTATGAATGTCTTCACGTAAACGTTTGATTTCTTGTTGTAGCTGCTGCACTTCTTGCTGGTGTTGGCTTTGATTTGCTTCAAGCTGTTGACGCAGTTGCAGGTTTTCATTTTTAAGTGCGTGTCCAAAAAACATGTCTCTCTCCTTTAAAACGTTGGTAACACACTACTTTTTTGTAATAGTTAGTCTGCTTACATTCTAATGATTTATATCTTTAAAGTATATTTTTGTTACAGATTATATACCTGCTGTAGCCGTTTCTACTAGCCTGACTTTTAGCTGTAAGTCTGTTCTAATGCTGCTTTTCTTGATTTCAGCAAGAGACGCTACATGGATACTAGTCAACTAGATGGTTTGAGCAATAATGGCCCGCGCAAAATTCTACAGAAATATAATACTGAGTATACCCTTTTAGGTACTGCTCATGTTTCTAAGGCAAGTGCCAATGAGGTAAGTCAATTAATTAGCAGTGGTGAATTTGATGCTGTTGCTATTGAGTTGTGTCCAGCACGCTTTGCATCTTTAAAAGACCCCGATGCGCTTGCCAAATTGGACCTTTTTCAAGTGATTAAACAGGGTAAAGCTGGCATGGTTGCTGCCAATTTAGCTTTGGGCTCTTTTCAGCAGCGAGTAGCGGAGGAGTCTGGTATTGCGCCTGGCGAAGAAATGAAAGTTGCCATAGAGGAAGCAACTAAGAGAAACCTACCCTTATTAGTGATTGATAGAGATGTAGGCATTACCTTAAAGCGTGTTTACCGTAGCGTGCCTTGGTGGCAAAGAGCAGGGTTAATTACTGGGTTGGTGGGTAGCCTATTTTCACGTGAAAAGGTTTCGCCAGAAGAAATTGAGAAGTTAAAGCAAGGCGATATGCTTGAATCAACCTTTAGTGAGTTTGCGGCTGATTCAGAGCACTTGTACCAAGCTTTAATTGCCGAGCGTGATCACTATATGGCGCTAAGACTGGCGCAAGAAAATGGTGATAGTCAATACAAAAAAGTATTAGTTGTGGTGGGTGCAGGGCATTTAAAGGGATTAGAAGAAAGCTTAGCTGGTCACCTGCCTGCTGATCCTAGCGAGCAACTAGAAGTGCTAAGAAGCTTACCACCTGGAAATAAGTGGTTAAAATACGTGCCTTGGTTGGTGGTGGCGCTCATTCTTTCTGGTTTTGCTCTTGGGTTTAGCCGTGACACGGGTTTGGGCCTACAGATGGTTCTGGACTGGGTGCTGATTAATGGTGGGCTGAGTGCTTTAGGGGTGTTAATAGCGGGTGGGCATCCGCTGACTGTCTTAACGGCTTTTGTAGCTGCCCCTTTAACTTCGCTTAACCCAACCATAGGTGCAGGCTTTGTTGCTGCAGCAGCAGAAATATTTTTTCGTAAACCTAAAGTGGCTGACTTTTCAAAACTACGTGAAGACACAGCAACGCTTAAAGGTTGGTGGCGAAATCGTGTGTCACGTACTTTGTTAGTTTTTATTATGGCTACCTTAGGTTCTGCTATAGGCACTTATGTCGGTGGTTTTTTGGTGTTTGAGCAGTTGATTAACTAGCCTTCTTTATCTGCCTCTTTAAGCAGGTGCTTAGCTAAACCCACACCCGTTTCAGAAAAGGTTTGGTGGGTGTAATTAGCGCCTGCTGCATTAATAGCAGCAGCATCCTCTGCAAAAGAGCTATGGCTAATAATAACGCCCTTAAAGCCGTATTTTCTTAATTTGTGTGCTGCAATAACCTTGGCTTCTACATCGTTAGCAGTCAGTAGTACATATTTAAGGTTAGGTGCTTCAAGTTGTTGCCAAAGCATTTGGTCTTCTGCATCGGCAAAAACCGTGTTAAACCCTTCTTTTAAAAGATTTTCAACCTTCATAGGGTCAGAATCTATGCCAACCATGGCTAGTCCTTTGTCTTCTAGGTGAAGGTAGGCAGCGGTACCTGTGCGTCCCATACCAATAATTAAAACTTCTTCGTCTAGCTTTAAGGGCAACTCGTCTGGGTGAAACCCTTTTCGTTCAAAGGGTACTAGGTAATTCGATAGCTTCTCATACAAGGGTTGTGCAGCTCTGTATAAGGGCGCTGAAATTAAAAAGGACAGACTAACGGCAAGGGCGAGAGGTACTAGCCATTCGGGTAGAATTAGGCTGGCAACGATTAAACCAAATTCACTAAAGTTAGTTAGGCTTAACCCTGTTAAAAAAGCACTACGGGCGCGTAATTTAAAGGTTACAAGTATAAAAAAGAATAAAATACCTTTAATTGGCAGTAGCAAAGTGACTAGGAGTGCAAAAATAATCGCGTTGCTGTTGGGTAGGCTACCTATACCTATTTGTAAGAAAAAACCTACTAAAAAAACCTCTTTTATACTCCATAAGGCTTTGGATAGTTCAGGTGATCTTGGGTGGTTGGCAAGCAAAGCACCAAAAGCAAGTGCGCCCAGTTCAGAACTTAAACCAACACTTTCAAAGCCAAAACCACCAATAACTAAGGCAAGTAATAAGCCAAGCAAGACTAGCAGCTCATCTTGGCCACTGAAGTCTAAAAGCTTATAAAAAACAGGACGTAGGAGTGGAATACCAAAAACGACTAATGCCCACATAGAAGGCGTGCTACCACTGGTAATACTCATGACTAGCAGGGCTATTAAATCTTGTATTACCAATATACCAATGGCAACGCGGCCATGAAAGGCTCGCAACTCTCGCTTGCCTTCTAAGACTTTGGCTGCAAGTACTGTGCTAGAAAAAGATAGGGCAACGGCAAGCATTAGCGCTGTATAGGCACTAACATCCATAAAGTAGAAAATACCGGGAGCAAAAATAATGCAGGAAATAATAAAGTGAATTAAGCCACCCCCAATAACTTCTGGGCGTGCCAAACTTTGTATTTTTAATTTTAAACCCACGGTGAAAAGCAATAATAAAACACCTAGGTGGGCAAGGTGCTGTAGTGCTGCTGTGCTTTCTGCGGGTAAGCCAATAAATTGACTGGAGGCTGAAATAGCAAAGCCGGCCGCTAAATACCCTATAAGGGGCGGCAAGCCTAGCATTTTCATACTTGCGCCTAAGCCAAACGCAAAAATAATCCAAACCGCTTCGGTCATATCTAAGTCCGTCAGAATTACTAAAAAAGAGGGTGAATTAAGTCAGCTTGAAGGAGGTAAATCAAGGTTTAGTTATTAAAAAGCAACACTAGGGTTAAAGTTGTTGGATGTGTAATAATGCAAATACAAGCGTTAAACCTAAGAGGTCTTAGTATGAAACTTATTAAAAATACTTTATTTGCACTAATGGTAGTTGGGTTGTTTGCTGGTTGTGCCACCGTTGGCCAACCCTATGCTGAACATAAGGTTGCAGACATAGTTATAGGTGAAACCTCTAAAGCAGATATTCAATCCATGTTTGGTAATCCTTGGCGTACTGGCCTTGAAAGCGGCAAGCAGACTTGGACTTACGGTAATTACCGCTACAGTGCTTTTTCAGATGCACAAACCAGTGATTTAGTGATCCGTTACAACAAAGAAGGCAAGGTTGCTTCTTATACCTATAACCGAACGACTGCTAATCCAGAGCAGCCAGCTAAAACTAAGCAAGCTGGGCCTTAGTTATGACTGTAAACCTTAACGCTACACCGCCTGTTGAGCTACCACGGGGTATTTATCGTCACTTTAAGGGTGCAGAATATGAGGTGCTTCGACTAGCACAACACAGTGAAACTGAAGAATGGCTAGTGATTTATCGCCAGTGTTATTCCGATGGTAGCTGGTGGGTTCGTCCTCTAGCCATGTTTATAGATAAGGTAGAGGTAGCCGGTGAGCAGGTGCCGCGCTTTGAATATCAGGGTGCTAAACCCGACAAAGGCATGGATTAAACCTGCTTTAATAAACTAGCCGGAGGAATTTTTTGTTCGGTTAGCAGTTGATCAATAGCCAGAGTCACTTCCATGACTCTGGCTTTTTCATTTTTAGTAAACACCATTTCAACTTGTTCCGTAATAGCGCAGCTAGTCGGTAAGCCGTTGTCTGCATCAACTAAGGCTCGCATTCTAGGTATAAACAAATAGCGTAACCACTGCTCTAGACTCATGGTATCTACACAAAAGGGTGTGTGGCTGTTAAAGGCAGAAGCTTCAGGCTGGGCGATCTGCCAAGCGTCTATTTGCTTTAGTCGGCTTTCTAAGAGAAGAAGAAGTTTACTGAGTAGCTTTGAAGTTGGGGTCATCTTGGGTTGTTAGGCTCGTTACTGGCGGCTAGTTAGGTTTAAGAGTTTAACAAAAAATAGTGGCTAATCACTAGAGCGGCAGAGGCTTGCCGCTTTTAATCTAATTTGGTGCTGCTCGTCAAAATTTTGAAGCTTTTTTTCAGGTTTCTTTTTGTTAGTTGTTGATTTATAAAGAAAAATAAAACATGGCACTAAAATTGAATGTATAAAGGCAAAGCAGCGGAGAATAGATATGTCGATCAACTTTAAAAATGCCCTAGGCCTACACCCAGATGCACTTAATGTGCGTAGTAAGCGTTCAGAGATTTTGGCTAACAACCTAGCAAACAGTGATACGCCAGGCTATAAGGCACGTGACCTAGACTTTAAAGGTATTTTAAAAGGCGAATATGAAAACCGTCAGCGTATGGAGCTTAATCGCACCAGTCAACGGCATATTCCTGCCGCTGCAATAGTGATGGATCAGTCATTAAAGTTTCGTACACCGCACCAGCCTTCGGTTGATGGCAATACTGTTGAAACGAATATAGAACAGGCTGAATTTGCTAAAAATGCGATGGACTTCCAGAGCAGTTTTACATTTTTAAACAGTAAATTCAGTGGCTTAATGAAAGCCATGAAGAGCCAGAGCTAATTAGGAGCTGAGTTATGTCTTTAAATAAGATTTTTAATATTGCTGGAAGCGGTATGAATGCTCAAACAGTGCGTTTGAACACCACAGCTTCGAATATGGCTAACGCTCAAAGTGTCAGTTCCTCTATTGATGAAACCTACCGTGCTCGCAAGCCGGTGTTTGCGCCAATGTTAGAGCGCTACAAGCAGGGCATTAGTGACGAATATGGTTACCAAAACCCCGTTACAAGCTTTAACCCACGCGATGTTGCTGGTGAAGGTGTTCAAGTGTTGGGCATTGTTGAGAGTAATCAAGAATTACAAATGCGCCACGAGCCTAATCACCCTATGGCAAATGAAGAGGGGTATGTTTTTTACCCTAACGTTAACGTAGTAGAAGAAATGACCGACATGATGTCTGCTTCACGTTCTTTCCAAACTAACGTTGAAGTAATGAATACCACCAAACAAATGATGCAGCGTGTTTTGACTCTAGGTCAGAATGGCTAAAAGTAAAAAATTATAAGTAAGGCAAAATTTTGCCGCTATTGTTGCCCTAGCGGCAACTGTGAGTAGAGATAAGACTATGAGTATTGAAAAAACAAGCTTTTACCAAGACTTGCAGGTCGAAAAAAAGCAGCGTGAGGCCGAAAAAGCCGGTAAAAGAAATGATATGGGTAAAGACGAATTTATGCGTCTGCTCATTGCTCAGTTAGAACACCAAGATCCGTTAGAACCAACGGATAACGGCGAGTTTATTGCTCAGATGGCACAGTTTTCATCTTTGGAAGGTATTAGCAACCTTAATTCCACGGTAGAAAACTTTGGTGCAAGCATGCAGTCAACTCAGGCTTTGCAAGCTTCAACACTGGTTGGTCGCTCGGTACAGGTGTTGAGTAATTGGTCTGAGTTAAAAGACGGCAAAGCAATTAACGGTACGGTTGATTTAAAAGAATCTTCGTCCGATGTGTTTGTTGCTGTTTACTCAGGCGAAGGCGAGTACCTAGGCGATATTTCTTTAGGTTCACGTGAGCCTGGTGAGGTGGCTTTTGAATGGAATGGTTTAGATACTGATGGCAACCCTTTTCCTCCGGGTTCTTATCAGTTCCGCGCTTTTGCCAATAACGGCAAAGAACACGAAGGGGTTGATTTATACCTTGCTCAAAATGTAGCTAGCGTATCGCTTAATTCGGGTGCTCGCGGTGAAATAATGTTGAATATCAGTGGGCTAGATAAAGCCATACCACTGCGTGAAGTCAAAGTAATTAACTAATTTTAAGGCAGGGGAGTGCTTAACTATGAGCTTTAATACAGGTCTTTCAGGTTTGCGTGCCGCGCAAATGGATTTAAGTGTTACCGGTAATAACATTGCTAACGCCAGCACCAAGGGTTTTAAACAATCTCGCGCAGAGTTTGGGGATGTTTACAGCGCCTCTATTTTAGGTACTGGCCGCAACTCGGTAGGTTCGGGTGTACTGGTTGAGCGAGTTTCTCAGCAGCATACCCAAGGTAATATTGACTATACCGACCGTGCCTTAGACATGGCAATTGAAGGTAATGGCTATTTTGTACTTTCAAATAATGGCGTAAAAGAGTACACCCGCGCTGGTTATTTTGACCTAGATAAAGAAGGTTATGTTACCAACAATACCGGTAAGCGTTTGCAAGGTTATGAGGCCGACTTAAAAGGTAATGTGCAAGGTGTCATGGGTGATATACGCTTAACACAAACCAATGTAGAGCCTAATGCAACCACACGAGTGGATGTAGAGCTTAACTTAGATTCGCGTAAAGAAAGCTTAGATCTTAGTGGGTTTGATCCGCGTGATAGAACAACTTACAGTGACGCCAACCAAACGGCTATCTATGACAGCTTGGGTATAGAGCACGTCTTAACCCAGTATTTTGTTAAAGTCGACTCAGATAATACGAGTGCTGGTAATACCTGGGCTACTATCAATGCGTTTGATGGTAAATTTTATTCTGGGAATGGTGATCCTTTATATATTGAAGACTCAACGGGTACTTTTGCAATTCCACTGACTGCTGAAAACTGGAATACAACTAGAAACCTGTTCACCAGCGTAACAGGTACGCCACCTGCTACTACGGGTGTTACTGCTGCGCCAGGTGGTGGTACGCTTGCTGGCTATCTTACTCATTCAGATACTCCTGGTGCCCCGCCAGCTCCAGTCGCTGATGGTATAACCCAAGCAACCTTGGCGTTTAATACTCAGGGTGCTTTAACCGGTTATAACCCAGGTTATGGTAACTTTATAAATGCAACAACAGGTGCTCCTGCTGCTACAGGTGCTGTAACAACTGGACCAATACCGATTGATGTACCTGCTGACTTTTTAGGTGGTGCATTTTTGGGTACCACAACAAACCTAAACCAAGTTGCTTACCATATGCGTGGTACAACTCAGTATGGTGCTTCTTATTCTGCTCAATCTCAGTATCAAGATGGCTATACCACTGGGCGTTTAGCAGGCATAGAAGTAAGCCCTGATGGTACTATTTTTGGTCGTTATACTAATGGTCAAAACCGCACTGTTGCTCAGGTTCCTTTGGTGACTTTTAGGAACCCTGAAGGTTTGAAGCCTAATGGTTCAACGGCTTGGCTGGAAACTTCTGAATCAGGTATTCCAACGACTAATACGGCTGGTACGGGTATTACCGGTACGATTGCTGGTGGTGCTTTGGAAGAGTCTAACGTCGACTTGGCAGAAGAGTTGGTCAAAATGATTATTGGTCAGCGTAACTACCAAGCCAACGCCAAAACCATTCAAACTCAAGACACCATTACCCAGACCATAATTAACCTACGTTAATTAGCCCTCTGAATTAAAAAGCTCCTTCGGGAGCTTTTTTTATGCCTACTTTTTAATTTACTCGTCTGCAATGAATAGCCGCTAGGCTTCAGTACACGGTTGGCACAGAGTTTGCATAATACTAAGTCATTAAGAATTCGGAGTTACTCATGGACAAAGCACTCTTTATCGCAATGACTGGCGCCAAGCACAATATGATGGCGCAAACGGCACGTTCAAATAACCTAGCCAACGTGAATACCACCGGCTTTCGCGCCGATTTTGAGCAAGCCCGTGCCATGCCAGTATTTGGTGAGCACCACCCAAGCCGTGTTTACTCGCTTACAGAGCGTCCAGCAACTGATATTCAATCCGGCAGCTACGACTACACAGGTAATCCGCTCGATATCGCTGTGCAAGGTGAAGGCTGGATAGCGGTGCAAGCGCCTAATGGTGAAGAAGCTTACACTCGCCGTGGTGATTTGAATATTGACCCTACAGGTATGCTACGTACCGGCAATGGTTTGCCGGTAATCGGCAATGGTGGACCGATTGTTCTACCACCCGGCCAGCGTTTTCATATCAATGGTGATGGTGGCATCAGTCTAAATGATGCAGGCCAAGCCGCTTTAGTTGATCAAGTTAAGTTGGTTAGCGCCCAAGCTTTGGGTGTAACCATGGAAAAAGGCCTAGATGGCTTAATGCGTCCACGCGATTTTGCTGGCGCACTGCCTGCCGATGAACAAGTTAGAGTAGAGTCAGGCGCAATAGAAACCAGCAACGTAAACGCAGTCAACGAATTAACGAGCCTACTGGCACTTTCTCGCCAGTATGAAATGAACGTAAAAATGATGAAAACCATCGATGAAAATGGCGCTTCTGCAAGCAGCGTTATGCGCATGGGCTAAAAATTTTAAAAGAGGTTTAAGTTATGCATCCGGCACTTTGGACAGGTAAAACAGGCTTAAATGCCATGGACGTTAAAATGTCCACTATTTCTAACAACCTAGCTAACGTTAATACGGTAGGTTACAAGCGCAATCGTGCAGTGTTTGAAGATTTACTTTACCAAGCACAAAAAATGCCAGGCGCACAAAACGGTGGTGATACTCAATTACCTACAGGTTTGCAGTTGGGTACAGGTGTGCGTGTAACAGCAACCCAGCGCCAGTTCACCGAAGGTAGCTTAGAAACCACTAACCAGCCTTTAGATATAGCGATTAATGGCCGTGGGTTCTTTCGTTTAATGATGCCCGATGGTGAGGTTTCTTACACGCGCAATGGTCAGTTTCACTTAGACTCAGACGGTCGCATAGTGAACTCGAATGGCTTTCCCTTAGAGCCAGAAATTGTTGTGCCAGAAAACACTAACTCGGTAACTATTGGCCGTGATGGTACGGTAACAGTAACCGAAGCGGGTCAGAACAATCAGGCGCAAGAAATTGGTCAAATAGAAGTGGTCGACTTTATTAACCCTGCAGGTTTACTAGCCATGGGTAATAATGTTTATGCCGAAACTGCTGGCTCGGGTGCACCCTTAGATGGTGTTGGTGGTGAGAATGGTTTTGGTGCAGTCGAACAAAGTATGTTAGAACTTTCTAACGTGAGCGCAGTAGAAGAGTTGGTAGATATGATTACTACTCAGCGTGCTTATGAGATGAATACCAAGGTAGTCTCTGCAGCCGATGATATGTTGCGTAACCTAACTCAGACGCTCTAATGATTAAAGATGTTGCGGGGGCAATAGCATGAAGCGCGTATTTTCTATATCACTAGTGTTATTACTGGCTATGCAGCTTGCTGCTTGTGCTGCGAATCCAGGTGAAAAGCAGGTTAAACCTGATGATCCTGTTTATGCGCCAGTTCAGCCTAGTCGTATGGCGCCACCGCCGCCAACACGTGGTTCTTTATACCAAGCTTCGCATAGCAAAGCCTTATTTAACGACCGTAAAGCCTACCGTATTGGTGATGTAATAACGGTTAACTTGGAAGAACGTACTCGTTCATCTAAGTCTGCAAAGTCAGATATTTCTAGTAACAGTAATATTACTGTTGCCAACCCAACCATTGCTGGGCGTGAATCGCCTATTAATATGGGGTTAGGTTTGGACTCAGATAGAAGTTTTACGGGTGATGCTAGCGCGGATCAAAGCAACAGTCTGCTAGGTAAAATAACGGTAACCGTTCACGATGTTTACCCCAATGGTAACTTGTTAATTCGCGGTGAAAAATGGTTAACCCTTAACCAAGGTGATGAGTATGTGCGGGTTTCAGGTATTGTAAGACCTGAAGACATCCTTCCTGATAACTCTGTTAGTTCTAGTCAGTTAGCTGATGCAAGGCTTACTTATAGTGGCACAGGTGATCTAGCCAATTCTAACCGTCAGGGCTGGTTAGCACGTTTCTTTAACAGTGGCTGGTGGCCGTTGTAATATGAGGGTTTACCGAATGAAGCTTGCTAACCTAGTACGCTTAACGGCAATTACTTTAGTTTTATTTAGCTGGCCTTTTACTTTGCAAGCCAGCACTAGCCGCTTAAAAGATATTACTACTGTTGAAGGTGTGCGTAGTAACCAACTGATAGGTTATGGTTTGGTGGTAGGGCTAGATGGTACGGGCGACAATGCGCCTTTTACCAATCAAACCTTTGCCAATATGATGAACCAGTTTGGTATTACTTTACCGCCTGGTGTTAACCCCAAGTCTAAAAACGTAGCAGCAGTAACTGTTAGTGCTGAACTACCACCCTTTGCCAAGCCAGGGCAAAGTGTTGATATCACGGTTTCTTCTATAGGTAATGCTGAAAGCCTGCGTGGTGGTACTTTGTTAATGACACCCTTACGTGGTGCAGACAGCAATGTTTATGCAGTCGCTCAGGGCAGCTTAGTTGTGGGTGGTTTTGGTGCAGCCGGTGCGGATGGCTCTAGAGTAACGGTGAACGTGCCGAGTGTGGGTCGTATTCCTAACGGTGCAACTGTTGAGCGTGAAGTAGCCAACTTTTTTGGCGATAGCGATACCCTAACTTTTAACTTGCACTACCCAGACTTCACTACAGCAAGACGTATCGAAGAAACCATTAATGGTTTAATGGGGCCAAACGTTGCCCAAGCCTTAGATCCAGTTTCCGTTAGAATTCGTGCTCCAAGGGATACCAGCCAGCGCGTTGCTTTTTTATCGGTATTAGAAAATTTAGAAGTAACCACTGCCGACGCTGCTGCCAAAGTGATTATTAACTCACGTACTGGCACGATTGTTATAGGTCAGAATGTTCGAGTAGCTCCAGCGGCAGTAACTCACGGCAGTTTAACGGTTACCATTGCCGAAAATCCTGAAGTTGTGCAGCCCGATGCTTTTACTGATGGCGAGACAGAAGTTCAACAGAATACACAAATTAATATTCAACAAGAAAATAGCCCCATGTTTAAGTTTGATGCTGGGGTTACTTTAGATGAAATAGTGCGAGCGGTTAATCAAGTGGGTGCAGCACCCGGTGATTTAATGGCTATTTTAGAAGCCTTAAAACATGCTGGCGCTTTAAATGCTCAGCTAATTGTAATTTAAGGGTAAAAAAATGATTGGGGATAAACCAACCAACGGTAACTACGCCAAAGCTCAAAATGCTTACCATGATTTTCAAGGTTTGCGTGAGTTAAAAAAAGGTGCGGTTGAGGAAGACCCAGAAGCCCTTAAAGAAGTTGCGCGTCAGTTTGAAGCACTTTTTATACAAATGATTTTAAAAAGTGCGCGTGAAGCAGATGAGTTAATTGGTGGCGAAGAAAGCTTGATGCGCTCTAAAGACATGTCTTTTTTTCAAGGCATGTTAGATGAGCAGTTTTCTATTGCTATGACGCAATCCAATAACGGCCAAGGTTTAGGCTTGGCAGATGTCCTAGTTAGCCAGCTAGCTAAAACACCCAAAACACCTGTTGGTGAAGTGTCTGAAGATGTTCGCCGTGGAGCGCAATTACTAACAGAAGACCTAATGCAGCAGCTGAATGACAGGCGTTTACGCTTTTCTCGTGCGCCCTTAGCTGCCGCTGGTCATAGCAGCAATCAAGAGCAAGATCGCCAAGCAGCTTCACAAGCCATACAAGCAGCACAAAGGCCACCCCTGGCCGCTGCTAGTGAAAAAGCAGGACGCAAACCATTAGAAATTGAAGGCTTGCCTGTTAGTGCTGATAAACGTGCTTATTTTGCTTCACCTGAAGACTTTGTACGCCACATTTACCCCTTAGCGCAAAAAGCTGCGGCACGTATTGGTGTCGACCCTAAATTAATGCTAGCGCAAACTGCACTAGAAACGGGTTGGGGTAAATTTATGATCCCTCGTGAAGATGGCACAAGTAGCTTTAACTTGTTCAATATTAAAGCTGATAAACGCTGGGATGGTGAATCAGCAGAAGTGCAAACGCTAGAGTTTCGTAATGGTCAGCCGCAACAAGAGCGCTGGCCTTTTAGAGCCTACGAGTCACTTGATGCTTCTATAGACGATTACATCGATTTTTTAACTGCTAATCCACGCTATCAACAAGCACTGGAAAAAGCAGCTGACGCTCAAGCCTTTGCTAAAAGTTTGCAGCAGGCGGGTTATGCAACTGACCCACGTTATGCACGAAAAATTATCAATATTATGGATGGCAGCACTTTAAATCAGGCATTAGAAAATATTTCAACGCAAGAGCAACAAAAAACGCCTACAGACGTTGCTTTAAAAGACGATAAATAAATTTGTAATGCAGAACACTAGGTAAGGATAAAATTATGTCAGATTTGCTTGGTATAGGTTTGTCAGGCTTGCGTACTAGCCGCAACAATATATCTGTTACCGGACACAACATTAGTAATATTGATACGCCTGGCTATTCTCGTCAGCGTGCTGTTCAAGTTACTAACCCTGCTTTTGGTACGGGTCAAGGCTATTTTGGTTCTGGTTCACGTACGCAAACGGTAGAGCGTATTATTGATCAATACACTATTCATCAAGTAAGGGTGGATACCAGTAGAGTAAAAGACCATGAAGCTTATTTACGCAATGCTAGTGAGCTAGACAGCCTATTAGCTAATGAAAACTCTGCCCTAGGTAATGCACTTAATGGCTTTTTTGAAGGCATTCAATCGGCAGCCAATGACCCACTGTCTAAACCTGCGCGTCAGTTAGTTTTTAGCCAGGCAGATAGCGTTAGTCAACGCTTTAAAACTGCTCAAGCTCGTCTTACTGATCAAAATAATAACCTGAATACTCAGCTAAGAACCTATGCCTCTAAAATAAATGAGCTGAGTACTGGTATTAGCCAAATAAATAAAGAAATTGTGGTTTATCAAGGCACGCGCAACCAGCCACCGAATGATTTATTTGATAAGCGTGATGAGCTACTGCGTGAGCTGAGTGAAATTGTTGATGTTAATGTGCAAGAACAAGATGCCTTAAACATTAATGTTTCTATTGGTAATGGCATACCGCTTATTACCGGTGAGAATGTTAATAAGTTAGAAGCTGTACCAGGCCGTAATGACAAAAGCCGCTATGAAATTAATATGATTGATAGTCGTGGCAGTAAAATGCACATTACTAATGAAATAGCCGGTGGTGAAATGGGTGGTGTTTTACGTTACCGCTCCGACACGCTAGACCCTGCCTTAAATGAAATGGGTCGTATTGCAATCGTTTTTGCAGGTGAAATGAATAACCAGCATAAAGCGGGTACAGACCTGAATGGCGATCAAGGTGTTAATTTATTTAAAGATATCAACACGGTCGAGTTTCAATTAGATCGCATAACGGGAATACAACGTACTGCTCCTGCTGGTGTTTGGATAGACCCAGAAGGTTTAAATAAACTACCTGCTAACGAGTTCCACCTTAAAGAAAGGGGCGGCTCTTATGTATTGCATGACTCAGTAACAGGTCGTGATATGACACCTGCAGGTGGGCCTTTTGCTAATACACCCGCTGGTGTTACTGCATTAAATAATGCTTTGCAAACCACTTATGGATTTAGGCTAACCGATGGAAGTGTAGGTAACCCACCTGCGGATATGAATTTATCTACTGCAGGAATACCTGAATATATTCAGGGCAGTGGTATGTTAATTTCCCCTACCCGTATTGGTGCTTCTCAGTTAGAACGCTCACCTGAGCTTAGTGATACCAATAAAATTGCTTTGGCAGGTATTAGTGGAGCTGAAAATAATACAGGAACAGCTAAGCTAGTTTATGGGCAAATAGGTACACCTGCTGCATTTAATTTACAAACTGCGGGTCTTAGTGGGTATCAAATTAGTTATGACGGTGCTAACTACAGTGTGCTAGATAATGCCGGAAACGCCACTGCTTTAGCGACAGGTTTTGTGGCTAATGCTGCACCTGCTGTGGGGGGTGTTTTAACCATTACAAATGCCGATGGTGCTGGTAATAATTTAATCATTAATGTTAGCAATAATGATACACAAGCAGGTGATATTTGGACTTTAGAAGGCACAGCCGGTGGTGAGAACGGTGCGGGCTTGTCTTTCTTACAACAAGCCAAACTCATTGAAAGTAAAGATGATGGTACAGGTGGTGCATCTTTAGGTGAAACCTATTCCATGTTGGTTGAGCAGGTAGGTATTAAAACCTCTGAATCACGTACGGCTGCTGAGGTGGGTATTGCCACACTTAATCAAAGCATTGCCATGCGTGAGTCGGCTTCAGGCGTTAATATGGATGAAGAAGCAGGTAACCTTATACGTTTTCAGCAGGCCTACATGGCCTCTACTCAGGTTATATCAACAGCACAAAAGTTGTTTGATACCTTAATTTCAAGTGTTGGGAGATAAGCCATGATTCGTTTGTCCACTACGCAAATGTACAACAGTAGTATGAACGGCATGTTAGATAGCTATAAGCGTCTAAACACGGTTAATAATCAAATGAACAGTGGTAAGCGGGTGCTTACCCCAGCCGATGACCCTGTAGCTGCTGCGCAAACATTGAACACCAAAACACGTATGGCAGTAGTGCAGCAATACAACCGTAATGTTGATTTTGCCGATAAAAATCTTAGCTTAACTGAGTCTGTCTTTAATCAAACAGAATCTTCTTTAATTAAATTAAAAGAGTTAGCAATTAAGCTAGGTAGTGATCAGTGGAGTGATGAACAGGTAAGCTCTTCGGGCATAGAAGTTAAAGAAATACTTAAACATTTACAGGGAATGCTGAATACTCGCAATGAAAGCGGCGAGTATATTTTTGCAGGTAGCCAAGCAGAGAAAAAGGCTTATAACGGTAACAACTTTGTAGGTGATGCCATAGAGCGTGAAGCTCAGGTTGCAGATGATACCTTTATTAAGATGCTCACTTCAGGCGCTAGAGCTTTTGAAAGCCTTAATACAGCAGATTTAACTACCCATGATCCTGCACAGGCAATTTTTACTACTGGGCCAGAAAACTTAGCAGCGACACCTAAAGAATACACCAACAATATGTTGGGCGTTATTCAGTATTTTGTGGATGCTACGGGTAATGGCAACCCGCCAGCGCCAGTTAATAAAGAAGCTATACGTAGTGCAATCAGCAATATAGATGTGGCTTTTGAACAAGTTGCCCAAACGCGCTCACAAATAGGCGCTAGACAAAATACGTTAGAAGCAGTTAAAGATAACAACCTAGACTTTGAAGCCTTTGCTAAAAAGAGTATTTCTGAGTTAGAGGACTTAGACTGGGCTGACGCTTATATGCGTTTAGAGCAATCTAAGCTTTCTTACCAAGCCGGTATGCAGATAACAGGTCAAATATCTGGTTTAAGCTTGTTTAACTATATTTAACTAGCTGCGGTCTTTATATAGGCCTACCAAAGTAAACACCAGCCCAGCGCAAGAAGCCCAGAGGCTGGTGCTTACAAGTAGAGGGTGGCGCTCAGCAAAGCTTACAAAAACTCCCTGCTGCCCCATTAAACACTCGCCTAACAAGTAATCGTAGCTACCGCCTTCATAAATACAGCTACTAACATCGGCATACTCCATGCCCCAAGTACCCATTAGAATTAATAAAGGCAAAATCAGTAGACTCAAGCCTAACTTTAGTAGCATTAGCCTTCCTTAAAAGTAAAAAATAGCCAAGAAAAATGAACCTGACTAGATTAACACTTTTCTCTTGGTCAGTTTATAGGGTATGCTTTCCGGCTTTCATTTTAACTGCTACTGACTCAATCAGATCTGGGAGCAAGCGTAGATGCAACCACAAGTAGGTGTCATCATGGGGTCTAAGTCAGACTGGCCCACCATGCAACGTGCTACAGCACTGTTAGATGAGCTGGGTGTTACTTATGAGGTAGAAGTTGTTTCTGCCCACCGCACCCCCGACAAGCTATTTTCCTATGCTAAAAGTGCTCAAGCCCGTGGCTTAAAAGTTATTATTGCTGGCGCTGGTGGTGCAGCCCATTTGCCTGGTATGGCAGCTTCACAAACCAACTTGCCTGTTTTAGGTGTGCCGATTGAAAGCCAAGCTCTAAAAGGTATGGACTCTTTATTGTCTATAGTACAAATGCCAGCCGGTGTACCTGTTGCCACCCTAGCTATAGGCAAAGCAGGCGCAGCCAATGCAGCAATTTTAGCAGCCCAAATTCTTGCTTTGAGTGATGCGACAATCGCTAAAAAGCTACAAGAGTTCAGTACTAATCAAACCCAAACAGTATTGAATAATCCTGATCCACGGGTTGACTAAAAGTGTTAAAAGACTGAGGTTTAAAGCATGCGTATTGGAATTCTAGGTGCAGGTCAATTAGGGCAAATGCTAGCTTTGGCTGGTTATCCTTTAGGGCAGCGCTTTACTTTTTTAGACACCACAGGCAACCCTAGTGCCGATATAGGGCAAACACTGGTCGATAAAAACAACACTCGCTTAACTGAATTCTTAAACCAAGTTGATGTGGTTAGCTACGAGTTTGAGCACCTACCCGTAGCGCTAGTAAGCGAAATAGAACAGCATAAACCCGTTTACCCATCTAGCCGCGCCTTACAAATCTGCCAAAACCGTGGTTTAGAAAAAGCCTTATTCACTCAACTAGCTATCCCTACACCTGAATACCATTTGGTTAACTCCTTAGAAACCTTGCAACAAGCAGTGACAGATTTAACCACCAAGCATCAAAAGCCTGTAGTGATTAAAACTGTTACCGAAGGTTATGACGGTAAAGGCCAAGCAGTACTAAAAAATGATGCCAAGGATGAAGTGGCTGATGTTTGGCAACGTATCGGTAACCGTGAATTAATTGTTGAAGCCTTTATAGACTTTGTGCGCGAAGTTTCCATTATTGCGGTGCGTAGCCAAGCAGGAGAAGTGCGTTTTTACCCTATGGCCGAAAACCACCATGTAGATGGCATTCTGCGTTACTCTTTTGCCCCCTTACCTAATTTGAATCCACAGCTGCAAGAACAAGCCGAAGGTTACATTCAAGCACTGCTTAATGAACTAGATTATGTCGGCGTATTAACTTTAGAGCTGTTTCAGCAAGAAAACGGCCAACTAATGGCAAATGAAATGGCACCTAGAGTGCATAACTCAGGACACTGGACGCAAAATGGTTCAGTAACTAGCCAGTTTGAAAATCATCTTAGAGCCGTTGCAGGCTTGCCTTTAGGCTCTACTACTGCTACTTCTCCTACCTGTATGGTAAATATTATTGGTCGTGCTGGTGATGCACAAGCACTATTAAAAGTAAAAGGCTGTCATCTACACCTCTATGGTAAAGAAGAGCGTGCAGGACGTAAGCTAGGTCATTTAAACTTGGTTGCAGAAACCACCAGCGAGCTTTTAGCGCAAGTAAATCAGGTGACTAAACTGCTACCAGATGCACCAGCAGCTAAATTCAGTTTTGTAACAAAAGATTGATTCTAATAGTTATTATCTATCAACTGGATTTGCAAAAAATCTTAGCTCTAAGCCCCTTACTGAGTTAAGATTAAATCCATAGCAACAATATAGCTTTAAAAGGCTAACAAAGATGTTAAATCTGTAAGGAGGTTTTATGAGCACTAACCGCATTGGTTTAGATATTTCAAAAGCACAGACTTTATCTGAAAAGTTGAATACGCTGCTTGCCAACTACCAGATTTTTTACATGAACGTTCGTGGTTACCACTGGAATATTCAAGGTCGCCAGTTTTTTGAACTGCATGTTAAATTTGAAGAAGAATATAATGACCTACTCTTAAAAGTAGATGAACTTGCAGAGCGTATTCTTACCTTAGGTCATCGTCCACTTCATGCCTTTAGCGACTATATCGCACAAAGCAGCATTAAAGAGCATAAGCAAGCTACCGATGGCAAAGTGTGTGTAGAAGGGTTGTTAGCTGGTTATAAGCAACTAATACAAATGCAACGTGATCTTATGAATGTTGCCGCAGATGCTGGTGATGAAGGTACTGCTGCGTTAATGAGTGACTACATTGGTCAGCAAGAAAAAACAGTTTGGATGCTAAGTGCCTACCTAGCTGGTTAATAACTAGCTATATTCTTGGTAAAGTAATTAGCAGTAGAATAAAAACAGCGGGCAAACTAGCCCGCTGTTTTTTTATTGTTATGAGAAAAGTTTATGTTTCAGAGAGTTGCCCTTAAACCTACGGATGAACAGCGTTTATTAATTGCCGATGAACTAGGTAAAGAACCTAAAGGCATGGAGTTAATTACTGCTATTGATAAGCAAGGCCGACCTTTAGCTTTGCAAGTTGCAGCTTTAGTGAAGGGTAAACCTTTTCCAACCTTTTACTGGTTAAGTAGTCGTTTTCTAGTTAAAGAACTATCCCACTTAGAAGCTGCTGGTTTAATAAAAGAACTGGAAGAACGCTTGCAAGACGACCCTGTTTTAATGGCTGAGTATCACCAAAGCCATGAAGACTATGTAGCAAGGCGTTGGGCTGCAATGAGCGATACCACAAAAGCAGAGATTCAACGCTTAGGCTTTACCGATGTTTTTACTAAACGCGGCGTGGGTGGTATAGAAAACTGGCAACAGGTTCGTTGTTTGCATACACAATATGCACATCACCTAAGTAGTGGTAATAATGCGATAGGTCGACTATTAGATGCAGAGTACGGTATAGCCAATTTATTGCCTTAAACAGCGAATTAGTGACTTGGGTTAAGGTTCAGACTATTTCTTCTACTAGAATATGGGTTAAACTAACTTAGTGGAACTTAAAAGAGTTTTTTGTGCTTGAGTGGAGAAAGCCTTATGTACTTAGATGTATACGTGGTTTCCAGTATTGTGCTTGTGGCAGTCATGGTTGTAGCAAGCTTCTGGTCAGTTAAAAAAGTAAAAGAATTAATTGCCAAAGATGCAGCAACCGAGTCTAAGAAGTAATAAAAATCCCCGAACCTGAGTCGGGGATTTTTTTTGCTTCGGTTTTTTTAAAGCCTAGTGTTTTTGGCTTGGGCTTTATTTAATTGACGAGAAGTAATAGATATTTTCTCACCCAGCACTAGCATACAAGGCGTTAAAATAAGCGTTAGCAGGGTAGCAAAAGCTAAACCACCCGCAATAGCACTAGATAACTGTCCCCACCATTGTGTTGAAGGCGCTTGCCAGCCTAAGCTAGGTTCTAGCAAATTAACATTCACCCCCACCACCATGGGTAGCAAACCTAAAATAGTTGTTACTGCTGTTAACAGGACGGGTCGCAAACGCAGGCTTCCGGTTTCTAATGCAGCCTCTATAGCACCTAAGCCTTGTTGGCGAATACGGTTGTAGGTATCAATTAAAACAATGTTGTTATTTACCACTATTCCAGCCAAAGCAATAATAGCCATACCCACCATGACTATGCCAAAAGCCTTACCTGCCAGCATTAACCCGAGTAGTACACCTGCAGTTGAGAAAACAATAGCAGACAGCACTAACAGGGTTTGGTAGAGGCTATTAAACTGCATTACTAAAATAATGAGCATTAAAAAGATAGCGACTAAAAAAGCACCAATTAAAAAAACCATGGCTTCTTGCATATCGGCATTTTCACCCGCTATTTTTACGCTTACCCCTTCAGGTAACTGGTTAAGCAAGGGTTTTAAAACGGTAAGCCGTTCATCTAGTTGGTAGCCAGGCTCTAAATCTGCTTTAAGGGTTAGGGTGCGCTGACCATTTAAACGCTTCAAGGTGCTAGTTTTAGGTGCTGGTTCTAGACGTACAAAGTTGCTCAGTGGAACTTGGCCACTGGTTGTTCGTATTGTCATACGATTTAGTTGGTCTAACGACCGAGAGGCCAAGGGTAGGCGTACACGAATATCGACTTCATCATTGGCATCTTCGGGTCGGTAGGTAGCCAGCATTAAACCATTAGTGACTAGTTGTACTGCACTACCTACAGCGGCCACATCGGCACCAAAACGGGCGGCGGCTTCTCTATCAACAATAAAGCGCCATTCTATACCGGGCAAGCTACGGTCATCTTGAAAATCCGTAAAACCACCGAGTTGTTGCATTTTTGCAATAATTTGCTCTATGGCTGCGGCTGCTTTAAGTGTATCGGATGAACTGACTTCTAGCTCGAAGGGCTTGCCACCCCCTGGGCCTTGCTGCTGTTCACGAAATTCTAAAAATATACCTGGAATATCCGCTGTTCTTTCACGCATTTCATCAATAATAGCGCGTGCGCGACGGCGTTCATCCCAGTCATTAAACTGGAATTGAATCGCACCAATGGTGTCTTCTGGTGTGTTGCCACCAAAACCACGACCGGCTTGGTTGGCAAAAGAACGTGCATAAAAAGCTTTCACTTCTGACATGCCCATTAAACGTTCTTCCACACGCTTAACAAGCGCATCACTTTCATAAACCGAAAGATCGCCCCTAGCACGAATTTGTACTTGGGCTGAATCTGGTTCAATGGAAGGAAAGAAATCAACACCATGGTTAAAGCGAGCATAGGCAAGATAAATAATCACTATTAAACCTAGCATGGCTAGCAGGGTATAACCTGGGTAATGTAAAAGTTTGCTAAGTAGGTTGCGATACATCACGCCTAATCGAGAAGGCGGTGTTGAGCCAACACGGTAATCTGCTGCTTCACCCAGCGCTTTAATTTGCTCTTGAGTTAGCTGTATGTTTTTTCCACCCCCTGAAATACTGCCTAAAGAGGGTAAAAATATGAGTGCCATAGCCAAGGAAGCTAAAAGGCAAAGAATGACAGTGATAGGTAAGAATTTCATAAACTCACCTACCATGCCCGGCCAAAATAGCAACGGCATAAAAACGGAAACAGTGGTAGCAGTTGAAGCGGTAATTGGCCAAGCCATACGGCTAGCCGCTTGTTGCCAAGCTTGAGGGGGTGATAAGCCTTCTTCAAGGTAACGATTAGCAAGCTCTGCAACCACTAACGAGCCATCGACTAGCATACCCGCCACTAGAATTAACGAAAAAAGCACCATGGTATTCATGGTGTAGCCTAATGACCAAATTAATAAAATACCGACTAAAAAAGCACCGGGGATGGTAACACCCACTAAAACAGAAGAGCGAAAACCCATGGCAGCAATAACAATTAGCATCACCAGCAATACCGCAGTTGCCACATTATTAAGCAGGTCATCTAGGGTGTTTTCTACATCAATGGACTGATCCATGATGTAGTCGACACTAAGGTCTTTAGGTAGTAGAGGTTCGGCTAGGGTCAATAAAGACTTAACCTCTGCTACTGTTTCAATAATATTCGCGCCACTACGCTTAGTAATTTCTAATACCATCGCGGGCTGGCCATTAATTCGTGCAAAACCCATGGGATCTTTAAAGGTTCGGTGAATGGTGGCTAAATCACCAAAGGTAACCACGGTAGAGTCATTAACTTTAATGGGCATTTTCATCAGGTCTTCTAGGTTTTCTATAACCCCAGGCACTTTCATTGCCATTCGACCCGAGCCAGTGTCTAAACTCCCCGCTGCAACTAGGCGGTTGTTACGAGAAACTAAGTTAAAAAGTTGGCCTGCATCTAGCCCATAACTTTCCATAACTTGTGGATCAATTAAAATTTCTAATAAGTCTTCTTTGTCACCTCCTATATCAACTTCAAGTACCTGAGGTAAGGCTTCAAGTTCAAGCTGTAAGCGACGTGCTGTTGCTACTAGCGCGGCTTCACCCACTGGGCCGGAAAGCCCAATCGACATAATAGGGAAGAGTGCAGTGTTTATTTCATGCACTTGAGGGTCATCAGCTTCAGACGGTAATTTGGTTCGTGCGGTATCAACCTGTTCACGCACATCTTGCAGAGCACGCTTTGAATCGAAACCTGCATCAAACTCTAGCAGAACAGAGGCATGACCTTCTGCGGCTATCCCTGATATTTTTTTAATGCCTTCTAATGAGCGTAACTCTTGTTCCATAGGGCGTACTAGAAGTCGTTCAGCATCTTCAGGGCTAATGCCTTCTAAGCGCATGGAAACGTACATGATAGGAATGGTGATATCAGGAAAAGCTTCTTTTGGAATGGCTGTATAGGCAGCCCAACCACCAAAAAGTAACAAGGTTAAAGCTAAAAGGGTGGCTCGGCTACGCTGGATAGCAACACGAATAATAGCCAGCATTAACGGCTCTCCTGTAACACAGGAAGCACTTTATCACCCGGCTCTACAAACCCTCCACCTAGAGTAATAAGCTGAATTTTTTCAGGAAGACCGCCCAACCAAGCGCCGTTAGTATCACTACTGAGTAGCTCTACGGGTGTAAAAACTACCTGCTGCTGATCATTTACATGCTTAACACCCAAACGGCCTTGTTTATCTAGGCTTAATCTAGCCAGAGAAAGGTAATGTGCAGGAAGGCTAGCACGTTGAATTGCCAAGGTTACACTGGCACCGGCTAAACGCAGTTGTTTAGGGTTGTCAACTAGCGCTTCTAGTTGATAGGTACGAGTAGAGGCATTGGCTAAACTAGCTATTAAAGTAATTTTTCCTGTCAATTCACGGCCATCAAGCAGCTCTAAAGTAACTGGCTGATCTTCTTGAATGCTGGCAACTTTTTGCTGGGGTATTTGCGCTATGGCTTTTAACTGGTTGATGTTAAGTAGGGTAAATAAAGGTTTGCCTGCTTGTACAAATTCACCTAGCTCAACATGCCGTTTTTCTAGCAGGCCATCGAAGGGGGCTTGGGGGCGAGTATTGGCTAAGTCTAACTCTGCTGCTTTTAAATCGGCTTCTATTTGCAACAAGCTACTTTTAAGGCGCAGTAGCTCATTTTCAGAAACTAGATTAGTGGCTTGTAGGCGTTCTGCTGCTTTAAGGTCGGCTGCACGATTTGCTCTTTCTGCTCTTAGTCTAGCCAATTGTGCAGGGCGGTTATCTTCAGCTAGTTGTAGCAGTTTGCTGCCTTGTTTAACCTGTTGCCCTTCTTTAGCAAAAAGTTGAGTCACTCTACCGCTGGTTTCTGCTAGTAGATTAACCTGTTGCCAAGGTTGCAGTTGGCCTTGGAGGGTTTCCACTGGATTAAAAAGTTTGGCTTCTACCCATTGGGTTTCAACACGCATTAATTCGTTTGTTTTATTTTGAATGCTTTGTTCAGGAGCAGTGGTTTCGCTGGCTAAAAAATCGCCACTAGCTAACCAAATAATCAATAATACAAATAATGCTAAGGCTAGTAGAGACGACAAAGCTTTTTTAGCAGGCATAGAATTTATTTTCCTGTTAGGTGTAAATAAGTTTCATCTTATATTACGATTAAATGTTCAGTAATACGATTTATAATGATGACTGACTGGGTTCAGCAGGTCTTATTCCTGTTAATACTTGGGCAGAAGTTTTGCGAGCGGTTTCAATAAAATCGGTAATAAACGCCATACTTTGCTGGCTTTCTCTATAGGCAGCATAAAGGGTTCCCCAGGTGCCATCTTTGCCTAATCTTCGTGCTGCAACGTATTCTCTTTCTAAATATTCTGTCATTGCCCAGTTAGGTAGAGCACAAACTCCACGGTGGCTAGCCACTAGCTGCATCATAAGAATGGTTAATTCAGCCGTTCTTATTCCAGCAGGCTCAACTGCTGCTGGGTCTAAAAAATGGGTGAAAATATCCAATAAATTACGTTCAACAGGGTAGGTAATTAGAGTTTCTGTTAGTAGGTCGGTGGGTTCTATAAATTCTTTTTCAATAAAGGCATGGTCTTTAGGAATGGCTAAAAGACTTTCATAACGAAATAAGGGCGAATAGACGATTCCTTCGATGGGCCTTGGGTCGGCAGTAATAACTAAGTCTAATTCTTGGCGCTTTAAGGCTGGTAGGGGGGCAAAGTGATGACCTCCAGGAACATCAATTTCTACCTCTGGCCAGTTTTTGCGGAAGGCATCCAGCGTTGGCATTAACCACTGATAACAACTATGGCATTCAATGGCTAGGTGGAGTCGACCAGCCTGGCCTTTGGCTAGGCGTTGTAAGTCTCTTTGTGCGGCTTCAAACCGAGGTAACACATCATCGGCTAATTTTAATAATCGCTGACCACTGGGAGTAAACTGTAGGGGTTTGCTTTTACGAATAAAAAGCTCGGTGTCTAACAGGTGTTCTAAGGCTTTTAACTGGTGAGACAGCGCAGACTGAGTTAGGTGAAGTCTATCTGCTGCATCGACCAAGCTACCCGTGGCACGTAAAGCAACCAGTGTTTTTAGGTGGCGCAGTTCAATCATTGCCTAGTCTCTTGAAATTTATTCATCTTGGTTCATGCTTTTGGCATTCTAACCTATAACTGGCTTAAGACTAGTATGTTAGACTTCTGATTTTTTTGGGAGCAGTTGCGTGCTGAAAGTTTTTTTTGGTGTGGCAAGGGTTAACTTCCTGACTTTAACACTGGTTTGTGTTGCTTTGGCTGCGGTATTAAGTTGGTATGAGCTAGAGCAATTGTCCTTAATAAGTGTTGTGTTAGTGGTTATTTTGGCCTTGGCTGCACATATTAGTGTTAACGCCTTTAATGAATACTTTGATTTTAAATCAGGCCTAGATTTCTTAACTGAAAAAACACCTTTTAGTGGTGGCAGTGGCACTTTAATTCATAACCCTGAGCGAGCTGGTTACGCCTTAGCTATTGCCTTAACCAGCTTGTTGGTTGTTTTGGTATTAGGTTTATGGTTTGTCTCTCAACAGGGTTGGCAGCTGCTTTGGATAGGTGTGCCTGGCGTACTAATTATTTATGCCTATACCCAATACATTAACCGTTTACCGCTTTTTTGCTTGTTAGCGCCGGGTGTGGGTTTTGGTTTATTAATGACGCTAGGTGCTAGCTGGGTATTTACGGGTAATTTAACGCCTGCTGCTTGGGTTTTGGCTAGTATAGTTACACTTTTAGTGAGTAACCTTCTGCTTTTAAACCAGTTTCCTGATGTAGAGGCAGATAAGAAAGTGGGGCGCCGTCATTATCCTATTCTAATAGGCAGGCTTGCTAGCGCGTGGATTTTTGTAGCTTTTTTAGTGCTTAGTTATTGCTTGCTAATCGCTGCTTATTTTTTTGGCTGGCTACCTTTGCAAGCCTTACTTGGTTTGCTTTCATTGTTCTTGGCTATTCCCTTAATGAACAAAGTTGTAAAGCAAGCAAACAATATTCCGCACTTAATACCTGCTTTGGGGATGAATGTAGCACTTTGCCATCTTTACCCTTTGGGTATAGTGGCTGGTTTGCTTTGGGCAGCCTAGTGAGTTTAAGAGGTGGGTTATTTAGCCCAGCGCTTTTATTGCTAGGCTAAATAGAGGTTTGCTAGGTAAATTTAGTGGGGTGCGTCGGCTTCTAGAAGGTTTAGATTAGCCATACGCGCTTTTAATGAGTTAAGGTCTGAATGAAGTTTCAGGTTGTCTTCAAAAGACTCTTCTACTAGAGAGCTTAGGTCGGCTTCAAGTAAGCGTTGGCGAGCTTTGCTGTAATCTTCAGCTGTAAGTGCAGCAATAATTCCATTTAAAGCGTTTGTATGGTCAGCATAAAGGCTACCCATGCTTTCTAGCCCTTTCTTTATGTCTGCAAAGAGTTCCACATATTTATCGTTAAAGGTGCGGAAGTTTTCTTCGATGCGCTGGTTGTTTGTTGAATTACTCATGTCGCGTCACCTCTGATTATATTTTTTGTTGATCTTTGATGGTAACAGTAAGGCAAAAGTAAACAATATAAGAAGTTTAAGACTTTCGTCTTAGGGGTAGATGGGTTGTAAGGGGAGGGTAAAGTAGAAACAACTGCCTTTATTTGGGCGACTGCGCACTTGGATACTGCCACCCATTTGCTCAATAATTTGCTTGGAAATGGCTAAACCTAAGCCTGTGCCGCCAAAGCGTCTTGAAATGCTCGCATCGGCTTGAGTAAAAAGTTCAAACATCTTTTGCTGTACTGCTTCATCTATCCCTACCCCTGTATCTTTTACTTCAAAGTAAAGTCCTTCTGGCGTTTGCTTAGTTTTTAATGTGACTTTTCCTTGTTCGGTAAATTTTAGCGCATTGCCTAAAAGGTTGAGTAATACTTGGCGTAAGCGGCCTGGGTCTGTTTTGTAAAAAGCATCGGTTTCGGGTGCAAGTTCTAAGCTAAGGGTTATTGGTTTTTGGTTAAGTCCTGCAGCAAAAAAATTAATGCTTTCTTTAAGTAGCGGGGCAAGCGGGGTTTCGCGGTAATCAAGCACCAGTCGTCCTGCTTCTAACTTAGAAATGTCCATTAGCTCATTAAGCAGTCGCATTAAAGCGTTAGCACTATTTTTGATTGCGCGGTTATATTTTTTTTGTTCGCAATTTAGGGGTGTTTCAAATAAAAGCTCGCTCATGCCTAGCACACCATTCATAGGTGTACGTATTTCATGACTCATGGTTGCTAAAAAGTCTGATTTGGCTTGGCTGGCTGCTTCTGCTTTTTGAACGGCTGTTTCTAGTTCGGTTGCCATAAGCTGAGCTTGATATTGCGCCTGACGTGCTTCAGCCATTTTTTTAATTAGCAGGTAAATAATTAAGCTCATAGTTAGTATGAGTAGGATAATCATGGCGAGCAAATAATGGTAAAGCTGGCGCAGCTCTTGTCGCTTTGCCGTATTAATTTGGCTACTAACACTCTTTAAAGTGGTAACCAGTTCTTCGGTAATACGATGCAGTTGCTGAGAAAGCTGCAATAACTTAGTTAGGTTTTCTGGCGAGGAGGAATTAGGACTAAAAAAATGTTCATCCATTAAGTCGATGATTCGAAAAGACTGCAAGCTAAGATTGCGTGTTCTTTCTTTGATTTCTATTAGGTTGTTGTATTGCCCATGACGCAGAACGGTAACTCGGCTGTAAAGAATTTCAAAACGTAACCTAGCTTCCTCCCATACTTTGGAATTTTGTTTGTATTGGAAGCGATTAAGCAGGCTGTTCAGCTTAAGGTTTTCACGGTCTAACTGGTAAGCAGCCCAGAGAACATCATCCCGTTCGGCAGTTTGAATTTCTTGCTCTCTGCTTTGCAGAATAACTAGCAGCGTTAGCGCAGTTAATAAAAAAAGTATGGCTAACACAGGCAAAAACCCAACTCTGGCGTGGCGTAGTAACTTGTCTTTATCCATCTTATAAGCTTCTAAAAAAATTCAATGGATTTTACCTGCCAAACAGAGCGGTTGTAGTGCATTTCTGTTTTTAATTGTGGGTATTTATCAAAAGGGTAAATAGTGAAAAGAGGTCCACGGTCACGGATGCGTTGGTACTTACCATTTTTTTTAAGCGCAAGAATAACATCGTAATCTAAAAAATCTCTGACAGGAATTTCAGCTATAAATCCGTTAAGTGAGGTAACTCGCATACTGCTTTGGGGGTTTGCGCCAACAGCAGCCACAAGTGCACGGCCAAGTGGGCCAGTGTAGCTATTGCTGCCTGCAAACCAAGGGTTGTGAGTGACAACTTCAAGCTGGTCTAGCGACTCAAGTAGTTGTAGGTCAAATACAGCAGAGTCTTGCTGGTTGGTGTGGCGTATCTTGCCAGTTACTGTTAATAAAATTTTACCTTCTACCTTAGGTAAGTCAGCAAAAGCTGAACTGGCTAGTAAGCAAGTCAGTAGTAGTAAAGAGACTGAACGCAACATAGCTACCTCATAACAGATAAGATTATTTAATTAGTATGCCTAAAATTTAAGTGATTTGTCAGAGTAGAAATGTAAACACTGCCAGTCTATGGCAGTGTTTAAGTAGGTAGATTGCAATTAAGTTAGCTTCAGAAGCGGTAGTTACCACTAACCCAGAAACTACGTCCTGGCTCGGTTAGGGTGTCTTTCCAAGCACTTGATCCTAAGTTAAGTGGGTCTGAACCTGCTGCATTACGGTTTAAGAAGTTTGCATAGTTTTTATCTAGTAGGTTAATGATGCCTGTAGAAACTTCTAGCTGCTTTGTAGGTTTCCAGCCTAGGGTTAAATCAACTACACCATAACCATTGGTTGTTTTTTCATTTGCATCAGCATTTAAGCGATTAGCTTGGTCAGCAAAACGAAAGGTAGCTGCTGCTTCCCATTGTTCAGTAATCCAATGCTGTGAAACTTGCCCAGTATAGGGCGCTATTTGTGCCAAAGTGCCGCCATCGGTGCGATTATCACCACGCAACAAACTTAGTTGTCCACGCGTTTCCCAATTGGATGCATAACGAAGGGTGCTTTCTAGCTCTAAACCATAAAGCGCCGCTTTTATATTATGGTAGGTCGATTTTCCTGCATTAGTAGCACGGTAGATATAGTCAGTAATCTGGTTGCTGAAAACTACGGCTGAGTAGTCGAAGCTTTTACTTTTACCAACTAAGCCTAGGTCAATTTGATGACTGGTTTCAGGCTTTAAATCAGGGTTGCCGACCCAAGTGCCTCGTGCCATGTACATTTCGGTAGCGTCACCCATGCGTTGGCTGCGGCTTAGGCTTACAAAGGCACGCTGCCACTGCCCCAGGTCTTGCTCAAAGCGCATAAATGCGCCGGTTAGCCACTTATCTCTGGCTAGATCACCAGTAATTCCGTAGGTACTTTTATAAATATCGGCTGGCATCATGCCATTAGCAGGCTTGCTCTTAGCTAAGTCAGCCTGTGATTTAAAGTAGTCAGCACGAATACCTGTAGAAATACGGCGATTAGCGCCTAACAGGTGTTCTACTTCTGCAAAAGCACCTACCTGCCTTTGAGTGACGTCAGGCCACATAAAAGCAAGATACTTAGGACTAGTCTTGGGTGAGCTTATTTGTGTGGCAGAGCGCTGGTTTTCTAGTAGATTAATTCCACCAGTAAATTGATTTGAGCCAAGCTGATGCTCAGCCATTAAACGCCCAGTTAAAGTGTCAGAAGTAGTAGGCACAGCCATTTGCATCTTGGCTTTAGGGCGTAAGGAAAAGTTATCCATTAGGTGCTCTACTTGGCTGTAGTTGAGGTTGCCACTTAGGGTTAGAAGGGGCGAAATATCATAACGTCCACGTATTCCGTAAGTTTTATTATCACTGGTAGGTGAATCCATGCCTGCACCAGCAAACTTAATGTCCCGTTCACGGGTTTCCTCATAGCTTACTTCTAGCCAGCTATCTAGGTTGGGTGTCCAACCCAGAGAAGCACCGCCCTGGCTGGTTTCATAGCCGCTCCAAATTTTACGACCGGCACCATCTTTGTAGTTTTCGGCTTGACTGTACTCTCCAAAAGCTCGGATATAGCCTTTTTCTCCACCGGCTAAAACACGTCCCCAGCCTTTAACTGCTTCACCATTGGTGGCATAGCTACTGCCTAGTTGCCCGCTAATGGTTGAATCATCGGCAGTAAAACTAGGCTGTTGGCGCTCAAAAACAACCGTTCCACCGCTGCCACCTGCACCGTGACGCAAGGTGGTAACACCTTTGCTAAGAGTAACTAAATCATAAGAGCTAAGAGCAGCGTAGGCGGTGGGTGGGTCCATGCGATTAGGGCAGCCGCCAAACACATAAGCGCCATCTAAGAGAATGTTGAGCCGGTTTTGGCCAAGACCACGAATAACTGGGTCTAGGCCCAAGCCACCCATACGGTTAGTTGAAATACCATTTTGCTTGGCTAGCCATTCACCAGTATCAGCTGTAACACCTTTAGCCTTGGCTGGGTTAAGTTCTTTGGTAAGGCTTGAGGTAGATTGGCCAGTAATAACAAGGGCCGGTAACTCATTGGCGTTGGCTTTGAAAGAATAAAAAACACTGCTGCAAGACAAAACAGCAGCAACGGCCAGCACCCTAGGGCGGGCTGAAATTAGAGGGGTGTTCATGATTTTTTCCTAAAATCTGAATAAAAAAAGAGGCTTTACAATTCAGTTTTAGGGTTTGCTATTTAATTAGTTGCGGCTGACATGAGCAATGGGAACTCCCGCTTCATTATAAACAGCAAACCCGAGTCAAAAAGGACTGGTTAATAACAGCTCAGCAGTTAGCTGGATGTGAGCGCATACAACTAATTTTAGCTATTAGTAACTAAGGCCTGACTCAGGCTAAAGGTGGTGCACGAGAAGGTGGTGGACGACTGACAAAAACAGCTTGTTTGGCTGTTGCGTTAAAGGGTAAAGAATTGAATCTGGCTGGAAGAGGATTCGGATTATTAAACGTTAGCACTGCTAAGGTAAGAGCAGCCGAGGCAACGCATTGAGGGCAGTGAGAGGCGGGTTGTAGCGATTCAACCTGTTCGCCAGCAGCATTGAGTAGAAGACGCTCAGTAACACCCTGCCAAGAGCAGACTTCGATATAACCATCAGCATGAACGACCAGTGGCGGCACTGAAAAAGGTGTTAACACGCGATTGACCATTACGGCCAAGGCAAGTAGTAACAACCAAGAGTTCAGATTGCGGCTGAGTTTCACGTCTAAAGTGGTTCCTTTATTAACTGTTACTTAATTTACCAGCTTTTACTCTATTAGCAACCGCTAGGGTATATACTAATTACATAAATTATTGGCTCATCTATTTTAAAGGTAGAGAAATTTGGTCGGTCAACACTTATCTGACACTTACCTCTTTCGTTTTGGTGGTATAGCACGCTTGTATGGGCAAGAAGCCTTAATTAAGTTAGCTGCTGCTAAAGTCGCTGTTATAGGTATCGGTGGCGTAGGTAGCTGGACAGCAGAAGCTTTAGTAAGAACAGGCGTGGGTGAAATAACCCTTTATGACTTAGATGATGTTTGCACCAGCAATATTAATCGTCAGCTTCATGCTTTAGATAACACTGTGGGTCAAGCTAAAGTAGAGGTAATGGCAGAGCGCTTGTTGCAAATTAATCCTGAAGTAAAAGTTAATCCCCTAAGTCAATTTATTACACTGAACAACCTCGCTCAAGAGTTAAGCCAAGGCTTTGATGCTGTGGTTGATGCTACGGATACTGTTCCTGTAAAAGCAGGCATCATAAATTGGTGTCGCAGAAACAAGGTTAGGTTAGTTGTAGTGGGTGGTGCAGGTGGGCAGGTTGATCCACGTTTAGTACAAACCGATGATTTAGTAAGAACAACTCAAGACCCCTTGTTAGCAAAGGTGCGTAATCTCTTACGTCGAGATTATGGTTTTAGTAGAGATACTAAAAAACGTTTTAATGTCGAGTGTGTTTATTCAACTGAGCAGTTGGTTTATCCACAAGCTGATGGCAGTGTTGCTTGTCGCAAACCAGCTGCTGGTGAAGCGCTTAAGTTAGATTGTGCTAGTGGCTTTGGTTCTGCTAGTTTTGTAACAGGTACTTTTGGCTTTGTTGCCGCGCAAAGAGTTATTGATCGGTTAATTAAAATTTAATTTTTATTGATGATCTAGTAAAGTGTGTAGTTGTATACCAAAGTTGTAGGGACGAGGCGCTTAAGTTAAAGCTAAATTAAGTGCAGCTGAATAATATAAAATTTAAAAAAAGCAGGAGCACATTTCATGCCCAAAAATTTCCTTCCCTTTGAAAGCGTTAGCCGACGCGATCTATTAAAGTTCGGTGTGGGTGCTGGGGTAGTTGGTCCCTTAGCACTGACAGCAGGCAGTGTTAAAGCAGTTAATACTAAAGCGCATGTTGTTATTGTGGGCGCTGGTGCTGGTGGTATCTCTATGGCTAACCGCCTAACCAACAGTCTACAGGGCGCCAAAATTACCATTATTGATACCCGTGAAAAACACTACTATCAGCCAGGTTGGACACTGGTTGCCTCTGGTGTTTGGAATCAAGCAAAAACTGAAACTCAAGTTTCAGATTGGCTACCTAAAAGCGTTAACTGGGTTAAAGGCAAGGTTGCTGAATATGACCCAGAAAATAACCAGGTTGTTCTTGAAACAGGGCAAACCGTTGCTTATGACCAACTCATCGTTGCTTCAGGTTTACAGCTGCGCTACGACTTAATTGAAGGCATGGATGTTGGTTTAATTGGGCAAGGCAAGGGTATAGGCAGTGTTTATGCTAGCTTAGATGCAGCAGCAGCAACCAATACTGAAATTAAACGCTGGATAAGCAAAGGCAGTGGTACAGGGCTGTTTAACTTGCCACCTACCGCTTTAAAGTGTGCTGGCGCACCTTTAAAAATGACGTTTACCACCCTGCACCGCTTGGAAGACACAGGTCGTCGTGATGACTTCAATGTTGAGTTTATGACGCCTTCTGGCAAGCTGTTTGGTGTTCCCTTCTACAATGACTTTGTAAAACAGCGCTTCTCAGATCAAGGCGTTACACGCAATGATTTCTGGACGCTTAAAGCTGTCGATGCCGATGCCAAAAAAGCGACTTACAGTGTTAAAGGTGGTGAAGATCAAGTAAAAGATTACGACTTCCTGCACGTAGTACCACCTATGACAGCGGGTGCAGCGCTAGAAAATAGCCCACTAGCATTTCAGCCAGGTGAAAGCTTTACCGGTTGGATGAAAGTAGACCGCGAAACCTTGCAAAACCCTGATTACCCGAATGTTTGGGGTATAGGTGATGTGATGGGTATGCCAAGCAATAAAACAGCAGCTAGTGTTAAAATGCATGCCAAGGTTTTAGAAGAAAACTTTTTAGCTAGCTTACAAGGCAAACCATTAACGGCAAAACACAATGGTTATACCTCCTGCCCCTTAATTACCGGTATTGGTAAAGCCATGTTGGTTGAGTTTGGTTGGGACAGTAAATTGCTGCCTTCTTTCTCCTTTATTGATCCAAAGCAAGAGTCTTGGACAGTATGGGTAATGAAAGAGCGTATGTTACGTCCCGCTTACTATGCCATGCTTGAAGGCAAAATTTAAGGAGATATTTTATGACATTTTTCGGAACATTAACCGTTGTTTGGTATTCCGCTTTGCCTTGGTTGTGGCTTATTGCTTTAATGCTAATTGTATTGCTTGTGCCACAAGTTATTGCACGCATGAAAGGCTATAGCTTTGGTAGCAAAGGTGGCATGGGTTCTAAGTACCTACCCCCTTTAGTGTTTATTTTAGCTTTATTCCTAGTGCCCATGCAGACACAATCGAGTATTGCTTATGTTAATACTTGGGTTGATTGGATGAACTTAATAGGTGCATCTATTGGCTTGGGCATTTATGCTTGGCTGGTATTTCACCCTATTTGTTTTCTACGCAACAAAAAAGGGTAAACTACCCTAAGTTTGACTAAGCCCTGTCTAGTACAGGGCTTTTTTTATAAGGATTTTCTTATGTTAAAGCCTCAAATACAGGCTTTCTTTGAAGCAGAAACCTTCACATACAGCTACCTAGTGAGCGATCCGCAAAGCAAAAGCTGTGCAATTATTGATTCAGTTTTAGACTTTGACCCAGCCTCAGGCAACACCGCAACTAAAAGTGCCGACCTAATAATTGCTGCCATTAAAGAGCAAAATTTACAATTAGAATGGATTTTAGAAACCCATGTTCATGCTGATCACTTATCGGCAGCACCCTACTTAAAAGCTCAGTTGGGTGGAAAAATAGGCATAGGCGCCAAGATAACTCAAGTGCAGGAAGTTTTTGCCGAGGTTTTTAACACTGGTTCAAGCTTTGCTAAAGATGGCAGTCAGTTCGATCAGCTTTTTAATGACGGGGATAGATTTCAACTCGGTCAGTTTCAAATTCAAGTAATGCATACACCTGGCCATACACCAGCCTGTATAACCTATTTAATTGCGGATGCTGCTTTTGTTGGTGATACACTGTTTATGCCAGATTACGGCACAGCACGTTGTGATTTTCCCGGTGGTGATGCAGCAACACTTTATCAGTCCATTCAAAAAATATTCTCTTTACCAGCAGAAACCCGCTTATTTATGTGTCACGATTATTTGGCTCCAGGGCGGGACAATTACCTTAATGAAACCACTGTAGCTGAGCAGCAACAAGAAAATGTGCATGTGGGTGCTGGCAGAAGTGAAGCGGATTTTGTGGCTTTGCGCACTAAACGCGATGCTTCTTTAGAAATGCCACGCCTTATTTTGCCTTCGGTACAGGTGAATATGCGTGCGGGGCAATTTCCGCCAGCAGATGATAATGGTGTAAGCTATTTAAAGCTTCCTTTAAACCTGTTTAAGTAAGGTATTTCCTGAATGATTGATCTCCCCTATAAGCGCCAGTTAGATGATTTAATTACTTGTGGACAATTAACGAGTGAGCAAATAGAGGCCTTAGCAACAGCAGGAATAAAAACACTCATTTTTAATCGCCCCGATGCAGAAGAAGTCGGTCAGCCTGCTACGGCAGAACTTCAGGCTAGGGCTGAAGCTTTGGGTATGCGCTGGATTTTTCAGCCAGTGATTTCAGGACAGGTTACTGATGAAGAAGGTGTTGAGTTCGGCAAGCTCTATGAGGCTGCAGCTAAACCTGTTGTTGCCTTTTGTAGAACAGGGGCGCGTTGTGGTTGTTTATGGGCGCTAAGTCAAAAGCAGAAAAAAACAGGTGCAGAACTAGTTAAAACTATGCAACAGGCGGGTTTTGATATGCCTGATTTTTTTAACCGCCTAATTGCTGAATAGCAGGCCTATAAACATAGAATGAAACCTATAGCTACAACTGCCCCCGAAAACCCAGAGCTTCAGGGTACAGCCATGCGTCAAGGCTTATGGGGGCTACTGAGAAGTGGTGCTTATAACACTCGGCTGTTTCGTCAAGATGCTACTGCCGCCCTAATTGTTAGTTTACTACTAATTCCACAAAGCCTAGCTTATGCCTTGTTGGCTGGTCTGCCTTTACAAACAGGCTTGTATGCCAGCATTTTACCCGCCATAGTTTATGCCTTTTTTGGCACCAGTGGTGTGCTAGCCGTTGGCCCCGTAGCCATCACTTCCCTGTTAACCTTTAGTGCTTTAAGTCCTATGGCCTTACCAGGCTCAGATAAATACCTGTTGTTGGCTATTTTATTAGCGCTTATGTCAGGCGCGTGTTTGCTTTTAATGAGCTTCCTGCGCATGGGTTTTTTAGCTAATTTTTTAAGTCATCCTGTTATGTCTGCCTTTGTTAGTGGTGCTGCCATTATGATTTTATTGGGGCAGTTAAAAGGTGTTACTGGTATTCCAGTAGAAGGCGCTAATTTGCCTAGTCAGCTAATTAGCCTCTACAAGGGATTAAATCAGCTCCACCTTAAAACGCTAGGCTTGGGTTTGGTATTTTTAGGTTTTCTTTACTGGTCACGTCATTACCTAGCAGGCCTATTAAAAAAATGGCAGGTAAGTGGTTCTAATGCTGCTTTATTGGCACGTATGGCACCCCTAGTATTATTGGTGCTTGCCACGCTAGGCGTTATGTTTACAGGCTTAGATCAACAGGGAGTTAAAATTGTAGGTAGGCTACCTTTAGAGCTTCCTAAGATAGCTTGGCAAAACATCCAGCTCACCAGTCTGCTAGCGCTTTTACCTATGGCGATGATGATTAGTTTAATTGGCTTTGCAGAGTCGGTAGCCATAGCAAGAACCTTTGCAGCCAAGCGTCGCCAGCAGGTGAATAGTAATCGAGAGCTATTTGGCTTGGGTGCAGCAAATTTAGTAGCAGGATTAAGTGCCAGCTTACCCGTTACCGGTGGGCTTTCCCGCACTGTGCTTAATAATGATGCTGGTGCTGTTACCCCTATGGCAAGTTTGCTTACGGGGCTGGCTATGGGGCTTATCTTACTTTTCTTTACTGGCTGGCTGTATTACCTGCCGCAAGCCATGTTGTCTGCTGTCATCATAGTGGCTGTTTTATCTTTAATTGAATGGCGACAGCTACCTTACCTATGGCGCTATAGCAGAGAAGATGCCTGGTCTTGGCTAGTCACTCTTTTAGGTGTGCTCTTTTTGGGGTTAGAGCTAGGGTTGCTGTTAGGTGTTTTGGTTTCTTTAGCTGCTTGGTTAGCTAAAAATAGCCGACCTCACATGGCCGTGGTTGGTTTAGTGCCGGGTACTGAGCATTACCGTAATGTGCAGCGTTATGAAGTGGAAGTACATCCCGCTATTTTGTCTTTGCGTATTGATGAAAGCCTAATGTTTGCTAATGCCCAAGAGGTAGAGCAACAAATACTTAAAGAAGCTACCCTACACAGCCAGTTACGTCATGTTGTGCTTATGGGATCGGGGATTAATCATATTGATGCTAGTGGAGTACAAATGCTAGCTCAGTTAAATAGCCTGTTAAGCGAACAGGGAATTTATTTGCACTTGTCTGAAATTAAAGGCCCTGTGTTAGATAAGCTCAAGCTAGTGGAATTCATTGAAGCTTTGTCAGGCGAGGTGTTTTTAACTCAGCACCAAGCAATGAAAACCTTGGAAAGAGTTGAAGATGAAGGAAAAAAAAGCCTGAACTTGGTTCAGGCAAATAAAGCGGAAAACTAAAAAGTTTAATAAACAAAAAGTACGTGATACCAACCAACAACGGCAGTTAAGGCAGGCATGGCTAGAAGAACAACCAAGCCAGTTGGAATCCATAAAGGGCTGCTAGTGTCTTTAAAAACTTCGTTAGATGATGACATTTCCGTTACCTCTTAAAATATTAAAAAATTGATCTAGGTCACAATTATTTCATTCTAAGACTTATTGCAGGATTTGTCACCCACCTATATTAGTACATTAAGGTATACAGCTTGCGACGTGCTTTAACAACCAGTGGATTACCTTCACCTAGCATGGCAAAAACTTCGAGTAGGGTTTTATGTGCTACGCCTTCTTGATAGGCTCTATCATCACGTAAAAGGTTGAGCAAGCGCTCTAAGGCTTGCTCATGATCGCCTTGAAGCAAAGCAGCCATGGCTTTTAAATAATTGGCCTCACTATCTTCACGCTCACCTAGGGCGGCTAGTTGCTCTGCTGAAGGGGCAACCTCTGCAAATTTCAATCCAGCCATTAAGCCTTTCACCTGAGGTCTGGCTTTTTCAGCTTCTGGCAAGTTTTCTAATACAGCCTTAGCTTCAGTTGCTAGGTTTTTTTGTAACAACACTCGGGCTAGATCAATTTGTAAATCAGTGTCTTCTGGAAGCTGAGTAATTGCTTGCTGCAACATTTCCTGTGCTTGGTCTAATTCACCTTCGCCAATCAGCAGTTTAATCTGTTCTTTAAAAGCATCGACAGGGTTAGTTAGGTGCTGTTTTAAGAAGGCGCGTATTTCGCTTTCTGGTTTAACACCATTAAATTGATCTAGCAGCTGCCCTTCACCAACCAGCATAAGGGTAGGAACGCTTTTAACTTGAAATTGTTGGGCTAGTTCAGGCTGTTCTTCAATATTAACCTTGGCAAGAATAAATTGCCCTTGAAACTCTTCTGCCAGCTTGTGCAAGGTTGGCATGAGTGCTTTGCAAGGGGCGCACCAGTCAGCCCAAAAATCAACCAGTACTGGCTGTTGCATTGAACCTTCTAAAATAACTTGCTGAAAGTTTTCAAGGGTTACATCAATAATATACGGGGAGTTACTCATAAAGAACTTGGCTCCAGCCACTTAAAAAGGATTTGTAATAAACATGGGGCTAGAAGTTACCAATATCAAGCCCGAGTTATATAGCTGTCTTAACGCCGCTTCCAGGGTTTGGCATTAAATTCACGTGGTGGGGGCTGATTAGAGTTAGGGGCTGCGTTATCGCGAATATCGCGAAAATCTTTGCCAAAGGTGGCAGCAGGGCGAGGTGCTGTATCTTTTTGTGTGGCTGCTGGCTTGTGCCTTTCTTCATCTCGCTTAGCTGCCGCTATGGCTTTGCTGGCACTACCGGCAGTAATTCGCTTAGTTAGGGCATAGCCTTGATTTTCTAGCCTGTCACAAACCCACTGCTGGCCTTGCATACCTGCCCATAAAGGAAGCACGGCAACACCAGCAATGGCGCTAAGTGATAGCAGCGGAAACTTAAGCACTACACCACCTGCGGCAGCTGCACCCATGACAATAAAGCCAAAGAACAACAAAAAGGCTTTACCCCATAAGCTGTTAGAAGCTGCCCAGATAAAGCTTGTAATAAAAGCACTTAGGCTGAAACCCATAGGAACAGCTTTGTAGCCTTTAATTTTATGATAATAAACTCGAAAAACCTGCATCCTTTGCCTTTACGCTCTACAGTTGTAAGGGCGCAATTATCTATAATTGCAGTCTAGTTGTGCCAGTGGACTTAAGTAACATCTTGTTGCTAGCAACGTCCTTGTTGCAAAACGCACTATTTTTAAGCATCAATACGCTTATATTTCATGCGTTTAGGGGTATCGCTACCGACACGTTTTTTATAGTCTTCTTCGTATTCTTGGTAGTTACCTTCAAAGAATACAACCTTTGAATCGCCTTCAAAAGCCATAATATGGGTTGCAATTCGGTCTAAGAACCAACGGTCATGCGAAATAACCAGAGCGCAACCTGGGAAGGCTAGTAGTGCTTCTTCTAAGGCGCGGAGAGTTTCTATGTCTAGGTCGTTAGAAGGTTCATCTAACAATAAAACGTTAGCGCCTTGTTTTAGAGTTAAGGCTAGGTGCAAACGCCCTCTTTCACCACCCGATAAGTCACCGACACGCTTTTGCTGATCGTTACCCTTAAAATTAAAACGGCCAACATACGCACGTGATGGTGTTTCTACATTGCCAACTTTCAGTATATCAGAGCCATCAGAAACGGCTTCCCATACGGTTTTGTTGTCTTCTAGGCCTTCACGCGATTGATCAACCGTTGCTAAGTGTACTGTTTCACCAATAACAACTTCACCGCTATCGGGTTGTTCTTTGCCGCTAATCAATTTAAAGAGGGTTGATTTACCTGCACCGTTACCACCCACTACACCAACAATAGCGCCTTTTGGGATAACAAAGTCTAAATTTTCAAAAAGAACCTTGTCGCCAAAAGCTTTGCTGACCTGATGAAACTCAATAACCTTGTCACCTAGGCGTGGGCCAGGCGGAATGTAAATTTCGTTGGTTTCATTACGCTGCTGAAACTCTTGGCTGGACAGCTCTTCAAACTGCTTTAAGCGAGCTTTAGATTTAGATTGACGACCTTTAGTGCCTTGGCGTACCCACTCAAGCTCGTGTTGAACTGCTTTTTGGTGGGCACTTTCTTGTTTGGATTCTTGGGCAAGACGAGCTTCTTTAGCTTCTAACCAGTCTGAGTAGTTGCCTTCGAAGGGAATACCCATGCCTCGGTCAAGCTCTAAAATCCAACCAGCGACGTTATCTAAGAAATAGCGGTCGTGCGTAATGGCAACCACTGTGCCTGGGTAGTCATGTAAAAAGCGCTCTAGCCAAGCAACCGACTCGGCATCCAAGTGGTTGGTGGGTTCGTCTAGTAGCAGCATATCTGGGTTAGCTAGTAATAAACGGCAAAGTGCAACACGGCGTTTTTCACCACCCGATAAATTACCAACTAGGGCATCCCATTCAGGTAAACGCAAAGCTTCAGCAGCCACTTCTAGTTTACGCTCTAGATTATGTGCATCGGCGGCTTGAATAATGTTTTCTAAACGGCCTTGCTCAGCAGCTAGGGCATCAAAGTCGGCATCGGGTTCAGCATAGGCAGCATAAACCGCTTCTAGTTTTTCTTGCGCCTCTTTAACAACAGCTAAAGATTCTTCGACAACTTCTCTTACTGTTTTGCTAGCGTCTAATTCAGGCTCTTGAGGTAGATAGCCAATGTTAATGCCGGGCATGGGACGCGCTTCGCCATTAATTTCGGTATCGACACTCGCCATAATACGAAGAAGCGTTGATTTACCTGAACCATTTAAACCTAAAACACCAATTTTTGCGCCAGGAAAAAAAGACAAGGAAATATCTTTTAATATTTCACGCTTGGGGGGAACAATTTTGCCTACCCGGTGCATACTGTATACATATTGTGCCATGGCGAGCAAAGACTCCTAAACTAGTTTGAAAAGACATAAAATAGTCTTGCATGATAGAAGTAGCAGGCTTGGAAAGCTAGCCTGAAAAAATCTCTGTTCTGTCAGGTGTTTTTTTCATGTGAAGAGATTGGTTTACTAAGGTAGAATGGTTAACTTAAATTTAGTTTTTTCCAATTCCCTCTCACCTTGCCGGGGTAACCATGTTTAGCCGTAAAACCAAACTTGCTCAATTTGATGCCGATATCTGGTCTGCTATGCAAGCTGAAGATCAGCGCCAGGAAGACCACATTGAACTGATTGCTTCTGAAAACTACGCCAGTCCAGCGGTGATGGAGGCGCAGGGTTCACAGCTAACCAATAAGTACGCTGAAGGTTATCCTGGTAAGCGCTACTATGGTGGTTGTGAACACGTTGATATTATTGAACAGCTTGCCATAGATCGTGCTTGCGAGCTTTTCGGTGCTACCTATGCCAATGTTCAGCCTCATTCGGGTTCGCAGGCTAATGCTGCCGTGTTTTTAGCGCTAGTAGAGCCAGGTGCTACCGTTCTAGGTATGAGCCTAGCCGAAGGTGGTCACCTAACTCACGGTGCTAAGCCTAACTTCTCAGGTAAGCTTTACAACGCTGTTCAATATGGTCTTAACCCTGATACAGGTGAAATTGACTATGCAGAAGTTGAGCGCCTAGCAGTAGAGCATAAACCACAAATGATCATTGCAGGTTTCTCTGCCTATTCAAAAATTATTGATTGGGCTAAATTCCGTGAAATCGCTGACAAGGTAGGTGCTTACCTCTTTGTTGATATGGCGCACGTAGCAGGTTTGGTTGCAGCAGGTGTTTACCCTAACCCAATGCAACACGCGCACGTAGTAACCACAACGACCCACAAAACCTTGCGTGGCCCTCGTGGCGGTTTAATTCTTTCTGCTTGTAATGATGAAGCCATTTACAAAAAGCTAAACTCAGCAGTTTTCCCTGGTGGTCAGGGTGGTCCTTTAATGCACGTAATAGCCGCTAAAGCTGTTTGCTTTAAAGAAGCCATGTTGCCAGAGTTTAAAGAATACCAAGCGCAGGTTGTTAAAAATGCGCAGGCTATGGCTAAAGTGGTGATGGATCGTGGCTATGATGTAGTTTCTAATGGTACGGAAGATCATTTAATTTTAATTAGTTTAATTAGCAAAGGCTTAACGGGTAAAGATGCTGATGCCGCTTTAGGTGCTGCCAATATTACTGTTAATAAAAATGCTGTACCTAAAGACCCACAAAGCCCTTTTGTTACTTCCGGTTTACGTGTAGGTACACCTGCAGTAACAACGCGTGGTTTTAAAGAAGCAGAGTGTATTGAATTAGCTGGCTGGATTTGTGACATTCTTGATGATATGAACAACCCAGCAGTTATTGAAGAAGTGAAACAAAAAGCCACTGCCCTTTGTGCACGCTTCCCTGTTTACCGAGACTAAAACACAAGCTCTAGTCTTAACTAACCGGAGTAAGAATCTTGCTCCGGTTTTTTATTTTACTTAGCCTAGTAAAATGTGCTTTGCAACTAGAGAAGTTAGCGCCTTAGCTGTTTTGCAGGTAGAATGGCGCATTATTAGACTAAAGAGCAGGTTCGGTTGCGATTATGCATTGTCCCTTCTGTAATGCCCAGGAAACAAAAGTAAATGACTCGCGCTTGGTTGCCAATGGTGATCAGGTAAGGCGACGCCGTGAATGTTTAACCTGTGGTGAGCGTTTTACTACCTACGAAACGGTTGAACTGGTTATGCCAAGGGTAGTTAAACGTGATGGCTCTCGTGAGGTTTTTGAAGACGATAAGTTGCGTGCAGGCTTGCAGCGAGCCTTGCAGAAGCGACCCGTCGATACCGAAGCCTTAGAGGCAGCTTTAGCAAGAATTAGACAGCAATGCCGTGCCAGTGGAGAAAGGGAAGTGCCCTCCTTACGTATTGGCGAGCTGGTGATGCAGCAGTTAAAACAGTTAGATCAAGTTGCTTATATACGTTTTGCTTCCGTTTATCGTCAGTTTAAAGATTTGGAAGAGTTCCGAGCTGAAATTGATCAGCTAGCAGGTGACCCTGCGACAACTAAAAAATCAGTTTAAGATTTTATCAGGAGTTTTTCTTGACTCTTCTTGCTACTCCAAGCTCTGCAACAGAACACATGGCACGAGCGATTCAGCTTGCTAAGCAAGGTTGGTACACCACGCGTACTAATCCTCGTGTTGGTTGTGTGCTGGTGCGTGAAGGGTTGCGGGTTGGAGAAGGTGCTCATTTAAAACCGGGTGAACCCCATGCTGAAATTCATGCCCTTAACCAAGCGGGTGAATTAGCCAGCGGTGCTGATGCTTACGTTACCCTAGAACCTTGCAGTCATTATGGTCGAACCCCACCTTGTGCTGATGCACTGATTAAGGCAGGGGTAAAGCGTGTATTTATTGCTCAGCTAGATGCCAACCCTCAGGTAGCGGGACAGGGTGTTAAAAAGCTTCAAGCAGCAGGTATTGAAGTTTTTCAAGGCATATTAGAAGACCAAGCCAAAGCACTTAACCTAGGTTTTACTCAGCGCATGATGACTGGCTTGCCTTACGTCACTGTAAAACTTGCCATGAGTATAGATGGTCGTACCGCTATGGCTTCAGGCGAATCACAATGGATAACGGGTCCTGAAGCACGTACTGATGTACAAAAATTACGCGCTGCTAGCTGTGCCATTATTACTGGGGTCGATACTGTACTAATGGATAACAGCCGTTTAACCGTACGCAACCCAGACTTAACTGGTTTGTATGGTTTTCAGCAGCCACTAAGGGTAATAACCGATTCACGCTTAAGAATTGAATTAACGGCAGCTATTTTGCAGCAAGAAGGGCAAACCCTTATAGCCACTAGCCAAGTAGCAGTTTCAGCTAATCCTGCAAAGGTTCAGGCTTTGCAAGCTTTGGGTGTTGAAGTGTTGGAACTGCCCTTAAAAGAAGAACACTTAGACTTAACCCAGCTACTTAAAAAACTAGCTGAAAAGGGCTGTAATCAAGTAATGGTAGAAGCAGGTGCAACACTTGCCGGTGCTTTTATTCAAGCCGGTTTAGTACAGTTATTACAGCTTTATATCGCACCTTTATTATTAGGAGATGCTGCTAAGGGGTTAGTAACTTTACCTAACCTAACCCAGCTAGCCGCAGCACCTCATTTGCAAGTTAATGATGTACGCGCAGTCGGTAAAGATTGGCGCTTTCTACTTGAGCCACTAGCCAACAGCTAGCGGCAAACTTTATCGAGATTGAGCAGAGGACACTATGGCTTTAAATAGTATTGAAGAAATTATTGAAGATATACGTCAGGGTAAAATGGTTATTCTGATGGATGATGAAGACCGTGAAAATGAAGGTGATTTAATTATTGCGGCGGAAAAAGTTCGTCCTGAAGACATTAACTTTATGGCGCGTCATGCTTGCGGTTTAATTTGCCTAACGCTTACCTCAGAGCGTTGTGATCAATTAGATTTACCTCTAATGGTTGATAAAAACGGTGCTCAGTTTTCCACCAACTTTACGTTATCCATTGAAGCGACTGAAGGTGTAACTACTGGTATTTCTGCTGCCGACCGTGCGCGTACTGTACATGCCGCTGTCGCTCGTAATGCTAAGTCAACAGACATCGTTCAGCCTGGGCATATTTTCCCCTTGCGTGCTTTAAGTGGTGGCGTTCTTCAGCGGGCAGGTCATACCGAAGCAGGGTGTGATTTAGCTTGGCTAGCAGGTTATGAGCCAGCCTCGGTGATAGTCGAAATCATGAATGAAGATGGCACTATGGCACGCCGTCCCGATTTAGAAAAGTTTGCCAAAAAACACCAAATTAAAATAGGCACTATTGCCGACCTTATTCACTACCGCGTTGTTAATGAAGCAACAGTGCGTCGTGGTGAAAGCTACCAGCTACAAACAGACGCTGGTGAGTTTACTGCGGTTTCTTTCCATGATGATGTTCAGGGTGGTACGCACCTAGCGCTAGTGATGGGACAACCCAAAAAAGAAACACCCACCCTCGTTCGAGTGCATCAGGCCGATACCTTCCGTGACTTAATGGATGCTCGCTCAGAAGACAAAACCAGCTGGAGTCTTCGCAAAGCTATGCAAAAAATAGCTGAAGCAGGCGAAGGCGTGGTAGTTTTCTTGGATAACACCCAAGCTAAACCCAATTTAGATACTCAAATTCGTCATTTCCTTGGTTTAGAACGTGAAGTGCGTACTAATGCAACGGATGGTTCAGGTACTTATTTAACCATAGGTACGGGTGCACAAATTTTACGTGATGTGGGCGTAGGTAAAATGCGTCTACTATCCTCACCCTTAAAATTTGGTGCTTTATCAGGTTTTGATTTAGAAATTGTTGAAACCCTAAGTGCCGAAGACTAATTAACAGAATAAAGAGACAAGTAAATATGCAAGCAATTAAACAAACCGAAGGGCAACTTCACGCAGCTAAGGGTCAATTTGTACTGGTTGTTGGCCGCTTTAATAGTTTTGTTGTAGAAAGCCTGGTTGCTGGCGCGATAGACACTTTGCGTCGCCACGGCATTAGCGCTGAACAAATTGAAATAGTGCGTGCACCCGGGGCATGGGAATTACCTCTAGCGGTACAAAAAGTGCTTAAAACACGTCAGCCCGCGGCAGTTATAGTGCTAGGTGCTGTTATTCGTGGTGGCACACCTCACTTTGAATACATTTCTGGTGAATGTAATTCGGCACTTAGCCGTTTAATGATGGAATATGAAACACCCATCGCTAATGGCGTATTAACAGTGAATAGTATTGAACAAGCTGTTGAGCGCTCAGGTACTAAGATGGGCAATAAGGGTGTTGAAGCAGCTGATGCGGCACTAGAAATGGTAAACCTGCTGACTACTCTGGGGAATTAAAATGAGTTCTGGTCGAACTGGCAAACCTTCTCGAAGTGTTGCCCGCAGTGCTGCACGTCAACTTACCATGCAAGCACTTTATCAATGGCAAGTGAGTGGCAACGATATGCTGCAAGTTGAAACGCACATACGCGCTGCTTTGCCTGATGATAATTTAGAGCCCTATGAAGACATTACCGAAGTTTTGAAATTGGCAGACCTAGCTTACTTCCATGAAATAACTCAGGCTGTTCCTCGTCAAGCAGAAGCCTTAGACGCTAGCTTTGCCCCCTTTTTAGATAGGCGTGTAAATGAGTTAGACCCTATAGAGTTAGCTATTTTACGCCTAGGTGCTTATGAGCTAAGTCAGCGTTTAGATGTGCCCTACAGGGTTATTATTAACGAAGCAGTGGAGCTAGCTAAACGCTTCGGTGGTACTGCTAGCCATAAGTACATTAATGGTATTTTAGACAAGCTAGCACAAAGAGCACGCATCGTAGAAATACAAGCCAGACGTGAAAAACGGAACTAATACCCATGGATGAATTTGCAATTATAAACAGCTACTTCACTGGTCTAGGACCAGAGTTACCCGAAGTGCTTGAAGCCCAGGGTGATGACTGTGCACTTTTGCAAATTAAACATGGAGAACTGCTAGCTTTATCGGTTGATACCTCAGTAGTTGATCGTCATTTCCCTGCCCAAGCAGACCCTTGGGCTATAGGTTGGCGCTGTTTGGCTATCGCCTTGTCCGATTTAGCAGCCATGGCAGCAAGACCTCTAGGTTTTACTTTAGCAATTACCCTGCCAGAAGCCGATGAAGCTTGGTTGTCCGAGTTTAGTCGCGGTATGCGAGCACTTGCCGATAAAGCTGCTTGTCCACTGATTGGTGGTGATACTACCCGTGGGCCTTTAAGCATGAGTGTACAGGTTCAGGGTGCAGTTAAATCACAACACCATTGGCGTCGCTCAGGTGCTAGACCTGGGCAAATTATTGTTCTATTAGGTGAGCTAGGTTTAGCACATTTGGGCTTACTTTCTATGCTGAATGACCCAGTTAAAGCTAAAGACAGTAAAGCTTGGAACAAAGCTGAAAGAGCTTACATGCTACCTCAACCACTGATTACAGAAGCTTTACGCCTAGCTCAAGGTGTCAATATTCATGCAGCAATTGATGTGTCCGACGGTTTGCTAGCCGATTTACAGCACCTCTTAGCTTCTTCTGCTGTGGGTGCACAAATAGATTTAAAACGTCTACCTATTCAGCCAGAAGTGTTAAAAGCCTTGGGTAGAGAAGCAGCTTTAAAAGCAACCCTTCAAGGGGGTGATGATTACGCTTTATTACTGACCCTTGATGAAGAGGATTTTGAACTAGCAAGAAGCCTTTGCCCTAACCTTATAAGTATTGGTCGCTGTGTAGCAGGTGCCGGTATTCGAACCTTAGAAGGCAAAGTACTCGACCCGCAAGGTTTTAACCACTTCTTACCCCAGGCCTTTAATGAATAAAGCTCCTGCCAGTATTTGGCGTAATCCCGTTCATTTTTTAGCTTTTGGTTTAGGCAGTGGCGCTTCACCTTGGGCTCCTGGTACTGCCGGAACCTTGGCAGCCGTTCCACTGTATTTTTTGTTAGCCCAATTACCCTTACCCTATTATTTAGCCATGCTATTAATAACCTTTGTTATAGGGTGTTGGTTATGCGGTAAAACCTCTGCTGACCTGGGTGTGCATGACCATGGCGGTATAGTTTGGGATGAATTTGTTGGCTACTGGCTAACTATGTTGGCTTTGCCTGTTAGCTGGGTTTGGGCCTTGGCTGGCTTTGTGTTGTTTCGATTTTTTGACATTCTCAAGCCCTGGCCTATTCGTTGGATAGATAAAAAAGTAGAGGGTGGCTTTGGCATAATGCTAGATGATGTGTTGGCGGCAATTTATGCTGGTGGACTACTTCATTTAGCCTACTATTGGTTAAACTAAAGGAAGCGTTTGGATGAAAAAACTATTAATAATTGGCCTAGTTGTTTTACTTGCTGCGGCAGGCGCAAGTGTTATGACGGGTCGTGTATTTCAAGAACAACTAGCCAACCTAGAAGCAGAGATCAATAAAGATCCACGTTTAGAAGCTGTTAGTAGCAGCCTTAATAAAGGTTTGTTTAGTTCATCAGGTTCCATGACTATTTCTATGTATTTAGAAGACGATCAACGATTGATTATTCAGAACCCTTGGCAAGCAAGTCATCTACCTGGTTGGGTTAACTATCAAGGGCAAACCCTGCTAACCTTAGAAGCAGGTGATGAAGAGGTTATTAATCTTTTAGAAAAGCTTAATTTAGGCAACCTTGAATACCAAGGAAAAGCAGGATGGAAAAAAGCCACCTTTCTAATGGCTGTAGAGCCTTTCTTGTTTGAAGATGCCTATGCAAAGGTAGAAATGTCAGGTGTAGATCTTTCAGGCACTTATCATTATTCGGGTCGCCAAGAGGGTAGCCTAGTTGCCAAAAACCTAGCTGTATTAGAAAAAGGTTATGCGACTACTGAATTAAAATTTGAAGAAGTAGCCTTAAACTGGGATCAAAAAGGTAGTTATCCTTTTGTTCAGGGTGATGCCAACTTACAAGTCGGTAAGCTGTATTTTTCTAGCCCACAAGGAAAGATAGAGCTAGAAAATCCGAGTTGGAACCAAGCGTTAGTATTTAACGAGCAGAAGTTTGATTACCTAATGGCGTTAGATTTAGGTGAAATAAAAAGTCAGGGTGAAAACCTAGGTACAGGTAAATTTAGCTTAAAAACAGCCAACTTTAATGGTCGAGCTGTCGCAGATTTGCTAGAGCTTATTGCAGCTAACTCTAACTATGAACAGATAGAAGAAGATACTACGCAAGCAATTATGGCGGCTTTAGATAAACTGCTAGGTGGTTCTCCTGCCTTGCTACTAGAAGAATTTAAAGTGGATGTAAAAACCCCTTTTACTTTTGAACAGCAGGCAACGGGCGAGTTAAGTTTTGATGGTACTAATCTTCCTATTAACTACCTACAGCAGCTAGAAGAAGGACGTTTAGATTCTGATGATGCGCTAGGTCGTACACGCTTAGAGTTAAACTTTAGTAAGATTGAACCAGGTTTATTAATGTTGGTTGGCATTCCACCTTCTATGCTTAATCCAGAAGCAGACGAGCAGAAGTTAGTATTTGAAGCTGGGGAGCTGAAACTAAATGGCAACCTAATCCCCTTTTAACTAGCTGCCTTTAATAAAATGCAAAAAGCCGCTCAGCTACAAAAGTTGAGCGGCTTTTTTTATAAAGAAAAGGCTTAAAAGTCCTCATCGTCTATGTAGTCGAAGTCATCTTCAATTTGTTTGCGTAAACGACGCTCTTCCAGCTTTGCTTCAATCATACGACGCTTAGCAATAGGCGAACCATCACGGTTGGTCATGCTATCGTTCGTAATCAAATCTTCCTCAAAATCATCGTCATTACTAGCAACATCAAAGACATCGTCATCATCGTAAGTTGATTCTTCACGACTCATATATAAGGCAACTCCAATCAGTTAATAACTACAGTTGCTATATAGGACTTTTTTGAAGCTGAGACAAGGACTTTTTGAAAAATTTAGCTTTTAGCAGCTAATTTTACTGAATCTAAGCATAAAAAAAGAACAGCAGTACTAAACTGCTGTTCTTTAGTGTTAGTCACTGGCTAGTTAAGAAACAGCCATAACCTGCAAAGGCAGCTCGTTAGATTCATCTATCCCGAGTAGGGACCTTAAATCGGCCGGGTTGTTAAGAAGGTTTTGTAGTGTGTACTCATCTATTACAGCCAAAAAAGCTTCTTGTGCTTTTTGCATAATAGGTTTTAAGTCACAAGAACCAGTAATAGGGCAGGTTAGCTTTTTGCAATCGACTACATCTAGCGTGGTTTCAAAGTCCCTTACTAGCTCACCCAGCTTTATACTGTTTGGATCACGCTCTAAGCGTAGCCCACCATATTTTCCTCGAACCGTTTGGATGTATTCTTTTTGTCCAAGCCGGTGAACAATTTTCATAAGATGATTACGAGAAATGTCGAAGTGGTAAGCAATATCGCTGATTGTAACTAGACGGTCATCTTTTTGAATGCCTAGAAACATCATAACTCTGATTGCGTAATCAGTTTGACGGGTTAGCTGCATTTTACTTCCTCCGTGGATAAACAGACCCAAAACCTAGGTTCCTTTGGTTTTTAGATCAAAATACAGTTGCATGTTCGAACAACATAATAGCAAGTTAATTACATTTTCTTGTTAGGAATTAGGGTTAAAAGGTTCTAACTTTTAACGTCTTGTAAGTAACTCGCCATTTTCTCTTTCTAAAGTTGATCTAGGTAGGTAACTTATTTTTAGTAAGTTACAAAACCTGTTTTTCTGCTAAATATTTGGGTTGCTCAACACTTCAGCTGCACTGCTTACTAGGAGTGGATCAGGCTGAGTAACCACATCAGTATTTTTGTTAGTGTAGGGCATAGAGTTAAGTATTAGCTGCATAGAAGCTAAGCGTGCTCTTTTTTTGTCATCAGACTTAATAACTGTCCAAGGTGTTAAGCTTTTATGCGTGTGCATCAGCATTGCTTCTTTAGCACGGCTGTAATCTTCCCATTTATCTAGGGAAGCCAAGTCAACAGGTGAAAGTTTCCATTGTTTAAGTGGGTCATCTTGCCTTGAAGTAAAACGGTGAAACTGTTCTTTACGTGAAACAGAGAACCAAAATTTGAATAGGCGTATACCGCTATCAACTAGCATTTGTTCAAAGACAGGTGTTTGATGCAAAAACTGCACGTATTCTTCTTGGCTACAAAAACCCATAACCCGCTCTACACCGGCACGGTTATACCAAGAACGGTCAAAAAGAACGATTTCACCCGCTGAAGGTAGGTGTTGAATGTAGCGTTGAAAATACCACTGGGTACGCTCTCTTTCCGAAGGTTTTTCTAGTGCAACAACATGAGCACCACGTGGGTTAAGGTGTTCCATCATGCGTTTAATTGCACCACCCTTACCTGCTGCATCACGCCCTTCAAAAATAATGATTATTCGCTCACCTTCATCTTTTATCCAGCGCTGCAATTTAAGCAGTTCTATCTGCAACAGGCGCTTTTGCGACTCGTATTCACGACGAGTCATTTTTTTATCATAAGGATAGTTAGGGTCGCTGAAGGCATCAGCTGATTTATCTAGGGGGTTTTTAATGCTGGGGCTTACTGTTTCTGCTGGGTTTGAGCTGTTGTTTTCAATACTGCTCTCTTGTTTCATATTGACCTCCAAATGTCATAGATATTTAATACACCTTAATTCAATAGGGCTTTTAACTCAAGCCATACCGTTTCAAGAATTATTGGTTGGGCTTCGGCTGTTGGATGCAGCCCATCAGCCTGCATTAAGCTGGGTTTATCTGCTACACCTTCAAGTAAAAACGGAACTAAAGGTAGCTGGTGTTTTTTAGCCAAGTTAGGGTAGGTTTGTTCAAACTGAGCTAAATAAGCAGGGCCATAATTAGGTGGTAGCAAGATGCCAATTAGCATAACCTTAGCACCACTTTCTTGACTTAAAGTTAACATTTTTTCTAGGTTGTTAGAAATAAGTTTAGGTGGTAGCCCTCGCAAACCATCATTTGCTCCTAGTTCTAAAAGAACCAAGTCTGGCTGGTGTTGTCTTAGTAGCCCAGGTAGACGCGTGAGTCCACCACTGGTAGTTTCACCACTAATAGAAGCATTAACCACCTGCCAGTTAGTTTGGTTTTTTAATCGTTCTTCTAGCAAGCTTACCCAGCCAGCAGAGGCAGGAAGGTTATAGGCAGCACTTAAGCTGTCCCCCATTACTAAAATGACGGGTCGTTCGGCTGCTTGCAAGGAGCCAGAATTCATTAATAAGAGAAGCAAAAATGCAGCCAACCAGCTGATAACTTTGTTTTTCCATGGATAGAACATGACATCAAACCCCTTAGCAACAAACGTAACAAATAAAAGCACTGAAACAGCAAGTTTACTTCAAGCTAAAAACTTAGGTTACAGCGTGGCGCAAGATGAGTCACCACTGGTTATTCTTCATAACCTAAATTTAAACATTCATTCGGGTGAACAACTAGCCATTTTAGGCCCTTCAGGTGCAGGAAAATCGACCCTCTTAGCACTCTTGGCAGGTTTAGACACACCCACCCAAGGTGAGCTTTTGTGGCGTGGCAAGCCGTTTAGTTCCCTAGATGAAGATGCCCGTGCAGCGGTAAGGGCCAAAGAGGTGGGCTTTATTTTTCAATCCTTCCAATTATTGCCTGAACTAAGCGCGTTAGAAAACGTGATGCTGCCTTTGGAATTAAAAGGTGACCCTAAGGCCAAAGAGCAGGCGGCAGAATGGTTGGCTAAGGTGGGTTTAAGTCAGCGCATAAAACACCGCCCCAGCCAGCTTTCGGGTGGCGAACAACAAAGGGTCGCCATTGCCCGTGCTTTTGTTGCCCAGCCACAAGTGCTGTTTGCTGATGAACCCACGGGTAACCTAGATGTGGACAATGGCCGTAAGGTCGCCAATTTATTGTTTGAACTAAAAGCCAGCACAGCCCAAGCCATGACACTGATTCTAGTAACTCATGATCGTCAACTAGCTCAACGCTGCCAGCGCATCTTGCAGCTAGAGGCAGGTCAGCTAGTTGCAGAGACAAGCACATGATGGGCGATTTAAAATTTACCGCCCACCAAACCTGGCGCAGCGTTAAAGCAGGTGAATACCGTGTTTTATTAGCGTCACTTATTTTAGCCGTTGCCTGTGCCACACTTTTAGGGGTGGTGGGTGAACGCATTCAAGGTGCGCTAGGCGAAGAAACTGCCCGAATTGCCGGCGGTGATTTAATTATTTCTGGCCGCAAACCTGCCAGTTTAGAACTTAAACAAAGCTTTACAGCAGCTAATTTAAACTGGTCAGAAAAAGTACAACTTACCAGCATGGCCAGTTTTGGTAATGAATTTTTATTGGTCAGTCTGAATGGTGTCGACAGCCATTACCCCTTGCTGGGTGAAGTGCGTTTGCAGGGCCAAGACAATAAAACGTGGAAGCAAAGCCAGCCACCTGCCTTGGGTGAAATTTGGATGGAGCCCGGCCTAGCTTTGCGCTTAGGTGCTCAGCTGGGTGAAGCAGTAAATGTGGGTGGGGTTAGTTTTCAGTTAACGGCGCTGTTACTTGAAACACCCGACCAAAGTGGTGGTTTTTCTAGTTTTTCGCCTAAAGCTTTGGTGCATTTAGACAGCCTAGAAGGTAGCCCTTTGTTGGGCAGTTTAAGCCGTGCTAGCTGGCGTTTGGGTGTGACAGGCGATGCAACCCTGCTTAGTAAGTTGGCGCTTATCCTGCCAGAAAAGTTAGAAGGCCATCAGCAGTTAAGGGATTTTGAAGAAAGCCAACCGGGCATTGCCCGTGCCATGAATGAAGGGCAGCGCTACTTGGCTATGGCTGGTTTGGTCGCGGTTTTATTAGCAGCACTGGCGGTTGCTTTAGCAACCCAGCGTCAAACCAAACGCCAAGCAAAAGAAGTAGCTCTACTACGCTGCCTTGGGCAAACAAGAGCAAGGGTACAAAAGCTACTACTGCTACAACTTTTTTGGTTAGGTTTAGCAGCAGGAGGTATAGGTGGCCTGTTAGGTTATTTAGGTCACTGGGGATTAATTGAATTGCTTAGCCCAGTGCTGCCGTTAGCTTTACCTGCTGCCAGCTTTAAGCCGATGTTTGCTGCCATAATTTTAGCCTTATGGTTGTTGTTGGGTTTCTCTTTAGCCCCTTTATTAAGCTTGGGGCAGGTCAGCCCCTTGGCCGTTTTGCAGTCTCGCCCTTGGCAATTAAGTTATTCCGCTTGGCTTACCTACGGTTTGGCAGGCGTGGCAACCTTAGGCTTGGGCTGGTGGTTATCCGGCGACTGGTTGTTAACCTTGTGGACTTTGGCAGGTCTTGCGGCGGTTGGTTTATTGGTGGCAGGTTTGGGTTGGTTATTGCTGCGTTTACTGATGAGCCAGCTAGAAAACCTGCCTTGGTATTGGCGGCAAGGTTTACGCCGTTTAGGGCGCAATTCAGCAGAAACCCTGTTGCAGTTGAGCACTTTTACCCTAGCTTTTACTGCGGTTTTATTAGTGGCAAGGGGTGGTGATCAGTTGATGAATGATTGGCAAAACCAATTGCCAGCCGAGCGCCCTAACCAGTTTGCGGTAGACATCCAGCCCTATGAAAAACAAGCCTTTGCCGCAGTATTAGATGAACAAGGCTTAGCCCACAGCCAACTTTACCCTTTATTAAGGGCACGCTTAACTCATATTAATGGTAAAGAAGCAGTAGAAGCAGTGCCCGATTCAGCGGCCAGCGACAATGCACTTAGGCGTGAATTAAACCTAACTTGGAGCGAAGCCCTGCCTGAAGGCAACACCCTTAAAGCCGGAGTTTGGTGGCCTAATTTACCAGCAGCTAAAGCTGATATTTTACCTGTGTCGGTTGAAGCCGATGTTGCCAAGCGTTTGAACTTAACACTCGGCGATAAGCTCACCTTTAATATGGCTGGCAGCCCTGTGCAAACCAGCATTGCCAGTATTCGTGAAGTGAAGTGGGAAAGCTTTAACCCTAACTTTTATGTTATTTTTCCGCCCAAGGTGCTGGAAGACCAAGCGCATACCTTTTTGGCTAGCTTTGTGTTGCCAGAAGACGAAGCCGGTTTTATGCGCAGCTTAACCCAGCAGTTCCCGGGTGTGGCATTTTTAGATGTAAGAGCCATGCTAGCGCAGGCCGAAGGCATATTACGCCAGCTGAGTTTAGGCGTGCAGTATTTGCTGGGTTTTGTGTTGTTGGCCGGTTTATTAGTCACTTGGGCGCTAATGATGGCCAGCCTAGATGCACGCAAACGTGAGCAGGTATTGCTTAAAGTGCTGGGGGCTTCACGGCGCAATTTAGCCTCTCGCCAGGCCTTAGAGTTTTTACTATTAGGCGCTTTGGCTGGTACTTTGGCGGCGCTGTTAGGTGAGCTACTTTACAGCTTAATTGCTGGCAAACTGCTTAACTTGCCTTGGTCAGCTGCGCCGCTATTTTGGGTTTTACCACCGCTGGTGGGCGCTTTACTGCTGGCTGGTTTTGCGCATTTAGCCTTGCGTAAGTCGTTGCAAACAGCGCCGCACCAGCTTCTAAAAGAGCTAAGTTAGTCATTAATAAAACAAGCTAAGCCTGTGGTTTAGCGTCTCAGCTACTTGCGGTTCACCTTAGAGCCTTGCATTATGCACTACTACTAATGCAACTAAGGTGAGCCCTTGTCTGTTACTACTTCGCCCAATCGTTTAGCACTACCTAAGCTTCATCCAGCGCGTGATTCCCTTTATCACGAGCTGCATGCTAGGCCTTTTCCTGTTATTGGTAGCCCAGTGCGTGTTTCTCACCTTGCACTCTTATTAGATGAAGACGATAAACAGGCAGACTTTGACCACCTTTGTGAGCTTTGTCACCGTTATGGCGTTAACCCACCTTCGTCACAAGAAAATAGTTTTTACCAGCAGTTAGGTGATTTAAAAGTACGTTGGGAAAGGCACCTAGAGTTTGTAACCTATACTTTTATTCGTTCTGGCAAAAGTGAAGAAGCCTTTGCGCAACCCGCTTTATCGCTTCTTCCAGCCGATTGGTTAGAAAACATTCCTGGGCAACTGGTCGCAGGCTTACACCTAGAGGTTCAAGCTGCTGAAGACAAACCCCTAGATAGAGAAGAACTGGCAGACTGCTTTGAAGGTCAACGCTTGGTGAGTGGTCGATTAATGGAAGGTGCGGCAACCCTATGGAGTGCTTTTCGCTTACATGGCGACGGTTGCGGTCGCATCTTACTGCACAATCATGAGTTAAATGATAATCAAGCAGGTCGGTTGATTTTGCGTGTTTTAGAACTAGAAACCTACCGCCTAATGGCTTTATTAGGTGCGCGACCAGCAAGGGATTTAGCACCCATTTTACGTCAGTTAGATCAACAACTTGCCAATATTATAACGCGCCTGTCGGTTACAGAAGGTTTGGAAGATGAGCGCAGGTTGTTAGGTGAGCTAACCATTATGGCAGCACAAATTGAGCGACATAGCGCAGATACCATTTCCCGCTTTTCAGCCACTCAAGCCTATTATCAGCTGGTAATGCGCCGATTAGACGAGCTGAAAGAAAGTGAGAATGTTCCTAATTTCACACTTAAAGCATTTTTTGCACGCCGCTTAACACCCGCAGCCAACACTTGTGAGTCTACTAGTCGCCGTTTAGAAGATTTAGCTGCACGCATAGAGCGTGCTGGCGACCTTATTCGTACGCGAGTTGATCTTAAGTTAGAAGAACAAAACCGCCGCTTACTTGCATCTATGAATCGTCGCTCTAGAGTACAGCTACGTATGCAAGAAACCGTTGAAGGTTTGTCTATTGCAGCAATCAGTTACTATGGCGTTAGTTTGTTAGGTTATTTGTTTGGAGCATTAGAGCCGCTAGGCTTACCCATTAATGTTAATGTTGCTAAAGCAGCAGCTGTACCACTAGTGGTGGGCAGTGTTTGGTGGGTAACAAGACGCATTAAAAAATTTATAGTAGAAGCCAGTGACCCAGAAAGAGAAGGTCACCGCTCAGGATCAGAAGAAAGGTAAAAGACAATGGCAAAAGTAGAAGCAGCAATACGTAGTAAGTTAGAAACAGCCTTGCAGCTAGAATTTATAGCAATAGAAAATGAAAGTGACCAACATGCTGGCCCACCGGGTCGCGAAAGCCATTTTAAGCTGACTTTAGTTAGCGAAGACTTTAATGGACTACTAGCGGTAAAACGCCATCAAAAAATTTATGGGCTACTTGCAGAAGAAATGGCAGGACCTGTTCACGCTTTAGCGCTGCACCTGCATACACCTAAAGAATGGTTAGCCAAGGGTGAACAGCGTCCAGATTCACCCAATTGCTTAGGGGTAGGGAGTTAGTATTTTATAGCACTGGGTCAAGTGGTTTAATAATGCGGTGGCCTTTCATCGGCAGCCGTGGGCTGGTCGCCTTGCTGTTCATTTGCTTGTTGTATTTCTTTAAAGCGCTGCGCCATTAGTTGCAGTTGCTCTTGCAACACTAGGATGTCACGTTGCTGCAAAATTACCTGCTGGTTTAGCTGCTCAATTAGGTCATCTTGGAAAGCAAGTTGTGATTCTAAGCCTATGAGACGTTTTTCGTATTGCTTCATATCACTTTACCTCTTACCTTGTATAAGCATTTGTCGTCAGACGTGGTTATAATGTGTACCGGTTAATTAATGCCGTTTACTTTTTTTTCCCTAGTACCTTGGATTTAGAGAAACTATATGTTGAATAATACACTGATAAGAAATGTTCTGGTGAGCCTTCTAGTTGCTTTGCTTGCCCCTGTTTTGCTACCTCTGCTACTCGCTTCCCCAGACTTTGCTTTTGATGCTTCTGCTGCAATTAAAGTCTACCTAATGGTTTTTGCTCTTCTCTTTTTAGCAGCAACGCTTAACGAATTATTACGCGCTAAAGCGAGTCAAATTAACTACGAATCCGCCTATGCCGATAACGAAGAGCAGGATAACGATGCAAGTCGTGAAGAAGGCATAGTGAAATGGTTCAATATCAATAAGGGTTATGGCTTTATCATACGCGACAGTGGTGGAGAGGTTTTTGTCCATTTTCGTTCTATCCGTGGCACAGGTCATCGTACGCTACGTGAAGGCCAGAAAGTTAAATTCTCTTCTGTAGAAGGAGAAAAAGGCTTACAGGCTGAAGATGTTTCTATTCTTAGCCGTTAAGTCTTAAGAAAGGTCACTTTAAGTTGAATAAACTATTACTCGCTTTAGCAGCCAGCTTTTTGTTGGCAGCTGAAGCTGCTTATGCAAAGCAAGACCAGTCAGCCTTATTTTTAACGCCTTCTTTGGGTTACACCTATATCTCACAAGAAGCGAGTGATGCCGATTATGACTTAAACGGTAATATTTATATGCTTAATGTTGACTTAGAAATCATTAGCAATGGCATGGCCTACCACCGTTTAAGCCTAGGTCACAACTTTGCAGGCAGTGCTACGCAAGAATATGCAAAGGTTAAGGAAGACACAGAAATAGACCAAGCCCAAGCTTCTTATCATGTTGGAGTGATGAACTTATCCAGCTTTACGGGTGATTTTTCTTTATGGACAGGCTTAGGTTGGCAAGCAACAAAAATGACCAGCAAGGCCCTAACGGGTTTAGAACCTGAAATCACGCGTATGCATTATATGTATGTGCCTTTTGGTATTGAGCTAGCTCTGCACCATGCAGCAAGTAGTTATTGGGTTATAGGCAGTGAATACCGTTTGGTAATGCGTGGTTGGGAGAAATATCAAACGTTAGATGCCAGTCACCCGCAGCAAACCGATATGCTTGCTTATTCTGCTTGGGTTGGAATGGACTATATAACAACGAATAAACGCGCTTTAACAACCCGGTTAAGCTTTGATCAGTGGAAAGTTGATTCTGCCATGGAAGATGAGATTGCAGACAGCAACTTAAAGCTGATTAATTTTGAACTAGGCGTAAGATTCTAATTTAACTACTTGGTGTTGGAGATGGGCGTGCGTCTAGTTGCTTTTTTTAGCTTGTTTTTACTGGTTAGCCCTAGTGTGCTAGCTGAAACAGAAATGCTTAGCCGTTTTGGTGTAACCCTTTATTTACCCGACAACTGGCGCTTACTAAGCCTAGATGAGTTAAATGCTGTAGATGAAGCAGATAGCTTAAGTAAAGAGTCGGTCGATGTGCAGCTAAAAGGGCGGGAAAAGCTATCCAAAACTATGCAAGCTGGTAACTTAGAGCTTATTTTTAATACTGAAAAGGTTAAAAATACTGGCGGCTTCTATGACAATATCACCTTAATAGAAACCCAAGACCAAGTACCTGAAGCCGCAGCACAAATAAAATCAACCTGTGCCGCCTTACCAAGCCTGCTGAGTCGTACACTAGGGCGAGAAGTTAAGCTAGATACTTGTGAAGGTCGTAGTGTGCAAGACTACCCAGCATTTGTGCTTTCTTATGCTGGCGATACCGCCAACACTCGCATTATTCAATATATGTTGCAGCTAGAACAAAACCGAAGCCTTGTGCTGACGCTGACCTATCATAATGAAAGCTTGGCAGCAGTTGAAGATTTTGAATCCGCTGTACAAGGCTTAAGGTTTAACTAATCTAAAAATAAGTGCCCTTAGGGTCTTGTAGCTTAATTTTGCCCTCTTGTACTTGCTTGTCTAAATGATTAAAAAAAGGTGCTAGTACCTGTGCAAGTTCTTCTGTTGCAGAAAGCTTAGATTGTAAATAAAGCGCTTCTTCTTCTACTTGGCTAATACGGCGTTGTGATAAGTTTTCTCTTAAAGCTTTAGCAAGGGGTTTGCCTCTAAACCTGCGTAACAAACAAGCCAAGGCTTCTAAAGAAGCTTCATTTAAAAGTAATTGCCGCTCCCTGATACCTAATAACATAAGGCTTTCAAGCAGCGTAAGATAAAAGCTGTTAATGAGTTTTTGTGTTTCTTGTTCAGCTACACCTAACTGTTCATTTAGAGTTGCTGTTAGCAATAAGCCTTCATGTAAATTCATTTGTAGTGTTAAAGACTGGTCTTGCAGCTCTAGCTGACCATTGTTAACCCTAGGGACAAGGCTCATCATTTCTTCCTGTTTTTAAGTAGTTTCTTTAAATCTTTTAACTCTTGATTCAACTTAGCCAGTAGGCTTCTTAACTCTGCTTCATCTACCCTTGCTTGGCTTTTACTTTCTAGTTGTTGGTAATTTTTTTCAGGCAGAATGCTTTGTAGCTGAGTAAAGAAGCTGGTGATCTCTAGCATTCTACAAGCTGAAAATACTAAAACTAACTCTTTGCCACCTAGCCCTTTCAAAATAAGCCTTAAATTGGAGCGGGGCAGTTCACTTAGGTTGGTAAGGAAGGTGGTTGCGCGGGTGTTAAAGCTAGAACTGCTAGCAAGCGAATTAGTTGTTTCGGTTTCTTCATCAAGCGGTGTTGGGTTAAGGGCTTGGATAAGTGGCTGCAAAGCTTCTAACGCTGTAACAACTTCGGCAATAGATGAAGCAGGTTCAGTGTTTAGCTGATTAGTAAACTCCTCAAGGCTAGTAAAAATAGGCGACTGAATTTGACCTATAGCTTTTAACAGGCGTTTAGCTAATTCAGGTTGTTCTTTTTTAGTAAAACGAACCAAGGCTAACCAGTGAGGTTGGTGGCTGGCCTGAATAACTTGCATTAGTTGTTCGTTATCCAGCTCTAAAAGGTTGGCAAGAACACTTTTTAACTTTTCTAGCTTAGTTGTTAAATCTTGCCAGTAGTTAGGCTGCTCGTAGAGGGCATTTAATAACACCTCGGCAAGCTCATCTTTTAAGGCCGTGACTTGAGAAGAATTGAGCGAGGCACGGCAAGCACCAAGATTTAATTCAAACTTATCGGCTGAAGCGTTAACACTGATATCCATAGGTAACTCTTAAGTTAGTAACAACAAATCTACCACTAGTCTAACGGCTTGGTTATAGGATGCTAGCCGCTAGCAGGGGATTTGGGTAAAATAGCACGTTTATTTATATAAATTCATCTTACCCTGTTGGAGCAAGCCTTCCTTATGTTGGAAATTAACCCGCTAGTCTCCCTAATCAAAAACCTGCAAGAACGCACCCAAGTTCTTAGGGGGTATCTTTGACTATGCCGAGAAAAAAGATCGATTAGAAGAAGTCACTCGTGAATTAGAGCAGCCAGACGTTTGGAATGCACCAGAACGTGCTCAGGCACTAGGTAAAGAGCGCTCTGATTTAGAAAGCCTTGTTAATATTTTTGAAAACTTAGCTACTGGCCTAGTTGATGCTAAAGATCTGTTAGAGTTGGCTGGCGCTGAAGACGATGAGGAAACTTATCAAGCCGTTGAAGCCGATTTAAACGAATTGCAAAAACAGTTGGAAGGCTTAGAGTTTCGCCGTATGTTTTCGGGTGAAATGGACGCTAATTCAGCTTTCTTGGAAATTCAAGCAGGCTCAGGTGGTACAGAAGCCCAAGACTGGGCAGAAATGCTCTTGCGTATGTATTTGCGCTGGGCTGATGACCATGAGTTTAAGGCTGAAATAGTCGAGATTTCAGCAGGTGATGTTGCGGGTATTAAGTCTGCCACTATTAGTGTAGAAGGAAGTTATGCTTATGGTTGGTTAAGAACGGAAACCGGCGTGCACCGTTTAGTGCGTAAAAGCCCATTTGACTCAGGCGGTCGCAGGCACACTTCGTTTACTTCTGTGTTTGTTTCGCCTGAGGTAGACGACAGCTTTGAAATAGATATTAACCCAGCCGATTTACGCATTGATGTTTACCGTGCCTCGGGTGCAGGTGGACAGCACGTTAACCGAACCGAATCAGCGGTGCGTATTACTCACCTGCCCACCAATACCGTAGTGGCTTGTCAGGCTGGGCGATCGCAGCACCAAAACAAAGACTTTGCTATGAAACAGCTAAAGTCACGTTTATTTGAACTAGAAATGCACAAGCGTAATGCTGAAAAGCAAAAGCTTGAAGATTCAAAATCAGACATAGGTTGGGGCAGCCAAATCCGCTCCTATGTTTTAGATGATTCACGTATTAAGGACTTGCGTACCAATATAGAAACACGCAATACCCAGGCCGTGTTAGATGGTGACCTGGATAAATTCATTGAAGCCAGTTTAAAGCAAGGTCTATAAAGCTATGACAACCCCGACTACCCCTGATTTAGAAGAAGAGAATAAGCTAGTAGCAGAACGCCGCACTAAGTTAGCGGCGCGACGCGAACAGGGTAATGCTTTTCCTAACACTTTTCGCCGTGATGCCTACGCTGGTGACTTACAGCGCGAGCTAGGTGAGAAAACCAAAGAAGAATTAGCCGAACTAAATAAGCGCGTTAAGGTTGCTGGCCGCATTATGCGGATGCGTGGCCCTTTTATTGTTATTCAAGATGCCAGTGGTCAAATTCAGCTTTATGTTAATAAAAAAGGCTTAGCAGAAGAACAGCAGCAAGACATTAAAACTTGGGATATTGGTGATTTAGTTGCTGCTGAAGGTGTTATGCACCTTTCAGGTAAAGGCGATTTGTACGTCTTTATTGAAGAAAGCCAGCTACTCACTAAAAGCTTGCGTCCGCTGCCCGATAAGTTTCATGGTTTGTCCGATACCGAAATTCGCTATCGCCAGCGCTATGTTGATTTAATCGTTAACCCAGAATCACGTGCTACTTTCAAAGCCCGTTCTAAAATTATTAGCGGTATTCGCCGCTTTATGGAAGACCACGAGTTTATGGAAGTAGAAACGCCCATGCTGCAAGCCATTCCTGGTGGTGCTACGGCACGTCCTTTTGTAACTCACCATAATGCGCTAGACCAAGATATGTACCTACGTATTGCACCAGAGCTTTATTTGAAGCGTTTGGTGGTGGGTGGCTTTGAAAGGGTTTATGAAATTAACCGCAACTTCCGTAACGAGGGGCTTTCAACCCGCCATAACCCAGAATTCACCATGATAGAGTTCTATTGGGCTTATGCCGATTACCAAGAGTTAATGACCTTTACCGAACAGCTATTAAAAGCGCTAGCAGAAGAAGTGTTAGGTACTACGCAAGTACCTTATCAGGGTGAAGTTTATGACTTTGGCAAACCCTTTGAGCGCCTAACCATGAAAGAAGCCATTATTAAACATGGTAAAGGCATTAGTGAAGCAGATTTAGCGACCCGTGAAGCAGCAGCGGCAGTAGCAAAAAGCCTGAAAATTGAAGTGCAAGCCATTTGGGGCTTGGGCCGTATTATTACCGAAATTTTTGAAGAAGTAGCGGAAACTCAGTTGCGACAGCCAACCTTTATTACTGCCTACCCAGCTGAAGTATCGCCCTTGGCACGCCGTAATGATGAAGACCCAGAAGTAACCGATCGCTTTGAATTCTTTATTGGTGGCCGTGAAATTGCCAATGGTTTCTCGGAATTAAACGATGCAGAAGACCAGCGAGACCGTTTCTTAGAACAGGTAGCCGAAAAAGAAGCGGGTGACGATGAAGCCATGTTCTACGATGCCGACTATATACGCGCCCTAGAATACGGTATGCCGCCGACAGCAGGTGAAGGGATAGGTATTGACAGGCTAGTGATGATTTTCACTGATAGCCCGTCGATTCGTGATGTATTGCTTTTCCCTGCCATGCGCCCAGAAGTTGATTAGGTGTTAGCTTTAAGTAGCAAATAAGAAGCAGGCTAGCTAAAACCTAGCTCAAAGCCTGCTTCTTCTAAATAAGCTGCTTCTGCTTCTAAATCATTTCTTAATAAAGGTTGTTCTTCCAGCCAGCCCTCAGCAAAGGTTAGCTGCATGGCTTCCTTAGAATTACTGTTATCGATACTGATACGAAAATCTAAAAAAGGCGTTTCAGGGCGGCTAGGGTGGAGCAATACAGCTAAGCGCAATAAGCGTGCTAAACGCTGTAGTTTTAATTGATCTTCAGGTGTAAAAATACTGAATTCCGCTAAAGGGAATTTACGGCGGTGACAACGAATTAAAACAGAAACCATTTGTTGTTGTGGGCGGGTAAAACCGGCTAAATCGGCATAGCGCACCAAATAAGCCCCGTGTTTATGGTATTGCGTATGGGCTACACTTAAACCAATTTCATGCAAAATACTTGCCCATTCCAGCTTGTTGCGCCATTTTTGACCAGCTAAGCCCCAAGTGTTGGCAACCTGATCTAAAGCATGAAGTGCCGCAGTGGTTACTAGGTGACTTTGTGAGTTATCTATTTGAAAACGCTCAGACACAGACCTAACAGTACGAACACGCACATCTTCATCTGTACCATTGCCTAATAATTCGTAAAGCACCCCTTCACGTAGTGCACCATCGGAATACTCCATGCTACTAATGTCTAGGGCTTCAAAAAGTGCAAGGCAGATAGCTAAACCAGCAGGTACAAGACTGACTCTTTCTGGGCGAATGCCATAGACAACCCATTGTTCTGGGCTACCTGTTGCTAGCAGGTCTTGGTAGAGCTGTTTTAAACCAGCTAAAGTAAGGGTGGCGAACTTACCCTTGCCAAGAATAAGTGACAGGGTTTTCATGCTGCCAGAGCTACCGTGTGCTAGTTGCCAGCCTTTATTGCAAAAGCGTTTTTGAATATGCAGCAGTTCGCCACGCGCTGCTAGGTAAGCTTTTTGGAAGTCGATAGCGTTAACTGTTGGACTAGTAAAATAACGGCTTGCATAACTAACACAGCCCATGTGCAGGCTTTCAAGTAGTAGAGGGTCTTTGCCTTCACCGATTATAAATTCAGTACTGCCACCACCTATATCAACGACTAGGCGCCTTTCAGTTACCTTGGGATTAGAGTTAACCACACCAACATAAATTAAACGCGCTTCTTCACGGCCAGCAATAATTTCAATGGGAAACCCTAAAATTTCTTCTGCCCTAACAATAAACTCTTTAGCATTGTGCGCCGCTCTAAGGGTATTGGTGGCCACTAGTGTGACCTGGCTTTCGTTTAGTCCTTGTAAGAAAGGTGCCATTAGCTTCAAACAGGCTAAGCCACGCTGCTGAGCTGCTTCACTTAAGTGGTTGTTGGCATCTAAGCCCGCAGCTAGTTGAACCTTTTCGCCCATACGCTTAATAACACTGAGTTCACCTTTTACTTTACGTGCTAGTAACAGGTGGAAGCTATTAGACCCTAAATCTAATGAAGCAACCAAGTCGCCTTCTGATAGGGTATCTAAGCTAGTTGTGGGCTTGTTGGTCATAAAAATTATCCATAGCGCAAGGATCAAGGGAGTCGTTTGAGCGCAAAGATAACATCAAAAGACTTAAGTTTATATTCTTACGGCTTCAGGTGAGCTAAAGAGGGTGATATGATGCATTATATTATTTGATGAATAAGTTCCCAATGGAGAACCGACTATGAGTGCTAACATCCTCAATACTAGTGATGCAAACTTCGAAGACGATGTAGTAAAAGCAGAACTTCCCGTTCTGGTTGACTACTGGGCAGAATGGTGTGGTCCATGCAAAATGATCGCTCCTGTTTTAGAAGAAGTTGCCAGCGAGTACGAAGGCCGCTTAGCTGTTTGTAAGCTAAATATTGATGAAAACACCGATACCCCAGCACGTTTTGGTATTCGTGGCATTCCTACCTTAATGATTTTTAAAGGTGGTGAGATAGTAGCAACCAAGGTAGGCGCACTATCTAAGTCTCAGTTATCTGCTTTTGTAGACGCTAATCTATAATTGCAATAATAAGCTCTGCACGCAAAAACTCTAATTAAAGTGTTGCGTGCAGAAACAGCTTAAGGCAAGATAGACCTCGCTTGGTGCAGCAAGGCTTTATTCAGCACCGTTTTTAATTTTCTTTCCGCATCAAATCGTACCAAACGAATGTTACGGAATAGCCGACCTGCCCTTAGTGCTTCAATAGCAACCAATCAGAATGAGCAATAAGCGCCTCGCTCAATCTATTAATCTTTTGTGCAAGCTCGGTAAATTACTTATCCACCGCCTTACACGGACATTATCTTCTAGTAAGATCACCTATATAAAAACCCATGAATCTGACCGAACTCAAGCAGAAATCCGTTACTGAACTAATGGACATAGCCAACGAGATGGGCATCGAACACGTTGCGCGTACTCGTAAACAGGACATCATCTTTGGAATTCTTAAGCGCCATGCTAAAAGTGGTGAAGATATCTACGGTGATGGCGTACTGGAAATTTTGCAGGATGGCTTCGGCTTTCTGCGCTCATCAGACTCCTCTTACTTAGCTGGGCCCGATGATATCTATGTTTCACCCAGCCAAATTCGCCGATTTAATTTACGTAAAGGCGACAGTATTGCAGGTAAAATACGACCACCTAAAGACGGTGAACGTTATTTTGCACTACTTAAAGTTGATTCCATTAATTTTGACCGCCCAGACAACGCCAAGCATAAAATCCTCTTTGAAAACCTAACCCCTTTATTTCCAGATGAACGCATGATTATGGAAGTGGGTAACGGTTCTAGCGAAGATTTAACTGCTCGAATTATTGATTTAGTTTCACCCATAGGTAAAGGTCAGCGTGGCTTAATTGTTTCTCCGCCTAAAGCCGGTAAAACATTAATGCTACAAAATGTAGCCAATTCAATTAAACGTAATAATCCTGAATGCCATTTAATTGTTTTATTAATTGATGAGCGCCCAGAAGAAGTAACTGAAATGCAGCGCACTGTGCGCGGTGAGGTGGTTGCTTCTACTTTTGATGAACCACCAGCGCGTCACGTTCAAGTTGCTGAAATGGTTATCGAAAAAGCTAAGCGTTTGGTTGAACACAAGCTAGACGTTATTATTCTTTTAGACTCGATTACCCGTTTAGCGCGTGCTTACAACACGGTTATTCCTAGCTCTGGCAAGGTTTTAACCGGTGGTGTTGATGCACATGCTTTAGAAAAGCCTAAGCGTTTCTTTGGTGCTGCACGTAATATTGAAGAAGGCGGTAGCTTAACCATTATCGCTACAGCTTTGGTTGATACTGGCTCGAAGATGGATGAAGTTATTTTTGAAGAGTTTAAGGGTACGGGTAATATGGAAGTACACCTAGACCGTAAAGTAGCTGAAAAACGTATCTATCCTGCTATCAATATTCGTCGTTCTGGCACACGCCGTGAAGATTTACTAGCCACTGAAGAAGAGCTACAGCGTATGTGGATTCTACGCAAGCTGCTTAATCCTATGGAAGACGTGGCTGCCACTGAATTCTTGGTTGATCGCTTAAAAAGCACTAAAATCAATATGGAATTTTTTGAGGCGATGAAGCGTAAGTAACTAAGCAGCTAAATTTAATTTAGAGAAGCCATTTTCAGGGCGCTGTGAATACTTCCATGTAAGCTCTACTGCAGCATCCCTGCTGCAGAAGCCTGAAAACTAGTCTTCTCTAACTTACTACCTGCGATTGGTACGGAAGACACAAGCATTAAAGCTTATGCCTACTTGAGCGGCAGTAAATAAGTAATTTTAAGGCAAGCCTTCTGGCTTGCCTTTTGCACATTAAGAGGTTTTAAATCCAGATGATTTATAAGGATTTACGCGACTTTATCCAGCAGCTTGAAGCAAGGGGCTTGTTGAAGCGGGTTCAGCAGGAGGTAGATCCTTATTTGGAAATGACCGAAATTGCCGACCGTACTTTGCGTGCTGGTGGCCCTGCTATTTTGTTTGAAAACCCCAAAGGCCATACCCTGCCAGTTTTGGCTAACTTGTTTGGTACAACTGAACGAGTGGCTTTGGGTATGGGTGCTGAATCGACCGAAGCGCTGCGTGAAATTGGTAAGTTATTAGCCTATTTAAAAGAGCCAGACCCGCCCAAGGGTTTGAAAGACGCTTGGGAAAAACTGCCTATTTTCAAAAAAGTACTCACCATGAGCCCTAAGGTGCTAAAAAAAGCACCCTGCCAAGAAGTAATTCTTGAAGGCGATGAGGTGGATCTTTATAAACTACCCATCATGCACTGCTGGCCAGGCGATGCAGCGCCGTTAGTAACCTGGCCTTTGGTGATTACTCAGGGTAAAAAAGATGGTCGTGAAAACCTGGGTATTTATCGCCAGCAATTATTAGCCAAAAATAAGCTAATTATGCGTTGGTTAGCCCACCGTGGTGGTGCGTTAGACTTCCAAAAATTCTGCCGTGAAAACCCTGGCAAGCGCTTCCCTGTTTGTGTGGCTTTGGGCGCAGACCCTGCCACTATTTTAGGTGCGGTAACGCCTGTGCCCGACACCCTGTCTGAATATGCTTTTGCTGGTTTATTACGTGGCACTAAAACGGAACTGGTTAAATCCATTGGTTATGACTTGCGTGTGCCTGCTTCAGCAGAAATTATTTTAGAAGGTTATATCGAGCCGGGTGAACTAGCGCCTGAAGGCCCTTTTGGTGACCATACTGGCTATTATAATGAAGTGGATGACTTTCCTGTGTTTACGGTGGAACGCATTACCCGCCGTAAAGATGCTATTTATCATTCTACCTACACTGGCCGTCCACCCGATGAGCCAGCGATTTTAGGTGTGGCACTCAACGAAGTGTTTGTGCCTATTCTGCAAAAACAATTCCCAGAAATTACTGATTTTTACCTGCCGCCGGAAGGTTGCTCTTACCGTATGGCCGTAGTGACCATTAAAAAACAATACCCAGGCCACGCTAAGCGGGTGATGTTGGGTGTGTGGAGTTTTTTACGTCAGTTTATGTACACCAAGTTTGTAATAGTCACAGACGATGATATTAACGCCCGCGACTGGAAGGATGTGATTTGGGCGATTACTACACGGATGGACCCTTCTCGCGATACGGTATTAATTGATAACACACCCATTGATTATTTAGATTTTGCTTCACCTGTTTCTGGCTTGGGTTCAAAAATGGGTATGGATGCTACCAATAAATGGCCGGGTGAAACCGACCGAGAATGGGGTACTTGCATAACTATGACCGAAGAAGTGAAAACCCGTGTTGATAGTATTTGGGATGAGCTAGGTTTAGATAGCTAAGTTTGGACAGTTAGTTAAAAAGATAAGGAAGAAGAATGAATCAAGTTGTTTGCAGTGCAAGCCTTCACCAGTTGCAAGCCTTAACAGATAACGTTTACCGAGTAATCTTACAGCTTGAAAGCGCTGCTAACTTTCAGCCAGGCCAGTACATGGAAATTCAGGTAGCTGGCAACCACTGGCAAGCGTTTTCATTGGCCTGCTTACCGGGAAGCAATCAAGTTGAGCTACACATTCAGCATTTGCCAGAACGTGAAAACTCAGTAGCACTGTTTAAGCAGCTTAATTCAGGTGAACCCCTTCAAGTTCGTTTGGCTTCTGGTGAATGCACTTTACAGGGTAAAGATCGCCCACTGACGCTAGTGGCAGCTGGTACGGGCTTTGCACAAATTAAAGCCTTGGTAGAAAGCTTAATAGAAAAAAACTGGCAGTCAGCCGTTAATTTTTATTGGGCGGCTAAAAACCCAGCAGGGCTTTATGATTTAGAAACAGCCTTAGCTTGGCAAAATAAACTAGCAGATTTTACCCTGATTGCTATTGTCGAAGAAGCACCCGAAGGTTGGCAGGGTGAAGTAGGGCGAGTAACCGATGTACTAGCCAATGATTACGATGAAGCCAATTCAGCCGCAACGCTTGAAGGTTTTATTTGTGGTTCACCTAATATGGTTTACGCCGTTGAAGACTTGTTAATGGAACAGGGTATGCCAGCGCGTGGCTTGCTTAGCGATGCACATGCCTATGCACCTAGAAGCTATGAATAGTAATTCTCCTGTTTTAATTACTGGTGCAGCCCAACGCAGCGGTTTACACCTAGCCAAACATTTACTAGCGGCTGGACAGCCGGTTATTTTTAGCTACCGCAGCCATAAAGCGGGCGTTGATGAGCTTATTGCTTTGGGCGCACAGGGCATTCAAGCCGATTTTGCGACTGATGAAGAGATACTGGCATTAATTACTTCGGTAAAAAAGCAAACGCCTAGCTTAAGGGCGGTTATTCATAACGCTTCAGATTGGGCTGCTGACGAGCAAGACCTAAGTGACGCTGCCACGGTTTTTAGGCAAATGTTTCAAGTTCACCAACAAGCCCCTTTTTTAATTAACCTAGGGTTAGAGTCTTTACTTTTAGCTTGCGCAGAAAAAACTGGGCAGATGACGGATATCATTCATTTAACCGATGATGTCGTGCGACGAGGCTCAAAAAAACATGCTGCCTACGTTGCTAGTAAGGCGGCTTTACAAAATTTAACGCTATCCTTTGCAAGTCGTTTTGCACCCAAGATAAAAGTAAATGCTATAGCACCTGCATTACTAGCTTTTAACGAAGGTGATGACCTAGCCTACCAAAAAAAAGCGTTGGCTAAGTCACCTTTAGGCATAGCACCAGGCTTTAATGCACTAACTCAAACTGTCGAATTTCTACTAAATCAACCCTATATGACCGGTGCCGTTTTACCCCTAAATGGCGGTCGACATTTGCAAGCTTAAATTAATGAATTGCATTGCTGTTAATCCAGTAGCGGTGTACATTTAATCATGGTTTTTATCTAAACTTTTAAGGTCTTTTTTGACATGAATTCAGAATATAAACAGCAGGACATGGACTACAACACAACAGAGGATACTGCACGAATTTATGAGAGTATTGCTAACCGCATGAACGGCTTTCTTTACCGTAGCCGCCATGACAAAAGCTTTACCATGCTTAATTTAGCGGGTGTTGTTAAAAAAGTAACAGGTTATTCTGAAAAAGACCTATTAGATAATAATCGTCTTTCCTATATGTCACTGATACACCAGGATGACACAGAACGCTTAGATAGAGTAATCGCTCAAGGAATTAAAAATAAAGCTAACTGGAATGTCGATTATCGCATTAAGCGTGCAGATGGCACGATTCAGTGGGTTAATGAGCACGGCGGCCCTGTTTTTAATGACCTAGGCGAGGTTGCTTTTATAGAGGGCGTAATTGCCGATATTAGCCAGCGTAAAGCTGAAGAAAACGAACGCCATAAAAAAATGGAAGATGTAGGCGGAACGAGCAACCAAATCATCAACCAAACACAAAAAATTCTGCAGGTACTAAAAACCTTAAAAATGCTGAGTTTAAATGCCAGCATTGAAGCTGCACGCGCTGGTGAAGCTGGTCGTGGCTTTGCCGTAGTAGCAGACCAAGTAAAAGAGCTAGCCGATGAAACAGGCAAGTCAGCACAATCCATTACCCAGCTAATGGGCGAGTTAGAAGCAAAATTAGTAGAAGCCAGTGACTAGTCAGTAGCTGTATAAGAGCAGTTAAATAACAATAAGACAAAAAAGACTGATAAAGGGAGATTATTATGCTCATCAATAAACGCAGCCTGCTGCAAATAATTCCTGCAGCATTATTATTGAGCTTAATAAGTACCGTACTAGCTTTCTCCTTCGCAGCGATGATGACCCAAACCAATCAGGCAGTTTTATTGCCTGATATGGTTGTGGCTATGTTATTAACTGCTATGATTTCTGCGTTACTTGTAGCCTGGAAAGGAAGCATCGCAGGGCTTATAGGTATCCCCCTCCCAAGTGCTGCCGCCATGTTTGCAGACCTGCTACAAGGCGTTGATCCTTCTGTAGAACAGTTCTGGCTGCTACTTATGCTAAATGGCCTAATGACAGCTGGTTTTATGTTGTTGATGGGAAGTTTAAAACTGAGCCGTATTGTTCGCTATCTGCCTTTGCCTGTACTTGCTGGTTTTTTAGCAGGCATAGGTTGGTTATTTATTAAGGGTGGCTTAGGTTTAACAGGTTTTGATAGCCTAGCGATTAATCAGCTACAAGATACTGCTTTGTGGGTGGCTATTATCTTTGCATTCACTTTATGGTTTTTGCGTGAAAGAGTGCAACCTGCACATTTATTACCTATAGCAACTTTGGTGGGTGGTGTGATAATGGTCACTCTAGCCCCTATGTTGCAGAATCAATCAGCTTGGTTCTTCCAACTAGAAGCCAGCGGCAGCTTGCCCGTGACCGGATATCAATGGATAAAAAGTGGTGCACCTAAGGTAGATTGGGTGCTACTGCCTTGGGGTGCTTTATTAACGCTGGCCTCTATCTCCGTTTTATCTATGCTGTTACAAGCAACTTCTATCGAACTCTTAGCCAAAAAAGATTTAAACCTAGACCAGGAGTTAAGGTTGGCTGGTGGTATGAACTTGCTAACAGCCTTAACCGGCGGTGGTATCGCTTCCTTGTCGCTAAGCCAAACGAGTATGGCAAGGCAGATGCAAGCTAACTACCGGTTAACTGGCATTTTAATAGCTTTACTTCTTCTTGTTGTTATCTTTATACATGAGCATTTGTTGCGCTGGTTACCCTTGCCGCTGGTCGCTGGCTTGCTGATCTTTCAAGGTATGCAGTTTATAAACCAGTGGCTCATTACTTCAGGCCAACGCTTTCCCCGAGCAGATCAAACCGTTATTGCTGTTATTTTTGTAGTAATTGTTTTTCAAGGGTTTTTGGGAGGCGTTTTATTAGGCCTTTTATTGACAGTCTTGCTTTTTATTCGTGAATACAGTCGCTTACAAGTAATCCAGCTAAATACTAACCTTATAGGTTTAACCAGTGGTGTAGAGCGTACTTCCCAAGAGCAGGATTGGTTAGAGTTACAAGCTAATAGAGTAAGAGTTTATCGCTTGAGGGGTTTTTTGTTTTTTGGTACTGCCAACACCTTGATTGAACAAATTAAAAAAGATGTAAAAGATAAGAATGCTTCAATAGAAGCTCTCTTGTTAGACTTTTCACAAGTTAGCAATGCGGATTCCTCTACCGCAAATAGCTTATTACGCTTAAAACAATTTTGTGATGAGCAGAAAATTGGTATTTTTATTACGGGGTTAAAGCAGGTTATTCAACAAAGACTGCAAGCAACGGGCATGGTGTTTAACCAGCCCTCACAAGCTGGAAGCTTACGCTTAACCGATACGCTTGAAGAAGCGTTAGAAACACTTGAAAACAAACTCTTGGAAGAAGCTGATTTAGATGAACAATCACCAGTAAAAATGATGCTACAGCACCGTCTTACCCTAGAAGATAAAGACGTACACAAGCTTTTAGCTTATTTCAAAGAAGAGCACTTTGTTGATGGTGAATGGGTTATCCAAGAAGGGCAAAAAGAGCAGGTTCTTTATATTATTGCCTCAGGCAGTATTGAGGTTGGTTTTGAAGACCCTGCATCAGCACAATGGGTTCGCATTAAAAAAATGCGCCCAGGTACTCTCTTAGGTGAAATGGGGTTGTATTTAAATGAACCTAGGTCTGCCTCTGCAAGAGCCGTAGGCACCACGAGTGCTTTATCTTTAACGCATGTTAGCTTGTCGCAAATGGAAGCGAGGAACCCTGAACTAGCTTTAGTTTTCCACCGCTTTGTTGTGCTAATGCAATCGGAAAGATTAAGAGAAAGCAATCAGCGTATCTACTCGCTATTACAAGATTAATAAAACTAGGTTAGTAGCATTAATTTCACTTGTGAAGGCGCTAGAGTGACGCCAGGTGCGCCTGGGGTAAAACCATTTTGGCCAGACATCCCCAGCATTTTATTCGCTGGCATACCACCAATAAAAGTTTTTAAACTCCCTAACAATTGGCGTTGCGGCCCCATAACCATGCCCGATAAAGGATTCATCATTACACCTGAGTTGTCGCCATTACTCATGGGCGTAAGCGTCATCATATTATGGTTAGGCATTGCCAAGGTTAATACTTTAAACTGTGACGGTACTGCTGTAGTTGGTATGGCTAAATTAGGATAAGGAATGGGTGTAGGCACAGGCCCTACAGGTGTAATGCAGACATCAGGAAAACCCAAGTTCATCCCGCCCATTTGTGTTGTTGCAAAAACCATAATGCTCTCCTTAACCCATGTGAATGCGTTCAGCATCTATTCGTAAATCTTTATTACTGGTAATGCTTGCCTGCTCACTGTTAAGCGACATGTTTCCTCTAGTACGCTGAATAAAGTGACCTGAATCTTTTTGTTCTACTTCATCAACACGGCTAATGGATTGACGCACCTGCTGCCAAAGCGTTTGACCTGAGTGCCAAAAATCTTTAATTAAATTATGTACCTGCTGCCAATGTTGGGTAAGTTGGTTACCGCTTACTTTTCCTGTATTGGTGGTTAATTCGGCGTGTTGGGTTAAAATTTGGGTGGTTTCCGCTTCTACTTGCCATAACTTAGCATTTTTCCATTCGCAGTCTTGGCCACCTAAATCGAAAGATAAGCCTTGCTTAGCATTAATCTGCATGGCCAGTGGTTGCTGGCGCTCAAGAATGGCTAATAAGTAAGCTGTTTTGCCAACACTTTGTAGCAGCACCTTGTCACCTAATACAGGTTGAACTAAGCAAGAGTAAGCTTGGCAAGCTCTTACCAAGCCCTGACTAGTTGTTACTAACCAATAGCCGTCTTTACCGCCTTGCACATAACCTTCTGTTGCTGAAGCTGCTGTTGGTGTTATTGAGTCTTTAGGTTGTGTAAGTAACGTCATGGTTTGTTTTCCTATTAATTATTGCTTAGCCATTTTTTCTGCTTTTTCTCTTACTGAATCTGTTTCTAGAGCAGCCGATCGATTTGCACCTTCCCATAGTGAACTAGGATCAATAATGCAATGCAGGTTAGTGCGGTCCAGCTTAGCGTTTCTAAAATCAGCCTTAGTTAAGAGTGCATGGCTAAAGTCGGCATAAGTAAGGTTGCTTTCAGTAAAAACTGCTTCAGTTGCATTGCATTCAGTAAACTGAGCTTGTTCTGCTGCCACTTTATAAAATACGGCTTGCTGTAAACTAGCTTTAATTAATAGCGCCATATTCATTTCACAGTGGTTAAACACTGCTTTATCTAGCTGGGCTTCTATTAGATTGGCTTGGTTCAGTTTAGCGCCAGAAAAATCACAGCCAATCGCTAAGGCTTTCATCATGCCCATTTGTGAAAGATCCATGTTTTTAAAATTGCAGTAGCTAAGGTCGCATTCTTGGAATTGTGGTTTAATAAGCCCTGACTGAGTAAAATCACGTTTGGCTAGATTTGCTTTTTGAAAAAAAGCCAACTCAATAGTGGTGTTATGGAGCTGCATACTTTCTAGCTGGCATTCAAGTAAATTAAGTCGAAAACCTGTCAGTTCAGTTAATTCAGCATTTTCAAGTGTGCAGTTAATAAAGCTACATTGATCAACAAAACTTTTTTGCCAACGGCTAGTATTTAGATTGCTATTAATGCAGCTAAAGTTTTTAAACTTTGCTTGAGTTAACTGACCATAAGCAAGGTTAGTATCAATCAAGCTTACTTGTTCTGCCTTCACACCCTGCCAGTTACTTTGACTTAGATCGGTTTCAACAAAGCTCGTTGCCTTGTGGGTGCTGTTGGTTATATTGAATTTTTCAAACTGACAATTAACAGCAGATGTATTTTGCCATTGGCTCGCTTCAGCTTGAATACCAGCTCCTTTACATTCAATAAAGTTGGTATAGATGAACTGAGCATTTTTAAAGCTAGTAGCATTAAAAATACACTTATTAAAGGTACACTCTTTTATTAGGGCGCTATCTAAGCAAGCATTGGAAAAATCAACGTCTTGGAAGGCCCCTCCACTTAAGTCTATACCTGTGAAATCACCAGTAATTACTTGTTCTTCAAGAACAAAAGTATCACCTTTTTTTATCCATTCTTGTAAAGTTGTTTTATTCATCATGGTCGCCAGTCCTGCAGCAGGGTACGATCTAAATTAGCAAAATCAAATTTTGTATTACCTAGCTCCATGTAGAGTAAATTAGCGGCATAGAGGTTAGCACCTCTGAAGTCTGCATTTTTAACCTGGGCGTGATAGAGAATACCTTCCATTAGGTTGGCATCTTCAAGCTTGGCTTGAGTGAAGTTGGTGTTAGCCATATTGGCACGGTGCAGGTTGGCTTTTTTTAAACTAGCACCTGTTAAGTTAGCAAACTCTAAGTCGGCTTGTTCTAAATGGGCGGCATCAAAGCAAGAGTTTACTAATGAAGCTTCTCGAAAAGAGGCCATATAAAGCTGTGCCTGACTAAAATTACTGTCATCTAGCTGGCAGCCTGCTATAAAGCGGGCATTGTTTAATTTGGCTTTAGTAAAACTAGATGCTGTTGCCTGCATGTTAATAAAGTTGCTACTTTCTGCGTTAAGCGAATCGAATTTACAATCACTAAAAATTGGGTTTACTAGACTCGATTGGCTGAGGTTAGCTTCCGTAAAGTTACACGCTTCAAAAGTAGGGTCGATCAGGTTAATTTGCATTAGGTTGGCTTGAAAAAAGTTACAACCTTTAATGCTGGCTTGCATCCACTGGGTTTTGACTAGGTCTGCTTGAGTAAAGTCATTGCCTACTAGTGTTGCTTTATTAAAACTTACCTCGGTTAGTAAAGCACTTTTAAAAATACAAGCTTCAAGGTTAGATGAGCCAATATTAGCGCCGGTTAAGTCGGCATCGGAAAAATCGGTTTTTTGTAAATCGGCATAAACCATAATTACACCCTTTAGGTTGGCACCTTTCAGGCTGCTTCCACTTAGGTTAATACCTTCCATATAGCACTCGCTAAAATCGACTCCATCAAGAAATTGATTTGATAAATCCAAGTCGGCTAGGTCGTCGGTGGGTAAAGGTTGTTTAAGTGCAATGGCACTCAAAACTTGTTGGCGTAACTTTAAGCGCTCTTTACTGCTAAGTAGTGGCGAGCCGCGTTCAGAATATTCTGCACCCATGCGGTAGGTGGCTTTAACTTTTGCTGGAAGCGTTGCAAGTTGTAATTTTGCTTCTTCAACTTTATTTATACTTGCTGCAAGTTTTTGTTGAGTTTCTTTAAGTTGTTCTTGTGATAACGCTGTGTTTTTTAACTCTAATGCTTCTTTTTCAAGCTGATCAACTAGGTTATCGAGGGTTACATCTATTTCTAACCTAGGCCAACTGGGTTTAGGCGGATTAGAAAGTAACGCAATTTTATTACGAATTTTTGGGTGGTGATCTTTTAATTCAGGAGTCGCCAACATAGCTTCTAGCTGTGGTAACAGCGCTTGTTGCGCTTTTACAGTTTCTTGAGCTTGGATACCTTCAACAAGTGGGCTAATTTCCTTCATAGCATCAAAGTCGATTTTTGCTAAATCTGGGCTACCATTAGGCTTTTTAGGTAGTATTTTGTTCTGTAAAGCTTCTAACTTTGCCTGCCATTCAGGTGGTGTTTCTGGTTCTGCTATAGATGGGAGGTCTGCACCTGTTTTTGGTAAGTTTAAACTTTCTGTTTCAATTTGCTGCCTAGCATTAGCTTTTATTTCTTCTGCTAGGTGTTGTGCTTTATCTATTTGAGGTAAATCGAGTGAAGGCGCTTCCCCGTTTTGCGCCATCATTAATGCCATACCACAGGTAATTTGTGTTGGAAGCAAAGGTTGAGTATCTAATAAATAGCGCCAAGCATTGTTTTGATCAGAACGTTTTTGTAATTGGTCTAGGTAATGGGTGTCTGGCTTAATTGCTTTAGGGTCTTCTAGTGCTAGCAGCAAGGCTTTAATATCACGGGCATCATCACGGTTAACCTTGATTTTTCCGCGGTAAAGCATAATGCCTAAATTCTGATTAGGTAATAAAATTAGGGTTTCAGCTTTTAACAGCACCTGCTGAGGTGTGGGTTTTAATTCATCAGTTTGCTGCTGTAATAACCAAGCCACAGCTTGCCAACTGAGTAAGTTTCCTTCAATTAGTGGTGCATCAGCATTTAGGTTTTGTAATTTGTAGGGGGCATTGCTTGGCAAGCTGGCTTCTTGAAAGCGCTGATCAGGCAAGGCATCTTGGCAAAAAAGCCAATCAAAATCATCGGGTAAACCGGGCATGGCTTTTTGCATATAAGTAGAGTTATAAGTGCCTGCGTATTGCTGCCTTTGAGGCGACATAAAATCCATTGCACCAGTAAAAGCTAAGGGTAGAATTTGCCCAGGCTTTTGGGCAGGTGTGTTTAATAGTTGCACTTGGGTAAGAGGGTAAAGGCTCTCACCGGCTTCAGTGGTTATGGCTTGAAAACCCTTACCTTTGGGGTTGTCTGCAAAGCCTTCACCGCCAAAAGCATAGTCATGGCTCAGTGGTATGCGGGTAAAGGTTTGGTCAACTTTTTGTTGCTTAAAGCCGGGCAAGCCACGCCAGTACCCTTTACCTTGTAGATACAGTTGTTTGTTAAGGTTGCCCACTGTTAAGCCAGCAGACAACGCTGTTCTAGGTTCACTTTTAGGTGTTTCTGCACAGCCATAGACTAAAACCTCTGCTTGAGGCTTCGGAAAGCCTGCATCTAAAATTTGAACTTCTGGTGTAGCAGCAACTTTTTCCCATAAGTTTTGCTCTAGCACTGGTTCGCCTGTTGTAAGGTCAAAACCCAGCAAGCTACCAATCGAACAAAAATGTTGGCGCTGATAGGTAAAAGAGCGGATTATAGCGCTTAATTGTAAGGGTTTAATTATCTGCATGATTAATTAATCAGGGTTAGAATAGCACTAGATATTTTTGTGGCGGCTGTGTTTCCAATATTAACAGTGCTGTTGTTTACTTTATTTAATAAATTATCAACAGAGCTTAGCTTATTCTTTATTTCTGTAATATTCTGTTCTAGCTTTGTTCCCGACATATTTGTTTCAACAACTGCATTTAATTCATTTTTGAATCCCAATGCAATTTCTGTTGTTGAGCTAAATGAAATATCCATTCTCACTCCAAAGAACATCTCATTTGCAAGGGCTAAAGCAATTCCATTTGTAGCACCTAGGTATATTTCATTTGCTACACCTACAGTTATGTCACTTGTTGCGCTCAAATTAATGGACTTTGTTGCTGCAAAAGATGCTTCAAATGTTCCACCCATAAAATAATCTTCTGCACGACCATGGTGAGTGCTTTTTGTTAGGCCGTAAGTTTCTTCATAACTATCGCCATGCTTATAACTCCAAGAAGTACCGTGATGATGCTCTTCAGCTTCACCTACATGCACTTCTAACATTTTTCCATTACGGTATTCGTAAGTATCACCATAGGTTTTTTCAATTAATATATCACCGGGTTCAGCATAGGTAATATTGTTTCCTGTAATACTGCTGAGGTAAGGGCCACCAGTATCTACTTTATCGTTATCAAGTTTTTGGTTGATGCCACCAGCAACACTTTCATCAATATGGACTTCTTCATAGCCATTGCCAAAGTCATAATCAGCGGTATCACCCCAAGTGTAGTTATTGCCCATTTGGTAGTTAAAGGTGTTACCCCAGAGTTTCTCAATATAATGGTTATCAGCTGACCAAGCTGTGTCTTTACCCTTAACTGAATCATCAAACGCCCATTCTTTCGCTCCCTTTAGTTTTTTAGGTACGTCCCACTTCATTTTTTTATAGCGTGTATCACTCGGTTCAACAAAGAAGGTTAGCGTTTCATCGCCACCACCGAAGTTAAATTCGCTACCATCCCCACTAAAGTTATAAACATCACCGTCTTCCCAATTGTATTGATGCCCAGCTTTACGAGAAATAAGGTAGTTACCTGACAGTTCTTCTTTTTTGGTTAAACTACTGTCACCGTAGTCCCCACTATCAAGTTTTGGAAAGGCAAAGAGGGCTTGTTCATCGAAGGTATCACCATCTTCACCACCATGCTTTTTAACAGTAAATGCGTCTGAATTTTTATCGTCTACGCTGTGAGAACGAGCAAATACTAAGGTTTGTTTACCACCTAGCATTTCATAACGATATAGTCCATCACTGGTTAAGGTGAAACCATCACCTGAATGATTAGGTGCACCTAAGTGAAGGTAGGTATTATTGGTAGGTGAAAAAAGCTTTAAACGACTAGAACCTTCTTCATCTTCTAGTTCTATACGGTTACCGCTGGCGCTGCGTAATAGGCTACTAGTTTTATTGGCATCCTTAACCACACTAGGGTAGGCGGCATTGGGTAGTGCACCAGAAATAATCGGACGGTCTGGGTCACCACCAATAAAGCTAAGTAGTACTTCTGTACCTGCTAGCAGTGGAAAGTGCATACCGCCACCTTTGCCTGCTGAAGGTTGCATCATGGGTATCCAGCAAGAAGCCTTGCCTTCACCAGCGGACCGTTCACGGTCAAAAGGTAAGATAACTTTATAACGGCCTTCTGTATCTAGGTTTGCATAACCATCATCGGAGTTGGTGTCAATAATGGCATTTAACACACCAAAAAAACGTGGTTTTTCTGTAGTAACGCTGGGTCGAAATTGTAAATTGGTGCGTAAGGCTTGTATTCTATTTTTATAGGGAGCTTGGCTAGTACTTGCATCATTAAAACGCTGGAAAGCTGAGTTAAATCCTTGGTGCTCAAGAATAAAAGGATAAAATTCACCATTGTCATTTATTCTAAAATGACCTTCTACAGAAAAAATTAAGCCGGTTTCTAAAGTGATATCGCGGCTTTCACCATGAAAAACTTCACTTTTCATTTTTAATTCTTCTGCTCTAACTTCAGCAATTTTTTCTGCTTCATCTGAATTAATTAGGTTGTCGCAGTAACGATAAATAGAACCAAAGCCTTGCTCATCTATGGTTGCCTGCCCTTCTATTTGCGATGAAGGGGTATTGCTGTTGTAGTCTTTAAGTGCAATGGTTTTAGGTAAAGGCTCCCCATGGCTTATCCATTGCGTTAAGAAGCTGGTTTCAGCCGTAGGTACACGCCCAGTTTCTGGCAGGTAATAAAGGGTAGCAACTGAATCGGTAAGGTGTTGAGAACTGGCATCATAAAATACAACTTTTTCTTTGTCTTCCAGCTGGTGAAAGCGGTAATAAATGCCCTCGCGCTCAGTAATACGGTGTAAAAAATTTAGATGGCTTTCCCCAAACTGGCAGCGAAAATCCCAACTACGGTATTCTCCAAGCTTGCTTAAATCATAATCCTCACTGGTAAACTCACCTTCTTCTAGTACCTTTTCAAGCGTCTCAACTAAGGTTTCATCAAGGTAAATTTCATTGGTTTGAATCATTTCAAGCCTAGCTAAGCGCGGTACCATCTGTAATTGGTAAAGGTAGCCGTTTTCTATTGGATGCAGAATACGGCAGTAGGCCACTCTGCCATGAATTTTTCTACTTTTACCCAGAACCTCAAGTGTGAAGTTAACTTTTTTACCTAAAAGCTGACGAACATTTAAATCAGAATTTTCACTGTAGAGTTCAAAATTGAAGTTAAAAGGTTTGCTTAAAGCTTCGTAACCTTTAAAACTAACGACTTGAAACTCAAAACCGTCATTTTCTGGTAATTCTAAGGTGTAGTGGGTATCGCTACTCATGGAGTCAACCTCTTACTCTTAGTTAAGTGCTGCAGCTTTGGCTTGCTGTTTAGACATTTCTTGTACTTGTAACCCTGCTAGTCGCCATTCTATTTGGCGCATTACATCACTGCATTGCTGCAGGGTTGTCAGTAATAGAACAGAATCATTTAAGTGGTTACCCTGAGCAAGTGAAACAGCTTGGTTCTTTAAAGTGAGTGCTTCATTTAGCTGCTGATGAAGTAACCGAATGTCTTTGGCAGATTTTTGTGATCTTTCTAGCTCAACGGCTTCACGGAAGATTTTTTCTAACCCTGTTTCTAGGTGGTTACGTTTGCGTAAGTCACGTAGGCGTTGCATGTATTTGATTTGTAACCAGCCTGCGATAATTGCAATGAGTAGACCAAAAACTAACCAACGGTTTTGAGAGAACCAAGAAAGGCTTCGAGAAAGCTCATCGAAACCAGCATAGGGGTTGTAATAGCGTGCGCTGGCTGGGTGCATGGGCATATAACGCAACAAGCGATCTTCCAAAGGATTTAAGTCAACCATAACTGGGGCTTTACGTCGGAGTTCTTCAGAAAACAGAACCGTATGTAACTTGTCGATTAAATCATCTGGCAAGCCTGGGCGGGCTGCTAATACAGCTAGAGTGCCTATAGTTTTAACACCCTCCGTGGGTAAAGGCCCTGCTGCGCTGGTATAGGTGCCTGGTTGAATAAGCGTGGTGCTAATTTGGCTATGGTTTAGTGAGTAGCCTTCAGCGAGTTCAATAGGTAGGAGTTTAAATTCACCACTCATTAATACATCGCGCAAATCGGGGTTAAGCATACCTGTTGTAACTATGGCGCCTTCTAATTCAGGGGTATCAAGTAGCCTAGAAAAGTAAAACTCATTCATTCCAATGGTGTTTTCATTGATGCCTAAATGATTAAGTAACATCATGGATTGCGCACGATAACCTGAACCTTTTGAGCCAAGCGCAATGTTGTGCCCTTGAAGATCCATTATGCCTTTAATTTTGCTGTCTTTACGTACAATTAAATGCATATAGTCTTGCCATAAAGGTGCAACTAGTTCTAAGTTTCGAAGGGTTGCGGACCCAATCATGATAATGGCTAAATCTGCTTCTTCTTTTAATAACCTGCCACGGTTATCGACAGAGCCTTTGGTTTCTATTAGTTCCACATCGTATTTTCCCTGCTGTTCAATCATTTCTTTGAGCAGAGCACCATATTGATGGTAATAACCACCAGATGAGGCTGTAGCAATACGAATAACTCGGGTTTGCCCAGCGTGCTGTATACCCCAATAAATAATTAAGATGGCGGCTGTAGCCACTAGTATCCAACTTAACCACCAGCGAGTTTGAAAGCTCAGCATCTTTGTATCTCCAATTTTTCAGCCAGTTTCTCAGACTTAGGTTTAAATTAATGGCATCAACGCCTGCAGACTGGCTGGCGTATCAGTAGTTTGTTTGTTTAATAACCAAGCATTACGACCTAGGTGACCCCATTGCAGTCCACCTAGGTTGACTGCATCTAACTGTTTAGGTGCATCTAAGGAAAACTCTAGCTCGCACTCATAAGGTGAGCGAAGATAAACGCTAATCAGGGTTCTAAGGGTTCGCCAAGTTTTTCTGTTCCTTATTAGTTCACTAAAACTTTCATGTGATAAAGGGCCAATTTTTATTCGTAGTTTACTGTTGCGATCAATGATCTGATTACCTAAAAGTGAGCTCTTACCTAGGCTATTATTTGCTTTACCTAAGCTTGTTAGCGAGTCACGACCAACTTGAACCTGCCTTATTACACATTCTTCTACTGCTACAGGAAAATCTTCTAACCAGCTGCTAACTAGTTGAGTTAAACCTTGAGCGGTAGGGTAGGGATGAGTCAGCAAATGATAGTGACGAAACAACCAAGCTTTACGAGGCAAAATAGCTAAGCGTTCACTGGGTAACCCCAAAAGACGTGTTGCCAGTTCTAGCCACTGGTTGTTTTTTTCTTCCAGTTGCTGAATAGCAGGATGACTTTTACCTTCTATTTCAATTTTTAGTTCATATAATCTTTGATTCAGTAAATCTAACAATTGGCGTGGCAGGGTGTTTTCTTGCTGCGCTTGTTCAAGTAATAGCTCAGTAAAATAGCTAGGCAAAGGCGAACTGCTGCCGTAAAGCCCAGGTAGATTAACGTCTATACACCAGTCATCCCCAACTTGTGTGGCTTGAAAAACTTCACCTTGCAAAATACTACGATGCAAAGCAGGCCGAAGTTGTATTTGGCTAGTAGGGTATTCAGCTTTTATTTGGCGAATAAGCTGAAAAAGGCTGTACTGGGAAGCGTTAAAGCTGTTTTTTAGCCTAATATCTGAGTGTTCAGCTTGGGTGACCATGTAAAGTCTTCTCCAGAATTAGCATCAATTACGTACAAGGCAGAAAAATGATTGATTGGTGTCATTTGTGCTAAAAATCTATCTAGCCGACTGCAAAAACCCAAGGCATCACCTTTACTATTAAAGGCTTGAAAATTAATACTCAAGCTCATTTCAAGGCCACGAAATAGCGACTGTTCGAGTAATTTTTCTGTAGCACGAACCGTTACTTTTTGAATGGCATCTAGCTTTTTTTGATTAATGGCTAAACGTGAGTCATCGGGGCTAATCCGTTCAGCCATTTCTTGAAGGCGTTGCAGCAAACCATTACGACTAAACAAACTGGTATTGCCTCGGCTTAATTCTGCAACCTGCTGGCGCTCACTTGCAGGGTCTAATTTAGGTGCTTTCCAAGCAGTGCTAGTAGTTAAATTAGTAAAGCTAACAGTTTCTGGTGTGGCATTTAAATGGGTAGACAAATCACCTGGTAATAGTTGTGCAGCAGCTTGTCCGTTGCTACACCAAGCAGAGACACGAATCACTTCATCTTTATTGCTAAGCTCGTCTTGGCTTTGTGTCAATAAAAGGCGATAAGTTGGTAAGCCAGTTAACAGGTCTTGTTCTGAATGCAGTTGGTAGGCATGTTTATCAGTTGCCTCTTCTACCTCCCAGTAGGGTAGGTAGGTATGGCTTTGGTCTTCACTGGCGTACTGTCCTTCAATTTTTTGTATGGAGTGGACTAACAGTGTTTCTTGCTTTTTAGAGCGAGGTAAGAGGGGTTGTAATAGCTGTCTAGCATCTTTTAAAAAGGATGGTAACTGCCTTAAAAACTGGTTGTTTGCAGCAACACAATGCAGTTGAAAATACTCTTTTTTTACTTTTGGTAGGCTAAGCTGAGATTCATCTAACCAAAAATTAAGGGTTAGCTCTTGCGCTTTATTGCGCTCATCTAGGCCATCAAAGTGAATAGCAAGTGCCATCGCTGCTTCGGGTAGGTGTAAGTAGTTTAAGATAGCTGCCTCACCTGGTAGGTGTTCTTCTTGTAAGGGCAGGTCTAACGGTTGGGCTTTGCTAACCACTCCTTCTATTATTTGACCATCAAATAAAACTTCTAGTTGGCTAGTGGCGTGAAGTAATAACCAGTGTAAATCTGCCCCTACATTTAGAGGTGCAACTAAATGAAGGTTTAAAGGGTGATCTGCTAAAATTGCTCCCAGACCACCAGCCAAGCAATTTAGTTTTAAACTTAAGCAGCGGCTGTTTTGTTTATTTGCTTGCTGGTTGCTAACAGTGCATTCAGTAATTTCTAAAGGGCTTACACGGCAAGCATGACGACTAGTGAATTCAACTAACTTACCCTGATTGGGTTGATTACCTAGAGGCGTACCTTTAGGTAATACTTCTGGTGCTTTCAAACTAGGTCGAGGTGTGAAACCGACAAGCGTTGTAGAAACGAGTGCCTGTAAACGTGTAGGGTCTAAAATCTCTAATAGATTACGGGTGAAACGTGGTGCTTCACGGTCAAGTTGATCTCTAAGCCCAGCGGTTAGAAAGGCTACACCTTCCAGCAAGCGCTCTACATCAGGGTCGCTACCGGGTATTAAGTGGCGGGCAAGCTCTGGTTCTTTATCTGCATAGTTAGTTGCTAATTGCCTTAATCGATGCAATTCATCACGGTAATGTTGATCAAACATGGCTCAAAACCTCTCGATTAGAAGGCGTGACCGGCTGAACTTTTAACAGCAGATTTTTATCTAGTTGAAATAAAAGCTGTGTCGGTTTTCCGTTAGTTAACTCAGCAAGAAGCAAAAGGTTTTTATCTTCCTGAATAAACCTAGGGTGTTTAAGCCTAGGTTCAAAGTTTTTGATTTGTTCCAAAATGGCTAGAGCCAACATCTCCATTAATTCAGGGTCATTTTGCGTACCTAGGCTTGGCAATCTATCTAAGCCTAAATCCTTGTTTTGTGGTGTGGTGCCACAGCGTGTATTCAACAAGCGCTCTAAATAAAGTGCGATATCTTCTTGCTGAGTTAAATAGTTAGCTGGTTTACCTAAACGGTCCAATATAGGCATGTTTAGTTGCCCCCTGTTTCTACGGTTGCTTCAAATTCTTGTTCTCCACCAGCACCGTAACGCCAAATAATGGTTTGATAAACTAACCTAACCCTCTCTAAGTATTGCCAACTATCTTGTTGAGGTAGAGTGCAGTCTGGCATTTCAGTAGTGACAGAAAGTAGCTGAGCACCTTTCATTTCTATTTCATAAATAACGGAAGGCTGGCCTTCTTCATCTGGTTGATACCAAGTAAGCAAAACTTCTAAACTGTCTTGCTCGCATAAAGCTTGATTTAAAAGTGGTGAAGAAAAATCTATAGGTTTTAATAGTTCGGCGGGTCGATGAACAACACTGCCGCCTAGAACACCACCCTGGCCTTCGCCATGACGATCAAGGCTATGTTGGAAGGCCAAAACTTTAATTAACCCCTCGCCTATGCGGCTATCCTTAAAGCTACCTTCTATGGCTCCAAGGTTTTTTCCGGTAATTTTCATATAGCCAGGTCTAGCCATGAATATCTCCTGCTAAGGACGAAGTTAAGTTAAGCGTGAAGCTTTGACCCTGGTGTTTTAAATGGGGTGTTAGCTGCAAATGGATTTCTGGCAGCTGGCTGTTTGGAGTAATAATTTGCAGTTTAGCTTCACGAAAAGGTTTGCGGTGCATGACTTCAAGCGAAGGTTTTTCTTGTGCTGAAACACTGGTTTGTAGCCATTGGTTTAGGCGTGTTTCTAAGCTGTTTAAAGTATCACTGCTACCTAATTGCTCACGTAGCACCAGTTTTAAATAGTGCGCTACTCTACTTAAAGTCAACAAATAAGGTAGCTGGTAATCTGGGTCAACTTCTTGGCTGGTATGGCTACCTAAATGAAAAGACACGGGTTGCTCAAAAGCCACTCTGTTATTTTTACCTACGCCAGCTAAGGTAAAACCTTGACGTGTAAAAGCTGAAATAGTCTCTTGTGACCAGCGAGCTTCTAAGGGAGCAAGTGAAGGTGAGTAGGGGTTAAGCTGATAAGGCGGAGCTAAGGTGTCTTCGTCGCCTGGTGAATTTAACATCCCTGTATAGCCACCATGGCTTTGGAAGCTATGTAACACCAAGCTAGCTAAGGAGTAACAAGGATTCCCCCAAAGTAAGCTGCTTTCACCTTCGGCTGCTTGCTCTTGAAATAAGCCAGCTGACATTTGTAATTCGTAGGGTGGTCTAACCAGAACTCTGGGCAAAAGGAGGCTTAAATAACGACTAGCAGGCTGTTGCATTAGTTGACGCAGTTTAATAAACCGCTTATTGCCGGCTAGGTCTAAAGCCTGCTCTGCAGTAATGTTTTGGGTAAAGGAGTTTAAGCCAAATAAACTAGCGCAGACACCCGTAAGAACGGGAGCATGGGCTAGTTGTCCTAGACTGGCTAAGGTGGCTAAGTCATCTAGGTCTTGTTGGTTATTTGACCAAGCATGATCTACCAAGATTAGGCTAAAAGGTGTGCCACCATACTGGCCCAGCTCTTCAGCATAAATCTTTTGGAAGAGAGGGCTTTCTTCTATTAGCGTGGTGCTAAGGTTCTGATGCAACTCAGCTCGACTTTGGTGAATAAACAGAACTTCTGTTGCAGAACTCGTAGCAGCTTTTTTTATTAAACGGTCAATATTTCGCCAAGTTGCCTCTAATTGACGAATATAAGAAAGTTGCAAAAGCTTATTGACCAATTGCATAGCGAGTTTTTTTTGCTTTAACTGCTGAAAGTCATCACTAGTTAAAACTTGGGGAAGCTGCTCTAAAACACAGTTAAAAAGCTGTGAAGGGTGCAAATCATCTAGGCTTTTAATAGCAAGTGTTAACTCGCCTAACTCAGGTAAGTCTATTTTAAACTCAAGCTGCTGATGCGCTAACCACTGACTAAAACTGGCATAATGTTGGGCGTTATAAACTACCAAGTTTTCTTTAGTTAAGCCTAAATCAGCCAAGATTAAAACCTTGCAGGGTAGTGGCGCTGCTTTACTGCTGCCCAAAGTTGCATCAAAAGGAAGGCTAGTGCGAAGGACAGCATTCATTAGAGTAGATCTCCACGAACTATGTGCCTAGGAAGGCGCTGACGACTGGCTGTGAGAACATCAATAACCTTGGTGTGCCCTCTTAAACCAAATTGAATATCAAAGTATTGAATATTCCATTCTGCTAAGCGTTCCTCATAGAGTGGAAACTCAGAACGATTAAAGCGCCGTGAACCTTGAGCAAACTCTTCTAAAAATCTAGGGAAGCCATAGTGACCAGAGTAATTCTTTACTAGCTGATAGTTATCTACCTGAATGGTTAAACGTACATGAGTGCAGTTAAGTGACCAATTAAACTCAGCTGCTTGACGATAATTTAGGTTTTCTAGTTCTTGTAAACCATTTTCACATTGCATTTCTAATAAAGTGCGACTCGGCAGCTTTTTGGCACCTGAATTAACAGTGATGGGACGTGTATTAAGAATGACTGAGTAGTTGTCACGGTTTTGTTTGCGGTATTCATCCGCCTTACTTAAAAAGCCAAGTAACTCTCGATTAACTGGGTAGGGAACACCAAAAGCTGAGCGGCTTGCATAGCCAGCACCAAAGCGCCTTTGTACAAAGGGGCTGAGTTGTTCATCAAAAAAAGACCAAAGCAATCCACCTTCAGAATAAAGAAAACCAGCCATACGATCTTCAGGTACGCCTTCTGAAGCAGCTAAAAACTTTTCTTCCCATACGGTTTGCAGTTGATTAGAAGACTCTTGAACTAAAAAACGACGAAACATATTTAAAGGGCCACGAAATACCGCCCAAAAAGGTTCATTAAAGTTGGTGTTGCGGCCAAGTAATCCCTGAATGTCTTGTAACTGACGGTAGCCAGTTGCTAAAGCGGTTTGCCCTTTGGCAGGGTCATCAGGGTTGTTATACAAATCTTGCATACTTAAATGTGCAATGGATTTAATTTGTGATTCTTTAGTTAGCTCGCGGATATTGGCACGATATTCCGCTAATAGTTTGGCTGCACGCTCAACCATTAAAGCCTGCTCATCTTTTATAGCTTCACCAGTACCCACCTTCTTACCAGCTTTGGCGGCCATTTTTCCGACCTTGCCTGCACGCTTAAGAATTTTTAAGGTGATTTTTTTTAAAGCACCTGTATCGGTTTCGTTTGGCGCTAAGGCATTCATATCTGCATAAAGCTCTAACATATAAACCCACTCTGGCGAGTTTTCATCCATAAAAGGCTTTAACTCACTTGCCATACGGTCAAGCACTAAAAAGTGCTGGTTGCGACTCGTTGCTTGTAAGTCTATTGCTTCGCGCCAAGAGTTAGGACCTTCTAAAACATCAACACCATTTTGGAAGGCCAAGGCAAATTGTTTCCAAGCATCTAGGTAACGTGCACGGTAGTTTTCTGCAAAACCAGGAATCAGTGTATTAACTTGATCAGCGATATCTTGGGTTTCTAAGAGTTGCTCAATAAAGTCGTCAATTTTTGTTTTTCCAGCAACGGTGAAGGCGGCGGGTACTCGTACATTATTGGATGCGCGAATGCCCCGCCAGTACTCCCCCAAGCGTACTTCATGCTCCCCTGCAGAAAGGTTGCCCCAATCTATCAGCCAATCGATACTGCCAGGGCTTTGTGCCAAAATACGCTGTAGGTAAACACGCTTACTTTTTAAACGTGCTTCCATGCGTTCAGGATTTTCATTCCAAACTAGGTGGAGTAAATGAAGGCGATTGAGTGTCGTGAGTTGCGACATGTTTAAAGCAGCTAAGCTTGCATCATCCTGTTGAGAGTAAGCAGGAGGCATAGCCGCTAAACTATCTAAGGAAGCTCCATCGATATAAGCTTGCAGCAAATTGATTTCACGCACTAGCTGACTAACAAACCTTGCCATTTCTTGGCCTAACTCATTGCCACTAAGGTTGCTTTCGAACAGTTTTTGTTCAGCACTCAGTTGCAAGCGCCTATCGAGTAGAAGCATTAAGTTTTGCTCTACACGCTGTACAAAAATGCGCTGCAAACGTTGCATAAAGTCTGGCGTTGCTGTGACGTCATTTATCCAAGGTAAAAAGCTACGGTTCTCTAGCTGTTCAATTAGGGTAGAAAACTGCTGATTAACCTTAATGTTGCTTGCAAAGTCACTTTGCTCTACTAGGTTGCCAGCATAGCGTTGACTAATATCGTCTAAAAATAAAACATCCTGCCTGTAAATTAAGCCTAGGCTACCGACAAGCAATAAACAGATTAATGCATAACCACTTATCCAAAGGTTGCGAACTGCTCGCTCGGCACGTACAGCAGCAGGCAGGCGTGTGACATGCGTTCGTTCATTGGGCAGCACACGGGTTAAAAGATCGTGACAGAAAATTCCTTCAGTTGAGGCCCCGTTATTTAGGCTACCAGCTAAATAAAAACCACGCAGGTTAGGTAACTCTTCAAAAACACTTTCTTGGAAAATGCCACGAGTAAAGTTGCGTAATCTAGTTGAAAGTTCACCAAGACGGCTAGGCAAAACGAGGGCATCAGGGTCTACCTTGCCACCTCTTAATACAAAAATATTAAGGTCTTTTAATCGTTCAGCCAGTTTTTGTATGCTTTCTTCAACAAAACTCTCGGCATCAGCCTTTTGCACATTTAAGCAACCAAAGGCTTGCTCTTTAAGGTGTTGTGGTAAATAGGTAGCCCAGCTGTGAGTACCTTTTAATTGGTCTAATCCTGTAATTACTAAATAAACAGGGAACTGAGTTTTTAGCTGTTTGACTAGCTGGCCTAATAAGTCTCGTAGTTTAATACCCTGCTCATAAAGCTCTTCTTCACTTTGGTTTTCTAATTCTTGCCAGTCGATAGGTAGCACTAAGCCATTGATAGGCTCTTCTTGGCGGTTAGCAACTAAGAGCTGTAATAAACGACGACCTTCTGGTGCATGATTACCTTCTTTGTTGTAGAGGTTTCTGGGTAATTGCATTATTAGGCTTTCGTTATAAGGCCAAAAAGTTACTTCGCTTTCTGGGCCGGTAAAACGGTTTTCTGCATCGGTTGGCAGAGTAACTTTTGCAGCTTTTATCCAGTTAGAAGCAAGGCTAGCGTTACTTAATAGTAAAAACCAAGGCAAAGCATAGTTAGGGTGTAGGCGTCTATCTTGTAACGGACTATTGCGTAAAAAGCTAAGCACGTCTTTAAAGCGAGCATCTAAGGCATTGGTATCGGTGGTGATAGACTGCTCATCACCTGCGGCACCGGCTTCTTTTAAAAGTCGCTTGGCTCTTGCTCTGGCCTGAAGACGAATAATTAACTTTTTACCTAAACGTAAGGTTAACCAAGCTGCAAACAATACAAAGGCTAAAATAACCCCGTTTTCAAGCGAGTAGCCAAGTAGTAGAGCACCAAAAATTGCGGCTGTGGTTATTAGGCCCCAAATAATAATAAGTAAGAGAACTTTAAATAGAGTTTTCACAGAATAAGCCCTTTAATGGAAAGTCTGCTGATGCGCTAAATTAACGCCACCAGTCGTTGAACTAACGACAAAACCTCAACCCGCATGACTACATAAAGTAATAAAATACCCAGTAGTGGAGCACCTACGTAAAAAGGATATAGGGTGTAGCGTGAGTATTTAGGTTGTTTAGTTATGAGGTTGGGAGGGTAGGCCTCTGGGGTTAAAACAGCGCGTTCATCTGTCCAAGGTAACTTTTGGCCTTGCGACAACAACTCAAAGTTTTCTAACCGCATACTGTCAAGCTTACTTCTTTCGCTAGGAGAGAAATAACGCCCAGAAAAACCCAGTGCTAAGCAGTAGTAATAAACTTCACGTACGTCTCTATCTGCTGGGTCAATTAAGGTTAGTTCACCTAGTCGATTAAAAAACTCTTCCCCTGCTTTAGCTGTGTCGTAGTAGCTTTTTTGTAGTTGGTTGGCATTCCAAAGGTTGGCTTCTTGCCAATTACAAGAAAGTAACACTTCGTCTATGTAAGCAATAATGGCAAAGCGTGCTTGTTCGTAGTGTTCGCGGCGGTATCCTAAGGATGCATAAACCAGAGCTTTATCTGCTAAACGCCGTTCGACTTCGGTTTTTACATCCTTATAACTTGGCTGCTCGCCTTCAGAAATGCTTTTTTGTAGTTGTTTGACGTAAGCTAGTACATCAATAAAACAGTCGATTAGTCGCATGATTTCACCCCTTTAATGCGACTAGTTCAAGTGTTAAGTCATCTGGCATATCAGGCCATGCCAGCTCAATTACTCCTTCTCTTTCTATAGGTAACCAAGCTTCATCTTGGGTGCTTAAAGAAAAATAGGTTGAGTTAGGGCGTTGTGGTAAGCCCTCGGGACGAACTTCCAGTAGGTTTTTTTCTACCCCTGGTAAAGCCCTAGACTGATAAACAGGAACTAGTGTTGGTGTGCCTAATTTTGAATATCTAAGGAAGCTTTCTAGCCACTTTTCACGACTTAATTGAGTTTTAACAACCAAGAAGAGCTGTTGCCCTACTTCTAAGAATTTTCTTGGTAGTTCTAAAACTAAATTGCCATTTTCTTGCTGGTTAAACCTAGCTAAAGATTCAGAGCCTATGGCTATTTCATTAATTAGTCGGTTAATGATTTGTCGAGCTGTTGTAAAGCAGCGACCTAAATCTAAGTGATCATAATTTGGTAGCTTAAGGTTAGATCCTGATATTTCACCTCGTATATTAGCTGTTACTGAAAAGCAACTCAGTTCAGCAACTAGCATTCTTGCTTCCTGATAAACGCGCTCAGGTGCAACGTTTCCTAGCTCTAAGAGGTGAGTTAAGGTTTGAATTGTGCGTCCTATCGTTTGCAACGCCATGCGGTAGCGAAGTAACTGGGGATTGAACTCTGAGCCACGGTAGTTGGTTGGTGACAATTTATAGTCTTCTAACTGAGTGCCACGGGATAAGAGTTCATCACGCAAGTTTCTTACCCAAGCTGTCATTTCAGGTAGCGCATTAATCCTTAACAAGGGGGGTAAGTAATCTGGGTCTGGGCAAACCTGTTCATTGAGTAAGACAAGCCTAGCAACAGGTAAGCTTTCAACTCCAGTCATACCATTAAGCTGCTCAGTGGTTACTAAGCTGGCATTAAATGTGAGCAAAGGTGTTTGTACGGAATCGCCCGCTTGGTAATAGTCAGTTAAGGATTCTGGTCTATCATTTAGGCTATAACGAGGTGACTGATGTCGGCTAGGCGTGTTAGTACTTTGAACAGCATGGCGCTGGTTTTTTGAAGCAACAACCAAGTGAATTTGCAAGGGTTCACGGTTATCTGGCCAAATGTCATCTTGCAAATATAAGTCTTTTAATTGCGCATTCTCAGGAAAACTTAACCAACTACCATCGCGTAATAACACTCGAAGGTGTTTGAAGCTAACCTTGCCAGCCGCTAATGCACCTGTGTCTAGATCGCTAAAAGCAACCCCCCAAGGTAAGGCTAAGAGGTTTTCACGTATAGCCTGCTGTGTGTCTAGGTGAAAGGCATCTAGGTACTGGAAATGATGCGGCTGTAAAAACAGTCCTTGATGCCAGTAAATTGGTTTGTTGGTCAAGGTTATTTTCCTTTGTTCTTCTAGGGTTACTAGGGATTAGAAAGCTCTGGCACGTAGGCTATCAATACGCTCTTCGCCTATTTCTAGCCAAATTTTTAGTCTTGCAGCATCCCCTGCTGGAGAAGTAACTGGCCCTTTAAAAGGTCGCCAAGCAAAAGGCCACCACCAGCGCTTTTTATTCACATAAGAAACTGTGCGCCCTGTAACAGCTGGAATAGAAACTAAACGAACACTGGCGTCATCGGTCATTTGAAAATAACCTGCCAATACAACTAAGTAGGAAGCCCCTTTAACTCTATCTAAAGCAAGGCTTTTAGTTTCTCCAGGTGCCAAGATAACGCTACTTTCTCTTAAGAAATCGCCACTTAACTGAGTGGAATCTGCAGCCATTAAGTCTGCAAGACGAAATGAAGAAGAACGGTAGTTATCAAGTTCAGCTGGGCTACTCATTTGTATAAGTTTAAGTACCAGTGTGCGTGCTTCACCTGCCTGAGTATTGAGTTGGTTACTTGCCTTAAGGTGGAGAGCAATAGATTTAGGCTCATAGCTTGCTGCACCTACTGGAAGGTGGGGAGGCGTCCATTCCTTACCTTCATATTCCCACTGCTGTCTAGCGGTAACCCACTCCCAGTTAGACAAGCTATCTGAAGCCTGATACTCAGGCTCGATATAACCTGTCCACTCATCCACAGGTTTACCTGCACAGCCTCCTAGCAACAGAGCAATGAACAGATAAATTAGCCAAGAATGAGCTTTCATGGTTTGTTTACTCACCAGCCCAGTTATCTATAGCAGTACTTGAAGCGGTTTCATGGTTCCAAGTAATGCTGCTGTAAGTTAAGCGCACTTCTTCGTAGGCACTAATAGAGTCATTAGCTGGGTCTAAAAAGTCAGGTGAAACAGTGATAATGCTAACAACCTTGGCGCCTTCTAAATCAATGGTGTAATAGTGCACCGGTTGACCATCACTACCGGTATCTGCGCTACGGTAAAAATTTAGGCTGCAGTTAAGTGACTTTGGCTCAGCCAAGCATTGAAAAAGTAGTGGTGAACTTTTATCAATTAGCTTACGAACTTGTAGGTACTCGTGTTTACGGTTGCCCGTTACTTGGCCTGTTAAGCGATCGGTAGGTACGCTTACTTTTTGTTCAAAGCCAGTTACAAAAATTTCATCTTCATGACCCGATTTGAAAAATGCACCAATACTTTCTTGGCTAGATGCGCCTTCACTTAGGTTGTCACCATCAGCAGTTTCAATCGTCATATAAATAACATTTGGCATGGTTGTATCCTCTTTTTATTAATCCTAATGGGTAAGCAAGCTTTAAACTCTATCTAGCAAACCTGTTAAAGAAAGGGTGAAATTAGCACCCATAAACTTGAAGTGGGGGGTTACTTCTAGGCTAACCTGATACCAGCCAGCATCACCGTCAACCTCGGTAACTTGAATTAAGGCGCGTCGTAATGGGCGTTGACTGCGAGTGGCAGGCGATGGGTTCTCTTGGTCGGCGACATACTGGCGAATCCATCGGTTTAGCTCGCTTTCAAGGTCGGAACGGCTTTTCCAGCTACCTAAGTTTTCACGCTGTAAAACTTTTATGTAGTGGGCTAAACGGTTAATGATGAACAAATAAGGAAGCTGAGTACCTAGACGGTAATTCAACTCAGCAACCTTCGCTTCAGGATCAGTACCAAAATACTTAGGCTGCTGTACCGAGTTAGAAGAAAAGAAGGTTGCGTTGTCTGCATTTTTTCTTTGAGTTAGGGGAATAAAACCCAACTCAGAGATTTCATATTCTTTACGGTCAGAAATAATGGTTTCTGCTGGACCATTTAGTAGCGGCGTTCCTTCTAGTTCAGTCAGGTGAATAGGTAGGTTTAAAACAGCGCCGCCAGATTGAGGGCCAATAATATTAGGGCACCAGCGGTAACGTGCAAAGCTATCCATTAAGCGGGTTGCATAAGCGTAACTTGCATTAATCCAGAGGTAGTCTGAATCACCAGCGCTGACTTCTTCTTGATAAACAAAACTGCGTACTGGCTTGTCTTCACCAAATAAGGGGCGTCCCATTAGGCGAGGTAAGGTTAAACCTAGGTTGCGAGAGTTATCTTGTTCACGTAAGGCGCGCCATTTAATGTACTGGGGTCCTTCAAACATAGACTCTACTTCATTTAGGTCAGGTAATTCAGACCAGTTGGTAAGCCCAAAGAACTTAGGTGAAGTACCTGCAATGAAAGGAGCATGTGTCATCGCCGACAAAGAAGCTAGGTGTTCTAAAAGGTTTATATCTTGTGTAGAAGGGCTAAAGGAATAATCACCAATAATAACGCCATAGGGTTCACCACCAAATTGGCCATATTCTTTGGTATAAACTGTCTTAAATAGGGCGCTTTGGTTAACTTCAGGTGCATCTTCAAAATCTTCGAGCAGTTCTTCTTGGCTAGTGTTAAAAAGCTCAACTTGAATGTTTTCACTAAACTCAGTGCGTTGAACTAAAAAGTTCAAGCCTCGCCAAGTGCTTTCAAGTGATTGAAATTCGGTAGCATGAAGAATGCTGTCCATCTGCTGACCTAAGCGCTCATCTAATGCTTTAATCATTTGATCAACAAAAGATTTATCTATGCGGGGAAGTTGCTCTTCAAAACTTAATAACTCACTTAATAAGACTTCTACACCTTGGTGAGCGAGTTGATAGCCGCTATCATTTTCGTCTAGGCGGGTGTACTCAAGAATCTCACCTACCAGTGGTTGTACTTTGGTTTGTTCAATCATTGTATTATTTCCCCAATTTATTTTGTTTCTTCGTTTTCATTTTTGGGTTTTGCTGCTGAAGATTGCAGACCTAACTCAGATAACAGCTTTTTACGCTGGCCTTGATCTTCAAGCATTAGCTGAATGGTTTTACGCATAGCTGGTGTATTACCTAAAGGCCCTTTTAATGCCTTTAGGGCATCACGCAACTCTAAGGTTTTCTTTAATTCGGGTATGGCTAAAGCTAGTTCATCAGGCTCCATATCCTGCAAAGATTTAGGTTGGATATTGATTGATAACTCTTCAGACTCATCATTAAGGTGATTGGGTACGGTAAAATTGAGTTCTAAGTCCATACTAGCCATTACTTCATTAAAGTTTTGGCGGTTAATGCTTATGGTTTCTCTTTCTTGAATGTTGTAGGGGTCTTCACTGGTCCTAAACTGACCCAATACTAATGCTTTGAAAGGGAGTTCTACTTGTGCTTTAGCATCACCTGTTGCTGGACGGTAAGAGATATTAATACGCTCTTTAGGTGCTACCGAGGTGCCATTGTTCTTGCTAGCCATACTGAGCCTCTCTGGATTATGTAAATCTAATGTTTTATTTGTTGATTCTAATGTTAAGCAAAGATTTCGTTTGTATTTAGTTTTTTGAGATTAGCAGGCTGAGATATGATGTAAATTAAAAATATTAAAATATGCTAGGTAAATCACAAAAAAAGCACTAAATCTTTAACCCAAAAAGAAATAGTGCTTTTATATGTGTTGAATATGTTTTAAGTGTTATATTTTGACTAGCTAATAATTACTCAAGTGCTTTATTGATAATTTCAAACAAGTCAGCACTTAACGGCTGCTGTTGAATTCGCTCTAACGCCTTTTTCATTAAACCTTGTCTCACCTTATCCATACGCTTATAGCGGGTTAAAGGTATAACCAGCCGCGCAGCTATTTGGGGGTTAAGTTGGTTTAACTCTATTACCTTGTTAGCTAAAAACTGATAGCCAGCAGCATCTTTGCGATGAAAGTTCACTCTATTTTGGTTTACAAAAACGCTGATTAATGCTCGTACCTTGTTAGGGTTTTTCATGGAAAAAGCAGAATGATTTTCTAAAGTTTGCACACTAGCTAAAACATCGGGGTGAGGGCGAGAAGCCTGCACACTAAACCAGCTATCCATCACTAGAGCATCATGCGACCACTGCTTAGCAAAGGCTTCTAAAGCCTCTTTGCCCACCGATGCATCCTGGGCGTGAACCAAACAAGTTAAGGCTGCTAGCTGGTCAGTCATGTTATCGGCTTGCTTAAATTGTGCTTGGGCTAGCTGTAACGCTTCGGTTTTTTCTGTGGTGGTTAACCAACTTAAGCAAACATTTTTTAAGCGCCTTGCCGCTATTGCTTCAGCATCAGGTGACCATTTTTGGGTAGTTGTATGCGCTTGGTATAGGCGTAAAAAGTCAGTATATAATTCTTTAGCTAAGCTTTTACGAGCAAACTCCCTTGCTTGATGGATGGCATCTATATCAACTTCAGCGTATTGCTCTGCAATATAAGCTTCAGAGGGTAATAAAAGCATTTCTGCCAAAATAGCAGGGTCTGTTACAGGGGCTTTAAGCAGTTTACTGTAGGCTTGGATTAGCGATGAATCTAAGCTTAATTTTTCACCTGCCTGCTGCTGGCTAACTAAGCCTTGTAAAGCGAGTAATGCTAGGCGTTGGCCCGCATCCCAACGATTAAAACCATCACTGTCGCAAGTCATTAAAAAAGCTAGCTGCTCTCGAGTGTAAGCAAAGTTTAGTTTTATCGGTGCTGAGAATCCACGTAATAAAGAAGGTACAGGTTCGGCTTCTAAATTATAAAAGGTAAAGCTTTGTTCAGCCTCTTTAAGCTGAATAACCCGCTCAGCACCCCAAAACTCGCCATTCACTTCCATAGGAATATCTACACCAGCAGGGCCAACTAAGCCCATCTTAATGGGGATCAACATTGGTTGTTTTAAAGGCTGATCAGGCGTTGCGGGTATTTGCTGCTTAAGCGTTAAAGTATAAGTTTTTTCTGCTGCATGGTATTCACCACTGGCAGTTACCTCAGGCGTACCCGCTTGGCTATACCAAAGCATAAACTGGCTTAAATCTAGGCCAGATACTTCTGCCATACAGGCGACAAAATCATCCACGGTAACGGCTTGGCCATCGAAGCGTTCAAAGTAAAGGTCGGAGCCTTTACGAAAGGTTGCTTTACCCAGCAGCTCACTTAGCATACGCACTACCTCTGCACCTTTTTCATAGATGGTGAGGGTATAAAAGTTGTTAATTTCTATATAGCTTTCAGGGCGAACAGGGTGGGCAGTAGGACCGGCATCTTCAGCAAACTGGGCGGTGCGTAACCTGCTAACTTGTTGAATACGCTCAACTGCTGATGAGTTCATATCAGCACTAAACTGCTGGTCACGCAATACGGTAAAACCTTCTTTTAAAGACAGCTGAAACCAATCACGGCAAGTAACCCGATTGCCCGACCAGTTATGAAAATACTCATGCGCCACCACGCTTTCTACCCGATTAAACGCAGCATCAGTTTCACTTTTAGGGTCAGCTAAAACGCAGGCAGAGTTAAAAACGTTTAAGCCCTTATTTTCCATAGCGCCCATATTAAAATCATCAACTGCAACAATCATGTAAATAGCTAAGTCGTATTCACGGCCATAGGTTTGTTCGTCCCATAGCATAGCGGCTTTAAGTGAACGCAAAGCGTGTTCACCCTTGTGCAGGTTTTGTTTTTCTACCCACAGCTCTAAGGCCACTTCGCGCCCGCTGCAACTAGTAAAAGTATCTTTAATTGGGTGCAAGTTACCTGCCACTAAAGCAAACAAGTAAGCTGGTTTAGGAAAGGGGTCTTGCCACAAGGCAAAGTGTTTGCCCTTTTCTAAATCGCCTTGTTCAACAAGGTTGCCGTTGGATAATAAAACAGGGTAAAGGTTTTTATCGGCTTCAATGCGCGTGGTAAAACGAGCCAACACATCAGGACGGTCGGGGTAAAAAGTAATCCGGCGAAAACCTTCTGCCTCACACTGGGTACAAAAGTTACCGCTGGATTGATACAAGCCTTCTAACGCAGTGTTGTTTAAAGGGTCGATTTCAACGTCTACTTCTAAGGTAAAAGTGTCGGGTAGCGAAGTTAAGGTTAGCTGCTGATCAGCTAGCTGATAGTCTTGGGGTGTAAGTGATTTGTCATTTAGCTTTATACTAATAAGCTTTAACTCTTGGCCTTCTAGCACTAGTGGTAGGTCGACTTCTTTACGAGCGGGGTTACGCTTAAAATCTAAGCGGCTTGTAACCCTTGTTTGAGTAGGGTGAAGTAAGAAGTTTAGGTAAACCTGCTCCACTAGAAAGGCGGGAGGCAAATAGTCTTTTAAAAAAATAGGTTGGGGTGCAGCAGATGTTGTTTGTGCTGGGTTCATCACAGGAAAGCCTCAGATTAGATCTTTTGAAATGAGTGTAAGAGTGCTATTTTTGGTAAAGTTAAATTTATATTTATCTTAAATGAAAAAAATTGTTGATTGGGAGTAGTTTTATGTCAAAGAAATATCGGTTAGTCACACGCAGTGACTTCGATGGTTTGGTTTGTGCTGCCTTGCTAAAGCACTTGGATTTAATTGATGATATCCAATTTGTGCACCCAAAAGATATGCAGGATGGCAAAATTGAAATTGATCCCAACGATATTACCACTAACCTGCCTTATGTTGCTGGTTGCTATCTAGCTTTTGATCACCACTTAAGTGAAACCGTGCGTAATGAGGTTTTGGCTGATAATCATATTATTGATGCAGAAGCACCTTCAGCTGCTCGTGTGGTTTGGCAGTATTATGGCGGTCATAGTGCTTTCCCAGAAGCTTGGGATGAAATGATGGCCGCAGTGGATAAAGGCGATGCAGCACAATTTAATGAAGATGAAGTATTGAACCCAGATGATTGGGTACTACTTAACTTTATTATGGATGCGCGTACTGGCTTAGGTCGCTTCCGCGATTTCCGAATTTCTAATTACCAGTTAATGATGCAGCTAATTGATTACTGCCGTAATCACACCATTAAGCAAATTCTTGAGCTGCCCGATGTTAAAGAACGTACCGACCTTTACTTTGAACATGACAGTAAAGCACGCCAGCAAATTCAAAAGTGTGCCAAGGTTTATGACAATTTAGTGGTGCTAGATTTGCGTAATGAAGAAACCATTTATGCAACTAACCGCTTTACTCTCTATGCGCTTTATCCCAATACTAATATTTCGATTCACATTATGTGGGGATTAAAACAGCAGAACACTGTATTTGCAGTAGGTAAGTCTATACTTAATCGTAGCTCTAATACGAATGTGGGTGAGCTATGCCTTAAGTACAATGGTGGTGGCCACTTGAATGCAGGTACTTGTCAGGTTGCTAATGACCAAGCAGAAGCAACCCTAGAGGCGTTAATTAAGAAAATTAACGCCGATGGTTAACAGCTAGCGGTGTAGTTCTCCTGCCGCTTCTGGTTGATGCAGAATCTCTTCCACAACCAAAGCGGCATCTTTACCGTTAGGTAGCTGCCAATGCACTTCTTGACCCACCCTTGCACCCAATAATGCCGCACCTAGGGGCGCGAGTATAGAAATTTGGTCTGTTGCTTCAGGGTTAAGGTTGTGCGGATAAACTAGCTCTTTTTCTAATAGTAAATTAGCTTTCAAATCACGAAATTTCACCCGACTGTGCATACTGACTAAATCTGCTGGCACTTCTTCTGGTAGTACCACATCAGCATTATCTAAGCGCTCTGCTAGGGCTTCGGCAACCGGCATTTTAGCGTATTTGTCCTCGTCGATTAGCTTTTCTAAGCGAGCATGGTCTAGTTCATTCATTAATAAATGTAGTTTAGCAATCATTGTTTTTACCTTTAAAAAAGCACACCCCCGCAACCTAGGTTGCGGGGGTGTGCTGGAATAATATGTTGTGTACAGGTTAGTGGTTAAAAGCTTTGTCCGCAACCTTGCAGTTTTTTGTTTAGGTAGTGCAACTCTACTCGGTGAGGAAAAGGTTCTCCGGTATTTATTTCAATACAAAGAATATTTTCTACCTTGTATTTAAGCAGGTTGCCTTCTGAGTCTGTGGCTTGGTATAGGGTTTTTATTAAATCCTGCTTAATAAGCTTTGAGTCTTTAAACGTTATACGTTGTGTGCCAAAGTTTTGCAAGAGTACCAAATGACCATTTTGTTTTGCCTCTAGTGTCCAAGCAGGATTATGCCCCGTTGCTTTTAAAACTAGTGCATCGGGCGAAGCATTAGTGCCAGCAATAAAGTTGGGTTTAGCTAGCTCTTTAGGCTTACCTGAAGCAACTAGGTTGCAGCTTTGCCAAGTTTTTACAGGTGTGGCAAGCCTAGCCCTAGTGCCGTTATTCCAAAAGGAAGTGCCTTCCTGATTAGCGTAACGAGTACCAGACGTTGCCCTTTGTTGGGTAAGTTTCAACCATTCCGTTGAAGCAGGTAATTGCAACCAAAGCTGTTCACCCGCTAGGCGTGTTTCTATTAAGCTACCTTCTTCACACTGCCATAAATCAGCTTGGGTTGCCTGTTCAAACTTGGGTGCAACAGCGCAACCTACTAGCAGACTTGCTGCTAGTAGAAAGGCAAAGGCTTGTTTAGTCCAGCTTACTAAGGTCACGTACTGCACCCTTATCGGCAGAAGTTGCCAACATAGCATAAGCCTTCAAAGCAGCAGAAACCTTGCGCTCACGTGGTTTGGCAGGTTTCCAGCCTTTAGCATCTTGCGCGGCACGGCGCTTAGCCATTTCTTCATCACTAATTTCAACATTAATTGTACGGTTAGGAATATCAATTAAAATGGAATCACCATCTTCAACCAAGCCTATCGCACCACCAGCAGCAGCTTCTGGTGAAGCGTGACCAATAGATAAACCCGAAGTACCACCTGAGAAACGACCATCGGTTAACAAGGCACAAACCTCACCTAACCCTTTGGATTTTATATAGCTGGTGGGGTAAAGCATTTCTTGCATACCCGGGCCACCTTTAGGGCCTTCGTAGCGAACAATGACCACATCGCCTGCTTTTACCTTGCCGTCTAACACGTTAGCCACGGCTTCATCTTGTGATTCAGTGACATGGGCTGTACCACGGAAAACCAAAATGCTTTCATCAATACCCGCAGTTTTAACCACGCAGCCATCTTCAGCCAAATTGCCATAAAGTACTGCTAAACCACCTTCTTGAGAGTAGGCATGGGCTAAATCACGAATACAGCCATTTTCACGGTCGGCATCTAGGTTGTTCCAGCGTGTAGACTGGCTAAAGGCTTGTTGAGTGGGAATACCCGCTGGGCCTGCACGGTAGAACTCGATAACCTCAGGCGTAGGCTTACGCATAATATCCCAAGTTTCTAAGGCTTCCGCCAAAGACTGGCTATGTACCGTTGGTAGGCTAGTATCTAACAAACCAGCACGGTCTAGCTCACCCAACAAAGCAAAAATACCACCAGCACGGTGAACATCTTCAACGTGGTACTTGGGCGAGTTAGGGGCAACTTTACATAGCTGTGGTACTTTTTTAGATAGGTGGTCTATGTCTTCTAAAGTGAAATCAACTTCTGCTTCTTGCGCTAAGGCTAAAAGGTGCAAAATGGTGTTAGTAGAACCACCCATAGCGATATCTAAAATCATCGCATTATTGAATGCACCTTTATTGGCAATAGAGCGGGGTAAAACAGAATAATCATCCTGTTCGTAATGCTGGCGCGTAATGGCAACAATTTTCTCACCGGCTTGTTCAAACAAAGCGCGGCGATCAGCGTGGGTTGCCAGCAGAGTACCGTTACCGGGTAAAGATAAACCTAAGGCTTCGGTTAAACAGTTCATAGAGTTAGCAGTAAACATACCCGAACAAGAACCGCAGGTAGGGCAGGCAGAACGTTCGTATTCAGCAACGTCTTCATCCGATGCATCTGAGGCAGCAATTACCATAGCATCGACTAAATCTAGATTATGCTCAGAAAGCTTGGTTTTACCCGCCTCCATAGGGCCGCCTGAAACAAAAATAACTGGAATATTCAGGCGCATAGCAGCCATAAGCATTCCGGGAGTAATTTTGTCACAGTTAGAAATGCACACCATGGCATCAGCGCAGTGCGCATTCACCATGTATTCAACGGAATCAGCAATTAAATCGCGGCTAGGTAAGGAATAAAGCATACCATCGTGACCCATCGCAATACCGTCATCGACAGCTATGGTGTTAAATTCTTTAGCAACGCCACCGGCTTTTTCAATTTGGCGTGCAACCAATTGCCCCATATCTTTTAAATGCACATGGCCAGGTACAAACTGAGTAAAAGAATTGACCACAGCAATAATGGGTTTTTGGAAATCATCATCTTTCATGCCCGTGGCACGCCACAAAGCACGAGCACCAGCCATATTGCGGCCAGCAGTAGTAGTACGAGAACGATAAACAGGCATGGGAAAACCTCAGTAAATAGCTAGGTAAAAAAGTAATACTAGCATTCTACTTTTTTACAGCTCAACTCACTAGCTTAGCTAACCTTTCTTTAGTAAAAGTAGAGTTTTTTTGTGATACGAAGCCTCAGTAAATACGCAATAAAACACTTGAAAGCAAAGGGTTAACTATGGTTAAGTTGAACTCGCCAATTTAATTGGTAAATGAAGTACAGGACTAGTTTCAAGTTTTTTTAATTGAGGATGTTTAGTATGAAAAAAATTATTGCTGCTACCGCACTAGCTGTTACTCTACCTTTCGCTGCTGCAGTACAAGCTGCACCTTCTGATGCTGGTTGTGGTCTAGGTAGTGTTCTACTAGCTGACCAAGACGATACTTTAGTAATGAACGTTCTAGGTGCTACTTTAAACGGCACATCAGGTAACCAAACCTTTGGTATGACCACTGGTACTTTGAACTGCAGCACTTCTAACTCTTTGCTAGCACTGCAAACTTTTGTAAACGACAACCTAGATACACTAGCTGTTGATGCAGCGCGTGGCGAAGGCGAATCACTAGATACGCTAGCCACTATTTGGGGCATGACCGATGCAGACAAAGAAACGTTTGCTGCAGCAACTCAAGCACATTTTGGTGAAGTTTTCTCTTCAGACAGCGTAACTGCTGAACAGGTTCTAGAAAACATGAACCGTGTTGTTTCAGAAGATGAAGCACTAGCAGCTTACAAATTAAGCTAAGCTAACTGCTTAATTGTCAATAAAAGTTCTGTTGGCATTTGCTGGCAGAACTTTTTTAATGAGTTTTTATATCTTATTTTATGTCCAGCTCTCAACGTTATACCCAAGCCTTTCTTTTTATTCTTTTAATAATTAGTTTATTTTCTACAGGTTATGCTGCCAACTTAACACCAGACCAAGACACCTTAAAAAAACTAAGTAAAACCAATGCTTGGTGGCGTTTAGTTCATTATAAACAGCATACTTATGGCGTTCGTAGCCAAGTCGATCAAGATGAGTTTTTTCTCCATCCGCAAGGTTATAAAAATCCTTTAGCAGAACTTACTGCAACTTTTAAACAGCTAGAAACTGCACTTAATAGCAACCCTTTATTAGATCAAAATACCGATTTACGCTGCACCTACCCAGCAAGGGTTGACTGGTTAGCAAGAACACTCAATTTAGATATTCCGACAAGAAGTTGTGCAGGGTTAGATAAATGGCTAGGCCAAGTTGATGCTGGCAGCATGTCGATGATTTTTCCCTCCGCCTATATGAACAATGCCTCTTCCATGTTTGGGCATAGCTTTTTAAGGCTAGAAGGCACCGATAGAACCCGTAAGCCCGATTTAGTCGCTCATGCTATCAACTTTGCTGCGGAGGTAAATGAAACCGATGGCGGAGTTGCTTATGCTTTTAAAGGCATGTTTGGTCTTTACCCTGGCTATTTTAGCTTGCAACCTTATTATGAAAAAGTTGATGAGTATTCTAATTTAGAAAACCGCGATATGTGGGAATACCCGCTAAATATGAGTGATCAAGGCCTAAAGCGGGTTATTTGGCATATGTGGGAATTAGAGAGAGTACGTTTTGATTATTGGTTTTTTGATGAAAACTGCTCCTATCAATTATTAGCTTTAGTTTCAGTGGCAGAAGATCACCTAAATTTAACTGCTGGTTTTGATTTAAAAGCACTACCAGCCGATACCATTCGAGCACTAGATAAAGCCAGTTTAATTGGCGATGAAGCTAAATACCGCCCATCTTTTGCAACCAAGCTGTTAAGCATGAGTGAGCAAGCCAACCCAGCCGAGTTAACCGCAGCCAAACAGCTGGTATTTGAATACTTAGAACCCGAAACGTTAGAATTAGATGCCAAAGCCAACCCAGCCAAAGTTTATGAGCTAGCCTATGAATGGCTAAACTTTCGTTACCGGCACCAAGGCGTTACCCGAGATGAAGCAGCCGACCAACTGCATAAACTATTAGTCGCGCGCTCCAAAATTAACCATAAGTCGGGGTTAACTGCACCCATGGCACCTAGCGTTCCGCCTCATAAAGGCCATGAAACTGCTCAGTTTGCTTTAAGCCTAGGTCAGCATGAGCAAGTTAATTATTTACAGCTATCCGCTAAGCCAGCCTATCACGGACGTTACGATTCTTTAGATGGTTATTTGCCCAATGCAGAGATTAATCTACTTGAACTCAAACTACGTTTTGATGAAGAAAGCAAAGAAATAACCCCATGGCACCTAAATATTTTAGAAGTAGGTAACTACTTACAAAGTTCGGCTATTTTCTCCTTAGCCGCATGGCGTGTAAAAGCTGAACTAGGTAGAACGAACCCCTTCGCCTCAAGCAAAGACGATTGGCTAGGCCGTTTAGGTGGCGGTTATGGCAGAGCTTGGGGAAGCAGCGAAAACCTAATGGGCTTTTTAATGTTAGCCGCAGAACTAGAAGCCGGCCCAGCAGCAGGCCATGTAAAGCCTAATAAAAGTAATCAAGATTGGGCAGTGGGTGGAGGCATAAGTGGTGGGCTAGTTTGGGAACCCTTTACCAACTGGCGAACAGGGTTAGATGCTTCATGGATAGGCTTTGCCGCAGGCAATAAAGGCGCATTGTTAAAAACCGAAGCAACCTTGCAATGGAACTACCAAACTAACCAATCCTTACGCTTACAAGGCAAGTGGGAAGAACGCAGAGACAGCAACGGACAAATAGATTTAGCATGGTTAAAATTCTTTTAAAATCGCTATTAGCATTGTTAATGTTGGGGCTGCTACAAGGCTGTGGCAGCCTTTTTTATTGGCCAGAAGAAGGCTTAAGAGGCACGCCCGACCAGCTAGGCATTGAATACCAGCCTGTTAATTTAAAAACTGCTAACGGCTTAAACCTGCATGGATGGTGGTTTCCTTCACGTGTAGAAGAATCGCCCAAGCCAAAAGGTTTAATTTATTACCTACATGGCAATGCAGAAAATATCAGCACCCACTTTATGGGCATGACTTGGATAACCAACCACGGCTGGGAAGTGTTTATTTTAGATTACCGTAGTTATGGTATTTCTGAAGGTAAACCCAGTATTGCAGGCGTACACCACGATGCTTATATGGGCTTAAAGTGGGCAATTACTAAAGCTAAAGAACAACAACTACCCTTAGTAGTGCTAGGGCAAAGCATAGGTGGAGCAACAGCAGTTACCCTAGTGGCTAATGCTACAGCAGAAGAACAACAACAAATAAGTGGCTTAGTAGTCGATAGCGCCTTTTCAGGTTATCAGCGAATTGCCAGAGAGAAACTAAGCAGTAGTTGGGTAACTTGGGCTTTTCAATACCCCCTCTCTTGGACAATTACCGACCGCTACAGCCCAGAAAAACAGCTAAACAAACTACCTGCAGACTTACCTTTATTGTTTTTGCATAGCTGTGCAGACCAAGTTATTCCCTGCTCGCATAGCCAGCGTTTATACCAGCAAGTGCAAGAACCTAAAACCTACCTAGAAGCACAAGAAGGCAGGCATACAGAAATGCTTAGCCAACTTAAATGGCGTAGAAAGCTAGTGGCTTGGTTGGAAGCTTTACTTTAACCAGTCCCCCCCTAGTGAGTAACATCAGGTTACTCATTAAGAAAAGATAACCTAAAAGTACCTATAATAGTATAGCCGGCTTAGTCTAACGCACTTGTTTTTTTGGCTGTATGCTAAAATTACTAGCAATTAAAGAGGAGTTTGCATGAGTCAGCCAAATGATAAACCAGACAATGAATTAGACGACACTAGCGCCAATAGCCCCGAAAAGCTAAACCACCCAGATTATGACAGCGCATGGAAAACCTCACTTGAAAAACACTTTGAAGCCTTCCTTGCACTGCTTTTTCCTAAGCACCATGCTGAAGTGGATTGGAGTAAGGGCTATGAATTTTTAGATGGTGAACTCAATCAGATAACCAAAGACGCTAAAATCGGACGCCGTTATGCTGATAAACTAGTTAAAGTTCACACCCTAAAGGGCGCAGAAGAATGGTTACTGATTCACGTTGAAGTGCAAGGCGACCCCCAAGCCGACTTTGCTCAACGTATGTACACTTATTCTTGCCTACTCTACATACGTTATGAAGTTATCCCAGAAAGTTTAGCCGTATTTACTGACTTAAATGCCAACTTTCGCCCCAGTCAGTTTAACTTTCAACGCTTCCAGCAAGGCACACAGCTTGATTTTAGCTACCCAATAGCTAAATTACTTGATTATGAAACTGAGCAAGAATGGTCTAATCTTGAAGCCAGTGACAATGTTTTTGCTTTAGTGGTGATGGCACAAATCAAAGCCAAACGACTCAAAGGTAATGAAGAAGGTTTATTAACCAATAAAATCGCCCTGATACGTGAACTTTACCGACGTGATTACACAGTTGAACAGATAAAAGCACTTTTTATAGTGATTGACTGGATGATTTACCTGCCCACACCGCAAGTTAAGCAGTTTTCACAAGAAATGAGAGCAATAGAGAAGGAGAGTAATAAGATGATTTACACTACCTCAATAGAGCAGCTTGCCAGAGAAGAAGCTAGAGAAGAAGCTAGAGAAGAAGCTGAAAAGCGAGCAGCAGAAAAGCAGCGTCATTCGATTCGTCAGTTAATAGTGCAAGGTATACTCAATGATACACAGATAGCTGAAGTGTTTGATGTGTCAGCAGCCTACGTTGCCGAGCTACGCCTAGGCAACCAGGATTAGGCTTTAACCTTATTGCTGAACTGAATCTAGTCGCATCTACAAGGCAGCCGTTAGGCTGCTTTGTAGTTTCTAGGCCACAATAAAAAACTTCCTTTTTTGGCTGCATATTAAAATTAGCAGTAATTAAAGAGGATTTTGCATGAGCCAGCTAGATGACAGCACCACAGAAACCCAAGATGTTATTCGAGTTAACTGTAACGGACAAATAGATTTAGCATGGTTAAAATTCTTTTAAAGTTATTGGTTTCCTTCACGTGTAGAAGAACCGCCCAAGCCAAAAGGTTTAATTTATTACCTACATGGCAATGCAAAAAATCTCAGCACCCACTTTATGGGCATGACTTGGATAACCAACCACGGCTGGGAAGTGTTTATTTTAGATTACCGTGGTTATGGTATTTCTGAAGGTAAACCCAGTATTGCAGGCGTACACCACGATGCTTATATGGGCTTAAAGTGGGCAATTACTAAAGCTAAAGAACAACAACTACCCTTAGTAGTGCTAGGGCAAAGCATAGGTGGAGCAACAGCAGTTACCCTAGTGGCTAATGCTACAGCAGAAGAACAAGAGCAAATAAGTGGCTTAGTAGTCGATAGTGCTTTTTCAGGCTATCAGCGAATTGCAAGAGAGAAACTAAGCAGTAGTTGGGTAACTTGGGCTTTTCAATACCCCCTCTCTTGGACAATTACCGACCGCTACAGCCCAGAAAAACAACTAAACAAACTACCTGCAGACTTACCTTTATTGTTTTTGCATAGCTGTACAGACCAAGTTATTCCCTGCTCGCATAGCCAGCGTTCATACCAGTAAGTGCAAGAACCTAAAACCTATCTAGAAGCACAAGAAGGCAGGCATACAGAAATGCTTAGCCAACTTAAATGGCGTAGAGAGCTAGTGGCTTGGTTAGATGCTTATGTATCAGACGCTTTGGACTAGAAGTAAACTTTATAAAAAAATACCCAAATCAGCATGGATAAAAAAACCGATAACCCCTAGCTGAATTGATAATTCAAGTAGGGGTTATCGGTTAGCTTATTGAAAATTAAAACTTATATGCTAAGCCAACGCCAGCGCTAATAATGCTGCTACTCATTGAAGTAGTTTCTGTATAGCAGGAATAGCTGTAATAGCTGGTGTAATTACAATTGTATTCTTCAACATCTTGCCAAACAATGCCTTGAAACTGTAATTGTAAATCTAACTCTAAGTTTTCAGTTAGGTCAATTTTAGTACCACCCATTGCTTGAAAAGAAACACCAGATTGTTTTTCATCGGGTACTAGTGGAGCCTCTTTAAGGCTATACACACCAAAACCTAACCCCCAGTAGGGTTTTACTTTTTCTTCTGTGTAAACAAACTGCCAATCAAGACGAAAGCCAGTTGCTTTTGAAGAGTAGTTACCTACATCAACCTTCATATTATCAAAAGTAACTAGAAAGCGATTATTTTTATTGTTTTTAGTGCCAATATAGAAAGAGGTGGTGCTGGTATCTAAGTCTAAACTTATAGATTCCCAATCATTCTCTAAGTCTAAATCTGCACTTAGGCTTTTGCTTATATTTGCGCCAATAATAAGATCTGCATGGCTAGTTACTGGTAAAGCGACAACAAAAAAAATAGCGGTTATTAATACTCTTTTAATCACAGTTAGTCCCTTTTATTTAATTGCAAAAATGCAAAGGTATTTTATTCCAGTATTTTTTTTTGTCAAAAAAAATGCCTATCATTTAGTCTAGTAACTAAGTGATAGGCAAAGTTGTTAGGAATACCTTGATCTAGATTGGTTTTAACTAAGATTTACTTAAAATAATAAGTTACACCTGCAAACAAGCCTAGGTCACCTTTAAAAACCAGATTCTCAGCTAAATAGTTGTAGTTAAATACTGCTTGGGTGGTACTACTTTACACTTTTAGCCTCTTCCTTAAATCTTGCTGCTTCCAGCCCATGTTTATTTAATAACTTATAAAAATCCGTTCTGTTTCTACCTGCTAATTCAGCGGCTTTGGTTACCTTACCTTCAGCCAGGCGAAGCACTTTAATTAAATAAGCTTTTTCAAACTCTGCCCTTGCTTCGCTAAGGTGGGGTAGGTCGGTTGTTTCATCGGTTAAAATTCGGTTTACTAATTCCGCAGTAATCATTGGCTGGTTGGTTAAACCAGCGCACTGTTCAATAACACCCTGTAGCTGGCGCACACTACCAGGCCAGGGGGTTTTAGCTAGCAGCTCTAAGGCTTCAGGTGCAAAGCCGTTGGCTTGGCTTTCTAGGCGGTTGGCTGCTTCATTAAGTAGCTGTTTGGCCATTAGCTGCACTAATAAAGGGCTGCGGTTAAGTACATCTGGGTAGTCTTTGTTGCTGGTATCAACAGGTCGTGTACCTTTTAGCTCATCTATTAAGCTGAAGAGTTGATTTTTATCTACCGGTTTAGTTAAAAAGCCTGCTACACCACAGCGGGTAGCTTGTACTGCATCGGGAATAGTGCCGTGGGCGGTAAGAATAATAACCGGCAAACCTGGGTAGCTTTGTTGAATTTCTTCAAATAAAGCCAAGCCATCCATTTCATCCATACGCAAATCTGAAAGAACCAAGTCTGGCGTAAACTGTTTTAAAATTTCTAGTGCTTCTGGCCCACTTTCTGCGGTAACTACCTCGTGCCCGGCACTTTCTAAACGTAATGAAAGCAATTTAAGCAGGCTTAGGTCATCGTCTACCAATAATAGCTGCGCTGGGTGTTCGCTTACTTTTGTTTCTGGAAGAAGTTTCATAATTAATTACTCTGGCGTTGCTTACGTTCGTGCAAACTTCGCTCTATTGCAGTTAGGGCATCTAACTTGGCTTTTAGCTGATCGCGCTCTACTTCAAGTTGGTGCAGCTGCTTTTTAGCCAGCCCTAGTTCAGTTTTTAAAACTTCCATGTCTTGCTGCAAGGCTAAGCGTTGTTCTTCATCACACACGCAAGCGTTATTCTCACTGCTGGAAGGTGCAGTATTTTTCTGGGGTATAAATTCACAACCTGCTAGGAGTGTAAGCATCAAAGCATAAAGAAAAAAATGTTGGTATTTGGACACACGCTTATTCCTGTATTGTACTTGTTGGCCAGTTTAACCTAAAAACGATGCAGTTTTTTTGCGAAGTTTTTAGCACTAATTGGCCGCCATGAGCTTTCATGCAATCTGCAGCTATAGATAAGCCTAAACCAGACCCTTTAACCGCGCCCTTGCGGCGACTGCTGCCTTGGTAAAAGGGTTCAAATAATCTAGCCTGCTCTTGGGGCGGAATAGCCTCCCCAGCATTTTCGACTTCTATCCACTGGTTGCTAGCAGTAATACCAGCACGAAGGTAAATGGGTTGACTCGTATCACCATAGTGTAAAGCGTTGGTTAATAAGTTATCTAACGCACTGCGCAATAATGAAATATCACCCGTTAGTTTTAACTTCTCTTCAGGTAATACTAGCTGCTGTTTTCGCTTTTCTAACAAAGGTTGCCAAGGTTCTAATAATTGCCCAACCAGTTGCTGTAATTTTATTGGTGCACTAGCTAGCTGCTTTTTACCTTGTAGCAGGTTGTAATCAAGTAGTTGTTCTATAAGTTGTTGTAAGCGTCGGCTATTTTGTTCTAAAAGCCCTGTTACTTCCTTTTGTGAAGGGGTAAGCCCACCCAAGACTTCTTCATGTAATAAATCACCTGCCTCACGAATACTGGCTAAAGGTGTTTTTAACTCATGCGAAATATGCCGTAAAAACTGAGCTTTTTGTTGTTCAATTTCATTAAGTTGTTCTTCTAACCAATTTAAGCGAAGGTCTAGCTGTATTAATTCAGTGGGTCCTTTTTGTAAAGGCTGCGTTTTTTTATTGTTATGCGAATTAGCTAAAGAACCTATGCGTTTTTGTAGGTAATCAATGGGGCGCAATAACCGCCAAGTAAAATAAATAACCAATAAAAGCGATAAGCTAACCAGCAATAAAAATTGCCAAATTAACTGTTCTTGTAAAGCTTCTAGTTGTTGTTGCATGGCTTGTAAACGTTTATCTACGCTTTGTTGTGTTTGGCTGGTTAGGCTATCGGTTAAATCGACTAGCTGAGAAAAATACGCAAAGCCAGAAAAAACTTCAGGTTGTTCATTTAACAAGGCTTCAAGCGATTCTTGTGCAGAAGTAACAGGAAAGAGTAGGTAAGGCTGTTTTACTAGCTGTTCAAAGCTGCTGAGTTGGCTAGTCAGTAGCTCTAGCAGGGTAGGGTCTTCAACAACCAGGTATTGGCGGCTAAGGCGTTCCATATCTAAGGCAAGGGTTTGTAATGACTGAGAGCGGCGGGTAAAGGCAACGGCTTCTCGAGCTGTTAAACCAGCTTGGGTAGAAAGTTCACGGTAAGCGCTGGTTGCCTGCACCACCAGTAACACCAAAGGCAAAACCACCCCAGCAAAACCTAATAAGACTAGCTGCATTAGGGAAAGGTTAGCGGGGCGTAGCAGTTTCATTTTATCTAGCCTTGCAGTTTATAGCGCCTTGCAGAATACCTGTGAGTTACGCTGCCAGTTATAAAGTGCTTGGCGAGCTGCGGGTAGTTGTTCTACCTGTGCTGGGGCAAAGCCTCTTTCTAAAAACCAGTGGGCGGTATGGGTTGTTAGTACAAAAAGCTGGTTAATGCCAGCCGCACGGGCTTGCTTTTCAATGCTCTCTAATAGCCTGTCGCCACGTTGGCTATGGCGGTATTCAGGATGAACCACCACACAAGCTAATTCCGCTTGGTGAACTTCAGGGTAGGGGTAGAGGGCAGCGCAGGCGATTATACTGCCATCTAAGTCAATAACAGTAAAACGCTCTATTTCAGCTTCTAGCAGTTCACGAGAACGTCTAACTAAAACGCCAGACTCCTCTAAAGGGCGCAATAAGGCCAACAAACCACCCACATCTTCAATTTTAGCCCCACGCAGGGTTTCATACCTTAGCTGAGTAATCAGCGTGCCATCACCATCACGGGTAAAAAGTTCATGCAGCAAAGCACCCTTGCGCTTGTAGCTAAGCAGGTGCGTTCTAGCCACACCCTTACGACTGGCATTACAAGCCGCTTGCAAGTGCCTTTTTAATAGTGGTTGGTCGGTTAAACCTTCTAATAAGACTTCAGCATCTTGAGGGCTGAGGTCACGTATTAAGTGCCCGTCTGAATCTTTTAACCCTTCTGCTGAACCAAAGAGAATAAGTTTATCGGCTTGCAGTTGAGTCGCAACCTTGGTTGCCACCTCTTCGGCATCTAAATCAAAAGCTTCCCCCGTAGGCGAATAGCCCAAAGGAGGGAGAAGCACTAACATGCCTTGATCTAATAAAGACTCAAGGCTTCTAACCTGCACCTTGCGTACTTCACCGCAAAAATGCATATCCACGCCCGCTCTAACACCCAAGGGACGAGCCGTAATTAAATTACCGCTCATCACCCTTAAACCTGCGCCATGCATGGGTGAATTAGCTAAACCCATAGAAAGCCGCGCTTCTAGCTCGGCACGCAAGCTGCCTACGCAAGCCAATACCGCAGGTAGGCGTTGTTTATCAACCAGTAAGCGCCCTTGGTGTTCTTGCCAGGTTAAACCACGAATACCCAGCTCTTCGCCCACTTGAGTACGCGCCCCATAAGTAATGACAAGGCGCACTCCCAAGGAATTTAATAAAGCAATGTCGGTAATCAGTTCACGCAGGCCAGCCGAACTTAAGGCATCACCATCTAGGTGAATAACAAAAGTACGCCCACGGTGGGCGTTAATGTAAGGTGACGCATTACGAAACCAATTAACCAACAGGTCTGGGTTGAGCTTAGCCAAAAGAAGCCTTCAATATAAAGAAGATAATGACCGATAAAATAGCACCAGCAGGCAGGGTGACTAACCAAGATGCAAAAATACTACCCACCACCCGCATATTAATAGCCGCTAAACCGCGTGCCAAGCCAACACCTAAAACAGCACCCACTAGGGTGTGAGTGGTAGAAATGGGCATACCTATACCAGAAGCCACCACTACCGTAGTAGCAGTTGCTAGGGTTGCGGCAAAACCACGGCTAGGGGTTAGCTCGGTAATGTTAGTACCCACTGTGGCAATAACACGGTGACCATACATAACCAAACCCGCCACTATACCGCCACCACCAATCAGCAGTACCCAAGAAGGGGTGTTAACCTTGTCTAACACTTCACCACCGGCTTGAATAACACCAATAATGGCCGCTACAGGGCCTATAGCGTTGGCAACATCGTTAGAGCCATGCGCAAAAGCCATAGCACAGGCAGTAAACACCATTAAAAGAGCAAAAACTTTTTCTACGTTTTGAATTTGTAGCTGCCCATTATTGGCATCACGCTTAATGCTCTTTTTCATATAAACACCTAAAGCAGCTAAAACTAAGCCAGCAATCACTGAATAAAGCATGGCTTCACTGCTGTTAATGTCTAGGCCAAGGTGCTTAAAGCCTTTGGTGAAGGTAACCGAAGCAACAATAAAACCAACAATAAAGGTATAAAAAGGCACGTATTTTTTAGCCGCAAGAAAAGGGTCTTTGGCTTCAAAAATAAGTTTTTGCAAGCTTTTAAACAGCAAAAAGCCCAGCGTACCCGCCATTAAAGGCGAAGTAATCCAGCTCATGGCTATACCGGCAACACCACTCCAGTACACCGCATCTACAGAAATACCAACCGCAGCAAAACCCACTATCGCACCCACAATAGAATGGGTAGTAGAAACCGGCCAACCTTTATAACTAGCAATAAGCAACCAAATACCCGCCGCTAATAACGAAGCCAACATGCCGTAAACTAACAGTTCAGGCCTATCTGCAAAGCTACTGGTATCAACAATGCCTTTACGAATGGTGGAAGTAACCTCACCACCAGCCAGCCAAGCACCTGCAAACTCAAAAATAATGGCAATAATAATGGCTTGTTTAATGGTAATGGCTTTAGAGCCAACCGAAGTACCCATAGCATTAGCTACGTCGTTAGCACCTATACCCCAAGCCATAAAAAAACCAAACAAACAGGCTAGAAGTAAAAAGCTGTTGCCGTGTTCAAGAATAATAGACATAAAAAACCTTAAAGCCGGGTTAACGAGCCATCATAATTTGTAAACGACCACCCACACGTTGCGCGCGGTCTGCTAAATCACCCACCCAGTCAATTGCCTTATAAAGGAAAATAACATCCACAGGTGGCCATTCTTTTTCTAGTCTAAACAACTGAGCGCGTACTTGAATTTCCAGTTCATCCGTATCCTGCTCAAGTTTATCTAGCGTTTTAATCATCTTAGATAGCAAATCAGTTACCTGACGGCCAAAACCAGAACCCAGCAACTTGTCTATTTCATTAATGGTACGCTGCGCTTGTTCTACCGCTAAAATACCGCTGTTAATAAAACCCAACATAGGCTCAGCCATAGATTCAGGAATTTGCATTTTACGGCCCAGCATTAAACCGGCAATGTCTTTAGCCTTATTGGCAATTTTATCTTGTTGGGCAACCAGTTCTAATAAATCACTACGCGAAACCGGCATAAATAAACTATTAGGCAAGCCCAAACGAATTTCACGCTTTAAGTCATCGGCTTCTTGCTCTAATTTGCTGATACGCTTACGCACTGCTTTGGCCTCTACCCAATCATTAGCAAGTACCGCAACCATAAAAGGTTGAAGTAGCTCTGTAGCAGCATAGGTTTTGTCTATATGCTCTTGTAATGGACCAAAAGGTGAGCGTCCAAAAAGCATCGAAAGGGGATTGTTAGTTGTCATACTTGCGTACCTTAAAAGTAGTACCTTAAAAAAGGAATCGGAATGCAATTGGCAGGCATTATAAAAGTTGCCCTAGTCTAATGTCACAGTCTTTTAACATAAATATGAGGTAAGGGGGACTTATGGCAAAAGAAATAGAACTAAAACTACGCGTTAGGCAGGCTGACTTTAAGCTATTAGAAGCACAAATGCAGCAGCTAAAAGCAGAACCCCAAGGCGTAAGGCGGTTAGAGAACACCTACTTTGATACACCTGAATTACACCTTAACCAAGCAAAATCAGCCCTGCGCCTAAGATTTAACGCCGAAGATTGGGTGCAAACCCTAAAAACCAGCGGCACTAGCTTAGGTGCATTAAGTGAGCGGGGCGAATGGGAAATGCCCCTAGCCGAAGGGCAGCTTAAATTAGAACTTTTTCCAGAAGGCTTAATTAACCCAGAATGGCAAAACCAACTAGCCCCACAATTTAGCACCAACTTCACTCGCCAAACGTGGGTTTATAAAGATGCCACCAGCACACCACCCACAGAAATAGAACTAGCAGCAGATTTAGGGCAAGTCACCCTACCCAGCAAAAAAGGCAGGCTGCCCGTTGCCGATGATGCCCTAAGCGAACTAGAGCTAGAATTAAAACAGGGAAACCCAGCCAGCCTATTTAAACTGGCTAATCGGTTAGCAGCAAACCTAGTGGTGCACTTAGGCGTATTAAGCAAAGCAGAAAGGGGTTTAAGGTTGTTAAAGGGCATAGACTTTACAAGGCAGCAACCCCAGCCCCTGTTAAACAAGCCCAGCGTTAGCTTTACAGATTTAATAAACCTAGCCAGCCAAGAAGTGAATCAATGGGTTCTAGCCCATGAAAACTGGGCCTTTAATGCCAATGAAGACGAAGTGCTTTTAGCCCACCGCGCTTTATTACGCCTACACGCGCTATTGGTAATGGCACAGCGCCTCTGCTCTGAATCACAGCTTCAGCCTGCTATCGCTGCGGTTAAAAAATTGCTGCATAGTTTTTTGCCCTGGGTAAAAAGCTGTTGGCAAGATAAAGCGCTGCAAAAGCTAACACTCACCGGCCCGGCTGCTGAATGGCGTTCTTTAAATTTGCACTATGCTTTAAGGCGCAGTGAATACCGACGCTTGTGGTACAAAAACTGGGTAGGGCAAGCCAGCCTGCTAATTACTGAAAGCCTGTTTGCAAGCCAAAGCCTACAAGCCTGCACAGAAGAAAATAAAGCAGCCTACCTTTTGCAACAAGCCATAGCCAAGCTGGGTTTACCCCAACAACCCATGCAAGTTACAGTTTGGTTAGACCGCTACCCTTCTTTAGTAAGAGTGGAATTACTGCTAGCCACACTAGAACCCCAAGCCAAAGAAAACCTACAGCTAATAAAGCAAATGCAACAAGCCATAGAAATTTTAAGTGGCTACCAGCAACTGCTAGCCATAAAAAATTTACCAGAAGACCTAGGCAAACAACTACTAGCCGAACAACAGAAGTTGCTTATGCAGTTAGGCAGGTTGGCGCAGAGTTTGTGGGTTAAACCCTAGTGATAATAACCAGTAATAATAAAATATGAATAGTATGTTTTTGTGTTAGCAAGCTTTTGTAGATTAATCAGCTAAGCTAGGTTAATTAGCGGTAAGTAGGTGATATAAATCAAGTTTTATAAGCAGTTTAACAAGCTGGTTTTTCTGCTAATACTTTAGTCTAGTAATAACCTAGCAGGTGATTGACAAGGCATAAATAAGCATGAGAGTCTGCATCTCAGCGGTTAGGGATAACCCAAAGCCGCAGCTTGAACCTAAAACTATAGTTTTCGATTTAATAATAAATAAAAGGTAAAAACGCTATGAAATTGCGCCATAAAATTGCAGGTACCCTTGCACTACCCCTAGCCCTAGCGATCGCTTCTACTGCTAATGCAGCAACAGTTTATGATGATGAAAAACAAACCCTAAAAATTGGCGGTTTTGTTGCGGCGCAAGCTTATTGGGAAATGCCAGATGCTGGTGAAGTTAACTACGGCATGGATTTAGGTACTTCGCGCCTAAATGTAACTCATACTAGCAAAACCTCTGCTGGTGATATTACTTTTATGTACGAGCAGAATATTGCTAACAACACTTTACGTCATGCGGTAATCATGTACGACGGTTGGGTTGCAGGTCAAACTTGGTCTATGTTTGCTAACCTTAACGGCCTAGGTGAAACCCTAGATGCTAACGGTAATGCCATTACTTCTTCTTGGGCGTCTCGTAGAGCCATGCTAGGTAAGAACTTTAGCCTAGGTGAGGGTATGTCAGTTGGTGTCGCGTTTGAAGAAAAGGGTGATAATGCTGGTAATCCAGGTAATGCTAGCCCTATGCCCGACCTTACTGCTAACTTTAAAGCTAAGGTTGGCGGAGTAGGTTTATTTGCTGCGGCTCAGCTATACCAGGTTAATGATGCAACTGATCCAAAAGCTTCCGAAGGTAAAGCCCGTTTCACAGCTAGTGCTGCGGTACCCATCGCTGACGTGGTGACTGTTAAAGCAGCGTTAACTTCTGATACAGATAAATATAATGCAGTTTCTGTATCGGGTCAGTTTAAAATCACTGATCAAGTCCGTACTAACCTAGTTGTTGAGAGTTATATGGATGATGGTAAAGACAAAGATTACACCCAGGTTTGGGTAAACGCTATTTACCGTATGCAGTCTGGCCTAGAGTGGGGTGCAGAAGTTCAAATGGTAAGTGGAGATACTGCTACTGGTGGCGGTGCTGCAGTTGTCTCCCCTGCTGCTGGTGCAGGTGTGGTAGATGGTGATATGGCTTTCCGTTTACAAGCTAAATACGCTTTCTAAGTATTGGTTTAAACCGGTAGCTTTCGCCTAGCGTTAGTAACACAACCCCCGACTTGCAAAAGCCGGGGGTTTTATTTCACCTAAAATGTAGACCAACCCTTTGTAGATCACCCCTTGTAGGTCGGGCTTTAGCCCGACAAGGTTTTATATTTATCCGTGTAATCCGTGGCTTCAAATGTAGGCCGTCTTTTAGGTCGGGCTTTAGTAGCTTTCGCCTAGCCTTAGAAACACAACCCCCGACTTGCAAAAGCCGGGGGTTTTATTTCACCTAAAATGTAGACCAACCCTTTGTAGATCACCCCTTGTAGGTCGGGCTTTAGCCCGACAATTACCCCCCCTATCTATCCGTGCAATCCGTGGCTTCAAATGTAGGCCGTCTTTTAGGGCGACAATCCCCCTACCCCTATTTATCCGTGTAATCCATGGCTTCAAATGTAGGCCGACCCTTATCTATTCCGTAGGTCGTCCCTTTAGGGCGACAAGGTTTTGTAGATATCGAAGCCTCAGGTCTTGGTTTTTCAGGACGCTGTGAATACTTCTGACCGCCAAGGATGGCGGAAATGCAGTTTTTGCAGGAGCAAAAAACTGCCCTGTAAGCTCAACTGCTGCATCCTTGCAGCAGAAGCCTGAAAACCACAAGCCCCTGATGCTAAGATTTAGCTGCACCAAAATTGTAGATTTGTAGGTCGGCCTTCAGGCCGACAAGTTGGGCTAAAGCCGCAACCTACAAAACATGCCTCCGTGTTTATCCGTGTAATCCGTGGTTAGAGCCTGTGCTTTCTTGCGACATCACACCACCTGTATAATTAATGAAATAAGTTTGAAAACCAAAGCATCCACTAGTTCATATCTAACTAACTTAGGGCTAGGGTTTAATAAAAACTAGCTACTTGTTGGTATTTGTTAGGTAGTGTATATTTAATTGTAGCTGAGGTTGATTATGGTTAATCAAGTTGATTTGCCTGTATTTGATAAAGCAGGTTACCTAGAAAGTAAAGAAGATATTGCTGTCTATTTAAATTAAATACTCAAAAAAATATGGTTTGTTACTAGTAAGTAAGTACTCTTCGTGTATTTTTGGGTGTGATCCAGGCTGTATATAATTAATTACTAAAATACAAAAGGGATATCCTATGTTTAAAAATCTCGATTTAATTTTGAAGGCTGAAGTTCCTCTAATTGGGGTTGGAGTAGTTGTTATGATAATTTTATCCAATTTAAGTTATTTTATTTTTTATATTATAAATATAGATAATGTAAGGATTAAAAAATTAAAGGAAGCACTGGAAGGTGGTCATGTTAAGGGGCTGACTAAGTGCTGCTTTGAAGATAAGTTGGAAACGGAGTACTTTAAAGATGCCTTTGGAGTAAGCCTTGGAAAGTATGGGAGAGAAGAACTCATTAAGGCTCATACTCATGCTAGCACCAATGAAGAAGTAACATTTTTGAGTTTTATAAAAGCACTTCCGCATATTAGCTACAAAAAAGGAAAGCTTGTCATTGAAATTTCATTATTTAATAATTTTTATTATTATTTTCATTTGTTAGGCGGAATACTTCTTGCTGTCTTTGGAATATTCTTAGTTTTAGTGCCTGTAATAACTAACTCATATGATCTAAATAGCTTGTTTTTTTATTTATTGATTGGGATGTTTTTTATGCTTGCAGCAGGATTTATGGTCAAGCAAACATCTTCTGTTTATTCGGCTAGATTGGTTAGACCGTATCTTTTGCGATACAATCATGACAAAGAATTGAAATTGATTGAAGGGTAAATAATCAGTAAATTAAATGCTGGTGAGCGTACAACAGATGGATGAAATTATTAAAGGTGAGCGTGCGCCTTCTCGTGAGTTTCATATTGACGCTATTGAAGTTAAGGGTATTCGCAAAGCAACTGGATTAACTCAGGATGCTTTTGCCCGACATATTGGGATTGAAGTGGCTACGCTGCGCAACTGGGAGCAGGGGCGACGCGAGCCAACGGGTCCAGCTAAGGCACTGTTAACTGCACTTAAAATTGACCTCAAGCTCGTGATACAAGCACTGATGCCTACTAGAGGATAATATCTAACATGCTAAACCCTAGCTTCGGGCTACCTTTGTAGATTTTTTAGGTCAGCTTTTAGGCTGACTTTTGTTGGCCTAAAGCCGCAACCTACAAAACCCTTCCGTGTTTATCCGTGCAATCCGTGGCTTAGCTTTTCTCCTTCCTAGCGAAAACCCCACCCAGCTGCTAAGTTTAACTAACACAAAACACTGGGAGGGAACCTTAATGAACGATAACAACCCAAGCCAACAACCAGCAGCTAGAACAGACCACGACAGCCCTTGGAAAGTAGCTTTACAAAAATATTTTAAAGAATTCCTACAGCTACTATTTACCGACATTCACGACAAAATAGACTGGACTAAAGAACACAGCTTTTTAGATAAAGAACTGCAACAAATTACCGCCGATGCCCAAGTAGGCCGCCGTTATGCTGACCAACTCATCAAAGTTTATGCCAAAGACGGCAGTGAAGAATGGGTGCTAATTCACATTGAAGTGCAAGGCAGCAGCGAAAAAGCATTTGCGGAACGAATGCACACTTATTGGTCACGCATTAAAGACCGCCACAAAATGAAAGTTTTAAGCCTGGCAGTATTAGCCGACACTAACCGCAATTACTTGCCAGACACCTTTAACTTCCACCACTGGGGGCTTAAACTAGTATTTTCATACCCAATAGCCAAGCTAATTGACTGGGAAGCCAACTGGCAAGCCCTAGAAACCAGTGACAATATTTTTTCCCATGTGGTCATGGCACAAATTAAAGCCAAACGTGTCAAAGACAGTGAGCTATTATTAAGCAGTAAAGTAGGTTTAATCCGCAGCCTTTTTGAACGTGGTTATAGCAAAGAACAAGTTGTAGAATTATTTAACATCTTAGATTGGATGATAAAACTGCCAGCACCACTCGAGTTAGAGTTTAAAACCTTGGTAGACCAAATCCAAGAGGAGAAGAAAATGCCTTACATTAATACATTCGACCGCTTAGCAATTCAACATGGCCGACAAGAAGGACTTCAAGAAGGCCGTCAAGAAGGCCGTCAAGAAGCAGAAGAACGTGCTTTACAAGAAAAGCTCACTTCTGCTCGCCAACTGTTATCACTCGGTGTACTTAACGAAGAGCAAATAGCTGAAGTATTAAACCTACCACTAGAGAAAGTTACCCAGTTAGCTAGTGAGTAACGAAGCTTACTTAACAAAAAAATGTAGGTCGACCCTTCAGGGAGACAAGTTGGGCTAAAGCCCAACCTACAAACCACCCATCGTATAATCCGCGGCTAACAATTTAAAATGCTTCTTTGTCAACCAAAGATAAAACAGGCTATCCTATACTTAAATAAAAGCTGGGTAAGGCTAATGAGATTTGAATGGGATGAACAAAAAAACAAAATAAACATTGAGAAGCACGGTGTTAGCTTTAAGCAAGCTGTAGAAGTTTTTGATGACCCCTTGCATCTTGCATTGCTTGATTACCGTTATAGTTATTTTGAAGAGCGTTGGATTACGATAGGTAATACAGTGAACCAAAAGCTCTTAGTTGTGGCCAACCTGTTTTTTACAGAAGAAGGTGAAGAAGTGATAAGAATTATTTCTGCACGAAAAGCCACAGTGTTAGAGAGGAAACAGTATGAAAAATCTTGACCAGCATATTGGTGTAGAAGACTTTGAGCTAGAAGATGAATATGATTTTTCTGAAGCTGTTCGAGGACGTTTTTACAAGCCTCATAAAGTAGAAGCTACTTTAAATTTAGACAATGATATTTTTCTCTTCTTGAAGAAAAAAGCAGCTGAAGAACACTTAGATTTTCATTCGTTAGTAAACCACTTGTTAAGAAAAAGCCTTAGAAAACCCTCTGCATCATAATGTTTGAGTCTTAATCCCTATTTATCCGTACCAATCCGTGGCTTAGCTTTTGCCCTTACCTCTTACCTAGCGAAAACCCCACCCAGCTGCTAAGTTTAACTAACACAAAACACTGGGAGGGAACCTTAATGAACGACAACAACCCAAGCCAACAACCAGCAACTAGAGCCGACCAAGATAGCCCTTGGAAAGTAGCTTTACAAAAATATTTTAAAGAATTCCTACAGCTATTATTTACCGACATTCACGACAAAATAGACTGGACTAAAGAGCACAGCTTTTTAGATAAAGAACTGCAACAAATTACCGCCGATGCCCAAGTAGGCCGCCGTTATGCCGACCAACTCATCAAGGTTTATGCCAAAGACGGTAGCGAAGAATGGGTGCTAATTCACATTGAAGTGCAAGGCAGCACCGAAAAAGCATTTGCCGAACGAATGCTAACCTATTGGTCACGTATTAAAGACCGCCACAAAATGAAAGTTTTAAGCCTGGCAGTATTAGCCGACACTAACCGCAATTACTTGCCAGACACCTTTAACTTCCACCACTGGGGGCTTAAACTAGTATTTTCTTACCCAATAGCCAAGCTAATTGACTGGGAAGCCAACTGGCAAGCCTTAGAAACCAGTGACAATATTTTTGCTCATGTGGTTATGGCACAAATTAAAGCCAAACGTGTCAAAGACAGTGAGCTATTATTAAGCAGTAAAGTAGGTTTAATCCGCAGGCTTTTTGAACGTGGTTATAGCAAAGAACAAGTTGTAGAATTATTTAACATCTTAGATTGGATGATTAAACTACCCGCACCACTCGAGTTAGAGTTTAAAACCTTGGTAGACCAAATCCAAGAGGAGAAGAAAATGCCTTATATTAATACATTCGAACGTTTAGCACGCCAAGAAGGGCTTCAGGAAGGCCGACAAGAAGGCCGTCAAGAAGCAGAAGAACGTGCTTTACAAGAAAAACTCGCTTCTGCTCGCCAACTGTTATCACTCGGTGTACTTAACGAAGAGCAAATAGCTGAAGTGTTAAACCTACCACTAGAGAAAGTTACCCAGCTAGCTAGTGAGTAACGAAGCTTACTTAACAAAAAAATGTAGGTCGACCCCCTAGGTTGGCCTTCAGGCCGACAAGTTGGGCTAAAGCCCAACCTACAAAACATACCTCCGTGTTTATCCATGTAATCCGTGGCTAATTCAAAATCACTTCACAGCCAGTAGCTTAAAGGCTACAATCGAAATATAGCTTTTTAGGTTACTTACTATGTATCAAATTTTACTAACAGATAATTTTGTTAAATGGCTAGACAACCTAAGAGACCCAACTACTAAACGTCGCCTTGCACGCCGTTTAGAAAAAGCAGAACAAGGTAATCTTGGTGATGTTAAACCTATTGGAGAAAATGTAAGTGAGATGCGAGAGCATTTTGGTCCAATTTGGCGTAGGTATTATTTACCAAGAGGCGATACGCTTGTTGTCATGCTCGGTGGTGGCGATAAATCCTCCCAAAAGAAAGACATTAAGCTTTCCATTGAGCTGGCGAAGCAGATAGAGGACACATTGTGATTAAATTAAATGAACTAAAACGCTTTGATATGGCTGATTACTTAGATAGTGAAGAAGCAATTGCAGAATACCTAAGCATTGTAATTAATGAAGATGACCCAGCCGCATTTATTCAAGCTCTGGGAACTGTTGCCCGTGCACGCAGCATGGCAGATATTGCACAAAAAACAGGCTTGAATCGTGAAAGCTTATATAAAGCATTATCAGGGGAGTCTAGCCCACGTTTCTCCACTATCAATAAAGTAATGAATGCTATAGGACTAAAAATAGCGGTATTGCCAGCAGAAGAAGCCTAAAGAGGCAACTTGCAAAACATACCTCCGTGTTTATCCGTGCAATCCGTGGCTAACAAAACCTAGGCCTTCCCTGTAGGCCGTCCCTTTAGGGCGACAATTAATTAATATCATAGGTCGACCCTTCAGGCCGACAAGTTGGGCTAAAGCCGCAACCTCCTAAACTACCCATCTTTATAAGTTTGTACACTGTTGCAGTAAGTACGCCATTGGCGCATAATTTACCTATGATATTTATTGAAACCCCGATATTTACCAAACGCCTGAATGGACTACTGGATGACGATAGCTATGCTGAGTTTCAGCAGCAATTGTCATTCCAGCCAGATGCAGGCGATATTATTGAAGGCACAGGCGGTATCCGCAAAATCAGAGTGGCTTCTAGTGGCCGAGGCAAACGAGGTGGTTCAAGGGTTATATATTATCATTTCGTGACAGCTGCACAAATTGCGCTATTACTGATTTATCCTAAGAATGAAAAAGATGACCTGACACCTGCTGAATGTAAGGCACTGAAACAAATTATTGAACGGTGGAGGTAATACCATGAGTATATTTTTTGATGAACTTCTGGAAAGCGTACAACAGATGGATGAAATTATTAAAGGTGAGCGTGCGCCTTCTCGTGAGTTTTATATTGATGCTATTGAAGTTAAGGGTATTCGCAAAGCAACTGGATTAACTCAGGATGCTTTTGCCCGACATATTGGGATTGAAGTGGCTACGCTGCGCAACTGGGAGCAGGGGCGACGCGAGCCAACGGGTCCTGCTAAGGCATTGCTAACTGCACTTAAAAATGACCCCAAACACGTGATGCAAGCACTGATGCCTACTAGAGCATAATGATGACCAAAGTATATTTAGTCATTACTTTTTAAGTGCTTTTTTGCATTTTCGCGGATTATTTCAGGAGTAAGTTTAGTAAAACCACTCTTTTCGGCACGAATAAGCTTGGCACGTATCGCCTCAACTTCTTCATGCTGATGCCGAGCTTTGCGAATAAGGTCATTCACTACTTCACTTTTACTGCTGTACTCCTGACTCTCAACTTGTACTTTTAGCCAATCATCATTAGGTGGGGTGAATGTAATACTTTGTCGAGCCATGGTGTTAGTCCTCCTAGCGTTACTTATGGTGCATTGTTACACCAATAATGCACCAACTTCAAGCAAGTATTGAACCCCACTGGTTTCCAGAGACAGTCAGTTAATTAGGCACAAATTAAAACTAAACGTATCAAAAACAATGAGCTATTAAAACTAGCTTCTGCTCGCCAACTGTTATCACTCGGTGTACTTAACGAAGAGCAAATAGCCGAAGTATTAAACCTACCACTAGAGAAAGTTATTCAACTGCGCAGTGAGTAACCAAGTTAGCTTAACAAAAATGTAGGTCGACCTTCAGGCCGACAAGTTGGGCTAAAGCCGCAACCTACAAACCTACCCAGCCGTGTAATCTGTGGCTAATAATTTAAAAAGCTTCTTTGTCATACAAAGATAAAACAGGCTATCCTATACTTAAATAAAAGCTGGGTAAGACCAATGAAATTTGAATTTGATAATAAAAAATCAGCCTCCAACAAAGCAAAGCACGGTTTAGACTTTTTGCAAGCACAAGACTTATGGAAAGATAAACACCTAGTCACTTTTCCCTTGAGTTACGTTACTGAAGAAAGGTTTATTGCTATAGGCAAGATTCAAAATAAAAGCTACTCAGCTATTTTTACTTGCCGTAATAAAAAAATAAGGCTGATTTCAGTAAGAAGGTCAAAAAAAGAAGAGGTTAACCTGTATGAAAACCATTAAAGCAGAAGAGCTAGATAAAATGTTTGATGATGGCCAAGACATTAGTGCTTACATAGATACCTCCAAAGGAAAAAGAGTAAACATTGAACAAAAAAAAGTTGATTTAGACTTACCTATTTGGATGATAAAACAACTTGATTTAGAAGCAAAAAAACTGGGGGTCGCTAGGCAAGCAATTATGAAAATGTTCCTTGCACAACACCTTGAACCCTAAAAAAACCTAGTTTTAATATCTTAGATTGGATGATTAAACTGCCACCACCACTCGAGCTTCAGTTCAAACCTTGGTTGATCAAATCCAAGAGGAGAAAAAAATGCAGCGATTAACCAAGTTAGCTTAACAAAAATGTAGGCCGACCTTGTATGGAGTTTTTGATGGTTAATTTTGGGCATAAAAAAAACCGACCCCTTGAGGTCGGTTTTGTTTAGTTATTAGCCGTTAAGCCAATTAACTAGTGGGGCTTACCACTTGTAAGCAGCGCCCAAGGTTACAATAGATAGGTCACCTAAAGTAAGCGCATCTTTATCGTTACCAACAGCTACTTCACCGTAGGTTACAAAGTTTTTAGCTAGCTTGTAGTTAGCTCCTAGACCAAAATCTACACCTGTTTCGTTGCCATCATCAACAAAAGATACTAGCGCGTAAACATCACCTGCACCGTAGTTTACAGAGCCAGTTAGGTTAGCAACCATTGCGTCATCATTGCTTTCTACAACTACACCTGCACCAAAAAGATCAGTAGCATACATTGCGCTAGCAGCAATGATAGGGTCTTTACCATTGCCAGCTGCTCTACCATCTTCGTTATTTTGGTCTACAGCTAGACCAAAGCTTAGTTCATCATTTAGCTGGTAGGTGGCACCTAGTTGGATATTCCATTCTTCATCACCACTAGCTGAATCTAAAGGAGCGCCTGCGCCAGCATAGTTTGATTTATTAGAAGCATAGTGCTTAATACCTAAACCAAACTTGAAGCCAGAAATATCATTGGTTTCGTAAGCAATGGCAGTACCATGAGCGTTTACATCACCGCTATCAAGTGAACGGTAGCCTGCGTTTTCCATGATGTCAGCTTGTGAAGTCACCATGGTGTAGGTAATTGAATCAAAGTTACCGGCTTTAATCGAACCAAAGTCACCCTTAACACCTAAGTAAGAGTTACGTACAGTCCAGTCGCTACCAGCAGCTCCACCAGTAGAAACGTTGTTTTTAACGCCAGGCTGGAAGCGGAATTCAAAGTTAGTGAAAGCGGTCATGCCGTTATCTAGCTGTGTATCACCAGAAAAACCTAAACGCGAGCCTTGGTTCTGAATGGTGTTTTCACCATCGCGGTTCTCCAGTTCTAGCTGTACTTTACCGTAGCTAGAAAGTGAACCTGTTTCAGATTCGTAAATTTTTACTGCAGCGTTAGCAGAGGTTGCTGCAAGGGCAGCGATAGATGCAGCAATTAACGTCTTTTTCATTTTTACTTCCTATTTAAAATGGATTAATCCAGTACAAATTGTTCTAACCTTCGTTTAAGATTTCTAAGTCTTTTAGAATGGTTAGTCCAAAAATCTTTCGCCAGATAACAATAGTTACTATTTAAGAATAATGCAACCCCTTGTTGGATGATTACTAAGACTTTCCTCCTGTTATCAGTAATATTTATGGCATAAGTATAAGTTTGCTTAGTATTTACGCTAGAGTTTGGGTTAAATAGGTCGGCCTAAAGACCGACCTTGAATTAGTGGATTATACTAACTTAAGCGTAATTGTATTTTGTTGCTGTTAGATGACAGTTAAGTAATAGCTAAAGCTTATTCTGAAAATAAGCGGGGGGAATAATAAATGCAGTGGATAGCGGTGTGTAAAGAAGAGGAACTAGCCGAGGGTACGTTTGTTGTTGTTGAAAACGATGATGGCGATGAAGTGCTGGTTGCCCGTGCCGAAGGCGATCTTTTAGCGGTGGTTAATGCTTGCTCTCACGATGGTCGGGGTTTTGAAGGTGGCTGCATTGAAGCTGGCTTATTAATTTGCCCACGCCACGGCTCGCGCTTTTGCTTGCGTAGTGGCAAGGTGCTTACTCCACCTGCTTATAGCGATATAGAAACCTTTAAGGTGAAAAGTGAAGCGGGCATTATTTTAGTGCAGGCTTAAACCCCTTGTGCCGAGTGACTCTAGTTCGAAGTGATTAAATGCCCCTGGGCTGCTAATTAGCTTAACCAATTTGGCTTTTTCTACGCCTTGGCTATAGCTAATTTCAACTTTTTGCCCTTCACGAAAGGGTAAGAGGGGCGTTATTAAACCAGCAGGAATGCCAAGCACTTGCAGTTCTGGAATTAAAAAACCGGGCATAAAGTCTCTTGGTTCACCTATTTTTATAATGGGTTTAACCGCACAGGGCTGCATTCTACCGCCTAGGCGCTCTATGCCCATTTGCAACCCTTGGTTTGCATCTTTTACCCAACGAATTAAACCCGCTTGCCAAGGGTCGCTGGGCTGTTCTCTAAAAGCCACTAGCTCGCCGGTTTTTAATAGGGGTACTTCTTCGCCCTGCCAAAAAATACAATAACCCGTTGCACTGGCGTTTACCTGTTCTAATGAATAAATAGGGTGGCGTTTGTTTAGTTCTTCATCTAAGGATGTGCTTAGGTTGGTTTCTATTTCTACTGCTTGCATATAGCCATTGCTGGTGTTTTCACCTGCATCAAAAGCTGCGTCCCAAGGGTCGTCTTGGGTTGTCGACAAAAAGGGGTTGTCTTTTATTTGCTTATTGAGGTTGCTGCCTGCCACTAGGCTTTCTAGTGGGCGCTTGTTGTTCATATGAAAGTGCACGCTACGTAAACCTAGTACCAGTTCTATGGGGTCGTTAGTATCCACACGGGGAGTTATGCGGGTGTGTACTTCACCTAAACTGGTGGCTAGGTGTTGGGTAAGGCGCTTGCTTAAGCTGGTGTGCGCTAAGCTGGCATTCAGTGTTTCGGTTAAAATGCGTGTGTCTAAACTTAAACCTCTGGCTTTTGAAGCTGCACTGGTTGGTTCTTCTGTTGGTTTGTTTTTGGGGTTGGTTCGTTTGGGTACAAACTGGTTAGCTGCACTTATAACAAAGAGTTGGTTAGGGTGGTCTTCTGCTAGGCGGTTAAGTAGCTGTGCCCATTGCCCTAGTAGTGGGTAAATTAACGTAATTTCATCGCTGCGTAGGGTTTCTGCTTGAATAAGCGCTAGTAAAACCACCTGAAAATAAGCTTGTTCACAGTTTTTTGGGCTGGTTGTTTGCCGGTCTTTCTGTTGTAAACGGCTTTGGCAGGCTAGGTGATAAAGCAAATTAAGCTCTGCCCAACTATTGGCTGGTGCACTAACGCTTAATAAGCAAGACCTAAGAATTAGGGCACCGCTTTCTAGTAGAGCGCTGAATAGGGCTTGTAATAGGCTGCGAGCTAAAAGGGGTGGGGCTAGTTGTTCTCTTAGTTTTAACAGATCATTCACTACCCGTTTATAACCTTGGGCTAGTTGGTGTTGTAGCTTCTGGGCTAAATCACCTTCTTGCTGTAAGTGGCTGCCGGTATCTAGGCTTTGGGTAATTTGTTTTACTCGCGGCTGAATAAGGTTTAACCATTCTAAACGGCGCAGGGGTAGAAAGTTTAGCTGGTTAAATTCTTCTAAAAACTGGGTTAGTTGTTGGCAGCTAGCTTCTGAGTGAGCTAAGGGCAGTTTTTTGAGCCAGTTCTCCACAGCATCTAAGCGCAATTCACAAAAGCTAAGTTGATCACGGTTAAGTTCAGGAAGATTAAAAAGTAACAGGCTCATGGGTGTTTGCTCCTAATTAAGTGCCAGCCGGTTTACCAAGTTATTACCACCCTAGGGGGGTTTTAGCAGGCTGGTTTGGGTATTCCCTTACAAGTTTGGGTACTAAAAAGCCGGGTAGTTCTGCTAGTAGTTCAGCATAAATCTGCCGCGCTTGTTTGTCATCTATTGCAAAGTGGGCTGCTCCGGCTACAGGGTCAAAAGTGTGTAAATAATAGGGCATTACACCTTGGGTAAATAGGGCTTCTGATAGCTCTGCTAAAATACTGGCTTGGTCATTTATGCCTGCTAAAAGCACACTTTGGTTAAGTAACCTAACCCCTGCACTTTTTAACCTGCCAAGGGCTTGAATTAATTCAGCTCCGATTTCTTGCGGGTGATTAATGTGTAACACCATAACTAGGGTTAATCGGGTTTTGGTTACCCAGTTTAAAAATTCTGTATTAATGCGTGAGGGAATAACTACGGGCAAACGGGTATGAATACGTAAACGCTTTAGTTGCGGTAAGCTTTCTAGTTGCTTAACTAGGGTTGCTAGGCGTGTATCGGGTGTGGCTAAAGGGTCGCCACCAGAAAAGATGACTTCATTTACTTTAGGGTGCTTTTGTAAATAATCTAAAATGGCTTGGCTACCGCTAGAGCTAAGGCTGTTTTGGGCATAGGGAAAGTGACGGCGAAAACAATAACGGCAGTTAACAGCGCAAGCACCACTGGTGGTGAGTAGTACCCTAGAGGTGTATTTATGGATTAATCCGGGTAGGGGGTTGTATTTGCTTTCTTGCAAAGGGTCGGTAACAAAGCCCGTTACAGCTTGGTTTTCAGCCCCTAGGGGTAGCACTTGCAGTAGCAAAGGGTCTCGTGGGTTGCCCTGCTGCATGAGTTTAATAAAGGGTTGGGGCACTAGTGTTTTGAAGAGTTGTTGCCCTTTTTTTAAGCCTTCTATACCGCCTGGTAGCTGTTGCGGATTAATATTAAGCTGCTGGCACAGGCTTAAAGGATCGACAAGTGCGCGTTTTAGTTCGTCGCTCCAGTGGTGAGTTTCGCTGGTTTTGGGTATCATAAGTGACCGTTTCTAATGTCTGTTCTATATCAATTAATTCTAGAGATCTTATTTTATGGCGAATTACGCAACTAACGAATTTAAGGGTGGCCTCAAGTTTATGCTGGATGCAGACCCCTGCTCAATGATTGATGTTGAGCATATCAAGCCAGGTAAAGGTCAGGCATTTACGCGTGTTAAGTACCGTAACCTAAATTCTGGACGAGTAGGTGAAAAAACATTTAAATCGGGTGAAAGTGTAGAAGCCGCCGATGTTATGGATACCGATATGGAGTATCTCTACACCGATGGTGAGTTCTGGCACTTTATGAAAACCGATGGCTCTTTTGAACAAATAGGTGCTGATGCCAAAGCTTTAGGTGAAACGAGCAAGTGGCTTAAAGAGCAGGAAGTTTACCTTGTTACTCTCTATAACGGTGCACCTATTAGTGTTACCGCACCTAATTTTATTGTTTTACCGGTAACTGAAACCGACCCAGGCCTTAAAGGTGATACGGCTCAGGGTGGTTCTAAGCCTGCAACGCTACCCACGGGTGCGGTTGTGCGTGTGCCTTTATTTGTTAATGAAGGCGACTTGCTAAAAATAGATACTCGCACGGGTGAGTACGTTAGCCGCGCCTAACCTTAGCGGTGGAGTAACTGTGCTACTAGCAAAATTAACAAAACGTGCCGAGCTGCTAGCTGCAACTCGGCATTTTTTTAATAGCCGAGGTGTATTAGAAGTTAATACCCCTGTGCTTGCACCTGCCGGTTCGACAGATCCGCTGCTTGATTCTTTTATTACCCAGTTAGAGGGTGGTTCAGTCTTGCCCCAGCAGTTATACCTGCAAACGTCACCTGAGTTTTATATGAAGCGCTTGCTGGCTGAAGGCAGTGGGCCAATTTATCAGCTAGGCTCCTGCTTTCGTAATGGGGAGCTTAGCCAAAGGCACAACCCTGAATTTTTAATGCTGGAATGGTACCGTCCTGGTTGGAATTTAACTGAACTAGAAGCTGAATGCTGTGCTTTGGTTGATGCCTTGTTAGGTGCAGCTAGTTACCAGCGTATGACTTACCGCCAAGCTTTTATAGATTATGTTGGTTTAAATCCTTTTACTGCTAGTTTGGCTGAATTACGCCAAACCTGCGTAGCGGTTTCAGCTATAGCAGCTGAACAGCTAGATAGGGATGCTTGTTTAGATTTACTGGTTAGCCATGTATTAGAACCCGCCTTAAAAGCCCTAAATCGGGTTATTCTTTATGAATTTCCAGCTAACCAAGCCGCCTTAGCCCAAATTCACCCAGATGCTTATGGCAACCCAGTGGCTAGTCGTTTTGAACTGTATGTTAACGGCTTAGAGTTAGCCAATGCTTACCAAGAACTCACCTCTGCCAGTGAGCAAGCCGCTCGCTTTGCCGCAGACAATGCCCAGCGCCTTGCCTTGGGTAAACCCCAAGTAACCGCTGATGCTAAGTTGGTGGCAGCCTTAGAAAAGGGCTTGCCTGATTGCAGTGGCATTGCTTTAGGTTTTGATCGGTTAATTATGTTGGCTAGGGGGGCGGCGAGTTTAGATGAAGTGCAAACCTTTAGTGCTTACCGTTGGTAAATAACGACTTTAGAGTAAATTATGGATTCAGTGACTTATCATCGTTTTGTGGAAATTCCTTTTTCTTTATTAGAAGCCGAAACACTAAACGCTTTGTTGGAAGTTTTTGTAACCCGCCAAGGTTACGACACCACCACAGAAGAAGGCCTAGCTAACTGGACTGAAGACTTAAAAAAGCAGTTAAGTAAAGGTGAGCTAGTAATACTGCATGATATAGAAACTGAAACCACCGAAGTAATGACCTTGAAACAAGCCAAAAGCTTTATTGAAGGCTTAGGTTAAAGCCAGTTTTGTTGGGCTAAAGCCCAACCTACAGGTGGTTGATTTGTAGGTCAGTCTTTAGGCTGGCGAGTTTTTTAGGTTTTGTAGGTCAGTCTTTAGGCTGACATTTTGTGATTGTCTAAGGGTTTAGGTTTAGAGAGTTTAAAATGACAAAATTTGCACATAAGTTTTCTGAACAAGCGGGTATTAACAGCCTAATGGATGATTTAGGTAAGGCGCTGGCAGGCGATGAGCCTATGATTATGATGGGTGGTGGTAACCCAGGCCATTTAGCGCCTGTGCAGGAACGCTTGCGTGAAGAGCTATTAAGCATTGCAAACGACCCTGCTGCTTTTCAACGCTTGGTTGGTATGTATGATGCGCCTCAGGGTGAAGCAACTTTTATTAAAGCTTTGGTCGATTTACTTAATGCAACCTATGATTGGGGCTTAACACCAGAAAACATTGCTTTAACCAATGGCAGCCAAGCGGCCTTTTTTATGTTGTTTAATTTGTTTGCTGGGCCTTTACAAGCAGGTGGCAAAAAACAAATTTTGTTACCCCTAGCGCCTGAATATTTAGGTTATGCCGATGCTGGTTTAGGACCTGATACTTTTCGTAGTGTTAAGCCAGTTATTGAAGACTTGGGCAACCACACATTTAAATACCGAGTCGATTTTGAAAAGCTAGAACTAGACGAGCAGGTAGGGGCTATTTGTGTTTCTCGCCCAACCAACCCCACAGGTAATGTACTAACAGACAAGGAAGTAAAAAAACTGCATAAGTTAGCTGGTGAGTGGGATATTCCATTAATTTTAGACGGAGCTTATGGCAGCCCTTTTCCTGAATTAATTTATACCCAAGTAACGCCTTTTTGGGATGAGCAGGTGGTTTTGTGTTTAAGCCTTTCTAAATTAGGCTTGCCAGCGGTGCGCACGGGCATTGTTATTGCTAAGGCTGAAATTATTCGTGCTTTAAGTGGCGCTAATGCCATTATTAACTTAGCTACGGGCAGCTTTGGCCCACAACTGGTAGAGCCACTAGTTAGAAGTGGTGAAATTTTAAGTTTAAGCCGTGAAGAAGTACGCCCTTGGTACGAAGCTAAAATGCACAAGGCCGTTGCAGTATTAAACGAAGCTTTAGCAGAAGACTGCCCTTGGTATGTGCACCAGCCAGAAGGCGCTATGTTTTTATGGTTGTGGTTTCCTGATTTACCCATTTCTAGCTATGAGCTTTACTTACGCTTAAAAGCACGCGGTGTGCTGGTGGTTTCTGGGCATTACTTTTTTCCGGGTATGGAAGATAAGGGCGACTGGCCACACCGCCATGAATGCCTGAGAGTGACCTATTCTCAAGACGATGAGCAGGTAGCCGCAGGCATAAGAATGATTGCTGAAGAAGTTAAGCAGGCTTTTGCAAGCGCAGGTGTTTAAGCCCTTGTTGATACATTTGCCAAGCTAAAATGCCGGCCAATAAATTCCCTACCAAAGCGCCGGTAAATAAACTGTTGATGCCGCCTAAATAAGCGCCTGCCCACAAAAAGGGTAGGTAGCAAACAAATAGACGCAAAATAGAAATAATTAACGCTCTTACGGGTAAGCCTAACGCATTGCTGGCGGAAACCATAAGAATGCAAACCCCTAGCCCTGAATAGCTAAAGGGTAGTTTTAGCAGGTAATCCATCACTAGGGTAGAAACTTCAATGTCTTTAGTGAGTAGCTGAGTTAAAGGTTTGCTTAGGGCTAACCAAATAACGGCTATGGCTAGTTGCCAAACAATAATAAAACGCACCGCTAAACGAATTAACTCTTCTATGGCTTGCCAATCTTTAGCACCCGCAAAGCGACCTAGTAAGGGCGGTAAAGACATGGTGAGTGCCAGCACTATTACTAGAGAGAACATTTCTAAACGCGCACCTAAACCCCAAGCTGCCACTGCAGCAACACCAAAACTTGCCACTAGCCCCGTAGCTAAAAGTGCAGCAACGGCTGGCATCAGTTGGCTAAGGGCTGCTGGACCTGCCATAGCAAATAGGCCGCGTATTTCGGCTAAGCGATTAAGCTGGGTAAAATTTAAGCTAATGAGGTTTCTTTTCCATAGGCGTGGAAAGGTAAATATTCCACCCAGTGTAAAAGCTGCCACGGTTGCCCAAGCTGCGCCATTTAAGCCCCAGCCAAAGGTGAAAATGAAGAGTGGATCTAAAATTAGGTTAAGGCAGCTTACCAACACCATCATTAAACCAGTAAAGCGGGTATCGCCATTGGCACGGTGTTGGCTGTAGCCTAGGTAAATAACAGCGCCTAACCAAGCGCTCAGTAACCAAGGTACCCAGTAGCTTTCTATCATGGGTAGCAGGCTAGCATCGGCACCTAAAAAATTTAAAATAAGGTGTCTGCTTAACCAAATAATTAGGCTTAGTAGCGCTAACAAACTTGTGCCAATAAGTAGAATTAACCCACCTTGTTGTTTAGCTCGCTGATGATTATTTGCGCCAAGGGTGCGAGAAATAATAGCAGTGGTGGCTATGCCTAAACCTATTTGTAAGCCAATAAGAATTTGCTGTACCGGCAAGGTGAAAGCCAAGGCTGCCAGTGGATCGACTCCTAAAATGGCAATCCAAGCAGCATCGACTAGTTGGTAACTCATTAAGGCCAATACGCCAAAGAGCATTGGCCAGGTCATTTGAAAAAGGGTTTTACCCAACCCTTTTTCTTTTATTAGGCAGGTATTCATGCCTAGTTTTTTAGCTCTGCTACCCATTCCAACATGGTTTTATGCATGGCTGGGTTGGGTGCTTCCATAAAGGCGATAGTAAAACGGTCTTCTAGTTCGCAAATGCTAATAGAACGTGGGCGGGGTGCCATGGCTAGTGGGTTAGGTAGCTTAATACCAAAGCAAAAAATAAGCTGTTTAGCTGCTTTTATATTGGGTGCTATTTCACCTTCTGGCAGAGAACTGGTGTGGGCGTAATGATCAAACTCGGCAATTTTTTGTGCTAAAGGGTTGTTTTCCACTTTTTCACTAAAAAACTGCATAAAGTCATCCACACTAGCAAATGGAGTGTCGCTTTTTAAAATATCTACATGGTGAGTAGGGTACTTTTCCATAAAGTTAGTAAATTGCATGGTTTAAATTCCTGAGTGTCTGAGTAGGGCATCTATCTTAGGTTCTCTGCCACGAAAGTTTATAAAAAGTTCCATAGCGTCTTGTGAGCCGCCTTTTTCTAAAATACTTTGGCAGAAGCGTAGACCCGTTTGCGGGTTAAAAGTGCCTTCTTCTTCAAAAGCACTAAACGCATCGGCAGATAATACTTCAGCCCATTTGTAGCTGTAATAACCAGCAGCATAACCACCAGCAAAAATGTGTGCAAAACCGTTTTGAAAGCGGTTGAAAGCTGCTGTGGGCACAACACTTACCGCTTGGCGTACTTCATTAAGCAGGGCTTGAATGGCTGCCGCTTTGTGTTGTTTTAGTTCTAGGTGCAGGCGGAAATCGAATATAGAAAATTCTAGCTGGCGCACCATTTGCATGGCTGACTGGAAATTTTTGGCAGCCAGCATTTTATCAAACATGGCTTGGGGTAGGGGTTCGCCTGTTTCTACGTGGGCGGTCATTAGGTCTAGGCCTTCTTTTTCCCAGCAGAAGTTTTCCATAAACTGGCTGGGTAGCTCTACCGCATCCCAAGCCACACCGTTAATACCTGCAACATCGGCGACTTCAACCTGAGTAAGCAGGTGATGTAAGCCATGACCAAACTCGTGAAAGAGGGTGGTCACTTCGTTATGCGTTAGTAGGCTGGGTTGTTCGCCAACGGGGGGGGTAAAGTTGCAAGTTAAATAGGCAACGGGTAACTGAATTTTACCTTCAGTGGTGCGGCGGCGATCACGGCAGACATCCATCCAAGCGCCACCACGCTTGCCTTCGCGGGCGTATAAGTCTAAATAAAATCCAGCTATTTGTTCACCTTTACGCAGCACTTGGTAGTAGTGGGCATCTTTATGCCAAGTGCTTACTTGAGTATCTTTTTTAAACTCAACATTAAATAGCTGACCTGCCACTTTAAATAGGCCTTGAATAACTTTTTCAGCAGGAAACCAAGGGCGGAGTTCTTCTTGGCTAAGGGCGTAGCGTTCTAGGCGAAGCTTTTCTGAGTAATAACCTACATCCCAAGGTTCTAAGTTATCCACACCTAGCTGTTGGGCAAATTCTTTTAGTTCAGCAAATTCCTGCTTGGCTTGGGGGTAAGATTTAGCCGCTAGGTTTTGTAAGAATTCCATCACCTCTTCTGGGCTACGCGCCATTTTCTTTTCAACAGAAAGGTGGGCGTAGGATTCAAAACCTAGTAGTTGTGCTTTCTCTTCTTTTAATGCCAGAATTTCTTCCATTAAAGGCGCGTTATCCCACTGGCTGGCGCTCGATTTTTGACCAGCAGGTGCTTGATCGGAAGCGCGGGTTACAAAGGCGGTATACACTTCTTGGCGCAGTTCACGGTTGTCGGCATAGGTCATAACAGGTTGAAAACTGGGGAAGTCGAGGGTGAATAACCAACCTTGCTGATTTTTTTCTTTGGCTGCTGCGGCTGCCGATTCTTTGGCACTTTCTGGAAGGCCGCTAAGCTGACTTTCATCAGTAACTAGCTTAGTCCAGGCTTGGGTGGCATCTAATAAATTGTTAGAAAAGTTATTGCTTAGTTCGGATAGGCGCTGCTGAATTTGGGCAAAGCGTTGTTTTTTTGCTTCGGGTAGGTCTACACCACTTAGGCGAAAATCTCTAAGGGCGTTGCTTAGCATCTTTTGTTGTGCGAGGTTGAGTTGTGCTTTGGGGTTGTTAGCCAAGGCTTGATAGGCTTTGAATAAATCTGGGTTTTGGTTAAACCAGGTGGAATATTCTGCAAGTTTGGGCAAGCAGGCTTGGTAGGCTTCACGTAGCTCTGGGTTGTTTTTAACGCTGTTTAAATGGCTTACGGGTGACCAGCTTCTAGCTAGGCGGTCGGCCGCTTCCTCTAAGGGGGTAATGAGTTGTTGCCAAGTTGGGTTGTCAGAGGCTTCGACTGCTTTTAAGGTGGTTTCCACAGTGGAGCGGTTTTCTGCCAAAAGTTGCTCTAACGCTGGAACAACGTGTTTAGGCAGAATTTTATCAAAAGGTGGTAAATCGGTGATCTTCAGTAAAGGGTTACTGCTAGTCATGAAAAGCTCCATAAAAAACGACTGGTTATTAGTAGAAGGTGAGGGCAAAGCAGGCAAGTTTCAACTCAGGGCTTTTCTTAGCCACGGATTACACGGATTACACGGATAGTACCGATGGTTTTGAATAAATCATTTTACCCTACGCTGGCCATTAACTAAGGTAAACTAAGCTTTTTAACTTAAACCAAATTCTGGAAGTTTTAATGACCATAAGAAGTTATCAGGGTATTACACCTAAATTAGGCAAAAATGTATTTGTTGATCCTACCGCTGTGGTGATGGGTGATGTTGAACTAGGCGAAGGTGCTTCAGTTTGGCCTATGGCAGTTGTGCGTGGGGATATGCATTCTATTCGTATAGGCAAAGCAACCAGTGTGCAGGATGGCGCGGTGTTGCACATTACTCATGCCAGTGACTTTAACCCGGATGGTTTTCCGCTCACTATTGGTGATGAAGTAACGATAGGGCATAAGGCTATTTTGCATGGTTGTACTTTAGGTAACCGCATTTTGGTGGGTATGGGTGCACTAGTGATGGACGGTGTTACCGTAGAGGATGAAGTAATCATAGCGGCGGGTGCGCTAGTAGCACCAGGTAAAACACTGTGTAGCGGTTATGTTTATGCCGGTAACCCAGCACGTAAAATGCGTGAATTAACTGAAAAAGAGCGGGCATTTTTTAGTTATTCTGCAGCTAACTATGTTGCTTTGCAGGCTAAACATCGTGCTGAAAACTGGGAAGCTTAACAATGACCGCAACTAAACCCTTGTCTTTTAATCAGCGTTTACGAAGCTTAAGCCCTTGGCAACAATGGGTTTTTATAACTGCTTTGGCACAACGTAGTGCACTTAATTATCAGTTGTTTTGTGAAGCAGTCGATTTTGGTGATGCCGGTGCTTTAAATAAACTTTTAGGTTTGTTGTGGGAAAGCCAGTTATCTAAAGAAGCAAAGGTTAATTGGGCTGTACAACAAGAAAAACTGGCTGAGCTACAACCAGACCCTGATGCCTATGAGATTTATGGCGTTTACCCTGCTTTAGATGCGGCAATGGCTGTTGAGCTGGCTATTGAGCAAGCCTTGCAGCCAGATGAAGAGAATACCATTCGGGCCAGTAAATTATCGCGTTCTACTGTTCGTCAGTTTTTAATAAAGCAATTACCTGAAACCTTTGATGAAGAACAAGAAAGTGCTTGGTTAAGGGTTCAACCTTTAATGGATGATGAAAATGCTTTTCAAGATGCGTTGTTAGCTCAGGTAACTTCGGCTAACTTGCCCCATCCGGTGCTAATTCGTCAGTTACGTGAATTAGCGTACAATCAGGGTTTTAGTAATTTGGGTATTGGTTTAGATTAATAGCTTTACAGCTTTTATACAGTTTTTGTTTTAGGTTTAAGTTAGTCTTGTGAGTGTTTTGCCGCTAAGCTTACAACGGCTATATAAGATTAGTATTTCAGGGAGTAAATTATGCGTTTTAGTGCCTTGTTGGTTGTGTTGGCTCTAGGGTTGTTTGCTGCGCCTTCTGGGGTGGTGGCAGAAGATGAAGTAAGTTTGTCCAATACACTTTATGTTCCTTTACAACCTGCCTTTGTTACTAACTATGGCGGCCCTGGTCGTTTAAAGTATGTGAAAGCAGATATTACCCTTATGGTTGAGGGGTTGGAGGCTCAGCAAATTGTTGAGCAGCAGCTAGCGTTAGTACGCAATACTATAGTGCTTATTTTATCGCGACAAAATGAAAATAATGTGGTGACTTCTGCAGGGCAAGAGCGGATACGCCAACAGTTGCTGCAAGGTTTGCATGAAGCTTTTACTCGTGAGGTGGGTGTGCCACTAATTGAAGAAGTTTTGTTTACTAACTTTATTTACCAGAACTAGCTTTTAGTAAAAACACGGTTTAACGCTCAAGGGTTGTTAAACCGTGTTTTTTTATTAATTGGTAATGCGCATGGAAAGGTCTAGGCTTTGAATATCTTTGGTTAAGATGCCTAGTGAAATATAGTCCACGCCTGTTTCTGCCATGGCGACTAGGGTTCGCTTGTTAATACCACCGCTGGCCTCAAGTTTTGCTTTTCCTTGGGTATGAATAACGGCCTTGCGTGTTTCTTCAAGTGAAAACTCATCTAGCATTATCCAGTCGGCCCCAGCGGCAAGTGCCTCATCGAGTTCAGCAAACGTTTCTACTTCCACTTCTACTGATTTACCCGGCGCTAGTTTATTCGCTGCTGCAACGGCTTTAGCTATACTGCCTGCTGCAGCTATGTGGTTTTCTTTAATTAAAAATGCATCGTATAAACCCATGCGGTGATTAAAACAGCCGCCACAGGTTACTGCGTATTTTTGTGCTAGACGTAAGCCAGGCAAGGTTTTGCGGGTATCTAACAAGCGCACTTGGGTGTGACTTACTAGGTCGGCATAGTCACGGCAGCGGGTAGCAGTTGCTGATAAGGTTTGTACAAAGTTAAGTGCTGTACGCTCACCAGTTAAAAGTGCGCGGGCTGGCCCTTCAAGCCGGAATAAGGTTTGACCAGCAACCAGTCTTTCACCTTCTTTAACCAACATGGCTACAAATACGCGTGCATCAATTTGTCGAAACACTTCTTTAACCCAAGGCCCACCACTAAACACGCCAGCTTCACGGGTAATAACCCTAGCTTGACTGGTGCGTTCAGCAGGAATGAGTTGTGCTGTAATGTCGCCACTGCCAATATCTTCTGCAAGCGCTTGTTGCACTTCTTGGTAAAGGTGTTCTTGGTTTGGTGGTATTAACGGCTTAACTGGTAAAGGCATATTGGCTCCGCAGATTTCTTAATTACTAAATATTAGGCATTATAGAGACATAAGCTGTTGAGTGTTAAGGGTAGAGTAAACTTAGATGCAGATAGAAAATCATTGGTTAACCCAAGCAAGGCCTTGTCCTTCGCCTTTTTTTAATGAACGACCCAGCGATGAAGTAAGCCTTTTAGTGATTCATAATATTGCATTACCTCCCTTAACCTATGGTGGTAATGCCATTGAGCAGTTGTTTACTGGCTGTTTGCCGCTGGATAACCACCCTTATTTTAAAACCCTAGAGGGTGTAGAGGTATCGGCACACTTATTAATTCAGCGTACAGGTGAATTGGTGCAGTTTGTGGCTTTTGATAAGCGAGCTTGGCATGCAGGTGTGTCTAATTTTGCTGGACGAACCCAGTGCAATGATTTTTCTATAGGAATAGAGTTGGAAGGTTCAGATAATCAGCCCTACACTCAATTACAGTATAAGCAGTTAGTTCTGGTCACTAAGGCATTAATAGACCATTATCCATTATTGAATAAAGATCGAATTTGTGGTCATGATGCCATTGCGCCGGGAAGAAAAACTGATCCAGGTCGTGCTTTTAACTGGTCGGGCTATAAACAAAGCTTGCAAGCCCTTCTTTCTTAGGTTTTTTATAAGGAGCTGTTGATGAAGTTTTTTGCCATGTTAGCGGTACTTTTGCTGCGTAATTTTTATGGGCAAAAGTTAACGCTGCCCTTAGATAAAGCATTCAGCAGCTGGCAAGCTTACATTGCAAAGCGTCTCAAGCAAGGAATGGGTTCTTCTGCCGTCTTTTTATTAAGCAGTATGCCTTGGGTATTGTTGCTTTGGTTATTGCTCTGGTGGCTTGATGGTGTTTATTGGTATTTACCAGTTTTAGGTTTGCACCTGCTAGTGGTTTTTTATGCCTTGGGCAGGCGTTGTGATTTAGTTTGGGTAGGTCGTTATATGACGGCTTGGCGGCAGGCAGACTACGAAGCAGCAGGCTATTATGCAGCAGAAATTTTAGACGAGCCTATTAACGCTATTAGTGACAGAGAGCTGCATGCACGAGTGGTTTCTCGCTTAGTGGTCTTTGCCTTCGATCGCTTATTTTTAGTTTTGTTTTGGTATTTGTTACTTGGGCCAGTGGGTGCTTTGTTAGCACGTTTAGCCGAGCAGGCAATTACTAACGCTCGACACGAGGCTAACCAGCTAGTTGTTAGTGAAGATCAGCCGCTAACTTGTTGTGATGAACAGGTAATACGCTTTCAGCAGGTATTACATTGGCCTGCAGCTAGGTTAATGGGTTTAACGCTAGGGTTAACAGGCAAGCCTTGGTTGGGTTTGCGTCAGTTTGCTGTAGATATTTTTCGCTGGAAGCTTTCAACTGAAGTGTTTTTAAATCGCCAATTAATGACAGGCTATGGCTGGCTAGGTAGAGCAGATGATGCAACAGCCTCTTATTGTCAACGTCCGGTGATGATGACAGAAGCTGCCGACCTAGAAATGGCTAACCTAAGAGAAAGGGTGTGGCGGTCACTGGCAGTGTGGGTTGCAGTCACTGCGCTAGGTGTGATTTTCTGGTTTTAATGCTTGTCAAAGTTAGTATTTATAGGTTAGGGCTTTTTTTTACTGCGTTTTGTAGTAAAATTACAAGAATTGGTTGGGCGGTTCATTTACAATTAATTCCTTATGAAACAAGTTGCTGTATGGTGCGTTGCAGCATAGTTACTAAATAAACCACCAAATTTAATTGCCCTGCCAAGTGGTGACTCATGAGTCACATCTGATTTAGAGAGCTTGATGCTAGAAAGTTGTAGTCAGGCTACATTTACTGTTAGTTTTGATAAAAATACAAGTGGAGAAGTTATATGAATCAGGAGGTTAAAGACCTAGATCCAGTAGAAACCCAAGAATGGCTAGATTCACTGGACTCGGTATTAACAAATGAAGGTGAAGAGCGCGGTAAGTTTCTTTTAACTCAGTTAACAGAGCGGATGCGCCGTGATGGTTCTCAATTACCCTTTTCTATTACCACGCCTCACCGCAATACTATCCCTGTCTCACATGAAGCACGTATGCCCGGCGATGTTTTTATGGAGCGTAAAATTCGCTCTTTAATTCGTTGGAATGCTATGGCTATGGTAATGCGAGCCAACCGTGCCAATCCTGGTATTGGTGGTCATATTTCTAGCTTTATGTCTAGCGCCACCCTTTATGATGTGGGTTTTAACTACTTTTTCCGCGCCCCTAAAGATGATTTTGAAGGCGACTTAATTTACTTCCAGGGTCACAGTGCGCCTGGTATTTATGCACGTTCTTTTTTAGAAGGCCGTTTAACTGAAGAGCAGTTAGATAACTTCCGCCAAGAAGTCGATGGCAAGGGTATTTCTTCTTATCCTCACCCTTGGTTGATGCCAGATTATTGGCAGTTCCCTACCGTTTCTATGGGTCTTGGCCCCATTCAAGCCATTTACCAAGCAAGGGTAATGAAGTACTTAGATTCACGTGAACAAAAACCGTTGATGGATCGTAAAGTCTGGTGCTTTATGGGTGATGGCGAGTGTGATGAGCCAGAATCTTTAGGCGCTATTTCTTTGGCGGGTCGTGAAAACTACGACAACCTCATCTTTGTGGTGAACTGTAACCTTCAGCGTTTAGATGGTCCGGTGCGCGGTAACGGCCGTATTATGACGGAACTTGAAGGCGTGTTCCGTGGTGCTGGCTGGAACGTTATTAAGGTGGTTTGGGGTCGTCATTGGGACCCACTCTTTGAAAAAGACACCAAAGGCTTGATGCAGCAGCGTATGGATGAAGCCGTAGATGGCGAATACCAAAACTACAAGGCCAGCGGTGGTGCTTATACCCGTGAACACTTCTTTGGTGCTAACCCAGAACTGAAGAAAATGGTTGATGACCTATCGGATGAAGACATTTATGGTCTAAACCGTGGTGGCCATGATCCTTACAAGGTTTATGCTGCCTACCATGAAGCTGTGCATAACGCTAACGGTCGTCCAACGGTTATTTTGGCGCATACGGTTAAAGGTTATGGCACGGGTGGTGAAGCTGAAGCAAGAAATGATACCCACTCAGTTAAGTCATTAGAAATGAATACTTTGAAGAAATTCCGTGACCGTTTTGGAATTCCTTTAAACGATAAACAACTTGAAGAAGTACCTTTTTACAAGCCTGAAGATGATAGCCCAGAGATGCGCTACATGCACCGAGCGCGTGAAGCCTTAAACGGTTTTGTGCCTTCGCGTCGTGCCGATTTTGAAGCCTTAAAAACACCGGCTTTAGATGATAAAAGCTATGCCGCTATGTTGCAGGGCAGTAAGGGGCGTGAAATATCTTCAACTATGGCTTTTGTTCGTATTTTAACGGGCTTAACCAAAGATAAAGAAATTGGTCACCGTGTAGTGCCTATAGTACCCGATGAAGCACGTACCTTTGGTATGGAAGGTATGTTCCGCCAGTTAGGTATTTATGCTGCCAAAGGCCAAAAGTACAAGCCTGAAGATTCTGGGCAAATTATGTACTACAAGGAAGATAAAAAAGGTCAAATGTTAGAAGAAGGTATTACTGAAGCAGGTGCTATGTCGGCTTGGATGGCCGCAGCCACCAGTTACAGTAACCATAATTATACCTTGGTGCCTTTCTACATTTACTACTCCATGTTTGGTTTTCAGCGTATTGGCGATTTAGCTTGGGCCGCCGGTGATTTGCAGGCACGTGGCTTTATGATAGGTGGTACAGCCGGTCGTACAACTTTGAATGGTGAGGGTTTACAGCACCAAGATGGTCATAGTCACTTGCAGGCCGCAACCATTCCTAATTGCCATACCTATGATCCTACTTATAGCTATGAGCTGGCAGTGATTATTCAAGATGGTATGCGCCGCATGTACGAGGCTAAAGAAAATTGCTTCTACTACATTACAGTGATGAACGAAAACTATGTTCACCCTGAAATGCCTGACCGCCCAGAAGTTGCTGAGCAGATTATTAAAGGTATGTACCTCTTAAAAGAAGGTGGTAAGGCCAAGCAAAAAGTACAGTTGCTAGGTTCTGGCACCATTCTACCTGAAGTTGAAAAAGCGGCTGAATTGTTAAAAGCCGATTGGGGCGTAGAGGCAGACGTTTGGAGCGCTACTAGCTTTAACGAGCTGCGTCGTGATGCGTTGCAAGTAGAGCGTTATAACTTCTTGAACCCTGAAGCTGAGCCGAAAAAAGCTTTTATTACACAACAGTTAGAAGGTCGTGATGGCCCAGTTATTGCCGCAACCGATTACATGAAGCTTTATGCTGATCAGGTGCGTGCTTGGGTACCAACGGACTATAAGGTATTAGGTACTGATGGTTTTGGCCGTTCTGATACACGTGAAAAATTACGTTATTTCTTTGAGGTAGATCGTCACTTTGTCGTGGTTGCAGCACTAAAAGCCTTGGCTGATCGTGGTGAAGTTCCTGTGAAAACAGTGAGTGAAGCAATAGCCAAGTACGGTATAGACCCAACCAAGTCTGACCCCTTGTATTGCTAAGCAATAACCGCAACCCAATTGAGGAGATAAGCTTTGAGTAACGAAATTATTAAAGTGCCAGATATCGGTAGCAGTGACGAAGTAGAAGTCATTGAAATCAGTGTTAAGGCTGGTGACCGTATAGAAGAAGAAACAACATTAATTGTGCTGGAGTCTGATAAAGCCAGTATGGATATTCCCAGCCCTATGGCTGGTGTAGTAACCAAGGTTTTAGTTAGTGAAGGTGACAAGGTTAAAGAAGGTAGCCCTATTTTAGAGGTGGAAGTAGAGGGTGCTGATTCAGCACCTGCTACAGAACCCGAGGCCGCTGCCGAGCCAGAGCCAGTCATTGCAATGGCAGAATCTGAACCTGAGCCTGCACCTGCGGCAGAAGCACCTGCTAGCGTGGGGCGAGAAGAAATTCGTGTACCCGACATAGGTAGTAGCGAAGCAGTAGAAATTGTTGAAGTAGCAGCAAGTGTGGGTGATGAGCTGGCAGTTGAAGACGCCCTGATTACCTTAGAAACAGATAAAGCTTCTATGGATGTGCCTAGCCCCTATGCTGGCAAGCTAGTTGAACTGGTTGTTAAAGAAGGTGACAAGGTTGTAGAGGGTGACCTAATTGGTTATATCGAAGTAGTAGGTGCAGCAGCACCGGCTACTGAAGCCCAGCCAGCAAAAGCTGCTTCACCTAGCCAAGCAGAGATAGTTTCTGCTGCGCCAACCCCTTCTGCGCCTAGTGCCAGTGCACCAGCACCTTTAGCTAACAAAGCAGATACTCAGGTTAGTGCGACTTCAGGCAAGGTTCATGCTGGACCAGCAGTGCGTATGCTGGCGCGTGAGCTAGGCGTTGATTTAACTCAGGTGGTTGGTTCTGGTCCTAAAAACCGTATTGTTAAAGAAGATTTACAGAACTTTGTTAAGCAGGTAATGCAGCAAACCAAAGCAACCAGCGGTACGGTTGCAGCAGGTGGTGCTGGCATTCCACCCATTCCGCTACAAGACTTTAGCCAGTTTGGTAAGGTTGAAGAGAAGCCAATGGGTCGTTTACTCAAAGCGGGTGCAGTTAACCTGCATCGCTCTTGGTTAAACGTGCCGCATGTGACGCAGTTTGATGAAGCGGATATTACCGATTTAGAAGAATTCCGTAAGTCAGTGAAAGCTGAAGCTGAAAAGCAAGGCGCACGTTTAACACCGCTGCCCTTTATGATTAAAGCCTGTGCTTTAGCCTTAAAAGCCTTCCCTCAGTTTAATGTGTCCTTAGGTGGTGCTGGCGATACACTTATTTGGAAAGAATACATCAACATAGGTTTTGCTGTTGATACACCAGACGGCTTACTGGTCGTAGTGGTAAAAGATGCAGATAAGAAAAGTGTTTATGAACTGGCCAGAGAGTCTTCTGACTTAGCTGCTAGAGCACAAAACAAACAGCTTAAGGGCGACGATATGAAAGGTGGTTGCTTCACCATTTCATCTTTAGGCTCTATAGGCGGGACAGCCTTTACACCTATAGTGAATGCGCCAGAAGTGGCCATTTTGGGTGTGTCTAAAGCAAGCATGAAACCTGTTTGGGATGGCAAGGCCTTCTTACCACGTTTAATGCTGCCACTATCTTTGTCTTATGATCACCGAGCAATCAATGGCGCTGATGCAGCCCGTTTTACTGCTTACCTTGCACAACAGCTAAGTGACATACGTAAAATGCTACTTTAGTTTAACTGGCTGTTTTAATTAGTATTTATTAAAAGACAAAAACTTCCGTTACCTACGGAAGTTTTTGTTTACTTAATTTTTTTAAACATACGTTTGATTTCTTTGTTAGTTCAGTTATGGTTAGTAAAAGGTTTCAACAAAAATAACAGTGACCTTACAGAGGGCTGACCAATGTTAAAAGCATTCTTAAAACCAGGTATGGCATTTATGAACCGCCTGGTTTACTTCCAAAAATTTACCCTTATTGCTTTGTTGTTTTTACTGCCTCTTATTATTTTAAGCGGTGTACAAACCAAACAATTGTGGAATGATTTACGCCAGCTACAATTAGAAAGGGATGGGCTAACTTTGCAAGCAGAAGTGCTGCAACTGATAGCTTTATCAGAAGAATACCGAGACTATGCCGCCTTAGCCGATAGCCGTGAAACCCCTGAACTGCGTCAAAAAATTAATGCCTTAGCGACCACTTGGCTAGAGCGATTTAATGCGTTAGAGCAAACAGCTAACCTAAAGCTAGCTGATGCTAACCTAAAAACGGCTTTAACTAAGTTAAAGGCTCAAGCTAAACGCATATTTGAACCCCAGCCTAGGCAGGGTAATGTCAGCATGGCGTTAATGCACTACCAACCCTTAGTAAAGCAAACCACCGATCTTTTACAAATTTTACGCCAAAGCAGTGATTTGATAAGGGATTCGCGTACTGAAGTGCAGCTATTGCAACTATTACTCAATACCCAACTACCCGACCTTTTGGCAAGTATTGGTCAAGGGCGCAACTATGGTAGTCAGGTTTTATTGCAGGCTTATATGGATTCTATAAGCAGTACCGAGCTGGAAAGTGCCTTAGACCAGCTCAATCGTCAAAAGCAAAGCTGGCAAGTGACTTTAAATACACTAGAGGCACGTTCTGCAGAGTTGGCTAGTGAGTTGCAGCCTTTAAGTGAACAAATAGCCAAAGCCTTAGATGATTTTCAATACAGTTTAGAAGATCAGGTGCTTTTTGCTTCTAGCTTTGATAGCGGTTGGGCAGGCTTTTACGCTAGCGGTATTGCCACCCAGCAAGTAATTTTGAGTGTGGGTAAAAGCTTTATTGAACGTTCTGATGTTTATTTGCAGGCAGCCGAGGCTGAGCAAGAAAAGCGTTTATGGACTTTAGGTCTTTTGCTCTTATTGCAAGTGCTAGCCATTGGCTATCTCTACTCTTGCTTCTATGTGTCTATTCACACCAACATGCAGCGCCTATTAAAAAGTGTTGAGTTATTAGCCGATGGTGACCTACGTGTTGCACCTAAAACAGCCAGTTGTGACGAAACCGGTGTGTTAACACAAGCTTTTGCCAGTATGGCAGCAAGAATGCGGGAATTGGTGTTTACAGTGAGAGGCAGTGCTGAACAGGTTACCCAGCAGGCGAATCTTGTGGCTGTTTCAGCAGGCCAAGCACAGCAAACCAGTAAAATTCAGCAACAAGAAACAGAATTAGTGGCTAGCTCGATGAATGAAATGAGTGCAACCGCAACGGAAGTTGCTGAACATGCGGCTGATGCCGCCAATACGGCGGGTGAGGCAAGGTTGCAAGCAGAGCAAAGCCAGCACTTATCAGATGAAATGAGTGATCGGATGCAGCGCCTAGCCAGTTCTTTACAAGATGCTGCTAATGCAGGTAAATCTTTGGTTGAACGGAGTTCACGTATTGGTAGTGCCTTAGAAGTTATTCAAGGCATAGCCGAGCAGACTAACCTTTTGGCTTTAAACGCGGCAATTGAAGCGGCTAGAGCAGGTGATGCTGGTCGAGGTTTTGCAGTCGTGGCGGATGAAGTACGCTCCTTAGCTAGCCGTACCCAAGACTCGACACATGAAATAGCAGCCATTATTACTGACTTGCATCAAGGCGTAGATAGCGTTGTAAACCACATTGAAAAAAGTCATGAAAGGGCTGAGTTAACGGCTGAACAGTCGCAACAAGTGAGTGAAACCCTAAGTTATATTTTACAAGCTGTGCAGCAAATAGATTCTAAAAACCAGCAGATAGCAACGGCAGCAGAACAGCAGTCCTCAGTGGCGGCAGAAATAGATGCCAACTTAAGTCGTATTCGTGATGGTGCTGATGAAAGCGCACAAGGCGCACAGTCAACAGCCAGCTCAAGCCAAGCTTTAGCAGCAACAACAGAGCAGTTGCAGCAAGCAATTAGTGTTTTTCAGGTAGATTAAAACAATAACTTAGCCTATAACTTGTCTTTATTACGCCTAGAGTATTAGTCCTCGGAGCTTGTCAGCTTCGGGGACAGCATGTATTGTCTTATCTTTCAAAATTACCCAACTTATTCCTATTACAAACTCATAATAAAATATTGAAGGAGACAACATGCGTCTGATTCTATTAGGAGCACCAGGTGCCGGTAAGGGTACACAAGCTCAACACATTTGCGAAAAGTTTGATATTCCACAAATTTCTACTGGTGATATGCTACGTGCCGCCGTTAAGGCAGGTACTGAAATGGGCTTAAAAGCTAAAGAAATTATGAATGCTGGCGGTCTTGTTTCTGATGACATTATTATTGGTTTAGTAAAAGACCGTATTAATGAACCAGATTGCGCTAACGGCTTTTTGTTTGATGGTTTCCCAAGAACCATTCCACAAGCCGATGCCATGAAAGAAGCAGGCGTTAAGCTAGACTATGTTGTTGAAATTGCTGTTGAAGATGAAGCAATAGTCGAGCGTATGGCTGGTCGTCGTGTTCACCCAGCGTCAGGTCGTACTTACCACCTAGTTTACAACCCACCCAAGGTTGAAGGTAAGGATGATGTAACGGGTGAAGACTTGATTCAGCGTGAAGATGATAACGAAGACACCGTACGTCACCGTTTGACAGTTTACCATGACCAAACTGCACCTCTAGTTGAATACTACAAAGCTTGGGCTAAGCAAGATGCAGAGTTAGCACCTGCTTATTATCAGGTTCAAGGTGTGGGTAGTGTTGATGATATTCGTCAGCAGATATTTAAAGTGTTGGGTGCTTAATTCCTAATGACTTGCATACTGGCTTTAGATACTTCAACGGATGCTGGATCGGTAGCAATTTGGCAAGATGGCAAAGTGCTGGAAGATTTTCAGCTTTTACCTCGGCAACAAGCGCAAGCTTTGTTACCTCAAATTAAAAACCTGTTGAATAAAGCCGGTATCGAGTTAAAGCAAGTTGATGCGCTAGCTTTTGGGCGTGGGCCAGGTTCATTTACAGGTTTGCGTATAGCTGCGGCTAGCATTCAAGGCTTGGCTTTGGCCTTAGGTAAACCCGTTATTCCTGTTTCTACTCTAGAAGCTATGGCTTGGACAGCTATCAATGCAAAAGGCGCTAGTCAGGTATTAACCCTTTTAGATGCGCGTATGGATGAAGTCTACTGGTGTGCTTGGCAAGCTGAAGAAGGTTGGCCAACTGCTTTGGTTGCTGAACAATTAAGTGCGCCAGAAGCAGTTAACCTTCCGGTTCTTGCTGATGCAACAGCGGCTTGGGTTTTAGTGGGGTCGGGTGCTGGTTATGTTGATCGGCTGGCTTCTACTGTTACCACTAAGCTAACTCAGCAATTACCAACTCTTTTACCCTCAGCCAAAGCAATAGTGCATTTAGCACATAGGGCTTGGCTAAAAGGTGAAGTAGTTGATGCCGGTGAGGCTATTCCTATTTATCTTAGAGATAAAGTAACCCACGGTTCTTAAAGTTTTGTAAGTTAAAGCCGATAGTTTAGTTATTAGTCAATTCCAATCGCTTATTGCTGAGATAACCAAGATAGCCTATGCGTATTCAAGGTCCTTTTTCACCTCACCTACCTTTACCTAAGCGTCGTAAGCGTGGGCCAGAGGGAGTTAATAACGACCAAGAAGAGGCTTCTTCAAATACAGCGGCGGTTGCAAAATTTAACCCTGATATTGACTATATTGCCGCTGATGAACAGCTAGAATTTGATGAGCGAGAGCTGTCTGCCAGTGCCAGACGTGCTTTAAGGGGTTATTGGTCTGTGGCGCATCAAGGTGGTTTATGGGCAGAGTGGCAGCGAATTGATATTTATGTTTAAAGCAATGTTATGGCACTTGTAACCCCTTCCAGTGTTTTAGTTTCTTCTTCTAATTTTCCTTCCGCCCATTTTTGGGCTAAACAGCTAAACTTGCCTTTAGTTGATCTTGCGCCCCAAGCAGGACTGTACCTTATTTATGATGCTCAGGGCTTGGCTTTAGCCCAGGCTGATTTACCCAAAATTAACCCTGTCAGAGTCGACTTTTCTGCTGGTGCTATGGCGCATCGTTTACAGCAGGGTGGTGGGCGTGGTCAGGCTTTGGCTAAGGCTTGTGGGTTAAAGCAAGGTGTTTCACCTAGGGTTTTAGATGCCACCTTGGGTTTGGCTACTGATGCCGTTGTTCTAACGTCTTTGGGTTGCCAAGTGGTAGGTATTGAACGCCACCCTTGGGTAGCCGCTTTGGTAGAAGATGCTTTGCAGCGTATTAAGGGTGAAGTTGATTTATTCTGGTTAGAAGAGCGCTTTAAATTAGTAGCAGGTGATTCTACTCAAGGTATGGCTAGTTTGGCTGCTGCGGCAACTTTTGAGCCTCAGGTTGTTTATTTAGATCCTATGTTTCCTAGCACTGAAAAAACAGCGCAGGTTAAAAAAGAAATGCGTTTTTTTCGCGACTTGGTTGGTAAAGATTTAGATGCAGGGGTGTTATTAGAGCAAGCTTTAGACTTAGCAAGCCACCGAGTTGTTGTTAAGCGCCCTAGAAAAGCCCCAGAGCTAGCAGGAAAAAAACCAAGCTTTAGCTTAATTGGTAAGGCTAATCGTTTTGATATCTATGCCTTGCGTTCTTTGCAGGCCAATTAAAATGGTAATAGAAAAAAACAAAAAAAAGTCTTTTCCTTGGCGAGCTGGTCATGCAACGGAATTATTAATTGATGGCCGTGTGTTTTTTCCAGCCATGTTGGCTGCGTTAGCTCAAGCTCAACGCTATATTCTGTTAGAAGTCTATTTAGTTCGTAGTGGTCATTTAATGGATCGCTGGATAACTGCGCTTATACAAGCAGCGGCGCGAGGTGTACTAGTTGCGGTTCTTCTTGATGGTTTTGGTGCTGCGGGTTTATCAAAACAAGACAGGCAAAAGCTACTCAAAGCAGGTGTAAGGTTAAACTGGTTTAATCCCTTACGTTGGCGGAACCTCAGTGGCAACCTAATGCGTGACCACCGTAAGTTGCTTTTGGTTGATGGGCATACGGCTTATGTGGGAGGCTTTGGCTTAACGGATGCTTTTGCTGAAGGGCAAGATGGCTGGCGCGAAGTAACACTAAAAACCTTAGGTCCTTGTGTTGCCGACTGGCAAAGGTTGTTTTTATCTACATGGAAACAAGCCAAAGGACGGTCGTTAGTTCTTCCTGCTAGTTTGCCTATTAGGCTTATTGAACCTTTAGCTGAAGGCCGAGTTGTTAAAGGGCAGGGCTTATATTTGCATGCAATTAAGGGCTCGCTCATTCAGCAAATAAATAATGCTAAAAACCACATTTGGTTGGCAACACCTTATTTTGTACCAGTTTTAAAGTTGCGTTTAGCTTTGCGTCGGGCGGCAGAGCGAGGTGTGCAAGTGCATTTATTGTTGCCTGGCCCAGTGATAGATCACCCGCCTGTACGCTATGCTGGGCAGCGTTTTTATACCAACCTACTAAAAAGTGGTGTAAATATTTATGAGTATTTGCCCCAATTTGTTCATGCCAAAGTTAGCCTGTGTGATGACTGGGTTTCCATAGGTTCTTGTAATTTTGATCATTGGGGATTGCGTTGGAATTTAGAGGCTAACCAAGAAATACGCAGTAAAAAACTTGCCGATGAAGTCTTGGCTTGGTTTGATGCTGCTCGAGATGAAAGTTTGTGGATTAACGCCTGTTTGTGGAAAAAGCGTTCTTATTGGCAGCGCATCCGTGAGTATTTTTGGGGTACTTTGGATGCGCTAATACAAAGGTTAAAATAACCTTAACGGCGACGGTTCTTTTTTTGCTTGCCCATCATTGGCCGTGTTTTAGGTTTTTCTTCAGGCGCATTAAATTGACAGTAGATATCTAGCAATAGGTCGGGCAGTTGTTTTGCTAGTTGTGCCATTAGCTGAGGGTCTTCTTCTATTTCTATAAACTCGGGTTCATCAGCAAATAACCCAGACAGCGCCATAATGGGTAGAAGTAATTCAGCCATAGCCTGTTCTTGGCTAGCAAACCAAATGTCTTCTTGTTCAAAAACGGCTTGCATAAAACCAGCACACCAATCGGCTAGTTCATCACTTTCAGTTTCTAAATCCATTTCGAAGGGTAGTTCAACGCCACCGCCCTGATAAAAACCCTTTTTAGCTGCTGCTGTTGCAAGGGTGAAAAGTTCGACAAGTGTTTGACTAACTGCTTGGTCACTGGGGGTTGCAAAGAGTTGTTCTAACCATTGCTCTGGTTGGGTGGTTTCTGGTGGCAAAGCTTGTGCAGTAAGGTAGCCAAGGGCAACATAAAGGTTGGCGTCTTCTTCATGGCTGTAAAGTTGCTCTAAGCATTCATCGAGCAGTTCCAGTTGTTCATCATCAAGCAACAGCTGGGGCAATTCATTATCCTGATTCATGGCTGCCTCTAAGGGTAAAATCGTTAAGTTATAAGAATTCTATAGGGTTAGGTGTGCAAAAGTCTTTATCTTTATCATTACAAAGTGAGCTAGGGTTGCGTTTACGCACTAGGGTACTCGATTGCTATGCTACTGCAGAACATTATTACCTGAAATCTTTCCAGCGGCCTGAGGTGCTCATTAACCTAAGAGGACGGAGTGCTGGCGTTGCCGAGTTGCAAAATAACCGCTTGCGGTTTAATGCCGTGTTATTGAAAGAGAATGAAACTGCTTTTATAGCTGAAGTAGTGCCCCATGAAGTGGCACACCTTTTAGCTTGGAAACTTTTTGGTCGTGGTATTCGGCCTCATGGTAAAGAATGGCAGCAAATTATGCAGCAGGTGTTTCAACTACCCGCTTCTAGAACCCATAGTTTTGATGTTAAGCGAGCAGCCAAAATGGGTTATTTATACACCTGTGCTTGTGAAGCTAGAGAACATGCTTTGACCTTAAAAAAACATAATTGGATAGTAGGTGGTCGACGTTATATTTGTTTGTCTTGTAAAAGCCATTTGCAGTTTTTGAGGGTGGATACTAGCCTAGTGAATAAGTGACTGCCTAGTCTGAATTTGTAACTCATTGATTTTAAAGGATTAAACGTTGCTACCAAGGTCTAATGTTATTTACCACTCTTAGCAATGTATAACTTAACCCAGCAATTCAAGATAAAAACAATCCACCCAGGCACAGAGGCTGAGTCTGATGAGCGAACAACAAAAAGTTTATCCAGTAACACCTGAATTAGCAGCAAGCGCATGGATCAATAAAGAACAATATGCGGCTATGTATAAGGAATCTATTGAAAGCCCCGATACTTTTTGGGGCGAGCAAGGAAAGCGTATTGATTGGATTAAACCCTACACTAAAGTTAAAAATACTAGCTTTGATTCTCATAATGTTGATATACGCTGGTATGAAGACGGTACACTTAACGCTGCCTATAACTGTTTAGACCGCCACCTAGAAAAGCGCGGTGATCAGGTTGCTATTATTTGGGAAGGTGACAACCCAAATGAAGATAAAAAGATTACCTACCGTGAGCTTTATCACGAAGTTTGCCGTTTTGCGAATGGCTTAAAAAAGCTAGGCGTTAAAAAAGGCGAAGTTGTTACCCTTTATATGCCTATGGTTCCTGAAGCTGCCATTGCTATGCTGGCCTGTGCGCGTATTGGTGCTGTTCACTCAGTTATTTTTGGTGGTTTCTCTCCAGACGCCATAGCCAGTCGTGTTGTTGAATCTGCTTCACGCGTTGTTATTACTTCAGATGAAGGCTTCCGTGGTGGCAAGCATGTACCACTAAAAGAAAATGTCGATGAAGGTTTGAACAACCCTAACGTTAAGACAGTTGAGCATGTAATTGTACTGAAGCGTACGGGCGGTGATGTTGATTGGAATGCTGAGCGTGATGTTTGGTGGGATGATTTAATTGCAGACTGTGCAGACGAATGCCCAATTGAAGAGATGAATGCTGAAGACCCATTATTCATCTTGTTCACCTCAGGTTCTACTGGTGCACCTAAAGGCTTGAAGCATACTACCGGTGGCTACATGGTTTATGCCTCCATGACCCATCAGTATATTTTTGATTATAAGCCAGGTGAGGTTTACTGGTGTACAGCTGATGTGGGCTGGATTACTGGTCATACTTACATTGTTTATGGTCCGCTTGCCAATGGCGGTACTACCCTAATGTTTGAAGGTGTACCTAGCTACCCAGATTACGGTCGCTTTGGTCAGGTTTGTGATAAGCACCAAGTCAATATTTTCTACACGGCTCCAACGGCTGTACGTGCCTTAATGGCGCAAGGCGATAACGTGATGGACAGCTCATCACGTAGCAGTATTCGTCTTTTAGCTTCAGTTGGTGAGCCGATTAACCCAGAAGCTTGGGAGTGGTACTACCGTGTAATGGGTAATAGCAACTGCCCTATCATTGATACTTGGTGGCAAACAGAAACCGGTGGTATTTTGATTGCACCTTTAGCCGGTGTAACAGACCTTAAACCGGGCTGTGCTTCTATACCTTTCTTTGGTGTGCAGCCTGCTTTGGTTGACTCCGAGGGTCGAATTTTAGAAGGCGAAACTGAAGGTAATCTAGTAATGCTAGATGCTTGGCCAGGTCAAGGTCGCTCTATTTGGGGTGATCATGAACGCTTTGTTCAAACCTACTTTACTACCTACAAGGGTATGTACTTCACTGGTGATGGTTGCCGTCGTGATGCTGATGGTCTTTATTGGATAACTGGCCGTGTAGATGATGTTATTAACGTCTCTGGTCACCGTATGGGTACTGCTGAAGTTGAGTCGGCAATGGTTGCTCACCCTTCTGTTGCTGAAGCTGCAGTGGTTGGCTATCCGCATGATATTAAGGGGCAGGGCATTTATGTCTATGTAACTCTCAACGATGGTATTGAAGCAACAGATGACCTGAAAAAAGAGTTGATTAAGTGGGTTCGTAAAGAAATTGGCCCGATTGCTTCACCTGACCTTATTCAGTTCTCAGCTGGTCTACCTAAAACACGTTCAGGTAAAATTATGCGCCGTATTCTGCGTAAAATTGCTGCCAATGAAACTGAAGGTTTGGGTGATACAAGTACCCTTGCTGACCCATCGGTTGTTGACGATTTAATCGAAAATCGTTTAGCTAAGTAGTAGCAAAACTACCAAAAGTAATTTGCTGTTACTCTTTACCCCGCTTCGGCGGGGTTTTGTTTTTTTAAGTTGAGAATAATGGTAAGTTAGATTGCTCCTTGATTATTCATGGCAAGGATATAATAATGCAGGAGGTTTTTTACTGCTGAACTGGAGGTTAGTGAATGGCATTACGCCACAAAATCATCGTTGCAGACGATCACCCTTTGTTTCGGGCCGCTTTGCAGCAGGCCGTCCGTCAGGCTTTGAGTGATACTCAAATTGTAGAAGCAGATACACTTGAAGCGGTACATCAAGCAGTTGCCGATAATCCCGATGCTGACTTAATTCTGTTAGATTTACACATGCCTGGCGCTCATGGCTTTTCAGGTTTGGTATTTTTACGCGGCGTTAATCCAGGTATTCCAGTGGTTGTTGTATCGGGTAGTGAAGAAAGTTCCGTTATCCGTCGGGCAATCGATTACGGTGCTTCTGGGTTTATTCCTAAGTCTTCATCTTTAGATACCATCGCTGCTGCTATACGTCAGGTTATAGAAGGTGAGGTTTGGATTCCACCCGAAATGATTGGCCAGATGGATGAAATTAGTGAAGAGGAAGCTCGTTTTGCTGATGCACTTTCATCTTTAACGCCCCAGCAATTCCGTGTATTAAATATGCTTACCGAAGGTTTGCTAAATAAGCAGATTGCCTACGAATTGAATGTTTCTGAAGCAACAATTAAAGCGCACGTAACCGCTATTTTACGTAAGTTGGGTGTGCATTCACGTACTCAGGCTGTTATTGCTGCTAAGCGCCTAGAAGTAGAAGCGCCTAGAGTAACGGATTAATTATTTACTTTACCTGCAAACGTTTGCGGGTTTGTAAAAGTCGGGTAATCATTGCCCTAAGTGCAGCTGGCTTAACAGGTTTATGCAAGAGTAAAAAGCCAGCTTCACTCACTTCATCTGCTATCTCATCTGTTCTATCGGCTGTAATTATAATGCCGCTGATACTTTCTCCTAAATAAGCTTCTATTGCCTTAAGTGCTTCAATCCCTGTTTTGTTGTCATTTAGGTGGTAGTCGGCTAAGTAAATCTCTGTTGTTGTTTCTTGTTCAACCAGACTAAGTGCCTGCTGCTGGTTGTCAGCTGTTCTAACTTGGCATTTCCAGCCTGCTAGTAGTGCTTGCATACCTTCTAAAATAAGGGGTTCGTTGTCGATACAAAGTACCTTGAGGTTTTCTAAGGTATTGAAGTTGCGTCTTCCAGGTAGGAAATTGCTGGTTGTTTTTTGTGCGGCAACCTTGGGAACAGTGACAGAAAAAACGGTTCCCTTGCCATAGGTGCTGTGTACTTGAATAGGGTGGTTTAACACTTTAGACATACGGTCTGCTATGGATAAACCTAAGCCTAGTCCTTTTTCGTTGTGTTTGTCGGGTGTGTCTAAGCGTCTAAATTCTTGAAAGATTTCCCCTATACGGCTTTCTGGTATGCCTGGGCCGGTATCCCATACTTCTATTCTTAGTTGGTCTTTTAAGTGCCTACAACCTATAAGTACCCGTCCTTCACCTGTATAACGCAGAGCATTAGATAAAAAGTTTTGTAAAATACGGCGCAACATTTGAGGGTCACTTTTAACCCATGCTTGGGTTTTTATACGGTGTAATTCTAGTTCTCGATTGCTTGCCATTACGCTAAATTCAGCTTTAAGTGGATCGAGTATTTCTTTAAGTGGGAAGTGACTAATTTTAGGTTGTAATGCCCCAGCATCTAGCTTGGAAATATCCAATAGGGTGCTAAGTAGCTCTTCTGCGGCTTTAAGCGAGTTATCAATATGGCTGGTGGTTTTTTGTAGTTCTGGCTCGGTTACTTGATTAGCCAGTGCCGAGGTAAACAGCCGTGCTGCATTCAAGGGTTGAAGTAGGTCATGGCTTGCCGCAGCTAAAAAGCGCGTTTTTGAAGTGTTAGCATCTTCTGCTTGTTGTTTAGCAAGGCGCATGTCTTCTTCTGCCTTTGCTCTAACTTGGTTCTCTTTGAAAAGCGCACTGTTTAATTCAGATAAAGCTAGGGTACGCTCTCTAACGCGCTCTTCTAGGTTTTCATTGGTTTCTTGTAGAGCAATCTCCATTAGGCGACGCTCGGTAATGTCTTGATAAAGGGCAAAAAAACCAAGCACTTCACCTGTTTCAGCTAGGTGGGGTGTGTAGGTTACTAGGGCATAGTGAAAACTTCTGTTTTTGCCGGGCAGCTCGAGTTCAAAACTTTGTCGTCTTCCTTCTAAAGCTGCACGAATAAAAGGGCTGCGTTGATCATAATCCTGCTTATTCATAACCTTGTAAATTGCCTTACCAATAACCTTGTTACGATCAATACCCATAGCTTCTTCATAAGCTCGATTAGTAAAAAGGTAGTTAAGGTCTGTATCGAAGTAGGCGATAAGAGCGGGGACGTTATCCGTATAAATACGAATATTGTTTTCTGACTGAATTAAGGCTTCTTCTACTTCTTTTTGCTGGCTAATATCTTGGTAACTATAAACAAACCCTCCGCCTGGCATGGGGTTGCCTTGAATTTCTAAAACAGAGCCATCTTTGCGGTAGCGTATATAACGATGTGACTCACCATCGTGAATGTTGTCAATTAGTTGCTGCACATGGGTTTCTGGATCGCCTGGTCCGTATTCGCCCCGCTCTGCGTTATAGCGAAACACTTCAACTGCAGGGCGGCCGACTCGCATAAAATCATCTGGAAAATTAAAAAGTTCTAGGTAGCGTTGATTCCAAATAACTAAATTAAGGTGTTGATCAATAACACTGATACCCTGGGAGAGGTTTTCAATGGTCGATTGCAAGAGGCTGCGGTTGAACTCTAATACTTGCGAGGCTTCATCAACAATTGAAATAACATCAGCGATTTTTATTTCTTTACCCTGCAAGGCAGAACTCATAACAATGCGTGCAGAAGATGCGCCTAACACGCCAGCCAACAAACGTTCTGTAAATTGAATTAGCTCTATACTAGCTGGGTCTTCATCTTTTAAAGGTAACTGGTTGCGCTTATTGGCATAGTCAGCAAAAGCTTTGTTAACACTTTCACTACCGACAAACCTTTCTGCAAGGTTACGTAGGTCACCTAGTTTGGTAGAGCCTTTCCAAAGTCGAGAGGTTTTTAAAGGCTTGCTTTCTAGGTTATCAACAAAGGCCGAAGCCTGAATGCGATCAATCATTCTTTGAGGTGTAAGGCGTGACACCAGAATATAAATAGCTAGATTGCTGCCAATACTCCAAAACACCCCCTGACTAAAAAATCCTTCGCCTGATAAGCCAAATAAGTTAGTGGGTTTTAGCCAAGCTAAACCAAAAGGACCATTATTCAGTAGCTGCCCACTGACTAGGTCTGCTGCACCCAAGGTAGGTAGTAGTAGGGTATAGACCCATAAAGTACCACCAACGATTAAACCAGCAGCAGTACCCCAGCGATTACCGCCCTTCCAAATAATTCCACCCAAAGCCGCTGGAGCAAGTTGACCTATGGCAGCAAAAGCTAAAAAGCCAGTAGCCGCCAGGGAGTTAAATTCGGCAATAGTACGGTAGGTTAAATAGGCTAACAGCATGAGTGTTAGCATGGTTAAACGACGTGTTCTGAGTACAAAGCGGCCAAAGTTTTGGTGAGAGCTACTGTTTTCCCAACGGTATTTTAGTAAAAAGGGAATTACTATTTCATTGGATACCATGATGCTAACAGCAACCGTTGCCATAATGGCCATGCTAGTTGCGGCAGAAAAACCACCGATATAAGCAAGTAACGCTAGCCAGCCATTATTAAAGGCAAGGGGCAGGGTTAAAACAAAGGTATCAGGTTCAACGCTGCCATCTGGGAAGGTAATTAATCCTGCGGCGGCGATAGGCATAACAAAAAGAGCAAAGAGAATTAAGTAAAAGGGTAAGAACCAGCGAGCGTAGCGGGCATCATTTCGGTGGGCATTTTCTACAACGGTTACATGAAACATACGAGGTAAAAGAATAATTGCCAGCATTGCCAGTAGCGTTTGTGCGACAAATCCTTGAGTGAAATTGGCGGTGTTGAGTTGCGATTCTAAAGGGCGAAAAAATTCTGCTTTATGAATTAAATCAGAAAAACCACCAAACACATGCCAGGTAACAAAAATACCCACTGCTAAAAAAGCAAAAAGCTTAATGAGTGACTCAAAGGCTATAGCTCTTAGAAGCCCTTCATGGTGCTCTGTTGCATCTATATGCCGAGTACCAAATAAAATAGTAAAAGCAGCTAAGGCTAGGGCAACAAAAAAAGCAGTATCGTTAAGCACTGGCGTTAAGCTGTCTTTAGTGGGTACTGGCTGGTTAGGAAAGTGGGTTAAAACATCATAAGCCATGGCAACGGCTTTTAATTGCAGCGCTATATAAGGCAAGGTGCCTACTAGAGCAAACCCAGTGACCATAACGGCTAGCGGCTGCCACTTTCCATAACGAGAGGCTATAAAATCTGCTATAGAGGTAAGGTTATGTGCTTTACTTACCCGGAAGATTTTACGTACTAGTGGCCAAGCAAAAATAAAGGTAAGTATAGGACCAATAAAAATACTGAGATGTAACCAACCACCACCTGTTGCTTGGCCTACTGCACCATAAAAAGTCCAAGAAGTGCAATAAACCGTTAAGGCAAGGCTATAAACCCAAGGACGACTACGAGGTTGATAATAGTTACGCGCAACTCGGTCACCCTGCCAAGCGATAGCAAAAAGTAGCAGCAGGTACAAAAGTGAAAACAAGATAAGTTGCCAGCCAGCAAACATGGTGCTTCCTATAAGTCACATAGATTTAAGCCGTATTGTGCTGAATTTTATAGCTAAAATCAGCAATAATCTGACTCGCTAGTCTAGTTTGCTAAACAGAGTGGATGGTAAAAAGTGGTCTTAGATTGAAAACTTGTATAGAAACTTAGGTTTAACCTATTGAAAAGTATAGACTTTATGTGTTTATTTCGACTTTTGTCTGGGTAATACTACTAATGTCGGGGCTTACAATTAGGTTAGAAATTATGCAATATGTTTGCGCGGTTTCCCGAAAACTCTCAATAACAATAAACGGAGAGCATTATTATGGCAGAAGATAAAACTAATGCTGCTGCATATTGGTCAGCGAACTTACGCCTGATCTTTGGAAGTCTTATAGTTTGGGCTATGGTTTCTTACGGTTTTGCAATTTTACTTCGTCCTTTGCTGGCGGGGATTCCTGTTGGTGGTACGGACTTAGGTTTCTGGTTTGCCCAGCAGGGTTCGATCGTTACTTTCATCGCGATTATTTTCCACTACGCCTGGAAAATGAACAAACTCGATGAAAAGTTTGGCCTTGGGGAGTAAGGAAACATGAGTCAATTTGCAATTAATATTCTGTTTGTAGGGGCATCTTTCGCGCTCTACATCGGTATTGCTATCTGGGCGCGTGCTGGCTCTACCAAAGAGTTTTACGTTGCTGGTGGTGGTGTTCACCCGGTTGCCAACAGTATGGCGACTGCTGCTGACTGGATGTCTGCGGCATCTTTTATCTCTATGGCGGGTCTGCTGGCCTCTGGTGGGTATTTTGCGTCGTCCTTCCTTATGGGTTGGACTGGTGGTTACGTTCTATTAGCAATGTTGCTAGCACCTTATCTACGTAAGTTCGGCAAATTTACTGTGCCTGATTTTATTGGTGACCGCTTCTACAGTGGAGCAGCCCGTAATATCGCAGTTATTTGTTTGATTACAGCGTCAGTTACTTACGTAATTGGTCAAATGAGTGGTGCTGGTGTTGCCTTCTCACGCTTCTTAGAAATTTCAAATACTGCTGGTATTTGGATAGCTGCACTAATTGTATTTTTGTATGCAGTTTTTGGTGGTATGAAAGGCATTACTTATACCCAGGTTGCTCAATACGTAGTACTAATTATTGCTTACACCATTCCAGCTGTATTTATTGCAATGCAATTAACTGGAAACCCAATTCCTATGTTTGGTATGTTTGGTACTCATGAAACCTCAGGTGTACCACTACTAGAGAAACTAAACTCTGTTATTAGTGAAATTGGCTTCCGTGAATACACGGCTGATATTGATAACAAGCTAAATATGTTCTTGTTCACCTTGTCATTAATGTTTGGTACTGCAGGTTTACCACACGTAATTATCCGCTTCTTCACTGTACCTAAAGTAGCTGATGCGCGTTGGTCAGCAGGTTGGGCTTTAGTTTTCATTGCTTTGTTATATCTAACTGCACCTGCAGTAGGTTCTATGGCACAGTTAAACTTGGTAACAACGGTTTATCCTGATGCTAAAGGCAAAGTTGAAAGCTATGCAGATGCAATGGAAAACCCCATCATGTACTCAGAGCGTCCTGAGTGGATTAAAACTTGGGAAGAAACAGGTCTAATTACATTTGTAGATAAAAATAACGATGGCCGTATCCAGTTCTATAACGATAAGAACGCAGACTTTAATGAAACTGCTTCGAGTCGTGGTTGGGAGGGTAATGAGCTAAATGTTAATAATGATATCTTGGTACTTGCTAACCCAGAAATTGCAAACCTTCCTGGTTGGGTTATAGGTCTAATTGCAGCTGGTGGTATTGCCGCAGCCCTATCAACCGCTGCTGGTTTATTGCTTGCTATTTCTTCTGCAATTAGTCATGACTTAATTAAGAAGACTTTTAAGCCAGATATTACTGAGAAAGGTGAAATGCTTGCCGCTCGTATTTCTATGGCTGTAGCTATTCTTTTAGCAACTTACCTAGGCTTAAATCCTCCAGGTTTTGCAGCTCAAACCGTTGCTTTAGCTTTCGGTATTGCAGCAGCATCACTTTTCCCTGCATTAATGATGGGTATCTTCTCGACTACTATCAATAATAAAGGTGCGATTGCTGGTATGCTTGCAGGTCTGTTAACCACACTTGTGTACATCTTCACTTACAAAGGTTGGTTCTTTATTCCTGAAACAAACATGCTTCCAGATAACGCTGCAAACTGGGTATTAGGTGTTTCTCCTCTATCCTTTGGTGCAGTTGGTGCGATTATTAACTTTGCTGTTGCGTTTTCAGTAACTAAAGTTACTGCACCTTTACCTGATGAAATCCGTGCAATGGTAGAAAGTGTTCGTTACCCTAAAGGTGCGGGTGCAGCCCAGGATCACTAAGTAGTCAGAACCTTAAAGTTAGCAAGGCTTAATTTAAGGTTAATAAAGAAATCGGGCTTCCTTAGGGAAGCCCGACTTATTTCAGGAAATAAAATATGATTTGGCATTTGATAGCAGCAATTTTTTGTGGTCTAGCTGCAGCAGGTATTGCATTATTTATTCGTAAGCTTTCACGTAACAAACTGCCTAAATGGATTATTCCTCTGGCCGTGGGTATAGGCATGCTTTCCTACCAAATATACACCGAGTATAACTGGTATAGCCTTAAAATTTTACAGCTACCAGCGGCTTCTGAAGTAGTCATAACACAAAATAAGTCCAATATTTGGCGACCTTGGACTTATGTTATACCTATGGTTGGTGCATTTACGCTAGTGGATAGAGAAAGTGTTAAGGTAGGACAGGTAAATGATGAGAAGCTAGCAGAGTTTATGCTTTACCGTTTTGAACGCCAGCATGTTGATCGAGTTAAAAATCAGCAACACTTACTTAACTGCACTACTAAAGAGTTGGTTCCCTTGCAGGCTGATGGTGTACCTTTGGTTGAAGAACTAAAAAAACTAGAGGAAACAGACCTACTATTCATTAAAGTTTGTATAGAAACTAACTAGAAAGACTTCATACTAAAGTAAGGATTTTACTTGTAAGGTAGGTTTGTTAGATTCTATAAAATAATAGCTGATTTTTTAGTAACTAGAGAAGCGCTAGTTTCACTAGTCTCTAGGTGGTCGCTCTAATAAGGATAAAAAATATGAGCAATGAATTTGATACATCTCACCCGCCTTTTGATTTACTTAGCGATGAAGAAAAGCACCAATTATTAACACGCCTAGATATAGGCTATTTTAGTAAAGACGAATTAGTTATTGAAGCTGGTCAAGCGAGTAACTATGTATTTGTCGTAATGAAAGGGGCTGTTGCGGAAATTGACCCTCGTTTACAGGATAATGTTGATGGTGGTGTGATTCGTGAGTATGCACAAGAAGATCTTTTTGGTGCAATAAGTATAATAAATGGTACTAGTCGTTATACCTTTCGCACGCTTGAAGAAACCATCGCCTGGTTAATTCCTAAAGCTGTATTTGAAGTTTTAATGGAAAGCAACCCAGCTTTTACTGCCTATTTTCAGAATAGCCTTGCCGAAAAATCCCGCATAATAGAAAGTCATCGTAGTCAGTAGCAAGGTGGCAGCGACATGTCTGCTTTCATGCTTGCTAAGGCTGGCGGGTCAGTACTAAGAGAGCCGGTGGTACTCGATTCAGGAACCAGTATTTATGATGCTACACGCACTATGCGCGAACAGCATTCTGACTGTTTATTGGTTCGCAAAGGTGACCGCTATGGCATGGTAACACGCACTGATTTGTTAGAAAGTGTGGTACTCAATAATCTTGACTTAAATACGGATATTGCTGAGTTAGCTAGTTATAACTTATTAACAGTCCAAAAAGATGATTTTCTATTTAATGCCCTAGTCTTAATGACTCGCCATAAAATTCAGCGGGTTGTAGTTTTTGATGGTAATAAGTTAGCTGGTTTGGTTGAGCTAACCGATGTACTCAGCTTTTTCTCAAGTCAATCCCATGTTATTGGCTTACAAATTGAACGTGCAGCTAATCTAGAAGAGTTGGCTAGAGCCGCTAAAGGCACTACTGCGTTAGTTAGCGGCCTAGTTTCTCAAGGCGTTAAAATACGTTTTGCAATGGATTTACTTGCTGCCTTAAATGGAAGAATTATAGCCAAGGCTTTTGAGCAGTTGGTACCAGAAGATATAAGAAAAAAATGCTGTCTTTTAGTCATGGGGTCTGAAGGGCGTGGCGAGCAGGTATTAAAAACTGACCAAGACAATGCACTGATTTTGGCTGATGATTTGAACTGGCCAGAATGCAGTAAAGTCATGGAAAAATTTACCAATACTTTATTGGAGTTTGGTTATCCGCTCTGTCCTGGCAATATCATGGTATCTAATCCTGAATGGGTAATGACTGAATCTGAATGGAAGAAAAAGCTAGGTTTGTGGACCAGTTCAGTTGAAGGTACTGGTTTAATGAATTTAGCTATTTTTGTTGACTCTCATGCTGTTGCCGGAGAAACCCAACTTTTTAGCCGACTTAGAGATGGCTTGTTTGCAAAGTTGGAAGGCAATGACGTTTTTTACTCCTATTTTGCTATGCCTTTACGGCATTTTAGCACCCCCTTAACCTTTTTTGGCGGATTAAAAAGCTCTGATGGAATGGACATTAAAAAAGGTGGAATCTTCCCTATAGTTCATGGGGTAAGAACTATGGCTTTACAATTTAAAATAAAAGAAACCAATACCTTTAAACGCTTAGAGGTATTAGCTGAAAAAAGAATAATAAAAAAAGATTTTGCAGACGATTTGGCCGAGGCTTTAGCTGTTATGAGCACTTTACGCTTACATCAACAGCTGAAAGCGGAGCAGGGGCAAGCAGCAGTAGATGAAGCCAACCTAGTGAGTGCTGTGAACTTAAATAAGCTAGATAGGGATTTACTGCGTGAAGCTTTGCATTTGGTTAAAGAGTTTAAGTCTCGTATGTCTCATCGTTACCATCTTGAACGCTAACTAATAGAAAATAGGTGAGTATCATGGTTCTAAAAACAATAAGAAGTGCTACTGATAAATGGACACAAAAAGATGGTGAATATGCCTATGTGTTTGAGCCTTATGACGGAGATGAAGTTGTTGCACTTGACTGTGAAATGACAGACTTGGATCCACAAAAAGCTGAGTTGGTTTCTATAGGTGCAGTAAAAATAAAAGGTACTCAGGTTTTAACGAGTCAAAAATTAGATATAAAGTTGCAGAAGCCAGACAGTCTCACGGGTGAGTCTATCAAAATACACCGCATTCGAGGTGTCGATCTAAGAGGTGGTGAAATACTTGCCGATGCCTTACAACAACTTCTAGAGTTCGTAGGCAATAGGCCTATTATGGGGTATTACATTAGTTATGATATTGCAGTTTTAAATCGTTTTATTCGCCCGCGTTTTGGTTTTAGCTTACCCAATAAAACTATCGAGCTATCTAACTGTTATTTAGATAAAGTTAAACGAGCTAACCCTGAGTTGCAGCCAGACCTTCACTTTGAAAAGATAGCTGAAAAGCTTGATGTACCCATGGTTGGCCAAAGGCATACTGCACTAGGTGATGCGATAACCACTGCTTTAATGTATGTGCGTTTACTAAATGATGATGTACCTACTTAATTTTTGTTAGTTCAAAAACAAAAGCCACCAGTTTAGGTGGCTTTTTAATTTATAAGGCTAGGCTTTAAAAGTTATACCAGCTGCCGTCAGGTTTTGGCATTAACCACTGACGAGTAAACCAAAAATAGCGGTTTTGTGTTTTATGGGGTGCTGTGCAGTTATAACGAGGACGACCGGTATGCAGGTCTTTGTCTGAATTAACACTAATTTGTAAATTGCCATCTGCTAGGGTTTTTCTGCTGATCTTAAGCAACTCTGCATTAGGCCCGTAACAACGAAACTGATTAATGCGGTAATCACCCGGCAACAGGGTTAAGTTCAGGCTAGGACGACGGTTGCTACCATCTAAAACAGCGCTAGAAGGCTCTTCGCTAATAATGGGGAAGGGTAGTGCGTGTAGCTTAGTACGCAGGCTGCTAGGGTTTGCTGAAGTTCCATTAGCAGCATAGCGAGGTAAAGCCGTTAAATTGGTGTAAGGGTTTGCCGCGCCTGATTGTTGACCAAAAGCGATATAACCCATTTTTTGTAAAAGCTTTTGAATTTCTGGGTTGTATTCACCATAAGGGTAGGCAAAAATTTTCGGGGCACTACCTAGGTGTTTAATAATTTCTTGCTGATTGGCGTCAATTTCATGGGTGATTCTTTTTAACCAGTCAGCATCACTTTCTTCTAGGCCTTCATCGTCTTTAAGTTTACGAATTAAGTGTGTATGGCTAAGGGTATGGTTAGCAATAATGCCTCCCGCTTCTTGCGCTTCTTTTAGTTGTGCCCAACTCATGTATAAGGGGCGTTTTTCATTAACAGGGTTGGCGTTAACAAAAATAGTAAAAGGTAATTTCCTTTCTTTCAAAATGGGTAAAGCTTCTTCATACACGCTGATATACCCATCATCAAAAGTAATAACGGCTACTTTATCGGGAAGCGGGCGACGGCGCTTTATTTGCTGGGTAACTCGATCAATTGGCCAAACTTCAAAACCATCTTTTTCTAGCATATCTAGGTGTTGAATAAAGTCGGCGGGTGAGGTGCTGGTAGAAGGGGGCGTACGAGTACTAATGTGATGGTACATAAGCACTGTCGCATGGTAATAAGCAACCGGTGCTTGTTCTTCAGCAAAGGCTGTGTGAGTGCTTAGTAGGAGCAATAAAGGCAATAAATATTTTAGTAGCATAGTTAGGTATTCCAGCAATTATTTAAGCAAAGGGCGCAATACTTCCATTGCTTCATTAATGGTTTGTAGTTTCTCTGCATCGCCACCTCGGTCTGGGTGGTGCTGCATGGCAAGTCTGCGGTAGCTGAGTTTGATTTCTTTACTTGAAACACCTTCTTGCAGACCCAGAGTTTTAAGTGCTTTGGCTTTAAGACCGCCACCGCTAAAAACACTTTCTTCATGCAGACGCTTCCAAAAGTTATTGAGTGCGGTTTCTATGTCTTGCTGGGTGGTTTTTTCCAACATGTCCATATCAAGATAATAGTCTCGCATAGGATCATGCTCTTGTAAGGCTGGGCTACCAGGCATATAGGTTTGTAACTGTAGGCGCACGGCAGTTATTTCTAGGTGGCCTTTAGCCGTTCGCCACAAGTCATCTCGTAACTGGTAAAGGGCATTGTAAAGTAGAAAATGGGTACGAAAGAGCTTTACATTGTCACTAAAAGTGTCTGGTTCAAGCTTAATTGTTCCTTTTTCATCTAGCGCTTTTAATAAAGTATGTTCGTTAACGCCCTCTGGAAAAGAACGTAAAACCTCAATTAGATCTTCAAAAAGTCTAGTTTCCTGTAACGCTGTCATAGCTTAGATGGCCTTAAATATCTTTTTTTCTAATCGGGGATGTTAGCAGGGCTAAGCGAGATAGAATACGCTTTAGACCATTTACATTTTATGAGACTTTAGTTAACTTGCGCCTTTGATCACTAAGTAAATGGTAATGACCATGCAGGATTTGCTTCCTAAAGCCCGAAAAGAATTTAATAAATTACAAAAACGCCTGCGCCGAGAAATGGGCCAAGCCATTGCTGACTTTAACATGATACAGGAAGGTGACAAGGTTATGGTCTGTCTCTCAGGAGGCAAGGACTCTTTTACACTTCTACACATTTTAATGGCCTTACAAAAAAGTGCACCCATTCAATTTGAGTTAGTGGCGGTTAATTTAGACCAAAAGCAACCTGGCTTTCCTGAAGAAGTGTTGCCAGCTTATTTAGAAAAAGTAGGTGTGCCTTTTCATATTCTGGAAAAAGATACCTACAGTATCGTTAAAGAAAAAATTACCGAAGGCAAGACTACCTGCGGATTATGCTCTCGCTTACGCCGTGGCAACCTTTATGGTTTTGCAGAAAAAATAGGTGCAACCAAAATTGCTTTGGGTCACCACAAAGATGACATGCTAGAAACTTTGTTTTTGAATTTGTTCTTTGGTGGCAGCTTAAAGTCGATGCCACCTAAACTGTTATCGGATGATAAAAAGAATATTGTTATACGGCCGTTAGCTTATAGCCGCGAAAAAGACATTCTGGCTTTTGCTGAGCAAATGGATTTTCCTATTATTCCCTGCAACCTGTGTGGCTCTCAAGAAAACTTACAGCGTCAGGTTATTAAAGGCATGTTGGCTGATTGGGAAAAGCAGTACCCAGCACGAATTGAAACCATGGCTAATGCTTTGCAAAAGGTAGCACCTTCGCAGTTGGCGGACACCAGTGCTTTTGATTTTGCCGGTTTAGAAGAAGAAAGAGCCAGAGCTATGGCAGATAGAATTCAACTAGTGAATGCTCTGGCTACAGAAGCCTAAAATTAATGCTTAGGGGTGCTATTCGCCTTCAAAGGCCATAATGGAGTAAGCGCTAATGCCTAGTTCAAGCAGGCGCTCGCTACCGCCCTTGTCGGGCAAATCTATTAAGGTAGCAACTTCATGCACTTCAGCATTTTGGCGGCGAATAAGTGTTGCTGCTGCAATTAAGCTGCCGCCACTGGCTAAAATATCATCAAATAACAGTACTCTGTCGCCTTCGTTAAGCATACCTTGGCGCATTTCTAAAGTGCGATCGCCTTGGGTGCTAGGTGCTCGTTCAAATAATACTTCACCTGGCTCTTCCCCAAAGTCTCTAATAAGCACTAGAGGTAGGTTTAACCGATAGGCTAGAACAGCAGCAAACATAGTGCCACGGCCTTTTAAAGCAACAATACGGTCGATTTTAGAGCCTAAATAGCGCTGGGCTAGCTCACTCGTAATAAAGTGCAGCGCACCCGTTTCATTCAGAAGACTTGATAGGTCGCGAGTATAAGACCCTTTTTTGGGAAAATCCTTGTGTATTTTAACTAGCTGTTTAAGTGAAAATTCATCAAGCATGAGTTTTACCCTCTTAATTGATTAACTGAATGCAGTAGCTTTATTGGCTTGCAGCAACTTTACTGCCTATCTCTGCATCATAGTCATTTAAATCAGCTACTTCTAATAATTGTTGTCTATCCGTAATATGAACTTCTTTACCATTGACTGCGATCATCTTTGTGCTTTGAAAACGAGTAAAGACACGGCTGACAGTTTCTACAGCTAAGCCAAGGTAATTGCCTATTTCGTTACGTGACATAGGTAGGCGGAAGGTATAAGGGGAATAACCACGACGCTTAAAGCGAGCAGATAGGTTAGCTAAAAAGGTAGCAACTCTTTCTTCTGCACTTTTTTTAGATAGTAAAAGCATCATTTGTTTGTCTTCACGCAGCTCTTTACTCATGCAACTAAAAATTTGCCGGCGTAAGTCTGGAAGTGAGTTGGAAAGCTCTTGAAGGCGTGAATAAGGAATTTCACAAACGGTTGTGGTTTCTAAGGCTTTGGCTGAAACTGGGTAGGAGACGCAATCTATACCATCTAAACCAACTAGCTCACTAGGGAGATGGAAGTTGGTAATTTGTTCTTCGCCATCGTTAGTCATTATGTAGTTTTTTAAGCTACCCGACCTAACGGCATAAACTGAATCGAAGGCATCACCTTGTCGAAATAGATGCTCACCTTTTTTTAAGGGTTGACGACGCTTTATAATATTGTCGAGTTGATCTATATCTTCTAAATTTAGCGATAAAGGCAAGCAGAGTGAACTTAGGCTACAAGTCATACAGCGTGGCTCTTTACTTAGGTTCAGGCAACTTCCTTTTTTTTGTAATCTGCTGTTCATCACCAACACTCCTAGTTCAAAAACTTGACATAACGCAACTACTTTTACCATGAGTTAAGTGACAAGGCAATGCAGCTAAGGTTTTACCCTAGCTGCCTAGGATTATTGTTAGTCGGTTAATTTTTAGATAATTCTAGAAAATGCTTTTCCTATGCTCTCTTGGTCTAAATAGGCATCAAATACCATACAGATGCTGCGTATAAGTAAACGACCAGCTGGTGTGACTTCTAGCTGATTACCTTCTATGTTTAGCAGACCATCGGCTTGGTGTTGTTTTAATAGGTTAAGCTCTTTAGCAAAATAGTTAGCAAAGTTTATTTTATGCTGCTTTGCAAAAAAATCACCATCTAAACTAAAGTGGCAGATAAGTTGGTTGATTGCCGCACGACGAATCAGGTCGTCTTGGCTAAGCGTCATGCCCTTAATCGTAGCAAAACGACCCTGACCAATTTTTGCTTCATAGCTTTCGGTATCATAATCATTCTGAGCGTAGGTTGGCCCTACCTGGCTAATTGAAGACGTACCCATAGCAATTAAGTCGCATTCTGAGTGGGTTGTATAGCCTTGGAAATTACGGTGCAGGCGACCTTCTTGTTGGGCTATGGCTAGGCTATCTTCAGGTTTGGCAAAATGATCCATGCCAATAAATACATAGCCAGCATCGACTAGACGAGTAATGGTTTGTTCAAGAATTTTTAGCTTGTCATCAGGGCTAGGTAGGTCATCGGCGTTAATACGACGCTGGGGTTTAAAGCGTTCAGGCAAATGAGCATAGTTAAAAACTGACAAGCGGTCAGGGTTAATTTCTATCACTTCTTCTAAGGTAGCAGCAAAGGTTTCGGGTGTTTGATGCGGCAGCCCATAAATTAGGTCTAAATTTAATGAGCGAAAGCCGAGTTCTCTGGCTTGAATAATTGCACCTTCAGTCATGTCTCTGGGCTGTACGCGGTTTACTGCTTCTTGCACCTTAGGGTTTAAATCTTGTAAGCCAAAACTAACACGGTTGAAGCCAATTTCTCTAAGCAGGGCTAGGGTATCTGGCTCTATTTCTCGTGGATCTATCTCAATTGAGTAATCACCTAGATCATCGTCACGCAAGTTAAAGCGTTTACGCGTTTCGCGCATTAACTCTCGCATTTGTTCATGAGATAAGAAAGTAGGTGTGCCTCCACCCCAATGCAATTGGTTGACTGGGCGGCTGGTATCTAGGTGTTTGGCAACCAAGTCCATTTCTTTAATGAGGTGCTCTAAATAGGGTTCGCAACGGCCTGTATCGCGGGTGGCAATTTTATTACAGCCACAGTAGAAGCAAATTTTGGCACAAAAAGGAATGTGGAAGTAAAGGGATAAGGGTGCTGCGCTTGCATTGCTGTTGATCAGTGCTTGGGTAAATTCATCTGACTGAAAAGCATCATGAAATTGAGGTGCTGTAGGATAGGAGGTGTAGCGAGGCCCAGCTAGGTTATAGCGATCGACCAGCTTAGGGTTCCACTCAAAGTTTTTATGATTTACTTGGCTCATTGTTTCGCCTCTTTTTATGCGGTCAAAAGGGTTGGATTTTTGTTAACTCATTAAGGGCCAGGCTAACCAGCAAGCAAAGCCTAAAAGTAATACTGCTGAAGCTTGACGCCACAAGGGCTGGCGCAGTAAAGCAGTGAGCTGCCTAGCAGCAGCACCTGTAGCTAGTAGGGTAGGTAGTGTACCTAAACCAAAAGCCAACATAAGTAGCCCACCGTTAAGGCTAGAGCCACTACTTAAAGCAAGTAGCAGCATTGAATAAACTAACCCACAGGGTAACCAGCCCCAAATTAAGCCAATCAATAAGGCTTGCCCCGGGTTTTGTACCGGCATAAGTTTACGGCCTAAAGGTTCTAGGTAACGCCAAAGGTATTTGCCCAAGGCTTCAACGCGAGTGAGTCCTGTCCACCATTGGCCGACATAAAACGCCATAAGCACTAGCATTAAAACAGCTAGCCAACTGAGTAGTTGGGTGATGGCTTTAATTTCACCAATAAGTAACTGACCTAAACCACCAATTAACATACCTGCCAGCATGTAGCTGATAATGCGACCTAGGTTGTAGGTCAGCATTAAGGCAGCAATACGCAAGGGGTGGCGGCGACTGGGGGGTAAAGCAAAACTTAAAGCACTAACAATGCCGCCGCACATACCTATGCAGTGGCCACCACCTAAAAGGCCCGCAATAAAGGCGGTGATGAGTCCGGCACTTAGTAGTTCGGTCATTTTTTACTGGTTTCGCTGGCGTCAGCTTCTTCGCTAGTCGATTTGTCAGCTGTACTGTGCTGAGGTTCGTCATCATCAAAAAGAATAGAGTAGGCAGGTCCTTCTAAATCTTCGAATTGATCATTTTTAACCGCCCAAAAAAAGGCCCATATAGCAAGGCTTAATAGTACAATTGATAAGGGAATCAGCAGAAATAATATATTCATAGTGTGCCTCTTAAGTACTTTTGGCAGATTGCTGAGTTTGCACTTGCTTCTTTTGCTCGCTCAGGCGTTGCTCACTGGCTTTATCTCTTAAGCGCAAGGCATTAAGCACAACGAGTAGTGAGCTACTGGTCATACCTAAGGCAGCAAGCCAGGGTGGTACTAAACCCATACTAGCAGCAGGGAGCGCAATCAGGTTATACACTAATGACAACATCAAGTTTTGTTTAATAACCAGATAAGTCATACGTGCTTTTTGTAGCGCATGAGGAATTCTAATTAATCGACTTGAGAGTAAGAGGGTGTCAGCACTGGTTTTAGCTAGATCTGTAGCATCGCCCATGGCGATAGAAACTTGTGCTCCAGCAAGCACTGGAACATCATTCACACCATCACCCACCATAATAACTTGTCGGCCTTTTTTCTGTAAGGCTTGCAGGCGTTCTAGTTTAAGCTCTGGTGTCGCATTGGCAGTAAAGTGAGTTACACCAAGTTCTTTAGCTATGCTTTTAACTGAACCTTCTTGGTCACCAGAGAGCAATTCAAAGGTGATTCCCATTTCTTTTAGTTCGTTTAGCATGGCTTTGCTATCTGGGCGGAGCTGGTCGCTTAATCGAAACCAGCAAAGGGGCGTTTTATCATCAGCAAAAAGTAGCCATTGGCCTTCTTGCTCAGGTGGTTTAAGTAGGTCGGTAGGCCAAGCAAAATCAGCCCGACCTAAGCGGTATTCTTGGTTAGCAATTTGTGCACTTAAACCTTGTCCAGTGAAAGCTTGGATAGATTCAGCAATCAGGTTGGGATCACGCATCTCAGCAAAAGCACGAGCTATGGGGTGCTCTGATTGAGCTTCAAGTGCAGCAGCATAGCTTTTGATTTTATTTTTACGAGGGTCATCTTCAGTTCCTAACCAAAGCACAGATTTTAGCTCTAACCTTCCCTCGGTAAGCGTACCGGTTTTATCAAATATAATATGGTCTGCTTTGGCTAAACCCTCTAGCACATGACCACGAGTAATAAGAACACCTTGGCGAGCGAGCGTGGCGTTAGCAACGGCTAGTGCAGTAGGTGTAGCTAGCGCAAGGGCGCAAGGGCAGGTGACAACAAGTAAGGCAATAAGTACCCAAAAAGCACGGGATGCATCAATACCCATCCAAACAGTAAAAACCACCACTGAAATAATAAGCAAGGCTGCCACAAAATAGCGTGAGGCTTCGTTAGCAATACTGGCAATGCGGGGTTTTTCAGCAAGTGCGCGTTCACTTAAACGGGAAATACTAGCAAGGCGAACATCTTGGCCTGTTTTTTCAACACGAACGGTCAGTGGGCTGTCGATATTTTGTGTGCCAGCTAAAACTTGATGTCCCGGATGACATGAAACGGGTAGGTATTCACCAGTCATGGTGGCCTGATTAACGCTGGAGTGACCACTAACTATCACACCATCAATAGGAAAGGTGTGGCCTGGCTTTACCAAAATTAAGTCGCCAGCTTTAAGGTTGCGGCTAGGGATAAAACTCTCTTGTTGGTTTTCATCAAGTAAAATAGCCGCTTGAGGAATTAAATCTTGTAGCGCGTTACCACCACTACCAATACGGTGGCGGGTTCGCATTTCTATATAGCGGCCAAAGAGCAGAAAGAAGGTAAACATGGCAATTGCATAAAAGTGCAGTTCACCCGTTTGGGTCACTAAAGCCCAGACACTAGCACAATAGCCAAGCCCTATTGCTAGTGAAACGGGTACATCCATATTTAAGCGACGGTTTTTAAGCTCGTTTAAAGCGCTAGTAAAGAAGGGCCAAGCTGAATAGATAACAACGGGCGTGGTGACCAGAAAAGAAAGCCACTGAAAAAGAAGAATAAACTCGGGTTCCATAAAGTTGGCCAACATGCCCGCTTCTAAGGAAATACCAAACATCATGGCTTGCATGGAACCTAAGGCAGCCACAATTAAACGACGTATGGCAGTTTTCTGTTCTTTTTCTAGCTTTTTTTGCTGTTCATCAGCTTGCCAAGGTTGAGCGCTGTAACCAATAGATTTGAATTCAGCCAGTAATTTACTAAAAGGAAGTTTGTTAATATCCCAGCGCAAACTGGTGCGTTGCGAGGTTAAATTAACGCCTGTGTACTCAACGCCTTCTAGGTTATTGATTTGGTTTTCAATCAACCAAGCGCAGGCAGCACAGGTAATACCATCAATAGCTAGGGTGGTTTCAGCAAAACCTTGGTCGTTAACATGCACAAACTCTTGCAGCAACTCGGGCGCATCGTAAACGGCAAGCTCTGCTAATTCACTTTCGCTTAGCTCAGGGCGAGCTGGTAGTTCAGTACGAAACTTATAGTAGCTTTCTAGCCCACCAAAAACGATTGCATTTGCAACAGCCTCGCAGCCAGGGCAGCAGAGGCTTTCTTGTTGCTCGTTAACGGTGACACTAAAGTGGCTATTTTGGGGAACAGGTTCACCGCAGTGAAAACAGGATTCCTGTGACATGGTGATTTAGCGCTTACTAGGCAAAAGATCTAGAGGTTGCTGCAAAGGAAAATGACCACGACCATAAAGTCGCCATTCTTTTTGCGGCCCGTAAAGCTTTACATCCCAGTCATAAGCTACTTTTTGTGGCAGGTTGCCTAGGTAGCGACCAGAGCCAAGGTGTTGAACTGGTACAGAAAAATCTAAGGATGAGCGGGTAGGGTTTTCCATTAAAACAAGTAGTTGGTCTGGAAATGGAGCTAAGTCACCCACCAAAGTCATATTAAGCTTGCCCTGAGCAAAGCTAAGGCTGGCCTTTAAACCTTTTCTTTCTGCAACACGGTCTTGCTCAAAGGACTGGTTAATGCCTCGGCCTTCTTTGTAGTAGTTTTCGTTTACGGTCCCGTCATAATTAATTGAACCGACAACCAGTAGGGTTAGCCCTGTTAATACACCGGCAATGGCCGGCGAGAACGCCAGCCAAACCATGCCATTTTTATACCAAGGTTGATTGTTAGACTTGCTACTCATTAACGAGATGCCCTTATGTAGAAGCGTGATGTACGAGTGCTTTTAATGCTTGGGTCAGATTCAGACTCAAGGTGCATTTCAATTTCAATTGCAGGTGATTTTGGTAACTGCTTGGGATCACCGATTAATTGAATAGGGTACTGTTGAACCTCGCTTGCTACCAGAGTAAACACAGTTTCTGAGTCTATTCTTATACCTTCAGCATTTTGTAAGCTTAGCTTGTAGGTATGCGTTTTCTGGTCTTTATTAGCAATGCGAATAAGGTAACTATTTTCTATTTCTCCCGTATTAACCATACGGAAAAGTTGGTTGCGGTCACGTAATACTTCTAGTTCTAATGGCACTCGACCGCTAAGAGCAATAACAAAAGCAATGACCATAGCCGTTAAAACAGTAAAGTAGCCTATTAAACGTGGACGCAAAATTTTAGTGGTACGCCCAGCAAGCTCTTCTTCTGTTGTATAGCGAATTAGACCGCGTGGATAGTTCATTTTATCCATAACCTGGTCACAGGCATCAATACAAGCGGCACAGGTAATACACTCATACTGTAAGCCATTGCGAATATCAATGCCGACAGGGCAAACCTGCACACACAGGTCACAATCAATGCAGGAGCCTAGGTTTAACTCTTTTGGGTCAGCTGACTTTTTGCGGCTACCGCGTGGCTCACCACGAGCAGCATCATAAGAAACAATAAGTGTGTCTTTATCAAACATAACCGCTTGGAAGCGTGCATAGGGGCACATGTAAATACAGACTTGCTCACGTAACCAGCCAGCAAATAGGTAGGTGAAGAAAATAAAGAAACCTAGCCAGAAGGTTTCCCAAGGCCCTAAATCAAAAGTAAAGACACGAGGAATCAGTTCACGTATAGGTGAAAAATACCCTAAGAAAGCAATGCCGGTTGCTACAGCAATAAGTAGCCAGATTAAATGTTTGCTGCCTTTGCGAAGCAGTTTGTTGGCAGACCAGGGTGCTTGGTTAAGCTTTTTACGCTGGTTGGGGCTACCTTCAGTTTTATCTTCAACAAAAATAAATAACCAAGTCCAAACAAACTGAGGACAGCTATAACCACACCAAACACGACCTGCAAAATTAGTAACAAAAAAAAGTGTGAAGGCTAAAATAATGAGTAGCCAAGCCAGCAACATAAAATCATGAGGAAAAATGGTGGTGCCAAAAAAATGGAACTGGCGGTTAGGTAAATCAAACAGTAAAGCTTGACGGTCACCATAGGGAATAAAAGAGGCTAAGAAAAAACCGGTTAATAGTACCCAGCTAGCTGTAGCACGAAGCTTTTGGAAAAGCCCTTGTACACGTTTTACATAAATGTGTTTGCGTCGTGCGTAGAGTTGGTTTTGTGGTCCACCCGTAGTGGGAGATTTGCGTTTGCTTCCTGCATTAACGGGCGTTACGTCTTGGGTAGGAATTTTATCAGTCATTCAATCATCACCAGGCTGGAGTTAGCTTTACGGTAAAACTGAAACCTTGTGCGTGCAAAAGCAAGCGTGGTTTTCTTAGAAAGGAATTTTCTATCTGTATTTTGCTACTATCCCCCAGTAAAAAGCAAAAGGGAATGCGACAGCCTGCCGCATTCCCTAAAGCTAGTGCTTACTTACCTTGGTTTAGGCTATAGATATAAGCCGTTACTAGGTGAAGTTTGGGCATTAATTCAGCTTTCTCTTTAGGAGTCAGTGAATCAAGGTTAGCTGGTAGTTCAACACCATAGTCTAGGTAGCGTGCCTGAGCAGGCATTAAACCGTTACGACCGTGGCGCAGAGTGTAGCTAACTGAATCATAAACGCTTTCGCCTGGCTGTTGGTACAACCAAGTGTTAGCAGTTAAGTCAGGTGCACCTATGCTATCTATGCCCATTGCTGCACTACCCTTACCATCACTACCGTGACAGGAAGAACAGATAGCTTGGAACATAGGCGCTGCTTCTTGTACTTTAGCAGCGTCATGCTCTAAACCAGAAAGGCTTAAAACATAGTGAGACATGGTGTCTACACCTTCGTCACCCAACATATCAACCCAAGGTGGCATTAGGCCGTTACGGCCATTAATGATGGTATGACGAATGGTTTCTACGTCGCCACCATAAAGCCAACTGTTATTGGTTAAGTTAGGGAAGCCATAACCACCACGTGCAGAAGAGCCGTGACAAACAGCACAGTTATTCTGGTAGAGGCGGTTAGCTACCTGCATAGCATCAGGGTCATTAGCTAAAGTCTGAACGTCAATTTGGGCGTACTGATCAAAAATGGGCGCATAAAACTCTTCTGCGTGAGCCATTTCATCTTCCCATTGACCTGTAGAACTCCAGTTTAATAAACCTTTGAAGTTACCTAGGCCTGGGTAGAGTGCTAGGTAACAAAGGCCAAAAACTATGGTGGTAACGAACATAAGAAACCACCAGCGAGGCAGGGGGTTGTCATATTCTTCGATACCATCAGCCGCGTGGCCAGTGGTTTCGACTTCACCATTAGCTGCCTGAGCTGTATCGGTTTTGCGGTTTCCATAAAGGAGCCACCAGCAGAAGGCAATCACACCGAGGGTGATTACTGAAATCCACAGGCTCCAGAAGCCGCTCATGGCTTGGCTAGTCATGCTTTTTATTCTCCAGTGATGAGCTTGCATCTAGGTTAGGGTCGTCGTTTTCAGCCTCGTCAGCAAAAGGCAGGTTAGCTGCCTCATCAAAAGACTTCTTTTGCTTCTTACTATAAGCCCAAGCAATAATGCCAAGAAAGGCGAAGAGTAAGACGACTGACATGAGGCCACGAAAAACGTTGATATCCATAACCTTACCGTGTGTCTTTTAGGACAGTGCCCAGTTGTTGTAAGTAGGCAACAACTGCGTCCATTTCGGTTTTCCCGTTAACGAAATCCTTTGCACCTGCGATATCTTCATCGGTGTAAGGTACGCCAAGCACTCTTAGACGCTGCATTTTGGTGGCGGTGTTGCTGCCATCCATTACTTGGTAGTTCATCCAAGAATAAGCAGGCATAACGGATTCAGGTACTACATCACGAGGATTGAACAAGTGAGCATAGTGCCAGTCATCACTGTAGCGACCGCCAACACGGGCTAAGTCTGGACCAGTACGCTTAGAACCCCACTGGAAGGGGTGATCATAAACAAACTCACCCGCTACTGAGTAGTTACCGTAACGCTCAGTTTCAGCACGGAAAGGACGAATCATTTGTGAGTGGCAGGTATAGCAACCTTCACGCACATAAATGTCACGGCCTTCAATTTCTAGCGCATTAAGTGGCTTTAAGCCTTCTACTGGCTTAGTGGTGCTATCTTGGAAAAACAGCGGAGTGATCTCAGCAAGACCACCAAAGCTGATTACAACCAAGATAAGAACCATCATTAAGCCAACGTTCTTTTCTACTATTTCGTGTTTCATTCAGCTAACCCCTTATTAGGCCGTTTGTGCAGCAGCTTTTTCGGAAGCCTTGCTGGATACAGTCATATAGACGTTATAAGCCATAATCAGCATACCCGTTAGCCAAAGAACACCACCTAACCAACGAACGATAAAGCCAGGGTGACTCGCTTCAACTGATTCGATAAAGGTGTACATTAATGTACCGTCAGCATTCACTGCACGCCACATTAGACCTTGCATGATGCCGTTAACCCACATAGAGGTAATGTAAAGAACAGTACCCACTGTAGATAGCCAGAAATGCACGTTAATTAGATCAACAGAGTGCATGTCTTTTTTGCCAAACAGTCTAGGAATCATGTGGTAAACAGAACCGATAGAAATCATTGCAACCCAACCTAAAGCACCCGCATGTACGTGACCAACAGTCCAGTCAGTGTAGTGGGATAGGGCGTTAACGGTTTTAATCGACATCATCGGGCCTTCAAAGGTAGACATACCGTAGAAGGATAGAGAAACAACTAGGAAACGTAGGATAGGGTCTGTGCGTAGTTTATGCCAAGCACCAGACAGGGTCATCATACCGTTGATCATACCGCCCCAAGAAGGTGCAAGTAGAATCAGCGACATAACCATACCTACAGATTGTGCCCAGTCAGGTAAAGCTGTGTAGTGAAGGTGGTGAGGACCAGCCCACATGTAAACACAGATTAAAGCCCAGAAGTGCACAATTGATAAGCGGTAGGAGTAAACAGGACGCTCAGCTTGTTTAGGTACAAAGTAGTACATCATACCCAAGAAGCCAGCGGTCAAGAAGAAGCCTACTGCGTTATGGCCGTACCACCACTGAACCATTGCATCTGTCGCACCAGCGTAGATGGAATAGGAGTGAGTTAGGCTAGTTGGCAGTTGCATGCTGTTTACAATGTGTAACACCGCTACGGTTAAGATAAAAGCAGCAAAGAACCAGTTCGCAACATAAATGTGCGAGGTTTTACGCTTGTAAATTGTACCGATAAATACAGCGGCATAGCTTACCCAGACTACAGCGATCAGCAGATCAATAGGCCAGATTAACTCTGCATACTCTTTACCCTGAGTTAAACCCAAAGGTAGAGTGATGGCTGCTAATACGATAACTAGTTGCCAACCCCAAAAGGTGAAAGCGGCTAGTTTGTCAGATATTAGGCGTACCTGGCAGGTGCGCTGAACAACATAGTAAGAAGTAGCAAATAATGCTGAACCACCAAATGCAAAAATTACTGCATTGGTGTGAAGCGGACGTAAACGTCCGAAGCTTGTCCATGGAAGGTCAAAGTTCAAAAGTGGCCATGCCAATTGAGCCGCTATCCAGACGCCGACAAGCATGCCGACGATGCCCCAGACTACGGTCATTATGGCAAATTGCCGAACCACCTTATAGTTGTAGGTAGAATGTTCTATTGCTGTGCTCATGTCAGGTTCCCATTACAGCAGTTAGTTTGGAGGAATCCAGCGCCAAGTTTCGAGGAGCTGAGGTTTCCCAGCCATGATACAAGTCAATGGATCCTACTCATTCTATCGCAGCCGCTGTATGACCTGAACCTAAGTGTGCTTATTAGTTTAAGATTTATTTATATTCAATATAACTTATATTAATAAATCGTTTTAAAACAATGACTTGTCTCTATGTGACAAAATACCACTTAGACGAAGGTCTGATTGTGGGTTGACATGAGTTTTTTCTTTAAAATGCTGGTTTTTTAGCAGTAAAAGCTTTTTTAGGTGAACTTTTATTAGCTTGGGCAAGCAATTCAATGCTACTGCTAGTATAAAATTTCAAGGGTGAAGCAGGTTTTTCTTTAAAATAAATTGGAAGCGGTTGAAATAGTTTAAAAAAAGATTTGACAGTCCCTTAAAAGAATGTAGAATGCGCTTCGTCATCAGGAAGGGCGGTTAGCTCAGTTGGGAGAGCACCAGCCTTACAAGCTGGGGGTCACTGGTTCGAACCCAGTACCGCCCACCATTTATTACAACTCGATGTATACCGTAATAAATACCTACCTGTGATAAAGTTCACTGTAATGCGGACCGGTAGTTCAGCTGGTTAGAATGCCGGCCTGTCACGCCGGAGGTCGCGGGTTCGAGTCCCGTCCGGTCCGCCACACAGTAAACAGTTTTAGGAAAATATGCGGACCGGTAGTTCAGCTGGTTAGAATGCCGGCCTGTCACGCCGGAGGTCACGGGTTCGAGTCCCGTTCGGTCCGCCATTTCCTACTAAAGATGGGCGGTTAGCTCAGTTGGGAGAGCACCAGCCTTACAAGCTGGGGGTCACTGGTTCGAACCCAGTACCGCCCACCATTAAATAGAAGTACTAGACAAACCGCCGCTAACTAGCTGCGGTTTTTTTGTTTTTGGCATATTTTTTCCTTCCTGTAATAGTCCTTTCATTTTTATTCTATTAATTCAATAAGTTAACTATTTTAATAACGTGCGTTTCAAACGAGCGCTTGACACTTTGGCAAGACTTAACAAGACTAGGCTATCCATAATAAAAAAGTTGATTAGGAGCTTGCCGTGAGTAGCCAAACCTACCCCCATATTTTTCAACCCCTAGATTTAGGTTTTACCACGCTTAAAAATCGCGTGTTAATGGGTTCTATGCACACCAACTTAGAAGAAACCAAAGGTGGATTTGAACGCCTAGCTACTTTTTATGCTGAGCGTGCAGCAGCAGGGGTAGCCTTAATTGTTACCGGTGGTATTGCCCCTAATGAGCAGGGTGTTGTTTTTCAAGGTTCAGCCAAGATGACCACCCCAGAAGAAGCTGCCGAGCACCGCGTAGTTACTGAGGCAGTTCATAAGGCTGGTGGCAAAATTTGTATGCAAATTCTGCACACGGGTCGTTATGCTTATTCCAATAAGCTAGTTGCTCCTTCAGCTATTCAAGCACCCATCAATCCCTTCGCGCCGCGTGAGTTGACAGCAGAAGATATAGAGCAACAGCTTGCTGACTATGTAACCAGTGCTAAGTTGGCTAAAGAAGCAGGCTATGACGGTGTTGAGGTAATGGGCAGTGAAGGTTATTTAATTAACCAGTTTATCTCGCTGCGAACTAACCAACGACAAGATGAGTGGGGCGGCAGCTATGAAAACCGCATTCGTTTTGCTGTGGAATCTGTGCGTCGGGTACGTGAAGCGGTTGGTAAAGAGTTTATTATTATTTTCCGCTTATCCATGTTAGACCTAGTAGAAGAAGGCAGTAGCTGGCAAGAAATTGTACAGCTTGCCAAAGCCATAGAGGCCGCAGGAGCAACTTTAATCAATACTGGCATAGGTTGGCATGAAGCGCGTGTACCGACCATTGCAACCAGTGTGCCCCGTGCTGCTTTTACTCAAGTTACGCAGCGGATGAAAAAAGAAGTTAATATTCCGCTAATAACCACTAACCGCATTAATATGCCAGAAACTGCCGAAGCAGTTTTGGCTCAAGGTCATGCAGACATGGTTTCTATGGCGCGTCCTTTTTTAGCCGATGCAGAGTGGGTTGCCAAAGCTGAAGCAGGACAAAGCAATAGCATTAATACCTGTATTGCGTGTAACCAAGCCTGTTTAGACCAAGTATTTACTGGAAAGCCAACCTCCTGTTTGGTTAATCCGCGTGCCTGCCATGAAACCCTAATGCAATCTATACCAACGCAACAGCCTAAAAAAATAGCCGTTGTAGGTGCGGGTATGGCAGGTTTGTCCTGTGCTACAGAAGCAGCAAAGCGTGGTCATGACGTTACTTTGTTTGAAGCAGCGGCAGCTATAGGCGGGCAGTTTAACTTAGCTAGAAAAATTCCTGGCAAAGAAGAATTCAATGAAACAATGCGCTATTTTGATCAGCTAATAGATCAAACAGGCGTTAAATTAAAACTGAACACTAAAGCTACAAGCGAGCAGCTAGCCAACTTTGATGAAGTGGTTGTTGCAACAGGTGTTCTGCCCAGAATTCCAGATTTTCCTGGGGTAGATCACCCCAAGGTTAAAACCTATGTAGAAGCCATAGAAAACCCTACAGCCCTAGGTAAAAAAGTGGCAGTTCTTGGTGCTGGCGGCATAGGTTTTGATGTGTCTGAACTTCTAGTGCAAGAGCCAACAACGGCTGAAGGACAGTCGACAGAAGCATTTATGCAAGAATGGGGTGTAGATTTAGAAGTTAAGCAGCCAGGTGGTTTAGTGGCACCCCAGCCACCTAAACCTGAGCGTGAAGTTTATCTTTTACAACGCAAAACCAGTAAGCCAGGTAAGAATTTAGGCAAAACAACGGGTTGGATTCACCGAGCTTCTTTAAAAGCTTATCAAGTAAAAATGCTGACAGGCTGTGAGTACTTAGGTGTTGATGATACGGGGCTACACTTAAGGGTTGCAGGCGAAGAGCAATACTTGGCAGTTGATAATATTGTGCTTTGTACGGGTCAAGAGTCAGTTAACCAGCTTTTTAAAGACTTAGAAGCCCAAGGTAAAAAAGCACACCTGATTGGTGGTGCAGAACTGGCCGCCGAGCTAGATGCTCGACGGGCGATAGAGCAGGGTTATAAATTAGCGATTAGTTTATAACTAGTTAGCAAAATATTGCTGCAGATAAGTATCAAAATCGATCTTATCTGCAGCTTCTATTGCTCGCTGCTCCTCAATAGAGCTACTGCTTAGCTGAGTAAACAGTTTTTCTCTAGCCTTATCAACAGGCTTAGCAAGTAACTGTTCTTTTTGTGCCCTAGCTAACTCCAGAACAGCGGGAACAAATCCATCACGCTCTTTTGCTAATTTAAGCATTTGTGCAGAAGGCGTTAGATTTACGTCATCTACCTTAGCTTGCTGTTGATTAAGCGCATCACAAAAAGGTGTTTGCTCGGGTGTACTAGCATCCAAAAGCTGGCATACAGGACGCAGACGCTTTAAAAGTAGGTCAGCTTCTTGGCGTAGTGGTTTACCATTAATTAGCGTTTCAGGGTTGCGAGCAAAATTCACTGTTTTCTTTAGGTTGATATCAATATTTTGACAGTCAACGTCATTCAGTTGTGGGCTAGGTTCTAATAAACAGAAGAGCAAAAAAGCATCTAGAAAATACATTTGTGCTACATCTATTCCGCCTGGTAAGAAGGGGTTGATATCTAAGCAGCGAACTTCTACATATTCCACGCCATCAGCTTGTAAAGCTTCATTCGGTTTCTCTCCGCTACGCATAACTCGCTTAGGGCGAATGTCACTGTAGTACTCATTTTCAATTTGTAAAATACCCGTATTTAGCTGGCGGTACTCGCCATTTACCTTAGTGCCAATTTTTGCATAGTCTGGGTAAGGCTGACTAATTGCCAGGTTAAGAGTATTAATGTAGTTTTCTAGGGAGTTAAAACAAATTTTTAACGTGCCCTGTACTTTATTTTGGTAACCCAAATCTGACATACGTAAGCTAGTTGCGGTGGGTTCACCCCAAGTGCCGGCAGCCAGTTTTTTTAGAGGGTGCTGGTCGTTGCCGCTTAAAAAGCTTTCATCTAACACGGGGCTGGCACCAAAAAGGTACATTAGCAGCCAAGAATAACGACGGAAATTACGAATGAGACTGAAATAGCGTGTGGAGCGCCAGTCTTTATCGGCTGCTTCTGCAGGCAAGCCTTCTAGCTTGGCAAGTAAAGGCCAAAGCTCATCAGGAAAAGAAACATTGTAATGAATGCCAGCAATGCTTTGCATAATACGACCGTAGCGTGCATCTAAGCCACGGCGGTAAACATGCTTCATAAAACCAACATTTGAAGTGCCGTATTCACCAATACGCACACTCTCGTTACCATCTAGCTTACAAGGCATACTGGCAGGCCAAAGTAGCTCTTGGTTTTCTAAGTGCGACAAGCTAAAACGGTGTAGGTCTAGTAAAAACTCAAGGGTTGCTTCACGGCTAGTGCTGACAGGCGTAATAAACTCTAATAGCGCTTCAGAATAGTCGGTAGTGATGTGCGGATGAGTTAGCGTAGACCCCAAAGCTTTGGGATGATCGCTTTGGCTTATTTCACCTTGAGGTGTGGTGCGGAGGGTTTCTTTTTCGATACCACGGCGAATGGAATTGAAAAGCCCTTGATCTGCAAAGCCTTGTAAGCCTTGCAGGTAGTCATTTAGATTGAGTGTCACTGGACGTTTGCCTTAGAAAAGTTGAGAGCCACAGTAGGACTAGAGATATTGGGCGCATCTTAGCTAGTTTCAACAGCTGCAACAAGTCGAAATAAAAAACACCCTAACCTGTTGCAGCAGTCCTAGACACTAAAGAATTAACTGTTAACGCTTGAGTTGTGAGGCAGCAGAACGAAGCGCGGTACGAACCCCTTCCTCAAGTACAGGATGGTAGAAAGGCTGAGCAAGTATTTCTTTTAAGGTGAGTTTTTGTTGAATACTCCAAGCTAAAAGGTGCACTAAATGCTCTGCTCTAGGGCCAAAAATTTCTGTACCCAGTAACTGCCCGGTTTTTTTGCAGGCATAAACTTTCATTAACCCTTGGTTTTGTTGCATTACCCGCGCACGGCCTTGCCGAGTAAAGTCCATACTGCCTACCACCACGTCTTCTTCACCTAAACGTGCTTGAATTTGTGCTAAAGATTCTCCAGCTAAGGCAATTTGAGGTTCGCTAAAAACGACGGCTAAAGGTGTGCGGCGTGCTTTAGGTTGGAAGTTAGGCCAGCTTGCTGCATTACTGCCAGCAATAAAGCCTTCATCATTGGCTTCATGCAACAAAGGCCTAAAACCTGCCACATCACCGGCAATAAAAATGTGAGAAGGACTGCCATCGGCATTAATGCACTGCGTCGTTTCAGGGTTGAACGCTGGCTGTAGACGTTCATTAAGCTTTAAGCCAGCTGCTTCAATATTAATTTTATCTAAGTTGGCTTTGCGTCCTGTAGCGGCTAATAAATAATCAAAGGTTTCACTAACTTCTTTACCCTCGTTATCAACAAAGGTAAGTGTTACGCCCTTATCGGTACGGGTAATAGAACGAACCTCATTGCCTGCCATAATAGGAAATTCTTTATTAAAAGTTTCCAGTGCTAGCGCTTTCATAGCGGGGTCTTGTAGGGGGCCGATACCATCACCACGACCAAATAAGCGTAAACGTACACCTAAGCGGCTTAATGCTTGGCTAATCTCTAAACCAATAACCCCCGGACCAAAGACGGCAACCGATTTTGGTAAATCATCCCAGGCAAACACCTCATCATTAACAATTAAACGATCACCCGCTGCTTCAAACATGGCTGGAATTGCTGGGCGTGAACCAGTGGCAATAATAATGTTTCGGGCACGAATTTTTTTGCCGCTGGTGGTCTCTAGGGTGTTGGCATCAACAAAATGGGCTAGCTCATCTAAACGCTGTTCCGTAGGAATTTGGTCGACATCTTGCAGAACAAAACTTACAAAGCGGTCACGCTCTGCTTTAACCCTTTGCATTACCGCCTTGCCATCAACCTTATAACCGGCATTGAGTTGAATACCAAAAGCTGGAGCTAGCTGCATTTGGTGAGCACTTTCGGCAGCAGCAATTAATAATTTACTAGGCATACAACCCACACGCGCACAGGTGGTGCCATGAATGCCACCTTCAAGCATAACGATTGAATTAGTAACTTTACTTGCTGCATTAAAGGCACTTAGGCCAGCTGTACCTGCACCAATAATGGCGATATCAACCTGTTGAATCATTGCAACCTCTCAAAAATATTGAATAACGCTTTGGCTAGTTGAGTTTTAAGAAGAGTTTAACAAAAACAAATATAAGAATCTTCTTATTTAAAGGGCAGTGCTAGTTAACGCTAGTCAGTCAAGCCTAGACTATTTATAATCAGTTAACTTAAAAATAAACAAGGGTTAACCAAGTGATCTATTTGTGGGGTGTTACTTTTTTATGGGCTTTTTCTTTTAGCCTTATAGGTGTGTATCTGTCAGGCAGTGTGGATGCCTATTTTGCCGTGTTAACACGCACATTTTTAGCTAGCCTAGTTTTTTTACCCCTGCTGCGCTTTGCTCGTATTCCCTTAAAACTGGCGTTTAAACTTATGTTAATCGGTGGTTTTCAGCTTGGAGTTATGTACCTTTGCTTGTACCAATCCTTTAGTTACCTAAGTGTGCCTGAAGTAGTACTTTTTACAATTTTTACGCCCATCTATATCACCCTAGCTAACGATTTACTGCAAGGCAGGTTTACTCTCTGGTATTTACTAACAGCCGCTTTGGCTGTAGTGGGCGCTGGTATTATTCGCCTTAATGCCATTAGTGCAGATTTTTTAGTCGGTTTCTTATTAGTGCAGGCCGCTAATCTTTGTTTTGGGTTATCTCAAGTCGCTTACAAGCACCTAATGGCTAATTTAAAAAGTTCTGCATCTAACCTTAGGCATAGGGATGTGTTTGGCTATTTTTATTTGGGGGCTTTAATAGTTGCCTGCTTAGGTATGCTGCTTTTTGGTAACTGGCAAAAACTGCCCAGCACTAGCACACAATGGCTTGTGCTTTTATGGTTAGGGCTGGTGGCATCTGGTGTGGGTTATTTTCTATGGAATAAAGGCGCAACCTTGGTAGATGCAGGAGCACTGGCAATCATGAATAACGCATTAGTACCCGCAGGGCTTTTGGTTAATCTTATTATCTGGAACCGTGATGTTGATTGGTTAAGATTGACTTGTGGTGGTTTAGTTATTCTGCTGGCACTCTTCATTAATGAACGTTGGGTAAAACCTAGAGTTGAGTTACAAGAAGTAAAAGCTGGTTAAGACTGCTTCAAAAACTGGCAATCAGCGCTCTTTAAGTGTTTAATCACCCACTAGAATTTTGATAAAAGAGTCAAGGAGAGTACCGATGTTTCGCTGGTTACCCGCTGTTTTAGTCGGTTGTTTACTTTTACCTAATGCCGGTAAGCTACATGCCTACGATGATTATGATGAGATTTATAGTTACGTAAGCGGTGGTTTACATCACTGGTCAAGCGGTGATTCAAGTGCTGAAGGTCTAAAAATTCGTTTTGGTCAGCAGTTAAATACCTTTGTAGGTGCTGAAGTCCATTTTGCATTAGGCGGAGAAGATTCCACTACAGAAGTTTCCTTAGATCGTCTATTTGGAATTTATGGCAAGTTTGGTTTGCCCCTTGGCAGCATAACTCCTTACGCCAAACTAGGTATGACATCAGCTTCAATAAAAGAGGCTGAAGAGACTAGTAGCGAATTTGAAATGAGTTATGGCGTTGGTACAGAATTTAGCGTCACCCCACGCTTCTTTATTGATTTAGAGTTCATGACTTATTTAAGTACAGCAGAACTTGAACTAGACGGTTTCACTCTAGGTATAGGTTACAAGCTACGATGAAAAACCCTGGATTCCGCAACATAGGTTTAATCGGACGTTTGGGTAGCAATAAAGTAGTTGAAACACTTAAGCGATTGATGCGCTACTTAGATGAGCATAACTATCAGGTGATAGTTGAAGCGCGTACAGCAGGCGTTATGTTGGGTCATGGGTTTCAAGAAGCCGACTTAAAAATGTTGGCAGAAATTTGTGACCTAGTTATTGTTGTTGGTGGTGATGGAAGTTTATTAGGCGCTGCCCGAGCTATGGCTAAAACGGGCGTGCCTGTTTTAGGTGTTAACCGAGGACGACTCGGCTTTTTAACTGATATTCTTCCTGAAGAAGTAGAAGAAAAAGTTGCCGAAGTTTTAGCCGGTAAATTCACTTCCGAAAGACGTTTTTTACTAGATGCTGAAGTCTACCGCGAAGGTGAGTTAATCGGCAGTGCTGATGGGCTTAACGATGTAGTACTCCACCCAGGTAAATCAGCTCGAATGATAGAGTTCGATTTATACATTGAAGGGCAGTTTGTTTACAACCAGCGCTCCGATGGTTTAATTGTTGCAACACCCACCGGGTCTACAGCCTACGCCTTATCGGGTGGTGGGCCTATCATGCACCCTAAGCTAGATGCGCTAGTGCTAGTACCTATGTTTCCCCATACCCTATCTAGCCGCCCTATAGTGGTAGATGGCAGTAGTGAAATTAAAATATTTATTAGTGGTAGTAATGAAACCTACCCCCACATTTCCTGTGATGGTCAGACACATCTGGTGACCAAGCCTGGTGATGTGCTTTATATACGCAAAAAATCACAAAAGTTAAAACTTATACATCCCTTGGGATATGACTTTTACGAAATTTGCCGTACCAAGTTGGGCTGGAACTCTCAGCACAGCAATTATTGATCGACACTCGTCAAAAACGGATAGTTTATGCAAGGTTTTGATCTGATAGGTGATGTACATGGTTGTGGTAATACGCTAAGACGATTACTTGAACTCATGGGCTACTCACGTCAATCAGGTGTTTGGCGACACCCTGCTGGAAGGCAGGTAATTTTTGTTGGCGATATTGTTGATCGTGGCCCAAGAATTCGTCAGGCATTACACGATGTAAGAGAAATGGTTGAAGCAGGCACCGCACTCATGGTGCTAGGTAACCATGAATACAATGCATTAGCCTACTCAACACTTAATCCTCAAGGTGAGCCACTACGCTCTCATTCCCCTAGGCATCAAAGGGTTATTCAAGAAACCCTAGATCAGTTCGAGCCTTGGCCCAATGAATGGCAAGATTTTCTAAACTGGTTTATGACCCTGCCCTTAGCTTTAGATTTAGAAGCACTCAGAGTCGTTCATGCTTGCTGGGATAACACCCTCATGCCGAATTTCTTTCAGAAATACCCTGAAGGAAAAATGACTAAAGAATTTCTACAAACCTCAGCTATTATTGGTACTGATGAATTTAGAGTGGTTGACCGTTGTACTCGAGGTACTTGGTTGCGCCTACCTAAAGGGCAAACACAAAAAAGTGGCGATGGTTTTGTACGTGATCGTTTCCGAACCTCTTTTTGGATAGATAACCCACGCACTTGGGGCGATGTTTTATTTCAACCCGACAGACTAACCCCAGAAACAGAAGCAACCTTAATTTCAGAAGATGATCAGCGGCGTTTAAGCTATTACCCACCAGAAGATAAACCACTATTTTTTGGTCACTATTGGTGTCAAGGTTTCCCGTCCGTTATTCGTCCTAACCTAGCCTGCTTAGATTACAGTGCAGTAAAGTATGGGCGTTTGGTGGCCTATCGCTTTGATGGTGAAGCCAAGTTAGATGCGGAAAAATTTGTGTGGGTAGAAGTGCAAAGAGACGAGTATCCACTACTAGAAGAACTACGCGCAGAAATGATGGCAGAAAATTTTCAAAAAACTTAAAAGAAGCGGGAACTTAAGCTGAAAAGCTGCGTCTTATTAGTCGTAGTTTCCTCATGATAGTCCTGCTTTGGCGGCTTCTTCTTTTATTTATAAAGAGTAGCCGCCATTTTTTTAACCCCTCTATCATTAAAAATTAGCGGCTAGATAAATGTTTAAACTTCTTGCTTTACCTTCATACCAAGACCCCATGCCCCTTTCACGTCACCTGTGGAAAGCACGTTTAGGTCATCGTATTTTGCCAGATGAAGAGGGTAATCATGTGTTTTGGCTGCTAGATGCCAGCCAATTACCCTTAGTGCAGCAAGCGTTAGATGACTGGCAGGCTGGACGCACTCCAGAACCAGCTAAAACCAATCCTACCTCCTTGGCTTATCGCATAAAAAAAGTTCCCATTACTCTAGCCGTTTTATTGCTTGCCTGCGCTATAACACTAGCCTTTGAGTGGTTGTTGGGCCCGGTTGTTTTTTTACTCGTTTCTTTTACACCCATGGAATTTGTTAATGGACAGGTGGTTAGCCTGCCTTTAAGCATCACACTAACCTCAGGACAATGGTGGCGTTTAATTACCCCCATGTTTTTACACTTTGGCTTGATGCACCTAGTTTTTAATTCTTTATGGATTTGGGTATTAGGTGAGATGATTGAAAGAAATCAAGGACAGGTTAAACTTGTCTTATTAATACTATTTACTGCCTTGGTTTCCAATTCAGCACAATTCTTAATTAATGGCTCTAGTCAGTTTGGTGGCTTATCAGGTGTGGTTTATGGCTACCTAGGCTACATTTGGCTTTGGGGACGCTTGCACCCACAACAGGGGCTAGGTTTAAGCAATGCCTTGGTTATTTTTATGCTAGGTTGGATGCTTTTAGGTATGACAGATTTTGCACGTTCTTTAGGCTTAAATATGGCCAACGAAGCGCACCTAGGTGGGCTTTTAGCTGGGTTAGCTTTTGCACTTTTACCCTGGCCTAAAAAGAGGAAACAAGTATGACCTTTGCAGATATGATTGAAAAAATGAGCCCTGAAATTTATACGGCACTTAAAAGTGGTGTAGAGCTGGGTCGCTGGCCTAATGGTCAACCACTGACCAAAGAGCAAAAAGAAATTAGCATGGAAGCGGTTCTACGTTATGAAGCACAAAGCAGCATTCCTGAAGAAGAACGTGTTGGTTATATTGCACCTAAAAAGAAAAAGCCAGCAACCAACGAAGAAGTGCCAGTAAAAATTTTAGGGCAGGAATAATAGCGTGCTAAGTTTAGCCGGTCGTTTACGTAAAATGGGTACAGAACATGCCGCACAGGTAAGTTATGAATTAAAACTTGCCGATGGTGAAGGTGGTTTGCAAAGCCTAGCTTTAAACCCCTTGTTAGGAAAAGTGCTTAGCCTTGAATTTGGCGGCAATATTCATTGCATTCATTGTGAGCGAAAAACTAATAAGAGCTTTTCACAAGGCTATTGCTACCCCTGTTTTAAAAAGCTGGCGCAGTGTGATACTTGCATTGTTAAACCAGAAACCTGCCATTATCACCTAGGTACTTGCCGTGAACCGGCTTGGGGCGAAGCGCACTGCTTTAAAGACCACACGGTTTACCTAGCCAGCACCACTGGCTTAAAGGTAGGAATTACCCGTGAAACCAACATGCCTACGCGCTGGATGGATCAAGGCGCTATTGCTGCCCTGCCACTATTAAAAGTAAATAATCGCCTAGCTTCAGGCCTAGTAGAAACCACCCTAGGTCAAACCATTAAAGATAAAACGGCTTGGCAGCGAATGCTTAAAAATGAGGTAGAAGACCTAGACTTGGTTCAGGAAGCGCAGCAGGTGTTAGCTGATTATCAACCCCAGCTAGCTGCCTTAGATAACCTAGAGTTTGAAACGCTAGCATTAGAACCTTTGTTTTTTGAATACCCAGTGTTGCAATATCCAACCAAGGTTAAATCGCTTAACCTAGATAAAACACCCAAAATTGAAGGCCAACTGCTTGGTATTAAAGGTCAGTACCTTTTGTTAGATACAGGTGTTATTAATCTACGCAAATATGCCGGTTACGAGGTGCGCTTTTCTGCTCACTAATCACCCGATTAAAAGCGGCTCAGCAGTTATTTTTTTACGAATAAGTCTTCTGCTGTTAGCTTGGTCGCTTAGCTTGTTTTTACCTCTGCCCCTTCTTGCTGCAGAAAAAAAGTTACAACCTTTAGTTTTGCAGCTAGAACCTGAAGTTGCCGCAGTGCGTAATAATATAGAAGCCTATTTAGGTGAAATTGAGCAGCGTAATACCGATGAAATGCGCCGTTATGCACGTTTTGCTCGTGGTCAACTAACCCAAGCGCTAGAAGCTTTGGGTTATTACCGTTATCAAATTAATTTAGAAGTAGAGGAAGGCAATCCAGCGCAATTACAGGTTAAAATTTTGCTAGGCGAACCAGTACGTTTGCAGCAGGTGAATTTAAAACTAGCAGGACCAGCCGAAAACCAACCTGATTTCACTTTGCCCTCCACAAAAAAACTTCAACCAGGGCAGCAGCTTAACCATGCTGCCTATGAAGCAGCAAAAAAGCACTTTTTAGATCAAGCGCTTAACTATGGCTATTTTGCGGCTGACTTTTCTAAAAGTAGCTTAGAAATAAACCCAGAAGCTGGCACAGCAAACATAGATTTAAACTTTAATTCAGGGTCACGCTACCGTTTTGGTGAAGTGACCTTTGATCAAAAAGATCAGTTTCAAGAAAGCTTTATTAAAAAATTTGTACGTTTCAACAAGGGCGATGCCTTTGATACAGAACGCCTCAGTGAATTAAGCCGAGAATTGCGTAGTAGCGATTATTTTAATGAAGTTTTAGTGGATGTGCATGAAGATCAAGCCAACGAAGCCTTAGAAATTCCAGTTGAAGTTCTAGTGCGTCCCCGTAAACCCCATAGTTTAGATTTAGGTATAGGTTACTCAACGGATATAGGTCCACGCCTTAGCGGCAGTTGGACGCAGCATTGGCTGAATGATTTGGGGCATAGCCGAGGTGTTAATACAGAGCTTTCTTTGCCACGTAAAGCAGTGAATGCTTGGTATCAACTACCTTTAACACCACCCATGACAGATAAGCTGCGTTTTACCACTGCCGTAGAAGATGAGCGCTTTGATGACCAAAGAAGTCAGCGCTTTAGTGCCGCTCTTCAGTGGCATCATCAACAGGCTAATCGGTGGGATAGAATTCTTTCTATAAAAGGGTTGCAAGAAAACTACCAAATTGCTGGAGAAGCAGATAAGGCTTGGCTTACCCTACCAGGCATTACCTTTGATCGCTTAAAAAGCGACCAGCGGGTTGATCCTTCCCAAGGCTACCGTTTGCACTTCGACCTAGCAGCGAGTCACCAAGATTTTTTGTCTGATATTAATTTATTTCAAGTAACTGCTTTTGCCCGTGGGCTTTACACCTTTTATGATGACCATCGGCTTTTAGCTAGACTACAAATGGGCGACTTATACACTGAAGACTTTTCTGTAACCCCTGTTTCCCTACGTTTTTTTGCAGGTGGTGACCAAACCCTTCGAGGTTACGCCTACCAAGCAATAGCACCCACCAGTGCTACTGGGCGTGCGCTAGGTGGCCGTTATTTATTAGTGGGCAGTACAGAATACCAATACAGTTTAAGTTCTACTTGGCGCTTAGCCGTATTTGTTGATGCGGGTAATGTCACCCTAGAGCGTGAAGAACTAAAAACACTGAAGGTAGGTAGAGGTATAGGCTTACGTTGGATTTCACCGGTAGGTGCTTTGCGTCTAGATATAGCTGAAGGCTTGGATGAACTACAAGGTGGTTGGCAGTTGCACTTCTCTATGGGGCCAGAGCTATGATACGCAAGCTAGCTTATTGGTTAGTAGGCACCTTGGCCGGGCTAAGTTTTAGTCTGCTATTGTTAGTGAGCTGGCTACTTTTTACCTCCTCAGGCGGGCAATGGGTTTTAGGGCAATTGCCAAGTTTAAAAGTGAGTGGCTTTCAAGGTCAGCTCGCCAGCCAGTGGCAAGCCAAACGGGTCCAGTGGCAAGGTGAAGGCCTAGCGCTTGATTTACAAAACTTAGCTTTTAGCTGGCAAGCTAGCTGCTTATTTGATCGAAAAGTTTGTATAAATAATTTACAACTTGCCAGTCTTAAAATAACCACCCCAACAAGTCAGCCTGCTACTTCTAGCTTGCCCTTAAATTTACAAAGCTTGCGCCTGCCAGAGACTCACTTACCTCAGCTTAACTTGTTTGAACTAACCCAGCTCAATGGCCTAGAAATAAGCCAGCTAGCTTTAGAGCGTTTAGACTTAAACGGGCAGGAGCAGTTAAGTCACCTACAACTCAGTGCTAGTTGGCAAACAACCCAGCTAAGTATTCAACACCTAGAAGTGCAAAGCCCTTGGTTAACCCAAGTTTTGCAAGAAAACCAACATAACACCGCTAAGGTTCAGTTAGAAGGCAGGCTAACCACTGAAAAAAACTGGCCTTTGTCACTTAATTTAACCAGTGAGTTGAGTGAATACCCTTTACAGCTGGCGCTAACCGGTGATTTAGCAAAGCTGCAAATACAAACGAATTTAAACCTTTCCAGAAAAGAACAAAAAGCAGCTATCAGTTTAGAAGGGTGGGTTAATCTGCTAAAAACGACAGCGCCTTTAGATTTAACACTTGCTTGGCATAATCTCTACCCTAGCCAAACCCACCCAGAGCTAGTGGTTGGGCTGGAAGATCTGCAATTAGACAAGGGTAAGCTAACCCTTGCCGGTAATTTGCAAACTGGTTGGCAATTAGTAGCCAATGCCCAGCAAAGAATAAACTTCCAGCCCGTTAATTTAAGTCTTACTTCCAACTTAAGCTGGCAAAAGCTAGTGGTCGAAAAACTCAAGTTAAGCTTAGATGAAAAGCGTTGGCTAGCTGTAGATTTTACACTCAATGCCAACGAGCCAGAGCAATTTAGCCTAGATGGAAAGTTAGCAGGGCAGCTAAAAAGTGAGCCTAGCCCTAGCGTAGAACTTGCTAGTAGCTTTAGTGGTTTTGTAAATACAGCTAGCCTAAAGACAGAAGCTGCCAACTACCAATTTAATTTAACGGATTTGTTTATAACAACGGATCAAGAAAAACTAGCACTGGCTTTAAGCCTTGACTCTAAAACTTGGCAAGCAGAGACAGAAATAAAACTCGATGACCTAGCCAGCCTAACAAAAATACTGGTTAAAACGTTTAAGCCCAACCAAGCAGAAGATTTACTTGCTAGCTATCCGTTAGCGGGTGATTTAAAGCTAAATGCAAAGCTTGCCCTGCCAGCACCAAGCCTTGATAAAAAAATAAGTAGCCAAGCACTTTTGTCTCAGGTTAGTCAGGGTGATTACCAGTTGCAGCTAGCTTCTAAAGCATTAGGTTACGCCACTAGTCAGCTTATCAATACAGACTTTAGCTTTAATTACCTAGGTGAAAAAAAACCACTTAATTACAAAACTGCGCTTGATCCACAAATAAACCTAGCCTTCAGCAGCCAAGAGTTAATACTTGAAAAAAATAAACAAAATCCAAGTGCCAAGGTTTTAATTGAAGCGATCAAGGTTAACCTAGCAGGACTAGTAAGTGACCACCAACTAACCACCACCCTAGTATTAGATAAACAGCCGCTACATGCCAGCATTCAGGGCGGTGTTGAAATTACGGATACCAATACAATGGAGTGGCAGTATCAGCTAGCCGCCTTATCTACTGAATTAATGAAACCTTGGCTACCCGCAGACTTACGCTGGACAGATCAAATAACGGGTGAAATGCAAGGCAGCTGGCAAAACCAGCAGTTAAAAACTTCATTGGAATTGCATTCTGGCCCAGGTGAGCTGGCAATTAAGTTAGAAGACACACTAAATAAAACCTTTACCTGGGTTCCTTTAACCTACCATCTTTTAAACTTGGGTCTTAGGTTAGAAGACGAAGAACTCATTACTTATTTAACGCTAGATGGTGATCAGCTAGGCTACTTAAACACCCAGGTTACAATGAACTTAAAACCTGATGCTACTAGCCAACAAAGACCCATTAAAGGCCATTATCAGCTTGAAGGTTTGCAAGTGCAGGCTTTCTCACCTTTTGTTGATCTTGACCAGCTAACCGGTTTGGTTAGGGGGCAGGGTGAAATTCGTGGCCACCTTCTAGCGCCAGAGCTTTGGGGTAATTTGCAATTACAAGAAGTGGTTGCCGTTAATTCCCGCTGGCCTATTACTTTAAAACGCTTAGATGGCCAGCTTTTACTCCAAGGTGAACAGTTAAGTTTAGAAGCCAACTTTGCAACAGGTGAAGGTGGCGATGGTCAGTTAACGGGTGAGTTATTTTGGCAGCCAGAGTTAACTGCACGTTTAAACTTAAAAGGCGATGCCTTTCAAGTAAGGATAGAACCCTGGGCAAGTCTACAAGTAACACCTGACTTAACCTTTAGCTATCAACAAGAAACCCTGCTACTTGCTGGGAAAGTAAAAGTGCCCAGTGGTTTAATTAGTGTGCAACAGCTACCTAAGCAAGCGGTTAGGGTTTCTGAAGATGCACGGGTTGTTGGTCGAGAAGTGGTTATAAAAAAAGGGCCTAGATTAAATTTAGACCTAGAGTTGCTGCTAGGTAACGGACAAGAATCAGAAAAGCCACCTTTAAGCCTAGCTGCTTTTGGCTTAAATGCTGAGATTCAAGGTAGGCTTAGAGTAGGTAATGATTTACAAACCCGTGGCGAGCTACTTTTAGTTAAAGGCACTTACCAATCTTGGGGGCAAGATTTAAAGCTGCGTAAAGCACGCTTAAATTTTGCTGGGCCAATTAGTCAGCCTTTTTTAAATATAGAAGCGGTACGAGAAGTACAGGATGTGACGGTAGGTATTCATATGACGGGGCGAGTGGATAGACCTGAAGCGACTATTTTTTCTGAACCCAGCATGGCAAACGAGCAGGCCTTATCTTGGTTAATTTTAGGTCGCCCGCTAAAAACAGAAAAAGATGAAAATACGCTCAATGCAGCCGCTATTTCTTATGGCTTAAAGCAGGCTTCAGGTGTTACCGAGCGTTTAGGTGAAAGCTTAGGTTTAAAAGATTTTCAACTCGTGGCGGAAGGTGGTGGCAGCGAAGCCAGTGTTGTTGCCTCAGGCTATATTAATGACCGACTCAGTGTAGGTTATGGCGTAGGCGTGTATGATGAAGTGAGCCGCTTTGTGGTGCGTTATGAATTATCACGGCAAGTTTATATCGAAGCAGCCAGCGCCCTAGCCAGCTCCCTCGATATTTTTTGGCGCTTAGATTTTTAACCCTTGTCTTAACTTTAAAGGTTATCCAGTCCACGCTCAGCCATAGCCACGGCTCTGAATACTGCTCTGCCTTTGTTTAGCGTTTCTTCCCATTCCATTTGTGGTACAGAATCGGCAACCACACCTGCACCGGCTTGAATATGCAGCTGACCCTCTTTAATAACCGCTGTGCGTATGGCAATGGAGGTATCCATATTGCCGTACCAGCTTAAATAACCTACCGCGCCGCCATACACGCCACGTTTAACTGGCTCTAATTCATCTAAAATTTCTAAGGCTCGAATTTTAGGTGCGCCCGATAAAGTACCCGCGGGGAAGGTGGCTCTTAATACATCCATAGCGGTTAATTCAGGACGCAGTTTACCTACCACGTTAGAAACTATGTGCATAACATGAGAGTAGCGCTCTATCGCCATACTGGCGGTAACTTCCACACTGCCTGTTTGAGCTATGCGGCCAACATCATTACGACCTAAATCAATTAGCATTAAATGCTCGGCTAACTCTTTGGGGTCGGCTAATAATTCTTTTTCTAAGGCTAGGTCTTCTTCTGGTGTTACACCCCGTTTGCGTGTACCAGCAATAGGACGCACAGTGACTTCACCGTCTTCTAAACGGGCTAGAATTTCTGGTGAAGAACCCACCACTTGAAAAGAATCTAGGTGCAAATGGAACATATAAGGCGAAGGGTTAAGCACGCGTAAAGCACGGTATAATTCTAACGATTGCGCTTTAAATGGCAGACTCATGCGTTGCGAAACCACACACTGCATAATATCGCCTGCGTGAATGTAGCTTTTTATTTTATCCACAGCGGCTTTAAAAGCCGATTCAGTAAAGCCAGATTCAAAGTCACTTTCTTTGACAGGCTCACGGCCTGTACCTGGGCTGGTGGTATTTAAAGTGGCGGTACGCAGCTTAACTTCTAATAGCTCTAGTTTTTGTTGGGCTTTTTCTAGTGCATCGGTATCAGCAGGGTTGGCGTGAGTTATTAACAATAATTTACCAGACAAGTTATCAAACACCACTACGTCTTCAGAAACCATTAGCAGAATATCGGGCACTTTTAAGGGGTCAGCCATACGTGCAGCAGCTTCAGGATTATTTAAGCTAGGTTCTATATAGCGAATAGTATCGTGTCCAAAATAGCCCACTAAACCACCGGTAAAACGCGGTTGGTCTGGTAAAGGGGCAACCTTATATTGCGCTTGAAAAGCTTCAACCGCTGCTAGTGGGTCGGTAACCGTTTCACTGCTAACCAGTTGATTGTTACGAAACAATTTAAAATCATAGCCTTGTACTTCAATGCGTTCGCTAGAAGGTAAGCCAATAATGGAATAGCGTCCCCACTTTTCACCACCCTGAACTGACTCAAGCAAATAACTGTAGGGTTGTTGTGCCAGTTTCATATAGGTAGAAAGCGGCGTATCTAAGTCAGCAAGTACTTCACGGCTAACCGGTATGCGGTTATAACCTTCAGCACTTAGGCTAGCAAATTGTTCAGGGGTCATGCTTAGATTCCTTTTAGTTGTTCTCTTAGCGCTTTAAGCACTGAATCATAACGGTTAGGGTCTTCTGCCTTAGCGGCACCAAAAATTGCCGAGCCAGCTACAAAAGCATCAGCACCGGCAGCAGCAATTTCTGCAATATTGCCCACGCCTACGCCACCATCAACTTCTAAACGTATAGGTAAGCCGCTAGCAATAATGCGTGCTCTGGCTTCGCGTAATTTTTGCAGGGTTTGTGGAATGAATTTTTGTCCACCAAAGCCTGGGTTTACACTCATTAGTAAGATTATGTCTAAACGCTCCATTACATAATCCATTAGGTTTAAAGGTGTTGCAGGGTTAAAAACCAAACCTGCTTTACAGCCACCGTCACGAATCATTTGTAAGCTGCGGTCGATATGTTCTGACGCTTCTGGATGAAAAGTAATACTGGTAGCACCCGCTTCAATAAAGTCAGCGATCATTTTATCAACCGGCTTAACCATAAGGTGCACATCAATGGGTGCGGTTACACCATGATCTCTGAGTGATTTACAGACCATAGAGCCAATGGTTAGATTAGGCACATAATGGTTATCCATTACATCAAAATGTACCCAGTCTGCACCGGAAGCGAGCACCTTATCAACCTCTTCACCCAAGCAAGCAAAGTTAGCAGAAAGTATAGAGGGAGCAATAATATAATCAGTTTTTGAAGCAGGCATGGTGTTTTTATCTCTAGCAAAAGAAGTCTTTAGTCATTTTAAGGTATTCAGCCCTGATGTGCAGCTTTGTTAAATCTTTACAAGGCTTGGTTGTCGCTTGCTGGGTGTTTATACTCAAGGAAGCCAAATTTAAGGAAGTGTCTAAGTGAAAAAATTATTAACCCCCTTTGTCTTTGCTTCGTTTATCAGCTTCATTTACACCAATGCAGCTTTTGCGGCTGATGCACCTTTTGGTTTTGATGATGAAGAAGAACAAGAGGTTATACAAGAGCGTAGTAACCCAGACCCCATGCGCGAGATGCTGACCGCTTTAGTGGCTGAAGTGCCCGCAGAAGAAGTTGTTAACCTGCCTTTAAAAGAAGATGAAACCTTCTTAGCACTAAAAAAACTATCGCTAAGTTTTAAACCTAAAGGACAGGTGCTAATGCTACCCGGTGATAGACAGCACCCTAACTGGCCACAAGGTATTGCACCTTTAAGGCAGGTTTTACCTGAATACGGCTGGACAACCTTAGCTGTGTCTTTGCCTATTTATAAAAGTGCTGGGGTTGCTAAAAGAACCCTTGGTCCAGGGCCTTTGTTGGGCTACTCCAGTAAGAGCAGTCAACCCCAAAAGAATGAAGAAAAAACTGATCCTGCCGCTGGCGCTGGTTTTTTAGGTGGGGCGGATGAAGAAGAGAAGGAAGAAGTGGCAGTAGAGGTGGTTGATCCAGTCGAAGCGCTTAATGAGCACCGCACTTTGGTAGAAGCACGCGTTCAAGCAGCTTTACAGCATTTAGGTAATCAGGGTAAGCAGGTGTTGGTCTTGCAGGGTGAAAGTGTTTACTGGCTACAGCCTTGGCTAGCAGCAGGTGGACTCGCAAAAAGCGCACCACTCATATTACTTTATGTTGAAGCACCCGCTGGCGCAGATTCAGCAAGTTTTGCTGAGCTAATTAAAACGCTGGGTGAACGTCCTATTTTAGATATTTATGCGGGTCAAAATGCTTTGCAGGCTAACTGGGCAGCCGAGCGTAAAATCGCTTATTTGCGAGCTGGTAATAACCAAGCAGTGCAAATGGCTGTTAAAGTACCGGTTAGTAGTGGTGATGGTACGGATAGCCGCTGGTTAACACAAAGAGTAGAAGGCTGGCTAAGAGGTCTTAGGTAGTTTTAAAGACCGCGAGCCTTTTTTAGTAGCCCATAAGCATGTTGAATCTCTTGGGCTCTTTCTTTGCCTTTCTCTAAAGCACGATCAGTAATACCTTGCGCCATGAGTTTGTCAGGGTGGTGCAAGCTCATTAACTTACGGTAGCTAAGTTTAATCTCCTCAGGTTTAGCATCACTATTAATACCTAAAGTTCGATAAGCCGCTAATAAAGCAGGTTCACTGGCTGATTTATTCTGTTGATAGGTTTGTTGTGTTTTATAGCCTTTTTGCTTGCGCACACGTTGGTGCAAACGGTCAGCTTCTAGCTGACTAACGTTTACTAAAGCTAAAAAAGAATAGATAACAGAGATTTGGTTTTCGCTAGCTGGACCACCGGCATAGGCCATATTAAAAAGCTGATCAATAAAATCTAAACGCCTTGTTTTTTTACTAGCATAACGTTTACGCAATAATTCCAGTTTAGGTTCTATTTGGTTGGTTGCTAGTTTGCCCTCATTAAAACGGGCTATGGCAACGGCTCTTTCTTGAGGTCTTAGCTTCATACGTTTGAAGACAGCTTCAGCAGCGGCTATTTCTTGTGGAGAAATACGCCCATTTTGTTTGGCTACATAGCCTAGGCAAAGAAATAAGGTGTCGCGGTAAATTAATTCACTGGACTTAGGTAAAGAAACACGAGGCAAGCGTTTAAAGAAGTTAATTAAAATAGTGAAAATTGAATGCCGATGAAAGTCAAAGCTGTGTCCTAGCATAATACCCAAGGCTGCACCCGCCCAACCCCCAAGCATAAAGCTCAACAATAAACCCACTGCCTTACCGGCAAAATGCGGTAATTTAAGCTTTTTTAGCTTCATACCTTACAATCCCTAGATAACGTCATCTTATTCATTAAGTGAGCATTTAATTCAGTTAAGCGCTCGGGTGTGCCCACATCAACCCAATGGCCTGTTACTAGGGCTGCTTTAGCCCTTTGTTTGTCTATCATTAAACGCAACAAAGGCGATAAAATAAAGGCATCACCAGCCTGGTAAGCCACTTGATAAGCCGCAGCTAGCCATTGTTCATCTAACATAGCTGGATTAATACGGCTAATGCCAGCAAAGGTTTTGCTTTGCATTCCAGCACCTGGCTGATTAGCTAGTAAGCCTGAGTTTTTTTCAAAGAAAAAATCCCCTTGTGGATGATGGGCTGGATTATCAACCAGCAGCATAAATAATAGTTCATCTTCTGTGGCAGCTGGTAGCTGGGGTAACTCACTCAACCAAACATCACCGTTAATTAGCAAAAAAGGTTCTTCTCCTAAAAGAGCTTTAGCCTGTAATAAACCGCCCCCTGTTTCTAGGGGGGTGGTTTCAACGGAATAGCTAACCTCTAAACCCCAAGCAGCACCCTCTTGAATAGCATCAATAATTTGTTGGCCTAAATAGCTAACATTAATAATAACCTGCTTAATACCCTGGGCTGCTAAGTTTTCTAAATGCCAAAAAATTAGCGGCTTGCCTGCTACTTTTAGTAGTGGTTTAGGGGTATGCAAGGTGAGTGGCTGCATTCGCTTGCCTTCACCTGCTGCAAAAATCATTGCCTTTTTAACCATTATTACGCTGCTGTAAAAAATTATTGAAGTTTGTAATAACTACTTGAGTTAACCAAGCTTGTAGGTCGGCAAGTTCTGGATAGTTTTGAGTCGCCCTTACTAGGTGTTTCAAGGTGAGGGGAATATCAAGCAGGTAATTTGGTTTATCATCGCGCAAGGCTAGGCGTGAAAAAATACCAGCAACTTTTAAGTGGCGCTGCATTCCCATCCAATCAAACCAACGTGTAAATGTTTGCAGGCTAACAGGTGACGCTTGTTGACAATACACTTGATGAAAATAAGCCAGCCAAGCTTGCTGGGTTGCTTCAGGCCAATCAAGATAGCAGTCACGAATAAGCGAAACAGCATCGTAGGTGCAGGGGCCATAAACAGCATCCTGAAAATCAATAATGCCGAGTTGATTTGTTTCTAAAACCATTAGGTTACGAGAATGGTAGTCACGATGCACAGTAACCTGAGGTTGCTCTAAAGCAGAAGTTATCAAGGCTTGTTTAAATACCTCCCAATTTTTAGGTAGGCTGGCTTTGGGTAAACCAAGTAACTTTTCAAAAAACCAATCATCAAACAAATTCAGTTCACGGTTTAAAAGTTCATGGGTATAGTCAGGCAGTGGGTGTTCTTTAGCCGCTGCTTTAGTCAGTTTTTGAATGCCAGAAAGTTGGTTTAACGCTTGTTGATAGAGTTGATTCACTTCTACAGACGGTATATTTGTTACCTTTTGCATAAACTGCAAATCGCCAAAATCTTCAAGCAAAGCAACACCCAGTTGCAAGTCATGGGCAAGAACTTGAGGAACCTCTACACCCTGCTGGCGCCAAGCCTTAGCTAAACTAATAAAACTGTGCGAACTCTCCTTGTCGGGCGGTGCATCCATCAGAATTAAGCTGTTACCTGTGGTATTTTGTTCAGCAGTAATGCGGTAGTAGCTACGAAAGCTTGCATCGCCAGCTACCTTGCTTAACTTGGTGTCTGGATGAGTGAGCCAAGGTGCTAGCCAGGCTTTAATGCTGAGTGAACGATCCATTTGTATAGGTGTCTGCTTAAGGCTCATGATAGTTTTAGTCGTGGCAGTGGTAAGTAGATTAGCTATAATACGCAATTTTTCAGACTTTAGCAGGCTAGTAGGTCTCGCTTGGCTAGTCATTTTGTTTGGGAGTAGTGCTTGAAGTTCAAGTTTTTTAATAACGGCTTAGCCCCCAGTGTACTAATACTGAGTGCCCTGATGTTGGCAGCTTTTGCTGTGCATTCAGCGCCGCCTAAAGAACTTGCACCTGAGTTTTTAGATTGGCAAGTTTATTCCATACAACCAGTAGATGAAGTCTGCCGAGGTTATTATTTATCGCCCGAGCTAGATTTACCTGAAGCCCACTTGCCAACCGAGCAGGCACGTTTATTTGCTGATGCTAAGCAGCTTAATTATTCCGCTGAAGGTGGCTTGTTAATGCAGGGCAATGTGCGTCTGCGTAAAGGCTCACTTTATTTAACATCAGATCAAGCCAGCCTAAATGCAACCCGTGATCTTGCAGAATTAAAAGGCAATATAGGTATACGCCAAGAGGGTTTGTTGTTGCGTGGTGCAGAGGGTGAGTACCAGCTAGCTACCGAACAGCTGCAAATGAGTGAAGCGCATTATGTAGTACACCAGCAGCGTTTAAGAGGCAGCGCTTGGAAGCTAGAGCAGCGTGCCGATGGAGTTGTAACCCTAAGTGATAGCTCTATGACTAGCTGCTCTCCGGGTGATAATGCTTGGCGCTTAGTTGCTGGTCGCTTAAACCTTAACCGAGATACAGGTTTTGGTGATGCCTTTAATGTGCGTATGGAAGTATTAAAGGTTCCCGTTTTTTATTGGCCCTGGTTAAGATTTCCGATTGATGATCGCCGCCACACGGGTTTATTGTCACCGACTATTTCTTGGTCTAAAAATAGTGGCTTAGATTACCAACAGCCCTTTTATTGGAATCTAGCACCTAATGTAGATGCAACTTTTTACCCACGGCAAATAGATATGCGCGGCTTTATGTTGGGTACTGAAGTGCGCTATCTAACTCAAAGAAATTCTGGCGAAGTTTATTATGCGCGTCTAAATAATGATGAACAGTTTGCTGACTACGACCGCTGGAATTTTGCAGCTAAACATAAGGGTAGTTTAAATGCCGACTTTAGTTACCAGCTAGACTTTGCACAAGTAGGTGATGACAGCTACTTAGAGGACTTAAACAGTAATAGTTTTGTAACGGCAGAAACTGAACTTTTACAGCAGTTAAGCTTTAGCTACAAAAATAGAGGCTGGCAAACCAAGTTGAATTTCCAAGGTTACCAAAAGTTAAAGCCAACAAACAAAGACTCACCAATAGAAGCACCCTACAAACTGTTTGATTTAACCCAAGGCCGTATAGCTAATCGCACTGAGTATTATCGTTTACCTCAGTTAGAAATACGTAAAACTGCTCGTTGGGGCAATAATTATCAAGGTGCTTTGCTGATTGATTTTACCCAGTTTAAAGGCTTGTTTGATAAAGAGCTAGAAAATGACTCAGGTATTAAATATACCAATTATGAGTCATCAAGTATAAGTCTAAAACCTGGTAGTAATGATAAGTACTATTTTGCTAGTGCTGGTCAATATGGCGTACCTGATGCTTTACGCTTGCATCTGCAGCCTAGCTTAAATGCCGAATGGCGTTGGCCTTGGGCTTATATTCGACCTGAAGCTAAGCTGAAATTTACTCAATACGATCTAAAACCCTATTGGTCAGCTACGCTGGCAGAAGAAAAACACAATAATATTGATCTCAAGCCCTCAGCTTTAGTGCCGGTGTTTAGCCTAGACAGTGGTTTGTATTTAGAAAGAGATGCTCAACTATTAAACAAAAAACTGCTACAAACACTAGAGCCTAGGCTTTACTTTGCTTATGTGCCTTTTGTTGAGCAGTATCAAATACCCAACTTTTTTGATGGTGCTTTTGTAGAAGACAGTTATGGGCAGTTATTTAGAGCTGAACGCACGACCGGCTTAGATAGAGTGGGTGATGTAAAAAAAGTAACTTTTGGTTTAACTCAGCGTTTAATTAGTCAAAATACCGGTTACGAGCTGGCCAGTATAGGTGTAGCTAAGGCAGCTTATTTAGAAGATAGACGGATTGATAATAGTTATTGGCATCCTGATAGAGTAGATAATAAGGGAAAAAAAATCCGTAATGACTTTTTACCTGTCGAAGAAAGAGCCTATAAAAATGTTCGCAAAACTTCTAACCTAGGTTTGCAGGGCAGCTTAACTTTAACTAAAGATTTAAAGCTAAACTCTAACCTTATGTGGGATGACCACTTCCATAAAACTGAAAGCTCTAACACCTATTTAACTTATACTGGTATAACCAATAGCCAATTTAATGTGGGGCATAGTTATACTTCTAATTATCAGAACCTAAGCTTAAAAGGGCCTAAGCCAGATAAAAACCTAGTAAAAAATAATTGGTCTTACCTAGAACATGCTGAAGAGCAAGTTTATGCCTCAATGATTTATTCACTTAATCAGCATTGGCGCATTTTCGCCAAGCAAGGCCATGATTTAAAACGTTCTGAAAAACTCGATAGTATAACCGGCGTAGAATACAACTCTTGTTGTTGGCAAATACAGTTGGTGTATCGTGATTGGGTTGATAACCCTGACAGCTCACCCCTATTTAACAAAGCTTTAGATGCAGAAGAACAATTTGAAGCAAGAAAACGAGATTATGGAATTTTCCTTAATGTGGTATTTAAAGGCTTAGGTGGTGTGGGTCAGCCCATCCCAGAGCTTTTAGGAACAGAAGTCCAAGGTTATACCGATCGCCCTTAATGGAGAGATTTTAGTGTTAAAGAAAACCTACGCAGTTAGCCTAATAGCAGGTTTGTTATTTAGCTTAACTTTACAGGCAGAACCACGCTTAATTGATAAAATTGTTGCTGTTGTTGGTGAAGAAGCCTTAATGGAAAGTGAATTACAGCAACGTATTCAACAAGCAAATGAGCAGATAGCAGAGAGGGGTATTCGCCCACCACCAGCAGACATCTTGCGCCAACAGGTGCTCGATCGCCTTATTATTGACACTATTCAGCTACAGTTGGCAAGGCGGGGTGGTTTACGAATAGACGATCAAACCCTGAATGAAACCCTAGCAAAAATTGCTCAGCAAAATAATATGACTTTGCGACAATTCAGCCAAGCCATTGAGGCTGATGGTTTAACCTTTAATGAATTTCGTGAACAAATACGCCATGAAATGCTTATTTCACAAGTGCGTCAGCGACGTGTGGGCGAACGTATTCAAGTCAGTGAGCAAGAGGTAGACAACTACCTTACTTCGCCTGAAGCTTTGCAGCAGGATGGGCGAGAGTTTCGAGTTGGACACATTTTAATTTCTGTACCAGACAATCCCAGCCCAGAACAAATAAAATTAGCCCAAGAGCGTGCAGAAGCACTGAAAGCTAAACTAGATGCAGGTGCAGACTTTCAAGAACAAGCCATTGCTAGTTCATCAGCCGATGAAGCCTTTAGTGGTGGTGATTTAGGCTGGCGCTCAGCCCTTGCCTTGCCTTCCATTTTTACAGATAAAGTACCTAAATTACCTCTAGGTGGCGTTGCTGGACCTATTCGTAGTCCGAGTGGCTTTCATATTATCAAGCTACTAGAAACGCGGGGTGGTAAGCAGCTATTTGTTGATCAGACCCAAGCACGCCACCTACTACTAATGCCTAATGCAGTCAGAGATGAAGCTGCAACACTAGCTGAAATTCGTAAATTAAAGCAACGCGTTGAGCAGGGTGAAAGCCTAGCCGATTTAGCTAGAGAATTATCCGATGACCGAGGCAGTAAACAGTCGGGTGGTAGTCTTGGTTGGGTCAGCCCAGGACAAATGGTGCCAGAATTTGAAGCAGCTATGAATGAATTAACGGTTGGTCAAGTATCTCAACCAGTTAAAAGCCCTTTTGGTTGGCACTTAATTGAAGTAGAAGAACGCCGTAAGTCAGATATGACCGATTTAATGCGCCGTCAACAAGTACGCAGTATTTTAGCGGAAAGGCGTTTTGAAGAAGAAGTACAAAACTGGTTGCGCGAAATTCGTGACTCAACCTGGGTAGAAATAAGGAGCTAGCATGGCTAATTCATCCATCTTACTTATTACACCCGGCGAACCTGCTGGAATAGGCCCAGACTTAATTGCCCTACAAGCCGCAGAAAACTGGTCTAGCGACTGGGTCGTAGTGGCTGATCCTTCACTATTATTACAACGTGCTAAACAGCTAAATAAAAACTTAAAGCTAAAAGAAGTGACTGCTGACACCTTGAATGCGTCTAGCAAAAAAGATGAAGTGAAAGTTCTACCGGTTACCTTAGCGGCACCGGTAACAGCAGGGCAGCTAGACCCAGCCAATGCCAGCTATGTACTAGCAACTCTAAAGCTTGCAACCGACCTGTGTTTAGCCAAAAAAGCCAAAGCCATGGTTACCTGCCCTGTGCACAAAGGTGTTATTAATCAAGCAGGTATTCCCTTTACGGGGCACACAGAATTTTTACAAGACCGCTGTGCTAGCGAGCAGGTGGTTATGCTGCTTGCTACGGAGGAACTAAGGGTTGCCTTGGTTACTACACATTTACCGCTTCGCCAAGTCGCCGATGCCATTACATCCGAGCGGATAACCCAAATTACCCGAATTTTGCATCATGACTTACAAACCCGTTTTGGCTTAGCGCAACCACGCATTTTAGTCTGTGGGTTGAACCCACATGCAGGAGAAGGTGGGCATTTAGGCAAAGAAGAAATTGAAATTATTGAACCTACCCTAGAAAAACTGCGTGCAGAAGGCATTCATTTAATCGGCCCCTTGCCAGCCGATACCCTGTTTACTGAAAAAGTACTGGCACAAGGCGATGCGGTACTTGCCATGTACCATGACCAAGGCTTACCAGTGCTTAAACACCAGGGGTTTGGGCGAGCCGCCAATATTACCCTGGGTTTACCCATCATTCGCACCTCAGTAGACCATGGCACGGCTTTAGACCTAGCTGGCAAAGGCACAGCAGACACGGGTAGTTTAAAAACCGCTTTAAACTATGCGGCCAATTTTGCAGTATAAATATTAGAGAGTTAATTAATGGCTTCACTGAACGGGCATAAAGCACGTAAGCGTTTTGGACAAAATTTTTTACAAGATACCGGCATGATACGCAAAATAGTGCGTGCCATTGCACCAGCGGGTAAAGACCATCTGGTAGAAATTGGTCCAGGTATGGGTGCTATAACTGAACTGCTATTAGAAGAAAATGGTCAGTTAGATGTTATAGAGCTTGATAGAGATTTAGTTCCCGGTTTAAGGGTTAAATTCTTTAACTACCCTGAATTTACCCTTCACGAAGCCGATGCTTTAAAATTTGATTTTGCTCAGCTACGCCAAGCCGATGAAAAACTACGCATAGTAGGTAACCTGCCGTACAACATTTCTACCCCCTTAATTTTTCACCTGCTATCTTTTCAGGGTTTAATTCAAGACATGCACTTTATGCTGCAAAAAGAAGTGGTTGAACGCCTAGCAGCCAAACCAGGCACAGGTGAGTGGGGTAGGTTAAGTGTGATGGCTCAATATTATTGCGATATAGAAAACCTATTTTTAGTGCCGCCAGAATGCTTTAAACCTCAGCCTAAGGTTGAATCAGCCATTGTTAGAATGACACCCAAGCAGCAACCGACCCACCAGGCTTTAGATGAAAAAATTCTAGGCGAAACCCTGCGTTTAGCTTTTGCCCAGCGCCGTAAAACGCTACGCAATAACATGAAGGGTTATGTAACAGCCGAACAGCTAGAAGCCCTAGATTTAGACCCGCAGCGTCGCCCAGAAACCTTAAATTTAGAAGAGTTTGTTAAGCTGGCAAACTTTAGGGCAGCATAAATGGCTGTTTACGCAATTGGCGATATCCAAGGCTGTTATAAAAGCTTTAAAAAGTTATTGGAAGAAATTAACTTTAAAGCGAAGCGAGACACCCTTTGGCTTGCTGGTGATCTTGTTAATCGTGGCACGGGTTCGCTAGATGTTTTGCGTTTTGTGGCTGATTTAGGTGAAAGCAGTAAACAGGTACTAGGTAACCATGATTTTCACCTACTTGCTGCAGCAGAAGGTCAGCGTAAACTACGTAACTCCGATACGCTAGAGCAGGTTATTCAAGCGCCTGATGCTAAAGAACTCCTTAATTGGTTAAGTCAGCAGCCCCTTTTGCATTATGATAAAAAACTGGGCTATGTGATGACCCATGCTGGTATTCCGCCTATCTGGAAATTAAAAAAAGCCCAAGAACTAGCAGCAGAAATTGAAAAACTTTTGCGCTCAAATAAACGTGCCGATTTTCTAAAAAACGTATTTGGCAATGAGCCACTTTGTTGGTCAGATAATTTGCAAGGTGAAGAACGCCACCGCGCTATTGTTAATTATTTTACTCGTATGCGCTTTTGCAATTCTAAGGGAGAGTTAAACTTTACTAGTAAAAGTGGGGTTTCCAGCACACCCAAAGACTATGCTCCTTGGTTTTGCTACCCAAGCAAGGTAACCAAAGAAGCAGCCATTCTTTTTGGTCATTGGGCAGCCTTAGAAGGCCATACGGGTGTAAAGTCGATTCATGCCTTAGACACAGGCTGTGTTTGGGGTAATCACCTGACAGCCATGTGCTTAGACGACCGCAAAAAGTTTAAAGTAGCGGCAGTTAAGCAAGATCTTATATAATAAGTTCCCTAAGCGTAATCTTGTAATTTTTAATTAGGTAAAACCCAATGACAAGTAGCAGAATGAATGCTCAGCAGGCTTGTGAACTGCTAAAAGAAGGTAAGCTCAAAGTGGTTGATATACGTGACCCGCAAAGCTATGGCACTGGCCGAATTAAAACAGCGGAGCGTTTAGACAATAGCAATTTACAAGACTTTATTAATAACAACCCTAAAGACCAGCCAGTACTGGTTTGCTGTTACCACGGTATGGCAAGCCAAAGCGCTACAGATTTTTTAAAAGAACAGGGCTTTACAGAAGTATATAGTCTGGATGGCGGTTATGAGTTTTGGAAGGTTTGCCACCCAGAACATTGTGAATAACAACGAACACCTGCTTACCAAGCAATAACTAGATCACCCTGCTGAATATTAACCATTTGTGGCAGGGTTACTAGTTTGCCATTAGCAAAGTTAGGCTGAACCCTTTCCAAACTTAGCGTTAAATCAACAGGAACTAGCTCAGTAAACGCACGTTGGGTGTTGTCATAAAAGGTGTTTAAACGGTAGACATTTAAAGTATCACCTGGACGCAAACCAGCATCAGAGCCAGCATCTATATATAAACGCTTGTTGTCTGTACGGGTTATACGCGCCATAAAAGGCTGGCAGCCAACCTGCACATTTAAGTCGCTAACCATCTGCTCAATTAGCAAATCAACTTTTTCGCCATAGTCTGTTTGCCAAAAACGTGGGTTAGCAAAACCTATTTTTTCAGTACGATTTTCAGTCCAGTTACCTTGAGTTGAGTAGCTACGGCTAGTAACCAGTTCACCACTAAAACCATCGTGAATAAACAAATCAACTTTAAGCACACGCGCAAAACGCTCACCCTTAAAACGGGTGCGTTCATACAAGCTTTCAAAAACGCCCCTTTCACCCGCTAGTTCAGGGTTAATTAAATCTAAACTACGAATAACGCCCGTTAAAACATACTGGCTGCCAATACGCGTGGCGGTATCAACAGCAGTCGTTAGCGAACCACGGTCATTAACCGAAGTGGGAATGCTGCTAACCTGGTTATACATTTGGAAACTGGTCGCATCTAAGGCACGTAGTTTATCTTGGCCTTGCATACGCTGTAGAATTTCTTTAGGTAGGGCTTCACTAACATTGTGTAAAGCACCCATGTTAGCAGACTGGGGCCTTTCTAAATAAAAGTTACTAATAGCTAGGCTGCGCTTATAACCATTGGCATAGTTACCGCCTTCGCAGCTACCACTGTTTTCTACTAGTGCCTTTACCGTAACAAACATCATGCCGTTTTTAACAACTTCCTTTAGTACTTCCATTTGGCTAATACTGCTTTGAGTATCAATAGAGAGTTGGTCTGTGTGCAACTCGCCCTGACTCATTGCTTGGTAACCATTAACCTGCAACGCCCCTTGGAAGCTTGCTTGCCTGAGCGCATCACGAATTGCTGCACGCCGCGCATGAAGTAAATCTTGGTGCCCTATAACAGAAGAACCTGTTGCTTCTACCCACTGAGCTTGTACGGGTAATGCAAGAATTAAAAATAGGCTAAAGATGAAAGCTTTATACATGAAATTAAGTCCATTAAAGCAAAAACGGGAAGTATCAGATTGATACTTCCCGAGCTAGTTGTCTAGTTAGATTAACAACGCTGGTTTAGTTAGCATTAATCTAAATGGTATCTAGCTCTTGGTTGATGCTGAGAAACAGGTAGACGCTGACTAGGGTGCTCACCATGAATGGTGTATTGAGCACAGCTAGGGTGAGCAGTCATAGTACGGCTACTCATCATACAGTTTTGAAAACGTGGTTCTAACACTAACTCCATTAAAGTTTCGTAAGAACCATTACCTAAATCTCGAGTAGAAACCACCTTGGCTCCACGCACTAGGTTATCAACATAGCTACGGATATTATCATCACGCGTTGCTAGGTTTTGAACCGTGGTGTTACCTTGAATGCGTGTACCATACACTCGTTCAGCTAGATTACGATAAGCATCCATTTTAGAAGCTCTCATCGCTAACAATTTGCGCTGATTGGTATTGGTTTGTGCATCGGTCTTGCCATGCGTACCGTAGCCGTTAACACGAATAACTACTGGGTCAAAGTTACCATAGGCTACCACTTCAGTTTGCTGTGAAGCACCACAAGTATTTACTTCTGATTTGCAGCTGGTCTCTTTAGGAGTACAGCTAGAGTTTCTTGGGGCACAATCATTTGCTTTTGATGCGCAGCCAGCTGTTAGTGTAAGACCTAAAATAGTTAGGCCTGCAAAAAGGGTTTTCTTTAGCATGTTGACTCCCAAATCCTTATTATTGGTTCCACGTTTCTAAACTTAAGCTTTTTTAACATTAAATTACTATCGGCAAAAGCAATAATTTATTTAATTTTTTAAGGTGATTTATGCAAGTATACCTAGTTGGCGGTGCTGTGCGCGATGAATTATTGTATCTACCTGTAAAAGATCGTGACTGGGTTGTAGTTGGTGCCACGCCAGAGCAAATGGAAAACAAAGGTTTTCGCCCAGTTGGAAAAGATTTTCCAGTATTTTTACACCCCCAAACCCACGAAGAATACGCCCTAGCCAGAACTGAACGCAAGGCAGGAAAAGGGTATAAAGGGTTTACCGTTATAGCCAGCCCAGAAGTAACCCTAGAAGAAGATTTGTTGCGCCGAGATTTAACTATCAATGCTATGGCTAAAGATGCCGCAGGTAACATTTATGACCCCTACAAAGGGCAGCAAGATATAGAGAAGAAGCAACTTAGAGCGGTTTCTGCTGCTTTTAGTGAAGACCCGCTTAGGGTATTGCGTACCGCCCGTTTTGCAGCCCGTTTTGCGCATTTAGGCTTTAGCGTAGAAGCTAATACTCTAATCAAAATGCAGCAGCTTACCGCCAGTGGTGAGCTAGGTTATTTAACAGCCGAGCGAGTTTGGATAGAGGTTGAGAAAGCCCTAGCTACCCAAACCCCCTCAGTGTTTTTTAAGCTTTTAGCTAAAATAGGTGCGGTAGAAAAACTTTGGCCACCCCTAGCTAAACAACTAACCAATAACCCTGACTGTTTAATCTGGCTAGATAAAGCAGCGCAACAAGCAACCTTTAGCCTGCCGCAGCGTTTTGCTTTATTAGGCTGGGGTGCTGAACTTACGTTTGCAGAACAACTAACTACCTGCTTGCTGCTACCTAAGAACTATCAAAGGCATTTAAAAGCACTGCTGCTAATGCAAAAACAGCCTGGATTATTAAGTCTTCAGGCTGAAGAAGTAATGGCTATGTTTGACCAGCTAGATGCTTGGCGACAAGCCGAGTTATTTAATGAAGTCGTTGAGCTAATGCAATTAACCCAAGCAACACAGCAGGCAGAAAAATTAAAAAATAGCTTAGAAGTGGCTAGAAGCCTTAGCGCTAAAGATTTAGTAGCGCAGGGAATTAAGGGGCCAGAAGTAGGTATAGAGCTTGCCAAACTGCGCTTAGAAAAACTTAAGTCGCTTGCCTTGGATAAGTAGTTAATTACTGCAAGTGAAGCTCAACTGGCTTAAGTTGCTGTTCAGCATGTGCATGTTTTTGCCATAGTTCTAAATAGGTTAGTGAATAACCAGAGGGTTTTTGATTGGGTTCTAACTCAGCCATAGGCAGCAAAACAAAATCATGTTTTAGTAAGTCAGGGTAGGGAAGCTGCACCCCATCAATTAACCCGCTGGTATCGCCCCAACTAATAATATCTAAGTCTAGCGCACGCACATAAATGCTTTGATCTGCTGGCATAAGGTATTTTTCATTACCTTCAATGCGTTTTAAAAAAGCATTCAGTTCACTTGGCTTTAAATAAGTATAAAAACCAGCCACCAAATTATAAAAAGGCGCACAACTTTTAGCCTTAATGCCCACTGGCTGAGTTTCATAAGCTTGGCTGACCCTGAGTTCACCAAATTCAGCTTTTAGGGCTTGTAAGGCGCGGTTAATTTGATAATCACGCTCGTGGTTGCTGCCCAAACTAACCCAGCAGTAAACAGGCGTCATAAAGTAGGCTCTTGGCGTTGGCGAGTAATTTTAACCCCCACACTTGCAGCGGCTGGCACAGCGCTGGGTTTGCGTAGGGTTAGGCTAACCTGCTGAGTATTGAATTCTTGCAGCAGCTTGGCGGCTATTTTTTCAGCTAGGGTTTCTATTAAATCATGGTGCTGGGCTTTGGCTAGGTTAATCACTAACCTGCTAATGGCAGCATAGTTAAGCGTTAGGTTTAGGTCATCATTAGCAGCAGCAGGGCGAATATCCGTACTAAGTTCTATATCTAGCTCTAGTTTTTGCTCGAATTGTTTTTCCCACTCAAACACACCAATGCTGGCTAAAAAACTTAAGTTTTCAATAAAAATACTATCTTGCTGTGCCATTAAACTAGCCCCTGCAATTCAGTTAACGGCCAGCGAGGTCTTAAAGCCACAGGGGTTGCACCATCACTTTGCCCAGCCGCTAAACGCTGTGCACCCGCAAAAGCAATCATTGCGCCGTTATCTGTACAGTAGGCCAATGAAGGATAAAAAACTTGCCCACCCATGCCTTGTAAGTTTTTTTCTAGCTGTTCACGCAGGTGTTGGTTAGCACTTACACCGCCAGCAATCACTAAGCGTTTCATACCTGTTTGCTTTAAGGCGCGTTTGCACTTAATAACCAGTGTATCAACTACCGCATCTTGAAAAGCCCAAGCTATATCGGCCATAGCTTGATCGTCTAAAATGGCTTCTTTTTTTAAGCGGTTAACACAGGTGAGCGTGGCAGTTTTTAAACCACTAAAGCTGAAATCTAAGCCAGGGCGATCTGTCATAGGCCGAGGGAAGCGAAAACGGCCTTGAGTACCCTGTTCGGCCAATTTAGCCAAGCGTGGCCCGCCTGGATAACCCAAGCCCATCATTTTGGCTGTTTTATCAAAGGCTTCACCGGCGGCATCGTCTAAGGATTCGCCTAGTAATTCATATTCACCAATGGCATCCACACGAATTAATTGTGTGTGCCCACCTGAAACCAGTAGCGCAACAAAAGGAAATTCAGGCGGGGTTTGATCTAATAAAGGCGCTAATAAATGGCCTTCCATGTGATGCACACCCAAAGCAGGAATACCCAAAGCAAAAGCCAAGCTACGTGCCAAGCTAGCGCCGGTCATTAAAGCACCAATTAAGCCTGGGCCAGCAGTGTAGGCAATGCCCTCAAGGTCTTGTAAGGCTAAACCAGATTCAGCAAAAACTTGTTTAATTAAAGGGGTAAGCTTGCGTAGGTGATCACGAGAAGCTAATTCAGGTACTACGCCACCATAGCGTTCGTGTAGTTCAACCTGACTATACAAAGCATCGGCAAGTAAGCCGCGCTGAGTATCATAAAGCGCTACACCCGTTTCGTCGCAGGAGGTTTCAATGCCTAGCACCAACATAACCTAACCCTAGTTTGTAAATTTGGGCGGCTAGTATAAAGGAAGTGTATAAATATTTGCACCGTGCAGCACAAAGAGGTAGAATTTTTCGCTTGTAGTATTCCTAAAACCTATGTAGTTAACCTTCTTAAGGACGGTGATTTTAATGCCTGTAATTAAAGTCAAAGACAATGAGCCGTTTGACGTCGCACTGCGTCGTTTCAAGCGTTCTTGCGAAAAAGCTGGTGTTCTAGCTGATGTACGTCGTCGTGAATTTTACGAAAAGCCCACAGCTGAGCGCAAGCGCAAGAAAGCAGCAGCGGTCAAACGCCATCAGAAAAAACTTCAGCGTGAACAGCGTCGTTTTGAGCGGATGTATTAATACACCGTTAAAAATCGCTAAGTAATGACGGAGTTGTCTTGACCAAGGCATCCCCTAAACGAGTCTTAAATTATTTGATTTAAGGCTCGTTTTTAGTTTTAGTAGAAGTTGAAGCCAAGTTGTTAACTTGAGGTGCTAATGAGCGGTCGCATCCCCCAGGCATTTATAGATGACCTAATTGCCCGTAGCGATGTAGCGGATGTAGTGGGTGCGCGTATAACCCTTAAAAAAACCGGCAAAAACTACTCAGCACTTTGCCCTTTTCATAACGAAAAATCCCCCTCTTTTAGTATTAACCCAGACAAGCAGTTTTATTACTGTTTTGGTTGTGGTGCCAGTGGTAACGCACTTACTTTTTTAATGGAATACGACAACCTAGAATTTGTAGAGGCGGTTGAAGCTTTAGCTAGAAGCCAGGGCGTACAAGTGCCCCGTGAAGATTATCGTGGCAACAAAAAATCTAGCCAAGAGCACCAAGAACAGAAAAAACAAACGGACCTAAGCCTAAGTTGCATGGAGGCCGCGCAAAACTATTATCAACAAGTTATGCAGCAAGATGCAGGCAAGCTAGGGTTAGATTACTTTCGTAGCAAGCGCGGGCTAAGTAATGCGTTGTTAGAAAGCTATGCTTTAGGAGTAGCACCCGAAGGTTGGGAAGGTTTAAAAAAGCACCTAACCCAAGCAGGCTTTAGTGAAGCGTTACAAATTGAACTAGGTTTATTGGTAAAAAAAGAAGACACAGGTCGAGTTTATGACCGCTTTCGTAACCGTGTTGTTTTTCCTATTCGCAATAGTAAAGGCCATACGGTTGGCTTTGGTGGCCGCGTTTTAGATGATAGCAAGCCCAAATATTTAAATTCACCCGAAACGCCGCTTTTTCAAAAAAGCCAAGAACTGTATGGTTTGTATGAAGCTAGAAAACAACCCGGCAGATTAGACAGACTGTTAGTAGTAGAAGGCTATATGGACGTAGTTGCCCTCGCCCAACAAGGTATTCATTGGGCAGTTGCTACCCTAGGCACAGCAGCGAGTGAAGACCACTTAAAAAGAATTTTTCGCCTAGTTAATGAAGTGGTGTTTTGCTTTGATGGTGATGCAGCCGGTACGCAAGCAGCAGCACGCGCTATGCAAACCTTGTTGCCCCTTATAAATGATGGCCGCCACGCCCGTTTTTTATTTTTACCCGCAGGCGAAGACCCAGACACTCTAGTAAGAAAAGAAGGTGCAGGCTTATTTGAGCAGCGCGTAAATCAAGCCATGCCTCTAGCTGAATACCTAATTAGCTACCTACGCCAAGGCTTAGATTTAAACCTTTTAGATGATCAAACGCGCATGGCGCACGCTGCTAGGCCGCTTATTCAAAGCCTGGCAGATGGATTACTAAAACGTAGACTAATAACTCACCTAGAAGGTTTAACAGGTTTTAGTAGTGACGACTTGCAATCGCAGAACCAAGTGCCTAGGCAGCAGGTTTATCAGCCCTTAAAGCAAAGCACTAGCAAAGAAAACCCTAGCCGCACCTTGCCAGCAGAAGAAAAACTACTACGCTTACTGATACGTTATCCAGATTTAGTAAACCAAGTGCCAGCAAGCCTTGAAATAGAAGCCCAGCGCAATGAATCGGCACAAGTTTTACACAGCTTACTTGAATACCTGCGCAAGAGTCCGCATATAACAACACAAGTGCTCTTGGCTTATTGGTCAGGAACCAATGAAGGCGAAGCTTTTTTACAACGTGCCAGGCTAGCACTCGAATTAAACCGTGAAGCCGCAGCCGAAGAAATACTGGCGATTTCACACTATTTAATAAACCGTAAAACAGAAGAGCAGGTTGAAGCGCGTTATAGCGACTTACTGGGAAAGCCTGAAACAACCCAGTTACCAGCGGCAGAGATGCAAGAACTCTGGAAGCTAGTACAACAAAAGCATCTGAAATCAGAAGATAAATAGACGGTCGAACGCGAAACTGCTATAATTTCGCGCCTAACTTAAGGGCAGGCTGTAATTCAATGGTCTGCCTTTTTATATCCATATTTCTTGCACAGCTGAGATAGGGGTTCTATGTCCGGGAAAGCGCAGCAGCAATCTCGATTGAAAGAATTGATCGCCCGTGGTAAAGAGCAGGGTTACCTGACTTACACGGAAGTTAATGATCATTTGCCGGAAGAAATTTCTGATCCGGATCAAGTCGAAGATATAATTCGTATGATCAACGATATGGGTATTCCTGTTAGTGAGGAAGCCCCGGACATGGAAACTTTGCTCATGACCGACGGTGATTCAATCGACGAGTCAGCAGCAGAAGAAGCCGTGGCCGCCTTAGCCGCTGTAGAAGGTGATGCAGGTCGCACCACCGACCCAGTACGCATGTACATGCGTGAGATGGGCGCAGTAGAGCTACTAACCCGCGAAGGTGAGATAGTCATAGCCAAACGAATCGAAGAAGGTATTCGTGAAGTTATGCATGCTCTTGCTTACGTGCCAGGTACAGTTGAAAGCATTCTAGAAGCCTATGATGTGGTTGCCGCTGCCGAAAACGGCCGCCTAACCGATGTTTTTGCAGGCTTTATTGATCCAGTTGATGATATTCCACCACCAGGGCCAGCTCCCACCCCAGCTATAAAACCTAAAGCCGTTGTTAAAGATGATGACGACGAAGAGGAAGAAGTAGAAGAGGGCGAGGAAGAAGAGGAAGAAGCAACGGTTAGTGGTCCAGACCCTGAAGAATCACGTATTCGTTTTGGTGCACTGCGCGATCAACTCGTTAAAGCACGTAAAGCAATCGACAAACACGGCTTTTCTCATGCTAAAGCACAAGCAGAACTTAACCTGCTAGGTGAGCACTTTGCACCCTTCAAGCTAGCTAACAAACACTATGAGCGTGTGGTTAGTAATGCGCGTGGAGCCGTTGCCGACATACGTGACCAAGAACGCCAAATTATGCGTTTTTGCGTAGGCAAAGCAAAAATGCCCCGTGCAGATTTTATTGCCACTTTTCCAGGCAATGAAACCAACAGCCAGTGGGTAGATGATGTTATTGCTAAAGATGACGCTATAGGTAAAAAAGTGCGCTCTTACAGCTTAGATATTAAGCGCTGTCAGCGACGTATCAAAGCACACGAAGAAGCCTTTAACCTGAGCGTTGCAGAATTAAAAGAAATTAACCGCCGCTTATCTATTGGTGAAGCAAAAAGCCGCCGCGCCAAAAAAGAAATGGTTGAAGCCAACCTGCGCTTGGTTATTTCTATTGCTAAAAAGTACACCAACCGTGGCTTACAATTCTTAGACCTTATTCAAGAAGGCAACATTGGCCTAATGAAAGCGGTAGATAAGTTTGAATTCCGCCGTGGTTATAAGTTCTCTACCTATGCAACCTGGTGGATACGTCAGGCCATTACCCGCTCTATAGCAGATCAGGCGCGTACTATTCGTATTCCTGTACACATGATTGAAACCATTAACAAAATCAACCGTGTACAACGCCAAATGCTGCAAGAAATGGGTCGTGAGCCAACGCCAGAAGAGTTGGGTGAACGCCTTGAAATGCCAGAAGATAAGGTACGTAAAGTACTAAAAATCGCCAAAGAGCCCATTTCGATGGAAACGCCCATAGGTGATGATGAAGATTCACATCTAGGTGACTTTATCGAGGATACTAACCAAGAATCCCCGATAGATTCAGCAACGGAAGAAGGTTTGATAGAAGCCACTCGCTCGGTTCTTTCAGGCTTAACCGCACGTGAATCTAAAGTACTGCGTATGCGTTTTGGTATTGATATGAACGCCGACCACACGCTAGAAGAAGTGGGTAAGCAGTTTGATGTAACCCGTGAGCGTATTCGTCAGATAGAAGCCAAGGCACTGCGTAAGCTGCGTCATCCTTCACGTTGTGACTCACTACGTTCATTCCTAGACGAGTAGAAAAAGCGAATAGTAAAATAATCATCAGAAGGTCTTGATTCATCAGGGCTTTCTGGTATTATTCACACCGTTTTAGGGCCTTTAGCTCAGTTGGTTAGAGCGCGCGACTCATAATCGCTCGGTCGCTGGTTCGAGTCCAGCAAGGCCCACCATCTTCCAATCTAACCTAGTCTTAGTTAGTCTTAAAAGCCCCATACTCTGGGGCTTTTTTGTTTCTAGCCTATTCTTAACCGTTCAGAACAATCTATACTTGTACCAGCAAAATGTTGGTATAAGTGTTGGTACATTGCTTTCTAAAAATGCTTGTACCAACAAAAGGAGGTTAAAGCGGCTCTTCGCATTTAAGGGTGTAGATAAAATATGACTAACTAGAAAAGGAGTCGGGTTTCTTAGAGAATGTAAGTTCCAACACAGGTGCAAGAAGGCTATTCAGTAAGCCTGTGTTGTAAAGCTTTAGGCTTAAGTCGTTCAGGCTATTATGCTTGGGAACCTTTTCTGGGTGCTCTTTTTGGGCTTCAATACAATAGCGGCGGCTGTGTACCCAACACTGGGCATGAGTGATGTTTTTTTGTGCGGCAGCATAGCGTGCATAAGCGGCATAGCCATCACTAATAAGTGTGCCTGAGAACTGTGGCTCGTAAGTATTAAATAGCTCAGTCCATTGCTCATCACTTGCTCCTGAATAAAGAGGAGCCTAGTTTAGTGATAGGAGACTGCGCTAAAAGGTGTGGTTGCTGTTACGCTTACTTTGTTATAAACGAATTACTCGGCGTTTGCGTTAACAAGCCAATCATCAAGCACTTGCTTCAATTTATCTAATTGCTCTTGATGTTTTGCTTGATTCTTTTCCAATTTTTTAATGTTCTGCAACTTCCAACGAATCGCTGGCAAGTCTGCTGCATTAGGATAGTCAAACAATGCCCAATCAGGTTGCCCTCTTTTGAATGACATTAGGAAGGCATGATCCCTTTCTGTGAAATGTTTTTGTAGCGCCATTAACATCATAGGCCTAACAGAGGTTAAGTCTTCGCATTCAACTTTTTCAAAAGTCATTCCATCAAATTCTGCCTGAAATTTCTCATTCAGAGGCTGCCAGTTTGGCGACATGACTTCATTAATAGGCCGAGGATGACTTAGTGTATAGGTTAAAAAGCCCACTAAAATCTCTCTCGAAATCCCTTCACTGCCAAGTAACATACGCACATCAAATAAGTCGCGAGGATGTTGGCGATCCATTGCAGCACACAATTTCCCACCATACAGACCGGGAAGACTGACTACCTGAATCTCAGCATAACCAAACTCGTCTTCAAAAGACTCTTGAACTGGCATTATCTCTGCACTATGCAATGTACCTCTGGCGACGGGCGACACTTCAATTTTGATTGTCGCAACGGGACTTGATACAACTATTCTCAGTTCATCAGTTTTATTATCCTGAAATGCCGCTTGGATATCTGGTTGAGTATTGATTCTGTCTGTAATGCGCTGCAATGCAGCCCTGACATTAATCAAAGCCTCATCTCTTGGTTCAAGTGGAAGATAAGCAAGATCAATATCTACAGATAACCGAGGAAAATCTCTCACAAATAAATTAATGGCGGTGCCACCTTTAAGTGCAAAAACCGTCTCTGTTGCTACCACAGGCAGCATTCTTATGAGCAAAGAAACCTGTTTGTAGTATGGGCTATCTTTATCCATTATGTTGTTCACCATTTTTGACGCTTAATATCTCTGGCACTGTGATTTGATATCGCCCATCAAAACGCCCTTTTTCGACAACCTGCCGCTTTCCTGCACCCAATTTAATTCTTGTTTCATCTATGCGATTGACCCACTGGTGATCGTAGTATCGCCCCAGAAATAGAAATATTCGGTTTGCCTGAACAGAGCAGCTTCGTTCAAGAATATCTTGTACTTTTCTAGGGCTAAGATTGACTAAACCCTGAAATAATTCTGCGACATGCTCAAATGAAATCAGCTTCCCAATCGCGTCTACCACTTCATAGGCAGCAAGTTCTGCACAGCTGACAGTTAGTTCTTTCTCTTTAACCGTGATCCTTTTCAAGTCTTTATCGGGGTTCACTTCAAGCTTATGGTTTCCACAGTAAAACCAATTCTGATAAGGGAATTCACGAAACCATTTCGGTAAAGACGACTTGTTTTTAACGCAAATCCAAACTTGCTCTTTGTTCAGCTGTAAATAGTGACTCAGTCCTTGGTGAGTTAAGCTGCTCAATCCAGCCAAATGAACTGAAACGCCCAATTGCACATCCAATGCTTGAATGGCATCAATCCAAGTTGGCTTTATATCGCCCTGCGCATTTGGACGATAGTAAACACCAGAACTAAGCTTCTTCAGCCAACCGTTCTGCGCGTACTTTTGAGCCAACGAGTAGCTCACGCCGTTTTCAGTCAGCCATTGCTGAAGTACTAGCGCACCAGGAGAAGTATGAGCAATAAGCCAGTTTATTTTAGATGACATTTTAACACCAAAAGTATGAATATCACGAGCAGTATAAACCATATAGTTTATTACGATAGGGATTTTAACACTTTAGGTATCAATATACCAAATACTGTAAACCAAGTTCATTAATGTGGCATCACTGAAATGAAAAGGTCTACAGTAAGCGCCCTTAAATCAGCACCCTTGCATAACGGCTACTTAGCTTAATCTAGTTCTACGTTCCATGGCAGCAGGGCTTCGAGCTTTTCTAATGTGTCAGCGACAGCTATGCGGTAGGGAAGCACTAGCGGCTATGTTTTTTCTTCTGGGCAGCTAGCAACAAATCTCCCAGCGTATTGCCTGCCACTGACTGCTGCTGTTTGGCTGCTTGCTTATTATGTGTGCTGGGTTGCCTGCTAGCGCGTGCGGTTGTTGCACCGGCAGCACTGGTGTTTTCACCCGGTTGGTCGCTCATGCGGCAGCTAAGGGCAATGCGGCGGCGTTCTATATCAACTTCCAACACCTTCACCTTAATAATATCGCCTGCTTTTACTACATCGCGCGGGTCTTTAATAAAGGTGTCGGCTAGGGCAGAAATATGCACTAGGCCATCTTGGTGTACGCCTATATCGACAAACGCACCAAAGTTGGCGACGTTGGTGACTACGCCTTCCAAAACCATGCCTAGTTTTAAATCTTTAATATCTTCCACGCCTTCTAAAAACTCAGCGGCTTTAAACTCTGGGCGGGGATCACGACCTGGTTTGTCTAGCTCTTTTAGAATATCGGTAACGGTTGGCAGGCCAAAGCGCTCATCAGTGTAATCGGCTGGATTAAGACTTTTAAGAAAAGCCGTATCGCCAATTAAGCTAGCCACATCACGCTTATTCGCTTTGGCGATTTTTTCAACCAAAGGGTAGGCTTCAGGGTGAACGGCAGAGGCATCTAAAGGGTTTTTGCCTTCACGAATACGCAAGAAACCCGCGCACTGTTCGTAGGCTTTAGGGCCAAGGCGTTTTACATCTAACAACTGGCGACGTGAAGTAAAAGCACCCTGTTCATCGCGCAGGGCAACAATGTTTTCTGCTAAGCCAGTGTTCAAGCCAGAGGTACGTGCCAACAAGGGCGCTGAAGCCATGTTCAAGTCAACACCCACACCGTTAACACAATCTTCAACTACGGCATCTAGCGAGCGGGCTAGCTGTACTTGCGACACATCATGCTGGTACTGGCCTACACCGATGGATTTAGGCTCAATTTTAACCAGCTCGGCCAAAGGGTCTTGCAAGCGACGACCAATAGAAACTGCACCACGAATGGTTACGTCTAAATCGGGAAATTCACGGGCAGCAAATTCAGAAGCAGAATAAATAGAAGCACCCGCCTCGTTCACCATCACTTTAGCCGCTTGTATTTCTTTATTTGCTAGCAACTCACCGGCTAGTTTGTCGGTTTCACGGCTAGCCGTGCCGTTACCTATGGCAATTAATTCTACTTGGTGTTTTTTGCACAGGGCAGTTAATACAGCAAGCGATTCACGCCACTGATTTTTAGGCTGGTGAGGGTAAATAGTGGTGTGGTCTAATAATTTACCCGTAGCATCAACCACGGCAACTTTACAACCAGTACGTATGCCTGGGTCTAGCGCCAAAGTGGTTTTAGCACCTGCAGGCGCAGCAAGTAATAAGTCTTTTAAGTTATCGGCAAATACTTGAATAGCCGCTTCATCAGCCAATTCACGCAAACGGGTCAAGAGTTCGGTTTCTAAACGAGTATAAAGCTTGACCTTCCAAGTCCAGCGCACCACTTCGTTTAACCATTTATCCGCGGCACGTCCAGCATCTTTAATACCAAAATGCTCAGCAATCACCACCTCACTTGGGTGAGACTTCATTTCATCTTCACCAGCCAGTTTAATGCTAAGTGATAAAAAACCTTCGTTTCGACCACGGAACATAGCTAAAGCACGGTGCGAAGGGGTTTTAGCTAGGTTTTCATCGTGTTCAAAATAATCACGGAATTTAGCACCGGCTTCTTCTTGCCCAGCAATGACACGGCTGCTTAACAAGCCATCGCGCCATAAAGAATCACGTAACTGCCCAGACAGTTCAGGCTCTTCAGAAAATCTTTCCATCAACAATTGCTTAGCACCATCTAACACGGCTTTTTCATCAGCAAAACCAGCTTCTGCATTAATGTAAGCCGTGGCTTCGGTTTCAGGCACTAGGTTGGGGTTTTCTAGCAAAGCATCGGCTAGCGGTTCTATACCGGCTTCACGGGCAATTTGTGCTTTGGTGCGGCGCTTAGGCTTGTAGGGAAGGTATAAATCTTCTAAGCGCTGCTTGGTATCAGCTAGCAGCAGTTGTTCTTTGAGTGCATCGGTTAGTTTGCCCTGTTCATCAACCGAAGCCACTATTGCCGCACGGCGATCTTCTAGTTCTCGTAAATAGTTTAAGCGCTCTTCTAAATTGCGCAGCTGGGTATCATCTAAACCACCCGTGGCTTCTTTACGGTAACGAGAAATAAAAGGCACGCTAGCGCCTTCGTCTAATAAAATAATGGTGTCATTAACTTGAGCTTCACGAACATTCAGTTCTGTAGCAAGACGCTGGGCAATAGAGGGGAGCATGAGAAACCTTGGGTGGGTAGATAAACAATAAAACTAGCGGTGAAACTGACCTTTGGTAGTACCGTAGGCACTAACAGCTTTGCGACCCTGTTGGTTATCAACCCTTTGTTGGTGAAGGTCATAACGAACGTTAGTGGCTTTTTCTACAAGCTGGTTATTTAACTTTTCTAATAGAGTGAACTGAGCATGGTGCTGAGTGACTTCTTCTTTTGTCCAGTTATAGGCAAAAGTTTTTTGTACTAGCTGCTCCCGCACTTGGGTGAGTTTATCTGCTTTTTCTAGCTGTTCTTCTTCAAAGTTATCAAAGTTAGCTAGTTCTTTTAATAGCAACTCACTAGCATTAATGGCTTGCGCTAAGGCTTCTTGTGGTGATAGGTCATTAACTGATGTAGGCAGCATTATTTACTCGACTCAGTAGGTGCTTTATTTGCCAGTTCACGCTGATGTTTAGCCAGGTCTTCACGAAATTGACGCGCTTCATCGGCAATACTTTCCCAAGCCTCTTTAATAGGAGTAAGTAAATGAATGGCTTCAAAAATGGGTGTATCTAAATTGCTAGCTTTGGCCTGACTAATTAAACGACCACAATATTCATAAAGATTATCTAGGTTAGCAGCTAATTCAGGTTCAATATCATGGCGTAGAGTAACGCGTAATTCATTTAAACCTGCTTGGGCTTTGCCTAGCCATTTATTCTTTGAAGTGTCATCTTTACGATCAATCGCACTTACACCATCGTTAAGATGAGAAAGGATAGCAGTGTATAAAAGTTGGGTAAGCTTATGAGCATCTGCATCTTCTACTTCAGCCTCTAAGTGACGGTTATTGTTCACTTGAGAAGCCCAAGCTTGAGCAGATTTTTTTACTTGGTAGGGAGTTAAGCGACGAACCATAACAGTGCCTTTGCTAAGTATTTAAACGCAAAACTCTGATGCCAGCCTAAGCCAGCACCAGATAGATAGCCAAGGCTTTATTACAGCAGACCCAGAATAACCTGTCCAGCTTGGTTAGCCTGAGATAAAGAAGCAACACCTGCCTGCTGAAGTACTTGCTGCTTGGCCAAATTAGATGTTTCTGTTGCAAAGTCAGCATCTTGAATACGGCTACGCGCGGCAGAAAGGTTTTCTTCGTACAAGTTGTTACCAGAGATTACCGCTTCAAAGCGGTTCATTACCGCACCAAAGGTAGCACGCATTTCAGAAATTTTGTTAATTGCACTGCGCGTTAGTGAAATCGAAGCCATAGCAGCGCTTTGCTTTGTAATATCCATCGTTCCAGTAGTACCAATGCCACCAGAAATAATTGTTTTAAGTGCAGTAGAGCCTACACCTGTCATCTCTGCAAGACCGCCAGACATAATGCCAGCATTTATGCGAGAAGCAGACTCGTTAGTAAAACCAACCTGTAAGACTATATCAGTAGCCGCAGAATTTAACAGTTTCATACCATTAAACTCGGTTGTTTCAACTATTCTAGAGATTTCCATAGTTAGCTGGTCAACTTCTTTCTGTAAACCACCACGTGCTGCAGAGTTGTAAGTACCATTTGCTGATTGAATGGCTAGTTCGTTAATACGCTGTAGGTTAGCAGCAACCTGATCCAATGCGCCTTCAGCCGTTTGCGCCATAGAAATACCATCGCTGGCATTACGAGTCGCCATATTCAAACCACGAATATCTTTGGTTTGTGATTGAGCTAGGTATAAGCCAGCCGCATCATCTTTAGCTGAGTTAATACGCAAGCCAGTTGATAGACGCTGAAAGGTTGTAGCTTGCTGATTTTGCGTAGTAGCAAGGTTACGTGAGGCATTAAGTGCCGCAATATTAGTGTTAAGGACTAAAGCCATTGTCCAACTCCTTGTTCATGTAATGTCTTAGGCAAGTGCTTGCCATCTGAATCGGCAAACTCTTGCCGTTTTGTCACCTTAACTGGCTAGGCCAGCCTGCTACTTACTTATAAAGCAAACTTTGTGCCAACTATTGTTCTTTTGCGCTTTGTAAGACCTTTTCTGCTTCATCTTTTATGGCATCCCAGCCTTCTTTAACTGGCTTCATTAGATTGATTACTTCTTCAACCATAGCTGGGTCATCGGCTGATACAGCTTGCATTAAACGACGTCCCATATAGTCGTAAAGGCTGTTTAAGGTAATAGCAACCTCCTTGCCTTTTTCAAAGTCTAAGGAAGTTCTTAACTCGGTAATTATGGCAAGTGCACGGGTAGACATTTGCGTTCTAGCAAGTGCATCTTCACGCTCTATAGCACCCTTGGTAGCGGCTAAACGACCTAGGAGTATTTCCATTAAAATTTGAATAAGGCGATGAGGGCTAGCATCTGCAACTTCAGCTTCACGACTAGTACCTTGTACATACTGGGCAGCACCACGCAGGCTTTTTTTGTAAGACATAACAGAAAATCTCCAAAGATGATTTTTAACAAAAAAAAGGGTATCACAAAGGATACCCTAGTTTTAAATTACTGTGAATTTACTTAGCTTCTGGTGTAACCAGGCAAGCCAGCCATTTGTTGGCTAATAAATGAGCCAGTTGAATTAAATCTAGAAACTATTCCATCTATGGCGCTAAATTGCTTAACAAGCCTTGCTTCCAACAACTCTAATCTTAGGTTAGTGGAATCAACTCTATCATTAATTCGATCAACCTCTTTGCCTAAACCTTCGGTTCTAATTTGTACCAAGCCTTTATATGACTGACCATCTTTAACGCCACCACTGACTAGGCGAGTAGCAAGCTCGGCAAAGCGTTCAGCATAGCCGCTAGGCTGGGTGTTATCTAATGCTTTAGAAGAACCTAGAATATGAGCAACTTTATCAAAGTTTTCATCTAAGGCTTTAGTTAAGGCTACTGAGTCTACTTCTAAAGTTCCATTACGTGAGCTAGGGTTTTTAGGGTCATAAGACTTATCAACAAAAACCTCTATGCCTATTAAGGCTAAAAAGTTCTTTTGGGTATCAGCAGCATCGTCACCTTCGGTTGGTGAATACAAAATATTACGCATTTCACCTTCGATAGAGCGGATAGTGCTATCGCCGTATAAAGAACCTTTTTTTGCTTCATTTAAATGAATAATGACATCGTTGTAAGCCTTAGCAAAAGCTTCAATATTGTCTTTAATGGCTGTGTCATCACGCTTAACTTGTAAGCCACCTACGCTTTCAGATTGACCGCTGGCACCAGCAGTTAGATTGATGGTGACACCAGATATCACATTGTCGAAAGTATTGGTGGAGCTAGATACTTCGATATTATCAATTTTAATTCGAGCATCTAAGCTATTAGCATCCGAGCTTAAGCCTGCATCTTTTTTTGCATTGGTAGGGTCATCACTAAAAATAGCTTCAATTCTTCCTTCTTCGCCACTAATTCCAGAGTTAAGTACTAGGCGTGCATTACTACTGTCTACATTAACTAGGTTAGCAGCCACCTTACCTTTTAATCCTTCATGGTCATTAATAGCGGCACGAATTTCATCTAGGGTTTTGCCTGTGGTATCAATACTTATGTCATTACCACCACCATCTTTTAAAGCATTACCATCTTTATCTTTAAAGGTAAGAGGGCCAGTAAAATTATTAGTAGCAGTTTTATCCATAGAAGTGGATACATGACGGTAGTTTCTAGCTTCTGCCAACACTTTTATGTTGTAGTTACCCGCAGTTGCACCCGCTTTATGGTCTGCTGTTGCAGTAAATAGCTTGTCATTACTACTGGTTGCTGCCAATTGCTGGAATTTATCTAAGCCTTGCAAGGCTTTCATAGCATCGCCCATAGAGCTTAGGCGGCTTTTCAGTTGTGCCATTCCACTAATTTGTGATTCATAAAACTTTTTATCGTTTTCTAAACGCTTTAAGGGTGCTGCTTCAGCTGCAAGCGTTGCTTTAATAATATCGTTGATGGGTAAGCCTGAACCTACGCCACTAAAACTGATGCCAGACATAATTAATACCTCTTAATTCGTAAATCTAAAATTAGGAAACTTGGGTTGAAAAAAAGTTAGTATCGCCTGCTAATAACTTAGCTTTACGTTGGAGCACTTCTTCAGAAGGGTACTGGCGAATAACTTCATCTGTTTTGGTGTTAAAAACCTTAACAACTAAATCATCGGTTTCTTCGTGTAGTTCAAATCTAAGTGAGCGGTTGTATGAATAAAGCGCACTATTTATTTCATCTAACATTTGTCTTAGTTCACTAGCATCCATACTACCAGTGGGTGGCTCATTTTGTTGTTTTTGTTCTGATGCTTCTTTTGTTTCTTGCTCTAGTGCTGTGGTTAGTTGGCTAGGTGTTTTTACTTCTGCCGTTTTATTTTCGTTAGAAACTAAATGCAAGCTTTCTGTTGCTGGATTTTTTACTTGGTTGGGTAAAGAAGTGCCGTAGCCAACAGGCCTGTCTGTGGTGACGGCAGGGTTCAGACTGGATAGCTCTGAGGACATGACGGTAACCTCTTATTACTAAGTGAATTGCTTGTAGTTTAGTAGTCGGCAATAATTCTAACAACTTTAGTTTTTGGTTAAAATTTAAACAAAAAAATGCCGGGCTATACCCGGCATTTGTAAGGCTAGCGTGTAAGTTAAACTTACAGTAAACCTAGTACTACCTGAGATGATGCGTTGGCTTGACCTAGTGCAGCAACACCTGCCTGCTGTAGTACCTGCTGCTTAGCAAGGTTGGAAGTTTCAACCGCAAAGTCAGCATCTTGCACACGGCTACGTGCAGCCTGTAGGTTTTCAGAGTAAGTCTGGTTACCAGAAATTACAGCTTCAAAACGGTTCATTACCGCACCGAAGGTAGCACGAATTGCAGAAATGCCATCAATTGCAGCGCGAGTGCCACCAATAGCAGCCTGTGCTGAAGCTTGGTTACTGATATTGATTTTACCAGTACCATTTAATGTGGTTCCTATACCACTAATAACTGCTTTGCCGCTACCAGTCATGTTATTAGCTAAACCACCAGAAAGACCAGCATTTACTTGGTAACCAGTACCGTTCTGATTACCCACCTGCATGGTTAACTCTTGTGCACTACCGTTAAGCAGTTTTTGACCGTTAAACTCAGTGGTATCTACAATACGTGTTATTTCTTGGGTTAACTGGTCAACCTCTTTCTGCAAACCTGCACGAGCAGCAGTATTATAAGTACCGTTAGCCGATTGAATTGCAAGTTCGTTAATACGCTGTAGGTTGCTAGTAATTTGATCTAGTGCACCTTCAGCGGTTTGTGCCATAGAAATACCGTCACCGGCATTACGAGTTGCCATGTTCAAACCACGAATGTCTTTGGTTTGAGACTGAGCAAGGTACAAACCAGCCGCATCATCTTTGGCTGAGTTAATACGTAAGCCAGTTGATAGACGGTTAAAGGTTTGTGACTGTGCATCTTGGGTTTTAGCCAAGTTACGTGCACCGTTTAGTGCTGCGTTGTTGGTGTTAATTACTAAAGCCATGGTGAATCTCCTTAAAAATTATAGTAAACCTAGTACTACCTGAGATGAAGCATTCGCTTGACCTAGTGCAGCAAC
>NZ_KE383818.1:309944-838589 GCF_000422325.1 Marinospirillum minutulum DSM 6287
GTGTTAATTACTAAAGCCATGGTGAATCTCCTTAAAAATTATAGTAAACCTAGTACTACCTGAGATGAAGCATTCGCTTGACCTAGTGCAGCAACACCGGCCTGCTGTAGTACCTGCTGTTTCGCTAGGTTAGAAGTTTCAACTGCAAAGTCAGCATCTTGTACACGGCTACGTGCAGCTTGTAGGTTTTCAGAGTAAGTCTGGTTACCAGAAATTACTGCTTCAAAACGGTTCATGACCGCACCGAAGGTAGCGCGAATTGCAGAAATGCCATCAATAGCAGCACGAGTGTTACCGATAGATGCCTGTGCAGCAGATTGCTTGCTAATATTTATGGCATTACCACTACCAGCAATTCCGCTTTGCACTATTGCTTTAATTGCAATTGTTGCTGTTGTGCCTAGGTTATTAACTAAGCCAGATTTTAAGCCTGCTTCTACTTGGTAGCCTTCACCATTTTGGTTACCAACCTGCATGGTTAGTACTTTAGCACCACTATCAAGTAGTTTTTGGCCATTAAATTCAGTGGTATCAACAATACGTGCAATTTCTTGGGTTAGCTGGTTTACTTCTTTCTGCAAGCCATCGCGTGCCGCAGAGTTGTATGTACCGTTAGCAGATTGGATAGACAGTTCGTTAATGCGCTGTAGGTTGCTAGTGATTTGATCCAGTGCGCCTTCAGCGGTTTGCGCCATCGAAATACCGTCACCGGCATTACGTGTAGCCATATTCAAGCCACGAATATCTTTGGTTTGAGACTGGGCTAGGTACAAGCCAGCCGCATCATCTTTGGCTGAGTTAATACGTAAGCCCGTTGATAGGCGGTTGAAGGTTTGTGACTGTGCATCCTGTGTTTTAGCTAGGTTGCGAGCGCCGTTTAGGGCAGCATTGTTAGTGTTAATTACTAAAGCCATGGTGAACTCCTTAACTGAAAAGTATGTCCGGGGACATTAGGTGTATCGGTACATAAAACAGAAACTTTAGGTTTTTTGAGCTAATAAACCCAAAGTTTCTTCTAGCCAAGTAGAAAGCCGCTTATTACAGACTTCATTCTCTTGACTTGATTTTTTATCAATAATTAGCCTTTTATTTGTTTTTTGATTTAAACGAAAGAAAAGTTCTGGATCAGTAATCAAAAAGCCAGTTAAATTTTCCTCTATCTCTTCCCAGTCTTGGAGGTTTGTTTCACTATCTACTAAAGCCCACTGCTCAATGTTTGTATTGTTAGATAAGTCTTTAATAGTATTGGATAAAGCATTTGGTTTCCCGAGGTGAATACAGATATCAGGATTAAGGCGAGCTACTTCTAGAGAGTTTACGGCTGCAGTTTCACCAGCTGAAAGGTATCCATAACTTTGTGTTTGCACTTTTTCTTTTAACTCATTGCTGTCTAGTTCTTTAAACAAGCTTTTACCTAGCAGGGTTTGCTTAGGAGTAGGGTCTGAGGTAAGTATTAAAACACGAGGGCGCTGGTGATGAAGGTGATGCCACTTGCCTGCTAGCAGAAAATCAGCATCTAAACCTGAGCCACGTAAAGATAAATTAGGGTTAAAAGCAGGGTCGTTAGTTAGTAGGTTAAACCAGTCTTTTTTAAATAGTTGGTTATCTGCTTGACTTATTTGATAGTTTTTATCACCTATTAAAGCGACACTACTTAAAGGAGTCCACACAAGCTTGTTACCAGCCAAACAATTTCTAATTTGTAAGTCATTGACTGCAAGCAGACTAGTGTAATTTGTATTAAAGCCGCCTTGCTCCAAAAGTTTTAAACGTTTAACAGCTAAGCAAGCTGGGTTGAGCACATTAAAGTTCTGCTCACACCAAGCTCTTGGTAATCCCGTTATTTCCTGTTCTAAAAAGAAATTTTCGTATAAATCGCCCACCAAGCCATTTTTACCTAAAATTTGCCCAGCACTTAATATACTAGCATTTGCAGAAACTAATCGTGGTGCAGCCATGGCAACATCAGGTCTTTGTAGTTGATCTAGCAATGCATTTAGCCACCCAGCTTGTATAAAACGTAAGCGGCTGACTGCAAAAACTAGAGTTTCTGATACGGATATATCGACTAACTGGCTCCATGCTGCTAATTCGCCTTGCCACTTATTTAAACTTACAAAGACTGGATAACTTCCTTTAGGTTCAAAAACTAACTGTTGATCAATTAACCAAGCTGCAAACTCACTCTCATTAACGGGTGCAGCAAGGTAAAGTTGTGTTTTTTCAAGAGCATCACTTTTAATATAAGAGCTTAAACACTTATGTAAGCTGCTATCTAAAGTAGGTGTTGCAATGAGTAAGTCTGTTTTTTCAGTTGAGGCATCTAAATTGTATTGAGTATTATAAACACCTTGGTAAAGACCAGGTAATACTTTTGCATGCTCATAACCACAGCGCACTAGGTGTTGCAGGCGTATTGTTGCACCAAGACCTTCATAGTTTTCACTTTCAATTAGTCGTTTAGTGTAAGGTGAGCGATTAACTAAAATGTAAGGTACATGCCCTATTGCTGGTAAAGTCATACGCTCAGCTAGACGGAAAACTAAATCTTCATTTTGACGGTAGGCAAAAGCTTGATAGCCATCTAGTGCTTGCCAAGCATCTTTTCTGAAAGCAATACAGCGGTTAACATAATCAGTTGACCTAAGTAAGTCTAGGTTGAAGTCGGGTTTAAAAGCAGGCTCTTTAGGGTGACTAGTACCTAATCTAGACTCTTCATTTTGTAAATCCTCTTCAGTCAGTTTTACTAATACTTCATCACCATAAATTGCAAGCCAGTCTGGGTTTAAGTTTGCATAATCAGCAATATTAAACAGTGCTTGTGGGTGTAATTCATCACCAGGCCAAAGTTGCATTACCCAATCTGAATCTACTGTTTCAATAACTTCGTTAATCTTTTTGAAAGGTGAGTCTGTCTGAATCCATTGAATATTATACTGTTCTTCAAGGCCTTCAATAGGGCATTTGGCGGTACTTAAAACTGAGATACCATAATGCTTGTAGATTTGAAGTTCAAAGCTGTCTAACGTATCTGCTAAAGCAGTAAACGAAGAGGGATCTACAACTAAAAGTAAATGAAAGGTAGGGTGAGTACTCCAAGTATTATACCGCTCGCCCATAAGTTGACCAGTTAGCTCATCTGGCTGAGTTTTAGCTCGCCAAGTTTGGAAGGTGTCTTTAACAATAAAGCGTGCGTCTTGTGATTGGGTGTCTAACTCATCATAAAAGTTATCATTTTCTAAAACCTTATTAGCTAGGCTTGGTTTGTCAATAATTTCTAATATTTTTGCTGTCGCTAGCTGAGTAGCATTAAGGTTTATGGTTGGGTCTACAAAAGCGGTATTATTACTAGAAATTTCAACTAACTGGCCTCTTTTATCGTCATCTTCTACTAATTCCGATAAGGTTTTATATAGTCCTTTCTCATTACACTGGGCAACACCATCTGTGGCAGAAAAAACTAAACCACCTAAAAAAACCTGACGAGTAACTAGTTCAATTGTTGCGCAGCCCATAGCCATACTTTCTACAGCAATACTAGAGCCGGGTGAAATAGTTATATCAGAAATTAGAATTACATTTTCTGGGCGGTCAAAAATATAAGCAAAACAGTCTGCAATACCTAGTTTTTTTGCAAGGTGGTTAGCTCTTTCTTCACCAAAGCTGGTGCCAGAGGGACGGTCTTTAACAATAAAAAATACAGGTTTATTGCTTTCTTTTTTTATTCTTGCAGCAGTTTCTATAAAGCTATCTAATATTTTTTCGTAGGTTAAAGGGTCTGATGTAGCGCTTTCTCTCACTGCATAGGTAGTGAAAAAACTAATGATTAGCGCATCATCTGGAATTTTTAGTTTTTCTTTTAGTTTACTTATATCATTAAAATCAATATCTCTGTATGCATCCCAGTTAACTAGTCCTGTTTGGTGACGCTCACCTTTACCTGTATTCATGTCATCTAGCGTTTCATTACATCTCGATGAAGTTAAGGTTAGGTGATCAGATAAAAAATGACGGATAGAGCTTAAGTTTCTTGCTATATAAGGGCTATGACATAAGTGTATAGAGGGAATGTTATTGTGTTTAGCCCATTGAATTAGAGATGCCTCATGAATCATATACTCTTGATTGACTAATAAGGCTTTAATATTATATTTCTCTTTTAGCTTATCTAAACCAAGATAAAGTTTGCAAATTTTTTCTGTACGATTCTTTGCACTATTAATTATTGGTTCAGCTAAGTTGTTGGGACAGTCATTTTCTTTAGAGTAATCCCTTAGTTTCTCCATACCTTCATCTAGTAATTTGTTAATGTTTTTTGACTCTGCTACTAGATGCTTAATCTCATCTTCACTTAGCTCATCTTCAATAGATACACATCCAACCTGGTTTTTTTTGGCAATTATTAGATGGTTATCAAGAAATAGTTTTGGGGTGATTATTTCTAGAGGATACTGTCTTAGTACAGAATCAAGAGTTGCTGACTGCCTGTCTAATAAAGTTGATATTATAGCATCTTTTTTGTTAGACATAATTAACGAATCCTTTTTCTGTTTTCATTAGAAATCTGGCTAATTGTTTGAAATATCTCAGATGTTATACATTCAAAAATAGGCGTATTATTGAATTTTATATTTTCTTTCTTGTAAGGTTCTAGCCAATTGTCAGCTATTTTTGCTTTTAAGTGGTCTGCTTTACTATCAAGGTACCAGTAGTAAAGGACTTCTTGTTGTTTCTTGTTTAATGAAGTTAATAGCCAAGTTCTTAGATCTGTACTAGCTATTTGAAATAGCCTTAAAATAAACTGAGAAGGGTAAAGTTCTTCAAAAAACTCTTCTAGTAAACCACTAATATCAGGTTGCTCTTCAGTTGATGAGTTTTCTTGATGGTAGTAGGGTGCTATTTTTTCTATCCAGACAGTTAAAAACTGCTGAAAATTTTCATCAACATCAAGCCAGCTCATTAAACGTAACCAAGCGTTTTTACCACAAAAAGTATGTGCTGCAACTATGTCAGCAAACTCTTCTGAGGAATAGTTAGGTATATTCATTATTCACCATCATATATTTTAAAATTAATTCTGCTTTTTGAAAATCTTCTAAAGTGTCTATATCCGTTGATTTTTTAGTATCCATTACGTAAGCATAAGTACCTTTGCTATAAATATCAGTTAACTTATCAATATATCCCTTTTCAAAAAGATAAATCGCACCATTTAGTCGATAATAGGGTTCTAACTCTTGCGTTCTTTTTAGGTTTTCAGGTTTGATAAAACCGTCCATTGAGCCGTCTGTGCCTAGGGTGTTGCAGAATTGGATTGGGTATTCTACTTTACATACTGAAACCACTGCTTTTGCTGACTTTTCTTCCATTAGCTGCATGGCTTCTTTTATATGCTGTGCGTTTCTTAAGGGAGAGGTAGGTTGAAAAATGGCTAGGGTGGAAACTTGCTGGTTGAATTCACTCTCAAACCAATCAACTAGATGAGTGATAACATCGTTGGTAGTTGCTTCATCTGAGGCAAGTTCTGCGGGGCGTAAAAAAGGTACTTTTGCACCTGCTGTTTTAGCAACTTCTGCTATTTTTTCATCGTCGGTGCTAACAAATACGTAATCAAACACTTGGCTTTCTAAAGCTGCTTCAATAGTCCAAGCAATCATTGGTTTGCCAGCTAGGTCTTTAATATTTTTGCCTGGCAGTCTTTTGCTCCCGCCTCGTGCTGGGATAATTGCGATTTTCATTTAAACAACCTTTCTATATCTTGCTGTGCTTTTTGATAGTCTTTCATCTGTCCTATATCAAGCCAGTAATCGTAGCTGGTATAAGTTCCGATGCGTTTGCCCGCTTGCTTGCCCTGTTCTAGTAGTGCTGGCATGTCGATGCGCTGATTGATTTTAACCTGAGCGATAATTTCTGGGTTTAGAACGTAAATTCCGGTGTTGATTTTATAGCGGTAGGTGGGCTTTTCTACCATATTGGTAATTAATTGCTGTTCTGTTTCTATTACACCAAAAGGAATGCGGTGTTCATCTTCACGCACACACATGGTTGCATCAAATTTCTGTGATAGATGGTGTTCAAGTAGTTTGGTGAAATCTACTTGAGTAAGCACATCACCATTCATCATAATTAGTGGCAGCTTTGGTAGGTTTTTAGGTAGTAAACCCAAAGCACCACCTGTGCCTAGTGGGTTTTGTTCGTGAATATAGGTAATGCTCACACCCCAGTTGCTACCATCACCAAAATGGCTGTGAATTAATTCAGGCATAAAGTGGGTTGAAATGTAGAAGTGATGGAAACCTTGTTTAATAAACTGATTAATCAGGTGTTCCAGCATTGGCTTGTCGCCAACACGCAGCATGGGTTTAGGGCAGTGGTCGGTTAAGGGCTGTAGCCGTGTGCCGAAGCCACCCGCCATAATAAATACAGGGTTATCACGTTTGGTGGGTTGCAATGCTTGGTGGAGTGTTTCTAAACCTGCTAGGTAGCCTGCTTCATCGAGCAAGGGCAAAGCAAGTAAATGATGCTTATCCATCAGCTTTAGGCGCTGTTCACGAGTGCTGGTTAATTCCGCCGTGATGGGTTTTTTATTCATCACCCTTGCAACGGAATCTTGCATTTCACAATTAACTAGCAAACCACGGCGAATATCACCATCGGTTACCGTGCCTAACAGTTTGTTTTGCTCATCGCATATTAAGCCTATACGCAGTGCTGCTTGGTCGATAACCCGCATGGCATCACGAATGGTGGCATCCGAGTTAATTACAACGCTTTTCCAGTCTTTCATGTATTGCTCTTGACTTCAGGGCTGTTAAGTAGTTGAGCATGTAAGTCTAGGGTAGGTAGGTTAAATGCACCCCAAGCGCTTCTGCCAGTTAGTGTCAGCACCTGCTCACGGATTGATGAGTATAAGATTGATGCGCCATTTATTTCTAAAATTCTTGGCTTATCTTTAATAAAGTTTGAGTTTGCCTCAAACAAACCAATCATTTCTATATTTATTGCATAGGGCAAAGGCTGATCGGCTTCTAGGTCAACTAGCTTAAATATTATTTGGTATTTTGCTTCATCATGGTTGTGGCGAAAAAGCTCAATCTTATATTGCACGCTTATTTCTAAATCAGTCGCAGTAGTAGGTTGATAATCGGTGTTCACTTCTACATTTAATTTAGTGAAAAAACTTTTAGTAAGCTTTAAATTGCACATGCAGTTAACTCGTTGGTTTGCTCATCAATTTTGGTGTAGCAACTGGGGTTATAGTCTGGTGAGTTAGTTTGATTTTCATACACATCAAACCATCTAACATCGCTATCTTTAGGTGCAAGGTGGACATGGAGTTGCATATCGAGGCTGTTGGCAATTTTGACCATGGATTCAACGGTAAAATTAGTGTTACCGCGCATGACTTTGGTTATATAAGCGGGAGAAGTTTCTAATTTATCAGCTAAATCTTTTTTAGTTATGTGTTTTTGTTGCATGATCTGGCTTACTTCTTCTGTGAAGTCTTGGCTGATTTTTGCAACCCAGTAATCATTGCCATTTTTTGCTTGTTCTAGCAGTTTAGAAAATCGACTATTCATTTCTATACTCTCCTCTCAAAGAGTTTTTGTTAAGCGACCAGCCGCTTTTGCTTTTATGTAAGCTTCACGAATTTGCTGTGCTTTTTGTTTATCAGCGTTGGAAATTTTATTACTGCGCTTGATAATGCCATGTGTGCAGATGATTATTTGGCCTTTATCGTAGAACCAAAAAACACGCAACCGACCCTTGATAAACTCCCATATTTCGCCATCAATTTGGTGTGAAATATCTGTGTTACGGCTAGGCCCATGTGCTGCAGTTCTTTCTAATAGCTGCAGCATTCCGTCACGGTTCTTGTGTAAATTAGCACCTAGGCCTTCAAAAAAGTCTAGCAACTCATTTTGTCTTTGATTGTTCAGTACCGAATAAAGCCTAAACTTTCCTTCGCAGAGTAATTCTATTTCCATCAACTTAACCTACAGGTTAACTTTAGCAGTTATTCAGCATTGCTAGCAAGCACATTGGTTGTCTGCCATGTCTAGTTTTTAAGTACGCGACTTGCCGCTGGAATAATTGTTTGCTTGGCTGGCACATTTCTCACAAGGGTTGTTCCTGCACCTATCACGGCTTGTTCGCCTATTTGAATGTTTTGTATCACACTTGCGCCTGTGCCGATATGCACTTGGTTGCCGGTAATTACGCCACCGCTTAGAGTAACGCCTGGGGCGATATGATTGTGAGCGCCTATTTTGCAGTCGTGTTCTACAACTGCACCGGTATTAATAATGCTATTTTTGCCAATGCTGGCATTGGTTTGTACTTGTGCACCCATCATTATTTGCACGCCTTCAGCTAATTCTAGGTAGTTAGATAAGTTAGCTTTGGGTGATATTACGCTGGCAAAGCGATAGCCCTTTGCGGAAAAAAACTCAAACAGTTTCCAGCGTAGGTTGTTGCCGGGTATAGAGCCAAGCCCATTGACCAACTCAACTTCTTCGGGTGAATAAGTGCTTAGCAATTGCTCGTCACTGGCAATAGGCTTCAAGCCAGCTAAAGGGCTGTTGGCTGGAATGGAGTCAGGTGCGACCACCGCAATTAGTGGTTGTTTTTGTTCCAGCAGAATTTCTGCCAGTACCGCAGCATGTCCACCCGCACCTAACATAACCAAAGGCTTAGCCATGAATTAGCTCGCCTTCTGCATAGTTTTGTGGGGCTGGCTTGCCTAATAGCGACCAATACTGGTAAGGCGATAAACCATCACCTGGGCGTTTGGTGGTTAGGTTTTCTTCTGTAAATACTTTACCTGCTTGAATACTTTTAGCAGCGACTAAGCTTTTACGGGCAATGACTTTATTTTTTATTTCTGAAGGCTGGGGGCTTTTAATGCCACTACCTAACGCAAGCTTAACATCACGTATGGCTTGCACCATAGCTTTTAGTTCATCGGGTTCCAGCGAGGCTTGATGGTCAGGGCCGGGCAGGGTTTTATCTAGGGTAAAGTGCTTTTCAATTAAACTTGCACCCATAGCCGTGGCGGCAATAGGAATGCTTATGCCTGCTGTGTGGTCTGAATAACCAACGGTTAAACCAAAAGCGCTGGCTAGGGTTTTCATGGCTTTTAAGTTAACTTCTGCTAAGGGTGCTGGGTATTCGGTGGTGCAATGTAAAAGCGTTACTTTGGCCTTAAGTGCTGTTTGCCCTGCTTCGCTAGCATAGGCTTGAGCAAAAGCTTCTTCGCTGGGTGGCGTGCTAAGCGGCTGGGTTAAACCAAAAGCGATAACCCCTAAAGCCGCTTCTACCTCTGCCAAGCTTGCCATGCCAGTCGAGACAATTAAATCGCAGCCGGTGAGTGCGTGTTGCAAAACAAAGGGCGCATTGGTTAATTCACCCGATGGAATCTTTAGGGTTTTAAGCCCTAGGTCTTTAACTAAAAACTCTAGGCTTTCTTGGTCAAAGGCGGTGGATAAAAATTCTATACCTAGCTTTTGGCAATAAGCCACTAACTCATGATGGGTTGCATAATCCAACTCCAAGCGGCTAAGCATGGCAAACTGAGATTCTGCAACGCCTGTATTACGGGTTTGGTATTCCGCTTGCTTAGCATCTTGGGTGACTAGGTTTTTAGCTTTAAAGGTTTGGAACTTAACTATGTCCGCACCGGCAGCATGGGCAGCATCCACCAATTTAAAGGCTAGCTCTTTGCTGCCGTTATGGTTAACACCGGCTTCGGCAATGATTTTAACGGTCATTAAGTGCTCTCTTGTAAATCATAAAAAGTTTTAACGACCGACAAATCGGCTGTTTTTAGCTGTTCTAAAATGGCTTCACTGGCCTTGCCTTTACCATAAGGATTCACCACTTGGCTTAGGTCACTTTTTAATGCTAGTTGCAAGGTTTCTATTATGGCGGCTGTATTTGAAGGACAAGAAAACACACTTTTAGCCGCTAGACGGCCCCGCTGGCGTTCACCTAAATTGACAGTCGGTACTTTAAAAGAAGGCACTTCAATTATGCCACTCGAAGAATTACCCACTACCGCCGCTGCATGTTTTACTCCACTTAAATAACGTTGCTGACCTAAAGAGGGTATTGCTAAAACTCGGCTGGGTTGTTGTTTAGCATAGGCTTCTAGCAAGGGAATAATTTCACGTCCACCATCGTCGGCATTTGGGTAGGTCAAAATTATTTGGTGCTGTGGAAACGCATCTAAAGCCTTTAATAGGTTTTCAAAAGATGCTTTGGCAGGTTCGCTGGCTAGGGTAACAGGGTGGTAAGTCACTAAAAAATAAGGTTGTTCTAGCTTGAAATTTAATAACGTAGATAGCTCAGCTAATGAAAGCATTTTGCTACGCTGTAAATGGTCTAAACCTACCGCACCCACATTAAAAACACGGCTGGGGTGTTCGCCTAATTGAATAATCCGATTGCGGTGGGTTTCAGTTGAAGTGAAGTGCAATAAACTGAGCTTAGTAATGGCATGGCGAATAGCATCATCGTAAGCACCTTCGGTAATTTCGCCACCATGAATATGCGCAATAGGAATGCGTAAAATCATGGCTGCTTGAGTAACCGCTAAGGCTTCAAAACGGTCACCTAACACAACCAATACATCTGGTTTCATTCGCTCTAAAGCATCGGCAAAACCTAACACACCTAAACCAATACTCTTGGCAGTACCAACGGCTGAATCGGAAGATAAAAGCATTTCTACTTTTTCTGTAATGGTAAAACCATCGGCTTCTATCTGCTGGTAAGTCATACCAAACTCAGGTGATAGGTGCATAGCTGAAACAAGCAGCTGCAACTCAACCTTAGGGTCTTGTTGTAAGTCTTTTAGTAGCCAATACAACAAACCGTATTCAGCTCGTGTACCTGTAAAAACAGCGATTTTTCTCATAACCTATTTTTGGCTTAATTCTATAAAGGGATAAGCATTAGTTGTACTTGAACTGCAAAGCACTGAATACAAGCGCATATCATTGGTAAGAACTCGGTAGCCTTTAACAAGCCGGACGAGTGATGCATCTGCAAGCCCGAAATAGACAAACTCTTTGCTTGCTGAATCTTTAGTTATAGTGGTATCAATCTCTTCAAACTGCTTAAAAAACTCTCTAGCTAGTAGCATCGCCCTTTCTTTTAACTCGCCATAAAAATCAATAAGATTAGATGTTTCAGTAGCTAGGTAGGGGGTGATATATATTTTATACTTATTAATAAAGCTAACCAGTAAATCATAATCGTCGAGTGTATAACTATTTAGCCTTTTAGATTTTCGGATATGCACACCATCATCTAAAGAGCCAATAATAAGTAAGAGCAATAAGTTAGTATCAATAATTAGTTTAGGATTAGCCATAATTAAGCCATTTCGTAATTTTTTAACCCTTTAAAACTACCGTCTTTTTCATCAATTAGAAAAGTTTTATAAACTTTACGGTTGCTCATCAAAAAAGCTAACTCTGTTAACCCTTCACCCGCCTGGAGTTTTGAGCTGTCTCTTTTTAAAAAGTAGCTAAAGGTAATGGCATAATGACCAGTATTTTCATCTAAAATTGCTTCTTCTAGCTGAATGTCTTCCGCACCTTTTTGAAGCTCACTCAATGCTTTTTTAGCTGACTCTATTGCATCTTTAAAATTAAGCATGGTTTTCTCCGAGCAGTTGAATCTATTTACGTTAAGACTAACAAAAATTATAGCGCTGGCGAGCTGGGCAAATTCACTAGCCTTGCTTCGGCTATTTCTGACTGGGTTTCAGCTGGTAGTAGGTTCCGCGGCCTTGGCTTTGGCGTTACAAAACGGATAAGCGATGCATTAATCCTTATGGTTGAACAACCACTCAAAAACACCTTGTTCACGCATACGCTCAATTTCATTTTGGTTGCAGTTTAGGTGTTGGTTCTGCCACTCTTGCACTACAAGGCTTGGGCAATTTTCTAATAAAATTTTGCTAATTTGTTCGTTGTTGCTTTGCTTAAGTGTTCTTTTAAGGTTTTAGCTTTCTTTAGCGTCTATTCACTGCCATCTTCGAGTTCTCCATTCTCATAGGCTTCTATAAGGGTTGGGCTTAGGTATGTTTTTTCGCTTAACAGTTCAACTCGTGAAGGATGGAAATGTGTTTTTCTGGATAAAAAATAGGTGTTGTGGCCCGAAAAGCTGTTGATTACACGCGAGTTATGACTGGTAACTATGAGTTGCGAACCTTTTTTTGAAGCTGTGAAGCGTTTACGGCATGCAGCTATAAACTGGCTAAGCTCAGGCAAAGAAACAAAGTTGTCTGGCTCATCCCATAGGCAGAGTCTTGGAATATCATTGTCTATGGCTGCCAGAACCGTTGCCGTTAAAAAGTAGATTTTTTCACCATCGGATAACTGGCTAAAATTTAGCTCTAATGATGATTTGCTAGCGGCGCTGCGAAATCTTACTAGCAGTTCTTTCTCGTCTTTGCCCGTTGCATCAAATTTGAACAAGTCGAAATCAGTCATTCTTTCTTGGATGAACTCTGAAATATCTTTATAAGAAGCAGGCGATTCAGCCAGCATATAACGTAGCCAATCGAGCAGGTTGTCGGCATTTTTGCGCAGGTATAACTCTTCGCCCTTACTAACGGCTTCAAACAGGGACGGCACTGGGGATAAGACGAGAATACTGGCTAGCCAAGTGCGTAATAATGCTATTGGCTCTTGTTCATTGCGGGTAGAAATTAAGGGAAGACCAATGTGATGCCAGTCTAGGGTGAACTCTGCTGCTTGACTGCCGTATTGATTAAGTTGGGTTTTGCCTTCATCACGGTTCAGCATGGTTTTACCATCTACTTTGAGCGTTTCTTGTCTAACCTTTGGTTGGCGAAAGTGCTCAGGCCAGTCTATTTCTAGCCGGTATTGGTAAGCCTGTTTTTCCAACTCTACTTGCAGCTCTAAAGTCATTGGCTTGCTGGTATCACCAAAAGCGAAATCTTCTTTAGTAATAAGATCTTTTAAGTTGACCGTGCCGAGACCTATTTTTTGAAAAAGCTCAACTGCTGCGAAAAAATTGGATTTGCCGGATCCGTTACCACCTAGAATTAGCGCAGTATCTAGTTCTTCAAAGCTGATATCAAAGTTCTGCAAGCAACGGAAATTGTTAATGTAAATTTTTTTTAGCATGGTCTTCTCATAAAGAAAGATTAGAACCTAATTATAGCGCTGGCGAGCTGGGCAAATTCACTAGCCTTGCTTCGGCTATTTCTGACTGGGTTAAATCGCCTCTTAGGGCATTGGCAAACATGGGTAGGCGGTGCATGAGTTGCCATACGGGGCGGGTCATTATGCCTTGGGCGTTGGTTTCTTTTAGTAGGGCGTTGCGTGTGTCTAAGTCTGGGCAGAGTACCGCATTAAGCCAGTAGTTGGATTGGGCGTAGTCAGGTTCTTTTACAAAACGGTAGTCGGTTGTGGCAAATAAGCTTTCGTAGCGCTCTGCAATTTTGCGCTTATTGGCAAGCAGGGCTTCTAGCTGTTCCATTTGTGCACAACCTAAGGCGGCATTCAGGTTGGGCATACGGTAGTTAAAACCAGGTTCGTCATGAAAAAACTCGTAAGCATGGGGCACTTTGGCGGTGGTGGTGACATGCTTAGCTCTAACACCCTCTTCTGCTTCACGGCAAAGCAACATACCGCCACCACCTGTGGTAATCACTTTGTTGCCATTAAAACTTAACACACCAAAACGCCCTAAAGTGCCAGTGTGCTGGCCTTTGTAGTAAGAACCTAAGCTTTCGGCGGCATCTTCAATTAGGGATAAATTCCATGCTTGGCAAAGAGTTAACAGTTCATCTAACTGCACTGGATGACCAAAGGTGTGCATGGGTAACAAGGCTTTAATCGCCGCACCGCTGGCTTTATGGCGGCACTGGCCTTGGTCATCCAGCTCGGCATTTTCGGCAAGCCAGTTAGAAGCCGCTTTTGGGCAAAGGCCAAAAGCATTAGGTTCAATATCTATAAATACCGGCTGTGCGCCCAGGTGGTGCAGGGCGTTGCAGGTGGCTACAAAAGTAAGTGCTTGGGTGAGCACTAAATCGCTTGCTTTAATATCAGCTAGGTGTAAGGCAGCATGCAGCGCAGCGGTACCATTAACGGTAGCCACGGCACGGGTGGTTTTAGTAAAACTTTCAATTTTTTGCTCGAACTCATCAACAAATTTACCCACGCTGGAAACAAAAGTACTGGTGATGGTTTCGGCTAAATAAGCCTGCTCGTTACCAGCAAAGGTTGGGGCGTGCAGCGGAATAAACTCATGGGTTGAGTAGATGTCACGAACCAGCTTAATTAATTGCGTTTGCATCTTGCCTCACATTTTTCCATCTAGGTATTTGCCGGTTTCTTTATGACCAAAATCGGGCAGCATTTTGAAAAATAGCTTCACTATGCTTTCTTTATCCCAAGCAAGGTTATTTTTCATAGCGGCAATGCTGGTTTCAAAAGTGGCTAACAGTTCTGGGTCAAATTCGGGTTGGTTTTTAATCACACCCAAGTTTTCAAAGCGTTGCATATCCAGTGTTTCTGCATCTGTGAAAAACTCTTCAAAATCTTTTTCACCAGTGGTGTCGCTGCTGGTAAATAAGCAAGGCCACTTACCTTCATCGGGTAGTGTTTTAGCTAGCTCTCGGGCTTCATCTTCGCTAGCGCATAAAATCGGTTCATAGCCTTTTTGTTGAAGGTATTTCACAGCTATATCGGCAAAGGTAATTAGGTGTAGGTTTTCGCTAAGTTTAGGGAAGAAAATATCGCGGTTTTTACCAAAGATGCAGGACATTAAACACAGTTCGCCCGATTCTTGCGGGGTGACAAAATAACGCTTGATATCATTGGGTGCCACGATAGGCTGGCGTTTTTCAAGGCGCTGGTTAAAGCCATGCAGTAAAGAGCCATCTGAAAAAGCCACATTAGCAAAGCGTGCAGTAGAAATTTCTATCTCAAGGCTGCGGCGCATTAAGAACATTTCCATAATGCGCTTACTAGCACCCATCATATTGACAGGGTTAGCGGCCTTGTCGGTAGACACGCAAAAGTACTTTTTTACACCGGCAGCAATGCATTGTTGCAACGTTTTATCAGTGTTAAAAACATTCACATCAATCATACGCATTAGGGTGTAAGGGTCTTTTTCACTACGCACATGCTTAAGCGCAGAAAGGTTAAGCACATAGTCATACTGACCATCGGCCTTAAAAAAAGCATCGTACTCAAGCGAGCCAATATCTAAAGCAAAGGTTTGAAAGTCACCCTTAATATAACCAAAGCTACTGCGGATATCACGCACCAACTCAACCAAGTTGTTTTCACTGATATCCACCACATGCAGCTTTAAAGGATTACGCTTAAAGATCTCTTTAACCACGGCTTGACCGATAGAGCCAGCGCCGCCCAAGACTAGAAAGCGAGAGGTGGAGACGGTTTTGTAAAGAGCTTTGGTGTTGTTTGTTATATCAGATAAAAATAATTTATTGCTTCTACCAATTAAATTTAATACCGGTGACATTTATTTTCCTAGATTTTGATTGTTTTATTATATTTTATTATTAACCTAGTGTTGAGGCATGATATATTGATAGTATTTCCTCAGCTCTATTTTGCCAAGTATGTTCTTTTTGAATAAGTTTTTGTAGTTTTATAGTGTTGTTGTAGGAGTTATCTATATTATCGAAGAAGTACTTAATATTTTTTAATGAAGCTGCTATATTATCACGGTCATAAAATATTGGTTTTGATTTTTCTTTTTGGAAAATTTCATTGTAATAAGTTGACTCGGCTGAAAGGCACTGTGCACCACTCCCTAAAGCATTAAATAGTCTTTCGTGTGCACCATCAATAAAGTTATTGTTATCATTAGCAACTAATTTGTATTTAAAGTATAGCTTGTTTAATTCATTGACTTCTATGGGGTTGTATCTAGTAATGTTTTTATTTTTCGATATTTCATTGTCCCACTCACTTTTACCATATAAGTCAACCTGGTATCCATTATCAGTAAGCGCCTCTATCATCTTTAATCGTGATATATTTTTTTCGTAAAAGTCAATTTGCTGGACTGTTATGCTAAAAACAATTCTATATAGCTTTTCATTTAATTCTAAATTTTTGCTATTCATTGTTTTTGTAATTGTTTCTTCAATAGTTTCTAGTCGTTTCCTGTTATCTTTAACATCGCTTATAAACTCTTTTAAGAATTTATTATTTAAATCCTCCCATGTTTTTTTTGATGGTTTACGAAAGCTGCCAGCAAAAAGAATCTTATTGCTTCTTTTTTTAAAATCGTTTAAGTTATCTGTTTTTTGTGTTTTTATACTGGCTGCAGCAAAAGTTGACTTTAAATAGAATTGATCTTTAGAAAAAATATTTTTAGTGAAATCTAAATGTGACTGACCATTTAGTAAGGGTATATATCTATTTATTTTATTGGATAGCCTATCTATGTGTAAATGAGGATGGTCACCAAAAGCTGTAATATACGGTACACCCAGTAAATCATAAATACTATCGCTACCAATTTTCAAGTCAGACATTATTGCATTAAAGCAGAAGAAAAAATTAACGCCTTTTTTTATTTCTGCATCAAGGTCATTAAAGAAATCACTTGATAATCCATCTAAGACTATAGGTTCCATACCTAGCTCTTTAAAGCCTATACTTATCTCATCAACACAGTGTCTTAAAACATCATATTGTGATTGACCCTTAAATAAGATTATTCTCATGAATATTTCCTTGTAAGTAATTTTAATATTGTTAGAGGTGGTTTTTTTGTTGTAAATATAAGATCACTTATGTTGTTTTAGTGAGCTCAAAAACTTACCTTCCATTTCAAGTAGATCTCGTTTTCTGTTTTTAATTTTCTTGGCGGGATTGCCAGCATAGATTGAGAATTCTTCACAGTTTTCTATAACTAAGCTCAAAGCTCCGATAGCAACGCCTTCATGTAGATTTACTCCTGGCAGTATTACTGATCCGCTTCCTATAATTACATGTCTACCAATAAAGACATCTGAATGATTTACATCAGCAAACTCTTTAGGGATCATTGGGTTTGTTAATGAGCTTCCTGAGTAATCATCGTTGCTTGAATAAATAGATACACGAGAAGACGCTCCACTAAAATCATTAAAAGTTATTTTTCCTGAACCTATAATAAGTGTATAAACTGCAATATGTACAAAATTACCAATTTCTATACCACCTTCACCTGCAGACAAAACACAAAAATCATCAACTCTTACATTGTTGCCTATAGAAATATTTTTACAATTATAATAAGAAGCTTTATTAGAAAGAAGAATGTTTTCTCCTAGCTGCTTAAACCCCATCGATTTTATTTCATCAGCCGTTAAATATGCCATAACTTTACCTATTAGCTTTTAAAATAATTGTTTGTTTTAATTATCTTTTTATGTTGATTGTTTTTTAAGTCTGGATAAATCGGCAAACAAAGTATTCTTCCTGCTATATATCTTGAGTTTTTACACTGTTGCTGGCTATTTAAGTATTCCAAAGTATCTAAACTGGGGTGGAAGTATCGCCTTGGTTGGATATTGTTTTCATTCAATTTAGCTTGGGCTTTTAATAGCTGTTCTTCTGTTTCAAATAATACGGGTGCGTAGGCGTGGTTGTTGTTGCCGTGGGGGTTCCATTCTTGGTAGCTTAAATAGCTGGGTAGTTGCTGCTGGTAGGTTTGCCAAATGGCTGCTCTACGTTCTTTTATGGTTTTTATTTCATCGAGTACACATAAGCCCATGGCTGCTTCAAATTCATTCATCTTGGCGTTGGTGCCTAAACCTTCAATACTGCTTGGCCCTGTAATGCCAAAATTAATCAGTAGGCGTATTTTTTTGGCTAGTTCGTCATCCTTGGTGATGATTGCACCACCTTCTATAGTGTGGAATAACTTGGTGGCATGAAAGCTTAGGGTGCTGATATCGCCATAGTTTAAGACGCTTTGGTTTTTGTATTCAGAGCCAAAGGCGTGGGCGGCATCGTAGATAACTTTAAGTTGGTGTTTATCGGCAATGGCTTGAATGGCTTCAACTTCGCAGGGGTTACCAAACACGTGAACGGGTAGGAGGGCGCTGGTGTTAGGAGTGATTTGTGCTTCTATTTGCTGGGGGTCGATATTAAAGGTGCGTGGGTTAATATCGGCAAATATAGGGGTTAGACCTTCCCATAATAAAGTATTAGTGGTGGCAACAAAGCTAAAGGGGGTGGTGATGACTTCACCCGTAAGGTTTAGGGCTTTGTAGGCAACTTGTAAGGCTAGGGAGCCATTGGCAACGAGTATTAAGTTTTTAACGCCTAAGTATTGAGTTAGGCGCTCTTCTAGCTTTCGCACCAAGCTACCGTTATTGGTTAGCCAACCGCTTTCATAAATTCTATCCACATAGGCTTGGTATTTAGCCTTGCTGGGTAGGTAAGGCTTGGTTACGGGGATCATGGTTTATTCCTAGGCACGCTACCGCCCCAGGATTTAAGTGCTTTCCTGAGGACTTGTATAAAATTAGGCCTAAATTGTATCGGCTTCAGGTTAAGAATATTAAGAGGCTTTGTATTAGTTTGGTTAGTAACTAGGGGTTTAGCGCTAGGCTAAAGGCTGCGGTGTTGTTTAGGTTGCGGCCTATAAGTTCGACTATTAGGGTGTTAAGTATTTTTGAGTGGCTTACACCTCGCCCAAAACGGTAGCTAATTCTTATTAGGTCTTGGGTGTCTAGTTTTTTCTGTTCTGCACCTATGGCACTGAGTAGGGTTCTTAGTAGTAGGTAACGTGCCATTAGGTTGGTCCAGCCATCCATCAGGTTTTCACTCTTCATGGGGAAGAGGCTGCCTAGTAACCAGTTAACGACTAGGTTTTCTAGTGCGTGGGGTTGTTTCTTTTCTAGGTTGGTTAGGTACTTTTTACGGGCTTTGTCTAGCTGGTTTAGGTGTTCTGTACCTAGGGGTATTTTGGCAGTAATGTTTAGGCCTTTTAATGCACGAGTTAGCTCTTCGTTAAAGGCTGTGTGTTGCTGTTGGTGTTCGCGTCTTAGGGTGTTGAGTATAACTAGACCTAGGCTGCCATCGCTTTTTTTGTTGAGTTCTATGGCTTGTTCTTCAAAATAACCTTCTTCTACCAAGCTGTAAAAAAGCCCTAGGGTTTCTTCTAGTTTGTCTTCTTGGTTTGCTTCTATGAGTGGCTGTACTTTTTGGATTAATAGCCCACATATAAATAAACGCATTTCTAGGCTTTGTTCGCGGTGGCGAAGTAGGGTTATTAAGCCTTGCAGCAATTGGTAGCGGGCATTAAAAGCATTGGGTACATCTACACCGGATGCGTAGGGGTTGGGTGGAATGGCTACGGGTGCAAAGTCTAGTTCTAGGGCATCGGGCTGGGTAATGAGTGATTTGGCGGCTACTGGGCAGGAATCGCTTAGGGTAATTAGTAGGTCTTCGCCTAGTTGCTGAATGCTGCGTGGGTAGGTGGTGCAGGTTTGGCAAAGGGCATTGGGACCAAAGTTTTTAACCAGTTGGCAAAGACCGCTGGTATCTTGCAGGCTACAGCGGTTGGTTTTTGGGTCCATCTTGAAGTAGCCAGGTATTGTGTCTTTTGTGGTTAGGTCGCGATTTTCAGCTATTTTGTCTTCTACTAAGGGTATAACTGCTGGGTTGGTGCGGTAGCCGCGGTAGGTTTCTGCATCTATTGCGACTTGCCAAGTGTGGCAACAGTTGTCTGGGCACTTGCTTCCTGTGCAGCTAAAGTTTCTTACGTAGCGTGGGGCAAGGGCATCGTGTTGCATGGGTTCTTCCTTAAAGTAGAGAGTTGCTGAATTCTAGCAGTTAAGGCGGGTTAAGGGCAAAAGCTTAGCTATGGATTGCACGAAGGGGCGACCTGCGGGAGCATTCTACGTTTGAAGCCACGGATTGCACAGATAAGCATGGAAGCAGTTTCTAAGGTTGCGGCTTTAGCCCAACTTGTCGGCCTGAAGGGATGACCTGTGCTTTATTAGCCACGGATTGCACGGATAAACACAGATGGCGTTGGTGATAAAGCAGCCTTATTGGCTGCTTTATTGCTTATTAATCACTGCGTAGTTGGCTTATTTTTTCTAGGGGTAGGTTTAGCACTTCAGCTATTTGCTCATCGTTAAGTACACCGAGTGATAACAGTTGGCGAGCAGAAGCGAGTTTTTCTTGTAAAGCACGTTCTTCTGCTTCTTGACGGCCTTCTTGACGACCTTCTTGAAGTCCTTCTTGAAGTCCTTCTTGTCGGCCATGTTGGATTGCTAAACGGTCGAATGTATTAATATAAGGCATTTTCTTCTCCTCTTGGATTTGATCCACCAAGGTTTTAAACTCTAACTCGAGTGGTGCTGGCAGTTTTATCATCCAATCTAAGATGTTAAATAATTCTACAACTTGTTCTTTGCTATAACCACGTTCAAAAAGGCTGCGGATTAGACCTACTTTACTGCTTAATAATAGCTCACTGTCTTTGACACGTTTGGCTTTAATTTGTGCCATAACCACATGGGAAAAAATATTATCACTGGTTTCTAGGGCTTGCCAGTTGGCTTCCCAGTCAATTAGCTTGGCTACTGGGTAAGAAAATACTAGTTTAAGCCCCCAGTGTTGGAAGTTAAAGGTATCTGGCCAGTAATTGCGGTTGGTATCGGCTAACACGGCTAGGCTTAAAACTTTCATTTTGTGGCGGTCTTTAATGCGTGACCAATAAGTGTGCATTCGTTCGGCAAATGCTTTTTCGGTGCTGCCTTGCACTTCAATGTGAATTAGCACCCATTCTTCACTGCCGTCTTTGGCATAAACCTTGATGAGTTGGTCGGCATAACGGCGGCCTACTTGGGCATCGGCGGTAATTTGTTGGAGTTCTTTATCTAAAAAGCTGTGCTCTTTAGTCCAGTCTATTTTGTCGTGAATGTCGGTAAATAATAGCTGTAGAAATTCTTTAAAATATTTTTGTAAAGCTACTTTCCAAGGGCTATCTTGGTCGGTTCTAGTGGCTTGCTGTTGGCTTGGGTTGTTGTCGTTCATTAAGGCTCCCTCCCAGTGTTTTGTGTTAGTTAAACTTAGCAGCTGGGTGGGGTTTTCGCTAGGAAGAAGAAAAGCTAAGCCACGGTTTGCATGGATAAGCACGGAGGTAGTTTTGTAGGTCAGTCTTTAAGCTGACGGGTTTTGCTAAATAAACTTTAGGTCTAGTTGGAAGTTTTTAATAATTTTGACGTTTAGGCAACTGCGTAAAAAACTATTCATTGCGGCCATATTGTTTGATAAATAGAAGTCGAGCATTAGGGTGTTGAATTCTTGTTGACGTTTGGCTTGAACATTAACAATAGGATAGCCCGCTGCTAGCAAAATACCATTCATCATAAAACGGCCTGTACGCTTGTTAACATCCCAAAAAAACTGGGAGCGTGCCATTTGCAAGAAGGCTGTAATGGCTTGGTCATAGATATCTTTGGTGCTTTCAACTTGCCGCTCCACCTCAATCCATCTGATATCTAGTTCGTCAGGTGCTGGTGGCTCGTATTCGGAGCCAGCGATAGAAACATAGCCTGAACGAAACTTGCCCCACTCTAAAGCTTCTTCTTGTCCTGCAATAGCATGAATTTTTAATGCAGTTTCTTTATTGAATTGAAACTTACCTTGTTCTACTAGGCTGAAAATAAACTCCCAAGCTTTGCCTTGGTTCAGTGCCATATTTTGATCACTAAGCCTGTGTCCACCCACCGTAATTCCATCAAGTAGTGTCTGAACTTCTGGCAAAGTCATAGCTACACCTTCAAGGTTAACGGCATCATAAACCAAGGCGGGAATATCCCTTTTAGCAAGCTGTAGTGCTAAAGGTATATTCGGCTTCATTTGCCACTGGGTTTCTGTTGCTGCTGTCATGGCTATCTTCTTGAAAGTGTGATGAAATTACTGATATTCGGCTGGTTACTGAGGTACGTATTAGGCTCCTAGTTTTTCACCTAGTACATTTTCTACCCACTTATTCATACTCAAGCCACTTTCTTTTGCTGACTTGGCAACGGCAGCGTGTAGTTTTGGCGCGATTCTTAGCATTAAGCGGCCACTTGCTGGGTTTTCAGGTTTTTGATTTAGCTGAGCACAGGCTTCTAAGTAGTCTTCTATAGATTGGTGAAAGTTGTGTTCAAACTCTTCTATTGATACGGCGTGAAAAACGATAGTGTCAGTGATATTTAATACTTTACCTACAATAATTTTGTCATCAGCATCAAACTCCATGCTGGCGGTAAAGCCTTTGTATATCATTTGGTTGTTCAAGGCTTAACTCCTATTGAAATTAGAAACTCTTTAACTGCTTTAACTCGGTATTTTAAGGATTCTTTTTGTGGGTGAGGTCTATGAAAATAGGCTCGTTTGCCTTCTAGTTCAAAGGTAACAGATGAACCTGAACCTTCGATTACTCTACACCCTAAACTTCTTAATAAACTTTCGATATCTGACCAAACAAGGTTTCCATTTATTGGGTTTTTAAAGATAGCTAACAAGGTTTTTTTCTGTTTAGTGTTCATCTACAAATGATAGCAAGCTTTTCTGCTTGTGCAATCATGCGTTGTTAGTTGGTTATTCTTTTATTAAATCTAACAAGTATTGCCCGTAGCTGTTTTTGCTTAATTGTTGGCCTTGTTCTTTTAGCTGTTCTTTGCTTAACCATCGGTTGTGGTAGGCGATTTCTTCTAGGCAGGCTATTTTGTAGCCTTGGCGTTTTTCTATGGTTTCTACAAACTGGCTGGCTTCTAGCAGGCTTTCATGGGTACCGGTATCTAGCCAGGCAAAGCCTCTACCTAGTTGTTCTACCTGCAGTTGGCCTTGCTCTAAGTAGGCTTCGTTGATGCTGGTGATTTCTAGTTCGCCGCGGTGAGAAGGTTTTACTTGTTTGGCAATTTCTATCACTTGGTTGTCGTAGAAGTAGAGGCCGGTTACAGCAAAGTTAGATTTAGGTTTTGCGGGCTTTTCTTCTATTGAAATGGCGTTCATTTGCTTGTCGAACTCGACTACACCAAAGCGTTCGGGGTCTTTTACTTGGTAACCAAAAACGGTGGCTCCAGTGGGGCGTTGAATGGCTGCTTTTAGTTTGGGTGTAAAGCCTTGGCCGTAGAAGATGTTATCGCCAAGTACTAGGCAAACATTGCTGTTGCCAATAAATTCTTCACCAATAATAAAGGCTTGAGCTAGGCCGTCGGGGCTGGGTTGTTCGGCGTAGCAAAGTTGAATACCAAAGTCGCTGCCATCACCGAGTAGTTTTTCAAAGTTGGGTAGGTCTTCAGGGGTTGAGATTATTAACACTTCACGAATACCAGCCAGCATCAGTACCGATAGTGGGTAGTAAATCATCGGCTTGTCGTAGATGGGTAGCAGTTGTTTGGAAACACCTTTAGTGATGGGGTGTAAGCGAGTACCGGTGCCGCCTGCTAGGATAATGCCTTTGGTCTTGTGGCTCATTTTGCTACTCCTAAGCGTTCACGCTGGTAACTGCCATCTTGCACGTTTTTGCACCATTGTTGGTTATTTAAATACCATTGCACGGTTTTGCGTAGGCCGGTTTCAAAGGTTTCTTTGGGCTTCCAACCGAGTTCTTTTTCTATTTTTCTGGCATCTATGGCGTAGCGACGGTCATGGCCTGGGCGGTCGGTGACATAAGTGATTAGGGATTTATAACTTTGTAAATCTTGTAGGTCGGCTTTTAGGCTGTCTTGTCTGGCTGAAGCCCGACCTACATCTTCTATGTTTGCCCGACCTACAGATGGGGCATCATTGTTTAACGGACGGAGTTCGTCGAGGATTTCGCAGATGGTTTCAACAACTTCGATATTTTGTTTTTCGTTGTGGCCGCCAATATTATAGGTTTCGCCAATTTTACCTTGGGTAGCCACTAAATAAAGGGCTTGGGCGTGGTCGTCTACATAAAGCCAATCACGAATTTGGTCGCCTTTACCGTAGATGGGTAGCGCTTTGCCTTCTAGGGCGTTAAGTATGACTAGTGGAATAAGTTTTTCTGGGAAGTGGTAAGGGCCGTAGTTGTTGGAGCAGTTGGTTATTAGTGTAGGGAAGCCGTAGGTACGTAACCAAGCTCTTACTAGGTGGTCTGAACTGGCTTTACTGGCAGAGTAAGGGCTGCTGGGTTCGTAAGCGGTTTGTTCAGTGAATAGCGGTAGCTTTTCATTTTGTAGGTCGGTCTTTAGGCTAGCTTGTCGGGCTGAAGCCCGACCTACAGTGTCAATATCATCATCAGGGTGAGGTAAGTCACCATAAACTTCATCGGTTGAAATGTGGTGGAAACGAAAAGCTTGTTTGCATTTTTCTGATAGGTTGTTCCAATAGCTGCGGGTGGCTTCTAATAGGGTGTAAGTACCGACTATATTGGTTTGTATAAATTCTGCAGGGCCATCAATAGAACGGTCTACATGACTTTCAGCGGCTAGGTGCATTACCGCATTGGGTTGGTGTTGTTTTAAAACGCGGTCTAATTCTTCTCGGTTGCAGATATCGACCTGTTCGAAAGCGTAGCGGGGGTTGTCGCTAACTTCTAGTAGGTTTTCTAAATTGCCTGCATAGGTGAGCTTATCTAGGTTCACAACACTATCTTGGGTGTTGTTTATAATATGACGAATAACCGCAGAGCCAATAAAACCAGCGCCGCCGGTAACAAGAATTTTCATGGAGTTCTCTAGAGTAATTTAAAAGCAAGCCACGGATGACACAGATTAAACACGGATAAGAGCAAAAGTAAAAGCGGAATGGGTAAATGGGTACTTCTGCTAAGTCATTTCTTTAAAATAATTTTATTCTAGCGCTGTTTGAATCTAGCTGCTATACTCCGCACTCAAATTTCGACACGCTGTGTGCGTGTTCCCTGCATTGGCTGACGTTGCCCCTTCTGTTGTGTATCGGGCCCACGCCCGCCCCTGCGTTTCTTAAGTACCACAGGTATTATTAATGTCTAATGACGTGACTTTACCAGCTTTTAGTGAGCTGGGTCTTCCTGATTTTCTTCTTTCTGCAGTTGAATATCCTACTCCTTCACCTATCCAAGCACAGACTATTCCTTTGTTGCTAGATGGGCATGACATGATCGGTCAGGCGCAAACGGGTACCGGTAAAACCGCTGCTTTTGCTCTACCGCTTCTAGCTCGTTTAAATTTATCTGCCAAATTGCCTCAGGTTTTGGTTTTAGCACCTACGCGTGAATTGGCGATGCAGGTCGCTGAATCTGTTGAAAAATATGGCGCCAACATGAAGGGCGTTAAGGTTGCTAATTTGTATGGCGGTGCTGAATACCGTGATCAAATTCGTGCACTACGTTCTGGCGCTCAGGTAGTTGTAGGTACGCCAGGCCGTGTTATGGATCACATGCGCCGTGGTAGCCTTGATATTTCTGCACTACAAACTTTGGTTTTAGATGAAGCAGATGAAATGCTTCGTATGGGCTTTATAGATGACGTTGAGTGGATTCTTGAACAGACTCCTGCTGAGCGCCAAGTGGTTTTATTTTCTGCCACTATGCCTGATGTGATTCGTCGCATTGCCCAGCGCCACTTGAAAAATCCTAAAGAAGTACGCATTGCTGCTAAAGCGCGTACTGCAGATACTGTAAGCCAGCGTGTTTGGATGGTTGCTGGTTTGCCTAAGCCTGAGGCTTTGGTTCGTATTCTTGAAGCTGAAGAAACCGATGGCGTAATTATTTTCACCCGTACTAAAGCAACCAGTGCTGATTTAGCAGACTTTTTAAATAAGCGTGGTTTGCGTGCTTGTGCTTTGCACGGCGATATGGCGCAAAATCAGCGTGAACAAGCGGTTGATCGCTTGAAAAAAGGCGGCCTAGATATTCTAGTTGCTACAGACGTTGCTGCTCGCGGCTTAGACGTAGAGCGTATTAGCCACGTTATTAACTATGACCCACCCCATGATAGTGAGTCTTATGTACACCGTATTGGTCGTACTGGTCGCGCTGGTCGTAGTGGTCAGGCTATTTTGTTTGTTGGTCACCGCGAAAAGCGTTTGTTATTCAACCTAGAGCGCAGCACTGGCCAGCGTATTGAGCCAATGGAATTGCCTAAGGCTGAAGTGATTAACGCCAAGCGTAGTGAGAAGTTTAAAGAGCAGGTTATTCACTCTTTACAAGCGCGTGATATTGAACAGTACGAAAAACTGTTACAAGAACTTCAGGCTGAAACTGAAGCAGATCCACTTCGTATTGCGGCTGCCTTGGCTAAAATGTTTCAAGGTAATACACCTTTATGGGTTGAAGATGTGAAAGTTCGTGCACCGCGTGAAGGTGGACGTGGCGAGCGTTCTGACTTTGGTGGTGATCGCCCGCGCCGTGAAGGCGGTGGTCGTGGTCGTTCACGCGAACTAGAAGCAGGCATGAAGCGCTACCGTATGCCAATTGGTCGTACGCACGGTGTTAAGCCAGCCAACATTGTTGGTGCTATAGCAAACGAAGCGAATATTTCTAGCCGTAATATTGGCCGTATTGATATTCAGCAAGACTTTAGCACGGTAGATTTACCTGAAAGCATGACTAAAGCAGTTTTCCAAGCTTTAGCGCGTGTGCGTGTTTGTGGTGTGCCCATGAACTTAACTAGCAGCAATGCACCTTCGGGTTCTTCTGCTAAGTCAGGTAATGATGAAGGTGGTCGCCGTCCTTTACGTCGTCGTGCCCCTGCTTCTGCTTAAGAGCTAAAGCTATTACAGTCTAAATACAGGCTGTAATTTATTAACCGCTAGTGTGTTATGCACTGGCGGTTTTTTATTGCCTGCAAATAGCAATGGTTCGCACTTGCATTCTTGCTAGCCCTAAGTTAATCTTGTTGAGAAGTGTTAGCATTCAATACTTGATTGAACTTAATTAAAGGGCTGCGGCTATGTTTGTGTGTATTTGCAAAGGCATTACTGAAAAACAAATTAAAGTTTCGGTTGCTGAAGGCGCATCTAGTGTAAGGGACTTGTACCGTGAACTAGAGCTAGGTAGCCAGTGTGGTAAATGTGTAGGTTTTGCACGCCAAGTTTTAACCAGTGAGCTGGCTGAGTGTACCTATTATGATGCTGCCGTAGTTGCTTAATTTTGCCTAATACCTTAAAGCAGTTTACTATTAAGCCTGAATTTGCAAGCCAGCCTTCTTCTGGGCAAGCCAGCTCCCAAGCAACTGCAACTATCTTCAGGGTGCTTTTCTTATGCAAGGTAACAGCCAAGTCTTAAGTCAGTTAAATAAGGTTTTAACCCTTGAACTGACTTCCATCAATCAGTATTTCCTTCATGCGCGTATGTGTCGTAATTGGGGTTTTGAGCTGCTGAACCATAAAGCTTATAAAAAATCCATTAAAGACATGAAACAGGCCGATGCATTAATCGAGCACATTCTTTTCTTAGAAGGCCTTCCTAACCTACAACACCTAGAGCGTTTACGTATAGGCGAGAACACGGCAGAAATGTTGGTGTGTGATGCCGAGCTACAGCAAACGCAATTAAAGCTTTTACGTGAAGCCATTGCTTTGTGTGAAACAGAGCAAGATTACATTAGCCGTCAGTTGCTAGAAGCGATTCTTGAATACGAAGAAGAGCATTTAGATTGGATAGGCACTCAGCAGCATTTAATTAAAGAAATTGGTATTGAAAAGTATTTGCAGACCACCATTCATACTGGTAATGGAGAATAAATTATGCAAGGTAATCAACGTGTTATTGCAGGCTTAAACAAACTTTTAGCTGGCGAGCTAACGGCTATGGATCAGTATTTTATTCACTCTGCCATGTACGAAGATTGGGGTTTGGGTAAGTTGCATGAGCGCATTGCGCATGAATTTGATGATGAAAAACAACACGCGAGCATGTTAATTCAGCGTATTTTATTTTTAGAAGGCACACCAGACATGGTAACGCGTGAGCCTATTAACGTAGGTAAAGACGTTAAAGCAATGCTTAGCAATGATTTACAGCTAGAGTATTCAGTAACTGCTTTGCTGAAAGAAATTATGGCGGTGTGTGAGGAAGAGCAAGATTATCAAACCCGTGAAATTCTACGCATTATGCTAGATGATACAGAAATGGATCATGCCTACTGGTTAGAAAAGCAGTTAGGTTTAATTGAGCGCATAGGTGTGCAGAATTATCAGCAAGCTATGATGTAAACTGCTTTCTAGTTGTTGGGTTTAAACCCTAGTTGTTTAGTGAAAGCTAAGCAACTAGGGTTTTTTATTGCTAATTAAAATGTAGTAGGAGTGGTGCTAATAAACTAAGTGAAATAGCTAGGCTGGTGAGTTGAAACCAAAGTTTGTCTAGCATGCTGGTCTCCTTTAAGTTGTACTGGCTAGGTTAACGAGCTAAAAACTTCACGTAACTTTAAGTTTTCTGCTTGCTGGTCTTCGCATGAGCCTTGAATTTGTACAACCAGCTCGCCTTCTGATCCAAAAATTTCTAGTGAGTTAATCCATCCGCAGCCATCATTACAAGGTATGCGGCTTATAAAGGCGTATTCAAACTGGCTTGGCTCTAGTTCGGCATGGCCTTCTTGCCAATCTAGGTGTAGGCAGTTCTTTTTAAAGTGGCTGGAAATAACGGCTTGATGCGTGGTGTGCTTGCTACCATTACTAAATAGGGTGAAGCTAAGTGGTAAGTTTAATGCTTTTGCTTTGCTAATCAGTTGGTTGAAGCTGTTTAAAGAAACAGAGCGTGCAAGCCTTGGGCTAAGCGAACAAAGGGCTGCAAAATAGGTGGTTTGGTGTTGGTTAAGCAAAATGGGTATTTGCTTAACGTGGGTAATGGCTAGCCATTCCTCTTCTAGCTTTTTAAGGTTTTTAGCTACCTTATGTTCTGCTTTTTGATCAAAAAGGGATGTGCCAAAAAGGGTGTTTTCGAAAAAACTATTTTCAAAAAAAGACCTAAGAAAGATTTCTTTTTCTTGCATATTAGCCAAAGCATTCATTTTTAACTCCTTGGAAGTTCCTGTAGGAAAAATGCGCTGGCTGGCTTAGGTTATTGCTTGGCTTGCTGTGCGCTTAATTGTTGAGCGATTATTACTTGGTCATTAGTTACTTGGTTAAAATGAGTTTCCCTCGGTTAGTAATGCGTAGGGTGTAGGTTTCCCCTTCGTGTTGAATAAAAACCTGTCGCTTTTCACCAAAGAGGGTTTCACTGGTTATGCAGGGGGTGTCGGGGGTGTTATTGGTTTTGCTCATAACCGGCTAGGCTTCTACTTTTTAATGGTTGTTAAGTTGAAGTTTAAGTCTAGTTGCAAATGATAATGATTGTCAAGTAAGTTTTTTTCTAGAGCCTTTCTAATACTTGTGGCCTTGCTTAGTGCTCACTCAGTCAGCCACCAATGCACCTCAAAAATTGAGGTGCTAAAAAAAAGCGACTCACTTTAAAATGAGTCGCTTTTAAGTTTCGAGCCTGTAAGAGATTCTTGCAAGTTGCTAGTATTTTATAGAGGTAGTAAAAAAACAAAAGGTTATTCAGTAAACGGTGCTTTAAGCGTTAGCGGTATTTTGTGCTTTAGCAATCATCTCTTTTTGATCTTTAATAGCTTCTTGAACTACTTTGGCATAAAACTGGTTTTTTTCATGAATTGAAGCAAAGCGAAAAAAGTCGGACAAGGATGTTGAGGTGATTTTTTTGCGTTTGGTATCGTTCACTGTATTTATCTCCAGTACTTAAAATCTGTTATTGCCTAGATTATATTAGTTAGGTGGTTATGGCTGATAGAAAATTGCATCTAGCATTGCAGCACGCCCCATCCAGACTTGTGAAGCTTCTTTGTTTTTTGGTTTAGGTGAGTTCCACCAAACTGAGTCCATTATTCTGCATATAACATCATCCCAGTAGATATCATAGTTTAGCCCTGATTGTGTAATACCAAAATCTTTGCATAACTGCACTTTGTTTTTTGAATCAAGACAAACAAATTGATCAGGCCTTTTTAAAGCTAATAAACGGCTAGCAGTACCAATACCGTCTCTTCCATTAGGAAATGCTTTGGTGAACTCTTCAATATAAGCATTATATTCATCACGAGAAACAAGACCCTGTAATGGAATATGATCTAAAGCGGCAGAAATATGAGGGTTGTTTTCATTTACTGCTTGGTGGTAGTAGCCAGCTCCGCTCATGCTACCGAACCATCCCCAGTCATCTACATTTAAATTATTTGGTAATCCCGCTATAGTTTTACGGACACCAAGTTCCATTTCGCTGAATGATTTGTGCTCTGAGAAATAGCTTCTAACTAAGCTAAGAATATCGCATCGTTTTTGAAAGCCATGAAAGGGGTCAGCCTTAACTCCTTCAAGAAAGTCTTGCCATGACATAACCATAATCTTAGTGTGAATGGGTGACTTACCAGTACTACTTATATTGTAAGTACCTGAAACACGCTTAAGTGCTGCTTGCTGCGCTTTCCATAGATCACGGTATTTGGAGACTTCGGTAGTAGCTACAACTTCACCTTGTTCCCAGTACTCAGAAATAATTTCTTCAGTTTGTAGTCGAAGATCTTCATCTGTATCGTTTGATGAAGCGTGAAGCATTAGTTCAGTATTTTTAGTGAAAGCACCTTTTGTTAAATTGGCACTTCCAATTAATAAATCCCATGAACAATTAGACCAAAAAAGAAAAACTTTGGGATGAAAAACGCCTTGAGGCTGTAAGATGAAGTGGCAGTTTTTAAAGCCTTTAAAAGCAGCAAGAACATCAGGATGTGTTTGATAGAAATGTGTACCAATAACAGCTTTTTTTATTTTTTTACGACCATCTGATAGTGCATTAAATGCATCTGTACCCGCGCTAGCCCAAGCAACTGCAAAAGATATGTTTTCATGTATTTCTGCAAGCTGTTCGATTTTCTTATTGAGCGTATTCCCACCTGTAACTAGCTTCATCATTATTTTCCTTTAATGTGGTTTTTTATATTAAATTATTTCCTAGATTAGCGATAAAAAAGAATTACCTGGATTCAACTCTCAAGTGCAACTCATTAAACTTTTTGATTGCATTTAACGCCTTTTTAATTTTCTTAGCTTCCTTAATGGCTTTATCTGTTATTTCTTGCACTTTTATATTACCCCCTAAGCTACAAGCTTCTGGCACAGGCCACGGCTGATGCCCAGGCCCATTGGAAGTTATAACCACCGAGCTGGCCGGTAACATCTAACACTTCGCCTATAAAGCGGATTTGTTCTAAACCTTTTACGGCAAAGCTTTGTGAGGAGATTTGCTGGGTGTTAATACCGCCGAGTGTTACTTCCGCAGTTCGGTAGCCTTCTGTACCTGCTGGTTTAAATGTCCAGTTTTCTAAGGCGTAAGCCAGTGCTTCCAACTGATTATTGCTGGCATCGGCATTGCGCTCGGGAAGTTTTATGCCTTGTGTTTCAAATAGGCTAATTAACACACTAGCTAGGCGCTTGGGTAGTTGTTCGGCTAACCAGCTGCTGAAATGAGCGCGTGGGTGGTTTTGGCGTAGCTGTAGCAGGGCTTCTACTAGGCTATTTTTTTGTAATGCATAGTGGGGTAGCCAGTTAAGGCTGAGTTCATCGCCTGCTTGCCAGTAGCTAGAAATTTGTAGCATGGCAGGACCTGAGAGCCCTCGATGGGTAATTAACATTGGCTCGGTAAAGGTTTGTCCGTTGCAACTAACGCTAACATCACAACTTAACCCTGAAAGGGGCGCAAGTTGGGCTTTAAGTTCTGGGTGGAGGGTGAAGGGCACTAAACCAGCTCGAGTAGGAAAGACTTCTAAGCCAAATTCTTTAGCTAGGTCGTAACCCCAGCCAGTGGCACCTAGGGTTGGAATGGATAAACCACCCGTAGCAACCACTAGAGCGCCTGCATCTATTTTACCTAGGCTGGTGGTTAGTTGAACGCTATCAGCAGTGGTGTTTACTTTTTGCACACTGGTTTTCATTTGCGGTTTAACGCCTGCCCAGTCGGCTTCGGTTAATAATAGCTGTTGAATGTCTTTACTGGAGTTGGCACAAAAAAGCTGCCCTGGGGCTTTTTCTACATAATCTATGCCGTGGCGTTCAACCAGTTCTAAAAAATCATGAGGGGTATAACGTTTAAGTGCGGAGATACAAAAATGGGGATTAGCCGACAAGAAGTTAGCGGGTGTAGTATTTAGATTGGTGAAATTACAGCGCCCACCGCCGGACATTAAAACCTTTTTGGCAGGTTTGTCGCTATGGTCTAGCAGTAAAACACTTTTGCCTTGGTAACCTGCCGTAGCTGCACACATTAAGCCAGCAGCGCCAGCGCCAATAATAACTACATCTGCTGTTTTGCTCATGTGCTTAAGTGTCTCTTATTGGTATTTATTAATCTTTAATATACAACGAAAAAACCCACCTTTCGGTGGGTCTTTTTAGCTTCTTAACAACCTAGGGTTGATTAGATAGCTTCAATTTTCGCAGCTTGCTTGCCTTTAGGGCCAGTAGTCACTTCGAAAGATACTTTCTGATTTTCTTGCAAAGACTTGAAGCCTGATGCTTGAATTTCAGAGAAGTGTGCAAAAAGATCGTCGCCGCCATCGTCTGGAGTGATGAAGCCGAAACCTTTAGTGTCGTTGAACCATTTAACGGTACCAGTTGCCATATCAAAAATTCCTATATTTCTGTTTAGTATTTTTGAGTCAATCTATCGAAAATTCGTCTAGGGTTTGACTCGGTGTTGCGGGAATCAAGATAGTACGAATGACGAACCTACTGTTACCGATATTTCGATTACAACTGCGTTACGACACTTCTTTCTTGCTACCTTGCTGCCTACGATTGTTAGACTGCGTTATATTTAGAACTTAGTCAAGTGCTTTTAGCTTTATCGCTGGTTTATAGTGGTTTAAGCTAGTTTTAAGGGGTCTAACTCACCGGCAATAAGCGCAAGCTTCTTATTTCTAGGCAGTTTTTTAATTTGGTATTCCAGTTTTAAAGCTTGGCTATGGTTAAGCACTGGGCAGGAAAAAACCAATTTAAGTGGTCCTTTTCCTCTTAGGCTACGTGCTGTTTTATGGTTATTTGCTTGGTGTTCAGCAAAGCGCCGCTCTACATCACGGGTAATACCTGTGTAGAGCGCACCTGAAGCTTGTTCAACTAAATAAAGATACCAGCTAGGTTCTTGTAAGCTAGGCATCTTGGTCTAAATCACGGTCTGAAAAGCCAATAAGGTAAAGAATGGCATCTAAACCTAGGGTAGAAAGTGCATGGCGAGCCGTTTGCCTAACCACTGGCTTGGCACGGAAGGCAATACCTAAACCGGCTAAGCCAAGCATAGGTAAATCGTTGGCACCATCACCCACGGCTATGGCTTGTTCTAGGTTGATACCTTCTTTATTGGCTATTTCTTGCAATAACTGTGCTTTACGTTCGCCATCTACTACCTGACCAACCACCCGCCCTGTTACCTTGCCATTTTCAATTTCTAGCTGGTTAGCATGAACTTCATCTATGCCTAGTTTTTGTTGCAGGTACTCACCAAAGTAGGTGAAGCCGCCAGAAAGTATGGCGGTACGGTAGCCAAGGCGTTTGAGGGTGGAGATTAGTTTTTCAGCGCCTTCAGTAACCGGTAGGCGTTCTGCAACCTTGGCTAGAACCGAGGCATCTAAGCCTTTTAACAAAGCCACGCGGGCACGGAAGCTTTCGCTGAAATCTAGCTCGCCACACATGGCGCGTTCAGTAATAGCAGCAACTTCAGCACCTACACCGGCTTCTATGGCTAGCTCATCTATCACTTCCGCTTCAATGAGGGTGGAGTCCATATCAAAAACCACTAGGCGGCGATTACGGCGGTAGATATTGTCTTCTTGTACGGCAATATCAACTTCTAACTCGCCAGCTAGGGCTAGAAAATGGCGACGCAGTTCAGCGGTATCTAGTGTGTCGCCACGTACAGAAAACTCAACACAGGCACGGCCCTGTTGTTCAATATGCGACATGCTAACTCGCCCAGATAGGCGGTGAATTCGGTCAATGTTTAAACCGTTTTCTGCCACGGTTCGGGTGACACGGGCAATTTGTTCAGCAGTAATGCGGCGGCCTAAGAGGGTAACTATATAACGGCCTTTACCCTGCCCACCTACCCAGTGTTCATAACTGGTTTCTGAAACGGGTGAAAAGCGAATTTGCATACCCCATTCGTGGGCTTTAAAGAGTAATTCTTGCAAAACAGGGGAGTTTTGCGCGGCAGGGGGCAGGTGAGCTAACAACCCAAGTGCAAGGGTGTCGTGAATAACTGCCTGGCCGATATCGAGGATATTCACGCCATAACTAGCAAGAATTTCACTAATTGCAGAGGTAATACCTGGGCGATCATGTCCGGAAAGGTTGATCAAAACAATGCTACGATCCTGGGTTTTCATCGAGTGCCTGTAAAATAGTTCTTAAATCACTAAGCAAAGTTGTTAAGACTTTCTATACTTAGCAGGAAATAGACTGAGTGGTGAATTGCTTAGGGCAATTATAGCGCTCCTTAGCCATAGCTTGCACCTTTGTAAAAGCTTATATACAACTGGGGACTCTAACTATGTCTTTTTACCCTAAACCTAACCTTGATAACTTAACGCCCCACCTTGGGCGTTTGTGTGCACCCAACTTTCATACTACGGCTAGTGAGTGTCAGCGTACATTTAGCGTACCTGTGGCGGCAGTGGGGTTGCGAGAAGGTCGCCATATACGGCTATTTTATTCAGGTGAAGCAAGTCAAAAGCTCTTAATTGATGATGCGCTTTGTGCCTTGCCCTTATGTGTACCAGGTGAGCAAATTTTGGTGCGTGATTTACATGAAATTGATGAAGCACTTTTACCACCCTTAGCCTTAGCTTTAGGAATGCGAAGCTATGTAGGAGTGCCTATTTTTGCGGCGCAACAACTAGTTGGCAGTCTAAGCCTAGCTGATCGTCAGCCAAGGGTGTTTAGCCATTTTGAGGTACAGCGTTTACAAGCCATGGCTGCTAAAACAGGGGCTTTGTTAGAACAGTATTTATAACTAGGTGTGTTAATATCTAAGGAATAATTTTTTAGCCACTCACTCGCAGGAAGTAATTGAGTATGACTGATGTTACACCGAATAACGAAGTAAAAAAGCCATCCAATTTAATTTGGATAGACTTAGAAATGACCGGCCTAGACCCAAACAAAGAACGCATTATAGAAATAGCCACCATTGTTACTGACTGTGATTTAAACATCATTGAAGAAGGTCCAGTTTTGGCTATTAATCAGCCAACAGCCTTGTTGGATGCGATGGATGAATGGTGCACTCGCACGCACGGTGCTTCGGGTTTAACTCAAAGGGTTAAAGACAGCAAAGTAACCATTGCTGAAGCTGAAGCAGCAACCCTAGCTTTCTTGCGCCGCCATATAGAAGAAGGCGCTAGCCCTATGTGTGGCAATAGTGTTCACCAAGATAGGCGTTTTATGGTGAATGAAATGCCAGAGCTAGAGGCTTTCTTCCATTACCGTAATTTAGACGTTTCTACCCTTAAAGAACTGGCAGTGCGCTGGCACCCAGAACTCCCTAAAAAGTTTAAAAAAGCGGGCACGCATTTGGCTTTAGATGATATTCGTGAATCCATTGCCGAGCTGCGCTTTTATCGGGATGAATTTATTCGTTTGCCAGAAAACCCCTCTGCATGAGTAGCCGTAAGCTGACCCGCCAGCAACAGTGGCGTATAGATAAAGTTCAAGAAGAGCGCAATGCGCGTGCCCTGCGAAAAGATGAGCGGCTAGATGCTAACCAACAAGAAGGCTTAGCGACAGAGGCTCAGCAGGGTTTAATAACCGCGCATTTTGGCCGTCAGGTTGAAGTTGAAGCGATAGACGGTGCTTTGAAAGGTCAGCGACAGCGTTGCCATGTAAGGGCAAATGTCGAAAACCTAGTCACTGGCGATTACGTAAGTTGGCGAGCAAATCAAAACCCTATCGAAGAAGGGGTTGTGGAGTCTCGCCAAGATCGCCGCAGTTTGTTAGCGCGTCCTGACATGCGTGGGGTAATGAAACCCATAGCTGCCAATGTCGATCAGCTATTACTGGTTATAGCACCCGAACCTGAACCCCATGCCAATTTAATTGATCGCTACCTAGTTGCAGCAGAACACACGGGTATAGAGCCTGTATTGGTGATTAATAAGTGGGATTTAATGGAGCAGGGCGTTTTAACGGCTGAGCGAGAGGCATTAATAAAGGACTTGCTAGCAACCTATCAACACTTGGGCTATCAAGTATTAATTAGCTCGGCTTACCAAGAAAAAGACTTGCAGCAACTACAGCAGCAGTTAAAAGATAGAATTAGTGTGTTTGTTGGTCAGTCAGGTGTAGGTAAGTCTTCACTGATTAACTACCTGTTACCGGGGGTGGATTTGCGTGTTGGCAGTCTTTCTGAAGATACCCGTAAAGGGCGGCATACCACCACCACAGCAAGGTTGTTTCATTTTCCTTTGAGTGGGCAGTTAATTGATTCACCAGGAATACGTGAGTTTTCTTTAGGCTATTTACAGCCAGAACAAATTGCTCAGGGTTTTACTGAGTTTCGTCCCTTCTTAGGCTTGTGCCGTTTTCGGGATTGTAAACATCAACAAGACCCAGGTTGTGCGTTAAAAGAAGCGGTGGCTGAGGGCAAAATAGCTGAAACACGCTTTGCTAGTTACCACCACCTAGTGCATAGCCTAGTCCATTAATTTACGCATTTCTTCATGTAGCCGGGCATCAAACAACAAGGGAGCCTGAGCTAGCCAGCGGTTAGTGGTCATTAGCTCTTTTAACAAGGCTACTGACAGCACTGGCCCACGCCAAGCAGCGCCCTTACTGCTATTTTTGTTGTGGGTGCTGGCCGAGAAGTTTTCTAGGTAGTCTTGCCAAAAACTAGGAATAAAACGGCGGACAGGACGCTGGCTAGCCAGTGCTAGGCGCTCTGCAATAACTAATCCTTGGTGGTCTAAATCACCAAAGTGCACATGGGGTACAAACTGGGGTAAAAAGCGTAAAAACTCACCAGCCAATTCAAGGCTTTCAGGTGCGACCCAAAGTGCTAATAGGTTAGCGGGTAGGTCAATGTCTAAAAACACACCTCGGTCTTCAATGGTCATAACTAGGTAGGGCAATTCGCCTTCTAGCTCTTTGATTTGGTGAAAATCCCTTTCGGGAAGTATGACTTCACTTAATTGTCGCCAAATTTTCTTTAGTTCTATGGGAGAACCATGCTTGCGTGTGAACTTTAAATCCATATTACCACGCAGGTGCAAACAACGGTCTTGGCTAAGTTCTACGCTGGGTAATTCATCTAAAAGGTGTTCAGGAAGTTCGGTAGTACGGCTTCCTAACAAGGCCAGTTGTAGGCTACTTTTATTTAAAACTCTAGGCAGGTCGGCTCTTAGCTGGTCTTTTAAATAACCCCAGCGTTGATCAAATGTTTCAGTTAGTAGTAGCCGATCACCTTCTAATACATCTTGCCAATCCCGCCAGTCGGGAAGGCGCAGATCCAGCAGTTCAACCAAACCAGCTCGGCCACGCGCACTCAGCATAAACCCATTTTCTGCTTCTTCTGGCAGTAGCCAATTGCCAGTGACGAGCTCATCAACTAGGGGAGCATTGGCAGGCTTGCGGTCTATGCGTTCATGCTTGTAGAGGGTCAGTGCAGCTTCGCGTATGGCGAGTGCTTGCCAGTTGATCTGAGCATCTAACATGGAGATTCCTTTTATCCACGCCCACGCGTGCGGTTTTTGTTGGGTCCGGCATGGCGAGCGATGTATTCAATAATTTGTCCAGCTATGTCTTTGCCTGTGGCGGCTTCTATGCCTTCTAATCCAGGAGAGGAGTTTACTTCCATAACAACTGGGCCGTGATTAGAGCGTAACAGATCGACACCACAAACGTTTAGCCCCATGGCTTTAGCCGCTCGCGTTGCTGTAGCACGTTCTTGTGGAGTAATTTTTATTAGCTCTGCACTACCGCCTCTGTGCAAGTTGGAACGAAACTCACCTGGGCTAGCTTGGCGCTTCATAGCCGCAACTACTTTATCACCTATCACAAAGCAGCGTATATCGGCACCACCAGCTTCTTCAATGTATTCTTGCACCATAATATTGGCTTTTAAACCCATAAAAGCTTGAATGACACTTTCTGCTGCTTTTTCTGTTTCAGCCAATACCACGCCTATGCCCTGAGTGCCCTCTAATAATTTTATAACCAAGGGCGCACCACCCACCATACGAATAAGGTCGGGAATATCATCGGGGGAATGAGCAAAGCCGGTAATAGGCAAACCTATACCCTTGCGTGATAACAACTGTAGTGAACGGAGCTTGTCACGCGAGCGGGTGATGGCAACGGATTCATTCAGGGTGTAAACCCCCATCATTTCAAACTGACGCAAAACAGCCGTACCGTAAAAGGTTACCGAAGCCCCGATGCGTGGAATGATGGCATCAAAGTTTTCTAGCTCTTCACCTCGGTAATGAATGGAGGGTTTGCTAGTGGTAACGTTCATATAGCAACGGAGCGTATCAACAACTCTTACGCTATGGCCTTGTTGTTCTGCCGCTTCAATTAGGCGACGGGTCGAGTAAAGATTAGCATTACGCGACAAGATGGCTAGGTGCATGGTTATTCCAAAGAGACAAAAAGGGAGGGGGAGCCTTGTAGGTAATTTTTGCCAGGTGCAACCAAATAGTGTTCTTCCATGGCGGTGCGTCCAAGCAACATAGGGTATTGCATTTTGGATCGGTCGGCCAAGGTTAACTCTATTTTGTGTGTTTGGTTGCCTAGCTTAATTTCTGTTTTTATTACATAACGCCAGTGAGCCTGGCCATTTGAACTTCTAACTTGGCGGTGATCATACACTGGAAATTCACAGGCGACACTGCCAGCTTTGCCCTTAGCTTCATTTAAGGTGATGAAACTGACCCACTGCTGTCCATTTTTTTCACTAATTTGTAAATTGGTGGCATGAAGCGAAGACGTTTTAGCGCCTGTATCTATTTTGGCACGTAGAACAAGGCCTAGCTGGGGAAAGTGAATGACCTCCCTATTACCAATAATAATTCTGTTGTTGGTTTTGATCATTATTTAACCAGAGTCCGGTGAGCTAGCATTCATCAACGACTAGCCAGTTTGTACTAAAGTTATCCACACCCCTATCCACCTAGGTTGTGAGTAAAGTTTTGCGACATCATAAATGCTTTTACGGATTAGGGAAGTGAATTAAACGGCTAGTAAAGTAACCCGTTGGTTTTAAACGAATAAGCCTTAAAGCTGCCTTGGCTTTAGGGCTAAGCGAGAAGTTGTCTGTGTTAGCTGTAAACTGAATTGACGTGGCAGGCGTGGCTAGGTTAAGGCTGTGGTATTTATAACAGCTAAAGGCTTGATGCACATGACCAAACACCACCAACTTGGCTTGGGGCTTATCTTTTAATAATTCCCAAAACGCTGCTGCATTTTCTAGTGCTAGCGCATCTTTCCACTCACTATTAACCTTTACGGGTGGGTGGTGTAGAGCTATTAGCAGGGGTTTAGGGTTGTTTAAAGCTTCTTTAAGCTTGTGTAGCTGCTGGCTAGCAAGCTTGCCTTGGGTTGCTTTGGGTAGATGACTGTTTAGCCCTAAAATTTGCCAAGCTGCGGTTTGTTGATAAAAGTCTGAGGGTTTAAGTTCATTCATTAACGCTGGTTGGTCATGATTACCCGGTAACCACTGCCAAGCTAACCCACTGGCTTCTAGCTGTTGATAAAGCCACTGGTAGGTTGCTGGTTGTTCGTCTTCAGCTAGGTCGCCAGTGAGTAGTAATAAGTCGGGTTTAAGGTGGCAAGCTAGCTTTAAAGCTTCTAAAAAACTGGTACGAGTAGCCTTGCCACGGTAAAGGGCTTGTGGGTCGGCTAAAAGGTGCAGGTCCGTCATTTGCACTAGGCGAAAAGTGTTTGTTGTCATCTTTAGTTAGCTTCTAGCCATTTAGTTTTTATTGCTAGGTGATTCATCGCTAACCATTGCAAGGCAATAATACTCATTGCGTTGGCGGCTCTGCCTTGAGTGGCTTCTGCTAGGGCTGCTTCTCTAGTGAATAGCCTAACGCGCAGGTCTTCATTTTCACTGGCTAAACCGCAAATACTACCCTGTTCTACTTGGCTGGAATCAACAATACCCAAATAAAGTAAAATTTGTTCATCACTACCGCCGGGGCTGGCGTAGTAGGTATAAAGGTGTTCTAGGTACAGAATATCTAAACCCGCTTCTTCTTGCGTTTCACGGTGAGCCACTGCTTCAGCTTCTTCACCTGTTTCAATAATACCGGCAATAATTTCAACTAGCCAAGGGCTGTTAGGGTCTTTTAGTGCACCCACCCGAAACTGTTCCACCATAACAACCTTATCTAACCAAGGGTCATAAGCTAACAGGCCAACAGCCTTGCCACGTTTAAAAAGTTCACGCTTTATGCTGGGTGTCCAGCCACCAGCAAATAACCGATGCTTAAGTTGTAGTTGGTTAAGTGAAAAAAAGCCTTGGTAAGCTGTCTGTTCTTCTAGCAGTGTATAATCAGCCTTAGTAAAAGCTGTGTTAGTCATAGCTAATCCTTATTTAATGAATATTTTTACCAAGCGGAATTGATTATGAAAGGACGAAATATGTCACGCTGGCGCGATCCTGCCACTGACCCTCGTGCTGAAGAAAAAACGAACTTAATTACCCCTGAAGGCCATGCCAAGTTGCAATCGACACGCGATTTTTTATGGCAGGTGCGTCACCCAGAACTGGCTATAAAAGTGCGCGAAGCAGCAGCGCAAGGTGATCGCTCTGAGAACGCTGATTATACCTACAACAAGCGAGAGTTGAATCGAACTTTATCACGCATTCGTTTTTTAGATCAGCGCTTAGATGTATTAAAGGTGGTTGATCGTCAGCCTGCAGACACTAATCGCGTGTTTTTTGGTGCTTGGGTAACCTTGGAAGACGAGGCAGGCGAAGAAGAGACTTTTCGTATTGTTGGCCCTGATGAATCGGATGCTTCCCGCCAGTTAATTAGCATTGATGCACCTAGAGCAAGACTGCTGTTGGGTAAAAGCTTAGATGATGAAGTTGACTTGCCTACCCCTGAGGGTTCTAAGCCCTTCATCATCACTGCCATACATTATAAGGTTTAAGCTAGCTACTGCTTTGTTTGTTAAGACTGAAAATAAAGTTAGCTGCCAATAAATGCAGGTTTCCTACTTGTTTATCGAGTTTATTGGATTGATCGGTTGCAGCATTGCCTGCCTCTACTGAGTGCCTTGCTAGTTCTGACAATTCAGTCACCTGCTGACTGGTTTGTTTGCTAAGTACTGACTGATGGTTGGTCATGCTGGCTACTTCAGCAGCTAGTTGGTTGATTTCAGCTACGGCTAATAGAATTTCTTCTAGTGAACTACGCATGGTTTCTGCTAGTTCAACCGTGTTTTGTGATGCTATAACGCCTCTGTCTATAGCTGCTACTGAGGCATGGGTATTTTCTCTAAGCTGTTCAATGATGCTGCGTACTTGTAGGGTTGAATCATGGGTACGTTGTGCTAAGCCGCGTACTTCATCGGCAACCACCGCAAACCCTCGCCCTGCTTCACCAGCGCGTGCAGCTTCTATAGCCGCGTTAAGGGCTAAAAGGTTGGTTTGTTCTGCGACATTGGTAATTACATCAATAACTGTGCCTATTTGTTCGCTGCTGGCAGCTAGGCTGGCAACCTGTTGCTTAGCTGCTTCTAATTCAGAGGACTGATGGGCTATGGCTTGGCTAACCTCTTCAATTTTTTGCTGCCCCATTTGGGTTGCAACTTGTGATTGGTTAGCGGCTGAAGCAGTGCGTTGCGTACTACCCAGCACTTGTTCAAGACTGGCTAACTGAGCCTGCATGGCTTGTTGAATTTCTTCAACACGACTGCCTTGGCGCTCTATGTAACCAAAAGCTTGCTCTAAGCATTCATCTGAACGCGCTTTACTGCGTTGTAGGTAGCCACTGTTATTAAATAGGCGAGCTACCACCGCACGTAGTTCAGAGCTGCGAGTGCGTAGGGCAAAAGAAATATTGCCTAGTTCATCTTGTCTACCTGTGTAGATATAAGTCATTACACGGTTATGGTTAATTTTACAGGCAGCGGTTTCTAATTGTTTTAACCCACAAAGTTGAACACGAGTAAGAGCCGTTGTAATTAAACCGGCAAGCAGGGGAGCTAAACTAATTAGCCAGCTAAAGTTAAGGGTGAATAAAACAAGACTGGTTAAACTGGCAGGTACTAACCCAGCAAGTATTAGTTTGTTCGTGAGTGATAAGGTGGGTCTTTGTAAAAAGCTGGGTAGCTTACCTTTTAACCACTGAGGGTAAATGCTATTTGCTCTGGAAATCGCTTCACGAGAGGCTAGGGTTCTTACCGACTGGTATTCAACAATTTTTCCTTCGCGCTGAATAGGTGTGACATAGGCATCTACCCAGTAGTGATCACCATTTTTACAGCGATTTTTTACTAGGCCTTTCCAAGACTTTTTGCTTTGTACTGTTTGCCAAAGGTTTTCAAAAGCGCCGGGTGGCATGTCTGGATGGCGGATAATATTATGATTCTGACCTATTAGCTCATTACGTTGGTAACCAGATATTTTTATAAAGTCTTCATTAGCAAAGGTAATCATGCCGCGTAGGTCGGTAACGGTAATGAGTTGCGTGCTGCTATCAAAGGTCTGTTCTTTTTGGGTCACGGGTTGGTTAATACGCATTTAGGTAGCTCCTTGAGTTTTAGTGTTTTCCTTAGCATTGACCCGACCAGTAAAACTGAAGGCTAGAAAGGGCTGACTCACATCAAATTTAAGCTTCTATTAACCTAAATACCATTGACCTAGATCAATTTAAATAAATAAAATGTCTGCTAATCATGCAGAAAAATGACACCTTTCAAGTTTAGTATTGATGACTTGAAAGGTGTGAATTGAGAACTAATGCTATTTAAAAGGCGGGGAAGGGTTTATTCAGAAGCGGGTAAAGTGCGTTTACGGAAGTGGTCTAGTACAGCTTGAGCTAGGTCGTCGGCATCAAACTTGGCAATAAAGTTGTCTGCGCCGACTCGTGTAACCATGCTTTTATTGAATACACCTGACAAAGAAGTGTGCAGTAAAATATAAATGTCTTTTAGGCTAGGGTCTTCTTTTACTTTACGGGTAAAGGTGTAGCCATCCATTTCTGGCATTTCTATATCTGAAATAACCATCAGGTATTCTTCACTTAATTTTTTGCCCTCTTTCACTAGTTCTTGTAAATGCTCTAAGGCTTGCTTGCCATCTTTAAGTAGGACGGATTCTAGTTTTACTTCAGCTAGGCAGCGTTTAATTTGATTACGTGCCACTACAGAATCGTCAACAACTAATACAGTGCGCGGTACAGTGGATTGGCTAAGTTCAGCAAAGTCATCTGATAGTTGGCTGCTCATTTGTTCTGATGAAGGCGTGACTTCAGAAATAACTTTTTCAACATCAATAATTTCGACTAGTTGGTTGTCTACCCGAGTAATGGATGTTAGGTAGTGACGGTGACCTATGCCTTTGGGCGGCAGTAGAATATCGCTCCATTGCATATTCACAATGCTTTCAATTTTATCGACTAAAAAACCTTGCTGGCGGCGGTTGTACTCACAAACAATCACGCTTTGTTTGCGTGGGTCGGTCACTCTGCCAGATTGAATGGCACTGAGTAGGTCTAAAATTGGTAGTGGGCCTTCGGCAGTATTGGCAACCCCTATCACATTGGGGTGATGGTGAGGCAATTGCGTAAGCGCTGGACAGGGAATGATTCTAGTCACTTTAAAAACGTTAATGCCATAAAGCTGACCATTTTGTAAGCGAAATAGTAGAAGCTCTAAGCGATTTTCACCCGCTAATTGGGTGCGTTGGTTTACGTTGTTCATCAAAGAGCTCATGGTCTTTCAGTCCTTTTTCTTAATAGCTAGTTTTAGTTTTTATTCATGCCAGCAATGGCTTCAGCGCACTCACTAATTAAGCTGGGTCCACGGTAAATAAACCCAGTATAAAGCTGAACTAGGCTGGCTCCAGCTTCTATGCGTTCAACAGCATCTTCCGCAGAAAAAATACCACCCACACCAATAATGGGTAGATCACCTTCTAAAGCATCGGCTAGCTGGCGCGTAATCTCGCAGGACTTTTCAGTTAAAGGGCGACCCGACAAACCACCGGCTTCTTCACCATAACGCAAACCTTCAACGGCTGATTTATCTAAGGTAGTGTTGGTGGCGATAACGCCATCTAGTTTTAGCTGGCGCAAAGTAGCGGCAAGGCTTTGTAATTCGTCTTCGTCCATATCTGGTGCGACTTTAACAACCAGTGGAACATGGCGCTGATGCTGGTCAGCCAAACGTGCTTGTGCTTCTTTTAAAGGCTGTAATAAGTCTTTTAAAGCTTCACCATATTGTAAGTTACGTAGCCCCGGTGTGTTAGGTGAAGAGATGTTTACTGTGACATAGTCGGCAAAATTATAAACAGCTTCTAAACCAACTAGGTAGTCATTAACCGCTTCTTCTACAGGCGTAGTCAGGTTTTTGCCAAGATTGATACCCAGCAAAGCATTCATTGATTGGTTTTGAACCTGGTTTACTAGGTGGTCTAGCCCTTTATTATTAAAGCCCATGCGGTTAATGATGGCTTCTTGTTCTGGAATACGAAATAAACGTGGCTTGGGATTACCAGGCTGGGGGCGAGGGGTAACCGTACCTACTTCAATAAACCCAAACCCTAGCTGATCTAGGCTGTTTAGGTGGTCAGCATTTTTATCTAGGCCTGCAGCTAGGCCTACGGCATTAGGAAACTCTAACCCCATGACTTTTACAGGTGCTTGTAATCTTTTAGCTACAAAAGGTTTGATTAAGCGTAATCTTGCTGCAGCATCAAGACTTTCTAAAGCAATTTGGTGTGCAGCTTCGCCTGAAAGGGTGAAAAGGAGTTTTCTTGCCAATGAATACATGAAGTGCCCCATGAAAAAGTAGTTATTCAGCTATCTATTGAGTGCTTAGACTATTCTATGCTGCGTTACCTAAAAATAGCAAAGTAGGCTTTTATTTTTTCTGTTGGCATTACTGGTCTTTGGCAACTATGATGAGTTGGATCAGCTTTTTGCTGAGTGTTTGCTTAAAACAAGTATAAGAGGTCAACACTATGATTTATATCCAACCTGGAAAAACTGGTTCAATGGTTGATGTACTGCCCCAATATAATAACTTTATTGGGGGAGAATGGGTTGCCCCTATAAAGGGTGAGTATTTTGATAACATTTCTCCTGTGACGGGTGAAGTGTTTTGCCAAGTGGCTCGTTCTTCTGCAGAAGATATTGAAGTCGCCTTAGATGCTGCTCATGCAGCTAAAGACGCTTGGGGTAAAACGTCTGTAACTGAGCGCTCTAAACTGCTTTTAAAAATAGCTGATCGCCTAGAACAAAACTTAGAAGTAATGGCGATAGCTGAAACTTGGGATAACGGTAAAGCAGTCAGGGAAACTTTAAATGCCGATGTGCCCTTAGCGGTGGATCACTTCCGTTATTTTGCGGGTGTTATTCGCGCTCAAGAAGGTTCGATTAGCGAAATAGACGGCAATACCGTGGCTTATCATTTCCAAGAGCCTTTAGGTGTAGTGGGGCAAATTATTCCTTGGAACTTCCCACTCTTAATGGCAGCTTGGAAGCTAGCCCCCGCTTTAGCAACGGGTAACTGCATTATTCTTAAACCGGCTGAGCAAACACCTTGGTCGATTCTAAAATTTATTGAAATTATTGAAGACCTTTTACCGCCCGGTGTTTTAAATGTGGTGAATGGTTTTGGTGCTGAAGCAGGCGAAGCTTTAGCCAGCAGCAAGCGCATTGCTAAAATTGCCTTTACCGGTTCTACCCCCGTTGGTTCACATATTATGCAACGTGCTGCGGAAAACATTATTCCTTCCACGGTTGAGCTGGGTGGCAAATCACCAAATATCTTCTTTAAAGATGTGATGGACTTTGAAGACGAATATTTAAGCAAGTGTGTGGAAGGGGTGGTGTTAGCCTTCTTTAACCAAGGTGAGGTGTGTACTTGTCCATCACGCTTGTTAATTCAAGAAGACATTTATGATGAGTTTATTGCCTTGGTGATCGAGCGTAGCCAGCAGATTAAACGCGGCAACCCTTTAGATACGGAGGTCATGGTCGGCGCTCAGGCATCGCAAGAGCAGTTCGACAAAATTATGGGCTACTTTGATATAGGTAAAGAAGAAGGTGCTGAAGTTCTGATGGGTGGCGGTAAAGCAGAGCTGGAAACTGAATTCAACAAGGGTTATTACATTCAGCCCACGTTGCTGAAAGGCGATAACAAAATGCGCGTCTTCCAAGAAGAAATTTTTGGGCCAGTTGTTGCAGTGACTACCTTTAAAGATGAAGCCGAGGCCTTGGCCATTGCCAATGATACCGAGTTTGGTTTAGGTGCAGGTTTATGGACGCGTGATATGAACCGCGCTTACCGTATGGGGCGTGGTATTCAAGCCGGTCGTGTATGGACTAACTGTTACCACCATTACCCAGCCCATGCGGCTTTTGGTGGTTACAAAAAGTCTGGCGTAGGTAGAGAAAACCATAAAATGATGTTAAGCCATTACCAGAATACTAAAAATATGCTGGTGAGCTACGACACTAATCCGATGGGCTTTTTTTAGGGCTGCACAAAAAAGCTTAATGGGCGTTTGCTTACCCTAAACTTAACCCTAGGCTTGTAATGAGTCTGGGGTTTTTGTTCACTGAATAAATCAGAATGCCTGCCAGTGCGCTAAAATCGTACGACATTTCCTACAAAAAGATGGTTTTAATACAAAAAGCCAAACAGCCATAAGGGGATTTTATTATCGAAACCCACCTCAATATCATCCGCTGCTATAAAACCTTTGCCACCTTGTAACTGAGCGCTGGTTTTACCTGCTCCACCTACTTCAAATGCCCAGGTGTCATCCACAACAAAATCACCACGATCATGGTAATGCACTTGATGGTTTAACCCCAATTGTGAAACAAAAAAGCTTTCACGCACAGAGCCTAAATTACTACCACCACACAGCACCTGAAACAAATTAGGGTTGTCTAATAAGAGTTTGTCGGGTTTATTAACCGCTCGCATTCCAACGCCACCACGCACAAGATGAATTAAACTGCCAGCATCCATTTGCTGCAAATACTTCTGCAAGGTTGGCCAAGAAACGCCTACTGCTGCACTTAATTTAGATACATTTAACTCATAAGGGTTTGTACTACACAGCATGTATAAGATTTTTTTAAGCTTATCCAGCTTAGTTGGATCAATACGGTAAATACGACTTAAATCAGAATCAATCGTCAAATTAACCACCTCCAGTAATTTAGAAGGATAATCCGCTAACGACTCTTGATAAAAGGGATAACAACCGTAGTCTAGGTATTTAGCAAACTGCTCAAGTGGTCGAAAATACTGCAAGAGTTGTGCAGCAACGTCTTCATGTGAGTCTAATAGTTGCGTTAAAGAAAAGCTGGGTAAAGTTTGCCCCAGCTCTAATTCACAAAACTCACGGAATGACAAAACACCTAACCGATGCACTACCGCCCGCCGTGATAAATCAGCAATGGCATGTTCAATTTGTAACGCACTTGAGCCGCTGAATATCAGCTGTAAATTAAACACATCATAGATGGCTTTAAGTGCTTGCGAGAAATTATCAGCTTTATGAATTTCATCCACCAATAACAACTGACCGCCACGCGCATAAAATGCCTCGGCTAAATCATACAGGCTAACCCCAATCATCGCAGGGTGGTCACAACTCACATACAAAACCTGGGTAGCAGTTAAATTAAGCGATTTAGCATACTGTAATAAAATCGTACTTTTCCCTGCGCCACGCGCACCCTTAATACCCAGTAAGCGAGCGTTAAAATCTATCTGGTGATAAAGATACCGTTTATACAAAGGCACATCACGGGCAAGAATTTGCGCAGAGATTTTTTGTAATGTAGCAAGATTTAGAGTAGCCATAGACCTATTGCTAAGTGTGGTTTATATTTATTTCAGTTTATTATAAAATTCAGTTCATAGCAAGATCAGCCATAGTGTTCGCTAAATCGCCAGCTATAGAGGTATTTGAAAGGCTGCTGATTTGTTGTGGATACTAGAGTATCTAAAACAGCCCTTTATTAAGCTATAATGGCTACTAGGGTATCTCTTTTTAACAGTTGAGCTTGGTTATGGCGCATTTTTTATTGCTGGATGATACGGATGTACAGCAAGCTTTTGCTGCGCATTTACGTGGTTTACGTGAAGAAGCTAAATTTTCGCGTGCTGCTTTAGCAGAACGTAGCTGTGTGCCTGCTTCGACTATTAAAAAGTTTGAATTAACAGGACAAATTTCTTTTCGGCAGTTATTGCTTCTTTGGCAAAGCCTAGATGACCTTAAACGCCTTTATGACTTAACTCAGAATCAACCGAAAAAACCGGTGCTTCCGACCTCTATTGAAGAGGTGTTAAAAGATGGATTTTAAACCAGTTCAAAAACTTAAGGTTCAGCGTACTTTGTCTACGGGTGAAACAGTATTTGTTGGAGTACTGGCACAAAATAGGCAAGGGGTGTTCTTTCAATACCAAGCTGATTATCTATCAGAGTTTGGCAACCTTTCACCTTTTTCCTTACAAGCAACCACCCGTTTACAAGCTGCACCTGCTGAACCTCATAATGGCCTACAGGGTGTTTTTGCTGATAGTTTACCCGATGGTTGGGGTTTGCTTTTACAAGATAGGGTTTTTCGTCAAGCGGGTGTTTTGCCTAACCAAGTCACTGCGATGGATCGTTTGGCTTTTGTTGGAACAAGAGGCATGGGAGCTTTGTCTTTTTCCCCAGTGAGTGACTTTAAAGTAAATACTGAAGATGAAGTGGACTTAGCCACTTTAGGTTTGCAAGCGCAAGCCACTTTTGACCAAGCAGTAACCGGTGAAGGTGAAGTTGATCAAGTAGTTGCTGCGCTAGTGGCTGCAGGCAGTTCCGGTGGTGCGCGGCCTAAAGCACAGGTTTATTTTTCACCGAATAATTTTAAGCAGTGCCGCACTCGGCCAAAAACAGGTGATGAGGCATGGTTAATAAAATTCACCTCACAGAATTTAGCCTTAGGGCATGAAGAAGGATTATGTGAAGCAGTTTATTTAGACTTAGCCAAACAAGCTGAGCTAGAACCACCTGAATGGAAGCTGTTAGAAGCACCTGCTAAAAGTGGTGCTAAAGCTTGGCTGGCAGTAAAGCGCTTTGATTGGCTAGAAAATACCGCTAGCGGTAAAACTGGGCGATTACATTTGCACAGCGCTTGTGGTTTGTTAGATGCAGATTACCGTACACCCAGTTTAGATTATGCTGATTTAATAAAAGCGAGTCGCCAGCTATGTAAGTCGCCTGCTGTTGGGCAGTTACACTTTAAGCGGGCAATGTTTAACTTATTTTCCTGTAATCAAGACGATCACAGTAAAAACTGGGCTTTTTTACAGAAAGATAAAGGCGATTGGCAGCCAGCACCTTTTTATGATGTAACCTTTAGCCCCCACCCCTTTAATGAACATGCTACTGCTTTTGTAGGGCATGGCAAAAAACCGCCTTTAGCTAGTATTCAAAAACTAGCGAGTATTGCAGGCTTCGCTAATTGGCAAGAAGCCCAGCAAGCAATTCAAGAAGTGGTTGAGCTTCTGGATGGATTTAGAGCTAAAGCCTTAGCTTTGGGTGTTAAAAAAAGTACCGTGATAGCGATTGAAAAAGCACTGGCTAGGCAGCGTGAAGAAAATAGCTTTTACAGGTAGACAGTTCTGGCGCAGCCCAAATCCAACTAGCTTTTTGTTTAGGTTCGTTTTGGCTGTTCCATTACAGCTTTCTTAGAGAATCCCAGCCACTAAGCCCTTAAACAAAATAAATACTAGGGTTTACACGTAACCACTAAGCCCTCAAACAACCCCAGCCACTTAACTAGCCACCCTTTCTATAGAAACAAACTGCCCAGTGTCTGAATAAGTCATTCTATACAAGCCTTTAATGCCTGCATGCCCCACCATGTTTTTTATAACACGCCGTGGAAAGACAACGCTTCGTCCATCCACAGTATAGGCTTTTACATTGGGTGCTTGGCTGTTGTAAAAATCCAAGCACTCAGCTGCAGAAATATTCAAACGCAAATACACACTGGGCATGTTTCTTTTCTAAAGTAATGACTCGTTGCTGGCTTGAATCTTACGCAAAGCAGCTTCAAGCGGGTTAATTCCTGCTAGGTTTTGCAAGGCTTCTTTATCTTCAGGGCTAAGGTTTTTAATGCTTTGTTCCGCATTTTTAGTTAACCCCTTGGCCACTAGCGAGCCTATAGACTTTTCCACGCTCGCGGCTAGCTGCTGCATTAGTTCAAGCTGCAAACTGGCATCTACTTGATAGTCTAGGTCATTAATGGCTTGCCAAGTGGCCTCTAGGTTAAAGATGTCACGGCTAGCGGCATAACCACGAATAATATCACTAATGCTCAAGTCGCTGGTAGCTTGCAAATGGTGCACAAAAGTAATGCCTAAATGATCGACCAACTGATTAACCAACATGGTTGCAACTAACTCACGTTTTAAGCGGTGATTAGCCAGCTCTGTTGGATAACGCTCAACTAATACTTCAGGGAAGGCTCGCTTCATTGCCTTAGCCAACCAAGGGTCTTCAGGCAGGTCTGAATCTAGAATTTGCTTTTTAACATCGGCTTTTGCATAGGCTAAAACAATGGCTAGTTCAGGGCGGGTTAAGCCTGTTTTATTCGCCGCTCTTTCTTCTAATTCAAGGCTGCTTGGCAGGTATTCTAGTTCACGATTTAACTTACCTTCGGCTTCTAACTGGTTAATTAGGTTTTCAAAAGGTGCTAAGTCTTTGCGGCTAGCCATTTCAGCAATCGCTAAGGCTTGGCTTTGAGTGTAGTTATCACGCAACACTAACCGTGAAATGTCATCGGTCATTTCAACTAAAAGCTCGTTACGCTGCTTTAAGGTTAGATCACCTGCCTGCATCACTTCTTGTAGAAGAATTTTAATATTCACTTCATGGTCAGAACAGTTAACACCACCGGCATTGTCGATAAAGTCAGCATTAATACGCACACCGGCTAGGGCGGCATCTATACGACCCAGTTGAGTAAAGCCTAGGTTACCGCCTTCACCCACTACACGGCAGCGCAGTTGGCCACCATCAATACGCAGTGAATCGTTAGCCTTGTCACCCACTTGGGCATGACTTTCTTCGCTACCTTTAACGTAGGTGCCTATGCCACCATTCCAAATTAAATCGACAGGGGATTTGAGTAGGGCAGAAATTAATTCTGTTGGGGCTAGCTTGTCTTGGGTGATAGCAAAACGGGCTTGCATTTCTGGGCTAATATTAATGCTTTTGGCATCACGCGAGAAAATGCCACCCCCTTTAGAAATAAGCTCGGTATTGTAGTCAGCCCAGCTTGAACGTGGCAGGTTGAATAAGCGCTGGCGCTCATTAAAGCTAGCAACTGAGTCGGCTGGGTTGGGGTCTACAAAAATATGCAGGTGATTAAAGGCCGCGGTTAGCAGAATTTTATCGGATTGCAACATGCCATTACCAAACACATCGCCACCCATATCGCCTATGCCTACCACGCTAAAGGTTTCTTCTTGCACATTAATGCCTAGCTCACGGAAATGACGCTGCACATTCACCCAAGCGCCACTGGCGGTAATCCCCATTTTTTTATGGTCGTAACCGGCACTACCACCCGAGGCAAAAGCATCGCCCAGCCAGAAGTTGTAGTCAGCGGCTATACCATTGGCAATGTCAGAAAAGGTGGCTGTGCCTTTGTCGGCGGCTACCACTAGGTAGGTATCATCACCGTCTTGGCGCACTAAACGCTGGGGAGGAACCACTTCGCCATTTATCAGGTTGTCGGTGACATCTAGCAGGCTACTAATAAAGGTTTTATAGCAGGCAATGCCTTCGGCCATAAAGGCTTCTCTGTCTGGGTTGGTTGGCATTTGTTTGCAGATAAACCCACCTTTTGCTCCCACTGGCACAATAACGGCATTTTTAACCTGCTGTGCTTTCACTAGGCCAAGCACTTCGGTACGGAAATCTTCTTGGCGATCTGACCAACGCAAACCACCCCTTGCAGCCTGACCATAACGCAGGTGAACACCTTCCACACGAGGCGAGCTAACAAAAATTTCAAACATGGGTGCAGGCTGTGGAATGTTGCTAATAGCGCTGGGTTTAAGCTTGTAGCTAATGGCAGCTTTGGGGTTGCCCGCTTCATCTTGCTGGTAGAAGTTGGTTCTTAGCGTGGCCTGAATTAACTCAAGGTAACGGCGCAGAATTTGGTCTTCGTTAAGGCTGGTAACCTTTTCAAGCTCTGCTTCAATATTGGCTAGGCAAGCAACAGAGGCGTTTTTATCGGGTGTTAAATCGGGGTTAAAGCGCAGTTCAAAGAGTTCGATTAGCTGGCGAGTAATGGCCGCTTGGTTAACTAGGGTTGCAGCAATAAAGTCTTGTGCATAGCTAGTGCCAATTTGTTTCATATAACGCGCATAACCACGCAACAGGGCTACTTGGCGCCAATCTAACTGCGCCGCCAAAATAAGGGTGTTGAAGGAGTCGCTTTCAGACTTGCCTAACCAAGCTTGTAAAAAAGCCGTTTGGAAGTTTTGTTTAACGGCTTCTAAGTCTACAACTGAGCTTTCTTCTAGCGCTAGGTCTAAAGAAAAGTCGTGAATCCAGCTAACTTTTTCACTGCTGGTAACTTTGTAAGGGTCTTCACCTAATACTTTAAGGCCTAGGTTTTCTAACACAGGCAGCATGTCAGATAACCATAACCTTTGGTTTAGATGATAGATTTTAAAGCCTAGCTGTTCAATATTATCGGCACGGCGGTAAAGGTTCATAGCCAAAGGCTGTTCATCATTCAGCGCTTCTAAAAAGGCAAGGTCTTTAACCGCATGTTGTGGGGTGAAGTCTTCGCTATAGGCAGCGGAAAAGCCTTGGTGATAGCGGCGCATCAGTTGTGAGGCCGAAGCTTCACCCTGATCTTCACTCAAGGCTGAGTGCAGTGAGTCTTCCCAAGAAGAAGCCACATTAATAACCTGCTGTTCAATGGCTGCTTGGTCGTATTCAGGGGGTGTTGCTTGCTCGTAGTGGAAAATAAACTGCATACGGCAAAGTGCTGAAGCAGAAAAATGCACAAAAAATTCAACAAACTCTGCTTCTAAAACTTCACTAAGCAGCTTTTGTGTTTTTAGCTGTAGGCTGGTTGTAAAAGTATCTTTAGGCAGGTAAACCAATACGGAATAGAGTTTGCTTAGCTGATCTTGGCGAATAAAAACGCGGGTTTTGCGTCTTTCTCGTAGATTAAAAATACCCAGTGCCGTAGAGGTTAGTTCTTCTAGCCCTATTTGGAAAAGATCATCCCTTGGGTAGCTATCTAAAATTTGCAGCAGTTGGCGGCCATTGTGGCTACGCGGTTGCATTCCTATACTTTTAACGACCCTGGTTACTTTTTTGCGTAGTACTGGAATATCTTGAGGAATTTTGTTGTAAACAGCCGAGGTGTACAAACCGACAAAGCGTTTTTCTCCTGTTACTTTACCTGTGGCATCAAAGGTCTGAACAATGATTTCATCTGGAAAAGCCGCACGGTGCACACGAGCAAGCCTAGATGCTTTGGCAAAGGTGAGTAGATCCGTTGTAATACTGCTTAGAGGTGCGCAGGGGCTGGTTAGGCTGTCATCGAGTTTTAATAAACCTAATTCTGAACCCGCTAGTTTACAGAGGTATTGTTGCTGGTCTTTTTCTTCTAGGCGGTATTCATCATAACCTAGAAAAATAAAGTGTTTGTCCGCTATCCAACTAAAAAAGTCACTGGCTTCGTTTAGGCTAACTAGCTCATCGCCTAGTTGAACTTGGGCTTCTGCTGCTGCTTTTAGTTGCTTACTTATAGCCAGGGCTTGGTTTTGCATGGCTGTAAAATCGGTGACAGCTAGGCGAACTTCATCTAGTGCAGCAAGGAGTTCTTCTTGAATTTGATTTCTTTCTTGCTCATCGGTAATGGCATCTACTTCAATTAAAATCAGTGATTCAGTTTTTTGGCTAGTTTCTTCACTCGCGGCTGTGAGTCGTTCTAGCTCACCTTCGCTAGAGCGCTGTACAGCAAAAATTGCATTGTGTAGCGAGTGAAGCGTTAAATGGCGGCGGTTAATCAGTAGACGTAATGAGTCCACTAAAAGTGGCATGTCGGTATTTAATATTTGAATAAAAGTGCGCGGTGACTGCCAGCCATCTAGGTTTATATCTGGGTTGAATAGCCTTATTTTTGGGGTGTTGCTATTAAAGTTTTGTAAAAATTTCCAAGTAGACAGAGTAGCACCATAAAAAGCGTCTTCTGACCAGTTAGTAAGCTCTTCAAGCGCAGCAAATTTATAAAAATGCTCTGCAAAATGCATAACATCTTTGGGGGCTTGTAAGCGGTTAACAACTTCCTTTAGTGCTGTTTGTTGAGTTAGCATTCTTACTCCTAAAACTTGTTTTTTGTGCTATTGATGCCAGCTGTTACACTGAAGCGAATTTATTTTTTGTTTAACAATTAAAAGGATAGGCTAGCGCTAATGACTGTTCATGCCAGTTTTTTACAATTACACCAGCAGTTAAGCCGTGCTGTTATAGGGCAGCAGCTACTGGTTGAGCGTTTACTAGTGGCACTTTTAGCTGATGGTCACCTTTTAGTTGAAGGAGCGCCAGGTTTAGCTAAAACACGGGCGATCCAATCTTTGGCTGAACAGTTAGATGTGTCATTTCAGCGTATACAATTTACCCCAGATTTGCTACCTGCCGATTTAACTGGCTCTGAAGTATTTAATGCCCAAACCAGTAAATTTGCTTTCAGACCAGGTCCGGTTTTTAGCCATTTTGTCTTGGCTGATGAAATTAACCGCGCCCCCGCTAAGGTACAGTCGGCTCTTTTAGAAGCCATGGCTGAGCGTCAAGTGAGTGTGGGTGGCAAAACCCGCCCACTACCTGAAATCTTTATGGTTATGGCAACTCAAAACCCACTGGAACAAGAAGGTACCTATGCTTTGCCCGAGGCACAATTAGACCGCTTCTTGCTACATACTTGGGTGAGCTACCCTAATGCTGCCGACGAGCTAGCTATTATGCGCCTAGTGAGGGGTGAAAAGTCGACGGGTACAAATAAAATCGCCTTGCAGCTTCCGCAAAGCAGTATTTTAGAAGCGCGAAAAGCCGTACAAAAAGTACACCTTGCAGAGCCTTTAGAAAAATACATCGTTGATTTGGTTCAGGCGACACGCCAAGCAGGGCGCTACGATGAGCAGCTAGGGCGCTATATTCGTATGGGGGCAAGTCCTCGTGCTTCGCTTGCCCTAGATAGTTGTTCACGTGCTTTAGCTTGGTTAAAAGGCAGGGCAGAAGTATTGCCTGAAGATATTCAGCAATTAGCCCCTGATGTATTACGCCATAGGTTGCTGCTAAGTTACGAGGCTGATGCAGAAGGCGTTAGAGTTGATGCCGTTATTCAGCGCTTGCTTACTTTGGTGGCCTTGGCGTGACCGCTGAAATTCAATTAAGTATTTCCTTAGCAGAACTACAAGGTTTGCGAAGCTTTGCTACTGCGCTGCATTTAAATAAGCTAGTCAGCAAAAGCCGTTTAATGCTGGGTGAACGCAGTGGAGCAACACTAGGTCGAGGATTAGAATTTAGTGAAGTGCGTAGCTATCAAATGGGTGATGATTTACGCCATTTAGATTGGAAAGTAACGGCAAGGCGGGGGCAGCCTTTTACGCGAGTTTACCAAGAAGAGCAGCAGCGCCCGGTGATGTTATTTGTAGACTTGGCCTCCCAGTTACAATTTGGCCTGGCAGGCAGTAAGGCAGTTTTAGCCGCTAAGCTGGCCGCTGTTTTGAGTTGGTCAGCTTTGCAAGATAAAGACTTGGTGGGTGGCTGGATAGAAACCGATCAACAAAGTTATTGGCAGCCAGCAGTAAAACAAGCCAGAGAAGTGAGTCCGTTTTTAGCACGCCTAGCAACCATTACCCAAAACTTAGGTGAATTAAAACCCCGTGCGCCAGAACAATTAGATAAAGCTTTAGATGCTTTTGCACGGCGCTTACCTAGGGGTGCGTTAGCCGTTGTAATCAGTGATTGGGTGGGCTGGGCTAATCCAACTAGCCTAAAGCGTTTAGCCCAGCGTGGGTCACTATTGCTAGTGCATTTAACTGACCCTTTAGACCAAAATCTGCCCGCTAATGCTGGTCCTGTGGTTTTGCAAGGAAAAATACAGCCAGTCACTTCTGCTTTGCAAGAAGCTTGGCAGGCCGCTTTTTTACAGCGGGTTGCTAATCTTAAAAAGGCAGTAGGCCAGCAGGCTGGTTATTTACAATTAAGCACAACCAACCAAGATAATTGGTTGAAGCCCCTGCTACCAACGTCTAGTTACGCGGATACAACAGGAATTAATCTTTAAAAAGAGTAGAATAGCGCGCTTAACTTTAGGGATAGTAATAGAAACCACCTATGAATCTTGAAGAACTTAAACAATTAGTTAAACCTTTAATGCCGCCTTCAGCCGCTGATGCTTGGCCACCTGCACCTTGGGTTTGGTGGTTGGTCGGTGGTTTGGCAGCACTAGTGCTACTGGTGGTTTTTATTCGCTGGTACCGTCGCACCCATGTTAGGCGTTATGCTTATGCTGAATTAGAAGCGATTCAAGCTAGATACCAGCAAAGCCAAGATGCAGCGCGTTATTTATACGAAGTAAACCTCTTGCTTAGGCGAATAGCGGTACGTAATTTTAGTCGCGCTAAGGTTGCCGCTTTAACGGGTGAAGACTGGTTAGAATTTTTAGATTGGAGCCGTGGTCGTAAACGAGGCGATGATCCAGGCTTTATGGAAGGTAGCGGTAAAATTCTTGCTTGGGGTGCTTACAAAGCACAGCCAGAAAGCTTTGAAGTTGAACGCCTGCAAAAACTGGTTCGTGCATGGATACGCCGACAAACCTAAGCCTTGTCTGGCCTTGGGCAGTGGTTTTATTACCTCTGCCTTGGCTGGTTGCTAGGCTGCTAAAAAAACTGCCCAGCGTTTTTTTTAGTTCTAATTCAACGGCTGCTAAAGGTGCGCTTAAATTACCTCACCTAGCTAGCCCGCTTTTACCTGCAACAGCACCTTCAACTTCAATTAAACCCAGTTTTCTCGCCCAGCTAGGTTGGCGGGGTGGGTTATGGTGTTTATTGGTTTTAGCTTTAATGCGCCCTGAATGGCAGCAGGCAGAAATAGAAGTTACTTATAAAAGTCGACAACTGCTTTTGTTAGTGGATATTTCTGGCAGCATGAAAGAGTTAATGCAGGGTAGAACCCGCTTAGATCAGGTTAAAGAAGTAGTAAGAGGTTTTATTCAACAGCGTCCTAGAGATCATATTGGTTTGGTTGTGTTTGGTGGTGAAGCCTACCTTTATGTGCCTAGAACACTCGACCATAATTTACTTACTCAACAGTTACAAAGCTTACAGCCGGGTATGGCCGGTTCAGGCACGGCCATAGGTGATGCTTTAGGGGTAGGCGTACAAAACTTACGCTCAGCTTTAGGTCAGCCAGCCATGTTGCTCTTAACCGATGGTGCAAATAATGCAGGGCAACTTAAGCCTGAAGAAGCCTTAGCTATGGCAACTGCTGCGGCTATTCCTACGCATCTAGTGGTGGTTGACCAAGAACTAGAACCCCAGCTTTCTAATGCTATTAAGCAAACGGGTGGTGAAGTATTTAGTGCTTATTCGCAAGAAGAACTGGCTAGGGTTTATGAAAAAATTCATCAGCTAGAACCACAAACACAAGTGCGTTATCTGCGCCCATCCCTTTCTTTAGCCTTTATTCCTCTGCTACTAGCACTTATGTTAGCCGCTAGCCAAATCCAGCCTTTGCAGAATGTTATAGCTAAAGCCAAATCTTTAAGCCTTAGGTCAAGCAATGAGTGATTTTCTAGCTAGACCTTGGTTGCTTTTGGCAGCACCCGTTATTTATTGGGTATTAAAAGAAGTTTTGCGTGCTAAGCAAGAGGCAAGCTGGGAATATATTTTACCACCTGAATTAGCAAAACGCTTACTAACCAATGATGAAGCGGCTACTAGTAAGCCTGCCCTGATTAAACGCACTTGGGTGCTAGGCCTGTTAACCCTTTTATTTACCCTAGCTTTAGCGGGTGTAGGTTATGTTTTAAAAGCCGACCAACTCCCTAATGAGCAGCAGGAATTGGTGATTATTCAGTACCTTTCACCGCCAATACGTGGCAACACACTTCCGCAGCAGCAGTTAGAGGCTAGTCAGCGTACTTTAATTCCTTTATTAAATGCCCGTAAACAGGGAAAAACCGCTTTAATTTATTATGCAGGCAGTGCACATTTAGTTAGCCCTATGACAGATGACACTAATACTTTAAGGCAGTTATTAAGCCTCTCTCATCCTTCTGTTATGCCCTTGGGTGGTCATCAACCCCTTGCTGCTTTTCGCTTGGCTGCTAATTTAGGCAAGCTAGCTAAGCAAGACAAACAAGGGCGCTTAGATTGGTTGTGGTTAACGGATCAACTGCCCAATAAAGCAATGAGAGAACAACTAATACAAATTAAGCCACCTAAGGCTAATTTATACTTAGTTTGGTTAGCGGCTAACCCTGTAGAAATAACCAAACAACAAGCAGTTTTTGCTGATTTAGGTATTAAGTTGCTGCACCCTGAACAACTAGCCAGTAATTTTCAACAATTTAATCGTTCAGCCGCAAGCCTAGCTGAAGAAAACCAGCAAGGAATCCGATTTTTTCAGGAATTAAGCCACTGGCCTTTATTAGCTGCCTTATTACTTTTACTTTGGCAGTATTTTGAACAGCCTAGAGTCAAATTGCCTTTTAAAACAAGCCTAGGGTTGCTGGTGTTTTTTGTAGGTTTAACCAGCCATCAACCCTTGCAAGCCGCTGGCTGGCAAAATTTAGACTATCAAGCTTGGCAAGCCCTTAAAGCGGGTGAGGCTGAACAAGCACAAAAGTTAGCTAAACGAACCGACTTAAAAGCTCATGCTGAGTTTTTGCTGGGCAACTATGCCAAGGCAGCAGAGTTATTTACCCTATGGCAGGCAGAGAACCTAACCCAAGATAAAAAACGCCAAGCTGAAGATTTATATAACAGAGGTACGGCTTGGTTGTTAGCAGGGCAGCCAAAATTGGCATTAGATGATTTTAAACAGGCTAAAGACTTGCACCCAGACTGGCCAGAAAGTTGTTTTAATCGTGAACTAGCCAAGGCTCAGTTAGCTAAGCAAGCTACACCAACGGAACAAAGCTTATTAAAAAAATGTGCTTCTGTTAGCCAGGAATCAGCAGCCAGTGAGCCAGAAGAAGCAACGAATGAAGCGCAAGAAAAAGAACAAGACTGGCAGCCAAAAGAAAATTCAAGCTGTATTGATTGCCCGCCCTTGGATGCCACCCAAGAAAAACAGCTTCAACAATTACAAGAAGACCCTTGGCGCTTATTAAAACACCGTTTTAAAAGCGAACTAAGAGAACAGCGCCCATGAGGTTATTTTACTTACTTTCTTGTTGCTGCTTGCTGTTAGCAACCAACCCAGCCCAAGCCGTGTTATTAACGTTAGGGCAATCTAAACTTATAGCTGGCGAGCAGTTAGAAATTTTGGTTGAAGCCCCAAGCAGCCAAGTAAATGCGCCTGTTATAGAGCTACCGGTAAGCTGGCAAACGCATTTTAAACTGGTTGATCAAATGCATCAGGTTGAAGCTAGGCCAAGAGGTGATTACATGCACCGCTGGTCTTTAGTTTTACAGCACCAGCAAGCCGACAGTATTAGTCGGCGTTTGCAACTAGAACCCCTAAAAGTTAATGGCAGAAGCTCTCAACCTTTACGAGTGAGCATTGAAGCAGCCAGAAAAAAAACACTGCCAACCAAGCAGCCTTTAAGTCAGCCTTTGCAAATGCAGCAGCAGATTGATTTTAGTGATGCTTATATTGGTCAAACACTGGTGTATGAATTATTAATTCGTTATCAAGGTTTTCCTATTGAACCACGGCTTAGCCCTCTTGAAGTTAAAGGTGCAACGGCAAGGCAGCTAGGGGAAGGACGAGAGCAGGGGTTTAATCATCGTGGGGTTAAGGTGCAAGAAGCACGTTGGCAGGAGTTGCTTCAGCTGCATGAAACAGAAGTGGTTATTGCACCGCGTTTTTTTTCTAGCCGCTTAGTTTTTACAGGGCAATCAACAGGGCAGCTATATGAAACCCAAACATCAGAGTTAAAGGTTAAGGTGCGCCCCATTCCTACTAGCTGGCCTGCTGAACAGCCTTGGTTGCCCGCTTTGGGCGTAAACCTAGAAGCTGCTTTTTTACCTCACCCTAGGCAGGTTAAACAGGATGAGCCTTTAGAATTAACCATTCATTTAGATGTTGTTGGTCAGCAAGCACGTAACCTGCCACAGTTTAAAGCTTTGACATCTGAAAACTGGCGTATAGAACCCCTAACAGAAGAATTGGCTGATAAAATTGTGGATGGGCTTCTGGTGGGACAGTTAAAACAACGCTTGTTGTTCTACCCTAAAAAGGCAGGTGATTTAAAACTACCCAATTTAACCCTGCATTGGTGGGATGTAAGGCAAGATAAAGCAGCAAAAAGCCAAGTAAACTTAGGTCAGCTAACTGTTTTACCTAGGGGCAATTTAAACCCACCGACTCTTAACAAGGCAGATACAACCTTAACTGAGCCTAGTAATAAAAAAATAGAGACTCAAACAGACAAGGGGTGGTTCGGTTGGTTGTTAATAATTTTGGGTTCTTTAGCGATTATTGTTGCTTGCTTAGGGTGGCTAAAAAAACAGCCTAAAAGTTTAGACTTGCCGCCTTTAAACCCTCAGCTTTAAATTTTTAATAAAAAAAGAGCGACCTCATAAAGCATGAGATCGCTCAACACCTTCCTTAGTTCGACTAACCTAGTTTTTTTACTGCGCTTGCTTGCTAGGTTTGTGGATGAAAACACCATGAAATACTTGCCAACTAACTGCTAATGCACCAACAATAAATACCACATCACCAATCGTTCTTATCCAGCGTAGCAGATGCAAAAAGTCTTGCTGCATAAAGGCTTCACTACGTGCATACCAAAGCCCTTCTGTAGCACTGGCATAGAACTGAATTAAGCCAATCGGTAATAGGCTAGTAAACAGCATGAGCACTAAACCTATATTCAGCCACCAAAAAGCCGTGCTCATTAGCTTCTCATTGAAGTGCAAGTTAGGTCTGATATAGCGCAAAATTAATAGGCAGAAGCCCAATGCTAAGAAGCCATAGACACCAAACAAGGCGGCATGAGCATGCGTTGGTGTGGTGTTTAGCCCCTGAATATAATAAAGCGCTATGGGTGGGTTAATCATAAAGCCGAGTACACCAGCCCCTAACATATTCCAAAAAGCGACAGCGACAAAAAACATAAGCGGCCACTTTAAACGCTGCATCCAGGGTGCAGAATGCTGTAATCGCCAGTTACTCCAAGCTTCATAACCTAAGACAATAAGCGGCACAACTTCTAAAGCGCTAAAAGTAGCACCCACTGCCATTACAGGCGTGGTGGTTCCAGAGAAATAAAGGTGGTGGAAAGTTCCAGGTACACCACCCACTAGAAAGAGCGAAGCAGCAACTAGGCTAGCAGCGGTTGCCGTGGTACGGGTTACTAATCCTAGGTTATAGAAAATAACCGACAAGGAAACCGTGGCAAAGACTTCAAAGAAACCTTCTACCCAAAGGTGAACTACCCACCAGCGCCAATATTCCATAATGGAAAGGTTGGTACGCTCGCCATAAAAGAAACCCGCACCATAGAACAAACCTACTGCAACAACCGAAGCAGTAAAGAGGGCGAGGAGGTTTTTATCACCTTCACCTTTTAAAGCAGGTGTCATGCCGCGCAGCATAAGCACTAGCCACAACAGAATGCCGACAAACTTAAGAATCTGCCAGAAGCGGCCTAGGTCTAGGTATTCATAACCTTGATGACCAAACCAGAAACTTAGCTCTTGGGGTATTAAATGGGCTATGGCTAGCCAGTTACCAATAAAAGTACCGGCAGTAACTAAAACTAAAGCCCAGAAGAGTAGATCGACACCCAGCTTTTGAAAGCGTGGGTCTTTACCACCATTAATAATGGGCGCTAAGAATAAACCGGCAGCTAAAAAGGCGGTGGCTATCCAGAACATAGCGGCTTGCAAGTGCCAAGTTCTAACCAGGGAGTAGGGAAGCCAATCAGAGGTATTGATGCCGTAAAAGCCTTGGCCTTCAATAGTATAGTGGGCAGTAAAACCACCCAAGAAAACCTGTAAGCTAAACAAAGCAACAACTACAAAAATGTATTTACCCAAAGACTTTTGAGAAGGTGTTAGCTTCACTAAAGATAAAGGGTCTTGTGCTGGCGCTTTAGGCTCAACTTCATCTTTTTTACGTAAGAAAGCCCAGCCCCAAACTAAACCACCAACGCCTGCAACCAAAAGAATAATACTGATTAAAGACCAAACTAGGTTTTCAGCCGTAGGGCGGTTATCAATCAAAGGTTCATGTGGCCAGTTGTTAGTGTAGGTCACTTCTTTATCAGGGCGGTTGGTTGCTGCTGCCCAAGCTGTCCAAAAGAAGAACTGAGTCATCTCTTCGCGTCTTAGTTGTGAAGGTAAGGTATTGTTCTTCATGGCAAAATTACCGCGAGTTTCATTAAACTCAGGGTCATCACCAAATAGGCGCTGGTAATAGTCGGCGGTTAGCGCTATTGCTTCGGCACGGGTAGCACTAACGATAAGTTGCTTGCTGCTAGGGTTATAACGGTTGTAGCGGTATTCTTCTTTTAGCGCAAACTCTAAGCCATTTTTTTCAGCCCGACTAAGTGAAGCAAAGCTTTGGCCGTATTCTGCTTGAGCAGTTAACTCTAACCAGTGTTCTAATTCACGGTGCAGCCAGTCGGCTGTCCAGTCAGGTGCTTGGTAAGCACCATGCCCCCAAATAGAGCCGAGTTGCATACCGCCTACTGATTGCCAAGCGGTTTGTCCATTAAGAATGGTTTCTTCAGTCATCAGTAGTTCACCTGAAGTGGTGACAACTTCTGCTGGTATGGGTGGTGCTTGGCGGTAAATTTCTGTACCAAAATAGCCAAGCAAGGCAAAAGTTAGCATAAGAATGCTAATCAGCGACCACCAAAGTTTTTTATAGTTCGCCATGTGTAGCTCCTGATGGGTTGTTGTTTTTTATCCCATAAAGAGTGAAGCAATAAGCTTGCCAATTTATATTTAATTGATAAATTGACCTTTAAATAGCTTGTTGGGTAGTAATTACCTAGAGTTAAAGGGTTCTAGTTACCCTAAGGGTTTAAATGACCTAGCTTGTTGCTACGAAGGTTGGCTAATATTCGATTCAGATGCAGGTTAACTTTGGCATTGGCATCTTCCATCTGCTGCAACTTAATAAGTGCTTGGGTGTAATCACCCTGTTCACCCGCTAAAAGTGTTTGCTGTGCAAATTCATGTACTTGGGCATGGGGTTCAGCCATGGCTTTAAAGTCATCTTCTTGCTGTATTCCTTTGCTAGCACCTTCTTTATACCAGCGTCCTAAGCGGCAGGTAGAATCATCGGGTACTTGGTTGGCTGCTAGATGAATTTGACCTAGTAGCGCACGATAAATGGTTAAACGAACATTGATTTCATCTAGGTTTGCTAGTTCCACATCGGCTAGAGTGGCAGCTAAAGCACTGGACATTGATAAGTCTAAAGCTGATTTGCCAAGATCAATGACTTGTAGTTGGCTAGCATTAAATGCAGTTTTTAATTTACCTACTTGCTGCGTTTGGTCTTGCATTTTTTGCTGAGTAGAGCGGCTAGTTGTTTTAATGTTTTTAACCAATGCATTGATAGCGATGGTTGCACTATGAGTATCAAGCGCTAAGTGCCTTACCTCATCTGCTACCACGGCAAAGCCACGACCACTAGCGCCTGCACGGGCGGCTTCTATGGCTGCATTCAGTGATAAAAGATTGGTTTGTTCAGCTATGCCTTGTATTTGATTAGAAATGCCATCTATTTTTTCTACCTGCTGAGTTAGTTCGGTTAGGGTTATTTCAGTATCTTGAATATTGTCTTTCAGGTTACTTAACTGTTGGGCAAGTAGCGTGGATTCTTGGTTATGAATTAAGGTTATATCATGCATAGCTTGTGCTTTATTGCTGTTTTTAGCCACTAGGTTATTAAGGTATTCAAATGAATTAATAATGCCTTCCAAAGATAAAGCAAAGCTTTGCCAGTGTACGGCTATACCCGCTTGTAGCTCGCTGTGTTTTTTCTCTTTTTGTAGCTTGGTGGTCGCTAGCTGAAGTTGCTTTTGTAGTTGTTCTTTTTCTTGCTGCAAGGCTAGGTTTTCTTGTTCTAGCCTTTCTAAACGCTCGGTTAACGCTTGGGTGGGTTTGTTCCAGCGGGAGAAAAAAGAAACTTTAGTTTGTGATATAGCTGAGTTTTTCATAGCTAAGCCTTTAAGAAAATAATAAATAAAATAACTGATTAGTTAGTGCAAGTATTAAGCCAAGATTTCTAACCCGCTAGTTACAAGGGTTGGTGTTAGCTTGTAGATCTGTTATGGTTTTATTTACCCAGTTGAACTGGGTTTTTATTACCCTTAAAGGTTTTTTTGCCATGATTGATGCACTGCTGTTAGCCGACCTAACAACCGATTTAACACCAGCGATACGTTTTCAACGCTTGGTTTATGCTCTAAAAGAAATTTTTAACTGTGGTGCGGTGGTTTTGCTAAAAAAGGAAGCAGAACAGTTGCGCCCTATTGCTTTAGAGGGGTTGGTTAAAGAAGCCTTGGGTCGTCGTTTTAAGGTGGCTGAACACCCGCGTTTAACAACCATTCTTGCTAGCCGTGAACCGATTATTTTTGACCCAAACAGTCAGGTGCCTGACCCTTACGATGGCCTGTTAGATGCTTTGGTGGGCGAGCCTTTACCTGTGCATGATTGCATGGGTGTAAGTCTTTATGTAGAAGGGGTTTTGTGGGGTGCTTTAACCTTAGATTCCTTAAATGCAGGAACCTTTACTTGTGAGTCCGCTTTAGTATTGAAACGCTATGCCTTGTTAGCAGAAACTTTTATACGGGTAACGCAACTAGAACAAGAACGTTTAGGTTGGCGGAGTCTTTCTTTAGAAGCACGAGGTTTGCCGCTTGTTTCAGAAAGCTCAGAGATTATTGCCCAGAGTGAAGCCATTACTCAGCTACTGCATGAACTAAAGTTAGTGGCGCAGTCTGATTTACCACTTTTACTCTTAGGTGAAACAGGCGTAGGTAAAGAGTTGTTTGCGCGTTTTATCCACCAACATTCTCAGCGTAGCAGCAAGCCTATGCTGCATATTAACTGTGCGGCCTTGCCTGAATCCTTAGCGGAAAGTGAACTCTTTGGTCATGTGAAAGGTGCTTTTTCAGGTGCTACACAAGATCGCCCAGGGCGTTTTGAAGCAGCAGATGGTGGTACTTTGTTTTTAGATGAAGTTGGCGAGTTGCCTTTAAGCGTTCAGGCTAAGTTATTGCGTGTATTGCAAAGTGGTGAAATACAGCGCTTAGGTTCTGATGCCACTAAAAAAGTTGATGTGCGTATAGTAGCAGCCACTAATCGGCATTTGCAGGAAGGCATAAAAAATGGTGCTTTTCGAGCTGATTTATACCACCGTTTATCTGTTTATCCTGTCCCTATTCCGCCCTTAAGAGAACGCCCAGATGATATTTTATTACTCGCTGGGCATTTTTTAGAGTTGAACCGTAGTCGTTTGGGCTTACGTTGTTTGCGCCTTTCTGCAGCGGCTGAATATGCCTTATTGCAGTATCCTTGGCCGGGTAATGTGCGTGAGTTAGAGCATGTGATTAGTCGAGCTGCGCTTAAAACCTTGGCACGACAAACGGCTGCCAATGATTGGGTTTCGCTAGAGCCTGAAGAATTAGACTTAGCCCGCCCGGCTATGACCAAGGTTTTAGAAGGTAATAGTTTGCAAGCAGAAGCTAGCCCGCTGCCTTTAAAAAGCCAGGTCGATTTATGTCAAAGGCAAGCAATACAACAGGCGTTAGAAAGGACAGAAGGGAACTGGTCTTTAGCGGCTAAGCAGCTAGAGGTGGATTCAAGCAACCTGCATAAACTAGCCAAGCGTTTACAACTAAAATAATGGTTTTAACTAACGGGTTTAACTAGGTGGGCAGCTAACTACCCACCGATTAAAGCTTTTTTAAAGGCGCACTAGGTTTAGTAAAGTGCTTTGCTTTCTTCGATCACTTCTTTCAGTAATTCTAAAAACAGTTTATCAGCTTCGGTACGCTCAGCTGGGTCTTCAGGAATTTTGATTAGTGTTTCAGAGGTAATCTCGTCTGCTACTTTATCCATCATTTTATGGTCACCATAGTGACGCTGGGCAATTTCTAATGTTTTTTCTAAAGTGCCAGGTTCTAATAGCAGCTTTTTTAGAAACTGGCGTAGTTCGGTAAGGGCGCGTGCCTTAGATATTTCAGATGAACTGCTCATGAACAGACTCCTTAATCGGTAATAGGCAGCCTAGTGCCTAGCCTTAAATGTTAATAATTTTTAGCGGGTTAAGTAAAGCAGCTACTAGGCCTCAGTTTCTGCTTCTAACTCTGCCCAACGTTCAATTTTTGCTTCTAGCTGGTGTTGTAAATCTTCCAACTTTTTAAGTTCTTTAGTAATAACATCAGCAGCAGATTGGTAGAAGTCAGGATCACCAACCTTACCTTCTTGGCTAGCTATTGCTTTTTCTAGCTGCTCAATTTCACTTGGAAGCAATTCTAGTTCACGCTGTAACTTATAGCTCAGTTTTTTGGCTGGCTTTTTAGGTGTTTCAGCAGGTTTAGCTTGTTCAGCTGTTGGTGTATTAGAAGCTGCCTTACCCGAAGTTTTTAAACTGCCCGGCGAGACTAAATCTGGAAATTTACCGCCTTGGCGTAACCAGTCTTCATAGCCACCTATGTATTCTTTTACTTTACCTTCACCTTCAAAAGCAAGAATGCTAGTAACCACGCTGTCTAAGAAAGCACGGTCATGGCTTACTAATAGCAGAGTGCCATCAAAGTTAAGTAGCAGTTCTTCTAGTAGCTCTAGCGTTTCTAAGTCTAGGTCGTTGGTTGGCTCATCCATTACCAAAAGGTTAGCTGGCTTGGCAAATAACTTAGCTAGAAGTAAACGGTTTTGTTCACCGCCTGATAAAGCACGAACAGGTTGACGCGCTCGCTCTGGTGAGAATAAAAAGTCTTGCAAGTAACCAATAACGTGTTTGTCACGGCCATTAATAGTAATGCTGGTACGGCCTTCGGCTAGGTTGTCTAAAACGGTTTTTTCTGGGTCTAGCTGACCACGTAGCTGATCAAAATAGGCAACTTCAATTTTAGTGCCAATTTTAACTTCGCCTGACTGGGGCTGAAGGTCACCTAAAAGCATTTTAAGCAGGGTGGTTTTACCTGCCCCATTACGACCCAACAAACCAATTTTATCGCCACGTTGAACACGGGTAGTAACATTCTTTAGAATGGGTTTGCCTTCATAACTGAAGCTGGCATTGGTTAGCTCGGCTACTAGCTTGCCTGACTGGTCGGCAGTTTCTAGTTGAATATCTGCCTTACCTTGGCGTTGTAAACGCTCTGAACGCTGTTTGCGCAAGTCTTGCAAGGCACGAACACGGCCTTCGTTACGAGTACGGCGGGCTTTAATGCCTTGGCGTATCCAAACTTCTTCTTGGGCTAGCTTTTTATCAAAGGCGGCTTGGTGGCGGGCTTCAACTTCTAGCTGGTGGGCTTTAAAGTCTAGGAATTCTAGGTAGCGGCCTTCCCAGCTAATAATCTCACCCAAATCTAGCTCTAGCATACGAGTAGCAATGTTTTGCATAAATGCCCGGTCGTGGGTAATTAGCAAGACAGCGCCGGGGAAGCTTTTAATTTGCTCTTCTAACCACTGAATAGTTTCTATGTCTAGGTGGTTAGTTGGTTCATCGAGCAGGAGTAAATCTGGCTCACTCACCAAAGCTTGTGCTAAGGCAACGCGGCGACGCCAACCACCAGAAAGCTCTGACATTTTGCTAGCACCATCTAGGTGTAAGCGTTTAAGCAGTTGTTCAACATTTTGGGTTAATGCCCAACCGTTACAAGCATCGAGTTGATGTTGTAATTCATCCATGCGCTTTAGATCAACTTGATCGGGTGGCATCTGAGTGATTTGGTCGAACTCAGCCAACAGGCTAGCGGCTTCAGCTAAACCAAGAGCAACAACATCAAAAACTTTTCGCTCATCAGCGGCAGGTAATACCTGAGGCAGAACACCAATTTTTAAGCCTGGCTTGCGCCATAGGCTGCCACCATCGGGTTGAACTTCACCAGAAACAATTTTCATAAGCGAAGATTTTCCAGCACCGTTACGGCCTAGAATAGCAACCCGCTCACCCTCTTCAAGGGTGAGACCGGCATCATTTAATAAGGGAGTGTGGCCATAGGCCAGGTGCATATTTTCAAAACGCAGAAGTGTCATGTAGTTTCGGGTAGACCTGCTTTAATACGAACGCGGTTTTCAACCAGCTCGGCCAGCAACTTAGGCTGGAATTTAGAAAGGAAATCATCACAACCCACTTTTTCAACCATTGCCTTGTTGAAGTTGCCCGACATAGATGTATGTAACACAACAAATAAGTCTTTGAGGCGAGGGTCTTCACGAACAGCACTGGTTAAACTGTAGCCATCCATTTCAGGCATTTCAGCATCGGTAATGAGCATTAACAGTTTTTTAGGTACGTCTTCACCAGCATCGGCCCAACCCTTAAGCATGGCTAAGCCTTCTTTACCATTGGTGGCGGTGTGTACGGTAATACCTATAGGCATCAGGGTTTGTTTAACTTGTGAAATAGCCGTAGGCGAGTCATCAACCATTAATACTTCCATATCTTTAGCCGCAGCTAAAATGCCTTCTTCTAGCTGTGAAGGGTCTAAAGCGATGGTGTAGGGGTTAATTTCAGCCAGTACTTTTTCTACGTCGATGATTTCAATAATTTTATCATCTAAACGTGTAATGGCAGTTAAGTAATGCTGACGGCCCGTGGTACGCGGTGGTGGCATAATATCTTCCCAGTTAAGGTTGATAATACGATCGACCCCGCCAACTAAGAAAGCTTGAATAGACGAGTTGTACTCTGTCACTATGAGGTTGCTTTCAGGCTTAGGCACAAGTGGAGGCATACCCACGGCTTGCGCTAGGTTAATTACGGGCACTGTTTGGCCGCGTAAATGAGCAACACCCACAACGTGGGGGTGATGGCCTGGCAAATTAGTGAGTTTTGGAAGACGTAGTACCTCCTGTACTTTAAACACATTGATGGCAAAAAGCTGATTGGAATGCAGCTTGAACATTAGTAGTTCAAGGCGGTTTGCTCCAACTAAGCGAGTTCTTGAATCAACACTGGCTAATACCCCACCCATGGGCTCTATCCTCGTTTCATGTAGTATCATTACTGTCTTGGCTAAAAAACTACTAACATACTAGTGAATATTTTGTTAATTGACTAGCTTTCTAGGTAGTTTGAGCAGCCTTTAATCTAGGTTTTTCACTAAAAGGGTAAAACATTTGCAAGTTAAACTTCCTTTCTCTGAAGCGGTTTTTCCTTTAGTCGATATAGGTGTTAATTTTTTTGACCCTGCCTTTGCTGAAGATTTAGATGAGGTTTTGCTTCGTGCTCAGTTGGCTGGCGTTACTGGAATGCTGTTAACCGGTACAGATTTAGCTATTTCAGAAAGCTCACTTAAATTAGCAAAGGAACACCCTAACTTATTGTGCTCGACTGCTGGAATACATCCACACCAAGCGTCTGAATGGACTAAAAACTCAGCAGATACCTTGCGTGGTTTACTTGCCGAGCCTGCTTGTGTAGCAGTGGGGGAAACGGGCTTAGATTTTAATCGCAACTTTTCAACCCCTGCTCAGCAGCAAAAAGCTTTTGAAGAACAATTAGGACTGGCTGCCGAAACAGGTAAACCCTTGTTTATTCATGAACGTGATGCCGGTGTTAGAATGCTTGAAATACTACGCACTTGGCGAGATTCAATCAGCGGTGCTGTGGTGCATTGCTTTACAGGTGAAAAAAGCACCTTATTTGGTTATTTAGATTTGGATTTATATATTGGTATTACGGGTTGGGTTTGTGATGAACGGCGAGGAATTCACCTTTGGCCTTTGCTCCCTTCTATTCCGCAAAATCGTTTAATGATTGAAACCGATTCACCTTGGTTATTGCCGCGTAACCTAAAACCTAGACCTAAAAAATACCGCAATGAACCCGCTTATTTGCCTTGGGTCTTACAGCAGGTTGCAGATCTGTATCAATTGCCTGTACAAAGGGTTGCTGAATTCACCAGTGCTAATGCGCAGCAACTATTTAATTTACCTGCTGCGCTGCTTTTACCAGAAAGCCAGCCAGAGCAAAAGTAACGGGAGAAAAAATAACCATGAGTTTACCCAGTTTTATGGCAGTTGAGGCGGCTGCATCGGAAGAGGATAGTTTTCCCGTTAGTATTGCTTGGTCTTTACCCGATGGCAGTATTAAACAGGCACTTATTCAACCCGATGAAGCCTGGCTAGAAGATGACACCAGTTTAGCCAGTGTTAGAGATTTAGATTTAAGTATAGAGGCTTATTCTGCCGCTGAGGTAGTAAGAGAATTGCTCTATGATCAGCTAGATGATGTATATTATGTATCCTTAATACATCCGCAAGAAGGCTGGTTACTTAAGTTATTCGCTTCAGCAGGACAAGAAATTGGTTTTGAGCTGAGTGAAGCAAGTGGTTTGTGTGCTGATGCCGATGAGTGGTCGGAAATTTATCAGGACAACATTCATTTGCATGGGCTAGATCCTGAACGAGCCGAAGACCAGGTTCGTGCCTTATTAGAAACACATGTGTTATTAACAGGTGATCAGCCGGATGAATGAAGCCGGTTTTTTTAATGAATTTTATTGGTAGTTATTGGAGTAAAGTATGAGTGAACAAGTAGATTTTTATTACGACCTAGTAAGCCCTTATAGTTTTTTAGCCGCTACACAGATTGCAGAGCTAGAAGCAAAAACTGGAGCTAAAGTTAATTGGAAGCCTATTTCTTTAGGTGGCTTATTTAAAAAGCTAGGCAATGGTGCACCTTTAGCCAATATGCCTAAAATTAACCACATGTTTCAGCAAGATTTACCCCGCTTAGCTAACTATTTTAAAGTGGATTACAAAAAGCCAGAAGTTTTCCCTACTGATACACGCTTAGTTCAAGCGGCTTTAGCTGTTTTACCTGCTGAAAAAAGAGCTGATTTGACCCGAGCACTTTACCAGGTGTATTGGGGAGAAGGTCGTGATATTGCACCTCTTGAAGTTGCTGAAGAGGTACTAGGTAAAGAATTGACTGCCTTGGGTGGTTCAGAAGATGCAAGAGCCGCTTTAAAAGGTTTTACTGATGAGTTGATAGAGCGTGGTGGCTTTGGTGCACCCATTTTCTTCTGGAAAGATCAGATGTATTTTGGTTCTGATCGTCTCCCTGTTTTAACTGATGATTTACTAGCCGCTAAAGGATAAAACTATGTTCACCGGAATAGTGCAGGGTGTAGCTAAGTTGCAGCACCTAGAACGAAAAACTAACCTCAGCACCTTCGGTGTGCATTTGCCCACAGCTGCCAGGGAAGGTATGCAGGTGGGTGCTAGCGTGGCACTTAATGGGGTTTGTTTAACCATTACCCATTGGGATGAACAAGCCGTTTATTTTGATGCCATGATAGAAACCCTACGTTTAACCAACCTAGGTGCTTTAGAAGCAGGCGATTTAGTTAATTTTGAACGTGCAGCACGTTTTCAAGATGAAATAGGCGGCCATTTGATGTCGGGTCATGTAATTGACCAAGTTACCCTGACTGCTCACCAAGAGTTAGACGAAGAAAATCTGCGCTTAGAGTTTACCGTGCCAGAACAGTGGATGAAGTATATTTTTGCTAAGGGTTATATTGGTTTAAATGGCTGTAGCCTTACAGTGGGTGAGGTAGAAGGAAATGGCTTTAGTGTCTATTTAATTCCTGAAACACGCCGCGCAACCACCTTTGGTGCAATGCCTGAAGGTACGCAAGTGAACTTAGAGATAGACCCGCAAACCCAAGTAATAGTAGATACTGTAGAAAGAGTGATGGCGGCTCGTGAGCAATAACCCTCTACCAGATGACTGGATGCAGTATTTAGCTGCTGAATTTGAACAGCCTTACATGCAACAGTTAAAGGCTTTTTTACAGCAAGAAAAAGCCGCGGGTAAGGTGATTTATCCGCATTCAAGCCATTGGTTTAATGCTTTTGTGCAAACGCCCTTGGCTAAAGTTAAGGTGGTGGTGTTAGGGCAAGACCCTTACCACGGTGCTAAACAAGCGCATGGCTTAAGCTTTTCTGTGTTGCCGGGTATCAAGGTTCCCCCCTCCTTACAAAATATTTATAAAGCTCAGGCACAAGATTTAGGAATTATTCAGCCTAATCACGGCTGTTTACTTGCTTGGGCGCAACAGGGGGTTTTATTGCTAAATGCAGTGTTAACCGTTGAAGCTGCAAAAGCTAATTCCCATCAAGGCAAAGGCTGGGAGCAGTTTACCGATAAGGCAATAAGCGTTATTAACGAGCAAACTAGGGGTGTAGTATTTATGCTCTGGGGGAGTTACGCTCAGAAAAAAGCGGCGTTGATTGATGCCAATAAACACCTAGTGTTAACCGCGCCTCATCCTTCACCCTTGTCTGCCTACCGTGGTTTTTTTGACTGCCAGCACTTTTCAAAAGCCAATGCTTGGTTAGCAAAACAAGGCAAAGCACCCATTAACTGGCAGTTACCCGCCAGTTAATTGAGTTAGCGCATATTTACTTCGCCATCACGCAAGAAGAAGGTGACCTTACCCAAGTCATTGCGAGGTGAGAAGCTACCTTCTTCTATTTCTATTTGGCTGCCCGGGTGACAGGTTTTACGAATTTGCACCCTAGCCGTTTGTAACTCTTTCAGCTGCTCGTCAAGTTTCTTTAGCTCATCATAAGCTTGATCCTCTTTAACCTTGAGGGTGTCGCGAGCGGTAAGAATCTGCTGTTTTTTCTCTTCAGTAATGGGTTTGCGGTTTTTCTTGATTTTGGCAACGATTTCTTTTAATTGCTGTTTTTGTATTTCTAGCTGCTTTAGTTGGTTATTAATAATCGTGGATTGGGCTTTTATTTCTGAAGCATCGCCAACAATTAACTTGGTTGGCATATTGGCTGGCGCACCACTGACGGCAATATCAATAAGCTGCTGTGCTTGAGTAACACCACCCACAATAGCGCCACGCCCAGGTAGGTGTACCTTAATGCCCGCTTTAACTTTTGAATGCAGAATTTGTTTTTGTACCACCACTTCTTGCCCTGCAACTACCTCTGCTTCTTGAATAAAACGTGCTTTAACTATGCTGCCGGCTTCTAGGTAGGCATCATCAATTTTTTCTTTACCATCTTTGGCTTCGGCTTCTTTTTCAGAGCGTTTGCGGCCTATAACGCCACCACCAACTTCAATCATGCCGCCTGCTTTAATGTAAGCCGCTTCTACTAGTCCGCCCACTTTTACATCACCTGTAACCTCAACTTTCATGCCAGGATTAACATTGCCTTTAATGTGCACGCTGCCATCAAAGCGTATATGCCCTGTTTTTAAGCCGACTTCATCTAGTTTAAGAATCTGTTCAATGTGTGCACCTTTTTCATGCACAACTGGCATACCAGAAACAGCAGAAAGTAATAGGTCATTATCGCCTGGCGCTAACTTAACTGTGTCATCAACGGCTTTAAGGTTAAGGTCTTTACCGTTACGACCTTTTATGGTTTTACCCGTTACTGTCCAGCCAGATTTACCATCGGTGGGTGGGTGACGGCGGACTAAAACTTGATCTGCATCAACGTGAGGAAAATCACCTAACTCAAGAAAGTCGACACTGCCTTCTTCATCCATTTGAGGGCGGCGGTCTGCAATTTCGTCGAGCAGGGTTTCTAGCCAAGCATCGTCACCATCGTAGGCTGACTCACCATAAGCAACAATCATGCACATGGGCTTGCCTGAGGAACGAAGTTTTTTCTGAGTGGCTGGATCGGTTAGTTCGGCTAAGCTTTCATCTAGTAAGCCGCGAACAATTCTAGAATGTTTAAGTGCTGCGTCTAGGGTTTCAGGGGTTAGGTCTTTACCACGACCTTGGGCTGGGTAAACTACAACACCAGCTAACATTTGATTAACACTGGTATAAACTTCTACTCGGGCATTAACCGGGCCGCCCAAGCGCATATCTGTGCCTTGGCCACGGCGTATGGCTTCCAAAAGAGTCGCTAAAGCTGCAGAATCTATGGGGTGCTCATCAACAGAATAGCCAGCAAGTAGCATCACCTGAGGAAATTGCTCTGCTTCTATAGGAAGGGCTAAACCAGAAGGTTGATAGGTAACCCAAAAGTCACCGTCTTCTTCTCTGAAAGTCAGCCCAAGCTCTTCTGGCGTTGGTGTGCTTAACATTAGCTCTTCGTCTGATAAGGGTACCATTGTGTGTCCTTTTGCCTGCGATACTAGATTTTAGTATTTTTATAATAGTTTTTTACTGCTAGTAAGTTAAGGATATACTAACCTGCTTAAGAAACTTCTCCTATCCTTGCGGATAAAAGGTTTTGTGAAACTTTGTTGCAATTGTAAAAAAATAATTTGCTACTGGCTGTAATTTTTTGAAGGTTTATCATAGCCATAAAGAATTTAATGGGGTACTGCTTAAAATGACTAGCACTAATTTAGCAAAAATTCGCCGTGCCAAGCAGTTAATAGCGCTTACACTGCTAGCAGAGCTTAAAACCAATCAACGCAACCTTTTAAGTTTAATACTAGATAAAGCAACCTTTTGGACTGAAGATCGCAAAGCACTGCGTTTGCCACCCTTACCTAAGGCTGTAGAATTACAATTAGCCCGTAGCCAAGGTGCACGTTTATTTAAGCTGCGTGAAGCGGTATTTAACTTAGCACCACAGCAGTCAATAGAGGCGCGTCGACTCATTTATCGTGATGATGTTTATCAGCCAGGCTTACCTAATAAACAACGCAAACACTAGGTTTTTAAGTTATTTAATTGGAGTTAAAAGAAATGGAAGCTACCGCTCTTTCTCTTGAGCAGTTAGGTATTTTGCTAGTTGAACCCTCTGCTATGCAGCGCAAGGTTATTCGTGAGCTACTTAGCGAGCAAGGAATTCACACCTTAGAGGCAGTTGCTAGTGCGCGTGAAGCTATTAACCGAATGCGCAGTTTTGTACCCGATTTAATTATTACCAGCCTCTATTTACCCGATGCTGATGCCCACGAGCTTTTTGCTTTAATGTCTAAAAGCCCTAGTCTAGCCAATGTTGCAAAAATGGTTGTTTCTAGTGAGCAAAAGCGCGAAAACCTTGAGGCAGTCCGACAAGCCGGTGTTCTAGCACTTTTGCCCAAGCCTTTTGATCGTAAAGATTTAGAACGTGCTTTAGCAGCAACCCTAGAGTTCTTAACACATGAAGAAGTTGAGCTAGAGCTTTACGATGTTTCAACTCTAAGGGTGTTGGTGGTTGATGATTCCAGCATGGCTAGAAATCACCTTAGGCGGGTTTTACAGCAAATTGGTGTGGTTAACATCGATTTAGCCGTTGATGGGCAGGAAGGCATTAAGTGCCTAGAAAACGCAGCCTATGATTTAGTTGTTACTGATTACAATATGCCTGTGATGGATGGTGAAGCGATGATTAATCACATTCGTCAATCTGCCGATTATTCACACATTCCTATTATGATGGTTACTTCGGAAGATGAGTCTCGCCTTGCTTCAGTTCGCCAAGCGGGTGTGTCTGCCATTTGTGATAAGCCTTTTGAGGTGAATCAGGTGCGCCAGTTATTAGTGTCTTTGCTAGAAGATTAAGTCGGTTAACTTTTCTCTTGCAACTAGGGAGCTTTAATTGAAAGAATTTATTAACCTTGAGCCTGAAGTCGTAATGCAGTTAGGTGATGACCCACAAGTTGGCGCACTTGTTAGCGGTGGCTTGTTAACCTGTTCACCTAATTTACCACTTAAGGAAGTTGCACGGCGCATGAGTCGTGCCAAGGTGAGTTGTATTCTTGTTACCCAGAAGGAAGAGATTTTAGGTATCTGGACTGAAGGCGATACCCGTAAGCTAGATTTCACTGATCAAGATTTAAGCACTACCCTTATTAGCAGTTTAATGAGTTCGCCTGTTATTAGTGTTGATTCAACGGCTCGGTTAAGTGAAACCGCTGCTTATATGAAAGAGCAGGGGTTACGGCGCTTGCTAGTCACCAGCCAAGAAGGCAAACCCTTGGGTATGCTAACTCAGTCAGACTTAGTTAGGCATCAGGGTGTAGAAAACTATCTGTTAATGCGCAATGTTGGTTCTAGCATTCGCCGTCCACCTTTGCGCCTTTATGCCAGTTTAACCATAGCTGAAGCAGTTGTTAGGTTACGCGAAGCAGGGGCTGAAGCTGCAATTGTAGAGCAGGGTAAAGGCCAACCTGCCAGCATTATTACAGAGCGTGACTTAATTGCTTTGTTGGCAGAAGAAGTCACGGCCTTAACTTTACAAGACCTAGCAACTCACGAATTATTTTGTGTTCCCAAAGATATGAGCCTGCTTCATGCCGTTGATTTGCTAAGAGAAAAAGGCTTCCGACATTTGGGTGTTGTTGATTGTGATGCGGAAGGTAACCCAACCGATTTACTCTGTGGTTTGCTTTCTTTTACCGATATTCTTTCAAGCATTGAATATGAATACGTTAACCAATTACGTGCTGCTTTAGAAGCACGTGACCTTGCTCTAAAAACCTCTACAGAACACCTGATCTTAGCTCAAAAAGTAATTGAAGCCTCTCTAGATGGCATTATTATTACTGATAACAAAGGCATTATTCAGGCAGTTAACCCTAGTTTTACTACCCTAACTGGCTATAGCCCAGAAGAGGTTTTAGGGAAAACTCCTGCTGTACTGAGCTCTGGCCGCCATGATAAAAACTTTTATAAATCCATGTGGAACAGCATGTTAACCCAGGGTTATTGGCAGGGTGAGGTTTGGAATAAACGCAAAAATGGTGAGATTTATGCTGAATGGCTAACCATTACAGGCATACGCAATAGCAAGGGCTCCATTCGTCAATTTGCAGCTATTTTTAGTGACATAACGGACCGCAAGCTTAAAGAAGAGCAAATTCATAGTATGGCCTACTATGATGAGCTAACTGGCTTAGCTAATCGTCGTTTATTACTCGACAGACTTAAACAAGCCTTAGCCAATGCTCACTACCATAAGCATAAAATGGGTTTGCTGTTTTTAGATTTAGATTTTTTTAAGCGTATAAACGATAGCTTAGGCCATCAAGCTGGCGATGAGGTACTACAACAAATTGCACGTCGGTTAGAACAGAGTGTAAGGGAAGGTGACTCAGTTGCACGCTTAGGTGGCGACGAGTTTTTAGTTTTAGTGCCAGAGGTAGAGTCTCTACATTTACTAGAGGCCTTAGCAGCACGTCTAATTAGTGTGCTAACCAAGCCTTTGAATGTGCAGCAAAACCATCTAGTGGTTTCAACTAGTATAGGTATTAGTGTTTTTCCTGGTGATGGTGAAACACCAGAAATGCTTTTAAAACATGCTGATACAGCCATGTACCGTGCTAAAGAAACAGGGCGCAATAGCTACTGTTTTTATGATGCGCAAATGGGTGAGCGGAGTTATGCCGATCTAGCCATAGAACATGGTTTACGTACTGCTTTAGAAAACCGAATTTTACATCTGGTTTACCAGCCTAAAATTGATGTAGGAAGCCGCCGCTGGATAGGTATGGAAGCCCTGCTGCGCTGGGATGACGAGCACCTAGGTAGTGTGTCACCCGGTGAGTTTATTCCTTTAGCAGAAAAACTAGGGTTAATAGAAGAGCTAGGCGATAGAGTTATAGAACAGGTATGTAGAGATTTACAAGCTTGGCTAGCAGCTGGCTATAAGCCTCCGCCTGTTTCAATTAATGTTTCAGCCAGACAATTAGTAGACTACAGCTTTGCTCAGCGTGTATTTAACTACCTTGAAAGCTATGCTATTCCCGCTAATTTAATTGAGTTGGAATTAACCGAAAGCTGCTTAGTAATAGGCGATGAAAGTGACCAATACCATTTGCTTAAAGAGTTTGAAGCAAGGGGGATAAAGCTTTCTATTGATGATTTTGGTACAGGTTATTCTTCTTTGTCTTACCTGCGCAAACTGCCTATATCCACTATTAAAATAGATCAAAGCTTTATATTAGAATTACCCGCTAGCCATGAAGATGCACAGCTAGTTAAAGCCATTATTGGTATGGCATCTGCCTTGGGTATGAATATAGTTGCAGAGGGCGTAGAAACCAGTGCACAAGCTATGTTGCTGCATGGGCTAGGTTGCTCTGTTTGCCAAGGCTTTTGGCTAGCCAGACCCGCAAAGGTTGAGAAGGTAACTGGCTGGTTAGCTGCCATGACTCAAGATGAGTGGCCTGAATTTCCTAAAAATTGGCAACCCATAGTTTTTAGGGATTAGCTTATTCTATAAGGGCTACAGCAAGGGTTTTTATAACAAAACCTACAACCCCTAAGCCTAGTGCTAAGAAAAGAATGCTAGTTCCAAACCCACCTGCTTTAGATTTTCTGGCTAGGTCCCAAACAATAAAACCCATAAATAGCACTAAACCACTAATTAAAACGGGCATAGCAACGGCTTCTAATTTCATGTAATCCATGGTTTTTCCTCTGTGTTAGCATGACCTACTAAATTACTAGGGTTTAAGCTTTTTGCCTAGTAAGCTTAGCTTATCTTTATTTAGAATTTATAAGGAGTTAATAGTGACAGATTTGGTTATTTTAGTTGGTAGTGTTTACGGTGGCTCTGTTGAAGTCGCTGAAGCCGTTGCCGAAGCTGTAGAAGCGACAGGTTTAAGTGTTGAAATTAACGAGGAACCGAACCTAGCCAGCTTAGAAGGTAATTCGGTAGTGCTTTTAGTATCTTCAACAACGGGTAGTGGCGAGCTACCAGAAAATATTCAGCCTTTTTATACAGAATTGCAACAGCAGCCAAGGGCGCTTAGTGGTCGAGGTTATGCCGTTATTGCTTTGGGTGATTCATCTTACGGTGATAGCTACTGTGCAGGTGGCTTGTTGTTGGATGCGCAGTTTGCTGATTTGGGTGCTAAGGCACTTATGCCTTTATTAAAAATTGATGCTTTAGAGTTTTTTCAGCCAGCTGAGGGTATTTCAGACTGGCTAACAGCTTGGTTGGATGCACTAAAAAAGTTTAGCGAAAAGGGTTAAACATAATGACAACAACAATTAAAGCACCAAGAAAGAGCAGGATATCTAGCACCCAGCGACTAACTGAGCGCTTGCGTTTTTTTGGCTGAGGGCGTTTAGCCGCCAAGGCACGTTGTGCAGAGGGGTTGCGTGCACCACCTTTTGCTGTGCTAGTGCGTGAAGCAGGGGGTCGCCTAGCAGGTCTCTTGCTACGAGAAACCTGTTTTCTTAACTCCTTTTCTTCATGTTGGCGTTTGCGCTGAAGGGCATCTTCCTTCAGCTTTGCCATATCAACCATGCTAACTATCTCCAAAATAATACAAAGCAGAGAAGCTCTCTGCATTGACTGGTCTAGTGCCAGTTGGGGGCAAGTTTACCCCTTAGAATAAAAAAGTACTGCAACCAGTCGTGTCTTTTCTGTCGGCATTTCGTAGCCGAGCTAGCTAATAAGCTGGTAGCAGGGGTTATAAGTCTTGCCTGCTAGCTTCATTCGCCCCTGCTGGGCAAAAGTGCTAAGTAGTTTATCTAATAACTTAAGAAGTTCTGGGTCACCATGCAACTGAAAGGGGCCTTGTTCTTTAATTGCACGAACACCAGACTCTTTAACATTGCCAGCTACTATGCCTGAAAAGGCTCTTCTTAAATTTGCAGCTAGTAGGTGTATCGGCTGATCGCGGTGTAACTGGAGTTCAGCCATAGCTTGGTGCGTAGGATGAAAGGGTTGTTGAAACACTTCATCTATTTTTAGTCGCCAATTAAAATAGAAGGCATCCTTGTGCTTTATACGGTGCAGTTTAACATCTTGCATCGCCTGTTTCATACTGCGGGCGACTTCAACCGGATTGTTAATAATAATACGGTAGTAATCACGCATTTGCTCGCCTAGGGTATTCACAATAAAGGTATCAATTTGCTCAAAGTAGGCGCGAGAACATTCTGGACCAGTAAAAACAACAGGAAAAGATAGGTTTTGGTTTTCTGGGTTGCTTAGTACACCTAAAAGGTAAAGAATTTCTTCAGCAGTACCAACACCGCCAGGAAAAACGATAATACCGTGCCCCAAACGTACAAAAGCTTCTAAGCGTTTTTCTATGTCTGGCATAATCACCAGTTCATTCACTATAGGGTTAGGTGCTTCGGCAGCAATAATTCCAGGCTCAGAAATACCTATATAACGCCTTAATTTAGTACGCTGTTTAGCATGGGCAACGTTAGCACCTTTCATAGGGCCTTTCATTGCGCCTGGCCCACAACCTGTACAAATATCTAATTCGCGTAATCCTAGGTGGTAACCAACATCTTTACTGTATTCATACTCTTCTCTTGGAATGGCGTGCCCGCCCCAGCAAACAATTAAGTTGGGCGGTAAATTAGTGCGTAGTACACGTGCATTTCTAAGAATATGAAAGACTGCATCAGTAATGCCATCACTGCTGGTTAAGTCGTGGTTGAGGCTGCGTTTTATTTCATTACTGACATAAACTAAGTCTCTTAGTACGGCAAACAGGTGTTCGCGCATTCCGCGTATCATTTCACCATCAACAAAAGCATCAGCGGGGGCTTGGGTGAGTTTTAAAAGAATGCCTCTATCGCGCTGCATTACTTCTATATCAAAGTTGGGGTATTGCTCTAGCATAGCAGCACTATCATCAATAGGGCTGCCACAAGAAAGCACTGCCAAGGCACAATGACGTAAAATTTCATGGTGACCATCACTGGAAGTTTTTCTTAGCCGATTAACTTCATGTTGTGAAAGCACTTCTAAACTGCCTTCAGGTGAAACCAAAGCATTAATAGCACTAGTGTTGGGTGATTGCATTTAGGGGATCGCTCCTAGCGAAAATATTTATACCTTGCTTTACTCATGATAAAACATTCGCTTACTTTTTGCGGCTAGTTTTAGCCTTGCTAACAATTGATAACAAAACCTAGGGTGCTGCCTGTTTTTAATTGCATAATTATTGAATACTAGCAAAATAAGCTAAATAATCATGCTAGCCTAGTGGCTATTAGGTTAACAAAATTAAGTCAAGCTAGCAGTTGCTAGTTATATGGTCGAATTGGCATCTAGGTTAATTCAGCGTAAAAAGCACCTGCCTGAACGATCACACTTATAAAAACAGTAAAGTGGCGTCGGTTCCCAAAATTACTAAATGCCATTGTTGGCTTTAGTTATAAAGATAAATTTAGCTAAGGAACTAGACTGTGCTTTTAAAACGCAAATACGGTGAAGAACAACCCTACTGGCCAGCCGGCCCCTTCAAAATTCGCCTACCTTTTATTCATTACCGCTGGGAATTGGCTGAAACCATTCAAGCCTTGGTAATGTTTGTTATTGCTATGGGTATGATTCCACTCTTAGAGAAGTACTTAGGTCTTCCCTACGATGTAGCGCTTGCCTATGTGGTTGTTGGTGGTATTGGCTTTATGCTACCTACCTTGCTGGGTGTGCCTTTTGTACCGGGTTGGATCACGCCTGCTATTCCTGTAGTGCTGCTTTTTGTAGGTGATTTTGAGCCTGGCCCAGAAGCCATTAAATCTTTGGTTGCTTTGCAATTAATGGTTACCTTTATTTTCTTTTTTATGGGTATCACGCGTTTAGGCAGTAAGCTAATTGAAAATATACCTAAATCGTTAACCGCTGGTATTTTGTTAGGTGCAGGTATTGCTGCCATTTCTGGTGAAATTTCTCCCGGTGGTCGTTTATTTAATACACCCATTTCTTTAAGTATTGGTGGTTTAGTAACCGTCTATGTGCTGTTTTCTTTGTCTTTCCGTGATTGGACAGAAAGATTTCGCTGGGCAAAGATGATAGCTGGTTATGGCATGGTACCAGGTATGTTGGTTACCATGGCAATAGGCTGGGGCGTAAAGGAATACCCTTTACCAAGCATTGAGTGGGGTATTAACGTACCTGCTTTTAGTAAAATTTGGGCCTACTTACCTTTTTCAATTGGCTTCCCTGATGTGAAGTTAATGCTAGCGGCTATTCCCACGGCAATTATTGCTTACATTATTGCTTTTGGTGACATAATTGTTGGCCAAAGCTTAATTAAGCGTGTTGACCACCTGCGCCCAGATGAAAAAATAGAAGTAAACATTGACCGAGTTCACCTAGTAACCGGTTTGCGTAACCTTATTCACTCCTTATTCGCACCCTACCCAGGTTTAGCTGGCCCCTTGTTTACAGGTGCTATGGCAACCATTGCAGAACGCTATCGTTATGGTCGTAGTGCTATGGATACTATCTATTCTGGTGCTTCAGTATTCTGGATTGTAGGTTTTATTGCACTCTTTATGCTGCCTTTAGTAACCCTGTTTAAGCCAGTGCTACCTATTGCCTTATCCATTACTCTACTGATTACTGGTTACCTATGTATTGCAGTAGCAGTAGAGAATATTAACAATGCTACGTCTATGGGTATTGCTGGAATTATGGGTGTGGTACTAGCTACTCATGGTGCGGCTTGGGGGTTAGGTGTAGGTACGGTGCTTTACTTTATTATTGAGTTTCGTGGCTTTGGTAAGTCTGCCGCAGAAAATGAAGACGAGCCTATTCAAGTGGTTGATAATATGGCGGTTGAAGAAGATGAACCACCTAAAAGTTAACTAGACTGATTTATTGAACGGTTTCGCTTAAACTATAAAGCCCTCAACTACTGGTTGGGGGCTTTTTCCTTTTATAGGTACTTTTTTTGGGTGCTTTTTTTTAGGTGCAAGGGTACTAGCTACTATGTTTAATGCGCTTTATTTTAGAACTTTTATTTCACTGGTTGAAACGGGTAGTTTTACCCAAACTGCACGTCAGTTAGACATGACCCAGCCAGGTGTTAGTCAGCATGTGCGTAAACTAGAAGAATACTTTAGCTTGCCGCTCTTAACCCGTAAGGGGAAGCGTTTTGAATTAACAGAGGCGGGTCGACAAGTTTATGACTATGCCTTGCGTCTTTTTTCTGAGCATGAACAGTTTCGTCACAGTTTAGAGCAGGACTTATTAGAAGGGGGTGAATGCCGTATTGCCAGCATTGAAGTGCTAGGCGTGCTGCTTTATCCCTTTGCTTTGGGTTTTATGAAAAACCACCCACGTTTACGTTTGCACCTACGTTTTGCAGATAACAGTGAAGCAATACAAGAAGTACTGAACCATAGGGTAGACATGGCTTTAGTGAGTGAAATGCAGCGCCATGCCGATTTAAGCTACGTTGAATACCTGCAAGAACCCCTTATTGTGGTAGTACCCGCTGAATACCAAGGCAATAATCTTCAAGAATTATTAGGTTTAGGTTTTATTAATCATCAGCAAGGGCAACAGCAAGCAGGTGAACTACTCAAAGCTAACTTTCCAGAAGAATACCGAGGCTCTAGGCAGTTAATACAGCGTAGCTATGTTAACCGGGTGCACCTAGCTTTAGATGCTGTCGCCCGAGGCTTAGGGTTTAGCGTTGTACCCCGCAGCGTATGGGAAGCATCAACCTGGCAACAACAAATACGTGAATGGCGTTTGCCTATTGAAACCTGTTGGCCCATTTACCGGGTTAGCTTAAAAGAGAAAACCCTACCAGAGCGTTATTTGCAGCTATTAGATGACTACCTTTCTTGGCGGCAAGGCACAGACATACGCTAATTTAACTGCTAAAAACACAAAAAGCTTCTAAAGACCTAAGTTAGTCTTTAGAAGCTTTAAAAGTAGGCTAACTACTGGGCTTTAAAATCTGCTTCAGATTTTAGGATAGCTTCGTGAGCATCCGCTTTAGTGCCCCAGTTTTCTACTTTTACCCACTTGCCTTCTTCTAAATCTTTGTAGTTTTCAAAGAAATGAGCGATCTGCTTGCGTAGCAGCTCAGGCACATCGTTGATGTCTTGAACATCGTTATAGATAGTGGTGAGTGACTGGTGAGGTACAGCAATCAGTTTAGCGTCAGAACCTGACTCATCAACCATATTCAGTACACCAACAGCGCGGCAGCGAATAACACTACCAGGCTCAACTGGATGGGGAGTAATCACTAGTACATCTAGTGCATCGCCATCTTGACCCAAAGTATTGGGAATATAACCATAGTTAGCTGGGTAAAACATCGGTGTTGCCATAAAACGGTCAACAACCAGTGCATCCATTTCTTCGTCAATTTCATATTTAACAGGTGAATGATTGGCTGGAATTTCAATCACCACGTTAATGTCTTCTGGAAGAGATTTACCAGCAGGAATCTTGTTGTAGCTCATCAGCTTTAGACCCTAGTAAGAAGTGAGAATTTTTAAGCCTGTGAATTATACGTTCCTTAAGCCCATAACTCCAACCTGTTAGCGGTCTTTCAGACCAAGGGATAAGAGTAATCTACTTGAGAAGCAGGGTGTACAAGGGGGATACTACTCATATTAAAGCAGTATTCACGGTGTTTAAGGCATTTGCGCATGCAGTTGGATGAATTAAAAGTTAGTTATGGTCAATCTTATTTAGCCCAAGATACCCAAAGTGCGCGTGCGTCTATGGCAGTGGCTAGCCCTAAAGACTCGCAGCTAGCTATAAAAGGCGTTGCAGCAGTAATTGCAGACTCTACTTGGCGTAATGCATTAGCTAAACAGGCAGGTGAAACCAGTGTTAAAGGGTTTATTGCCGATTATTACTCAACACCCGATAACTGGGATGTAAAAACTTCGGCAAACCGAGTTTTATCTGCTTTAAACAGTTGGCTTTTTGCGCAAAACCGTAACCTCACCCGTGGTAGCTATATTAGCTCAATGAGTGCCTTATTAATTAGAGGCCGCCAAGCGCATTTGTTCCATATGGGCGACACCTTGGTTTACCGTTTGCGTGGTGCAGACTGCCAGCTACTTAACCGTGAGCACACCACCTTTTTAGGCGGTTATCGCTACCCGTCACGAGCGATGGGTATGGACCCTAGTTTAGATATAGATTATTTAACTTTTACAGCCAAACAAGGTGATTTGTTTTTATTTACGACTCAAGCGGTAAAAGGCACTTTAGTACCCTCAGACTTTGTTCAGCTTATAGGTGAATATTCAGAAGACCTTAATTTAACCTGTGATCAAATCTTAAAAAGAGCCATGGAAAAAGCCAGTCGGCGTGGCTACTCCAGCTACAATTTCTGCTTTCAGCTTTTAAGAATTGATCAAGTGCCTCAAGAAGTTGTTGAAGGGCTAGGAGAGGCTTATACCAGCTTGCCTATGCCTGTAGAGCTTAACCCAGGTGATGAAGTTGATGGCTACCGAGTAACCAAGGTTTTATCGCGCAGTGCAACCAGTCGTATTTATCGAGTTTATGATGTTGCAACCAATCGTAACCTAGTACTAAAAGCCCCTTCACCCCAAATAGCACGTAAAAAAGAATTTATTGCCCACTTTATAATGCAGCAATGGGTAGTAGAGAGGGTTTCTTCACCCTATGTTGCCAAGGTTGTTGATTTATCTAAGCCACGTACGCAGTTATATTATTTAATGGAGTACATTGAAGGGCGAACCTTAGAAGAATGGTTAAAAGATAATCCAGCTGCCGATATCAAGGTAAGGGTCGATTTAATTGAACAGCTAACCAAAGCGGTTAGAGCTATGCATAGGCGGGAAGTATTACACCAAAACCTTAACCCACAAAACATTATGGTTGATACCAACGGAATATTAAAGCTAGTTGATTTTGCTGCTTGTGGTGTAGCCAAGATGGTCGATTTACCTCCTGTATCTACCCTAGCAAGGCGTGTTGGTTTAACAGCCTACTCTGCACCTGAGTACCGTTTAGGAAAAGAGCCTAATGAAAGGTCGGATCAATTTTCAGTAGCGGCTATAGCCTATGAAATTTTAACTGGGCAGCAACCCTATGTTGGTCAGCTAGAAAGCCTTAACTCTAAAGTCGATTTTGCCCGCTTAGATTACCTTTCTGCCTTTCAACTTAATCCTAAGCTGCCCGAATGGATAGATCTGCCCTTGCATAAAGCCCTACAGCCTAACCCTGAGTTACGTTACCGTCGTTTGTCAGAGTTTATTTATGATTTAAAAAAGCCATCTGCTAGCCAGTTGAATCAGCAAGCAGGTGAGAGCAAACCCCTTAATTTTTGGAAGGGTTTAGCCGGTTTTCTGTTATTGTTGTTGTTATTGAGTTTATTTTATTAAGTAAGAGCCGTGTTTTGGAGAAACAAATGACAGATCAAACATCACGCCTAGTTGAGTTGTACGACAACTTGGTTGAGCGTTTATATGAAACAAAACTAGAGCTAGAAAAGTCGAGCCAAGCGCTAGACTTAGAAAAAGAAATAGAACGCCTAGTTGAAGCAGAGCAAGATATAGAGCGTTTAACACGAGAAGAAGCTGATTTATTAACCACTTGGCTAAAACGTGATTTACAAGACTTACGTTCGTATTTAGTAGAAACAGGCAAGGGCGTAAGAAATTGGCTGGCACAAGAAAGCCAGCTATTGAGCGAGCAGTTTGTTCATTGGTTAAAGCAGGTAGCCGACCCTTCTTTGCTTGATGCTCGCACCTTGCAAGAAGACTTGGCTAGTCGTGAAGACCCCACCCTTTACCATACAGGTGAGCTAGCAATGGCGGGCACGTTCAACTGCTCTAGCTGCGAAAAGAAAATTGAATTAACCGCCACGCATAGGTTAGATGCTTGTCACCGTTGCGATGGCCGTGTTTTTATTCGCAGCCCTGAATAACAAGCAAAAACTTAAACTAGTTAAACGCCTGAATAGTCGATTCTAGCTCGCGGCTCTGAGCATTAAGTTCTTCTAGTGCATCGCAGGCTAGTTTTGCACCTTCCAAGGTTGTTGTTGCTTGTTGGTTGATCGAGCTAATACGCAGATCAATTTCTTCTGCAACATTACGCTGCTGACTAACGGCTGTAGCAACCTGTATTTCTCTATCTGCAATACCAGAAAAAGCTTGTTCAATGCTAGTAAAGCTAGTCATGGCATCTAATACCTGGCTACGACTGCCACTAATGCTTGATTCATTTTGAGTCATTCGCTCTACAACGCGTTTAACGGTTAGGCGTATCTGTTCAAGAGTAGTGTGGGTGTCTTCTGTTGAAGCATGGGTACGGGCAGCCAGTTCACGTACTTCATCTGCAACCACCGCAAAACCACGCCCAGCCTCACCCGCACGCGCTGCTTCTATAGCCGCATTCAGTGCAAGTAAATTGGTTTGCTCAGAAATGCCAGCAATTTGCTGCATAATGTGGTCAACTTCTTGGCTAGCTTGGCTAAGCTTATTCACTTCTTCTGAAGTTTCATGCAGCTCAGTACAAACCTGCTGAATCGATTCTGCAGTGCTAGCTATGTTTTTATAGGCGCTAGTACAAACTTCACTAGAAGCATCTAAGTGCTTAGAGTTAGTGGTAATGTTATGGTCTATTTCTCGAATACTAGCCGACATTTCGTGAATGGCTGTGGCTATTAGCTCTAAGTCTTGTTCTTGCTTATTTAAAGATTCAGTGTTGTTGGCTATTTGTGTGGTCAGCTTATCCATTACATTACGAATAGCATTATGGGTATCTGACATGCGACCTAAAATAGTACGTGTTTGCGCACGGTAGGCATAAAAACTTAGTTCTATGGATGCAGTTTCATCACGGCGTTGCGTAAAGATTTTTTGAGCAGTGGGGTTGTTTATAACTTTTAAGCTTAGCTGTTGCAGTTGGCGTAAGGGTGACAAGCTAAACCAAGTAAAGGCTAGAGCCAATAAAGGAAAAATGCTTAACCAAAGCCAGCTATATTGCGGTAGCAGATAACTAGCTAAACCACTTATAAAAGGAGCAACTAAAGCTAGGGTTAGTAATTTAGTGTGAATAACAGGCTGACTAGTAACGGCTGGGTTTTTACCAGCATTAATTTTTTTGTAAACCGCCTCTGCTTTTAATTTTCTAGCATCAGAAGGGCTAGTGCGTACAGACTGGTAGCCAACAATTTTGTTGTCTTGGAAGATAGGCGTGACATAGGCATCAACCCAATAGTAATCACCATTTTTACAACGGTTTTTTACTACGCCGTACCAAGATTTTCCTTGCTTTAATGCTGCCCAAAGCTCTTTAAATGCTAGAGGTGGTATGTCTGGATGACGAACAAGGTTGTGGTTTTTACCTACTAATTCCTCAAGACTAAAGCCACTAACCTCACAAAAGGCAGGGTTGGCGTAGGTAATTATGCCTTTTAAGTCAGTGGTTGAAACGAGTCGAGTCTCTTGATCAAACTTACGTTCTTGCTGAGTGATCGGCAGGTTGGTTTTCATTTAGTGAGTCTCAAGCGTTATATTTTTTTATGAGCACTCACTAAACCAAATATTAAAGAGCGCTAATTAAGCGCGCTATTATGATGCAAGTCAAAAAAAACTCAATCCTACTAAGGTGTATTTTATAAGTAGCTAGGTTTACGTTTAGGACGTTTTCGATACTGGAGGTATCTTTGCCACTCTAAAAGCAATAAACAAAAAATCCATAAAGGTAAGCTACCCGTTAGCATAAAGGGGGTGTTACCTTCACGGGGCTGTAACTCACCTTTTAGGCTTGCGGTAACAAACTGGGGTAATTCTTTAATAACCTGACCTTGATGGTCTATAAGTGCGGTAACACCATTGTTGGTAGCACGAGCCATAGGGCGTGCTGTTTCTAAGGCACGAAAACGCGCCATTTCAAAATGCTGCAAGGGACCAATAGAAGAACCAAACCAAGCATCGTTAGAAACAGTTAATAACCAATGGGAATTGAATGCTTGTCTAGCAACAAAGTCTGGGTAGGCTACTTCGTAGCAAATTAAAGGTGCAAGGGTGGTTTCAGCCAGTTGCAGCTTAGCTGGGTGTTCTTCACCAGGCACAAAGCTAGACATGGGTAAATCAAAGAAATCAGTAATGCCGCGTAGTTGTGCTTCAAAAGGAAGAAACTCACCAAAGGGTACTAGCTTTACTTTGTGGTAAGTACCTTCAGCCTTACCTGCGGTGTACAAGCTATTGTGATAATTATTTTGTTTAGGCGCTAAGGAAGTTAGCCCAGAAATTAAACCTGCCTCTTCACCTGCTTCTTTCAAAGCTAGGTTAAAAAAAGGTTGTGCTTGGCGAGGTAATAAAGGAAGCGCTGTTTCTGGCCAGACAACTAGGTCTAGTTCACCTAGTTGATGACTCAGGTTTAGGTAAGTTCGAATAATTTCTTTTTGTTTAGATGGCTGCCATTTATCTTCTTGAGCAATATTGCCCTGGACTAATCCTAGCGTGATTGGCTCGCCATAGGCTTGTGTCCATTCTTTTTGTTTTAGGTTAATGCCTGCAAAAAATAAAATGGTTAAAAGGCTAAGCGTAAACCCTCTTTGCCAGTGAGGCGTTGAAGGTTTAAGGCTGCTGTAAATAAGCATACCAGACAACACACTAAGCGCTGTTAAGCCATAAACGCCAACAATAGGAACCCAGCCACTAAAAGGTGTGTTGAGGTGAGCTGTACCCAAGAGCAGCCAAGGGAAGCCAGTAAATAGCCAACTACGTAAAGCTTCCATTAGTACCCATAAGGCAGGCCAACTAACTAAAGCATTGGTTTTACTTAACCAGCGTTGCCAAAGCCAAGCATGTAAAGCAAATAGGCAGGCTAAACCAGCAACAAAAGCCCAAGTAAGGGTAAGGGCTATAAAAGTGGGGGTATCACTATGCTCTTGAATACTGACATAAACCCAAGAAGCACCAGTACCAAAAACACCCAAACCAAAGAGCCAGCCGCGAAAAATGGCTTGTTTGCTGGTTAGGTTTTTAAGCACTAGCCAAAAGGCAAGCGGTGCCAAAAAGCTAACCGGCCAAAGGTTGAAAGGCGCAAAAGCGAGCGTAAGCGTTCCACCCGCTAATAATGCGGCTAGGTGACCAACTAGGGAGGCGTTTAAACGTTTCAACAAAAAGTTAATCCTGCTCTGGAAGTTCAGCAATTTCTTCGCTGGTTAAACGGCGCACTTGCAAAAGGCGAATACGGCGATTATCAGCATTGATAACGGTAAATTCAAAGCCGGAGATAACCACACTTTCACCGCGCCTAGGCAGGTGGCCAAACTTCTGCATTAAAATGCCACTGAGGGTATCAAACTCCTCATCATTAAAGTCGACATTAAAATAGTCGTTAAAGTCTTCAATGGGTGTGAGTGCCCTTATTAGGTAGTTGCCTGCTTCAACCTGACGAATATCGGCTTCTTCTTCAATGTCGTGCTCATCTTCAATATCACCAACTATTTCTTCTAAAACGTCTTCAATGGTAACTAAGCCAGCCGTGCCACCGTATTCATCAACCACTATTGCCATGTGATTGTGCGTTTCACGAAACTCACGCAACATGGAATAAAGCCCTTTGTATTCAGGCACAAAAGCAACTTGACGTAAAACCTGGCGAATATCAAAGGCTTCCATTGCTTGGTGATCAACTATGAGAGGTAAGAGGTCTTTAGCTAAAAGAATGCCTAAGACTTCATCTGAAGTTTCACCAATTACTGGAAAGCGTGAATGAGCAGATTCAATTAGCTTAGGTAAGAAGTCCCTTGGGTGTTGATCAATTTTTACCACTGTCATGTGCGAGCGAGGAATCATTACATCGCCAACTTGCATATCGCTTAACTGCAAGGCACCTTCAATAATGGTTAGTGCTTCGTTATCTATTAGTTGACGATCTGAAGCATCTTTAAGGAATTCAAGTAGCTCTACACGGTTACTTGGCTCTGCAGAAAAAGCACCTAAAAGTTTATCAAACCAGCTTTTCGAGGGTTGCCCCTTACTCGATCGGTCTTCGTTCATGATATTTGTTGATCAACCTGCATTGTTGTTGCTGATATAAGGATTGTTAATGCCTAATTTAGCGAGCAAATCAATTTCCAAGCCTTCCATTAACTCGGCTTCTGAGTCGGTTTCATGGTCATAACCTTGTAAGTGCAACAGGCCGTGAATAACCAAGTGAGCCCAGTGATCTAGCACAGGCTTTTGTTGTTCAGCAGCTTCTGCAATTACTTTAGGTAAACAGATAACCAAATCACCCAGTAAACTTAACTCAGCTTCAGCAGGTAAATCAATGGGGGCTTCAAAGGGAAAAGATAAGACATTCGTTGGCTTGTTTTTGCCACGGTAGTCATTATTTAACTGCTGGCTTTCTGCTTCATCAACGATTCTTAGGGTTAGTTCAGTTCCGGGAGGCAGGTGGGTTGGTAAAGCAAGTAGGCACCAAGCTAAAATTGCTTCTTCAGAAGGGCAAAGTTCAGGTTGATTGGTGGCTAGCTGTAGGTCTAGCCACAGGGGAGGTTTATCAGTTTCCATGCTTGTAAGATCGCTTATTTTGTTGTTCGATTTCTGCGGCTGACTCAGCAAGGTCGTAGGCTTGTACTATGCGTTGCACTAGTGGATGACGTACCACATCACGGTTTTCAAAACGTGTAATGCCTATACCCTGCACATTTTGTAGCACAGTCATTACATGGGTTAAGCCTGAATGAGTGCCACGGGGTAAGTCTATTTGGGTGATATCACCTGTAATAACGGCGGTAGTACCAAAGCCAATGCGCGTTAAAAACATCTTCATTTGTTCGCGGGTGGTGTTTTGGCTTTCATCTAAAATAACATAGGCATTGTTTAAAGTACGCCCACGCATAAAGGCAAGGGGCGCAACTTCAATCACATTCTTTTCTATCATTTTGCCTACCTGCTCAAAGCCCAGCATTTCATACAGAGCATCGTAAAGGGGGCGTAGGTAGGGATCAATTTTTTGCGATAAATCGCCAGGCAAAAAGCCAAGTTTCTCGCCTGCTTCAACAGCGGGTCGAACTAATAAAATACGGCGTATTTCATCTTTCATTAAAGCTTCTACCGCACAGGCAACGGCTAAATAGGTTTTTCCTGTACCGGCAGGGCCAATACCAAAGTTAATATCGTGTTGGCGAATGGAATGCACGTAACCCTGCTGATTTGCACCCCGAGGCCGAACGTTCACTTTAGGCGTGCGAATAGAGGTGGGAGTGAAATTATCTTTAACCCCTTCTTCTTCTAGCGCTTCTAAGCCAGCTTCTTGCAAATGCAGGTGAATTGTTTCTAGCTGCAAGTCTTCGGTGGCCGTTTCCTTGTAAAGCTGCTCAAGAATGGCCGCAGCAACATTGGCACGCCTAGCTTCACCACTAATTTCAAAGTCATGGCCACGATTACGTAGATCTACACCCAAACGCTGTTCAATCAGTTTTAAGTGGTCGTTTTGTAGCCCACATAAATTAGCCAAGCGTTTGCTATTTAAAGGCTGCAAAGAAAGCTGAATAATACGCTGTCCAGGCAGAGGGTCTTCAAGGGCAAGGGAGTTTTGTTGATTGTTCAAAAGTAAAAAAATCCTTAGTCCGCTAAGCGGCCACGCAGAGAGTTGGTGTAGGTGTCTTCAATAATAACATCGACAAACTGACCTATGTAATCGGTTGGGTTGTCGCAGCTTACATTAACAATGCGGTTGTTTTCGGTGCGACCAGTGAATTGACCTGGGTCTTTGGTTGCCAAACCTGTGACTAAAATACGCTGTTTACTGCCCACCATGCGGCGACTAATTTGCATTGCCTGCTGAGTAATGCGTGCTTGCAGAATATGGAGACGTTGTTTTTTTATTGCTTCAGGTAGTTCATCGACTAGGTCTGCTGCAGGTGTACCAGGGCGAGCGCTGTAAATAAACGAAAAAGAAATATCGAAGCCAATTTCGTCGATTAAATCCATGGTTTGGGCAAAATCTTCATCGGTTTCGCCAGGAAAGCCAACAATAAAATCAGAAGAAAAACAAATATCGGGGCGGCTTTCACGAATGCGTTTCATCTTGTCGATGTATTCAGCCCGATTATGCCCACGTTTCATGGCGGTTAAAATAGCGTCTGAACCTGACTGCACCGGTAGGTGCAGGTGGCTAACCAGCTCTGGTACGTGTTTATAGACTTCAATTAAACTGTCTGAAAACTCAACTGGGTGTGAAGTGGTAAAACGAATACGGTCTATACCTTCCACTGCTGCAACGCAGGTGATTAGCTCGGCTAAATCAATTTCATCGCCTTCAGCATCTAAACCACGGTAGGCATTAACATTTTGACCTAAAAGGTTAATTTCTCTTACACCCTGATCTGCAAGTTGCTGAACCTCTAGCATTACGTCTTCAAATGGACGCGAAACCTCTTCACCTCGGGTGTAGGGCACAACACAAAAAGTACAGTATTTAGAGCAGCCTTCCATTACCGACAAATAAGCGGTAACACCATCAATTTGCGGTGCAGGTAAATTATCGAATTTTTCAATTTCAGGGAAGGTAACATCAATAACAGGTATTTTGGTGGCGCGGGTAGCATCAATCATTTCTGGTACGCGGTGCAGTGTTTGTGGCCCAAACACTAAATCTACCACAGGCGCACGTTTACGAATGTTTTCACCTTCTTGACTAGCCACACAACCACCCACCCCTATGAGTAGGTTAGGGTTTTGTTCCTTTAAGTGTTTCCAGCGGCCTAGCTGATGAAAAACCCTTTCTTGCGCTTTTTCACGGATAGAGCAGGTATTTAGCAGAATGACATCTGCTTCATTTTCATCATCTGTTAGTTCTAACTGGTGAGAAACCCCCAGCAAGTCAGCCATGCGTGATGAATCGTATTCATTCATCTGGCAACCGTGGGTTTTTATAAAGAGTTTTTTAGTAATAGTTGGATTGCTAGCTTCAGACATGAGACAAAACAAGACCTTTAAGAATTGATTAAGGAATTATACAGAGGGAAGGCACCTAAGTGCTAGTGAACAAAATTTCGTCAGTTTGTTATATTGGCTAGTGTATCAGCTGTTGGGCTAGTTGCCCTTAGGATGTGCCCAGGTTTATCCACAGGTTATGTGGATAGTTACTAGCAAAGTAAAAGCTAATGGAGGAAGTGTGGATAAAGACTATTGGGAAGACGTTTGGCGTAACGAAGACTTGGGTTTTCATCAGCCCCAAGTCAATCGGCATTTGCAACGTTTTTGGCAAAGATTACAGCTAGTGCCAACTAGCCGCGTGTTTGTACCCCTTTGTGGAAAAAGTCTTGATATGGACTGGTTGCTTTCAGAAGGGCATGAAGTGATAGGCGCTGATATTGTTGAAAAAGCCCAAGAAGAATACCTAGTAACCCACGATGAACCTGTGCGCTATACCGAAGAAAATAAACTAAAACTGGCTTGGCAAGGGCGTATGCTTTTTGTGGCAGGCGATATAATGCACCTAGAACCAGATATGCTCCGTTCTGTGGATGCAGTTTATGACCGAGCGGCACTCATAGCCTTACCCCGTGCAGCTAGGCAAAACTATGCTTTGTTCTTGGCACGCTGCCTAAAACCGGGCGCAAAGATGTTGTTAATAACTCGCCAAGCGCCAGAAGAACAGTTAGCGCCACCTTTTAATGTAAGCGCAGCGGAAGTTGAAGAGCTTTACGCTACTAACTTTTTATTAGAGCTTTTGCTAAAAGAGAAACGCCAAGACGGGGTGGTAGAAGAAGTATTTTTGCTTAAACGCAAACAGCCAGCAGGTTGGGGTCGTTTGCCAAGAGAAGCAGGCGAAGCACAAAACTAAAAAAGCCTGCCATTGGGCAGGCTTTAGTGACTTAGCGCTGGCTAGTTTGAATTTGTGAGTAGTCTAATAAAATTCGCCCAGCTTCTTCAAGAATAGCCGTGTCTACCGGTGTTACCTTCTTGTTGGTAGAGTCTTTATCTGCTTCTTCATCTAACTTAGTAAGCAGAGGTAACCCTAAACCTTTACGGCGACGGTTTTCCATAGCAAGGTGTTCTGCTTCATCTTTTTCTTGCTCTAGCTTACGCTGCTCTCGGTTCAAGCTTATACCCGGAGAGCCTTCATGGCGGCTTAACCAATCTGACTGCTCGGTAAGGAATAAAAAGTTAGGGTCTTTTTTAGTGCGTTCCTCATGGCTAGCAATTAGCTTAGCTAGCGCACTTTTTATTAACGATTGGCGCGGTGGCAGAATAGCTTTTACCTGATCCCAAGGTAGGGCGTTGGGAGAAGAGCTTTCACCGATTTCTTTTGCATCAAACAAGGGTGGAAAAAGAATGTCTGGCACTATGCCACGGTGCTGAGTGCTATCACCAGAAACACGGTAAAATTTGGCGCGGGTAATTTTTAACTGACCGTAGCTTAAATCCATAATGGTTTGCACAGTTCCCTTACCAAAGGATTGCTCGCCCACAACTAATCCACGACCATAATCTTGAATAGCGCCTGCAAAAATCTCTGAAGCCGAAGCAGATAAACGGTTAATAACCACTGCTAAAGGGCCAGAGTAATGAGTTGTTCCACCGCTATCACCCAGAATATTAACACGACCATCTGAGTCACGAATTTGCACAGTTGGGCCACGAGAAATAAACAAACCCACTAGGCTGTTGGCTTCTTGCAAAGCACCGCCACCGTTATTGCGTAAATCGATAACCAGGCCGTCTATACCCTCTTCTTCTAACTCATCAATTAAACGTGCTACATCACGTGTGGTGCTGCGAAAGTCTTTTTTGTTGGTTCGTTGGCCTTCAAAATCTAGGTAAAAGGTGGGTATTTCAATAACACCGATGCGGCGAGTTTCACCGTTAAGTGTTGTTTCTATAAGCTTTTTGCTAGCTGCTTGATCTTCTAACTGAACGGCATTGCTCTCAATTTCAACGATACGATGATTAGTGCTGTCGGCTGCCTGAACCTCTAAACGAACAATGGAACCACGCGGGCCACGAATTAAATCGACCACTTCATCTAAACGCCAACCTATGACGTTTTCAATTTCCTCATTACCTTGACCCACACCCAAAATTTGATCGGTAGGTTTTAATTCACCCTGTTTATCTGCAGGGCCGCCTGGTACTAGGCTAACTACCTTGGTGAACTCATTTTCAATTTGCAGCATGGCACCGATACCATCTAAGGAAAGCTTCATTTGAATATTAAAGCTTTCGCTGCGGCGGGGAGAAAAATAATTGGTGTGAGGGTCTACGCTAGTTGTAAAGGCATTCATAAAGCCTTGAAAAATATCATCACTGTTAGTTTGGCGAATACGGTTAAGCTGATTTTCGTAACGGCGTACTAATAAATCACGGGCTTCCTCGGTGCTTTTATTGGCTGCCATTAGGTTTAATAGCTCATGCGTCATACGCTGCTGCCAATAGGTATCTAGTTCTGCCGTTGTTTCTGGCCAATCCATTTCACGGCGATCAGCATAAAAGCGTTGGTCTTGCTGAAAATTAAAACTAGCTAGGTTATTTTTAAGCTGATTTAGGTTGTTTTCTAAACGCTGAATTTGTTTTTGGGTAACTTCTACAAAAAGCGCAAAGGGGTAGTCTAAATCACCTTTAACTAGAGCGTTTTCTATAGCACTAGTATTTTTAAGAATGGACTTAGCTTGTTTGGCTGTTAGTAAAGATTTGCTATGATCTAGCTGCTTTAAATAATTTTCTAAGGTTTGTTTTTCTAGTGCTTTATTTAAAGTGACATCAGCAAAGTGCTGGCGTGTCATGGTGCGCGTAATTTCGCGGGCAACTTGGCGGTGAGCAGCAGAGGGCTGCAACTCTTCAAGCGGTGTATACTGGCGTGTGGAAGACTCTGCAGCACTAACTAAAGGCGAAAGGCCAAGCGTCAGCAAACAAATCATCAAACCACGCATTAGGTGCGTGCGCATCGGGTCGTACTCCTAAAACAGTTTTAAAGCTATCAGGTATAGATTGCAAAGTTTAAAATAAGTTTAATGTCTTGGCTTAAGCATACCGCATCAAGCCAGCGATGACACAAAAAAAGCACCCCAAAAGCGTGCTTAAATAGTAGCTATTAAATACAGGTAATAACCAAGTGACTCAACAGCAAGCAGTGTTTAATCAGGGTTTAATCAGTTTTTTACAATCCTCACCTAGCCCCGCTCATGCGGTAGTAACTATGGTTCGTCAGTTAGAAGAGGCTGGCTACCAAGCTTTAAATGAAGGCGATGAATGGCATTTGCAAGCAGGGCAAGGTTATTGGTTAACCCGTGGTGGTCGCTCGTTGATCGCTTTTCGTTTAGGTGAACAAGGCGTTGCTGAAACGGGTGTACGCATGATGGGCGCACATACCGACAGCCCCTGCTTAAAAGTAAAACCAAAAGCAGAGATTTTACGCCAGGGTTGTTTGCAGTTAGGTGTTGAAGTTTATGGCGGTGTGCTAATGCACCCCTGGTTTGACCGAGATCTTTCTTTAGCAGGCCAGGTGCATTTTCGTAATGATGCCGGAAAATTGCAGGCGGCACTTATTAATGTAGAAAAGCCATTAGCTGTTATTCCATCGTTAGCCATTCATTTAAACCGTGATGCAAATAAAAATTCAGAAATTAATGCTCAACTGCATTTACCACCAGTTGTAGGGCTAAAGTCATCGGATAATCCCAGTTTGGTTTTTCGTAAGCTGCTGGCAAGTTGGCTAGGCCGTGAAGGCTATTCAGTTGATGAAGTGATTGACTATGACCTTTGTTTTTACGATACCCAGCCACCAGCTTTAGTGGGCTTAAATGAAGAGTTTATTAGCTCGGCTCGGTTAGACAACCTGCTTTCTTGCTATACCGGTTTACAAGCCATGTTAGCAGTAGATACGCCACAAGCTGCTACTGCTTTATTGGTTTGTAATGACCATGAAGAAGTAGGCAGTGCTTCTGCTATAGGTGCTGAAGGGCCTTTTTTAGAAAGTGTGTTGCGCCGTTTAGCTGGCGAAGAACAAAAATACCAACGCATGATGGCGCGTTCTTTATTGATTTCTTGTGACAATGCCCACGCTATTCACCCTAACTATGCTGATAAACACGATGAAAACCACGGCCCTAAAATTAATGCTGGCCCAGTAATTAAAGTGAATGCTAATCAACGCTATGCCACAACCAGCGAAACCAGTGCACTATTCAGTAGCTTTTGTGACCTAGCAGGAGTGCCTTATCAACACTTTGTGGTTAGGTCAGATATGGGTTGTGGTAGTACCATTGGACCTATAGCGGCAACTAAGCTGGGCGTAAGAGTGGTGGATGTGGGTGCGCCTCAGTGGGCAATGCACTCCATACGTGAAACAGCCGGTAGCAAAGATGCTTGGTATTTAGGGCAGGCTTTACAAGCATTTATAAGTCGTTGGGATGGTAGTTGAAACTGGCTAGCAACCAATGACTTGCCCCACCCAAGCCAAAAGCTAGGTGGGGTTTTTTTAGGTTGGCAAATAAAGAAGCCTATATTTTGGAAAATATAGCAATTTGGTGTTTGGAAGAGGTGAAGCAGAAATTAAAGAAAAGAAGCTGTAAGTGGCTCCCGAAGCAGGACTTGAACCTGCGACCAATAGATTAACAGTCTACTGCTCTACCGACTGAGCTATTCGGGAACATACTTAAACCTTACAGTGTTATTGAGTTGGCTCCCGAAACAGGACTTGAACCTGTGACCAATAGATTAACAGTCTACTGCTCTACCGACTGAGCTATTCGGGAACATCTTTTGCCTAAAAGGCTTTACTCAACAACGGCCTATATTCTAGTTTAAAAATTCCTAAGGTCAAGCCTTAAGCTGTTTTAACTTCAACCTTTTTAAGAGAGCTGGCAATGCAAATAAAGTTTGTTCTGGGCATCAACCTCGTTACAGTCTTTCGCAATGAGTATATATTTGGTCTTTTCAAGACTTTGAGTATCAGCACTTAGCTACTACAAGCAGCACCTAGTTCTTAAGGTGTTATTTTGCTAATCTTGTGGCTAATTTTAATTAGTACTAGAGGGTTAGCCACCCCTAATTACAAGGGAATGAAGATGACCAGCAGTGAAGAACAAGCCTTTCTAAATGATCTAGAGAAAAAACTCTGGACCAGCGCCAACAAGCTTTTACCCTCCTTAGATGCCAGCCAATATAAACACGTAGTTCTAGGTCTAGTATTTTTAAAATACGTATCCGATGCCTTTGATATTCGTCGTAAGCAACTCATCGAAAACTTCAAAAACCCTGAGCATATCTATTTTCTAGACCCAGAAGATTTTGAAGCTGGTGCTGAAGGTGAAGACTACCAAGCAGAAATAAAAGAAGAATTAGAACAACGCGACTACTACACCGAAAAAAACGTGTTTTGGGTGCCGCAAGCCGCCCGTTGGGAGTTTTTACAAAACCAAAATAAAGTCGTTATTACCGGCGAAATTAAAATTGGCGATAAAACCATTCGCAGCGTTGGCCAGTTAATTGATAACGCGTTGGATTGCATAGAAGTAGACAACCCAAAACTAAAAGGCGTACTCAACAAACGCTATACCCAGTTGCAAATAGACCAAGCCAAACTGGGTGAGCTAATCGACCTTATCGCTACTATTCCTTTTACCCACGCCACGCTTAGCAGCAAAGATATTTTAGGCCATGTGTACGAATACTTTTTAGGCCAATTTGCCCTTGCCGAAGGTAAAAAAGGCGGCCAGTTCTACACGCCCAAATCCATTGTTACCTTAATAGTACAAATGCTCGAACCCTTTAAAGGGCGCGTGTACGACCCCGCCATGGGCAGCGGTGGCTTCTTTGTGCAATCAGAAAAATTTATTAGCGAACATCAAGGCAAAATAGGTGATGTAAGCATTTACGGCCAAGAAGCCAACCACACCACCTGGCAACTAGCCGCCATGAACATGGTGATTCGTGGCATAGACTTCAACTTTGGCAAACAACCCGCCAGCACCTATACCCACAACCAACACCCTGACTTACGCGCCGACTTTGTAATGGCAAACCCGCCTTTTAATATGAAAGAGTGGGACACAGGCGTAGACGAAAACGACCCACGCTGGCAATACGGCAAACCACCATCAGGCAACGCCAACTTTGCATGGCTACAACACATGCTTTACCACACCGCCCCCAACGGCAGCCTAGGTTTATTGTTAGCGAATGGCTCCATGAGCTCTAACACCTCGGGCGAGGGCGATATACGCAAAGCATTAATTGAAGCCGACTTAGTAGAATGCATGGTCGCCTTACCCGGCCAACTATTTACCAACACCCAAATTCCCGCCTGTATTTGGTTTTTAACCAAAAATAAAGGCGCACGTACCTCTGCATCGGGTAAAAAACTACGCGACAGAAGCGGCGAAGTATTATTCATAGACGCCCGCCAACTAGGCTTTATGAAAGACCGCGTACTGCGAGACTTTAGCGACGACGACTTAAAACAAATCAGCGATACCTTTCATAACTGGCAAACTGTAGGTCGGGATTTATCCCAACAAGACGCAACCTACGAAAATATCGCAGGCTTCTGTTACAGCGCCAAATTAGAAGAAATAGCCAAGCACGATTTTGTACTCACCCCAGGCCGCTATGTAGGCGCTGCCGAAGAGGAAGACGACGGCGAACCCTTTGCTGAAAAAATGGAACGCCTAACCAGCACCCTAAAAGAACAGTTTGCAGAATCTAATCGACTAGAAACTGAGATTAAAAAGAACTTAGCGGGGCTTGGGTATGACCTTTGACAGCCCGCTTTGGCAAGAAATACAGCAAGGTGAAAGCAAAACGCTCGAATTCAAGCAACAACTACCCAAAGGCGAGCAACTAGCTAAAACACTGATTGCCTTCGCCAATACGAGCGGTGGCAAGCTCATTGTTGGTGTAGATGACGAGCGCCAGATTATTGGTATTAAAACCGATGAATTTGAGCTGATGGATCAAATAGCCTCCATCGTGCACGAAAACTGCTTACCTACCTTATTACCCAGCATTTATTTAGAAACACTGGATAATAAAACGCTAGTGATTGTGCAGGTGCATCGCGGCAGTCAACTGCCCTATTACTTAAAGTCTAAAGGGCGCGAACAAGGCACTTATGTGCGTATTGGCGCAAGCAATCGCCCAGCCAGCTTAGACATGATTCATGAGTTAGAGCGCCAACGCTTAAACCAAAGTTTTGATGAACAAGCCGCTTGGGATATACAACTAGAAGATCTAGACCTAACACCCTTGCTGCAAGCCTTTCAACAACAAGGCAAAGCGTTGAACCAGCAACGGCTGCACAGCCTAAAACTGATAAAAACCGAACACGGCGTTACCCATCCAACGCACGGTTTAATTATATTGCTAGGCTTATACGAGCATGTGGAAATAAAATGCAGCCGTTTTAAGGGCACGGATATGACGGTATTTTTGGATAAAAAAGAATACAGAGGCAATCTTTTTTACCAGCTTGAACAAACTGAATTGTTTATAAAAAACCATCTGCATTTAAAGGCTGAAATTCTTGGCCTGCAGCGTACCGAAACGTATGAAATTCCTATGGCCGCCATTCGTGAAGCCTTAATCAACGCAATTATCCACCGCGACTACAGCAACTTTGGCCGTGATATAAAAGTGGGCATTTATGATGATGCGCTGAACATTGTATCCCCAGGCGGTTTGCCGCATGGGATTACGCTAAACGAAGCCCTGCAAGGCCGCTCTGAAATTCGTAATAAAGTATTAGCCCGAGTGTTTAAAGCGCTGGGTTATATTGAACAATGGGGCAGCGGCATTGCTCGTATTCAGCAACTATGCCGCGAAGCCGATTGCCAGCCACCCATTTTTAAAGAAACGGGTGATTTTTTTGATATTGAATTCTTACGTGATGTGCAAGAAGCCCCAGATTCTGAAGGTGGTCAAATAGGTGGTCAAATAGGTGGTCAAATAACTGAGAGCCAACGCAGTGTGCTGCTGCTTATTCAAAATAAACCACAGATAACACGCCAAGAGCTAGCTAAAGAACTTCAAATAAACCCCTCAGCCGTGCAGAAGCACATAGAGAACCTGAAAGAACAGGGCGTTATTGAACGCATCGGCGGCACACGGGGTTATTGGCAGGTGAAAATATGAAGCAGCAGATTTTACGGCTTATGCAGCCATTACCAGAACAGTTTGCCGAGTCCGACTGTCTAGAAGCCGAGATTAAAAAGAACTTAGCGGGGTTGAGTTATGAGTGCTGAGTGGCCTGTAGTATTAATAGATAATATTAAATCAGGTATAAAAGGTGCAATCGCAATTGGGCCTTTTGGCTCGAGAATGAAAAGTGATTGTTATGTCGATAAGGGTGTGCCAGTTATCCGAGGAACAAATATAACAGGAGGTCCTAAATTTGAAGGTAACTTTGTCTACATTAGTGAAGAAAAAGCTCAAACATTAGGCTCTAGTAATGTATTCAAAAATGATTTGGTATTCCCGCATAGAGGTTCAATTGGAGAAGTAGGTATCATCCAAGATAATGAGCAATATGTTATTTCATCAAGTTTAATGAAATTGACTTGTGATACTAAAATAGCAAACCCTAAGTTTATTTATTACTTTTTTAAAAGTTACTTAGGAAGGCATCAGTTACTAAAAAATGCTTCACAAGTCGGGACGCCAGGAATAGGACAGCCTTTAACTTCATTAAAAAGTATTGAGATTAAGCTACCACCAATTGAAGTGCAGGATCGTATTGACTGTGTTTTAAGCTCTATCGATGAAAAAATCGAACTTAACCGTCAAACCAACCAAACCCTAGTGCAAATCGCCCAAGCCATTTTCAAAAGCTGGTTTGTCGATTTTGAACCCACCCGCGCCAAAATCATCGCCAAAGAACAAGGCGCAAATTCAGCCACCCAAGAACTCGCTGCCCAAGCCATCATCTGCGGCGCAATCACACTAGAACAACTCGCCGAGGTGGAACAAAACCTAGAAACCACCCTGCAACAAGCCATTGATGAAAAACTAAACCAACACAAGCAAACAAACCCAACCGCCCTAAACGCACAACAACTCAAAACCACCGCCGCCTTATTCCCTAATGAACTGGTGGAATCCGAGCTGGGGGACGTGCCGAAGGGGTGGGAAGTGAAAGCGTTAGACGAGATAGCCCACTATCAAAACGGACTTGCTCTTCAAAAGTTTCGGCCAGAAGGCGACGAGGAATCATTACCTGTTTTAAAAATAGCTCAACTTCGAAAGGGTTTTGCAGATGGTGAAGAGCGAGCATCTGCAAATATCAAACCAGAATGTATTGTTGATAATGGAGACGTGGTGTTTTCTTGGTCAGGATCTCTCATTGTTGATATCTGGTGTGGTGGAAAAGTTGCGCTAAATCAGCACCTATTTAAAGTGACATCTCAGAACTACCCTAAATGGTTTTACTACTACTGGACTAAGCGTCACCTAGAAGTTTTTCAACAGATAGCTGCTGATAAAGCAGTAACCATGGGGCATATAAAACGTGAGCACCTATCGCAAGCTAAGTGCTTAGTTCCTGCAGATAATTTACTCGAACTAGGAGTAATAAGTAACCTACTTAAAAAGCAAGTGTTATTAAACCTTGAAAACTTTAGCCTTGAAAATATACGTGATGCTTTATTGCCGAAATTGCTTTCAGGTGAGCTACGAGTTAATAGTGGAAGTCATATAACATGATACAAGCAAACCAAAAACCTAAAAGTGTTTTAGACTTAAACTGCACGGAAGCTCAAGCATTTTTCTTAAAGCATGAAAGCTACTTTAATGCAGATTTACCGCCATACTTCAACTTTGAAACAATACTTTCCGATGTCGCTAGTGAATTGGAAGATAAGCCTTTAAAGAGTGTGCTTAGTGCAAAAAAGCCAAGAGACTATGACGACGTTAACCATGTCATTATCGCTAATAAAGATGGGCAGCTATCTTGGCGACCTTTTCAGCTTATACATCCAGTTTTGTATGTTGATTTGGTAAGAGAAATAACCAAACAAGAGAACTGGGATAAGTTAAAAGCTAGACTTTTAATTTTGCATAGCTGCGACAACATTAAATGTTTGAGTATGCCACTCGAGGCTCCTGAAAACATAAAAGATCGAGCCGAGCAGGTTAGCCAATGGTGGCAAGAGGTTGAGTTAAAGTCAGTCGAGTATTCATTGGATTATGAGTACTTATACGAAGCCGATATTGCCGATTGTTACGGCTCATTTTATACGCATTCAATTGCTTGGGCGGTTGAGAGTAAATCAGTTGCAAAGATAGAGAGATCTAGAAACAATCTTGGTAATTACATAGATAAGGCTATTCAAAACATGCAGCATGGCCAAACCAATGGAATCCCGCAGGGTTCGGTTCTTATGGATTTCATTGCGGAGCTTGTTTTAGGTTATGTTGACTTGAAGGTTGCAAATAAAATTGATGATAGCAACATAAATGACTTCAAAATTTTACGTTACAGAGATGACTATAGAATATTTGTGAATAGTTCAGAAGACGGAGAAAAAATTCTTAAAGTTCTTTCAGAAGTTCTTACTGAGTTGGGCTTAAGGCTTAACTCAAATAAAACAAAATTTAGCTCTGATGTCGTAGGGGCCTCGATTAAGGAAGATAAAAAAGCTTGGATAGTTAGTAAAGGCTTCCATCGAAGCTTATTTAAGCATGCTATGTTGATAAAGCAGCATGCTGATTTTTTTCCGAACTCAGGTAGTCTGACTGTAGCTCTTAGTAAATTCCATAAACGTACTCTTAAGCTAGAAGAGGTCGATACTACCTCGAAAGCAATTGTCAGTGTTATTGTCGATATTGCGTATAAAAACCCAAGAACCTACCCTGTTTGTTTTGCAATACTAAGCAAGTTTATTTCATTACTTGATGACCGTAGTCAAAATACATTAATTCGAAAAATACAGAATAAGTTCACCAAGTTGAATAATGTTGGCTATATGGAAGTCTGGTTTCAGCGGGCGATTAAAAATAAGCTGAAAGATGTCGTGCTGAATGAGCCCCTTTGTAAGCTAGTAAAAGGTGAGAAAGTTAACATTTGGAACTCAGAATGGATCAGTAGTTGTAAGTTAACAAAACTAATGGACTCAGCGGACTTTATTGATAAGGATAAGTTAGATGAGGCAGAGCCAATTATCAACTCTCTCGAGTTCAACCTATTTTCCCAAGCTTCTGGATAAGACACCAGCTTCGTGCTGATCATAAGTGTCGAATCACTGTTCAATAACTAAATAATCGTGTCCGCCTGTGAATGCACAGTCATAAACTGGCAGTCAGCAAACCGAATCGTTAGCGAAAGTGCCGACTTTCATCGCTTTATGGAGCAGTTGGGAATCTACGGCCAAACGGGGCGTATGATTAAAGGTGTGCGGAATAAGTAAGAATGAAACTGGAAAACTAAATATAAGCCATGTGAAATCTACCACCAAGATGGTAAGTACTGTCAACCAAGTGTTTGATTTTAAGCATTATTCTGTATTTGTGTTAACTAACAGCGTAGTAGCTGCAAGGACATAACAGAGAGTAAACCCCGCTCGATAGCCTTAATATAATCAACAAACAATAATTAAAATTTACCTGTCAGGTAAATAATGATAAAGTCTATTCGATATGGAAATCCTTTTTGCCAACAAAAACATACGTAAGCTTTGCGAAAACCAGCGAGAAGCCGAGAAAAAACTCGGCTCTCAATGTGCACGTAAGTTACGTGCTCGGCTGAGTGATATTGAAGCTGTAAACCGAGTGACAGAACTTGTTGTAGGGAACCCGCATCCGCTAAAGGGAAATCGCCATGGTCAGTTTGCGCTTAATTTAGCGGGTGGCTGGCGATTAGTTTTTAGCCCAGCTAATGAGCCTTGTCCAATAAAAGATGATGGTGGTATTGACTGGGCGCAAGTCACCATCGTGTGTATTGAATTTATAGGTGATTATCATGACTGAGTTAACTGCTGATTTTGCACCGGATTGGGTGTCTCCGCCGGGAGAGACTATTTTGGATATGGCTGAAGAGCGTGGTTGGGCGCAAACCGAGTTGGCGCAACGCTTGGGCTTTACCGAAAAACATACCAGCCAGCTAATTAATGGCAAAGTACCGCTAAGCCTTGATGCTGCCCAACGTTTAGAGCGTGTTGTGGGTGGAACGGTTGAGTTTTGGTTAACCCGTGAGGCGAATTATCAAAACCATAAAGCACGCATAGACGCAGCAGAAAAGCATGCCAGCTGGATCCCATGGCTTGATGAACTACCAGTAAAAGAGCTGATGAATGCTGGCGCCATTAGTAAACAACGCCTAGTAGCTAAAAATAAAGTCAGCATTGTTAAAGCCTGTTTACGGTTTTTTAGCGTTGCTTCGCCAACGCAATGGCGTGCGTATTACGGTGGTATGGAGGTAGCATTTCGTCGTAGCCAAGCGGAGCAATCCGACGTGGGCGCTATTGCTGCTTGGCTAAGGTTGGGTGAACAAAAAGCCGAACAACTGTATGTACCCAAGTACAACAAAGCCCGTTTTGAAAAAGTATTAAAAGAAATACGCAGGTTAACACGCGAGCCTGTAGAAGTTTTTGAACCGAAAATTCGCAGTATGCTTGCAGAAGCAGGGGTAAAATTTGTACTGGTTCCAGCAATACCAAAATCACGCGTGAGCGGTGTTGCGCGTTGGTTAAGCCCAACTCAACCATTAATTCAGTTATCTTTATATGGCAAAAGTAACGATAAGTTTTGGTTTACCTTCTTCCATGAAGCTGCGCATATTTTGTTGCACTCTGCGAATGCAGAAGAAAAAAAGTCTGTTTTTTTAGATGACCCTAACGCCGCACATACCGACGACCCACAAGAGCATGAAGCCAACCAGTGGGCTGGTAATTGGTTGATCCCTGAGCAATACGGTACTCGTTTAGCCGAGCTGAAAAGTAAAGCAAGTATTCAAGCATTTGCAGAAGAAATCGGTGTTCACCCTGGCATTGTTGTAGGGCGCTTACAGCATGATGGATTTATTCACTATTCAGCGATGAATTACTTAAAGCAAAAACTAGATTTTATGCGTGGATAGTTGGTTTAGCTAAAGAGAAATACAGTAAGGACGTGCTAAATGATTGAAGTGTATCCAAGTCTTTTTGTAGGTAACGAAGCCGATGCCAGAACTGTGCTACATACGCCCGGTTGGTATGTTGTTCACGCCTGTAAAGAACCCTTTCATCGCCAAGCCTTGGGATATACAGGCAGGGGCGCACCTAAAGACCATCCTGAATATTTGGTTGCTGAGCGTGATGGACGGCTGGCTCTCAACTTAGTTGATGCACCGAATCCCGCTTATATTCCTAAAGAGGTGATTGATGCGGCACTTGCAGCAATTCATCAGAATATTTCGCAAAGTAAAGTGCTGGTTCACTGCAATCAAGGGATGTCGCGCTCACCAACAATAGCTTTGCTGTACCTAGCCGGTTATACCAGTGCTTTAGGAAAAAAAGATTTTGAGCAAACACTGGTGGATTTCAAAAAGCTTTACCCTGCTTACGCACCGGCAGGTGGTATGCACCACTTTGCACAGCAAAACTGGCATAGCTATACCAAGGATATTAAGCAATGAACAAAACCCGCGTGGAAATGATTATCGAAACTCTGCGATAATCCGCACAAAAAATTCACCGCGCGTGATTTGGCCGCTGAGTTTTTAAAACGCTATCCCAATGAAATGGCAGAGAAGCAAAGCAACCCACGCTATGACACGCCAGAAAAGTTATTAGCGCAATTAGCCGCAGAGATAGGTGGTGAACGTACAGAAGCAGCCAAACAACGCTGCGCGAATGTAGTAACGCAAGATAAACCCAGACCGAGACTTTATTACTGGGACGCCAACCCAGAAAAAACAGCGGAAGAAAACAGCCTAGAAGATACAGAGCCGCTTGTTACTGTACCCAATTACAGCGAGCAAGAGTTATACCCGCTGTTAATTGAATTCTTACATAAAGAGCTCAAGCTTTATTGCCAACGCATTGATGAAAAAACCTCAAGAAATAGCCATGGCAGCGGCGGCAATCATTGGCTGCACCCTGATATAGTGGCGCTTGAACCGCTAGACCAGCACTGGGATGCCGTGGTTAAAGACTGCGTTCGTCATGGTAATGATAGCGCCATACGGCTGTGGTCGTTTGAAGTAAAAAAACAGCTCACCAAAAGCAATGTGCGCCAATACTTCTTCCAAGCAGTTTCTAACTCTACTTGGGCGAACTTTGGCTACTTAGTTGCTACAGGGCTTAACAACGACGTAGAAAGCGAACTGCAGATGCTTGATAGCCTATAACCACTGCTTGAACTTCTAAGCTTTAAAGCTTGCAGTCTATAGCTTAAGCTTTGCTTAGATAATAATTGATTAAATAGGTAACGGAGCCACCATGATTACGGAAGACCAACTAGAACAGCTTTGCCTTAGCTGGTTTAAAGAAACCGGCTATGAAGTTGTGTGTGGCTACGACATTGCGCCAGGTGAGCCTGCTGCAGAGCGAACGGATTATCGGCAGGTGGTTTTGCATAACCGCCTAGTGCAACAGCTAATAAAAATTAACCCTAACATTCCTGTAGCTACTTTAGAGCAGGTAGCTTTACAAATAGCCCAGCCAGAAACCCCCGTTTTAATTCTCAATAACAAGCGTTTTCATCAGCAGTTATTGCAAGGCGTTAAGGTCGATTTTAAAAACAAAAAGGGCGAAGAAGTAACTGATTATGTCTACCTAGTTGATTTCACTACTACCGCCAACAATCAGTTCTTAGTGGTTAACCAATTCACCATTACTGGCACTAAGGGCAACCGACGACCTGATTTAATTGTTTTTATTAATGGCCTACCTTTAGCGGTTATCGAGCTTAAAAACCCAGCAGACACTCATGCCGATATTTGGCAGGCATACCAACAGCTACAAACCTATAAAGAAGAAATTTCTGACTTATTTATATTTAACGAAGCATTAGTAGTCAGTGATGGGCTGAATGCTCGGGTAGGTTCTTTAACGGCTAACAAAGAGCGATTTATGCCTTGGCGGGTGGTCGATAATGAGCAGGACAAACCTTATTTTGAATACTTTTTAGAAACCATGGTAAGAGGCTTTTTTAAGCCGGATTTATTTTTAGATTACCTACGCCACTTTATTATGTTTGAGCAAGAAGGTAGCTCTTCAAGCAATCCTGCCGCAGGCGCAACCATTAAAAAGATTGCTGGCTACCATCAGTTCCATGCCGTGCGTGAAGCAGTGAAAGCAACTTTAATCGCTGCTTACCGCCCACAGCTAACAGCAGCAGCCGAGCCACGTGCTAACTATGCCAATAAGGTTAAAGCTGGTTCAGGTAAAGCAGGGGTGGTTTGGCATACGCAAGGTTCGGGCAAGTCAATTTCTATGGTGTGTTATGCAGGTAAATTATTAGCCCAGCCAGAAATGAACAACCCTACCTTAGTGATAGTGACTGATCGCAATGATTTAGACGGTCAATTATTTAATACCTTTGCAATGGCTGCAGAAACTTTGAACCAAACCCCGGTGCAGGCTGAAGATAGGGATGACTTACGTGAAATTCTCGCTTCACGCCAAGCCGGTGGCATTATTTTTACGACCATTCAAAAGTTTGCCTTGCTTAAAGATGAGCTAGCTCACCCTGTACTCAGTGAACGTCCTAATGTGGTGGTGGTGAGTGATGAGGCACACCGTAGCCAATACGGGGATAAGGCTAAGTTAAACAAAGATACCGGCCAATATACTTTTGGTTATTCCAAACATTTGCGTGACGCTTTACCCGAAGCTTCTTTTATTGGTTTTACGGGCACACCGATTGATAGTGCTGATAAAGATACCCGTGCTGTATTTGGTGATTATTTATCTATTTATGATATTCAAGATGCAGTGGATGATGGTGCCACCGTGCCGATTTATTACGAATCGCGCCTTGCCAAGCTAGATATTAATGCTGCTGATATTGAAGAGCTAAACGAAGACGTTGACGAGGTAATTGAAGATGAAGAAGACCTTGCTGTTCGTGAAAGCACTAAATCTAAATGGGCAGCCTTAGAAAAGCTAGTTGGTAGTAAGCCAAGGGTAGAACAGATAGCTGAAGATTTAGTTTTACACTTTGAAAATCGCTTACGCAGCATGGATGGTAAAGCGCTGGTGGTGTGTATGAGCCGTGAAATTTGTGTTGATATGTATGATGCGCTTACTAAAATAAGACCAGAATGGCACGACAGTGACCCCACCAAGGGTGTTATCAAAATAGTGATGACAGGCACCGCTTCTGATAAAAACAAAATGCAGCCGCACATTTACAACAAAGAAACCAAAAAGCTATATGAAAAGCGCTTTAAAGACGTTAACGACCCGCTTAAGTTAGTGATAGTGCGTGATATGTGGCTAACTGGTTTTGATGCACCTAATTGCCATACCATGTATATCGACAAGCCTATGAAGGGCCACAACTTAATGCAGGCAATTGCCCGTGTTAACCGTGTATTTAAAGATAAACCCGGCGGTTTGGTGGTGGATTACCTAGGTATAGCCAACGAGTTAAAAGCAGCGCTAAAAACTTACACCAACTCGCAAGGTAAAGGAAAGCCCGCCCTAGACGTAAACGAAGCACTGGCACTATTAGAAGAGCAGATGGATAAGCTGCGCGGCTTAATGCATGGTTTTGATTACAGTGCTTATGAAACAGACGCTCTAGCGCTGTTGCCTAAAGTGATGAACCATATTATGAGCTTGCCGAATAAAGCTACCGGTGAGTTAGACGGTAAAAAGCGTTTTTTAGATATTATGGCCAGTGTTCGAGCGGCCTTTACTTTGTGTGGCACTTTAGATGAAGCCCAGGCGTACTCTAAAGAAATTGCTTTTTTTGGTGCAGTTAAAAATGCCATTACCAAATTCACCACTATCGACAAACGTCGCGATGATGAAGCTAAAAACACCGCTTTAAAGCAAATTATTGACAATGCTGTTGTTGCCCAAGGTGTAGACGATATTTTTTCTTTAGTAGGGTTAGAAAAACCTAATGTTGGGCTACTTTCACCAGAGTTTTTAGATGATGTGGCCAACCTTAAAGAGAAAAACCTAGCGGTTGATTTGCTAGAACGCTTACTGCGTGATGAAGTCAAGCACCGGATGAAAACGGATGTGGTGTCTGAGAAGAAATATTCAGACCGTATTATGGAAACTTTACGCAAATACCATAACCGCGCAATAGAAACAGCCCAAGTAATTGAAGAACTAATTCAAATGGCCAAAGACATGGCCGAAGATGCGGAAATGGCAGAAAAATCGGGTCTTAACCCCGATGAAATCGCTTTTTATCGTGCCTTAATACAAAACGAATCGGCAGTAAGAGAGCTAGGCGACGATAACCTACGTGAGCTAGCCAAGTATGTAACAGCCCAGCTAAGAAAAAGTACCACGGTTGACTGGCAGGTTAGGGAAAATGTAAGAGCAAGGCTGCGAAACCTAGTTAGACGCGCCCTACGCCGCTGGAAATACCCACCAGACAAAGCCGACGAAGCCGTAGAGCTGTGCTTACAGCAAGCAGAGGCACTAAGCCAAAGTTGGGTTTAGCGGTATCGGAATGTGTCAAACAGGTGTGACTTGACCACTTAAGTCATGCCAGCTTCGCTTTGTAAAATTGATTCAGCAAAATTTTGCATAGCTGCGGTAAGTTCAGCTTCTAAGCTTACAGCGTCTGAGGCCTGTAGGATTTCTAATCCGCGCAGTAGCTCATTAGCTACTCGAAGCTGATCTTCTAAATTACCTTGTTTTCGGTTCGCTTTTTTAGCACTAGTTTTAGCTGCTGTATTAATTTTTTCATCCCAAGTGGATAGCTTGAGCCTATCCATACCAGTTGCTGGCCCACCTGTGGCTAAGGTATGGGCTATATCTTTATGGGCATAGGTACCGCCATAGCGTCCGGCTTTTACGTAGATACCAATAGCTGAGGTTTTTTCTATCCATTGTTTTGCACTAATTTAATATAACTTAGCGGCGTTGTGTAGTGGCATAGTTAATCTGGCAAACATAACCAACACGCTCAAGCTTTAGACTCAGCGTGCTGCTCCACTTAGCTTGGCGTTAGGCATTTAAGTATTAGAGTTACCAAGCAAAATTATTATTGCTTGGTGTTGCGCACTACGCTACGGTTTGGGGTGTGATTAAATCATTCAAACACAAAGGCCTGAAACAGTTCTTCGAAACAGGTAAAAAAGTGGGTATTCAGGCTAAGCACGCAAAGAAACTGAGATTGCAGTTAGCTGCTATTGATACCGCTCAAATGCTTGATGATATCGACCTTCCTAGCTTTTTTCTTCATCCATTAAAAGGTAATCGTTCAGGTATTTGGTCTATCTTAGTAAGTGGTAGCTGGCGTGTTACTTTTGAGTTTCGGGATGGTAATGCGTACATTCTTAATTATGAGGATTTTCACTGATGTCTATGCACAATCCACCGCATCCGGGCGAATTTATTGAGTCCATTTATATGGAGCCTCATGGTATTAGCTGTAGATACCTTGCAGAACAACTTGGTGTTGCTGCTTCTACTCTTAATCGAGTGTTAAAAGGTAAAAGTGCAGTTTCTACTGAAATGGCGTTAAGACTGTCTAAGGTTTTAGGCCGCACTCCTCAGAGCTGGCTTGCTATGCAGGATAATTATGAGATTTGGCAAACAGAGAAAAAAATCAACCTTTCACAGCTTCAGCCTCTTACTTTTCTTAACGCCTAATGGTGCTAGGTTTTAGCCTAAGAAGGCGTTTAGCTTGGACAATTTGATATTTTGAATGCTGCACATCGACCTAGCAACTTTTTGGAGTTTTAAAAACTGGCTGTTTTTAGAGGGCAAATAAATACTATTTTTAGGCGTTAGTTGGCTTAAAAAAGTAGCTGTTGGTAGGTGTTTTTTTGGGGAGTTTTTTAGCTTGAATTAAGCTGTTTTGGCTCCCGAGGCAGGGGTCGAACCTGCGACCAATAGATTAACAGTCTACTGCTCTACCACTGAGCTACTCGGGAATACAGGGGTTTTGGTAACTAGCATTGGCTCCCGAAACAGGACTTGAACCTGTGACCAATAGATTAACAGTCTACTGCTCTACCGACTGAGCTATTCGGGAACATCTAGTGCTACTTGCTTAGCAAGATTTAGGTGGTGGCTATGCCCTGATTTGAACAGGGGACCCCATCATTATGAGTGATGTGCTCTAACCAACTGAGCTACATAGCCAACGGCTGCGCATTATAAAGACCTTAGTGGTTTTAGCAAGGGGTTTTCTGAAAAAGATGTTTAATTTTTCTTTTTCTACTTGTTGCACCTGCTAAGTCATGCCACAGTTATAGCCAAGATCAACTCGCATTTTAAGTTAATAGGAGTACAGCATGGCTAACCTTGATGCATCGCTCAGAGAGCAGGTGCGTATTTTAGGTGAGGGTCTGGGACGCACCATGAGTGCTGCACGTGGTGAAGATTTTTTAGCTTTGGTTGAGTCCATTCGCACACTATCAAAACAAGTTCATCAGGGTGAAGCAACAACCCTATCCCTTAGCAAAATGCTAAATGATTTAGACGATGAAATGCTCTTACCTGTTGCGCGTGCATTTACTCAGTTTTTAAACCTAGCCAATGCTGCTGAACAGCATTACCGAGCGCGTGAACGCGTGGTAGAAGATTACCGTGCAGGTGAGCAGCCGGGCATGACGTTACTGCTAGATAAACTAAAAACAGCGGGCTTAGCACCTGATGTTATTTATAAATCCTTAACTGAACAACGTGTAGAGCTTGTTTTTACTGCCCACCCCACAGAAATTAGCCGCCGCACTCTAATTCAAAAGTACGATTTATTAGATGATTGCCTAACCGACTATGAAGCTAGTCCAAATGCAAAAGCTCGCCAAGTAGTAATAGAGCGTTTAGAGCAGTTAATTGCTCAAGCTTGGCATACGGATGAAATTCGTAGTCAACGGCCTACACCAGTAGATGAAGCTAAATGGGGTTTTGCTGTTATAGAAAACTCCCTTTGGGAAGCCGTACCTGCTTATTACCGTCAGCTAGATGAACAATTGATTTCTTTAACAGGTAAAACCCTACCCTTAGATGCTGCGCCTATTCGTTTTGCTTCTTGGATGGGTGGCGACCGTGATGGCAACCCACGAGTGACTTCAAGAGTTACTCAAGAGGTTTTATGGCTTTCACGCTGGATGGCAGCAGACCTTTACCACCGTGATATAGATCGTTTGCGTTCAGAGCTTTCTATGCATGAAGCCAGTGAAGCCTTAATTGAGCGTGTAGGCCCAGTGCGTGAGCCTTACCGTGTACTCTTAGGGCAAGTAAGAGAAAGGTTGCGAGCCACCCTAGACTGGTTAAAAGCCCAGCTAGACGGCAAGCCTTATGATGATGAGCGCATTCTTTTTGAAGTTGAAGGCCTGCGTGAGCCGCTAGTGCTTTGTTATGAATCTTTATGTGAAAAAGGAATGCGGGTAATTGCCGATGGTTTGCTCTTAGATGTACTCCGCCGTTTAGCAACTTTTGGCATGAATTTATTACGTTTAGATGTTCGTCAAGAAGCACCTCGTCATGCTCAAGCACTTGCGGAAGCAACCCGTTATTTGGGTTTGGGTGATTATGCCCAGTGGGATGAGCAGCGCAAGGTTGACTTTTTACTGCATGAATTAACTAACCCCCGTCCTTTATTACCTGAAAGCTGGCCATGCAGTGATGAAACACGTGAAGTATTAGATACCTGTAAGGTGGTTGCCCGTGAACGTGCCGATGCTTTAGGTGCTTACGTTATTTCTATGGCAGCTCAGCCTTCGGATGTGCTTGCGGTTGCTTTGTTATTAAAAACTGCAGGGCTAGAGCGCACCATGCGTATTGCGCCCTTGTTTGAAACCTTAGATGACCTAGAACGTGCGCCTAAAGTAATTGATGGCTTGTTGTCCTTGCCTTGGTATCAGCAATACACCAGTGGTCGCCAAGAAGTGATGATTGGTTATTCTGATTCTGCTAAAGATGCAGGTCAGCTAGCGGCTAGCTGGGCACAGTATAGGGCGCAAGAAGCGGTTACTCGTGTCTGTGCCGAGCACAAGGTTCACTTAACCTTGTTTCATGGCCGTGGGGGTACAGTTGGCCGTGGTGGTGGTCCTACCCAAGCAGCAATTTTGGCGCAGCCGCCAGGTTCGGTGCAGGGGCGTTTAAAAGTGACTGAACAAGGCGAGATGATTCGCTTTAAGTTTGGTTTACCAGCGTTAGCTGAACGTGCCCTAGAGGTTTATACCTGCGCTGTGTTAGAAGCAACGCTAGCACCGCCACCAGCCCCTAAGGATAATTGGCGCTTATTAATGGATAAACTCGCTAGCGATGCGGTGGAAGGCTACCGTGCTTTAGTAAAGGATAATGCTGATTTTGTTCGTTATTTCCGCCAGCTAACACCCGAGCAAGAACTGGCAAAACTACCCTTAGGTAGTCGCCCAGCCAAACGTAAAGGCAGTGGTGGAATTGAAAGCTTAAGGGCTATACCGTGGATTTTTGCTTGGACACAAGTGCGCCTAATGTTACCTGCCTGGTTAGGTAGTGACCTTGCTTTAGAGCGGGCGCAAGAAAGAGGCGAGGGTGATGCCTTGCGAGAAATGATTGATGGTTGGCCTTTTTTTGCCAGTAATATGAATATGCTGGAAATGGTACTGGCTAAGGCTGATTTATCGATAGTCGAAGAATACGAAAGCCTACTAGTGGAAGCAGGGTTGCGACCTTTGGGTGAGTTGTTGCGTGCTAGGCAAGAAGCTTTGGTTGTACGCCTTCTAGCCTTGCGTAAACAAAAAGCGCTTTTAGAACAAGTGCCTTTAACCCAGCAGGCAATTAGTGTTCGTAACCCTTATATTATTCCTCTGCATCAGTTGCAGTCAGAACTGTTAGCAAGGGTTAGAGCCTGCGAAGAACGGCAGGTTTGTAGCGCTAATCAAGACCTGTTGGAAAGGGCATTAATGGTTACTATGGCGGGTATTGCAGCAGGATTACGTAATACTGGCTAGTGCGCTAGGTGTTAATTTTCTGCTATCCTTGGGCGCTAATATTCAGTAAGAGTAATGTGTATGAGCGCCCAAGACGCTGTAATTTGGTTAACCGCCGCTATCGCCTTTATTATTCCTCTAGCAGGCTATGCCCTTCATCTACACTTTGAGGCTAAGCGCCAAGTCGTCTTAGCTGCCGAAACCCATGAACGTGAACGCCTTCAAGCACGCGCCAATGTTCTAGAAAACCTCTCTTTATTAGCCAAAGCCATTGAAGATCAGCAGGTAAACCCAACTGAAGGGTGTTTGCGTGTGCGGGTATTTTTAGACTTATTAGACGAAGGCATTCATGTACACAACCCAGATTTAGATGTGTTTGATAGGGTGTATCAACAAACTAAGCACCTAGCCACCCACAAAGAACGTTCAAAATTGGCTTCAGACCAAATTGCAAAACAAGACAAAGAGCGCGAAGCTGTTGAAGCTGAGTTTTCTTCACAAATTCAACAGGCAGCAATAAAACTGAGTGCTTTTTGTGAGGTGCAAACCAAACTAGGGGCTGAGCCGCTTTTTGTTAATGCTGCTGAGGGTAAGTAATTCATGCTACCCATTAATACCATGTTAAAAAACTTCCGCTCAGATCGCCAAAAAGGTCGGTCTACCAAAGCAGGAGGTTCTATTGGTAAAGATTCACCCAGCTTTAATGATCAATTAATGCAGCAAATTGCAACGGGTGGACGAGCAACACTTAAAGAAGAATTAGGAAAGCTACAAGAATTAATAGGTAAAGCGGGTGATCAATTAGAAAGCAACCCAACTATAGGTAACTTGGAAGTGTTTCGTGCACTTTTATCTAACCTAGTTAGTAAAGTAGTAAAAGCTGGTTTTCAGGTAGATAGTGTCGGGCCAGGCTGGCATCCAGCAGATAGGCATCAGGTTGTACGACGCATAGATGAAGAGTCGGAAAACTTAATGCAGTTGGTTATGAGCGAGCAGAAAGATCGCGTTGCTATTGCACGTAACCTAGTCAGTATTAAAGGTTTGGTCATCGACTTGGTGTCCTAACGTGAGAGTTCTATAAGTTTGTGAGGGCGTCATGAGTAAAGAATCTAGCCTATCCAAAACCTGGCCTAGTGTTGCAGATTTAGTAGGAAACACCCCCTTGGTGCGTTTGCAACGGTTAAATGCAGGGAAAAACAATACCCTCCTCGTTAAGCTGGAAGGCAATAATCCGGCCGGTTCTGTCAAAGACCGCCCTGCCTTTTCTATGCTACAGCGGGCAGAAGCTAGGGGCGATATAACCCTTGGCGATACCTTAATAGAAGCAACGTCAGGCAATACAGGCATTGCTCTAGCCATGGCTGCCGCTGTGATGGGTTATAAAATGATTTTAATTATGCCTGCTACAGCTTCTGATGAACGTAAATGGGCAATGCAGGCCTATGGTGCCGAGTTAATTCTAGTCAGCAAAGAAGAAGGCATGGAAGGTGCTAGAGATTTAGCCTTACAAATGGAACAAGACGGTAAGGGAAAAGTGCTTAACCAGTTTGGTAACCTAGATAACCCCTTGGCACATTACCAAACCACTGGCCCAGAAATTTGGCAGCAAACCTCGGGAAAAATTACCCACTTTGTTAGTTCTATGGGCACTACTGGCACCATTATGGGTACGGGTCGTTATTTAAAGGAACAAAATAAAAATATTCAGATTGTTGGTTTGCAACCTTCTGAAGGTGCCAGCATTCCCGGCATACGCCGTTGGCCAAGTGAATACCTACCCAGCATTTATGATGCTAGGGGGGTTGATACTGTCTTAGATATTACCCAGCAAGAAGCGGAAGTTACTATGCGGCGCTTGGCACTTGAAGAAGGCATTTTTGCAGGGGTTTCATCGGGTGGTGCTGTTGCTGGCGCATTGAAACTAGCAGCAGGTTTAGAAGATGCTGTGCTAGTTGCTATTATTTGCGACGGTGGCGACCGCTACCTTTCTACCGGCGTTTTTGCCGTTCCCGACCAGTAAAATAGCGAACAACTTATGGTTAAGGTAAGAGATGATCAGCCACTAAATGCCGATGGCAGTGTTAATTTAGATCAATGGATGGATCACCTACAGCTAGACGTTAAGTTAGTCGACCCTGCTCGAGTTAGAGCCGCAGCAGATTTAGCAGCAGCATTGGAAAAGCGAGCCGAAGCAGAAAATAGGCAATGGTATGAAGGGGCTAGTAACCTAAGAACCGGCTTAGAAATGGCGGATATTCTTGGTGAACTACGCATGGATGATGACACCCTAGTCGCGGCCATTCTTTACCGAGGCGTGCGTGAAGGTTTAGTTGGCCTAGAAGCAGTAGAAAAACAGTTTGGTAAGACAGTAGCAAAGCTGGTCGATGGCGTGCATCAAATGGCTAATATAAGTCAGATTACCACCAGTGATGCCCCTGCTTTTGGGCAACCACAAAACCAGTTAGAAAAGCTACGTAAAATGCTGGTTGCTGTAGTCGATGATGTGCGAGTTGCCCTAATTAAACTGGCTGAACGCACCTGTGCTTTACGGCAAATTAAAACAGCAACAAGTGAAAAACGCTTAAAAGTAGCGCGAGAAGTTTTTGATATCTATGCCCCCTTAGCACACCGCTTAGGCATAGGTCATATTAAATGGGAGTTAGAAGACCTTTCCTTCCGTTACCTTGAAGAAGATGCCTATAAATACATAGCGCGGCTTTTAGCTGAAAAGCGGATGGATAGAGCCGAGTACATCAAAAGGGTTATTCAAGAGTTAACCCTAGCAATTAAAGATCAGGGTATAGACGGCGCTGATTTACAAGGCAGAGCTAAGCATATTTATTCGATTTGGCGCAAAATGAAGCGCAAGAAGATCGACTTTTCCCAAGTTTACGATATACGTGCTGTGCGTGTACTCGTACCTGAAGTGCGTGATTGTTATGCCGTACTGGGTATCGTTCATTCCATGTACAAGCATATTCCTAACGAGTTTGATGATTATATAGCCACACCTAAAGAAAATGGTTACCGCTCTTTGCATACCGCCGTTATTACCGAAGGTGGCAAGGTTTTAGAAGTGCAAATTCGCACCTTTGCTATGCACGAAGAAGCGGAGCTAGGTGTTTGTGCTCACTGGCTTTACAAGGGCACTGATGCTGCTAATAAAAGCAATGCTTATGAAGAAAAGATTGCTTGGTTGCGTCAAGTGTTGGAATGGCAAGAAGAAGTGGGTGATCTGGCTGGGTTACGTGATGAACTCCAAGAAGATGTTGCACCTGATCGTATCTATGTATTTACCCCCGATGGGCATGTAATCGACCTGCCCCAGGGCGCTACCCCCATAGATTTTGCGTATCGTGTACACACAGAAATTGGTCATCGCTGCCGAGGTGCAAAAGTTAGTGGGCGCATAGTGCCGCTAAACTACACCCTTAAAACAGGCGAGCAGGTCGAAATTTTAACCACAGCGGGTGAAGGTGCGCCTAGTCGTGATTGGTTAAACCCTGCTTTGGGTTACGTGCAAACCCCACGCTGTAGAGCAAAAATTCAGCACTGGTTTAAGTTACAAGCCCGAGATAAAAACATTGAAGGTGGTCGCCAGCTTATTGAAAAAGAGTTCAAGCGTTTAAGCCTTGAAGGCTTGGATATGCTGGCCTTAGCTAAAGCCCACAACCTGCATAACGAAGATGACCTTTATGCCGCTTTAGGGGCGGGCGACTTACGCCCTGGGCAAGTTTTATCCATGGCACAACAGCTTTTTGGTGAAACCGAAGATGTCGATCAATTAGACAGGCTGCTAACCCGCCCTTCTAACCGTAAAGCAACAGCTAAGGATGATATTACTATTTTAGGTGTGGGCAACTTAATGACTCAAATGGCTAAGTGCTGCCAGCCTTTACCGGAAGATGAAATTATTGGCTATATCACACTAGGGCGGGGCGTAACCATTCACCGCCAAGACTGTTCTAATGTTAATCAGTTGCGGGCAGAAGACCCCAACCGTTTGGTTGATGTTGAATGGGGCAGTAAAAATGCTCAAATGTACCCTGTGGATATACGCATTAAAGCTTGGGATCGTTCAGGCTTATTAAGAGATATCACGGTTGTTTTAGCTAACGAAAAAGTTAATGTGGTTTCTTTTAACACCCTAACAGACGAAAAAGAAAACCTAGCAAATATTCTAGTTACCCTAGAAGTGTTAGGGCTAGAAGCACTAGGGCGGGTGCTAACTAAAATTAATCAGCTACCGAATGTTGTTGAAGTTCAGCGCTTCCGACAAAAATCTAAAAGCTCCAACTAGTTATCTAGAGGCGAAGTGTGGAAAGACCCTATTCTTTAAACGATTTACTTAATTTAATGGCTAGATTACGTGACCCTGAAACGGGTTGCCCTTGGGATTTAAAACAAACCCGAGAATCGCTAGTGCCTCATACACTTGAAGAAGTTTATGAGGTAGTGGAATGCATTGAACAAAAGGATGTAGACCACCTAAAAGAAGAATTGGGTGACCTACTCTTACAAATTATTTTTTATGCTCAGCTAGCTGATGAAGAAAAACAATACAACTTTGCTGATATTGTTGATGGTTTAACGAATAAATTAGTGACACGCCACCCGCATATTTTTCCTGAGGGTAAGCTTTATGGTGCTAGCAGTGCTGCAGTTGAAGCGCCCTCAAGTGCTGCTGAAGTAAGTCAGTTATGGGAAAAAGTAAAAGCAGCTGAACGCGAATCTAAAGGTGAACCACCAGCAGATTCTTTGTTAGCGGGTGTACCTTTGAACTTACCGGCTATGACACGTGCAGTAAAACTTCAAAAACGGGCAGCTAAAGTAGGTTTTGATTGGAAAGACCCCTTGATGGTTTTAGATAAAATAGAAGAAGAGTTAGCAGAAATACGTGAGGCCTTAGCCACGGGTAAACAAGCCGAGGTAGCAGAAGAAGTAGGCGATTTTATTTTTGCCACGGTTAACCTTGCTCGGCATTTAAAAGTAGACCCTGAAAGCGCAGTAAGGGCGACTAACCGTAAGTTTGAACGGCGTTTTAAAGTTATTGAAGAACTCTGTTTGTCTGAAGGCACACCCTTATCTTTAGAAAGACAGGCGAATCCTGATCAGCGTATTGATTTGCAGCAGTTAGACGCTTATTGGGAAGCTGCTAAATACCGCGAAAATCAGTAACCTACTAGCAAACAATAGGAAGCAAAGGATGCGTTTTTCTCTTAAAAACTGGATTATCTTTGGCTGCTTTTTACCGCTTTGGTTATTAACCTTGATTATGGGTGGTCTGCTGTTAAATGCCCACTTTAAATCTTTGGATGAGCAGCTATTAGAGCGCGGTCAGTTTATATTGAAAAACCTTAGTTCTAGGCTAGCGGTTAACCTAGATAAAGACGAATCGCTTGTAAGCATCCGAGTGATAGCTACAGAGCTGCTAGAAAATAGAAATGTACGTGCTCTCTCTTTATACGATTATCGGCAAATCAGCCTTTTGCATGCTGGGCCAAGTATGCAACCCCTGCTACTCAACCCTCATGCACGTTGGCAACTAAATTCCCAAGTAGCTAAAGAAGAAGAGTCCATTAGGTTTATTGAACCCATTTATGAGCCTCAATACATACAAGAAAGCGAAAGTAGCCTGCAACGCATAGAATCAAGAAAAAAGCTGCTTGGCTGGGTAGAGTTAGAGCTGAGTCTTACACCCTTGCTGCTCTACAAATACCGCTTTGTTCTATTAAGTGGTGGTCTGGTTGCTGTTTTATTTTTGCTCAGCCTAATGTTGACCCACCTATTAGTACGTTATTTACAAGAACATTTAGAAGCAACTCGCCTGTTATTAAAAAGCGCTGCGCGGGGTGATTATTCAGCTAGCTATAATTCTTCAAAAGTTGTTGAACTTGATAAGCTGCAATCAGATTCGATACGGCTTTTTAAGCAATTGGCGGAGCGTGAAGAAAGCTATCAACAAGCAATAGAAGAAGTGCGCGAAGACTCCTTGGGAAGCCTAGAAACCATTGAAATTAAAAACATTGAGCTAGACCAAGCGCGTAAAGATGCTCTGCAAGCTAGTAGAATTAAGTCTGAATTTTTAGCCAATATGAGTCATGAAATACGCACACCACTTAACGGCATTATTGGTTTTTCTAATCTTTTATCGCGCACGCAAATGGATTTACGCCAAAAAGAATACATTAATCATATTCTAGGCGCCTCAGAAACCATGTTGGGGATAATTAACGATATTCTCGACTTTTCTAAAATTGAAGCTGGCATGATGGCGTTAGAAGAAGCCCCCTTGAATTTACGCCACCACCTAGATGACTGCCTATCGATGTTTGCCCCTATGGCGCATCGACAAAACCTAAGCCTATTGGGAATGGTGTACGATGATGTACCGCTTAGAGTAAGCACAGACCCTTTAAGGCTAAGGCAGCTTATTAGTAATCTTTTAAGTAATGCGTTGAAGTTTACATCACAAGGTGAGGTGGTTTTACGTGTGATGCTAGATGATAGTGACAGCTTAGAAGAGTCAGAAGAATTACCTGTGCCAGAAGTGGGGCAACCCTGCTTTATTAAGTTCTCTGTTACGGATACCGGCATGGGGTTAAGCGAAGGTCAGCGGCAAAAGCTCTTTCATGCTTTTACACAAGCAGATACCACCCAAACACGCCAATTTGGTGGCACAGGTTTAGGTTTGGCTATTTGTAGGCAGCTAGTTCATCAAATGGGTGGGCAGATAGATTTAGAAAGTGTTGAAGGTGAAGGCTCTACTTTTTGGTTTACGCTACCCATGACAGTGCAAGAGACAGCACCCGAGCCAACGCCTTGGTTAATAGGCAAAACCTTGGGTGTATTAGAAAGCCACCGCTTGACGAATCAGGTTTGGTCTCACCAGTTAAGGGCTTGGGGAGCGCAGGTAGAATCTTGGTATTCACCAGAACAAATACCAGAAAAACTTTCCTCTAAAAATATAGCAGCTGTTTTAATCGGATTGGATGCTTTACAAGTTAAACAGCAGGTTTGGTTAAATTGTTTAACCCAGCTACGCACGCAAAAACTAGCCAACCTCTTGTTGGTTAATACTTCTGAACCAGAAACCCACGCTTATTTAAGGCGACAAAGTGCTGGTCAATTATTAACTAAGCCTTTGCCCATGCCACAGTTAAGGCAGGCAATACAGGAATTATTAGACCCAACGCTGCTACAAGCAAGCCAAGATGCTGTCGTTATAAACAATACCGCGCCTGTAATTTTGGTTGTTGATGACACCCCTTCTAACCTGTTGCTATTGGTTACTCTATTAAATGAATTAGGCTTTGCTACCCTAGAAGCGATAGATGGTGAACAAGCAGTGCTAAGTGTTAAGCAACAGAAGGTTGATCTGGTTTTAATGGATATTCACATGCCAGGTATTTCAGGTGTAGAAGCAACCCAGCAAATTCGTGCTTTAGGGCATCAGTACCGCACTCTACCCATAGTTGCCACTACAGCTCATGCTGCAGCTGAAGAACGCTCTGCTTGGTTGCAAGCGGGTATTAACGATGTGCTAATTAAGCCTATTAATGAAAAGCTATTAACCGACTTATTGCAGCGTTGGTTAGGTAGCCGTTTTTCGGTAGAACAAACGCAGGGGTTAATACCTGAAATTAGTCACAGCGAAGAATCTTGGCAAAGCTGCCCAGTTGATCATGAGATGGGTATAAAACTGGCGATAGGTAAAGCGGAGGTAGCAGATGAATTGTTAGATTTGCTTTTGGTTAGTCTTAATGAAAGTAGAGATAGCTTAGAGTTGGCTTTAAAAAATCAGGATGATAAGGCTTTATTAGAAGCAGTACACCGTTTGCATGGGGCAAGCCGTTATTGTGGTGTACCAGATTTAGCCCAAACCACTGAGGCCTTAGAAACCCAGTTAAAAGCAGGCCAACAGCGATTGGTTGCTAGTAGTTTAGAGCAGCTTTTTTATGAAATAGACCGGCTGCAAGATTGGTATGAGCGTGACTATACTGCAGATTGGCACCAGCAGAAGCAACTAAGTAGCTACTAGTCCTTAGCCTTTCCAGTAAAGTTAGGTTCTAAACAGCGAATCAAGCGAGACACTTTATCGAGTGTTTCTTGGTATTCTTGAGAGGCTTTAGAGTCTGCTACTAATCCTCCACCAGCAGAAATGTGTAGCTGGCCTTGGTAAGCAATAAAAGTGCGTATGGCTATATTAAAATCGATGCCACCACGCCTATCAAAATAACCGATAGACCCACAATAAACACTGCGCTGGCAGGGTTCGAGTTGATCAATAATTTGCATGGCACGTAGCTTAGGTGCGCCAGTAATGGAGCCACCTGGAAAACTGGCTTTTAATAAATCTAGGCTGTCTTTTCCTTTGGCAAGTTGCCCTGTAATGCGGCTAACTAAATGATGAACATTGGTGTAGCTTTCTAGCGTAAACAAGTTGGGTACTTGAATGCTACCTGGCTGACAAACCCGCCCCAAATCATTCCTTAACAAATCAACTATCATTAGGTTTTCAGCTTGGTCTTTCTTGCTGTTAAGCAGCGCTTCAGCCTGTTGTTGATCTTCTTGCTGAGTTTTCCCTCTAGGGCGAGTGCCTTTAATGGGTTTGGTTTCTACTTCACCTTTAGCCGTTGCTTGTAAAAACCTTTCTGGTGATAAAGATAAAATAGTAGCATCACCAAAATCCATAAAAGCAGAAAAGGGTGCAGCAATTTGTTCACGCAAGGCTTGCCAAGCTTGGTAAAGGTTTCCTTGGTAGCTGGCGGTAAAGCACTGAGCTAAGTTTACCTGGTAGGTATCACCGCTATGCAAGAAGTCTTGAACTTGATTAAAGCGACTAAGGTATTGGCTAGTACTTAAATTGCTGACAAAAGGTTGGGTTAATTTAAAGTTTGCTGGCGGCGGAGTGTTTTGAGTTGTTTGATTTATCACTTGGTTAAGGCGTTGGCTTAACTCCCTTGCAAGTTGCTTAGTGTATTCGCCCACTAGCCAAGTTTGTTCTAGTTGATGGTCAGTAACTAAGGCCCATTCATAGTAGCCCATACGAATTAACGGCAGTGCTATAGTTGGTGCTGCCTGTTGGGGCAAGGCTTCAAATAACCTGCCTGCATCGTAGCTCCAGTAACCTAGCCAACCACCAATAAAAGGCAGGTGATTAAAGGTGTCAGTTGATGGGTGTGTTTTATCCACCTGCCTAAGCTGTTCTAATTTAGCTAGGTCTTGGCGATTATTCACCTCTAGCTGTTTAGTGGGTGAAGCAACAGCAATAGAAAAACGTCCAGCCATTTCAGCGGGTGCGCCGCTATCTAATAAACAGGGCCAGCTTAGGTGCTTAATGGTTAAAAGCAGTTGAGTAGCGGTAGCTAGAGGTAGGCGAAGCGCCTTGATTGAAGCCAAGTTGTTGACACCTTGTGCTAAGTGTTGGTTTGTAAAGTTATTTTCTATAATAAAATTTCAGTAAAAACAGTGGGTTAAGAATTTATTAGGCATTTTAGACTAAGGTTTTAGTTGACCTAATCTCAAGGGTTGTCTACAGTGTTGCTTAATTCATAAATTGTCGACAATTGTATAAATGCGCCTTAACCCACAACCTTTAATCATAAACGATTCTGCTGAGAATGAGCAGCGCTGGTCAGTTGAATCAGCCGATGGGCAAACCTTAGCTGATCGTGTGTTTGAGGATATTCAAGAAGCCATAGTCACAGGCAGTATTGCTCCGGGCACTAAAATTACTGAGCCAGGTTTAGCTAAACAATATGGCATTTCACGTGGTCCTTTAAGAGAAGCCATGCGCCGTTTAGAAGGTCGCCATTTAGTTACGCGTATTCCTCATGTTGGAGCGCGAGTGGTTTCCTTAACCATTGCCGAACTATTAGAGCTTTATGAAGTGCGTGAAGCGATGGAGGGTATGGCTTGCCGTTTAGCAGCAAGGCAAATGCCACAAACTGAAATAGACAGTTTAAAAGCTTTATTACAAAAGCATGAAGAGCAGGCTGAGCTACAAGAGAATATTGCCTATTACCAAAAAGAAGGCGATTTAGATTTTCACTACCGTTTAGTACAGGGTAGCGGTAATAAAAAACTCATGGAGCTACTCTGTGGCGAACTTTATTACCTAGTACGTATGTACCGTTACCGTTTTAGTGCTACCAGTGGTCGTCCGCAACGTGCATTTACTGAACATTACCGCATAGTTGATGCCATAGAACAACGTGATGAAGAGCTTGCTGAAATGCTGATGCGCCGACACATTCGTGCCTCTAGAAACAACGTAGAGCAGCGTTTTCATGAAGCTGAAACCAAACAAAAGAACAGTTTATTAGCCCAAAATTGATAACCGAGGAAAACCAAAATGACTAAAAGATTAACCCCAGGCGGTCGTTTCCGCAAAGCCCTTGCCGAAAACAATCCTTTACAGATTGTTGGTGCAGTGAATGCTTACCACGCCATGATGGCTGAGCGTGTTGGTCACCAAGCTGTTTATTTATCCGGTGGTGGTGTTGCTAACGCTTCTTACGGTTTGCCTGACTTGGGTATGACCAGTTTGAATGATGTGTTAGAAGATGTGCGTCGTATTACCAGCGCTGTAGAAACCCCTTTGTTGGTTGATATCGACACAGGTTGGGGTGGTGCTTTTAATATCGGTCGTGCCATTCAACAAATGGAAAAAGCCGGTGCTGCGGCTGTTCACTTGGAAGACCAAGTAGCGCAGAAACGTTGTGGTCACCGTCCTAACAAAGAAATTGTTTCACTTCAAGAAATGGCTGACCGTGTTAAAGCGGCCGTTGATGCACGTACCGATGATGACTTCTTTATTATTGCCCGTACTGATGCTTTCCAAATGGAAGGTTTGGATGCTGCTGTTGAGCGTGCACAAGCCTGTTTAGAAGCGGGTGCTGACGGTATTTTTGCTGAAGCAGTTCACACCTTAGAAGATTACCAAGCCTTCTCTAAAGGTATTAATGGCGGTCACCTACTAGCCAACATTACTGAATTTGGTGCAACACCTTTATTCAACACTAAAGAACTAGCGGCTAATGGCGCAACCATGGTTCTTTATCCTTTATCTGCTTTCCGTGCTGCTAACAAGGCTGCATTGAATGTGTACCAACACCTATTAGATGATGGTGACCAGAAGGCAGTAGTTGATACTATGCAAACACGTATGGAACTCTACGATTTCCTTAACTACCACGATTTTGAGCAGAAGCTAGACCAGCTATTTGCTGAAGGTAAAAACAAGTAAGCACTTTTTTGATTGAGGAGAAAAGACTATGGCTGAAGCAAAAAAACTATCCGGTGCGGGCCTACGTGGTCAGTCTGCTGGTGAAACTGCACTTTGTACAGTAGGTCAAACGGGTTCTGGTTTAACCTACCGTGGTTACGATGTTAAAGATTTATCTGCAAACGCAACCTTTGAAGAAGTTGCTTACCTGCTTTTAAAAGGCAAGCTACCTAACCAAGCTGAACTAGATGCTTATAAAACTAAGTTGAAAGGCTTGCGTGATTTACCACAAGCACTGAAAGATGTTTTAGAGCGCATTCCTGCTGACGCTCACCCTATGGATGTGATGCGTACCGGTTGTTCTATGCTAGGTAACCTAGAAACTGAAAAGAGTTTTGATGAACAGCAAGAAGTAACTGATCGCTTGCTAGCTGTGTTCCCTGGTTTAATTAACTACTGGTATAACTTCAGCCATAACGGTAAGCGCATTAATGAAAATACCGATGCTGACACCCTTGCAGAACAGTTCTTGTGGACTCTGCACGATAAAAAGCCATCGGACTTACACGTTCAGGTTATGCAAGCGTCGTTAATTCTTTATGCTGAGCATGAGTTTAACGCTTCAACCTTTACCGCACGTGTGTGTGCTTCTACACTTTCTGATTTGCACAGCTGTATTACTGGTGCTATCGGTTCTTTACGTGGTCCTTTACATGGTGGTGCTAACGAAGCCGCTATGGATATGATTGAGAACTGGAAATCGCCAGAAGAAGCTGAAAAAGAAATTATGGGTATGCTAGAGCGTAAAGATAAAATCATGGGCTTTGGCCATGCTATTTATCGCACCTCTGACCCACGTAATGCCATTATTAAAGAGTGGTCTGAAAAACTGTCTAAAGACGTTGGCGATACGGTTCTTTACCCTGTATCAGCCAAAGTTGAAGAAGTTATGTGGCGTGAAAAGAAATTGTTCTGTAATGCTGACTTCTTCCATGCCAGTGCTTATCACTTTATGGGCATTCCCACTAAGTTATTCACACCTATCTTTGTTTGCTCACGCTTAACGGGTTGGGCAGCTCACGTATTTGAGCAGCGTGCTAACAACCGCATTATTCGCCCCAGTGCGGATTACACCGGTCCAGAACCACGTGAAGTAACACCGATTAGCGAGCGCGACTAAGCTCTGTGTTTACTAAGTCAGCCCTTCGGGGCTGACTTTCTTTATTTTAAGCTACCTATTGAGGGTTACTCAGATGAACAACACTGAATACCGTAAGCCCCTACCTGGTACTAAACTAGATTACTTCGACACCCAAGCAGCTGTTGAAGCGATTAAGCCAGGTTCCTATGCCACCCTTCCTTACACTTCACGCATCCTAGCTGAACAGCTAGTGCGCCGTTGTGACCCTGAAGATTTAACGGCTTCTTTAAACCAGTTGATTGAACGCAAACAAGATTTTGACTTTCCCTGGTACCCAGCCCGTGTCGTGTGTCACGACATTCTTGGCCAAACCGCTTTGGTTGATTTGGCTGGCTTGCGTGATGCCATTGCTGATATGGGCGGTGATCCTGCCAAGGTGAACCCAGTCGTCCCTACTCAGCTGATTGTTGACCACTCTTTGGCTGTTGAAGCGGCAGGTTTTGATCCTGATGCTTTTGAAAAAAACCGTGCCATTGAAGACCGTCGTAACGAAGACCGTTTCCACTTTATTGAGTGGACTAAAACAGCCTTTGAAAACGTAGATGTGATTCCTGCCGGTAACGGCATCATGCACCAGATTAACCTAGAGAAGATGTCGCCGGTTATTCAAGCGCGTGATGGCATTGCCTTCCCTGATACCTGCGTAGGTACAGACTCGCACACGCCTCACGTAGATGCGCTGGGTGTTTTAGCCATAGGTGTGGGTGGTTTGGAAGCTGAAACCGTGATGCTTGGTTTACCTTCTATGATGCGCCTACCCGATATTGTGGGTGTAGAGCTAGTGGGTAAGCGTCAGCCTGGCATTACTGCAACGGATATCGTTTTAGCCATTACAGAGTTCTTGCGTAAAGAGCGGGTAGTGGGTGCTTACTTAGAATTCTTTGGTGAAGGTGCTGATAGTTTAACTATTGGTGACCGTGCAACCATTTCTAATATGACCCCTGAATACGGTGCAACGGCTGGCATGTTCTACATTGACCAGCAAACCATTGATTACCTAAAACTAACCGGTCGTGAGCCTGAGCAAATTGCTTTGGTTGAAAACTACGCTAAAACGACCGGCCTTTGGGCAGACAGCTTAAAAGAGGTTGTTTACCCTCGTGTGTTGAAGTTTGATCTGTCTAGCGTTGTTCGTACCATGGCAGGCCCTTCTAACCCTCATGCACGCGTTTCTACAACTGATTTAGCAAGCAAAGGCATTGCTGGTGCTTGGGAAAAAGAAGAAGGCTTAATGCCCGATGGTGCGGTAATTATTGCGGCGATTACTAGCTGTACTAATACCTCTAACCCACGCAACGTAGTGGCGGCTGGCTTAATTGCTAAAAAAGCTAACGAGCTAGGTTTAACACGCAAGCCTTGGGTTAAGTCTTCTTTTGCGCCCGGTTCTAAAGTAGCACGCTTGTACCTAGAAGAAGCCAACCTAATGACCGAACTAGAACAGTTAGGTTTTGGCATAGTGGGTTACGCTTGTACGACTTGTAACGGTATGTCCGGTGCTTTAGACCCAGTGATTCAGCAAGAAATTATTGACCGTGACCTGTATGCCACGGCAGTGCTTTCAGGTAACCGTAACTTTGATGGCCGTATTCACCCCTACGCTAAGCAAGCTTTCCTAGCTTCGCCACCGCTAGTGGTTGCTTACGCCATTGCCGGTACCATTCGTTTTGATATTGAAAAAGACGCACTAGGTACGGACAAAGACGGTAACCCGATTACCCTAAAAGATATCTGGCCTTCGGATGAAGAAATTGATGCTTTGGTTAAATCCAGTGTTAAACCTGAGCAGTTTAATGAAGTTTACATTCCGATGTTTGACTTAGATAAAGGCGTGGCGGCGATTAGCCCACTTTATGACTGGCGTCCAAAATCTACTTATATTCGTCGCCCCCCTTATTGGGAAGGTGCTTTGGCAGGCGAGCGCACCATGAAGGGTATGCGTCCTTTAGCGCTTCTACCAGACAACATCACTACTGACCACCTATCGCCTTCTAACGCGATTATGATGGATTCAGCCGCTGGTGAATACCTGCACAAGATGGGCGTACCAGAGGAAGACTTTAACTCCTACGCAACGCACCGTGGCGACCACTTAACCGCCCAGCGTGCCACCTTTGCTAACCCTAAGCTGATTAACGAAATGGCGATAGTGGATGGCGAAGTTAAGCAGGGCTCGCTAGCGCGAGTTGAGCCAGAAGGCAAAGTGATGCGTATGTGGGAAGCCATTGAAACCTACATGGAACGCAAGCAGCCGCTGATTATTGTGGCAGGTGCTGACTATGGTCAGGGTTCTTCACGTGACTGGGCTGCCAAAGGTGTTCGCCTAGCCGGTGTTGAAGTTATCGCAGCAGAAGGGTTTGAGCGTATTCACCGCACTAACCTAATAGGTATGGGTGTTTTACCTTTGCAGTTTGAAGAAGGCACAACACGCAAAACTTTAGGCCTAGACGGTACTGAAACCTACGACGTTGAAGGCGAGCTAAAAGCGCGTGGTATGATGACTTTAGTGATTAATCGTAAAAATGGTGAGCAGGTGAAAGTACCTATGCATTGCCGTTTAGATACAGCCACTGAAGTTAGCGTTTATAAAGCTGGCGGTGTTCTACAACGTTTTGCACAAGACTTTTTAGCGACCGAAGCTTAAATGCTGATTAGTTAATGAATGTCGATAAAGGCAGGCTTAGTGCCTGCCTTTTTTATTTCTAAGCCAGTTTTTTTGAGGTGATTTATGAGTCAATCTAGTAACCCAGTTAAACAGATTAAAATTCCTGCCACTTATATGCGTGGTGGTACTTCTAAGGGTGTATTTTTTAAATTAAGCGACCTACCCGAAGCTGCCCAAGTACCTGGCGAAGCACGCGATAAAATTTTACTACGCGTAATTGGTAGTCCAGACCCTTACGGCCAACAAATAGATGGTATGGGTGCAGCAACTTCCAGTACCTCTAAAACGGTTATTTTAGATAAAAGCAGCCAGCCAGACCACGATGTTGATTATTTATTTGGTCAGGTAGCGATTGATAAAGCTTTTGTAGATTGGTCGGGTAACTGCGGTAACCTAACGGGTGCAGTGGGTGCATTTGCGATTACTAACGGTTTGGTGGATAAAAGCCGAGTACCAGATAACGGCGTTTGCATTGTTCGTATTTGGCAGAAAAACATTCAAAAAACCATAATTGCTCATGTGCCTATGCAAGATGGTGAAGTACAAGAGTTGGGTGATTTTGTGTTAGATGGTGTGGCTTTTCCTGCTGCCGAAGTGATTATTGAATTTCTAGACCCAGCCGATGGCGAAGGTTCTATGTTCCCTACCGGCAATTTGGTTGATGATTTAGAAGTGCCTGGTATTGGAACCTTTAAAGCCACCTTTATTAATGCAGGTATTCCAACCATCTTTTTAAATGCAGCAGATATTGGTTATACAGCCACGGAACTGCAAAAAGACATTAATGGTGATGCTGACAAGTTGGCTTGGTTTGAAACCGTGCGGGCACATGGCGCGGTTAAAATGGGTTTAATTAAAGACGTGAGCGAAGCCGCAGCACGCCAACACACGCCTAAAGTTGCCTTTATTGCTCCGGCACAGGGTTATACCACTTCTAGCGGTCGTGAACTAAAAGCTGAGGAAATTGATATCTGTGTACGTGCGCTTTCTATGGGTAAACTGCACCACGCTATGATGGGTACGGCTTCGGTTGCCATAGCAACAGCCGCTGCAGTACCGGGCACGCTAGTGAACCTGGCAGCTGGTGGTGGCGAACGTACTACACTAACTTTTGGGCATGCTTCTGGCACACTAAAAGTAGGCGCAGCCGCTAAATTAGTGGAAGGCGAATGGAAAGCAGAAAAAGCCATTATGAGCCGTAGTGCGCGTGTCATTATGGAAGGCTGGGTGAAAATACCGAGTGATACTTTTTAGTCAGAAGTTGGCAGTTAACTAAAGGGCGAGCAGTCTGGTGGTATTTCAGGCTGTCTGCCACATGGCATTTACTTGCTCCTTGCAGTAAATGCACTTCCACCCTCCTTGGTGGTCGGATGTGGCAGCCAGAGCTTACAGGGCAGTTTTATGCTCCTGCAAAAACTGCATTTCCGCCATCCTTGGCGGTCAGATGTGCTTGAACGGCCTGACGAAAACAGTTGCTAGGCTTGGAGTGCCACCAAACCTTACCTGACTTAGAGTATAAAGGAAGGCTATTTAGGGTCAGCGAGTTTGCGTAGGTAACGAAAAAGTTTACGTGAATTGGCTGGTGGTTTTTCTGCCGCTATTTCTTGGCGTGTATTACGAATAAGCTGGCGTACTAGCTGTACTTCACATTCAGGCCAAAGCTCTACAAATTCAGCCAAAGCAGTATCTTCGGCAATTAACCTATCACGCCAATACTCAAGGTTTTGGAAATGCTGCGCATGGGCGCTAGAGCTAGAATCATAAATATCCATAGCAGTCTGAATACTTTCGCTGTCGCGGCTACGCATCAGCTTACCTATACGCTGCAACTGACGCCGCCGTGCTTCATGTGACTTAATGCGCTTATGCTCGGCCAAAGCATCAAGCAACTCTTCATCAAGGTTAAGTGTTTTTAACTGAGTAGCAGTCAGATCTAATAGTTTTTTTCCTAACTCTTGCAAAGCCAACATCTGTCGCTTAAGTTCACTCTTGCTTGGTGGTAGGTCCTGCTCATCTTCTGCGTCGTAGTCGTACATGGCTTTAGTCTTCTTCATCAAAACGGTTAAGTACCAAAGCCTCTAAAGCTGCTAAGGCTTGGTGTTCATCTTCACCTTCAGCACGCAAAATTAACTCAGTGCCACAAGGGGCGGCAAGCATAAGTAATTGCATAATATTGCGTGCATTGGCGGTGCGCTCATTCAGGCAAACTTCAGTTTGAGCTTGGAACTGTTGGCTGGTTTGGACTAGACGTGTTGCAGCCCTAGCGTGTAAGCCGCGCTTATTAATTAGGGTGACTTTCTTTTCCTGCATTTAAATCTCTATGGCGAATTTGTACATCTGGCTGCTGTTGCATAAAGTGCTTACCTAAGCGCTCGGCAAGAAATACAGAGCGGTGGTGTCCACCTGTACAGCCTATGGCTACAGTAATGTAGCTGCGATTACTTTTTATGTAATGAGGTAACCAGCTCTCTATAAAGTTACTGATATCCTGAAACATTTTTTGAGGTAGGGGGTGTGCACTTAGAAAGTCGATAACTGCCTGATCTTGACCTGATTTTTCTCTTAGGCTGATATCCCAAAAAGGGTTGGGGAGGCAGCGCACATCATAAATTAGGTCTGCATCAAGGGGTACACCTTTTTTAAAGCCAAAAGATTGAAATAATAGGGTAGGTGCTTGTTGGGGTTTGCGTGCAACCTGTGTCGCTATGGTATCGCGCAACTCATGTACAGAAAGACGCGTGGTGTCTAGGTTGAGTTGTGCAAGGTTAGCTAAGGGGTTAAGTAAAGCTTGCTCTTCTTCTATGGCTTCGCTTAAAGATAGTCCACCGTGACGTGTTAAAGGGTGGCGTCTTCGCGTAGCGGAAAAACGCTCCATCAGTGTTTTAGCACTGGCATTGAGATAAACCACGAGCACTTCAACCCCTTCAGCAATGAGTTCCTGCATAATGGTAGGGAAGTGGTTTAAATCGTGCGATAGGTTGCGTGCGTCAATACTTACTGCAACTCGACTAAGGTTGTTTTGTATTGCTGCCTGTTGCGCTAGGGGAATAAGTAACCCCGCTGGTAGGTTGTCTATAGCGTAATAACCTAAATCTTCAAGTGCATGAAGTGCTGCACTTTTGCCGGATCCAGAGCGTCCACTAATAATGACAAGTTGCATACAGACCTCTTTGCTTACCTTGGGGTCAAGCATTGGTTGGGGTGCTAATGAGTTGATAGAGCAGCTCAGGTTGGTCGGTTTTACGTAATTCTTTGCGTAGTTCTTCATCTGAAAAACGCTCGGCTAGTAAAGCAAGAGTTTGCAGATGGGCTTCATTGGCTTCTTCTGGTACTAGAAGTAAAAAGATTAGATCTACGGGTTGTCCATCAATGGCATCAAAGTCAATTTTATCTCTTAGACGTATAAAAGTGCCAATAGCTTCAGTGCACTGGCTGCTGCGGCAATGAGGTAGTGCTACACCATCGCCTATACCGGTACTGCCCAAGCGCTCTCTTGCAATGAGCCTAGAAAAAATTTCCTCAGCATCTAGCTGAGGATTTTGTTGGGATATGAACCTACTGAAGTACTCAAGTACACGTTTTTTGCTGCCCCCAGGCACACCAAATAAGGTGCGCTCAAGGGTCAGAATTTCGTTAATCTGCATGTTGGACAGGTATGACCGTTCAGTGAGTGGCGCCTTGTTGGCGAGCCTGATTCTTTTCTTTATGTTTAATCAATTGACGCTCTAACTTGTCCATAAGTTGGTCAATGGAGGCATACATGTCTTCACTTTCAGACGAGGCGTGAATATCGCTGCCAGCAACTTTGATATCTGATTCAGCAATTTGGCGCAGTTTATCGACTGTTAGGGTAACTTGAATGCTGATGATTTGATCAAAGAAACGCTCTAACTTGGCGAATTTGTTTTCTACAAACTCACGCAGTGCTGGAGTTAATTCAACGTGGTGACCCGTAATGTTTATTTGCATGTTGCACTCCTTGGAATTGAGATATTACAAATTCATTGTAACGTTTTTTATCGTAAAGCAAACCCCTGATAAGGGGTGTTTGTAGCAAAATAACACTTGACATTCTATCATTAGCGAAGGCGCTTTCTTTCGCTGGAAGGTGGAATACTCATGGCTTCGCGGTACTTGGCAACGGTACGCCGAGCAATTTGTATTCCGCTTTCTGCTAGTAGATCAGCTAGTTTGCTATCGGATAGTGGTTTTCTTGGTGGTTCATCGGCAATGAGTTTTTTTAACATGGCGCGTATGGCTGTTGAAGAAGCTTCACCCCCTTCGCTAGTAGCAACATGGCTAGAGAAAAAATACTTCAATTCATAAATACCCCTTGGGGTATGGATGTATTTTTGGGTGGTTGCGCGTGACACTGTTGATTCGTGCATATCTATGGCATCCGCAATATCAGCTAAAACCATAGGCACCATAAACTCATCACCTTTTTCTAGGAATTCTTGTTGGCGCTCAACAATTTTACTGCCCACTTTAAGCAGGGTTTCACTGCGGCTTTGCAGGCTTTTAATTAGCCATTGCGCATCGCGGTGGTGGCCTTTAAGGTAATCTTTGGTAGCGGTTGAATCTGCTCGGTTAATTAAGTCGTGGTAGTTGGCTTGTACTCGTAGTTTAGGCTGGCTTTCTGGGTTGAGTTCTACTCGCCAGCCATTGGTTGTACGTGTTAGGAGTAGATCGGGAATAATATAGCTAGATGCTTCACTTTCTATGCTGTTCCCTGGGCGTGGGTTAAGCTGTTGAATTAGCGTAATTACTTGGTGTAACTCGTCTTCATTGGCTAGCTTTAAACGGCGCATTAAAAAACGGTAGTCTCGTGCAGCTAGAACTTCTAAATATTGGTCTACCAGTTTTTTTGCTGGGTTCAAATAGGGTGTTTCAACTGCTAGCTGCTCTAACTGTAAAGCTAGGCACTCTTTTAAGTCTCTGGCGCCGACACCGGGTGGGTCGAAGCGTTGAATCAGTTTTAAAACCGAGTGAACTTCTGCGGTGGTGAGTTCTGCTAGCTGGCTATTTTGTTTTTTGAGGCCTTCTGTTATGGCATCTAAATCATCACGCAAGTAGCCTTCCGCGTTAATGCTATCAATTAAGGCTTCACCAATTAAGTGATCGGTGGGGTTGTGAATGTTTAGGTTAAGCTGCCAGAGTAGATGATCTGAAAGCGTTGTTACTGCTGTATCGCGTGCATAGTCTTCGTAATCTTCTACACTGCCTCCGCTACTAGAGCTGGGGCTGTAGTCTTGGCTATAAACATCATCCCAGCCTGTATCAACGGCTAGTTCTTCTGGCAGGTTTTTTTCTTCCCACTGGCTCATTTCTGTGGGTGTTGCTTCTTGCTGTGCATCTGCCTTTTGAGCTTCACGTGTTGCGGTATCAAAGGGGTCTGTCGCTACTTGGGGTTCTTCTTCATTTTCTTCTAGTTCAAGTAGCGGGTTTGCTTCTAGGGCTTGCTGTATCTCTTGTTGTAAATCAAGCGTAGAAAGCTGTAACAGGTAAATAGCCTGTTGCAGCTGTGGTGTTATTACTAGGTTCTGTGAGACGTTCAGCCCTAGGCTGGGTTTCATAGACATAAGAATTTAGCCCATTGATGCGATCTAAGAAAGCAAGTTTTATGCCAGTATTTAGGAGAGGTTATATCTTAAATTGTTCACCGAGGTAAACCCTTCTAACGTCTGCATTAGCTAAAATTTGTTCTGCGTTACCTTGAGCAATAATTGCACCATCGCTCACTATGTAAGCTCTTTCACAAATTTCTAAGGTTTCACGGACATTGTGGTCGGTAATTAGTACACCGATATTTCTTTTTTGTAACTGACGAATAATCCCCATAATTTCTGCAACTGAAATAGGGTCGACGCCTGCAAAGGGTTCGTCTAATAGGATAAAGTCTGGCTCAGTCGCCAAGGCTCTTGCAATTTCTACTCTGCGTCTTTCACCACCTGAGAGGCTCATTCCCTTGCTTTTGCGTATGTGCGTAATTGAAAACTCGTTTAATAATTCTTCAAGTAGCTCTGTTCGCTGTGTTTTACTGAGCTCTTTGCGTAGTTCTAAAATAGCCATAAGGTTATTTTCTACGCTAAGTTTACGAAAAACTGAGGCTTCTTGTGGTAGATAGCCTAACCCTGCTCTAGCACGGCCATGCATGGGTAGTTTGGTAATATCTTTGCCATCTAAAAAAATACTACCAGCATCAGCTTTAACTAAACCAACCACCATATAAAAAGAGGTGGTCTTACCTGCGCCATTAGGACCAAGTAAACCGACTATTTCACCTTGGTTAATGGTTAAGCTGATGTCTTTAACTACCTTGCGTCCTTTATAACTTTTTTGCAAGTTATTGGCTTGTAAGCACTTACTCATTTGTCTGCTCCTTTAGGAGCGGGTGTTAAAATGACTTCAACCCTTGCATCACTGGATGATTTTTGTTCGGCTTGAATGTCTTGGGTTATTAGGTTGTAAGTGAGTTGGTGGCCAGTAAAACTGTCGGCACCCTGAATAAGCCGTGCTTTGCCGGTTAAAATAACTAAATCTTGCGAAGGCAGGTAATCAATAACCTCTCCCCAAGCCTCAACTTCTGGTTTTATTGGGTCTGGCAGATCACGCATATAGGCTTGGCCTTTGGGCGTTGTTGCAACAGCCTGTTTTAGTTCGCCAGTGGTTGTACGTAGTATTTTTAAGTTGGCTGCTTCTATGACTAGCTCGCCTTGATGCACTTCAACATCGCCTTGATAAGTTGCTTGTTGCTGTTGGTTATTCCATTGCATGCTTTGGGCTTTAACTTGCAGGGGTAGCTCCCGATCTTCTGGTAAGGCTTTAGCTTCAGTAACAATAAAAGCTAGGGCTAACAGTAAGAAGGAAGTAACTTTGCTAGCTTGATAAGCAGGTTTTGTCATGGTTCAGTGCCCTGTATGGCTGGTGAGGGTAGGTAACTGCCTTGAACTTCTTGAAGTATTTCTGCTAGCCCAGTATCCATGTTTAGCTGCAGTCCTTTGCCTGTGGTTTTACCGCTAGGGCTTATAAAGCTAACAGGGTCTTTTGTGTGAGCAATGTTGGTTTGTGTGTCTACCCATAGACGATCAGTAAAAAACTCGGGTAGGTAGGTAGAATCTGGATTTAACGGGGTAATAATGACTTCTTCTTCAAGATAGATGTCTTTCTTGGCTAAGTTTTCAGCCCGCTTAGCAACCACTCGCCATACCTGCCCTTGTTCACTGTAATGGTGCATTAAAGGGCTTTCAAATAGGGTTAGGTCTTTTTCTGGGTAATGGGTTGCTTGAACTGAATTGAGGGTTTGTAGGCGTTTACCTTCGGCATTAAAGCGAGTTAAGCGAGCGGCTTCAACATAGTAGTCTGGTTCACCGTATTGTTCCGGCAGGCTAGCATGAGGTGGTGGTAGGCTTAAATCTTGTATGCCTACCACTAGAATGCCGAGTGCAATGAGCGCTAAGAGGGCGCCTAGTTTGCGTAAGGATGGAAACCTACTCATTGGCTAGTTAATGAGCACGTAGGTTGTAGAGGTAGTGGTTGATGCAGTCTTGCCATGTGCCCTGTGCCTGCATAATTAAGTCGGTTATTTCTCTAACGGCGCCTTTACCACCTTCTCGCTGGGTGGTGAAGTCGCTGTACTGTTGTATATAGCTGGGGGCATTGGCAACACTGGCACCAAAACCAGCTTTGCGTATTGCGGCTAGGTCGGGTAAATCATCGCCACAATAGCCAACTTGAGACCAGTCTAAGCCGAGTTCATTTACTATTTCGCCAAGCGCAGTAATTTTATCTTCACGGCCTTGTAATACCTGCTCAATTTTTAATGCTTCTGCACGCAGGCTAACTACTTTAGAAATACGCCCTGTAATTATTGCAACCTGTACGCCGCTGGCTTGCAACAGTTTTATACCTTGGCCATCTTGGGTATTAAAAGCCTTACTTTCTTCGCCGCCTTGTGCATGAAAAAAAAGGCTGCCATCGGTTAGCACGCCATCTACATCTAAAACCATTAAGCGTATAGGGCGAAGTTTTTCTAATAAGTTTTCGGTGATTTCCATGGTGGCTCACTAACAAGGGGTATAAAAATGACTGTTTCTACTAGGGCAGCTACTATAGCAGATTAGCTAAAAATTAAATCACTCCAGCCTTAAGTAAATCATGCATGTTTAATGCTCCAATTACTCGCAAGTCTTTATCTATAACGGGTAGGGCGCTAATTTTATTCTCTTCCATTAAAAGAACTGCTTCGGCTGCGAGTAGATCGGCTTGGATCTGCTTGCTGCCTTGAGTCATGACATCGGCAACTTTTATATCACGTAAATCAAGGTTTTTATCTAGGGTGCGGCGCAAATCACCGTCGGTGTAGACACCAAGTAAATTGTGTTGTGTGTCTACAATGCAGGTAAAGCCTAGGCCTTTTTGAGTCATTTCTAGGAGGGCTTCTCGTAAGCTAGCGGTATCGAGTACTTTAGGTAGCGCATCACCTGTGTGCATGATATCGCTAACACGTAAAAGTAGTTTACGACCTAAGCTACCGCCTGGGTGAGAGAGGGCAAAATCATCTGGACCAAAACCTCTGGCTTGTAGAAGTGCTATAGCCAAAGCATCGCCTAAAACTAGGGCGGCCGTTGTGCTAGAAGTTGGTGCTAAATTTAAAGGACAGGCTTCACGGCTAATAGTTGCGTTAAGATGTATATTAGCTTCTTGTGCTAGAGTAGAGCTGGGTGCACCCGTTAGACCTATAATGGGAATGCCTAAGCGTTTTAGTAGTGGCAGTAAAGAGGTTACTTCGTTAGTCTCACCTGAATTAGATAAGGCTAAAACTAGGTCGCTACGGGTCACCATCCCTAAGTCACCATGACTGGCTTCACCTGGGTGCATAAAAAAAGATGGGGTTCCAGTACTGGCTAAGGTAGCAGCAATTTTATGGCCTATATGGCCAGATTTGCCCATGCCAGTAACTATAACGCGACCTTTGCAGCTTAAAATAAGCTCGCAAGCTGCAATAAAGCTTTGGTCTAATTGAGATGAAATTTCTTGCAATGCCTCTATTTCTAACTTAAGTGTACGGTGGGCTGATTCAAGGTAATCGGTAGTGACCATAAGTAACTGAGTGTCCGCGGGTATTTGCACTGGTGAATATGGGTGGCTAGCTTTAGCATTATAGCTTTTTTGAAGCTTACTTCTATGACTTCCGGCTGGAGAGTTTAATGCAAGATGATCTGGTTAAAGTTAATAACCTGCATTTTAGTCGTGGTGATAAGGCGATATTTTCTGGTGTTAACCTTAGTTTACGCAAAGGCAAGATAACGGCTATTTTAGGGCCTAGTGGTACGGGTAAAACAACCCTGCTGCACCTTATAGGAGGGCAGTTGCAGCCTGCTAGCGGCTCTGTTGAGGTTTTTGGTCAAGAAGTACCTAACTTAGGTCGCAAGGCATTATTTGAATTACGTAGTCGTATGGGTGTGCTGTTTCAGTCGGGTGCTTTGTTTACTGATATGACGGTGTTCGATAATGTCGCTTTTCCCTTACGTGTTCACACTAGCCTACCTGAAAGTATGATTAGAGACTTGGTATTAATTAAGCTTGAAGCTGTAGGTTTGCGGGGTGCGCGTAACTTGATGCCCGCTGAGCTTTCAGGAGGTATGGCTAGGCGAGTGGCTTTAGCTAGAGCCGTTGCCTTAGATCCTGAGTTATTAATGTACGATGAGCCTTTTGCTGGGCAAGATCCTATTTCTATGGGGGTTTTGGTACAGTTGGTTAAACGCTTAAATCAGGCTTTGGGTTTAACTTCGGTTATTGTTTCGCATGATTTAGCAGAAACGCTTTCCATTGCTGATTACGCCTATATTTTAGCTGATGGCAAAGTTATAGCAGAGGGTACACCTGCTGAGTTGGATGCGTCTATGCAAGATGAAGTGCGTCAGTTTATTGGTGGGCTACCTGATGGCCCCGTTGCTTTTAATTATCCAGCGGTTAGCTTTGCTGATGATTTATTTGCTCAAGAGGATTTAACTTATGCTTGATTGGCTTGCTCGTCTAGGGCGTCAAGGCCTGTTGCTTACTACTGCGCTTGGGCGGTCGAGTATCTTTCTTTTTCAATCTTTAGCTGGATTTCCTAAAAGTAGTGAAGCTTTAACTCTCTGGTTAAGGCAAGTTTATTCCGTGGGTGTTTTATCCTTAATCATTATTCTAGTATCAGGCTTGTTTATTGGTATGGTGCTAGCTTTGCAGGGTTATACCATCTTAGTTGATTTTGGTGCAGAACAAGCTTTAGGGCAGATGGTGGCGCTGAGTTTAACTCGTGAGCTAGCACCTGTAGTTGCAGCTTTGCTGTTTGCAGGGCGTGCAGGTTCAGCACTAACTGCTGAAATTGGTTTAATGAAAGCCACTGAGCAGCTATCGAGTTTAGAAATGATTGGTGTCGATCCTTTGCGTCGTATTATTGCACCTAGACTGTTGGCGGGGTTTGTAGCCTTACCGGTATTAACGATTATTTTTACCTTTGTGGGTGTTTGGGGTGGCTGGTTAGTTGGAGTTGATTGGCTGGGCGTTGATGAAGGTGCGTTTTGGAGCAATATGCAGTCATCGGTTTCTTTTCGAGAAGATGTGCTTAATGGGGTAATTAAAAGCTTGGTATTTGCTTTTGTTGTAACTTGGATAGCTGTGTTTCAAGGCTATGATTTAGTGCCAACATCTGAAGGTATCAGTCGTGCCACTACTCGAACGGTGGTTTATTCTTCTTTGGCTGTGTTAGGACTGGATTTTGTTTTAACTGCACTAATGTTTAGTAATTTATAAGTAGGTGGATTAAATAATGCGTAATCAACGTTGGGTAGAAGTGACTGTCGGTGCCTTTATGCTATTGGGTTTTGCCGCTTTATTATTTTTGGCTTTTAAAGTGAGTGGCTTAGCACAATCTTCTGAACAGGATGGTTTTGAGGTTGAAGCCTGCTTTGGCGATATAGGTGGGTTAAAACCAAGATCAAGAGTTACCCTAGCAGGTGTCACGGTTGGTCGTGTTGCTGCTATTGATTTAGATTTTCAGTGGTTTGAAGCCTGTGTAACCCTACAGCTTGATAAAAATTTAGCTAATAAACTAACGACTGATACTGCAGCTGCCATTCAAACAGCAGGCTTGCTAGGTGATAATTACATTAGCCTAACACCAGGTATTGATGAAACCTACCTTGCTGCTGGAGATAGCTTAAAAGATACCCAGTCAGCACTTATTTTAGAGCAGCTTGTTAACCAATTTATTTCTAACTCAAGCAAGGATTAGAGAAGAGTAATGAAGTCTTTTAGAATTATTTATATAAGTTTGCTATTTCTTGGGTTAATGACTAGCCAAGCTCAGGCTGAAGTTAGTAATTCATCGCAACAGGTGGTTAAGCAGGGCATTGCCGATTTAACCGAGGTTTTTGAGAGCAGTAAATCAATTTATGCAACTGATCCTCAGCAGCTTTATAACAAGCTAGATACCGCCTTGCAGCCTTATGTTGATTTTCGCTATATCAGTGCTCGAGTGATGGGTGGGCGTTATTTTCGTGCCGCCACACCAGCGCAACGTACTGAATTTGCGACTACCTTTCAAACAACACTGGTAAAAACTTTTGGACAGGGTTTGATGAATTTTGACTACCGAGAGTTTGATCTTCAGCTAGAAGAACGGGAGACTCGTTTTGAAGACCAAGATAATGTTGCTTTAGATGTGGTCGCTAAGGATGGAAAGCGCTACCCGCTAACTTTTACTCTGCGTTTAAGCGGGGGAGAGTGGAAGATTATTAACCTAATCGTTAATGGCGTTAATCTAGGGTTAACGTTTAACAGCCAATTTGATCGAGCCATGCGTGAAAATAATCGTGATTTTGATCTGGTTATTGCTAACTGGTCACCTGACCAAACCCTGGGAGAACTACAAAAGGGTGAGGTTGAATAATGGCTAAACTGCAGCAGTTAAGTTGCGGCAACTGGTCTTTAGTGGGCCAGGTTGAATTTGCCACTGCAGAAAAACTAGCTGAAGCGTTAAAAATAGAAGATAAAGCAAAAAAACTACAGGTTTCTTTAAAAGAAGCCAGTGGTGGCTCGGCTTTACTTCTAGTCTTGCTGGCTTGGCAACGCCGCTGCTTGGCTCTGGGTGCAGAACTCAGTTTAGTTGATGTGCCGCTACAGTTACAAAAAGTTGCTGAATTAAGCCATTTACAGAACCTACTACCCTTGGTGTTTAACACTAAAGTACTTAGCTAAGGTGCCCAAGCGCAGCCTTTTCAGTTATTATGCCTAAGATTAATAAGCTAAAAATATTTTAGGCAGCTGCTGTTTATTTATTAAGGAGTAACCATGCAAGCCCAGACCTTGAAAGAAATGTTAGAAAGCCGTATTCCCGAGTGTGAGTTTATAGTTAAGGGTGATGATGGGCGGCATTTTGAAGTAATCGCTGTTGGCGAAGTGTTTGCTAGTTTGCCTAGTCCTGTTAAAAAGCAGCAACTTGTTTTTTCTGCATTAAGTGAAGAGTTTGCGACAGACAAGCTTCATGCCATGGCATTAAAAACCTACACCCCAGAACAATGGGCAAAAGTTAAAGATTTACAGGCATTTTAAGGCCCTAATATAAGAATGGATAAACTACTAATTACTGGGGGACACCCCCTTGATGGCGAAGTGTGGATCTCAGGTGCCAAAAACTCAGCCTTGCCTATTTTAGCGGCAAGTCTATTAGTTGATGGGCCTGTATCTATCGGAAACCTGCCTCATTTACACGATATTACTACCATGATTGAACTCTTAGGTGGTATGGGCGTGCAGGCAGTAGTCGATGAAAAGATGTCCCTTGAATTAGACGCCAGTTACCTAGATAACTGCGTAGCACCCTATGAACTAGTTAAAACCATGCGTGCTTCTATTCTTGTGCTTGGGCCTTTAATGGCACGTTTTGGCAAGGCTGAAGTTTCTTTACCTGGTGGCTGTGCTATAGGAAGTCGCCCAGTGAATTTGCACCTTGATGGCTTAAAAAAGATGGGTGCTGAAATTCGTGTAGAAGAAGGCTACATTCGTGGCAAGGTTAGTGGGCGTTTACAAGGTGCACACATCTTATTTGATATGGTGACAGTGACAGGTACAGAAAACCTAATGATGGCTGCTGTGCTAGCTGAAGGTCGCACCATCTTAGAAAATGCCGCACGTGAACCAGAAGTAGTCGACTTGGCAGATTTCTTAAATGCCATGGGCGCAAAAATAACAGGTGAAGGCACAGATACAATAATTATTGATGGCGTAGATAAATTAAGTGGCTGTCATTTTAACGTGGTTGCTGACCGTATAGAGGCGGGAACTTTTCTAGTGGCTGGTGCTGCTACCCGTGGTCGAGTGAGAATTAAGCATACACGCGTTGATATTCTTGATGCTGTTTTAGCAAAATTGAAAGAAGCGGGCGCTGTTATTACCTCGGGTGATGATTGGATAGAATTAGATATGCAGGGTAAACGCCCTAAAGCAGTCAGCATTAGAACAGCACCCTATCCAGCCTTTCCTACCGATATGCAAGCTCAGTTTATGGCTTTAAATGCTATAGCCGAAGGTACAGGTACGGTTATAGAAACCATTTTTGAAAATCGGTTTATGCACGTACAAGAAATTCAACGTATGGGTGCAGATATTCAAGTTGAGGGCAATACAGCTATTATTCGTGGCGTAGACAAGCTAACCGGTGCACCCGTAATGGCCACCGATTTAAGAGCATCGGCCAGTTTGGTAATTGCTGCTTTAGTTGCTGAAGGTGATACGCTAGTTGATCGTATTTACCATATAGACCGTGGCTATGAGTGTATTGAAGAAAAGCTTATGTTACTAGGTGCTAAAATAAAGCGTATTGCTGCCTGATAAAAGATTAACGAGAGAAATAATGCCACTAAGTCTAACGCTAGCCCTTTCTAAAGGGCGAATTCTAGATGATACCCTGCCACTTCTAGCTGATGCTGGCATAGTGCCAGCAGAAGATATTAGTAAAAGCCGCAAACTAATATTTGATACTAACCTACCGGGTGTTCGTTTGCTGATTATCCGTGCTACCGATGTGCCTACCTATGTTGAGCTAGGTGCAGCAGACCTAGGTGTATCAGGTAAAGATGTGCTGATAGAGCATGGTGGTAGTGGTATGTATGAACCCTTAGATTTAAAAATTGCTGCTTGTAAGCTAATGACCGCAGCCATTAAAGGTTCAGTACAACCAGAAGGTCGTCGTCGTGTTGCCACTAAATTTGTGAATACGGCTAAGCGCTGGTATGCCGAACAAGGCATTCAAGTTGATTTAATTAAACTCTACGGTGGCATGGAATTAGCGCCCATTATGGGCTTGGCTGACGAAATCGTCGATATTGTTGATACGGGTAACACACTAAAAGCAAATGGTTTAGAGCCACGCGAATTTATTGCTGATATTTCTTCACGCTTGGTTGTTAACCGTGCTTCAATGAAAATGAAGTACCAGTTAATTCAACCGCTGCTAGATCGCTTACGTTTAGCAGTTGAAAAACGCTCAACTACTTCTACCTAATCAAATTTGTTGCTTGGAATTAAAAATGAGTTCGACTCTTGCTGTAAGAAGACTAAATGCAAATAATCCAGATTTTTCTACTACCTTAGATAAGTTACTTGCTTGGGAGGGGGTTTCCAATGCCAAGGTACAAGAACAGGTAGAGACAATTATTGCTGAGGTTCGTCAAAAAGGTGATGCCGCTGTCTTAGCCTTTACACAAAAGTTTGACCAGCATCCAGCAACCGAGTTTTCTCAGCTAGAAGTTTCTCAGCAGCAACTAAAAGCCGCTTATGAAAGCTTGCCTGCCAAAAGACGTGAAGCTTTAGAGGTAGCGGCTAAGCGTGTAACCAGCTATCACGAACATCAAAAACAACCCTCTTGGAACTACACCGAAGCAGACGGAACCCTGTTAGGCCAACAGGTAACACCACTCGACCGTGTTGGTGTTTATGTGCCCGGCGGTAAGGCAGCCTACCCTTCTTCCGTTTTAATGAATGTGCTGCCTGCAAAAGTAGCAGGTGTTAAAGAAATTATTATGGTGGCTCCAGCGCCCAAAGGTGAGTTAAACCCCTTGGTGTTAGGAGCAGCTTATTTGGCGGGTGCAACAAGGGTATTTGCACTAGGCGGTGCGCAAGCCGTTGCAGCCTTGGCTTATGGTACAGAAACCGTACCAGCCTGCGACAAAATAGTCGGTCCGGGTAATATTTATGTCGCCACTGCTAAGCGTGCTGTATTTGGCAAGGTTGGCATAGATATGATTGCTGGCCCCTCAGAGATTTTAGTGGTTGGTGATGGAGAAACAGATCCGGATTGGATAGCGATGGATTTATTCTCCCAAGCTGAACACGATGAAGATGCCCAATCTATTTTAATTAGTTGGAATGCTGCTTGGTTAGATAAAGTGGAAAAGAGTATTCGTAAACTACTACCCACCATGGAACGAGCAGAAATTATTAAGGCATCATTAGAAAATCGTGGTGCACTAATTCAGGTTGAAAATGAGGCACAAGCCGTTGAACTAATTAACCGCATTGCGCCAGAGCACCTAGAGTTATCGGTTGCCGACCCAGAGGCTTGGCTACCTAATATTCGTCATGCTGGCGCTATTTTTATGGGGCGTTACACGGCTGAGGCAATAGGTGATTACTGTGCTGGACCCAACCACGTTTTACCTACCTCAGGTACAGCGCGTTTTTCTTCACCACTGGGTGTGTATGATTTTCAAAAGCGTTCTTCACTTATTTTTTGCTCACCTGAAGGTGCTGCCACCTTAGGGCGCATTGCCAACGAGCTAGCAGAAGGTGAATCCCTGACTGCTCATGCTCGCTCAGCAGCTTACCGTATTAAAGACTAAAGCAAACTAGACCTTAACGCTGAGGGCTAGCAGGACGCTGGCCTATGGTTGCTGTTAACGCTTTACTGCGGCCATTACGGCTAAGGTTAAAGACAACTTGAGTGTTAGGTTTTAGTCCTGCTATGTAGTTAATGGCAGCTCTAGCGCCTTCTACCTTTCTATTGTTAATGTGAGTGATCACATCACCTGGTTTCAAACCTGCTTTATCGGCCGGGCCATTCCGTAACAACCCTGCTACTAGAATACCCTGAGTATCCTCTAGTTTAAGCGATTGTGCTAAAGCACTAGTCAACTCTTGCACCTCAATACCCATCCAACCACGTACTACAAAGCCTTCGTTAATTAAATCTAGCATGATCTGTTTGGCTAGATTAGAAGGAATAGCAAAGCCGATGCCTTGTGAACCACCTGAGCGAGTAAAGATAGCTGTATTAATACCTAATAATTGACCGTAAGGATTAACCAAAGCACCGCCTGAATTACCGGGGTTAATTGCTGCGTCGGTTTGAATAAAGTCTTCGTAAGTATTAATGCCTAAACTATTACGACCTAGCGCACTAATGATACCTTGGGTTACTGTTTGGCCCACGCCAAAAGGATTACCTATGGCTAGCACTACATCACCTACTTCTAAAGTGTCTGAAGAGGCAAGAGAAATCATGGGTAGGTTATCGAGTTCAATTTTGAGTACAGCTAAGTCTGATTCAGGGTCACTACCAATAATACGCGCAAAGGTTTCTCTACCATCCCTTAGCGCAACTCGAATTTCATCGGCATTATTAACAACATGGTGGTTGGTTAAAATATAACCTTCGCTACTCACTAAAACACCTGAGCCAAGGCTAGACTGCATACGTTTTTGAGTGGGTAGGTTTTCTTGTCCAAAAAAATGACGAAAGAAAGGGTCATTCATAAAGGGGTTGGTTTGTTGTGCTACTAGCTTGGTGGTATAGATATTAACTACAGCAGGTGCAGCCATACGTACCGCAGAAGCATAAGAAACTGGGCCTTCTTGGCGGGCAACTAGCAGTGGCTCGCTAGCATGAATTTCAGCTAAAGCTTGGTTGACTGCTGGTTGCCCCGTTAGGCTAGGAAAAGCTTGTAGCAATAAAGCGGCAAAAAGTAGACCGCTGATTAAGGGCCAGACAAGTTGTGGCTTTAAAAATTTCATGAATTAAAGTAACTCCAGCAAAGCTTAGGTAGACTAATTTTACCTGACTAATGAATGATTTGCTGAGTGAAATTGGGGCAAATTTTATATAAAACAAGTAACAGTAATTGAGGAAGAGGCATGACGGTTGAATTAAAAGTACTGATTACAGAACTAGATAACTATTTACAAATACAGGATTTTAAAGACTATTGCCCTAATGGTTTGCAAGTTGAAGGTAAAAGCCAAATCAAAAAAATTGTAACAGGTGTAACAGCATCCCAAGCACTAATTGAAAAAGCCCTAGCCAGTAAAGCCGATGCCTTGTTAGTACACCATGGTTATTTTTGGAAGGGTGAAGCGCAGCCGCTTGTTGGCATGAAAGGTAAGCGAGTAGCAACTTTAATGCGTAACGATATAAGTTTAATTGCTTACCATCTACCCTTAGATGCCCACCCAAAATTAGGCAATAACCAACAGCTAGCCGAGGTGATGGGTTGGAAAGTAACGGGGGTGATGGACTCGCCTAGCTGGCCTTTAGGTTTGGTTGGCGAGCTGGTTGAGCCCTTGGCAGCAAAAGATTTTTCTGAACAGCTAACAAAAACCTTGGGTCAGCAGCCACTCCACCTAGCCGGACATGAGCGGCCAATTAAAACCTTAGCTTGGTGTACTGGTTCAGCAGAAGGGGGTATTTATCGTGCTGCTGAATTAGGCGTAGATGCCTACATTAGTGGTGAGGTGAGTGAGCAAACACTGCATGCGGCTCAAGAGTTGGGTATAGATTATTTTGCCGCAGGGCATCATGCAACAGAGCGTTATGGTGTAAAAGCTTTAGGGGAGTGGATAGCAAGCAAGTGGCAGGTTGACTGTGAGTTTATTGATTTGCCTAACCCTGTTTAGCCAAGGTGGTTACCTACCTGTGCTAATAATTAAGTTCACAGGTAGGTTAAAGCTTATTTTGTTTTAGGTTCAAAAACTTCAGGCTTAAGGCCAAAGTCTTCAGCTAGTGTGCCGCCGGACTTATCTGCAGCGTAATCTCTAGGCGGTTCAAAGCTTGGTTGTTGGAAGTTTTCAGATAAAGTACCGCCTTCCTTATTAGAGGCATAGTCTCTAGGCGGCTGATAATCGTTAGCTGTCCATTGTTCTGCTGCTTGATCTAGCATTTTTTGATCTTCCGATTTGCCAGTTAAGCGTTTAACTATCCCTTCATCGCTGCAAAGCTGACTTGCATCGGTTGCTAGTTGATTTTCCATGTTTTGCAATTGTTTGCTAAGCGAAGAAATGCTATTAGCTGTACGTGAAAAATGATCATTTAAGCTTTCACGGACTTGGTTTAACTCTAGCTCCCGCTCAGTTAATTGGTGGCGAATTTTGGTGTTTTGCACAGCACTAGTATTCATCCTACGATAAACCAAAGCACCTATAGCCCCACCAACTAAAAAGGATGTAAGAAGATAAAACCATTGGATATCAGCAAAGTTCACGTGCAGCTCCTCAAATTGGTGGCGAGTAAATACCGCCCTACAGTTGTTACCGCACATTATATCGGTCAGATGTGACTAGAGGTCAAGCCTTGCTAGCTAGGTTCTAGGGTTTAATCGTCTCACAGGCTTTGGAAGAGCCTTCTAGCTAGCGTATAATCTGCCCGTTTTATGGTTAACCGTTTTAATTAGAAGGGTAAGGGTAAAAAGTACATGACTCCCATGGAGCGTTATCTACAAGATCTTAAGCGGGAAGGTTTTAAGTCTGATCCTGCCCAAAAGCTTGCCGTTGAGCACCTGCAAAGGCTACACGATGATTTAGTCAATTCTGAGCAGGCAACCTCTAGCGGAATTTTTTCACGGCTACTAAAAAAGAAAACAAGCCAACCCATTAAAGGCCTGTATTTTTGGGGCGGTGTAGGGCGTGGTAAAACTTATTTAGTTGATACCTTCTTTGAATGCCTACCTTTTAAGCAAAAGATGCGTAATCATTTTCATCGGTTTATGCAGAGGGTTCATGCAGATTTAAAAAAATACGATGGGCAGGCTAATCCACTTAAGTTAGTAGCCAAACAACTAGCCAGTGAAGTTAGAGTACTTTGTTTAGATGAGTTTTATGTAAAAGATATTACCGATGCGATGATACTTGGCAACCTAATGGAAGCCTTGTTTGAAGAAGGCGTAGTGCTGGTGACTACTTCCAATATTGTGCCTGATGAGTTGTATAAAAATGGTTTGCAGCGTTCACGTTTTTTACCTGCCATCGATTTGCTTAAACGTTTTACTGAAGTGGTTAACGTCGATAGCGGGGTTGATTACCGTTTACGTACTTTAACTCAAGCAGAGATATACCACTCACCCTTAGATGCCGCTGCGGATCAAAGTTTAAACAAAAGTTTTGATGCAATGGTAAGGGTTGAAGGGCTGAAAAATGAGCCTATAACGATTAATGGGCGTGCGATACTAGCCCGTCGGGTGCATGATGGTATTGCTTGGTTTGAATTTGATGAGTTGTGTGACGGGCCACGAAGTCAATATGACTATATTGAGTTATCTAAAATTTTTCATACTGTGTTTTTATCTGATGTACCTCAATTAGGTGTTGAAAAAGACGACCAAACTCGACGCTTTATCAATTTAATTGATGAGTTTTATGACCGCAGTGTGAAAGTAATTATTTCTGCAGCTGCCAGTATAGAAAACATCTATTCAGGTGGTAGTTTGGCTTTTGAAATGGATCGCACCAAAAGCCGTTTGTTGGAAATGCAGTCGCATGAATATTTGGCAAGAGAGCATAAGCCCTAGACTAAGTTAGCTAACTGGTATAAAATCCGCGCTCCTTAGAAAGGTGTTGTGTTTCTAAGGCAACTTGTTATCAGCTAGTTAGCTAGGTAACCAATAAAAATAGGTAATGATCAGTACGATCTGAAGTGTTAAGGACACCTCAAGTCGTGAAGATCCTACTAAGGTAGATAGTTAAATGAAAACCACTGTTTCTGCAAAACCAGAAAGCGTAAAACGCGACTGGTATGTGGTAGATGCCACAGATAAAACGCTAGGTCGTCTAGCTACTGAGTTAGCTCGTCGTCTACGCGGTAAGCATAAGCCTGAGTACACGCCTCACGTTGATACAGGTGACTACCTAGTTATCATCAACGCTGAAAAAGTACGTGTAACAGGTAACAAAGCTAAGGGTAAAATTTATTACCGTCACACAGGTTTCCCTGGCGGCATTAAAGAAATGTCCTTTGAAAAGCTGATTGACCATGCGCCTGAGCGTGTTATTCAGGGTGCTGTAAAAGGTATGCTTCCTAAAGGACCTTTAGGTCGTGCAATGTTTGCTAAGCTGAAAGTTTACGCCGGCGCGGAACATCCGCACGCTGCCCAGCAACCGCAAACTCTGAATATTTAACGGAAGGTCGTCATGTCTGCTAATCAAAACTACGGCACCGGCCGTCGCAAAACCTCTACTGCTCGTGTGTTTTTAAAGCCTGGTAGCGGTAAAATTTCTATTAATGGTGCTAGTCTGCAAGACTACTTTTGCCGTGAAACTGCGCAAATGATTGTTATGCAACCACTAGAGCTAACAGATAATGCCACTAAGTTTGATTTGAATATCACTGTTTCTGGTGGTGGTTCAAGTGGTCAAGCTGGGGCAATTCGTCACGGTATTACTCGTGCACTTATGGATTATGATGAGTCATTACGTGCTTCATTACGTACTGCTGGTTATGTAACCCGTGATGCGCGTATGGTTGAGCGTAAGAAAGTTGGTCTGCGTAAAGCGCGTAAGCGTCCGCAATACTCTAAGCGTTAAGACTCGGAGTTTTGGCTACGGCCAACCAAAGAAACGCCTGGCCGCTGTAGGTTGGGCGTTTTTTTTTGCGACATTAAATAGTTTTATAAAAAGGTTCTACCACTAAATCACTAGTGTTTATAAGGTTTCCTTTCTTGTGTTAGTGGGTGCTTTTTTTTAAGATTAACCATATTTAAAAAATGGTTCGGGTGACGAATAGCGCTCGGATGAAGTTTTGTCGATGGGGAGAACCTTTAATGAGTAATGATGGCGTAAACAAGGGGCGGCGACGTTTCCTTGTTGGTGCGACATCCGTCGTCGGGGCGGTGGGCGCAGTAGGGGTTGCGGTACCTTTCGTAGCCTCTTGGAATCCTAGTGCCAAGGCACGTGCTGCTGGTGCACCGGCTCGGGCTGATATTTCCAAATTAGAGTTTGGGCAGCAGATGACGGTTGAATGGCGTGGTAAGCCTGTATGGATTATTCGTCGTACACCAGAAATGCTGAAAAGCTTAGAAACTATTGAGGACCGTTTAGCGGATCCTAACTCAGATGTCATTAGTCAGCAGCCTGACTATGCCAAAAATCGTGAGCGCTCAATTAAACCTGAGTTTGCTGTGGTTATTGGTATTTGTACGCATTTAGGTTGCTCTCCAACCTATCGTCCTGAGGTGGCAGCTGCAGACTTAGGTAGTGATTGGGTGGGTGGTTTCTTCTGTCCTTGCCATGGTTCACGCTTCGACTTATCCGGTCGTGTTATGCGTAGCCAACCGGCACCAACTAACCTTGAAGTGCCGCCCCATAGTTACATTGATGACAACACAATAATAATTGGTGTCGATGAGGAGAACGCATAATGGCTGGTAACCGTAATAAGGGGAATCCAGGCCTAATGGGTTGGATTGATGATCGTTTCCCCGCAACAGCTATGTGGGAAGATCACCTAAGTAAATACTATGCGCCTAAAAACTTTAACTTTTGGTACTTTTTTGGCTCGCTAGCCCTATTAGTACTAGTTAACCAGATACTGACTGGTATTTGGCTAACCATGAGTTATAACCCTTCTGCGGAAGGTGCTTTTGCTTCCATGGAATACATCATGCGTGATGTGGAAATGGGTTGGCTTATTCGTTATATGCACTCAACGGGTGCTTCAGCCTTCTTCGTTGTTGTTTACCTGCACATGCTGCGCGGTATGATGTACGGCTCTTACCAAAAACCACGTGAACTAATCTGGATTTTTGGTATGGCTATTTACCTAGCGCTAATGGCTGAAGCCTTTATGGGTTACCTGCTACCTTGGGGACAAATGTCTTACTGGGGTGCTCAGGTTATTATTTCTCTATTTGGTGCTATCCCTGTTATTGGTGGTGACCTAGCCCAGTGGATACGTGGTGATTACCTAATTTCTGGTATTACCCTAAACCGTTTCTTTGCACTCCACGTAGCTGCACTGCCTATTGTTATTATTGCGTTGGTAGTACTGCACATTCTTGCACTACACGAGGTGGGTTCTAACAACCCAGACGGTGTTGAAATTAAGAATGAGTTAGATGAAAACGGCATTCCAAAAGATGGTATTCCTTTCCATCCCTACTACACAGTGAAAGATATAGTCGGTGTAGCGGTATTTGCCTTTGTATTTGCTTTAATTGTGTTCTACTTCCCAGAAATGGGTGGTTACTTTATTGAAGCACCTAACTTTGAGCCAGCTAACCCGCTGAAAACACCAGACCATATTGCACCTGTTTGGTATTTCACACCCTTCTACGCCATTCTACGTGCCATTACTTTCTCTATTTTTGGTTTAGAGGCTAAGTTCTTGGGTGTTATCTTCATGGGTGCGGCCATAGCAATTCTTTTTGTATTGCCTTGGTTAGATCGTAGCCCAGTCAAATCTATCCGTTATAAGGGTTGGATGAGTAAGTTGGCTCTAGTGCTTTTCTGTATTAGCTTTGTGGTTTTAGGTGTGTTGGGTGTTCTACCTTCTACGCCAGGCCGTACTACGCTAGCTCAGTTATGTACTGCAATTTACTTCTTGGTTTTCATTCTGATGCCTTTTTACACCAGAATTGAAAAATGCAAACCCGTTCCAGAGAGAGTGACAGGCTAATGAAAAAGCAATTACTAGCAGTTATATTTGCGCTGGTGCCTGCCCTTTCTATGGCTGCAGGTTCTCCAGCTAAGCTGGATGCAATGACTCCAGATTTGTACAACGTTGAATCTTTGCATAATGGTGCACGTTTATTCGTAAACTACTGCATGGGTTGTCACTCTGCTGAGCATCAGCGTTTTGCTCGTACTGCTGAAGACTTAGGTATTCCACAAGAAGTTATAGAAGAAAACCTAATTCTTAACCCGCAGACGGCTTATAACGACCAAATGCGTATCGCTATGACTAAAGCTGACTCAGCTGTATGGTTTGGTACACCACCACCAGACTTAAGCTTAATGGCTCGCTTGAAGAGTCCTGAGTATATCTATAGCTTCTTGCGTAGCTTCTACCTAGACAGCGGCAAGCCTTGGGGTGTAAACAACACAGTTTTTCCTGATGTGGGTATGCCTCACGTACTAGCAGATTTACAAGGAACTTACAGCCTGTCTTGTGACCCTAATGCGGTTGGAGCTGGCACTATCGACCCACTTAAAGGAAAGGTTGCTAATCCACGTGACTGTTTTAAAGAAGCCACGCCAGGTAGCCTTTCACCAGCGGAGTTCGACAAAGCCGTTTATGATTTAACTAACTTTATGGTCTATGTGGCTGAGCCAAGCAAGTATCAGGCTAATTCACTTGCCCCTAAAGTATTAATCTTTATTGTAATCTTCTTCTTCTTCGCTTACCTGTTGAAGAAAGAGTACTGGCGAGATGTCAAATCTTGATCCGTTTCGTAAAACGGTTGAAGGTGAATTGATGTAAAAGCTGGCAGGGGCGTACGGTTTCCGTGCGCCTTTTGCTATTTCAGGCCTAAAAGCGTTATAGTAGTTGGCTGAATGTATAATGAGGAATTATTAATGAGCGTTGCTACCAAGCGTTCTTCCATGACCTTTTTTTCCGATAGTGAAGATCACTACAGCCACCGTGTACGTGTTGTTCTTGCTGAAAAAGGCGTTACTTTCGATTTATTAGATATCGATCCTAACAAGAAACCGGAAGAGTTAGCGGATCTTAATCCCTATAATAGCCTCCCCACCTTGCTTGATAGAGACCTAGTGCTTTATGAGTCTAAGGTAATGATGGAATATTTGGATGAGCGGTTTCCCCACCCACCCTTGCTACCCGTTTTTCCTGTAGCGCGTGCACAAAGTCGTCTTTGGGTGTACCGCATTGAAAAAGAATGGAGCCCTTTGGTTGAGCAGTTAACCAATGAGCCTACTGGCAAGAAAGCCGACAAAGCACGTAAAGAGCTACGCGAAAGCATTATTGGTGTTGCACCTATTTTTGCTGATCGTCCCTTCTTTATGAGTGATGAGTTCAGTTTAGTTGATTGCTGCGTGTTGCCCATACTTTGGCGTTTAAAGCATTTGGGTATTGAGTTGCCTGAAAAACAAGTGAAGCCTTTGCTTGATTATATGGAACGTTGCTTCAGTCGTGATGGCTTTATTGATAGCCTGTCTGAAGTTGAACGAGAAATGCGTTAATAGGGAATTCTTATGTCTACTTCTAGCCGTCCTTATTTATTGAGAGCCATTTATGAATGGTTATTAGATAACAACTTAACGCCGCATATTGTTATTGCAGTTGATATGCCAGGTGTTGAAGTACCTTCCTCTCATGTTGAGAAAGGGCAGCTAGTCTTAAATATTTCACCTGATGCCTGCCGTGACTTATTGTTAGGTGATGAAGAATTAACTTTTAGTGCCCGTTTTAATGGTACGCCTAGGCAAATACGTTCGCCCATAGATGCTGTTATGGCCATTTATGCGCGAGAAAATAACCTAGGTATGGTTTTTGGCCAAGAGCCTCGGTTAGAACTTTTAGTAACTGAACCGACTCAAGTGCCTGAAGCTAGTTCACAAAAAGCTTCAGACACCAAAGTAACCAAAAAGCCTAGCAGTAAAAAAGCGTCTCACCTTACAGTGGTTAAATAAACCACTAACTTAATGGCCGCCAAAAAGCTGTTCATCTATTAAGTCGCATAAACAGTGGATGACTAGCAGGTGAACTTCTTGGATGCGTGCCGTTACGGTTGAAGGTACTCTAATTTCACAGTCCTCTGGCCCTAGCAGGGCTGCCATATTGCCGCCATCTTTTCCTGTTAAAGCAACCACACGCATATCCCGTTCATGAGCTGCTTGTATGGCTTGAATAACATTGGCTGAGTTACCACTGGTGGAAATAGCCAATAAAATATCACCGGGCTGACCTAAGGCTCTAATTTGCTTAGAGAAAATTTCATTGTAGCTATAGTCATTAGCAATGGATGTAATGGTGGATGTATCCGTACTTAAAGCCATGGCAGGCAGACTAGGTCTTTCACGTTCAAAACGGTTCAGCATTTCTGATGAAAAGTGTTGTGCGTCCCCTGCAGATCCACCGTTACCACAGCTAAGTACCTTGCCATCGTTTAAAATGGCTTCAACCATCATGCGGCTGCCATGTTCAATTAGCTCAGGTAAAACTTGGCTAGCTTGTACTTTGGTATCTATGCTGGCATGGAAGTGCTGCAGGATTCGATTATTAAAACTCATATTAACTCCCAGTTAATTTTTTGCTGACAGCTATTCAGAAAGCATTTTTAATCCAGTTTTCACAGATTAGCTGTTGGTTAGTATCTAAAGTCATAGCGACTACATCAAAGCGACAAGCGGGTTGATTTTGCCAGCGGCTAAGGTAGAAATTAGCTGCTCTTTGTAACTTTTGCTGTTTGGCTGGGGTAACGCTTGCTAGTGCGCCACCAAAAAGTTGGTTTTTTCTAAACCTAACCTCTACAAAAACTAATGTTTCTTGGTCTTTGAATATAAGGTCTAGCTCGCCGGTTTTACAGCTAAAGTTACGTTCAATTAGTACTAAACCCTGCTGCTGCAACATAGCTGCAGCGGCATCTTCTGCTTTTTGCCCAATTATTTGTTTTGCAGTTAAGTTTGTAGGTTTAGCAGGCATGTTTGCTAGTCCGCGGTTAGTTGATCTACTAGCTGTTCTTTATTTTCAAAAGCATTAGCTGCAAGGGGTTCAACACGACCTCTATTAAATTGTGCCCATTCTAATTCACGTATTATGCGGCGATTAGTATGACTTAAGCGCCCTGTTGCTCCTTCTATACGGCTTTCTGGTAGAGCATCAAATAAAGGCATACGTTGTGCTAATAAATAGGCATCGGCACCCATAGCATAAAGGCGACCATAACGGCTTATGTTCTCTGGCCAGGTTGATCTGATGGCGTTTTCTAAGGGGTTATCGGTTTGTAAATACCAGGGTATATCGCAAAAGGCTATACCATTCATGTCTTTGTCTTGGTTAGGGTTGCTGTTACCTGAATAGATAGATGAAGTTGCTAGTACGGGTAAGTTAGCTGCCCTTAAAAAACTTAATGCTGGTTTAATTTGTCTGGCAGTAGCGGGCGTTGCATGTATAAAAAGAAAGTCACTGTCTTCTCTAGGGCGGGGTGCAAAGTGAGGGCGTTGACCTAGCAGCCGAGTTAAGCGTTGGTGCCTTTGTTGGCTTAGTTGTACTTCGAGTAATTCACGTAAAGATTTATCTAGGGTTAAAGACTCGCCATATTGGCGGGAGTGGGTTACTTCACCCCCTAGTTTTTCCCAAGCAACAATAAAGCTTTCTTTGACTCGAGTTCCCCAACTGTTTTCAGGGGTGAGTATTAAGGCTCGTCTGAAGCCGCTTTGCCAAGCTTTTAAAGCTACCTGTACTGCTTCGTTTTCTGCTGAAAGCCCAAACTGATAAAGGCTTGTATTGCGGAAATTGATGTTGTTGCCATAGTTTAACGCTAGGGTTGGTAGGGGTAGCCTGCTACGATTTTCTATAAGGCCAACATTGGCTTTTGCCAGAGGCCCTATAACAACTTCTACACCTGCCGCTATTGCTTGAGTGTAGAGTTCATCTAAGGAAGCGCCTTGGGTATTAAAAAAGGTGATTTTGGGTGCAGGGTAGCCCTGTTTTAGTGCATCTAATTGCCGAGCAATTAATGCATCTCTTAGTACACTGGCTGGGTCAGCTAGTGGGCCAGTTTCAGGTAGAAAAACACCTAGATGTACTATTTGTTTTTCACTTAGCTTAACAAGTAATTGCATTTCTTCTGGCATAAAGGCTTGGGCAGGGTGGCGAGGCCAAGTGTTATGCCATTGATCTAGCCTTGCGACAAAAAGTTCAGGGTGGTCAACCACTGTTCTTCTAACCAAAGCTAAGTCTATCCAGCCTTGCAAAAGGGTTTGGCTTTGTTTTTGTAAGCTAAGCAGGGTTTCACTATTTATTTGCTGCATATTCAACCACAAAGCTTGGTAAGCAGCTTTTTGTTGCTGCTTGTTTAATGCAGCTCTGGCTTGGTTGTGACGATTTTCTAACGCATTGCTATAAAAGCCAGTTAATAAAAAAGCATCGGCACGGTAACCAAAGAGTTGGTATTGTTGCTGACGACTAAGGCTGGGTAGCGCTTGGCTAAAGTATTCAATTAAACGTAAAGCTTGCCAGCCGTTATCTAAGGCTAAGCTATTCGTTGCGGCTAGTTCAAGTGCCTGCCAATGGTACTTATTGGGTAGCAAGCCTAGTTGCAGTGTTTGTATTAGGTCGAGACTTTCCTGATGCCTTTGCTGCTGTGTTAAGATGTTTGCAGCATCTAATCTAACAAGCTGTGACTCAACCTCTGGGTTGGGGTGGGTTGTTCGCTGGCTTGTTACCTCTTGCTTAGGTGGTGCTTCAGTTACTTTTCCTGAGCAACCTGCAAGTGCCAAGAGCAGCAGACACACTAAGCCTAAGCGATAGAAGCCAAGCTGCAGAAAATAAGGCTTATTATAGGCTGATAACTTTAATATCACTCTGGTTGATCCTTTCATGACCCGTAAAACTCCAGTAATTGAGTCGGCTAACCTACAGGCTGATTGTTTACCTTCAAATAATGCTGCTGAGCATAGCAAAAAAATAGCTAGTTTGTATGTTGTTGCAACGCCAATTGGTAATCTTGACGACATCACTGCAAGGGCGTTGCTTATTCTACAACAGGTAGATTTAATTGCAGCAGAAGATACACGCCACAGTCGCCGTTTATTAGACCATTATCAAATTAAGAATCGACTCGTTTCTTTACACGATCACAATGAAGACTCACGAGCGCAACAAATTATTGACTTGTTGGCTAAAGGGCAATCGGTAGCACTTATTTCTGATGCGGGTACGCCATTAATATCCGACCCTGGCTACTCATTAGTTGCTAAGGTGCGTGAAGCGGGCTTTGCTGTTTTGCCTATTCCTGGTGTGAGTGCCTTAATTGCTGCTTTAAGTGTTGCTGGCTTGCCAACCGACCGTTTCTTTTTTGCAGGTTTTTTACCTGCTAAAGCGCAAGCACGAACTAAGGCTTTAGAAAATTTAATTCAGCAGCAAGGAACATTGATTTTTTATGAATCGCCGCATCGTTTGCTAGCAACACTAGAAACTATGATTGCAGTGCTAGGTGGCGAACGGCAAGCTTGTGTTGCCAGAGAAATTACTAAGCATTTTGAAACCTATTTAACTGCTAGTTTATCGGAGCTGTTAGCGCAGGTGACTGCCGACCCTAATCAACAAAAAGGCGAATTTGTTCTACTTGTTGAAGGGTTTAGTGGGCAAACACCTGATGCTGCTTGGAAAGAAGCTTGTCGTTGGTTAGAAGAATTAAAAGATGTTATGCCGCCCTCTAAAGCTAGTGCTTTAGTGGCGCGTATGACAGGAACAAAAAAGAAAGATTTATATCAATGGATGCTAGACAGAGGATTTGCTAGCAAAGCTTGAGTGCTAGGTCGTTTGTCTATATCCTTTTGCAGCGGAAGTCGGCTGGACAGTCGCCGCCACTGGTTACAGTGGGGGAGGAAAGTCCGGGCTCCACAGGGCAAGGTGCCAGGTAATGCCTGGGAGGCGCAAGCCTACGGAAAGTGCCGCAGAGAAGATACCGCCGATGGTTGCTTTCCTCGGAAAGCTTCACAGGTAAGGGTGAAAAGGTGCGGTAAGAGCGCACCGCACGGGTGGTAACACACCGTGGCAGGGTAAACCCCACTTGGAGCAAGACCAAATAGGAATCCATTAGGCGTGGCCCGCGCTGGATTCGGGTAGGTTGCTTGAGCCTTGGAGCGATCCAAGGCCTAGAGGAATGACTGTTCACGACAGAACCCGGCTTACAGGCCGGCTTCCGCCCTTAATTATGTATTTTTGCCTGTCTTTGAGTTCATTATGCCCACAAATATGCCAACGGCTGTACCTGATGTACATTTAACCGTACTTTTAGAGGAAGCCGTTGCTGCCTTAGTTACTGATCCTGCTGGCCAGTATGTTGATGGCACCTTTGGTCGGGGTGGTCATAGCCGTCATTTGTTAGAAGCATTAACACCCGAAGGCCGTTTATTGGGTATAGATAAAGACCCGCGTGCGCTAGAAACCGCAGCCCAACTTGCCCAAGAAGACAAGCGTTTTACGGTTTGTCATGGTTCTTTTATTCAGTTGGCAGAGTTTTTAGAAGAAAAAGGTTGGGCAGGTGTAAATGGCATTCTTTTAGACTTGGGCGTTTCTTCGCCCCAGTTAGACGATGCTAGCCGTGGTTTTAGCTTTATGAACGATGGCCCGCTAGATATGCGTATGGATACAAGTCGCGGCATAAGTGCAGCTGAATGGTTAGCTAAAGCAACTGAGGTTGAAATTAGTGATGTGCTTTACCATCTAGGTGAAGAACGCCATTCACGCCGTATGGCACGTGCTTTAGTGAAAGCCCGCCAAGAAGAACCCATTACCCGCACTAGCCAGCTAGCTGAAATTATTAAAGTGGCTAACCCTAGCTGGGAAAAACACAAGCACCCTGCTACCCGTGCCTTTCAAGCCATACGCATTCACATTAATCGTGAACTAGATGACTTAAAAGACTTGTTAGATCAGGCCATGGATTTGTTGCTGCCTGGTGGACGCTTGGTAGTTATTAGCTTCCATTCTTTAGAAGACCGTATCGTTAAGCGCTTTATGCGTGATGCAGCCCGTGGCGATGCGCATATTCCGCACAATATGCCTTTTCGTCAAGATGAGCTTAATATAACTTTAAAGTTGGTCGGTAAAGCGGTTAAACCTTCTGCTGAAGAAATTGCACGTAACCCTCGTTCACGTAGCGCTGTTATGCGTGTAGCCGAAAAACTTAATAACAAAAATTAAGTGAGGCAAGATGCTTTTTTCGACACTCAATAACTACTACCAATTAATAAAACAAGCCAAACCTTTAATTCAGCGTTACTGGTTTTTATTGGTGTTAGTTTTATGTTTGCTGGTGAGTGCGCATCTGCTTATACAAGTTACTCATCAATCAAGAAACCAACATGTGCGCTTACAAACCTTGGAGGGCGAAAGGGATGCTTTACAAGTTGAGTGGGGGCGATTGTTACTAGAAGAAAGTGCTTTGGTTTCCCCTGTGCGCCTAGAGCAATTAGCGCGTCAAAAGCTTGGCTTGCACCTTCCTGAAGGCAGTGATTTAAAGATTAAGCGAGTGACTCAACCATGAGTTCATCGGCTGCTTCTGCTTGGCGCTTGCGTTTAGTTGCCATTATTCTTATCCCGCTTTTGCTCCTATTAGTGGGGCGTATGATTCATCTGCATTTGTTGGATAGAGAGTTTCTTAAGCAGCAGGGTGATGTGCGTACCTTGCGTGTGGAACCTATTTCAGCGCATCGTGGCATGATTACTGACCGTCATGGCGAACCGCTTGCTATTAGCTCACCTGTAGCTACCTTGTGGGCTGATCCAAGTAAATTACCGCAAGATGGTGTGTTACTTAACGCCCTAGCTAGGGCGTTAAATGAAACGCCCCAAGACTTTTTTGCTCGTCTTAACCGCTATGCTGATCGAGAATTTGTTTATTTAAAACGCCAAGTAACCCCTGATATTGCCGAAGCCGTTAGGTCGTTAAAAATTCCGGGTGTTTATATTCTTGATGAATATAAGCGCTACTACCCTGCTGGCGAAGTAGCGGCTCATTTGGTTGGCTTTACTAATGTCGATGAACAGGGGCAGGAAGGCTTAGAACTTTCTTGGGATCATTGGCTTAAAGCAACACCCGGCAAAAAACGTGTTTTAAAGGATTTAAAAGGCCGTACTGTTCGCAATTTAGCTGTTCTACAAGCGCCTCATCCAGGCCAAACCTTAACGCTAAGTCTTGATATGCGCTTACAGTATTTAGCTTACCGTGAATTAAAAGCGGTTGTAGATCAGCATCAAGCAGTATCGGGTAGCATTATTTTACTCGATGCGCGCAGTGGCGAAGTGTTAGCTATGGTGAACCAGCCAGCTTTTAACCCTAATAACCGCAGTTATCTCGACCTTTCTCGTTTACGCAACCGTGCTTTGGTTGACTTGTTTGAACCCGGTTCGGTTATTAAGCCTTTAAGTGTGGCTGTGGCACTACAGTCAGGGATGTTTAAGTCTGATCAGTTAATTGATACTTCACCTGGGCGGCTTTATTTAGCTGGGCAAACCATTCGTGATTTTAAAAACTATGGTGATTTAACACCTGAGGGCATTATTGTTCACTCTAGTAACGTGGGTATTGCCCGCATGATTTTAGACTTACCTGAAACCATGTTGGTTGATTATTACAGTGAACTGGGATTTGGACGGCCTACAGGCACGGGTTTTCCAGGTGAGGCTTCCGGTGTTTTACCGGGCGGCTTTGGTATCAGTAAAATAAAGCGAGCCACTTTATCTTATGGCTATGGTTTGTCCATGACCTTAGGGCAGCTAGCGCAAGCCTATATGGTGCTGGCAGATAAAGGGCGCTTGCATCCTCTATCCTTGCTGAAGGTCAATGAACCAGTTACCTATCAGGTGTTTGATCCTCAAGTAGTGGCTGAAGTGTTAGAGATGATGGAAAAAGTTGTGCAGCCAGGCGGTACAGGAACGCGAGCGGCAATTAAAGGTTATCGGATTGCTGGAAAAACAGGCACAGTGCACAAGCTGGGTAGTGAAGGTTATGAGTCAGGTGACTACCTAGCTACTTTTGCTGGAATTGCACCAGTGAGTGACCCCCGTTTAGTGGCAGTTGTAATTATTGATAGTCCGCGAGGGCAGGAATACTTTGGTGGTGAGGTTGCAGCACCGGTATTTAGTCGAGTGGTGGGGCATGCATTAAGAATACTTGATGTGCCACCTGATGATCCGCAGCAGGTAGGGCAAGAGGTAAGCCAGTGAGTCTTTTAAAATTAGCTAAGCCAAAACAACTAACCGATTGGTGTGTTTTATGGCCAGAATTAGCGGCACTTTTGACTAACCACCCTCTAGCAACGACTCCTTTCTCTCGCCTAGTACACGATAGTCGCTTGGTTGAAGCAGGGGATGTGTTTTTTGCTTTAACCGGTACTCAACAACAAGGCTTGGCTTTTGTGGAGCAAGCTTGGCAAAAGGGTGCTTTGTTGGCAGTAACCGAAGGTGAGCTGGCTTTAGAAGCAAAGTCTACAGGCTGGTTACTTAAGCTACCTTTTTTGGCTGAACGTTTAGGTCAACTGCTTGCTTTAACTACCCAAGCACCGCTAGAAACAATTAAAACTCAGGCAGTGACAGGTACTAATGGTAAATCATCAGTAGCGCATTATTTGTGTCAAGTTTGGCAATTATTAGGTAAACGCTGTGCCTTGGTGGGCACACTAGGTACGGGTGAGTTAAATAACCTAGAAACAGCGACTCACACCACCCCTGATTTATTTACACTGCATCAGCTTTATGCTGATTGGGCAGCAGAGGGTATTCAGCAAGTGGCTTTAGAGGCTTCTTCTCATGCTTTAGATCAAGGGCGCTTGGCTGGTTTAATGATGACTAGTGGTATCTTCACTAATTTAAGTCGAGATCACCTAGACTATCACGGCAGCTTAGCTGCTTACGCCAGTGCTAAGCAGCAATTATTTTTACGTCCAGAATTACAGACCGCCATATTAAACCTAGACGATGCCATAGGTGCACAATGGTTAGCTAAGCTGCAAGCAGATGCTAAACCACCTAAGCAGGTGATTGGTTATAGTCTTAAACCACCTCAGGCCACTCCCAGTAGTTTAATCTCACTTAATGTGCTTCAAGCCAGTTATTCCCTTGCTGGTATTAATGCAAAGCTAGTTTATAAACAACAAACTTGGTCTTTGCACCTGCCTTTGTTGGGTGCTTTTAATTTGGCTAACGCTTTGGCTGTTATGGCTGCTTTACTCGCTGAAGGCGTTGCTATGCCAACCTTGTTGAAGGCTATGCAGCAATTAAAACCTGTGCCGGGACGAATGCAGCCACTCAGTCTTGCTACTTCTATAAATCAAGCTTTGCCACAATTGGTAGTAGATTATGCGCACACACCCGATGCTTTAGAGCAAGCACTCTTAGCCCTTAGAAAGCATTGTGAAGGCAAGCTTTGGTGTGTATTTGGTTGTGGTGGTAATCGTGATGCAGGCAAGCGGGCTTTAATGGGTGAAGTTGCCCAGCGTTTGGCAGATCAGGTGGTTATCACTGATGACAACCCTCGAAATGAAGACCCTGCAAGTATTCGCCAAGCCATTCTAATGGGTGCTGGCAGTACAGCTATAGAAGTAGCAGGTCGTCAAGAAGCAATTCAACAGGTAGTTAAACAAGCTGCTGCCAAAGATTGGGTCTTAATTGCAGGTAAGGGGCACGAAACTTGGCAAGAAATTGCTGGTGTGCGTATACATTTTAACGATGTTGAAGAGGCATTGGCTGCCTTGGAGTTAAGGGCTGAAACTAGCAGCCAAACGACTGAATGCTTGGATTTGCTGTCATGATACACCCCCTATCCCTTAAAGACTTAGCGACTTGTGTTGCAGGTGAGTTGAAAGGGTCGGCTAGCCGAGAGATTAGCAGCTTAGCAATTGATGCACGCCAAGTAGAAAGCGGTACTTTATTTGCCGCCCTAGTGGGGGAGCGAGTTGATGGGCATGATTTTTTAGACCAAGCCCAAGAAAATAAAGCCAGTGCAGCCTTGGTTGAATCTTGGCAAGCAAGTGGTTTGGCACAGATAAAAGTAAACTCAGTTATAGCTGCCATGGCTGCCTTGGCTAGTTATAATCGCCAAAACTTCACTGCGCCACTGGTTGCCGTGACAGGCAATAGCGGGAAAACAAGCGTTAAAGAAATTTTAGCAGCAATCTTAAATGCCCATTTGGGTGAGGTTTTAGCAACTCAAGGTAATTTGAATAATGAGTTGGGTGTACCTTTAACACTTACCCGCCTAAAGTCAGTACATAAGGCAGCAGTTGTTGAACTAGGCGCAAATCACTTAGGTGAAATAAATAAACTAGCCAGTATTGCCCAGCCAGATATAGGTATTATTACTAATGTCACAGGAGCCCACTTGGGTGAATTTGGCAGTAGGCAGGCAATTGCTCAGGCTAAAGCAGAAATAATCACTCACATTAAGCCTGAAGGTTATTTAATACTCAATGCTGATGATGCGTTTTATAGCTTTTGGCTGGAGCAAGCAAAAACTAAAGTGATTAGCTTTGGTTTTAAACAGGCCGATGTTTGTGCCACCCAAATAACTTTTAATAAACTGGGTGATTCCGAGTTTTGTGTGGTAACGCCTTGGGGCAAACAAAAAATTAGTTTGCAGTTACCGGGTAAGCACAATATTGCTAACGCACTTGCCGCTATAGCCGCAGCTGGCCAGTTAGGTGTGCCTTTAGCTTTGCAGGCCAAGGTGCTACAAAAAATTCAGCCAGTAAGTGGGCGTTTGGCAAGAGTAAAAGCTTGGGCCGATGCTCTATTGCTGGATGATAGTTACAATGCTAGTCCAGATGCGGTTAAGTCAGCTATCGACCTATTAGCAACACTTCCGGGTAAAAAGCTATTGGCGTTAGGTAGCTTGGCTGAGTTAGGTGATGCAACTAATGCTATTCACTCAGAGTTGGGTCGTTATGCTCGCTCGCAGGGTCTCGATGGTTTGTTTGCCCTAGAAGGTAAAGCAAGTTTAGCAGCCAAATCTTTTGGTGAGGGTGGTAAAATAGCAGCTAGTCATCAAGCCTTAGCTGAATTAATCAAACCAGAGCTAAATGCTGACACCTGTTTGCTGGTAAAAGGGTCGCGTAGCTCAGGTATGGATAAACTGGTTGCTTTACTTAGCAAAAAAGATACAAGTTAAAATACTATTTTCAAATTTTTCAGTTAAGGTTGTTTAACCTTAAAACTTTTAACCACTAAGATGAAATAACAAATGCTGCTCTGGCTCACCCAATACCTAGCACAGTTTAGTGCAATTTTTGAAGTGTTTAACTACCTTACCCTGCGTAGTATTTTGGGTGTTCTAACCTCCTTAGCCTTCTCCCTCTTATTTGGTCCTTGGATGATTCGTCGCTTAACTGAGCGGCAAATAGGTCAGGCTGTTCGTAGTGATGGGCCTGAGTCTCACTTTTCTAAAGCGGGTACACCTACGATGGGGGGAGCGCTTATATTGCTTTCTATTGCCCTAAGTACCTTGCTTTGGTCAGATTTAAGTAATCGTTTTGTGTGGTTAGTGCTTCTTGTTACGCTAAGCTTTGGCGCTATCGGCTGGGTAGATGATTGGCGTAAGGTAGTGGAAAAAAATCCGCGTGGTTTACCTGCTAGGTGGAAATATTTTTGGCAATCGGTGGTGGGCTTTATTGCAGCCTATGTATTATTTCAAACCGCTGCTGTGCCTGCAGAAACTCAGTTAATCTTCCCTTTCTTTAAAGGTGTTGCACTAGAGCTGGGCGTGTTTTTTATTTTGCTAACCTACTTGGTTATTGTTGGGTCAAGCAATGCCGTTAACCTAACCGATGGACTCGATGGCTTAGCTATTTTGCCAACAGTGATGGTGGCAGGTGCCTTGGGTATTTTTGCCTATGCCAGTGGTAATGTTAAATTTGCAAATTATTTATTAATTCCTTTTATACCTGGGTCGGGTGAGCTGGTTGTTTTTTGTACGGCAATTATTGGTGCTGGGTTAGGCTTTTTATGGTTTAACACCTATCCTGCCCAAGTATTTATGGGTGACGTGGGCTCTTTAGCCCTAGGTGCTGCGTTAGGTGTTGTGGCAGTTATAGTGCGCCAAGAAATTGTCTTATTTATTATGGGTGGGGTATTTGTGTTAGAAACCCTCTCAGTGATTATTCAAGTTGCATCTTTTAAAATGACGGGTAAACGGGTGTTTCGTATGGCACCTATCCACCACCATTTTGAATTGAAAGGTTGGCCAGAACCACGCGTAATTGTACGTTTTTGGATAATTACTGTGGTGCTGGTGTTAATCGGTTTATCCACTTTAAAACTACGTTAAATGGACTTATAGAACAATGAATTCTGCTTACCAAAACAAGGACGATTACCTAATTATTGGCTTGGGTAAGACAGGGCTTTCCGTTGCTAGGTATTTAACTGCAAGGGGTAAGCCTTTCTCTATTGCTGATACACGCCTTAACCCACCAGGTTTAGAAGCTTTTCGACAAGACTGGCCAGAGGTTTCTATTTGGCTAGGCCCTTTAGATATTGAGCTGACTTCATCGGTCAGCTGTTTGGTCGTAAGTCCAGGTATTAGCATTGCAGACCCAGCCATAGAAGCTGCTCAAAAGCTAGGTGTTGGTGTGGTGGGTGATGTAGAACTGTTTTGTCGTGAAGTAGAGCAACCAATTATTGCTATTACTGGTTCTAATGCTAAAAGTACGGTAACTAGCCTAGTGGGTGAAATGGCAGCTATAGCAGGCTTGCAGGTAGGGGTTGGAGGTAATATAGGCTTGCCCGTACTCGACCTTCTCGCTCAGGGTAAGCAAGACCTTTATGTGCTTGAGCTTTCTTCGTTTCAATTAGAAACCACCCAATCACTTAACGCCCTAGGTGCTGCATTGCTGAATATCAGTGAAGATCACCTAGACCGTTACACTGGGTTAGATGACTATGTTTTTGCTAAACAACGTATTTTTCACCGCTGTTCAACCGCTATTTTTAACCGAGATGATCCACTAACCCTGCCTATTCATGGTTTAAATGCAGCGAGACTCAGTTTTGGTTTGGCAGCCCCTAGTCAAACGAATGAACTAGGGCTGGTGATGCATAATAATGAGCGTTGGCTAATGAAGGGAGAAACGTCTTTAATGCCAGCGAGTGAGGTTTCTCTAGTGGGCGAGCATGGCCTAGCCAATGCCTTGGCTGCTTTTGCTTTAGGTTTTGCTGCAAAGCTACCTCTTGCAGCCATGCGCTCAGCCGTTACGCATTTTAAAGCCTTACCTCACCGGTGTGAACTTATTGCAGAGCGTAAAGGCGTTACCTTTTATAATGATTCAAAAGCAACCAATGTAGGTGCTATGTTAGCCGCAGTTAAGGGGTTAGCTAAACCAGAAGCACCTACTTGGGTAATTTTAGGTGGTGAAGGTAAAGGGCAGGACTTCTCTCCTTTAAAAACAGCCTTAGCTAAGAATATAGCTGGTGTAGCTTTAATTGGTAGAGATGCAGCAATTATTGCAGAACACCTACCAGAGGCATTGCTTCAAAAGAATTTTTCTCATTTGCAACAAGCAGTTGCTTGGCTAGCAGAAGAAGCAAAAATGGGTGAGCAGGTTCTCTTATCACCTGCCTGTGCGAGTTTTGATCAATTTAATAGTTTTGAACAGCGTGGTGAGGTATTTGCGCAGTGCGTATTCGACCTACCCAGCTAAAAAACTATTTACCTACCTTTTCTCTTCTTAAGAGGCAGAGCTACTTGCTACATCAAAGCTCTACTCATTTATTTGATGGCTGGCTAGTATTTAGTAGCCTCGCACTTTTAACACTTGGCTGGTTAATGGTTAGCTCTGCTTCAGTGGCTGTTGCAGAGTTCTGGACAGGTAATCCACAACACTTTGCTATCCGCCAAGGTGTTTTTGCTGTTTTAGCCTTATTTGCTGTTTTTGTTGTAAGCCAAATTTCTATGGCATTTAGCCAAAAAAATGGCCACTGGTTTTTATTACTAGCTTTTATACTGCTTGGTTTGGTATTGCTTATTGGACGTGAAGTTAACGGTAGCACCCGCTGGATTAACTTGGGGTTATTTAATTTACAAACCTCTGAAATAGCTAAAATTTGTTTAGCTATTTATATGGCTGGTTACTTAATGCGCCACCTCCGGCATGTGCGAGAAACGCTTACTGGTTTTGTTAAACCCTTGGCTCTAATGTTTGCCTATGGTGGTTTGCTTATTTTTCAACCCGATTTTGGCAGCCTAGTTGTTGTTATGGCGGCTGTAATGGGCATGGTGTTTTTGGCTGGTGTGCAGTTTAAGCACTTTTTTTTAGTTCTACTTATTGCCTTGGCTGGCTTGGCATTCCTTGCCATATTAGAGCCTTATCGGGTGCAACGTTTAACAACCTTTACAGACCCTTGGTCCCATCAGTTTAACTCAGGTTACCAGTTAACTCAGGCGCTTATTGCTTTTGGGCGAGGTCACTGGGTTGGCTTGGGTTTGGGTAACAGTGTTCAAAAACTTTTTTATTTACCTGAAGCGCATACTGACTTTATTTTTTCAATTATTGCTGAAGAGTTAGGCCTCATAGGTGGATTGTTCACCTTGGGGCTTTTTGTTTTATTTATTAGCCGTATCTTTCTTATAGCCCGTAAGTGTGAGCTGCTAGGTCAGTTTTTTTCAGCCTACCTTTGTTATGGGTTAGGTATTATTTTTGCTACACAAATACTGGTTAATTTGGGCGTTAATATGGGGGTTCTACCTACTAAGGGTTTAACCTTGCCCTTTATTAGTTATGGTGGTAGTAGCCTTATTTCTAGTGGAATTATGTTGGGTTTAATTTTTAGAGCTGATTATGAACGTCGTAAATTATTAGCTCAGGAGCAGGGCAATGAGTGAGTCTAAAGTTAAACCTACTTTGTTAATGGCAGGAGGGACAGGTGGCCATATTTTTCCTGCTTTGGCTGTAGCCAAACTATTAGAAGAAAAAGGCGAAAAAGTCGTTTGGCTGGGAAGTAAGAACAGTATGGAAGCTCAGCAAGTACCCGAGGCAGGGATTCCTTTTTTCGAGTTGGGTATTTCCGGTTTGCGCGGTAAAGGAGTTAAAACCTTAGTTTTAGCTCCTTTTAAGCTGGTGGCAAGTCTGTGGCAGGCAATCAAAATCTTGCGGCAGGTTAAACCGTCTCGTGTGATAGGTTTTGGTGGTTTTGCCAGTGGTCCAGGTGGCTTAGCTGCATGGTTATTAGGTATTCCTTTGTATGTGCATGAACAAAATGCATTGCCAGGAATGACTAACAAAAGCCTAGCCTTTTTAGCACAAAAGGTTTTTACCGCTTTTCCACAAGCTTTTGTTGGCAACAAAAAAGTTAGTTGTGTGGGTAACCCCGTACGTGCAAACCTTTTGAATTTACCACCTCCTGCACAGCGCTACGCTGAACGCAAAGGCCCTTTGCGCATTTTAGTTGTGGGTGGCAGCTTAGGTGCTCAAATACTCAATACAAGGCTTCCAGAGGCACTGAGTTTGCTTGCCAAAAATCAACTGCCTTTGGTGAAACACCAAACGGGTAAAAACCACCAAGAAACCACCCAAGCACTTTATGATAGCTACCCTGAAGTAGCTAAGCAGGTGGAGGTTACTCCTTTTATAGACGATATGGCTGCTGCTTTTAGTTGGGCAGATTTGGTTATTTGCCGTGCGGGAGCTTTAACTGTTGCTGAGTTGGCTGTTGTGGGCGTTGCTTCGGTTTTAGTGCCCTTTCCCTTTGCAGTCGATGACCATCAAACGCATAATGCCCAGTTTTTGGCTAATAAAAATGCAGCCTTACTTTTACCCCAACCAGAATTTACTGCTAAGGCCTTAGCAGAACTACTAACTAACCAACTAGCTGACCGTGATTGCTTAGCAAGCATGGCAGAAAAAGCCTTTCAACTTGCCTCTAGAAATGCTGGTCAGCAAATGCTTAATACAATTTTGAAGGATACCCAATGAAAGAACTTGCCTACCAAGTACCTACGATGCGCCGTATTCGGCATATTCATTTTGTTGGAATAGGTGGTTCTGGCATGTGTGGTATTGCCGAAGTGCTACTAACGCAAGGTTATAAAATTAGTGGATCAGACTTAAAAACAGGTCCAGTTGTAGAGCGCTTAGCAGAACTAGGAACTAAAATTTGCATAGGTCACCTTGCTGAACATATTGAGGGTGCCGATGTTGTGGTTGTATCTAGTGCTATTAATGAAAGCAACCCAGAAGTAAAGGCTGCTTTAGATGCACGTATTCCGGTCGTGCGTCGTGCAGAAATGCTGGCTGAGTTAATGCGTTTTCGTCATGGTATAGCGGTTGCGGGTACGCATGGTAAAACCACAACAACAAGTTTAATTGCTTCTATACTGGCTGAAGCGGGTCAAGACCCTACCTTTGTTATAGGTGGCAGACTAACTCAGGCAGGCACCAATGCTCGCTTGGGTGAATCACGCTACCTAGTAGCTGAAGCAGATGAGTCGGATGCGTCTTTTCTTCACCTGCAACCGGTTGTTTCTATAGTAACTAATATTGATGCTGACCATATGTCTACCTATGGCGGTGATTTTGAAAAGCTAAAACAAACTTTTTTAGAGTTTATACACAACCTGCCCTTTTATGGTTTAGCAGTGATGTGTACTGACGATGAGATAGTGACGGAAATAATGCCAAAAATTAGCCGCCCTATTATTACTTATGGCTTTAATGAGGCAGCAGATTACCGTGCTATCGATTTTAAGCAGGTGGGCCGTGAAATTAGCTTTACTGTTGTGCGTCCTGGGGAGTTACCCCCTTTGGCTATCAGCTTAAAAATACCCGGTCGGCACAATGTACTTAATGCTTTGGCAGCCATAGTGGTTGCAACGGATGAAGGGGTAGATGATCAAGCCATTATTGATGGTTTGGCAGGTTTTCAAGGGGTGGGCCGTCGTTTTCAATTAATGGGTAATTTCCCTGTAGGTGAGGGTGAAATTATGCTGGTAGATGATTATGGCCACCACCCTCGTGAAGTAGAAGCGGTTATTAAAGCAGTGCGTGAAGGTTGGCCAGAGCGTCGTTTGGTGATGGTGTATCAACCCCACCGTTTTTCACGTACACGTGACCTCTACGAAGATTTTGTTAAAGTGTTATCAAGTGTAGATACGCTCGTTCTTTTAGATGTTTTTGCAGCCGGAGAGCCAGCTATTCCGGGTGCGGATGGTCGAAGTTTAAGTGGCTCGATACGTCAGCGAGGTAAGCTAGATCCTATCTTTGTAGACAACAATGATGAGCTAGAAAACCTCTTAGCCAGTGTGTTGCGCCCGGGTGATTTATTGTTAACGCAAGGTGCGGGTGATGTGGGTGGTATAGCGCAACGTCTTACAGCAAGCAAGCTTGAATTTGTAATAGCTAACAAGGGTTAGAGGTGTTCATGAGCCTAAATAAAAAAGAGATACAAGCTTTTGGGCGTGTAGCTGTATTAATGGGTGGTTGTTCTGCCGAGCGTGAAGTGTCTTTGCGTAGTGGTAATGCAGTATTAGATTCTTTATTAAGGTCAGGCGTGAATGCTTTTGGCTTAGATTTAGGCGAACAAGCAGTTGCCCAATTAATAGCAGAAAAAATTGACCGAGCTTTTATTGCGCTGCATGGGCGGGGTGGAGAAGACGGTAGCATTCAAGGTGCATTAGAGTGGTTACGTATTCCTTATACTGGCAGTGATGTTCTGGCTTCCGCTTTAGGCATGGATAAGTTCAAATGCAAACAGGTGTGGCAAGGGCTTGGCTTACCTACACCCCCATCGAGTCTGCTTGAGCCGACAAGTAATCCTGATGAGTTAATTGCTAAACTAGGCTTGCCCTTAATGATTAAGCCTGCCCATGAAGGTTCAAGCATAGGGATGAGTAAAGTCACTTCAGCCGAACAGTTGTCAGCCGCCTATAAAGAAGCTAGCCGTTATGATACGCGCATTCTGGCTGAACGTTTTGTTAGTGGTCCTGAGTTCACGGTAAGTATTGTCGATGGTCAGGCTTTACCAGTCATAGGTTTAAAAACCAGTCATGACTTTTATGATTTTAATGCAAAATATAAAGCCACTGATACCCAGTACCTGCTGCCCTGTGGCTTAACAGTTGAGGAAGAGCAGGCAATACAGCAGCTAGCCTTAGAGGCTTACCATGCTGTTGGCTGTGAAAGTTGGGGTAGAGTCGACATTATGGTTGATGAAAATAAACAACCTTGGTTGCTTGAGGTGAATACTAGTCCTGGAATGACCGACCATAGTCTAGTGCCTCAGGCTGCTGCCTATGCAGGTATAACCTTCGATCAGCTGGTGTTAAACATTCTGGCAACGGCTAATCTAAAGGTATTCCGTGGCTAGGCTAGCATTTTGGGTTAAAGTTCTAGCTCCCTTAGGGCTACTGCTTTTACTGGTTGGTTTGTGGTTAAACTGGACTTTGGCAAGACCTGTTGGGCAGGTAGCTATTTATGGTGAAGTTCAATACACCGATTTAGAAAAGTTACAAAGCCGTTCGTTACCCTGGCTGGATGATGCCTTTTGGCGAGTAGACCTAAAAGGACTAAAAGCCAGTTTAGAGCAAGACCCTTGGTTGCGTGAGGTGCTAGTTCGTAGAGTTTGGCCAGATCAAATACGTTTAGAATTAATAGAAAGAGTGCCTTGGGCGCATTGGAATGAAAGTCACCTTATTGACGAACAAGGAAAGGGGTTTAACCCAGGCTTTGTTTATAGCAAGGAATTAGGGCGGCATATCTATTCAAAAAAGGATACACTTGCAGAAGCCGTGAAGTTTTGGCAAGATCTCGACGTTTTGTTACAAAAATCAGATTTAAAGCTTACAGAGCTTCGTCATGAACAGCGTGGAGCTTGGCAGTTAGAGTTAAACGCTAGTATTCGTGTACTCGTTGGTCGTGATAATATAACAAGTAGAATTAATCGTTTTTTATGGGCTTGGCAACATTGGTTAGCTTCTGAGGCTAGCAACCTTGCCAGCGTTGATTTGCGTTACCCTAATGGCCTGTCTGTAGCTTGGCAAAAAAGCTCGTTAATACATTTAAAGGAGTAGGACCTTATCATGGCTCTGCAGTCACATCGCGGTAACCTAGTTGTTGGCCTAGATATTGGTACATCCAAGGTGGTTGCCATTGTTGGTCAGCGCACTCCTGAAGGCAAGCTAGAGATTATAGGTCTAGGTTCTCACCCTTCTCGTGGCCTAAAAAAAGGCGTGGTCATCAATATTGACTCTACCGTCCAGTCGATTCGCCGTGCCGTAGAAGAAGCCGAGTTAATGGCTGGCTGCGAAATACATTCAGTTTATGTTGGTATTGCCGGTAGTCATGTACATAGCATGAACTCAGATGGCGTTGTATCTATACGTGATAGAGAAGTCGGTGAGGCAGATTTAGAAAGGGTTATGGATGCAGCCAGAGCTGTACCCGTTCCAGCAGATCAAAAAATTATTCATATTTTACCCCAAGAGTATGCTATCGATAATCAAGAAGGCATACGTGAACCTATGGGAATGTCAGGTGTGCGCTTAGAAGCCAAAGTGCACCTAGTTACCTGTGCAGTTAATGCTGTGCAAAATATTGAAAAGTGTGTTCGCCTGTGTGGTTTAGAAATAGAAGACATTATTTTAGAGCAGTTGGCTTCAAGCTATGCTGTGCTAACGGAAGATGAAAAAGAGCTAGGTGTTTGTATTGTTGATATAGGTGGTGGTACCACAGATATCGCTATTTTTGCTGAAGGTGCGATACGCCATACGGCAGTTATTCCTATTGCCGGTGATCAGGTAACAAATGATATTGCCATGGCATTAAGAACACCGACTGTTCATGCTGAAAGCATTAAAATAAAATATGCCTGTGCTTTAACTCAACTAGCTGGCCCAGATGAAATGCTGAAAGTACCCAGCGTAGGGGATAGAGAACCACGTGATTTGTCTCGTCAAGCTTTAGCTGAGGTAGTAGAGCCTCGTTATGATGAGCTATTTACTTTAATTCAGGCAGAATTACGACGCAGTGGTTTTGAAGAGCTTATTCCTGCTGGCATAGTGCTGACAGGTGGCACTTCTAAAATGGAGGGCGCAGTTGAACTTGCAGAAGAAATTTTCCATGCGCCTGTTCGCCTAGCAAGCCCACAATTTGTTGTTGGATTAGACGATGTTGTTAATAATCCAATTCACGCAACGGGGGTAGGTTTGTTACACTATGCCTTATTGCGTAATGAAACAGAGGGTTTGCCTGAAGTGAGTTACCGTAACGACACACTAAAGCAAGATTCGAGCACTGAAGGCTTAACTGAAAAATTAAAACGTTGGTTTCAACGCCAGTTTTAATTAAATAGTGCATTATTATGATGTATGGCTTTGCTTTAAAGGTTTATTTTTGCTAGACCGCTTTCATTTTAGCGCATGTATTTGTTAGTCTAGCAAAACTAAGTATAAATATAGATTTATTACAGGCAGCTTCTGTGACCTTAACTGGACACAGAGTTGGGTTTGGGAGAAGAATAAATGGCTTTTGAATTGGCGGACAGCTCACCTTCAGCATCTCCGGTTATTAAGGTAATTGGTGTCGGTGGTGGAGGTGGTAATGCGGTTAACCACATGGTTTCTGCAAAAATTGAAGGCGTAGAGTTTATTTGTGCAAATACAGATGCTCAGGCGCTTAAAAATGTTGCCGCCAAGACAGTGCTGCAGTTAGGTGGCGAAATTACTAAAGGCTTGGGTGCAGGTGCTAATCCTGAAATTGGTCGCCAAGCAGCCTTGGAAGATCGCAAACTAATAGAAGAAGTTTTGCAAGGCACTGACATGCTATTTATTACAGCTGGCATGGGTGGTGGCACGGGTACTGGTGCTGCACCAGTTGTTGCAGAAATCGCTAAAGAATTAGGCATTTTGTCGGTTGCAGTTGTTACCAAGCCTTTCCCTTTTGAACAAAGAAAAAGGATGATGATTGCTGAAGAAGGTATAGCTAACCTAGTACAGCATGTTGATTCTTTAATTACGATTCCAAACGAGCGGCTTTTAGCCGTTATGGGCAAAACAACAAGTTTGTTAGATGCCTTTGCTGCTGCTAATGATGTGCTCTTAGGTGCTGTTCAAGGTATCGCAGAGCTGATTACCAACCCTGGTGTTATCAACCTTGACTTTGCTGATGTGCGTACAGTTATGTCAGAAATGGGCATGGCAATGATGGGTGCAGGTTCTGCTAAAGGTGATCAACGAGCGCGTGAAGCTGCAGAGCAAGCGGTTTTCTCGCCGCTTCTTGAAGATGTGGATCTGAAAGGTGCACGTGGCATTCTGGTTAACGTTATTGGTAATGCCAATATGGGTCTACATGAATTCCAAGAAGTCATGGACACAGTTACCTCTTTTGCTTCAGAGGATGCTACCGTTATTGTTGGTACGTCGCTTGATAACAGTTTAGAAGAAGAACTACGTGTCACTATTGTGGCAACTGGTTTAGAGCCTTCTAAAAAATATGAAACAGCACCTCAGGCCGCAGAAAAAAAAGTAGCACAAAAACCTGTTAGGCCAGCTAGACCAGCATTAAAAGAAGTGAGTGGTGCCGAAACGCAAGCTATGGATGCTCGTCAACAGGGTTCAAGAGTGAATCCGAAAAGTGACTCAGATATGAGTTATTTAGATATACCCGCATTTTTAAGAAAACAAGCTGACTAGGTAATCATGCATAGTTAATACTTGTTTTTTGTAAGATAAAAAATTGCTAAGATTGGTCAATTAAAGCTTAATGACACGGTGTTTAGTGTTAAGTATTTTTACAAAGCAATAAGTCCTGTAGGGCAGAGATAAAGGCAATGATTAAACAGTGCACTTTAAGAAATACCATTAGAGCAACCGGTGTTGGTCTTCACTCAGGTGAAAAAGTTTACCTAACACTACGTCCAGCACCTGTTGATACAGGTATTGTTTTTCGTCGAGTAGATTTAGACCCTGTTGCTGAAATACGTGCCTGTGCTAAAAATGTTCATGAAACTACCTTATCGACTACCCTAAATGAAGGGGATGCTAAGGTAAGTACTGTAGAGCATTTGCTATCTGCTTTAGCTGGCTTAGGTATAGACAACCTTTATGTTGAAGTCAGTGCGCCAGAAGTTCCTATTATGGATGGTAGCGCTGGGCCTTTTGTTTTCTTGATTCAGTCAGCAGGTATTCAAGAGCAAGAAGCAGCTAAGCAATTTATTCGTATTAAGAAAAAAATTGAAGTAACAGAAGACGATAAAACAGCAAGCTTTGAACCCTATGATGGCTTTAGAGTTGGCTTTAGTATAGATTTTGATCACCCAGTATTTCGCGATCAAAAGCAAAAGGCAGTCATTGATTTCTCAACAACCTCCTTTGTGCGTGAAGTTAGTCGTGCACGTACCTTTGGTTTTATGCGTGACATAGAATATTTGCGTTCACGCAACCTAGCCTTAGGTGGCAGTATGGAAAACGCTATCGTGGTAGATGACTACCGTATTCTAAACGAAGACGGTCTGCGCTATGAAGATGAGTTTGTTAAGCACAAAGTGCTTGATGCCATTGGCGATCTTTATTTGTTAGGTAAAAGCTTAATTGGTGAGTTTAAAGGCCATAAATCAGGTCATGGTCTAAACAACAAACTTTTACGCGAGCTTCTTGATAACCCTGATGCTTATGAAGTTGTAACCTTTGAAGGTGAAAAAGAACGCGCACCTATCTCTTATACTTCAGCGATAGAAATGGCCTAGTTGCTAGTAGTTAAAACAAAAAAATCGACGTTTAGTCGATTTTTTTTGGTCTGAATTTAAGCTAGTGTTTAAAATTATTTGTTACTAAGCCGGATTAAAACTGCTTTAAGGCGAGGGTTATCAATTTCATCGGCTAAAAGCCTAAGTTGTTTTTGGTTGGCCGGTGGAATGTTTAGTTTTTTAAATACTTTTTTTGCTTTGGGTGGGTCAGGTCTAACCTTGATGTCAATGCATTTTAACTCAGGTATTTTTTGTTGTAGCTGATAAAGTAGTTTTGCTTCATAAAAACGCATGTGAGTTAGGTTGCTAGCACTGCCTGTAATAAGCACTAACCTATGGTCTTGATAGTTGCCTACCCTGAAGTTTTCACAAATTTCCTTGGGTAAGTAAGTATGCACCAGTGTTTCAATTTGTTTCAGGTAGGCTGCCTTGTTTAAAACCTGTCCTAAAATTGAAGCATCTTTGTTAATTAGGGCACTTAATGATTTTGTTCTTCCGGCTCTTGGCTTTATACTCACTACAGCCTCCACTAAGCTAATAGATGTTAGAGCTTAATCAATATTGATAAAAACACCAAGTGGCGCGAATGGGAAACAACCAATGAATTTGATTTTTTGCAGTAGTAAGCACAGTTCGAGTCGGTCAGTTCATCTATCATCAGGATTGATAGCCTTAATATTTGCCGTGGTTTTCTTTATTCCTGCTGCGCTAGGTGGCTCGTTAGTTTATTGGTGGGTCGACTTTAGTGAAAGGCAAATGAAGGATCAAGCTAGTAAAATGTGGCAGCAAGAGTTAGACGAACAGCGTGCTGAAGTTGAATTGGTTAAGCGTAAGTCACTTGAAAAAATTGATGCCCTAACACCTAAGGTTGGTGAGTTGCAGGCAAGACTAATGCGGCTTGATGCCTTGGGTAAGCGCCTAACTTCTGTAGCTAATTTAAGTGATGAGTTTGATTTCGACCAGCCGCCACCTATGGGTGGTCCTGAATATGTCTATGAAGAAGGCTCGGTTTATACTGATTCAGAGTTAATGGAAGCCCTAGATTCATTAACAAATAAAATTGAGCAGCGCCAACAGCAGCTAGAGCTTATTCACTCGTTATTAACTAAACGCAGTTTTGCAGATCAGGTCTATATAGCTGGGCGGCCAATACAACGTGGCTGGATGTCGTCAACCTTTGGGCGTCGTAGTGACCCTTTTACAGGTCGTACTTCTTGGCATGGTGGTATTGATTTTGCCGGTAAAGAAAATTCAGCCGTTTTGGCCACAGGTGCAGGTGTGGTAGTGCATTCTGCAGCGCGGAGTGGTTTTGGTAATCTGGTTGAAATTGATCATGGTGATGGTTATTTAACTCGCTACGCCCATCTAAATGACTTTGTAGTGAGTAAAGGCGATATAGTGCAGCGTGGTGATACAGTCGGCTTAATGGGCTGTACAGGTCGTTGTACTGGTCCTCATGTGCATTACGAAGTGCTACGCAATGGTCGAGCGGTCGACCCAATACGTTATGTATCACGATCTGCACCTTAAGTTAAAAATTAAAATAATGACCCGCTAAGGCGGGTTTTGTTGTTTTTATAGAGCCAAGAAATTATGCTACTAGCTTGTTTATCTCTTTGGTGTCAGTAAGCTGCAAACACTTTCTAATTAAAACGTGGTATGTTGTTCGGTCAAAAAATCCCACAGCCTAACCACGGGTAAGGACATTCGATGATTACCCCTTTGTTAAAGAAAATATTTGGTAGTAAAAACGAGCGTGAATTAAAGCGCATTCGTAAAGTAGTTGAACAGATCAACGCCCTAGAACCAGAGTTTAAATCCCTAGCCGATGCAGACTTTGCTTTACGCACCCAAGCTTTAAAAGAAAGAGCTGCTAAGGGTGAATCGCTAGATAAGCTTTTACCTGAAAGCTTTGCGCTAGTGAGAGAAGCGAGTAGCCGCTCACTTAATATGCGTCATTTTGATGTGCAGATGATTGGCGGCATGGTTTTGCATGAAGGCCAAATAGCCGAAATGCGTACCGGTGAAGGTAAAACACTTGTAGCAACTTTAGCCGTATATTTAAATGCTCTATCCAATAAAGGTGTTCATGTTGTTACGGTTAACGATTACCTAGCAAAACGTGATGCGGAGTGGATGGGTAAGCTCTACCGTTTTATGGGTCTGACTGTAGGCGTTATTTATTCTGGTCAAAGCCAAGAAGAAAAGCGCCATGCCTATCAAGCAGATATTACTTATGGCACCAATAATGAATTTGGTTTTGATTACCTGCGCGACAACATGGCCTTTTCTTTAGCTGACAGAGTTCAGCGTGATCTTAACTATGCTGTAATTGATGAAGTTGACTCAATTTTAATTGACGAAGCGCGTACCCCTCTAATTATTTCTGGTGCTGCAGAAGATAGTTCTGCAATGTACCGCTTAATAAATCAGCTTGTACCTGGGTTAACCCCTTGGGATGAAGAAACAGATACAGGTGATTTTATAATAGATGAAAAACAACGCAGCTTAGAATTAACAGAACAGGGTCACCAGCTAGTTGAAGAGCTATTAAGCAAAGAAGGTGTTCTAAAAGCAGGTGACAGCCTCTATGCTTCAGCTAATTTAAGTTTGCTGCATCATGTTCAGTCAGCTTTACGCGCTCACCACATGTTCAACAAAGATGTTGATTACATAGTGAGTGAAGGGCAGGTTGTTATTGTCGATGAGCACACGGGCCGTACTATGCCTGGGCGTCGTTGGGGTGAAGGTTTACACCAAGCAATAGAAGCCAAAGAAGGTTTGAATATTCAAGCCGAAAGCCAAACACTGGCAGCAACCACCTTCCAAAACTACTTCCGCCTATATACCAAGCTATCAGGTATGACAGGTACAGCTGATACTGAAGCCTATGAGTTTAATCATATTTATGGTCTAAATGTGGTGGTTATTCCTACTAATCGCCCCGTACAGCGTAAAGATTTAAATGACCTAGTCTTTATGAGTGCTGAAGAAAAATTCGAAGCTATCATTAAAGACGTGCAATACACAATAGAAAAAGGCCAGCCAGTATTGGTGGGTACTGCTTCTATAGAAACCTCAGAATATGTGAGTGGGCTACTAAAAAAAGCAGGCATTGCACATAAGGTACTTAATGCTAAACAGCACGAAAGTGAAGCAGAGATTATCGCTCAGGCAGGTCGACCCGGTGCCGTTACCCTTGCTACCAATATGGCAGGTCGTGGGACAGACATTAAACTAGGTGGTAACTGGGAAGTTGAAGCAGAAAAGCTAGATAACCCAACTGAGGCACAGTTAGAAAAACTCAAAGCGGCTTGGCAAGAGCGTCACGATGCAGTAGTGGCAGCGGGTGGTTTACACGTTATAGGTACTGAGCGTCATGAATCACGCCGTATCGACAACCAGTTAAGAGGTCGTTCTGGTCGTCAAGGTGACCCGGGTTCAACACGTTTCTTTTTATCCTTAGAAGATAGTTTAATGCGTATCTTCGCTTCCGATCGCGTTAAAAGCATGATGACCATGCTAGGTATGAAACGTGGAGAAGCCATAGAACATAAAATGGTAACTAATGCAGTTGAGAAAGCACAGCGTAAAGTAGAAGGGCGTAACTTTGATATTCGTAAGCAGCTACTTGAGTATGATGATGTAAATAATGACCAGCGTAGCGTTATTTATGCTCAGCGCTGTGAAATACTTGAAGCAGAAGAGATAGCTGAAGAAATTGAAGAAATGCGTGAAGACGTGCTAGATGCGGCTATTTCACAATTCATTCCACCTCAATCCATGCCTGAACAGTGGCGCGTGGCCGAATTAGAAAGCTACCTTGCAACAGAATTTAACCTAGATGCAGAAGTTCAACAGTGGCTAGATGAAGATAAGAGCCTGCATGAAGAAAGCTTGCGTGAAAAATTACAGCAGGCTTTACAAGAAGCCTATAAGGAAAAAGAAGCGCTGGCAGGTGGTGATTTATTAAGAAAGTTTGAACAGCAAATAATGTTGCAAGTGCTTGATACGCGCTGGAAAGAACACCTGCAAAGTATGGATCAGCTACGCCAAGGTATTCACCTAAGAGGCTATGCCCAGAAAAATCCTAAACAAGAGTACAAGCGCGAAGCCTTTGGCTTATTTGAGCACTTTTTATCTAATGTGCGCAGTGATGTGGTTCGTATTTTAAGCCATGTAAAGATACGCACACCTGAAGAAGTTGAAGCCATAGAGCGTCAACGCAGGGCAGAAGCCGATGCTCTAATGCAGCGCCAAACAGCACGCCATGACTCACCAAAAACGAGTAATGACTCAACGGCAGAAACAGCTAGTCAACCCTTTAAACGTGACTTCCCTAAAGTTGGTCGTAACGATCCCTGCCCTTGTGGGTCAGGTAAAAAATACAAGCAGTGTCACGGTAAATTGAATTAAAACTTGTCCCCTAGGTGGGAGGAGAAAAGTATGGCCGTAGGTCAATTAGTATTACCCGAATTTAATGCGATAGCAGGCTTGCGTATTGGTACTGCCAGTGCAGGAATTAAAAAAACTGGACGTAAAGATTTAGTTGTTTTTGAGCTAGCGGAAGGCAGTAATAGCGCGGGCGTTTTTACCTTAAACGCCTTTTGTGCAGCCCCTGTACAAGTTGCTAGAGAACATCTCAAAGCAACTTCACCTCGCTATTTAGTTATTAATACTGGTAATGCTAATGCGGGTACAGGTACTAAAGGTTTAGCTGATGCTAAAAAAACCTGTACAGCACTAGCAGAATTAACCCAGGTTAAAGAGCAAGCAGTACTACCCTTTTCTACTGGTGTTATAGGTGAGCCTCTCCCCATGGAGAAGCTACTAGCAGCTTTACCTAACGCATTGGATTCTTTAACAGAAAACGGCTGGGCAGAAGCTGCCACCGGTATAATGACAACAGACACCCTACCTAAAGGTGCTACTGCTAGCTGCATTATTAAGGGTCAAAAAGTTGCTATTAGTGGCATAGCTAAGGGTGCAGGCATGATTAAGCCCAATATGGCAACCATGCTAGGTTTTATTGCAACGGATGCTGCTATAGAACAACCGCTATTAAAACAGCTATTAAAAGAAGCCACCGATCTAAGTTTTAATCGTATAACGATAGATGGTGATACCTCGACTAACGATAGCTGTATGCTAATTGCTACAGCAAAATCAGCCACAGTCAGTGAAGCTGATTTGCAAGACCTAGCTACCTTCCGCCAGTGTTTAATTAGCGTTATGCAAGCGCTAGCCCTAAGCATAGTGCGTGATGGTGAAGGTGCAACCAAGTTTGTCACTATTCAAGTTGAACAAGCATTGAATACAACAGAAGCCCTAGAAGCTGCTTTTACCGTTGCCCATTCCCCCTTGGTAAAAACTGCCCTTTATGCTAGTGATGCAAATTGGGGACGTATTCTTGCGGCCGTTGGTCGTGCTCCCGGCTTAGAAAACCTTGATGTTGAAGGTGTAACTGTTTATTTAGGTGAAGTGCTTTTAGTTGAACAGGGTGGCCGAGCAGCTAGCTATACAGAAGAAGCTGGCGCAGCTGTTATGAAGCAAGAAGAAATTACGCTTCGTATTCTGTTAGGTCGAGGGCAGGTACAAGAAACTGTTTGGACATGCGATTTTTCTCATGATTACGTTTCAATTAATGCAGATTATCGTAGCTAAGGATTATTAAATTATGCCACAACCCCTGTTAGTTGCTGCTGCAGCCATAATGAATGATAAAGGCCAAGTTTTGATTGCCCGTCGCCCTGCGGGAGTTGATCAAGGTGGACTGTGGGAGCTGCCCGGTGGAAAACTAGCACCTTACGAAACTGGTTTTCAAGCCCTTAAGCGTGAAATTGGTGAAGAGCTAGGTATTGAAGTTATAAAAGCACGGCCCTTAATTAGAGTAAGGCATAGCTATGCTAATAAAACTGTTTTATTAGATGTTTGGAAGGTACTGGAATTTGCTGGCGAGCCTTGGGGAAGAGAAGGGCAACCAATTCGCTGGGTAGCAGTAGACGACTTAGTTAATTACACCTTTCCAGCAGCAAATAAGCCCATTATAAAAGCAGTACAGTTGCCAGATGAGTATTTAATAACGGGCAACTTTGCTGATGAGCAAGATGCACTTGTACGGCTAAATAGAGCCTTAGAACAGGGTATTAAGCTAGTACAGCTAAGAGCACACCAATTAGATGCAGAAGCTTACCGCTGCCTTGCTCAAGCCTTTTTAGGGCCATGTCAAAAGGCTGGTGCTAAATTAATGCTAAATGCAGACCCAGAATTGCTCAAGCAGGTAGATGCAGATGGTATCCACTTAACAGCAGCCCGTCTTGCAAACTATGATCAACGCCCAGTACCTGTTGATAAATGGCTAGCTGCCTCTTGCCACGATGCCAAAGCTATAATTCAAGCTGAGAACCTTAGGGCAGACTTTATAACCTTATCGCCCGTATTGGAGACACCCTCACATCCAAAGGCGCAAGCTTTAGGTTGGCATAACTTTAATACTTTAACTGATAACGCTAAGCTGCCTGTTTATGCATTGGGTGGCATGAACAGACAGCAGCTAGATAGAGTCTTTGGCTTGGGCGGTCAGGGGATAGCAGGTATAACTCAGTACTGGTCCTGATCATCTTGCTCAAGTAGCAGTTCATCACCCGCTATCTTGTGATCTTCTGCAGCCCAAGCACCTAAATCAATTAGCTTACACCGCTCGCAACAAAAAGGGCGGAAAGCATTTTCTTTGGTTAAGATGCTGGGTTTGCCACAAGTAGGGCAGGGAAAAATACGGGTAATCTCTTCGTTCATTGTTGCTTCTCTTGGTTAGTTTTAAGCTGAGCAAGTTCAAGGTACTTAGTATGAAGAGAGTTTACCTGTTTTTTTAAATGATTTAAGTCCCCAGAGTTGTCTATTATGTCATCAGCTAGCGACAATCTTGCTGAACGATTAATTTGCTGCTCAATTATTTTCTTAACTAGCTCAGGGGAATTATTATCCCTACTTGCAGTACGACTTATCTGAACAGCTTCGGGTAGATCGACAACCAATAAACGATCAGCTAACTTTGCTTGACCACTTTCAATTAACAGTGGCGAAGACAAGAGTGCATAAACGCTGGTTGTTTCATTTAGTGCATTAATAACACACTTTTTAACCCAGGGATGTATTAGGTTTTCTAGCCAAGTTTTAGCAGTTGAATCATTAAAAATTATACCCCTTAATGCTGCTCTATCTAAACTACCATCAGGCAATTTAAGCTGTTCACCAAAGTGATCAAATACTCTACTTAATAAAGGTGAGTTTAGATGTAATGCATTACGAGCAAGAACATCTGCATCAACTACATCTATACCTAAATTAGCAAAAAGATCACTAGCTGCAGTTTTACCTGAGCCTATACCACCTGTTAAGCCTACTAGGAGTTTAGTTTGTTTATTGTTTAATAGATTGTTGGGCACTTATTTACCTTTTTGAAGTCTTAATCGGTGTAAGTTTTATACAAGAAATGACTTAATAGGTTTAAATTTATGTTAATTAAACCATTTATTCAACATTAGACTTGCCAAATTTAAGATAATGTATAAAATTTACAAGGCCTGTTGAACTTCCCTATTGGAGTAATGTATGTCTATATTAGCAACTTATCGTGAAAAAGAAGAAATGCTGCGCAAGCTCACCGAAGAAATGAGCAAGATGCAAGAAAACCCTGAGCTTAAAAAAGAACTGAGCTTTAAAGAAGAAGTTCAAGCAGTTTTAAATAAGCATCAGCGTAGTGTTAGTGACCTAGCTGTTATCTTTGGCCTTAATCAGTCTGCTGCTACAGCTAAGTCAGGCCGTGGTAACCGTCGTACACGTAAACTTAAAGTTTATGTGAACCCTCATACCAATGAGACGATTGAAACGCGTGGTGGTAACCATAAAGAACTAAAAGAATGGAAAGCAGCCCACGGTTCTGATGTTGTTGAAAGCTGGGTAACAGAAGAACGCGATTAAACTTTAGGTTTATTTTAATCTGAAAAGCCCTGATAGTTTTCAGGGTTTTTTTTCGCCTGTATTTTTAGAGTTTCAAACAAAAAAAGTGGCTCCACAAGTTAATAATTAACTAACAGGAGCCACTTGAGTGTTGCTTCTAGCTAGGGTTAGTGCAACCCTAGCTTGGTTGTTCGATTAAACGTTATCGAACTGATTCATGGTGTTGTCTTCACCGCTTGCTTTTAGAGCAGCATCACCAGAGAAGTATTCTTTATGGGTATCACCAATATCAGAACCCGCCATGTTTTGGTGACGTACACACGCAATACCTTGGCGAATTTCTTTACGCTGAACACCTTCAACGTAAGCCAACATACCTTCTTCACCAAAGTAGCCTTTAGCTAGGTTGTCAGTAGACAGCGCAGCAGTGTGGTAAGTTGGTAGCGTGATTAGGTGGTGGAAGATACCTGCTTCACGTGATGCATCTTTCTGGAAGCTCTGGATGCGTGCATCTGCTTCATCACATAGCTCAGTACCATCGTAATCAGCACTCATCAAACGGTCACGATCGTAAGCAGAAACATCTTTACCTGCAGCTACCCAGTTATCGAATACTTGCTGACGGAAGTTTAAGGTCCAGTTGAAGGATGGGCTGTTGTTGTAAACCAGCTTAGCATCTGGAACCACTTTACGAATTTCGTTAACCATTTCAGCAATTTGACCAACGTGTGGCTTTTCAGTTTCGATCCACAAGAGGTCAGCACCGTTCTGTAGTGAAGTAATACAGTCAAGAACAACACGCTCAACACCAGTGTTCTCACGGAACTGGAATAGACCACTAGCTAAACGTGCTGGCTTCAGTAGCTTACCGTTAGACTTAACTACCACATCACCATTTTCAATTTCGCTCGCATCCTTGATGTATTCACCATCTAGGAAGCTGTTGTACTGGTCACCTAAATCACCTGGCTCGTTAGTTACAGCGATTTGCTTAGTTAAGCCAGCGCCTAAAGAGTCAGTACGCGCAACGATAACACCATCGTCTACGCCTAGTTCTAAGAAGGCATAACGTACAGCATTAATTTTAGCTAGGAAGTCAGCATGAGGAACGGTTACTTTACCATCTTGGTGACCACACTGCTTTTCGTCAGATACTTGGTTTTCAATTTGGATAGCAGCAGCACCGGCTTCAATCATCTGCTTAGCCATTAGGTAAGTGGCTTCTTCGTTACCAAAACCTGCGTCTATGTCAGCAATGATTGGTACTACGTGAGTTTCAAAGTTTTCGATCTGATCAAGAATAGATTTTTCTTCAGCCGCATCGCCCGCTTTACGTGCTTTATCTAAAGCTGCAAAAAGTAGGTCTAGTTCACGTGTATCTGCTTGGCGTAAGAAGGTGTATAGCTCTTCAATTAAAGAAGCAACAGAAGTCTTCTCGTGCATAGATTGGTCAGGTAGTGGGCCAAACTCTGAACGTAGTGCAGCAACCATCCAACCTGAAAGGTAAAGGTAGCGTTTGTTAGTTGTTTTAAGGTGCTTTTTAATGGCGATCATTTTTTGTTGACCGATAAAACCATGCCAGCAACCTAGTGATTGGGTGTAAACAGAAGTATCAGCGTCATACTCAGCCATGTCTTTACGCATAATAGCGGCAGTGTACTTAGCAATATCTAAACCCGTTTTAAAGCGGTTCTGGTAACGCATACGAGCAGCATACTCTGGATTAATTGCGCTCCAACCATTTCCGGCTTTTTCTTTAACAGCAGTAATTGCCTTAATTTGGTCTTTATAAGTTGACATGGTTCATCCTTATTAGAGGGGTAAATTGAATTTAGTGGGGCGTTTCAATGGAGCGAATGATGCCTTAGCAAGCATCAAGACCGCAAGCCACCATTGGTAGGGGGTGTTTGGTTGTAATTTGACTACAGTGAAATAAAACTACAAAGCGAGACTTTGCAATGCTTTTACAGCTAGTGATTTTTCCCAATGCAATTTAAATTGGGCACTAAGACGAAAAGCTTCACGGTGATCGCCAGAGTAAAGCTCTACTCTAGGTTGTTGATAGTCTTGCCACCAAAGTAAATGGCGATTATCAACTAATAAATAGGCTTGCTGCTTGGTTTGATAAAGTGAATGGCTTTGTTTTATTTCAATATAACTCGATGCGCGTTGGTAAAGTTTAAGTAGCGAATTGGTTTTACGTGAAAACTCACGTGTTTCAGCTAATAAAAAACGTACTCTACTGTGCTCATGCCTTCTGCCGAGTTGTATAAGTGGAGCTAAACTGGCTTCATCAAACCAAGTATCTAGGTAATTAGGTGTTTCTAAGCTAAAGTTACGGCTAGCTTGTTGAATTAATACTTTTATTGCTAGGTAAACTTGTTCCTGTCCTTGAATACGAAGTTGGCCTGTTGTTTTAAGTGCTGTTTCAAGGGTTTGTTCTGTGTGTTGAGTGGCATCTAATAGCTGACTATCAAAGTCGAGCAGCATAGGTACATGAACAATACCCACTTCATCATACTCATCACCGTTCACTTTAAAGCCAAGTTGCGCATAAAGATTGACAGCATTAATTTGTGCATTGAGGTGTACTTGCCTTAAATTTATACGGCGGCAGTGCTCTAATATTCTTAACAATAATTTTTTAGCTATACCTTTACCTCGTAAAGGTTTTAAAACAGCTAAACGGCCTAAATGCCCTTCTTGGGTTAAACGCGCAGTTGCAACTGCGCGTTCATTGATAAGTAGAAGAAAATGTTCACTCGTTGCATCTTTATCATCTAACTCATCTTTGGCTGGAATTTCTTGTTCTTCAACAAATACCTTATGCCGAATTTGACGGCAGGCTTCACCCAGTTGTTGCCAAGTGCCTTGCTTGGCCGTTAGTTTAGCGCCTTTATTTTGGCTTGAAGCAGCAAGGGGTGAAGTCATCGTTAAAATCCCTGTTATTGGTTAGTTAGTGCAAAAGATTTGAATCTTCGTCTTCTTCAGTTAAGTAAACGCTACCCTGGTTAATGAGTTTAACGAATAATTCACTTGCTTCAGGCAAAGCTAGGGTGTTTTTAATAAACTGCACATCAAATTCTCTATTAGAACAAAGGCGAGTTATCCAATCTTTAATGGTTAGTGAAAACTTTAAGGCTTCGCCATCAGCAAATAACCAGTTGCCTTCAGTTGAAATTCTAAAAGCTAAACGACTGCCTTCAGCAACCACTAACAAAGGTTCTTCTTCTGCCGCATATTCCACTAGCTCATGCAGGGTGGCGCTAGTCCAAGGGCTTTCTTGTGGTAGGAGTTGATCTGGGTATTTGGTTTGGGTCATGGCACGACCAAACCATTCACTTAATGCAGCTGGGTTGTTAATTACCTGATTAAGTAAGTTTTTTACACGCGTCATAGCTGCATCATCTATAACCGCTGGGTGTTCGGGTAAGGTTAGGTCTGCATCGGTATAACGTAGGTCTTCTTCGAGCGTTTCACCAATAAAATCGGCAACACCGCATAGAATTTCTTCAGCACTTAAAGCACGAAAGCCCACCGACCAGGTAGTACAGTCTTCACTTAATGAAGTGCCCCAATGGGCAAGCTGTGGTGGCAAATAAAGTAAATCGCCCGGCTCTAAGACCCAGTCTTGTTCAGGATTAGCTTCAAATTCAGTTAGAATTTTTAAGCGGGTATCACTTCTTAAGGGGCTAGATTCATCGCAAGGCTGTCCTAGCTGCCAACGCCTTTTACCTGAAGCTTGTAGCAAAAATACATCATAATAATCAAAGTGTGGTCCAACACTGCCCCCTTCGGGTGCATAGCTAATCATCAGATCATCAACTCGCCAGCTGGGTAAAAAGTCAAAGGCTTTGAGTAGCTCACCTACTTCAGGCAGAAGGTGGTCAACGGCCTGTACTAAAAGCGTCCAATCTTTTTCAGGCAAGTTTTGTAAAAAACTTTCTTCAAAAGGGCCGTTAAATAATTGCCAAGGGCTTTCAGGCCCTTGTTCCATCACTAGGCGAGCTTCTACGGTTTCTTCTAGGGTTAAACCGGCTAGTTCGTCAATATCTAAGGGCGGTGTAAAACCGGGGATAGCTTGACGTATAAGCAGTGGTTTTTTTTGCCAATAGTCGCGTAAAAATTCTTCGCGACTAATAGAGCCTAAAATTGAAACTGGCAAAGTGATGGAAGCTGTCATAATTAAATAGCCTTCGCTTGGGCAATGGCATTGCCAATATAGTTAGCTGGGGTTAGTGCCTTAAGCTCTTGCTTGGCTTGTTCAGGAATTTCTAAGCTATCTATAAATACCGCCATTCCTTCTTGAGTGATTGCTTTACCACGGGTTAACTCTTTTAGTTTTTCGTAAGGCTTTTCTATCTGGTAGCGGCGCATGACGGTTTGAATGGGTTCTGCTAACACTTCCCAAGCGGCATCTAGGTCATAGGCTAAACGTTCGGGGTTGGTTTCTAGCTTAGAAATGCCTTTTAAACTGGCTTGGTAAGCAATTTGGCTATGGCCCATGCCTACGCCTAAGTTTCTAAGCACGGTGGAATCGGTTAAATCACGCTGCCAGCGAGAAATGGGTAGTTTAACCGCTAGGTGATTAAAAATAGCGTTAGCAATGCCCAAGTTACCTTCGGAGTTTTCAAAGTCGATGGGGTTAACCTTGTGCGGCATGGTTGAAGAACCAATTTCGCCTTCCACGGTTTTTTGCTTGAAATAACCTAAAGAAATATAGCCCCAAACGTCACGGTCAAAGTCGATCAAAATGGTGTTGAAACGGGCAATGGCATCAAACAATTCGGCAATGTAATCGTGGGGTTCAATTTGCGTGGTGTAGGGGTTCCAAACTAGGCCTAAACTTTCTACAAAATCTTTAGCATTGGCTTGCCAATCTAAGGTTGGGTAGGCACTTAAGTGCGCATTGTAGTTACCTACCGCACCGTTAATTTTACCTAATAGTTCAACGGCTTTAATTTGCTTGATTTGACGTTCTAAGCGGTAAACTACGTTGGCCATTTCTTTGCCAACCGTGCTGGGGCTGGCGGTTTGGCCGTGGGTACGCGAGAGCAAAGGCACTTGTGCATTTTTATGGGCGAGGTCACGAATAGCATCAGCTACTTGCTGCATTTCTGGCAGAATTACTTTTTCTAAACCGCCTTTAAGCATTAAAGCATGAGACAGGTTGTTAATGTCTTCACTGGTGCAAGCAAAGTGTACAAACTCACTTACGGCGGCTAGTTCTGGCAAGACTTCAATGCGGTCTTTAATAAAGTATTCCACGGCTTTAACGTCGTGGTTGGTGACTCGCTCGTGGGTTTTAACCGCTTGGGCATCGTCTATCGAAAAGTTCGCTACTAAATCATTTAACAGTTGATTAGCCTGGTCAGAAAAAGCTGGTACTTCTTTAATTTCTGGGCGGTTAGCAAGGCACTGCAACCAACGTACTTCCACTTCTACACGCGCGCGAATTAAGCCATATTCAGAAAAATGCTCACGCAAAGCAACAGTACGGCTGCCATAGCGGCCATCAACGGGTGAAAGGGCGGTAAGTGAGGTTAGTGCTGAGAGGTGTTCAAAAGACATAGTAAGTTCCAGAAATTAAAGGTAGAAGGTAAGCGTGTTGTTAGGGTTAAAGCCCGAGTGAATTTAAATCTTGCAGAATTTTTTTGCGTGAGAATAAAAGCTTCCAACGCTTGCCACCCGACTGAGACCAGAGCATGGCAGAACGTATGCCAGCTAAGAGTAGGGCGCGAATTTTGTCGGCATTACCGGTTTGCTGTAAAATAGTAGGATCACCCTGTACCTGAATACGAAAAGAAAGCGTACTCAGTGTATCTTGGTAAAGGCCAGCAAGCGCAGCCAATACATTTTCATGGGTTGGATTAAAGTGCATAGCTTGTGATTTTACGGCATCTAAACGCTGACCTATAGCAGTCAACATTTGAGGGTTTTTAGCCAGCTTGGTGTTAAGTATTAAAATAGCCATGGCATAGCGAAGCACGCTAGGGTTAACACTAGAATCTTTAAGTAACACCTTGCGTAGGGTATTGGCACCCGCTCGCAGGTTAGACAATTCACCACCATAAATGTCGGCGGTTGTTTCAGGGTCAGTTACTAGAACGGAGTTAATACTTGTAGCAAAGGTTTGCTGGTCAACTAAACCACGCGTTGCTAAATCATTAACTAATTGAGCAACTTGAAAAACACCTGCCAAAGCTAAAGTTTGGCGTTGTCCATAATCTAAATTATTCATTCGACAGACTCAATTTCTAATGAGGGGCTAGCAGTTTTTAAAAAGGTGCTTTCAATGACACCACCACCTAGGCAGACTTCATTTTGATAAAAAACCATGGACTGCCCCGGTGTAACTGCTCTTTGTGGTTGATCGAATGTAACCTTACAACGACCATCGGCTAGCACCTCTACTTGGCAAGCCTGGTCATCTTGGCGATAACGCACCTTGCCACTACAGCTAAAGCTAGAGGCTGGCGCTTCACCTGCCACCCAATCGGGTGAAGAGCAAATTAGCCCATCGGTAAATAAAAGTGGATGATCTTCACCCTGCACTACAATTAGCTTGTTGTTGTCTAAATCTTTAGCAGCCACAAACCAAGGCGCTTCTGGATAGCCTTTAACGCCACCTATACCTAAACCTTGGCGCTGACCTAGGGTGTAATACATTAGCCCAGCATGTTGACCAATCAGTTCGCCCTTGTCGGTGATTAAATCACCCGGCTGGGCTGGCAAATATTGCTTTAAAAAGTCGGTAAAGCGGCGCTCACCTATAAAACAAATGCCGGTAGAGTCTTTCTTTTTAGCGGTAATTAAACCGTGTTCTTCGGCTAAGCGGCGCACTTCAGGTTTTTCTAATTCGCCGACAGGGAAAAGCGTTAAACCTAATTCTTTATGACCCACGGCATGTAAAAAATAGCTTTGGTCTTTATTGGTATCTAAGCCACGCAGTAATTGGGTTTTACCTGTTGAATCTTCACCACGCCTTACATAATGGCCGGTGGCAATATAATCAGCACCTAATACCTGCGCGTAATCTAAAAAGGCTTTAAATTTAATTTCACGGTTGCAAAGAATATCGGGGTTAGGGGTTCGCCCTGCCTGGTATTCAGCTAGAAAATGCTCAAATACATTGTCCCAATATTCAGCAGCAAAGTTGGCTGCATGTAGTTTAATGCCTAGCTTGTCGCATACGGCTTGGGCATCGGCATAGTCTTCTTTGGCTGTACAGTATTCTGTGTTGTCATCTTCTTCCCAGTTTTTCATAAACAGGCCTTCCACCTGATACCCCTGCTGTAAAAGCAAAATGGCTGAAACGGATGAATCTACACCACCGGACATGCCGACTATAACGCGGGTAGATGCTGGGTTATGCGCTGCTGTAGATGCCACTGAAGGACTCCGTGGAAACAAAGGATTTAAGTTTGCTATTATACATGACCAACCTAATTTTTTTTAGGTGAATTAACCTTGCCGCTTAACGGAAGTCTTGTATTAGCGTTAAGGGAAAAGATTTTCCCGCCAAAAAGTCATCAAAGCAGGGTCTTACCATGGGGCTACGAAAGCGACCAGCTGCCTCTGCGGCATCAATTTCTGCTAGGCTTAACCAGTGAGCAGCAAGAATGCCTTCATCAAGTTGTGCATCGGGTAATTCAGAAAGGGGGCGAGCAATAAAACAGTGGCGATGGTAGGTAACCTTATTGGGTGCAACATTAATGTACAAACCTAAATAAGCTTCTACTTCAACTAGCCAGCCAGTTTCCTCTAAGGTTTCACGCACTGCTGCCTCAATTAAACTTTCATCCACCTCAATATGCCCTGCTGGCTGATTAAGTACAGGTAGATCAGTGGCAGACAGTTTATCGTATTCCTCGACTAATAAAAATTTACCTTCATGATGTACTAGAGTGGCAACGGTACAATTGGGAGTCCAGCGTTCCATTAGCTTTCCTTTTTAACACCTTTTTTACGTGGCTTAAGTACAACCTTGTGTTGCTTCGTTGGCAGATGAATGCGTGTTTTTTTGATTTGTGTGGGGCGCAGATGTTCAAGCGACCAGTTGCCTATAGACCAGCGCACTAAGCGCAAGGTAGGAAAGCCAACATGGGCTGTCATCCGCCTTACTTGGCGGTTGCGGCCTTCTAATAGAGTGATTTCTACCCAACTAGTTCCTAAGCCTACGCGTGGATTAACCGGTTCTGCACGGGGCGGCAGTTTAGGCTCTTTCATTAAACGAGCGCGAGCTGGGCGGGTTTTACCATCGTTTAATTCAACGCCATCACTTAAAGCTTTTAGGGCTTCATCGGTAATTTGCCCTTCAACCTGCACCCAATAGGTTTTAGGTAGTTTAAATTCAGGGTGAGTAATGCGGGCTTGCAATGCGCCATCGTCAGTTAGCAGCAGTAGCCCCTCTGAGTCATAATCTAAACGTCCGGCAGGATAAATGCCTTCAGTTTTGATAAAGTCAGCTAAAGTGCTGCGGCCTTTATCATCAGTAAACTGCGAAAGAACCTGCCAAGGCTTGTAAAATAAAAAAAGGTCGCTCATGAGAATCTCAGAAAAGGTGTAGAGTTGATTTATGGCATTTTAGCCTTTAGACGCCACAAGTAGTAGCAACAATAAATTTATTTGCCTAGCTACCTTGTGATTTCATTAATTTACCCCTATTTACTAGTGAGTGATTAGTTTTTGCTTAGTGAATTAATTCACCAACTGGCAGACTAAGAAATGAGGGGATCGGATACAAGAGGGTTAGACCTTGAGTGAAGATGGGCAAGACGGGCACCTAAACGGTGATTTAGCAACGGCTGCAGCCAAGCCTAAACTGAAACAACCACCTAGGTATAAAGTGATTATGCTTAATGATGACTTTACACCCATGGAGTTTGTGGTAGAAGTATTGATGTTCTATTTTCATATGGATATGGAAAAAGCTTCGCAGGTAATGATGGATGTTCACCTGCAAGGGCATGGATTATGTGGCATATTTACTAAAGATGTGGCAGAAACAAAAGTAGCACTAGTAGTGGACTTTGCGCGTGAGAATGAGCATCCACTTATGTGTAAAGTAGAAGTAGCAGAGTAAAAAGACCAAATAGGTCATCATTGGTTCCCAGTCGGGTAAGTGAGGGTAGGCGCATGCTTAGCAAAGATCTTGAACATACGCTGAATGAGGCGTTCACCCTGGCAAGGCGACAACGCCATGAATTCATGACAGTAGAGCACTTGTTGTTATCTTTATTAGATAACACCTCAGCAGCTCAGGTATTAAAAGCCTGTGGCACAGATTTAGGTAGTATACGTAAAGAACTCAACGACTTTATTGAAGCCACAACGCCCATTATTCCTGATGATAATATGGAGCGTGAAACGCAACCTACACTCGGTTTTCAACGGGTACTGCAACGCGCTGTATTTCATGTGCAATCTTCAGGTAAAAACGAAGTAACGGGTGCAAATGTACTGGTTGCTATTTTTAGTGAGCAAGAAAGCCAAGCCGTTTATTTTCTTAAGCAGCAAGATGTCGCCAGGGTTGATGTGGTTAACTTTATTTCTCATGGCATTTCTAAGGTTGCTGATGACTCTGAGCAAACCGGTGGAGTATTTGGTCAAGAGCAAGATGAAACCGAAGCGATTAACAGCAACCACCCATTACACAGCTTTGCAACTAATTTGAACGCCCAAGCGGAAGCAGGAAAAATTGACCCGCTGATTGGTCGTGATCATGAGATAGAAAGGGTGGTGCAAGTTTTAGCAAGGCGCCGTAAAAATAACCCCTTGTTGGTGGGTGAAGCCGGTGTAGGTAAAACTGCTGTAGCCGAAGGTTTAGCTAAGCGTATAGTCGATGGTGAAGTACCAGAGGTTATAGCCGATGCTATCGTTTACTCCTTAGATTTAGGTGCTTTGTTAGCGGGCACTAAGTACCGAGGCGACTTTGAAAAGCGCTTGAAAGCTTTATTAAATGAATTGAAAAAAGAACCCCATTCAATTCTATTTATTGATGAGATTCATACCATTATTGGTGCAGGTGCAGCTTCAGGTGGGGTAATGGATGCTTCCAACCTACTTAAGCCAATGCTTTCTAATGGTGATTTGCGCTGCATAGGTTCAACCACCTTCCAAGAGTTTCGTGGCATCTTTGAAAAAGACCGTGCTTTAGCACGTCGTTTCCAAAAAATTGATGTGCTAGAACCTAGCGTAGAAGACACTATAGCTATCTTAAAAGGCTTAAAAAGCCGTTTTGAAGACCACCATAAACTTCGCTACGATGATCACGCGCTAGAAACAGCCGCACGTTTGGCTGAGCGTTATATCAATGATCGCTTTTTGCCAGACAAGGCAATAGATGTAGTGGATGAAGCCGGTGCTTATCAGCAACTATTACCCGAAACTGACCGAGTAGATGTAATAGGCGTGGCTGAAATTGAAGCCATAGTTGCTAAAATTGCGCGTATTCCGCCTAAAACCGTTTCTACTAATGACAAAGAAGTGCTACGCAATGTTGAGCGCGACTTAAAAATGCTGGTCTTTGGGCAAGATGCAGGCATTGAAGCCTTAGCCAATGCCATTAAGCTTTCTCGCGCTGGTTTAAAATCACCCGAAAAACCCATCGGTAGCTTCTTGTTTGCAGGGCCGACTGGTGTGGGTAAAACCGAAGTGACTAAACAGTTGGCACGTACCTTAGGTATTGAGCTAGTGCGTTTTGATATGTCTGAGTACATGGAAAGACACACAGTTTCTCGCCTTATTGGTGCGCCACCGGGTTATGTGGGTTTTGATCAAGGTGGCTTGTTAACTGAAGCTGTGACCAAAAATCCGCATTGCGTTTTATTGCTGGATGAAATAGAAAAAGCTCACCCAGAAGTCTTTAACCTGCTGTTGCAAGTGATGGATCATGGTTCGCTAACCGATAACAATGGCCGTAAAGCAGATTTTCGTAATGTGATTTTGGTAATGACCACTAACGCTGGCGCTGAAGCAACTAGCCGCCGTTCAATAGGTTTCCAAAACCAAGACCATGCAACCGATGGTATGGAGGCTATACGCAAATTGTTTACGCCTGAATTCCGCAACCGTTTAGATACAACCATTCAGTTTAAAGCGCTGGATATAGAAGTTATCAAAAATGTTGTTGATAAGTTCTTGGTTGAACTACAAGCGCAGTTGGATGATAAGCGAGTAGTGCTAGAAGTGGATAAAAAAGCGCGTAAATGGTTAGCTGAAGAAGGCTATGATGAAGCAATGGGTGCAAGACCTATGGCGCGCTTAATTCAGGAGCAGATCAAAAAGCCCATGGCTGAAGCGATTCTCTTTGGTGAGTTATCAGAAAAAGGCGGTACAGTGTTTGTAACTGCTAGCAAAAAAGGCTTGCAGCTAACTTTTGAAGCTGCTGTGGAAGCAACAGAAAAAGACGCAGTTTAAGCGCCTTACAACAAACGGGCAAAAGGAATTGCCCGTTATTTTTTTGCACTAATTACTTAATTAAAATAAACAACTAAACCGACTTGAAAGCCGGTCAGCAAAAATTAAGGCTTAGTACTTAAATGTGTACTTAGCGAGCGCGGTAGGTAATGCGACCCTTGGTTAGGTCGTAAGGTGACAACTCAACTTTAACCTTATCGCCAGTAAGAATACGAATATAGTTTTTACGCATCTTGCCAGAAATGTGAGCAGTCAGAACATGGCCGTTTTCTAGTTCTACACGGAACATGGTGTTAGGTAGGGTGTCGATAATAACACCTTCCATTTCAATATGATCTTCTTTTGCCATTCGGCATAAACCTCTAATATTTGAAAAAACCGCGTGCATTCTGCCTCATTTTTTCAAAAAGAGCAAAAATAAAGCGGATAAGTGAAATAACTTAGTCTTTAGAAAAAAGCTGCCATTGTTGTTTTTCAAGTATTTCCAATGGCTGATAGGCTTGTTTGTAACTCATTTTACGACAGGTTTTAATCCAATAACCCAAATAAACATAGGGTAATTCTAAGCTGGCAGCCTGTTCTAGCTGCCAGAGTACCGCAAATACGCCTAGACTGCGGCGTTTTTCTTCAGGATCAAAGAAAGTATAGATAGCAGACAGCCCATCTTTTAACTTGTCTAGGGCAGCAACTGCAACCAGTTTGCCACTAGAATTCCTGAATTCCACTAGCTTGGCCCAGTCTTTATTAACTAATAAAAAACTACGAAACTGTTCTTCACTGGCGGGGTGCATATCACCATCGGCATGACGGCTATTTATGTATTTTTCATAAAGCTGGTAGTGTTCATCACTATAAGTGGTGGGTAAAACTTGCCAGCTAAGGTCTTGGTTACGCTTTAAGGTTCTTAATTGTTGTCGTGAAGGTTTAAATTCAGCCACTCTAACCCTAACCGACTTACAGGCATCGCAAGTATCGCAGTGAGGGCGGTACATATGCTCGCCACTACGACGAAAGCCTACTTGGGTGAGGGCATCGTAAACCTCGGCTGTTACCCCCTGCTGGGGGTCTAAAAAAAGTGTGGTTGCTTCTTGGTCATCTAAATAACTACAAGCATGAGGTAGGGTTTGATAAAAGCGTAAAGCAAAGGTTTGTGAGTTGGGTGTATTCATAAAAAATTTACCTCGGCTCTGGTGGCTTTAGCCAAGGTTTGTAAAAAAAGTTCACGGCTTATTTCTTTGGCTCCTAAACTGGCTAGGTGGTCAGAATAAACCTGACAATCAATTAAACTAAAACCTTGCTTTTCTAAGTGCTGGGTTAATTTTACTAGTGCCACTTTAGAAGCATCACTGACTTTACTAAACATGGACTCACCAAAAAACATACCACCCAAAGCTAGGCCATACAAACCACCCACTAGTTGTTTGTTTTGCCAAACCTCAACCGAGTGAGCATAACCCTGCTGGTGAAGCTGAGTATAGGCGTTTTGCATGGCTGGAGTAATCCAAGTGCCTGTTGTGGCTTGCCGAGAAATGGCGCACTCTTCAATTACCTGAGCAAAACAGTGATCAAAGCTTAATTCAAACTCCTTACGCTTTAAACGCTTATTCAGGCTACGGCTGATTTTTATTTCTGTAGGATAAAGTACCATACGAGGTGCTGGTGACCACCAAAGTGGCGGTTCACCTTCATTAAACCAAGGGAAGATTCCCTGCTGATAAGCCAGTAACAGGCGCTCTGCAGAGAGATCACCACCAAAAGCAAGAAGACCATTAGGTTCTTCAAGTGCTAGGTGGGGAGGAGGAAACCAGAGTTCTTTGTCTAGTTGCCAAATTTCAAGCATGTATGACCCTGCCAGCTGTTATATAATAGAGACAAATCAAGTAACTCAGCGTTAACCCTATCATAAGGCTTCAGCTAACTCGGCAACAAGCCGTAGGTATTTTTAATTATGTCCCAACAACCTAACCTTTCTGACAAGTTAAGAAAAGCATTGCAAGAAGCAGGCATTCTTTTGTTGCTGCTGATTGCTCTTATGCTCTTGTTGGCACTTTTTAGTTTTAATCCAAACGACCCAGGTTGGAATGGTGCAACGCAAGAAATACCGACTAACCTAATGGGGTTATCAGGCTCTTGGTTGGCAGATTTATTATTTTCCTTAACAGGTGTGGCGGCCTGGCTCTTTCCTTTAGCCTTAGTTCATTTAAGCATCCAACTCTTTCGCCGCCCTTGGGAAAAAGAAGGCTGGGATCCTTACATCCCTTCTTTAAGATTTTTTGGTTTTGTGCTGTTGTTAATTGGTGTAGCTGCTACCGCAGCAGGGCATTCACTTGCCGCTCATCTACCCTACGGAGCAGGGGGCATACTAGGGGAAAGTCTGGCAAATTTAGCTAATCCAATTTTAGGCCAGCTAGGTGCAAGCCTTATTTTTATTAGTGGTGTGGTAGCAGGCCTATCTTTAATTACTGGCTGGTCTTGGTTAGTAGTGATGGATGAAATTGGTTATTTTTTACTTAACCTAGGTAAAAAAATTACCACAAGAATACAAAAGCCAAATGTATCCTTAGCTTGGCTACCTAAAATAAAAGAGCGCCTTCCTACCTTAGCTTCACCTGCTTATCAGCCAAGCAGTACAGAAGTAACCAAGGAAGAACCCCGCTTAGGCGGCTTTAACCCTGCGCCAGAAGCTACTTTGGATGAAGAAGAAAAAAATGCACCTAGGCTAATGACTCTGCAAGAATTACAACCTGAGCGAAATCATCAAAATGCCGCTTCCTTGGTTGGTGAAAAACCAGGTTTAGAATTGCTAGATAACCCTAAACCTCAAAAGGTTGGCTTTACTGCCAAAGCGTTAGAAGACCTAGCCAGCTTAATTCAACAAAAATTACATGAATTTGGCGTAAAAGCTGAAGTGGTCGATGTTCACCCTGGCCCAGTTATTACCCAGTTTGAATTGGATTTAGCCGCAGGGGTTAAGTCATCTCGGGTAGCAGGTTTAGCCTTAGATTTAGCCCGTGCTTTAAAAGTATCCAGTATTCGTATAGTGGAAGTAATTGCAGGCAAATCGACCATAGGCATTGAAATACCCAATAATCAAAGAGCGCTTATTTATTTAAAAGAAGTTTTAGATAACGAAGTGTTTTTAAAAGATAAACACCCACTACCTCTTGCTTTGGGTCAGGATATTTCTGGTCGTTCGGTGGTGGTCAACCTAGCTAAAATGCCGCATTTATTAGTTGCTGGTACGACGGGTTCGGGTAAATCAGTGGGTGTGAATGCCATGCTTTTATCCATGTTATTACAGCGCACACCAGAAGAATTACGCCTTATTATGATAGATCCAAAAATGCTGGAGTTGTCTATCTACGAGGGCATTCCACATTTATTAGCGCCTGTAGTTACCGATATGAAAGAAGCGGCCAACTCCCTACGCTGGTGTGTAGCAGAAATGGAACGCCGTTATCAACTAATGGCAGCTATGGGTGTGCGTAATCTAGTGGGTTATAACGACAAGCTAGCTGAAGCGGCCAAGCAAGGCGCTCAGGTGGTGGATCCCTTAAAAGAGCTTTTACCCGGCGAACAACCCACCTACCTAGAGCAACTACCCTATGTGGTGGTGGTGATAGATGAATTTGCCGACATGATGATGCTGGTTGGCAAAAAAGTAGAAGAGTTAATTGCTCGTTTGGCACAAAAAGCCCGAGCCGCTGGTATTCATTTAATTTTAGCGACCCAGCGCCCCTCGGTGGATGTTATCACCGGCTTAATTAAAGCCAATATTCCTACCCGTATTGCCTTTCAAGTTTCCAGCAAAATTGACTCCCGCACCATACTTGATCAAAGTGGCGCAGAACAATTACTTGGCAATGGTGATTTACTCTATTTGCCAACGGGTGCACCTCAACCAATTCGTGTACACGGCGCTTTTGTTTCTGATGATGAAGTGCATCGAGTAGTCGAAAACTGGAAACTGCGCGGCGAACCCGATTACGAAGATTCTATTTTAAATGGCAAGGTGGATGCTCAAGCGCTGGTAGGTTTAGAGGCCGAAGGCGTTGAGGGTTCAGCAGAGCAAGACGAGCTTTATGATGAAGCGGTTGCTTTTGTGATTGAAAGCCGTAGAGCTTCGGCTTCTGCTATACAAAGGCGTTTTAAAGTAGGCTATAACCGTGCTGCTGGCTTAATTGAAGGAATGGAACAAGCGGGCTTGGTTTCACCCTTGCAATCGAATGGACAACGCGAACTACTTCTACCCGAATAATAAGGAATACCCATGATTAAAAAAATAAGCCTGCTACTGGTTTTACTAATGCTTACAACTAGTGCTTTAGCTAACTCAGCTGCTAAAAAACTACAAGGTTATTTAAAACAAATGCAAACCTTAGAAGGCAGCTTCCAACAGCTAACCCTTGATGCTCGGGGTAATCGAATGCAAGAAGCGCAGGGTAGTGTGCAGCTAGCTAAGCCAGGGCGTTTTTATTGGAGCACCGAACAGCCCTTCCCACAGATTTTAATTTCCAATGGTATAACCCTTTGGGTGTATGACCCAGATTTAGAACAAGTCACAATTCAAACGCTAGATAAACGAGCAACACTAAGTCCTGCCATTATTTTAGCCGGTGAGGCCACTGATTTAACCAAGCATTTTTCTATTAGTGCAACTGAAACAGGAAAGCGAGTGGTGTTTGATTTAATACCCCTACAGCAAGACAGCCTGTTTGAAGAACTTAGCCTAGACTTTGTCGAAGGACGTATTAACGCCCTACAGCTAACTGACAGCCTAGGACAGAAAACACGGGTTGATTTAACCATTACACAGTTTAACCAGCCACTTGATAACCAAATATTTGAATTTGAAGTACCGCCTCATGTGGATGTGATTCAGGAATAACCATGCTTGACGATTTGTTTGCAGCTGAAGCTAAGCTTGCTTGGCAACCCCTAGCCGCCAGAATGCGCCCGCGTAATCTCGATGATTACCTAGGGCAAGAACACCTGTTAGGCAAAGACAAATCGCTACGCCAAGCTTTAGAAGCAGGTCAGTTGCATTCAATGATTTTATGGGGACCACCTGGGGTAGGCAAAACCACCTTGGCCCGCCTGTTAGCAGAATTAGGTGAGTTAAGCTTTACCAGCCTTTCAGCAGTCATGAGCGGCGTAAAAGAAATTCGTGAAGCGGTAAGCGAAGCACAAGAAAAACGCCGTTTTAGCAATAAGCCCACCCTGCTTTTTGTGGATGAAGTGCACCGCTTTAATAAGTCGCAACAAGATGCTTTTTTACCCTACATAGAGGATGGCACCTTTATTTTTATAGGTGCCACCACCGAAAACCCTTCTTTTGAATTAAATTCAGCGCTTTTATCCCGTGCCCGAGTCTATGTGTTAAAGCCCATTCCTACAGAAGTGCTAGAAGGCTTGTTAAGCAAGGCACTAACTGATTCTGAGTATGGGCTAGGGGCACAACAGTTAAGCGTTACTGAAGACAGCCTACAGCTGTTGGCCGCTGCTGCCGATGGGGATGCACGTCGGGCACTGAATTTTTTAGAAATAGCCGCTGACTTAGCCAAAGAAGGCGTAATAAGCGCTGCCACCGTTGCCGAAGTAGTACAAGAAAGTCTGAGACGTTTTGATAAAGGCGGCGAGCAGTTTTACGATCAAATTTCAGCCTTGCATAAGTCTGTTAGGGGTTCTTCACCCGATGCGACGCTTTATTGGTTTTGCCGTATGCTCGATGGTGGTTGCGACCCGCTTTATATCGCCCGCCGTGTGGTGCGTATGGCCAGCGAAGATATCGGCAATGCCGATCCTAGAGGCGTGCAATTGGCTTTAAATGCTTGGGATGTGCAAACCCGTTTAGGCAGTCCAGAAGGTGAATTAGCCATCGCCCATGCGCTGGTTTATTTAGCCGTAGCGCCTAAGTCGAATGCTGTTTACAAGGCTTATAATGCCGCTATGAAAACCGTTAAAAGCACGCCCAGCTATGAAGTACCTTTGCACCTACGCAATGCGCCAACTGGCTTAATGTCTGACTTGGGTTATGGCGAAGCTTACCGCTATGCGCACGATGAACCCCAAGGCTATGCCGCTGGTGAGGTTTATTTACCCCAGCAGTTAGAAGAGAGCAGCTTTTATCAGCCTGTAGAAAGGGGGCTAGAAATAAAAATTGCTGAAAAAATGCGCTATTTAAGGCAATTAGATGAACAAGCTAAACATTAACCTAAAGCTTAATGTTTAAAAGCAATGCTAAGCGTTAGTCCACCACCGGCTGTATCAACTAGGTTTAACTGGCCATTATGCCGTTCAATAATACGTGCCACTATCGCTAATCCCAGCCCAGCACCGCTAGAATTACCTTGATGGTAAAAGCGCTCCAATAATAGTGGTTTTAGCTGTTCTGCCACGCCACAGCCATGGTCAATAACTTCAAGAAGGCTGGTTGTTGAATCAAATAACCACCGAACTTGGATTGAGCTGCCAGAAGTTGAATGGCGTAAGGCATTGGTAACTAGGTTTTGCAATACGATTTCTAAGCTACCCACCTCTAGGGGAATTAAATGTTGGCTGGTTGTTTCCTCATTCAAAAGCTCTAGTTCAATCTTTTTTTGTAAGGCCAAGGGGGCTAGATCAGCTAAAACCTGACGGCTTACTCTTAAAGGATTAATCTTTTCTAAAGGAAAAATAGATTCAGGTTCAAGACGTGCAAGGGTTAGCAGCTGAGAAACAATTCGAGTGGTGCGTTGAATGCCTTGCTGTAACAGTTTTAAGGCTTCTTCTCTGTCTTGTGGGTTCTTTGCTTGTAAGGCATTTTGGCTGTGAAGACTAAGTACGGCAAGGGGTGTGCGAAGCTCATGGGCGGCATCGGCAATAAAACGCTGTTCACGTTCTCTTAACGCTCTTAGCTGTTGCAGTAATAAATTAATAGCTTCTTGAATGGTTTTTAGCTCTTGTGGCAAGTCAGTAAGGTGTAAAGCTTGTAGTGAATGAGGATCACGGTTTCTTAAAACTTCAGCTAAGTGTTCTAAAGGTTTTAAACCCTTACCAATAGTTAGCCAGATAAGTAGTGCTAAAGCTGGCACGCCTAATAAATCTGGCAGTAATGTTCTTAAGGCAATTTTATCAACTAGCTCACCACGCACATCTTCCCTTTCAGCCATAATGATTTGTTGCTGTTGAGGGTGATTCAATACAAAAACTCGCCAAATTTGGCCATCTACCTGCTCTAAGGCATAGCCAGTTTTTTGTTGTGTTAATCGGCTGCCCGGCGCATTACGAGAGCGTAAAATCAGTTCATTTTCTTGCCATACTTGAAAAACCACCTTGCTCTCATAGCGGTGGCCTTCTTGTGTTTTAGCTTTTAAAAAAGGTTGTTCCATTGAATTAAGTAAACGTAACTTTTCAACTGGATTTAAAGGTGCAGCTTCCAGCCCAGTTAACAGGCCGCTAATTAACCTAGCTTGTTGTGCTAAGTGTGCATCGTATAATTCTTCTACCTCATGAGCAGCATCATGGAAGCTGCTCCAAGCAATAAGGCTACTAACAGAAATAAAAAGTAGTAAAGCCCACTTAAGGGTTTGTTTGCGTATGGATGCGCCTTTTTTCATGGTTGAGCATCCTTGTCTAATACATAACCTATGCCCCTTAGGGTGCGTATTAAGCTAGGAAAGAGTTTTTTTCTTAGGTGGTGAATATGCACTTCTAAAGCATTGCTTTCGACATCTTCTTCCCAGCCATAAAGGAGTTGTTGCAGGTGGTCACGGGTGAATACATGGCCAGGCTGGTTGAGTAGTTCGTGTAATAAGGCAAACTCACGGCGGGTTAGATTAACTGGCTGTTGTTGAAAGATGACTTGTTGATTTTGTGGGTTAAGTTCTAGCTCACCCAGTTGCAAGCTTGTTTGTGCACGCCCTGCACTGCGGCGTAATAGGGCGCGTATCCTAGCTTTTAGTTCAGTAATATCAAAAGGCTTAATAAGGTAATCATCGGCTCCGGCATCTAACCCAGCAATGCGGTCTGCAATGGCATCACGTGCGGTTAAAATTAAAACGGGTAAGTTTTTGCCTTCCGCACGTATTTTCTTCAGTAGCGATAAACCATCTAAGCCGGGCAACCCTAAGTCTAACAAGAGCAGATCAAACACCTCATTTTTAATACCATGAAAGGCCTGCTGACCATCGGCCAACCAATCCACAGTATAACCTTCAGGTTTTAGAGCGGTGCGTATACCCTCAGCTAGCGAGGTATCATCTTCAATCAGCAATAGGCGCATAGCAGGAATCCTAGTTAGAAGGCTTAAGGGCGGCTATTTACTAGCGTTTGTAGTTGGTTTTGAAAAGTACTCAAACCTATTTCACCCAATGTTCTTAGTGCTACAACTTCAGTACCCTCACTAGAAAAATAAAGTAGAGCAGGTGGACCAAATAACTGATACTCCTCTAATAAAGCACTTTGTTCAGGCGTGTTTTTAGTTAGATCCAACTGCAAAAACACCAGCTGGTTAACAAAGTTTTGTGGGTTTATTTGGTTAAAAACCTGCTTCTCCATTACTTTACAACTAGCACACCAGTCAGCGTAAAAGTCTAACACCACAGGCAGAGATTGGTTTTTAGCCAGCAGCAGCTGTTGTTTTAGTTGTTTTACGCTGTCAGTTTTTGTAAATAAGGTTTGTTGTTCACCTGCAACAGTAACAAGGCTGCTTTTACCCATTAAACCAGCCAAGGGCTGTAAAGGATCATCTTGCCCTGCCAAAACGCCCATTAATAAAGCTACAGCGTAAATAGCTAAGGCGGCTGCTAACCCACGGCGAGTTTTTTGCCAACTTGTTTTAATTTCACCACTGCCTAAATGAACGGCATACACCAGTGCTAGTAAACCCCACAGCGTTAAACTAATGCTAGCAGGCAGAAAGCGTGCTAGCAGGCTAATAGCTAATGCCAGCAGAAGAACACCAAAAAAATTCTTTACCGCAAGCATCCACACGCCAGCACGGGGTAATAAGCGTCCACCCCCAGCACCGACAAGCAGTAGCGGTACACCCATGCCCAGGCTAAGAGCAAATAAGGCTGCACCTCCTAAAAGTGCATCACCCGTGCTACTAATATAAATAAGTGCGCCTGCCAAAGGTGCTGATACACAAGGCGAGACGACTAAGGCGGAAATAAAACCTAATAGGGCAAGCCCTGCATAGCGGCTTAAACCAGACGTTGATGCTTGCTGATTAGGCTTATTACCTAGGTTGTTTAGTTTATCTCTAAGAAAAGCAGGTAGCTGTAATTCATAAAAACCAAACATGGCCAAAGATAACAATACAAAAATAAGCGCAAATACACTAAGGGCAATGGGGTTTTGCATGGCTGTTTGTAAGTTCATACTGGCACCAAAATACCCCACCACTACGCCTGCTGCTGTATAGGTGGTTGCCATGCCCAGCACATAAGCCACTGACAAACCCAGACCCTTGCCAGTGCTGATCTTTTGCCCTTGACCAGCAATAGCCCCAGCCAAAATAGGCAACATAGGTAGTACACAAGGAGTAAAGGTTAATCCCAGCCCCAATACAAAAAAAGTACCAACTATCCACATCAGTCCAGAAGATTCTAATAAGGTCGCTAAAGCTCCGGCATCTTCGTTTGTGCCTTTAGGTGAAGAGCTAAGCTTAATAATTTGTTCAGTCTCTAAGGTAGTAGCCGTATTACCAGGCCATTGCAGTTGGAAAGTTTCAGTGCGGGGTGGATAACACAAGCCAGCTTCTGCACAACCTTGCCAGCTTAGCTCTACTGTTTGAAGGCCAGCTGGCAAATCGGGGCTAGCCGTTAATTCTAAGGTGTTATAAAAAACATCTACTAGCCCAAAGTTTGGATCATTTTTTGTTGTTGCTTGTGATAAAAAATTGGGCTGCAAAGCTTGTTCATTAGCTTGAATGCTAATTCGAGACTGATATAAATAATAACCTTCAGCAATTTCCCAATGAGCTAATAACTGCTGGTTTTCAAGCACTACACTGGCTTTAAAAGCTTGATTAGCAGGCAAAAAATCTACAGCAGCCTGTAAAAAACCACTGCTAAGCAGCGAGGTTAGCAATAACAGCAGAGTAGAGCGTTTCATTTTCTGATTCCTAATCACTAAATAATAGACCACTAGCCTGAAGCACAAAAATTAAGGCTAGCTTAAGGCGCACTTAAGAAAATCTTAAGTTAGGGCTGAAAGAATGACAGGACTAAAACTAGTCAGGAGCCAAGTAGCATGACAAGAGAACAGTCATTAATAACACCCAAAGGTTTAACACCTTGGTTTGCCGCTGCGGCTTTAATGTTAGGAATAACAGCCGTGAGTTTTATTCCTTCAGCTAAAGCAACAGAGCTAGTACCCATTACACAGTCACAAAAAGCACCGCTACTCAATCAGCGTCTGCCTGATATGAAAGGTGGTGAAATGGCTTTGGCTGATTTTAAAGGCAAGGTGGTGCTGGTTGATTTCTGGGCTTCTTGGTGTGGGCCTTGCCGTGAGTCTTTTCCTTGGATGAATAGCGTGCAAGAAAAATATGCGACACAAGGATTGGTTGTGGTAGGTATTAATTTAGATCAGCAGCCTAAAGAGGCAGAGACCTTTCTTAAGCAGGTGCCAGTAAATTTTACACTGTTACAAGACAGTAAAGCATTTTTGCCAGAAGCCTATGGCTTGATAGGTATGCCCTCTAGTTATTTGCTAGACCGTGAGGGGCGGTTACGCGCCACCCACACCGGATTTCATGCCAGCAGAGTAAAAGAATACGAAGCTAGCATTCAACAATTACTGGCTGAATAAGGAGACACACCATGAATAAAAAAAGGCTAGCACAAGTAAGTTTAGGGTTGCTTATTTTATTGTTTTTAGCGGGTTGCTCTAACTGGGGTGTTAAGCCTTGGGAACGTGACCTTTTAGCCCAGCCAAAAATGCAGCTGATTAATGAACCCGTAGAAGCTGGATTGGATGATCATATTTATTTCAGTAAAGAAGGTAGCAGTGGTGGTCGTAGTTTTGGCGGCGGCGGTTGTGGTTGCAACTAGGAGCAGAGCATGAGCGAATTAAGAAAAAAAGATTCAGCGTTAAACGCAAGTAAGTTGGGCGGAACACTGGCTGCAATAGGCTGTGCACTCCTTCAGGGTATGCCAAATCAGGTGCAAGCTGGCGAGCTAGAAAAATGGGATTTTGATGCAGCAGTGTTGCTTTATGCTGAAAGCGACAGTCGGGTACAAGCTATTGAGCCTGTTATAAGTGCAACGCGTAATTTTGATAGCGAAACAAAGCTTAATTTAAAGCTGGCGCTAGACACGCTCACTGGTGCTTCACCCAATGGCGCTTTTACTAGCGACCAACCACAAACTTTTACTCGTCCTTCAGGTGAAGGTCAATACAGTGCTGCTGCGGGGGAATTGCCGCTGGATGATAGTTTCCGTGATACCCGTATTGCTACCTCTGCTCAGTGGTCTGCACCCCTAGGTCGTGATTGGGCTTATTCTGTGGGTGGCCATTTTTCCACTGAACATGATTACTTGTCGATGGGCGGTAATGCCAGCGTGTCGCGTTACTTGAATCAAAAAAATACCACTTTAACGCTGGCGGGTGGTTTGTCTTTAGATACCATTAGCCCAGAAGGTGGTATTCCGGCTGGTTTAAGTCCAATGGCTGTGTGGGGCAGCAGCAATTTTGATAATGACTTTGCTGCTAGCCGTGTTGGTGGCGATGACGATAAAACTGTGACTGACTTGCTCTTGGGTGTAACTCAGGTTATTAACCGCAGCACCATTATGCAGTTTAACTACAGCCTTAATTTAAGTGATGGTTACCTGACTGACCCTTACAAACTAGTAAGTGTTTTTGATCAGGCTGGTGGTGGTTTACAGGGTTATCGTTATGAAGCACGACCTGATAGCCGTACTAAACAAGCGCTTTTTTGGCAGACTCGCCATCAGCTGGCTGGCGGTGATGTGGTTGATTTAAGTTATCGTTATCAGTTTGATGATTGGGGCATGAACTCCCACACCCTAGAAATGAAATACCGTTGGGATATAGGGCAGCATTACCTTGAACCTCAGGTGCGTTGGTACACTCAATCGGCAGTGGATTTTTATCAGCCCTATGCTACCTCTCAACAGCTAAGTGCAGGCAGCAAAGAACTAACAGCTGATTACCGTTTGGGCAATTTTGATGCTTGGACTTTGGGCCTGCGTTACGGTTATCAACTAACGGCTAAACAAGAAATTTACACGCGCTTGTCTTTATACCAACAAACCTCTAGCAACTTTAGCTCAGCAGTAACACCGGCTTCGGGCAGTGATTTACCTAAAACTACGGCAGTGATGATGATTCTTGGCTATAAGTTCTAATGCAAGCAATCAGGCAAGTAACCTGCAACTGGCAGGGCAGTTTTTTTGTGACGAGCTTTAAAGCCATGGCAAGCCTCTGTGAAATTTTGCTGGCCTTGCCTGAATCTCAAAAAACTTTAGCTGTCCATTTAGCAGAACAAATGGCGGCTGAAGTCTGGCGCATTGAAGATGCCTACAGCCGTTATTCTGGCAATAACTTATTTAGTGATCTTCATGCATCTTCTGGCAAAAAACAGCAGGTTAATGCTGAAACCGCTCGGCTGCTCAATTTTGCTGAACAAGCCTGGCATTTATCTGATGGTCTATTTGATTTAACTTCTGGCCTATTACGCAAAGTTTGGGTTTTTGATGGCAGTGATCGGTTGCCGGATCAATCAGAGATTGATGCACTCTTGCCTTTTATTGGTTGGCAAAAACTTAGCTGGCAGTCAGCTCCTCCCGATGCCCGTGGAGAAATTAAAGGTGGCTGGCTGACTTTACCCGAAGGAATGGAGTTGGATTTTGGCGGTATAGGCAAAGAATATGCTGCTGATCGGGCACTAGGTATGGGCTTACATCTGTTAGAAAAAGTAAAACAAAGCTTTGCTACAGAAGGCAATAAATGGCCTGGCTTGTTAGTTAATTTAGGCGGTGATTTAGCGTGTAGTGGGCCGCTGACAAAAGATAAACCTTGGCAAGTGGGTGTAGAGTCTTTAGCGATAGAAAATACAGCCAGTTTATTATTACAAGTTTCACGCGGTGGTCTGGCAACTTCAGGCGATAGCCGTCGTTTTTTATTAAAAAACGGTAAACGCTACAGTCATCTTTTAAACCCTTTAACAGGTTGGCCAGTAGAACAAGCTTTAAGATCCGTTAGTGTTGCTGCACCGAGTTGTGTGCAAGCAGGGCTAGTGGCTAGTCTAGCCCTACTGCAAGCTGCTAATGCCCGTAGCTTTTTAACGGCTACGGGTTTAAAACACTGGGTTTTAGATTGATTTTTTAACGTTCCACTTTATCTAAATTCAAATAGCTCTTGATGAAAGCGCAGGGAAACTGGCTGCTTTTTTAAACCACTTAGTAAAGCCTTAGCTAAGCCATTTGGTCCACAGAACCAGATATCGACTTGCTTAGAAGTAATCGCTAGCTGATCAGCAGTTAAACGCTGTCCTTGTTGGCTATCATAAATATGCAAGCTAATGTCTGGAGTACTTTCAACCAGCTGTTTTAAGCGTGCAACCAAAGGATCTGTCTCAGCAGCTGAAGTGCAATAGTACAAATTGATTGCTGTCTTATAGCGTTCAGGATGTTTGGTATGGCTTTCTAAGGCTGCTAAAAAAGGTGTAACACCTATACCGCCGGCAACCCAAATTTGCTGAGCATTTTTTCTACCCTTGGCAGGATTAAATCGACCATAAGGCCCTTCAATTAAAACTGGCTGACCACTATGTAAGTGCTGCGGTATTTTGCGCGTGTAATCACCTAAGGCTTTAATTTGAAAACTAAGCTGACCATTTGTTTTATCAGCACTGGATAAAGTAAAAGGATGAGCGCCTTCAAGCTTATTAAAGGTTACCAGAGCAAACTGACCTGCTTGATGCCCAGGCCACTGTTTTCCAAGATCACACACCACTTGAGTAACTTGATTGGAAAGTGATTCGACGCTTTTTATTATGCCTTGGTAACGGCGATTTTTACCTATACTACCAGTTAAAGATTGAATAGATCCGAATAATCCGCCCAGTATTAATAAAGCCATTACCCAGCCAGTTGATTGTTGCCACCAGCTAGGTGGTGCTAATAACAAGGCATGAGCGGCAAGGGTTAGGTAAATTAAAGGCATTGCCTTATGTAAGTAACGCCAATAGTGGTAGGGAATTAAGCGGAGCAGTGTAATAGCCACTAAAAATAATAAAATATACAGTCCAGGCTCGCCTAAGTCTTCTGCAGCATCTTGAAAAGTATCTAGCCAACCAGAGAACTTGCCTTCTTTTTGACTACGATCTCTACCCAAGATAGCTTTCAGCCCATCATCCCACATTTCTATCAACCAATGACTTAGGGCAAAAAAAACCGCGAATATTCCAGTCCATTTATGCAGCTGGTAAATACTATCTAAACCACCCAAAGGTGTTTCTAGCCAAGCTGGACGAGTAGCTAGTAGCAGAGTGAGCGACATAAAATTTATGGCTAGGTAGCCACTTAGGGTTAGAAAATGATCGTAACTTGTTCCTACTTGCCAAAAAACAAGTTGAATAATTAGCAGTAAAGCTAGGTTTAAGTTGGTGCGCTTAGTAGGCATAGGCCGATACCTTTTAATGATAGGTAGGATTGAATGCCTAGTTTGCAATGCAAAGCTTACGCCAAACTTAACTCATACAAAAAGAAGGGTTAAAACGCCCAACCAGTAATCTCTAACCAAGAAGCTAAACCTAATAAACCAGCTACTTCTTGCCCACCTATTAACAACACTAAACATCCAACCACTAGGTGAGGGCCAAAGGGTAAAGCCTGCCCTTGCCATTGAGCATTAAGCTTTAAAACTAACGCCACCAACAAACCAGAAATAGACGCCAACATAACCACAGGTATTAAAGCGGGCGCACCTAACCAAGCACCAATAGCGGCAAGCAGTTTAAAATCGCCATAACCCATGCCTTCACGCCCAGTTAATAGCTTAAAGACCCAAAACAAACTCCATAAAGATAAATAGCCCAGCAAAGCCCCTAAAAAGGCTTGGTCAAACATATTGCTTGAAGAAAACACCCAATGCCAAGTTAACCCAGCCCAAACTAGCGGCAGGGTAATTTTGTCGGGTAAAAGCTGGGTTTGTGAATCTATTACCGCCAAGACTAAAAGGCTTAAAGCAAAACCTAAATAGACTAAGCTGCTTAAATTAGCGCCAAAGCGCCAAGCAACCAGTAAAGCTAATAAACCACCGGTTAATTCAACCAAAGGGTAGCGCAGTGGGATTTTTACCTTACAGCTAACACAAGCGCCTTTTAAAACCAGCCAGCTAATTAAAGGTAAGTTATGCCACCAACGTAAGGGAGTTTTACAGCTAGGGCAGTGGGAAGCTGGCCAGCTAAGTGAAACTTCGGGCAAGTCTGCTTCACCCCATTCACGGCGTAAAATTAAAGGTAAGCGATAAATAACCACATTAATAAAGCTGGCAACCACTAACCCTAGCAGGGTAATAAAAGCCAGCCATAAACCAGTAGGCCAAAGGTGGAAGCTTAGGTATAGGTCTAGGTTCACAAAATATCGCCCATTTGGAAAATGGGTAGGTACATAGCAATAACTAAGCTACCCACAATAACCCCTAGCACAACTATAACCATGGGCTCTAAAAGGCTAGTCATATTGTCAACCATGGCTTCTACTTCTTCCTCATAAAAGTCTGCCACCTTGGCTAGCATGGTATCTAAAGCGCCTGACTCTTCACCTATGGCGACCATTTGATTAACCATAGTAGGAAAAAGGCGACCATTACGCATGGCAAAATTTAGCTGTTGACCCGTAGAAACGTCTTCACGAACCTGTTGAACATGACGATTATAAACCAAACTACCCGAAGCTTTACCTGCAGACTCTAAAGAATCGACTAGGGTAACACCGGCAGCAAAAGAGGTAGATAAGGTTCTAGCAAAACGTGCAACAGCCGATTTATGCAGCAATTGACCAATAACAGGCAAGCGCAAACCTAAATGACTTAAACGTAATTCAAAAGCAGGCGAGCGTTTTTTCATCATTAAAATAATGTAAACTGCTGCTACCATTGCGCCTAGAACCAAATACCACCATTCCTGCATAAAGCGTGACATATTAACCACTAGCTGAGTAAAAGCAGGTAACTCAGCACCAAAGCCAGCAAACATCTTTTCAAATTCAGGCACTACTTTAATAAGCAATAAAGCAGAAACCCCCATACCGATTAAGAGAACAAAAACTGGGTAATAAAGGGCTTTTTTAATTTTGTTTTTTAGGGTTTCCATGCGCTCTTTGTAAATGGCAACCCGCTCTAGCATGGTTTCTAAAGTACCTGAATTTTCACCCGCTTCTACTAGGCTACAAAACAACTCATCAAATACTTTGGGGTGGCGGCGTAAAGCTTGGGCTACAGGCGTACCGGCAGAGATTTGATCGCGTAAATCAATTAGCAGATTACGCATACTCGCTTTAGTTTGCCCTTCTATAGTGATAGAAAAGGCTTGAACAACAGGCACCCCTGCTTTAATCATGGTGGCTAGTTGGCGAGAGAAAAGCGTAATGTCACGCGCATTGATTTTATCGCCAAAACTAAAGCTTAAAGAAGATTTTTTTCTGACTCGCTTGGGGTTAATGCCCTGTTCTCTTAATTTTGCACGTACAAAATTAATGTCTTCAGCATCCATTACCCCTTTAACTTTTTCACGCCGAGAATTAACACCTTCCCAGTTAAAGGAGTAGACTTTATTGGCTTTCTTTTTCATTGTTTAGTTATCTATTCCTTGGTTTTTTATTCCATAGTTACGCGGGTAAGCTCATCAATACTCAATAAGCCAGCAAGCACTTTTTTTCTTCCAGCCATACGAAGATCAGGAAAACCCTGCTCACGTGCTTTTAAATCAATTTCCCGCACACTTGCACCCTGCATAATTAATTCAGCCAAGGCATCTGTAATTTTTACGACTTCATAAATCCCCGTTCTGCCTTTATAGCCTGAGGTACATTGATTACAACCCCCAGGCTTATAAATGGTGTGGTTAGTTAATTCATCTTCTGTAAAACCTAAATCAAGTAATACTTGTTTGGGCGTGTCGCTGGGAATTTTGCATTTGCTACACAGTTTTCTAGCAAGGCGTTGAGCAATAATTAATTGTAAAGAAGCTGCAAGGTTATAGGCAGGAATGCCCATATTGAATAAGCGATTTATCGTGGCTGAGGCAGAGTTGGTATGCAAAGTAGAAAGCACTAGGTGGCCTGTTTGTGCCGCTTTAATAGCAATTTCAGCAGTTTCTAAATCCCTTATTTCTCCCACCATTACTACATCAGGGTCTTGGCGCAAAAAGGCACGTAAGGCAGCAGCAAAAGTTAAGCCCACCTTGGGGTTAACATTAACCTGATTAATGCCTTCCATATTAATTTCGACTGGGTCTTCTGCACTAGAAATATTGCGCTCTGTCGTATTTAAAATATTTAAGCCTGTATAAAGACTAACAGTTTTACCGCTACCCGTAGGTCCTGTTACTAAAATCATGCCTTGCGGTCTGGCAAGGGCTGCTTCATAGAGTTTTTGTTGTTCTGGTTCAAAGCCTAGTTGTTCTATACCTAATTTAGCGCTACTGGCATCTAGAATACGCAATACCAGTTTTTCACCCCAAAGGGTCGGCAGGGTATTAACACGAAAATCTAGGCTACGCGTTTTAGATATTTTTAGTTTGATACTGCCATCTTGCGGTATGCGACGTTCAGAAATATTCATGCGTGCCATTACTTTAATGCGGGCAGCAAGTCGACCACGTAAAGATAAGGGTGGGCGAGTAACTTCATGCAAAATACCATCAATACGACTGCGAATACGGTAGCTCTGCTCAAAGGGTTCAAAGTGAATATCAGATGCGCCTTTACGCACGGCATCGAGTAAAATTTTGTTTACAAACTTAACAATGGGCGCATCTTCTTGGCTACCATCGAAGGAAAGGTTTTCATCTTCAACAGGGTTGTTGTCTATTTCAAGTGCTTCAAGTTCGGCGTTATCTAAATCACCTAGGGCGCTAATATCAGTTTCTAATGACCTTTCTAAAACGTGATGTAACTTTTCTTCAGAAACAATAATAGGGTTAATAATTAGCCCAGTTTGAAACTGTATTTCATCTATGGCTGCAAGATTGGTGGGTGTAGAGAGGGCTAGGTTAAGAATGTTTTCTCTTTGTAATAAAGGCAGTGCTTGGTGCTTACGCAATAGCTGTTCATCGACTATTTTTTTGGGCAAATAGCGACTGTCGAAGGTATCTAAGTCTAAGTAGGGTAGGCCAAACTCTTCTGCTACTAGGTAGGCTAATAAATCACTGTCTATTCTGCCTGTAGAGCTTAAATAATGAATGTAAGAAAGGTTTTTTTGTTTTGCGTCCGCCTGGGCAGATAAAGCTTCGTGCTCATCTAATAAACCTTCTCGTATTAAACGCCTAGATAATGAATTTAGAAGGTTAGCGTTAGTTGTATCCACCATAAAATCAAATCCTTAGTAAGAGCCATGAGTATGCTGTAGCCCTGTTATGACTTCAAGCTTTACCAAAGGTAACTTTAGTAGAGTAAAAGGTAAAATTAAAACACTTGTTTGACTAGAGCGCATAAATAAACTAATACTGTGCTATTAAGTCAGTGGAGTTAATTATGCCCCAGTCTACTTCTGTCAGTGAGCTAGCCAAGTTGCTAAGCCTTCAACAACAAGCGTTTATTCAGCAGCCTTTGCCCTCAGCAGCGCAGCGCAAAGTTTGGTTACAAAAATTACGTGGCCTTTTATTAGAAGAAAAATCAGCCATTGCTGCCGCTATAAGCGCTGACTTTAGCCACCGCAGTGTTGATGAAACTTATTTGGCAGAAGTTTTACCCAGCCTAGAGGCAATTGATTATGCCTGCAAACACTTAAAGCGTTGGATGAAGCCTTCGCGTCGCTCAGTTAGCCTAGCTTTTCAGCCTGCTTCAGCAAAAGTGGTTTACCAACCTTTGGGTGTGGTGGGTGTGTTAGTGCCTTGGAATTACCCCTTGTTTTTAAGCCTTGGCCCTTTAATTGGCGCTTTGGCGGCAGGTAATCGGGTGATGATTAAAATGAGTGAACACACGCCCCGAACAGCCCAACTACTTAAAGAGTTGCTAGCCAAAGTATTTGCTGAAGACTTGGTTGCACTAGTGCAAGGCGATGCAGAGGTAGCCATTGCCTTTTCACAGTTAGCTTTTGATCACCTGTTGTTTACTGGCTCCACCCAAGTGGGGCGGCAAGTAATGCAGGCAGCGGCACAAAACTTAACGCCTGTAACGCTCGAGCTGGGTGGCAAGTCACCCACGATTATTAGTGAAGAAGCGCCCATGCAAGAAACCGCCCAGCGCATCGCTTTTGGTAAAACAGTAAATGCCGGGCAAACCTGCGTTGCTCCCGATTACCTATTAGTGCATGAAAGCCGTTTAGATGAACTGGTTCAAGCTTTAAGCCAAGCGGTGCGGGAGTTTTACCCAAGCTTGGCAGACAATCCCGATTACACCGCCATAATTAACCCGCGCCAAGTTGAACGCTTACAAGCTTATATAACCGATGCCCAAGCTTTGGGGGCGGAAGTAATACAGCTACCCAGTGAAGCACAAGAAAGGCGTTTACCCCTTACTTTATTATTAAAAGTAACCGATACAATGCAGGTGATGCAGGAAGAAATTTTTGGCCCTATTTTACCGATTATTACTTACAAAACTTTTGACGAAGTCTTGAGCTATGTTCGTCAGCGCCCTAAGCCTTTAGCGCTTTATTATTTTGGCTATAACAAGGTGGAGCAGCAACAAGTTTTACAAACCCTACATGCCGGTGGTGTTTGTTTAAACGACACGCTTTTACACGTTGCACAACAAGATTTGCCTTTTGGTGGTGTAGGTGCTTCGGGCATGGGGCATTACCACGGTTACGAAGGCTTTTTAACTTTTAGTCATGCTAAAGCGGTGTTTAGTAAATCACGCTTTAATGCAGCTAAATTTATCTACCCACCCTATGGTGGCTGGTTACAAAAACTTATTCTTAGGTTCTTTTTGTGCTAGTTAGAAAACAAAATAAAAACAAAAATAAAGGAAGCCTTAATGCCAATAACGACTTCTAAACTAACCCGCCGTGGTTTTTTAAAGCTAGGTTTAGTCACTGGTGCAACTTTAAGCCTAGTGGGTGTAACGCTAGGTGTTACAAGCTGGGTTACTAATCAAACAGCCTCAGGCTTTAGTTATTTGCGTAGTCAAGATATTGCTATGTTAAAGGCTGTTTTGCCGGTGATTTATGCCGGTACTAGCAATCCAGAAAACCAGCCAGCGCAATTAGCTGCTTCTTTAACAATGATAGATTACAACCTTGCCCACCTTTCACCCAGTATGCGCAAGCTAACCTTACAGCTATTCGATTTGCTAACTAACCCAATAACACAAGGCTCTTTAACCGGTGTTTGGGGTGCTTGGTCGGCTGCTTCGCCAGAGACAATTCAAAACTTTCTTAACCGTTGGCAAGCCAGCCGCTGGACTCTCTTAAACCAAGGGCAAGCCGCTATTTTACAACTCGCTAGGCTGGCTTTTTACAGCCAACCTAGCTCTTGGCAAATCTGTGGTTACCCAGGGCCACCCAACTTAGGTTAAGAGGCATGGGGGTTAATAATCAGGGGGGGTAATCAGCATGGCAATTAGCGATGTTTTTTTAGAAGGAGTGCAAGCAGGCTGGCAAGTTCATAATGCCTCCTTGTTTGAAAAAGACCAGCAGTTAGAAGTGGATGTGGTGATTGTTGGCAGTGGTGCCGGCGGTGCAACCACGGCTGAAATTTTAACGGCTGCGGGTTTGCGTGTGTTGGTTGTGGAAGAAGGTCCGTTACGCACCAGTAGTGATTTTAAAATGCAAGAAGCAACCGCCTATGCAGAGCTTTACCAAGAAGGTATGGCAAGAATGAGCAAAGACGGTGGCATAAGCATTATGCAAGGCCGTGCTGTAGGCGGTTCAACGCTTATTAATTGGACATCTAGCTTTCGTACCCCACCTGCAACCTTAGAGCACTGGGCGGATAAGCATGAGGTGAGCGGTTTAAGCGAACAAACCCTAAAACCTTGGTTTGAACGTATGGAAAAACGCTTAGGCATAGAACCTTGGCCTATTGCTGCTAATGCCAATAACGAGGTCATTAAAAGAGGCTGCCAAACTTTAGGTTATGACTGGGCAGTTATACCCCGTAATGTACGTGACTGCCTAAGCCTAGGGTTTTGCGGTATGGGCTGCCCAGCCAATGCCAAACAATCCATGTTAGTTACCTGCTTGCCAGCCACTTTACAACAGGGTGGCGAACTCCTTTATTTAGCTAGAGCCGAGCGACTAACCTTTAAGCAAGGCAGGGTAGAACAGCTCGAATGTTTAGCCCTAGATGCTAGGGGTGTTGAAACAACTGGCAAGCGCATTGCTATCAAAGCAAAACACTATATTTTGGCGGGCGGCGCAATTAATACGCCAGCTATTTTATTGCGTTCTCAAGCCCCAGATCCTTATAAACTGTGTGGCAAACGAACGTTTTTACACCCAGTTAACTTTTCTGCGGCTCAGTTTGTTGACGAAATTAATCCTTTTTATGGTGCGCCGCAATCCATTTATAGCGATCATTTTCAGTGGCAAGAAGGTGCGGCTGGCGCTATGGGCTATAAGCTAGAAGTACCACCTTTACACCCAGCTTTTGCCGCCACTATTTTAGGTGGCAAAGGGCAGGTTAATGCCCAGCGTATGGCAAAACTGCCTAATACGCACATGATGCTAGCCTTAATGCGTGATGGTTTTCACCCAGCGAGTGCCAGCGGCAAGGTAGAGCTGCGTAGTGATGGCAGCCCAGTGCTAGATTATCAAATGACCGACTTTACTTGGCAGGCCATGCGACGTGCTTATCACAGCATGGCTGAAATTCAATTTGCAGCAGGTGCAGAAAAGGTTTTTCCAGTACATAATCAGGCTGATTACATGACCAGCCTCGCTGAAACCCAGCGTGTTATTGATGGTTTAGATTTAGCCATTCATCGAGCGCGTTTAGGTAGTGCGCATGTTATGGGCGGCTGTGCCCTGAGTGATAACCCCAAACAGGGGGTGACTAACAGCTGGGGAGTGCACCACCAATTAGAAAACTTGTCGGTGCATGATGGTTCAGTGTTTCCAACCAGTATTGGTGCTAACCCACAGTTATCTATTTATGCAATAGCGGCTTTGTTTAGCGACCAGCTATTAAAAATATGCGTCTAAAAATAGATTGGTCTTTTGCGCTCTAGCATTAAATTGCAGTTGCATAAAGTTACATTATCTTTCATAGTTAGCGCAGAGTAGGCAGTAGCAGCAAAAGGGTTGCTGTTAGTCTACTCACAGATTTTTTATTCTTAGGAGAGACAACAATGAAAGCAACACAACAAGGTTTTACGCTAATTGAATTACTCGTGGTTATTGCCATTATTGGTATTTTATCGGCTGTAGCAGTGCCCCAGTATCAGAAGTATGTGACTAAAGCAGAAGTAACGGCTGATCATGCGGCAGTACGCACTATGCAAACTGCAGTGGATGCGACCATTTTTAGCAATAGATCTTCAGCACCTACAGATATTGCAGACTACAACTTGGGACCTTCAGTTGCAGCGACTAAGGATGATGATAAAGGAATTGTTGGGTTTACTGTAGCGGCAACGGGTGTTGCAACTTTAGTTAAAGGTGATATCAGTCTTAAACGTAATGCTGAGGGTGGATGGACTTGTAAAAATACTAGTGGTACAGCTATTAAAGGCTGTACCACTACTACACCTTAAAAATCTAGTTTCCAATATTAAAAAAAGCCCTCAATAGTAGAGTACACTTTGAGAGCTTTTTTATTTCTATCTTTCTTTCCCTTCCCACCAAGAAAACTTCTTTTCTTAGACCAATGGTTAAAGTTTAACCACCACCAGCCGATAACTACCTCAAGCAGATTGACTTTACTTAAAAATATCCAACAAGAGGTTAGCTTATGGCTAGTGCAAATATTACCTTATCAAACGCTTCACCTAGCTCGTCTCAGTTAGGTAAAGCTCAGGCTTCAACAAAAAAATCCAACGCGCCTTTTGCCGCAAGTTTACAAACCACGGCTACAGATAAAAATCCTGCTGGCGTTAAAACTAAGCTAACAACGGAAGAAAAGGCTGAGTTTGCTAAACAAGCTGAAGCGACAACGCTAGAAAATAAAAGAACCCTGCTACAAACCATGTTTGCCCAGGGTAAAGAAGGCGATAGCAAAGCTATGCGCATTTTTTACCAAGAAGCCGCCAGTGCCATTGAAAGCGTGCTTCAAAAAGAATTTGGCGACGAAGACTTTAGCCTACAAAAGCTGATAGATAAAACATCAGGCATTGAAGGCCAAGAAGATTATTGGTCGTCAGAAAATACTGCTGAGCGCATTATGATTGGTGCAACCAGTTATTTTGAAACCTTTAAAAAGCAAAACCCTAATTTAAGCGAAGAAGAACTGGTAGAAAAATACACCAACCTAATCAAACCCGCTTTAGAAAAAGGTATGGGTGAAGCCATTGAAATACTCAAAGGCTTTGGTGCTTTTGAAGGCCATATAAAAGATACGGTAGAAGAAACACAAAGGCTAGTATTTGAAAAGCTAGAAGCCTTCCGCGATAGAATACTTGGCAAAACTGAACAAGACGATAAACCGCTATTTGATGATGCTAACCCTACCGAAGAAAGTCAGTAGTTTTTTATAGGTGTTGGTAGTTAAAAAAGGGTCGGGGACGACGCACAGCCCTCAAGTGTAAGAGAAATCCTACCTTGGGGGCTTTTTAATCGCTCAAGGTCGGGCTTCAGCCCGACTTGTTGGCCTAAAGACCAAACTACAAATTACCGAGTAAGTCGCTCTTTTAACACTGGGCGTAGTTTGTCAGCCATCTCAGTTAGCGCTTTTTCAGTGGTTTCCCAATCAATACAGGCATCGGTTACTGAAACACCGTATTTAAGTTGGCTTTTATCGGCTGGAATGGACTGATTTCCAAAGCCAATATTCGATTCAACCATTAAGCCTAGAATGGATTGGTTACCATCTAAAATTTGGTTGGCAACATTATCTAACACGAGTGGTTGCAGGTTGGCATCTTTATTAGAATTGGCATGGCTGCAGTCAATCATAATATTTTTATCTAAACCAGCTTTGGCTAGTTCATTTTCGCACAGCTTTACACTCACTGAATCATAGTTAGGTTTGCCATTACCGCCACGTAAAACAGCATGACCATATTTGTTGCCCTTGGTGCGGATAATTGCTACCTGACCTTGAGTATTGATACCTAAAAAATTATGCGGATGTGCCATAGATTTTAAAGCATTAATAGCAACCTCTAAGCCACCATCGGTACCGTTTTTAAAGCCAACAGGGCAAGATAAACCACTGGACATTTCACGGTGGGTTTGTGATTCAGTAGTACGTGCACCTATCGCACTCCAAGCAATGCAGTCTTGCATATACTGTGGCGAAATAGGGTCTAAGGCTTCAGTTGCTAAGGGCAAGCCTAACTCAGATAAATCAACCAAAAGCTGACGACCTATATGCAAGCCTTCCTCAATTTGAAAGCTATCATCCATGTGCGGGTCGTTAATTAAACCTTTCCAGCCAACGGTAGTACGCGGTTTTTCAAAATAAACACGCATTACTAAATAAAGGGTGTCACCTACCTTGGCAGCTAGGTCTTTTAAACGGCTAGCATAGTCTTTGGCTGCGTCTACATCATGAATAGAGCAAGGCCCGATAACAACAAATAGGCGCGGATCTTCACGATCTAAAATCTTTTGAATAACCTGACGACCTTCGTAGACTGTTTTTTCAGCTGCACCAGTTAAAGGAATTTTTTCTTTTAAACGATCAGGTGTAATTAAAACTTCTTGCGAAGCGACGTTAAGGTTGTGTACGCGCTTGTTATCAGACATGGGTTGTTTTCCTATTTTCCTTAAAATGAGTAATGCTTTTTAACATTGTATTTTATTGCACTGCATCTAAGCAATTGACTAGCCACTTATAAGCAATTATCTGGCTTAGGTAAGCCAGCATACCTAGCTAGGGCTTTGGCAGGGCTTTGACCAAAAAGCTGCATTAAATAAATACTGCTGGTTTTTTCGGCTGCTAAATGTTGGCGCAAATACTTAGTTAAAGGTCGCATAGCTGGAGATAATTGATAGGTTTGGTAAAAATCACGCAACAATAAAATAATCTCTAAATGTTCAGGTGTTAGCTTTATTTTATCTTGAGCAGCAAGGTATTCCGCCACTTGTGGTGACCAGTCTTGTAAATTTACTAAAAAACCTTCTGGATCTAACTCAGGTAAATTACCAGCTACAGACACGATCAGCCTCCAAACTTGCAGCTACCCATTCAGCATCAGAAAGCGGTTGAATAGCTGGTGAGCAGTTATTTAATAAACCTCGGGCTTGTAAATCACTGCTGAGTGCAAAAACACTGACCCCTTGAGGAAGCTGTTGTAGAAAATCTGCTTGAACAGCTAAAGCAACAGCAGCTTCAATTAAAACTAGGCTGTCTGTTTTAGCTAAAAGTTTTAAGCAGTTAGCTAGTTTATGTTGGGCGTTTAGTTGGTGAAGGCTAGCCATGGGGTAGGTGGTTCAACGAGTTAAGGAATTAAAAGGTTAAAACATTACGACTTGTTGCTAGTAGTTTTTGTAGCTGAAGCGGATTACAACTTTCTGTTGGTAGTAATAAATCAGCAGTGGTAAGGCTGTAATCTAGCAGTGCCTGTTCATCTACAAAGAGTTGGTTTATATCATAAAGCCCTAGGGCTTGAAGCATTGCTTGAGTACCTTTTAAAGCTAAAATATCAGGCTGCTGATTGGGGTGTAGTTGTAAAACCCCCGCTCCTAAAAAAATTAAGCCGGTTTGTTGCTCAAAGGTGCTATTAACCAAGCTTAAGTCTAAACCTTCTTTAGCTAAACTAGCGGTGAGGGGTGGTTGGGTAAAAACCACTAGCAGATCAAAAGAGTTACTGGCTTTCATGAGTTAAATGTCACTGTTCTGTCAGCATTTGCCATACCATCAACCAGCTGACCTAAGCCAGTTAGTACAAAACCTTCTGCTAAATTATGCTGCTCTAAGCCATAACGTGCCGCTTCTTTGGCGTCAATAATGCCGCGTTTAAGTGCCGCTGCAACACATACCGCAAGTTCTAACTGGTGTTCTGCTGCTAATTTTTGCCATTCTTTGGTGAGGTTTATTTCATCTTGGGGTGGGCAGCTTAAACCATTGGCTAGAGTAACGCCTTCTTGATAAAAAAATACCCGCTGAATTTTATGCCCAGTTGCCAAAGCGGCTTTGGCAAAACGCAAAGCAGAAAGGGGCGCCAAACTTGCGTAAGGTGCCCCAGTAACATTTAAAACAAAGGTTTTAGTTTTCACCTAGGTTTCGCTTAATCGTTGTTCATGCCAAGCAAAGACAACAAGCTTAAGAAAAGGTTATAGATAGAAACAAACAAAGTAACAGTGGCGCGTATGTAGTTGGTTTCACCGCCATTCACTATCTGCCCAGTTTGGAACAAAATTAAGGCAGAAGAGAAGATAACAAAACCAGCACTAATAGCTAGGTGTAGACCAGTTAAACCTAAGAAAAGGTTGGCTATTACACCGGCAAAGAGTACCAGACCACCGACCATTAAGAATTTGCCCATAAAGTCGAAGTCTTTTTTGGTAATTAGCGCAAAGGCTGATAAACCAAAGAAAACAAAAGCGGTCATGGAGAGTGCAGAAACAACCACATCACCCATGCCAGCACCTAGGTACATACCTAGAATGGGGCCAAGTGATAAACCCATAAAACCAGTGAAGGCAAAAGCACTGAGAATGCCCCAAGCTGAATCGGCTAGTTTATGCGTTAAAAACATGAGGCCATAAACACCCACAAAAAACACAATAATATTTAACTGTAGACCAGTAACTAAAGAATAGAAGGCAGTTAGCGCACTAAAAGCTAAAGTCATGCCTAATAGCATGTAGGTGTTGCGTAGCACTTTTTGTGCTGAGGCGCTAAGTGTACGTGAACCCGTTTGGGTAGTTGAAGCGTCGTAACGCATGGTGTTACTCCTACAAAGTTTAGGTTGAATACTTGTTATATGACCAACGCTTAGCTTAAGCGTTCCGTCTTAAAATGGCAAAGCCCTGTTTGTAGCCCAAACCACCATTGCCCTGTACACCGCCTAGGTGTTTATCGCTGGTGGCTAGAGCCTGAGTCATTTCAATTAAGCCACGTAGGGCAGGTAGATTCCAAGGTGCTCGGTTAAGGTTCATGCCACCTTTTAAGGTAAGCGAATGTTTTTGTAACCAAGCTGGAATAGCTTGCCAGCTAGTAACAAACTGACCCTGCAACAAAAGCGCTAAGGGTACAACAGGATAACAGGTGTAGGCTTCTAGCAGTGCTTTACCTTGATTAAATGCCTCAGCAAAGTTTAGCTCTGCTTCTAGGTTGGCATAATAAAGGGCTTTTTCTAAATGCCAGTAGGTTGCTAACTCATCTAGGTAATCAACACCGTCACCCTGAGCATAGCCTATGCCAACACCTGCAACTTCGATAGCGGCTTGAGGTAAGTTAAACTTTCCAAGTAAATCTTCACGCGTTAAGAGCAAGCCACCCGTATAGTCTGTGTAAGGGTTGGCACAATCTACACCACGAAAAAGTTCAGTTTGTGGTTGAAACCAAGTGTCATCAACAGATTTTTCAGGAGCGCTGCGGCGAAAGTTTTCAAAAACTAAGTCCCTAAGGTGACGAAATTGATCAAAAGTCATGCCCTGTTCGTGACAAAACTGCCTGGCTAAATCGGTGTAGGCTTCAGTAATGGGATAATCTTTGCCATAAATTTCCATTAGGGCTTGGCGTTCTTCGCGTGGATAGCCTGTTTTTACCGCATCAGTGCCTTCAATTAATACGGCATCAAAAGCACCTTCTCGTAACTGAGTTTGTGCATAGGCCAAGGCTTCTAAAGGGCCGCAACCAGAACGGTAATGATTTTTAGCAACAGGAGCGTCCCAGCCAACACTAAGAGGATCAATGACTAGGCGTTCTAGTTTAAGTTTGGCAGTAGCAACCTGTTCAGTTACAGCCTGGAGGGCTTCAAGGCTACCAACACCATCTTGACAGCCACCAGAGGCGATAATAAAAGCTCGGTGCATAATGAAGTCTCCTAGTTGTTCTTTTAGTTGCATTGATTGTAGATAAGCTAAGGGTAAGTTGCTAGCTGCTAGTGCTTGCTTCTAACCAAGCAAGGTTTTGTAAGGCCTCTTCACGACAAGTACCACAAACTTCTGCGTCAAAATTAAACGCACTACAAACTCTAGGGCGTGTTGCTTGATCAAACAACTCGCAAAGTAAGTTTTCATTTAAATGCACACAAATTTTGCCAGCAGGCTTACCTTGCGGCATGGCTGAGGTGGTGGAAGTAATAGAGGGTGCTATGCAGCAGGCAGCACAAGCAGAACGGCAAGCGTGGCTGGAGGTTTCTAGGTTTTTAAGAGGGATCATGTGTTTATTTGTTTTCTGCCTGTGTTAAAATTCTATTATTAATCCTAGTTGAATGGTCAGGTATACCTAATCTAATGAAATCTCCCGAACTTCTTTCCCCTGCGGGCACTTTCCGCAACATGCAGTATGCCATTGCTTATGGTGCCGATGCGGTTTATGCCGGTCAGCCACGTTATAGTTTGCGCGTACGTAACAATGATTTCAATCTACAAGGCTTAGCGGATGGTATTGAATACGCTCACCAGCGCAACAAGCTATTTTTTGTAGCCAGTAATATTGCACCCCATAATAGCAAAGTGCGCAGCTACTTAAAGGATATGGAACCCGTTATTCAAATGCAGCCAGATGCTTTAATTATGTCTGACCCTGGCTTAATTATGATGGTGCGTGAAAAGTGGCCAGACCAAGTGATTCACCTCTCGGTTCAAGCTAACGTAGTGAACTATGCCGCAGTAAAGTTTTGGGAAAAGTTAGGCGTACAGCGCATTATCTTATCGCGTGAACTGTCGCTTGATGAAATTGCAGAAATTCGCCAAGAATGCCCCACCGTAGAGTTAGAAACCTTTGTACACGGTGCCTTGTGCATTGCCTATTCTGGCCGTTGTTTACTTTCAGGTTATTTTAATCACCGCGACCCTAACCAAGGTTCTTGTACCAATGCTTGCCGTTGGAATTATAAAACCCATGATGTTGCTACCGATGATACGGGTGATTTAATTCCCTTGGCTCAAGCCAGTGCGCAAGGCATTTGGACACCCGGTCAAAAAGAAGCCAATAGCAAAACCGCAGGCGGTACAGAAGGCCAAGAAGTGCTTTCTGCACTAATAGAAGAAGCCAAACGCCCCGGCGAGTTTATGCCCATTTTTGAGGATGAACACGGCACTTATATAATGAACTCCCGTGATTTACGTGCTGTGCAACACGTAGCACGTTTAGCCGAGATGGGTGTAGATTCTTTAAAAATTGAAGGCCGTACCAAAAGCCATTATTACGTGGCGCGTACTGCCCAAGTTTATCGCCGTGCTATAGACGATGCGGTAGCAGGCAAGCCCTTTGATATGGACTTAATGGATGCACTAGAAAACCTAGCTAACCGTGGTTACACCGAAGGTTTTTACCGCCGCCATGTACACGATGAATACCAAAACTACGAAACGGGTAATTCAGTGGGTGTACACCAGCAATTTGTGGGTGAAGTGTTAGAAGCTAAAGACAACGGCTGGATAGACATAGAAGTTAAAAATAAGTTTGAAGTGGGTGATACGCTGGAATTAATGACTCCAGCTGGCAACCGCCGCTTTAAGCTAGATGCCTTAGAAAACAGCAAAAATGGTAAAGCCATGAGCGTTGCCCCAGGTACCGGCCACTTTGTACGCTGCCAGCTACCGGGTGAAATGCTGGAAGGCGATAACCTTAAATATGCCATGGTTATGCGCGACCTTAGCCACGGATAAAACGGATAAACAATCTTGTAGGTCAGTCTTTAGGCCGACGCTTTATTTTAGGTTGGTCTTTAGGCCAACTTGTCGGGCTGAAGCCCGCCCTACCTAAGGTCAACCTATATAATTAAGAGGCTTTAAGGTAAATAAAATGCTTTACGATGCCCACTGCCACTTAGATTTTCCGGTCTTCGATGCGGACCGTGAAGAAGTGTTGCAGCGGGCAAAGTTGGCTGGTGTAACTACCCTTATTTTAGCGGCAACCACCGCTGCTACCTGGCCAAGACTTTTAAACCTAGTAGAAAGCTCTGCTTCAACTAGCCCCCAGCTTTACGCCTGCTTAGGTTTGCATCCACTTTTTATTGACCAGCACCAGCCAGAAGATTTAATTCAACTTAAAGAGCAACTACTCACTTCACCTAAAGTTATAGCCCTAGGTGAAATCGGTATCGATTTACACAGCCCAGAGTCACAAGCCCAAGAAGCCAAGCAATGGCAGTTTTTTGATGCCCAGCTAAGGTTAGCTAAAGAACTTAACTTGCCGGTAGTAATTCATGTACGCCAAGCCATGGATTTAGTCATTCAGCGCTTAAGGCGCTTTCAACTGCCGCAAGGTGGTTTATTGCATGCTTTTTCTGGCAGTCAGCAACAGGCTGAACAGCTAGTTGAGTTAGGTTTTAAACTTGGCTTAGGTGGCGGTATTACTTACCCAAGAGCCAATAAACTAAGAAATATTGCTAAAACCCTGCCTTTAACTGCTTTTTTGTTAGAAACCGACAGCCCAGATATGCCTTTAAAGGGTTTTCAAGGCCAGCGTAACGAACCAGCTAGAGTGGCGCTAGTGGCAAAAGCCCTAGCAGAAGTGCGTGAAACTACAGTAAAAGCTCTTATACCTTCGCTTCATTCCAACCTGTTACAAACCTTTCCTAAGCTAAAAATTATTTAAGCATCACTAACCTTAGGGATGTTATTCCTTCCCAAATAAGAACAAACTTCACTAAATGATTGATTTAAGAGTAACCCGATGAAAAGAGAAAAAATTACTGTTGCTTTGGTCGATGATGATCCAGCAGTTAGATTAAGATTCAAAGCATCCATAGAGAAACACCCAGACCTACATTGGCTAGGTGAAGCAACCTGTGTACGTGAAGGAAAAGCACTTGCTTTAAATACTTGCCCAAGAGTATTGCTGGTAGATTTAGGCTTACCAGATGGGTCGGGGATGGAAATAATTCAAGAAATTAGCCAAAAGCAACCCAATACAGAAATTATGGTTGTTAGCATGTTTGGTGACGAAGGCCATGTAGTTCAAGCAATAGAAGCCGGTGCTAGTGGTTATATTTTAAAAGATACCGATGATTTAAGCTTAGCAGAGCACATTATTCAGCTATGTGATGGCGGTAGCCCCATGAGCCCAATGATTGCCCGCCATCTTTTAAAGCGAATGTAAACAGCCGAGGCGAATAATAAAAAGAAGCTAGATGATTTAAGTGCAGCAGCATCTTTAACACGCCGTGAAATGCAGCTATTAAAACTTTTAGCACGTGGTTATACCTACCGTGAAGTGGCTGAAGATTTAAACGTTTCTAGCCATACGGTTAATTCACATATTAAAAATTTATACCGAAAACTATCCGTTAAAACTAAAAACGAAGCAGTTTTTGCAGCAACTCGGCAAGGCTTGCTAGATATGCATGAGCTAGACTAATAATGCTAAAACTTCCCATTACCAAAAAGCTAAAAATACTTTGGAATAATTTAACGACCTGTGGTGGCAGTTTTTTTCCTGGCAGCCGCCATTATCGCAGAGTGTTTTTAATTAACGTTATGCTTATAGCGGCAATGGGAGTTTTTGGACTTTTTACTTTTTTGAACTTATTAGTTTTTAATGATTTTAAAGTTGCACTAGTCGATTTTGTTGCCTTTATTTCTGCTTTGCTTGCTTTAATTTACTTTCGCTTTAGTCGTGACGTAAGAAAAAGCGGCTTCATAACTACTGTTATAATTGGCTTGGCTCTGCTTAGTTTTCTTTACTTAACTCAGCATTATGAATATAGCCTATTCTGGCTGGCTACCTTCCCGCCTTTTGCTTACTTTCTTAACGGTACAAAACGTGGCACGCTAGCAGTTGCTTTACTGTTTATACCTGTGTTTATTACCTTAATTCTTAATTTAGGTGTATGGGAGCCAGCGCCCTATGATCAGGTATCCATTTATAATATTTCTATTGCCTTTATTGCCTTAGCTGTTTTGGTGTACTTTTATGAGAAAAGTCGCCATCAGGCACATCTGCAACTTCAATCTATTAAAGCACGAGAAGCAACCGAAAAAGAACGTAACCGTTTGCTAAGAGAAATGCATGATGGCCTTGGTGCACAGCTAACCACGGCGCTTTATGCCACACGTAATGAACAGGCCAGTGTTGATGAAATAGCAGACTACTTGCAGCTAGCCTTAGAAGACTTGCGAATTATGATGGACTCTATGCAAGCTTTTGATGGCGATGTAGCGACCTTGCTTGGTCAGCTTCGTTATAGGTTAGAAAGACCTATTCAACAAGCAGGTTTGACTTTAACTTGGCAAGTTGATGATTTGCCAGATTTTCCCAATATGACACCGCAAGATGCGTTAAACTTGCAGAGAGTAGTTCAAGAAACTTTAGTGAATACCATTAAACACGCTAAAGCCAGTAAAGTTAGCTTAATCGCTTGCATGACAGCACCCAACTGCTTAAAAATTCAAGTAAAAGATGATGGTTGTGGGTTTGATGAGCAGTCAGTAGAGTTTACCGGTAGGGGCTTAAGTAATTTGCACTATAGAGCGGTTGAGCTAAATGCTAGTTTAACCATTAATACCCAGCCAGGTCGTGGTTGCTCTATAGAACTACTCATTCCTGTTAGTAAAATAAGCGATAATTGGCTAGCAAAATTATAGGGTAAGAGTCCGCAATGAGTTCTAATGATACGGGTGGTTATACACCTACTTTTACTTCATCAGGTTCAGCATTACGCACCCTGCGTACAGGGAAAAGAAACCCTAACTGGAAGGCTGCAGCAGAATTCTTAATGGAAAGAGCAGCGCCCGATGTAAAGTTGTTGGTAGAAGCAGCGACACAAATTGAGTTAGAAAAAGAAGGGCTGCGAACAGATAAAAGAGAAGTAGTTACAAAAAAAAGCAGCTTTAACCTAAATTTAAATCTTAGCTGGTTGCAGTGGCTGTTGGCAGCCGCCGCAGGTGCAGGCTTTATCGCACTACTAGTGTGGATTATAAAAAATGCAAGCTTAAGGGTTTGTTAAAATCTACTAAAAACCATTTCAACCTATGAAGAAAAAAAGCAAAAGGTGTAGTAAACAGCTCTTTCTATTTTTACTTATGATGCTAACGAGTTGCATGTCTTTAGCCAGTATTAAGGCTTTGGAGCGCTTGGTTGTTGAACAACGTTTTCAAGAAGCTTATAACCTTGCATCACAACTGGTAATTGAAGAAGCTGGTAACCCTGAATTTGATATGCTCTATGGTTTAGCTGCTTTAAGAGTGAAAGAGTTTGACCAAGCCCTGTTTGCTTATGAGCGGGTGTTAATGTTCGATAGCAATGCAGTTGTGCCTAGGTTTGAGTTAGCACGTTTACACTACCTTCTCGGCAATTTGATTGCCGCCCGCCACCATTTTAACCTAGTACTAGCTAGCCAGCCCCAACCACCCTTAGTCATTCAAAGACGCATTCAATGGTATTTAGCAACTATAGATGCCAAAGAAGCAGGTAAAGCCCTAGCCACCAGTGGTGCAGTTAATCGTTTTTATGTGGGTGCGCGTTTTGGTCATGACAGTAACCCGCGCAACTTAACCCAAGAAGAAGTACTTTGGTTTGGTCAACCTTTAGTCGGTTTGCCTAAAGTTAAGTCAGATACTTTTCATGAGTTGAATTTAGGTGCTAACCGTTTACAACAGCAGTCATCACGCTGGGGCTGGTTTTTAAGTGGCAATGCAGATTTAAGGGGTTATCACAGTGCTCAAAAAAATATGGATAACCACAGCCTAGGTTTGCAAGGTGGGGCGATTATACTGGGAAGTAATTGGCGTTTAGCTATGCCATTACAGGTTAATAAACAAGCACGTAAAGATAATAATGAAGTGTTTGTTTTGGCTATTGCAACTAATTTTAATCAACGCCTTAGCGCCAAGGCAGATTACAGTATTTTTAGCCAGTTAGCTGATATAAGCAGTAAATCTACAACCACTGCTACAGACATCAATAGCTTCACTCTAGGTGCAAGCTATTCCTACCGCTTTAATGAGAGTCTAAAACTTAATGTCGACCCTCTTGCAACAACAGAAAACCCAAAAGCGAGAACTAGTAAACATAATGGACGTAACCTGCTTGGTCTAAGAGCGGGTATGAGCTACAGTTTTAGTGATGAGCAACGTTTAGATTTTAATTTTACTTATCTAAATGCTACGCATAAAGCTGATGACCCTTCGTTTCTAAACGAGCGTAGGAAAGATAATCAAGTAAATTATGGGCTTAAGTTTAGTCAGCGTTATCCCAATAACTTCTTAACAGATTTTGGAATTCAGCAGATTAATAACAGTTCGTCACTAAACTTGTATAGTTATCGCCGTACTCAGCTAAGCGCTGGTATCAGAAAGGAGTGGTAACACATGTTTAACCAAGCCCCAAAGGTTTCTTTTGAAAGTTACTTCAGGTTAGTGCTAATCGGTTTGCTACTTTGTTTATTAGCTAGCCCTGCTATGGCTAAAAAAACAGAGGTAGGTTTAGTATTAATGGCCACACTTGGTGTGACTGCGGAACAGCCAAACACTGAACCTAGAAAGTTGACTAGACGCTCAGCAATATTTTTAGGTGATACTTTAAAAACACCTAAGGGTGGTCGTGTGCAATTACGCATGGCAGACGGTGAAATGATTTCACTCATGGAGTCTAGCGAATTGGTTATAGAAGCCTTTAGTTATCAGTCCAAAATAGCAGATGAAAAAGATTCCAATGTTAAAAGCCTGGTTACCGGTGGATTAAGAACCATTACCGGCGCTGTAAAAGGTGACAACTATGAAATGAAAAGCCGTGCTGGAACCATAGGTATTAGGGGTACTGCCTTTGAAGCTTACACCCAGCAGGGGCAAAATCTTTTTGTACGTATGCAAAGCGGCCAAGTCGTTGTTAAAAATAATCAAGGCAGTGTTGCTATAGGTATGAACCTACCGTTAAGTGCTGCTCGTATTCTTGGTGCCAACCAGTCACCAGAGGCCATTCCTGCTACTCAATTACCTGCGTTCTTTCAGCAAGCATTTACCCAAGATGCTAGCCTTTCTTTAGCTGACGACCAACCACAAGATCAACAACAAGACCCAGAACCAACACCACAGAATCAGCCAGCAGAACCACAAGATCAAACTGATCAACCCACCCCTAGGCAGCAAAGATTAGCAATTAATCAGCCGTTAGTAACGGGCGGTGCGCCTACTTTTGCACCTTTAGCCTTAGATTCAGGTGATAGTGAGCCCTTTGAGGATTTAGCTAAAAAAGCAGTAGAAGCTGCTAAGCTAGCTTCAAATAGTAAACCAGATCAGCCACCAGTAACGCCACCGTCAGCGCTACCGGTAGTGCCACCAGTATTGCCACCGGCAGTGCCACCTTTACCACCACTGGAACCAATGGGCGACTTTGGGTATGTGTTTGTAAATAAAGATAGCCTAGCTTATGGCGGTGGTTTTGTCGGTATGCCTGATAATATGCAAGAAGGTGTTGGGGTTAAGGTAGTAGGCTCTGAAGGTAGTGCTCTAGCTAATCCTAATGTAAATTTAATCAATAGCTTTGATTTCCTTATTGGAACTAGATTGGTTGAATTACCCTACTCAGCTATCTATGTTGGAGGCGCTCCGCTTTTAGGTAGTGGTTCTGAGTTTAAAATAAATGGACAAGAAGAAGTGGCATGGGAGGGTGGCATTATTTTTGCTACCAATGTTCATAACACGATAGATACTTTGCCTACTCTAGATCACGACTATACCTATAGCTTACTTTCTGGGGTTTTAGAAGCTAATGGACTAAATACAGGGCTTATGCAGGTCAATTTTTCAACAGGAGATATGAGTGTAAGTTTAGATTCTTCTGGCTATGGTATCTATACTGGCCAAGGCAAGGTTGCTCAGTTTTACAATAACTCTATAAGTTTGCAAGACACACAAGATGAAATGCTTAAAGGGTCTATCACTGGACGTTTTGTAGGGCCTGATGCAGAAGGTGCAATTACCTTTTATAGTTTTGACTCTGGCTCTATAGATCCTGTAACAGGTGTTGGTTTTTTTGATAGAACAGGTGTTAACACACCACCACCTTAAAGTATAAAAGTTAACTAATTTAGAGTTAAAGTTTTATGAGCCCTAAACTTTCCCGTATTTTAGCCACCCTAGGTGGCTTTTTCTTAGTTACCCTCTTATTGCTTATTTTATCGGGCCTTGTGCCCGGTGCCAGTAATATTTATCAGCGTTTTGAGCTATTGGTTTATGACTTGCGTATGCAGCTGCACTTGCCAGAAGAAGTACAGGCTGCCGCAGCCCCTATAGTAATTATTGATATTGATGAAACCTCTCTCCAGCATGAGGGACGTTGGCCCTGGTCTAGAGCCAAGATTGCCAAGTTAGTAGAAAAACTAAATGAAGCGGGTGCAGCAGTTATAGGCTTCGATATTTTATTTGGCGAGGCAGAACGTAACCCAGCAGAAGAGGTGTTGGCAGGGCTAAATCAGCAATCTGGGCTTTATCAACAACTAAGCCAATTACAAATTAACTATGACCGCGACCAGCTTTTTGCAAACCAGCTAGCAGAATCAGAAGTAGTGTTAGGGTATCTATTTCATTATCAGTATGACTTAACCAGTGGTTTGCTACCTGAGCCTTTGCAACTAAAAAACCAACCTGAAAACCTAGTCAGCCAATTAGTTATACCTAAAATGACAGGCTATGCCGCCCCCCTAACTGAATTAACAAAAACTGCCAGAGGGGGTGGTTTTTTTAGCCTAGCACCCGATGCAGACGGTGTAGTCAGACGAGCGCCCATGCTAGCGCGTTATGAAAACCAGCTTTATGCTTCCCTCTCTTTAGAAATGCTACGCCAGTTTATGTTTTTAGACAGTGTTCAGTTGAATACTTCAACTATTGCTGGAAAAGAGCATATAGAAAAACTCTATTTAGATAAAAATCTAGCTTTACCTACAGATAGCAGTGGCCAGTTACTTATTCCTTTTCGAGGGCCAGCAGAAACCTTTCCTTATATACCTGCTTGGAAACTCTTAGCAGGTGAGGTGGCGATAGAGGATTTGCAAGGCGCACTAGTGCTTGTTGGAACAAGTGCACCAGGCTTATTTGATCTGCGTGCTACACCCGTTGCATCGGTCTATCCGGGAGTAGAAGTTCACGCTAACTTATTAGCAGCCATGTTAGATAAGCAGTTTTTACAGCAACCATCTTGGGCACCCGGTGCTAACCTTGTAATAGCGCTATTTGCAGGCCTAGTGCTTGCCATTTCACTGCCTTGGTTAACACCAATTCTACAGCTGCTTATAAGTACACTGCTTAGCCTAGCAATTATAAGCTTAACCGGCTGGTTATGGCTAACCCAAGGTATAGTCTTAGCATTGGCTGGACCGCTTTTGTTGGTGTTTTTGCTAACAGTATTTAACTTTGTCTGGGGCTTTTTCTATGAGTCTATGACCCGTCATCGGCTAGCAGATATGTTTGGTCAATACGTGCCCCCACAACTTGTAGAAGAAATGAGCCGTCATCCAGGTGATTTTAGTTTTGCAGGAGAATCGCGTGAGTTAAGCGTGCTCTTTTCAGATATTCGCGGTTTTACGACCCTATCTGAAGCTTTAGCAGCCGATGAACTGAAGCTATTATTAAACCGTTACTTTACCCCCATTACAGGTGTGATTTTTGATCACCGTGGCACGATAGATAAATACATAGGTGATTTAGTTATGGCCTTTTGGGGAGCGCCGGTTAAAGATCCAGATCATGCCCTGCATTCTATACAAGCAGCAATGCAAATGCTTAAAGCAACCGATGAAATAAGTGCTGTTTTTGTTTCTGAAGGCTTACCAGCCATTAGTGTTGGTATAGGTATTAACTCAGGTTTAATGAATGTCGGTGACATGGGATCTAAATACCGCAGAGCTTATACAGTATTAGGTGATGCAGTGAACCTAGCATCACGTTTAGAAAGCTCAACTAAATACTATGGTGTTAGTTTAATAGTAGGTGAACGCACACGTGAGCTAGCTTTAGAACATTTTTTATGGCGTGAACTCGATCTAGTTAAAGTTAAAGGTAAAGACTACGCTGTTAAAATTTATCAACCCCTTTGCTTGATAGAAGAAGCGACTTCAGAGCATCTAGCAGAGTTAGATAAACTAGATAAAGCATTGCAAGCATTTCGTAAACAAGATTTTGATCAAGCTGAAGGCCATTTTACACAACTGCATAAAGCACATCCCAATACCTACCAGTACAGTCAGTACTTAGAGCGTATTCAGCTATTTAAGCAAGAACCGCCTGCACAAGACTGGGATGGTAGTTGGACAAGAGTAGATAAGTAAATTTAAAATAGTTGTTTTAAGTTTTATGTTTAGTAGAATGTTTTTTTATTGCTTGGAATAAATAAAAAAGGAAGTCATGATGCAAGTCGATACAAAAAGCTTACTAAAACTTGGTTTGGGTTTAGTGCTAAGCACTAGCCTATTAACTGGCTGCTTTGATAGTGGTTCTAGTGGTTCTAGTGGTTCTAGTGGTTCTAGTGGTTCTAGTGGTTCTAGTGGTTCTAGTGGTTCTAGTGGTTCTAGTGGTTCTAGTGGTTCTGAAAGTACTCCAGTAGCAAGTATACCAATAAATAATACACCAGTTGCTATTACCAAAACTAATGCTGGCAATATATCAATAGCAGCGGTAGAAGCAGTTACTGGGCTAGATAGTGTGTTTGATATAGCAGATATTGATGAGTTCGTTAATTTGAGTTCTAAGAGTAATCAGGTGCAAGCTGCAGCTACAAAAACTAACTGCTCAGCTGGTGGTAGTGTTAACTATACTGAAGTAGGTGATTTTTCTAATCAAAATGGCTCCTTTATAGCTAACTATAACTCATGCAAAGAAGGTAGCTCAACTTTAAATGGTGAGTTATATGCGGAGATGTCAGAAAAGGAAGAAGGTAGCAAAAAAACTTATAAAAGTTTTTTTAAAGCAAGAGATTTTAGTGTTGCTAGCAGCCTTGCATCTATAAGCATTGACGGTTCACTAGAAGATTATTATGTTGAATATGGTTTAGCTAGAAAAGATGAGTCATATATTTTTGCAAATAAATTCACAGTTGAAGTGAACGGTAATTTTGAAGGTTATGCATATTCAGGTTATAATTTTATTAATGGAAGAGTAGATAGTAGTTGTGAATACAGCTCTCCTGAGGGGTATGAGGTTTGTATAGGTAGGTCAAATTTCTTAGAGGTTAAAAAAGATGATGACTGGTTTGTTATGAGTGATATAAATATAGCTGCTACTGAGGTTGGTTTTTTAGATAGTAGTGTTATGAATTCACCTTATGTATATATTCAGGATGGTGGTTATAATTTTAACTCTAAAAAGAATGAAGGTGGTCAGCTAGTTGTTGAATTAAATAAATTAAAGTTTGAAGAGGTATATGATAACTCTAAAGAAGAGTGGCTTAATGAGCCTGTAAGTGGTGCTTTTATAGTTTCTGGAAAAAATCAATCAAAAATAGTTTTTGAGCTTGAAAGTAAAAATAAAGCTAAGCTAAGTATTACTGCTGAAAATGGCTCTACTATATGCAATAATTTAGAAGTTGATCTAAGTGCTATAGAAAATATTAATACTCTGGTGGCAAATTGTAACTAATTTAAGTGATTTTGCTCAAGCTGTATAAAGCTAGTTTTTTATACTTTTAAATAGTTATTATATAGGTTTTACTTAGGAGGCTTCAGCCTCCTTTTTTGTTATCCTAGAAAAAAATATTTTAGGCATAAATAATGCATTTTCTAGTTGTTTTCTGCTTACTCTTTTCACCTCACCTTTTTGCACAAGGTGTTTTGGTGGCTTGGCATTTGGGTCAGGCGCCTGCTGTTGTTGAGTTAGCTGCTACTAACAACTTGCCAGCAAAGCAGATTACTGGTGAGCTTTTACCTAGTTTAACTGCAGCAGATTTTGAGCTATACCTTTATCAAGTAGCAGATAGACAACAACGCCTTAGCTTAATGCGTGAGTTAAGTGCTAATAAAAAAGTTAAGTTTGTTGAGCTAGATGCTGAGGTTTTGCAACAGAGTTATCCTTTATCGCCTAGTCACTTTAACCAGCTAAACCTTATTGATACCTCAGGTCAACCTATCCAGTACCCTTGTGAAAACTACCCTATTGGTATAATAGATACGGGGATTAATACCCAGCACCCCTCTTTAAGTAATATTATTTTCGGTTTTCAAAAAAACTATGTCAGTAAGCAGTCTACGACCAGTGCTGAAGATGATGATGGTCATGGAACGCATGTTGCTGGCTTGATAGCTGCCTTACCTACAGTGGTTGCTGATACCACTGGAAATAAAGTTGCCACTGTTGCTGGAATTTGTTCTTCAGCAACTTTGCACAATATGAAAGCTTTACCCAAAAATTCTAGTGGTAATATTTCTGATGTGTATGCTGCTTTTAAAGATGCCTTAGATAAAGGGCTAGCAGAATTCCCTATCATTAATGCTTCTATTCAAACTAGCCGTAGCATGACTTTGCAAAGTGTTTTAACAAAACTAAGTGAACAAGGGCATTTTGTAGTAGCCGCTGCTGGAAATAGTAGGGGTTTAGATGATATCAGCCCGAGCTATCCTGCAGCTCTTAGTAATAGCTTAGATTTGGTTGTAAGTGTTGCTAATGTACAAGAAAATAATCAGCTAGCTAAAAACAGTAAATTTGATTATCAACTAGTTGATTTTGCAGCGCCTGGTAAAAGCTTGCTGAGTACTTGGCTTAATTCTACTAGTGGTGAAGCCTTGTTTGAGTATTCTTCTGGTACTTCTATGTCAACTCCTTTAGTTGCTGCAACTTTAGCTGCACTAATGCAAAAATATCAAAGCTTTAACTTACCACCCGCTGCCTATAGAGCGGCACTAATAAATAGTTTAATGCCTCACCCTGAGCTTTTATTAGGCAAGCTTCGTTATCCTGGAGTTTTAAATACAGGCAAGGCTTTAGAAGCTGAGTTTGATGCTTTATTTAAACCTACTTGGTTTAACTTTGAGTGGGTTGAGGGTGCTGATGCACTTTATTTAAAAGGCTATCAGCTAGACCAAGTAAATAAGGTGGCTTTTAAACTTGATGCTATTAACTTCAGCCAAGAAGTCAGTTTTAGTTTTAATTCGCAAAAGCAAGCGCTTTTAATTGATCTTCCAGAGGGTTGGCAAAATGGTTATTTAGAGCTAAGTACTAGTCGGCAAAGCTTAGCCAAGCTAGACTTTACTTTAATGGCAAGTAAGCCACTGCCCTTAACTAGTGTTTGTGAGGGTGAGGTTTGTGGTATAAGTTTTGAGGATTATCAGGTACAAGTTACTCGAATAGACGGTGGGCAGGGTACTAGGTGGATGCTTACTAGTGATTTTGTAGATGACGAAGAAGTGCTTATTGTTACAGGAATAGATTTATCAGCTAACTGGCAGTTTCAGTTTTCTGGTCAGCCAAGGCTTAGGCTAGTTGCAATGCAAGCCGATAAAAAAGACCAAGGTATGCAAACCCTAACCAAGCAGGATGGTTTTACTAATAACCCCAGCGCTGGTTCAGCTAACTGGTATTTAGACAAACCAGAAAATTGGTCAGTTATATCAGAACCTTTGCAGCAGTTAGTTTTAAAGCCTCAGGTAGAAATATACGTAAAAAAATCTAGCTCTAGCCGTTGTTATATAGCTACTTCAGTTTATGGTGATGCTAACGCCCCAGAGGTGATAGCTTTGCGTGAATTTAGAGATGATTTTTTAATGGAGTTTTATTTAGGCCAAAAGTTTGTAGATTTTTATTATACTCATTCGCCTAGTTGGGTTGAGTGGATGCAAGACAAACCTAGGTTACAAAGCTTCATTCGTTGGTGGTTAAATTTATTTGTTTCTATTTACCAGTTTTTCTTGCTAGCTTTTTTACGCTAAACTAGGTTAGTTAGGAATGATTTCTATTTAGGAAATGCTTAATGCTCAATTTTTCACGTCGGCAGTTTTTGGCTGCTTCCGCTGCGGGTTTAGCAGCTGGCAGTTTGTCTGGCTGTGCGACAGGAACAAAAAATGCCCTTAGGCGTAAACCACCGGCTCAGTCGGCTTTGCAGCTGCTTTTTTATGCTGATACTCATGCCCAATGGCAGCCTGTTTATGTGCATCCGGCGGCTAATCATTTAGGGCCTATGTCTTTGTTAGGCCAAGCGCCTTATATCACCGAGCAATCACGTTTAGCTAGTTTAGGTTTGAAAAGCAATTCACTGGCAGCCAGTTGGTTAACCGCTCAAGGTGCTAGGTCTGTCGTTCAACCTTTTAAGCAAATGGGCGGCTATGCTGTTTTGGCTGAAGCTTTGGCTGAAAAGCGTAAGGCGTTTGGTAGCGAGGCAAGCCTTACCTTAGAAGGCGGCCAGTGCTGGAATGCCAGTGGTTTAGCCACGTTAACCCAAGGGCGTTACGGGCCTTTATCTAGCCATTGGTTAGGTGCCGAAGTGCGTGTTGCTAGTGAAGAAGCTGCTTTGTGGCCTGAAGCGGTAGAACAATTATATAAAGATTTTAAGCGCCCGGTGTTAACTGCCGAGCAACCGATACGTTATTTTACCAAGTCGGGTGTGCGTATTGCGGTGGTGGGTTGCGTTAACCCTTGGCAGCAATTTCCGCAAGGTTTTGATGAGCAAGCTTGGTTAAAGGGTTTGCAAGCGCAAGTTAACTTGGCAGCTAAGTCAGCTAGTTTGGTGCTCTTGTTAAGTGATGCGGGTACTAATCCTAATTTGTGGTTGTCTACGCAGTTACAGGGTGTTGACCTTATTTTATCCTCGCGTGGGCAAGATTTATGGCCGCAGCTGGTTAGGGTGCAAAGCAATCAAAATGCCATTCCAGTGTGTTTTGCGGGTAGCCAAGGGCAGGGTTTTGTTGAATTACACTTAACGGCTGAAGGCAATGACTGGCATTTTAATCTGCAATATCACGCCTTATTTAGCGATGCCGAGCCTGCTTCATCTGCGGTTAGCCAACAAATTACCCAGTTACGTGCTGCCTATGCTAGTTGGCTAGACCAACCCCTAGCCACTGCACCCGATTGGTTGTATCGGCGTGATGTATTGGCCGGCAGTTGGGACCAGATTATTGCCGAAGCCTTAAAAACCACCGGTGCAGAATTAACCCTAGCACCAGGTTTGCGGCATGGTGTGGCTTTGCCGCCTGGCGCAGTGATTACTCGTGACCATTTGCTTAGCTTAACCGCTGGCTACCCTGCCACCCTATTTAATCTGCCGGCTAATCGTAGTCAGCTGCAATCCCGTTTAGAAGTGGGTGCAGACCAACTACTGAGTGATGATTGGTTTTTGCATACTAGCGAAGATTTACCGCGTTTAACAGGCAGTCATTTTTTATTGCGTTACCAAGCTTTAGCGGGTCAAAGAATTTCTGAATTAAATTGGCCGGTTGCTTCCACCAGTGAACAAGTAAAAGTAGCGGGTTGGTCAACCCATTACCAAGGTGAAGGTGTGGCCTTGTGGCAGGTGATGGAAAACTGGTTAAGAGAACGCCCTAAAAATTGGCAGCTACCTGAAATAGAAAAGCCCAGTTTAGCTTTTGTAGACGGTCATCCGGGTTGGCATCCTGAGGCGCTTTTGTGAAGTTGGCATTATTAAAAAAACTAGGCTTTTGGCTAGGTTGGCTATTTTTAGCTATGGCTTTGGCTAGTTTGGTTTGGTCATTTTTGTTATGGCGCTATCCTTTGCCTGTGGCAGAAAAAAGTACTTCAACAAACCCAGTAGCTAGCCAAGCCATAGTGCTGAAGGGCTTAGAAAAACATTGGTTAGTTGGCGAACAAAAAGCACCGCAAAAGGTGGAAACCAACGAGCCTATTCAAGTAAGCCGTTTAGCAGTTAAAGTGCAGGGTATTTTGTTTTCTAACCAAGCCGAACGTTCTGTCGTTATGCTGAGTTATCGCAATAAAGACCTAACGCTTTCAAGCGGTGATGAATTAGAAACAGGCATTTTGTTGGTTAAAATAAAACAAGATGCTTTGGTGTTTGATCGTAATGGCCAGTTAGAGCAGGTGCTTTTAGATTTAGATAAAACCGCTCAGTTAGACCAGCAACTAGAAGAAAAACTAAGCAAGCCTGCCAGTGCAGCAAGCAATGAATTGCCTAGCCAAGTGACTGAACAGCGGGTGGGTAGTCGAGTTTTAGAAGAAACCTTTGGCCCTGAATTTCGTCAATCTTTGGTGCAAGACCCTTTGCAGTTAATGAGCTACATTAGTGTTTCGCCTTCGTCTAAAGAAGGCCAGCTGCAAGGTTTTGTATTACAGCCAGGTAGTAAGCCAGAGCTTTTTAAACACTTTGGTTTGCAAGCCGGTGATTTATTAGTTGCTGTCGATGGTGATTTGGTGAGTGATACTTCAGCAATGATGGACTTACATTCACGTTTAGCCACAGCGGAAGGTTTAGATATCGACCTAATGCGTGGTGATGAGCGTTTAAGAATTCGTATAGAAATGGAGTAGTGAGTGAAGCTGCTAAGAATACTAAGTTTGCTCTGGTTACTAATGTTGGTGATTCTTCCACTACAAGCCAGTGAAGAACGTTTTAGCGTTAACCTGCAAGATGTTGAGTTAAGCGAGTTTATTGACAGTGTTGGGCGAATTACGGCCACTACTTTTTTAGTTGACCCACGGGTGCGAGGCAAGGTGAGTATTCGCAGCCAGCAAAAGTTAACTGCCAATGAAGTTTATGAAGTGTTTTTATCGCAGCTTAGGGTGAATGGTTTTGCGGCTGTGGCATTAAATGATGGCACACAAAAAATTGTGCCTGAACAAACCGCACGTTTAGAAGCCATTCCTGTAGAAGGCAATGAGCAGCCAAATTCGGATGGTAAAGACTTGCTAGCAACCCGAGTTTTATCGTTACAAAATTCTGATGCTGCCCAGTTGGTGAATATTCTTACCCCTTTAATGGATAGGCGTATTGGCGTGATTACTCATTATGCGCCCACTAACCTGCTAATTTTAACCGACTGGGGAACCAACCTAGAGCGCCTAGCCAGCCTAGTAGAACGCATCGACCAAGTGAGTAGTGATAATTTAAGTTTGATTACTTTAGAGCACGCTTCTGCCTCTGAAATGGAGCAGCTTTTAACTCAGCTATTAAGACGTGAAGGGCGAGGGGGTCAGCCGCCGCAAATTATGTCGGATAACCGTTTAAATAGTTTACTAGTTAGAGCAGATAAAGCCACTCGCAAAGAAATTCAGCGTTTGGTAACCGAGCTAGACCAGCCCGTTGAGCGTTCGGCGACTACCCAAGTCTTTTATTTACGTCATGCTAAAGCCGCAGAAATGGCAACTTTATTGCAAGCCATGGCGGGTGAAGAAACGTCCGCTAAAACTGAAAATGCTAGCAGTAATCGTAAAACTTTAATTCAAGCCCATGAATCCACCAATGCGTTGGTGGTGGCAGGTAATCCTGATCAAATACGTGAAATGCGTTTGTTGGTTGATCAACTGGATATTCGCCGTGCGCAAGTTTTAGTCGAAGCCATAATAGTAGAAATATCCGATACCCAAGCTAGAGACTTAGGTGTGCAGTGGTTAATGGTTGATCAAAACTCAGGCTCTATACCGCTTGTTTCAAGTAACTTTACTGGCAATCAAGGTTTAGGGTCTATAGCTGCGGGTGCAGTAACCGGTGGAACCGAAGGTGCTTTAGGTGCTTTGGCTGGGTTGCAAGGCATTACCGCTGGTGTTGGGCGGTTAAGTAGTTCAGGCATTAGTTTTGGTGTGTTATTAAATGCCCTGCAAAGCAATACCAACTTTAATATTCTTTCTACACCCAGCATTTTAACCCTAGACAATGCCGAAGCGTCGATTTTAGTGGGGCAGGAAGTGCCTTTTGTTACTGGTTCTACCGCTGGCGATAATAATGCTAACCCTTTTACTACCATTCAGCGCAAAGAAGTGGGCGTGCGTTTACAAATTACCCCACAAATAAATGATGGTAATTCAGTTCGCTTAGAAATTTTGCAAGAAGTGTCTAATATCGAAGATTCAGTGACTGCCAGCGATATTATTACCAATAAACGTGAAATTAGAACCACGGTGATGGCGGATAATAACGATATTATTGTGCTGGGTGGTTTAATTCGTGAAGACGAAAAAGAAACGGTGCGTAAAGTTCCGCTTTTAGGCGATATTCCTTTTCTGGGTGCGCTGTTTCGTTCGACCAGTGTTAGCCGTGAAAAACGTAACCTAATGGTGTTTATTAAGCCGCAAATTTTGCATGACCGAGATTCTTTGGCTCAGTTAAGTTCTGAAAAATACCGCTATATGCGTGCAGCACATTTATTAGAAAGTGGTGACCAAGACCGCTTAGCGCCTTGGGATGCCGCCCCCACTAGCCAAGCTACTTCCTTAAGCGAGCTTTTCCCTTCACGCCGTGAACAACGTGCTGCCATAAAAGCAGGGCAGTCAAACTAATGGTGGTTCAAGTTGAACTACTGCCTTATCGTTTTGCACGCCGGTCGGGTGTTTTGGTTGAGCCTTTAACCGCAGGCCAATATCGGCTAGTTGCCAAAAAAACTGCCGAAGTGGCCGATTTGCATGAAGTGATGCGAATGCAAGGTGAACCGGTGAACTTGGAGTGGCTAGAAACTGATGCTTATGAAAGCCGTTTAGCGCAAACCTATGATGCCGGTCGTGCCAGCACATCTGAATTAATTGAAGGCATTTCAGATCAGGTAAATTTAGACAGCCTAATAGAAGAACTCCCCGCCATAGAAGATCTATTAGAAAGCGAAGGTGAAGCCCCCATTATTCGTTTAATTAATGGGCTGTTTGCAGAAGCTTTAAAACTACAAGCTTCTGATATTCATATAGAGACTTTTGAACAAGAACTAGTGGTGCGCTTTAGGGTTGATGGTGTTTTGTTAGAGGTTTTAAAACCTCCACGCAAATTAGCGCCCATGTTAGTTTCTCGTATTAAAGTGATGGCGCGTTTAGATATAGCCGAAAAACGTCACCCACAAGATGGCAGAATTACTGTTAGAGCTGCTGGGCGTGAAGTGGATATCCGTGTGTCCACTTTACCTGCTATTTATGGCGAAAGAGTGGTTATGCGTTTATTGGATAAAACAGCAGCTTTGCTAGGCATTACTGAACTAGGTATGCCAAAAAAAGTTGCCCAGCGTTTTCAAGAATTATTGCAGCAGCCTAATGGCGTTTTATTGATTACCGGCCCAACAGGTTCGGGAAAAACAACAACTCTTTATGCCAGCCTTACCCAATTAAATGATACCAGCCGTAATATTTTAACTGTAGAAGATCCAGTGGAATATGCCCTAGCTGGTATTGGTCAAACCGCAGTGAACACTAAAGCGGATATGACTTTTGCTAAGGGGTTAAGAGCTATTCTTCGCCAAGACCCAGATGTGGTAATGATTGGTGAAATACGAGATGTAGAAACAGCCAATATAGCAGTGCAAGCCAGTTTGACTGGGCATTTAGTTCTATCCACACTGCATACCAACTCAGCTTTGGGGGCTATTACTCGTTTACGAGATATGGGCATAGAACCTTTCTTGTTATCTTCCAGTTTAAAGGGTGTGATGGCGCAACGCTTGGTTAGGCGTTTATGCCGCCACTGCACTAAGAGCCGCCCTATTAGTGATTTAGAAAAAAAAGACCTAGGAGCAAGTGCCTCTCAACTAACCCAAGTTTACGAGCCGGTAGGTTGTGTCGCTTGCCAGCAAACAGGTTATCAAGGCAGGGTGGGCTTGTATGAATTTGTACCTATTACGCCCAGCCTTGCCGCTAAAATTCACCGCGAAGCAGCAGAAGCGGAAATGGCTGCTGAAGTATTTAACGACTGGCCTGATTTGTTAGCCGCTGGCGTAGAGCGAATTGCACGGGGTGAGACTTCGGTAGAGGATGTGCTGCGCGTTACTCGAAGCTAAGCGGCTTATTAACTAGTTGCAACTTCAGTAACGTAATTAAAAGGTTTTTAAATGGCTAGTTTCAAATATCAAGCGCTAGACAAACAAGGCAAGCTAGTTAAAGGCGTAATAGAAGCAGAAAGCGAACGCCATGCTCGCCAGTTATTGCGTGACCAGGCGCTTTTTCCACGTAAAGTGCAGGCCGGTGCTGCAGAAAAAGAACAGCCAGCTGGAGGTTTTAAAAGAGGCAAGAAATCAGCGGCTGGGTTGCTAAGCCATGACCAAAAAACGCTCTTTACTCGCCAGCTAGCGACCTTGGTATCCGCTGGTTTGCCTTTAGAATCCGCCTTAGAAACCCTAGCCAGACAAGCAGAAACTGACAAACAACGCAGTTTAATTCAAGGCGTTAGGTCAAGCGTTAGAGAAGGGCATAACTTAGCGGCAACATTACGCTCTTGGCCGAAAACTTTTGATAACCTTTATTGTGCTTTGGTAGCAGCAGGTGAAAAAGCCGGACGTTTAGACCAAGTGCTGATGCGTTTAGCCGACTATTTAGAAACCAGCCAAAAGCAACGCCAAAAAGCCCGCATGGCAATGGTTTATCCTTTGGTTTTAACTTTTGTTTCTTTAGGCATCGTTATCGCACTGATGAGTTTTGTCGTACCACGCATTGTTAGCCAGTTTGACCATGCAGGACAAACCTTACCAGCCATTACTCGTGGGTTAATTTGGCTAAGTGATGCGATTCGTGATTGGGGTGTGGCAGCCGCAGTGGTGATGGTTTTAGTAGTTATAGGTTTGCGTTTTTTACTAACTAAACCGGCGATAAAATTAAAATGGCACGGCAAACAATTAAGCTTACCTATGCTGGGGCGTTTGGTTAAAGCCTTAAATACCGCCCGTTTAGCCCGTACTGTAGCGATTTTAACTGCCAGCGGCATTCCTTTATTAGATGCTTTGCAGGTGGCAAGAAATACCCTGAATAATGTTTTTTTGCAGCAGGTGGTGGATGGTTTAATCGACCAAGTAAGGGAAGGGGTTAGCTTAAACCGTGCCCTAGAACAAAGTGGCCATTTTCCACCCATGATGACTTATATGGTTGCCAGCGGTGAGGGCAGCGGTGAGCTAGACCAAATGCTGGTTAGGGTTGCCGACTTGCAAGATAATGAGTTTCAGCAAAAAGTTGATCTGGTGCTAACTTTGTTTGAGCCCTTAATGATTTTGTTTATGGGTGGTGTGGTGTTAACCATTGTTTTAGCTATTCTGCTACCCATAATGCAGTTGAATGATGTATTAAAGATATAAAGATTGACTAATTGCCTCCTCATTAACGTAAATCAATTATTAATAAAGTTAAAAATTCAGTAATCGAAGTGAAGGAAATTGAAATGCTTAGAGATACAAAGCTAGCTGATAAGAAAAAAGTTCAAAAAGGTTTTACCCTGCTAGAAGTAATGGTGGTGCTGGTTATTATCGGTTTGTTGGTGGCGATAGTTGCGCCCAATGTGCTGGATAACCAAGACAAGGCGATGGTGCAAAAAGCCAAAGCCGATTTATCTAGCCTAGAGCAAGCCATGGAAATGTACCGTTTAGATAACTTTACTTACCCCACCACTGGGCAGGGTTTAGATGCGCTAGTTAAAAAACCAACGATTGCGCCTGAACCCCGTAACTACCGTGCTGATGGTTATATTCGTCGTTTACCGACTGACCCTTGGGGCAATGCTTACCAATACCGTTCACCGGGCGAAAAAGGCCGGATTGATATTTTCTCTTTTGGTGCAGATGGCCGAGTGGGTGGCGAGGGCTTAAATGCGGATATCGGCAACTGGGATTTATAAGTCTCCTATTTATAAGCCCTCTACAGCTTGTAAGTCTCAAGGTTTCACCCTTTTAGAAGTGCTGGTGGTGCTGTTCATTATTGGCATTACCGCTTCGATAGCTGTGGTCACTATGCAGCGCAGCGAGCAAGACTTAGTTGATAAGCAAGCAAGGCAACTATTAGAAGACTTTTCTTATGCAAGGGATTTAGCGTTAAACCGCTACCGTTTGGTGGGTTGGCAGGTGACTGAAAGCGGTTATCGCTTCACCCTGCGTGATGAGTTAGGTTTATGGCAGCCTTATATTAGTCGTGGCTTGCCAGAACGCCAGTGGCCAGAAGGAGTGCGTTTGCAGGGTTTATCAGAAGAGTCAGCCCTTTCAAAAGAGTTCAGTACAGAGTTTAGTGAAAACCTAGCGCCTTCTTTGGTGTTTTTTCCTGCCGGAGAAGTGACTGCTTTAAGCTTAACCCTGCAGCTAGGTGAAGCAGAGCGCAGTTTACGAGTACAAGCAGGGCATTTTGAATTATTAGATTTACCAGCCGAGCCTTCCCAATGAACAAGAGCCAAACGAATCAAAAAGGCTTAACCCTAGTTGAAGTGCTGGTAGCATTATTTATTTTGGCTTTAATGGCTGCTATTGCTGTGCAGGTGGTAGGCCATGCGGCCGATGTTCGCCAAGCCAGTGAAGAAAGGGCTTTAGGCCAGTTATGTGCGGATAATTTATTAGTGGAATGGATGCTGAGCCAAGAATGGCCAGAAGTGGGGCGGCGAGAAGGCGAAGCTAAAGCTGGCGCTACTAGCTGCTTTTGGCGAGTGGTCATTCAAGCCACACCTTTACCCACCATGCGCCGGTTAGATATTGAAATTTATGCTGAAGCAAAACGTGAAAATTTATTAACCCAAGTTTCTGGTTTTGTGGGTAATAAATGAACAGCCAGACTGTTAGCCAGTTTGCTAGGCAATTTTCTAGTAAAGAACAGGGTTTTACCCTTATCGAAGTGATGGTTGCCCTAGCAATTATGGCCAGTTTAGCGGTGGCTTTAACCCTGTTAGTTAGCCAAGTGTTAGATGCTCGTTCTCAGCTTAATGAAATTCGAGCCAATGGCCCTGAAAGGCTAGTCGATTTTTTAAGCCGTACCGACCGGCAGTTAAGCCAGCTAGTGGTTAGGCAAGCCCATGAAAGAGGGCAACCCTTAAACTCCAGCCCCCTGACCCTACAAAATAATAACCAAGAACTTTACTGGGTCGCAGCAGGGCAATGGGTTTTACCGCTAGAAGATTATGCTTCACGCTTACGTTTATGGCGTTTAAGTTGGGATGAAGAAGAGCAGCTTTTAGCTTTGCAATCCAGCGGTTTATTAGATGCTGCCGATGAGCAGCAGTGGACTCTAGTGGATGAGCTAACAGAAGTAACGGCTATTAATTGGGCTTTTTATCGAGATAATAGTTGGCAAAACACCCTTGAAGGATCTTTTCCTAAAGGTTTGCGCTTAGGTGTTACTTGGCGTGGTGAGGATTATCAGCGATTAATTTTATTGCCTGAGCTGATTTTTATTCGTTCCGCAACGCCCACTAATGCAGAAGGAAATTCAGTTAATGAAGCGATTAACAAGGATAGACGAGCTTCACCTAGAAGTTTACGTCGTTTAAGAAGCAGGCGTAACCAAGGTGAAGGAAATGATTAAAGCCAAGCCCCAAGCCAAGAATCAAAAGGGCGTAGCATTATTAATGGTGCTGCTAATTTTAGTGGTGATTACTATGGCACTCACCCAAATACAGTTAGCCAGCCGACAAGATTTAGAACGCATTGAAGGACGTTATTTACAGCAACAAGGCTGGGGTTATTTATTAGGTGCCGAAACCCTAGCAAGGCAAGTGTTAACCGATGGACGTATTCGGGAGCAACCCCGCTGGTGGGCAACTATTCGGGGTGAAGTGGTTAGCTACCCAGTTGATGAAGGCATGTTGACCATTCAGGTTAAAGACTTACGCACCTGTTTTAATTTGAATCATTTAGCTAGCATTAGCAGCCAAGAAGCCAGTGATCAACTGAGCGAGCTATTACCTTGGCGCTTAGCTATTAATAGAGCGCAAGAAAACCAAGCTGAAGATAAAAACCAAAATTGGACTGCTGATTTAGATTTAAATCAATTTTTAGATTTAGCCCGTGACTGGGTGGATAAAGATAACGAAGCCTTGCCAGAAGGTGCTGAAACAGGCCAGTATTTATTAGCCGACCCAGCTAGAGTTGCCGCTAACCAACCTTTTGCTGATCTATCAGAAGTGAACTGGCTAATGCCACAAAACCGCCAGCGTTTTCGTGGATTACCCTCAAGCATTTGTGTATTGCCGGATACCCGTTTAAGGCTGAATATTAATACCCTAGTAGAAGAAGATTTAGTTTTGCTTTGGAGTCTATTTGAAGGGCAGGTGCAACTAACAAGCCTAAAAAATTGGTGGAACACTCGACCTGAGATTGGCTATAAAAACCTTGACGATTTCTGGGAGGATTTAGGTGCAACTAATCTACCCCAAGACGACAGCTGGAAGCAGCGAGTAGGCGGCAGCCTAATGTTTGTCAGTGACTTTTATCAGGTCACTATTCATATGTTGTTAAATGATGTGCAGCTGGTATTTGAGTCAGATATTTACCTAGCCCCCGATGCCAAAACCCAAGTATATGCCAGACGCATAGGGCCAGTGGATGGGGCGGTTAAGGCTAAGATTCCATGAGTACAAAAGAGAGCATTCAATGAAATTAAAGCAGCCGCTTTTAGTGATACGTTTAGCTGTTGATTCATCACAAGATAAATACTGGCGGTTGGTGCCTAACGTACCGGCTTCTAGCTTAACCGCTGAGCAGGCCGCTAGTTTCAGCAAAACAAGCCCAGCCTTGGTGTTGTTAGATGCTGCTGCCATTCGCTTAGATAGCTTAGTTTTGCCGCCAGGTGTAAAAACTAATGAAGCTGCGTTATTGCTTGAAGACCAGTTAAGCCAGCCGCTTGAAGCTGTTGAGCTAGTCGTTTTAGAAAAAAATGGCCGCAAGCTTCAAGTGGCTAGTTTAGATAAGTTATTAGCTGAAAAGTGGCAAGCACGTTTAGCAGATAAAAATATTCGTGTGGCTCGTTGGATTCCAGAAGCCTTGTGTTTAGCTAAGTTATGGCAAGCGCCAGAGCAATTAGTATTAGTCGATGAACAACAAGCATGGCTATGGCAGGCAAGTGAGCAGAGTGTTTTAAAACTGCCTTTAGCTTGGCTTAATGCAGAGCAAGCTGAGCCTTTATTAGCTGCCGATGCCCAACAAATGAATGTTAAAGATTTACCCCAACAAGCTTTAGTGCCTTGGTTAGCAACGGGTATTCCTGCCAAACTTAATCTTTGGCCTGAATCTTGGTTAAACAAGCTGCCCATTAAAAATATTCTTATTAAAAACTTACAGCAAGCATTACAGCTAACCCCTAAGCAGTGGTTTCAGGCTTCGCCTTGGTTGTTATTAATGGTGGTTTTAATGAGTCAGCAAACCTTTAGTTGGTTGGCTAAGCCAAAAAATGTAACTAACCCAGTGGAAATTAGCCAGCAGGTTCAGCAGTTAGATAGACGCTTAGATAATTACACTAACCATTTAAATTATCAGCAGCAAAGGTTAGACGCTTGGGAAAAGCTGTTAAGCCAGCTGCAAACTAAACAGCATATTCAAGTGGCTGCTTTAGTGTTAAATGAACAGGGTTTAACGGCTAAATTACAAGGCGTAAAAACTACTGACCAAACTGCTTTAAAAAGCTTAACTGGGCGCTGGCAATTTACCGATGAGCAAGCAACTTGGGAGTTATCACTATGATGGCTAGTTTAAATAACACTTGGCTAGGTCAGCGTTGGTCAGGCTTAGAAGCCAGTGAACAAAGATTATTAAAAATTGCCGCGCCTCTAGTGTTATTAATGCTTGGCTATTTATTGCTATGGCAACCATTACAAACTTGGCGTGAAAACTCGGCTAATAATCAGCAGCAACAAGTACAAGATTTACAACGGTTAGAAGCGTTAAGTGGCCGTCTTGTACCTGTGGTTTTTTTAGAAGAGCGCCAGTGGTTAGCTTTAGCGGCAAGTGCGGGTTTACGCCAAGTTAAACTGGTGGAAGAAGGTGATTTAAGAAAAATTTCTGCAGAAGTTGCTAGCCCAGCCATGGTGGAACGCTTTCTTAATTCGGCGGCAGAAAAAGGTTGGCATTGGCAAACTTTAAATCTACAAGGCACGCCTATTCAGTTAGAAGTGGAGCTGCGTCCCCTATGAGTGGTATTTCCTTGATAAAAAAACTACGCACCTTCTTGTTAGGCGTGTTGTTTTTGCTGTTATTTAGCTGGGTGTTTTTAGTAACTTTTATTGCCCTAGCGCCGGTGGAATGGCTGTTGTTACAAACTGTGGCACAAACTACGGCACAAGCTAAACAACCACAAATGACTTGGCAAAAAATAGAAGGCACCTTAGCTAAAGGTAGTGCTGAACGCATTAATTTACCGGGTATTAGCCTAGAAGACGTTAGCTGGAATTTACCTATTTGGCGTTTAGCGCTAGCTTTGCCACAGTTGAATTTAAGCCTTGGTGATGAAAACTTAGCTAAGAATGGAGCTTGGCAGTTACAAGCCAGTTTAACCCCTTGGGGAAGTTTGTCGGCTCGTTTAAAAGCCGGTGACTTAGCCTTGTTAAGAAGTAACGGTTTACCTTGGGCTTTAGAAGGTGTTTTAGCTGGTGAGCTTAATTTACAAGCAAAACTGCAAGGGCAAATGCTTAGCTGCCAAAGCTTAACTGGCAGCTGGCAGGGCGATTTAGCCGTTTTACAACCCATGCCGCTAGATTTAGGGCAGGTTTTTCTACAACCCAGCTGCCCAGACAGCCAAACATTAGATTGGAAATTAACCGCCAAGCAAACCGGTGAGCATCAAATAACGCTTGAAGGGCAGGCTGAGTTAGCGAATCGGCGTTGGAGCTTTAGTGGCCAGGCTAAGTTAGAAGAACAAGCCCAACTGCGGCCAGCCCTACAAATGCTAGGCTGGCGCAGAAATAATCAAGGTGAGTTTCAGGGCAGGGGGTCGGGTAGATTTTAACTTTATCTAGCCTTAGCTTCATCGTAACGAATAACCAAAGTTCCTGATGGGTCAGAACCACTCTCTCCTGTATTGCTAACCACCTGCATTTTGTAGAAGTTATTATTGTCTTCTATTAGGTAAGTCGCAAAAGTCGGCCACATGGCGTGCCCACCACCCACAGCGTAATGAAGTGGTCCAAAGTCACCTGGCTTGCTTAAGCCACTTTGTGCACTGTCTGCAAAATACTTATAAACCTGTGCTGTGTTGGTGGGGTCAGTTGCATCATCAACTGAAGCGACTTGCAACGCACCATCTTTACCTGCTGCACCTGCCTGCCCAGTACCTGAAGCGCCACCATTTAATTGAATTAAAATGTTGCGACCTTCTTTAGAAAACTTTAGTTCCCAATCACCAGTACCCACTGTGGAAACAGTGTTAGTTTCTAAATCCCAATAGGCAGCACCTTTACTGAAGTCTAAAGGTGGAGTAGATACTTTACTTTTGAAGCTTTTGCTTGCTGCATCCCATAATTCGTAATCCAACTTTATTGTGTATTGACGGGTTGCAAATTCAGTAAACTTAATACGCGCATAGGCTTTGCCATCGGCAGATTTTAAAATCCAACCATTGGTATCATCACTATGCACTGTCACCTTGCCGCCAGCAGCTGGGTCAGGGTTATAAGTCCACCAAGCATCACTGGATATTTGTGTTTTTATGCTGCTTTCTATCGGAGTACAAATATCCGTATTATTAATATCAACCTGATTAAAACCTTCCAAGGTGTTGTCTTGGGTTAGTTTTTTAAACTCATCTGCAACAGGTTTGCCTGCCTCATCATAAAGGGTTTTTATTTCATGGGCTAAGCAAGCTTTTACTCCTTTTTTAAGGCTAAAGCCTACGTATTTTTCATAGGCAACTTGCCAGTTACCTTCTTCTGTAGTTAATTCACCTGTAGCTAAGTCAAGGCGTGCTTTCGCTTGGGTTGCATTTAGGGTTGCTAACTTTCCTGAACTAGAAGCTGGTGGCGTTGAGCCGCTAGGAGATGAGTCGCTATCATCCGATGAACTGCTGCAACCCTGCATGCCACCAGCAAATAATAATAGGGCTAAGCTGATAGCCAGCGGTTTTTTGTTAAATTTTAAAGGTTGCTTTCTACTAAGCTTCATAGTTATTGCCTCGTGTTGGTTATTAAGATGCTTGATTGGTAAACCTGAATTAGGTTTTAGTATTTCCAGCCCATGCCTAGGTAGATAAAACGACCTTCTTCAGGGCGGTTATCTGCTTGGGTGAAATCTTTTTGGGTGTTGGTGGCGTTGTTTATGCCACTGAAAATGCGCCAATGGGGGTTAAGCGTGTAGTTAGCTTTTAAATCTAAAACACTAAAGGCGGGTGTTTTGTTGATGTTTTCACTGTCTGTGAACTGTTGGGACTCATACTTGGCTTTGGCTGTAAGCACCAAACCTTCCAGTGGTGTTTGCCAATCTAAGCCCAGTTTCACCAAATGTTCTGGGCGGCTAGGCAGGTCTTTACCTGTTATGCGGTCAGTGGCTTCCATCCAGGTGTAGCCCAAGTCAAAACTAAAACCTAAACCAAGCGGTGTGTGTAAAACCAGTTCAGCGCCTTGTGTACGGGCTTTTTCAAAGTTTTGGTAGCGAAAAATTTGCAAGTTTTGAATGGCCGACTCAGATAAATCTTGGTCAGATTCAATTAAGTCAGTAATGTCATTACGAAATAGACTCAGTTCTAAACGGGCATTGTTGGATGCTTTTAACCATTCAATGCCTGCCTGATAACTGATTGAGCTTTCAGGTTCTAAATCTGGGTTACCCATCACCTTGTAGCCAAATTGGCTGTGGTCAAAAACAAAATAGCGTTCTTTTAAATTGGCGACACGGTAACCATTGCCTACGCCTAAACGCAGATTAATGCGGTCGCCTGAATCGAAGGTTGTGAAGAATAAACTATTCATCATGGGTGAAAGGTGAGTGCCTGCATCCTTGTCGTGATGTGCTCGAAAGCCGGGTAAGAGTTCTAAATGCTCACCAATAAACCAGCTGTCTTGCAGAAATACTTCTTGAGTACTGGCTGTGGCGTTATCCACTTCCACAAGGCGTTCTGTTGTACTGCCGGTACGTTTGTATTGCACTACATCCATGGTTTCTTCTGAAACCTGCCCTCCAAACGATAGGTGATGATTGCCTAACGGGTAGTTCATTTGCAGAGAAACTAATTGTTGGTCTATATCGGTATCACGCTGCTGGTCAACCCATTGGGTTACAGGTTTGTCTTGTGCGGTTTCGCCTTTAAAGTTTTCTGTTAAGGCATTAATTGACCAGTTGAATTCATTTTCACTCCCTTTTTCTAGTCTTGCGCCTAAATGTAGGGTGGTGGTTTGCTCTTTTTTATTGACCTTGACATTACCAATGCCCGGCGCAAATTCACTTAACCTGTTAGTTAGGTCTTCTTGGTAAATGCGGGGTGAAAGGGTGAACATAAAATCAGGTGAGAAACGGTATTGCACTTGGCTGGCTAAATTACGTTTATGCCCTTTAAAGCCTTCATTACTGATGCTATTCGGTGTTGCTGTCCAGCCATCTTGGTCACGCACATCGGCCATAAGGTTGAAGCTCCAAGCATCATTGTTAAGAGCAACTTGGCCTTTTAAATGCCGCTGCGCTAAAGCGTTACTTTTAAGGTCTTGGTCACCCCAACTGCCGCCGCTGGCAGTGATAGATGCTGTAACCGGTTGTGAGTGCTGACGGGTAATAATATTGACCACGCCGCCCATTGCCGAAGTACCGTACATAGCCGATGCAGCGCCTTTAATAATTTGGATGCGTTCGATATCGGTTACCGCAATTTGGCTGGTATCCACCGCAGAGCCGGTGCTGGCAGAAACAGGATTACCATCAACTAAAATAAGTACACGGTTAGCATCAATGCCTTGTAGCCATACGCCATAGCCGGTTTTGCCATGAATAGGGCGCAGCTGTAAGCCTGGTACATGGGAAAGAGCTTCTTGTAAATCTTTGGCGTGGGTTTTTTCAATGTCAGCGGCACTCACGACTTCGGTGCGAACAGGAATGTCTGCTAAAGCACGCTCAGTGCGTATGCCGGTGACTAAAATACTATCTAGCTGTTGGCTGGTGGCCTGAATGGGTGTTGCGGCCAAGGATGCAAACGATAGGTTTAACAGCAAACCAGCAAAAGTTAGGTGGCTAAAAGTACAGCAGCGCATTCAAAACTCCCTAAGCACAGAAATAAAAAATGGCTGGCTGGGAAATCTTGATAAATGTTAAGAACCTGGCTGGCTAGTCGAAGCAAATGATAACCAATCCCGATAACTTGTCAACAGTTAATGATAATCGTTGACATTATCATTTGTTTTTTAATAATATACTTGAGTAATTGTGCAAGCCACCCAGGTGTCACTTTACCAAGGCAGCCAGCACGTCATTTTTTTCTGCAACTATTTGGAGTGCATACAATGAACATGACGCTGGGTGCTCAAGATGAGCGAGCCATTCTTTTTTCTTCTCTACAACAATTGCGTGAATCTAAAGCACCAGGTTTTATGGTGGATTGGGCGGCTTTGCTGAAATCAAGTGAAGGTGATTTGCAAGCCTGCCGTGTGGGTCGCGAAAAAGTTTTTCCGTTAAAAGATATTTTTGCCGTTTTAAAAGCCTTGCCCTCGTTAGGCCGTGTGCTAGCACTAACCCGTAATCAGGGTGTGGTGAATGAATACAAGGGCATTTATCCAGAACCAAAACTGGGTGAGGCTGGGGCACATGCCGCAGGTATATTTTTAGATATTGGTGGTTTAGATCTGCGTATTTTTATGGGAGCGTGGCATTGGGCTTGTGCCATTGAAGAAGAGACACCTAAGGGTAAACGTATGAGCTTGCAGTTTTTTGATAAGCATGGAACAGCAGTTCATAAGGTGTTTTCTTTAGAGGAAACCAATTTAGGTGCTTGGCAGGCTTTACTAGATGAGCAGGCAGTTATTGCAGAAGAGGCTGTATTACCAACATTTATACAAGCAGAGCCCGAAGCACACCCAGAGCCTGCAAGCCCCTACCAGGTTGAGCAAGAATGGCGACAAATGAAGGACGTGCATCAGTTTTTTAGCCTGATTCGCCGCCACCGAATTACCCGCTTTTCGGCTGTAAAAGCCATGCCAGAAGACTTGTGTCGTCCCGTTGGTTTGGATGCCTTTCAACAGCTGGTGGATGCAGCGGCTGAGCAAGGTTTAGAAGTGATGTTTTTTGTAGGCAGTCGTGGCTGTGTGCAAATTTACACAGGCAAAACGCAAGGCATTAAACCGATGCGTGGTTGGCTCAATATCTTTGAAGAAAATTTCACCCTGCATGCCAACCCTGAAACCTTTGCTTATGCCTATGTGACCCGCAAACCACAATCAGGTGGCTGGGTAAGTAGCCTTGAAGTGTTTGATAAGCAAGGTTCATTGTTAATACAAATGTATGCTCGCCGTGAAGAAAATGGTCCAGAGCAAGCTACTTGGACAGAATTGCTTACTAACTTGCCAAGCCTAAAATAAAGCAGAGGGATTTGCCATGACTCAACTGTTTGCCTGGCTATTGGCTGGGCTAGCACTATTGCTGCCTTTAACGGGTTTTGCTGAACAAAGGGTTATAAGTTTAGGTGGCGATGTCACAGAAATTGTTTACGCCCTGGGTGCAGGTGACCGCTTAATTGCCAGAGACACTACTAGCATTTTTCCTGAAGTTGCTAATAATTTGCCCGATGTAGGTTACCTGCGTCAGCTTTCGCTTGAAGGGATTTTATCTTTCAAACCTGATTTAGTGTTACTAAGTGATGCCGCACGCCCTGCACCTTTAGCTGAAAGGCTTGAAGCAGCAGGAATTAAAGTAGCACGTATTCCTTATGAACAAAATTTAGCCGGTGTTGAATTAAAGATTAAAGCGGTTGCAAAAGCTTTGGAGCTAGACAAGGAAGGTAAGAAATTATTAGTCAGCCTAGCAGCACAACACCAACAATTAGCCCAGCTTAAAACCCTGCCGCATTTGAGCGGTATTTTTATTTTAAGCCATGCAGGTATGGGTGCACCCATGGTGGCCGGTGATGGTTCAAGTGCCGATTCATTAATGCAACTGGCGGGTTTGAATAATGCCATTCAAGGCATTAAAGGCTATAAGCCCATGAGTGCTGAAGGCATTATTGCGGCTCAGCCCAACACGTTAATTTTAACCGAAGCTGGTTTAACTGCTTTGGGCGGCGAAGAAAAAGTGTGGCAATTGCCTGGTTTACAGCAGACCCCCGCAGCAGCACACAAGCAGCTAGTGGTTGTTAATGACTTAGCCTTTCTTGGCTTTGGCCCACGTACTGCTCAGTCAGTATTAGACTTACGTACTGCAATGGAACAATTGGCACAATGAACCGCTTGCTAGCATTAAAGTCTGCGCAGCGCGCATTATTACTGCTGTTTATAGCGCTCTTTGTTGCCGTTTTGCTTGCATCCCAAGCAGGAACGCTAGCCTTGGGGCCTTGGCAGTTAATCACTGGCAACATGAGCAGTTACGATTGGCAAATTTGGTCAGCTGTGCGCCTTCCCCGTTTATTACTTGCCATGTTAGTGGGCAGTGGTTTAGCCCTTGCAGGTGCAGCCATGCAGGGGTTATTTCGTAACCCTTTGGCTGACCCTGGTTTGCTTGGGATATCAAGCGGCGCAAGTTTGGCGGTTGGTTTGTGGATTGTCTTTCCGCTTGCTGCCTTTTTACCCGACCAGTGGACTTGGCAAGGGCAAATGTTAATTGCCTGTGTCGGTGGTTGGTTAACCTGTTGGTTGATTTTTCGCCTAGGACAAAATGGTCACGGTAATATGCTGTGGCTGCTATTGGCAGGTTTAGCCATTAATACGCTGGCAGGTGCATTTAATGGCTTGCTTAGCTATGTGGCCGATGACCAGCAACTTCGCCAAATGAGTTTGTGGGGCATGGGTGGTTTGGGCTTTGTGCGTGGTAGTGAATTGGCCGTGGGTGCTTTGGTGATGCTACCCGGCTTGGTGTTATTGCTCTCAGTGCGTAAACAGTTGGATGTTTTACAACTGGGTGATTTAGCCGCCGCAGACAGTGGTTTAGATGCTAAAAAACTACGCCGAAAAGTAGTACTAGGCACCGCTTTAGCTGTTGGTGTCAGTGTGGCTTTAGCTGGCATTATTGGTTTTTTAGGGCTGATGATTCCGCACATGCTACGAATGATTTTAGGGCCGGGACACCGGCTTTTATTGCCTGCATCGGCTTTGGGTGGCGCTATTTTACTCTTGTTGGCTGACTCTTTAGCCAGAACACTGGCTGCACCGGCTGAAATCCCCGTGGGTTTATTAACCAGCTTATTAGGTGGGCCTTATTTCTTATGGATGCTGGCACGCGGGCGTAACAGGGGTGATGTATGAGGCAGCAAGCTTTTATCCAGCCAGTGCTTACGGCTAGGGAAATCAGTTTAGGAAAACCTAATGGCTGGCGCTTACAACCCCTAGATTTAGACCTTTATGGTGGCCAGATTCTTGCAGTGTGTGGCCCCAATGGTGCAGGAAAATCTTCATTACTGAGCCTACTGACCGGTGAAATCAAACCAACAAGTGGGCAAGTTATGATGGGTGACCGCCTTTTAAGTGCTTGGTCACCCGCAGAATTGGCTAGAAACCGTTCACGAATGGAGCAATCCAACCCGTTAAGCTTTGATTTTTTAACCCAAGAAGTGGTGGCTTTAGGGCGTTATGCTTGGGGTGATGACCAAGCCGATTCACCTTTAGTCATTCAGGCAATGCAGGCTGCCGGTGCTTATGAATTATTCGGGCGCAAAATTACCCGTTTGTCGGGTGGTGAGCGCCAACGCGTGCAACTGGCTAGGGTGTTAGCACAAATTTGGGCAGTACCTAGGGCTTTATTGCTGCTGGATGAACCCATGTCAGCGCAAGATTTAGGGCAACAGCAACAGGTTTTTAGGCAGTTGAAAACTTTAGTAAAACAACATAACTGGAGCTTGGTGTGTGTGCTGCATGATTTAAACCTTGCCAGTGTGTTTGCAGATCAGATATTGCTGTTAGATAAAGGCAAGTTACAAGCTTTGGGCAAGCCCGCTGAAGTTTTAGACTTGCAGCGCATTTCAAGCGTTTATAAAGCAGAACTTAGTGCTTATTTTCATCCAGAAAAAAACAGGCACTTGGTTATGTTGGATGATTAAAGCCTTACCTAAAGGCTAGTGCTTATTTATAACTTAATTTTAGGGGTGCTCCTATGCCGTTTCCTTTTAAAAAAATTACCCTCGGTTGCATTGCAGCTTTAAGTCTTCCTTTGCACGCTGAAACAGTTCAACTTGATGATCAAGTTATTACCGCTCGTGGTTATGCAAGTGATAGTTTTGATACACCTCAAGCAATTAGTGTAATTAAACCCAAAACTACAGACCAAGGAACTGCAGGTGACTTATTAGTAGGTCAGCCTGGTTTAGCCGTACAAAGTGATGGTGCTTGGGGTAAAAACCCTGTTTTACGTGGTATGAAAAAAGAAAGTGTGGTTGTAATGGTGGATGGTATTCGTGTTAATTCAGCCCAGCCACAAGGTGCTTTAGCATCTTTTTTAAATTTGGGCTTATTGGATCGAGCTGAGGTTATTAAAGGGCCTAATTCTGTGATGTATGGCAGTGGTGCCATGGGTGGTGTGGTTAACCTATTAACACCTTCACCTAAATTTACTAAAGAAAGCAAGTTAGGTGGCCGTTTTGGAGTTTCTGCAAGCAGTGTTGATAAAGGTTACAGCGGCGCAGTTTTATTGGAAGGTAGTAATGCAAAGCAGGGCTTTGTTGTTGGTTTAGCAGGTAGTGATATTGGTGATTACAAAAGCCCTAATGGCCGTGAAGAAAATACAGGCTACCAAGCGGCCAGTGCATTGGTAAAATATCACCATAAAATTGCAGATGATGTTGTGGTTCGTGCTAATTTACAGCGTCATAACGATGATGATGTATGGTATCCAGGTTCAGCACGTACGGGTGGTCAACCCGGAGGTGCAGGTGTACCGCCGCTACTTGGTAAAGTTACCATTCATTCCCCCAAGCAACACCGTGAATTGTATAGCTTAGGTTTAGATGCGCCATTAGCTGGGGGTACTTTAACAACAGATGTATATCATCAAGAAGTCTTTCGTCAAATAAGGGCTAATTCCCAAAACCTTAATCGTGATTATGTACGCAATGATGTCAGTTTTAAAACGAATGGTTTACGAAGTCAGTGGAATTCAACTTTAGGTGAGAGTAACTGGTTTAGTGTAGGTGTTGAAGGTTGGAAAATGACTGGTAATCCAGAAAGGTATATGGATAACAACCCACCTAATTTTAATAGTAATACACGTAATGACCCTTTCCGTGATGGTGAAATCACCTCTGTCGGTATTTTCTTACAAGATGAATTTGCTGTTGGTGATGCACTGATAACTGCTGGGTTACGCTATGACCAAGTTAAAGGTGATGCTTCAGTAAAAGGTGTTGGCCCGCAAGCACAAACAAAAGGCTTGGATAGTACCGATAACAACTTTTCTTGGTCTTTAGGCGCCGTACAGCCATTAACTAACACCGTTAATATTTATGCCAGTGTTGGGCAAGCTTACCGTGCAGCAGATTTACGTGAGCGTTTTGAAGACTCAGCCCGTGGTGATGGTTATTACCATGTCGGCAATCCACAACTCGACCCTGAGCGCTCTTCAAGCCTTGAGCTAGGTTTAAAAGCTCGTGATGGTTTACAAGCTTACCAAGTTGCAGCCTTTTACACGCAAATTGATGATTACATTGCTGGGCGAGTGACAGGACAAAATCATCCTAATGGTTTGCCTATCAAAAAGACTGAAAACCTAGATAAAGTAGAAATTTATGGCTTTGAAGGCAAGCTTGAATTACCCGTCAGTCTTATATTGGTTGATGCTGGCTTTACTTGGCTACATGGCACCAATAAAGAAGACAATGAGCCTTTATATGAAATGCCAGCTAATGAGTTGCGTTTAGGTGTTGGTCAACCCTCTGAGCAAGGTTTTAATTGGCACACGGGTATTAGGGCTGTAGCCAAGCAAGATAGAGTTGCTAGCAATTTCACCAATGGAAGTGAAGATGAAACGTCAGGCTTTGTTACGCTTGATGCGCGTTTAGGTTATAGCTTTGGTAAGGCAGCAGGTTTGCAATCAAGTCAGGTTAATTTAAAGCTAAATAACCTGTTAGATAAAAAATACCACGAACACCTAACAGATGGCATAAGTGGTCAAGAGCTAAAAGCGCCAGGTCGCGGAGTGGTTCTGGCATTTAGTGGGAGTTTCTAATGCGTATTAAACAATTTCTTGTTCTACTGATCAGCCTATTAATGGTTAATTTAAGTAGCAGTGTCTTTGCTCAAGAAAAATTGCCACACTTAGTGATTGCTGGTCCTTTTTCTGCCGTTGCCAATCCTTTAGTACATATGGTTGAGTCAGGTGCACTCGATGACCTAGCCGATAAAGTTGAATTTATTAGCTGGCGTGATCCTGATCATTTAAGAATGTTGGCTTTAAACGGTGAAACTGACGTGTTGGCAATGCCCGTTAACGTTGCTGCCAACCTTTATAATCGTGGTGCCCCAGTTCGCTTGTTGAATGTCTCCACCTGGGGCTTGTTGTGGATGGTGTCTCGCGAAAAAGGCTTAACGAGTATTGATGATTTTCGTGGTAAAGAAATTGCTATGCCCTTTCGTGGTGATATGCCAGATATTATCTTTGGTATTTTGGCAGAGCGGGCTGGTATTAATGTAAAAAAAGACCTTAAACTCCGTTATGTTGCTTCACCGTTAGATGCGATGCAGCTGTTGCTAATGAGGCGTGTTGATCATGCGCTGCTAGCAGAACCTGCTGTATCTATGGCATTACGCAAAAGTAACTCTTTCCCTATTGGAATTATTGCACCCGAATTATACCGAAGCTTAGATTTACAAAAAGCTTGGGGTATTAGCTTTAATAGAGAGGGGCGAATAGCTCAGGCGGGTATTACTTTAGTCGGCAAGCAACGTAATAATCCCGAATTGGCCGCACGCATAGCAGAAGAGTATGAAAAATCCTTGGCTTGGTGTATTGAAAAGCCAACTGAATGTGGCGAAATGATTGCTAAACGTGTTCCCATGTTGAATGCAGAAGCGGTAGCTGATGCTATGGCGGTAAGCCAAATGGATGCCGTTCCTGCAATGGATGCACGTGAAGAAGTTGAGTTTTTGCTGCAAGAATTATTTGATAAAAACCCATCTATGATAGGTGGGAAAATGCCTGACGAAGGTTTTTATTGGCAAAATCTTGAACAAAACTAAGGTAAAGAATGCCCTTAATTCGTAGTACCTTTCGTGAATTACCTAGCTACTTATGGAGTGGGTGGGGTGCTATTTGCAGCCTGCTTTTATTAATGGCTGCTTGGCAGCTAGTTAGCGAACATTATGGCTCTTTAGTTCTTGCTCAACCTTTAGAAACTTTTGCTAGCTTTAAGCAGCTCTGGAATGATCAAACCCTGCCCGAGGCCTTAATAATTACTGGGCGCAGGGCATTATCGGGTCTGTTTTTAGCTTTAGCTTTAGGTACAGGTTTAGGTTTATTGGCCGGTGTTTCCTTAACTGCATCTATGATGTCGAGGCCTTTGGTAACCGTCCTCTTGGGAATGCCACCTATCGCTTGGCTGGTTTTAGCAATGCTGTGGTTTGGTGCCAGCGATGGCACACCCATTTTTACGGTTTTTGTTGCCACTTTTCCTATGGTGTTTATTGGTGCATTGCAAGGTGCTCGTACGGTAGATAATCAACTTTATGAAATGGTACAAGCTTTACACCTACCTAAACGCATGATTTTAACTGAATTGTATTTACCCCATGTATTTTCTTATCTTTTTCCTGCTTGGGTCGCCGCTTTAGGTATGTCTTGGAAGATTGTTGTTATGGCTGAGCTGTTAGCTAATCAAGATGGTGTAGGCGCATCTTTAGCTGTCGCACGTTCACACTTAGATAGTGCGGCAAGTATGGCGTGGATTTGTGCGATTGTTCTCTTACTGTTAGGCATAGAGTATTTATTCTTAGAGCCTATTAAGCGGCAAGTTGAACGTTGGCGAGTAACTGAAGCATGATCCAAAAAAAGAATGGGTATTTAAAAGTTGATAAAGTCGATCATGACTTTGTTCGTACTCAAGTTTTGCAGAAGATTACCTTTTCAATTAAAGCAGGTGAGGTTTGCGCTTTAGTTGGGCCTTCTGGTTGTGGTAAAACCACCCTCTTGCACTTGTGTAATGGCTTATTAGATTTGCAAGATGGGGTTATTCAAAACACTTTTCAAAATACTGCCAGTATGTTTCAACAACCGCGTTTGCTACCGTGGAAAACCTGCCTAGACAATATGACCTTAGGTTTAAAAGCACGAGGATTTAAAAAGCAAGAACGCAACAATAAAGCACTCAAGCTGGCTTCATTAGTTGGGTTACAGCTCAGTGATTTAGAAAAATTTCCACATCAGTTATCGGGTGGAATGCAAAGCCGTGTTGCCCTAGCCAGAGTACTTCTTTTAGAGCCAGATTTACTCTTACTAGATGAGCCTTTTTCAGCTTTAGACATAGGCTTGAAAACAGAGTTATACCTATTGTTGCTTGAACAACAAACACAACGAAATTTAGCTGTTTTAATGATTACCCATGACCTAATGGAAGCGGTGCGCTTGTGCGATACAATTTTATTAATGAATAGTCAGCCAGGGCGCATTGCTGCACGCTTTAATCTGACTAGATCGACCAGCTTGCGGGATGATGCTTGGGTGTATCAAACCACGGCAGAGCTTTTACAGCAGACGGTAGTTCGCAAAAGCTTCGAGCTACCTGTTGTGACTAACTCTAGCCCTGTTGATTTGAGAAGTTGTGAATGGAGTTGTGAGTGTTAAATCATCCTGTTTGTTTATGTGCTTTTAGACCCTTCTTTTTACTCAGCTTAGCAAGTGGCTTAATCAGTCTATTTTTATGGCTGGGTTTTCTACAAGGCTGGTGGGTAATGCCTGCTAGCACAAGTGGAATTATTGTTTGGCATGCGCATGAATTGCTGTTTGGTTTTATTATGGCTGCCTTAGCAGGTTTTATTTTAACTGCTATGCCAGAATTTACCCGCACGCCAGATGTTGGTCGTCAGATTTTTATCGGTTTAGGCCTTCTTTGGCTACTGGGTCGAATAACCTTTTGGCTCAGTGGTTGGATAGGTATTCTTCCTGCCGCTATCACTAATATCGGTTTTTCATTCAGTTTATGGTTGTTTTTACAACCAAGATTATTAATTGACCCCTTACGCCGTCAGTGGCTTTTTTCAATGGGTTTAGCTGGAATGGCTGGTATTAGCTTAGGTTTTTATACCGATATCTTAAGAGATATTTATCCTATGCGTTGGATCCATGCTGGCATAGGAATGATGGTGGCTTTAATTGTGATAACCGCCAGTAAAATAGCTATGAGAATAGTAAACGAAGCGATTGATGCTTTACCAAAGCTAGCTAATGAAGATGCACCGGATGAATACCGTAGTACTCCACCGCGACGTAACCTAGCAGTGTTTTGTATTTTACTTTTTACCTTCACCCATTTTATTTGGCCAGAAGCTAGAGTAAATGGTTGGTTGGCTTTGGCAGCGGCAGCCAGTGTTTTTAATATTTTAAATGATTGGCATGTAGGAAGAGCATTATTAAGCAGGTGGCCTTTGCAATTTTATGCAACCTATTGGTTAATCGCTTTAGGTTATCTTGTGTTGGGCTTAGGGTATTTAGGTTTAGTTGTACCCGCATCGAGTGGTTGGCATTTATTGGCTATAGGCGGTATGAGCCTTTCTGTTTTCTCGGTGATTTGTATTTCTGGAAGAACCCATAGTGGCCATGAATTAGATGCACGTTCTTGGGTAAACCTTGTTGCTTTACTTATTGTTTTTTCGGCAATTAGCCGCGCTCTAGCAGGTTGGATTAACCTGTCCATCAATACCCTTTATTTTTTGAGTGCTAGTGCTTGGTTATTGGGTTTCTTAATTACTTTATATTACATGGCTCCCGTATTTATAAAGCAGCGACCTGATGGTGGCAAAGGCTGTGAAGAACCTATTGACCTTTAGGTTAAGCTAGCCCTAATTTTTTTATTAGGTCCTACTTTCACTAAACCTTCTGCCAAATTCCTTCTATTAAACGTACTTTACCAGCGGCTAAATTCGCCATTAGGTTTTTACCCATTTGTAAAAAGCGTGGACCAAAAATAAGCTGGGGCGTTAAAATACCAGTTTGCCCTCTGGCTTCTTTGTCGGTGTGTTTTTTGCGCCAGTTTAAAGCCTGTTCAGTGACTTCCTGCTGCCTAGTTTTAATAAAGCCTGCTGCTGTGAGCTGTTCTTCTAACTCGGCTGGCGTTATTAAATGGCTGGTCTTGGCGGTATCGGCCCAAGGCACAGGAAAGCTTAAAGGTTCTAGGTTATCGCCTTGTAAAACCTCATGGAGTAGCAAGCTACCCTTAGGTTTCAGTACTCGGTTTACTTCTGCCAAGCCCTTGGTTAAATCTGGCAGGTTCATTAAAGTGTGTTGGCTCCAAACCGCGTCGAAGCTTGCATCTTCTAAAGGTAGATTTTGAGCATCGGCACACACAAATTGAGTGCGGGCAGTTAAGCCCGTGGCTTGGGTTAGCCATTGGGCAACATCCACAAAGGGTTGGGTAATATCCACGCCTACCACTTGTAAGCCGTGCTCATCGACTAACAGGCGGCTGCTGCCACCTGTTCCGCAACCTAAATCTAGTACCTTTTGACCGGGTGAAAAACCGGCTTGTTCAGCAAGCTGACGGCTGGAGCGTCTACCGCCAACGTGCAGCTGATCTATTGCTGCGATAGCATCTAGGGTGAGTTGTTCTGGGTCTAAGCCTTCGGCAATAATCGCTTCACGTAAACGTGTGGCTAGGTGTTCATCCGCATAGTGGCTGGTTAACAAGTCTTGGTGTGTTGAATTCATAATAAAGCCTCTTTTTTGGCTTTTTGTACTTTTAAATAGGCTTCAATTAGCTTTTCGTGGGCTTCTAGTCCGTCTAACCCGGGAGCTGGTGCAAAACCTTGGAAAGTATCTTCGCCATTAATTAAACGTTCACCTGCCTCTACTTCATCTGCACCAAAATAAAGATTAAGTGCAGTGCGGTAATGATCAATGGACTCACCAGCTAGCGTGATCTCCAGCAAAGACTTAATACAGCGATAATGGGCAACACGGTTTTCATGTAGGTGTCCAAACAGTAATAAGCCATCTATTAAATCCAATGCTTCTTCTTGCTCACCTAAAGCTAGGCAAAGCATGGCACGGAGTTCACCTACACGGAGTTCTTTCCAAAAGGTAGAGCCACCAGGAACTAGGCCAATTAAAGCCGCGACTGGGTGTTGTTGGCTAAAGCCTGAATCATTAATGAGTTCGGCCACTTCATCTAGGTCTGGACGGTCAAGTTCTGGTAATTCTAAAAGCGCATCACGTAACTCGATACCTTGGTTATTATTATCCCAATGTAAATCATCGGCTGGGTAAATTTCAGAAAAACCTGGTACTAGAATACGGCAAGCATCTACACCTAGGTGTTGGTAATCCATAATGTAAACTTGGTGGCTGGAATCATGTAGTTGATTAAGTAACAAGTGGAACTGCTCTTCACTAGTACCAGGGAAGTTCCAATCGGTAAATGGAAAGTCAAAGCGGTCGCCAATTAAAGGCCAACCCACTAAACCGCTTGAATCAGTAAAGTGGGTTTCTAAATTATGTGGTTCTGCAACTTCGTTTAAGTCTAAAGTGGGAGCAGGGAAGACATCGAGCTGATCTAACGCACGGCCTTGTAATAATTCGGTTAAGGTGCGCTCTAGTGCTACTTCAAATAGCGGATGAGCTCCAAAAGAAGCAAAACAACCACCATCTTTAGGGTTTAACAAAGTAACGTTAATGACTGGGTAGCGCCCACCCATGGAAGCATCTCTAGCTTGTACATGAAAACCAGCTTCTTCTAAAGCGGCTATTGCTGTGACTACTTTAGGGTAGCGTGCTAAAACAGCTTGCGGAATAAGTGGGGGGCAAAGTCCTTCTACTAATAAACGGGCTTTAATGGCACGCTCAAAAATTTCTGATAAGGCTTGAGTATAAGCTTCGTAGCGGTTATTGCCTGCCGACATACCATTGGAAACAAATAGATTACCAATTAGGTTGACTGGAAACCATACAGGCTGCTGGTCGCTTTGGCGCACAAAAGGCAGCGCACAGATGCCACGATTGATTGAACCAGAGTTAATATCTACCAAACCCGCTGGTTCTAGCGTTTCTTCTTGCTGATAAATGGCTAAACAGTGTTCATCTAATAAGTCTGGGTGCAACTTATTGCTGTCGGCAGAAAACCAGCGTTCTTGTGGGTAGTGAACAAACTCACCCTGCGCAATTTCAGGCCCTAACCAAAAGTCTGCCCAGAAGTAGTTGCAGCTTAATCGCTCAAAAAATTCACCTAAAGCCGAGGCTAAGGCCGCTTCTTTAGTAGAACCCTTGCCATTGGTAAATAACTGTGGGCAATCTAGGTCTTGCAAATGAACCGACCAAACATGGGGAACAGGGTTTAGCCAAGACTTAGGTTGAACATTAAACCCTAGTTTTTTTAGTTGGAATTCTAATCGAGCAATGGTGCTTTCAAGTGGTGCATCTTTGCCAGGAATAAGGTTTGTTGCAGTTGAACTACCAGTCATATTTGTGCTCGTTTATTAAGTAATGTGCAGCAGAATAGCAGGCTGGACTAAGGCTTGCCAGAAGTGTTGGCGAGTTTTAGTTTTGTCAAGTGTCCACAGGCTGAGTATTAAGGTTATTTGTTACTAGTCGTTGGCTAACTAGTCCAAGCTTGGGTTGAGTGCAAAGGTTTTCTTTTACTTGGCTATGTCAAGTATTGACTTTAAATAAATTTCTAAAATTTAATAAAATCAATAAGTTATAAGCAAAAATTAGTTTAGTGTACTTTTGTCTTTATGCAGCCTACTGGGGACTGGTGCCTTTTTAGCCAATTTGTAGCTAGGCTTGTTTTAATGGGGGTAAGGGCAGTCTGCTACGAGCTTACTCACAAACTTATCCACAGCTAATGTGCATAAGTGAATAAAGAAATAAGTGAAAAATAAGCAAAAAAAAGGGTAGCTAATAAGCTACCCCCAGTGCAAATATCCGCACTCAATAATCGACCTTCAATTCTTTAAAGCATTTGCCAATTTCTTTATTACCAACCGCTGGCTCTTGCTAGTGGTTGTTGCGCCTGCTGATAAAGCTGAACGGTTAGTTGCACACCTGCATCACCATCTTCGTATAAAGAGTCAAGCAGTTGTCCATCTAAATCTTGGCGTTTTGCAACAGCGAGTCGTACAGCTGCTTCGTTATCTTCACTAAGTTGCTTTAAGGCACTAAAGCTTGGTTGACCGTGCCGTGCAATCATTAACCTGACGCGAGGATCTGGATGGCTGACTAGTTCATCAGCTAGTTCCTGCGGCAGATTGGAATTTTGTGCAAGAGTAAAAGCCAACTCTGGGTGCTTGCTGTAGATATAGTGCCAAGTTTCTGGTCTAGCGGTCATACTGAGTGCCAAGCGTTGCTCTAGATGATGCTTACTGACTAAAAGGTCTTGTAGCTGTTTTGTATCTAACATGATTGCCTCCAAATGCTGCACTTGCTAACTAGACGAAAGTATAATGCATTGAGTAGCGATACTACAAGTTGAATTTGCATTCAATTTGGTTCTTTAGGCTATTTCTTTTTGATGGATTAAGGGTAAGCTATCCGTCTTGTATTTTCTTAACTTGCGGTGGGCCTAAAACTGATGAAATTTCGCTTTCCTGTTGTGGTTGTTGATGAAGATTTTCGTTCTGAAAATATTTCAGGTTCAGGTATTCGTGATCTTGCTGAAGCCATTGGCAAAGAAGGTATGGAAGTTGTTGGCTACACCAGCTATGGCGACTTAACCGCTTTTGCTCAGCAGGCTAGCCGCGCTTCCTGTTTTATTGTTTCTTTAGACGATGAAGAAATTGGTGAGGGCACAGAAGAAGGTGCTAGCCGAGCATTAGAAGTTATCAGCAGCTTTATAACTGAAGTACGCAAGCGTAATAGTGATATTCCTATTTTTCTTTATGGTGAAACACGTACTTCACGGCACATTCCTAATGCCATTTTACGTGAGCTGCACGGCTTTATTCACATGTTTGAAGACACGCCTGAATTTGTGGCACGGCACATTATTCGTGAAGCCAAAAAATATTTAGAAGCCTTAGCACCGCCCTTCTTTTCTGCATTGATGGATTACGCTAGTGATTCTTCTTATTCTTGGCATTGCCCCGGTCACTCAGGCGGCGTTGCTTTTCTAAAAAGCCCTGTAGGGCAAATGTTCCACCAATTTTTTGGTGAGAATATGCTACGTGCCGACGTGTGTAATGCGGTAGATGAGCTAGGCCAGCTGTTAGACCATACTGGCCCGGTGGCTGCCAGCGAACAAAATGCGGCACGTATTTTTGGTGCCGATCACCTGTTTTTTGTGACTAACGGTACTTCAACTTCTAACAAGGTCGTTTGGCATTCTACCGTTGCCCCCGGCGATATAGTTGTGGTTGACCGTAACTGCCATAAGTCGATTTTGCACTCGATTATTATGACCGGCGCGATTCCGGTATTTTTAATGCCGACCCGTAATCACTACGGCATTATTGGCCCCATTCCTAAAAGTGAATTTGACCCTGCTACCATTCAGCAAAAAATTGCCGACAACCCTTTTGCTCGCAATGCCACCAACAAAAAGCCACGCATTCTAACCCTTACCCAATCCACTTATGACGGTATTGTGTATAACGTGGAAGAAATTAAGCAAATTTTAGGCAATACCATTGATACCTTACACTTTGATGAAGCTTGGTTACCGCATGCGGCTTTCCATGAATTCTATAAAGATATGCACGCCATTGGTGGTAGTGAGCGTGAGCGTTCAGATGAAACCTTAGTTTTTTCAACCCAGTCCACGCATAAGTTGCTAGCAGGTTTGTCACAGGCTTCACAAATTTTGGTGCAAGATAGTAAAAACCGTAAGCTAGATCGCTACCGTTTTAATGAATCCTACCTAATGCACTCTTCAACCAGCCCGCAATATGCGATTATTGCTTCGTGTGATGTAGCAGCAGCCATGATGGAAGAACCCGGTGGTCATGCCTTGGTAGAAGAGTCTATTTTAGAAGCTATCGACTTCCGCCGTGCTATGCGCAAGGTTGATGATGAGTTTGGTGATGATGATTGGTGGTTTAAAGTTTGGGGGCCAGACAAGTTAACCCAAGAAGAAGGCATAGGTGATCGTGATGATTGGGTGATTCATTCAGGTGATACTTGGCATGGCTTTGGCGAAATAGAAACCGGCTTTAATATGCTAGACCCCATTAAAGCCACTATTATTACCCCTGGGTTAGACGTTGATGGTAATTTTGATGAATGCGGTATTCCTGCATCCATAGTGAGCAAATACCTAGCCGAACACGGCATTATTATTGAAAAAACAGGGCTCTATTCCTTCTTCATTATGTTTACCATTGGCATTACCAAAGGCCGTTGGAATTCTATGGTAACGGAATTGCAGCAGTTTAAAGACGATTACGATAACAACCTGCCTATTTGGCGGGTGATGCCTGAATTTGCTAAACGCTTCCCTACTTATGAGCGCACTGGCCTACGTGATTTATGTAATGCGATTCATGCGGTTTATAAGGAATATAACCTAGCGCGTATTACCACCGATATGTATTTATCCAAAATTGAACCGGCCATGTTACCTGCCGATGCTTGGGCAAAAATGGCGCACCGCCAAGTGGAACGCTGCCCAATAGATGAGTTGGAAGGGCGTATAACCGCCATGCTGGTAACGCCTTATCCTCCAGGTATTCCATTACTGATCCCCGGCGAACGCTTTAATGCCACCATTGTTGGCTACTTAAAGTTTGTGCGGGACTTTAACCAACGCTTCCCCGGCTTTGAAACCGATGTGCATGGTTTAACCCATGAAGTGGTTAATGGCGTAGAAGGCTATTACGTGGATGTGTTGCTTTAATTTAGAACTGCTTTAAACAGCTATACCTAACCCCTAAAGTCAGTTTTAGGGGTTAGTTTTACTGCTTAGGCGTATTGACAGTAGTTTTTCAGCTATAGTAAGGTTTATTAATTATAAGTAATAAATAAGAAATGGATGTTTGAAGAATGGATAGTCTTCGTTGTATTTGTATTGCAAGTTTGTGCTTTGTTATATCCCCTGTCGCCATCGCTGATCTTCCTCTCATTGTTGAAGACCTTATTACTGATAAGGGAAAAATCAAGCTCGATACCTCTCTGTCTTACTCTAATAGTGATCGGCAAAAATTGCTAACGGATGAGCCTATTGTTGTTCAAACTGGCGAAACTTCGTTTATCACACTGCCAACAAAATTCGGGGAGTTCAAAGGTAACACTGATGTTCTTGTTGCCACGTTGGGTGTGAGATATGGGGTGACACGTGATGCGGAAATATATACGCGAGCCAGCTATTTATATCGAAGTGCGCGCTCCAGCGATCTGTCAGGGATAAACGATGATAGTGAAAATCGTTTTGTAGACTCTTGGGTTGGTTTGAACTACCAATTCTCGCAAGACAATGATACACCCGCGCTGCTTGGCTTTATTGAAGGCGCACTTTATGAGAAGAATCAGGAAAGCGGCTCTTCAGGTAAGTCCTGGTCGCTGGGCATGACGACCTATCGAGCGATTGATCCAGTCGTACTCTCTGTAACATCAGCCTTTCAATGGAATCAGAAGCGTAATGATGGTGATGTTAGCTTTCAGCCCGGTAATTATTTTTTACTAACGCCCTCGGTGGCGTTTGCGGTCAATGACCGAGTCACGCTTACTACAGGATTTCAATGGATGAACCGACAGGCAGACCGCTATGACGATAAACCACAAGGATTTCGCCGAACGAGCACGGATGTAACGCTCGGTTTGGGCTACGGAGTCTCGAAGGGAAATACGCTTAATTTTTCCTTCAAGGCAAACGTCTCGGGTCAAAATGGGGCAGACCTGAGACTTAATTGGCTATACGCCTTTTAAATCAGCCCCTTTGTTAATTTTACATGGAGTAAAAATAATGAAGAAAGCAATTATCGCAACCCTTTTGAGTGGTGCTATCTCTTTACCTGCATTCGCTGCCAATGGTAATGACCTGGCTGATGCTAACCTGATCTTCAATATGGACAATAGCCAATCTATGGAACTGGCTGTGTTGTCATCTGAAGAGATGAAGAGCACAGAAGGAGCATTCTGGCAATATGGTCTTGGTGGTTTAGCAGGTGCTTACGGTGCAGGTTATGGTTACTTGGCAGGTGGCGGGTCTAGTCCTTGGGGCTTCTTAGGCTCCATGGCTGCAGGTGGGGCAAGTGGCGTTCTATCACCGGTTAATGGTATCAGAGTCGGGGTAAAAGCTTTTGGACAATCCTTTGTCGGTGGAGCCGTAACTGGCTATGGCTCTTATAGTAATTGGTGGTAACAATGTTTGGGCTATCCGTATGGATGGCCCTCTTTATCGAATAGTATAACTGGCGATCAAAATGACTCTATTAAATGTATTGCTAACCTGTGCAGTTGCTATCTTATCAGCAGGGTTAGTCTATCTCCTGTTTTATCTTGCTTTTAAAGATCGATTAAAAAACAAGTACCTATTATTTATAAGAGCAAGCCTAATGACGTTAGCGGGCGGCGTCTCTGCTCATATGTTGCAGAGATTGATTGAGTAATTACTGTTTGCCACAATTCTTGTGTTAAGGTGGTCAATGAAAAATACTGTTGTGACGATTTTATTATCTGTATCTTTATTAGTTTCTTTTTCTGTTAGAGCATCAGATGCGGCATATGTAAATAGCTATAATTTGCGAGGCTCTATTCCTATTAATAGTTGGAAAACGATGCGTGATACAGAGATAGTAAAGCAAGACTTGGATTATTCATGTGGCGCAGCATCATTGGCGACTGTTCTTAATGAATATTATGGCTTGTCTGTTACCGAAGAAGAAATTTTAAAGATCATGGATAAAGAAGACATGCGGGCCTCCTTTGATGATATGGCTAATGCACTGAAGGAGCTGGGTTTTCGAGGTGTAGGGTATGCGGCGTCATTTGAGCAACTTACTAAGCTAAAAATTCCTGTTATCGTTTATACAAAGCATCGCAGGGATGATCACTTTTCTGTGTTACGAGGAATCAACAGCGACACCGTGTGGCTTGCAGACCCTTCGCAGGGTAATCGTACTTATAGTAGATACCAATTCCTTGAAATGTGGGAAACCCGTGAGGACTCAGAGTTAAAAGGCAAGATTCTAGCCATTATCCCCTTGGACCAAGAAGTACAGAGCGTGAGTGACTTTTTCACCAGCCAGCCAAGAAGGCAAACCGCGCAAGCGGTGCAACAACAGGTATTTCGAAATACTCATTAAGCCCCTAACTATCTGATACCTAGTTTCAAACATTAGAACAACAAGAAAGCCTGAAACACCTAATTAATCAGTGATTGCCGACCAAGATCGGCAACTGGCTTAAAGTATCTTCAGGCTTGTTTCCTTATCTTAAATAATTTTTAATTCCTTTAGCTTTTCTAATAATTGCTCTGCTGGTGTGTTTTCATTTTCCAGTAGGGCAATCTCTTGGTATTGATTTGGTTTGCTGAGTTCAGGGCTTTGAATTACAGCACTTATTATTTCGTTATCAGATGAGTTTTGCTGTTGGCTTGCCTGTGAAGTAATCAGCAGCAAACCTTTAGTCAGTAGCCAAGCTTCTAGTTGGGGTTGTTCTTCTGCTAAACCGCCTGCGAGTTCTTCTTCATCTATTACTAAGGCAAAACGTCCGGCGTTAAACACTAAGCGTTCTAGCTGAATGGCTAATTGCTGGCGCTGGGCTTTACTTCCACCTTGTAGGGTAACTTTTGCAGGAATTTGCCCTAACCTAGCGGCTCTTTCACTGCTAGTAACTGGGGTGAGTTCTATTGTTTTTGCTGTTTCTGACGGCGCTTCCTGATGACTGGCTTGAATCATACCTGCTGCAACGGTGGTGTTTTCATACCGGTCAATCAGAATAAAACTACCGGTGGTGGGATTGGTTAAATAATCATCGGCTAAAATAGGTTGTTCTAGTTGCAATTCAACACGAGCAATTTCATTCAGCTTAAGTTCAGCGGCTGGCTGGCGCTCTAAAGTGTTGACTTGGGTGGTGTAGTGAATGGCTAGAATACGTGCATTTACCAAGCGACTGGCGGTTTTAAGTAAATAGGTTTTGCCTTGTAAAGAAGGCGTTTCAGCCATCCACACCATGTCTGCGGTGATTCTGTCAGTAACAACCGAAATGTCATCGGCAGCCACTAAAATATCACCACGAGAAATATCAATTTCATCTTCAAGCGTAAGAGTAATCGCCATTTGTGGGTAGGCGTGTTGCAGTTCACCCTGAAAAGTAACGATGGATTTTACCTGACTGGTTAAACCTGAAGGCAGTACTCGCAACGTGTCGCCAACGCTGAGTTTTCCAGCAGCTAACGTGCCGCAATAACCACGAAAGTCACGGTTGGGGCGGTTAACGTATTGCACAGGAAAGCGCAGCGGTTGATTAGCACTGGCTGGCTGAATTGCCAAACTTTCTAGCAAAGCCATTAAAGGCAAGCCCTGATACCAGGCTAAAGAGGGGCTGGCATTGACCACATTATCGCCCTGCAAAGCAGAAAGCGGCACAAAATGCAGCTCTGGCAATTTAAGCTGGGTACGCTTAGCAAGTGATTGCGCAAAGGCTAGGTAGTCTTCACGAATTTGGTTAAACCTTGCTTGGCTAAAATCAACCAAATCCATTTTATTCACCACTACAACCAAGTGCTTTAATCCTAAAAGCGATACTAAATAACTGTGGCGAAAAGTTTGTACCTGCATGCCTTTACGTGCATCGATCAACACTAAGGCAACATCGGAATTGGAAGCACCAGTCACCATATTGCGGGTGTATTGTTCGTGGCCTGGTGTGTCGGCAATGATAAATTTACGCTTGGCGGTTGAAAAATAACGGTAAGCAACATCAATGGTAATGCCTTGTTCTCTTTCGGCCTGCAAGCCATCCACCAATAAGGCTAAATCCACCGTATCACCCGTAGTACCTTGGGTTTTACTGTCTTTTTGAATGGCTTCCAGCTGGTCTTCGTAAATCATTTTACTGTCGTGAAGCAAACGCCCAATCAGGGTTGATTTACCATCATCAACATTGCCGCAGGTTAGTAAACGCAATAGCTGTTTGTTTTCTTGCTGTAATAAATAACCTTGAATATCGGTGCTAATTAAATCGCCCTGTTCTTGAATATAACTGGCAGTCATTAGAAATAACCCTCCATTTTTTTCTGTTCCATCGAGCCACGCGCATCTTTATCAATCATCCGGCCTTGGCGTTCAGACGTACTGGTTAAGAGCATTTCTTGAATAATTTCTGGCAGGGTAGCAGCGGTAGATTCAATCGCCCCTGTTAGTGGGTAACAACCCAAGGTTCTAAAGCGCACTTGTTTGAGTTGCGGTTCTTCGCCCTCTGCTAAGGGTAGGCGTTTATCGTCAACCATTATCCAAGCGCCATCCCGCTTAACCACAGGGCGCAGCGCAGAAAAATACAGCGGCACTAGCGGAATTTTTTCCAGCCAGATGTACTGCCAAATATCCAATTCAGTCCAGTTAGACAGCGGAAAAACACGAATGCTTTCGCCTTTTTTTACTTCTGTGTTGTACAAGTTCCACAGCTCTGGCCGTTGGTTTTTAGGGTCCCAACGGTGGTTTTTATCCCGAAATGAAAAGACCCTTTCTTTAGCCCGCGATTTTTCTTCATCACGCCTAGCGCCACCAAAAGCCGCATCAAAACCATACTTGTCTAAGGCTTGTTTTAAGGCCGCAGTTTTCATTAAATCGGTATGCAAAGCCGAACCGTGAATGGCTGGGTTAATATCCATCGCCACGCCTTCTGGGTTGGTGTGTACCAGCAATTCCATACCCGCATCTTTGGCGGCTTGGTCACGAAAGCGAATCATCTCCTGAAACTTCCAAGTGGTATCCACATGCAGCAAAGGGAAGGGCGGTGTGCCCGGATAAAAAGCTTTACGTGCTAGGTGCAACATAACGGAAGAGTCTTTCCCTATGGAATACATCATCACAGGGTTAGCAAAACTAGCCGCCACTTCACGAATAATGTGAAGGCTTTCAGCTTCTAGCTGCTGTAAATGAGTAAGCCGTGATTCGGCAAGCGCAGGCATTTTTTATTCCTGTTAACAAAGTTTAAAAGAAGAATGCAGGAGAGTATGCAGCTTGCTGAGGGTAACTAAAAAGAATAAATAGATATTCTCTAATTCCTTTAAGGAATAAGGGGGCTGGGTAGTAGGGGGTAAGTAATTAGCTAGAGTGACAAGACTCGTAGAATTTACAAATGATGTTATACTCTGGTCATAACTAGTCAGAGGTTATGATAGTGGATGAAATTGACATCCTGTTAAGCATGCATGGCGAGCAAGTTCATCGTGATGATGGTTATTGGTGGAAAATTGAGGCTTGGGTTGTGCCACCGACTAAAGAGCGGCCTCATGGTATCCGATACAATCTTACTCTGCATAACAAGTTTAATAAGCGAGTATTTGGGCACGATAATGCACATGCAGTAAAACCACCGAAAGCTAAGAAATTTAGTGGTAAACGTTATGAATATGACCATTTACACAGTTCAGCAGTTGATTTAGGTACGCCTTATGAATTCTCTGATTGCTATGCCCTGCTACAAGATTTTTTTGAGGGTATTGATAAAACCATTGCTGCCATAGAAGGTAAATAATATGAAAATAAGAATTGGAATTATGTCTGAAAAGCTCATCCGTATGAGATTACTAGCCATTGCCCAACGTAAATACACGCCTCAACTAAATGAGCCAAAACTTTGGTATGCATCAATTAACGCAGTTTCACAGATCCTTCGCCCAGAAAATATTGAGTTATTGCGCTTAATAGACTCTGAAAGACCTGAGAGTTTGACACAATTAGCAGAGCTAACTGGTCGAGCTAAGTCTAATCTTTCTAATACACTTAAAACATTAAGCGATAAAGGGTTTGTGCGTTTAGAGCAGGGTAGCGGTAGATCAATCAAACCAGTAGCTCTTTATACAGACTTTGAAATTGTTACCAATTCAGAGCTTGAACACTATTTGTTGCAGCTATCTATTAGTCAGTCAGCAGCCTAATGTTTGAAGGTGTTTTGTTGTGTTAACATAAAATTAATCTTGTAGGAGCAGTTTGAAAGTGGTGAGGTGGTGACTATTGCTTCAAGTAAAGCAGTGAGTATCTAAATGGTCTTTACCAGCGCCGTGGCAGTGAACAATGCAACCTACCTTTAACGGTTTTCTTAATGTTAATTGTTTTTGACTTACCACGGCGATAGGCTTGTTCAGAGCCAGCTAAGGTGTCGCAATAACGACCGTAAGAGCTGCAAACCTTAACATTTAATCCATCAAAACTGGCTTCAAGATAAGTTTTTTGGCTGTTTCTATCGACATTGGCTAGAGAAAAACCAACACCTTTTTCACCACGTTGCAATTCAAAACTCACACTCTGAGCTGCTTGCCAATTTTTACCAAATTTTGCTGTTGCGTTGCTAAGGCTGCATTGAATAACATCACCGTAAGGAGCTAAGTGGCGTGTTGCTGCTAAACGCTCTTGCCTTTCATCTTCTTTTAATGATTCTGCTGCCCACTGACGGTGGCGCTCTGCTTGGATTTCTTGCCTACGTTTTTTTTCAGCAGCTTGGCGTATTGCTTTGGCTTCATCTAGGCGGGCCTGTTCTTTATAAGCCTCGTAGCGTTCTGAGCTGGACAGGGTATTCCATTCATCGGTACTCATGCCTAGGGGGTGGCTAGCACAACCAATAAGAAGAAGTACCACCCAAAAAACAACCGCTAATCTAGCAAAGTTCTTCACTTGTTCGCCTTTTTTTTACCATATAGTTTTTTATAACGCTTTTGCATTGCTTGCGCTTTAGTTAAGTCTGTGGAACTTAAATGCAGCAAGCCTATAAGCTAAATTTTTAGGAGTGTTTGGCATAAAGCACCTTGCTAGCAATGGAATAAAAGCACTGACTTAACCTTTGCCCTTAACTTTACCAACTTAAAAACAAACTTGTAGCCACTCTAAGCTATTGCTAAAGTAGCGGCCTCTTTGGGGAGTAGCCTGCTTCTATTATTTGGAAGAGTCCGTATCAACATACTTGGCCTTACGCCATGGTGCGGACACCGTTCGGTTGGCGAGACCATTGATCTATTCATGCCTTTAGTCGGGCGTGTGGATAGATCGTGGACTCAAACTGCCCGACCGGAGTTATTAGCATGAACCCTATCGCACTTCTTCTCTTGGCTTTTGCCATGTCCACAGATGCCTTTGCCGCTGCTATTGGTAAAGGCGCTAGTCTAAAAAAGCCTCAGTTTTCAGAAGCCCTAAGAATGGGGTTAATTTTTGGCAGCATTGAAGCAATAATGCCTTTAATTGGCTGGCTAATGGGTAAATCAACCCTTGCTTATGTAGAAACCTGGGCAGATTGGATTGCCTTCTTTTTGTTGGTTGCTTTGGGTTTGCACATGATTTATGCAGGGTTAAAACCCAGTTCAGAAGCAGCAGAAAAGCCTGCTAGACACTCTTTTCTTAAAGTTTCTTTAACCGCTTTAGGTACCAGCATTGATGCAATGGCGGTGGGTGTAGGCTTGGCCTTTATTAAGGTGAATATCTGGATAGCCGCAGGCCTAATAGGTTTAGCCACAACACTAATGGTGACGCTAGGCGTTATGATCGGCGGTGCGGTGAGTTCTTTGCTGGGTAATAGGGCTGAAATTTTTGGTGGTTTTACCCTAATAGGGGTGGGTGTTTGGATTTTGATTTAGGTTATAAGTAAACAACTATTCAGTATTTTAAGTTATAAGTAATTCTCGCTACTCTAGCCAGCAATAAGTTCTTAAAGAATAAAATTGTTGAGGTGTGAGAGAGCGATGTATAGCTACAATCAGGTTGACCAGCAGTTGGTTGATGAGCGGGTAGAGCAGTTTCGTGACCAAACGCGCCGTTATTTAGCCGGTGAATTGCCTGAAGAAGAGTTTTTGGCACTGCGTTTAATGAATGGTTTATACATTCAACGCCAAGCGCCTATGCTGCGTGTGGCGATTCCTTACGGTACTTTTTCTGCACCCCAGTTGCGTAGCTTAGCGCATATCGCCCGCACTTGGGATAAGGGCTACGGTCACTTTACTACCCGTACCAATATACAGTTTAACTGGCCTAAGCTAGAAGATGTGCCGGATATTCTAGCGGAACTGGCTAAGGTACAAATGCATGCCATTCAAACCTCGGGCAACTGCATTCGTAATACCACCACCGACCCTTTAGCAGGCGTGACCGATGATGAAATTGCTGACCCACGCCCTTGGTGTGAATTGATTCGCCAATGGTCAACTTTGCACCCTGAGTTTGCCTACCTTCCTCGTAAATTTAAAATTGCTGTCAGCGGCGGCCCTAATGATAGAGCTGCTAGCCGTGTGCATGACATAGGTTTAGAGCTGGTAAAAAACGCTGCTGGCGAAGTGGGCTTTAAAGTCTTGGTGGGCGGTGGTTTAGGTCGTACGCCCATTATTGGTAAGGTGGTGCGTGACTACCTAGAAGCAGAAGAATTGTTTTCTTATTTAGAAGCCATTCTGCGTATTTATAACCTAAAAGGCCGCCGTGACAATAAATACAAGGCACGGATTAAAATTTTAGTAGCGGCTTTAGGTATAGAAGAGTTTCAGCGTTTGGTTGAAGAAGAATGGCAGCACCTTAAAGGGGGTGAGCTGCGTTTAACGCCTGAAAAAATTAACCAAGTTGCAGCTCACTTTAAGCCTTTTACTTATGTTGAACAAAATCCTACCCAAGCAACGCAAACGGCAGCAGATTTAGCAGCGGCTTTTGCTGAACACCCTGACTTTAAAGTTTGGTATGAACGCAACACCCAAGCCCATAAAGTAGCGGGTTATCGCATTGTGCATATTTCACTTAAGCCTTTATTGGGTGCGCCGGGTGATATTTCTGACCAGCAGATGGATGCGGTTGCCAACCTAGCCGAAGCTTTTAGTTTTAATGAAATTCGAGCCACGCAAGACCAAAACCTAGTGCTAACAGATGTTCAAGAAAAAAACTTGTTAGCTGTGTGGCAGGGTTTGGTGGCTGCCAACTTAGCCAGAGCCAATATTAATACCCTAACCGATAGCATTGTTTGCCCCGGCTGGGACTTTTGTGCGCTGGCGAATGCTAAAACGCTGAATATTAATGAGCAGATTAACCAAGCTTTTGATGATTTAGATTACCTCTACGATTTAGGCGATATTCAGCTGAATATATCTGGCTGTATTAATGCCTGTGCCCATCACCATATTGGGCATATTGGTATTTTAGGTGTCGATAAAAAAGGCGAAGACTGGTACCAAATTACCTTGGGTGGTTCTGCGACTGAAGAAGCCCGTTTAGGTAAGGTGTTAGGTAGAGCCGTGCCAGCCGATACCGTGGCAGAAACGCTTAAAACCATTTTAGCGACCTACCTTACAGTGCGTAAAGCCGATGAAAGCTTTATTCAAGCCGTAGATAGGCTGGGTATTCAACCCTTTAAAGAAGCCGTTTATCACTAGGTTTTAGGAGTGAAAAAAATGCCATTAATTATTAATCGACAAATTCAAAATGAAGATGCTTGGCAGTTTATTGATTCAGAAGATTTTCAAGCCGAACAAGTAAGCGCATCTGCCAATCAAGCCTTAGTTTTACCCGCAGAAAAGTTGGCAGACGTTTCACCAGAAACCTTAGAGCAGCTAGGTGCAGCTAAAAAACTAGGCGCTTCTTTAACCACGGAACAAGACCATGAATTACTGCTGCCTTACTTAGATAAGCTGGCTTTAATTGCCATAGAATTTTTGGTGTTTCGTGATGGGCGAGGTTTTAGCCAGGCGCGCTTATTACGCCGTGCGGGTTTTAAAGGCGAGTTAAGAGCAGTAGGGGAAGTGGCGCGTGACCGCTTGGCGCACTTAGAAAGCTGTGGTTTTGATGCTTTTGTTATTCCAGAAGAGCGCTTTAAAGCAGAAGATTTAACCGCCTTTGTTGAAGTAGGCGTGAGTTATCAGCAGCCTAATATTCAGCAACCTTTAAAAAAGGAGGTTGCAAGTGACATCGCTTGAAGACTTTTTAACTTCACCAAAAGAACAGCCTAGCCAACCTTTAACGCCTGAGTTAGAAAAAAAGCTAGCGACTACGCTGGAACGCTTAAAAACAGCCCTTGCTGACTATGGTGAAGGCTTAACTTTTGCTAACAGCTTGGGAGCGGAAGATGCTTTGCTCACTGGCTTAATTGGCAAGTATTTAACCACCGATAAGCAACCAAGCATTCAGCAATTTGTATTGGATACAGGGCGCTTGCCAGAAGAAACCCTGACCTTGTTAGCTAAGGTGCAAACTAAGTGGCCGCAACTGAACATTAAAATTTATTACCCCAACAATGAACAGCTGCAAGGTTGGGTCACTAAAGAAGGTGTGAATGCTTTTTATCGCACTCAAGAGTTACGCCAAAGCTGCTGCCAAGTGCGAAAATTAGAACCTTTACGCCGTGCGTTAAAAGGCAAAACAGCTTGGATTACTGGTTTAAGGCGAGAGCAGTCGGTAACCCGTGAAGCCCTAGATTACAGCCAGTGGGATGCCACCAACGGTTTACAAAAGCTTAGCCCTTTATTTGATTGGAGCGAAGCCGAAGTTTGGGCAGTGATTCACGCCTTAAAATTACCTTATAACAGCCTGCACGATAGCCATTATCCCAGCATTGGCTGTGCGCCTTGTACACGAGCGGTTCAGCCCAATGCTGACCCACGTTCTGGGCGTTGGTGGTGGGAAAACCCCGAAACCCGTGAATGCGGTTTGCATTCAGCCGCTAGTCTTATTGCGGTGGAAGGCTAAGCATGGATTACCTACCCTTATTTTTTAACTTAAAAAACCGCCCAGTATTATTGATTGGTGGCGGTGAGGTGGGCTTGCGTAAAGCACGCTTATTAGTGCGTGCTGGCGCTAGGTTGCAAGTAGTTAGCCATGAAGTTCACCCTGAGCTAGAAGAATTATTAGCTGCTAGCCAAGGCAAGTTAGTAGCAAATGATTACCATAAAGACCAGCTAGAGGGCGTGGTATTGGTGGTGGCGGCTACCGATGATGAAGCCGTGAATCAACAAGTGCATACCGATTGTGTGGCAAGAAATCTGCCAGTGAATGTGGTGGATAATCCCGCCCTGTGTAGTTTTATTGTGCCAGCGATAGTGGATAGGTCACCGGTGGTGATAGGTATTTCTTCAAGCGGCCAAGCGCCTGTTTTAGCCAGGTTATTAAGAGCCAAATTAGAAAGTATTCTACCCACTCGCTACAGTGATTTAGGCCAGCTAGCAGCGCGTTTTCGTAATGCTGTAAAAACACGTTTTAGCGATATCAACCAAAGGCGCAAATTTTGGGAAACGGCTTTTCAAGGCAGCGTTGCCGAAAGGGTGTTTAATGGCCAAATGCCAGAAGCTGAAAAACTCTTACAGCAACAGTTGGAAGACAGTGATACCCGTCGTCCCGTAGGCGAAGTTTATTTAGTGGGCGCTGGGCCAGGCGACCCAGAACTATTAACCTTTAAAGCCTTGCGCCTAATGCAACAGGCTGATGTAGTGCTTTATGATCGGCTGGTGTCGGCTGAGGTGTTAGATTTATGCCGCCGAGATGCCGAGCTGATTTATGTCGGTAAAAAGCGTGATAAGCATGCTGTTCCCCAGCCCGATATTAACCGTTTATTAGTTGAAAAAGCCCTAGCAGGGCAGCGAGTAGTGCGCTTAAAAGGCGGTGACCCTTTTGTGTTTGGGCGAGGTGGCGAAGAGTTGGAAGAGCTTAAAGCCGCTGGCGTACCTTTTCAAGTCGTGCCGGGAATTACTGCCGCCAATGCCTGTTCTGCCTATGCCGGTATTCCCTTAACCCACCGAGATTATGCCCAATCGGTTAAGTTAATTACCGGCCAGCTAAAAAACCGTACCAGCGATTTAAACTTTGCTGAAATGATAGCGCCTAACCAAACCTTGGTGTTTTACATGGGGCTACACACCTTAGAACTTCTGGTTGCTGGCCTAGTAGAAAAGGGCAAACCTGCCAGCACGCCCATAGCCTTAGTTTCACAAGGCAGCACACCCCAACAAAGGGTTTTAACTGGCAGGTTAGACAGCATAGTCGCTAAACAAGCGATTGCACAATTACCCGCACCGGCGATTATTATTGTCGGCGAAGTAGTGGCACTGCATGACAAATTGGCTTGGTTTAATACAGGGAAGAACACAGAAAATAAGGAAGAGAACAAAGAAGAGATAGTTGCTTAAGGCTAGTCTCCTTGTTTTGTAACAAAAATCCTGACTCTTATTTGATATGTCCATATTATTGGAAATATAGATATTTGAGGAGTGTTAAATGAAAACTGAACAAGCGATGGCGAGTTTTGCAGCACTGTCGCAACCAACACGTTTAGCGGCTTTTAAGTTGTTGGTTCGCCATGAGCCAGAAGGGTTGCCAGCGGGTGAAATAGCAACGCTGTTAGATATACCACACAACACCTTGTCTGCGCATTTGTCGGTGCTTGCCCGTGCAGAATTGGTACTTTCGCAACGCCAAAGCCGTTCCATTATTTACCGCGCAAACCTTGATGCTATTCAAGCGGTTATTCAATTTTTAGTGAATGACTGTTGTGTTGCAGATTCAGTGACTTGCACACCTTTGGAGTCGACCAGGAGTTTTTGCCAACCCCAACAAAAGAAGCCTGAAAACTTATGAAAGTACAAATTTATCACAACCCCAACTGCGGTACGTCACGCAATGTTTTAGCCATGCTAGAAGCCTCTGGTAAAACGCCTGAAGTGATTGAATACCTTGTAACGCCACCTAGCCGTGAACGCCTAGAAGCATTACTTGCAATGATGAAAATAACACCGCGTGCGCTATTGCGTCGTAAAGGCACGCCTTATGATGAATTAGACCTTGATAATGCTGTGTTAAACGATGAACAACTTATTGATGCGATGATGGCACACCCCATTTTGATTAATCGCCCGATTGTGGTGATGGGTGATAAAGCGAGTTTATGCCGCCCATCTGAAAGTGTTTTAGCGTTACTTGAGCAATCTTCCATTTAATTAATACCAAGGGTTTTTATGATGACTGAATCGGTCAATTTATCAGCGCCTAGCACGGCAGAAGGTATGGGCATTTTTGGGCGTTTTCTTACGCTTTGGGTCGCTTTAGCCATTGTGGGTGGCATATTGATTGGGCAGTTTATACCCGCTGTTCCCGAGACTTTGGTGCGTTTTGAATATGCCCAAGTGTCTATTCCCGTTGCGCTATTAATTTGGGCGATGATTTTCCCTATGATGGTGCAGGTTGATTTTACCTCTGTTTTAGCTGTGCACCGTCAGCCTAAGGGGCTGATTATTACCACAAGCGTCAATTGGTTAATCAAGCCTTTTACAATGTTTGCTATTGCTTGGTTCTTTTTTACCGTTGTTTTTGCGTCTTTTATTCCTGTTGAACGGGCTAGCGAATACCTAGCCGGTGCCATTTTACTGGGTGCGGCGCCTTGTACGGCAATGGTTTTTGTTTGGAGTTATTTAACTAGGGGGGATGCTGCTTATACTTTAGTTCAGGTGGCGCTCAATAATTTAATTATGCTATTTGCCTTTGCACCGTTAGTGATTTTCTTATTAGGTATTTCTAACATTCAAGTACCTTGGAATACAGTTTTATTATCGGTGCTGCTTTACATAGTTATACCGTTAAGTGCCGGTTATATAACACGCCAATTCATTATAAAGCGTCGTGGTATTGATTGGTTAACGAATGTTTTTTTAAAGCATTTAGAACCGATTCCACAACTGGGTTTAATTATTACCTTGGTCTTGCTGTTTTCTTTTCAGGGTGATGTGATTGTTGCTAATCCGCTAGATATTTTATTAATCGCTATTCCGCTAACCCTTCAAACATTTTTTATTTTCTTTATTGCCTACGGTTGGGCGAAAGCTTGGAAAGTACCGCATAACATTGCTGCACCGGCCGGTTTAATTGGTTCCAGTAACTTTTTTGAATTGGCTGTTGCCGTTGCTATTGCACTGTTTGGTTTACAGCCTGGTGCTGCTTTAGCCACGGTGGTAGGTGTTTTGGTAGAAGTACCGGTGATGCTGGCTTTGGTGCGTATTGCTAACAAAACCCGTTATCAGTTTTTGGTGAATTAAATCCTCGCTCTATTCAGAACAGTGGTTGATGAAGCCGAGCACCAGTTACGCTTTTTTGACACCTCCTTACTGTACCTAAAAAAAACCAATATTTTATTGTGTAGATTGTTTACAATAAGCAACTGGAAGGTAATTTTTTTGGGTGTTTTGTTGATAAGAAGGAGTTGTCATGAAGGCTATGTTTGCGCTAGGTGTCGCATTATTAAACCGTTTGCGTTATCCACGTAAGTTTTTGTTTATTGGTATTTTGTTTCTTGTACCGCTTCTGCTCTTGGGCTATTTGCTAATACAAGAAGTGAACGAGCGTATTGATTTTATGGAGCAGGAGCAACCTGGTATTGAGTACATAGCCCAGCTGCGTGAAATTATTCAACCCATGCAACAACACCGGGGTATGTCGTCTGCAATACTCGGCGGTGACAACACATTGCGTGGCGAGTTAACTAAACAAGCCGCTAATATTGACCAAGCTATGGCTAGGTTGCAGGCGTTAGATCAACGCTATAATTTACGGCTTAAGACTGAAAATCGTTTTGCCAGCTTGCAGCGTGATTGGACCGCATTAAAGCAAGAATTTAATGGCTTAACTCAAGCCCAAAGCTTTCAAAAACACACAGCACTGATTACTAATATGCTGGAGTTTATTCACCACCTTGCCAATACTTCCAATCTTATTTTGGCATCTAAAATGGATACCTACTATCTAGTTGATACGCTAGTAAACCATTTACCAAAGCTAACTGAAGATACAGGCCAATCACGGGCGCTAGGTTCAGCTATTATTGTTGAAGGCAGGTATACACCAGAGAACTGGCAGCGCCTTTTAGGTGCTTCGCAACGTATAGCTGAGGCAGAAAAAAACCTATTACGTGGTATACAAGCTGTACTAGATGAGAACCCTAGCTTAACCAGTCGCTTACAACAGCCCGCCGATAAAATGTTTCTTGCAACCAGCACCTATAACACTAGCCTAAGAAATATGCTGGAAAAAGATGAAGTAACGGCTAACTTAGATGTGTTTTTTAACCAAGCAACTCAAACAATCGACAACGTATTTCATTTGTTTGATCTAGTTGCACCTTCCCTTGATGGCTTATTAACCCAGCGTATCGCCGATTACAAACTTATTCGAACCCTTACGCTTACAGTTATGTTGCTTGTGCTAGTAGGTATTATTTATATCTTTATCTCTTTTTACTTATCGGTTATGCAATCCATTACCGAGTTGCGTAAGGGTATAGAGCAGCTAGCCACGGGCGATTTAACTACTCACATTAAACTTGCTACCTGTGATGAAACCCACCTAATTGCTCAGCAAGCCAATGCTATGGCACAGCAGTTTCGTGAGCTAGTGAATAAGGTTATAGATTCAACACAACTCGTTGCAGCCGCCGCAGACCAGTTAGCTGAAACGAGTGAAAAAACCAATCAAGGACTGAATGAGCAAAAGCTACAAACCGATCAGGTTGCCACAGCAATGAATGAAATGAGTGCCACAGTGCAAGAAGTGGCACAAAGTGCCGCAGCGACTTCTGAAGCAACGCATAGTGCGCAACAAGAAGTTAACCGTGGCAATGAGGTGGTTAGTAACACGGTGCAAACCATCAATACGCTAGCCAGTGAAATACAAGCAACGGCTGAACTAGTGCATAAGCTAGGAGAGCAGAGTGATGATATTGGACAAGTAGTGGATGTGATTCGAGGTATAGCAGAACAAACCAATCTCTTGGCTTTAAACGCAGCCATAGAAGCAGCCCGAGCGGGTGAACAGGGCCGAGGTTTTGCAGTAGTAGCGGATGAAGTGCGTACCTTAGCGGGCCGTACTCAGCAGTCCACCCAAGAAATTCAGCAGATGATTGAACAGCTGCAAGCAGGCGCACAAAAAGCCATGCAGGCAATGCAAGCCAGTGAAAACAGAACAAATGAGGGTGTGGCCAAGGCAGCCAGTGCAGGTGATTCCTTAGGGTCTATTCACAGTTCGGTAAATACCATTACCGATATGAGTGCACAAATTGCTAGTGCAGCCGAACAGCAGTCGGCAGTTGCTGAGGAAATTAACCGCAATATTATTGAAATTGCTGATATTGCTGACCAAAACTCAACGGCATCTAACCAAACGGCTAGCGCTAGTGCTGAATTATCACGCTTATCGAACGAGCTTAAAAAAATGGTGGCTGTATTTAATACCTAGTTAATTTTTTAGACTCTACAGTCTTGCAAATTCAACGCCTTAACTATACTCTTAGTACTTACTGTACCAAATGGTATTTTTTAGGGGTTGAAGATGCAAAAAACTAGGCGTAGCAATAATTCGCATGAAGTAATTTTAGATGCTGCCCAAAAGGTAGCGGTTGAAAAGGGTGCAGGTAAAGTCAGTTTAGACTCGGTTGCAAAAGAAGCCGGTTTAACTAAAGGCGGTGTACTGTATAACTTCCCTAGTAAAGAAGCGCTAATTGGTGGCATGTTAGAACGCTTAATGGCAACCTACACGCCTAGGGTTGCTGAGCAAGAAGCAAAGTTGCTGGATCAGCCCAACCCAACACTTCAGTCAGTTTTTCATGTTATTAGAGAGCTTGAAGAAGTTGATCATAATATACCTATGGCAATTCTGGCGGCAGCAGCACACAATTTAGACCTACTTAAACCTTTAAGAGAAGAAACCGACCGCCGTTTACAAAAAATCCGCAACCAAGCCACCGCACCAGACGAAGCAACCCTTTTGTGGGCAGCAGGAGAAGGTTTAATGTTGATGGATATGCTGGGTTTACTTCCCTTTGATGCTAAGAAAAAAACACAACTTCTCGAAGTCTTAGAATTAAAAGCCCAGGAAAAACTCTAATGAACAAAACACTTAAGTTAGCTTTTTTTGTTTGTACTCTAAGTTTATTAGGGCTAACCACCAGCCAGGCTAAGGATAATCCCAGCCTTTCTACTAGCGCTCAAGCAGTATCCAGTGTACGTGTTGAAACCCTTGGTGAACTTGCACCGGCTATCAGTCGCCGTTTTGTTGGTCGAGTTGATGCTGTCAGTAATGTCAATTTGTCTTTCCAAGTAGCGGGTCGTTTAATTAACCTACCTGTTAAACAAGGGCGTTTGCTGCCTAAAGGTAGCTTGTTGGCTGAGTTGGATGCCACCGACTATAAGCTAGCTTTAGAGCAGGCAGAGGTTCGCTTAAAGCAAGCCCAACGGGATGTTGACCGTAAGCACTCACTATTAAAAACTAACTCTATTCCTCGTGCAGTGGTTGATGAGGCAGAAGATCAGCTACGCCTAGCAGAGCTAGCAGTAGAAGCCGCAGAACGTAATTTATCTTACACTCGCTTAGAAGCACCCTCCGATGTGTTAATTACACGCCGCCTAGCTGATCGTTATGGCAATTTAGCAGCAGGTACGCCAGTTGTTAGAGTGCAAGATGTAACGGAATTTCGTGCGCATATTAGCGTGCCAGAAGACTTGGTTCGCTTGGTAAGTAATCCTGATTACATTAAGGCTAAGTTACTCTTACCTAATGATGAAGAAACCTCCATTCCACTTGAATACCGTGAACATGCGACTGAGCCAGACCAAGTAGTTCAAACCTACCAGGTTACCTTTGGTTTTGAGCGTCCTAAAGACTTAAATTTGTTGCCAGGTATGACAGTTACGGTGGTAGTAAATGCTGATCCTCTTCTTTACCCAGCCGATCAACTCGATGTAGCACTGTCCGCTTTAAATACTGCTAATGATGGAAGCTACTTCCTTTGGGTTTTTGATCCAGCGCTAGGGCAGGTAACTAAGCGCCAAGCTAAGGTGGGGCGTGTTAGTGGTGATAGGGTAGAGCTTCTTTCTGGTGCCAAAGCCGGTGAGCAGGTAATTACTTCTGGTGGTTCACACTTACGTGAAGGCATGAAGGTTAAACCCTTCAGCCACTTTTAGGGAGTGCTTTAATGGATATTGCACGTCTTTCAATTCAGCGGCCAATCAATACTTGGTTGCTCATTTTACTTTGTTTATTGGGCGGTATCTGGGCGTTAATGACGCTAGGGCGTTTAGAAGACCCAGCTTTTACCATTAAGCAAGCGGTAGTGGTAACTGCCTACCCTGGTGCTACGGCACTTGAAGTAGAAGAGGAAGTAACCGAGCTAATGGAGTCTGCGATTCAGCAGCTACCTCAGCTAGATTTTATTGAATCTCGCTCTATGCCCGGCATGTCAGAAATTACGGTCGAAATTAAAGATACCTACAAAGGCCATGAAATAGAGCAAATTTGGGATGAGTTACGCCGTAAGGTGAATGATGCTCAGGTTTCCTTGCCGTCTAAAGCTTACCCTCCCAAGGTTGTTGATGACTTTGGTGATGTGTTTGGTATTTTTTACGCGGTTACAGCCGAAGGTTTTAGTGACAGTGAAATACGAGACTTAGCACGCTTTTTACGCCGAGAATTATTAACTGTACCGGGGGTTGCCAAAGTTAGTACAGCAGGTGAACCTAAAGAAAGTATTTATATTGAAATTTCTCACGAAAAACTGGTACGCCTTGGTTTACCTATAGAGCTAGTCCTTAATACTTTGCAAACCGAAAATTCAGTTGAAGATGCGGGTGAAGTAAGAGTCGCAGACCAGCAGGTGCGTTTAGTAACGCCCCCTGGTTTAGATACCCTAGCCAGTTTAGAGGCATTAAGGGTGGGTCGCCCCGGTACTACAGAACAAATTAGTTTAATTGATCTAGCTAAGGTCAATAGAACAGCAACAGAAAAGCCCAGCCATCTTATTCGATTTAATGGAAAAGCAGCCTTTACCCTAGCAGTGGCAGGGGTAGCAGATACCAATATTGTTAAAGTTGGGCAGGCAGTTGATGCACATTTAGCCAGCTTGCAAAGCCGTATTCCTTTGGGTGTAGAGCTTCAGCCTATTTATGAGCAGCATCAGGTTGTTGAAGAAGCAATAGATAGCTTTATGCTCAATCTAGTGTCTTCGGTTGCCATAGTAATAGGTGTCTTGTGCATTTTTATGGGCTGGCGTGTTGGTGTGGTGGTGGGTATGACACTACTGCTAACCGTATTAGGCACTACCTTCTTTATGAAAATCTTCCACATAGAAATGGAGCGTGTCTCTTTAGGGGCATTGATTATTGCCATGGGGATGTTGGTTGATAATGCCATAGTGGTTGCTGAGGGTATGCTAATTAATATGCAGCGGCGTATTAAAGCCATAGATGCTGCAAGTGATGCGGTCAAACGCACTCAGCTACCATTATTAGGGGCAACGGTTATAGGCATTATGGCTTTTGCTGGTATCGGTTTATCACCCGATGCAACAGGTGAGTTTTTATTCTCTTTATTTGCCGTTATAGGTATTTCACTGCTACTAAGTTGGTTGTTAGCCGTGACAGTGACGCCCTTATTGGGTTTTTACCTTTTTCGTAGTGTGTCCTCCGAAGGTGATCAAAAAGACCCCTATGCAGGCAAGGTGTATGGCTGGTATTTGAGTTTGCTAGATAAGGTTTTAAAAGCACGACGTACAACCCTATTGGTTTTGGTTGCCATTACCTTGGGTAGTTATGCTGGTTTTGGTTGGGTAAGTCAGGTGTTTTTCCCTACCGCTAATAACCCGATGTTCTATTTGAATTACCACCTGCCCCAAGGCACTGATATTCGTGCTACAGCTAGGGATATTCAGGCAATAGAGCAAAGGGTGTTAGAAAAGTCAGAAGTCGTTAGTGTGGCTAGCTTTATAGGCCAAGGTGCCAGCCGCTTTATGCTGACTTATGTACCCGAGCGGTTAGATTCTTCCTATGCTCAATTAATTATACGTGTCACTGACCGAGATTTAATTGATGGTTTAGCTGATGAGCTAAGAGCAGAGTTAAGAAAGGATTACCCTAGCGCAGAAATTTACACTGAACGCCTAGTCTTTGGGCCAGGAAGTGGTGCAAAACTACAAGCAAGGTTTGCTGGTTCTGATGCTGCTGTATTAAGGGAGCTAGCAAAGCAAGCGGTGGATATTTTGGAGTTGGATCCAAAAGTTACTGATATACGCCATAACTGGCGAGAGCAAGAGCTAACGCTGGTGCCTAGCTTTAATGAAGAGCGTGCTCGCTATGCTGGTATAAGCCGTAAAGATTTAGCGACTACCTTAAAGTTCTCTACTGAAGGTGTTAGGGCAGGGACTTACCGTGAAGGGGTTGAGCAGCTACCTATAGTCGCTCGTCCGCCAGAAAGTGAGCGTTTAGATGCTGGCCGTTTACAAGATCGCTTAATTTGGAGCAGTGTTGATGGTGCTTATGTACCCTTGGCACAAGTGGTTGATAGCTTCGATCTGTTACCTGAAGAAGCGCGAATTAACCGCCGTAATCGCCTAAGAACCTTAACAGTTGAAGCTGAACCGAGTAGTAGCGCAACGGTTAATGAGGCGTTTGAAGCAATTAAAGCGAAGGTGGAAGCCATTCCTTTACCTGAGGGCTACCATTTAGATTGGGGCGGTGAATACGAAAGCTCTGGCAAGGCACAAGCTTCTTTAGCCTCTCAATTACCACTTAGCTTTGTAGTAATGCTAGTGGTTACTGTTTTGCTTTTTGGTCGTTTAAAGCAACCTTTAGTTATTTGGCTAGTTGTACCCATGGCGGCTACAGGGGTAATTATCGGTCTACTTGTTACTAGCTTACCTTTTAGCTTTACAGCCCTGCTAGGTTTATTAAGCTTGTCTGGTATGTTAATGAAAAACGCCATAGTGCTAGTGGATGAAATAGACTTGCAGGTGGCTGCAAAAGATGATGCCCTAGCAGCATTAAAAAATGCCAGTGTTAGTCGTTTGCGCCCAGTCTTTTTAGCTGCTGGTACTACCATTTTGGGTATGCTGCCTTTATTAACGGATGCTTTTTTCTCTAGTATGGCTGTCACAATTATGGGTGGTTTGCTTTTTGCTACCTTGCTAACCCTAGTGGCTGTTCCCGTTTTATATGCCAGTTTAATACTTAAAAAATAAGGGTAACTAATCACTAAAACCTAGTAACTTTAAGGCTGTCATGCATAATTTAATATTATGTACTGGCAGCTTTTTAATGTTTAAAAATTATTATTTCTTGCCTTGCTGTAAATAGCTGCGTAGTATTGGCGGCCAATTTTAAAATCACGTTGGAAATAATGCCCGATACTGCTACAGCTTCTCCTCAAACTCATGTACCTCCCACCTATAACCGCTACGGCGATCCAGTTGTTTTAACCTTAACCATGGGCTTTATTGGCCTGTTTCTTGGCTGGTCTATTTTTGACACAGCTGGGCTAACTGCTTTTATTGGCGAAGGTTTTGCTTGGACTGCTAAGTATTTAGGTTCATTTTTTCAAGCCATATTAATTGGAACCTTTTTTATTGCTTTGGGCGTTGCCGTGTCACGCGCTGGTCAAGCCAAGGTAGGTAATTTAGATAAGCCAGAAATTAGCACCTTCCGCTGGTTATCAATGATTATGTGTACTCTTCTAGCCGGTGGTGGGGTGTTTTTTGCTGCAGGTGAGCCGGTTTATCATTTTGTGGTTACACCACCGGCCTTTACTACGGAGGCTGGTACGGCAGAAGCGATAGCACCTGCTTTATCACAGGCCTTTATGCATTGGGGCTTTTTAGCTTGGGCAGTTTTAGGCTCTTTAACAGCCATCGTCTTGGCACATGCTCACTATGTACAAGGCAAGCCGTTACAGCCACGTACGCTTTTACACCCAGTATTTGGTGATTGGATACTGACTAGCTGGTTAGGTGGTGTGGTTGATGCGCTTTGTGTTATTGCCATAGTTGCGGGCACAGTTGGCCCCATAGGTTTCTTAGCTACTCAAATGAGTTTTGGTCTACAACAACTTTTTGGTTTGGCCAATGGATTCACAACGCAGCTTATTATTTTAATGCTGCTAGCGGTTATCTACATCACCTCCGCTATGACGGGTGTTCATAAAGGCATTCAAATATTAAGCCGTTTCAATGTATTTCTAGCCTTGGGTATAGGTGCGGTTATTTTTATTTTTGGCCCCACGCTCTTTTTAACCAATGTTTATTTACAGTCCATGGGTGAGTACCTTACTTCTTTTATGGCTATGGCAACCATGACGAATGAAACCGCCCCTGACTGGTGGATGAAATGGTGGACGGTCTTTTTCTTTGCTTGGTTTATTGGCTATGCACCACTGATGGCAATTTTTGTGGCACGTATTTCTCGTGGTCGTACTATTCGTCAAATGATAGTGGCAGTTGCAGTGCTAGCGCCCATAGCGACTACCATTTGGTTTACGCTTTTAGGTGGTTCAGGTATTTATTATGAGTTAACAGGTGTTGTTAACCTGTCTGAAACCTTGCAAGGCTTTGCCTTTGATAAAGCCACCATTGCTGTTGCACAAGCTTTACCTGGCGGTACTTTTATGGCTGTAGCTATTTTGTTGCTAACTACCATTTTTGTAGCAACTACCGGTGATTCAATGAGTTATGCCATTGCTGTAGTCAGTGCTGGGCATGATCACCCTCATACTGCTATCCGTGCTTTTTGGGGTGGTGCTATGGCGATTATGGCGGGTGTGCTGCTTTATATGGGGGCTGGTCAAATAGGTGTGCTGCAACAGTTTATTGTTATTAGTGCAATACCTGTTTCATTAATTATTCTACCATCGCTTTGGGCAGGCCCTCAGGCTGCTTTTGCAATGGCAAGAGAGCAGCAGATTATTAACTAGTTGGCTTTTACTTAGTGACTAGCTGAGGTGATTAAAAAGCTCCAAGAATTTTGTTCTTGGAGCTTTTTTTGTAAGCGCCAGCTTAGCTGGTAACTTTAGTTTTCTATTCAGCTAATAGGTGTCTGGTTTCAAAGCCCATAATTAAGGAGCCCCAGCGTCTGCCAGAAATATATAAGGGAATAGATAGGTCGTTTAGGATTTCACCAGTATCACGTATAAAGGTTTGTAATAAGAAGGGACTGTCGTGGGTACAGCGGCGCTTTTCTGCTCTAGAGTCGAAGTAGATTCGCATTTGTCTTGAATTTAGGTTATCAACTGCTGGGTCACCGGTTCTTGGTTTAGATACTTTGGCATGGTGAATAGGAACATAGCCTTCGCTGGTAATCCCTACGGCATAAGCAAACTCGGGGTGTTTTTTTAAGAAGCCATCATACAAAGGCTGTAATACGCCTTCGGCAGCTTTAATGTAGCTGGTCATATAATGAATGTGCTTTTCATCTGGGTTAATGGCTTGGTAATTGGTATCAAATAAGTTAACGCCTTGTGCAGCTAAGCCCTCAAGTTTTTGGGTTATTTCTTCTGCGTAACTCAAACCAATTTGGGTAATGCGTTCAAATCCACCATAGCCAATAATAAAGCGAGATAGAAGTTCCTGAGTGCGCTGAGTTGCTGTTTCTAATTCATAGGCACTTTCACGCGAGAGTTCCATGTCTTCTTTTACTGAATGGGAGAGGTCAGCAATACTGGTAACATTTTGGTGGGTTAGGCGGTTGGTGTTGGAAAGTTGTTCTATGGCTGCAGAAATGGTGGTGAGCTGTTGGCTCATTTGTTCAAAGCCTGCAACCATTTCTATAAACTGATCACTGGTTCGTACCATAAAACCTTCGGCTTCTTGTACGTCACCTAAAATGGTATTAGACCCTACTTCTGTTTTCTTAACCAAGCCGGTCATTTCGGTAATGTTAGTATTAATTTGCTGCGTTGCTTGGCCAACTTTTTGCGCTAGGCTACGTACTTCATCTGCTACTACAGCAAAACCTCTACCTGCATCGCCAGCACGGGCTGCTTCAATAGAAGCATTGAGTGCTAAAAGGTTGGTTTGTTCTGAGAAGTCTTCGACCAGTCTAAGAATGGTGATGATGTTTTCTGAGTTTTGACTAAGAGTAGCTACGGTTTCTTGGAAACCTTTAGCGAGTTTGGTGACACCTTGGATTTGCTCAGAAACATCTTTTAATTCAGTGCTGGATTGGTGTATTTCTGCAAGGTTACGCTGAGTTTGATCACTGATATGGCTGGTATTTGAGGAGATTTCTTCTATAGCTTGGGTAGATTGGCTACTCGATTCAAATATTTGCTGGGCTTGCTCTTCTTGATGTAGAGAGGAAGCATTGGCTTGGTTGACCATTTTTTGCACTCGGGCTGCGTTGAGTGCCACATTAACTGAGTGATCCCTTGCTTCGTTAATCATCTCTTTTAACTGTCCAGAAAAATCATTGTAGCTGCGCGCCATTTCAGAAATTTCATCGTGGGTATAGTCAGGCAGGGTGGCAGAGATATCGCCATTTTTTTCGCGTATAGCCTGTAAAACCTTGGTGATATCTCGTACTGGTTTTACAAACAAGGAACGCATAAAAAATACAGTGAAGATGCCAACGGCTAGGGCTATTAGGCTAGATACACCCAGTAGCACCCAAAAGTTCATTAACATGGGGTAAAGCGCTGCTTGTTGCCCCACTGCAGTGATTTCTTTTTCTAACTTACCCAGCAAAACAACAGCTGAAATAACTAAAATGGCTTGGGGTAATAGCAGGGCAATAACATTGCCGACAATTTTTCGGGTAAGGGTGTACCAGAAGGCTTTTTCAATTGTTCGATATAAACTCATGGTCAATCTACTCTTGTTTTTGGAATTTGTAAGACCAGATCAACAATATGCCAGTTTATAACATGAATAAGAAGTGGGTTTAGACTAACGGGCTAGTGATTATTTGGAGCTTGTTATGTTATGTGTCGCCCGTAGTTTTTTGTGTGAAGAAAGGTTTTGTTAATGCTGCCTAATGAATGCACCTTTTATGATTTATGTTTAGTTTTAGGCAGTTTTTATCAAAAGTTGTTCTTTCGTCCAGCTAATTGCTAGGGCTTGGTTTTCATTGCTAGTAAATAACTGCCCAGCCTGAGGTTGAGCAAAGCAAGTATCACCTCTTTGCGGTTGCCAGTGGTTGTAGTGAGAATGGCTAATCACTACTTCCCATAAATCTTGGCTGTGCCAGCCTAGTGGTTCTAATTCAACACGCACTTCAGCACCAATTAAACTCACTGCTTTAATTTTTAGCGGCAGGTGGGCTGTTGCTGAAGGTTGGTTGCTTAGGCTGAGTTCATGGGAACGCAAGTAAAGCTGCCCAGCTTCTGCTTTGTACCCATCAGGAAAAGCCACCCAAGCCTTGCCTTGCTCTAGGCGATTGCTTTTTAAAGAAGACACTTCGCCTTCAAACACATTCACGCCCCCTAAAAAGTCATACACAAAACGGCTAGCAGGCTGCTGGTATAAATCTTGGGGTGTGGCTTCTTGTTCTATTTGCCCTTGGCTCATGACTACCACCCGATCAGAAACCTCTAAGGCTTCTTCTTGGTCGTGGGTAACAAACACGCTGGTAAAACCCAGCTCATCATGTAGGTTACGCAGCCAACGGCGCAGCTCTTTACGTACTTTGGCATCCAGCGCACCAAAGGGCTCATCCAGCAGTAGCACACGCGGTTGCATGGCTAGCGCACGCGCTAAAGCAATGCGCTGTTTTTGACCACCCGAAAGCTGGGCAGGGTAGCGGCTGGCTAAATGGCTCAGCTGAACTTTATCTAGCAATTCTGCGACCTGCTGTTTAATGGTTGCTTTAGTCGGGCGCTGCTTTTTAGGCAGTACATCTAAACCAAAAGCAACATTTTCGGCTACGGTCATGTGGCGAAATAAAGCGTAGTGCTGAAATACAAAGCCTACTTTGCGGTCTCTAACGTGCAGGTTAGTTACGTCTTTGCCGCTAAATAAAATTTGCCCTTGGTCGGCAGTTTCTAAGCCAGCAATAATACGCAGTAGGGTAGTTTTACCAGAACCCGAAGGCCCTAATAAGCCCACTAGCTCACCTTCGTTAATGGTTAAATCTAGCGGTTTAAGGGCTTGGAAATCACCAAACTGCTTACTAATCTGTTTAATCTGAATGCTCATAGAGTTTCACCTAAAACTAGCTGGCGCTTTGTTGTTGCCGCCATTCTAAAAAAGTTTTTACAACCAAGGTTAATAAAGCCAAAGCAGCTAATAGAGTGGCGCTAGTAAAAGCACCGACTAGGTTATAGTCCTGATATAGCAGCTCGACATGCAGTGGCAGGGTATTGGTTTCACCACGAATGTTGCCCGACACCACGGATACCGCACCAAACTCACCTACGGCACGGGCATTGGTTAAAACCACGCCATACAAAAGCGCCCATTTAATATTAGGAAGCGTCACACGGCGAAACATTTGCCAACCACTAGCACCTAAGCTGAGTGCTGCTTCTTCTTCAGAACTGCCTTGTTGCTGCATTAAAGGAATCAGTTCACGCGCCACAAAAGGGCAGGTAATAAATACGGTCACCATAACTATGCCCGGCCAAGCAAACATCAGCTGTAGGTCGTGTTCCATTAACCAGCTACCTACCCAACCATTGCTGCCATAAAGCAAAAGGTACATAAGGCCAGCAACCACAGGCGAAACCGCAAAAGGAATATCAATAAGCGTCATTAAAATGCGCCGACCCGGAAATTCAAAACGAGTCACTAACCAAGCTAAAAACACCCCAAAAACCAAATTTAAAGGCACGGTTAAAGCGGCTACTAATAGGGTTAAACCTATGGCATGTAGCGTGTATTTATCGCTAACATTGACCCAGAAAACATTTAGGCCAGCACTTAAAGCTTGAGCAAAAATTGCTATCAAAGGCACGACCAACAAAACACCCACCAGCAAAAAAGCTAAACCAATCAATAATCGCCTTAACCAAGGTTGGTCGCCAATGCGTTGTTGATGGCTGATTTTATGGTTACTCATTATTGACTGCCTTTTAGCCGTTTAAGGTAGCGTGTCTGCCAAATATTCACTGCAAACAACAACACCAAAGAAGCCATTAAAATAACTGACGCTATGGCACTGGCAGCGGCGTAATCAAATTCTTGCAGACGCACAAAAATCATTAAGCTGGTCACTTCACTTAAATAGGGCATATTGCCAGCAATAAAAATAACTGCGCCAAACTCGCCTAGGCTACGAATAAAAGATAACACCACGCCCATTACTAAAGCTGGCCAAAGGGCTGGAAAAATAACCCGACGAAACACTGTCCAATCCTTAGCACCTAGACTAAGTGCGGCTTCTTCATCACCTGAATTTAAGTCTTCCATCACTGGCTGAACATTACGCACTACAAAGGGCAGGCTGGTAAAAAGCATGGCAATTAAAATGCCCAACGGCGTATAAGCGACTTGAATGCCCAGCTTAGCCAAACCTTGGCCGTACCAACCTTGTGCAGAAAATAAGGTAGCCAAAGTAATACCAGCCACTGCGGTAGGCAGTGCAAAGGGTAAATCGACTAGCGCATCTATTAAGCGTTTACCGGGGAAGGTGTAGCGCACCAAAACCCAAGCCAGCAATAAACCCACTACACCATTTAGCAAGGAAGCACCTAAAGCCATTAACAAGGTGACTTGGTAAGAAGCCATGACTCTGGAATCAGTAACCACTGCCCAATAATCTGCCCAGCTCATACCCGCGGTTTGTACCAGTAGGCCGCTTAAAGGTAAAAGTAATACCAAGCTAATAAAAAATAGCGAGATACCAAGGCTTAAAGCAAAGCCCGGCAGCACTTGCCTGCCGGTAACTTTGAAGCTTTTGCTGATTAGGTTTTTAGGAAGCAGGCTAGCAGGTGTCATGGTTATTTACCGGCGCTGCAACTGGTCTAGTTTACCGCCACTAGCAAAGTGAACCTGCATGGCGTTTTTCCAATCGCCAGCAATTTCTTCAATGGTCAGTAGCTTTAAGTCAGGGAAGTTAGCCGCAGTTTCTGCTTTAACCACTGGGTCGTGCACACGGTAGTTAAAACTAGCTAATAAGCGCTGGCTGTCTTGGGTATAAAGGTGCTCTAAATAGGCAGTGGCTAGTTCAAAGTTACCATTACGCTTTGCAGGTTTTTCGACCACTGCAACGGGGAACTCAGCTAAGAAGCTGCTAGAAGGCACAACGATTTGGAACTCTTGATCTGGGAAGGCTGTAATAACGCCTTGAATTTCTGATTCAAAAGTTAGCAGGGCATCACCAATACCCCGTTCTACAAAGGTGTTGGTGGCACCGCGTCCACCGGTATCAAACACAGCCACTTGGCCTAAAAACCTGCGTAAAAAGGCATCGACTTTGGCTTCATCTTTATTAAACTTTAATTGTGCATAACCCAAGGCTGCTAAATAGCTGTAACGGCCATTACCTGAAGTTTTAGGGTTAGGAAGCACTAGATCAACGTCATCACGGATTAGGTCGTCCCAGTCTTTAATATTTTTGGGATTATCTTTGCGAACTAAAAACGCCATGGTGGAATAATAAGGTGAGCTGGCATTAGGCAGCTTTTGACGCCAATCTTTAGGTAATAGCTTGCCTCTTTCGTGAAGAATATCCACATCGGTGACTTGGTTATAAGTTACCACATCGGCACGTAAGCCTTGAATAATGGCTTGGGCTTGGCGTGAAGAGCCAGCGTGAGATTGTTTGATTTCAACTTTTTGCCCCGTTTTTTCTTGCCAATGGTCGTTAAAGTGTTCGTTGTAGCTGGCAAACAATTCACGGGCAATATCGTAAGAAGAATTGAGCAGGCTAGGCTGTTCAGCTAAAACAGTTGGGCTGGTTAGGGCTAAAGTAAGGCCACTAGCAATTAGTGTTTTGCCTAGGCGTTTGAATTTTAAAGACATCTTGTATTCCTTTTGAAAGTTATTCTAAATCTTGTGATTAGACTAATCTTCATAGATGGTTATAACAAGAGTGTTCAATATATCAAATAAGAATATGCAAAAAACTAAAGGAAAATTAGCAATTGCTTAAAGTGGAAAAGAGAGCAGATAAACAGTATATTTTACGGCTTATTAGAAAAAATTAACCTTAAGTGGATTAAAAATGGCTGCCCTTATACTGCTTGGAGTCGTAGTTTTTTTAGCTTTTACAACGATATTTTTTGTTCATCATCGTAAGGTTGTAGAAGAAAAACGCATTCAAACGGAACGAAAAATTTACGATATTAAAACTCAGGTAAAACGCCTTGAGCCACTAGTTACGCGAATTCGTCCTCACCTACTTCCTTATGATTTACGTTCTGCATTAGCTGAGCGTTGGATAACTTTATTACACCTACAGCAAGATGCGGGCGATAAAAGTGAAGATTTTATACAAGAGTTGCAAAATGCCGAACAGGTTGTAAGAGAAGTTAAGGCTAACCCCAACCCTAAAGTAGAGCCAATTGAAAGCCAAGCTAAAGGGCAGGAAGCCATGAATCAGCTTAAAAATGTGCAGTTTTTAATAATGAAAGAATACCGTGAAGGCCGCTTAAGCGAAGCACGTGGACAGCAGTTTTTAACCTCTATTCGTTATGCTGCAACTCAAGTAGTAGTAGAGATGAACAAGTCTTTAGCGGCGGCTCAATTAGAAAACAAAAAATACCGTGCAGCACTTATTTACTATCAAAATATTATTAAAGAATTAAAAAAATATCGCGGCACCGAGCAAGAGCATTTTAGTGGTATTTATGACGAAATTCGTAAGACGATAGAGCAAATTAAATCTAAGGCTCAACAAGAGTTAGCAGCCACACCCAACATTTTGGCAGACAGCATGGATGAGTTAGAGGAAGAAGATGGCTTTAAGTCAGATATGCAGCGTGCAGTGATGGCAGGTAAAGCTAAAGCCCGTAATCAACGTGGATAATTAGATGACTGCTACTCGTTACTTTATGCCCGCAGAATGGGCCAAGCAAAAACAAACTTGGATGCTTTGGCCAGAACGTCCTGATAATTGGCGTTTAGGCGCTAAGCCTGCACAGGCGGCTTTTACCCTAGTTGCTAGAGCCATCGCCCGCTTCCAACCTGTAACGGTTGGGGTGAATGCTGATCAGTATGACAATGCTTATAACCGCTTAAAGCACCCTAATATCCGTGTAGTTGAGCTATCAAGTGATGATGCTTGGGTTAGAGACACTGGGCCAACTTTTGTTCTAGACCAACAAGGCCAACTAGCCGGTATAGATTGGGAATTTAATGCTTGGGGAGGCTTGCAAGGTGGATTGTATTTTCCTTGGCAGCGTGATGACCAAGTAGCACGTAAAATTCTACAGTTAGAAAACTGCCAGTCTATTCGTACCGAGGGCTTGGTTTTGGAAGGTGGTGCGTTTCATGTGGATGGTGAAGGCACTTTGCTAACCACAGCCGAATGCTTATTAAACCCTAATCGCAACCCTAATTTAACGGCCGCTGCCATAGAAGCAAAACTTAAGCAGTATTTAGGCGTAGAAAAAATTATCTGGCTGCCTGAAGGTTTGTTTAATGATGAAACCAATGGCCATGTTGATAATTTCTGCTGTTTTGTTTGCCCTGGCGAAGTGCTTTTAGCTTGGACAGATGACCCACAAGACCCCAACTATGCGCGTTGCCAAGCAGCCTTAGCGGTTTTAACCAGCACCCAAGATGCCAAAGGGCGCAGTTTAAAAGTTCATAAAATGCCTTTGCCCCAAGCAGTTTATGCCACTGCTGAAGAGTGCGCCGGTGTTGATTGGGTGATTGGTAGCCAGCCGCGTGAACCTAGTCAGCGTTTAGCTGCTAGTTACGTTAACTTCTTGCTGGTTAATGGTGGTGTTATAGCGCCTAGTTTTGGCGTTGCAGAAGATGTTTTAGCAGCCAATTTACTAGAAAAGCTTTTCCCAGAACGCAAAGTAATCTTGTTGCCTAGCCGAGAAATATTGCTGGGTGGTGGCAATATTCACTGCATCACCCAGCAACAGCCTGCTGTTACTGGCTAGTTAGCTTACCATCTTTGGTTAACAAGGTGTGGTAGCTAGAGGGGCGGCGGTCACGAAACACGCCCCAACTTTCTCGGGTGAAGGCTTGCTGGTCTAAATCGAAGCGAGCAAGAATTACCCCCTCTTCTTTTCTACCTAATTCTGCAACCTTGGCTCCAAACTCATCGGTAATAAATGAACAACCGTAGAAGGTAGTGGTTATTTCATCTTCTTGTTCAACACCCACGCGATTAGCAACCACCACAGGGGTTAGGTTAGCTGCTGCATGGCCTTGCTGGGTTCTTTGCCAGTGAGCGCAGCTATCTAAGCTCGGGTCTTGTGGCTCATTGCCTATGGCGGTGGGGTAGAAAATAATTTCTGCCCCTTTTAAAGCTAATGCACGCGCTGTTTCAGGGAACCACTGATCCCAACAAATACCAACGCCTAGGCGTGCATAGCGAGTTTTCCATACTTGAAAGCCAGTATCGCCAGGAGAAAAATAAAACTTTTCGCTATAACCTGGCCCATCAGGAATGTGTGTTTTACGGTAGGTATTAGGGTGCAAACTACCGTCAGCATCGAGCATAACCAAGCTATTAAACCTTGCCTGCCCAGCCAGCTCATAAAAACTAATGGGCAAAACAACCTGTAATTCTGCCGCTAGCTTTTGAAAGTGCTTTATTGCTGGGTTATCTTCAAGGCGAGTTGCTAGTTTAAGGTGTTGATAAATCTGCTTTTTACAAAAGTAGGGCGTTTCAAATAACTCTTGCAGTAAAATAATCTGCGCACCCTGCTTTGCCGCTTCACGAACAAAGCGTTCGGCTTTATTAATATTGGCTTGCAGGTTGTTAGAGCAAGCCATTTGTACTGCGGCGACAGTGACTTGGCGAGGCATAATTATTCCTTATCTAGTTTTAAATAGCGCAGACGGTTAGCATTAGTCACTACCGTTACCGATGACAAGGCCATAGCGGCGGCAGCGTAGGTAGGGCTTAACAACCAGCCAGTTAAGGGATAAAGCACCCCAGCGGCCAGCGGAATACCTAAGGAGTTATAGATAAACGCGCCAAACAGGTTTTGCCAGATATTGCGCACCGTAGCGCGTGATATCAGCATGGCATCGGCCACCCCATGCAACGAACCACGCATTAGGGTTAAGTCCGCACTTTCTATCGCAATGTCTGTGCCTGTTCCTATCGCAAAACCCACATGGGCTTGAGCCAGTGCTGGCGCATCATTAATACCATCGCCCACCATGCCCACTTTTAAGCCTTTGGCTTGTAATTCTTTTACCTTGTCAGCTTTTTCGTCGGGTTTTACTTCCGCAAACACTTCTGTAATACCGACTTGCTTAGCAACTGCCTGAGCGGTTCTTGGGCTGTCGCCGGTTAGCATCACTACCTGCACGCCTGCTTTTAATAGGCGTTGAATCGCAGAGGCGGAATCGTCTTTAATCGGGTCGGCAATGCCCACCAAAGCGGCCAGTTGCCCAGCCACAATTAGATGCACACAGGTTTGCCCTTGGTCTGCCATGTTTGCCGCTTCTTCAACTGCCGCATCGCTTAGGCTAATACCTTCTGCTTCCAATAAAGAACGGTTGCCTACTAACCAAGTTTGGTCGTTAATTTTGCCTTTTAAGCCCAAGCCAGCCAGCGTTTCTGGTGTGCTAGTTTTAGGGATTTCTAAACCCTGCTCTTTAGCGGCAGCAACGATAGCAGCGCCTAGGGGGTGTTCTGAAGCTTGTTCCAAGGAGGCTAGGTTAGCAAGGAGTTCATCTTTAGACAGGCTGTTAGCGCCTTCTAAGTAAGCTGCTTGCAAGGCAAAGTTGACCATCTTGGGTTTGCCTTGGGTGATGGTGCCGGTTTTATCTAAAATAATCGTATTTAGCTTAGAGGCTTCTTGCAGTGCATCGCCTTTGCGAATCAGCACACCTTTACCTGCGGCACGACCCACCCCCACCATTATCGACATGGGCGTGGCTAAACCTAAGGCACAGGGGCAAGCAATCACTAACACTGCCATAGCTGAAATCAGCATATAAGCGGCTTGTGGCTCGGGACCGACTAACCACCAAACAAAAGCAGTGATAATAGAAATTAGAATAACCACGGGTACAAACACCGCGCTGATTTGGTCAACTAGGCGACCAATGGCAGGTTTTGAGCCTTGGGCATTACGCACTTGGTTAATAATTTGCGCTAGGGCAGTGTCTTCCCCCACTTTACGCACACGCATTTTAATACTGCCGCCTTGGTTGACGGTTCCAGCGGATAACCAATCTTTTTTGCTTTTGTTAACCGGAAGGGGTTCACCCGTTAGCATGGATTCATCCACTTGGGTTTCACCTTCAGCAACAATACCATCGACAGGAATACGCTCGCCCGGGCGAACTCTTAATAAATCACTGGCTTGAATAGAAGCCAAGCGCATTTCTTTTTCTTCACCCTCTGGGGTGATAAGTGTTGCGGTGTCTGGCTGGAGTTGCATTAACTGACGTATAGCTTGGGAGGCGTTGCCACGGGCACGGGTTTCTAAGGCTTGACCAAGATTCACTAAACCAATTATAAAGACTGCGGCTTCATAATAAACATGGCGACCTTCAGGCGGCACAATTTCAGGCCAAAGCACCATTAAGGTGGAATAGAGCCAAGCAGCACCGGTACCTAGGGCAATTAAGCTGTCCATATTGGCACGGCGATTTTTTAGAGAAACCCAAGCGCCACGATAAAAATGACCACCGGAATACACCATAGTGGCTAGGGTGGCTAAACCGATGAGCCCCCAAAGCAGACGGGCATCTTCCAGCATGGGTAAGTGCCCGGTCATCATAAACAGCATTTGCGGCGCACCCACCGCCAAGGCGACCCAAGTTTTTATCCAAACTTTTTTAAGGGCAGCACTTTCTTCGGCTTGGCGTTCAGTATCGCCATAATCAGCACTCATGGGCGTCGCACCAAAGCCAGCATCTTGAACGGCTTTGATTAAATTTTGCGGGTCGGCACTACCGGTAATTTCAGCACTGCGGTCAGGTAGGTTTACGGAAACTTGGTCAACACCGCTGACGCCTTTAAGCGCCTTATCGACACTGGCAACGCAAGCGCCACAGGTCATGCCTCTAAGGGCTAGGCGAAGGGGTTTGGACATGATTACCTCCATAGGTGCTAACAAGTAACCAAGTGCTACTACGCAGGCCGCGTGAATACGTCCCTGTAAGCTCTGGCTGCAACGTCCTGTTGCAGACAGCCTGCTTTAGCAGAACACTTGGTTATTTTGCCGATCAGTTATGTAGAGTTGTTGAGAGCTAATTATCTAAATTCTAGTGAGAAGTTGAGTGTCCTGCGTAGCAGCACCTAGGCTCATCAAAGCCATAGAAGTATTTGTGCGTCTTTTCTGCGTAGCAATACTTCGCTCCAAGTTTTGCTGCCAGACTGCTAGATTTTACTCTTCTGCCTCAAAGCCTAGCCCTTCGATAATTTCGATGGCTTGATCGGCGCTTAGCTTGCCAGTAATGCTGGCAGTGTCTTGGCTGACTTCCACGCTTTCTACGGCTTCGTTCATCATCAAGGCTTCAGTTACCTTGTTTACGCAGCCGTTGCAGGTTAATCCCATGAGTTTTAGTTCTAAAGTAGGCATAGTTTTCTCCAATAATTTAATCGTTGCTAGCTAGGCTTCAGCACCATGCAATGCTTTTCTACCGGTTGGATCGTAGGGTAGTTTATGCAAAATAAGTTTGATTTTTAAATCAGGGTCAGCAAATAAAGTAGTGTCGCTTTCGATAGCTTTTTGATTTATAACAGCCAAGGCTTCTAACTCACCGCGTCGATCAGCGGCTAGGGTTATTATGTCACCCTGCTGCTTACCTTCTGTATCGTAGACTCCGGCAGGCAAGCTAAGTTCACCCGTAGTTAAGTGGGCACGATGCAAACGCTTTTTAACCTGTCCACGGAACTGGGCACGAGCAACAATTTCTTGTCCTATATAACAGCCCTTTTTAAAGCTAACCGCACCAGTGGCTTGGTAGTTAAGCATTTGCGGTAAAAACTGATCCGTTAGACCTGCATCAACCACTGCACGCCCCATTTTAATATCTAACAAATGCCAGCAATCCGTTTCTACTTGGTTGGTTAGGTTTTGAAGTTTAGTCAGAGTTTTAGCAAAGTTTTCAGTATCACGTTTTAACATTACCAGCGCACGGGGTAGTGGGCCGGGTAAATTAAGCACTAAACCTTGTTCAGTGATTGCCTGCTGGTACTCATTTTTTGGCCAAGCACCCACTAGGCTACTTGTTAAAGCCGGTACTTCTTTACCGGAAAGCCCGATTAATTGGTAATCACCAGTGATTTCTTTTAACTGGGTTTTAAAAAAAGGCTGGTATTTAGCTAGGTGGGTTTGCACTACATCTAAACTGCTAGCTGGCAGAATAAGCGCTAAATGATCACTGGCTAGCGCGATAATTTCAAAGCTACTCACCACCCGACCTTTGAGGTTACAAAGTAAGCCAGGCAAAGCTTGTTCATTAGTAACTAAGCGTAAATCAGCAGTAATTTGGCCTTGTAATAGCTTGTCTGGCTGACCACCCTTGAGTTCTAGAACGGCTAGGTGATCTAGAGAAGTTAAGAATACATTAGACATGGGTAGATACCTTAAATTTATTGCACTGCAGTAATGTGATTGATCTGTATTATTAATGCAAGTGAGCAGATGTAGCTTAACAATAAAAAGCCCGCCACTGCTAGGCAGGGCGGGCTGGTAAAACTTTAGCTAGTTAAAGCGTTAAGTTTTTTTGAGCTGCTTAGGACTCTTGAACAACAGGAATCACTGAAGAAGCTGCTTTCTGGTATTCATCCATCTGATCAAAGTTTAGGTAGCGGTAAACGTCGCTAGCCATAGTGTTGATCTGCTCTGCGTAAACTAGGTATTCAGCAGTGGTTGGCAGTTTACCTAAAATAGAGGCAACGGCTGCTAACTCTGCAGAAGCTAGGAATACGTCCGCACCATCACCTAAACGGTTAGGGAAGTTACGGGTAGAGGTGGATACCGCAGTAGATTTAGCGGCAATACGTGCTTGGTTACCCATACACAAGGAACAACCTGGCATTTCCATACGTGCACCGGCACGGCCAAAGGTACCATAGTAGCCTTCTTGTGTTAGCTGGTGCTGATCCATTTTGGTGGGTGGTGCTAACCATAAACGGGTAGGTAAGGAACCCTTGTATTGCTCTAGTAGTTTACCAGCGGCACGGAAGTGACCTATGTTAGTCATACAAGAACCGATGAATACTTCATCAATTTTGGTGCCAGCAACGTCAGACAGTTTACGTGCATCATCAGGATCGTTAGGTGCACAAAGAATAGGCTCTTTGATTTCGTTTAGATCAATTTCGATGATGTGTGCGTATTCTGCATCTTTATCAGCACGCATTAGCTGCGGGTTAGCTAGCCAATCTTCCATCGCTTTAGCACGACGTTCGATAGTACGCGCATCGCCGTAACCATTAGAAATCATCCAGCGTAGTAGCGTGATGTTAGATTTTAGGTATTCAGCAACTGATTCTTCTGACAGGGTAATAGTACAACCGGCAGCAGAGCGCTCAGCAGAAGCATCAGAAAGCTCAAACGCTTGCTCAGCGGTTAGGTGCTCTAAACCTTCAATTTCTAGTACTCGACCTGAGAAGGCATTTTTCTTACCTTTTTTCTCTACAGTCAAAAGACCTTCTTGAATGGCTTGGTAAGGAATGGCATGAACTAGGTCACGTAGTGTGATACCTGGCTGCATTTCACCCTTGAAGCGCACTAGTACAGATTCAGGCATATCTAAAGGCATAACACCTGTGGCTGCTGCGAAAGCAACTAGACCCGAACCGGCTGGGAAAGAAATACCTAGTGGGAAACGTGTATGTGAGTCACCACCAGTACCTACGGTGTCTGGCAGTAGCATACGGTTCAACCAAGAGTGGATGATACCGTCACCAGGACGTAGAGAAACACCGCCACGGTTCATAATGAAGTCTGGTAGGGTGTGGTGAGTATCCACATCAACAGGCTTAGGATAAGCTGCTGTGTGACAGAAAGACTGCATAACTAAGTCTGCAGAGAAACCTAGGCAAGCCAAGTCTTTTAGCTCGTCACGGGTCATAGGGCCAGTGGTATCCTGAGAACCAACTGTAGTCATTTTAGGTTCGCAGTAGGTACCTGGGCGAATACCTTCAACACCACACGCTTTACCAACCATCTTCTGTGCTAGGGTGTAACCCTTGCCAGTATCTTCAGGCTGTACAGGCTTTTTGAAGGTATCGCAAGGGCCAAGGCCTAGTTCGCTACGGGCTTTTTCAGTTAGACCACGACCGATAATTAGAGGAATACGACCACCGGCACGCACTTCATCTAACAGCACTTGTGTTTTAAGTTCAAAAGTAGAAAGCACTTCATCAGTGCCGTGCTTGCATACTTTGCCTTCATAAGGATAAACGTCGATAACGTCACCCATGTTTAGGTTTTCAACATCCATTTCGATCGGTAGTGCACCAGCATCTTCCATAGTGTTGTAGAAGATAGGTGCAATTTTGTTACCAAAGCAGAAACCACCTGCACGCTTGTTAGGTACGTTAGGAATGTCATCTCCAAAAAACCAAAGCACTGAGTTGGTTGCTGACTTACGTGAAGAACCTGTACCTACAACGTCACCCACGTAAACAACGGGGTAGCCTTTAGCTTTAACTTCTTCAATTTGCTTAAGTGGACCAATAACACCTGGCTCAACTGGCTCGATACCGTCACGCGCCATTTTAAGCATGGCATTAGCGTGAACAGGAATATCAGGACGTGACCAAGCATCAGGCGCAGGAGATAAGTCATCCGTGTTGGTTTCGCCAGGCACTTTAAATACGGTTAAAGTAATTTTTTCAGCTAGCGCTGGGCGGTTAGTAAACCACTCTGCATCAGCCCAAGATTGAATCACTTCTTTAGCGTTAGCATTGCCTTCTTTGGCTTTGTCTGCAACGTCGTGGAAAGCATCAAACATTAGTAGGGTAGATTTAAGCTGGGTAGCAGCAAGCTTAGCTAGATCATCGTTATCTAGTAGGTCTACTAGGGTTACAATGTTGTAACCACCCTGCATAGTGCCTAGTAGCTCAACAGCATGTTCTGCGCTAATAAGTGGTGAAGAGCTTTCGCCTTTAGCGATAGCTGCTAAGAAGCCAGCTTTAACATAAGCAGCTTCATCCACACCGGGTGGCACACGGTTGGTAATTAGGTCAACAAGAAATGCTTCTTCGCCTGCTGGTGGGTTCTTTAGCAGATCAACCAAAGATGCGGTTTGGTCTGCATTAAGGGGTGTAGGTGGTACGCCTTCTGCGGCGCGTTCTTCGACATGTTTGCGATAAGCTTCTAGCACGATTTTATACCCTCATCTGTTGGCGATTCTATCTACTGCAAAAAAACTTTTTTTAAAATCTAAGCAAACGAATAAAATTTCGTTGTCTTTGAAAAGGCGCAGGCATTGTAGTTTAAAGTGTCGACAAAGTTAAGTTAGCTAGTTACAAGAAAGCTTCAACTTTGGTCGTTGATGGCAAGTATTTAAGCTAAATGCTCATTTTTTACAAGGACACTTTAATAAGCTCTCTGAAACTGCTGGCATTTCAGTTACAATCCAATTCATTTAATTTAGCTAATTTTGGAGCACTTCATGGATAAGCAACTTTTAGCTTTGCTAGTCTGCCCTGTATCTCATGCGCCTCTTCACTATAACAAAGAAGCTCAAGAGCTAGTTTGTCGTCCAAGTGGTTTGGCTTATCCAATTCGTGATGGCCTGCCAGTTATGTTGGAAAGTGAAGCAAGGCAACTCACTACTGAAGAAAAGCTAGAAAAGAAATGAGTTTTACAGCCATTATTCCTGCCCGCTTTGCTTCATCACGCCTGCCGGGTAAGCCGCTTTTGCCCCTAGCTGGCAAACCCATGATACAGCATGTATGGCAACAAACCTGCCTAAGTGCTGCTGATCGAGTGGTGATAGCTACGGATGATGAACGCATTGCTGAAGCAGCTAGTGCCTTTGGTGCCGAAGTTTGTATGACAGCGGCAGATCACCCCAGTGGTACCGATCGCTTGCAAGAAGTCGTCAGTAAGCTAAGCTTAGCTAAAACGGCACAGGTAGTAAATGTACAGGGTGATGAACCCATGATTCCGCCTGAACTCATTAACCAGGTGGCAGCCAATCTAGCTAATAATCCACAAGCCAGTATTGCTACTTTAAGTGAGCAAATTACCAGTGTGGAGGCAGTGTTTAATCCTAACAACGTAAAAGTGGTGACGGATAAAAATGGCTTAGCGCTGTATTTCAGTCGTAGTCCTCAGCCTTGGGCAAGGGATTACTTCTTAAAAAATGAAGCAGGTGATTTTAAACCACAATTTTTACCAGCTGGCATTAAATTTCAGCGGCATATTGGTATTTATGCCTACCGTGTCGATTTTTTGGATGAATACGTTACTTGGCAGCCCGCACCGCTTGAACAAGCCGAGCAGCTAGAGCAACTTAGGGCACTATGGAACGGCCATAAAATTCATGTTGCAGAAGCTTGTCAGCAACATCCACAAGGTGTTGATACACCAGAAGATTACCAGCGGCTTCAGGCTTTGCTGGCTAATTAAACTACTTGTTGAGTGAAGAATGATTAAGGTTCTATTTGTTTGTTTAGGTAATATTTGTCGTTCCCCTACGGCTGAAGGGATTTTTCGTACCTTGGTAGAGTCTGCAAATTTACAAGATAAAATCTTGATAGACTCTGCGGGTACTAGCGATGCACATGTGGGTAAAGCGCCTGATGAGCGCGCTCAAAAAATAGGTTTAGATAGAGGTTATGACATCTCTAATTTAAAAGCCCGCCAGTTGGTTGCAGAAGACTTGGATGCCTTTGATTATGTGTTAGTAATGGACAAACAAAACCAAGCCGATGTTGAAGACTTGGTGATGGAATTAGAACAACTAGAAAAAATTCGCTTGTTGCTAAGCTTTAATCCTTCTGCCATTAAAGAAGTACCTGACCCTTATTATGGTGGTGATACTGGTTTTCATCAGGTAATTGATTTGGTGGAATCTGCCTGTAAGCGTTTACTTATTCAAATTCGTAAAACCCACGGTTTGTAACGCGAATGGTTCATAAAACAGCCAATGCCCAGCTAGACCAGCTAAATACCTTAGGTTTCACTGCCCAGGCTAGCTGGCTAGTAACCGCTGAAAAACCTGAAGAATTACCAGAAGTTTTTGACTTTGCCCTTTCACAAGCCTTGCCGGTATTTCCCTTGGGTGGTGGCAGCAATGTTATTTTTCAGGGTAATTTAGAGGCGGTGGTGTTACAGCAAAAACCACACGCTTTAGACTGGTCTGAGAATAGGGTAAGCGAATTATTACCTAATGAGGTTTTGTTAAGAGTTCCTGCAGGTTACGCTTGGCAACAACTGGTTTTAGATACCACCAATAAAGGCTACTTTGGTTTAGAAAACCTAGCTTTAATACCTGGACAAGCTGGCGCTGCACCCATTCAAAATATTGGTGCTTATGGCGTAGAGCTAGCTGATAGCTTGCAGGCAGTCGAAGGTTATTGGTTACCAGAAAAAGGCCAGCCAGCTAAGTTCGATATTCTTGCAGCTAAAGACTGTGGCTTAGGCTACCGAGACAGCCGTTTTAAACAAGATTGGAAAGGCCGTTTTGTTATTACCGCCTTGCAATTACAACTCTCTAAACAAGCCGAACCCCGCTTAAATTATGCCGATTTAAAAGCACGCCTAGCCATAAAAAAACAACAGCTTGAAGCAGTGAATCAACCCCTACCTGCTTTAATTGCTGAAGTTGTAACCGAGTTACGCCGCTCTAAACTCCCCGACCCAGCCAAATTAGCTAATGCTGGAAGCTTCTTTAAAAACCCTGTGATTTCTAAGCAGCAAGCAGAAGAATTATTAAAACTTTACCCTGATATACCGCATTACCCTGCCACTAATGGCTGCAAATTAGCCGCCGCTTGGTTAATAGACCAGTGTGGTTTTAAAGGTACCAAACGTGGCAATGTTGGCGTACATGACCAACAAGCTTTAGTGCTAGTGCATACCGGCGGTGGCACAGCAAAAGACTTATTAGCCCTAGCAGAAGAAATAACCAGCGCAGTTAAAAGCCGTTTTAATGTGCAGCTAGAAAGAGAGCCAGAGTTGGTAGCTGTTTGATTCTTTAAATTACCTGGATCCAACTCTCAAGTGCAACTCAGTAAACTAGGATTGGATAGCAAGCTGCTGTAGCTGAACTTCCCCTAAACTACTGGACACTCTTAAGTTAGAATTACGTATAAATAGAAAGTAATTAGTTGCCTTGTTAATATCACATGTTCAACTTGCTGTACAAGTGGGTTGGTGATAACTATACTTGTTCCATTAAATGTACATGTGGAGGTTCTTATGAGAATCGTATCTTTTACTGAAGCTAGGAATGGTCTCAAAGCTGTTTTGGATGGCGTAGTTAATGATGCTGACACAACAATTATCACACGCCGTGATTCTGAAGATGCTGTGGTTATGTCTTTAGACTACTACAATAGCCTTATGGAAACAGTTCATTTACTACGCTCCCCTCAAAACGCTGAACACTTAAACCGTTCAATTGCACAGTACCGTGCTGGTAAGACAACAGCACGAGAGTTAATTGATGAGTAGTAGTCAGCGTTTACTGTCGTGGACTGATGACGCTTGGGATGATTACCTGTATTGGCAAACTCAAGACAAGAAAACACTCAAGCGTATCAACAAACTCATTAATGATGTTAAGCGCTCTCCATTTGAGGGCGTCGGTAAACCAGAGCCTTTAAGAGAGAACTTATCTGGTTTTTGGTCTCGTCGTATTGATGATACTAATAGGCTTGTTTATGCAGTCGATGATCAAGCGATAACGATAATTTTGTGTCGTTACCACTACTAAATCAGGCTCAGCGATCTGGCATCTAATAAATGATTCGCTAGCTTATGAACCTCGAGCTGAAGGCTGTGTAAAACTTTCAGCACAAGAAGTCTATAGAGTTAGGCAAGGTCTTTATCGTATTGTCTATGAGATACGTGATGACACGCTTATTGTTCATGTCGTCAAAGTTACATAGCGTTCAAGTGTGTACAAAAACAATTAACAAAGCATTCATGAGCTAAAACGGAGTTTAGCTCAATCCTTCCCCCATCAATAAAGCTTGTTGTTCTTCTACTAACCTTCTTAATTCCAACCAAACGGCTTCTACTCTGGCTAGGCGTTTACGTTCTGGTTGGGCTGCTAGCCAAAAGCTGCGTGTTAAAGTCAGTTGGTCTTCTAAAATGGGCTTTAGTTCTGGGGCTTCTTTTGCCATAAAGCAGGGCAGTATAGCTACGCCTAAATTGGCTCTTGCCATTGAATATTGGGCAATAACGCTGGTGCTACGAAAAACTTGCTGAGCTTCAGGCAGTAATCTATCCATATAATTAAGCTGGTCTGAAAAGAGCAGGTCGTCGATATAACCCATTAAACGGTGGCGGTTTAAGTCTTCTATTTTATTCAGCGGTGGCGCACTTTCTAAGTAGGTTTCAGTGGCATAAAGTTTGAGCCGATAATCACACAGCTTGGTGACAACTAAACTGGTGTGCCTTGGGCGTTCGATAGTTACGGCCATGTCTGCTTCATGTCGAGTTAGTTTAATAAAGCGTGGCATAGGCAAGAGCTCAACTACTAGGCGCGGATTTTGTCGACAAAACTCACTGAGTTGAGGCGCAATAAAAAAGCTACCAAAGCCTTCGGTAGAACCTATTCTTACCGAACCTATGCGTTCTTCACCTAGTCCTTGCAGAATTTCACTGGCAGTGAGTGCTTGTTGTTCCATTTGCCTTGCTGTTGCTAAAAGGAGCTGCCCTTGGCTAGTTAATTGGTGTCCGTCTGGTCCTCGTTCAAATAGCTGTATTTCTAATTGTGTTTCTAAGCGGTGTAAACGCCGTGATACAGTAGAGGCATTGATGCGTAAGCGTTTTGCGGCTTCACTTAATTTTTCTGTACGGGCTAGTTCTAAAAAAATTCGTATATCATCCCAATCCATTTTTTGCCCTTTTATAATTATTAGCTAGGTGCTTTGCATTTATGCAATCCTGCCTTGCACTCAGATAGCTTGTCAAGAAGGGATATGGGTGTCTAAGATGTAAACCAAGTTATTAATGCGAACATAATAAATATTCTAACTGAAGAGGTAAGCCATGACTGTACGTCAAACTCCTATGATTATTGGTGGTAAAGAAGTGATCTCCCAGTCAACTGATTGGCGTGATGTTCTTAACCCCGCTACGCAAGAAGTGGTTGCTCGTGTACCTTTTTGTACACTGGATGAAGTAGACGCAGCGATTGAAAATGCGAATGAAGCCTTTAAAACCTGGCGCAATACCTCTTTAGCTGCGCGTATGCGTATTATGCTTAAGTTCCAACAGCTAGTGCGTGAAAATGCTAAAGAGCTAGCCGCTTTAATTACTGAAGAACATGGTAAAACTTTGCCAGATGCTGAAGGTGAAGTGGGTCGTGGTTTAGAAGTAATTGAACACGCTTGCTCTATTCCTACACTACAAATCAGTGAAATGGCTGAAAACGTAGCAACAGGTGTTAACGTTTACACGCTAAAACAGCCTTTAGGTGTGGGTGCAGGTATCACTGCATTTAACTTCCCTATTATGTTGCCTTGCTTTATGTTCCCCATCGCTATTGCAACGGGTAACACCTTTGTACTTAAGCCTTCTGAGCAAGATCCTACCTCTAGCCTACGTTTAGTTGAACTAGCGCACGAAGCTGGCTTGCCACCTGGCGTATTAAACGTAGTTCATGGTGGCCCAGAAGTAGCCCAGCGTTTGTGTGAACATGAACACATTAAAGCCGTATCCTTCATTGGTTCTAGCCACGTTGGTAAAATTATTTATGACCATGCTGGTCGTGCTGGTAAGCGTGCTCAGTGCATGATGGGCGCTAAAAACCACGCGGTTGTTTTGCCTGATGCCAACAAAAACCAAGCCATTGATGCACTGCTAGGTTCTGCCTTTGGTGCTGCGGGTCAACGTTGCATGGCTAACCCAGTGGTTATTTTAGTGGGTGAAGCGCGTGAATGGTCTGCCGATATAGTTGAACGCTCTAAAACGATGAAAGTTGGCCCAGGTACAGACGTTAAGGTTGATGTTTGCCCAGTGGTTTCACCGCAAGCTAGAGACAGAATTGTTAAGCTAATTGATTCTGGCGTTGCTCAAGGTGCAACTTTGGCGCTAGATGGCCGTAACCCAGTGGTTAAAGGTTATGAAAAGGGTAACTTTGTTGGCCCAACAGTGTTCACCGATGTAACCCCAGAAATGGATATTTATTCACAAGAAATTTTTGGCCCTGTCCTTTGCATTGTAGGTGTTGAAACCTTAGAAGAAGCGATTGCTTACATTAATGCGAATGAAAATGGTAACGGTACTTCAATCTTTACCGCTTCGGGTTGGGCTGCGCACAAGTTCCAAAACGAAATTGATGTAGGTCAGGTAGGTATTAACATGCCAATTCCTGTGCCAGTTGCTTACTTCAGCTTCACTGGTTCACGTGCTTCACGTTTAGGTCCATTAGGTCCTAATGGTAAAGAAGCAGTGAAGTTCTGGACACACAGCAAGACAGTAACCGAGCGTTGGTTCCAGCCAGACAGTATTTCAGAAGGCGTGAACACCACTATCTCCATGAAGTAAATGTAACACCCCTCCCGCTTTAACTTAACCCCAACTAGTGCAAACTAGGCGGGGTTTTTTTTGGCTTTTATCTTACCCTGCATACAAGTCAGTTAATCTATCTGTTAATCTGCTAAAACTAACGAGTAGGGCAAATGAGGTGCAGCAAATGATTAAATCATCTTTGTTAAAGGGTGAGCTGCAGGGATGGGCTGAATTTCAAACAGGTGACTGTAACGCTATTATTTTGGTTAGCTCTAAAGGGTTGGTTGCACTAGAGCCATTTTTTAATGATGCCGATTTTGCAGAACAGTTGACTGCTTTTTCTTTAGCTGGAATAGAGCCTTTATCGGCTGGACAGCGTATAAGTTGGTCACAACGCCTTAGCGCGGCCTTAGTAAATTCTGCTTTAATTAAAGACTTGCCTCTGGATTTAAGAGGCACTGCTTTTCAGTTGGCGGTTTGGTCAGCTTTATTAGAGATTCCCAAGGGTAAAACACTCAGTTATGCACAACTAGCAGCAGCCCTAGGTAAACCTAAGGCTGTTAGAGCTGTTGGTACGGCCTGTGGTGCCAATCCCATTCCCTTTTTAGTGCCCTGCCACCGTGTGCTACGTAGTGATGGTAGTTTAGGTGGCTTTGCTTTTGGTTTAACGATGAAACAACAGCTATTGGAACGTGAAAACGCTTTATGAGTACCTCTGAAAATACACAGCCCGCCAATAAAGTACCCGTTCACCTAATGAGTGGTTTTTTAGGGGTTGGTAAAACTACGGCAATTAATCATTTAATTAAAAATAAGCCAGAAGGCGAGCGCTGGGCTTTGGTGGTGAATGAGTTCGGGCAAATTGGCGTGGATGCCAGCCTGTTAGAAGCCGGTGAAGATTTACAAATTAAAGAATTACCCGGTGGCTGCATTTGTTGTGCCTTGGGTTTAACGCTTTCTGTCACCTTAGTTAATCTTTTACAACGCTTTAAGCCTGATAGGTTGATTATTGAACCTACTGGCCTAGGCCACCCAGCTGGTATTATTGATCTACTAACGGGCGGGCAATTTAACGATGTTTTGGAATTGCGTCCGCTGGTTACTTTGGTTGATCCTCGCTTGTTAGACGACCCTAAAGTAGTGGCGCATGAAAGCTTTCAAGACCAAATCGCTTTAGCAGATATTTTAGTTTTTAATAAAACCGACCTTGCTACCCCAGCGCAAACCCAAAAAGCCTTAGCAGAAGCCCAGCAAATGTTTCCACCTAAGTTGGCTTTGTTAACTTGTGAAAAGGGTGAGCTGCCGCTGAGTGTTTTAGATTCTGCTGCCCAGCTTATTAGCCAACAAAGCAAGCCAAAAACAACGCCTAGTCATCACCCTAAAGCCAATTTTTTAGCACCACAAACCGCTGGTTTAGCTTTTTTAGCCTTGCCTGAAGTGGGTAAGCCTGTTTGCCAACAAGGTGAAGGTTTGGGTGCTTTTTCGGTGGGTTGGGTGTTTCATCGGGACGATGCTTTTGATGAAGACAAGCTGTATCAATGGATAGATCAGCAGCAAAACTTGCTTAGAATTAAAGGTGTATTTCGTGTGGGAACCAAACAATGGCGCAGTTTTAACAAGGTAGGATCAGAAATGTTGATGCAAGCAATTACCTATCGGCGTGATTCACGGTTAGAATTGCTAGCAGATGAACCTTTAGATGTTGCTAACCTGCAAGCACAATTGCTGGCGCTTACTTTCAAACCTAAAGAAGCCACACTATTTGATGCTTAATTTATTATTCTGAGACTGTAATTTTGACTACTTCTGTTGAAGCACCGGCCACACCTGAAATTGATGCTTTTTTATTGTGTAGCACACCCCAAGCTTGGGTAGATTATGCCCTACAAAACCTAGATACCGTTTTAATCGACCATGCCCTGTGCGAAAAGAAAGCCGCTTCCACAGCGATTAGCTTAATGCACCGTTATCCTCAATATGACGAGCTGCTCGATAAAATGACCCCGCTTGCCAGAGAAGAATTGCAACACTTTAAGCAGGTAATTAATTTATTGCGTGACCGTGGCATTACCTACCACAACTTATCACCAGGGCGTTATGCAGGCGAGTTGTTTAAACACCTAAGAACCAGCGAACTAGGACGCTTTGTAGATACCTTAATTGTTGGTGCCATTATTGAAGCCCGCTCTTGCGAACGTTTTTCTTCATTAATACCTAGTTTGGTAGTGCAAGGAGAGATTGAACTAGCTAGTTATTACTGCTCGTTAATTAAAGCAGAAGCAAGGCACTTTGAAGGCTATTTATACCTAGCTAATCTTTATACAGACAAGCCCATTACAGAAAGAGTAGCGGCACTCTTAGAAGCAGAAAAACAACTGATAGAAAGCCCAGACCCAGTGTTTAGATTTCATTCGGGCGTGCCAAGTTAAATTTATAGTTTCAATCTAACTATTTAAAAGGTTCAATATAAAAGTATAAAGGAGGCATAGCTTGGCTGTTCCAGACTTTCAATCATTAATGCTACCGTTGCTTAATTTTTCTGCTGATGGTAAGGAATAATCTATGCAGGAAGCTCGCAATGGACTGGCAAAAATACTGAACTTATCAGATGCGGATTTGGCGGAAAGATTACCTAGTGGTAAACAAACAACTTTTGCTAATCGGGTTGCTTGGGCGAAAGTTTATCTTACCCAAGCTGGTGCCTTAGAATCACCAATGAGAGGTATATTTAATATTTCTGCTCGTGGATTAAAAATTGTTGAAGAAGCTCCTGAGCAGGTTACTGTTAAATTTTTATCAAAGTTCAAAGAATTCCAAGAGTTTCGCCAAGGTAGTCAAAATAATATAAAAGAAACTAACAGAGTCACTAATAATGTAGCAGCTCAAGAAATTACTCCAGAAGAAGCGTTAGAACAGGCTTATCAACAATTACGAGAAGAAGTGGCTAATGAGTTGCTTTATCGAATTAAAAACAATACTCCGGAGTTTTTTGAAAAGTTAGTTGTTCATCTTATTGTTTCTATGGGCTATGGAGGTTCAGTTAAAGAAGCTGGTATGGCAACTAAAAAAACAGCAGATGAAGGTATAGATGGTGTAATAAAAGAAGACCGTCTTGGCTTAGATGCTATTTATCTACAGGCTAAACGCTGGGAAGCACCAGTTGGGCGACCTGAAATTCAGAAATTTGTGGGAGCATTACATGGTCAGCGAGCAAAGAAAGGTATATTTATTACTACTAGTCGGTTTTCTAAAGAAGCCATTGAGTATGTAAAAAACATTGACCCCAAAGTTGTTCTTTTGGATGGTACAGACTTAGTACAACTGATGATGGATTACAATGTTGGTGTTAGTTCTGCAGAGACTTACACGGTTAAAAAAGTGGATACAGATTTTTTTATTGAAGAGTAATTAACTAGTTTTGCTAGACGCTACAAACTCCCCTATTCAAAAAAGACTAGCTAGGGGAGTTATACAGGAAGACAGTAATTAACCCTTAACTGGCACTACAACCCGGCCTCTAACCTTGCCTTCCATCAGTTGCCCTGCTGTGTTGATTACTTCATCAAAAGCAATTTCTGTGGTTAGGCTGTCTAGTAAGGCAGTATCTAAAACTTCAGCAAGGCGTTGCCAAGCTTCTAGGCGTTTAGCTTTGGGAGCCATAACGCTATCTATGCCATAAAGGGTAATACCACGTAATATAAAGGGCGCTACGCTGGAAGGAAAATCCATACCAGCAGCAAGGCCACAAGCAGCAACAGCACCTTGGTATTTCATGCCAGCACACACATTGGCAAGTACATGGCTACCAGCTACATCTATGGCACCCGCCCAAGTTTCAGCGGCTAAGGGTTTACCAGGGCTGCTTAATTCGGCACGGTCCATAATTTTGCTGGCACCTAAAGATTTTAAAAATACAGCTTCTTCAGGGCGACCAGTCACGGCGGTTACGCTAAAGCCTAGTTTTGCCAGCAAGGCAACGGCTACACTGCCTACACCACCTGCTGCTCCAGTGACCAGAATTTCACCGTCTTTGGGGGTGAGGCCGTGTTTTTCCAGTGCCATAACGCAAAGCATGGCGGTGTAGCCAGCGGTACCTATCGCCATAGCCTGTTTAGCAGTAAAACCAGTGGGTAGATGAACCAGCCAATCACCGGATACGCGGGCTTTTTCTGCTAAGCCACCCCAGTGTTTTTCACCCACACCCCAACCATTTAGAATAACTTGATCGCCTGCTTTAAAGTCAGAGCGACTAGAGCTGGTTACTGTGCCTGCAAAATCAATACCTGGAATCATGGGGTAGTGCTTTGCAATGGGGGCTTTGCCTGTAATTGCTAACGCGTCCTTGTAGTTAATAGTAGAAAAAGCCACATCAATGCTGACATCCCCCTCGGGCAATTGTGTGTCATTGATTGATGCGATAGAGACTTTTTGATCGCTTCTACTGCCCTCAATTAAGATTGCTTTAAACATTGTTTATCTCCAGTTTTTTTTACTAATTTATTTGTTGAAAGACTCAAATCTAAAGCTGCTTAGGTGAAAATTGCGCTAGCTTGACCCTAGGTAAGATAACCTATTTAGTTGGTTTTACACAAAATATCCCCTTTGAAAGCTTTCCTTTAATTATTCCTAGTACGCTATTTTTAATCTAGCTGCTTGACAACTTCTGCTGAATGGACGAACCTTAGTGAAGTTCAAACGGCCGTATGAAAGTTTGTTAGGTAACAAGCTAGCAGTGCCCGATGAGTTTTCTACAACAAAAAGCTGGAGATCATACGATGATTTACCAAGGCAAAGCCATTCAGGTACACGCCCTTAGTGACGGAAATGTAGAGTTAATTTTTGATCGCGAAGGTCAGGCAGTTAACGTACTTAGTACAGACACCATTAAAGAGTTAGGTGAAGCAGTTGCAGCCATACAAGCTAAATCCGATATAAAGGGTTTGCTTATGAGTAGTGCCAAGGAAGCTTTTATTGTTGGCGCTGATATTACTGAGTTTCACGGTATTTTTGGTGAAACCGAAGAATTCCTTGTTGAGATGAACCTAAAGGTTCACGAGCTATTTAATAGAATCGAAGATTTACCCTTTCCTACCGTAACCGCAATTAACGGCCTAGCCTTAGGTGGTGGTTGTGAGATGCTACTAACCACCGACTTTCGTGTCATGGCAGATACGGCAAAAATTGGTTTACCCGAAACCAAGCTAGGTATTATTCCTGGTTGGGGTGGTTGTGTACGTTTACCCCGCTTGATTGGTGCCGATAATGCCATTGAGTGGATTGCTGGTGGTACTGAAAACCGTGCTGATGTTGCACTTAAAATGGGTGCTGCTGATGCGGTGGTCAGTAATGACAAATTGCGTGACACAGCTTTAGATCTTCTTGCTGAAGCCCAAGCGGGCAACTTAGATTGGCAAGCGCGTCGTGAACAGAAAAAAGCACCGCTTAAACTGAACCCGATTGAATCCATGATGGTATTTGAAACAGCCAAGGGTTTTGTAGCAGGCAAAGCAGGTCCGCATTACCCAGCGCCTGTTGAAGCCATTAAAGCCATTCAAAAAGGTGCCACGGCTTCACGCGAAAAAGCACAGCTAGTTGAAGCTAAGTCCTTCGCTAAAATGGCTAGAACGGATGTTTGTTTTAACTTGGTTGGCTTGTTCTTGAATGATCAGCTAGTTAAGAAAAAAGCCGCAGCCTATCAAAAACAGGTTGATCCGGTTAAGAAGGCAGCCGTTTTGGGTGCAGGTATTATGGGTGGTGGTGTTGCTTATCAGTCGGCCTCTAAAGGTACGCCGATTATGATGAAAGACATTAACGAAGCAGCCCTTCAGCTAGGTTTAAAAGAAGCCAGTAAATTGCTAGGTGGTCAGTTAAAGCGCAAACGCATTACTGCTGAGCAAATGGCTGAGTCCTTAGGCCGTATTCGTCCTACGCTTTCTTACGGTGATTTTGGTGATGTAGAGCTAACCGTTGAAGCGGTGGTAGAGAATGCCAAGGTTAAAGCAACTGTTTTAGCCGAGCTAGAAAACCATGTGGCTGAGGATGCGATTATTGCTTCTAACACTTCAACCATTTCAATTAACAGCCTAGCTAAAAACCTAAAGCGCCCAGAAAACTTCTGTGGTATGCACTTTTTTAACCCTGTACACCGTATGCCTTTGGTGGAAGTGATTCGTGGTGAAAAGTCATCTGAAAAAGCCATAGCCGCAACAGTGACCTACGCTAAGCAAATGGGTAAAACCCCCATTGTTGTGAATGATTGCCCAGGCTTTTTAGTTAACCGTATTCTTTTCCCTTACTTTGGTGGTTTTATTGGTCTAGTTGAACAGGGCGCAGATTTCCGCCGTGTTGATAAAGTCATGGAAAAATTTGGCTGGCCTATGGGTCCTGCCTACTTATTAGACGTGGTGGGCTTAGATACAGCGGTTCATGCTAATGATGTTATGGCTGAAGGCTTTCCTGACCGTATGAAGCGTGATGGTAAAACGGTACTGAATGCTATGTACGATGCTGGCCGTTTAGGTCAGAAAAACTCGACGGGCTTCTATAAGTACGAAGAAGACCGCAAGGGTAAGCCGCAGAAGAAAAATGATGAAACCACTGATGCGCTAATTCAGCCTTTAGTAAAAGCTAACGAAGAACTAACCGATGAGCAGATTATCGCTCGTATGATGGTTCCTCTTTGTTTAGAAACGGTTCGTTGCCTAGAAGATAATATTGTGGGTACACCTGCCGAAGCGGATATGGCGTTAATTTACGGTATAGGTTTCCCTCCTTTCCGTGGTGGTGCGCTACGTTACATAGATGCCATGGGTGTACAAGCCTTTGTTGATTTGGCTGACTCCTTAGCTGAGTTAGGTCCTCTTTATGTTGCGACCGATAAGCTACGTGCTATGGCCGCTAATAACGAACGTTTTTACAGTTAAGGTTTTGTCACCGAATTCAGGAGAATAACAATGAGTCTGCAACCACGTGATATCGTAATCGTAGATGGTGTACGTACTGCCATGGCTAAGGCCAAAAATGGTGCCTTTCGTAATGTACGTGCTGAAGAATTATCCGCCGATATTATGCGTGCCTTATTAACGCGCAATGCGGGTTTAAACCCAGCAGAAATAGATGACATTATTTGGGGCTGTGTTAACCAAACCCTAGAACAGGGTTATAACGTAGGCCGTAATGCGGCTATTTTGACCGACATTCCTAAAACAGTACCAGCACAAACCGTTAACCGCTTGTGTGGCTCTTCTATGAGTGCCATTCATATTGCTGGCGCTAACATTAAAGCTGGCTTGGGTGATATTTACCTAGTCGGTGGTGTAGAGCACATGGAGCACGTCAACATGATGCACGGTGTTGATGTTAACCCTTCGGCCAGTATGCAAAATGCTAAAGCAGCCATGATGATGGGTTTAACCGCTGAACTGCTCGGTAAAATGCACGGTATTACCCGTCAGCAGCAAGATGAAATGGGTGCACGTTCACACCGTTTAGCCCATGACGCTGCTATCAATGGCCGTTTTGATAACGAAATCATTGGTGTAGAAGGCCACGATGCTGAAGGTCGCTTAAAACTGATTCTTAAAGATGAAGTGATTCGCCCTGAAACCACAGTAGAAACCCTAAGCCAGCTTAAGCCAGTGTTTGATCCACGCAGCGGTACGGTAACCGCAGGTACTTCTTCTGCCTTGTCAGTGGGTGCTTCAGGCATGTTAATGATGAGCTATGAAAAAGCGCAGGCGCTAGGTCTTAAACCAATAGCCAAGGTAATTTCTATGGGCGTTGCCGGTTGTGATCCTTCCATTATGGGTTACGGTCCTGTTCCAGCCACTAAGAAAGCACTAAAAGCGGCAGGCTTAACCATTGACGATATTGATATTGTTGAATTGAACGAAGCCTTTGCAGCACAAGGTTTGCCAGTGCTAAAAGACTTGAAATTAATGGATAAGATGGATGAAAAAGTTAACCTAAACGGCGGTGCAATAGCCTTAGGTCATCCACTGGGTTGTTCAGGTACACGTATTAGCACCACGCTACTTAATGTGATGCAGCAAAAAGATGCAACCCTTGGCCTAGCGACCATGTGTATTGGTATGGGGCAGGGTGTGGCTACAATTTTTGAGCGTGTTTAATTGAATTACTAGCTACCTAGACATAACGGCGTTAAAAACAAAAACCGGAGATTAATCTCCGGTTTTTTTATGGGCTGAGTTTTAGTTAGGCTATTTTTGTAAATCGGGTAAGTCCGCAAATAAGGCTAAAGCTTCTGGGTTGGCTAAAGCATCTTGGTTTTTAACGGGGCGGCCATGCACTACTTCTCTAACCGCTAGCTCTACAATTTTGCCCGATAAAGTGCGTGGAATATCGGCAACCTGTATGATTTTGCTAGGTACGTGGCGTGGCGTGGTTTCAGCTTTCACTGTGTCTCGAATGCGCTTGCGGATTTCATCATCCAGTGTAAAACCTTCCTTCATGCGCACAAAAAGTACCACTCGCACATCGTCCTTCCATTCTTGACCTATGCACAGCGCTTCTAACACTTCGTCTACCTTTTCTACCTGACGGTAAATCTCTGCTGTACCAATACGCACACCGCCTGGGTTAAGCACAGCATCGGAGCGACCATGAATAATCATGCCGTCTTCAGCGGTAATTTCTGCATAATCGCCGTGCGCCCAAATGTTGTCAAAACGATCAAAGTAAGCAGCTTGGTACTTGCTACCGTCTTCATCATTCCAAAAACCGATTGGCATGGAGGGGAAGGGCTGAGTGCAGACAAGTTCGCCTTTTTCTTCTATAACCGGCTGACCTGCATCATTAAAAACTTGCACCGCCATGCCTAAACCACGGGCTTGAAGTTGCCCACGGTACACAGGGCGAATAGGGCAGCCTAGCGCAAAGCAGGAAACGATATCGGTACCGCCAGAAATAGAAGCAAGCAGTAAATCTTGCTTAATATCACGGTAAACGTAATCAAAGGATTCGTGCGATAAAGGCGAACCAGTAGAAAGAATGGCACGTAGCTTAGATAAATTATGCGTAGAACCGGGCGTTAAACCGGCCTTTTCACAAGCGGCTATGTATTTAGCGCTGGTACCAAAAACCGTAACGCCTTCATTTTCAGCCATATCCCACAGGGCTTTAGGCGCTGGCGCAAAGGGCGAACCATCAAAGAGCACCAAGGCTGCGCCCGCAGCTAGGCCAGTGACTAGCCAATTCCACATCATCCAACCGCAGGTGGTGTAATAAAACAGGGTGTCATCACGGGTTAGGCTGGTGTGTAAAAGGTGTTCTTTAAGATGTTGTAATAAAGTACCGCCGGTGGAATGTACGATGCATTTAGGTACGCCAGTAGTACCGGAGGAGTACATAATATAAAGCGGGTGATCAAAAGGTAGTTGAGCAAACTCAATTTCTTGAGCTTCAGGAACCCTAAAATCATCCCATAAGCAGGCCTTTTTAATTTTGCTTAGGTTTGGGTTGGCTTCTAAGTAAGGGAAAACAATGGCTTGTTGTAAATCATCCAAAGATTCAACAATTTCAGCCACTAAAGGCAGGCTGTTAATGCGCTTACCGTTATATAAATAACCATCGGTCGCAAATAAAAACTTAGGTTGAATTTGACCAAAGCGATCGAGTACGCCATTAAAGCCAAAGTCGGGTGAGCAAGATGACCAAATAGCACCTAGGCTAGTTGCTGCTAACATAGCAATTAGGGCGTAATGGCAGTTGGGTACAAAGCCTGCCACTCTATCACCTGGTTTGACACCGGCTTTTTGCAGGCCAGCAGCAACTTGCGCTACTTGCGTATAAAGTTGTGCATGGGTTAAAGAAGTGCGTTGACCATTTTCATGCAAAGAAATAATTGCAGGGCGATCATCACGAAACTTTAGCAAGTTTTCAGCAAAGTTTAATCTGGCTTCAGGAAACCAACGTGCACCAGGCATTTTGTGAGCATCTACCAAGGCTTGGCTACCCTGCTGTGCGGAAACTACCCCACCAAACTCCCAAACTTGGGCCCAAAACTCGCCAGAGTTAGCATTGCTCCATTCAAAAAGGTCTTCATAAGATGCTAGTTGTAATTGGTAACGCTCATTAACCTGCTGCATAAAAGCAGCTAAAGGGCTAGCTGCAATACTGCTAGGGGAAGGTTGCCAAAGGGGTTGGTTTACAGGCATAAAAAGCCTCCATATTATTGTTGTTAACTTAGATTGTTGATTATTAGACTAAGGCTAGTCGAATTAAAGCCGTTAGTTATACAGGTTTATCCATTTATACCTGCTAACATAGCACCAGAGGAAGTTGACGTAAACGTAAACTTGTTGCTTTTTTGCATTCTTTAAAGAAGGTTTTTAAAACTACACCTCCCTTTTATAGTGTCTTTGCGGTAAGCTTCGCCTTTAACCTTTTTATTTTTGGGTAGCTGTTATGCGCGCAGATTTTATCAATCCCTTTCTTCATGCCATGGTCAATGTATTACGCACTATGTGTGAGTTACAGCCACAAGTGGGTAAGTCAGTATTGAAGGAAGATAATATTGCCCGTGGTGTGGTAACCGGTTTTATAGATTTAATGGGTGAACAAACTTCTGGCTCTCTTGCCATTAGTTTTACTGAGCCAGTCGCCATAGATTTAGTTGAGCGGATGTTAGGTGAGCGCCCTACTAAAATAGACGATACGGTGCGTGATTTAATTGGTGAGATTACCAATATGGTATCAGGTGGTGCTAAAAAGATATTGGCAGAGAAAGGCTATAATTTTTACCTTTCACAGCCAGTCACTTTTGTAGGTGAAGGGCATAAAATTCTGCACAGTGTTTATGGCCCTAAAATTTTAATACCCTTTCATGTAGAAAGTGGCGATTTTGTTGTTGAGGTGTGTTTTAGAGATTAACTAGAGGCCGAACATGGCCTGTACCTCGGCTACCTGCTCCGCAGCATCTTCTACCAAAGCAAGACTAAAATCTTCTGTTAAGCCTTGTTTGGCTAACTTTCTAAAAGCAGGAAGTTCATCTAAGCGTGGATAGCGGTATTGGTCTGCAGTACCTATTAAGCTGTGTAAGCGTGCCACTTTTAGTAGGTCATCTAGGGTGGCTTGGGGGTTGTTGGAATCTTTTTGCCAATGGTTAATTTGACGAATGCTTTCAATTATTTCTTCATCAAAATTCCAGCTACTTAATAACAAGCCGCCAGCCTCTGGCATTAACTCTTCTAAGAGGGGCTCCATTTCTTTAGGATCAAGTTCTCCTTGCTGATCCATAAACTTTAAAATAGCCAACTCACCTAGGTTATGAATTAAACCAATTAATAAAGCTTGATCGCCTGATAAATGGGGATGGTGAAGTGTTAAAAGTTGGCTAATAGCAGCAACCCTAACCCCTTGTGACCAGGTGGCTACCATGCGTTTTTTTACCCAAGCTTGCTTAGCTTTGAATAGCTGACGTAAAGAGAAAAGCATAACCAGTTGCGAAGTGGTTTCTAAGCCTAAGCGCATAATGGCATCGGCTGAAGTTTTGCAATAGCTACCTCGGTGATAAAGCGGGCTATTTGCAGCTGCAACTAATTTTGCACTGATAGATGGGTCATGGTTGAGTAGCTTGTCTAACTCAGCTATTTCTGGCTCTTCTTGTTCGAGTACTTTTCTAACCTTAAGCGCAACACTGGGTAGGCTGGGTAGGGTAAAGTTTTTTGCCTCTAGTGCCGTTTTTAGGCGGTTATAAAATACCTGTGCAGCAGGTGATAACTCACCTGTATCAAAGTTAGCAATAATAGATGCTTTAACCTGCTGGGTTAGAAGTTTGCCAGGTAGTGCAATTAATACGGCTGGTGAAGCACTGTTCACCTTGTAGATGCTTGGCCTTAATCTAGCAATACTTAGCCTAGCTTCAGGAGTACCGGCTTTAATCTCTTGCTCTCTACCATCTTCAGCAACGAGCTGTACTTTTCCTTTAAGCAAAAAGAACTCTAAGTCTGAGTTAGAGCCTAAGGGCAGGATAGCTTCATTAGCGGCCTCGCAGCGCTTTATTCTCATGCTAGGTTTAAGCAAAATTAACTGCTCATCGGATAGCTGGGAGAATTGTTCAAACTGATGTAGGTCACTAAGCTTCATATTGCCGCTCTCTAAAAAGGCTAGTTGAAATTTAAAGGTATCATACAAGATGGTTTGTTTGGCAGTTAGTTTTATCTTAGTAGGCTAGACTTGAGATACTAGCAAAGCCACTTAAAAATAGAGGGAAATCATGCTTTACCTGCATTTTGGTGATGAACGAGAAGAGGGTTACTGGTTAAAGTGCTTTAAACAGCAAGCACCTGGGCTTCAAGTAGTAACAGCAAAAGATAAGCTAGCTCCTGAAGCAGTGAAATGGGTAGGCGTTTGGAATCCTAAGCCTAATTTTTTTAAAGCTTTTCCAAATTTACAGGGTGTTTTTGCACTAAGCGCAGGGGTTGATGCCCTGGTTGCTCGAGATGACTTGCCTTCTAGCCTACCTATTATGCGCTTATTGGATGCAGGCATGGCGCAGCAGATGATTGATTACCTTTTATGGGTAGCACTGACTTTACAGGGTGACTTTGATCTCTACTTGCAGCGTCAAAAGCAAAAAAATTGGCAGCCTGAACTCAGTAAAAACCCAACTAAACCCAGAGTGGGTATTTTAGGGTTGGGTACGCTGGGTATAAAGGTGGCGCAAAAATTTAGCCAGCTAGGGTATTCCGTCAGTGGTTGGAAGCGAACAGCGGCATTTGTAGAGGGTGTTGAAGTTCTTGTTGGGGATGAAGGTTTTGTGAACTTGTTGAAAAAAACAGATTTATTGGTAAACCTGCTACCTAACACAGCAGCGACGAATAAAATTTTAAATAAAGCTAATTTAGAGAAATTACCCCAGGGTGCCAGCTTGGTTAATATTGGGCGAGGCCAGCAGCTAGTTGATAAAGATTTAATTAGCCTGCTAGACACTCAGCATTTAAGGTTGGCAGTTTTGGATGTGTTTTCTACTGAACCTTTACCAGAAAACCATCCTTTTTGGGCTCATTCACAAGTGATAATAACGCCTCACATAGCTGCTTATACTTTGCCTGAATTGGCTGTTGAGCAGGTGGTGAACAACCTTAAACGTTTAGCCAAAGGTGAAAAGCCCACGGGTTTGGTTGATTCAACTTTAGGTTATTAGTTCGTTTGGCGTTTTCGGGTGCGTAGCAGTAGATAAAGCGCACCTGTGCCACCATCCTTAGGTAAGGCAGAACAAAAAGCCAAAACCTCAGGCATTTGCCTTAGCCAAACGTTAACGTGTGATTTAATGCTAGGTACTTCACCTTCACGGTTGTAAGCTTTGCCATGAACTAAGAGTAAGCACCGGCTTGAAGATTGGTAACCATCACGAATAAACTCACTAAGCGCTGCTCTAGATTTTTCTATAGTGAAGCCATGCAAATCTAATCCTTCTTGCCAAGCTAGCTGACCTTTTTTTAATTCTTGTAAGGTGCGTAGAGGAAGATCAGGCACATGAAAAAGCAGGCTTTCACCTGGATTAACTGGCCTAACTTGGCCATCAGAGATGCCTAAGTCAGCCAAGGCGCTGGGTTCGCTAGTAGCAGCCTGACGACGAGCTTGGTGATTAATGTCTTTAATTCGACGTGGCTTACCAAGATCCGCAAGGTTTTGTTTAACGGGTTTAACCCCTTTCATTAACTCACGAAATAAATTTTGATCATCTTTAGAGTTATTCTCAGGGCTCACTTTTTACTCCTTATGTTAAACTGAGATAATGCTAACACGCCAACCTAGGAAATTACCCAGCGATGAGCCCAACTACTAATCAGACCACCACTTCGCTAGTGCAAGAATTACAAACCCTAAGAGACTTTGTTCGTTGGGCGTTAACTAACTTTAACCAAAACCACCTTTATTATGGTCATGGAACAGACAATGCGTGGGATGAAGCGCTACACCTAGTTTTGGGTAGTTTACATCTACCTTGGGATACAGACGAACGTTTATTAGATGCACGCCTTACACAATTAGAACGTGAAAAACTTATTCGGCTTGTTAAACAGCGCTGTGAAAACCGTACCCCCTTGCCATATTTGTTAGGTGAAAGCTGGTTTGCAGGCTTGCCTTTTAAAGTTGATGCTAGGGTGCTTATTCCCCGTTCGCCCATTGCAGAATTAATTTTAAACTGTTTTGAGCCTTGGTTCGATGAAACTCAGCCACCCGCCAAAATTTTAGACCTTTGTACAGGAAGTGGCTGCATCGGTATTGCCTGTGCCTATGCTTTTCCTACCGCTCAAGTGACTTTAAGCGATATTTCACAAGATGCTTTGGAAGTAGCCAAAGAAAACATTGCCCGCCACCATTTAGAGCAGCGAGTAACTGCTTTAGCCTCTAACTTATTTGCAGGCTTAGAAGTGGATGAAAAATTTGATTTAATCGTTAGTAATCCACCCTATGTTGATCCACAAGATTTAGCTGCCATGCCTGAAGAATACCATCAAGAACCCGAGTTAGCTCTAGCAGCGGGTGATGATGGTTTAGACTTGGTAAGAGTAATTTTAGTAGAAGCAAGACGCTACCTTAATGATGGTGGTTTATTAGTTGTTGAAGTGGGTAATAGTGAAACCCACCTAGAAGCTTTATTTCCACACGTACCTTTTTTATGGGTTGAATTTGAATCTGAAGCCCGTGGTGTTTTTGTATTAACTGCTGAACAACTAGATAAATATCAAGCAGATTTTAATGCCGCTTTAACAAACATTTAAATTATATAAACGGAAGCTGATTTATGTCGGGTAATACCTTTGGAAAACTATTTACTGTCACCACCTTTGGTGAAAGTCACGGTTTAGCTTTAGGCGCTATAGTCGATGGTTGTCCGCCTGGAATGGCGTTAACAGAAGCTGATTTGCAGCTAGATTTAGATAGACGTAAACCAGGTACTAGTCGCCATACCACGCAAAGGCGTGAGGCTGATCAAGTTAAAATTCTATCGGGTGTATTTGAAGGTAAAACAACGGGAACACCCATAGGTTTGTTGATAGAAAATACGGACCAACGTTCTAAAGACTACGGCAAAATTCAAGAGCAGTTTCGTCCTGCCCATGCCGATTACACCTACCAGCAAAAATATGGCATTCGTGATCACCGTGGCGGTGGTCGTAGCTCAGCCCGCGAAACAGCCATGCGGGTAGCGGCCGGTGCTATAGCTAAAAAATACTTATTTGAGACACATGGCATTACCGTGCGCGGTTATTTGTCGCAGCTGGGGCCAATAAAGGTAGAAAAAATTAACTGGGATGAAATTGAACGCAATCCTTTCTTTTGCCCCGACCCAGATAAAGTGCCAGAAATGGAAGCCTATATGGATGCTTTACGCAAAGAAGGCGACTCCATAGGTGCACGTATAGATGTAGTGGCGGAAGGCGTACCACCGGGCTTAGGTGAGCCTATCTTTGATCGCCTAGATGCTGAATTGGCACATGCCATGATGTCGATTAACGCTGTAAAAGGCGTTGAAGTAGGTGCTGGCTTTGCTTCTGTGGAACAAAAGGGCAGTGAACACCGTGATGAAATGAGTCAGGCTGGTTTTTTAAGCAATCATGCCGGTGGCATTTTAGGTGGTATTTCTAGTGGTCAGGCTATTACTGTTAGCATGGCACTTAAACCTACATCAAGTTTACGCTTGCCAGGGCAAAGTGTTGATATTAAAGGTGAAGCCTGCGAAATAATTACTACAGGTCGACACGACCCTTGTGTAGGTATAAGAGCAACACCTATTGCTGAAGCTATGATGGCGCTAGTATTGGTAGATCACTTATTACGCCACAGAGGTCAAAATGCAGGTGTAAAACAGTTAACACCTGTAATACCGCCTAGTGTTATTTAGTTTTATAGGTGCCTAATGATTACTCTTAGGAGAAAATCGTTGATTATTGACTTTAGCTAGATAAAAACACTAGCTAGCTCCTTGCTTCTTTTATATTAAGGCTAGAGTCTTATATCGCAGTTGCATTATATATGCCATACTGCTTAAATAGTTAATGAAGGACTCACAGATAAAGGCGGAGGGCGCTGGTGAAGGTCAATATAGAATTAGAAATGACTCCTGAAGAATTTCGCAAAGCCATGGGTTTACCCGATGTGCAGCCTTTTCAGGATGAGTTGATGAGAAAAATAAGGGAACAGATGGAAGCAGGGGTTGATGGATATGACCCTTTATCACTCCTGAAACCTTTTGTTTCGCAAGGCTTTGACTCAGTAAGTAGTTATCAAAAGATGATGATGGACTTGGTTTCAAGTTATGGTCAAAGCAGTAGCTAAGCTGCCTAGCCTGAAGTTATAACAAAAATAATTCTCGATGGATTGAGAAAAGTAAAATATATAAATCTTTAAATGCGTAGATGAAAATCTATGAAAAAATAGCAGAGGCTTAGGTCTCAAAAGAAAATTTAATTAAAGGAATCAATAGTATGCAAGATAAAAACATGCAAGAAAAAATGATGAATGCTTTCACTGAACAGACTAAAAACATGTACAACCCTATGCGTAAAATTAATGCGCTTTTGGTTGAAAACATGGAAAAAATGACTGACTTTCAACTAGAAGCATTAAAAGCTTACAGCCAAATGGGTTTAACCCAGATGAAGCAAGCTACTGCTGTTAAAGATGCTGACGGTGTTCGTGATTACAGCGCATCACAAGCTGAAATGATGAGCTCACTTAGCAAGAAAGTGCTTGAAGATGCTAAAACTATGGCTGACATGAGCATGGAATTCAAAGGTGAAATTGAAAAAATTATGGAAGAGTCACGTGCTCAAGCTTTCAGTAAAACCTCTGAAGACAAAGCAGCTAAGCCTGCTGCAGCTAAGCCTGCTAAGTAAGAAATCCAACTAGTTTTAACGCTTTAGAGTGTTAAAATAAGTTAAAAAAGGGGCTGCGTGCCTCTTTTTTTATAGCTAAATAAAAGGGAGATGGTGAATGACTGAAGAAAAGAATGATCAGCAACCAGATCATAACCTGTTTGATCCCGCTGAAATGTTTGAATGGATGACAGAAGCTAATGAGCGCTACCAAGCGGTAATTCAGCAGTTTATTAGCCAAAACGAAGGCGGAACAAGTGAAACGTCTTCATCTATATTTAACGATATGGGTGAAAACTTTCAGCAGTTAGGACAGCAGCTAGCTGCAAACCCTATGGTGATGTTTGACGAGCAGATGAGCTTAATGCAAGGTCAAATGCATCTATGGCAGAACACTGTACGAGAGCTTTTAGGTCAAAAGGATGTTGAAGCGGTAATTGAACCAGCCAGAGATGATCGTCGTTTTAATGATCCTGAATGGTCAGAAAACTTAATTTATAAATTTATTAAGCAATCTTACCTACTTCAGTCACGCGGTGTATTAAACGTAGTGAATGGTGTTGAAGGTTTAGAAGATCATACACGTCAACAGGTTGACTTCTATACTCGTCAGCTAGTGAATGCACACTCACCTTCTAATTCTCTATTTACTAACCCAGAAGTTATTCGCCGTACACTAGAAACGCGTGGACAGAATTTACTTAAAGGAATGAAGCAGTTAAGTAGTGATATGAAGCAAAGTGCTGAAGGGCTTAATGTCACTATGACTGATGCTAGTGCTTTCACCCTAGGTGAGAATGTTGCCACTACACCTGGTCAAGTGGTTTTTCAAAATAAGCTGATTCAGTTAATTCAGTACCAGCCAACGACTGAAAAGCAATACAAGACCCCTTTGTTGATTGTTCCACCTTGGATTAACAAGTACTACATTCTAGATTTGCGTGAGAGCAACTCCTTGGTTAAATGGTTAACTGATCAGGGTCATAGCGTATTTATTATATCTTGGGTTAACCCAGGTCCAGAAATGCGTGATTATGGTTGGTCTGAGTATATGAACCAAGGTACTTTGGCAGCGATGGATGCTGTTAAAGAGCAAACAGGTGAAGCAGATGTAAACCTACTTTCTTACTGTATAGGTGGTACTTTAACTGCTTCAACTGTTGCTTACCTAGCAGCAACTAAGCAAGACAAGCGCGTTAAATCAGTAACCTATATGGCTACTCTGCAAGATTTCTCAGATCCAGGTGAAATCAGTGTATTTATTAATGAAGCAAGTTTGCGTGGAATGGAAAAGCAGCTAGATACTACCGGTTATTTAGATGGCCGAGTTATGGCATTTAGCTTTAATCTACTACGTGAGAATGACCTGTTTTGGTCTTTCTATATTAATAATTACCTTAAAGGTGAACGCCCAGCTGCATTCGATCTGCTTTACTGGAATACTGATGGCACTAATATGCCAGCAGCCATGCATAAGTTTTACTTACGCAATATGTACCAGCATAACCGCTTGATTCAACCAGGTGGCATAGAAGTTGATGGTGTTAAGATAGACATTAGCCAGATAAAAACACCGGCTTATTTTATCTCTACTATTCAAGACCATATCGCTAAATGGAAATCAACTTATACAGGTGCACAGGTTCACTCTGGTCCAGTTAAGTTTGTTTTATCTGGTTCGGGCCACATTGCTGGTGTAGTTAACCCACCTAATAAAGTTAAGTACGGTTACTGGACTAACGATCTAATCGCTGAAACACCTGATGCTTGGTTTGCTGGTGCAGACAAGCATGAAGGCTCTTGGTGGCCAGATTGGCAAGAGTGGATTACCAGTAACAAGTATGCTGATCCTGCTAGCCAAGTTGCTGCCCGTGACCCAAATAAGGGTAAGCTAAAGGTTATTGAAGCAGCGCCTGGTAGTTATGTTAAGCTTAAAATTACTGATGTAATAGGCACTAAAAAAGCCCAAGCAGAAAAGCCAAAAGCTGAAGAAGCTAAAGCCGAAGAGCCCAAGGTTACTGAACCTAAGACTAGTGAAGTGAAAGCAGCTCAGCCTTCTACTGCTAAGCCTAAAGCCAAAACAGTGAAAGCTAAAATGCCTAAGGCAAAATAATTTCTAGCTTAGTTGGCTTATAGATGTAAATATTTATAAAGGGTCACTCTTTTAGAGTGACCCTTTATATTTTGTATAAAAAAACTAGCTGCTAATTGAAAAGACGGGAAGAGGAGGGTGAGTTATTAACAATAACGATGTTTTGCGCCGAGTGCGCTATATCTTTGATTTTAGTGATCAGCAGATGTTGGCAAAATTTGAGCTAGGTGGCTACAAGGCTAATAAACCGGAATTACTAGCTTGGCTAGCACGAGAAGAAGAAGCTGGTTTTGTTTTATGTGAAGATGCCATGCTTGCACGGTTTTTAAATGGGTTAATCATTAAAAACCGAGGCCCTAAAGGTGATGGAATACCTGAGCCAGAAAAGCTGCTAAGTAACAATATTATATTAAGAAAACTTAAAATTGCGCTGAATCTTCAGGCAGAAGACTTGCTTCAAATGCTTCAACTCAATGGGTTTACCTTGAGCAAACATGAATTAAGTGCCTTATTTCGTAGCCCAGAGCACAAAAATTACCGAAGGTGCTTAGATCAGCTGCTACGTAATATTCTGGATGGCATGGAAAAGTACTATAGAAAAAAATAAACAAAAAACTCGCCTTGTGAGCGAGTTTTCTGTAGTTACCGCTAACTAGAGGTAGTTGGCTAGCGGTTAATCTGCTGGTGGGTTTTAATTACCCTATTGAGCCTTTAATTCTTCTTCCAACTTCTTACGACGGCGCACTTCACGTGGGTCGTTAGGCGCTCGGCCTGGTAAGGGTTGGTAGCCAGGCAAGTGAGGGAAGGGGTTGTTGCTTGCTTCTTCTTTAGGTGCAGCAACTTCTTCCACTTGGGTAGGCTCAGGTGTTGGTTCTGTAGCGGTTACACTAGGCTCAGCCACAGGCGCTTCTGTTACAGACGCTTCTGTTACAGGCACTTCTGGCGCTTCAACTTTAGCCTCGCTCACTTTAGTTTCTTCAGTAGCAGGGGCTTGGCTTTCAACTGGAGTTTCAGCCTTAGGTTGCTCTGTAACGGTTGCTTCCGTTGTTAGTGGCGCTGTAGCAGCTTCTTGCGTAACGCTAGTTTCTGTAACAGCTACTTCTGCTTCTGTAGTTGTTGATTCAGCCTTAGCTGGGCGACCGCGACCACGTTTAGGTTTTTCTTCTACTGCTTGAACTTCATTGTCTGTTGCTTCACTTGCACTTGGTTCAGGCTGTTTTGCTGGGGGCGTTGCTTGTTGCTCAACACTTGCTGCTTCAGTTTTAATTTCAGGTGCTTTGTCGACTGGTGCAGCAGTTGGTTGGTTATTGCTATTTGTTTCTTCCACAGCAGGCTGTGCACTTGCTTTTAGTTTTTCAAAATCAGGTGCGACGGCTGCATCACCTGTAACTGCCTTATTGCGGCGGCGGTTACGTGGATTAGTGCGTGTAGGCTTAGGCGGTGTGTTGCTATCCTGAGCTGCTGCTGTTTGCTGACGCGTTTCCTGACGGTTGTTATCGTTCTGATTAGTGCTTTCATCACGATCACGGCGCGTACTAGTACGACGGTTATCCGTGCGTTGACGCGGGTTCCGTTGGTTGTTTTCTGCACGTGGGCGACTAGTACGGTTAGTGCGTTCGTTAGGCTTTTTATCAGTAGCTGTACGGTTTGCTGTGTTAGCTGCTGGCTTTTTAACTTCAGTTTTTTCAGTCGTAGTGGCTGGTTTACTAAAGAGAAGTTTAACCAAACGATTTACCAAACTAGGCTTTGCAGTTTTTTCTGCGGTAGTTGCTTGGTCGTTATTGCTGGTACTAAGGGTTTTAGCCTGTTCTTCAGTAGGTGCTGGTGTTGTGCGTATCACATTTTGTACGGCTGCTTCCGCAAAACCGGTTGCTTTATCGTTATTACTAATAGGTTCTTTATCGTTACTCTTGCTAACGTCTAGCTCATAACTAGCAACCTGAATATCTGTTTCGGCTAACTCATCTTCACGTACACGGAACACATCGTAATGGGGTGTGTGCATATCCGGATTAGGAATAACAAGCACTTCAACGTTTTGACGTTTTTCTATGTCATTTAGTGGTGAGCGCTTTTCGTTAAGCAAGAAGGTGGCGACGGTTACAGGCAATACGGCACGAATTTGTGCGGTATTTTCTTTCATGGCTTCTTCTTCAATTAAGCGAAGAATAGAAAGTGCGATGGATTTAACGTCACGAATGGTGCCTTGACCTTCACAGCGTGGGCAAACCATGCCACTGGTTTCGCCTAGTGATGGGCGTAGGCGCTGGCGAGACATTTCTAACAAACCAAAACGTGAGATACGACCAATTTGTACGCGGGCGCGGTCAATTTTTAGCGCATCACGCATACGGTTTTCTACTTCACGCTGGTTTTTAATCGGACTCATATCAATAAAGTCGATAACCACTAGGCCACCGATATCACGCAGGCGTAGTTGACGAGCTACTTCATCGGCTGCTTCTAGGTTAGTTTGTAGAGCCGTTTCTTCTATATCGCTACCACGGGTGGCACGTGCTGAGTTGATATCAATAGAAACTAGCGCTTCAGTGTGATCTATAACAATGGACCCACCGGAAGGTAGTTTTACTTCACGCTGGAAAGCTGTTTCTATTTGACTTTCTATTTGAAAACGAGAAAAAAGCGGTACATCGTCTTGGTAGAACTTAATTTTGTTCTGATAAGAAGGCATTACCTGTTGAATAAAGGTTTGTGCTTGGTCGTAAACTTCTTGGTTATCAATAAGCACTTCACCAATATCTTGACGTAGGTAGTCACGCATGGCGCGAATAATAACGTTAGATTCACGGTAAATTAAGAAGGGTGCTGGTTTTTCTAGTGCGGCTTGATTTACTGATTCCCAGATTTTAACTAGGTAATCTAAGTCCCACTGTAACTCTTCACTAATACGGCCTATGCCCGCAGTACGAACAATAACGCCCATTTGACTAGGGACATTTAGGTTGCTCATGGCATCTTTTAAGGCGGTACATTCCTCGCCTTCAATACGGCGAGAGATGCCGCCAGCACGCGCATTATTGGGCATTAAAACCAGGTAGCGACCTGCTAGGCTAACATAGGTTGTAAGTGCAGCGCCTTTATTGCCGCGCTCTTCTTTATCTACCTGAACAATGACTTCTGTGCCTTCTTTTACCAAGTCACGAATGTTGCCACGGCCTTCACTCGGGCTTTTGGCAAAATATTCTCGACCTATTTCTTTTAGCGGTAAAAAACCATGGCGTTCAGCACCATAGTCAACAAAGGCAGCTTCTAGGCTGGGTTCAACACGGGTAATGCGTCCGCGATAAATATTGGCTTTTTTGGATTCTCTAGATCCAGATTCTATGTCGAGATCGTAAAGTCTTTGTCCGTCTACAAGCGCTACCCGGCGTTCTTCTGGCTGGGTAGCATTAATTAGCATGCGTTTCATGGTGTTTCCGTATGTTCTGGCAGTCCAGACATGGCGGGTTGTTTACATTATGTTTCTTTGTGCTGTTACACCAAAAGCCAATTGGGGTTTTGGTTTTCTGCTTAACCTGAGAGACCGTTCGCTTCATTTAAACTACTCACTTAAATGGTGAGCTACGCATAAACAACTATTTTATAGGATCGAAACGTTACAATTTCTACTAGTTAGCACAAGGTAAAAATAAATAATTCACAACTCGCGAGCCTGTGCCGCGGTTTCTTCTTGCCTGATAAGGGCATCGGGCGTTCTTAAAATTTGTTTTGTGCTGGCCTGCGTGTCGCCCACCAAGATCTACTATGGGTGCAGGCGCTCCATGAGGGTATTACCCTTTTTCGCACACCGCATCATACCAGCAGTCATGGGGCTGAGCAATCAGTCAGAAAAAGACCTGTAAGCTTGTTATACTGAGCTGATTTTTTAATAGCTAACCTAGGTAATTTGATTTATGTCGAGTCCCGCTGGCACCCCTTTAGCAGTCAGTTATTTAGAAGTAACCGCCAATGCTGTAGGTCAAAGGTTAGATAACTATTTGTTGAACCAGCTTAAAGGTGCACCAAAAACACTTGTCTACCGCATTATCCGTAAGGGCGAGGTAAGAATTAATAAAAAACGAGCTAAAGCAGATACACGTTTAAACCTAGGCGACTCAATAAGAGTGCCACCTATACGTTTAGCAGAAAAAGCGTCGCAAACACCAGTAGGCAAGAGTTTGCGTGAGTTGTTGTTAGGTGAGGCATTGCTTTTTGAAAATGAAGAAATCATGGTTTTTAACAAGCCTGCTGGTTTGGCTGTGCATGGTGGAAGCGGTGTACGCATAGGGCTGATTGAAGCTTTAAGGCAGGTCAGACCTGAACTAACCGCTTTGGAATTAGTGCATCGGTTAGATAAAGATACTTCTGGCTGTATTCTGCTGGCAAAATCTCGCCAAGCTTTGAATTTTTTGCAAGATCAATTACGTGAAAAAAGCATGGGAAAGTATTATCAAGCTTGGGTGCTAGGTGATTGGCCGAGTAATTTACAAGAAATAAACGCCCCTATAGATCGTGCTTCTTCACCCTCAGGTGAACGCCGCATGAAGGTTGCAGAACACCTAGAAGGTAAGGCTTCCCTGACACGCTTCAAAATTATTAAGAAGCAACAAGGGCTTACGCTAATTGAAGCAGAGCCAGTAACAGGACGAACGCACCAAATTCGTATTCATGCTACTTCAGCAGGTTTTCCTTTAATTGGCGACCCAAAATATGGTAAAGACACAATTAATGAACATTTTCGTCGTGCGGGTATCCCAAGAATGTTCTTACATGCGCGTCGATTAGAATTTTTAGACCCTGTAACGCAACAACGCTTATCAATAGAAGCACCCTTAGAAGAAAGTTGGCAGAAAGTTGAACAGGTTAAGGTAGGAAAACTATGAGTGAGCAACAAGACCCTTGGACTAGCCAAGCTAAGCCAGTTGAAGAGCATAAAAAAACAGGTGAGCCAGAGCAGTGGATGCAAGCCTGGGCGAAGGAAGTTTTATTGGAGCAGCGCCGTGCTAGAAGAGGCCGTTTAATTGGTGGTATTTTTCGTGGTGTATTAACTCTGGCGGTTTTATTGCTAGTCTTTGGTTCAGGAAAGCAGCTTTTATCACCTGCCAAAGAGAGTAACACTGGTGGGGCGCATTTAGCCTTGGTAGACATTAAAGGAACAATTGAAGCAGACGGACGCGCCAGTGCGGTACAAGTATTGCAAGGTGCGCAACGTGCTTTTAAAGCCCCAGGTGCTAAGGCTGTGGTGTTAAGAATTAATAGCCCAGGTGGTAGTCCAGTACAAGCTGGTCAAATTTATGAGGGTATTCTTAAACTGAAGCAAGCTAATCCCCAGTTGCCAGTTTATGCTGTTATTGAAGACTTAGGTGCCTCTGGTGGTTATTACGTTGCAGTTGCTGCGGATACTATTCTTGCTGATCGTGCTAGCCTTGTTGGTTCTATAGGCGTTGTTTCTGGTGGTTTTGGTTTTAAAGAAGCCATGGAGCGCTTAGGCATAGAGCGGAGGGTATTTACTTCAGGAGAAAACAAGGCTTTTTTAGACCCTTTTACTGAAATGAGCACTGAACAGCGCGCTTTTTGGCAAACAATTCTTGATTCAACCCATCAGCAATTTATTCAGCGAGTGAAAGAAGGTCGTGGTGAGCGTTTAGCCAACAACCCACAAATTTTTTCTGGATTAGTTTGGAATGGTGAGCTGGCCTTAGAGCAAGGACTCATTGACGACCTAGGTTCAGTGTTTAGTCTTCAAAGCAGCTTAGGCCTAGAGCGTCTAGTTAATTACACACCAGAACCTAACCCTTGGCAGTTAATAGAAAAACGTTTAGGAACAGCGTTTAAATCAGCTTTTATCGAGCTTGCTGCACCGAGTTATTAGTAGGCAAGTAAATGAAAAAATCTGAGTGTTTAGTGTTACTTTATTTTAAATCTATGTAGAATAGAACGGTCAGTCTAATTTGCCATAAGATAGCCAGGTTTTTGGCATCACCATTTTTATACGAGGTTGTTATGCGCATGCCTTTTCGTCCTGTATTTCTTGTTACTCTGCTAGCAAGTGCCCTGCTAGTGGGTTGTGATAAACAAGAAAACCCTGCTGCAGCCCCTATGGCTGCACCTGCTCAAGAAGTTTCTGTTGTAACCCTGGAGACACAAGCAGTAACTTTGCATCGTGAACTTTCTGGGCGTACTCACCCCTTTTTAATTGCAGAAGTTCGCCCCCAAGTCAGTGGGCTAATTGAACAGCGTTTATTTACTGAAGGGGCGCTAGTTGAAGAAGGTCAACCGCTTTACCAGTTAGACAATGCCCTATACCTAGCCGAATTAAATAGTGCTAAGGCTTCATTGCAGCGTGCTAAAGCCTCTTTAAGTTCTGCACAACGTGTGGCTAAGCGAGCAGAAAGCTTGCGTGCTACTGGCGCAATTAGTCAGCAGGGTTACGATGATGCCATTACTGGTTTAGAGCAAGCGCAAGCAAGCCTAGCTGTAGCAGAGGCAACGGTACAAAGTCGTCAAGTAACACTAAGCAATGCCCGTATTACCGCACCGATAAGCGGCAGAATTAGTATTTCCACAGTAACACGTGGTGCTTTGGTTACGGCCAATCAGCCTCAAGCTTTAACAACAATTCAGCAGTTAGACCCTCTGTACATTGATGTTAACCAATCTTCTAATGAATGGTTAAGATTACAGCGTCAGCTTGAATCTGGCGCTTTATCTCGTTCCGAAGACGTTGATGTGGTTATTACGCTGGAAGATGGTAGTGAATACCCTCACCCAGGTCGAATGACACTAGCTGATGTAACTGTTAACCAAAGCACAGGTAGTTTTGCCTTACGTGCTGAAGTGCCTAACCCTGATCACCTACTTCTACCGGGTATGTATGTAAGAGCACGTATCAATATGGGTACGCGTGAAAATGGCTTGCTAGTACCTCAGCGCAGCGTTGCACGTGATGCGCGTGGCGATACCTTTGTAATGCTAGTGAATGGCAGCAACCAAATTGAACGCCGCACGATAGTAGTTAATCAAACCATTGGCGATCAGTGGTTAGTCGATTCAGGTCTTGAAGCAGGTGATCGTGTTGTTGTTGCAGGCCTGCAAAAAATTCGCCCAGGTGCAACGGTAACCACCGTTAAGGCCGAATAAGGAGTAGCTTCATGGCTCGTTTTTTTATAGATCGTCCTGTTTTTGCTTGGGTGATCGCAATTATTATTATGTTGGCAGGGGGATTAGCAGCCTTAAACCTGCCTGTTTCTATGTATCCACCGATTGCGCCGCCAACCATTGATATTCGTGCTTCTTACCCAGGTGCTTCAGCGCAGGTCGTTGAGAACTCAGTTACTCAGGTGATAGAGCAAAACTTAACGGGTTTAGATGGTTTGCTGTATTTTTCATCTAACAGTTCATCTAATGGTGCAACGCAAATTAGTCTGACCTTTGCTAATGGTACTGACCCTGATACTGCACAAGTGCAGGTACAAAACCAAGTACAGGTTGCTATGCCGCAGTTGCCACAAAGTGTGCAGCAGCAAGGTGTAAGGGTAAACAAATCAAGTACAGGTTTCTTGCAGGTACTGGCTTTTGTTTCTAGTGATGGAAAAATGTCCCGTGCAGATATTTCAGATTATGTTAGTACTAACCTAGCTGAACCTTTAAGCCGTGTTCCCGGTGTAGGTAGTGTTCGGGTGTTTGGTGCTAAGTATGCCATGCGTATTTGGCTTAACCCAGAAAAACTGGATACCTACCGTTTAACCACAAATGAAGTGATTGCTGCTATCAAGGCACAAAATGCTCAGGTGGCTGTGGGGCAATTAGGTGGTACGCCTGCAAGAGAAGGTCAGCAGCTTAACGCAACCATTAATGCACAGGATCGTTTACAAACGGCTGAAGAATTTCGTGACATAGTGATTCGTGCTAATACCGATGGCTCATTACTGCATTTAGGTGATATTGCCAAGGTGGAATTGGGCGCTGAAAGTTATGACTACCTAACCCGCTATAATGGCAAAGCCGCTAGCGGTGTTGCTATTTCCTTGTCGTCTGGAGGTAATGCACTTTCTACCTCTGATAACGTTGCTAAGTTAATGGAAGAGCTAAAACCTTTCTTTCCTGAAGGTTTAGAAGTGGTTATTCCTTTTGATACCACGCCTTTTGTACGTGTTTCTATTAAAGGGGTTTTCACCACTCTGGTAGAAGCTATCGTACTAGTATTCCTGGTTATGTACCTTTTCTTACAGAATATACGTGCCACGATCATTCCTACTATTGCAGTACCTGTCGTTCTTTTAGGTACCTTTGGGATACTTGCAAGCTTAGGCTTCTCTATTAACATGCTTACCATGTTTGCCATGGTGCTAGCCATAGGTTTGCTGGTTGATGATGCCATCGTTGTTGTAGAAAACGTGGAAAGGATTATGGCTGAAGAGGGCTTGTCGCCTTTGGAAGCTACACGAAAATCGATGGATCAAATTACTGGTGCACTGGTAGGTATTGGCTTAGTTTTATCGGCCGTATTTGTACCCATGGCCTTTATGACGGGGTCGACTGGGGTTATTTACCGTCAGTTCTCCGCCACCATTGTTTCAGCTATGGGTTTGTCGGTACTGGTTGCTATTGTCTTAACACCAGCCCTCTGTGCCACCATGTTAAAGCCCATTAAAAAAGGCGATGAACACGAAAAGAAAGGCTTCTTTGGCTGGTTTAACCGTAACTTTGAGCGCAGTAGTGCTACCTACCGTCGTGGTGTGAAAGGTATGCTGGTTCGTCCTGCGCGTTTTATGCTGGTATTTGCTTTGTTAGTGGTATTTATGGGTTGGATGTTTATTCGTCTACCTAGCTCCTTCTTACCGCCAGAAGATCAGGGTGTGCTTATTTCACAGATTATTGCCCCCGTTGGTGCAACACAAGAACGCACCATGGAAAGCATTTATAAGCTAGAAGACCACTTTATGAATAATGAGCCAGACAGTGTTAAGTCAGTGTTCACTATTCAAGGCTTTAGTTTCAGCGGTGTAGGTCAAAATGCTGGTATTGCTTTTGTTAAGCTTAAAGACTGGTCAGAGCGTACTACACCCCAAACGGCTGCAGGTGCAGTTGCCGGGCGTGCTATGGGTGCATGGCAAGGTTTGAAAGATGCCATTGCCTTTACCTTCCCACCACCAGCTATGCCTGAATTGGGTGTTGCAGCAGGTTTTAGTTTCTTCTTAAAAGACAATGCTGGGCAGGGGCATGAAGGCTTGTTAAATGCGCGTAATCAGCTGTTAGGTATGGCTAACCAAAGTGAATTGCTAACACGTGTAAGGCCTAATGGTCAGGAAGACACACCACAATTTAGAATTGATATAGATACCGCACGCGCTTCTGCTTTGGGTTTATCTATGGCAGAAATCAACGCAACCCTTTCAACGGCTTGGGGTGGTGCTTATATAGATGACTTTATTGATAGAGGCCGTGTTAAGCGTGTTTATATGCAAGCAGAAGCCGAATTCCGTATGTCGCCTGAAGACCTTTTGCTTTGGTCGGTTAAAAACAATCAAGGTGAGATGGTACCTTTTGCAGCCTTTGCTTCTACACGTTGGGATTATGGTTCACCCCGTTTAGAACGCTTCAATGGCATAGCCGCTATGGAAGTACAGGGTGAAGCAGCACCTGGGGTTAGTTCAGGTGAAGCCATGGCAGAGGTTGAGCGTTTAGTAAGGCAGTTACCGGCAGGATTTAGTGTGGATTGGAGTGGTTTGTCTTATCAAGAGCGTGAAGCAGGTTCTCAAGCACCCTTGCTTTATGCCTTATCCTTGCTCGTTGTATTCCTTTGTTTGGCAGCACTTTATGAAAGCTGGATAGTGCCTACTGCAGTTATGCTAGTGGCACCGCTAGGTATTCTAGGTACTGTGCTAGCCAATACTGCGCGTGGTATGGAGCAAGATATTTATTTCCAAGTAGCCATGTTAGCAACGGTAGGCTTAACCAGTAAAAACGCGATTCTTATTGTTGAGTTTGCTAAGGCTAATTTAGAGCAGGGTATGGAGCTAATTGAAGCAACCCTAAGTGCAGTTAAAGACCGTCTACGTCCCATTATTATGACTTCGCTTGCCTTTGGTTTAGGTGTCTTGCCTTTAGCTATAGCAACAGGTGCAGGTTCTGGTGCGCAGCGTGCCATAGGTACAGGTGTACTTGGCGGTATGTTAATTGGTACTTTCTTAGGTATTTTCTTTATTCCTTTGTTCTTTGTCGTTGTACAAAAGCTCTTTGGAAAGAAAAACCTAGTTAAAAGTAAAGAAGCTTAAGCTGGAATAAAGGTGACTTGTGCTCTATGAAAGCATAGAATAGTCGCCTTTACAGGCTTGCCCTGTTAGTTTTTGCGCTGAAGTGTCTTTGTGCTTTGACACTTAGCTTAAGTCACTCTATTATTACGCGCTTGAATTTTATGCAAAACGAATACTTGCGTCACCCGCTGGATCCTTGGAAGCTATGTACTGCAGAAGGTGCAATCAGTGTTGATGTGCCCATGCAAGACATGCAAAGGCTGCAGGAAATGTTAGTGAGTGCTGAAGGTAAGGCTCATTATGAGTTGCACTTCAGCTTAGGCCAACACCGCCTGTTGCAAGTTCAAGGAAAAGTTAAGGGTGAAGTGACACTGGAATGCCAGCGTTGTCTGGAAGCAGTAAGTCAGACACTTGAGAGCGAATTCCTGTGGGGACTGGTGACCAGCGAAGAAGCGGCAGTTAACTTGCCACGAACGCACGAGCCGGTATTCATAGAAAATGAGACACTCGACCTTCTGCCTGCTTTAGAAGATGAATTGATCCTAGCCTTACCTTTGGTGGCTTACCATCCAGAGGGTAGTTGTAAGGTTCCAGGTCAGCTCACTGAGCAGCAGCCTGAAGTTCAAGTATCTACAAAGAAACACAACCCTTTTAGTGCTCTGGCTGATTTGAAAAAATCACTTAAATCCGGGCAATGAATGTTTAAGTTTGGCTTAGTAAACCTGGGAGTAAATCATGGCTGTCCAAAAATCTAAAAAAACCCGTTCTGCACGTGGCATGCGTCGTGCACACGATTCTCTAACCGCTCCAGCACTTGCTGTTGATGCAACAACTGGTGAAGTTCACCGCCGTCACCATGTGACTGCAGAAGGCTTTTACCGTGGCAAGCAAGTTATTAATAAAGACGAAGATTAAGTATTGATCTGCACGGGTAATTGTTGTGCAGATTAACCTAGCTATAGATGCTATGGGCGGGGACTTAGGTCCCCGTACTAATATCGCCGGTGTGTTATTAGCCCTACTGCAAGACCCCCTCCTAAGCGTTACCCTTGTTGGTAAAAAAGAACAACTTCAAACCCTTCTTCTACAGCATCACTTAAGTAGTGAATTTGCTGAGCGCATTCATTTGTTAGCTAGTGATGATGCCATAGGTATGGATGAAGCGCCTGCTTCTGTCCTGCGTAGCCGTAAAAACTCCTCTATGCACCTTGCTGTTAAGCTAGTTGCTGAAGGCCAGTGCCAGGCAGTGGTGAGCGGTGGCAACACGGGTGCTTTAATGTTAATTAGCCGCCATTATTTAGGAATGCTACCGGGCATAGAAAGGCCTGCAATTAGTACAGCCATTCCAACCTATAAGGGTCGAAGCTACCTACTGGATTTAGGTGCTAATATCGACTGCCAACCCGAGCACTTGTTGCAGTTTGCTCTAATGGGTTCGGTGATGGTGAATAGTATTGAAGGTAAGGCTAAACCCAGCGTTGCTCTCCTTAATGTGGGGCATGAAGCGATTAAAGGTAATAGCTTGGTAAAAGCTGCGGCACAGTTAATAGAAGAAGACGCTAGCCTTAACTATGTTGGTTATGTCGAAGGTGACAAAATTTTTAGTGGTGAAGTTGATCTAGTGGTTTGTGATGGTTTTACCGGCAATATTGCTTTAAAAACCAGTGAAGGCTTAGCGCGTTACTTATCAGGTCAAATTCAGGGTTTATTCCATAAAAATCTTTACAGTCGTCTTGTTGGTTTAATGGCTCGTCCGCTTTTGCGACAGCTTAAACAACAAATGGATCCTGTACGCTATAATGGCGGTAGCTTCCTTGGTTTACAGGGCTGTGTGGTTAAAAGTCATGGCAATGCCGATGCCAAAGGTTTTTCCTTTGCGATAACACGCGCAGCCACTGAAGCCAGACAAGGGTTAGCTGACCAACTTCAAACGGCTATGCAAAAACTTACCCCACCGCAAGACTAATGTTGAAAGCTGATCCACTAACAGGCTATAGCCTCTTGGCAATGCTACTTCTAGCCTTGCTAGCTAGTTTTGGTTGGCCTTACTTAGCCAGCTTAGCTGGGTGTTTTGCTTGGTTTGCGGCCAGCCGTATGTTTACCCGCCTACTGCCATTACAAAGAGTCCAAGTGCTAATTATGTTTGCTTTAGGCACTGCTGGCTTAGTTTATGGGCAGTTTCAAGAAGGAAAGGTGCTCTGGTGGCTAAAAGCACTGGAAGGCAACCAAGGGCTAATTAGTATGCTGCTATCAGTTAGCTTTTTAAGACTAATAGCAATTACCGAGCTAGCTGCAAAAGAAAAACTTCCCCTTGGTCGGACGGCACTTTGGAAAACCCTTTTGGGTGTACATGCATTTGGTGCCGTTATTAACTTTTCTGCAATGATTATTATGGCAGATAGGTTAGCTGCCAAGCAGGGTTTAACACCCTTGCAGGCCTTGGTCATTACACGTGGTTTTACCCTAGCAGCTCATTGGTCACCCTTTTTTGCCTCTATGGGGGTAGTGTTAATTAGTGCGCCTGGGGCAAGCTTATGGAAGCTAATGCCAGTAGGTTTAGTGTTAGCTGCGCTAGGCTTGGTGATTGCTGGCTCTCTGCTACTGCGTAAGCCTGAAGCAGAGTTAACTGCTGCCTATCCTATGCATTGGCAGGCATTAACCCTGCCCTTGGTGTTGGCGGTTAGTGTGTTAAGTATTCACCTAGTAAAAGAAGACATTCCAGTTTTAACGCTGGTTTCTTTATTATCTTTATTATTTACCCTGGTATTATTGCTAGTGCGCTACCGTTATAAGACTAAACAGTATTTACGCCAACATATTGAGATTACTTTACCTAGTATGTCAGGTGAAACCCTTTTGTTTTTGGCTGCTGGTGTTCTAGCTGCAGGTTTGGGTTCGGCACTAGAGGCGGCAGAGTTTTCGTTGCAGTTAGATGTTTTTGGACCTTGGCAGGCTTGGCTGCTGTTATTAGTTTTGGTGGTTATTTCAGGTTTGGGCGTTCACCCTGTTATTAGTATTGCAACTGCTGGTGGCTTGTTTTCGCCTTGGGTTACAGACCCTAACCTGCTTGCGTTAGTGTTTTTAATGGCTTGGGCTTTGGGTGTTAGTCTTTCGCCTTTGTCTGGTACACATTTAGCAATGCAGGGACGTTATGGCTTGTCTTCCTATGCTTTTACCCGCTGGAATTTAGGTTACGTTGCTATCTTACTACTAGTACAGTTAGCGGCATTACACTTTTATGCATTTTTAAACTAACGTTACCTAGTGCTAACATTATTTACAGTATTTAGATTACTCATTCAGTAGAGTAATTGGAGTAAAATCAACAGGGAGTGCGGCATTGAATAACAATTATCGACGTATGTTGCAGTTATTAGAAGGTATTAAGCAACCTGTTCCTATTCCTCTAGGTAGCGCAGGTTTTTATACGGATATTAAGCGATCAGAGCTAGGTTTGAACTTTGCAGCTAAGCTTAATGGGCAGGTGCACCGAGCAAGAATGAGCTTAACTTTAACTGCTGATCAGCAAATTAAAATTCTTGACCTAGTCGGAACGCAACCTCTTATTGATTTAGAAAATGCCAACCCCTTGTCAGGGCAGGGCGTTTCTAGTTTTCTTGTAAATACCCTAATTAACACGTTAAGTAATGTGCTGCCAGAAACAGCAATAGTGACCGGTCGTTTAAAGGCACCACAATCCCTTGTACTTGAACCCTTAGCAGCCAGACGAAATTTTTGGCGACGTTTTGGGTTTGATATTGAGGGTTGGGGAGAAGGGCGAGAGCGGGTAATCTGTGAATTGGGTAATTTAGAAACCTATCCAGAGCGTTTGTTAGGCTCAGAACTTACTCGTGGGCTAGACTTAATGCATCAGCATTTAATTGATTAGCTAGTATTTTATAGCCAAAAAAAACCCCAACATTGCGTTGGGGTTTTAATCTTAGGCGCTAAAATTAACCAGCAAAGTTCTGGTTAACAAAGTCCCAGTTAACCAGTGCCCAGAAAGCTTCTAGGTACTTAGGACGCGCATTACGGTAGTCGATGTAATAAGCGTGTTCCCATAGGTCTACTGTAAGTAGTGCAGTGTGACCTTCAGTCATAGGTGTGCCAGCGTTAGAAGTGTTAACGATTTCTAGTTCGCCCGCTGCATTTTTTACCAGCCAAGTCCAAGATGCACCAAAGTTATTCACTGCTTTGTTATCAAATTCTTTTTGGAACTCAGCAAAAGAACCCCATTTAGCGTTAATTGCATCTGCAATAGCGCCAGTTGCAGCACCGCCACCCTTAGGGCTTAGGCTATTCCAGTAAAAAGTATGGTTCCAAACTTGAGCCGCATTGTTAAATACAGGGCCAGCAGGTGCAGACTTAATGATATCTTCTAGGCTTTTGCCTTCAAACTCAGTACCTGGTACTAGTTCGTTTAACTTAGTAACGTAGGTTTGATGGTGCTTGCCATGGTGGAAGTCTAGTGTTTCTGAAGAAATGTGCGGCTGAAGCGCATCTTTTGCAAAAGGTAGTGCTGGTAGTTCAAAAGCCATGGTGAATCTCCTTTTTATTGCTCATCAAGTGTGGTTATAACTATTAGATGGTGTCAGTATCAGCAAATTTCAAGGGGTGCTGATACAAATCAATCAACAGATGAATAGTAACATTCACTTGCAGATCTGACAAACCCGAGCTTTTTAGTTGGTTATACCTAGATTGATAAATAAAGGATAAACTATTTTCTTTAAAGTGTTGCTGTGGCTAGTAGCAGTAGTTCTTGGCAAAATAGATAAAAGTTTTTTAACAGAGTACAACCACTGGTGAATTGAGTTATGCCTAACCGTAAAGAACCTCGCTTAGAAATAGAAGAAGCGCAACCTGCAGCTAAGGCTAAACCTGAAATGAATCAATCTGAAGCTGATACGCCTAAAGCCAGTAAAGGCCATATAAACAATGGGCCTAGCACTAGCAAGCAGATTTCAAGTGAGGCTGCTAGCCCCAGTCAAAGCGGTAGTTCCTTTAAAAGCTGGTTAGCCATTTTACTTGCGCTAGTGGCTTTAGGATTATTGGCTTGGCAATACCTGGAAGCTCAACAGCAGCAAGCGTCGATGCAGGTGTTAGCAGAACGAATTCAAGAGCTGGAAATACGCCTTTCTGAAACAGGCGAAGATTTATCCACCGCTGGTAGTAGCTTTAATGAAAAATTGGTAGAAGCAAAAGCTGAAATAACTGAACTCTGGTCAGAAAACGACAAACTATGGAAAGTGGCTTATCGTACTAACCGACCTGCAATCAGCGCATTAGAAAACCAAACTAAAACGCTAGACAAAAACCTAAGTAAAATAGAGCAACAGCTAGCCACTAGCCTTGCCGCCAGTAATTCAGCAGTAGAGCAAAATAAAAACTTAGCGGCTAATCTGAAAAAAAATAGCGATGAACTTAATGTTCAGATTAAAGAATTAAACCAGCAGTTAGTTGTAGTCAACCAACGCCTAACAGAGGTTAGTCTAAACACTAGTACCCTAGACCAACGCTTACGTGATCAAGACCAGGGTAAACAGCTAGCAACTTTACAAAAACAGCTAACAGATTTAAGCACCAAAGTTAGCCAAATACTGCCAGATGATTTGCAAGCCAAGCTGGTTGAACAAGAAGAAATATTGGCCTCGCTTGAAGCTAGCCGTGGACAGCTAGTCAGCCGAGTCACACGTTTAATGGAAGAAGTGCGTGAATTACAGCAGGCAAAATAAACCCTGTTAGGAGGCTAGCTAAAAAGTTGTTATGATAGCTCGCCTTATAAGGAAGTTAGTTATTTTTACCTATTTAGTTGAGGTTGTGTTTTGACAAATACCCCTGCCGCCCCGTCCGGATCAAAAAGTCCTACCAATAAGCGCCGTCGCCGCAGAAGCCCGTCGAAACGTCGTCCTAACGCATCCCGTGTTGCTCCAAATACACCTACTAGTCAGCAACAAGGAAAAGATTTTATGGCCGACTGGAATCCAAAAGACCATCAGGTTGCCGCAATGGAAGGCAAACTACGCTTCCAAGATTTAAAGCTGCCTAATGCGTTACTACGTGCAATAAGTGAGCAAGGGTTTGATTACTGTACGCCCATTCAAGCTCAATCTTTATTTTATACCCTGCATGGCATAGATTTAATTGGTAAAGCACAAACAGGTACGGGTAAAACAGCCGCCTTTTTAATCGCTATTCTTACCTATTTGTTAGAAGAAGAAGTACCAGCAGGACAAAAAATAGGTGCACCTAGAGCATTAATTTTAGCGCCTACCCGTGAGCTAGTAATTCAAATTTGTAAAGATGCCGAAACACTCATGCGCTACACACCCTTTAAACTACTTTCAGTAGTGGGTGGTATGGATTACGTTAAGCAGCGTGATCAGCTAAGGGGTGAAAAGATAGACCTGCTGGTTGCAACTCCCGGGCGACTACTCGATTTCCACAGCAAGCGCGATGTTGATTTGCGTGAGGTTGAAGTCCTGGTATTAGATGAAGCCGACCGCATGTTAGACATGGGCTTTATCCCTGATGTGAAGCGCATTATTCGTGCCACACCCAATAAAGAACAACGTCAAACCTTATTGTTCTCGGCAACCTTCACCCAAGACATAATGAATTTAGCAGATCAGTGGACTATAGCACCACAAACGGTTGAAATTGCTACCAAAATTCAAGCGTCAGACAATATTGAACAACATGCTTTTTTAGTGGCTGATACCGACAAAACAGCACTTTTAACTCGCTTAATTAAACATTGGGGCTTAACCAAGGTATTAGTTTTTGCTAACCGCCGCGATGCAACCCGCAAAGTTTATGAAGCACTTAAAAAAGCAGGCATTAACGTTGATATGCTGTCAGGCGAAGTAGAACAAAGAAAACGCATTACCACTTTAGAAAACTTCCGTTCTGGACGTATAGAAGTACTAGTAGCTACCGATGTGGCAGGTCGGGGTATTCATATTGATGATATTAGTCATGTCATTAACTACAACCTTCCAGAAGACCCGCAAGACTATGTTCACCGCATTGGTCGTACAGGTCGAGCCGGTGCACTAGGTACTTCCATTAGCTTTATAGGCGAAGAAGACGCTTTTGCTTTACCAGCAATTGAAGGGCTAACTAAGAATAAGTTGCCTTGTGTTTATCCCCCTGATGAGCTGTTAAAAGAAGAGGCATGAATCCTCAGTGGCAGGCACAAATTCAGCAAGCCTATCGAGACTTCTTAGCCGGTAGAGGAGCCAAGGCGCGTCGTGGTCAAGCACACATGATTGCCGACATTGCCAAAAGTTTTGCTGCCATCACCGAAGATGATGAGGGCAGGCGTACAAGCCAACAACAACTTATTGCTATAGAAGCAGGTACAGGCACAGGAAAAACCCTTGCCTACCTGCTAGCAACCCTACCCATTGCACAAGCGCGCGAAAAAAAACTGGTTGTAGCAACGGCGACCATAGCCCTGCAAGAACAGTTATTACTTCGTGATTTACCCGACCTAGCCAAGCTCACCAGCATCAAGTTTACCTATGCTCTTGCTAAGGGGCGTGGGCGCTACGTTTGTACTGCACAATTAATTAAAGCTTTAGACAAAAATCAGCCAGAAGAAGATGAAACATTGGATTTGTTTCAGGCAGAACTAATGAAGCAAACCAGCAGTTCAGGACAAGATAGATTAGAAAAATTGGCAGAAGACCTTTCTTCTGGTGCTTGGGATGGTGATAGAGACGCACTAAAAGAAAACCTACCCAATGAAGTGTGGGAAAGGCTAACCACAGATCATCAACGCTGCACTAATCGCCGCTGCCCATATTTTACAGGGGCTTGTCCTTTTTTTAATGCGCGGCGAGCCATGGAGCAGGCAGACTTAATCGTTGCTAACCATGACTTGGTATTAGCAGATTTAGCCTTAGGTGGCGGTGTTATTTTACCGCCACCGGAACAAACCTATTATGTGTTTGATGAGGCTCACCACCTGCCAGATAAAGCCATAAATCATTTTGCGGCCAACTTTAGATTTAATGCTGCTCTAAATTGGTTGCGATTATTAAAAAAATCTCAGCCAGAAGTTTTAAAAAAGCTAGGAGCAACTAGCCCAACAGCCGCTAGTCTACTTAAACAGTTGAATGCACCCTTAGAGGTTTTAGAAAGAGACTTGGGTGCACTTTATAGCCAACTGTATGAACTAGTTGAAACCCTTCCTAGAGACTCAAGCCCTGCAGTCCACCGTTGGCCTAAGGGTGTTTTATCGCCTAATTTGCAGGCTTTTTCTGAACAGCTAGTTATTCACTTTGCTACCCTCTGCCGTATTTTAGAAAGCTTGGTTAATCTCTTAAAAGAAGCGCAAGACCCAGAAAAAAACTCCAGTATTGATGCAGAACTCGCCGGAGAATGGCAGCCACTTTTGGCCGTGCTGCATACTCGTTCTCAGTCGGCGCATCAGCTATGGATGCTTTGCGCCCAGCAAGACCCACCTAACCAAGCACCTTTAGCACGCTGGTTAGTTAGACACAGTTTAAGCGAAGGTGATGAAGACCTAGAGCTTTGTGCTAGCCCAGTAACTGCGGCGGGAGATTTAGCGTATCGGCTTTGGTCACGCTGCTATGGTGCTACCCTTACCTCGGCAACGCTTACAGCACTAGGCAAGTTCGATAGGCTACGCCAAAGAGCCGGATTAACGGCTGGTACGCCTTGTAAAACCTATGAAAGCCCTTTTAACTACCCTGAGTTAGGGGTGTTTGAAGTGCCTAAACAAGCGTGTGACCCATCACAAGCTGAAGCCCACACCGATGCTATTTTAGACTATATGCAGGAATACCTAGACCACCCAGAAGTTGCAGCTTTGGTGCTGTTTAGTTCCCGCCGACAAATGAATGAAGTGTATGACGGTTTAGCAACTCAGTTGCGTAAAATAACGCTAACCCAAGATATGCTGTCTAAAAATAGACTAATTGAAAAACACCGTCAGCGTATAGATGAAGAAAAACCCAGCATTATTTTTGGTTTAGCCTCTTTAGCCGAGGGCATTGATATGCCAGGTAAATACCTAACGCATGTGGTGATAGTGCGCCTGCCTTTTTCTACACCCGATGACCCTGTTGATGCCACCTTAGCAGAATGGATAGAAGCCAGTGGCGGCAACCCTTTTATGCAAATTAGTGTACCCGATGCCAGCATCCGCCTAGTACAAGCCTGCGGTCGTTTAATTCGCACTGAGCAAGATATTGGGCGGGTTACGCTGCTAGATAGACGCATTCTAACCAAGCGCTATGGTAGCCAACTACTGAATAGCCTCCCACCCTTCCGACGTGAAATAAACTAGCCAATGTAAAGTTATATTTCATTAATATTTCTAAATGAAACGGAATTGATGTTTTTGTCTTTCTAACTTAAATATGTACTTTTAATAATGCTATTCCTTCCCTATGCTGTAGGTAATGAAGATGAAGGCACATTAAGCATGAACAAAAGTACAGCTCAGAAGTTGGCCACTAAAATATCGACTTGCCTTTACTTGCTACTCTTAGTCAGTGGCATGGGCTTGGCTTCAGAAAAAGTTGTTATTCAGCTTAAATGGCTACATCAGTTTCAGTCGGCTGGTTATTATGCCGCTTTAGATCAAGGTTATTTTGCTGAAGAAGGCCTAGATGTAGAGCTAAAAGAGCGGGATCTGGAGCAGAGTAATGTTGACCTAATCTTAGAAGGTAAGGCTCATTATGGTGTAACAGATTCCATAGTGCTTTTAGATCATCTAAAAAGGAATGGCATTGTTTTAGTTGCACCTATTTTTCAGCACTCACCTAATGTTTTAATTAGCTTAGGTACTTCAAATATTACCCGCCCTAAAGACCTAGTTGGTCGCCGCTTAGCCTTCTATGACAATGATACCGATGGCATTTCTTTATTGGCTATGCTGGCTGAACAAGGCGTGCTAGAACAAGGTTTGATTCGTGATCAGCTTAAAAATCGAATTAATCGCCTAATTAACGGTGAAGTAGATGCCATAGCCGCTTACAGCACTAATGAACCCTACCTTCTCAGAGAAATGGGTTACTCAGTGAATGTTATAGACCCTAAGCACTACGGAATGGATTTCTATGGTGATATTTTAATTACGTCCAGTAAAGAAGCAGAAGAAAACCCACTAAGAGTTGCTGCCCTAAAGCGTGCCGTTTTGCGTGGCTGGGAATATGCCTTAGATAACAAAGAAGAAATAGTTAACTTAATTCTTGAAAAATATAACACCCAAAATAAAACTGCCAAAGCTTTGATGGCAGAAGCTCAAGGTTTAGAACCCTTAATTGCAAGGCATACCACAGAGTTAGGTACTTTAGTTGAAGGCAGGCTAGAGTATATGCTTGCTCTCTTAGCCAAAACAAAAATAATTAATACAGAATTAACCCAATCAGAGTTAGAACAGAGTGTTGGGCGACTTGTTTTTGATAGTCAGCCAAATAAAGAGCTAAATTTAAGCCCAGAAGAAAGAGCGTTTTTGGCTTCTAACCCCATTTTAAAAGTTGGTATAGATCGTAACTGGCCACCTTTTGAGTACCTAGATACTAACGATGCAGCCTTGCAGGGTATTAGTAGAGATTACATAAAACTACTAGAGGAGCTATTGCAGCTCAAGTTTAAAATTCAAGACCAGCTTAGTTGGCCAGAAACCTTGGATGAAGCCAAAGCAGGCGGTATAGATTTTTTTCCAGCCATTACCAATACCCCAGAACGTAGAAGGTATTTGAACTTTACACAGCCTTATATACGTTCTCCGATGATTATAGTGACGGATAATCAGGTTAGCTTTATTTCTAACATGAGTGAGTTGAATGGTAGGCGAGTAGCTGTAGTAAAAGGCTATGCATCACATGAAATGCTAGAAAAAAACCATCCGTTGATTCAACTCGATTTAAGAGACAGTGCCATAGAAGCATTAAAAGCTGTAGCCGCAGGTGAGGTTGACGCATTTATTGATAACCTTGCTGTTGCTAGTTATTTAATACGTACACAGGGTTTGGCAAACTTAAAAATTTCCGGTCAAACACCCTATTCTTTTGATTTATCTATGGCTGTACAAAAAGATCAACTAGTACTTAAATCTATTTTAGCTAAAGCACTAGCGCATATTTCAAGGCAGCAGCACACCAGTATTTATGATAGCTGGGTTACCTTAGAGGTAGAAAAAGGTTTTCCTTGGAGCAAATTTTTACCACCATTTATTGGGCTAGGCTTAGTTATGCTACTGCTCTGCTATTACACCTTGCATTTATTTAAGCTGAATCAACGCATTCGAGTAGCGAACTGTAAATTAAAGAAAGCAGAACTAGCACTAAAAGAAAAAAATGCCCAGTTAGAAAAAGTCTCAATTACCGATAAACTGACGGGCGCTTACAATCGCCATTTCTTAGATAAAGCGTTGAGTGATCAACTGGCGCTAGCACTAAGGCATAAGCGACCTATGTCGATAGCTTTATTTGATTTAGATTTTTTTAAAAAGGTTAATGATAATTTTGGGCATCAGGTTGGTGATAAAGTGCTACAAACCTTTGTTGAATTGGTCAAAAAAAATACCCGATCAACAGATATGTTTGGTCGTTGGGGTGGTGAAGAATTTCTACTGATTTGTCCAGAAACTAATAAACAGCAAGCTTGTTTGGTTGTTGAAAAAATTCGCTTGGCTTTAGAAAAACAGTTATTTGAAGAAGGTATAAAACAAACGGTAAGTGCCGGTGTAGTAGAAGCTAAGCAAGGTATAACCGTTGATAATATGCTTTCTTTGGTAGACCAAAAGTTGTATCTAGCTAAAGAGGCTGGGCGTAATAAAATCATGAGCTGAGTCTTATTAGAAACAGCTCATGAAGTGTTAAATAAAAACGGTTAAGTTTTAAACTGACTTACTTGATCGTTTAGTGTTTCTGCTAAACGTGCTAAATCGTGGCTAGCTTGGGTTGTGTGTTCAGAACCTTCTTTCGTTTGACTAGAAAGCTCATTAATATTCACCACATTGCGGTTTATTTCATCTGCTACTGCGGCTTGCTGTTCTGCAGCACTGGCAATTTGAATGTTCATATCAGCAATTAAATGAATTGCCTCACCCACCTGGTCTAATGCTGCTGAAGTTTCTTTGGCATGGTTTACTGTTTCAGCGGCTTTTTTACGGCTTTCAGACATGGCTGTATAAGATTCACTTGCTTCTTTAACTAAACGCTCAATTGTTTCATGAATCTCGGTAGTGCTTTCTTGAGTACGAGCCGCTAAACCTCGGACTTCATCAGCAACAACGGCAAAACCTCGACCATGTTCGCCTGCACGTGCGGCTTCAATGGCTGCGTTGAGTGCTAAAAGGTTGGTTTGTTCTGCAACTGAACTAATAACATCCATAATAATACCGATGTTTTCTGTACCTTCTTTTAAGCGGTCAAGTGTGACTGCTGTTTCCTCAATGCTCTCATCTAAGTCGGCCAAGGTTCTTAAAGTTGCATTTAAACGCGTCTGGCCTTTTTGTGCTTGCTCAGTCGCCTCACGTGCTGCACCAGCAGCTTGTGTTGCATTGGTTGCTACTTCTTGAACAGTAGCAGTCATTTCGTTCATGGCTGTTGCCACTTGGTCTGTTTCTTGGCTTTGTTGGTGAACGGTTTGTGAGCTTTGTTGTGTTACAGCAGAAAGTTCTTCAGCAGCGGCAGAAACGGATAAAGATGACTGATGTGTTTGCTGCACTAGCTCTTGAATTTTACCAATAAAGCGATTAAAAGCGCGATTTATTTGTGTTAACTCATCATTACCATCTAAGGGAAGTCTATGAGTTAAGTTGCCATCACCTTCTGCAATATTAAACATTTCTTTACGCATGGCATTTAAGGGGCGTTTAATAGAGCTAATAACTACTAAAATTAAGCCAGCCATAACTAAGCCCGCCACTATAAAGCTAACAAAAAGCTTCATAGCATGGTGCCATAATAAAGTGCTCATAGTGTCTAGATACACACCATTAACAATGACTAGCCCCCAAGGCTCAAAGGTTTGGTAGCCTGCAAGTTTAGCAACAGGGTCTGAAAAACCTGGTTTTTCCCAAGTGTAAGAAGTGTAACCCTGACTGGCAGATGCAGCTTTATTTAAAATATCTTGAATAAACGCAAAGCCCTCTACATCCTTGGTGTTTAGCATGTTGGTGTTTTCTATAGAGGCATTAGGGTGCATAACTGCTAGGCCCTGTTTGTCAAAAATAGAAAAATAGTCTTTATCTTGACCATTAGTAAAGCGAAACTCTTTAATAATCGCAAAGGCTTTGCTTTGTGCTTCGTTAGGAGTGAGTTGGCCGTTTTGTGTTTGTTGGTGAAAATGCTCTAGCGTATTGTGGCTTAGCTCGAGCAGCTGCTTAAGCTGAAGGTTTTTTTGGTTTAGAATAGCGTCGCGCTCTTGCTTCATAGCAAGAAAGCTGACTAAACCTATTGCGAGTAAAGCAAAGGCTAAAATTAGCCATAGACGTAAATTTATTGTTAGCTGTCTGAGCAAGAGCTGCATACGAGTAAGATCTCCATAAAAACGAATGGTTTAAGTTAAAAGTAGCACGGAGATCTTTATTGTTATGAAGCCGCGATTTAGAAGTTTTGTTAAGCTAGAATTAGCTTTAATTTATTTTTGTTGGGATTTTAAGGTTAAGGATTATCCTTTCAAGCTACTGTATCCGCAAGTGCTATAGTTTAGCTAATTGTAGATATATGTTCTTTACTGTTTTAAGGAGTAATCAATGAGCTTTTCTTCCAGCCTCTACCCTGAAACCTTAGGGTGGGTTGCTTGGGTTATTTACCTTCTTTTTTTAATTGTTGCTTTGTGGCAGGTGCCTTGGCGAATTCTATTAAGAGAAAAGGGTTTGCAGCACCTTTTTTTAGGTAGCATTGTTTTAGTCGCTTTTTTATGGCAAATGCGCGCAGGTATTAGTTCACAAGTAGCTATTCATCTTATTTTAGCTACCAGTTTAACGCTGATGTTTTATTGGCCTATGGCGTTAATTGCTACTAGCATTGCACTGGTCAGTGTAACTTTAACCGGCAAAGCAAGCTGGGATATGTTTGGCGTTAATGCGTTGCTGATTTGTGTTTTACCCGTTTTTGTTAGTCATTGGGTGTGGCGTTTTGTGGAGTGGAAACTACCAGCCAACTATTTTATTTTTGTGTTGGTTGCTGCAGGTTTAGGCAGTGTATTAGCTGTTCTTAGTACGGGTTTACTAGTGATAGCCATTACTTGGTTTTACACTTCTAGCTATCAGTTTAGTCACCTAGCACAAAATTATTTCTTATTTTTACCACTAACCTTGCCACCAGAAGCCGTGGTAAATGGCATGATTATTAGCGGTTTAACTGCCTATCTGCCCGATTGGGTAAGAGCTTTTGACCCTAAAAAATACCTAGATGAAGCTTAATTAACTAAAGCGGTTAGCGCCTTACTGGCCGTTTTTGTAACTTGCGCTGTAAAGTACGACGGTGCATACCCAAAGCACGGGCAGTAGCAGAAATATTACCATCATTCTCATGTAGCACTTTTTGTATGTGTTCCCAAGTAAGGCGGTTAACCGACATGGGCTGTTCTGCTAGTGGCGTGTCGGGATTGCCTTCTTGTTTTTGGAAGGCAGCAAGAATTTCATCAGCATCAGCAGGCTTGCAAAGGTAGTTAACGGCACCTAGCTTTATGGCTTCTACTGCTGTCGCTATGCTGGAATAACCGGTTAGCACCACAATTTTAGACTGTGGTGATGCTTCAACCAACTGAGGTAGAAGGTTTAAACCTGAGCTGCTCTCTAGCTTTAAATCTAAACTAATTAAGTCGGGTTCAAAGGCGTGGGTTTTTTCTAAGGCTTGCGCTTCATCAGCGGCAACTTCTACCTCATACCCTCTTTTTATAAAGGCGCGATGTAAAACATGAGTAAAAATCTCATCATCATCAATGATTAAAATTCGTGTGTTTTCATCCTGGTGTTCATCACTACACATTAAACTACTTCTCCTGCTTTCCTGTCTTGGGTAAAACTGATTTAACTGGGATTCTGACTTCCGTCAAGGTTCCACCGTGTTTGTGATTATACAGCTGTACGGTGCCACCAAGTCGATTAATTGTGGCATGAGTTAAAAATAGCCCCAAGCCTAGGCCTTTACTTTTAGTTGACAAAAAGGTTTGCCCTAAACGCTCAGCTATTTCCATTGGAATCCCTGGCCCTTGGTCATGAATATCAATTTGTGCTTCTTGGGCTGTCCAGTGAATAATGATATTAACGGGTTCACTGCTTGCATCAGCGGCATTATTTAATAGATTAATTAATGCTTGCTGTAGGGTAATGTCATCAGAAATACGGGGTTCATCCTGATTGTTATCTGGCCAATCTATGCAATAACGTACATCAGGGCGTAATACTTCCCAGTGCTCTAGCACTTGTTTGCAAAAGCTTTTTAAGGGTTTGCATGCAGGGTTTAATAGTTTGCTACGGTCAGCATTACTTACTAGCGATTGGAGAGTTACCTTGCAGGTGTCTACTTGGTTACGTAATAAAGCCAAGTCTTCACTTAGCTGGGGATTGTTTTTATGCTCGTTACTTAACTCTTTTAATATAACGGCCATAGTGGAAAGGGGAGTGCCTAGCTCATGTGCTGTACCAGCCGCTTGGGTTGCCACTGCCATAATTTGCTCATCGCGCAAGGCATGTTCGCGTGTCTGAGATAAATCAGCGTCTCGCTGGCGTAAAGATTGCGCCATTTTAAAAACAAAGACCGTAATTAAGCTGGTACTTAAAACAAAATTTACCCACCTGCCTAACAGGTGAAGGTTAAGTGGGCTACTGCTTGCAGGCTGGGCTAGTTGAGGAACAGGGTGATGAAAAAGCATGAGTAGTGGGTAGGCTAATAAAATATAAGCAGCAATAATCCAAGTTGAACGCCAAGGTAGAGTGGCTGCAGAAATGGTTAGAGGAACTAAAAAATAAGAAATAAAAGGGTTGTTTGCACCACCGGTAAAATAAAATAGTAGGCTTAACCCTGCTACATCAGCTAATAGATGCAAAAGGTATTCTGTATCTGTTACAGGGCCAGGCCAGCTAAGTCGCCACCAAGTCAGTAAGTTAACTAAGGCCATGGCAAGAATAACGGAAAAAACAGCAATAACTTGTAACTTGAAATTTAGAACTTCCAGCCCAAAAATTATCCCACCTAAAAAGCCTGTCCAAGTAATGCCACGCACTAGCGTTAAGCGTAAAAGGTTACGTCCTGGAGTAGAAAGGGGTAGGGGTTGGGTTGGATTGTTGTTCGGCAAGTGATTGTTCCTAAAGGGCTATTGGTTAAGTTGTAATGAGTTTAAGTTGCAGGCTTTTAAATAAAGTAACTCACTAGCTTATCTGATTGATAGTTTAATTATACTTAGGTATAACCTTAAATTGCTTTAGAAGTCGATACTTTAGTCTAGGCTTGCCTTTTTTAGTTGTTCGGGCGAGTATCTATGACTTAAGTCAATGTTATTTTAAATCAATAAATATCATGAGGTAAACAACCTATGAGCTCAATAGTCTTAATGCTTTTAGGGCTTGGTGGCATGGCATTAGGTTTTTTTGTTTATTCAAAATTCCTTGCACTTGTTGTATTCAAGCTAAGCGATACTTTTATTACTCCGGCCCATGAGTTTGAAGATGGGGTCGACTTTGTGCCTACCAACAAGTTTGTATTGTGGGGGCATCACTTTACCTCAGTTGCTGGTGCAGCACCTATTGTAGGGCCAGCCATTGCCGTTATTTGGGGCTGGTTACCCGCTTTTTTATGGGTCACTTTTGGCACCATCTTCTTTGCCGGTATTCACGACTTTGGTGCCATTTGGGCCAGTGTGCGGAATCGTGCTAAATCGGTGGGTACTTTAACGGGAGAAGTTGTAGGTACGCGTGCACGGGCTATCTTCTCTATTGTTATCTTCTTAGTTTTATTAATGGTAAACGCTGTCTTTGGTGTAGTAATTGCTCGCCTACTCATAAACAACCCAAGTGCAGTTGTTCCTGTCTGGGGCGCTATTATTGTAGCGCTAATTATAGGCCAAGCGATTTACCGCGCTAAAATCAGTCTGCCACTGGTATCTTTATTAGGCGTAATTGCACTTTATGCGCTTATTTATATTGGGCCTGATGTACCTCTAGCTTTACCTGCAGAGGGTGTTATAGGTTTATCGCCAAGTGCTGCTTGGATACTCATTCTTTTTGCCTATGCAGCCATAGCTTCACTTTTACCTGTATGGGTGCTGTTACAACCCCGTGACTACATTAACGGCTTACAGTTATTTGTTGGCTTAATTGCACTTTATGGTGCCATTTTAGTGGCTAACCCAACTGTGGTTGCACCCATGATTAATATGGATGTTCCCGCTGGAACGCCTTCGATGATTCCCTTGCTCTTTGTAACCATTGCCTGTGGTGCTATTTCTGGTTTCCACGGTTTAGTTGCCTCAGGCACAACTTCCAAACAGTTAAATAAAGAAACCGATGCACGTTTTGTTGGTTACTTTGGTGCTACCGGTGAAGGTGCACTAGCTTTAGCCGCCATCATTGCTGCAACTGCAGGCTTTGCAACCTTTGCCGATTGGCAGGGCATCTACCATTCCTTTGGCCAAGGTGGTGTACAAGCCTTTGTTACTGGCGGCGCGAATATATTAAGTGCTGGCACAGGCTTAGATATTGCTGTGGCTGGTACGATGTTAACGGTAATGGCTGCTTTGTTTGCCGGTACTACTATGGACACAGGCCTGCGTTTACAGCGTTATATTTTTCAAGAGTGGGGCGAAATTTATAACATTAAGTGGATGGCTAAACCGCTACCTGCAACCCTTTTGTCGGTAGGTTCCTGTTTAGTGCTAGCCTTTGGTGCCGGTGGTGCAGAAGGTTCAGGTGGTCTACTCATTTGGCCTTTGTTTGGTACGTCTAACCAGCTGTTAGCCGGTTTAACCTTGCTGGTTATTACGGTTATGTTGGTGCGTCGTGGTTCACCCACTGTTTTCACTTTAGTTCCTTTAGTGTTCATTCTAGTCATGAGTCTTTATGCCTTGCTTGAACAGCTAAGAGGCTTCTACTTAAAAGAAAACTGGTTCTTACTTGGTTTGGGTGCAGTAGTACTTGTTGCTGCAGTCTTTGTGACGCTGGAAAGTGTTGCAGCCCTTAAACGTGCCAAAGCAGAACGTAAGGAAACTGAAGCAAAAGAAGCTAACTAGGCTTTTATATTAGTAAGCAGCCACTCATCAAATTTAGGTTTGGTGGGTGGCTAGTTTTTAGCAAAACTCTTTGGCCCTAAAAACTGTTGAACTTATAACGAGGGCTTTATGAAAAATACCTTTTCACGCCTTAAATATATCTACAAAAAAGCCAGTGCAGCTGGCGCTGAATATTATAATGCGCCTTATCGTGCCGCCATTGCCCGTGCCCAGCGTGATGAAGATGATTTGTTTATGTTGTTAATCTTCAGCGAAATGATGGGCATTCCTAATCCTGCTAGCTGGTACTGTTTAGAGCTACAACCCCTATTGTTAGAACGCTTTCATGCTTGGCATCTGCGTATGGGCATGGAGCGCTCACCCTACGATCATTTCCGCTGCTGTTAATCATTCAATTTAATGCTGGAGCTAAACATGCTAAACCTACCCCAATTACTGGCAGAAAAAAAACTCATTATGGTGGGTGGTAAAGGAGGCGTGGGTAAAACCACTACTGCAGCAGCCCTAGCCGTAGCAGCAGCAAAAATGCATCGCCGTGTTTTGTTGATTTCTACTGACCCAGCCCACAGCCTAGCCGATGCGTTTGATCAGCCGATTGGTGGCAAAATCACTAAGATGGCGCCCAATTTAGATGCTTTAGAGTTAGACCCCAATGAAGAAGTAGAAGCTTATTTAGATAGAGTATTGCGGCAAATGCGCCGTTATGCCGGGCCAGATCAGGTGAATGAGCTAAGACGGCAGTTACGTTTAAGCAGTCAATCACCAGGTGCTCAAGAAGCGGCAGTTTTAGAGCGTATGGCCAATTTAATTGAAGAAAGTGATGCCGATTATGACTTGGTTATTTTTGACACAGCACCTACTGGGCATACACTTAGGCTACTTGCATTACCAGAAATTATGGCCGCTTGGACAGACGGACTGTTAAAGCATAACCAGCGCTCAGAAAAACTAGGCAAAACACTAGCACACTTAACGCCTAATCGAAGCCTAGACACACCTTTTGAAGATCCCACCAAAAATGCCACGGAAGGCTTAGATAAACGCAGCCAAGAATTGACTGAAACACTCTTGGTTAGACAAAGCCTGTTTCAGCGTACTCGACGCAGATTAAATGACAGCAAAAATACGGCTTTTATCTTTGTGTTAACACCCGAAAAACTACCCATTTTAGAAACTACCCGAGCCATCAATTCTTTAAAAGAAGCCAAAATTCCTGTGGCTGGTGCGGTGATCAATCGCATTATGCCAAACCCTGGGCAAGATCCTTTTTGGGTGGCTCGCTTTGAACGCCAACAAGCACAATTAAAAGAAATAGCTGAAAAGTTAGCCGGTGTTGAAACTTTAGCCATGCCTTTAATGGCCAGTGATATTCAAGGCATGGATCAGCTAGTAAGCTTTGCAGAGCTATTTAATTAATAAATTCAATAGCTACTGTTAAAAATAAAATCCCTTGGCATGGTTAATGGCAAGGGATTTTTATTAGCTAAAACTTAGCTTAGTTGGACAAGGCTAGGGAATTAAAAAGTAGCGCAATGCCCACCTGTGGGCGCTTGGCCTGAACCTATGGCGATAATTGGTGCTTCTAAACGTAGGTTAACGGGTTGCGCTGTTTGCCAATCCCATACAAAGAAACCCACTAAAACCGCCCAAAACACGACTACTCTTACACTGGTTAATTTATTCATAACGAGCAACTCTTGTTTAAATTCTGTACTAAAAAACAGTATTAATAGTTAAAGTAGCGGCGAATACGCACACCCACTAGCGAACCAGCAAAAGCCATTACTACCCAAATCCAACCATGCAGGCTACCGGTAGAAATACCACTGACCATAGCACCCACGTTACATCCAAAGGCAAGACGTGAACTGTAACCTAATAAGAAGCCAGCAATAATACCGACTATCCATTGTTGGGTATTTAACTTATCTGCCTTGCCGCTTTTATTACGTGAGAAAATCCATAAAGCACCGGCTAAAATACCGATATTAGTAATGGAAGTTAGGTCTAAAAATACCGATTGCTGTAAGGCTGTAGCATTAACAGGTTGGCTCCAAAAGGCATTGGTGGTTGGGTCGAATAGATTACCTGCCGTGGCAATTTTTGCTGCCCATAAACCAAAACCATAAACCACGCCCCAAGGCTGCCCAGCAATAACAAAGTTGAGTACGGCTAATAACGCCAGAAGCACCGCACCAATAATTAAGGTTTTATTAAATAAGATGCGTGAGCCGCCTCTAGTTTTTGACCAAAACCAAGCCGCTAAACCAATAACAATTAAACCCAAATAGGTTAAGCCTAAAGCACCAGTTAACCCCACTTCTTGTACCAAGCCAACGGGCTTAATATTGCCTAACTCTAACCACCAACCTAAATGCGCTGAACCTAAAAAACTACCTAGTGCAAATACAGGCAGAATAGCCATATTCAAAGGAATACCCAAACCGGCTTTATATAAAGTACCCGAACCACAACCATCGGCAATTTGCATAGCACCACCAAATACCAAAGCGCCAATAAGCAGACTAATACTGGGTGGCCCAAGGGCAGCACTGAGTTCGGTTGGGAAAAAAGCCAGTAGTGGTAAAGAAATACCGGCGGCTATGGCTAATAAAAGTAACTGAGCAAACACACCACTGGCATCACGCTTTTCAATCAAATTACGCCAGCCAGTAGTAAAGCCAAAACGCGCACCGGCTAACACACCACCCAAACCTAAACCCACAATAAAAAGTAGGCTTTGGCGAATGGAAACAAACCAAAATAAAAAGGCTGTAAATACAGCAAAAACCAGCGTTAATGCAAGACGATTATTCATTTTATTCACTTACCAACTTAGAAAATTTAGCCTGAATTTGTTCCCAACGGTTAGGGGTGTTTTCCATAGGTAAACCGACAGTCGATTGCGTCCATTCAGCTAAAGAAGCTGGGTAAAGGCGTACATCAGGCAAGCCAGCCACTTCAGATAAAACAAACCAGTTGGTTGCCGCCCAGTGGCCGGTATTGCAGAAAGAAACCGTTTCTGCTGCTTGGTCTAACCCTTGTTCTTTAACTAGCTGTTGAATTTCATGAGCGGAACGCAGGCGAGTGTCATAGCTATTAAACCACTGCTGAAAAGGAATGTTTTCTGCCGTGGCAATAGTACCGCCAGTGGTTGCCATAGGGGCTTTTTTCTGGCCGTTGAAAAAGCTAGGTGGACGCGCATCTAACAACTGATAGCTAGTATCTTGCTGGTTAATTCTTGCTAAAAGCTCATCTTTATCTATCGCTAAACGGTCTTTTACTTGTACTGCATACTGGCTGGGTTCAACCTTATTTGCAGTTGTTTCAACGGCTTGCAGTGCTTGTTGCCACTGCTTAAACCCACCATTTAAAAGGGTTAAATCCGTTAAGCCTAAGTATTTAAGTGTCCAGTACACCCTAGCTGTGGCACCAAAATCAGTTTCATTAGCACCACTAGAATAAACCACGATAGGCTGTTTATCGGTTAAGCCTAGTTGCTGTACTAGCTGTTCAAAATGGGCTTTATCCGCTAATTGACCTGGGCTGTTAGCAGGACCGCGCCACTTGCCATAGGGGGCAGAAACTGCACCAGGTATGTGGCCTGCTGCATAATCGGCTGGGCTACGAATATCAATAATATGCAAGGCAGTATTCGTTTCTAGCGCAGCACTTAACTGCTGCACTTCTAGCAAAGGCTGAAAACTGGCAGCCTGAAGGTTGCCTATCACTAGGCTAAACAAAAACACCCCAAGGGTGGTTATATATCTCATAGTAATAACTCCACGATTAATGGCGCAATTTTGGCATAACAACGATTAAGCCCCAAAGAACAAAACGCGATATGGTTATAAGGAAAAATATTTTGATAACCAAGCTGTAGGGGAGGGTGCACTTCTAAGCGCTATTGATTGTTAAAAATACTAATATCAGCGAAAATAGCGCCCAAACTTATCACCCTCACGGGAAAGAACAATTAATGACTGACCAGAATTTTCTTAAAGAAATAGAGAGTCGCCGCACTTTCGCGATTATCTCTCACCCCGATGCGGGTAAGACCACCATTACTGAAAAACTGATATTGCTAGGTAAGCTGATTCAAACAGCTGGCATAGTAAAAGGTAAGAAAGCCGATAAACATGCCACGTCTGATTGGATGACCATGGAGCAAGAGCGAGGTATTTCAATTACTTCCTCAGTGATGCAGTTCCCTTTTAATGGCCGCACCGTCAACCTGCTAGATACCCCTGGGCACGAAGACTTCTCAGAAGATACTTACCGTACCCTAACGGCTGTTGATTCTGCTTTAATGGTGGTAGATGGTGCCAAGGGTGTAGAAGACCGTACCATTAAGCTAATGGATGTTTGTCGTCTACGTGCCACGCCTATTTTTTCTTTTGTGAATAAGTTAGACAGAGACATTCGTGACCCAATAGAGCTGCTAGATGAAATTGAAGAAGTTTTAAAAATTAAAGCCGCACCTATTTATTGGCCTATTGGTTCAGGCCAGTGGTTTAAAGGCATTTATAATCTTTATACCGATGAAATTTTAGTTTTTACACCGGGTCAGGGGCATACGCTTTACGATTTTGAAACCCTTCAAGGCTTAGACTCCCAAGCAGCACGTGACTTTTTAGGTGATGAATACGAAGACCTAGTCGAAGAATTAGAGTTGGTTAAAGGTGCGACTCATGCATGGGATGAAGAAGCTTATTTAGCAGGTAAGCTTACGCCTGTTTATTTTGGAACTGCTTTAGCCAACTTTGGTGTTCAGCAGATGTTAAGCGACTTTGTAAAGTGGGCACCTTCTCCGCAGCCAAGACCGACAGAAACACGTGAAGTTGCAGCAACGGAAGAAAAGTTCAGCGGCTTTGTGTTTAAAATTCAGGCCAATATGGATCCTAAACACCGTGACCGCATCGCTTTTATGCGTGTTTGTTCTGGTAAATACACCCGTGGTTTAAAAATGCGTCATTGCCGTACCGGTAAAGACGTTCGTATAGCCGATGCCGTAAACTTTATGGCGGGTGACCGAGAACTACTAGAAGAAGCCTGGTCGGGTGACATTATCGGTTTGCACAACCACGGCACTATTCAAATTGGTGATACTTTTACTGAAGGTGAAAACTTAAAGTTTGTGGGCATTCCACACTTTGCGCCTGAATTGTTTCAACGGGTGCGTCCTAAAGACCCATTAAAAATGAAGCAGCTCCAAAAAGGTTTGCAGCAGTTATCTGAAGAAGGTGCAGTGCAGTTATTTATGCCTTTCAAAAATAATGACTTAATTTTAGGTGCGGTGGGTCAGTTACAGTTTGAAGTGGTGATGTACCGCTTGCACGACGAGTATAAGGTTGACTGCATGTATGAGCCAGTGAGTGTTCAAACTGCGCGTTGGGTAGAAAGCAAAGATGCCAAGAAACTGGCAGAATTCCGCCTTAAAGCAGAAGAAAATTTAAGTGTTGATGGTGCAGGGTTGTTAACCTACTTAGCGCCAACACGTGTAAACCTACAACTAACTCAAGAGCGCTACCCAGATATTGAATTCCATTCTACCCGGGAGCACTAAGCAGTTAAAAAGTTGTTACTAAACAGCATGAGACCAAGTTTTACGCTCAAAACTTGGTTGCTGTTTTGCGTCTTTAACCTGGTGTTCGTGTACTGGAATTAAAAGCTCACGCTGCTTGTTGTCTACTTCTAAAATAGCGCGTCCTAGGCTTTCGGCTGGAATGCTTTCAAGCATACGGCAAGAAATTCTGTAAGCCAGCTCACCGCTATCTAAACGAAAAGGTATCCAAAGGCTATCCATCCAGCGGTAGCCCGAATGAAGGGTGGGTGTTGGCATAGTAATTTTTGCCCAGCTAATGCCTTCAGTAAAAGCACCTGATTCTTTTAACCACTGATAAAGCCTTTGCCAGGTTTTATCTAAAAGGGGTGCGTAGCTGCTGCCAACCAGTTCATCACGGTTGCGACAACCATTAACTGCAAGCGTTACTTCTGAGGCAGCCAATACACAGAGGTTGGCGTCTACTAACAAAGAAAAATGTAAATCTCGGTTAACGCTTTCAAGTAAAGGACGGTCCATTTCCATTAACGGCGCATCTAAAATTACTTCTAGCTCTTGTCGGTAACGTGCTGAAGGGGTTATATGACAACGTTCCCAGCGTGATACAGCACCTTGGTCTATACCTAGTTTTTCGGCTAGTTGCTGCTGAGTTAAGTGTCGTGATCGTCGAAGACTTTTGATACGCTCGCCAATTTTTCTCATAGTTATTCCCGCCGTTGTAGTTATTTGTGTTTTTTTGTACTTGACTAACGGTATTGTAAACTTCTGAAGTGAGTTCGCTATGCCATAAATCTGTGATCTGATTCAATGTATGAACTAGATCACAGGTATAGCAAACTTTAAGCCTTGAGTGTGATTTAAATCACATAAAATGTTTAGGTTTTACTTATCCAACCAGTATAAAAAAACTGCTTCAGCAGTAATTTTATTTAGCCTTTTTAAGGCGAGCAGGCAGGCTAAACGGGCTTCGGCATACTCAGGCGTCATCTTGCCTAAAGCAACTAAACCTGTTTTTTGTAGCGCTGCAGAAGCAGCATAATTTTGATTAACACCCCCCTGCCAACACTGACTGGTTAAACCGACTGCCAAGCCTTGAGTTTTATGTAGTTCAGTAATTCGTTTGAAAGTTAAAGGCAGGTGAGGTGAATTACCGCTACCTAAGCCCTCTAAAATTAAGCCATCTAACCCTTCTAGCTGTTGCGCTAACCAAGCATCCTTTAGGCTAGGAATTAAGGGTAGGCGTAGTAGGTTAGGTTGAAAACTACCCGCTAGTTGGTTTAGTTCTTTAGCTGTTAACTGGCCAGAAGAAGGCCAGAAGTGACTGTTAACTAGGTCAGTGCTTACAGCAGTGAAAGCATTAAAGCCTTCAGAATCAAATTTACGTGTTGCTTTAGCTGGCAGTAGTGCATTAGCAAAAGCAATATAGCAGCCCGTTTCAAGCTGTAGTGTTTGTTCTAGGGCAAATTTAATGTTGTCTAAAGCATCACTCTTTGGGCTAGCTAAGGGAAGTTGAGAAGCGGTAAGAATTACAGGGGGTGAGAAGTTAGCTAGTAGGCAAGTAAGTGCTGCCGCAGTCCAAGCTAGGGTATCTGTACCCTGTAAGAGTAGAAAGGAATTATAGTCATTTTGTTCATCTAGTAGCTGTGCCGCCAAACTAAACCAGTGGCTAGCATTCATGGCAGAAGAGTCTAGCAGTGGGTTAAGTTCACAAAAACTAAGTTCGCAGTTAAGTTTGTTAAGCCAGGTTTTATCTAACCAAGGGAGGAGGCGAGCAGCAAAATTACTGCCAGGTTCAAGTCCGTTTTCACCTGGTAGCATGCCGATGGTGCCACCGGCATAAATGACTCTAACTTTATTTTTTACCGCACACACTGGCAATGGCTTCGCACAGGTAGGGTAGGTTTTGTTCGTTATAACCAGCAATATTCATACGGCCCGTTTTAACCATATAAATTCCAAAGTCTTTTTGTAGCTGAGCTACTTCATTAGGCTTTAATCCGGAATAAGAGAACATGCCACGCTGCTCGGCAACACAAGCAAACTTTTCAGCTAAACCATAAGGTGCTAAAGCGGCTACAAACTGCTGGCGTAGCGTGTTAATACGGTTACGCATTTCGTCAACTTCACTACGCCACAAGTTGTCTAAATCACTACTTGCAAGAATAGTCGCAACAATGGCACTGCCATGAGCGGGTGGGTTGGAATAGTTAGCACGTGCCACACTAGCCATTTGACTACGCACTTTTTCCATATCGGTCGCATCTTTGGCTACAGCAATAAAAGCACCAATACGCTCGCGGTATAAACCAAAATTCTTAGAACAAGAAGAAGTAATCATTACTTCAGCTAGTTGTTCTGATAATAAGCGTACCGCTGCGGCATCTTTATCTAAGCCTTCACCAAAACCCTGGTAAGCAAAGTCAATTAAAGGTAAAAGCTCACGCTCTTGTAAAACAGCTAGCACTTCTTGCCACTGAGCAAGAGAAAGATCAAAACCTGTTGGGTTATGGCAGCAAGCATGAAGCAGTACCACATCACCTTGAGGAATTTGTTTTAAATCAGTAAGCATGGCTGGGAAATCTAAGCGGTTAGTTTCGCTGTCTACATAAGCGTAACTTTTATGCTGAATGCCGACTGAATCGAAAATGGCATAGTGGTTAGGCCAGGTAGGGTTAGAAATCCATACGGTTTTATTTGGCGAATTACGCTTTAAAAAGTCTGCAGCTAGGCGCAGTGCACCAGTACCACCAGGCGCTTGGGTTAAGGTTGCCCGCTTTGCTTCTAAAACACTGGAGTCTGCACCAAACACTAAGGGTAGTAGGTGCTTGGCAAATAATGGATCACCATGAGAACCAATGTATTTTTTAGTAGTTTCACGGGTTAAAAGTAGGGCTTCCGCTTCACGCACCGATTTTAAAATAGGTGTATTGCCTAGTGCATCACGGTAAACCCCCACCCCTAAATCAATTTTAGAAGGGTTGGTGTCTTGATTAAACGCTTCAATCAAGCCAAGAATTGGGTCAGCAGGCAGAAGTTCTACTTGTGTAAACATAGTTATTACCTTTAATAAGGAGTTATTAAGTATTTAAAGCACGCATGGCTTGGCCTTTGCCTCGGGCTTTGGCCAAATACATAGCGTTATCAGCACTTTTCATCAGTGCTTTAGGTGTATCACCCTGTTGCGGCCATAAAGCAATACCAATACTGGCACCTACTTGCAATTTTTGCCCTTGCCAGACAACAGTTTCTGCTAAAACACCGCAGAGGTGATTAGCAAACTCAAGCGCTTGGTCACTCGCAGTAATGCTAGGTAACAAGGCAACCATTTCATCGCCACCTAAACGAGCAGCCAAGCCTAAACCTTTACTAAAGCTAGCTAAAGCATTTTGTAAACGTTCAGCTAAAACTTTAAGAACAAAGTCACCAGCTTCGTGTCCATGACGGTCATTAACTAACTTAAAGCCGTCTAAATCAACAAACAACAAAGCAAAGGGTTGCTGATTTTTAGCAGCAAGGTCACAGCGTTTTTGTAACTCTAGTGTTAGTAAAGAACGGTTAGCCAAGCCTGTTAGGGTATCGTGCTGTGCAAGGTAGCGTACTTGCTCCATAGCAGCACGTAAATGTTGCTCACGTCTAACTGTGCTGGTTACATCAGATATTTGCAGCAAGCAGGCGGCTTGTTGTTCGTAAACCACTGGCTGAACAAGAATCGAATGATGCAAAGGCTGTTTGTTGTTAAGCTGCACTAAGGGTAATAAAGCAGGATGTAACTGATGGGATAAGCGGCGAGCTAGCTTCATCTCAATGCATTGCTCTATAGCATCTGTTAGCGCAGGGTCTATTGAAGCATTAAAAATAGCATTCAGTGAGTGGCCTAAAGCTAAGTTTTCACTGATGCCTGTAATACGGGCAATGAAAGGGTTCCAAAGCAAAATTTTTCGAGCAGCATTTACAACGATTATGCCCGTGTCTAATAAATTAACTAGGTTCTTAAAATCTTGTTGCAAAGGCATCTGATTTTTAATATCCAATATTAACTAATTGCTTAGCTTAATAGCTTCTCTAGGTATTCTGTTAAAGCATCATGAAAACTGCTGGCAGAATGTAGGTCGATAATAAAGGCTAGGTAGCCTTGTAGTTCGCGCTGACTTAAAGAAAAGTCAACCTGCACTAGCATAATTAACGAATCATCACGGTCACAAAGCCGCTTTAATATGTTGTGGCAGTTGCCCGTGTAAGCCTCAGGCAGCGAGGTTTTAATTTCTCTGTGTAAAATATTGGCTAGGGTTGCTAAACAAGAATTTAATAAAATATTGCCTAGTTCGGCAAGGGTGTCTTGCTCTAACTCAGAAATTTCACTAGCAGAGAGTTCGTTGCCAACAATTAAGCGTACTAACTCTAGGCTGCGCTCTTCAGGAAAAATTAATGCTGCCTTACCGCTAATAAAACCCTCAAAAGCTTGAGTAACACCAGCTAAAGCTGAGGGAAGTAATTTAGCAAAGTGTATCTCAGCCGTTGGAATATCAACAAAGTCTACCTTGGGTACAGAAAGTAAAACTTCATCATGAACCAGTTTTGATAAAGCTGATGCAGCACGACCAACACCAATATTCATCAACTCAACAATGGTATCTTGCTGGTCTTGGTTAATAGCGTTAATCATGGCTTATCTCTTTAATAGGCTAGCTAGCTGCTCAGAATCGACTGGCTTACCAAGAAAATCTAAGCCCATGCTTTTGGCTCGATCAATAATAGTATCTTGGATATTAGCAGTAACGAGTACTAGATGAATTTTACTATCTTGCTCACGAATTAATTGTGCCAGCTCTAAACCGTCAATGCCCGGCATATTAAAATCTAATAAGGCTAGGTCGAAGCCACCAGGTTGAAAAGCAGCCAAAGCTTCATCGCCATTAGCCGCTTGAGTAATTTCAACGGAATTATCGGTTGAGGTAATTAAGTGTTGCAGAGTTAAACGCGCAATACGGCTATCATCAACCAATAAAATTCTTTTAGTGACTTGGGACATAGGAAATTCCTAATTTAAGCCTAGTGATTGCTCATAGGCTTGTAGGGTGTTTTCTAGCAAGGTAGCAACTGTCATGGGGCCAACGCCACCAGGTACAGGTGTTATCCAAGCGGCTCGTTCTAAGGCCGATTCAAACTCAACATCACCAACTAAAGCACCATTATCAAGACGGTTAATGCCAACATCAATAACAATTGCGCCAGGTTTTACCCATTCACCTTTAACTAGGCCAGGAATACCAACACCTACCACTAGAATATCAGCCTGAGCAACTTCAGCGGCTAAATCTTTAGTAAAGCGGTGCGTAACGGTGATAGTGCAACCAGCTAGCAATAACTCTAAAGCCATGGGGCGGCCAACAATATTTGAAGCGCCAACGATGGTTGCCTTTAAACCATGTAAGTCCACATCTAACCCTTCTAACAGAGTCATTATGCCTTTGGGTGTACAAGGACGAAGTAAAGGCTGGCGCTGTGCAAGGCGACCTAAATTAAAGGGATGAAAGCCATCAACGTCTTTTTCAGGGCGAATGCGCTCTAATAGTGGGCTAGCATCTAGGTGTTTAGGTAGAGGTAGCTGTAATAAAATACCATCGACTTGGCTGTCATCATTAAGCTGATCAATGAGGTTTTCTAAATCTGTTTGGCTGGTACTCGCTTCAAGGCTATAAGAGTGGGAAGTAACCCCTGCTTTCTCACAGGCTAGGTGCTTGTTACGCACATAGACTTCAGATGCTGGGTCAGCACCTACCAAAATAACAGCCAAGGCAGGTTTGCGGTGTCCTGCTTCTACATAATGACTAACTTTTTTGGCAATTGATTCGCGAAGGTTTAAGGCAACCTGCTTGCCATTAATTAATTGGGCGCTCATTTAAACGTAATTTTCCATAACAACTAGAGATAGGCTATTGTCGCACGACTTAACGCTAAGAGGAATGCTGGTAAGAACTTTGTTAGTCGAGTTGGACAAATTCCTTACTAAGCCACTGTTTTAAAAAATAATTTCAAAAAAGGGTTGACGGGTTTTAAATATGCCCTATAATGCGCTCCACATTGATCGGGACTTCCAAGAAACAGCGAGAAGCAACCCAGTTAATGCAAGTAGTAGAAATAAGTCGGGGTATAGCGCAGTCTGGTAGCGCGCCTGCTTTGGGAGCAGGATGTCGGGGGTTCGAATCCCTCTACCCCGACCACTTATTTCAAGCTTCTACATGCAGGCAATAATCACCCAATGCGCCTATAGCTCAATCGGATAGAGCAACGCCCTTCTAAGGCGTAGGTTGCAGGTTCGATTCCTGCTGGGCGCGCCAAAGCGCTCTGTAGTGGCAAAAAACTATTTGCAAATAAGTTTTTGATGGTGAGCGTAGCTCAGTTGGTAGAGCTCTGGATTGTGACTCCAGCGGTCGTGGGTTCGAGCCCCATCGTTCACCCCAGATTTTAAAAAAAGGCATCCGTAAAGGGTGCCTTTTTTGTATTAAGGCTTGCTGCAAGCGACAGTAACTCTTAAAATTCCCCCTTTGCTTACTATTTACTTTGATAAAACCAATAAGTGTTTAACGAGGATTGTCCATGCAAGTTTCCGTAGAAACGACTTCCGCGCTGGAGCGTCGAGTAACTATTCAGGTACCAGCAGAGCAGGTAGATACCGCTGTTGAAGCACGCCTTAAAGACACCGCACGTAAGGCTAAGGTCGATGGTTACCGTCCTGGCAAGGTGCCAATGAGTGTTGTTAAACGTCGTTTCGGTGAAGGCGTACGTCAAGATGTATTGTCGGAACTAATGCGCAATCATTTCATTGAAGCCGTAACTCAAGAAAAACTAAACCCAGCGGGAACACCTGAAATTCAACCAGGTGCAACCAATGAAGCGGGTAAGCCTTTTGAATTCACCGCAACCTTTGAAGTTTATCCAGAAATCGAACTTAAAAGCCTAGAAGGTGAAACCGTTGAACGCCCTGTTGCAGAAATTAACGATCAAGATTTAGAAGACCTAATTGTTGATCTACGCAAGCAGCGTGCAGAGTGGGCAGATGCAGACAAAGCAGCTGAAACTGGCGACCAGGTAAATATTGATTTTGAAGGCTTTATTGATGGCGAAGCTTTTGAAGGCGGTAAAGGTGAAAGCTACGACCTAGTACTGGGTTCTAGTTCATTCATTCCAGGTTTTGAAGATCAGCTAGTGGGTACTAAAGCAGGCGAAGCTAAAGATGTAGAAGTAAGCTTCCCAGAAGACTACCAAGCAGCCAACCTAGCTGGTAAAGCAGCAACCTTTAAATGTAAGGTAAATGCGGTTAAAGCACAGCAGCTACCCGAGCTAAACGAAGCGTTTTTCACTCAGTTTGGTGTAAGTGAAGGCGGTGAAGAAGCTTTCCGTAAAGAAGTGCGTAAAAACATGGGTGCTCAGTTAAAGCAAGCAATACGCAATACAACCAAGCAAGCTGTATTTGAAGCGCTAATGAAAGCCAACCCCATTGAAGTACCAAGTGCGTTAATTGCTAATGAAGTCGACAACCTACGTCGTCAAGCTGCACAGCAGTACAACCTAGGTGAAGATTTCGACATTAGCCAAATTCCAGGCGACCTTTTCCAAGATCAAGCCAAAAACAACGTAGTCCTTGGTTTGCTTGTTGGTGAGGTTATCAAGGCTAACGAAATTAAAGCAGACACAGCTATAGTAGATGAGCTACTTAATGAAATGGCCCAGTCTTACCAAGAGCCACAAAAAGTAGTGGATTACTACAAAACCAACCCTGAGATGCTTCGTCAGGTTGAAGGCGCAGCTTTAGAGCAGCAGGTGGTTGAAAAGCTTTTAGCAGAAGCAGAAGTTACAGATGTAACCAAAACTTTTAAAGAGCTAGCCATGCCAGCTCAGCAGTAAAAGTTTTAAATAAAACAGCGTTGTAAACTGATCCGGCGCCAAAACGCCGGATCTTTTTTTTACACTCAGGCTAAATCTTGGTGGAATTTATCTTCAACCTCGGTTAGTTTAGTTGGCATTATGTAAATTAGGGATGCAAAATGTTTAATAAATCAGATATACAAAACGCAGGTGGCCTAGTGCCCATGGTAGTAGAGCAATCTGCTCGTGGTGAACGCTCCTACGATATCTACTCGCGCCTCCTGAAAGAACGCGTTATCTTCCTTGTAGGACAAGTAGAAGACTACATGGCCAACCTAATTGTGGCACAAATGCTATTTTTAGAGTCTGAGAACCCAGATAAAGACATTCATCTTTATATTAACTCACCCGGCGGTTCAGTAACGGCAGGTATGTCTATCTACGACACCATGCAGTTTATTAAGCCCAACGTTTCAACCATGTGTATTGGTCAAGCGGCCAGTATGGGTGCATTTTTACTTGCTGGTGGTACTAAGGGTAAGCGTTTTTGCCTACCCAACTCACGTATGATGATTCACCAGCCGCTAGGTGGTTTCCAAGGGCAGGCGTCAGATATAGAAATTCATACCCGTGAAATTCTAGGCATACGTGACAAGCTAAACAAACTTTTAGCACTGCATACAGGTCAAAACATTAAGACAATTGCCAAAGATACTGACCGTGATAACTTTATGGACGGTGAAACAGCGGTAAACTATGGCTTAATTGATGCAGTACTCGACAAACGTCCAGAATAAACCTATAAAGCCTGCAGAAAAAACTAGCAGGCTTGCTTAGGGCAAGTTTTGAAGTCAACGGGGTAAATAATGGCCGACGGCAAAAAAAGTAAAGAAAAGCTTCTATACTGCTCCTTCTGTGGCAAAAGCCAAGATGAAGTGAAAAAGCTAATTGCAGGCCCATCCGTCTATATATGTGATGACTGCGTAAGCCTTTGTACCGATATTGTTAGTAATGAATTTCAAGAAGAAGCACTAGAAGAAGAAAGCGAAAAACTTCCAGTGCCTAAAGAAATTCGTGCACAATTAGATGACTATGTTATAGGCCAAGATCGCGCCAAAATGGTGCTAGCTGTAGCAGTTTATAATCACTACAAACGCCTTAAGTCACAACTAAAAACGGACCAGGGTGTTGAGCTAGGCAAAAGTAATATTCTGCTAATAGGTCCAACCGGTTCAGGTAAAACACTGCTAGCCGAAACCCTAGCGCGCATGTTGAATGTGCCTTTTACCATGGCAGATGCCACTACCCTAACCGAAGCAGGTTATGTGGGTGAAGACGTAGAAAACATTATTCAAAAGCTACTACAAAAGTGTGACTATGATGTAGAACGTGCCCAGCGCGGCATAGTTTATATTGATGAAATCGACAAAATTTCACGCAAGTCAGACAACCCATCCATTACCCGAGATGTATCGGGCGAGGGTGTGCAGCAAGCACTACTAAAGCTTATCGAAGGAACGGTTGCTTCTGTTCCGCCTCAGGGTGGTCGTAAGCATCCCCAACAAGAGTTCCTACAAGTAGACACCAGCAATATGTTGTTTATTTGTGGCGGTGCTTTTGCAGGCCTAGATAAAGTCATTCGTGCCCGTACTGAAAAAGGCGGCATAGGCTTTAGTGCTGAAATTAAAAGCAAAAAAGAAGATGAAGCTTTAGGTGAAGCGCTACTAGAAGTAGAGCCAGAAGACCTAGTACGCTTTGGCTTAATTCCAGAATTTATTGGCCGTCTACCCGTAGTAGCAACGCTAACTCACCTAGACGAAGATGCCCTAATTCAAATTTTAACTGAACCAAAAAATGCCCTAACCAAGCAGTATGGTCAGCTATTTGAAATGGAAGGTGTCGAGCTAGAATTCCGTGAAGAAGCCCTACGTGCCATAGCAAAAAAAGCACTCGAGCGTAAAACAGGTGCGCGTGGTTTGCGTTCTATTATGGAAAGCATTCTGCTCGATACCATGTATGAAATACCTTCGCTTAAGCAGGTTATTAAAGCAGTGGTTGATGAAAGCGTTGTTAAGGGTGAAGCAAAACCGCTACTTCTCTATGAAAACGACGAGGTAGAACAGCTAGCTGCCAACCGTGATTAAGTAAAAACGCATTGGTAAATCAAGCAGTTACAAAAAAAAGGGCCTAGTGCCCTTTTTTTCTTAGCTTCTAGCCTCCATATCTTTGCTTTAGAATCAAACTAGCCGAATTGAAATTTAAGAGGTCCACTGCAATGTCGCAGCCAACAGAAACAAATTTGCTTGCTCCTACAGAGCTGCCTTTATTGCCCCTCAGGGATGTAGTGGTCTATCCACAAATGGTTATTCCACTTTTTGTGGGCCGCGAAAAATCCATCCATGCGCTTGAAGCCGCTATGGCACAAGACAAAAAGGTATTTTTGCTGGCCCAAAAAGATGCAGAAAAAGACGATCCGGAATTAGGTGATCTCTACAGCATCGGTACCCAAGCTAATATTTTACAGCTATTACGCCTACCCGATGGCACAGTGAAAGTGCTTATTGAAGGTAGTCACCGTGCAGAAATTACCCGTGTTTACAACCAAGACAGCACCAACGCTGAAGGTGAAGCGGTTAGCTATGTTATGGCCGAAGGCCAGCCGCTAGAAAGTGAAACACTGACCGAGCGTGAACAAGAAGTACTAACGCGTGTGCTCTTAGGTCAGTTTGAGCAGTACGTCAAGCTTTCCAAAAAAATACCAGCAGAAGTTGTCACTAGCCTAGAAAGCATTGCCGACCCAACTCGCATGGTCGATACCATTTCTGCACACATGTTGCTCAGTGTAAAAGACAAGCAGCAACTCTTAGAGTTAGACAAAGTTCGTGAGCGCATCGAACGCCTCATGACAAAAATTGAAGAAGAAATAGATCTGCTGCAAGTCGAAAAACGTATTCGTGCGCGTGTAAAACAGCAGATGGAAAAAACCCAACGCGAGTATTATTTGAATGAGCAGATGAAAGCCATTCAAAAAGAAATGGGTGATTTAGACAGTGGTGGCAATGAAATAGATCAGTTGACCAAAAAAATTGAAGAAGCAGGTATGCCTGTAGAAGCAAAAGAAAAGGCATCAACTGAACTGAATAAATTAAAAATGATGTCACCCACCTCAGCCGAAGCCACAGTTGTTCGTGGTTACCTAGATTGGATGGTTAGCCTGCCTTGGAAAAAACGCTCCAGAGCCAGCATAGACCTTAAAAAAGCCAGCGAAATTCTAGATGCTGATCACTATGGGTTAGAAGAAGTAAAAGAGCGTATTCTTGACTACCTAGCCGTACAGCAAAGGGTTAAGAAAATTAAAGGCTCGGTACTTTGCCTTGTAGGGCCACCGGGCGTAGGTAAAACTTCTTTAGGTCAATCCATTGCCCGCGCAGTTAACCGCAAATACGTGCGTATGGCCTTGGGTGGCGTAAGAGATGAAGCAGAAATTCGTGGTCACCGCCGCACTTACATAGGTTCTATGCCCGGCAAACTCATTCAAAAAATATCCAAGGTGGGCGTTAAAAACCCGCTTTTCTTACTCGATGAAATCGACAAGATGGGTATGGATCACCGTGGCGACCCTTCTTCAGCGCTACTCGAGGTGTTAGATCCTGAGCAAAATAGCAAGTTTAATGACCACTACCTAGAAGTGGATTACGACCTATCAGAAGTTTTGTTCATCTGTACGGCTAACTCAATGAACATTCCTGCACCGCTTTTAGACCGTATGGAAGTAGTGCGCCTACCGGGTTACACCGAAGATGAAAAAAGCAATATTGCTGAGCGCTACCTAGTACCTAAGCAGATGGAAAACTCAGGGCTAAAAGCTAAAGAAGCAGAGTTTACGCCAGAAGCCATATTAGAAATTATTCGCTATTTCAGCCGTGAAGCCGGTGTACGTGAGCTTGAAAGGCAAATTACCCGCGTGTGCCGCAAGGTCGTGCGTGAATTAAGCGAAGGCAAGGCAGAAGCCCCTGTTAAAATTGATGCGGCTGCGGTAGAGCACTACCTAGGCGTGCGTAAATACAACTATGGCCTAGCCGATGCCGACAACCAGGTAGGTCGTGTTACTGGGCTGGCTTGGACAAGTGTGGGTGGTGAGCTATTAAGCATTGAAGCCGCCATTATGCCAGGTAAAGCTAAACTAGTTAGAACAGGCTCCTTAGGCGACGTGATGCAAGAGTCTATCCAAGCAGCACTAACGGTGGTACGTAGCCGTTGTCAGAGCTTAGGGATAGATCCAGAGCTATTTGAAAAGCGTGATATTCATATTCACGTACCAGAAGGCGCTACACCCAAAGATGGCCCTAGTGCTGGTATCAGTATGTGTACAGCCCTAGTGTCTGCTTTTACTGGCATTCCAATTCGTGCTGATGTTGCTATGACAGGTGAAATAAACCTGCGTGGTGAAGTGATGCAAATTGGTGGCTTAAAAGAAAAGCTACTGGCAGCGCGTCGTGGAGGCATTAAAACAGTCTTGATTCCACAAGATAACGAAAGAGATCTGAAAGAGATTCCAGATAGCATTAAAGGGCCTTTAGAAATTTTGCCGGTACAATGGATAGATCAGGTGTTAGATGTAGCTTTAGAAGCCATGCCAACACCTTTGCCAGCAAAAGTGGCTGCACTTGCAGATGAGAAAAATACAGAATTGCGGCCTGGAACGCATTAAAAGTTCAAATAATTGCTTTTAGGTATTTCCATACGGCTGTATTAAAGGCTAAGATACCGGCCGTATGGTTGATTTAATATAAATTGTGAGTCCTGCATTCTGAACCTTGAGCCAAGTCTTTATGGAACAGAAGCTTGTTAAAACCAAAAAAAGGGGTGGAAGTGTGAATAAATCAGAACTAATTGATGCAATAGCAACTAAAGCAGATCTTCCTAAAGCATCTGCTGGCCGTGCGCTTGATGCCTTAATTGATGCCGTAAGCGAAGCGCTACAGCAGGGTGACAGCGTTTCTTTAGTTGGCTTCGGTACTTTTAGTGTTAAAGATCGTGCAGAACGTCAAGGTCGTAATCCAAAGACCAGCGAACCCATTACTATTAAGGCTGCTAGAGTGCCTAGCTTTAAAGCAGGTAAAGGTTTGAAAGACGCTGTTAACTGATACTAAATCAGACGACACATCAAAGCGCACCGACTAGGTGCGTTTTTTTTATCAAAAAGCTATAATCCACCGTTAAACGACATCCAATAACCTTTGCCTGAATTGAGAGCTACATGCTGGTAAAAATTAGAGAAAGATCCAAAGGAATAGTTGCCTACTTCCTAGTAGGTCTAATCGCCATTGCCTTCTCCTTATGGGGAATGGACTCACTCTTCACTGCCATGCGTGGTGATCCCAATGAAGTGGCAAAAGTAAACAGTGAATCAATCAGCCAGTTTCAGGTTGATCAAGTTGCTCAGCAGCAAATGCGGCAACTCCAGCAGCAGGGTCAAATTGATCTAGACCAGATAGATATGAATCTACTGCGCCAATTTGCCCTTAATCAAATTATTCAAGAACAGCTAGTTCAGCAAACAACGCAACAGCTGAATATGCAAATTGCTGATCGCCAGTTAGAAAGGCAAATTGTTCGTATTAGCGCCTTTCAAGATGAAGAAGGACGTTTTCTGCAAGACAGGTTCGCTCAATTAATAGCTCAGCAAGGTTTATCACCACAAGCCTTTCGTGCACAGCTAAAACAAGACCTGCTAGCCCAGCAGCTATTAGGTGGTTTGGCAGATAGTGAATTTATACTGCCCAACGAAGTGAATGATTTTCAAGTTTTGGTCGGTCAAAAGCGTGATTATCGCTACAAGCTTATAAGTGCTAAAGACTACCTAAAACAAGTTGAAGTAACCGCTGAAGAAATAGAAAGCTTTTATCAGCAGCAAGCACTCAGCTTCCAAACACCAGAGCAGCTACGTGTTAACTATTTAATTTTTGATCCAAAAAAGCTTGCTCAGCAATTCACAGCCAGTGAAGAAGAACTGAAAGCAGAATATGATCGCTACCTAAGTAATCTTCAAAACCAACAAAGCGACTATTCGGCAGCCCATATATTACTTACCTACGCTAATGCTGAAGAAAAACAGCAAGCCATTGCACGTTTAGAAGCGGTTAAGCAAGAAATTCAAGCAGGTACAACCGACTTTGCCAGTAAGGCAGCCGAGTTATCAGAAGATATTGCCACTGCTAAGCAAGGCGGTAAGCTGGGACGTATTCAAGCAGGTAGCCTAAACAATAATTTTGAAGAAGCCTTGTTTGCGTTAGAACAACCGGGCGATCTATCTCAAGTTGTTGAAACCGAGTTTGGTCTGCACCTAATTCAGCTTACCGACAAAAAAGATCCTGAATTACCCAGCTTTGACAGCCTAAGAGAAGAGCTGGCTCAGCGCGTTATTGCTCAACCCTTACGTAATGCAACCAGTGAAAAACTAGAACAGCTAACTAATCTAAGTTTTAGCTCAGACAATCTAAAAGACGTTGCCCAAGCAGCCAACTTAGATATTCAACAAAGTGACTGGTTAGTAAGAGGTCAGTTAGAAGGTATTTGGGCCGAATCAACCGTAAGTAAGGCAGTGTTTGCTGATGATTTAGTTAAAGATGGTTGGCTAACTCAGCCGCTACGTTTAACAGATGGACGTTACTTAATTGCTGGCCGTGAAACCTATCAACCACAGCAGCAACAAGCCCTAGAAGAAGTTAAAGACCAAGTAACGGCTGAACTTAAACAGCAAAAAGCAGCAGAGTTAGTCAGCAAGCTTGCACAACAACAGCTAGATAAGTTGCAAGCCAAAGAAGAAGTTACAGGTGAATGGCTGCTAGCAATAAGTGCTACAAGAAATGACTCAAGAGTTTTGCGTGATGTAAACCAAGCAGCCTTTCGTCTTAGCTTAGCTAACCCTGCAAGCTCACTTCGTCTTATTAATGGTGATTCAGTGATTATTGAGCTGCAAAAAATTACTGAGGGTGAAGTAAGCAGCAATGAAGCAGAAGTGGCTCAGCTTAGTTTGGCTTTGCAAGAAGACCAGAGTTACCGTATGCAAAACAGTTTTGTGCAGCAGCTTGAGCGTAACGCCAAGATAATCTTACGTTAGGTTAAGCAAGCCATGTCTAAATTAATGCTTGATCTGCAAGGCTTAAGCCTTACGCCTGCAGAAGAGCAACTGCTACTAAGGCCAGCTGTTGGCGGCGTTATTCTCTTTTCTCGTAATATACAAGATGCAGCCCAAGTGGCTGCATTAAGTGCAGAAATACGCTCCATTCGCCCTGATCTACTTTTAGCAGTAGATCAAGAAGGAGGGCGAGTACAAAGACTTAAACAAGGCTTTACTCGCTTACCCCCCATGCGTGAATTAGGCAGACTCTACGAACTTAATCAAGCCGCAGCCCTAGATACAGCACGCTTAATTGGCCAGCTAATGGCAGCAGAAGTTATTCAGGTTGGCTTAGATATAAGCTTTGCACCTGTGTTAGATGTTGACTACCAAAGGAGTGAAGTTATTGGTGACCGTGCCTTTGCTAGCGATATTAATACACTCATAGCCTTAGCTCAGTCCTTTATTAAAGGTATGCAGCTTGCCGGTATGGCTGTTACAGGCAAGCATTTTCCAGGGCATGGCTATGTAGCCGGTGACTCTCACACCTGCATACCTGTCGATGAGCGTAGCTTAGAAACCCTACAAGCCAGTTGTTTAAAACCTTTTGTTGCCCTAGCCAGTCAGCTGCAAGGCATAATGCCAGCCCATATTATTTATACCTCGGTTGATTCTCAGCCAGCAGGTTTTTCTAAAGTATGGTTAAAAATGCTCCGTAAAGAACTGAATTTTACTGGCATGGTATTTAGTGATGACCTAGCAATGGAAGGTGCTAGCCAAGCAGGCAGTTTTCCACAACGCGCTGCCGCAGCACTTGAAGCAGGCTGTGATCAGGTTCTAGTTTGCAATAACCCTACGGCTGCCCTAGAAGTTTTAGACTGGCTAGAAACGCAAGACCTAGAGCCTTGCACTAAAATTGCTGCCTTAAAAGCCCAGCCAGCAACAAGCAATAATTGGCTAAACTCTCCCGAAGCCTTGTTAGCAAGACAGCTAGCAGATCACCTGGTTACTAAAGATTTGCAGTCGGTATTACACCTGCTTACTTAACATTGAAAAGGTAAGATTATGAATAAGATTTTAGAAACAGTCTCTTCATTAGGTGGCGTTATACCCATAGATTATGCTTGGATTATTCAAGTATTTATTGTTGTTTTATTAGCCTTAGTAATTAACTTCTTTGCTAATCGCTTTATGGATAAACTGCATCTAAGGTTTGAAAAAACTACCAATGTGTGGGACGACCTTTTTCTAGATGCTGCTCGCAAACCCATTAGCGTTTTTATTTGGGCGCAGGGTTTATTGCTAGCCCTTAATATACTAGATATTCACTCAACACTTGAAATGGCAGAACTTATTGAAGTTCTTCGTCGTTCTGTTGTTGTTATCTTGTTTACCTGGTTAATTTTTCGTTTTATATCAGGTATGGAATTACGCTTAACGCGCCCTGGTACCCTAAAAAAGCCCCTCGATTTAACCACCGCTAAGGCAATGAGCAAGCTGCTTAAAGCGGCCACCTTTATTACTGCCTCTCTGGTTTTATTGCAAACCCTCGGCTTCTCAGTATCAGGTGTACTCGCTTTTGGTGGTATAGGCGGTATAGCCGTTGGTTTTGCAGCCCGTGATCTACTGGCTAACTTCTTTGGTGCCATTATGATTTACTTAGATAGACCTTTTGTAGTGGGTGATTGGATACGCTCACCTGATAGAGAAATAGAAGGCACGGTAGAAGATATTGGCTGGCGTTTAACCCGTATTAGAACCTTCGATCAACGTCCGCTCTATGTTCCTAATGCTGTGTTTGCTAATATAGCGGTAGAAAATCCTTCACGCATGTTCAATCGTCGTATTAATGAAACGATAGGAATACGTTATAGTGATGCCGACAAAATGCCCGCAATTATTGAGAAAGTACGCCAATACCTCATTAACCATGAAGACATAGAAACAGAAGAGCGTACCCTTATAGTTAACTTTAATACCTACGGCCCGTCTGCTTTGCAGTTTTTCATTTATACCTTTACCAAAACCACTAACTGGGTTGATTTCCACGGTATAAAACAAAATGTACTGCTAGGAATTTACGAAATTATTAGTAATGAAGGTGCAGACATAGCCTTCCCAACACAAACTTTGTATTTGCATGAGGATCCTGCATCCTCTGCCCTAGGACAGGTAGACCCTTAATGAACGATGATTTACCTAGTGAAATTGAACGAATTCGTAAGGTGTCTCAGGATGCTGACTGCTTAGCTACTGAAGAAGAAGTAGCAGCAGCCTTTGATAAAATGGCTAAGGCGATAACCCTGCGTTTAAAAGATAAGCTTCCTGTGGTTTATTGCGTAATGAATGGCGGCATGTTTACCACTTCAGAGTTGCTTAAACGCTTAGATTTTCCCTTGGAAGTAGACTACCTCCACGCTACCCGCTACCGCCGTAAAACAGAAGCGGGTGACTTGCATTGGCGTGTAGAGCCTGAAGTAGCTATGAAAGGCCGAAGTGTTTTAGTGATAGATGACATTCTTGATGAAGGTGCAACCCTAGCGGCTATTCTTGACCATTGCCGAACCCAAGGTGCTAAAGAAGTGACCTGTGCCGTGCTAGTCGACAAAAAACACAACCGCAAAGCCGTTGAAGGCTTTAGTGCAGACTTTACAGGGCTAGAAGTTGAAGACAGGTATTTGTTTGGCTGTGGTATGGATTACCAAGGCTACCTACGCAATTTACCTGCTATCTATGCACCCCAAGGTTTGTAGAAGTGTAAAATGCTTAAAAAAAAGGGGTTACTTTTGTTAGTAACCCCTTTTTTATTTAGCTAGGTTTTTTTACCTAGTTAAGTCGTCTTCATCTGCGGCTCTTTCTATTTTAATTAATAAGCCTAAATAGGGGCTATCAATAAAATGCAGATCACCACTGCGCATTCTGCGCCGTTGGTGCATACCTGCTGAATCTTTAACCTGATAACGGCCGGCAATTAAACTGGAACCATGACGCAGTGCATCAGCTTCTAAGGCTTCAACACTAACAGGTAAATCATTTAACTTTCTTGCCAAGGGGTTAGAACGCCCTGACTGTAGAATTTCTTCAACTGACCCTTCAGCAGCTTCAGGTAAAGGCTCAAAAGTGTTTAGGTATAAATCGGTTTCTAGGTGCAAATAGCGTGCAACGCTTAGTTTTAGTTTGCCTTGCAGTTCTGGCATTCCATCAAAATAATCCCCCCCTTCTACTAATAAAGGCAGGCTATTTGCTTCTGCTACTAAGCGCATTCGCCAAGCTTCATGAAATAACAGGCGGTAATCTTTATTACGCTCTAGGGCAGCGGCTTCTCTAACCAGCAATACTTCTTGTGGTTGGTAGCTAGGCCCAAGCACCTTGCTTAATTGCGTCCAAGCGGGTGAAGGGCCAATTCTTAAGGCTGGCTCTTCAACAGGCAAATAACTGTGTGGGCGACCTGGCAGCTCAGTAGAACCCTGACCAGGCTTTTGTGAAAAAATCAGCACTTCAATAATATAATCTCGCTCATTGCGGTGTGGCTCTTCAACTTCAGCCGCAACAACAAGCGAGGTTAGTAGGCTAGCTAGTAGTAAAGCTAATAATCGCATCACCAAGTTATCCCTATTGTGTAAATGTTTAAGCAGCATTACTGCAAAGCATCTAAGAGTTTTTCTAAGGCCGCAAAACACTTGTCTGCGGTACTCATATCCAAATTAAACTTCAAAGATTGGGCGGAATCCAGTCTATAAACCAAAGGTTGGCGTTGCATTAGCTGAACTAGCTTAATGGGTTCAACACTGGTTTGACCACCAAAGTGCAAAATGCCCTTATCTTTCCCTGCATCAATACGCACTATACCTAGTGCTTCTGCACGTTGCTTTACTTCTGTTAGGCGAAAGAGGTTTTTAGTTGCCTCGGGTAGTAGACCAAAGCGATCAATCATTTCTACCTGTAAATCCCTTAAAGCTGCTGCATCTTTACAGCTAGCAATGCGTTTATATAGCTGCAAGCGGCCATTAACATCGGGTAGGTAATCATCAGGAATTAAGGTGGCTAAATGCAAGCTGATTTCTGTACCCGTGTGTAAGGGCAGTTCAGCACTGGGCGTTTTACCACTGCGTATGGCTTTTACAGCATCTTCTAATAAGTCCATATACAAGCTAAAGCCTAGGCTAGCAATTTGACCACTTTGTTCTTCACCTAAAAGTTCACCCGCACCGCGAATTTCTAAATCTTGCGAAGCTAGAATAAACCCTGCACCCAAATCTTCATTCATAGCGATAGCTTCAAGGCGTTTCTGGGCATCTTTGGTTGGCTTTTTACCCTCAGGCGTTAGCAAGTAGGCATAGGCTTGGTGGTGGGAGCGCCCAACACGCCCTCTTAGCTGGTGCAACTGCGCCAAACCAAATTTATCGGCACGTTCAATAATAATGGTATTGGCATTGGGTATATCAATACCTGTTTCAATAATGGTAGAGCACAATAAAAGGTTGTAGCGTTTATGGTAGAAGTCTTGCATCACCTTTTCTAGCTGTCGCTCGGGCATTTGCCCATGGGCTACACCCAAACGCACTTCTGGAATAATTTCACGCAGCTTTTCAGCGGCATTTTCAATGGTGCTTACATCGTTGTGCAAAAAGTAAACCTGTCCACCACGCAATAATTCACGCAATACCGCTTCTTTAATAATTGATTCATCACGCTGGCGAACAAAAGTCTTAACCGACAAGCGCCTTGCAGGTGGTGTAGCAATTATGGATAAATCACGAATACCCGACATGGCCATATTTAAGGTGCGTGGAATAGGCGTAGCAGTCATAGAGAGTAAATCGACATTGGCCCGTAAAGCTTTTAAGGCTTCTTTTTGACGCACACCAAAACGGTGTTCTTCATCAATAATGACCAAACCTAAATCTTGGAATTTAACCGAAGATTGTAAGAGTTTATGTGTGCCAATAAGAATATCGACCTTGCCTTCTTCTAAACGGTTAATGCTTTCTTGTTGCTCTTTGGCAGAACGGAAACGTGAAAGCAGTTCAATATTCACCGGCCAGTCAGCAAAGCGGTCTTTAAAGTTATCGTAATGCTGCTGGGCTAAAAGGGTAGTGGGCACTAAAATAGCCACCTGTTTGTGGTTATGAACGGCAATAAATGCTGCCCGCATCGCTACTTCAGTTTTACCAAAGCCCACATCACCACACACCACTCTATCCATAGGGCGGGTGCGTGCCATATCGCCTATGACCGCATTAATGGCCAGTTGTTGATCTACCGTTTCTTCAAAAGGAAAGGCAGAAGCAAATTGCTCCCATTCTTCATCGTCTAACTTAAAGGCATAACCTTTTTGTGCTTCACGCCTTGCATAAATATCTAACAGCTCGGCGGCAGTATCACGAATTTTTTCAGCCGCTTTTTTACGCGCTTTATCCCACTGATCAGAACCCAAACGGTGCAAAGGCGCATTTTCATCGTTATTACCACTGTAGCGGCTAATTCTGTCTAAGGAAGCAACCGGCACATAAAGGCTAGCATCATCGGCATAAACTAGTTTTAAAAACTCTTGGGTTTGACCGCCTGAAGTGAGGGTTTCTAAACCCATATAACGGCCAACACCATGATCAATATGTACCACGGGTGCGTTTAAAGTGAGTTCAGATAAACTGCGAAACGCCAGCTCTTGGTTAACGGCAGAAACTTCACGGCGGCGGCGCTGTAAAATGCGTTCACCAAAGAGTACCGATTCAGTGATGAGTAATAATTCAGATTGAGGCAAAAACAAGCCTCTATCTAAGGGAGCTAGCGTAAGTGCGAGCGGTGGTTTTTGGTTTAAGAAGGCTTGCCAGTCCGCCACATCTTGTGGCACTAGGCCATGCCGACCTAACAACTCCATTAAGGCTTCGCGGCGACCCCGTGATTCCACGGTTAATAAAATGCTAGCTTGAGGGTTGGCGGCAATAAAATCTTGCAAAGCACCTAAAGGCCGTTTGGCTTTGGCGGCAACGGCTAAATTAGGTAGGGGTAGGCTTAAAACTTCTTGATCGCCAGATAAAGTATCGCTAGGTGCTTGAGCATGTACTTCAATACGCGCAAATAAATTACGCTGACGGTTTAAGGCTTCTAAAGGTAAATACAGTTCGTTAGGTGCTAAGCAGGGGTGACGAATATCATGGCGTAGGTTTTCATAACGGCGTTCAATTTCATCCCAATAGTGGTTGGCTGCTTGTTGTACGGTTTGAACTGGCGTTTCGGTTCCTGTCATTTCAGCAACAAGTGTACCTACCGGCAAGTAATCAAAAAGGGTGGCTGTATGGGTAAAAAACAGCGGTAAAAAGAACTCTAACCCTGGTGTTACTTGGCCTTTAAGGGTGTCTTGATAAATATCGCAGCGGGGTAAATCTACATCAAAGCGGGTTTGAAATTCAGTACGAAAAATCTTTAATGACGCTTCATTTAATACAAATTCATGCGCTGGTAATAAAGAAACGGCATCAGTTTTTTCTTCTGTGCGCTGGGTTTCGGCATTAAAAAAACGCAATGATTCAATTTCATCATCAAAAAGTTCAATACGCAGTGGCTGTTCACTGCCCATAGGGAATAAATCGAGCAAACCACCCCTAACTGTAAACTCACCCTGCTCATAAACGGTATCTACCGCACGGTAGCCCGCTTCTTCTAGTTGTCGACGAAAGGCATGTAAATCGAGAGCTTGACCAAGTTTTAGATCAATCGCATGGCTAGCAACAAACTCAGCAGGGGGTAAGCGTTGCATTAGGGTACTAATGGGTACAACCAGCAAGCCTTTACGTTGTTTGGGTAGGGCTAATAAAGTTTTTAATCGTTCAGAAACTATGTTCTGGTGCGGTGAAAAACGGTCATAAGGCAGCACTTCCCAATCGGGCAGGCTTAATACGGGCAAATCTTTGGGCGCAAAAAAAGTTAACTCATCGGCTAGTAGTCGGGCGCTGGTCGTATCAGGGCAAACGACCAGTAGTGGCGCAGCATGTTGCTTGGCAGCTTCAACCAAAGCCACAGCAGCAGCGGCATCATAAACATTTAACCAACGCTGCAAAAAGCCTGCTTTTGTTGGTGGGTTGCTGGCTAAAAGTTGATAACGACTGACAGCTTTGTTCATGAGTAAAATAACCAAGTTAGCAAAAATTAAGGCGCATGATACCAGTCAAAGAAGATATTAAAAAATGCCTTTAACCCTGCGAAGGTCTAAAGCCAATAAGGCTTAGTAATTTGCCTAAAAGCAGGTCAACAAGCATAATAGCGGCAAATTTTCACACCCCTTACTTTACAGTTAATTATAGAGAGAGGCTTCGCCTGTGACCGACAACAAATTAGATTCCTACTTTGAAGACTGGCAGGAACGTGAAACCATTGCCGAGGCAATGATTCCACTGATTGGTCGTTTATACCGTAAATACAACGTAGTGACTTCCATTTATGGTCGTGCATTGGTCAATCGTTCTGTTATTCGTATTCTAAAAGACCACCGTTTTGTGCGTCAGGTTGAAGGTTCCGAGCTAGATGTACGTGACAGCCATCAGTTGGTAGAAACCCTACTTAAGTTAAAGCCTGGTCCTTGCCATGTAGATATCGGCAAATTGGCTGCTCAATTCCGTAAAGAAAACGGCACCGACATGGAAGCTTTCCTAAAAGCTGAAATGGGCGATGTGTTGGGCAAGCATAAAGAAGCCGATATGGGCGGTGCACCACAAGACGTAGTGCTTTATGGTTTTGGTCGTATTGGTCGTCTACTTGCACGCATTATGGTTGAAAAAGCCGGTGGTGGTAGCTTGTTACGCTTGCGTGCAGTGGTAGTACGTGGCGGTAAAGAAGGTGACTTAGAAAAACGTGCTAGCCTCTTGCGTCGTGATTCAGTACACGGTCCTTTTGACGGTACAATTACAGTAGACAAAGAAAACAACGCACTCATAGTTAACGGTAATTACATTCAGTTTATTTATGCAAGTTCACCGGCTGAAGTTGACTACACCCAATACGGCATTACCGATGCGCTAGTGGTCGATAACACAGGCATGTGGCGTGATGAAGAAGGCCTAGGTCAGCATTTAGCCTGTAAAGGTGCGGCACGTGCAGTGTTAACAGCACCAGGTAAGGGCGATATTAAAAATATTGTTTATGGTATTAACCACGGCGATATTAAAGACAGCGACAAAATTATTTCTGCTGCTTCCTGTACCACCAACGCAATAGTGCCTGTTCTAAAAGCGGTGAATGATAAATACGGCATTATCAGTGGTCACGTAGAAACCGTACACGCTTACACAAATGACCAGAACCTAATTGATAACTTCCACAAAGGCGATAGACGTGGACGTTCTGCTGCCATGAACATGGTTTTAACAGAAACAGGCGCAGCAAAAGCCGTTGCTAAAGCACTACCAGAATTAGCAGGCAAGCTAACGGGTAATGCTATCCGTGTTCCTATCCCCAACGTTTCTATGGCTATTCTTAACCTAAGCATGGAAAAAGACAGCAGCGTTGCAGAAATGAATGATTACCTAAGCTGGGCTGCGCTTTATTCACCCATGCAAAAGCAAATTGACTTTGTTGACTCTAACGAAGTGGTTTCTTCCGACTTTGTTGGTAACCGCCATGCCGGTATTGTTGATGCTAAAGCGACGATAGTAAATGGCAAACAAGCCGTACTTTATGTTTGGTACGACAATGAGTTTGGTTACAGTTGTCAGGTGGTTAGAATTTTACAAGAAATTTCTCATGTGAAGTTCCCTTACTTCCCTGCAGACCGCAGTTAATCAGGGTTTTAACATAAAAAAGCTGTGTGCTTCGGTGGGCAGCTTTTTTTGCTAAACCTAGTTAAATGACCCTAGAATCGGGTAGCCTTTGGTGCTTAGGGTCTTTATAATGCACACATTTTTAAGTAGCCGCTTGTGCGACAAAAAGACGCAGAATTTTTCAAAGTTTTTTCAGATGTAAAAACCTTAGCTTTAAAAAGCTTTATCTTTAACTTGGTGATTGGGCGTGACCTATGATAAAAATCAAGCGTGGCCTTGATCTACCCATCGCCGGTGCACCTAAACAGTCCATTACGGACGGTAATAAAGTGCGCTCCGTTGCAGTTCTAGGACCAGACTATGTTGGTATGAAACCAACCATGCTGGTTCAAGAAGGCGACAAGGTGAAATTGGGTCAGATCCTCTTTACGGATAAAAAAACCGCTGGTGTGAACTACACAGCACCCGCAGCAGGAACGGTAGTAGCCATTAACCGTGGTCAACGTCGTGTACTGCAGTCCGTAGTGATAGAAATAGCAGCAGAAGAAGAAGCCGAAGAATTCACTGCCTACAGTGAAGCTCAGCTGGCTGAACTAACAGGTGAACAGGTAAGAGAACAGTTAGTTAAATCAGGCTTATGGACAGCACTAAGAACAAGGCCTTTTAGCCGTGTTCCAGCACTCGATGCTAAGCCTAGTTCAATATTTGTAACCGCAATCGACACCCACCCTCTAGCTGCAGACCCTGCAGTGATCATCGCAGACCAAAAAGAAGCTTTCTTAGCTGGTCTAAAAGTGGTGAGCAAACTAACCGAAGGCAAAACCTTCATCTGTAAAGAAGCTGGCAAAGAACTACCTACAGTAACGGGTAGCAACTTTGAAGTAGCTGAGTTTGCAGGTGTGCACCCTGCTGGTTTGGTTGGTACACACATTCATTACCTAGATCCAGTCAGTGCGACTAAGCAAGTTTGGCATTTGAATTACCAAGAAGTAATTGCCTATGGTCAATTATTCCTTACCGGTAAAATCAATCCCAACCGTGTTGTTTCTCTAGCTGGCCCGCAGGTTAAAGAGCCACGTCTAGTACGTACGCGTGTGGGTGCAAACCTAGACGAGTTACTGGCAGGTGAGCTAACAGCCGAGACTAAATCTCAGCCTATTTCTGGTTCAGTTTTTAGTGGTAGAGCAGCCGAAGGCCCACTTAACTTCTTGGGCTATCACCACAAGCAGGTGAGTGTGCTGCAAGAAGGCAGTGATCGCCATTTCCTAGGCTGGTTAACACCCGGTATGCCTAACAGCGGCAACCACTCAGTAACGGGTATTTTTGCATCAGCCTTTTTAGGTTTAGGTAAGCGTTATGCTCCTACTACCTCTACCAATGGTTCAGAACGTGCCATGGTACCCATTGGCTCTTATGAAAAAGTAATGCCGCTAGATATTCTGCCCACCCAACTTCTTCGCTCACTAATCGTGGGTGATATAGAAGTTGCCATGCAATTAGGTTGTTTAGAACTCGATGAAGAAGACCTTGCCCTGTGTACTTACGTGTGCCCAGGTAAATACGAATACGGTCCAATTCTGCGTGATAACCTAACGCTGATAGAGAAAGAGGGCTAATGAATGAAAGCATTACGTAATCTTCTCGACAAAATGGAGCCGCACTTTGTAAAAGGTGGACGTTACGAAAGCTGGTATGCGCTCTATGAAGCTGTCGACACAATCTTTTACACACCACCCAGTGTTGCCAAAACAACAGCCTTTGTGCGTGATGGTATTAACCTTAAGCGCATGATGATTACCGTTTGGTTATGTACCTTCCCAGCCATGTTTTTTGGTATGTGGAATACCGGTTTACAAGCCAACCAAGCCATAGATGCAGGTTTTGCATCCATGGGCGGCCTGCGTGAAAGCTTTATTGTTCTGTTTGGTGCGGGTAACTACGACCCAACCAGCGTGTGGGACAACATAGTTCACGGTGCAACCTTCTTTATTCCTATTTATGCCACAGCTTTTATTGTTGGTGGTTTCTGGGAAGTGCTTTTTGCCATGCGTCGTGGCCACGAAGTAAACGAAGGCTTCTTTGTTACTTCTATTCTTTTTGCACTGATTCTTCCTGCAACCATTCCACTTTGGCAGGTAGGTTTAGGTATTACCTTTGGTGTGGTTATCGGTAAGGAAATTTTTGGCGGCACAGGCAAAAACTTCCTTAACCCAGCACTTACGGGTCGTGCTTTCCTCTACTTTGCTTACCCAGCACAAATCTCGGGTGATGCCATTTGGGTAGCAGCCGACGGTTTCACTGGTGCAACCGCGCTTTCAGTTGCTTACAGCGAGGGTGTAAATGTACTAGCGCAAAGCCTTAGCTGGTGGGATGCTTTTGTTGGTGTTATGCCAGGTTCAGTGGGCGAAACTTCAACCCTAGCTATCTTTATTGGTGGCGCAGTATTACTACTAACCCGTATCGCCTCTTGGCGCATTATGGCCGGTGTAATGCTAGGTATGATGGCAACCGCCACGCTATTTAATATGATTGGTTCAGAAACCAATAACATGTTTGCAATGCAATGGTACTGGCACCTAGTCACCGGTGGTTTTGCCTTTGGTATGGTGTTTATGGCGACTGACCCAGTTTCAGCCTCCATGACAGATAAAGGTAAGCTCGTATTTGGCGCACTTATCGGTGTAATGACCGTTCTAATACGTGTGGTTAACCCAGCTTTCCCAGAAGGCATCATGCTAGCCATACTATTTGCTAACCTGTTTGCCCCACTGATAGACAGCCTAGTGGTTAAAGCCAACATCAAGCGGAGGGTATTGCGCAATGTCTAAAAGTAATGACTCCATCTCAAAAACACTAACGGTTGCGTTTATCCTCTGTTTAGTTTGTGCGGTTATTGTTTCAGTATCCGCTGTAGCACTTAAACCGCTACAAAATGCTAACCAAGAAGATTTTCGCCGTAGTAATATTTTGGTTGCTGCTGGTTTAATTACCGCTAATGAAGCAACTAAAGATCGCATTGCCGAAGAATTTGCCAAAATTCAGGTAAAAGTAGTTGATTTACGTACAGGTGAATTCACCCAAGACGTAAGCGTAGAAACTTACGATCAGCTACGTGCGGCTAAAGACCCTGCGCAAAGCTTTGAACTAGATGAAGTAGCTATAGGTGTAAAGCGCCTAGAAAACTACGGTTTAGTTTACCTAGTGGGTGATGAAGCCAATCCAGATCGCATTATTATTCCTGTGCGTGGTCCTGGCTTGTGGTCAACCCTTCACGGCTTCTTAGCCCTAGAAGGTGATGGCAACACCATTGCAGGTATGGGTTTTTATGATCATGCTGAAACCCCCGGCTTAGGTGGTGAAGTAGACAACCCTAACTGGAAAGCTCAGTGGCCTGGTAAAAAGGCTTACCGAGAAGACTCTATGCAACCACTTTTGGGCCTTTCAAAAAACCCCGATGGTGTGCATGAGGTAGATACGTTATCGGGTGCTAGCTTAACCGCACGTGGTGTAACTAACCTATTGCAATTCTGGGTTAGCGAACAAGCCTATGGGTCATTCCTAGCTAAATTCCGTCAGGGAGGCGCTTAATCATGGCCAATGATACAACTAAAACGGTATTAATCAGCCCTATCTTCAAAAACAACCCTATTGCCTTACAGGTACTAGGTATTTGCTCGGCGCTGGCTGTTACCACCAGTATGCAAGTTGCAGTGGTTATGACGATAGCGGTTATGTTTGTAACTGCCTTCTCTAACTTCTTTGTATCTTTAATTCGTAACCATATTCCCAGCAGTATTCGTATTATCGTGCAAATGACGATCATTGCATCCTTGGTAATAGTGGTAGACCAAGTACTTAAAGCCTATGCCTATGAAATTAGCCGTCAGCTATCGGTATTTGTGGGTCTAATCATTACCAACTGTATTGTTATGGGTCGTGCCGAAGCCTACGCCATGAAAAATGGCCCCGTCATCAGTTTCTGGGATGGTATAGGTAACGGTTTTGGTTACGGTGTTGTACTTATGCTAGTGGGTGCGGTACGTGAAATCTTTGGTGCGGGTAGCTTCTTTGGTTATCAAATTCTATCCCTAACTAAAGATGGTGGCTGGTATTTAGCTAACGGCTTAATGCTACTGCCACCCTCAGCCTTCTTCATTATTGGTCTACTGATTTGGGCGTTACGCTCATGGCAGCCAGAGCAAAATGAAATTCCTGAGTTCAAAATTACCGAAAACACTAAATCTGAAGGAGCGATGTAAGCATGTTAGAACATTACTTATCGCTATTTATTACTGCCGTGTTTGTAGAAAACATGGCGCTAGCCTTCTTCTTGGGTATGTGTACCTTCTTAGCCCTGTCTAAAAAGGTTGATGCAGCCTTTGGTCTAGGTGTTGCGGTGATAGTTGTACTGGCCATCACCGTACCGGTAAACAACCTGATTTATAACCTGCTACTGCGTGAAGGCGCTCTAGCTTGGACAGGTATTGAAGGTGCAGAAAAAATCGACTTATCTTTCCTAGGCTTGTTGAGCTATATCGGCGTAATTGCTGCCTTAGTTCAAATTCTAGAAATGTTCCTCGAAAAATTTGTACCAGCACTCTATAACGCCCTAGGCGTATTCCTACCACTAATTACCGTGAACTGCGCCATTATGGGTGCGTCACTCTTTATGGTAGAGCGTGACTACAACTTCGCTGAATCCGTTGTTTACGGTACAGGCGCAGGTTTGGGTTGGGCACTGGCTATAGTTGCACTAGCCGGTATACGTGAAAAGCTGAAGTACAGCGATGTGCCAGCAGGGCTACAAGGTCTAGGCATCACTTTTATCGTGGTGGGCTTAATGTCACTAGGCTTTATGTCCTTCTCCGGCATCCAGCTATAAAAGGGAAATAACATGGTCGACACTACAATTATTCTGCTCGGCGTCGTCATGTTCACCATAATCGTGCTTAGTCTCGTTATGGTGATCCTGGCAGCGCGTAGCAAACTGGTAAGTACCGGTGATGTCACTATTGAAATTAATGGTGATCCAGAACACACACTCGTAACAGCCGCTGGTGGCAAGCTACTTAACACCCTAGCAGCCAATGGCATCTTCTTATCATCAGCCTGTGGTGGTGGTGGTAGTTGTGCCCAGTGTACTTGTAAGGTAATTGAAGGCGGTGGTTCTATACTGCCTACAGAAGAATCAGCTTTCACCATGCGTGAAAAGAAAGAAGGCTGGCGCTTATCTTGCCAAGTACCTGTTAAGCAAAACATGAAGATAGAAGTAGACGAAGAAATCTTCGGTGTTAAAAAGTGGACTTGTGAAGTGGTTTCTAACCCCAACGTAGCCACTTTTATTAAAGAGCTAACGCTTAAACTACCTGAGGGTGAAAACGTAGACTTCCGTGCTGGTGGTTATGTACAGCTCGAATGTCCTGCCTATGAAATTCCTTATAAGAATTTTGATATTCAAGAAGAATTTCACGGTGATTGGGACAAGTTCAACATCTGGCGTTACGTGGCAGTAAACAGCGAAACCACCATTCGTGCTTACTCCATGGCTAACTACCCAGAAGAGCGTGGTCTAGTGAAGTTCAATATTCGTATTGCAACACCACCACCAGGCCGTGATGATGTGCCACCGGGCATTATGTCTTCTTACGTGTTTAACCTTAAGCCAGGCGACACCATCGATGTTTACGGTCCTTTTGGTGAGTTCTTTGCTAAAGATACCGATGCAGAAATGGTCTTTGTTGGCGGTGGTGCAGGTATGGCACCTATGCGTTCGCACATTTTCGACCAGCTTAAGCGTTTGAAGTCTAAGCGTAAAATTAGCTTCTGGTACGGTGCACGTTCATTACGTGAAGCCTTCTATGTTGAAGAGTTCGACAAGCTAGCCGAAGAAAATGAAAACTTTACTTGGCACTTGGCTTTGTCAGATCCATTACCTGAAGATAATTGGGAAGGTGCTACTGGTTTTATTCATAACGTGCTTTATGAAAACTACCTAAAAGACCACCCAGCGCCTGAAGACTGCGAATTCTACATGTGTGGACCACCCATGATGAACGCTGCGGTTATTAAGCTACTAGAAAACCTTGGTGTAGAACCTGAAAATATTCTACTCGATGACTTTGGTGGCTAATGAAGGCAACTAACTTTTTCTTCTTATGGAATTGTTAGTCTACTTGGGTTGTCTCTATTTATAAGAGGCAACCCATTTTTACTTTAGAGGAATTTAATTATGCAAATCTTCTTACTCAGCGCACTTGTTCTTGGTGTCATCATGTTAATCATGTCCGTAGGCGTTATTATGGGTCGTAAACCCATTGCAGGTTCTTGCGGTGGCATGAGTGCTTTAGGTATGGATACAGCCTGCGATATTTGCGGTGGTGATCAAACTGTTTGTGAAACAGAATCACAAAAAAGACTAGCTTACGACGCAGCAGCTAAGTAGTTATTTATTTTAAGGAGTAGTGAATGGCAGTCTACAACTATGACGTAATAGTGATTGGAACCGGACCTGCTGGTGAAGGTGCTGCTATGAACGCTGTAAAGCACGGCAAAAAAGTTGCCGTTGTTGAAGAGCAGCGTTCAGTTGGTGGCAACTGCACCCATAAAGGCACTATTCCATCTAAAGCACTGCGTCACGCGGTAAAACAAATTATTCAATTCAACACCAACCGTATGTTCCGCGACATAGGTGAACCACGCTCTTTTTCTTTTCCCAAAGTGTTAGCACGTTCACAAAGGGTTATAGAAAAACAAGTAGCGCTACGCACGGGTTTTTATGCACGCAACAGAGCCGATGTTTTTTTTGGTAAAGCACGTTTTGTAGACCCTAATACAGTTGAAGTTAAAGACCGTCATGATGGTATAGAATTTTTAAAAGCCCAAAAAATTATTATTGCCACAGGCTCCAGACCCTACCGCCCCGATGATATTAACTTTGACCACCCACGTATTTACTGTTCAGACTCTATTTTAGAACTCTCCCACACCCCCCGTTCCATTATTATTTACGGAGCAGGTGTTATAGGCTGTGAATACGCTTCAATCTTCAGCGGCCTAGGTGTAAAAGTAGATTTAATCGACAACCGTGATCGCCTGCTTTCTTTTTTAGATGATGAAATTTCCAACAGCCTTAGCTACCACCTACGCAATAACGGTGTACTGGTAAGGCACAACGAAGAATACGAAAAAGTAGAAGTAGTTGAAGGCGGCGTAACCCTACACCTAAAAAGCCGCAAAAAAATACGCGCCGATGCCTTTATGTGGTGTAACGGTCGTACTGGTAATACCGCGGACTTGGCACTAGAGAACATAGGCTTAGAAGCCAATTCACGCGGGCAGCTACAAATAGATGAACACTACCGTACAGCGGTTCCACACATTTATGCCGTGGGTGATGTAATTGGTTGGCCTAGCTTAGCTTCGGCTTCTTATGACCAAGGGCGTTCAGCCGCAGCAGACTTTTTAGATGAACCAGAGTTTAGGTTTATTGATGATGTACCCACAGGGATTTACACCATTCCTGAAATTAGCTCCATAGGTAAAACAGAGCGGGAACTAACCAAAGAAAAAACGCCTTACGAAGTAGGTCAAGCTTTTTTCCGCACCCTAGCCAGAGCACAAATAACCAGCGAGCCGGTGGGCATGTTAAAAATACTTTTCCACCGAGAAACCCTAGAAATTTTAGGTATTCACTGCTTTGGTGACCAAGCCGCAGAAATCATTCATATCGGCCAAGCCATTATGGCGCAGAAGGGTGAAGGCAATACAATTAAATACTTTGTTAATACCACCTTTAACTACCCTACTATGGCAGAAGCCTATAGGGTGGCAGCTATTAATGGACTAAACCGTGTCTTTTAAGTTTTGTACCTGAATACCCTGATGCTTGGTAGAAAAGCTTCATCTTCTAGTTGAGCATCAGAGCGTTTAGCCCGACTCCGCTTTTCTGGTGGTGTTAGGCTAGGTAGATTAAACGCAGGTAATTTGCCATCGTCTGTTAGCACAAACAAAGGCATGGCTAAATTCATTGCCTGACGCTCAGGTAAGCCAGGTAGTTGCTTGTCAAAAAATAAGTTAGCTCGCATTAACGGTGCTTGATCCTGCACCTGCGCCAAAGGCGTACTTTCCGTAATACCTGCCAATTTTTGTAGCTGTATTTTTATATGTGGTGCTTGAGTATTCATCTGCTCTAGGCGATACACCGCTTCTTTATAACTAATACGGCGAATGCTACGACCACTGGAATACCAACTAAACCTAACCTGCTTTAAAGGTGTAAGGCAGCCAGGAATTTGCCGCCACGTTTGCTTTAAATGCAGCCTAGCTAAACCTTCTTCAGCTAAATGCGCATGTAGCTTTGCATGTCTGGCAGCCAACCCTAATCTGGCTTCAGGCAGCATTGCTGGGCTTTCTTTGCGTATGGCATCTAGCGCACGCGAAAAAGTAACCTTGCAAAAGTTAACACTACCTAGCTGTTGCCAAATGGCTTCATTGCAAACCACCAAACCTGGATAACTGCGTGTAACTCGCCCATCTTGGCCATCTAAATACCAAAGGTCTTGCAAAGCATAAGCCAGTGCTGAACGGCTAGCAGCCTCGGACTCACTTCCCAGCATCCAGCAGGGCAGGCCTGCTTCATCAAGCAATTCAGCAAGGTTAGCTAGGCTATTAACCAGCAATTCAAAGCAGCTGTCTAGCTGAGAAAGCAGTCGGTAGTGTGTACTCATTCAAATTTCCATTACAATAGCGCCACAACTTATAAGGAAGCAGTAACTCATGGCATCTATACCACTATTAATTGGGCTGCGTTACACCCGCGCAAAACGCAGAAACCACTTTATTTCGTTTATCTCGCTCACCTCCATGCTAGGCATGATGTTAGGTGTAGCGGTACTTATTTTGGTTTTATCTGTTATGAACGGTTTTGACCGTGAACTTCGTGAACGGATACTCGGCATGGTGCCGCATCTAGCCATTAAAAACTATCAAGATTTTACTCACTGGCCAGAAGTTGCCGACCAACTCAGCCAGCGCCCAGAAGTAATCGGTGTAGCACCCTTTGTTAATGGTCAGGGTATGTTAATCCATGATGGTTATAACCGTGGCGCCTTGGTAGCTGGTATTCTGCCAGAATACGAAAACCAAGTATCCATTGTAGGACAACACCTAGAAGAAGACGTTACCCTAGATATTTTACAGCCTGGGGAATACGGCATTTTATTGGGTGATCTACTCGCCCGCTTTTTAAGGGTCGGTACAGGCGATAAAGTAACCCTGCTGCTTCCTGAAGCCTCTATCACCCCAGCAGGGGTCTTTCCACGTCTAAAACGCTTTACTGTACTAGGCACGTTTAAAGTGGGTGCTGAACTCGATGGTAATTTAGCCTATGTACACCTAAACGATATGCAAACCCTAATGCGCATGGGCGACAATATAGAAGGACTAAGACTCGAACTAAACGACCTTTTCCAAGCATCACAGCTAACCCAAACCCTGGTTAACGAACTAGGTTATCCCTACCGAGGCACTAACTGGACCCAAACCCAAGGCAACCTTTTTCAAGCCATTCAAATGGAAAAACGCATGATTGGTCTGTTGCTGATGATTATTGTGGCTGTTGCTGCATTTAATATTGTTTCAACCCTAGTGATGGTAGTTACTGACAAACAAGCCGATATTGCTATTTTACGCACCCTAGGCGCAAGCCCTGGCACGATTCTTAGAATATTTATGGTGCAGGGTTTAACCATCGGCGTGATAGGAACACTCGTAGGCGTAGTGTTGGGCGTGGTATTAGCACTGAATGTGAGTGATTTGGTTTTATGGTTAGAAGGGCTGTTAGGTATTCAGTTTTTAGATGCTAATGTCTACTTTATTAGCTACCTGCCTTCAGAGCTACGCTGGGAAGACGTGCGCTTTATTACCCTAGCCGCCTTGTTGCTTAGCCTGCTTTCCACCCTTTACCCAGCTTGGCGTGCCTCAAAAATTCAGCCAGCCGAAGCCCTGCGCTACGATTAATTAAAAGGATATAACCATGACACCTATTAACACAGAAGAATCCCCTAGGGAGCAGGCTGTACTCAGTTGCCAAGCACTGAACAAAACTTATACCGAAGGCCCGCAAAAAGTACAGGTGTTAGCCAACATTAACTTTGAAATTTTTTCAGGCGACAGACTAGCCATCATTGGCAGTTCAGGTTCGGGTAAAACCACCCTACTAAATATGCTAGGAGGGCTAGATTTACCCACTAGCGGCAGCGTAAAACTGGCAGGAAAAGACTATGCCCAGCTAAACCAAAAACAACGTGGCCAACTAAGAAACCAACACCTGGGTTTTGTCTACCAATTTCACCACCTACTAGCCGAGTTTAGCGCCCTAGAAAACGCAGCTATGCCACTTTTAATTGCCGGTAAAAGCATGAAGCAAGCCAAAGCCCAAGCTTTAGAACTGCTTAAAAAAGTGAATATGGAAAAAAGAGCCGAACACAAACCAGCCGAGCTTTCAGGTGGCGAAAGGCAAAGAGTCGCCCTAGCCAGAGCCCTAGTTACTAACCCTAGCTGCGTCTTATTAGATGAACCCACAGGAAATTTAGATCAGCAAACAGCCGCTCAGGTACAAGCGTTAATTAGGGAACTAGCAGAAAATTCAGGAACGGCTTTTGTAATAGTGACCCACGATATAGAACTAGCAGAGCAGCAAAACCGCGTTTTACGCCTAGACCAAGGCCAGCTATTAGCCGTTTAATCGTCTGGGTTATTTTTTTTAGGAGAAGAGGGCAGCAAACGACTTGACTGCCTTCTATTCCAACTTTGCGAAACATGCCAGCGCCACAACAACCTCACCGCCACATTAGCAACCAGGGCAAAGCTAGCACCCAAAATGACACAGCCCAACAACAAAGGCGGCCAAACCTGATTAAAATGGGTCAGAATCCAATCTAAGGTACCATCACTTGAATGCCGAGAAATAGGCAGGTTCAATAACCAAGCCCCCAAGCGATAGCTGGCAAAAAACATAGGAGGCATGGTTAAAGGGTTACTCACCCAAACTAAACCAACTGAAATAGGCAAATTAACCCGCAACAAACCCGCAAAAAACGCCGCCACCAGCATTTGCATAGGAAGGGGCATAAAAGCAACAAACAAACCTAAACTAAACGCACCCGAAACACTGGTACGGGTTAAAGTCCACAAGCCAGGGTCAGCCAAGTGGGATGCCATAAAGCCTAAAGACTTTTGCGCCCGAATTTTTTCAGGCTTAGGCATAAAGCGTTTTATAAGTTTGCGAGGCATGATCTATCCCAAGTCTCCCCCTAAAAAGTGCGCGTATAGTAGCCCAAAATAGCTCGTATAGAAATGAAACTAATGCCCTATAAATTTTCACTTCTAGCAGGAGGGTTATTGGTTGGCATTTTAACAGCACTTTATTTAAGTCAATGGCCACCAACCGAAGCTTTGACCCTTCTACTGCTAATCAGTTTAAGTCTAGTCAAGCGCCAATATTTTTTTATAGGTGCAGCAGTTTTTGGCTATTGCTGGCTAATTCTTTTTTTAGCTTGGCGAATGGACACTGCCCCCTCAACCACCCAACCCAGCAGTTATAACAGCTTAATAAGCGGTGAAATAACCCCAAGCCATGCAACCGCCATTCAAATAGGAACAACACGCCTTAACTGGTATGCCAAAACCCCAGAGGGTAAAAACCAAGCCTTACCCCAGCAGGGTGAATACTGGCAGCTAGAAGCTAGACTGCGCCCCTTGCGTAGCCTACAAAACTTTGGTCAGGCAGATTCAACCGGCAGAAAACTAGCCGCAGGGCAGCTAGCCGGTGGTTATGTACCCAGAAAAGCCCAAATAAAACGCCTAAAAAAAGCCAACCCCCTTAACCAATGGCGCAATAAACTTGTTAGCCAAATAGAAAACCAACCTGTAGAAACACAAAGAGGCTGGCGTTTTTTAGTTGCCCTAGGTTTGGGTGCAAAGCAACAACTAACCCAAGAAGATTGGCAACTTCTACAACAAACTGGAACCCTACACCTTTGGGTGGTATCGGGTTTACATTTAGGCCTATTAGCTGGCCTAGTATTATGGCTAGCAGCAAAATACCACTGGCCACCAGCCCTAGCTTTACCCTTAGCCGCTAGCCTTGCTCTGGGTTATGCGCAACTAGCAGGTTGGGGGCTAGCCGCAGAAAGGTCTGCCCTTATGTTACTGCTAGGCTTATTAATGCTTAGCGGCTGGCGCAAACTCGGTGTTTGGTTAGCCTACAGCCTAGCCCTGATTATTTTACTGCTAGCCAACCCTTTAATAGTCTTAAGCAAAGGGTTTTGGCTTTCTTTTGCAGCGGTTGCCATTTTAATAGCGGATTTTTATGGTAAAACAGTAAGTAAAGGCTTACTAACCTTAATAAAAGTCCAGTTATTGCTACTTCTAGCTTTTACGCCCTTTTTAGTTTGGCAAGGCGGCTGGTTTACCCTTTTATCCCTACCCATTAACCTAGTCTTAGTACCCTTGGTGGGTCTGTTTTTACTACCAGCTACCCTTATTGGTTTAGTGTTTAGCAGCCTAAACTTTTACCTGCCGTTAGAGTTATTAGCCAGCCTATTCAACTTCATTGCTAAGGGGTTAGAACAAGCCAGCCAGTTTAAGCAACTTAGCACGGCTAATATGTATCAACCCGCTTACTTAGGCTTAGGTTTATTAGCCCTTTTACCAGCAGGAATTCACCTAAGGCATTGGGCTTGGCTAGGTTTATTCCTAGCTTTTTTACCCCAGCAAAGTAATTCCACAAAAGAAGGCTGGCAGGTAAGAGTGCTCGATGTAGGGCAGGGTACAGCGGTGCTAGTAGAAAGCCAGCTTGCAGGAAAAACCGAGCGTTTGCTTTATGATACAGGGCGCAGCTATAACTCAGGCTGGGCAGCAGTGCTACCCGCCTTAAAACCTTGGCTAACACCCAGCAAAGCACCCAAGGGAATAAATCAGTTAGTAATAAGCCACGATGACCAAGACCACGCCGGTGGGCTGCAAGCAATAAAAGAACATTGGCAGGTACAACAAGAATACAGCGCCCAACAACACAACTGCTATGCAGGACAAAACTGGCAACTGGGGCAGTTGCAGGTATTTGCACTCTGGCCACCCAAGCCACCTTTAACAGAGCAGAAAACCAAAGCAGACAATAAAGACTCTTGCGTACTACTCATTAAAGAAGAGCACCAAGGCAGCATAATTAGCCTGCTACTTACCGGTGATGCAGACCTAACCGCAGAAGCTTTTTACAGCCAAAGCCTGCCACAACTTCTCACCAACCAACAAGGCCAACAGCAGCCACTCACCCTTTTAATAACCGGCCACCACGGCAGCAAAACCTCCACCGGACTACCTCTACTACAAGCCACCACACCACAATATGCAGTGCATACCAACGGCTGGCGCAACAGCTACGGCCATCCTCATATAAGCGTGGTACAAAAATTAAGGCAAGCCCAAGTAATGCAATACAGCACCGCAGCCCACGGCGCAGTGCATTTTGATATGCGAAAAAAAGAAGTGAACTACAAAAACCAACAACCACCGTTATGGCAGGGGTTGGGGTACAAACCTTAAAATTAATTGTTTGATTAGCCACAAATTCATCTGTGTAATCAGTGGCTTAAATTCTTTAAGAGTCTATTAGTTTACGATCAATTTTGCGTTGGTCTTTTATTTTCTTGTAGAAGTTTTCATGCGACCCAAGTTGAAGTAGGTAAATTTCTAGCTTAGTTTCCACCCAAGAATAACCTAAACGAGCCAATTGATTGCTCAGCTTAAACTTATGAACTCTAAGGTAAGCTAAATCGCCCTTTTTCTGCTCACCTATTTTTGGGTTTTTAATAATTTCATCTATTTCATCTTCAACAGTTTTGAGTAAAGCTTCTGACAACTTGCTAATTGCCTTTTCAAACCACCGAGACTCATAAACATCAATCTTTTTTTGTTCTTCTAACATAAGGCTTAGTTAATCCTTGTTTGACTTCTTCCGCTGCTAATAAAGACTCACGCACAAACTCGTAAGATAAGTCAGGATTATCAATCATTATCTGCCCAATTTTTTCCCAATATTCTATTTGTTTAGGCAAAGAACGACTTTCCGCTTCTGCATAAACTCTAGCATTGGCAACAAACTCATTATTTAGTCTTACGCTAACGGCCATGGTTTTTCCCTTGATCTCACTATTTAAACAAGACTCAGAAGGTGTTTTGCAACAAATTGTTGCATTTAGCAATCTTTTGCTTGAGTTTCTTGATTAGCAAATCGTCTAGGTGTACAGTTTATTACCTATTAAGTAACCTAATGTAGACCTTGATGACTAAATCTGAGCAACTCCTCTCTGTATTTTCTAACACTGTAAAAGCTGGTGGTGGTATTCACACTACAGCCGAGTTAGCTTTTATGATGGGTGAAAAGCAAACTTCTGCTTTCACCAAGTTTCTAGCTGTTTGTGTAAAAAAAGGGGTGCTACGCAGGGTTGCAAAAGGGATATTTGAAAGCACACTGACACCACCTGACCCGACTACGGCAATTTATAAAATAATAAAAAAGCTACGCAGCCAAGTGCTAAGCTACATTAGCTTAGAAAGCCAGCTCAGCTCTACTGGTGAAATTTCGCAACTGCTTATGGACAGAGTAACGGTTGTAACCAAAGGTCGAAGCGGCACCTTCACCACTCCTTATGGTGTTATTGAGTTTACCCATACCAAAAAGTCGGTGCATAAAATTGCGCCTAACCTGTACTTTGATAGCGAAATAAAAATGTACCGAGCCAACACAGCACAAGCAATACAAGACTTAAAAGACTGTAATAGAAACTTGCAAATGCTGGAGAAAAGTGATGCTTAAAAACCACTTACAAAATATAGTAAAGGCTAACCCAGACTATGCACCCATAACACCCGTTATTGAAAAAGAAATTCTTCATCACGATATTTTAGATGCTATGGTTAAACACGGTGCTATCCAGACGCTTACCTTTATAGGCGGAACCTCACTTCGTTTATGCTACAACAGCTCTCGCCTATCAGAAGACTTAGATTTTAATGGTGGTCACAACTTTAAACCCGCAGACTTTAATGGTTTAGACACTGATATTCAGCAGTACCTACAAAATAAATACGAAACTGAAGTAGGGGTGAGAAAGCCAAAAGAGGATAAGCAAGGAAACACCTCATCTTGGAAAATAAGTGTAGAAAAAGAAGCTAACCGCCCTGATTTGCCACGCCAAAAAATGCACATTGATGTTTGCTCTATTCCATCTTTTGCTATTGAAAAAAGAGCACTTATTAATCACTACAACCTAGTTTTACCCACTGAAGGTATGTTGATATCTGTTCAGTCCTTAAAAGAAACTTTGGCCGACAAGTTTATAGCTGTTGTTTATCGTGGTAATCGTATTAAGCCACGAGACTTGTGGGACCTAGTTTGGATAAAGCAAAGAGGCGTTGGTTTAAGCATTGAACTTATTGAAAGCAAGCTGGATGCAAGAAAAAAGACTAACAGTGATTTTAAAGAAGCCCTAGCAAGTCAGCTAAATAAGCTAGAAAAAGATGATAAGGTACGACAAGACTTCACCAAAGAAATGAGCCGTTTTGTTCCAATGCACATAAAAGAGAGAACCATCGACAACCCAGACTATTGGGCGTATTTGCAAGCTGAAATAATTAGCCTAGCAAAACCATTAATAAGCTTAAGCGAACCAAAAAAACCATTTGATATGGGGCTTTAACTGCTAAACTCTACTTTTAATTTTCTACCAAGGCTACCCAAGTGTTTGAATTTATAAAAGCGGGCGGTTGGCTAATGCTGCCACTATTACTCAGCTCCATTCTTGCCCTAGCCATTATCCTAGAGCGCCTCTGGGTACTGCGTACTAACCGCATACTTCCCCAGGCTATACAGCGCATAGAACAAGCAGGCATAAGCCGCGCAAGCCAAGGTGCACAAAGAATTCGCGAAGCCATGCAAGCCGCTGGCGCTCATGAAGTTCACCAGCTAGAAAAACACCTTAGCCCACTGGGTACCATTGCCAGTATTACCCCCTTATTAGGTTTACTCGGTACAGTGGTTGGTATGATTGATGTTTTCCAACAGCTAGACTTAGCCGCAGGCAACGCCCAACAATTAGCGGGGGGGATTTCCCTAGCACTAATTACCACCGCCACAGGTTTAAGCATTGCCATACCCAGCGTTGTAATGCACCGCTACTTTATAAGAAGGGTAGGGGACTTAGTGGTTATTTTAGAAACCCAAGCCCAAAAAACACTAGACCAACTTGCACCAGGCACAGAACTATGCAATTTAAGCGTCAATCCTTAGGCCGTGTTAACCTAGCTAATTATGACTAATCTAAAAAACCACCTGAAGCGTGTTCAAGTAAATGGCTTTAAGTCTATCGCTGACTTAGATTTAAAAATGAACCCAATCAACATTCTTATTGGTGCCAATGGTTCAGGGAAATCCAACTTTATTTCTCTGTTTTCATTTTTACGGCACTTATCTGAAGGCAAGCTGCAAACCTATATTGAAAAAAATGGTTTTGCTAATACCTTTTTCCACTTTGGCGCTAAAAAAACAGAAGTTATAAGTCTAAAATTAGACGTGGGTGATAACGGATACCATGTTGACTTTGTTCATGGTGTGGCAAACGATACCTTAGTTTTTCAGCAAGAGTTTTGTACTTTTACTGGCTCACTAAAAGCGTTTCAAATAAAAGGAAAACTGGGTGAAAGTGGTTTATTGCCAGACGGTGAAGCAGATAGCGTTCATGTAAGAAAATACACCCGAGAATATCTAAGTCAATGCCGTGTTTATCATTTTCACGACACCAGTCCAACAGCTGCATTCAAACAAGCACAAAAACTTAGTTTAAACACCTATCTACTGAATGATGCTGCTAACTTAGGCCCATTTTTATACCTACTTAAGCAAAGTTACCCAGCCAACTATCAAGAAATACTTGCAGCTATACAAACTGTTGCACCATTTTTTCACGATTTCTACCTAGTGCCACAAGGGCAAAAAGGTGATGAATCAATATTATTGCGCTGGATGCACCGCGATCATGATACTCCATTCTCTGCTAACCAGCTCTCAGATGGTACAGCCCGTTTTATCTGCTTAGCTACACTATTTTTACAGCCAGAAGAGTTAAGACCTAACACAATTGTTTTAGACGAACCTGAGCTTGGCTTACACCCAGCAGCATTAGAAGTGCTGGCAGAAATAATAGAGGTTACCGCTAAAAAAACACAGGTCATTTGTTCAACTCAGTCCGTTACTTTTGCTAACTTCTTTGAGCCAAAAAGTTTTATTGTAGTTGACCAAAAAAAGGGTGTATCCAAATTTGCTAGGCTTGAGAAAGATCAGTTACAAGAATGGTTAGAAGACTACGGTATGGGTGACTTATGGATGAAAAACCTAATTGGAGGGCGGCCAGAATGGTAAGAATAGGCATTTCTGTTGAAGGTACAACCGAAGAACGCTTTGTGGAAATGGTTCTGTCGCCCTACCTAGTTCAAAAGCAAATTTATGTAACACCTATCTCAATGGGTGGTGACGTTAAGTTAGATAGAGTAAAAAGCGAGCTAAAAAAAATGGCTAATAGTTTTGACTATGTAACTACTTTTTATGATTTTTACGGTTTCAAAGGTAAGCTACAAGAAGATACAAAAGGCTCACTAGAACAAAAAATGTTTAATCATGCACATAAAAGTATTCAAGCCAAGCTTGTGCCTTATGTGCAAATGTATGAGTTTGAAGGGCTACTTTTTACCAGTCCAACAGCAATGCACGCATCTCTTAATCAATTAAACTCAGATGCAGATGTTGAAAGCTGGGCTAGCGAAATATTAAGCCAGTTTGGACATGACCCAGAAAAAATAAATGACTCACCACAAACTGCACCCTCTAAACGCTTAGAAAACAATACTAACTACCGAAAAACCACACATGGTCCTAATATCGCTAAACAAATTGGAATAGCGCAGCTAAGAGAAAAGTGTGAAGGATTTGATCAATGGTTAGATAGCTTAGAAGCACTAGAAAATAATCAGCACTTATAGACTTGTCCGTGTTTCATCCGTGTAGTCCGTGGCTAAAAGCTTTAACCCAGAGTACCAACAACTATGCAATTTAAGCGTCAATCCTTAGAGCCTGCCGATGTAAACATAACGCCACTTATCGACGTGGTGTTTTTGCTATTAATCTTTTTTATGGTTAGCACCACCTTTCCCAACCAGCAAATCAGCCTAAACCTACCCACGGCAAGTACAGCAGAACCCCAGCGCGACCCTCTGCCGCAGGTTAGCGTGCTTAGTTTATTTGCCGATGGGCGTATCCTATTCAATGAACAAGAACAAACCAGCCTTAAAGCCCTAGAAGCCGAGCTAGCCCAACAACCAGCGCTAGAAGCCTTGTTAATTCAAGCTGAAAGTACCACCGAACACCAGCAGCTTGTTTCAGCGCTAGACTTAGCAAGACGGCTAGGAGTCGAAAAGGTTAGACTAGCCACCCAACCGCTATAAATTCAGCAACAGACAATAAGAGATACCAGTGAACCAACCAACCAGCAAAACACCAGCCAAGGGCATACAAGCTTACTTACGTTTATTAGCCTACGTTCGCCTCTATTGGGGTGCATTTATTCTTAGTGTTATTGGTTACGCAATTTACGCTGGCTCCAGCACCGCCTTTGCTCAGGTAATGAAGCTGCTAATCGATTCCATACAAGAAGGCATGAATGAAAAGCGCCTATTTTTTCCCTTATTAGTGGTAGGAATATTTGTTTTACGAGGGGTAGGTACTTTTTTAGGCACTTATTTTATGAGCTATGTCGCCAGACAACTAGTGCACTACCTAAGGCTAGATTTATTCAAACGCTTTTTAGTTTTACCCGCCCGCTTTTACGACCAGCATTCCACCGGTCATCTAGTTTCACGCCTCACCTTTAATGTAGAACAAGTCACTGGCGCAGCCACCAATGCGGTTACCGTGCTACTAAGGGAAGGGCTTTTAGTTATTGGTTTAATGGGCTATTTATTATGGGTGAACTGGAAGCTAGCCCTGGTTTTTGTTGCGGTTTCGCCCATCATCGGTTTAGTGGTTAGCTACGCTAGCAAACGTTTTCGTAAAATAAGCCACCGCATACAAAACTCCATGGGCGATGTAACCCACGTTGCCTCAGAAACCCTACAAGGCTACCGAGTAGTGCGTAGCTTTGGCGGCAAAGATTTTGAGTTTCAACGCTTTGTAAAAGCCAGCCAATACAACCGCACCCAAGCCATGAAAATGGCACTCACCAAAGCCATTAGCACCCCAGTAGTGCAAACAATCGTTGCCCTAGCCTTGGGTATTTTAGTTTGGTTAGCCCTATCGCCAAATTTAATGGGCGAAATGACCCCAGGTGAATTTATTGCCTTTCTAACCGCCGCCTCTTTAATGGCCAAACCCCTGCGCCAACTCACCGAAATTAACAACACCATTCAACAAGGCCTAGCTGCCGCGATGGATGTGTTTAACTACCTAGATGCGCCAGAAGAAGAAGACCAAGGCACCAAAACCCTTGAACGTACCAAAGGAGAAGTTAGCTTTAACAAGGTTAGCTTTCGCTATAGTGAAGACTCACCCCTAGCGCTAAATAAAATAAACTTCACAGCCCAAGCGGGTGAAATGATTGCGCTGGTAGGCCGTTCAGGGGGTGGTAAATCAACCCTAGCCAGCCTAATTCCACGTTTTTACAACGCTACCGAAGGGGAAGTGCTGCTAGATGGAATTCCCATAACAGAACTCACCCTAGCCAGCCTGCGCGAACAAATTGCCCTAGTAACCCAGCAGGTAACCCTTTTTAACGACACCCTAGCCGCAAATATCGCCTATGGCATAAAAAACCCCAACCCCCAAGCCATAGAAGCCGCTGCAAAAGCCGCCTATGTAATGGATTTTGCAGAAAAACTACCCCAAGGTTTAAATACCCTAGTGGGTGATAACGGTGTACTTTTTTCTGGTGGTCAGCGCCAAAGAATTGCCATAGCCCGAGCAATAATGAAAGACGCACCCATTTTAATTTTAGATGAAGCCACTTCAGCCCTAGATACCGAATCAGAACGCTATATTCAGCAAGCTTTGCAAGAAGTAACCAAAAATCGCACCACCTTTGTAATCGCACACCGCCTTTCAACCATAGAACAGGCCGACCGCATTCTAGTGATTGATAAAGGTGAAATAGTTGAAGAGGGCAGTCATCAAGCGCTATTAGCTAAAAACGGTGCCTATGCACAATTACACCAAATGCAATTTCATGAACAGGTCACTAATCTGTAATGAACAAACTACAAGCCTGGGTAGAAAAACATTGGTATGCCACTGAACCCGGTGGCTTAAAATGGTTATTACCCTTAGAAAAACTCTACCTAAAGCTTTTTAATCGCCACCAACAAGCCTACAAAAGCGGTAAAAAAACCAGCCATCATCCAGGTGTGCCAGTCATAATAGTGGGCAATATTCATGTAGGCGGTAGCGGCAAATCCCCCCTAGTTGCTGCCCTAGCTAAACACTTTGCTGGCCTAGGTTATAAGCCGGGCATTGTTAGCAGAGGTTATGGCGGCAAAGCCAAACACTACCCACAGCGAGTTACCAGCTATAGCAACCCTAAAGAAGTTGGGGACGAACCCCTAATGCTAGCCCAGCAAACCAAACTGCCCCTAGCAGTAGACCCTAACCGAGCCACCGCCGCTAATTTATTAGTAAAAGAAGAAGGTTGCGATTTAATTATTGCCGACGATGGGCTGCAACACCTAGGTTTAGCTAGAGATATAGAGCTAGTCGTAATTGATGGTGCTAGAGGCATGGGTAATGGTCATTGCCTACCTGTTGGGCCATTACGTGAACCACGTCACAGATTAAGTGAAGTAGATTGGGTAGTTTGCCAAACCCAAACCTTGCCACTGAATTTACCACTAAAAAATACCCAGCAAAGTTACACCTTAGAATTTTCAGGCTGGCGCAGGGGCGACGGTCACTGGCAAAAAGACTGCCCCTTTAAAGCAGGTGAAGCCATTAACGCCCTAGCAGCCATAGGTAACCCACAAAGGTTTTTTAAACAGCTAGAAGAACTGAACCTAAAAGTAACCGGCTACCCCCTAGCAGACCATGCAGAGCTAAACCAACAGCATTTAACCGCTTTCGACCAAAAGCCACTAGTCATGACCGCCAAAGATGCCGTAAAGTTACAAGAATGGATGAACGAAAAGCACTGGATAGCAGAAGTAACCGCAAATTTGCACCCAGAATTTCTCTGCCAGTTACAAGAAGAAGTTGCAGATATTTACAAAAGTTATGTAAACTCAACTGGCAGTACACATAAAAAATAACAGGCTACCGCCGAGGAACTACCATGAAAAACCTACTTAAACCCAGCCGCCTTGCCCTAGCGGTAGCAGCAATAGCGCTACCCTTAACTGCTACAGCTAACCAATCACTTAACGCTGCAGGCTACTCAGGCACTATTGGTGGCGTAATAAATGAAGGCAGCGTTCATTCCAGCAGCTTTAACCCAGCCGGTAACAACCTATTAGTTAATAAAACCGACAAATTTCGTTTTGGCTATTTAGGTAACCTAGGTGGTTACTTTGAAATTGGTGAATCAGACGACCTAGATAAAAAAGTTGATGGTTTGGTTGATGATATGGATGCAGTTGACAGCTTTTCAAATCAAAGCTCTAAAAACCACCTGGCCGCACGCTACCCAACGATTAATGCTAATTCACCAACCGCCGAAGCCGACTATTACGAAGCCATAGCCAAAAAAGCCAACACGGAAATTATTGCCGACCTAGAAAAAGGCGGGCAATTTAGAGCGGGTGGGCAACTGCAAGTACCACTAACGCCCTTCTTAATTCGTAGCAATTCAGCACGTGGTACTTTTAGTATTAATGCTGCTGCCAGTACTCAAATAAAAGGTGCTTTCCTGAGCGGTCCTTTAGGAGTTAAAACAACTTTTAAAACGACTAATAATCAAGACCTAGGCTCATTAGACATCGATTTAGTCAAGGCAGCAGGTGCATATAAAGATATTGAAACGATTGTAGATGGTAGCGATACAACAGCAAACAAAATTGCAGACATAAAGGCAAAGCTACTAGCTAGTGGCATTTTGACTGAACAAAATAAAACAGTAATTGAAGACCTACAAAACAACCCAACAAAGCTTAACTCTATAGACACTAGTAAAACAGAGTCGACTATTACTACTGACTCAGGCCTAGACATTAAAGCTGCAGTTGTTACGCACTTAGGCTTTGGTTATGGCACTAACCTAACCAACTGGTTAGAGCTAAATGATAAACACGGTCAGTTAGAAGCAGGTGTGCGTTTAAATATCTACAATGTAGAAGCGGGGCGTAACTTTGTTTCACTGCAAGCAGAAGCTAATGATAACAATGAAGATAGTGATACAAGTGACAAGCTTACCGAAGATTTCTTAGACAATACAACAACCACGACAGGTGTAGGTCTAGACTTAGGCTTCTTATGGCACAGTGATAACTACCAAGCAGGTATCACCTTCTACAACCTAAATGAACCCAGCTTTGACTACCCAGACCTAAATACCTACCTAAGTAAAACCGATGGTACACTAACCGCACTACAGGGTTTAGAAGCCGCAGGCAAAACTAAAGTAGCTGACTCAGTAAAACTAACCCGCCATGCTGTAATAGAAGGCGCTTATTACACAGATAACCGCAACTGGATGATTCAAGGTGCTTACACCCTAGGCACAGCCACCAACTTTGTGGGTGATGAATTCCAAAACCTACACCTTTCAGCTGGCTACTACCCTAAGTCTGCTTGGTTACCAGGTTTGCGTTTTGGTTATAGCCAAAACATGAAAGGTGCTGAATTAAGCAAAATACACGCAGGCGCTACTTTGTTTGGTATCATGCACCTCGATGTTGCGGTATCACCTGATACATCAAGCTTTGATGACTCAGACTACCCACGCTATGTAGCTTTCAGCCTAGGCTTTGAAGAAAAGTTCTAAGCTAAGCGTTTTACACTAGGAAAACTAGAGCACACAACTAAAGTGTGCTCTTTTTTGTAAAAGTAATTGTCTAGGTACAGCAACCTTTATGAACACCCCGCAAATTCGTGATGCACAATTCCAACAGCACCAACACTATGATGATGAAATCTCCTTGGTCGACCTAGCCAAAACCCTAATAAAACGCCGCTGGTGGGTTATAGGTACAGGTTTTGTAGTAGTAGCCCTAGCCCTAGCTTTTGCCTTAGTTAACCGAACTGGCCCAGCTTATAACTACATAAGTATTTATGAACTAGCAGAAAAAAACTCAGCAGAAAAGCTAGAAACCACTAGCAGTGTGTTAGAAAAAATTAACAGCATGCATTGGCCTAGTTATCGCCGCAACTATATGCAAGAAAAAGGACTAAAAGGTTTTGGTGAACTACCTTTTACATTCGAAGTAACTAACCCAACTGGTACTAACCTTATTCTTTTAAAATCAGTTGTATTAGAAGCTGAAAAAAATGAAGCCAAACAGCTACATCAAGCACTTTTAAATGAAGTGATAGCAGACCAAGATGCAGCATTTAAGCGTGAAACAACTAAGTTAACTAAGCAAATAACCCTAATTAAAAGCTTGTTAGAAGACTTAGCTAAAAACAGCAATCAATCTACAGCGCAAGAACAGCAGATAGCTACCCAAACACAAAGGCTGTTTGAATTAGAAGATGCGCTTATTGAATTAAAAGAAGGCAAGCTAATTCAGCTTTCAGCACAAGATGAAAGAGCAAAACTTAAAAAGCTAAGCGGCTCACTGGTATTGGCTTTAGGTATAGTGCTAGGTGGAATATTAGGTATTATGGCAGCCTTTTTTGCAGAGTTTGCCAGCCAGGTTCGTAAAAGCCTTCAAGAAGAAACAGAATAACTATTACCACCAAGCATTATTAAAAATCTAAGCAACACCGCCCCGAGGACTGGCCTAAAACCTCCGGGCGGTAGCGTGTCTAATTTGTGATTAATTAATAACTATCATCAGCAGAAACCCAATGAAAATTCTTGTTACTGGCGGCGCAGGCTTTATTGGCTCTGCGGTTATTCGCCATATTATTAACAACACCCAAGACAGTGTTGTGAACCTAGACAAACTCACCTATGCAGGCAATTTAGAAAACCTACTAGAAGAAGGGCGGGTTGGCACGGACTAATTTTTGTTAGACTGCTTGTATGTATTGTGCTTAAGTCATTTGTACAAGACTAATTATTTAGGAGGGGGCAATGGATAACGTTTTTTTACGACCTAAACTGGTTGGCAAGCGTTTTGCTGCCCATACAGTACCGCTTGACCTGCTAAAAGACTTTTCAGCTTTTGAAGAAATGCTATTAGAAATTGCTAAGCGTAATTACTTTGCAGAGTTTCCTGACCGTAAAAGACTACCCAAAGGCTTTGGTAAAAATATTTCAATCAACCTAGCAGCTGTTGATGAAGGTAGCGCAATTTTAGCCTTAACTCTAAGTAGCCATTTGGCAACGGCTGCGTTAGTGCCATCAATAGAAGAAGTGTATTTTAATCAAGCTAAAGACACAGTGATTGAAACAATAGCACTTGTAGAGCAGGGTAAGGATGTTTTATTAGACCCTGTTCTTTTACGGTATTTTGATCGTTTTGGACGTAGCTTAAGAGATGATGAAAGCATTGAGTTTTCTTTATCAGAAGGTAAAGCAACACTTAACCATAAAACTCGTAAAAAACTATTAGAAATTTCAAAAGTTAAAAGCTGGAGTGAAGATTTAACTTTAAAAGGTTATGTTTCAGCAGTTGATAAAAACAATCAAACCTTCGATCTGGAATTAATAAGTACTTATAAAATTAAATCTAGCTATTTAGAACAATATCAAAATACTATTTTAGAAGCTTTTGATGGGTATGAAAACAAAGCCTTAATAGAAGTGAAAGGTGTAGCTATTTTAGATAGAGCCAACTCAATTAAAACCTTTGAAACTTTAGAGCAAGTAACATTATTAGACCCGTTAGATATAGACGCAAGGCTTGAAGAACTAAGCTTGCTAAACAATGGTTGGCTAAATGGTAAAGGTAAAGCTTTAGACAAAGATGAAGCTAAACGTTTTAGTGAGAGCTTTTACAGTTTTTATGATGACAGTTTACCATTACCTTATTTATACCCAACGGCAGAAGGTGGTCTACAAGCTGAATGGCTTATAAAGGATTGGGATATAAGCTTAGAAATTGAATTATCGAATTTATCAGCTGAACTTCATGCCTTAAACTTACAAAGTGATGAAGAAAAAGAGCTTAACCTTAATCTTGCAGAGCACAATGACTGGCAAACACTGAATGAAATGCTAGAAGGCTTTAATAAGGAGCAGGCATGAACAACAACACCTTATTATTACGTCAAATTCATCCAGCATTCATGCAGCAAGACAAAATAACTTCACAAGCATTCCGCCCAACTCCAAAAGATGAAAAACTACTGTCTGTTGATAATGGCGACAAAATAAGCGCTGCAGAAGCTTGGGCAAGATTTATCGAAAACCCACAATGTCAGTCGGCAGGTGTTATGGCAGTTTCTTACCAAGAATGCACCAGTGAAACACTTAACGTCATTGAAGATGGAACACCCTACCCAGAACACTGCTCTATTGATTTTAGTGACTTGTCGAATGGCCAGATTAATAAAAAATCAAAAAAACTTAAGTCCTATGCGGAGAAAAGAGATTGGATTTATAAAAACTAATGAATCAGATGCCCCCATGTCCAAAACCAGTCTTCTTGAAGCGCTTTACACTTATTTACTAATGAATACCACTAAAGCTATTTGCCCAGCGATATCATCATTACCCTAGACTGCCACGTCACATCGCTTCTCGTAGTGAAGCAATCCATAACTAGCCTTGTAATCCCCTTCTACTTAGTTCAATATCTTCAACCTTGCGAAACAACTAAGCGACAAAACCATGGTAAATGATACCCAGCTGCGTATTATGCGCATCTTAGAAAACAACCAAAGCATCACCCAGCGTGAGCTAGCCAAAGAGTTGGGGCTTAGCCTAGGCCGTACTAATTTTCACCTACAAGCCTTAGCAGAAAAAGGCTGGATGAAAATGGGGCGTTTTTGTAAAAGCTCTAATAAAAGAGCTTACCTTTACCAGCTAACCCCCAAAGGCTTAAGAGAAAAGGCTGCTATAACGCTAAACTTCCTACGCCGTAAAGAAGTAGAATACCAACAGCTTTCAGAAGAACTAGAAAAACTACGCCAGCTAGCAGAAGAAGACCAACTAGCAGCTAAATAAACAGCAACACCCATTCAAAACCATATAAAGCAGCACCAGCTCTTAGGGAAAAGCACATATCCTTAGGGCGGTAGCGTGTTTAAGCAAAAATTAACCAATGTAAGCCCTTGTTTTCGTGCCTTTAGTGGATTTAGTGGCAAAACCATTCTTAGTTATTTAACTACCCAAGTTTTCTGTGCTCTTTAACGGACTAAAAATGAAATACATCTGCTCAGCTACAATAAAAACCCTACCTGAACAGCCTGAAGAATGGCTAGGCTATTTAGCTAAAATTCTACAGCTAAACCCTGCACAAACAGACTGCATAAACCAAGCGGAAGTTTTTCAAGACAAAGACGGCCAACACATCCAGGCCAGTCGTTTTTTTCGTACCGCTTTCAATGCTTTCTACCATTTAAGAAACACCAAAGCCCTTGATATTCAGCTAAGCCCAAGCTTTCAAATTAAAGACATTTCAGTACGCTTTACCCGTTACGAAAACACAGTGTTCTTCTTCTTTTTAATAGAAACACCCAAAGCACCAGCCAGTGACCAAGAACTAAACCAACAGCAAGATGAACTGCTAGAACTCCTTAATAACAACTTCTCCGAATACCTAAGCTTTGACTTTCATGTAACCGCCAAAGTAGAACAGTTTAAAGAGCTACTACGCTATCAGTCCATCACCCCAGTATATGACTTAGGCGAAGAAGCCAGCCAAAACCTACTCGATAGCTACGTTAACCAACATCAAGGCGAAGGCTATATAAGACACTACAAAATTGCCTACTCTACAGCCACAGCCAGAAAACACACCAGCGAAGGCAACTCTAGCTTTGTGCGCGAACAACGCTCCATACTCGCCCTAACCACCCAGTTAGAAAGCCTACAAGATGGTCAAAACCCAGATACCCAACGCAGTCAGTTTTACAATATTATTCAAACCGAAGCGGCCTTCTTTTCACGCACCCGCGCCCTAGAAGAAAGCCTAAAAAGCACTTATGAACGCATCGATTTTTTAAGCGACTTGGTTGATATTATGCAAGAGCAATGGGTGAAAATACGCTCACTATTTTCTATTTCACCCAAGTTTTCATTAGTCAACCGCAGTCACACTTCGCACCTATTTTTTAACCTGCTAGAAGTAAATGCGCAAATAACCGCTTTAGAAAGCCAAATTACTACCCGGTTAGATAAAGAATTTGGCTCCATGCAAGAACGCTACGAACGCCTTCACTTTAACGCCAGCAACGCCCAAACCGGCGAACAGGAATATTTTAAAAGTATTCACCAGCTAGTACTAAAAAGCTTTGAAGCCTACAACGAACGCATGAAAGTCGTTAGCAACTCCATTGCACGTTTAGACAAAGGTATTTCACAACTGCGCGAAGACTTTGACTCCAACACCAACGTCATAGTACAAATGCTGATGTTCCTCTTCTCAGTGGTTATGGTACTTTGGGGTCTATTTGTATTCCTAGCTGACAAAGGCACAGGCGTAACCCCTTATGCATTTTCCTTCCCACTGTTAACTGGCGTAGGAGTCGCATCACTGGTAGGTATTTTTATCGCCTATATGGTGGTGGCCAATGTGTACGCCAACCGCTCCGCTAAAATAATGGAAAACACCGTGCACAAAGGCATAGAACACTGCTTAATAGGCTGCCCAAAAACACCCGCCCTAGTAGATGAAATAGTCGAACGTTATGTAAATACCACCGGCCCACAACGCAGAGCTAGCACTTGGCATAAATTTAAAATACGCAATAATGATTCTGCAAAAAAATCACTGACTTACCTATTTAAAATGACTCAATGCCTAGAAGTATTTAACACCCTATTACCAGCAGTTGCCCTAGAAATGTACTCAAGCGAAAAGGGTAAAGAAGGCTTACAGAAAATAAGTTCAAAGCTGGAAGGTGGCTTATGAATAAACTAATAACCCTCTCAAACAAAAAAAAAATTCAGTCAAATATTAATGAAATTATCCTAACTGCTGCATCTAGACAAAACCTAGTTTTAGAACACAGTTGCCGAACTGGACGATGCGGAGTATGCAAAGCTAGTGTGCTCAGCGGCGATACGAAAGCAATCAAAGAGGAAGTGTCGTTAACAGATGATGAAAAAGAAAAAGGACTCATTCTAACTTGCTGTCGAACTGCCATAACTGACATAACACTGGATATAGAAGATCAGGCAGAATTAGCAAACATAGAAATAAAAACACTACCTTGTAGAGTTAATAAAATAACCAAGCTTAATAATGACGTTTTAGAAGTAACATTGCGAACACCACCTAATAACACTTTAGAATATTTACCAGGGCAATATATTGATGTGATTGGTGCAAAGGGTTTAAGGCGTAGCTACTCAATTGCCAATGCTCCAAGAAACGATAAAAAGATAATTTTAAATATACGAAAAGTTGAAAATGGTGAAATGAGTGACTATTGGTTTAACCAAGCCAAGGTAAATGATCTTTTACGTTTAGAAGGCCCCTTAGGTACTTTTTATTTACGAGATAAAGCTGCACAAAACCTTATTTTAATTGCTACAGGTACAGGAATAGCCCCCATTAAAGCCATTTTAGAAAAACTTGAACAATACGAAACACAACAGTTCAAGAATATTTACTTAATATGGGGCGGTCGTACTCAGCAAGATATCTATTGGCAACCAGTTTTTAAAAATCTCCTGCTAAAGTTTATCCCTGTGCTATCAAGGGCAGAAGACTCATGGCAAGGTGAAAAAGGTTATGTTCAAGAAATTGTATTAAGAAATTCAATTAATTTAACAGAAAGTATTGTTTATGCATGCGGTTCAGATAGGATGACTCAGTCTGCAAAACTGCTTTTAACACAAAATGGCTTAAACGAAAAAGACTTTTATTCAGATGCTTTTGTAAGCAGCAACTAATTAAGGAATAACAATGAAAGCAGTTATTTTAGCCGGTGGTTTAGGTACGCGACTAAGTGAAGAAACCAGTACACGTCCCAAGCCAATGGTCGAAATTGGTGGTAAGCCAATTTTATGGCATATCATGAAAATGTACTCTTCACATGGCATTAATGATTTTATTATTTGTTGTGGTTACAAAGGCTATGTAATTAAAGAGTATTTTGCTAACTATTTTTTACACATGTCTGATATCACCTTTGATATGCAAAATAATACCATGGAAGTACACAATAAGCGTGCTGAACCTTGGAAAGTAACACTTGTTGATACAGGTGAAAAATCCATGACAGGTGGTCGATTAGGTCGAGTTGCTGAACATATTAAAAATGAAGAAGATTTTTGTTTTACTTATGGTGATGGTGTAGGTGATATAAATATTTCAGAAAGTATAAAGTTTCATCAAAATCATGGCAAATCAGCTACCTTAACAGCTACTTATCCACCCGGTCGTTTTGGTGCTTTAGATATTAAGTCAGGCAAAGTAAATAGCTTTAAAGAAAAGCCCAAGGGTGATGGAGCTATGATTAACGGTGGATTCTTTGTACTTAAACCTGCGGTTTTAGATTATATAACCGATGACAGCACCATTTGGGAACAAGAACCTTTAATGAACCTAGCCAAAGATAATGAGTTAATGGCATTTGAGCACCAAGGCTTTTGGCAACCAATGGATACCCTTCACGATAAAAACCTGTTAGAAAACCTATGGGAAACTAACCAAGCACCTTGGAAAACATGGGAATAAAACCAATGGTTGATGCAAAGTTTTGGCAAGATAAGCGTGTTTATCTAACAGGCCATACAGGTTTTAAAGGAAGCTGGTTAGCACTTTGGTTAGCGAAAATGGGAGCAACAGTGAAAGGTTATGCTCTTACCTCACCAACTAAACCCAGTCTATTTGAGCAAGCCAAAGTTAGTGAGTTAATAGAGTCTGAAATAGGCGATATACGTAATTTAGATCAAATCACCGCCTCCATACAGAATTTTAATCCTGATATTTTAATTCACATGGCTGCGCAACCTTTAGTGCGCTTGTCTTACAAAGAGCCTTTAGAAACCTATGAAACTAACGTCATGGGTACTGCCAAAGTGTTAGAAGCCGCAAAAGGCTGCAAAAACCTAAAAGCCATTGTCAACGTAACCACCGATAAGTGCTATGAAAACAAAGAATGGGTTTGGGGTTACCGTGAAGATGAACCTATGGGTGGTTATGACCCTTACTCCAGCTCTAAAGGCTGTTCAGAGTTAGTAACTTCAGCTTACCGCCGTTCATTTATGCAAGAGCTAGGCGTTGGCTTAGCAAGCGCAAGAGCAGGTAATGTGATTGGTGGTGGTGACTGGGCAGAAGATAGGTTGATCCCCGATATACTAAAAGCCTTTGAAAACAACCAACCAGTCATTATTCGTAACCCAGCCTCAACACGCCCTTGGCAGCACGTATTAGAGCCTTTATCGGGTTACTTAATTTTAGCGCAACACCTTTACCAAAACCCACAAGCCTATGCAGAAGGCTGGAATTTTGGGCCTAATGAAGACGACGCTAAGCCTGTTGATTGGATTCTAAACCACATGGTTGCCAACTGGCCCGGTACGAGTTGGCAGTTAGATACCAATGCTCACCCCCATGAAGCAGGTTATTTAAAGTTAGATATCTCTAAAGCTAAAGCCAGATTGAACTGGCAACCCACTTGGCATCTAGAAAATACCCTCGCCAGAATTATTAAATGGCACCAAGCTTGGCTTAATAAAGAAGAAATGCAGCAAGCTTGCCTTACTGAAATTAATGAATTTATGAGTGACTTTAACCATGCAGACCACTGATTCCCTAAGAAAACAAATTTCTGAACTTGTCGAGCAGTACGCTGAATTACAGTACCAAGAAACACCTTTTGAACCAGGTAAAACAGTTGTACCACCATCTGGTAAAGTTATTGGTGCAACTGAACTACAGTACATGGTTGAAGCATCTCTGGATGGCTGGCTAACCACAGGTCGCTTTAACGCCGAATTTGAGAAAAAGCTGGCTGAGTTTATCGGTGTAAAACACCTGATCACGGTTAACTCAGGTTCATCCGCTAACCTGGTTGCCTTTAGCACGCTGACCTCTCCTAAACTGGGCGAGCGCTCCATTAAAAAAGGTGATGAAGTAATCGGTGTGGCGGCGGGTTTCCCGACCACCGTTAATCCTATTGTACAGTTTGGTGCCGTACCGGTATTTGTTGATGTGGATATGCAAACCCACAACATTAACGCCGACCTAATTGAAGCTGCGATTACGCCAAAAACCAAAGCCATTATGCTGGCTCATACACTGGGTAACCCTTTTAATCTGGAAAAAGTTAAAGCGATCTGTGAAAAGCACAACCTTTGGCTGGTAGAAGATTGCTGTGATGCACTAGGTGCAACCTTTAACGGCAAAATGGTCGGTACTTGGGGGGATATCGCTACCCTAAGCTTCTACCCTGCACACCATATCACCATGGGTGAAGGCGGCGCTGTATTTACCAACAACCCAACCCTTAAAGTGATTGCTGAATCCTTCCGTGATTGGGGGCGTGACTGCTACTGTGCCCCAGGTTGTGATGACACCTGTGGTAACCGTTTTGGTCAACAGTTTGGCACCTTGCCCCAGGGGTATGACCATAAATATGTTTACGCACATCTAGGTTACAACTTAAAAATCACCGACATGCAGGCAGCTTGTGGCTTAGCACAGCTAGAGCGCGCTCCAGAGTTTATTACCACCCGTAAGCGTAACTACCAACTACTGAAAGATCGTTTGTCTAGCCTATCAGAGTTTTTAGAAGTGGCAGAAGCAACTCCAAACAGTGATCCTTCCTGGTTTGGCTTCCCGGTAACCCTAAAAGAAGAAAGTGGTGTGCAGCGCGTTGACCTGCTTAAATATCTGGATCAGCACAAAATCGGCACCCGTTTACTGTTTGCCGGTAACCTGATACGCCAGCCTTATTTCAAAGATGTTGAATACCGAATTGTAGGTAACTTAATCAATACCGACCGCACCATGAACCAAACCTTCTGGCTGGGTGTTCAGCCATCACTGGGTGAAGAGCATTTTGATTTTGTAGCTGAGAAGCTAGAAGAGTTTTTTGGTATAGGTTTTTAATTATGAAGGCGTCAGATGCAGTTGCAAAAGTTTTAGCTGAAAACAATGTGACTTATGGTTTTGAACTAATTGGCGGAATGATTACCCATCTCGTTGATAGCATTAATCAATTAGGAGTGACTAAACTGATATCTATGCATCATGAACAAGGTGCAGCATTTGCAGCAGGCGCCATTGCAAGGGCAACTAAAAATAGACAGCTTGGTGTAGCCTTGGGTACAAGCGGTCCAGGAGCAACTAATCTTATTACTGGTATAGCAGATTGTTGGCTCGACAGTCATCCTTGTATCTTTATAACCGGTCAAGTAAATACACATGAACTGAAAGGCGACCTAGCTGTTCGCCAACAAGGCTTCCAAGAATTAGATAGTGTTAGTTTAGTTAGTAGCATTACTAAATATGCAGTTCAGGTAACAGACCCCAATCAGCTTGTTAATGAGCTTAAAAAAGCGATTAAGATAGCTTTAGAGGGTAGACCTGGACCTGTACTACTTGATATTCCGATGGATGTTCAACGAGCAGAGATTAATATCTTAAATGAACAGTGCCTAAAAGTAGAAGAAAACAGACAAGTTGATACTAAATATGACCATATAATCGAAAACATTGTCTCTGAAATTAATAAAGCAACTAAGCCATTAATTTTGATTGGTGGGGGAGCTGTAAACTGTAGGCTTTTTGATGAATGGCTTTCTATTATTATTGATAAAAAAATACCATATGTCAGCAGTTTAAAAGGTTCAGAGAAGACGACGAACTCAGACTGTTATATGGGAATGCTTGGTGCATACGGAACACGAATAGCAAATTATGCTGTTCAGAATTGCGATTTACTGTTGGTTTTAGGTAGTCGACTTGATGTTAGACAAACAGGCGCTAACCCTGATGTATTTGCAAATAATGCAAAGATAATTCAAATTGATCTAGACGATTCACAGCTTAATAATAGAGTGAAATGTGATTCTTATCACATGAACATAAGTTATTTTTTTGATTCTTTTGAAAAAAATATAGCTCAATATAACGAAAAGTTAGATTGGATAGATGATTTAAAATTAAGAAAAGAGAAGCTATTTGTCGATGAGTACGAAGAATGGAAAATCAGTCCTTATCAATTATTTGGTACTCTGAATAAGGCATTCTCAGGTCATGAATTTGAGTGCGTTGCTGATGTGGGCAACAACCAAATGTGGACTGCTCATACTTTAAAGCTAGAAAAAGGTCAGCATTGCCATCATTCTGGTGGATTAGGTGCAATGGGCTTTGCTTTACCTACAGGAATAGGTCTTCACTATCCAGAAAAAAAGTCTGTTGTAGTTATAACTGGTGACGGAGGGCTACAGCTTAATATTCAAGAGCTAGATATTATAGCAAGAGAGAAATTGCCCATTTTAACCTTAGTGTTAAATAACCAATCATTGGGGATGGTTAGAGGCTTTCAAGAATTGTACTTTGAAGGCCGGAATACATCAACATACTGGGGTGGTTATAGCTGTGATTTTCTAAAGATTGCAGAAGGATATAATGTTGACTCAATAAGAGTTGAGAGTATAGATGACTTTGAATCTGAGCTAAAAGATTTTATAAAAAATCCTAGACCAAAACTGATTGAAGTATGCATGCCTGATGCAAGAGAGTGTAGGCCTCGCCTAGAGTTTGGCAATGTACTAGATAATCAATCGCCAATTATGGATATCTGAGAATATGAACATCGCAATCCTAGGTGCAACGAGCCAGATAGCAAAAGATCTCATTATCTCATTTTCGGAGAGTGATAGTAATTATAAGTTATGGATGTTTTCAAGATCACCTGTAAGGGTAAAAGAGCAATTTGATGCACTTAAAAAATTAATAGAATATCCTAATTTAAGTTATGAAGATTTTGATAATCAAGATAAATACGATGTAGTGATTAATTTCGTAGGCGTAGGTGATCCTGCTAAAGCAAAAAGCATGGGCAGCCGCATATTTGAAATCACAGAAATATATGATAATTTGGCGTTAGATTACCTTAAAGTAAACCCAAACTGTAAGTACATTTTTTTAAGTAGTGGGGCAGTTTACGGTGATAACTTCGATAGACCTGTAGATGCATCGTCAAAAAGTGTGGTTGATATTAATAATTTGAGTGCTAAAGATTGGTATTCAATTGCCAAAATTTACGCAGAAGCAAAACATCGAGCATTAAGTGATTTTGCTATCACGGATATTCGTGTTTTTAACTACTTTAGTCATACTCAAGATGTGACTGCAGGTTTTTTTATTACAGATGCAGTTATGGCAATCAATAATAAAACGACTTTAAAAACTGCAGAGTATGAAATGGTTAGGGATTATATTGCACCATATGATTTTTTTAACTTAGTTTTATGTGTCATTTTGAAAGATGAGAAATCAAACTGGGCAGTCGATTGCTACTCTAAAATACCAGCTAAAAAATCTGAAATTCTTAGTGTACTTCAGATGGAGTTTGGTCTTAATTATGAATTTGTTACTGGCTCAGGTATTAACGCCACGGGTATGAAATTAAATTATTACTCAGAAAATAAGCGGGCAAGTAAAATTGGCTATGAACCAAGCCTAACTTCTATTGAAAGTATAGTAAAGGAGATCAGCTTTGCTACCAATTGAAGAATTTTCAATTATTGTTGATAAAACTCCATTGGTTTCTATTGATCTACTGGTTTCATATCAAAATAGGTATCTTTTGGGTAAGAGAAGTAATGCACCTGCACAAGGTTTTTGGTTTGTTCCAGGTGGTAGAATATTTAAGAATGAAAAAATTGATGATGCTTTGGGAAGGATTGCTAAGAAAGAAATTGGTATTGACCTGAAAGAACAAGAAACTGATTTTTTAGGTATCTATGAACATTTCTATAATAATAGTTTTTGTTCATCAGAGATAACGACTCACTATGTTGTTGCTGCATATCATATTATAAAAGAAATCGACATAAAAAGTTTGCCAAATAATGAGCATGAGTCTTACAAACAATTTGAAGTAAATGAAATACTAAACAACGAATATGTTCATCAATATACAAAAAACTACTTTAGGAGTTATCATCGGTGAAAAAGGCACTTATAACCGGAGTTACCGGTCAAGACGGTTCTTATTTGGCAGAATTACTGCTTGAAAAAGGGTATCAGGTTCATGGTATTAAGCGCCGTGCTTCCTCTTTTAATACCCAGCGGGTAGATCACATCTATCAAGATCCACATGTTGATAACCAAAACTTTATTCTGCATTACGGTGATTTAACGGATTCTTCTAACCTGACCCGTATCTTGCAAGAGGTTCAGCCAGATGAGGTCTACAACCTTGGAGCTCAGTCTCATGTTGCTGTTTCCTTTGAATCCCCTGAATATACTGCAGATGTGGATGCTATGGGGACATTACGTATTCTTGAGGCGATCCGTTTGTTAGGTTTAGAGAAAAAAACAAGGTTTTATCAGGCATCTACGTCTGAGCTATATGGCTTGGTTCAAGAAACCCCACAGAAAGAAACTACACCGTTTTACCCACGCTCGCCTTATGCAGTAGCTAAACTTTATGCATATTGGATTACTGTAAATTACCGAGAATCATATGGTATGTTTGCCTGTAACGGTACCCTGTTTAATCATGAGTCACCACGTCGTGGAGAAACTTTTGTTACCCGTAAAATTACCCGTGGACTTGCTAATATTGCACAAGGTTTAGAAACTTGTATTTATATGGGTAATTTAGATGCGCTCAGAGATTGGGGGCATGCGAAGGACTATGTGCGTATGCAATGGTTGATGTTGCAGCAAGATAAACCAGAAGATTTTGTAATTGCAACAGGTGTGCAGCATTCTGTTCGTCAATTTATTGATTGGTCTGCCAAAGAGCTAGGCATAACCTTGCGTTTTGAAGGAAAAGGCTTAGATGAACAGGCAATTGTTGAGAAAATTGAAGGTGGTTGTGCTCCTGCAGTTAAAGTGGGTGATGTACTTGTACGTATAGATCCGCGTTACTTCCGCCCTGCAGAAGTTGAATCTCTATTGGGTGATCCTAGTCTTGCTAAAGCTAAGTTAGGCTGGGAGCCAGAAATTACTGTGCAAGAAATGTGTGCAGAAATGGTAGCGGAAGACCTTAAAGTAGCTCAACGTCATGCTCTATTGAAGCAGCATGGTCATGAAATTCCTGTATCGGTTGAAAGTTAATGAACCAACGTATTTTACTTACTGGCTCTAATGGGATGGTTGGTAAAAACATCCTTGAACATCCTAAGTCTAAGGAATATGAATTTTTAACTCCTAGTAGCCAAGAGCTTAACCTGCTTGATCAGAAACAGGTTAGACAGTATTTGCTACTGCATAAACCAGATATGATCATTCACGCGGCGGGACGTGTTGGCGGTATCCAGGCAAATATGAAAAACCCAGTCGCATTTTTATCAGAAAATATGCAAATGGGTCTGAACCTTATTTCGTCAGCTTATGATTTGGGTGTTAAGAGCTTGATGAATATGAGCAGCTCTTGTATGTACCCCAGAGATGCTGTCAATCCTCTAAAGGAAGAGATGATTTTGCAAGGTGAGCTGGAGCCTACCAATGAGGGTTATGCGTTAGCAAAAATTGCATCAACTCGGCTTTGTGAATACATCACAAGAGAAAACCCAACCTTACAATATAAAACTGTCATACCCTGTAATTTGTACGGTCGCCACGATAAATTTGATCCTTTACACTCCCATATGATTCCGTCCGTTATTCGCAAAATTTCTGAAGCGAAATCTAACGGATACAATAATATTGAAATCTGGGGAGATGGAACAGCCCGACGGGAGTTTATGTATGCAGGAGATCTGGCAGACTTTGTTTTCTTCGCAATGAATAGATTCGGGGAGATGCCACAAAACCTAAATGTCGGACTAGGGTTTGATTACTCTATAAGTGAATATTATAAAGTCATAGCGTCCTCAGTAGGTTTTGGTGGAGGCTTTACATACGATCTTAGTAAGCCGACGGGGATGAAACAAAAGCTGGTTGATAGCAAAAAGCTACATACTTTTGGATGGCAGCATACAACATCCTTAGAGCAGGGTGTTGAGAAAACTTTACAATTCTTCATGGATAAAAAAAATGACTAAATACTCTTTAGCCAGTTCAACTTGGGATGAAAAAGAACTTTCGGCTATCCAAAATGTAATAGATTCTGATATGTACTCAATGGGTAAACATGTCGAAGAATACGAAAAGCAGTTTGCTGATTTTTTTGGTTCCAAATATGCCGTGATGGTAAGTTCAGGCTCAACAGCAAACTTATTAATGATCGCTTCAATGTTTTTTACCAAAAAACCTAAGTTAAAACGAGGTGATGAAGTAATAGTACCTGCAGTATCTTGGTCGACTACATATTTCCCCTTGCAGCAGTACGGGCTTAAAGTAAAGTTCGTAGATATTGATAGGGAAACACTGAACATTGATTTGGATAAGCTAGAAAGCGCTATAACAGATCAAACTAGAGCTATTTTGCTTGTTAATCTCCTAGGTAATCCTAATGACTTTGCTGCTATTAAGTCGTTGGTAGAGGGGCGCGATATTACAATATTAGAAGATAATTGTGAATCTATGGGAGCCACTTTTCAAGGTAAACAAGCAGGTACATTTGGCTTGATGGGCACCTATAGCTCCTTCTTTTCGCATCATATTGCAACTATGGAAGGTGGTTGTATTGTTACAGATGATGAGGAGTTATATCACATACTTCTCTGTATTCGTGCTCATGGCTGGACCCGGAATTTGCCCAAAATCAATCATGTTACAGGTGAGAAAAGTGATGATCCGTTTGATGAGTCATTCAAATTTGTATTGCCTGGCTATAATGTTCGACCTCTAGAGATGAGTGGAGCTATTGGTAAAGAACAGTTAAAGAAACTACCAGGCTTTATTGACGCAAGGCGAGAAAATGCTGCATATTTCCAGTCTTTATTTAAAGATCATCCCCATATTCAAACACAAAAAGAAGTTGGTAAAAGTAGCTGGTTCGGTTTCTCTTTAGTAATTAAAGAGAATGCACCATTTAGTCGTAAAGATCTTGTTAAAGTTCTAAATGATAATGGTATTGAGTGTCGGCCGATTGTGACAGGAAACTTTTTGAAAAATGAAAATGTTCTTAAGTTTTTTGATTATGAGGTCGCGGGAACGGTTGAATGTGCTGAGTTTATAGATTCTAATGGGTTGTTTGTGGGTAATCAGCAAAAGAATATCCAAGGACAGATAAAGTATTTATATGATGTTATCGCTGATATGTGATATTAGTTTGAGTACATTATGTACCCCAATTTTTAATGCGTGATTACTATTTGAGAAACGAATTGAAAATTTTATATGTGGACTTGCTTTATGACTACGGAATAAAGTCTCGTGGTATAAATAGTATAGGTCAGGATGGTTTTAAAGCATCGTTTGAAAATCTAGGGCATGATGTTCAGACTTTTTATTATGATGATTACTTTAATGATATCTGTTTGCTACAGAGTGATCTAATTGAAAAAGCTGAGATTTTAGCGCCTGATATTATTTTCTTTAGTATTTTTAAAGATCAAATTATGCAAGAAACTTTATTAAGGCTAAAAGAAAGATTTATCACAATAAACTGGTTTGGAGATGATCAGTGGCGCTTTGACAATTTTACTAATAAATATTGTAATTTATTTACTTATTGTATAACTACAGATGTTTTTTCTATACCTAAATATTATGCTTTAGGCCAAAAGAATGTCATTTATAGTCAGTGGGCTGCAATAGACAAGCACTCTATCCCTGTAAGTGAAGATTATGTATATGATGTATCTTTTGTAGGTGGGATGCATCCACACCGTAAGTGGTTCATTGAGCAGCTTAAGAAAAATGGTATCCATGTAGAGGCATTTGGTCATGGCTGGCCAAATGGCCCACTCGAATCCAAAGAAATGAATGAAATTTTTTCAAAAAGTAAAATAAATCTTAACCTATCAAACAGCATAAGTTATGACTTTAGGTTTATTTTTCACAGTATTAAATCTTTTATAACTTTTTTTAGGTCAAAAAAAGATAAGAGTCAAATCAAAGCAAGAAATTTTGAGATTCCATATTTCAATGGTTTTCAACTAACGGACTATGTTCCATCCCTCGATGAATACTTTGTAATAGGTAAAGAAGTCGCTTGTTATACAAATGTAGAGGAAGCTGTACTACAAATTAAATATTTTCTTGAAAATGATGAGTTGCGTGAAAAAATAAAAAAAGAAGGTCACCTTAGGGCAGTTTCTGAGCATGGATATATTAGTCGCATAGAAAGTATATTAAAGGAGATTCAGTGAAAAAAGCATGCTTAGTTGTTGATTCATTTTACGATAAAAATAAAATTTTTGATTTAAATGATAAGATAAGAAATAGAGATAACTGTTTGTATCAATTCCATATGCTGAAAGATAAATTCAGTGAACACGGAATAGATCTGTCTACAAGTGATATAAATAGCATCAAAGAATCTGATATTGTTATTTATAATGAGATGCCTAAATGTTTACCTAAATGTGAAGACAAGGAAAAGTCTCATCTTATACTTTTTGAAAGCGAACTTATCCGCCCCGATAACTGGGATAAAAATAAATTCAATAGATTTAACAAAATATTCACTTGGAATGACGAGCTAGTAGATAATCATAAGTTCTTTAAAATAAACTTTTGCTATAACCCTCCAAAAGAAATCAATGCAAAGTTCGCTGCTAAAGAAAAATTCTGCACGCTTATATCTGGTAATAAAAAAGTAAATCATCCTTGGGAGCTTTATTCAAAGCGGATAGAGGCAATAAGATGGTTTGAGAAAAATAATCCAGATCAGTTTGATCTTTATGGGGTTGGATGGGATAAGTATCGGTTTCATGGCCCGAAGCTCATTCGCGCTCTTAATCGCTTTCAGTTTTTGACATCAGTGCTTTCTGAAAGTTACCCATCGTACAAAGGTAAGGTAGACAGTAAAAAGGCTATACTTGAAAAATACAAGTTTGCGATTTGTTTTGAGAATGCGCAATCAATTCCTGGATATGTAACAGAAAAAATATTTGATTGCTTCTTTGCTGGCTGCATCCCTATTTACTGGGGGGCATCGAATATAAAAGACCATGTACCACAAGACTGTTTCATAGATTTTCGCGAATTTGAAAGCTATGAAAATCTTTACCAGTATTTGTCTGAAATGTCAGAAAATGAATTTGATCAAAGGATTGATAGTATACAGAAGTTTCTTTCAAGCTCTAGCTTTGATCAATTTAAAGCCGAAACTTTTGCTCAAACAATTTTAGATAAAATAATTGAGCAGTGATAATTTATCGTTACGGTATAGGTTCGTAACATTATGTCTTTTTTTAAGTCTGATTTATTTATATTAGCATTTGGCAAGTTGATACATCTTGTTTTCATGTTTTCTGCGATCAAGGTCTATACTACACTTTTGCCTGATTCTGAAGTGGGTAATTTAATCCTTATTCTATCCGTTACAATGTTTTTCAGCTTAGTTTTTATTAATCCAGTAGGGGTTTTTATAAATAGAAAGTTGAATAAATGGGTGGCCGAAGATACAGTTTGGGTTGCTTTATTTGCTTTTAATTTTTACGTTTTACTGATTTCTATATTTTCACTATTTGTACCTGCTGCTTTAAATTATTTTAAAATAGGCAGCAATATAAACAGTCTGTATTTTTCTTTTATATTGTTCTTTTTTATTATATTTAATACGTGGAATCAAACGATAATACCAGCATTAAACCTTCTTTTTTATCGTAAGGAATTTGTGTTTTTTACTTTATTTTCGGTTTTTATGTATGTTTCTCTAGCGGCAATTTTTGTATATTTTATTGAAGCCAAAGCTCATTTTTGGCTGTTAGGGCAAATTATTGGTTTAGGTTTAGGAGCAATTATTTCCACAGTCTACCTTTATCGAAAGATTCCTAATACATCAGTCCAACTGTTTAGAATTTCCACTGAAGGCATTTCAGGTGTTTTTAGATTTTCTTCATTTATTGCCATTTCCACAGTATTGCTGTGGTTTTCAGGGAACGCGTATAAGTTTGTTATTGAATATAATTATGGTCCGGAAGCTCTGGCATATATAGGATTGGCATTAACATTAGCCTTCAGCCTAGTCGGTGCTATAGAAACAGTTGTCCTTCAGGTCTACCATGCTCCCTACTATAGTAAAATATCATCGACTAGCTCTTATTTGGAAAGGTCTGCAGCTTTTCAGGAACTAATTAACAATACCATACCTGTTGTTTTTGGTTCGATCCTAGCTTTAATAGCGGCTTTACCATACCTGCTTGTTTTTCTCACAGACCCTAGGTTCTATTCAATTTTAATATATGTAATACCAGCGACTATTTTCGAGTTTTTTCGTGTAATGACAAATATACTTGGTCATGCCGCTCAAAGTGAATACAAAACGTCCCAGAATATAAAGTCTTATTTTCTAGGTTTCTTAGTCGTGGTTGTTGGTCTTGCTATTTCTATCAGTACTGTTGAATGGCAGTTTGCAATCATTTTGACATTATTAATTTCATGGGTAACGTCATTTTTCTTTATGTACTTTACCAGTAAGAAGTTATTGGATTTTTCATTCCCATACCATGAAATTATCTTAATAGCAGTTATTTTTTTTCCGGTTTTATTGTTATCTTATTGTTTTAATGAGTTGGCTTTCAATTTGTATTTTTCATTTGCATTCATTTTTGTTATAGCTGCTTACTCACTTTTGGTTTTGTATAAACGTTATTTTATAAGGGCTTGATTTTGAAAAGCAGGCAACCATTAGTATGCATTTGCATACCTTTATATAACAATGAAAAAACTATCAGATGTACTCTTGATAGTTTGTTAGATCAGGATTACGAAAATTTAATCATTAAGGTATTTGACAATGCTTCCATTGATTCAAGTTTAGCTATAGCTCATGGTTATGCTTTAAACAATCCCAATGTAATTGTGTTTTCTCGTGAAGAAACCGTATCGGGAGAAGATAACTTTAATACTTGCATTGAAAACGCAGATGGTGACTACACGGCAATATTCCACTCTGACGACGTATATGACTCTCGTATTATCTCAGCTCAGGTAGCTTTTTTAGAGAAGCATTTGCAATCAGGAGCAGTATCGACACATGCAGATGTAATAGATAAAAATGGTGTGTTAATTTCTGAACGCTTTATTCCTAATGAATTACGCAACTGCGATGCTTCAGGAGTTGAATTAACTAGAAACGAGCTTCTAACACTAATTTTTGGTTATGGTAATTTCGTAACATGTCCCAGCGTCTTGTTTAGAACAAAAATACTAAAAGAAGATATCAAAAAATTTAGGGGGGATCTTTTCATGTCTTCTTCTGATTTGGATGTTTGGCTTAGAATCTCAGAGGTATCAAATTTCGGTTTTATACCACAAAAGTTAATACGTTATAGAAAGTCAGATGCTAGCTTTTCATATAATCTTGCTAAAGTTAGGATTGAAGATCACGATATGTTTCTAGTGTTAAATTATTATCTTGATAAATTTAATGATAATAAAAAAGATTTAAATAAAAAATTAGATTTTCTTTTAATGAAAGATAGAGCAAACACTAACCTTAATCGAATGGCTTTAAATAGTGGCGATTTTAAGCTTATTAAAATGTCATGGTGTGGTTTTAGTGTGTTCCATGCTAAATATTATCTGATCGCCTTAATGGTTAAATTTATTTTAAAAGTACCATTTAAAGAGAAGCTTTTTGGTTTTCTGATAAGAGAGTTGAAAATAAAAAATGCCTAAAATAAGAGTACTGCAAATTGTTGGTGATCCCGTTGGCGGTATTAGAAAGCATATCCATGATATAATACTTGGTCTAGTTGATGAATTTGATTTTTATTACGTTTCATCCAATAAAGGTGATAAAGTTTACGATAATCAATTGCCAGATATTTTAAAAGCTACCAAACTGCATTGTAATTTAAAAATCTTTAAAAAGCCCGCTGTCTCTGATATTTCTAATATTTATAAGATATATAGAACAATAAAAAAAAATAAAATCCAGGTAGTTCATGGTCATGGTGCAAAAGGTGGTTTATATGCGCGTGTTGCAGGAAGGCTTGCAGGTTGTAAAGTAATTTATACCCCACATGGTGGAGCTGTCCATAGCATGTTTTCACCTACTTTTTCTTTAATTTATAAGTGCGTTGAAGTAGTTTTATCATATTTTACAGATTTATTTATATTTGAATCTCAATATACTTTTCAAAAATTTAAAGTAAAATTTGGTATTGGTAGATCCAGCTTTATCGTTAACTACAATGGTGTTAGAGCCCCGAAAATACCAGCAACATTCAATTATAGTACAAAAAATGAAAAAATTAAGTTTGGTATATTTGGTATGTTTCGCTTTGAAAAAGGCCAAGATATTGCTGCACAGGCTATCTCTGAATTAATTGATATGGGTAAACCGATTGAGCTTCATTTCTATGGAGATGGTGATTTAAAAGAAAAATTAGAAAAAAAATATCTTATTAAGAAATATGGCTTATCTATAAAGTTTCATGGTGAGGTTGATAATGTTAATGATCATATGATGAATATGGATTTTATACTAATTCCTTCACGTTTTGAATCATTTGGCTATATTGCAGTTGAGGCAGCCTTGATGAAATTACCTATAATATCTTCTGATGCTGGAGCGTTAACTGAAGTATTAAATATAAATAACACGTTCTTTTTTGAGAGCGGTAATATTGACGATTTGAAAAGAGTAATTAGTGTTGCTTTAGATGCTGAGTTAGAAGTTATTCAAGAGTTTGTGAAAAAGAACTATTTATATAGCCAACGTTTTTCAATTGAAAATATGTTAAATAATTTAAAGAGCAAATATGAAGCTTAGCCGTGATCTTTTTAAATTAAATGATTTTATTGTCTTTTTTCTTGTTTTTATAGTTTTTGTTGTACTTTATATTGTTGTTATTTACTTTGAGGAGTTTTTTACAAACAATGTATTTGTTGATGGGGTAAACTGGTACTTTATTGTTAAGGATTTAAGTTTTGGACTTATCTCATACGAAGAAATAAGATCATCTTGGTTGCTTTTCTTTATATATGAGCTGTTATATGACGAGCTATTGGTTTTAACCTTTTTATTTAATTCACTTTTTGTTGTATTTTCATTTCGAATATTGAGGATTCATCTTGTAGTAGCTTTTTTATTTCTTCCATTTTTTATTATTAATTTACCGCTACCTTCTAAAGATATTTTGGTGCTTTTATTTTTTTGCAGTTACATTTTTTTTCTCTCTAAGAGAGAGCACTTTAAATGTGTTTTAGTATCCTTAGCTGTATTGTTTGTTAGGGATGCGGCTGGTGTATTTCTTTTTATGTTTGTCTTTGTTTCTTACTTTAATGTTAGTCTAAGGTTTTTGGTTATTTTTTTATTTTTTTTGGCTGCTTTATTTTCTCAATATATTCATGAAATACACGAAATAACTGGTTGGTTTTTTTTAGAGAGAACACTGTATTTTTTTGTCGCAAATGAAGATATGCATATTAATGGCTATTTCATTAGGGTGATAGGTAATATTTCCAATTTTATATCTAGAATGGTTTTTTTTAGTGAGAGTAATCGGTTTTCTTTAACTGGACTTTCATTGTACTTTTCAGGACTTGGTATATTTACTTCTTTTCTAGCATCTTTAAATGTGCTATTTCTTAAAAAAAATACTAACACATTGTTTTTAAATGAGGTTGCAGGTCTTTTTTTATTAGTTGTTTTTGCATTTTCGATCTCTCCAATTATTCAGCCGCGTTACTTAATACCTTTTAGTATGGTTTTTTTATCATTTTATATATATAGCTTCGGGTTTAGGTATTCTTTAAAGTTTTTCTTTTTGTCAGTTTTCTTTGGGTTATTTTTACGGTTGGTATATTTGTATATTGATATTGATTTGCCAGTGCTATCTGATTTCTGGTTTTTTTTGTAGTGCTGGATTTTAATATAATAAAATACATGAATTATTAAGTTTTTATAATCTGTGCGCGCTTCATTATTTCATAATGTGCTAGAGTGTTTTTTAACTTTAAAGGTCTGTAATGAAAATAATACCTGTTGTTTTATCTGGTGGTTCAGGGAGCCGTTTATGGCCGCTCTCCCGTAAACACTTGCCTAAGCAGTGTTTACCCTTAGTTGATTGCCACTACAGCCTGTTGCAGCAAACCCTACAACGTGTCAGCCCTGGGAACTCGCAAGCAACAGTTATTGTCTGTAATGAAAACCACCGTTTTTTGATCGCCCAGCAGATGCAGGATATTGGCCAGCAAAATGCCACCCTTATCTTAGAGCCTGAAGGGCGTAATACAGCACCTGCTATTGCACTGGCAGCACTGGAGCTTACCCAACGTGAAAATTCTGATGCGCTAATGTTGGTATTACCGCCTGATCATGTGATTCGTGATATTACGGCCTTTGAACAGGCGGTTAACAAGGCGGTAGAGCTGGCAGAAGAGGGTACCTTGGTCACTTTTGGTATTAAACCTACCCGTCCTGAAACCGGTTATGGCTATATTAAGTTCGGTCAGAATTATGCGGTTGAGCAGTTTGTAGAAAAACCTGACATGGAAACGGCCAAAACTTATCTTGCCTCTGGTGATTACCTTTGGAATAGCGGTATGTTCCTGTTTAGCGCTGAGACTTTTCTGGCCGAACTTAAAGCTCTGCAACCAGCAATTTATGATGCGGTTAGCGAAGCTTATAAGGGGCGTAGTGAAGATATGGATTTTGTTCGGGTTGATAAAGACGCTTTTGCCACTTGCCCTGACGATTCTATTGATTACGCAGTAATGGAAAAAACCCAAAAAGCCAAGGTTGTGCCCTACTCAGGTGATTGGAGTGATATTGGGGCTTGGGATGCACTGTATGACTTCGCTGATAAAGACGATAATAAGAATGTACTCACCGGTGATGTTATCGTTGAAGATACAACTAACTGCCTAATCCGTTCTGAGTCGAAACTGGTAGCTGCAGTGGGTATTTCTGATCTTGTGGTAGTAGAAACTGCCGATGCGATTCTGGTGATGGACAAAACCCAGTCTCAGTCTGTTAAAAAGATCGTTAAGCGTATCCAAGAGCAAGGGCGTGCGGAGCACGAGTTTCATACTGAGGTTCATCGACCGTGGGGTACCTATGAAACAATGGACTTGGGTGAGCGCTATCAAGTAAAACGCATTGTGGTTAAACCGGGACAAAAGTTGAGCGTGCAAATGCATCACCACAGAGCCGAGCATTGGATTGTTGTATCTGGCACTGCCAAAGTTTATAAAGGCGACCAAGAAGAGCTGCTGAGCGAAAATCAATCTACTTTTATTCCGTTAGGTACAGTTCATGCCTTGGAGAACCCGGGCAAGATACTGCTGGAGCTAATTGAGGTTCAGTCAGGTAGCTATCTTGGTGAAGACGATATTGTACGTTTCAGCGATCGGTATGGGCGTTAATTTTTTGGAGAAAAGATTGTATATAGTCACTGTAGAAATAGTATTTTATTAATTGTTTAGTTAGCATGTCTCGTGATTAACAGTCTTCCCATTAATAGTTATGGACTTTTAGATAGGTTCTAATCATCAATTAGATTTAGGTTGTTACATGTCAGGATCTAAACGTTTTATTACTGAGCGCTACCCTGTCCAGTATTTTGTTGCGCTTTTTGATCTTGCCTTAGTCGCTTTATCTGGCTGGCTAGTTCATTGGCTGCGCTTTGATGACCCAGTATTCCATGAACGCTATATCTGGGCGATATCGGTTATGTCGCTGTTAGTAGTGGTGCTTAACACGGCTAATCAGGGCTATAGCCGCTGGCGTACCACTCAGCTGATGCAAATGATGGGGCGTTTAGCCTTTGTCTGGCTAATGGTAGGTTTGATTTGTGGCACGTTAATATTCTTTGCCGATGCCTCTGAGCGCTATTCACGGCTTTGGATTGGCACCACGTTGCTTAGTTCATTTATTGCTGTCGTGCTGCTTAGGGTTTTGATTTTACTATTACTGCTCAGTTACCGTGCCCGGGGTAAAAATCGTCGTCATGTGTTTTTAGTTGGCCCCGGGCAAAACCTACTGAAAATTGCTCGCCAGATGCGAAAGCACCAGGAAGAAGGCTTTTCTATTGCCGGTGTTCACCGTTTTGATGAGGCGCCGGATCAGGCTTTACTGGAGCTTATTCGTGATCGGGTTGCAGCATCCAACGCCAAAGAGGTCTGGATCTGCCTGCCGCTGGATATGGGGCGTGTGGTGCGTAGCCTGATGTATACCTTGCGAAATGAAACCGCAGAGGTGCGTTTTCTACCGGAAATGAAAGATATTCCACTGCTTAATCATCGAGTCAGTGAGGTCGCTGGTATGTACGCTATCGATCTGAGTGTAACCCCGATGACAGGCTTTGCACGGGTACTAAAGCGCCTAGAAGATATTATTGTGGGTGGTGCTATTAGTCTGATGATACTGCCGGTATGTGTGTCTATTGCTGTTGCCATTAAGGTGACATCGCCAGGACCTGTACTGTTTAAGCAGTATCGCACGGGTATCAACGGTAAGCGCTTTAGAGTGTATAAATTTCGCTCTATGAAGGTACATCAGGAGAAAGCGGGGCAGGTGACCCAGGCCACTAAGGGGGATAGCCGTATTACCCCTATTGGTGGTTTTTTACGCCGTACCTCATTAGATGAGTTGCCGCAGTTTTATAACGTGCTGCAAGGGCGTATGTCGATTGTTGGTCCACGGCCTCATGCTTTAGCCCATAATGAGCATTATAAAGATCTGGTTGAATCCTACATGCGCCGCCACAAGGTAAAGCCCGGTATTACAGGGTGGGCTCAGGTCAGCGGTTATCGGGGCGAGACGGATACGCTGGATAAGATGCAGAAGCGCGTCGAGTATGATCTCTGGTATATCGACAACTGGTCTTTGTTGCTGGATATTAAAATAATCTTTCTGACTGTTTTTAAAGGGTTTATTAATAAAAATGCATATTAAACGGTTTACAATAAAGCTAATTATTAGCTGTATTGTTTATTTTAAAATGCTTTTTTGTAGCTCTGGTATTAGGTAGTATAAGAATCAATTGTGGGTAAATATGATTATGCTTCTAATGAGTATGTATACATGAAACCTAAGGCAAGTAGTTTTCGTCGTTTAATTCATGCCAGCCGTTATTCTTGGTTAGGTTTAAAAGCTGCATGGAAAAGTGAAGCAGCAATACGCCAAGAAGTAGTAGCTTTAGCCGTTTTACTGCCCATTGCTTTATTTTTGCCTGTTAGCCCTGTAGAAAAAGCACTCCTAATTGCGAGTGCTTTTTTGGTTTTATTGGTTGAGCTAATTAATTCAGCGCTAGAAGCCGTAGTTGATAGAATAGGCCCAGAACACCACGAGCTAAGCGGCAAAGCAAAAGATATAGGCTCAGCTGCTGTTGCGGTTGCTTTAATAATTGCGGTGAGTGTTTGGGCAATTATTTTGTATCCTTGACTTGGGTTCTACCCGTAAAGTATTTCAAGCTATAGCATGGTAAGAAAACAAGTTATGAGGTGCAATATGACTTACCCTAACTTTATTCATCATGGTGGTGCATCGGGTGTTACGGGTTCTTGCCACCAGCTAGTAGCAACGGCTGAGCATAGCTTGCTGGTTGATTGTGGCTTGTTCCAAGGTGAAGATGCTGAACTTGATAGCCTTCAACAGCTAGAGGTTAAGTTTGATTTATCAGCAATCAAAGCATTAGTGGTGACTCATGTACACATTGATCATGTCGGTCGCTTACCCTATTTACTAGCAGCTGGCTTTACTGGACCCATCTTTTGTAGTCAACCTTCAGCACATTTATTACCGCTTGTTATAGAAGATGCACTAAAAATTGGCTTTACGCGGGATGAGCAGTTAATTGAACAGTTTTTAGAGCGGGTTCAAAGCCAGTTAGTGCCTTTAGATTATAAGCAGTGGTTTACCCTAGTTGATGATAAAAACTTACGTTTAAAAATTAAACTGCATAGAGCTGGGCATATTTTAGGTTCTTGTTATGTGGAAGTGGCCTTATATTACAAAGCTAAGAAGCTTAAGAAACGTGTGGTTTTTTCTGGTGATTTAGGCGCTCCTTGGTCACCTTTATTGCCTGCACCCAAATCACTCTATAAATGTGACTATTTAGTTTTAGAAAGCACTTACGGTGATAGACTGCATAGCAATAGGCAGAATAGGCTAAAGCGTTTACAACTTGCCATAGAAAAAGCCTTACAAAACCAAGGGACAGTGCTAATTCCGGCTTTTAGCATTGGTCGCACTCAAGAGCTGCTTTATGAATTAGAAGGTTTAGTGCATAATGCCAGCGGCTTGTGGCAAGACTTGGAAATAATTGTGGATTCGCCCTTGGCAGCCAAGTTTACTCAAGTGTATCGGCAGCTAAAGCCTTATTGGGATAAAGAAGCCCAAAGGCGCTTACAAGCAGGGCGGCATCCACTGAATTTTGATAACTTATACACGATTAATACGCACCAAGAACATGAAGCAACGGTCGCTTACCTAGCAAAAACAGGCAGGCCTGCGGTAGTTATAGCTGCCAGTGGTATGTGTGCAGGCGGGCGGATAGTGAATTATTTAAAAGCCATGTTGGGTGATGCTAAACACCAAGTACTGTTTGTTGGTTATCAGGCTTCTGGTACACCTGGTCGCAAAATTCAGAAATATGGGCCTACAGGTGGTTATGTAGAATTAGACGGCCAGCGTTACACCATAAAAGCAGGGGTAGACACCATTACCGGTTACTCAGCCCACGCCGACCAAAAAGATTTAGTGAATTTTATTAAGAGAATGCGTTACTGGCCAAAAGAAGTACGATTAGTGCATGGGCAAGAAGAAGCAAGGCAGGCGTTAAAGGCCAAGATAGACGCGTTGTATGCTGGTAAAAACTACCTAGTACAAGTTTTTTTACCTGTTACAAAAAATACATAATGGCTCATTTTATTTATTTTAAGGTATAAATGAAAATATCATTGGTGATTACAACCTATAATTGGGCAGAAGCATTAGCTGTCGTTCTGGATAGTGTGATTAATCAAACAGTTTTACCTGATGAAGTAATTATTGCAGATGATGGTTCAGCAGAGCCTACTTGGAAGTTAATTAAAGAATACAAGAAAAAGCTTCCTATACCATTAATTCATAGCTGGCAAGAAGACAAAGGGTTTCGTGCAGCAATGAGTAGAAATCGTGCCTTTGCTAAATCGTCTGGTGACTATATCATTATGATTGACGGCGATATGGTTCTTGATAAGAAATTTGTACAATCATATAAAGATGCTATTTTACCCGGCTTTTTTATACAGGGTGGTAGAGTTATAACTAACAAGAAAATCACAAAACGTATAATTGAAGGTGGTTATAAGCCCTCCTTTTTTAGTCCTGGGTTGAGGAATAGAAAAAATGCAATTAATAGTAACTTTTTGTCGAAGCTATTTTCTTATGAAAGAAATAATGACAAAGCAACTCGTAGTTGTAATATGGGCGTGTGGCGCAAAGATATAGTTGAGGTTAACGGCTTTAATAATGAGTTTGTTGGTTGGGGAAGAGAAGATAGTGATTTTGTTGTTCGTTTATTAAATGCTGGTAAAAGACGACTATATTTCAAGTTTGGTGGTATTGCTTATCATCTTTATCATAAAGAAAATGTTAGGAACTCTCTACCAGAGAATGATGCTCTACTCAAGTTGACAATAAAGAATAAATTAATACGTTGTGTAGATGGTGTGGGGAGGTTTTTTAATGATAATAAATAATGCTCTTACAGTTTTTATTTTTTTGTTTTTTGCTTTAATTACAGTGTTTAAGATTAGTGTTGCACTAGGTTATTTTAGTTTTTTGGCTGCAATTATATTGTTGCTGTTAAATAAGGGTAACAATTTTGATTTATCAGCTAAAGATAAAGTCTTTAGTAAACTCTGGTTTGTTGTTGGCTCACTTTGGTGTCTCATTGTTTTTTTTGATAATTTCGATTTTTCAGATATTGATAAACCAGTTCGTATAGTTTTTATATCTCTAGCCTTACTAGCATTATTGAAGTTTAACTTAAATAAGCACCTTGTCATCTGGGGTGTTTCTTTAGGTGCTGTCTTATCCTTTATTATTGCATTCTATGGCAAGTATATTCTGGGGCTAGGCCGCCCTACAAGTGATTTTCTTCACCCTATTATATTTGGTGATTTTTCTATGGCATTAGGTTTAATGTCAATTTGCTTAGCTTATTTTTATAAAGAAAGAGCAAGATACTTTTATTATTTTATTTTGATTGCAGGTGCTCTTGGTGTATTTAGCTCATTTCTTTCTGGTTCTCGTGGTGGTTGGATAGGGCTTCCATTTATTTCTTTTTATATGTTTGTAAGCTTGAATCCTGATATTAATAAATTAGAACTGCTTAAGAAAACTCTACTGGTTTTCATTATTTCTATCATTGCAGTTATTGCTATTCCAAATTCCGGAGTTTATGAGCGTGCTTTACATGCCGTGTCAGATGTTGACCAATATTTTAATAATGATAATAAAGCAACATCTGTAGGTGCAAGGTTAGAAATGTGGAAGTTTTCAATTTTAACTTTTAAAGAAGCTCCTTTACTTGGTGTTGGTGCAGAAAACATATTAAATAATAAAGAGAAATTAGTTGAAGATGAAATAATTGATTCTATTGTTCTTCATTTTTCTCATAGTCATAATGATTATATGGATAGTTTGGCTGAAAGAGGCTTGTTAGGTTTTATCTTATTAATTTTTCTATATCTCATTCCTATTCTTTTATTTAGAAGTCTTAATAATGGTTTTTTTAATCCTTTTGCAATCTCTGGTTGTGTGATTTCATTTTGTTTTATTGATTTTAGTTTAACAGAATCATTGTTAACAAAGAATATTGGAATATCTTTCTATTTAATTTCAGTTACTATAATGTATGTTCTTGCTAATCAATACCAGAGAGGAAGGTGTATAGGTTAGTTTACTAAATTAGAGTTTTTAAGTTATGTTTATGCGTAAAAAGATTTTAGTAGTTGGCCCTTCTTGGGTGGGTGATATGGTGATGGCGCAGAGCTTATTTAAGTTGCTGCGCTTTCGTTTTTCTGGATGTCGTATTCATGTATTGGCTCCTGCTTGGTCTGAGCCTATTTTATCACGCATGCCAGAGGTCACTAAAACACTGGTTCTGCCTTTTGGGCATGGGCATTGGGGTATGGTGGAACGCTGGAAGCTAGGGCGTAGTCTTGTTAATGAAGAGTATTCTCAAGCTATTGTACTACCCCGTTCATGGAAATCTGCTTTGGTTCCTTTTGCTGCAAAAATTCCGCTCCGCACTGGTTTTTTAGGTGAACAGCGTTATGGCTTACTGAATGATCATAGACCGTTAGATAAAAAGCTTTTAGACCAAACCGTTAAACGTTATACTTCGCTAGGTTTATCTGCCATAGAAGAGTTTACTTCAGATTTAGTTAGTTTTCCTAAGTTAGAGGTAGATTCTCTGAATCAGCAGTCACTTTTTCAAAGCTTGGGTTTAAATAGTAACCCAGTAGTAGCTTTAATGCCCGGTGCAGAATATGGTACGGCTAAACAATGGCCTTTAAGTTATTTTCGTGTATTAGCTGAAAAATTAGTTGCGTCAGGTATGCAAGTCTTAGTTTTAGGTGGTCCTAAAGATGCAGCCGCTGGTGCTGAAATTGCTGCGTCTGGTTTATCAGACTTGCATAATTTATGTGGTAAAACACAGTTAGCTGATGTAGTAGATTTGCTTGCAGCGTCCCAAGCTGCGGTTACTAATGACTCAGGTCTAATGCATGTTGCTGCTGCCGTAGGTACTAAAGTTCATGCAATTTACGGGTCCTCTTCACCAGCTTTTACACCACCCTTAACTGTTAATTCTCAAATCTATTATTTAAATTTAGACTGTTCTCCTTGTTTTAAACGTACCTGCCCTTTAGGGCATACCAATTGCTTAAATAATATTTTAGTTGAACAGGTTTTAAGTAGTATTAATTAATAATTATCTTTTGTGTTTTGGAGTTTTTTATGGGTAACTTGATTTTAACACCCTTGCGTATATTGTTTTTTTCTTTTTTTGTTTTTGCACTCATACGTCTAATTTTTTTATTCTATTATCCTGACTATTTTTCAACGTTAAGTTTTTTTGAAATATCTAGATCTTTTTTAGTTGGAATGCGTTTTGATGCTGCTATTACAACTGTTTGCATTTCGTTTTTTTTATTGCCAATAATTTTACCTTTTAATTTTGAATGGCGTGCCAAGCTTGTTAAGATTTTATTGTGGTCGACTTTTGTTGTTCTAGTTATTTTATGGACAATAAATTTAGGTGATATGCTTTATTTTGGTGAGGTTTATCGTCATGCGGGTAGAGAGTTATTACTATTAACTCAAGATTTTGGTATGTTTTTCGAGTTGGCGTTAAGCTCACGTTTATTAGTTTTACTTATTTCTTTGCCAGTTTTACTTGTGCTTGCATTACTTTGGAAAAAATTGGTGGTTTTACCTTCAACAGTTAACTTAAGTGGAAGTTTAGTCCTTCGCTCATTTGGGAGCATTTTAATTTTTTTGATAATGGTGATTGCTGGACGAGGCGGGGTTTTAACTAGCAAGCCTCTAAGTTTTATTGATGCAAATAAAGCAGGAAACGAGCAGCAAACTGCGCTTGCTTTGAATGGTGCCTTTGCGGTTATTCATGCTGTACGGCTTGGGTTAGATAATAAGTTGCTTCCTCTAAGCTTTTACACCGAGGAAGCGCTAACTGAAAAAACTTTTGAGTATGCTTCTAAGGGAGAAGACCCTTTTGTACAACACCTAGGTTCTGAGATTTCTTTGGCTGCAAATAAAAATATTGTAATAATTTTACTAGAAAGCTGGAGTAGCGCATATATTGATGGTTTAGCTGCCAGTAACTATGGTGTAACACCTAATATGGATAAGTTAATAAGTGAGTCTCGCGTTTGGGAAAATGCTTTTGCAGCAGGCCAAAGGAGTATTGAGGGGATTCAAGCTGTTTTAACTTCCGTACCTCTACTAGTTAGTCAACCCGTTATTGGGTGGGGCCTAGAGCAAAATAGAATGACGAGTTTGGCAACCTTGTTGAGAAGTCGTGGTTATCAAAGTGTGATGATGCAGTCTTCTAATCGCCGTTCTTATCATATGGATGGAGTTGCTGCTGCCATGGGCTTTGACTACTATTTTGGTAAAGAAGACTTAGGTCTTCGTCTTAACTACCCAGTTGAGGTGCCATCATTTGGTTGGGATTATGAAGCTTTAATGCACCTAGCGGATTTCCTCGAAAATAAGCCTGAAAAAAAACCCTTTCTAGCGTTTCTTTTTACGGGAACAACCCACGAACCTTTTCCTGATCCTGGTGAAAAATTTCACCGCTATGAGCACACTAAAAATGCAGAATCTGCTTATTTAAATACTTTGTTTTACAGTGATTGGGCGCTAGGTGAGTTTATGCAGAGTGCTTCTAAGCAGGCTTGGTACCAAGATACGGTTTTTGTTTTTGTTGCTGATCATGTACTAAGAGCTTCTGCAACAGAATTAGATAAATCCTTCCGTATTCCCTTGGTTATTTATACACCGGATCAATCTTTACAGCCTGGTCGTGAGGCAGCTTATGCTTCCCAGTACGATGTATTACCTACACTGGTTGACTTGCTTGGTATTACGGAGCCTATTGCTAGTTTTGGTCGTTCATTATTAAGACCTGTCGAAAAGGAGCTGGATGGAGTTATGGTGCAACGTGGTCAAATGACAGGGTGGCTGTCACCTCTAGGTTGGTTTGGTTTTAACCGTCATTCAGAACAAGGTGCTTTTGGTGCTTATGTACAAGATGAAATAAAAAAGCCCATAGCAAACTGGTTAAAATGGCGTATGCAATTGGCTGATCAGCGTTTAATACAAAATGAATGGTTGCCAAGTGAACCAGCAAGCTTGGTTACCTATGAAAAGTAAGCTTTAAGTAGCCCTAGATTTAATTTTATTAGGTTTTCTTGATATATGAAAAATTTTAGTAGTCGTTTAAGTTACTTGTCTTGGTTTATTTTAGTTAATGGCATATTACTTGCACTTATTGGGTTGAGGTACTTTCATTGGATGTCTTGGCCTGAAAGCAATTTAGGGTGGGTGTATTTTATTACAACCCTACCATCACATTACTGGCTTTTATCTTTTATTGCAATATTGCCTTTGTTTTTGATAGCAACTATACCAGCACCACGATTGCTTTTATTAATATCTTCTTTGTTTTTGTCACTGTTTTCAACTTTGTTATTTATTGATACCTTGGTTTTCGATCAGTATAGATTTCATATAAGTTATTTTGTTATTGATTTGATGATAAATGATACTGATGGTCAGATTATTTCTTTTTCATGGGATATGTGGGTTCTGTTATTTTCTGGTTTGTTAATATCTTTTATGGTCTCCCTTTTTATATGCCTTTTGATTTTTCGTTATCTAGCTGGTCGAAAAAGTAAATATTTTCATATACTACTAGCAGTTTGTTTACTTAGCAGTCATTTTTTGCATGCCTTTTCTGATGCTAACAGTATTCATGATGTGACAAGCCAAGCACGTTTTTATCCATTAATGCACGCAACTACTGCTCAGAGATTTATGCTTAAGCATAATCTAGTTGACAAAGAAAAACTTAAGAATTCAAGAGTTAGTGTAACTAAAAATACTGGAGATTTAGTCTATCCAAAATCGCCGCTAGAGTGTAAAAAACCTGAACAGCCCAAGAATATCCTAGTTGTTGTAATAGACTCATGGAGAGCAGATGCTTTTTCCGATGAAATAACACCTAGTATCTTTGATATTTCAAAAAATAATGCTATTTCATTTAACAAACATTTTAGTGGTAGCAACAGTACACGCGGTGGCATATTTTCACTTTTTTATGGTGTGCCTCCAACTTATTGGCACTCATTTTTAAACAATGGAATTCCCAGCCCTCTTATAACTGAGTTACAAAACCAGAATTATGAAATTGGCGTATTTTCTAGCGCTCATCTTCGTAAACCTGAGTTTGATCGAACAGTTTTTGCAACTGTAAATAACCTAAGAACTGAGTCAATAGGCAACTCTCCCTCGGAACGAGATATCAACTTAACGGATGATTGGTTGGTCTGGTTAGCGACACAGCAAGATAATGTTACTAACGAACCTTTTTTTGGTTTTTTGTTTTATGATGCACCGCACGGTTATGACTATCCAAAAGAATATCCTGAAGTTTTTCAGCCTGTATGGGAAAAAGTAAACTATTTTCAGCTTAATCAAGAGTTTGAACCTACACCATTTATAAACCGTTATTTGAACTCAGTAAATTTTGTTGATTCTCAAATAGATAGAGTTATTAAAGATTTAGAAAAAAGAGGGTTGCTTGATAATACTTTGCTAGTTATTACTGGAGATCATGGTCAAGAGTTTAATGACTTAGGTATGAATTACTGGGGACATAATAGTAACTTTTCTAGCTGGCAGTTATCTGTTCCATTTATTCTTTATGATTCTGATTTAGGCTCAAAAAGTATAGAGTCTATGACTACCCACTATGATGTACTTCCTATGCTTTTTTCAAACTATATGGGCTGTATTAATAAGACAAGTGACTATAGTGTTGGGCATAATAGTCTAAAAGAAGAGGAGCGTAATAGTGCGTTTTGGTTTATCGCTGCTAGTTATTCAGATTATGCATTTATTAATGATGATCGCATTGTAACGGTAGATGAGTTTGGTCGCTCTATAATTCGAGATAATAATTATCAATCTTTAGCAAAAGAAAATTTTCCCTCATGGGTCTTAGAAGCAATGAAACAACTTTCCTTTTACTTTAAAAGTGAAAAAAAATGATAGTCTAAAGTCTCTTGGCTTGGTTTATTTTCTTAGGTATTTATTTAGTGGTTTTTATGAGGTTTCTATGTCGGTAACACCTGTGTCAAGTTCTTCTTTCCGCTTTCTCCGCAGCGAAGCCGTAGCTTCGTTAAATTTAGAAGTGCAAGAGTACGAGCATATTCAAACCGGTGCTAAGCATTTCCACTTGGCGGCGGCGCAGGAAGAGAAGGTGTTTTTGGTAGCGTTTCGTACTATGCCGCAAGACTCGTCCGGCGTGGCGCATATTTTAGAGCACACGGCTTTATGTGGTAGCGAGCGTTTTCCGGTACGTGATCCGTTTTTTATGATGACTCGTCGTTCGTTAAATACCTTTATGAATGCTTTTACTAGCAGTGATTGGACGGCTTACCCTTTTGCCAGCTTGAACCCAAAAGATTTTGATAACCTGTTGGATGTGTATTTAGATGCGGCGTTTTTCTCACGTTTAGACCCGATGGATTTTGCCCAAGAAGGCCACCGTGTTGAATTTGCAGAGCCAAATAATCCTGAATCGGACTTGGTTTACAAGGGTGTGGTATTTAATGAAATGAAGGGTGCGATGAGTTCGCCCACTTCTACGCTTTGGCAAACCTTTACTAAATATTTATTTCCTGAAACCACTTATCACCATAATTCCGGTGGTGAGCCTGCTTCCATACCTGATTTAACCTATGAGCAGTTGCGTGAGTTTTATGCCAGCCATTATCACCCCAGCAATGCGGTGTTTATGACTTTTGGTGATTTAGATGTGGCGGCTTTGCAAGAAAAAATTCACCAGCAGGCGTTAAGCAATTTTGAGCGCAGCGATATCGAGCTGAAGGTGCCGGATGAAAAGCGTTATTTTGCGCCGGTGCGGGTGGAAGAGGCTTATGCGCTAGACCAAGAAGATTTGTCTAAGCAAACCCACCATGTTTTGGGTTGGTTATTGCCGCGTTCGATTGATGTCGATGCCTTGATGAAGGCGCATTTATTAGAGCGGGTGTTGTTGGATAATTCCAGTTCACCCTTATTAGCGGCTTTGGAATCGAGCACTTTAGGTACTGGTCCTTCGCCCTTGTGTGGTTTGGAAGATTCTAACCGTGAAATGAGTTTTGTCTGTGGTTTGGAAGGCAGTGAGCCGGAAGATGCCGCAGCGGTTGAACAGTTAATTTTAGATACTTTGCAAAAGGTGGCTGATGAAGGCGTTGACCCTCGAAGCGTAGCGGCGCAGTTGCATCAGTTGGAATTAAGCCAGCGTGAAATTACTGGCGATGGTATGCCGTTTGGTTTGCAGTTAATTTTGGCCGGTATGTCAGCGGCAATTCACCGTGGCGACCCTGTTTCGGTATTGAATATTGACCCTGCCTTAGCAAAGTTGCGTGAAGCGGTTAAAGATGCGGACTTTATTCCTAATTTAATTCGTGAATGATTGTTAGATAACCCACACCGTGTACGACTAACTTTGCGCCCCGATAACCAGTTAACCGCTAAAAAAGATGCGGCTGAAGCGGCACGTTTAGCGGCAATGAAAGCAGAACTAACGGCGGAACAAAAGCAGGCAATTGTTGAGCAGGCCAAAGCTTTAGAAGCCCGTCAGCAGCAGGTGGATGACGATAGTTTATTACCTAAAGTAACCCTGCAAGACGTGCCTTTAGAAATGCACCTACCAACCGCTGAAGCTGTGGCTGCTGGCAAGGTAAAAGGCCAGTGGTTTACTGCCGGCACGAATGGCTTGGTGTATTTGCAGGCGGTGTTAGATTTGCCGCAACTGAATGAAGCTGAACAGCAGTTAATGCCTTTATTTGCCCACTGCATGACTGAATTAGGTTGTGCCGAGCGGGATTACCGAGCCAACCAAGCTTTACAAAGTGAAGTGTCGGGTGGTTTAAGTGCTTCCTTTACGGTGCGTGGCGCTAAAGAAGACGAGCAACAGGTTAGCGGCTACTTGGTATTATCGGGTAAAGCTTTGGCGGTGAATCAACAGGCTTTACAAGCTTTAATGGCTGAAACGCTAGAAAAAGCCCGTTTTGATGAATTGCCCCGCATTGCAGAAATTGTTGCCCAGCGTAGTTCACGTTTAGCTAATTCTATTACTGGGCGAGGCCATGCCTTAGCCATGCAAGCTGCGGCTGCTAAATTTAGCCCAGTGGCTAATTTTACCCAGCAAACTTCGGGCTTAGTGGCAATTCAAACTGCTAAAGCACTTGCACAAGAAATTAAAGCTGAAGGTGATAAGGCTGCTGCAAACACAGTGCTAGCAGATTTGTCGGCTCGTTTAGTGGTTTTGCATAATAAAATTAAACAAGCGCCTAGGCAGTTTTTGCTAGTGGCAGAAGCTGACCATCAGCAAGCTATGTTAGATGCCTTACAAACCCACTGGGCAAGTTTACCCGTGGCAACGACTTGGCAAGCTTTGCAGTTACCCAAAACTCGTGAGCCTGTAAAGCAATTATGGCTAACCAGTACGCAGGTTAATTTCTGTGCCTTAGCTTTCCCAACCGTTCCCGGTGGTCATGCTGATGCAGCCGCTTTAACTGTGTTGGGTGATTATTTGCGTAATGGCTTTTTACACCGTGCGATTCGTGAACAGGGCGGTGCTTATGGCGCTGGTGCTGGGCAGGATAACGGCGATGCAGTATTCCGTTTCTTCTCTTACCGTGACCCTAGAGTAGAAGGCACGCTTGCAGATTTTTATGCTTCTTTAACTTGGTTGCAGGAACAGCCGGTAGACCAACAAAAGCTAGAAGAAGCCATTTTAGGCGTGGTGTCTTCAATAGACAAACCTGGTTCACCGGCAGGCGATGCAAGGTCTACCTTCTTCTCTAGCTTGTTTGGCCGCACACCCGAAAGCCGTAAAGCCTTCCGAGCCAGTATTTTAGCCGTAACGGGCGAAGACTTATTGCGAGTTGCCGCTGCTTACCTAAAACCAGAATTAGCCAGTGTGGCCGTGATAACCAACGCCAAAACAGCAGAAAGCTTAGATGCAAGTTATGAAAGGCTAGAGGTGTAGTTTCAGAGCTTGTGTGGCAGGTATTAGTTTTTCAGGGCGCTGTAAATACGTCCCTGTAAGCTCAACATCTGCATCCCTGCAGATGAAGCCTGAAAAACTAACAACCTGCCTGCCTGCTTGTAAGCTCAACATCTGCATCCCTGCAGATGAAGCCTGAAAAACTAATAGCCTGCCTGCCTGCTTGTAAGCTCAGCATCTGCATCCCTTTAGATGAAGTTTAAAATTAATAATCTACTTGTATATTGGTAAATAAACATATCAGTTGTCAGTTGACAACTGGGGGGCATGCAAGAATAATGACTCGTCCACGCCATTCAAAGAAAGAGGTTGAAGAGGCTATCCGGTATGCAGAGCAAAATAACTGGAGAGTCGAGGTGGGTGGTTCTCATGCTTGGGGAAAAATGTACTGTCCTATAAATGATAAAGATTGCCGTTGTGGTGAGTTTTGTATTACCTCGATTAACAGCACACCAAGAAATGCTGTTACGCATGCAAAGCAAATACGGCGTGTTGTAGATAAATGCAAGCACCAACAATCCACTCGTGAAGAGGGGTAGTTATGACTAAAGAATATGAGTTTACTTTAAAATACAAGTTACCTGGCCAAGAGTATGATGCAGATAAGCTAGCCGCTGAGCTTTATGAAAATGGCTGTGATGATGCACTTATTGGTATAGGTGTTGCTGGAAAAATAGCTTTAGAGTTTGTGCGCGAAGCCACTAGTGCTGAAGTAGCAATTCTAAGCGCCCATCAGGATGTCTTAAATTTATTGCCAGAAGCTACGCTAATAGAAGCCATGCCAGATTATGTAGGCTTAACCGATATAGCTGAGATAGTAGCTGTTTCACGCCAACAAGTGCGCAAACTTTATGAGAATAACGCTGGTTTTCCAGCGCCTTTACATGAAGGTAAAAGTGGTCTTTGGCATCTTGCTGAAACATTAAATTGGATAGAACAAAATAAAAGCTACAGTTTTGATCCATTGGTTATGGAGGTGGCTAAAATAAATCTAGAATTAAATTTAGCTAGCCGAGCAAAACCAAGTTCTACAAAGCTAATCAGCAATTACACTAGTAACAGCCAAGTGATAAAAGAGTATCTAGTTACTACTAGTGCTACTTTTTCTGCTAAACAAGCTTTATCAAGTACGGCAGAGGTTGCCTGATGAAATTTCAATTGGTCAAAACGCTGGCAAAAGAGCTTTCAATACATAGTTCTAATTCTACTCAGCTAGTAGTCAACACAGGGTTAATAATTGATTCTTTTAAAGTCAGTGTTCGTTCATCTGAAGTTAAAGAATCACAGGGTTTTGCTGTCTGTTTTCAAATTAAGTTAACTGCAAGTCTAGATGTTAACTTAGTAATAAGCTGCGAATATTGGGCTTTTTTTGAAGGTGAAGAACCTTTATCTAAAGAGTTTCTTGAAGGATCTTTTGCCAGCATTAATGCACCAGCAATTGCTTACCCTTATCTAAGAAGCTTTATTACTAATACTTTGGTAGGTGCTGGTTATCCAGCTTTATATCTACCAACAGTAAACTTTGTTGAGCTAAATGAAAACAATTCTAAAAATAAATAAAGCAATAGCTTTTAATCAAACCCTGCTGCCTTAAACACCGCTTTCCCTTTAGCCCCATGAACAAACCGCCAGAAGGTTTTCACTTCTTCTCTAGCATTACCCGCATTGGTTAGTGCTATGCCATGTACGATAGCACCATGGTGGTCTGCTCTTAGTTTTAATACTTCCCTCCGTTGACTTACCCCACCCTGCACTAAACGATTCCAAGGTAAAAACCCCATAGGAATTTCATTTTCTTGTATTTGTGCAAAAAGGTCTTGAAAAGCTGTCATGGTGGTTAAGCGGCTCTTTACTTTTTTATCCAGCTCATTACGCTCAAGCACTTCTAAGGCGGCTCGGTGGTAAACACTGCCTTCTGGCATTAAACCTATCGCACCGTTTTGTAGGCTAATCACGCTGGTACTGCGTACCGTTTCTCTTGGCGCCCAAAGCCCTAACCGACCTAGGGCAAGCACTTGCACCTGAGATGCCGCTTTGCGGTTATACAAGCTTTGCACATAGTCCATTTCTGCGCTAATGACTAGGTCGAAAGTATAGCCATCATCTAGCAGGTTAGAATGGTCATCACCCTTGCCCTGATGAATTCGAAACGGGCTAGGGTGTTCTAGCTGAAAATTGTCGATTACCTGATTAAGCACCCAGTAAAGATCAGGGTCAACGTGAATTCTAATGAGGTTAGGGTCTTCATCTTTATTGCGGCTTTCTTTGCTTTCAGGTACATAGCCTTGGAAATTAAACTGACTCATGGGCAGCTTAGACTCAGATCGCAAGGTGTTGGCCCAAGCGGGTAAGGCTAAGAGTAAAGCAATAAGAAGGCTGCTTAAAATTCTAAATCCGTTAGTCATCTATTTATACTTTTGTCTGTTCTAATAAAGGCTAGTAATCTTACCGTTTGAAATACGCTTTGCCTATCGCTCTTTTGTTGTAGGGCTGTTAATCTGCCAGCCTTTTAATAGATAAATGTAAAATGGATTACCAAGACCCCTAATGAGAACTCCTAAGCCCCTGCCGCTAAGTAAACTGTACAAAGCTTGCCGTGTGAGCGATTTTAGTTTTGAAACGACTCAGACTATTCCACCCTTAGATACCTTTATTGGTCAAAAACGTGCTGAAGAAGCCTTGTGTTTTGCTACAGCCATTAACCGTAAGGGTTATAGCATTTTTGCGGTAGGGCACGATGGTTTAGGTAAACGAACCATGGTGCGGCGCTTTTTAGAGCAGCGGGCAGCCAAAATGGAAGCGCCTTCTGATTGGATGTACCTGCACGATTTTGTAAACCCACGCAAACCTTGGGCAGTACGCTTGCCCTGTGGTTTGGGGCAGGTTTTTAAAGCCGATTTACAGGCATTTATTTTAGATTTAAAACAGTCGATCCCCGCCGCTTTTGATAACGAAGGCTTTTTTGAGCGGGCTGAAAAAATTAAAGACTATTATTCTGAACAACAGTCAGATGCTTTAAAAAAGCTAGCCCTAGAAGCCGAGCCTTTGCAATTAAAGCTGGTGCTGCAGTCCCCAGGCGGTTATATGTTTGTGCCTGCAAATGAAGAAGGTCAGCCGATGGAGGCCGATACTTTTGCGGCTTTAGATGATGAACAGCGCAAAGCTTTTCGTGAAGCCATTGAGCAGATGGAAAAGAAACTGCGGGTTTTACTACGTCACCTAGCCCAGCTAGAAAAACAAAGCCGCTTAGAACAACAGGCATTAAACGAAGAAGTAACTAATGATGCCTTGGGTGATGACCTGCAAGAGTTATTAACTAAGTATGCTGAGTTTCCACGCATTGAAGCTTATCTAAAAGCAATGCATAAAGATTTGTTAGATAATCTGGCTATTTTTTTAGACCTAGACGAAGACGATGAAGATGCCATAGCAAGCGTGTCACCGGATAAACGCATTCCAACCCGCTATCAGGTGAATTTGGTGATTAGCCATGCAACCAGTGACCATGCGCCTGTTATTGAAGAAGCCTTGCCGACCCATAACAATATTGTGGGTCATATAGAAAATGTCACCTATCAGGGAACAGTTGCCACAGATTTCTCGTTAATTCGCCCGGGTGCTTTGCATCGTGCCAATGGTGGTTTTTTATTATTGAATGCAGAGCGTATTTTAAGCCAACCCTATGCTTGGGATGGTTTAAAACTAGCACTACGTACTGGTAGCTTGCGAATTGATACGTTAGAGCGCCAGTTGTCGGTTTCAGGCAGTGTGTCTTTAGAGCCAGAGCCTATTCCACTAAGTTGTACCGTGGCTTTATTGGGTGATTACGATGTATTAAATGCCTTGCAGGAACAAGACCCTGAGTTTATGGAGCTGTTTAAGGTGGTAGCCGAGTTTGAAACTGAAATGCCACGCAGTGTACCTAACCAGCGTTTATACACTCGCTTGGTATCAAGCATGGTTGCTAGCGAAAACCTTTTACCCGTTAGTAAGCAGGGTGTAATGCGTATGATTGAAGAAGCATCACGCATGGCTGAGCATCAGGGCAAAATTTCTTTGAATGCTGCTGAATTAAGCCATTTATTGCGTGAAGCCGATTATATTGCTACCCGTCAACTTAAACCCTGCATTGAAGTCGATGATGTGCGTGAAGCCTTACAAGCCCGTCGTCGCCGTGGTGGTCGCTACCCAGAGCAAATGCTGGAGTCGATTACTGAAGACTTCATTATGATTAGCAGCAGTGGTCAGCAGGTAGGGCAGGTGAATGGTTTAACTGTGGTAGGTGGGCATGATTTTTACCACGGCCAGCCCTCACGCATTACCGCTCGGGTACACTATGGCAATGGTGAAGTGCTAGATATAGAGCGCAGTGTGCACCTAGGTGGTTCTATGCACTCTAAAGGTGTGATGATTCTAACTGGCTTCTTATGTGGCTTATTTGGCTCGGAAGACAGCCTACCCTTAGATGCTAGCCTGGTGTTTGAGCAGTCTTATGCAGGTGTTGATGGTGATTCGGCTTCTTTGGCTGAATTGGTTTGTTTGTTGTCAGCTATGGCCGAAGTGCCAGTTAAACAAAGCCTTGCGGTAACAGGTTCGATTAACCAGTTGGGTGAAGTACAACCCATCGGTGGTGTGAATGAAAAAATTGAAGGTTTTTTTGAAGTTTGCCAAGCACGTGGCTTAACCGGTGAACAGGGGGTGATTATTCCCCAGCAGAATGTGATGCAACTCATGTTGCGCGAAGAAGTATTGGAAGCAGTCAAGCAAAAGCAGTTTCATATTTGGGCGGTAAGCCAAGTAGAAGAAGCCGTACAGCTATTGCTAGGTTTGCCCGCTAAAAAGGTTTATGAAAAAATAACGGATCGCTTGGATCGTTTGCGTGAAAAAGACAATGATGATGACGAAGAAGATTCGAAAGATGCTAAAGAAAAAGATATTAAAGAAAAAGACACTAAAAGTGAGCCAGTAAAGAAATGATTGATGCAAAATTATTACGAACAGAATTGGATGCTGTAGCAGCCAGCTTAGCCAAGCGTGGTTTTGAGCTAGATAAAGCCGCTTTTATCGCCCTAGAAGAAAAACGCAAAAACCTACAAGTGCAAACTGAAAGCCTGCAAGCCGAGCGTAATGCCAGTGCCAAAAACATTGGTAAAGCCAAAGCTGCCGGTGAAGACATTCAACCCTTGTTGGCTGCCGTGGCTGACTTGGGTGAAAAACTGGATGCTGCCAAAGCTGAATTAAGCCAAGTACAAACCCGCTATCAAGATTTAATTGCTAATTTACCTAACTTGCCGCATGAGTCAGTACCGGTGGGTAAAGATGAAGACGATAACTTGGAAGTGCGGCGTTGGGGTGAACAGCCAAGTTTTGCTTTTGAAATTAAAGACCATGTGGATTTAGGCGAAAAAAGCGGCCTGTTAGATTTTGAAACTGCGGCCAAGTTAACCGGTGCAAGATTCAATCTAATGCGCGGTGGTATTGCGCGTTTACACCGAGCGCTGGCACAGTTTATGTTGAATACGCAGGTTGATGAACATGGCTATGAAGAGTGCAATGTGCCCTTAATCGTTAACCAAGACAGCTTGTTTGGTACGGGGCAGTTGCCTAAGTTTTCTGAAGACTTGTTTAAACTGCATGCCGACCATGAGTATTACTTAATTCCAACGGCTGAAGTGCCGCTAACCAATATTGCCCGTGATGGCATTCTTGCTGCGGATCAGTTGCCGGTTAAGTTAACCGCTTTAAGTGCCTGTTTTCGTTCTGAAGCGGGCGCTTATGGTAAAGATACTCGTGGCATGATTCGCCAGCACCAGTTTGAAAAAGTAGAAATGGTGCAGTTGGTTCATCCAGCCACTTCTTATGCTGCTTTAGAAGAAATGGTCGGCCATGCAGAAACTATTCTACAAAAGCTAGGCCTTCCCTACCGAGTAATTACCCTTTGTACCGGTGATATGGGCTTTGGTGCCAGCAAAACTTATGACCTAGAAGTATGGATACCTAGCCAAAACACCTATCGAGAAATCTCTTCAGTGTCTAACTGTGAAGACTTCCAAGCCAGACGTATGCAAGCCCGTTTTAGAAACCCAGAAACCAATAAACCAGAGCTTCTACATACCTTAAACGGCTCAGGCTTGGCCGTGGGTCGCTGTTTAGTAGCAGTGATGGAAAACTACCAGCAGGAAGATGGCCGGATAAAAGTACCTGAAGTGCTCAAAGGGTATATGGGTGGGTTGGAGTACGTTTAGGCTATTGATTCTTTCTTGTCTGTCAATTGGCAATTACCTAGCTTTGCTGTAAGAATAAGTAAAGTGAATATCAAAAAAAGTAGGGGGGAAACACTATGCAAACTGAATCTTTATTCAAAGAAGCACTTCTCCTTTCTCCAGTTGATAGGGTAAAGCTGATGGATTTATTGATAGATAGTTTTCAGCATGATGAGGCATCTTCAAAACATGAATTTGTTTGGGCCGAACATGCTGAAAATATCTGCACAGAAATTGATAAGAATAGAGTCAAGCTTCATTCTTTGGGAAGTGTGTTATCCGAGCTTAATAAATGAAAATCTTTGTTTCTGAATATGCTCGCCAGAGCTTGATAGAGACAAAACACTATTACAATGATGAAAGAGCAGGCTTAGGTTACGAGTTTGTACAAGAGTTTATGGCTACATTGGAGCGTATTCAAGCCCAGCCAGAAGCTTGGACACCCTTATCTAAAAGAACACGTCGCTGCTTGATGAAACGCTTTTCTTACTCAGTTATTTTTAGAGTAGTTAAAGAGCAACAGCAAATACAAGTTATTAAAGTTATTGCTGCGTTTTTATGACCCCAGCCAAGGGCGTATTCTGCTAGATGGTATTGATTTACGTGCGTTACAGCCGAGCGATTTACGCCGCTGCATGGCGTTAGTCGCGCAAGAGCCAGTTTTGTTTACCGGCACAGCAGAAGAAAATATTCGTTATGGTCGCCCAGATGCTTCGGATGAAGAAGTTCTACAAGTAGCTGAGCAGGCGCAAGCTTTGGAATTTATTCAAAAATTACCTGAGGGAATGCAAACCTATTTAGGGCCAGGTGGTGTGCAGTTGTCGGGTGGGCAAAGGCAGCGTTTAGCCATAGCTAGGGCTTTATTACGTGACCCGCAAGTTTTGCTGTTAGATGAAGCCACTAGCGCTTTAGATGCGGCTAGCGAGCAACAAGTACAGTTGGCTTTAGATAAGCTAATGTTAAACCGCACTTCTTTGGTGATAGCGCACCGGCTTTCGACCATAGTATCAGCCGATAGAATTTTACTTATCGACCAAGGGCAGTTAGTGGCTTCAGGTACGCACGAAGAATTACTAGAAAGTTCAGCGCTTTATCTTAAATTAGCAAGATTGCAGTTTAGAGATTAGTTTTAAACCATGCTTAAGGTTTGTGCTATAACCACACCCACAAAAAGTAGGTTGGTGATGAGCGAGCATTTTACGATAACCGGTAGCATAGGCGCTATTTGTGCGGGTTTAGAAGTTTTCCACACGGCTTTACCGTGTTGAATAACTACCACTAAGCTAAGCAAAAATGGCAGGCTTATCCAAAGGGGTTTGTCTTGGCTAAGTAGGTAGCTGCCAAAAGCTAAGATAGCCCCAGCAAGCAGTACAAAGTGGTATTTCTTGGCTTTTTCTTGTCCTAGACGCACGGCAACTGTGTACTTTCCGCATTCTGCGTCATTTTCAATATCCCGCATATTATTAACATTTAATACGGCTACCGCCATTAGACCGCAGCCGATGCTGGGGAGTATTAAGCTAAAATCTAGCTTACCCGTTTGTAGAAAACAGCTGCCAAGCACACCTAATAAACCAAAAAATATAAATACGGATAAATCGCCTAGCCCAACGTAGCCATAGGGGCGATTACCGACGGTATAGGCAATGGCTGCGGTAATGGCCAGCACACCAAGCAATAAAAAAATTAGAATGCTTTCTAAGGAATCTAGGGCGTAAAAAATAAGCGCCAACCCTGCGAGTAGGGTGAGTAATACATTAATAATAATCGCGTTACGCATAGCAGTTAGGTTAATTTTGCCAGTCTGTAGGGCGCGAATAGGACCAAGGCGTTGGGCATTGTCGGTGCCTTTTACGGCATCGCCATAGTCGTTGGCTAGGTTAGATAAAATTTGCAGTAACGTAGCGGTAATTAAGGATAAAAAAGTAATTGTCCAAGAAAACTGGCCACTAGCAAAAGCTAAGGCACTACCGGTTAGGATGGAAACTAAAGCTAGGGGAAGGGTTTTGGGGCGGCTAGCACTAAGCCAGATAGTTACGGAGTTTTTCATGCCAAGTCCTTTAGGTAAGAAAAGCATTATACACCAGCTACTGTTTTTTTCCTGAATATTAGGTGGGAGCTTAAATAACTTAAGTTAGCCACGAACTTAAAGTTCGTGGCTAAAGTACTTTTGACTTAGTTATTAATCAGCTTACGCAATACATAGTGGAGTATGCCGCCGTGGCGGTAGTAATCCAGTTCATTGCCGGTATCAATACGGCAAAGGGTATTGATCGTTTCTTGGCTGCCATCTTTGCGGGTTAGTTGAACTTGCAGGGTTTGTCCTGCTTCCAGCTGGTTTAGTCCACTAATACTAAAACTTTCTGTGCCATCAAGTTTTAGGGTTTGGCGGTTTTGTCCGTTAGTAAACTCTAGGGGTAATACGCCCATACCCACTAGGTTAGAACGGTGAATACGCTCGTAGGATTCAGCAATTACTGCACGCACTCCTAAAAGTAGTGTGCCTTTAGCTGCCCAGTCACGTGATGAGCCTGTACCATATTCTTTACCTGCTACTACCACTAGAGGGCGATCTTCTGCTGTGTAGCGCATAGCTGCATCGTAAATGGCTAGTTGCTCACCGGAGGGGTAATGACGTGTTTCACCACCTTCAACGCCTTCTAGCATTTCGTTTTTAATACGCACATTGGCAAAAGTGCCGCGCATCATCACTTCATGGTTACCGCGTCTTGAACCATAGCTATTAAAGTCGGCTATTCCTATGCCTAATTCTTGTAGGTAGCGCCCCGCAGGGCTAGAGGGTTTAATCGCACCAGCCGGTGAAATATGGTCAGTTGTTACTGAGTCACCCAAAATAGCGAGTAAGGCTGCGTTGTCTATATCTTTTATAGGCGCAGGTTCACGGGTTAAGCCTGCAAAGAAGGGTGGGTGCTTAATGTAGCTAGAGTCTGGCCAGGTGTAGGTTTTTTCTTGAGGTATTTGAATTGCTTGCCAACTTGCATCGCCATCGAATACAGCAGCGTATTCTTCTCGGTACATTTTACTGGTTACAGAAGTGGTTGCTTGAGCAATTTCAGCATTGCTAGGCCAAATATCTTTTAAATAAATGGCTTTACCGTCTGGGTTGTAGCCAAGCGGTTCTTGGGTAAGGTCGATAGTAATATCGCCAGCTAGAGCATAGGCAACTACCAGCGGTGGCGAGGCTAGCCAGTTGGTTTTTACAAGTGGGTGAATGCGCCCTTCAAAGTTACGGTTGCCAGATAACACGGCGGCTACTGTTAGCCGTTGCTCTACTATGGCTTTTTCTATTTTAGGATTCAGTGGTCCTGAATTGCCTATACAGGTGGTGCAACCATAACCCACCAGATTAAAACCCAGTTGGTCTAGGTAGGTATCAAGTCCTGCTGCTGCTAGGTAGCTGGTCACTACTTTGGAACCTGGCGCTAGGGAAGTTTTTACCCAAGGCTTAGTTTTTAAGCCTAGCTCGACTGCTTTTTTAGCCACTAAACCTGCCGCCAGCATTACACTGGGGTTGGAGGTGTTAGTACAGGAGGTAATGGCAGCAATGACAAGAGCGCCATGATCTAGGTCTGAGCCGGTGGATAGCTGGTTGCCACCTTCTGCCTGGAGGTCTTTTTCTGCACTGCTGACTGGAATTTGTTTGCTAAGTAGCTGTTGGAAGGTGTTTTTAATTTGGCTAAGTGGCACTCGGTCTTGGGGGCGTTTTGGTCCTGCAAGACTGGGTTCTACGCTAGTTAAGTTAAGTTCTAAACTGCTACTAAAGCTAGGTTCTTGCTCTGGGTTATGCCATAAACCTTGGATTTTACAGTAGCTTTCTACGCGATCAATAACGGCTTGATCTCTTCCGGTTAGTTTCAAATAATCTAGCGTGATTTGATCTACTGGGAAGAAACCACAGGTTGCACCGTATTCGGGTGCCATATTGGCAAGGGTGGCACGGTCGGCTAGGGGTAGTTCGGCTAAGCCTGGGCCATAAAATTCTACAAACTTACCTACCACACCGGCTTGGCGCAGCATTTGAGTCACGGTTAATACTAGGTCAGTGGCGGTAATGCCTTCGGCTAGCTTGCCAACCAGTTTAAAACCCACAACTTCGGGTAGCAGCATGGAAATAGGCTGGCCTAGCATGGCAGCTTCGGCCTCTATACCGCCCACGCCCCAACCGAGTACACCTAAACCATTAATCATGGTGGTGTGTGAATCGGTACCGACTAGGGTGTCTGGGTAAATTAGGGTTAGGTCACCAACTTTTTGGCTCCAAACGCTTTCTGCTAGGTATTCTAAATTAACCTGGTGGCAAATACCGGTACCCGGGGGAACTACCTTAAAGTTATTAAAGGCTTGTTGTCCCCAGCGTAGAAAGGTATAGCGTTCACCATTACGTTGCATTTCTATAGCAACATTCTTGGCAAAAGCTTCATCGTTGGCGTATTCATCAACCATGACTGAGTGGTCAATAACCAAGTCAACAGAGGTAAGCGGGTTAATTTTTTCTGGGTCATCACCTAGTTCTGCTACAGCAGCACGCATGGCGGCTAAGTCAACTACACCAGGCACACCAGTAAAATCTTGCATTAATACCCTTGCAGGGCGAAAAGCAATTTCAAGTTTTTTGCCATCCACTAAATTTTGTATGTCTTGTTGAGTGATGGTTTTGCCGTCTTCAAATCTGAGTAGGTTTTCTAAAAGAATTTTAATTGAAATGGGCAGATGGTCTAACTGGCCGTAGGTTTTGGCAGCTTCGACTAGGCTAAAATAACCGTAGGCTTGTTGACCTACTTGTAATGTTTTAAAGCTCTTGGCATTAAGATTCATAAAGTTTGCTCCTAGTAATTAAGGATAGACGTGCCTTTCAGTCTAGCTTAGTTGGCACAGAATAGGTGGATGTTTTGTTGACCTAGACTTCTACTCGAAGGATAATGTTTGAAACACCTGTTTAACTTGGAGTAGGCATGGCACAGTCCGATACCGTTGTTCGAATTCTTGATACCGCTGAGGCGCTTTTTGCTGAGAAGGGGTTTGCTGAAACCTCTCTGCGGGTTATTACTAGTCGTGCTAAGGTTAATTTGGCAGCGGTTAATTATCACTTTGGTTCTAAAAAGGCGCTTATTCAAGCCGTTTTTGCACGTTATTTAGACCCGTTTTGTGAAGAATTCAATAAGGAATTGGCTAGCTTAGAAAAAAAATCGGAGGTGACGCTAGAAGAGCTGCTAGAAGTTTTAGCGCGTTGCACTGTAAGTGTGCCAGCTACCAAAGGTAGTTTATCGGTATTTATGCGCTTATTAGGTTTGGCCTATACGCAAGCCCAGGGTCACATGCGCCGCTACCTTCAAGAACATTACGGGCAAACCTTTTTACGCTTTACTAACTTATTAAAATTAAGCTCTGCCGATTTGCCTGATGCAGAGCGTTTTTGGCGCATTCATTTTATGTTAGGCGCGGTGGTTTTTACCATGTCTTCTTTAGATGCCTTACGAGACATAGCTTTAAGTGACTACAATGAAAAAACACGCATTGCTGATTTAGTTGCCCGTTTGCTGCCAGTAGTAACTGCAGCCATGCAAGCGCCAGTTCCTGAGCAGCCAGAGTTGGTACACTAGTCAGTTATGTCCGTTAGTTATTTACCTAGCTCTGAATGGTTAAAAGTCGATATTGCTAAGCAAACTTTAAGCTGGATGTCAGCTAAAAATGAATTGCTAAATGCTTGGCCTGTTGCTACTGGTCTAGCGGGTGCGGGCGAGCTAGAAGGTAGTGGTTGTACGCCACGTGGTTGGCATAGGATTAGAGCAAAAATAGGTGCAGGTGAAGATGCAAGGGCGGTGTTCCGAGGTCGTCGTCCAACGGGTGAAATTTGGTCAGCTGAGTTAAGTGCTCAGTTTCCTGAAAGGGATTGGATTCTAGGTCGAATTTTATGGCTGTGTGGCGAAGAAACGGGTTTTAATCGGGGTGGGAGAGTAGATACCCAGCGGCGCTTTATTTATTTGCATGGCGTACCTGATTCTAAACCCATGGGTGTGCCTACTTCAGCTGGTTGTGTGAATTTGTTGCCAGAGGCCATGTTAGAAGTTTTTGACTTGGTGCCAGTTGGCACCAAGGTTTTAATTGGCTAGTTTATTGTTTGTTAACACTTAAAGGCACTAACCTGCTGGCGCATTCTTTCTAGTTGGTTGCCCAATTCATTGGTTGCAGAAGTCGCTTGGTCTGCCATGGCATTTACTTTCAACCCTTCTTGCGATAGTTCTTGTAGCTTGTAATGCACTTCTTCAACGGCAGTTAGCTGGGCTTGGGTGCTTTGGGCTATATCAGAATTCATATCAAAGACTAGGGTTAAATGCTCAGTCATTACGCCTAGCTCATGGCGTGTTTCACTAAGGCTAGCAAGGCTTCCTTGGCTACTTTTAGAGCTGATTTCCATTTGTTCGGCTACCTGCCCACTGGCTGTGCGTAGGTTGTCGATCATTTTTTGAATTTCAGATGTAGAGCTTTGGGTACGCTGGGCTAGCTGGCGTACTTCATCAGCAACCACGGCAAAGCCTCGGCCATGTTCACCCGCACGGGCGGCCTCTATAGCGGCGTTAAGTGCTAAGAGGTTGGTTTGTTCAGAAATGCCACGAATAACATCTAAGACATGCAAAATATCGTCGCTATGTTTAAGTAGGCCATCTATCCGACTGCGAGCTGTAGTCATTTCTTCTTCTAGCTTGGCTAGGGCTTTATGGCTGCTGTCAAGGCGGTCTTCAGCTTCAACAAGAATGGTGCGGCCTTGGTCTGAATGTTGACCTGCTTCCATTGCTTTATCTGATATTTGCGAAACACTTTGGGTAATGCTTTGCATCACCTGTTCGATAGCTTCTACTGAGCGTTGTTGGTGATGGAAGGAGTCGGTGGCTAGCTGGGCACCCGCTTGTAGTTGCTCAGCAAGTTCATCGGTTTCTTTGGTGGCCTGCATAACTTCGCGTAGGGTGCTGCTAATGCGTTCCATTAATTGATTAAGCTGCGAGGCTAGGTCACCAATTTCTGCTTGGTCTGAGGTTTTAAAGCGTGTTTGTAAATCTAGCGAGCTGGCAGTGGTACGAATTTGTCTGCCTAAATCGGCTAGGGGTTTAATCATTAAGCGAGTCATAAGAAAAAGAATAGCCATTCCCGCCAGTATTAAGAGACTACCTAAACCGAGTGCAACCCACTGGTTTTTACGTATTTGGCTTTGTATTTCGGCTACAGGCATTTGAGCAATTAAAAAACGCTGTAGGCTAGGTATCCATAAAGAACCAACAAAGTGTTCTTCACCATCCCAATTGGCACGCAAAATTAATGTTTGTCCCCCAGTGTTACTGAGTAAGGCTGGGGCTTTTTCTAACTGGCTGATATTAAGTTTACCGGCTAGCGCTGGGTCGGGGTGAACATCGGCTAGGCCCTTGGGTAGTACAAGCATTACTCGGCCTTGCTCACCTATGCGGTATTGACTGATGCTATTTGAAATAGCAGCCATATCTATGGCACCACCAGCAACAACGAGAGGCTGACCTTGGCTATTTTTAGCCTTGCTACTGTAGTTAACAAAAATACGTAATGCATCGCCACCAAAGGCATTGGTGTCTAAATTAAGTTCGTAGGGTTGGTTGGTTTTTAGGTAGTTAAAGAACCAGCTATCATCTGAGTTGCTGCTGGTCATACTACGCCAGTTTAGCTGGTCATTTTCGTAATGATGATAACGTGTATCTTGAAAGTTATTTGTGGCAATAAAAACGCCTGAAGCGCCAGTAGATAGACGTACTTGAGCCATTAGCTGAGCAATTTGCTCTAGTTCATTTTCAGGTGTGCCGCGTTTTACCCAGTCGAGTAGGCTTGGGTTTTGGGCTAGGGCTTCTGAACCCGCTAATGCGGTATTAAGTTCGGCTTGAATACCGTTAACAACAGAATGAAGCGCGGTGGGAAGTTCGTGTTTTTCTAAGCGTTCTAGCTGGTCCTTTTCAGCCAGGTAAGACTGTAAAAATATAACTAGAATTAAAGCAGTTAGAAAAATAAAGGCTGAACCGAAAAAGAGTCTGGTTGGTAAAGAAAGGCGATTCCAAAACATGTGAGTTTATTCCTTGGTTTCTTATAGTTACCCTGTAAATTGCAAGGGTAACTATAAGTTTAAAACATTTTATAACCAAGAAAAATAACTACAATATGCGTTGTAACCAGCCGTGTTTATCTTCTGCTTTACCCCATTGAATGGCATTTAAAGTCTCGCGTAGTTTAACCACAGTTTTACCTATACCGCCGTTACCCACTGGGTATTCTTTGCCGTTATGAATCAGTGTACCAACGGGGGTAAGAACAGCAGCAGTACCCGATAAAGCGGCTTCACAACCCGGTTTAGCTGCTCTTTCTAGAAGTTCAGTTACGCTTAGCTGGCGTTCAGAGACAGTCATACCCAAGTCTTTAGCTAGAGTAAGAATAGTGTCGCGAGTTACGCCGTGTAGGAAGCTTTCATCTAGGGCTTTGGTAATAATTTCGTTGCCATCAATTAGTAGAAAGTTAGCTGCACCGGTTTCTTGTACGTCGCCATTAGGGCAGAAAAGCACTTGATCGGCTTGTACTTCTTGCTTGGCTTTTAAAATGGGTTGTAAGGCACTGGCGTAGTTACCACCACTTTTAATCATGCCCATGTGGGGTGCACAACGCATACCGTTTTCTTCTAGCAACAAGCGCAAAGCTTGGTCGCCACCTGCAAAGTAATCACCCACGGGGCTAACCAAAACGTAGAAGCAGGAGGTGACTGAAGGCGCTGCTGCTTTACCTACCGCCGCCTCAGTACCGATATGGGTGGGGCGAATGTAGAGTGAGCCGGGGGGGGCAGGAACTTCATCAGCAAAGCGGGCAACGGTTTGCCTAATCATGTCTGCTGCTTTAGCAATATCGAGTTCTGGCAAAGCAAGTAGGCGGGTGCTTTGTGCCATACGTGCTAGGTTTTTATCCATGCGAAAAACATTGACGGAACCATCTTCGTGGCGAAAAGCTTTTAAGCCTTCAAAGCAGGTGCTTGAGTAGTGAAGCACATGCGCACCTGGGTGAAGGGTAAGGCGATCGCTGGGTACCATTTCTACTGGACTCCAACTTTTACCATCGAACCAAGTAATTGCCATTTCAGGCATAAAAACCGTACCAAATGCAGTTGCCATGCTGTGTGTTCCTTAAAAATTTGGAGATTACTTATTAAATGCCTAGGTCGTTCATTAGGTCATCGTGTTGATTGCTTGATGAGCTATCACTGCTTGGTTTGTCTGTTGGACGTGCATTTTCAGCAAGAATGTCATCAGGGTTTTCTAACTCGGCTTCGTCAAAGTCGTGTAGTTTAATAAATTCAGTTTTATCCATGGATAATTCTAGATAAAAAATATTGTTTTTAGCGGTATTAAAAGTAACACGACGCGACTGGGGTTGGTCTAGCGTGGTGTTTACAGAAATTTGTACCTGCTTATTAATTGCCATCATCTTAGGTTGGCTTTGGGTGATGGAGGTTTTTAATTGGTGGCGAATTTTATTGGTAAAATCGCCAACTATCTGGTTCATAATTTCACCCATAACATTACCCACTTCATCGGCGGTATGGAATAGGGCGAGTTCATTTTCTGGCATACCCATACTCAGCAGATAATTGCGGTAAATCTCCATGGCTGATTCGGCAGTAAAGTTAATTATCACCAAGCCTGAAAAGCCACCATCAAAAAGTACAAAACAGCCTATCTGCTTAGCCCCGTTGCGTTGTCACTGACTTCAACTAGTAGGTAGGGTGTAGCATTCGAGTTTTCAGTCTTTGCACTATTTTTTTCTGGTAACCTACCTTCAAGTTTAAGCTGTAGGTAGTTATCATCATTTAGGTTGTTGATTAATAAATTGGCTTCTATTACCTTTTCTACTAGCTGGTGTATTAAAGTAAAAACACACCGTCTTATTGGCTGACTTAACCCCTGTGCCTGCATAAACTCATTGCATAAGGCTGCTAGCGATTGCTGGGTTATTTTTTCACCATAAACCTTCATTTGCCATTCAAAAGGGGTGGTAAAACCATCGATTAGTAGGCTTTTATGATTGCTAAATAGTGGCTCACTAGTAATTTTATTAAAGTCTATTTGGCAGATAGAAATATCATCGTCTGGTTCATCTAGCTGAGCAAAGTTAAGTACGCTATTTATAAGATTATTTAAAGCATTATTTTTTGTTGGATGCTGCAAAGCATGAATTAACTTTTTATAACCAAAGGCTTTTTGGTCTGGGTTTTCTTGTTCTATTAGGCCATCTGAATAAAGAATTAACTGCCCTTCTTGGGGAAGGGGCAGTGTTTCTGGGCTGGATTCAAAAAGGGTTTCATCAAGAATACCTAGCGCCATGTGTTTCGAGTTAAATTTTTCTATTAACTGCCCTTCAGAGTTCATTAGAAGGGCAGCAGGCATAGCACCATTCCATATACTGACTTCTTGCTGGCTGGGGTTAATCTCAATAAGCAAGGCTGCCACAAAGCGGTCATCGGGCAAGTCTCTAACTAGGTGCTTATTCATTTCGCTTAGAATAAAAGGCAGCTGGTAGCCTTTTTGAACCATGGCATTAAAAACGGAGATTACTGGCATTATAGTAATCGTGGCACTCAGTCCATGGCCTGTTGCATCGGCAACTAGAATAAACGTGCTTCCTGTTGGGGAGCGTTTAACTTGAATTATGTCGCCACTGAAACGGCTAGATGAACAAATTTGGTAATTAATACCCGCTAGTTGATCCGTATTTTTAACTAAGAGATGACCATAAAGTACCTCGGCTGCCATGGCATTTTCTTGTTCAGTAAGGTCAATTGCCATTTCTAGCTTGTGGGTATAACCACTGATTGCCCTTGAAGAGCCTAGCAGGTTAAGCAGTAGCACCAAGAGGCTATTAAGTCTTAAGCGTAGGCTAAGGTCATGGTGGGTAATTTCCAGTTTATTGAGCGGGTCACTTGTATTGCTGGTGAGTAAAAACTGCAAGGTTAGTAGCTTTTCGGTTTCAAGTTTTGCTGCTGGGTCGGTTTCACCAAACCAGTAAATTATTAATTTGGGTTGGTTGTTATCTGTTAAGTAGACACTGATAAAATCGAAAGGCAGTGTTTTATGAATATCAATAAAAATACCTTGAATGTAGTCTTGCCAGTTGTCTAAACGAGTGTTTTTTATGACCAATTTGCTGAGAAGTTTGGCCTCAACTTCAAGCTGGCTTTTATCATTCAGCACCTGACCTAGCTGACGAGCTAGCGCACTAATATTGCTAAAGGCATCATTGAGTTCATTGAATATAAAGTTTAATTTGCTTGGGTTAAATTTCTGTAAATCTTGACCTGTCTGAATTTGGTTTATCTGCTGGCTAAAGTCTTCAATAGATAGGTTGATACGGCGTATTGCAAAATGAGAAAAAATAAAGGCAATGGTAAGAAAAATAAAAGAATAAAGAACAAAAGCGCCAATGTAAGTGAGGCGAACTTCGCTAGTGATGTTGGGAAGAGTAATTTCTGGACGTTTTTCAATCGGCAAGGCTTTTAATTGCTCAGCTAGATTGCTAGCTTGCTCAGCCATTAAGTTTTCATAGAGTAGCGATGAAATACTTGTTACACCAAGAAATACAATGGATGTGCTAAAGAAAACGGCTAAAAAGATAAACCACCGTAGGGTACGGATCTTTTGTAGTAGGAAGTTAATCAACAGAAGCTCCGCTTGGGTAAACTAAATAAGGGTTAATTATCCGTTGCTTACCTTCGCTTGTCCAATACTCTGCTGTTTAGAGACTGAGTCAGTTTGCCGCGCTATAAAAAAGCAGCTTAAAAAAAGCTGCTTTAGGTGTTTTCTAACTATTTAAGGCTTAAACCGGGAAAAGTGCACTGAGTTTAGTTGCTAGCATCATATCGCCTTCAGCACGTAGTTTGCCTGCCATAAAGGCTTGCATACCATCTTCTTCGCCTGTTAAAACATCTTTTAGTGTTTCTTCGCTCATGATGAGTGTAACGGATGGGTCATCGTGACTGCCTTCAGCAATTTCACACTGGCCATCTTTAATGACTAGATAGTAGTTCTTACCATCTTCTACATTGAACTGAAATACATCGTCCATGCCTGCGGCAGCAGTGGCATTAAATTTGTCCTTCAGTCCTTCAATAATTGCGTTAAGATCAGCCATGGTTTTATCCTCTTTGTGAGCTGGTTAATGAGTTCAGCTTATTTCAAACGTATGTTTAATTCAAGCTTTTAATGGAGAATTTCTAAGTGTGGGAATTACTTGCTGAGTATGTGGGTTTTTTATTGAGAATAGTAACGCTCTTGGTTGCGCTAGTTATTTTGATAGTTAGTGTGACAGCCATTAAGCGTAGCCGTGAAGGCGATGAGCAGCTTCAAGTACAAGAGCTTAATGAACGCCAGCAAGATTTGCGCTTGTCGCTACAAGAGGAGTGGCTAGACAGCAAAGCTATAAAAAAGCTTCATAAAGAAAGAGAGAAAAAAGCTAAAGCAGATTTAGCTAGCCAATCTACTAGACCAAGAGTGTTTGTTTTAGATTTTAAAGGCGATTTAGATGCCAGTCAGGCACCTGTACTGGGTAGAGAAATTAGCTTGCTATTAGGTTTGTTACGCCCAGAAGATGAAGTGGTGGTGCGTTTAGAAAGTGCAGGCGGTTATGTGCATAGCTATGGTCATGCCACGGCACAATTACAACGCTTAAGAGATAAAAACCTAGCTTTAACGGTTTGTGTTGATCGAGTTGCCGCTTCGGGTGGTTATATGATGGCTTGTACAGCCACTAAGCTGTTGGTAGCACCCTTTGCAATTTTAGGTTCAATAGGTGTTGTAGCTGAAGTACCTAATGTGCACCGTTTATTGAAAAAGCATGAAGTTGATTATGAGGTTTTAACCGCAGGTGACTATAAACGCACCTTAACAGTTTTTGGTGAAAATACGCCGGAAGGTAAACAGAAGTTTTTAGATGACTTAGAGCAAACACACCAGATGTTTAAGTCTTATGTAAAGCGTTGTCGCCCGCAATTAGCTATAGATAAGGTCGCTAAGGGTGAGGTTTGGTATGGTGAGCAAGCCTTAGCGTTGCAGCTAGTGGATGCTTTGCAAACTAGTGAGGCTTATTTGCTAGAACGTCAAGCTGAAGCAAGGGTATTTAAAGTGCGTTTGAAAAAGCCTTTGAACTTCACCGAAAAAATTGCTGGCTCAACAGCGGGTATTTTAGAGGGGCGCTTGCTAAGTTGGTGGCCTAAGCTACAAGCCACCTTCTTTCATCGGTAGAGTTTTTACCTTGGGCTAGGCGAGTTATACCTTGCAGTACATATTATGTAGGGTACGAATAACTTGCTTAGCTTCTTCACCATTGAGTGAATAATAAATGGTTTGTGATTCGCGGCGTGTTTTTACTAGCTGATCACGCCTTAGTACCGCTAGATGTTGAGAAAGCGCTGATTGGCTTAAATCTAAGCACGCATTTAATTCACTAACCGAAAGCTCGCGATCATCTAGGTAGCACAAAATAAGAAGGCGGCTCTCATTCGCTAGTGCTTTTAATAGGGTGGTAGCCTGCTTGGCATTATTGCGTAAGTCATCAATGAATTCGCTTGGATTTTCTTGCTTTGCTTCTGCAGTCGTTGCCATAGTTTTTTACTCAAGTTTCGCTTAAGTTAATCAGTTTTGCATTATGTTACCTTTTTTTAGAGCCTTTGTTGATATTCATTGATAAATATTTAAAAAGCTGGCACGTTTTCAAAAGTTTGTAAAAGGCTGATTGTCGGCAATCCTTTGCCAAATTCACTTGGTTTGCTTGAATAAACCTAGCCTAATTGCTGATGTTTGCGCCTTTTGTATTAGTTGCAAATTGTTAATCTTGCATTAAAGTGGTGCTAGATTTTTACAAAGTGTCGACACTTGACCTGATGAATACCAGTCGTTAAGCAAAGAATTTCTTTGTTTGCTGGGTGTAGCAGGCAGGTGTCGACAAAATAATAATACCCACAGAGGCGTAAGTGATGAGCTATAAAGCTGAATTTGAGCGTTCTATTAATCAGCCAGAAGATTTCTGGCGTGAACAGGCCGATAAATTACCTTGGCATAAAAAGCCAACCCAAATTTTAGGTAAAGATGAGCAGGGTGCTTACCGTTGGTTTATGGATGGTGAGCTAAACATTAGTTATTGTGCCTTGGATTACCACGTTGAAAATGGTCGTGCTGAGCAAACGGCGGTTATTTATGACTCGCCTGTCACTAAGACTAAATCTAAACTGACCTACCGTGAAATGCGTGACCAGGTAGCTAAGTTTGCTGGTGGTTTACGTAAGCTAGGCGTTGAAAAGGGTGACCGGGTAGTTATTTATATGCCCATGGTGCCTGAAGCCTTAATAGCTATGTATGCTTGTGCGCGTTTAGGTGCTATTCACTCAGTTGTTTTTGGTGGTTTTGCACCTAGCGAACTGGCTGTACGCATTGATGATGCTCAGCCTAAGGTGATTGTTTCAACTTCTTGCGGTATTGAAGTAGAAAAGGTTATTCCTTACAAAGGCTTGCTAGATGATGCAATGGATCAAGCAACCCACAAGCCAGATCATTGTGTTGTTTTACAGCGTCCTCAGCACCCTTGTGAGCTTGATAGTGACCGTGATGTAGACTGGAATAGCTTAATGGAGTCTTCCGAGCCTGCTGATCCTGTGAAGGTTAAATCAACTGATCCTCTCTACATTCTTTACACTTCAGGCACTACGGGTAAGCCTAAGGGTGTTGTTCGTGATACGGGCAGTTATGCTGTTGCGTTGCACTACAGTATGAAAACCATTTATGACATGAACCCTGGTGAAGTCTTTATGGCGGCATCTGATGTAGGCTGGGTTGTTGGCCACTCTTACATAGTTTATGCGCCGCTACTAGCCGGTTGTACCACCATTGTTTATGAAGGCAAGCCAGTTAAAACGCCCGATGCGGGTGCTTTCTGGCGTTTAATTGAAGAATACAAAATTAAGTCTTTCTTCACTGCGCCAACCGCTTTCCGTGCGGTTAAAAAAGAAGACCCCGAAGGTAAGCTGCTAGCTAAGTATGATATTTCTAGCCTAAAAATTATGTTCTTGGCCGGTGAGCGTTTAGATCCACCGACCTACCACTGGTTGAATGAATTGTTACCCGTACCAGTGATTGACCACTGGTGGCAGACAGAAACAGGCTGGCCAATTGCCGGTAATATGATGGGCTTAGAGCCAGCTAAACCCAAAGCCGGTTCTGCTACCTTCCCAACACCGGGTTACAACGTACAAATTTTAGATGTACAGGGTGAGCAGGCGGCAGCAGGTGAAGAAGGCAGTGTAGTGGTTAAATTACCCTTACCGCCAGGCTGTTTAACAACCGTTTGGGGCGACCACGACCGTTATAATTCTTCTTATATGGATGCCTACCCAGGTTATTACCTAACCGGTGACGGCGGTAAGATTGACGAAGATGGCTACCTATTTATTATGGGTCGTACCGATGACGTGATTAACGTTGCGGGTCACCGTTTGTCTACGGGTGAAATGGAAGAAATTGTTGCCAACCACCCAGCAGTAGCCGAATGTGCGGTTATAGGTGTGGCCGATGAGCTACGTGGTCAGTTACCGGTAGGCTTGGTAATTACTAAAGATGGCTGGGATGGTGATGCTGAAAAGCTTCAGGCAGACCTAGTGGCGAGTGTGCGTAAAGAAATTGGTGCCATTGCTTGCTACCGTCAGACTTTAATTGTAGACCGCTTACCTAAAACACGTTCGGGTAAGATTCTGCGTAACGTACTGCGTAATATCGCCGATGGTAAAGACTATGTTGTACCTTCAACCATTGATGATATGTCGAGCATTACTGAAGTTGAAGATGCGATTAAAACAAGGCTAACCACGTCTTAATAGACTTGCGTTAATCCTGGTAAAAGAAGCAAGGCGTTTGTTTGGCTAGGGGTTATACTAGCAGGCAAGCGTCTTGCTTTTATTTTTGGGCTGTTTTTTATTCATTCAGGGTTCCCTCGCCCCCTGCTAAAAAAAGGTATCTAGTATTATGTTGTCTCTTTCTGCTGTGCAATTTCGTCGTGCTTTATTCTGGCTTGCTTTAGCCCATATCATCATAATTGCTGCTAGTAATTACCTAGTGCAATTTCCCTTTGAAGTCTTAGGTTTACACAATACTTGGGGTGCTTTTACCTTCCCATTCATTTTCTTGGCAACCGACTTAACGGTTAGGGTCTTTGGTAAAAACTTAGCAAGACGCATTATTTTTGTGGTGATGTTTCCTGCTTTATTGGTCTCTTATTTAGTGTCTATTATCTTTGCAGGTGGGCAGTTTGCAGGTATAGCCGGTTTGTTTGAAGTAAATAGCTTGGTAGCACGTATCGCTTTAGCTAGCTTTATGGCCTATTCATTAGGTCAGCTTCTAGATATTAAAATTTTTGATCAGTTGCGAGAGGTTAAAGCTTGGTGGGTAGCACCTGCCGCTTCTACCTTGTTGGGCAATGCCTTAGATACCCTCGTGTTTTTTATGATAGCTTTTTATGCCAGTAGTGATGCTTACATGGCAGTGCATTGGCCTGAAATAGCATTTATGGACTACAGTTTTAAATTATTGGTTAGTTTAGTGTTCTTTTTACCTGCTTATGGTTTGGTTTTGGCAGGGCTGCAAAGGCGCTTACTTAGAGTTAAAGCAAATCTAACTGAAGTTTAGTTAGCAATTACCCAGCGGATGTTGGCATAATCAGAAGAAGAAATTTTTGTAAGCAAGGAGCCTAGTATGAGTATTTTGGCGCATCAGCGTAATGGTCAAGGCCAGCCGCTGGTTGTAGTGCATGGTTTATTTGGTAGTGCCAGTAACTGGCGTAACGTTGCTTTAAAGTTGGAAGATGACTTTGCTGTTTGGGGTGTGGATTTACGCAATCATGGCAATAGTTTTCACCGTCAAGGCATGGATTACGCCCAGCAGGCTAGAGATTTACTTAATTGGCTAGATAACACTGGGCTAGAGAAGGTTTCCTTATTAGGCCATTCCATGGGCGGCAAGGTCGTGATGGAATTTGCCTTACGCTACCCTAGCCGTGTTGAAAAGCTCATTATTGTTGATATCGCACCTATTCAATACGAAGCCAGCCATAATGAAATTATTGCTAGTTTAATTGCTTTAAAAGCACAAGAACCTTGGCATGATCGTCGTCAGGCAGACCGCTTGTTAAATGAGCATTTAGGTGAGGAAGCCATTCAAACACGCCTCTTCTTATTAACTAACCTGCGCCGTACAGATGATGGCTTGCGCTTGCGTGTGGGTATTGAAGAAATAGAAGAAGGTTATGCTGAAATTTTAGCTGCGCCTGAGTCCATTACTGCTGGAAAGTCCTTTGCTGGACCTACCTTGGTTATTCGAGGTGTTCGCTCTAATTATGTGCCCGATAGCACCTTGCCCGTATTTAAGCAGGCCTTTCCTGAGTATCAGCTAGTGGATCTTGATGGTGGTCATTGGCTTCATGCTGAACAAACCGATGCTTTTGCCGCAGCGGTAAGTGACTTTATTAAGTAGTTGATTAACTTTTGGAAAGGAAGTTGGTTTAAAGGAGTTGGTTTTGTCACGCATTCTACCTTTTGATTGGTCTTCACTCTTGGCAGAGCAACCTTTGTTACCCGTATGGGCAAAGGTTGATGTGCTTGCTGCCCCCAAGTTGGCAACAACGCTATTGGAAGCAGGCTATAAGGTGCTAGAGGTAACGCTTAGGCAAGAGCAAAGCTGGGAAGTTTTAGAAGCTTTACAATCCTCTAAACTTACTTTGGTTGCTGGAAGTTTAAGGCATCCAGACCAGCTGGCGCGTTTACAAACCTTGGGTATTCGTTGGGCGGTTTCACCTGGCTGGTGCCCTGTTTTAGCAGAAGCGGCTGAACAATCAGGTATAGGTTTGTTACCAGGAATTAGTACGCCAGGCGAAGCAATGCAAGCCAGCCGTATGGGCTATCAGCAGGTAAAACTTTTTCCTGCCAAGGCGTTAGGTGGCCCAGCTTATTTGCAGGCAATAGCCGCCCCTTTACCCGAATTAGCTTTTGTTGCTACGGGTGGGGTAAGTGAAGCGAATATGGCTGAATGGTTTGCTTTGCCACAAATTGCTGCCGTTGGTGGCAGTTGGATGCTACCTGAAGATTTAATTCAGCAGCAAAATTGGCAAAAAATTAGAATGCTAGCTAAAACCTCCTTAGAAACTGCTAAAAGCCTGCGTGAAAAGACTTTACAACAAGGAGTGGATCGTTGATTTACGCTAAAGATAATAGTGATTTTAAAGCGCGGCGCTTAAGGGCTGTTAAGGAAGACTTAAACAGTGGTGCAGCAATTCTAGCGCGTAAAGCACTAGAAGATATGATTGATTATGCTGATAGTTGTCAGGTAGAAACGACAGCAGAATTATTAACTGAATTAAAAGATTTGGCCGAACAATTAATTGCGGCTCGTCCTAGCCGTTTAGTGGTAGGCAACTTATTGCGTTATTGGCTAAATAGTCTGCCTGAATTACCCGATGATTTAGACCGTGCCAGAGGTAGAGCAGGGGCACATGCAGAAGAGGTAATTGACCTGCTGCAAAGCGCTCAAAATGAAGTAGTTGCTAGGTGCTTAGAAGAAATTCAACCCGGCATGACACTAATGACCCACTCAAGTAGCTCTAATGTCATGGCATTGTTTCGTGCTTGTCATCTAGCTAATTTAAATGTGCAAGCCATAGTTACTGAGTCTCGTCCGGGTATGGAAGGGCGTAAGCTAGCCCGCTACTTAAATAAATTGGGTATTCCTTGTCAGTTTATAACAGAAGCGCAAATGGCAAGTTTTGTAGTGCAGGCTGATAAAGTAGTTTTAGGTGCAGACAGTGTTTTGCGTGACGGCTCACTTATTACCAAAGCGGGTAGCCGCTTACTGGCGCTGGCAGCAAAAGATGCCGGTATTCCTTTCTGGGTGTTGGCAGAAGGATTTAAACATGCCCTGGTCTTGCCCGAAGATGCAGTGTTAGAAGAAGTTGACCCTGACGAGCTACAACTAGAAGCCATGCCACAGGTTGAAGTACGTAATATTTATTTCGACTTGGTTCCAGCACGTTTAATTACTGCTTGGGTTGATGAAGAACGTGTTGCGGTTACTTTCCGCTCACTTGCAGAAACACGCCCCGAAACCCTACCTAGCGTTCAATAACCCGCTTATATTTCTTTTTTTAACTTTAGTTTGCTAACTGTGTTGGCAAACTTTTGTTTCCTTTTCATATTATTCTCTATTTATACCGTTACCTTAATTGTTTGGTAGAGTAAAAAAACACAGTTATTTAGCCGATCCAGATGAGTTTTGCGCAACTATTTGCATTTGCTTTATTTTACGCAAATAGATTTGCTTTTATTTTGGCAAGGTTTAAACTCTTCCTATTATTAAGAATTGGATAAGAGTGATTGTTGTGGCTCCTAGAACACTTGAAGAACTGAAACGTAAGCTGCAAAAGCTTAATTCTCCAGACAGTGACTTAAAGTTGGGTAAGCGTGCTTTGGCTGCCTTAACCCAAATGATGGATAACCCAGAGAAGGTCGCCGTAACCAGTATCTCTATTCTAGCCAAAGAGGCAGAGGTGAATGCTTCAACGCTCAGTCGTTTAGTACGCAAGCTAGGTTTTGAAAGCTTTGCTGAGTTTCAACTGGTATTTCGTAAGCACTTAGCGCGTGCTAGTCACACTAGCTTTTACAGTGACCTTGCTGGGCGCTTTGTTGACGAAGATGAAGATGAAACAATCGATTTAGCACCCACTTCCTTAGCGTTAATGACGCAGGTTGCAGAAGAAGAAACAGGCAATATTGCCCAGATGCTCAGTAGCTTAGATGTCGGTGCTTTAGAAAAAACCGTTAATTTATTAGCTAAAGCGCCCAGAGTTAGGGTTTATGGCTTACGCCAAGCCAATACGGTAGCTAACTTTTTTGCTTATGCCTTGGGTTTGTTGCGGCCTGATGTCAGCTTGCTGGGTAATCCGCATCATGGGGTTGCACATGGTTTAAATGAGTTAACCCAAGAAGATGTATTAGTGGTTATTGGGGCTGCACCCTATACACGAGCCACCATCGCTGCGGCACGTATTGCCGCTAATCATGGTATGCAGGTGATAGCGATTACTGATTCGCATGGTTCCCCTTTAGCAGCAGAAGCAACTTTAAGTTTTATCGCACCAACAAGCAGTACTTGGTATAGCAATTCCATGGCTGCTTTTTTGGTGTTTATTGAAGGGTTAATGGCAATGATGGCAGGCCGTTTAGGAAGGCGTGGGTTGGCTAGTTTAAAACGTCACGAACAACTGATTGATGAGGTAAGTCATGAGCTTTAATTCTGATTCTGATAAGGAAGTAGATGTTGCTGGCCAAGTGGTGCTAAGTGAGCTTAAAGAAGGTGTTTTGTGGCTAACCCTCAACCGCCCTGAACGGCTTAATGCGGTAAGCAAACCCATGTATGACCTGCTCTGTCAGTTGCTAGATGAAGCAGAAGCCAACTCTGAAGTAAGAGCCGTTGTTTTAACGGGTGCAGGGCGTGCCTTTTGTGTGGGTGCTGATATGAAGGCCCATGGTGCAGGTACACGCACGCCTTATGAGCGCCGTGAATACCTTAGGGGTGAGCAAGAAGTTTGTCGTCGTTTATTTAATTTAAAAAAACCGGTGGTTTCAGCGGTTAATGGTTATGCATTAGGTGCAGGTGCAGAGCTGGCCTTAGCCGCTGACTTTATGCTAATGCGTGATACAGCTCAGTGGGGATTACCTGAAACAGGTTTGGGGGCCTTTATTGGTGGCGGTATTTCCTGGCTGCTACCCGCACGCTTAGGTTTGGCTAAAGCTAAAGAGCTGGTTTTGTTGGGTGAACGACTCAAGGGTGAGCAAGCTTTAGCCATGGGTTTAGCGCAGCGTTGTTTTACTGTTGAATCTGACGGTGAATTTCAACAAGAGGTCCAAGCTTTTGCTTTGCAGTTAGCTTCTAAAGCACCTGTTTCTGTGGCTTTGGCTATACAGCAGCTTAATTCAGCCGGGCAAAGAAGCTTTGATGATGCCTTAATTGCAGAATTAGAAGGCATGATGTTTTGTTCAACAACGCAAGATTGGCAAGAAGGGGTGGATGCCTTTGCCGAGAAGCGTGCACCTAAGTTTATTGGTCAGTAGAGGTTAGCTATGAGCTTATTATCGAGTTTTTATCCTAATGCTTTAATGGTCATAGGTGCTTCTTCTGACCCAACCAAGCGAGGGTTTCAATCCATACGCTCTTTATTGCGTGATGGTTTTGCAGGTGATATTTATCCAGTTAACCCACGTTTAAAAGCACTACTAGGTTTAACCTGTTATGCCTCAATTGAAGAGGTCCCAGCTAACCCTGAATTAGCGCTTGTTTGTACACCAGCGGCTAGCTTATTGGATGTGCTACAAAGCTGTGGTTTAAAGGGGGTTAAAACGGCTATAGTGCTTGCCAGTGGTTTTGCTGAATCAGGTGAAGAAGGTAAAGCCTTACAAAAAGAAGCGGTGGCTTTAGCTAAACGCTTTGGAATGCGTTTAGTTGGGCCTAATACTTCGGGTGTTTTTAATACCCACGCTAAAATGAACCTAGTCGGTTTTGCTAATTTAACTCCAGGGCCATTAGGGATTTTATCCCAATCGGGCAATATGGCTTTATCTTTGGTGACCGAAGGTTCAACCCACCTACATTCTGGGTTTAGTAGCTATGTAGGACTAGGTAATGCGGCTGATTTAGCTTTTCATGATTACTTAGATTACTTTGCTGCTGACGAAGGTACTAAAGCACTGATTACCTACATGGAAGGCCTAACCGACGGTCAGGCTTTTTTACAAGCAGCTAGGACTTTTACGGCAAATAAGCCTTTAGTTTTATATAAATCGGGTAAATCTGAGTCTGGGCAGCGTTCAGCTAAATCGCATACGGGTGCTTTAGCAGGTAGTTATCAAGTGGCTAAAGGGGTGATGCGCCAAGCCGGTGTGGTACTAGTTGACCAACCAGATCATCTTTTACCTGTTGCCGAAGCCTTAGCTACTCAGCCGTTACCAGCTGGACGAAGAATAGCCATTCTTGCTGATGGCGGTGGTCATGCCACCATTGCTGCCGATGAACTAGATGCTTTGGGCTTACCCTTGGCAGAATTATCAGCCACTACCCAAGCGGCTTTAAAAGCGCTATTGCCTAAAGGAGCGGCGGTTAGTAACCCGATAGATGTAGCTGGTGGCACTGATAGTGAGCCTATGAACTTTGCTCTTTGTGTTGAGTTGCTGTTAGCTGACCCAGGTGTTGATCAGTTGTTACTGGTGGGTTTATTTGGTGGTTATGCATTACGTTTTGATGCCAGCCTTGCCGAAGCTGAATTACAAGCGGCCAGTGCTATGGCTGAATTGGCTAAAGCCAGTGGCAAACCTTTGTTGGTACATAGTTTATTTACGCTTAATAAACCGGCACCCTTGCAACAGCTAGTTGAAGAAGGTATCCCCGTTTATGCCAGTATAGAAACTGCCTGCGCCTCTCTTAAAGCTTTGGTTGACTATGCGGCTTATCGTAAACGCATTAGCGAAGATGACTGGTTGACTGGGCGAGGTGAGTCTAGCCTAAGGGTTGATCGTTTGCTGCAAAAAGTGCGATCAGCAGGGCGTACAGCCTTGTTAGAGCCAGAAGCTAAACAAATGATTAGTGCTTTTGAAGTTGCCTTACCTGAACAGCAGTGGTTAACCAAGCCAGAAGAACTGGCTAATTTGCCAGCTGAATTTTTGGCACAACCCCTAGCCATGAAAATTGTGTCGCAAGACATTTTGCACAAGTCAGATGCCGGTGGTGTTCTGCTTAACCAACAAGGTTTAGAGGCCTTAAAAGCAGGTTGGCAAACCCTTTATAAAAACTCGCTGCATTATGCTGCCGATGCACGTTTAGAAGGTGTTTTGCTAAGCCCTATGGCAGACCCTAAGGGTACTGAAGTAATTTTAGGGGTAACCTACGACCCACAGTACGGGCATTTATTGATGTTCGGCTTAGGCGGTATTTTTGTTGAAGTCTTAAAAGATGTGGTTTTCCGTAGTCTGCCATTAGCGCGTTCCGATGCTTGGGATATGTTGGCGGGTATTCAAGCAGTTAAAGTGCTAGAAGGAGTACGTGGCCAGCCACCGGTAGATAAAGGTGCTTTGGTCGAGCTTTTATTAAAAATTTCTGCTTTAGTTACCGCTCACCCTGAAATAGCAGAACTAGACCTTAACCCCGTGCGCTGTTATCGCGAGGGTTATGCAGTATTGGATGCACGAGTGGTATTGTTTTCTGCCACGGCAAAGGGTTTGCAGCAGCAGGGAGCGTTGAAAAATCAGCCACAAGTTGTTCATTAAACGAGCGTAAACTCTATTCATCTGCCCAAGGAAGGGCGGGTAGGTAGTTTTCTGGTGGTACTGCTAGGCCAGCTTCACGCAATTCAAAATAAATACCGGGCTTGTTAATTTGCCGTTGTTTACCTGCTGAACAAACAGGGTGACGTCCAGAAAGGTTGTCATCCTGCTCTACAAAAAGTGCGTGACAATAAGCATAGATAGATTGCTGATCATTTTTATGCTTAATAATAATGACCCTGCCCAAACTTCGTACCTGCCCTGCAAAAATAACTTTACCTGGCGCAATAGGAAAGATCTCTTCACGTTTTTTAGTTGCCAAGGCTAGACCTTGATGCAAACCCCAGCGTTGCCATGAAAAATTAATTTTTACGTCTGGTTTTTCAACAGGCCAGCGATAGTCGTGACGGTGGCGTTCAGTTATGGGAATAACAATGCGTTGACCAATACGTAATTTTTCAGGTTTTAATGTTGGATTCGCTTCTAACAGGCTAATTAATGCTAAATGAAAGTGTTGGGCTAACACACCAAAAGTATCGCCTGGTTGAATACGGTAATAAAAAGGACCATTTTTAGGTGCATCCTTGTTGTGTTCTGGAATACGTAATTGACGCTTATTTGAGGGTGGGTTTTGTTGGCTGCGTGGATTAAAGCGTTTTAGAACCGCCTCATCGAGATTAAACTTTGCGGCTATTTGAGCAAAACTCTCTTGCCCTGAAGGCTTATAAAAAGCTTGGTGGTCAGGTGGTTGTGGCAGGTTTAAACGATTTTTTGAGCTGCAGCCAAGTAGCTGTAACACTAGGCACAGGAGGATTAGCCAGCCATAGCTTGTTCGCCTGTTAATTATCAGCACATCCAGCACCTGAAGGGTGAAATAAAGCCTTTAGTCTAAACAGCATCTAGGGCTAATAAAACCCTTTTTGAAATAAAGTTGCTTAGGAATTTGTGTAGCAGTGGTAAAAATGGCTAGAATGCGAAGTTCATTCATCTACTACAGGGTTTACCTATGCAAGTTGCAGCCAATAAGGTCGTCGCCATTCATTACACTTTAACGAATGGTGAGGGTCAGGTTCTTGATTCATCTCAGGGCGGCAACCCACTTTTTTATCTGCATGGTCACAACAATATTATTCCAGGTTTAGAGAAGCAGTTGGAAGGTTGTAGTGTCGGTGATGATTTTGAGGTGGCTGTTGAGCCAGCCGAAGGTTACGGCGAGCGTGACGATAACCTAAAACAACAGGTTCCGCGTGAAGCTTTTCAGGGTGTAGAAAGCATTGAACCAGGTATGCAGTTTCAAACTGAGGGTCCTGGTGGCGCAATGGTCGTAACAGTAACTGAAGTTGAAGAAGCAACGGTTACGATTGACGCTAATCATCCATTAGCTGGTGTAGCACTTAACTTTAAAGGCAGCGTAGAGTCTGTACGCGATGCGCGTGAAGAAGAAGTTGAGCATGGTCACCCGCATGAAGGTGATATGGCTGACCACTAAGTTGGTTTTTTAACCTCTTAGAAATAAAGCTCCCTCTAGTAGTTAACTGCTAGAGGGAGCTTTTTTGTCTTTATTTGATAAAAAAGTTGTATAAAGTTTGATCTCTAGGCGCCAATTGTCTAGTCTAGAAGGTAGATTAAACTAGCTGAGGTGCAATTATGATTGAATCTAACATTAACAATGTGGCGGCAGCAGCAACACGTCAGGATGTGCGTAGTGTACAAGGTCAGCGAGAAGCCAATACAACTGAAGTAGCAGAACAAGCCTCTAGCAATCCTATGGCAAGTAGTGGCGTTGAAACAGCCGACTCTTCTGTTGCAGCTGTATCTAGTCAACCAGCGGGTGTTGTTACACGTTTAGGTGAAACAACCGAGCAGGTACCACTTTATGAAGCTAACCGTCCTGCGGGTAGCATTATTCGCCCAGCGATTGAAATTGCTGAAGGCGCAGGTCAAACAGCAAGCAATAGAAATACGAGTGAAGCGGTAGCTCAGCAGCCTCAAGAAGTAAACCTAACTCAGGCTGCCCAAACAGCACCTAAAAGTAGTGCTCCTGGTAATGATACTAGCTTTAATGATTTGCAGAAGCTGGTTTAAAACTAGGCTTAATTTTAAAGCGCTTTTTTAGTTATTAGCCCTGCTAAGGCAGGGCTTTTTATTGCCTCAAAAATGCACTAACTTCTTCTGCCCTGCCATGATAAATAATTTGACTGGCTTTCTTTTTACGCTGGTATTGATACATAGGATCGTAATAACTTTCTAGCAGCAGCCTTATCCATTCTCGATGAATACCTAGGCTAGTGCTTAAATCAGTCTTATTAAGTGCTGCCTGCATTAGCTGTTGCAGTTGTTGATAGCGCTCCATGCCTAAACGCTTAGTTATACGGTTTAAACTAGCTAGTAGGTGCTCAGCAAACGCTTCTTTACCTTTGTCCTCGCCTTGAAGATTAATAAATTCTTGCTGTAAGTTGATAACATAATCTTTTAATACCCGCTCTATACGCTCTTCTAAAGGGGCTTCTAGCCAAACAAGTTTGGCTAGTTTCATTTGTTTAACAAGCTTCATTGGTAAGGCGCAGCGTCCAATAATATGGCCTTCATCTTCTAAAATTAATTGTTTTGCACCCTGCTGACGTTTTTTTAGTAGGTCAATACTTAGGTTGTTTTCAAAATTAATTTGACTAGGTTGAGGTTTGGCATGGCGACCAAAGCTAGAGCCTCTATGGTAGGCATGGCCTTCCAAGTCGATACTGTTACTTAGCTGGCTAAGAATTTCTGTTTTGCCGCAACCGGTCATACCACCAAGTATTAGTAGGGGTAAAGCTTGGAGGCTTTGCTCGGTATTTTGGATTAAAAACTGCCTAAGTGCTTTATAACCACCCTTAATGCGTGGGTAATCCACTCCCGCTTGATGAAGCCACTCTTGGACTAGCTGCGAACGCATACCGCCACGAAAACAGTAGAGGTAGCCCTTAGGGTTGGCTTTTATATAGCTTAACCAAGCTTCTAAACGTGCTTGTTTGGTTTCACCGCTTACCAGTTGATGCCCTAGCTTAATAGCTGCTGCTTGCCCCTTTTTTTTGTAACAGGTGCCAACGGCTGCTCTTTCTTCATCATTCATTAGTGGCAGGTTGCTGGCTGTGGGGAAGCTACCCTGAATAAACTCGATGGGTGCTCGAGTATCCATAAGGGGAGCATTGCTTAGTAGAATATTTTTATAGTCATCGGTTTGCTCAAGCACTGAGCACCTCTACGGCAAACTCGCTAGCTGAGTGGAACTCACCAATAGATTGAAGGTTTAAACCCTGACTAGCGGCTAGGTCTAGAAATTCTTTTTCTGCAGTGGGTGCTAGAGCGATTAGAAGTCCACCACTGGTTTGTGGATCACAAAATAGTAGTTTTTGCTGCTTTGTTAGGGGTGCAATACGATGACCATAACTAGCAAAATTACGTTCTGTACCGCCTGGAATACAACCTTCTGCTAGGTAATAGTCGGTCGATTTTAGGCGAGGAATTGCAGAGTCATTTAATTTAGCTGTTAAACCACTGCCATCGGCCATTTCTATTAGGTGGCCGAGTAGCCCAAAACCTGTCACATCAGTCATGGCATGAACACCCGCAATGCCAGCAAAGTCTGTACCTATTTTATTTAGGGTACACATGAGTTCACAAGCAACACCTCTATCTTCAGGTTTAAGCTTGTTTTGCTTTTCTGCAGTGGTTAATAAACCTATGCCTAGGGGTTTAGTAAGGTAAAGTTTATCACCAACTTTAGCCGTATCATTGCGCTTCATGCGTTCTTTTTGCACTAAGCCGGTAACAGCTAAACCAAAAATGGGTTCAGGTGCATCAATGGAATGGCCGCCTGCAAGCGCAATGTTAGCAGTATCGCAAACACTGCGAGCACCTCGTATTACTTCGCTAGCAACTTCAGCGGGTAGTTTGTCTATTGGCCAGCCAAGAATAGCAATGGCCATTAAGGGTGTTGCACCCATGGCGTAGATGTCGCTAATGGCGTTGGTTGCAGCGATGCGCCCAAAGTCATAGGCATCATCAACGATGGGCATAAAAAAGTCGGTAGTCGAAACTACACCCTGTTCAGCATTTAGTTCAAAAACAGCGGCGTCATCTTTGGAACTATTGCCAACCCAAAGCCGTGAATCGGGTAACTGGCTACCAGCGGTAGCCAGAATGGTATCAAGTACTTGGGGAGCAATTTTACAGCCACAGCCTGCGCCGTGGCTGTATTGGGTCAAGCGGAGGGTTGGTTGCATTATTAAACCGGTGCTTGAGTGTTAGAACCTGTGATAAGGAATTCGAGCAGGGCTTTTTGGGCATGAAGGCGATTTCCCGCTTCTTGCCAGACTACCGAGCGGGGATCATCAAGCATATCTTCGCTAATTTCTTCACCACGGTGTGCGGGTAAGCAATGCATAAAGAGTGCATCTTTGGCTGCGTAATCCATTAAGCTAGGAGAGACTTGGTAGGGTGCAAAGTCACGCATACGCTTGGCTTGTTCTTCTTCTTGCCCCATGGAAGCCCAAACATCAGTAACTACTAGCTGTACACCTTCAACTGCGGCTTTAGGGTCACTTACCAGTGTGACACGGTCAGCATGGTCTTCTAATAATTGTGCATCTGGCTGATAGCCTTCTGGTCCACAAACCCTTAGCTGAAAGTCAAACTGGCGGGCAGCTTTCATGTAGGAATTGCACATGTTGTTGCCATCGCCTATCCAGGTTACGGTTTTACCTTGCAGGCTACCACGGCATTCTACAAAGGTTTGTACATCAGCTAACAACTGACAAGGATGGTAGTCATCAGTCAGTGCATTAATCACCGGTACACTTGAATAGGCTGCTAGTGTTTCAACATCTTGGTGGGAATAAGTACGCACCATGATGGCATCAACCATTTCTGATAGTACGCGTGCTGTGTCTTCTAAAGGCTCACCACGACCTAGCTGGCTATCTCTGGGTGATAAAAAAATAGAACCACCACCCAGTTGAATCATGCCGGCTTCAAAAGAGACTCGAGTACGAGTCGATGATTTTTCAAAAATCATCGCTAACACACGGTTTTTTAAGGTTTCATCAATTATGCCTTCTTTATGCCGACGCTTAAGTAAAATTGCACGTTGGATAAGGCGTTCTAGTTCTTGTGGTGATAGATCTGTCAGGGTTAAAAAATGTCTGACGCTCATGAGTTAGCTCCGTGATGCTAGCCAATTTATAATGAGTTGGCTTAACTTGCTGATAAGTAGCTCAGCTTCTTCGTCGGTAAGTGTAAGTGGCGGCAAAAGCCTAACGACCTGTCCGGCAGTTACATTAATCAGTAGGCCTTCGTGCAGGGCAAGTTCTACTAGTTCGCCACAAGGCTGGTCTAATTCAATACCCATCATTAGGCCACGTGCACGTATGGCTTTTACGCCTTGGATAGCTTCAAATGCTTTTGTAAAACGTTTAACTAGGTAGTCACCCAACTCACCAGCGCGTTTAGCAAGTTGTTCTTTTTCCAGGGTTTCTAGTACAGCTAAAACAACAGCACAACCTAAGGGTGTTCCACCATAGGTTGAACCGTGGTTGCCTGGTTGGAATAGATTAGCTGCTTTACCCTGTGCCATAACAGCACCTATAGGGAAGCCGTTACCCAAGCCTTTAGCGGTAGTTAGCACGTCTGGCTTCCAGTCATAGCGCTGGTAAGCATAAAAATAACCAGTACGGCAGTTGCCCGTTTGTACTTCATCAAGCATTAGCAGTAGGTCATGTTTATCACAAAGCGCTCGCAAACCATTCATGAATTCATCGGTAGCTGGTGTCAAACCACCTTCGCCTTGAATCGGTTCAACCAAAATCGCGGCAATATCGTTACGGCGCTCAACTAGGTTAGTGACGGCGGCTAAATCATTGTAGGTGCTGCGAACAAAGCCACTAACTAGCGGTTCAAAGCCTGCTTGTACCTTACGGTTGCCCGTTGCAGTTAAAGTCGCTAGTGTGCGGCCGTGGAAGGCGTTTTCCATCACTAACACGTGAGGTACATCTATGCCTTTTTTATGGCCGTGTAAACGCGCTAGCTTAATTGCCCCTTCGTTGGCTTCTGCACCGGAATTGCAAAAAAAGATACTTTCCATGCCCGAAAGCTGACTTAGCTTACTAGCGGCAGCTTCTTGCATAGGAATTTGATAAAGATTGGAGGTGTGCACTAATCGGTTAGCCTGGTCACAAATAGCCTGAGTAACCGCAGGGTGCGCATGTCCAAGGCCACATACTGCGATGCCTGCAAGGGCATCTAGGTAGGTTTTGCCATTAGTGTCAGTCAGCCAAGCCCCTTTGCCTTCAGCAAAAGCGATAGGTAGGCGACCATAGGTGTGCATCAGGGCGGAGTTAGCCATGGTGCAAATTTCCTCCATAGATAAGCGGGCGAACCCGAAAAACAATCAGTCTAAGCACTTGCCTAGTGACTGGCAAGGTGCACTTAATTTTTTTATCTTGCTTGTTAATCAGTTGGTTTGAGCGGTAAGATTGACTAACTTGGTCGGGTATAAGCCCTAAGTATTTTTTAATCTGCAGAAAGGTAAGTTAAATGTCTTCTACAATCGATACCATTAAAGAACAAATTGCTAGCAACCCTGTTTTACTTTACATGAAAGGCACACCGCAACTGCCTCAATGTGGTTTTTCTGCGCAAACTGTACAAGCTTTAATGGCTTGTGGTCAAAAGTTTGCTTTTGTAAATATTCTAGAGCACCCAGATGTGCGTGCTGAGCTGCCTAAATATGCTAACTGGCCAACCTTTCCACAGCTTTGGTTAAACGGTGAGCTGGTTGGTGGTTGCGATATTATTGGCGACCTACACCAACAGGGTGAATTACAACCCATGGTAGAAGCAGCAGCGCAAGCTCAAGCACAAAGCTAAAACTATTCTGGCATGGTTTTTAATGCCAGATCCCAACCGCCGAGCTGGTGCCAAGTATTAATAATGGTACAAAAAAGTTCGGCGGTTTTTTCTGTATCGTAACAAGCAGAATGTGCTTCACGGTTATCAAAGGGTATACCAGCGGCTAGGCAAGCCCGTGACAACACGGTTTGACCGTAAGCTAAAGCAGCTAGGGTTGCAGTGTCAAAGCTAGAAAAAGGGTGGAAAGGGTTGCGTTTAATATTGCAGCGTTCCACAGCAGCATTAATAAAACCTAAATCAAAGCTAGCGTTATGACCTACCAAAATAGCACGAGTACAGTTATGGGCTTTTACAGCCTTGCGAATGGTTTTAAAAACCTCATCTAAAGCCTGATGTTCGTCTACCGCTATACTATGCCGAAAAGAATTGTTTAAATCGATTTTAGTGAAATCTAAAGCTGCCTGTTCAATATTGGCGCCAGCAAAGGGAATTAAATGCTTGGTAATGCTATGGTCAGGTAAGATAATGCCATTTTCATCCATGGTTAGGGTGGTGGCAGACACTTCAAGTAGGGCATCGGTAGCTGCATTAAAACCTGCGGTTTCAACATCCACTACTACGGGCAAATAACCACGAAAACGATTGGACATGGGATGTTTGACATTCGACTGACTGTTCACGCAATGCTCCTGACCGGCGTGTAAATGAAAGACTTGGGTTACAGCAGCAACTAGCTTAACATAGCTGCAAGGTATTTCATTTTTTTACCTAAAGTTTAACTTGCCTAGGTCGACAATTGTTTAACCTAGTTAATTAAAGGATTTAAGTGTGCCTTCTCTAACAGCCTTGCTACAGCCTAGTGTTAAACGCTTGCAACAATTTGCCCTAGTGGGTTTAGGTGTGTTGGCAGCAGCTAGTGGTGCTTACGCAAGTAGTTGGCAGGCGGGTTATGAAAATGCTTTATGGCAAACCAGTGACCCTTCTAAGCTTAACTGTGAGTTAACTCACTATATTCCTAATTTTGGTGAAGCTCGCTTTATTCATCGTGCTGGTGAAACAGTACGCATGGAAATTCAACCCTTTCGTAATGCTTTTCGTGGCGGTGTGGTTAAGTTGGTTGCCCTTGCACCTCAGTGGATGCCCGGTGCGAATACTCGCTCTTTAGGTGAGTATGATTTCCAAAAAACAGACCTACCTATTCGTATTGCTACACCACAAACAGAGCTTATTCTTGAAAGTTTGCGTCAAGGTTTAATGCCTTCGATGCTGCAAGAAGATAAAGACCAGCGTATTGAGCACCGTCGTGCTAGCTTAACCCCCGTTAATTTTCACCGTGCTTTTGCAGACTTCCAGCTTTGCCAAGCACAACTCCTACCCGTTAATTATGATCAAATTCGCGATGTGGTTATTGGTTTCAACCTAGGTGGCGCTAAATTAACTCAAGCAGACAAAGACCAACTCGACTTATTAGTGCGTTATACCTATGCCGACCCAGAAGTTGTTCTAGTAATGGTTGATGGTCACTCAGATTCATCGGGTACACGTCGTGATAACCGTGAACTATCAAGCCAGCGAGCTAACTCAGTTACTGAATACCTAGTGGCACGAGGCATGCCGCAAGAAATGATTAAAAGCCAGTACCACGGTCAGCGCTACCCTGTAGCAAGCAACCGCACCACTGAAGGTCGTAGTAAAAATCGTCGAGTCACCATTAAGTTAGAGCGTGAATTAGAAATCAAACCTATTTTTTAACTAGTTTCTCTATCTTTTTAAGTGGTTTCTAAGCGCTAATCGCTGACGCTTAACTTTCCTTGCGCTATAATCCCTTTTATAAGTTTTCGGGCTGCTTAGGCAGCCTTTTGCAGTTTACTGTTCCTGCTTCTGGCCTTCAGGCTGGGGTAGTCTAAGGAGAAACTATGTCTGATGTAAAAAAAGTTGTTCTGGCTTATTCCGGTGGCCTAGATACTTCCATTATTCTTAAATGGCTTGAAGATACCTACAAGTGTGAAGTGGTTACCTTTACTGCTAATCTAGGTCAGAATGATGAGCTAGAGCCTGCCCGAGCTAAAGCAGAAGCTATGGGTGTTAAAGAGATTTACATCGAAGACCTACGCGAAGAGTTTGTTCGTGATTATGTTTTCCCTATGTTCCGTGCTAATGCTATTTATGAAGGCGAATATTTATTAGGTACTTCCATTGCACGCCCGTTAATTGCTAAGCGTTTGGTTGAAATTGCCAATGAAACCAATGCCGATGCCATTTCTCATGGTGCAACCGGTAAAGGTAATGACCAAGTACGTTTTGAGCTAGGTGCCTATGCACTGAAGCCAGGTGTCAAAGTAATTGCCCCTTGGCGTGAGTGGGACTTGCTATCGCGTGAAAAGCTGATGACCTACGCTAAAGAGCACAATATTCCCATTGATTTTGCTAAAGCAGGCACTAAATCGCCTTACTCTATGGATGCTAACCTGCTGCACATTTCTTATGAAGGTGGTTTGTTGGAAGACCCTTGGGCAGAGCCAGAAGAAGCCATGTGGCGTTGGAGTGTTAGCCCAGAAGCTGCACCTAACGAACCAACCTATTTAGAACTAACCTATGAAAAAGGCGATATTGTAGCCATAGACGGTGAAGCACTTAAGCCACATGAAGTGCTAGAAAAGCTAAATAAAATTGGTGGTGCTAATGGTATTGGCCGTTTAGATATTGTAGAAAACCGCTATGTGGGTATGAAAGCTCGCGGCGCTTATGAAACACCCGGCGGTACTATTATGTTAAAAGCGCACCGTGCTATTGAGTCCATCACTTTAGACCGTGAAGTTGCTCACCTAAAAGATGACCTAATGCCTCGCTATGCTGAGCTAATCTATAATGGTTACTGGTGGAGCCCAGAGCGTAAAATGTTGCAAACAATGATTGATGAGTCGCAGGAATTTGTGAACGGTAAAGTGCGTGTTAAGCTTTACAAGGGCAACGTTATTCCTGTCGGTCGTGAGTCTGCAGATACTTTGGTTGATGAAAGCATCGCTACTTTTGAAGATGATGCAGGTGCTTACGACCAAAAAGACGCCGAAGGCTTTATTAAGCTAAATGCGCTACGCTTGCGTATTGCCGCACAAAAAGGCCGTAATCTTTTATAGCCCGTAACAAGCTATAAAAAGCACACGCTACTAACTTAAGCCCTGCTTTCTAAAAGAAGCAGGGCTTTTTTATTGGGTTTTCATTTTTCTTATGGCTAGAATGAAAGGAAGCTTATAAATAATTAGTGAGCCAAATAAATACAAGGAGTTGTTATGCAAATTCTAACCCGAGCATCACCTTGGCGGCGTCTTTTAGACAACCCACAGCAGCCGTTTCTAAATCACGCAGTTTTATTGGCTCCCTTGCAAGAAGTTTTTGCCGATTTTCCTCACCAGCTAGATGTAACTGAAATTAAACCCTGGCAATTACGTTTTGTTAAAGCATTACAACAAATGGATGTACCTGCTTGGCGTATTAGTCAGTTAATTAGCGATCATAATGATTGGTTGTATCGCGAAACAATTATTAAAAGCCTAGCAGAAATGCAGGCCAATGGCTGGGGCGAACCACCAGTCGATTTTTGTATTTTGCAGTTAGGTTCAGCCGCACGTCACGAAAGTTTGCTTCGTCCAGACCAAGATAACGCCATGATTATTGAAGATTTTCCTGTTTCGCGTTATTTAGAAATTGATACTTGGATGCAGCATTTAAGTGAAGAGTTTACGCAGCGTTTAGCTAAGGCAGGTATTCCTTTATGTAATGGCCATGTGATGGCACGTTGGCCTTTATGGCGTAAGCCAAGTAGTGAATGGTTAGAGCAGATGCGCTTATGGACAGCAGGGCGCATAGTTAAAAAAGTACAGCTATCCAATATTTTGCTAGATTTTAATCCCGTTTTTGGTAACTCAAACCTAGCCAAAAACTTTCAAGCTGAACTAAGCCAGTTACTACCTAAAGCCCACGGCTTTTTAAATCAAATGGCTAGTTTGTTGGATGAGATTCCAGTAGCGCTGGATAGTTTTGATCGTTTACAGGCCAGCGCTAAAGATGCACCGCATAGCCATGCCCTAAACTTAAAACAACAAGGTTTACTGCCTTTGCAATCAAGCACTAGGCTACTTTCTATCTTGCATGGAGTTACTGCTGTAGGGACTAGAGAGCGTTTAATTGCTTTGGTTACACGGCAGGTTTTATTGCCCCTAGAAGCAGAAGATTTGATTCAAGCCTTGAATCAGTTGCAAGACTTGTTGCTAGATGCCCAGTTAGAAAGTTTAGATGCAGGGCGTTTGGCAGATAGTTGGGTCGACCTTCAGAAGCTAAGTGAAAGGCAAAAGCAGCTACTGAGGATCGACCTTAAATTGATTAAAAGTTTTATGCGAAAAGTGCGTAAAAACTTTGCTGATTAGTGGTGGTGACCTTGCATGTGACCTTGAGTCGCCACTTTGCGTACTGGAAGATTCAGCTCTATTAGGCTGCCATCATCCAATTTTAAGCTAACTAGCACCTTAGCATCTGTTTTTAATGGTGCTTTTAAACCGATTAGCATGATATGTAGGCCGCCCGGTTGTAAGTGGGTAGTGCTTTTGGCTGCTAGGTCTATTTTGTCGACCTGACGCATTTGCATCACGCCCTCGACCTGGGTGTGGGTGTGAAGCTCTACAGCTTTAGCAGCTGGGCTACTTGCACTTATTAACGCACGCGCCTCACTGCTTGGGTTATGAATTTCCATAAAAGCAGCAGTGACTGGGGTGCTTGGGGGTACGGCACGCACGTAGCCACTTTGTATTTGAATTTCGTTTGCCTGAGCAGAAAAACTCAGTACAAAAGTTAAAGCTATTAATAAACGTAAAATTTGCATCTTAAATTCCTTAAAGTTGGTTTTCTAGGGCTTTGCTAAGTACAGCTTGCAGTTCTTCACCACTAATAGAATGGGGGAGCGTTGCTAGCAGTTTGCCACTTGAGTTCACTAGGTAAAAATCTGAAGTATGATCGACGGCATAGCCCATGGCTGAGTCAATTTCGACATAGCGGTAAAACGCACCATACTGCTTAGCCAGCTGTGCAAGGTAAGCTTCTTCGCCAGTTAAACCGATAATGCCTGCTTCAAAAAAATCGACATAATCAGCAAGCCTTGCAGGGCTATCCCTTTTTGGGTCAACCGAAATAAAGATGGGTTGTAGCTGATGCTGTAAGTTTTCTGGCAAGTAATTTACGGCTTTAGCCATAAAAATCATTGAAGTGGGGCAGATATCTGGGCACCAAGTATAGCCAAAGTAGATAAGTGCTAACTGCCCTTCAAAGTCACTTAATGAAACCTCACCTTGTTGGCTAGTTAGCGTAAAAGGTGCGCCTGTTGGCTTACCACTTGTAGTAGAAGGACTAGGCTGGTCTAAGCCACTTTTTATTTGAAAAAAAGCCAAGCTTAAAAGCAGTAGCGCACCGATATACAGCAGTGAGCGATTAGTTTTCATGTGTTTTCCTAATTAGCGATCAAAATAGTTCTATTGATTGTTAGCTAATTAAAGGCGGTGCTCTAGGCGAAGGGTTTAAAAGGTTGGGGTGTTGGGTTTGTTGGTTGGTTATTACAGTAAAGAGAAGCAGTTGAGCAGGTAGGTCGCTTAAATAGGCTAGGTCCGTTACGCTAGAAAGGGCAATAGCCGGTAGACAGGCAGGGCAGTAGTTAAGGGGCTGTAGTGATTCGCTAAGCTCGCCATCTGTAGCAATTAGGCGTTTTTCAAAACCACCATGCCAGGAACACACTTCGATATAACCATTGGCATGAACTTGAATAGGCGCAACTAAAAAAGGTGTTACCAGCCGTTGCGAAATAACCAGCAAGGCTAATAATAGCATTAGGGTATTAAACAAAGGGCGTTTTACAAGCATGCTTCAACCTTTAAAATAAGTGCGGTCAATATACCAGTAAACACTGGGTTCAACCAGTGAGCTAGCTACTCGTTGGTGGCTTAATCGCAGGAAGCTCTATAACAAACCTTGCTCCTTTTAAAACCTTGCCAGCTTGAGCATACAAACACCCATTATGGTGGGAAATTATACCTCGACTAATGGGTAAGCCTAAGCCAGAGCCTTTAGGTCTTGAGCCACTGGTATCTTTATGTTGTTGAATCTGATGAAATTTTTCAAATATTTTGTCACGTTCTTCTACGGCAATACCTGAACCATTATCTTCCACTGCTAGCTGCCAGTTTTTAGCGTGTGCATGAATGCTCATTACTACTTGTGCTGAGTCGGGTTCAGTAAATTTACTAGCGTTATCTAACAGATTAATAATAACCTGCTGTAGTCTATCTGGGTCGGCTGTAACCCAAGCTTGCTCCTCGGGTAAAATTAGTTTTAGGTCGACTTGCCGATCATCATAAAGCTGGGTAATCGCATCAGCAGAATCTTTAGCCAATTCAATTAGGTTTATGGGTTTAAGGTCTAAACGCATCCGCCCAGATTCTAAACGGGCTAGGTCTAAAATTTCTTCTATTAAGCGCGAAAGGCGTTCACTTTCTTTAACTATAACGTCTAAAAAATGACTTTTTTGTTTAGGGGTTACTTCAGGACTATCCCTGAGTATTTCTGCAAAAGCACGAATAGAAGTTAAAGGTGTGCGTAATTCATGGCTGACCATGGCAACAAACTCATCTTTTAGTTTGTCGAGTTCACGCAGTCTTACGTTAGCTGCTCGTAATTCTTCACCAATTTGTGCTAGTTCAGTTGATTTTTGTTCAAGGCGCTTATTGTATTCTAAGGCTTGGGAGGTGGTATCTAAGATACTGAGTACTGCCTCTATATCTAAGGCTTCGCCCCGTACAACGGAGTTAATTAACACCCTAGCTGAAGCACTACCTAAAGCCCCAGTTAAAGCTTGTTCAGTTTGGGCAATTAAGGCAGGTGAGGCGGGTGTTTCATCTGCTGCACTGGGGGCTTCTGTATGACCTAGGTGTGCAAAAACTTTTAGGGTGGCGACCTTGCCTAGGTAGCGGTTAGCGAGTTGATACAGCTCGCCCTTGGTGGTTTGTCCAAGCCAAAGCGGTGTTTGCATTACATCGGGTCGCAAGGCTTCAGTGAATAAAGCCGCTTGGGTTTGTTCTAAGCTAGATCGCTGTGTAAATAGTGACACACCTACTAGCAGACCTATATTAACAAGTAGACTCCAAAATAAAGCATGGGCATAAATATCCCAGCCTTCTAACCCAAAGAGTGCATAAGGCTTTAGCCAGACAATACCCCAAGGACCTTGGTTAATTAATGAAGAATCTAGCCAGCCAGACAGTGCAAAACCCGGTAAGAGGAGTGTGTAGGCCCAAACAATAAAACCACCGATTAAGCCAACTGCCGTTCCCTTGGCATTGCCACCACGCCAATAGAGACCAAGCAATAAGGCTGGTGCAAACTGACTCACAGCGGTAAAAGAAACCAGCCCAGTTGTTACTAGGCTGTAAGACTCACCAATTAAAGCGTGATAGAGGTAGCCAAGCAAAAGAATAAGCAAAATAGCAATGCGGCGAATACCTAACAGCCAGCCACTTAAATTACGGGTTGGATCTAGGTGCAGCCATTTCCAGCGTAACAATACTGGCATTACCAAGTGGTTACTGACCATGGTGGAAAGGGCAATGGTTTCAACTATTACCATGCCTGTTGCAGCCGATAAGCCACCAATAAAAACAAATAAAGGTAAAAACTCTAAGCCAGCGGCAAGCGGTAGGGTAAGAACATAGTCATCGGGTGAACCATCGCCCAGCAGTAAGCCAGCTAGAGCAATAGGTATCACCATAATATTGATAGCAAAAAGGTAAAGAGGGAACATCCAGCCAGCACGTTTTACATGACGTTCATCGACATTTTCTATGACTAATACCTGAAACTGTCTGGGTAGCGTTATAAAAGCCAACGTAGAAAGAATTAAAGTACCTACCCACCCAACAGCACCGCCTGGAATTACATCAATTCCTAAAGTGCCGATTAAGTCAGGCCTACTAGCGGCTTGGGCTAATAAATCCATTGGGCCTTGATAAAGCCAAAATACAACAAAAATACCTGCCGCTAAAAAGGCCAACAACTTAACAATGGATTCAAAAGCAATCGCTGCCACCATGCCTTCATGCCGCTCACTAGCATCTAGGTGACGAGTACCAAAAAGAATAATAAAAATAGCTAAAACAATTGCAACCCAAAATGATTTATCTATTAAAAAGGTTTTTTCTACTAGGGCTTGTGTTGGAACAAGTGGGTAGCCAGTTAATAAAGCATGGCTGATGGTTATAGCTTTTAATTGAAGCGCTATGTAAGGCATAACGCCAATAACGGCTATAAGAGTAACAAGAACACCTAGGCGAGTGCTTTTACCATAGCGGGCGCTAATAAAGTCAGCAATGGAGGTGATTTTTTGAGCTCGCGAGATGCGAATCATCTTGCGAATCATAAACCAGCCTAAAAGCATGGCCAGTGTTGGACCCAAATAAATCAACAAAAAGCTTAAACCAGTTTCTGCGGCTCTACCCACACTGCCGTAGAAAGTCCAGGCGGTACAGTAAACAGCAATGGAGAGGGTATAAACCAAGGGGGAGTTAATAATGGAGCGCCCTTGGCTAGAGCGTTTATCACCCCAGGCTGCAACTAAAAATAAAATACCTAGGTAACTAAAGCCAACAGCGAGTGAAACTAACTCAGTTCTCATCTTTGCGCTCCAGTATCCACGCAGCTAGCCCAATAATAAGCAGCCAAGCACTGAAAACGTAAACGGGGAGAATGGATAAGCCTAAACGCCCCGGTCTATCAAAGAGTAATAAGATGGGTGGCAAAAAAAGCACTAAAGCTAAAAGCGTTAAGCCGACCAGCCTAGAGCGGGTAGGTGAGCCTTTCATAACCGCCTCCTTTAGTTTTCTTAATTAGCTGGTCTTAGATTGCATAAGGCTAGCTTGTAGTTCTAAAGCAGCTTGTAGTGTATTTATGCCTCTTGCTTCTAAACGTGGCAATAAAGCCAGCAACAGTTCTGCTGTGACTCGTGCATCACCTAAAGCTGTATGACGTGTATTGGGTGGAAAAGTGAGCTGAAAGCGTTTAGCTAGCGCATCTAAACCATGCCCTTCTAGGTTTTTATCTAAACCACGGGATAAAAGCAAAGTATCAAGCACTGGCATGGTGAACTCTACACCTGTTTCAGCTCCTTCAAGCGTAACGGCAAGTAAATCGAAGGCAGCATTATGAGCCACTAGCACACCATTGCCTACAAACTCTCTAAAGCGGGGTAGAACCACACTCATGGGTGGGCTTTTTTCTACATCAGCATCAACAAGGCCATGAATTTTTGTACTAGCCGGTGGAATGCTACGCCCTGGGTTAACTTTTTGATCAAAAACTTCTTGAGCTAACAAGCGTCCATTAACAATACGGCAAGCACCAATACTAATAACCTTGTCACCTTTACGCAGTTCCAAGCCTGTGGTTTCAGTATCAAAAACAACCAGCTCTAATTGATTCAGTGCCAGCTGACCTAGTTCACTGGTGGGTGGTGGTAAGTCTGCAATGCTAAAATCATGAAATTCTGGACGGGCTTCAATGGTTGGTAAAGGTGGATACACACGCGTCGCTGCGGGTAAGGGTATACGTAAGCGAGCAAAGTTTTGGTCTGCATCTGCTAGGCTCCACCAATCACTGGAATGGCGACGCAAAATATCCCCCAGTCTTGGTGATATTTCTTCATTGGCTAGGGGTAGTTCACCCCATTCTTTTAGCTGTTTTAAATGCAATGGCTGGCCTTGCCAAATAAGGTCTAGGTAAACACGGTTATTGCCTAATTGTATTTCGGCTTCAAAAGCTTTTTTACCCGTAACCTCGGTTAAAAGTAGTAGAACGCGCTGTAATAAGCCTAGTAAGCTAGGTGTGTCTGCTTTTAACCAGAGAGGAATGCCGATGGGTGTAAGGCTGATTTCCAGTTGAGTAAGGCTAGGCGTTAAAGCCTGCCACAAGTCATTGGACCAAGTATCCGTTAGCTGGCCTTGATCTAGGTGTAGCGCTTCGAGTAGTTTTGCTAATTCGTTAATTAAACTACTCAAGGCTTGGCTATCTTCTTGCATGGCTAGCTGTAAACGCTGATTTAATTCTGCTGTAGTACCGCCATTGCTTAATAACTCGCCTGCTGTAGCTAGATTGGCAGCATGGCCACGTAAGGCTGGTAAAAGTGTGGAAAGCGGCTTGCGCCAACGTGTATCAGATTGCTGGCGCTCGGTAGTGTCTTCAAGCATTAGCAAAGCTTCACCTTGACTAGCGATAACCCGACGCAAATCACATAGATACCAGCGGTTACGATGAGGGAGTAATAATTGACGTGCACTGCCATCTTTAGGCAGGTTTTGTAAGGCATCAATTAAGCTGGGTGCAGGTAGTAGCTCTTGAAGTCTGCGACCTAAACCTAAAGCAGGATTACCAGCAAAAAGCTCTTCTGCTGCTGGGTTAAATAAAAGTAGGCGTTGATGCTGATCGCAAAGTAGTAAAGGCAGTTTTAATACCTGCAATAAGGCTTCTAGTTCTTGTCGAATACGGGCGGCATCTTTGGCGCCTTGAATACGTGCATCGGTGAGTAGACCACGATCTTGCCGCCAACCTTGGCGTAGGTGGTTTAGGTCGGGCTGTAGTGTTGCTAACCATCCTTCGGGTGGGTAATCATCTTTTGCGTCAGGGTTGGCTGCCATACGCGCTACTTGTACTTGTAAATGGCGTAAAGGGCGCATTAAGCGCACTTCTAAAATTAAACCCAGCAGAAATACAAGCAGGCCACTTGCTAAAGAAGCACCCCAAATAACAATACGCAGGTTGCCGGTTGGTTGAATTTGGCTTTCTAACCAAGCAGCACAAAATAAGCCAGCAAAAAAGGTAATGCCGCTGAGCAGTAACCAAAGGCTTAATAGCTTATGGCGTGCTGGCATAGTTAGTCTTCCTGAGAGCTTGGCGAGCTTTCGTTAAGTAGAGCTTGAACTTTTTCAACCAGTTGTCGGGTAGAAAAGGGCTTGGTGATATAGTCATCAGCACCCAAGGCTAGGCCTTTTTCACGCTCAACTTCGCGGCCATGCGCAGTGAGCATAACAATGGGTAGTCGCTTGAAGCTAGGCTGGTTGCGTAGTTGTTCAAGCACCTCAAAACCACTAATACCTGGAAGGCTAATATCAAGTAATACTAGATCGGGCGGATTTTCGTTGACTAGTGCAAGTGCCGACTCGCCATCGAGTGCAGTGGTTACATCAAAGCCTGCTTGTTGCATTAAAAACTCTAATGACAAAACAATGTTTGGTTCGTCATCGACCACTAGAACCTTAGCCATAAACTATCCTCTAAGCAGAATTGCCTTTCTATGAGTCTAGTGGTTTAGCTATTTCCTGCAACCCGACTAAGGGCGTAAGTGATCAAGTATTAAATAAAGGTAATACCTACAGTGAATAGTTTTTCTACTTCACGAACCTTGCGCTTGTCTACTAAGAAGAGAATCACCTGATCGCCAGTTTGAATAACCAGCTTATGATGGGCAATCATAACTTCTTTATCTCTAACCACCGCACCAATGGTAACGCCTTCGGGTAAGGCTATAGCTTCAATGCTACGCCCAACAATTTTTGAGCTTTTTTCATCGCCTATTGCTACTGCCTCTATGGCCTCAGCAACACCACGGCGTAGGGAGTGAACGTTTTTAACCTGTCCACGCCTTACGTGGGTTAAGAGACTGCCTATGGTGGCCTGTTGTGGTGAAAAGGCAATATCGACTTCACCTCCCTGAACCAAATCTACATAGGCTGCATTGTTAATTAACGTCATTACCTTGCCAGCACCCATACGCTTAGCCAGCATGGACGACATAATATTGACTTCATCATCATTGGTAACTGCACAAAAAATATCGACATCATCAATGCTTTCTTCTTGCAGCAAGCTTTTGTCTGTAGCCGAGCCATGTAATACCACAGTACGTTCTAGCTTTTCAGCTAGTTCAATGCAACGCTGCGGGTTATTTTCAATTAGCTTAACTTGATATTCATGCTCAAGACTTTCTGCTAGGCGCTCACCTATATTGCCTCCACCGGCAATAACAATGCGCTTATAACTATGGTCAATTTTGCGCATTTCACTCATTACGGCACGTATATCTTTACGAGCCGCAATAAAAAACACTTCATCATCAACCTGTACTAGGGTGTCACCTTTAGGAATTAAGGCTTGATTTTGGCGGTAAATAGCAGCAACCCGTGTTTGAATATTAGGAATATGCTTGCGAAGTGCAGCAAGCTCTTGACCAATAAGTGGGCCACCATAATGGGCTTTTACTGCCACCAACTGTACTAAGCCACCAGCAAAGTCGAGCACCTGCAAAGCACCTGGGTACTCAATTAAGCGACGAATATGATTGGTAACCACCTGTTCAGGGCTAATCAGTACATCAATATCAAAGCCCCTACCGGGTTGAAATATTCCTTTACGTGATAAATAGGCAGCTGAACGTACACGTGCAATTTTAGTGGGCGTGTTAAATAAAGAGTGGGCTACTTGGCAAGCCACCATATTGACTTCATCAGAACTGGTTACAGCAATCAGCATGTCGGCATCTTCACAACCTGCCTGACGCAGTACCGAAGGGTAGGAGGCTTTACCTTGAATAGTGCGAATTTCCAACTTGTTTTGTAAGTCGCGAAGGCGATTAGGGTCACTATCAACAACAGTAATGTCGTTTTCTTCACCGGCTAGGTTCTCTGCGAGGCTGCCACCCACTTGACCTGCACCTAGGATAATAATTTTCAAGGTTTAAGCTCCTTAAGTCCGCCAGAAAGCACGAGTGAAGAGAATCATAAAGGTCACAATTTCCAAACGGCCTAAAATCATACCAAGGCTCATCAACCATTTGCCCAAGTCTGGCAAGCTAGAAAAATTACCTGCTGGCCCAACAGTTTCACCTAACCCCGGACCAATATTAGCAACCGCAGTTACCGCAGAAGTAAAGCTAGTAATAAAATCTAACCCCATAAAAGAAAGGGCTAAAGCTAAGGTGCCTATGGTTGCAAAAAAGAAAAAAGCAAAGGCTACCATAGAGCGAATAACATCATCGGGAACAGGGCGACCATTATAATTTTGTGAAAAAACGCCACGGGGATGCAATAGAGTCATCATTTGGTTACGCATTAAAATGACAGATAATTGGTGACGAAATACTTTAAATCCACCACTGGTTGAACCAGAGCAGCCACCAATAAACATAATGTATAAAAAGAAAAGAACAGCAAAATTACCCCAACCATTGTAATCGGTTGAAGAAAAACCCGTAGTACTGACTATAGAAACTATATTAAAGCTAGCTTGTGTAATGGCTGTTGACCATTCCCAGTTAAGTTGTGTAACTAGGTATAGGGTCATAATTAACACGGCGCCTAACAGAATTTTGGCTAGGGCTCTGACCTGACTGTCTTTAAAAATGGGTAAAGGATTGCCTTGAATCATGTGTACAAAAAGCACAAAGGGCAAAGAACCAAGAAACATAAAAACAATACCTATCCACAGAATACTGCTGGTTGCTGCAAATTGCCCCATTGATGCATCGTAATTAGAAAACCCACCCGTCGCTGAGGTGGTCATACCATGCACCAGTGCATCAAAAGGTGCCATGCCTGCTATCCAGTAACTAAGAATACATAGCGTGGTTAAGCCGACATAAACCTTGCCTATGGCTTTAGCCAGCGTACCAGAGCGAGGTAAGGCTTTTTCAGACCAGTCAGATGATTCTGATTGGAAGAGACGCATTCCCCCTACCTGCAAGAAGGGTAGGATAGCCATGCCAAGTACGATTATTCCTATGCCACCTAACCACTGCAAAATAGCCCGCCAGAGTAAAATGCCCTGAGATGTTGTATCTAAACCACTGAGAATGGTTGCTCCTGTTGTGGTTAATCCAGAAACACTTTCAAAAATAGCATCGGCTAAAGGCAGTTGCGTGGGACCAAAAATAAAGGGTAAAGCAGAAAACAAACTAAGAACTATCCAGCTAAGGCTAGTTAATAAAAATATTTGCCTGCCACGTAAATGGAAAGGCGCAAACGAGCCAAGGAGCACCATGATGCCGCCGCTAGCCAGTGTAACTAGCATTGATGAAAAGAAGATTTTAGTTTCAACTTCGTTGCCCTGAAAGGCTAAAAGAAGTGTTGGTGCAAGTTTGAAGCTACCTAAAAGTAATAGTAGCAAGCCTAGCAGTTTGATCAGCGGTGCTATCCACTCAAACCCTTGACGCAACAAAGAGATTTCTTGGCGACGTTTAGAGCGGCTAACTTTATGAGCAAAACTGACTCTTGAAACAGGTGGCATAGAAGTCCTTGAAAGGCACTTGGTTTAGGCCTGCAAGGATAACGCTAGTGCAGCAAAGTGACCAGTCACTAGAAAGGATTTTATGCTAAAAAAATGAACGCCTGTTTGAAAGTATTTTTAAAAAGCCTAAACTGCCAACTGAATTTTTGAAGCTAGGAGTAAAATAAATGCAAACTCGTACCCCAATTAAAGTACGTGGTTACCATCTAGACCTTTATGGACATGTAAATAATGCCCGCTATTTAGAGTTTTTAGAAGAAGGGCGCTGGAATTTTCTTGAGCAGCAGCCAGGTTTAGAAGACTTAATGAAGTCTGGTTTAGGTATGGCGGTAGTAAATATTAATATTAACTTTCGCCGTGGTGCTTTTATGAATGAAGAGTTAGAAGTGCTAACAGAATTAACCAAAGTAGGTAATAAAAGTGCATTAATTCAACAAAAAATTTTACTCAAAGGCACCGATACACTCATTGCAGATGCGGATGTAACCTTTGTGGTGACAGATCAAAAAGCACAAAAAGCAGTACCTTTTGAAGGTGAGCTGTTAGAGCTAATGCAGGCTTGGCAAAAAAAACCTGAGTAATGCAATTGTAACCTTTAGGCGTATAATAGCTCTCACTAAAAGGCAGCGTTAAGATGGTTTGCTGCTGAGTCACTTGGGAGTAAATTAATGAAGGCTTCAACAACTAATGCGCCAATTATTACACTTGATGGTCCAGGCGGTGCAGGCAAGGGCACTGTTAGCATGCGCCTTGCCCAAGCTCTGGGCTGGCACTTGCTAGACTCAGGAGCACTCTATCGCCTAGTAGGTTTAGCTGCTGAACATCACGGGGTTGCATTAGACAATGAGCCTGCACTTAGTGTTTTGGCAGAACATCTAGATGTACAGTTTCTTACCGGCAAAGATGACTTAGTTCAAGTTATGTTAGAGGGAGAAAATGTAAGTAGAGAACTGCGTACAGAGCGTGTGGGTGGTTTAGCTTCACAGGTTGCTGCTTTAGAGGGGGTGCGTAATGCACTGTTATCTAGGCAGCGTGACTTTGCCGACTTGCCAGGTTTAATTTGTGATGGGCGGGATATGGGTACGGTGGTTTTCCCTAATGCCCCTTTAAAAATCTACCTAACTGCCAGTGCAGACGAGCGAGCTAGGCGCCGTTTAGAGCAGTTGCGGTCTAAGGGTGTGACTGCTAAACTATGCGACCTAAAAAATGATATTTTAGAGCGTGATGCGCGGGATATGAATCGTATAACTGCGCCGCTAAAGCCTGCAGAAGATGCATTGCAGCTTGATAGTACGCTGTTAAGTATAGAGCAGGTTGTAGAACAAATTCTTGCTGAGGCCAAAAACCGAGGCTTGGTGTCTTAAGCCCCTCCGCTTAAGGCGACTTTAGTAGTCGAAGCAGTATGGAGGTTGTGTAGGGTAGGTGTCACAGTTTGTCAGAATCCACTTTTGAAAGTTCTGCCAAGCTTAACTAGCGTTAACACTCCTACATAAAAATAATCAGGCCCGCGTTTGCTGGTGGCGCGGAGGGCGGCAATTTCGCCGCATTAAAGACATTTAAAATCGAGTAAATAATACATGACACAATCCTTTGCCGAACTCTTTGAAGAAAGCTTGCAAACAGTCAATATGGAAGTGGGCTCTATCATTAAAGCCACTATTGTTGATGTTGATGGTGACTGGGTTACCGTTAACGCTGGCTTAAAGTCGGAAGGTGTTATCCACCGCAATCAGTTTGAAAGCGGTGAAGATCTAACCGTTGGTTCACAAGTGCTAGTAGCACTAGAAACCGTAGAAGATGGTTTCGGTGAAACCCGTCTATCCCGTGAAAAAGCACGTCGTGCTGAGTCTTGGATTGAGCTAGAAGAAGCTTTCGAGAAGAGCGAAATCGTCAAGGGTATTATCAATGGCAAGGTCAAGGGTGGCTTTACAGTTGATATCAATACCATCCGTGCCTTCCTACCAGGTTCACTTGTTGATGTACGCCCAGTGCGTGACACAGCACACCTAGAATACAAAGAACTCGATTTCAAAGTTATCAAGCTAGATGCTAAGCGTAACAACGTGGTTGTTTCTCGCCGTGCCGTACTAGAAGCAGAAAACTCAGCAGAGCGTGAAGAACTGCTTGCTAACCTAGCTGAAGGCCAAGAAGTTAAAGGTATCGTTAAGAACCTTACTGATTACGGTGCCTTCGTTGACTTGGGCGGCGTAGACGGTCTACTACACATCACTGATATGGCTTGGAAGCGTATTAAGCATCCTTCTGAAATTGTTGCTGTGGGTGATGAAATCAACGTTAAGGTTCTTAAGTTTGATCGCGAGCGTAACCGTGTATCATTAGGTCTTAAGCAGTTGGGTGAAGATCCATGGATTCAAATTAAAGCACGTTACCCTGAGTCTTCAATCATTAAGGCACGTATCACTAACCTAACCGATTACGGTTGCTTCGCTGAGCTAGAAGAAGGCGTTGAAGGTTTAGTACACGTTTCTGAAATGGACTGGACTAACAAAAACGTTAATCCTAAGCAGGTTGTTAACCTAGGTGACGAAGTAGAAGTAATGATTCTAGACATCGACGAAGAACGTCGTCGTATTTCTCTAGGTATCAAGCAGTGCCGCGCTAATCCTTGGGAAGAGTTCTCAAGCAAGTACAACAAAGGCGACAAAGTTTCTGGCGCTATCAAGTCAATCACTGACTTCGGTATCTTTGTTGGCTTAAATGGCGGTATCGATGGTCTAGTTCACCTGTCTGATATTTCTTGGAATGATACTGGGGAAGAAGCCGTACGTAAGTTCAAGAAAGGCGAAGAAGTTGAAACAATCATTCTTTCGATTGACCCAGAGCGTGAGCGTATCTCGCTAGGTGTTAAGCAACTTGAAAGCGATCCTTTCAATGAGTTCTTAGCACTAAACGACAAAGGCTCTATCGTTAAAGGTAAGGTTTCTGCAGTTGAAGCTAAAGAAGCCGTTGTTGACCTAACAGATGAAGTGCAAGCGATTCTAAAAGCATCTGAAATTAGTGCTGAGCGTGTTGAAGATGCGCGTAATGCTCTAAAAGAAGGCGATGAAGTTGAAGCACGTATTATCAACGTTGATCGTAAGAATCGTGTGATTAGCTTGTCTATTAAAGCCAAAGATAAAGTTGAAGCTGAACAAGCGGTTGCTACTCAGCGTGAAGCTCAGGCTGAACTTGCAGGTCCAACCACTATTGGTGACCTAATCAAGCAAAAAATGGAAAATAACTAATACTAATCTTTGATTAATTTTAGTTACCAAAATCCCCGCCTAGGCGGGGATTTTTTTGTTTTAAAGCTATATTTTTTAATTATTTTTAAAGCTCTACGGCTTTACGTACATGCACACCCCAAAATAGAAATGGCTGTAAAGGCTTAAGTAGGTCACTGGATAACACTTCGGTTATTTCATACTCAGGTAAACGTGTATCGCGAGGCGGTGGGTGCATATACACTTGACCACTTATAGCACGAATACCAGCACAAATAGGTTGAGAGGCAGTTTCACCCCTTTGTGTAACCACAGCCGTATCACCATTCTTAAGTTTTACTGCAGTGCCTGGTGGGTAGATACCTATTTGGCTTAAAAACATTTTAGTTAAAGCAGGGCCAACTAGAGTGCCTCGTTCACTGAATATTTGTTTTAGAGCAAACTTAACCGGTAAAGCTTGACGGTATTCGCGTCTACCAATGAGTGCAATATAAATGTCGGCTAAAGCTACTAGCTTTGCTTCATTAGAAATATCATCCCCTTTAAGGCCTTGAGGGTAGCCGCTACCATCTAAGCGTTCATGGTGATGTAAGACAGCCCGAATCCACATAGGATCACGGATGCCCATGGATTCAAGCATCAATACAGATTTATCAGGGTGGCTACGTACCGCCTGAATTTGTTCTTCGGTTAAGGGTGTTTTTTGTTTGTTGAGACGGTCTTGTATGGCTAGCATACCTAGGTTGGCAGTTAAGGCTGCTGCTAGAATACTAAAAAGTTGTTCACCATGAATTTTTAAGCGTAGTGCAACAACAGCAATAAGAATAGCGCATTGAATCGGGTGGTAAAGGCTGTAGTCGCCTTTTTCTTCGCGTGGCCAATGCACCGTGCCTAGTAGTGCCTCAGGCGATCTTTCGGCTAGGCCTAGGAGTTGGCTGCAGATATTGCGTATATCTCTGTAAAAGACTTCAGGCGCAGCTGCGTTGCCACTTTTAATGTGGCTAAAAGCTTTACTTAACTGGTCTTCTAACTCGATAACTTCTAAAAAGGGGTTAACATTATTAGTGTAACGAAAGGGTTTGAACTCACTACTGTAATCAACGCGGTCGTTAGGGTCTCTTTTAACTAGACCACGCTGCATAAGAATTTCTATTTGCTGTTCGTTACTTATCATTGCCCCACGAGACAGCAACAAACGCCCACCCCTAGTGTAAATATCTAGCGTGGTTCTTTTGCCTACCGTTAATTCACTTGGGCGAAGTTTTTCAAGCATTTATTTCTTTCTCAATAAAAAAATACATCTTGCTAGACAGACTAGCGACTAACCTACATTGGAGCTGTATTTTTTTCCTTGATCCGTGTTTATTTTTTTAGTAATTCTAGTTTAGAGAACTTAATGTCAAAAAGGTGCATTTAGTAAGCTTCTTTATGCAACTTTGTGTTAAGTGATGTTATAGATTAATGGATTTATATTTTATATACTCGTTTAGGTTAATTAGAGAAGCCTGAAGTGAGTTGGCAATTAACTGTTTGTTTTTTCTTGCAATTACTCCAAGCTTGCAGCAGGCAGAAAAATGAATGAAGGAACAAAGGATGTTGAATCTGTGACTGAAGAAAATTACTGTATTGCATTGCAACCTATTTGTGATGCAAAAATGAAACATGTTGCTGATGAGCTGCTTTATCGTTCCAGTGCTACGGCAACCTTTGCTCAAGTTGATGATCAGCTAATGGCAACAGCTAGGGTTATTAATGCCACTTTTTTAGAAAGTGGTTTAGAAAACCTGATAGGTAACCGTAAGCTATTTTTTAACGCACTTAAAGAATGGATTCTTAAGCCAGAGCTATTGCCACCTCATCCTGAACAGGTAGTGGTTGAAGTATTAGAAAGCGTAACAGGTGAGCCTGAAATAGTTGAAGCATTAAGGAAAATACGCAAGCTAGGTTATGACGTAGCCTTAGATGACTTTATTCTGAATGATGAAACCCGACCCTTGTTAGATGTTGCAAGCATTATCAAGGTTGATCTATTCGAGCCTATCCTAGAAGAAGATATTGCTGAATATAAGCAACGGGGTATACGTTTGCTGGCAGAAAAAGTAGAAGACCTAGAAACCTTTAATCGCTTTAAAGCCATGGGTTTTGAGATGTTTCAGGGTTATTTTTATGCCCGCCCTGAAGTTCACAAAGAAACCTCCCGCAAAGGCCGCGCTAACAACCACAGCGCACAAATTCGTATTATTTCAGAGCTACAAACAGAAGAGCCAGATTACGAACTACTAGAAAACTTTATTGCGCAAGACCCACAATTAACCTTTATGTTGCTTAAATACGTTAACTCAGCAGCTTTTCGTCGTCGAAACGAAATAACGACCATTCATCAAGCTTTAAACACCCTAGGTTTAGACAGGGTTCGCAGTATAGTTACTACGGTTATGCTTGCTAACAATGGGCCTGCAAGCCGTTTGCTGTTACCTCAAGCCTTAACGCGAGCACACATGTGTCAACTCTTAGCTGATGATACCAGCGATATCAACCCACGTTCTGCGTTTATGTTGGGTCTAATGTCTATGATGGATTTGCTTATGGCTATGGAAATGTCTGAGCTAATGGCACAGCTTCCTTTATCTATAGAAATAAAAGATGCCATTTTGCTGCGAGAGGGTCGCCTAGGCAAACTACTTAACCTAGTGGTTGCCTTTGAACATGCCCAGCTGAATGCTCGATCTCCTGAGCTAGTTATTAAGTTAAATAAAGCTTGGATAGAAAGCCAAAAGTGGACAAACGAAGTAATGAGTCAAGTCGAATACTAGAAGCAAGCTTAAGCTTTTTTAAGCCAGTAACGGTATTGCTGCTGATCTTCTTCTTGGTTGACTAAACAGTGTTTAAGAAACTGACAAAATTTAGGCACATCTCTAGTGGTGGCTGGATCAGTAGCAATTAATAACAAGACTTCACCTGTTTGCATTTCATCAAGTTGCTTGTGTAGTAGCATGATTGGCTCAGGGCAAAAAAGTCCTGAAGTGTCTAGCTGGTATTGATGTTCTAAGCTTGGCTTGTTCATAAAACCTAATCCAAAAAAACTGCGGCTTGTAAGCCGCAGGTGTTAAGCTGTTACTGTTTTAATAGGTTAGAGATGCGATTTAGCTTTTTTTACCAACTCTAACAGCAAGCACGTCACAAGGTGCGCCGTGTAAAACACCGGTAGATACTGAACCTAGCAGCAGTTGGAAACCATGACGGCCATTACTGCCCACAACAATTAGGTCGATACCCTTCTCATTGGCTAGACGGTGAGTTTCTGTATCTGGCATACCAACGAGTACATGCTGGTTTTCTTCTGGAATATCGATATCTTCTAACAATTCTTTTAAACGCGTTCGGGCATGGGAGTCTAGCTGGTCTTGAATGCTGGTTAAGTCCATAGGAATATCACCACCATAAGCAAAACCTAAAGGCTCTAGCGTATGTACAACAGACAGCTTGGCGTCTTGGTTTCTTGCAGCAATTTCTTTGGCGCGCATTAAAACTTTGCGTGAATCTTCAGATAGGTCGATAGCGACTAAAATATTTTTGTATTCGTTGCTCATAGTGTTTTTTTCCTGTAACTGACTGAGTAGTATAACTATAAACCAAACCTGTAGGAGATGTCATTGAGTGGATTCTGGTGGGTGTTACTTATTATTGTATTAATACTTTTTCCTATGAGTATGTTAAAACCCAGTGTTAGACAAAAAGAGTTAATAAGATTAAGAGATAAAGCCCGTGAGCTAGGCATTAAGGTGGATGTAGTGCCCCATAGGGTTAACGATGAAATTAAGTTAGAAGGTGCAGGTTACCGTTGGTTGCGACCTGCTGACGCACCACCTTTAGCTGGTTACCTTTGCCTACTAAAAAAAGAGGTAGGTAGAGACAGGGGTGACTTAGTTTTTCCTAATTGGCAATTAGCAAGTGGCAAACTTGATTTTTTATCACCCAAGCAACAAACCAATCTAGGTGAATGGTTAGATCAATTACCAGACGATGCGTTTGCCGTGGAGTGGGGGTCTGCAACCCTTGCACTTTGGTGGCATGAGCGAGAGGTTAAATTAGACTTAGAAGCTTTAAATGCAAGTGCTTTAGCTTTATTAGGGCTTAAAAACTAACCAAAAAAAACCGCCTTGAATACTCAGGGCGGTTTTTTGCTGGGCTAACTTAATACAGGTTAAGAAAGTTATACAGCGCCTTGTTGAATCATTGCATCGGCTACTTTGCGGAAGCCTGCAATATTAGAGCCTAAAACTAGGTTGGTTGGATCATTAAACTCTTTGGCAGTTTCTGAACTACGCTCAAAAATTCCACGCATAATGGCTTGTAGGCGACGGTCAACCTTTTCAAAACCCCAACAGGTCATACTAGCGTTTTGTGCCATTTCTAGCTGGCTAGTTGCTACACCACCTGCGTTAGCCGCTTTGCCTGGTCCATAAGCAATTTTAGCTTCAATGAATAGATCCATTGCTTTAGCAGTAGAGGGCATATTTGCACCTTCGCTAACACAGATAACACCATTGGCTAGAAGTGCTTTAGCATCTGCTTCGGTTAATTCATTCTGTGTTGCTGAAGGGAAGGCTGCCTGAGCTTCAAAGCGCCATACGGCATGACCATCTTTAGGGTAATCGGCAACAGGAATGTACTGTGCTTTTGCATGGGTTTTTAAGTATTCTTTTAAAGAAACGCCACGCACTTCTTTTAAATCTTTTAGTAGTTCTAAATCAATACCTTCTGAGTGATAAATTGTACCTTGTGAATCTGAACAGGTAATAGGTTTAGCACCCACTTGATAAAGCTTTTCAATCGTATAGATAGCAACATTACCTGCACCAGAAACAAGGCAAGTTTTACCATCTAGGCTATCGCTAACACTATTCAGCATATTCTCAGCAAAATAAACGGCACCATAACCAGTCGCTTCGGTACGTACTAAAGAACCACCCCAGTTTAAACCTTTGCCTGTTAAAACACCTTCATAGCTGCCCGTTAAGCGCTTGTACTGACCGTATAAATAGCCAACTTCACGGCCACCAACACCTATATCACCTGCGGGTACATCAATGGTTGCACCAATATGACGATAAAGCTCGCTCATAAATGCTTGGCAGAAACGCATGATTTCAGCATTAGAACGGCCTTTGGGGTTAAAGTCAGACCCCCCTTTACCACCACCTATGGATAGACCGGTTAAGGCATTTTTAAAAATTTGTTCAAAGCCTAAAAATTTAATAATACCGGCATTAACGCTAGGGTGAAAACGCAAACCACCCTTGTAAGGGCCAAGCGCAGAGTTAAACTGAATACGGTAGCCTTTGTTAACCTGTACTTTTCCTTGGTCGTCTAACCAGGTAACACGAAACAGGATTTGGCGCTCAGGCTCAATAATGCGCTCTATAATATTGGCATCAAGGTAGCGTTTGTCCGCTTCAAGAAGCGGTCGTATAGATTCCAAAACCTCTTCCGCAGCTTGGTAGAATTCAGTTTGTGCAGGGCTGCTTTTTTGCAGACGGTTTAAGGTCTCTTGTACGTAAGGCATGATGTTTCCTTGATGACTTGATGAAAAGAAATTTACTAGTGTGTTGACTTAGAAGAAGCTTTATTAAACAGCTTATTGGAAGTGCTACTAATTTTTCGACGCTGCAATATAGCTTATAAAGGAGTTATGCGTCTAGGGTATGCGCTATGCCGATTCGGTATAGTTTGATGTAAAAAAACTCAGGCTAACCAAGATTAAAGCCTGAGTTTTAACGTGCTAATTATTTACTAGCTCGGTAAGCAACTGAATTAACAAAGTGTTTTGTTCTTCTGTGCCTAGCGTGATACGTAAAAAACTACTGATGCGTGGTTGGTTAAAATGGCGAACAAGCAGTGCTTTTTTACGTAACTTTTGTGCTAACCAAGCACCTTCATGTTGAGGGTGGCGTGCAAAAACAAAGTTAGCGCTGGAAGGTAAAACTTCAAAGCCTAACTGGCTAAGGGCTTGAGTTAGTTTTTCTCGCGAAGTGATTACCTTGTTACAGGTGCTTTTAAAATAGTCTTGATCTTCCACCGCTGCTTTAGCACCCGCCAAAGCTAAGCGATCTAAGGGGTAGGAGTTAAAGCTATCTTTAACACGAATTAAAGCTTCAATTAGTTCAGGCTGGCCTACTGCAAAACCTACCCTTAACCCAGCTAAAGCCCAAGATTTAGAAAAAGTTTGGGTCACTAACAGGTTGGGATAGTCTTTGACTAAAGAAACGGCAGATTCTGTACCAAAATCAACATAGGCTTCATCAACCAAGACAACTGAGTCTGGGTTATTGTCGAGTAGCTGACGAATTTCACCTAGAGGTAAAGCTATACCTGTGGGTGCATTAGGATTAGGAAAAATAATGCCGCCATTAGGTCGCTGATAATCGGCTAGATTAATTTTAAAGTTTTCATCTAACGGAAGTTGTTCATAGTCAACCTGATACATCTTGCAGTAAACAGGGTAAAAACTATAGCTAATGTCAGGAAAAAGTAAGGGTTTATCTTGTTTTAGCAGCGCCTGATAAGCCAGGGCTAAAACCTCATCAGACCCATTGCCCACAAAAATATGGTTGGCAGGCAAGCCCGTATAATCTGCCAAGGCTTGCTTTAAGTCTTGTGCTTGCGGATCTGGGTAGAGTCTTAGGGTATCATTAGTCGCTTGCTTAATGGCCTCATATACTTTAGGCGAAGGGCCGTAAGGACTTTCGTTGGTATTAAGTTTAGTTAAATTAGGGATTTTAGGTTGTTCGCCAGGCACATAGGGTGTTAGCTGGTGAACAAGGGGACTCCAAAAGCGGCTCATAGCAAACCTTTAAAATTAAGTGAGTCAAATTAGACAAAGAGAGAAGATTAAACCCTATGTCAGCAAAAACTCAACGGCTAGACAAATTTTTAACTGCAACAACAGATCTTACACGTAGTTTAGCTAAAAAAGTGCTACATCGTGGTGAGGTAACAGTAAATGGCGAGGTGGTTAAAAATTCTGCACTGCAAATACAAGCCACAGATAAAGTTTGCTGGTTAGACGAACCCTTAGAATTGGTGGGTTTGCGCTATATAATTATGAATAAACCTCTAGGTTATGAGTGCAGTAATAAAAGCAGCCACAACCCCCTAGTCACCGATTTATTAGAGGGCTTAGTTAATAAAGAGTTGGTTCAGCCCGTTGGCAGATTAGATGTTAACACTTCAGGTTTGTTGTTATTGACCGATGATGGTCAATGGTTGCATCGAATTATCTCTCCAAAATACCGCAAGGCAAAAGTTTATCGTGCAAGCTTAGCAGAACCTTTGGTGGCTGATGCAGAAGCTAGGGTGGCAGAGGGGTTGCAGCTAGATGGAGAAGAGCAACTTACCCTACCAGCAAAGCTAGAACGCTTGGAGCCACAATTAATACACCTAACTTTAACAGAAGGGCGTTACCATCAAGTAAGGCGTATGTTTGCTGCTTTAGGTAACCATGTGGAAGCGCTGCACCGTGAAGCAGTAGGTAACCTGTGGCTAGATGAACAGCAATTAGCACCAGGGCAATGGCGAGAGCTAACCGAAGCAGAAATGGCTTTAATTGCTGCAAAATAGAAGGAATAAAAATGAAAAATCGTCTCCTGCTAGAACTAGAAGGTCTGCGCAAAGACATTAATCGAAGCATTATTAATCCACTAGTGCCAGAGCTAGGTTTGCATGATTTAGAGCCCATAATCAACATGGTTGCTCGTGCGCGTGCCGATTACGTTAAAGCGTTAATTGACCTAGCTGCCGAGGTGAAGGATGCTGCGCCTAGTATTGAGCAAGCAAAAGAATTACGTGATAGACGCGTTGTTTTTGAAGAGCTAGTCGATGCAATGAATGCCTTAGAGACAGTGATTCAGCGCGAATATATGGATGTAATAACCAAGCCAAAACCTAATGTAAATCAAGGTTAGAGCTAGTAGTTAACAAGTTAAAGCTAAGATTGCGTAGTCTAAACTCTAGCCTTCTAGTAAAGCTATGTTAGAATGCGCGCCGATAATAACGACCTAAGTACAGGACTAGATGACTTATGGCTTCAACCCTAGCCTTTATATTTCCCGGGCAGGGCTCCCAGCAATTAGGGATGCTCTCAGAGTTAGCTGAGCGTTATGCTGTTGTACGCTCAACTTTTGAAGAAGCGTCGACCGCGCTTGGATACGACCTTTGGCACTTAGTACAAGAAGGGCCAGCTGAAGAGTTGAATCGAACCGATATAACTCAACCAGCTATACTGGCCGCAAGTGTTGCTGTATGGCGCGTTTGGAAAGAGCTAGAAGGCGCTCGTCCAGCTTGGCTTGCGGGCCACAGTTTAGGTGAGTACTCAGCCTTAGTTTGCAGTGGTGCAATGAGTTTTGCCGATGGTGTGCGTTTAGTGCGTACCCGTGGTGAGTTTATGCAGCAGGCTGTGCCGAGTGGTCAGGGCGCTATGGCAGCCATTCTAGGTTTAGATGCAGATAAAATTGAAGAAGCTTGTGCTTCAGCGGCACAAGGTGAAATAGTTTCGGCTGTTAACTATAATGCACCGGGACAGATAGTCATTGCTGGGAATGTTGCTGCGGTTGAGCGTGCAATTTTAGCCTGTCAGCAAGCCGGTGCACGTAAAGCCATGCCTTTGCCTGTTAGCGTACCTTCGCATTGTGAATTAATGCGTCCAGCAGCTGAAAAACTAGCCGATGAACTAAACCTTATTCAGCTAACTAAGCCGCGTGTGCCTGTAGTACAAAATGTTCATGCAGCACCAGAGACTGAAGTCGCAGCAATACGTGATAACCTAGTTGCACAGCTTTATCTTCCAGTGCGCTGGATAGATAGTATTGAATTCATGGCTGAACAGGGTGTTGATACCTACGTTGAGTGTGGGCCAGGTAAAGTATTGGTTGGTCTAAATAAGCGTATTGTTAAATCAGCTAAATCCTTAGCGGTGAATGATCCAAACTCAGTTCAAGCAGCTTTAGATTTATTGCGCGCTGAGTAATAGGGGAAAGAGTATGAGTCAGCAAAGTCTTGCAGGAAAAGTTGCACTAGTCACCGGTGCCAGCCGTGGTATTGGTCGTGCAGTTGCCTTAGAATTAGGCCGTTTAGGTGCTACCGTTATTGGTACAGCCACCAGTGAAGCCGGTGCAGCAAGTATTAGTGAAGGCTTAGCAGCCGCCCAAGTAACGGGTCAAGGCATGGTACTTAATGTTACTGATGCCGCTTCTGTAACAGAGCTTCTTAAAGCCATTGCTGAAGAGTACGGCGCACCTTTAATACTGGTTAATAATGCAGGTATAACCAAAGATAACCTGATGATGCGCATGAAAGATGATGAATGGGATGCTGTTATAGATACCAACCTGAAATCTGTATATCGCACCAGCAAAGCTTGCCTAAGAGGCATGACTAAAGCTCGCTGGGGTCGCATAATCAATATCAGTTCAGTTGTTGCCACTATGGGTAACATGGGGCAGGCTAACTATGCAGCTTCCAAAGCTGGGGTAGAAGGTTTTACTCGTTCACTGGCAAGAGAGCTAGGTTCGCGTAATATTACTGTAAACTCAGTAGCCCCCGGTTTTATTGCCACTGATATGACGGAAGTGTTACCAGAAGCTCAAAAAGAACTTCTGGTAAATCAAATACCTTTAGCTCGTTTAGGTCAGCCCGAAGAAATAGCAGCTGCCGTTGGTTTTTTAGCTAGCGAACCAGCCGCTTATATCACCGGTGAGACGCTACACGTTAATGGCGGCATGAATATGCGCTAAAATTCATCGAAGTGGATTGTTTAAACTAAAAATAAATAATTTTTTGGTTGCAACAGCCTGCTTCGGTTTATAAACTACTGTGCAATTTTAGAGCAATAGCACAGCAAGATTTTAACCAGGAGTAATTAAACATATGAGTACCATCGAAGAGCGCGTAAAAAAGATCGTCGCTGAACAACTAGGTGTTAAAGAAGATGAGATTCAAAACTCTTCCTCTTTCGTCGAGGATCTAGGCGCTGATTCTCTGGACACTGTTGAGCTGGTTATGGCTCTTGAAGAAGAATTCGAGACCGAAATCCCAGACGAAGAAGCTGAAAAGATTACTACTGTTCAAGAAGCTATGGACTACGTCACAGCTAACCAGTAAGTTTTCGCAGACATTAGTCTGATACAAGTAGCTGGCTATTACTTTGTTGCTTGTTAAAAACCGCTTCGCCTTTTGGTGCAGCGGTTTTTTATTTTATGGGATATAATCCCCGACAATTTTAAGAATTATTGAATTGCAGAGGAGAAGGGCATGTCGCGCAGACGAGTTGTGGTGACAGGTATGGGGTTAGTCACCCCGTTAGGAACTAACCTAGAAGATTCCTGGCAAGGTATTCTAGCTGGCCGCAGCGGTGTAGCGCCCATTGAAGGATTTGATACATCTGCTTTTACCACCCGCTTTGGTGCTCAGGTTAAAGACTTTGATGTTGAAAATTTTATGTCCAAAAAAGATGCACGTAAAATGGACTTATTTATTCAATATGGCATGGCAGCTGCAATTCAAGCCATAACTGACTCAGGTTTAGAAACCACAGAAGAAAATGCTGACCGTATTGGTTGTGCCATCGGTTCTGGTATAGGTGGTTTACCCATGATTGAAAAAAACCACGAACTACTACAAAAGGGCGGTCCACGTAAAATCTCCCCCTTCTTTGTGCCTGGCTCAATCATCAATATGATTTCTGGCAACCTTGCTATACGTTTTGGTTTTAGAGGCCCGAACATTGCCATTACCACCGCCTGTACTTCAGGTACGCACAATATTGGTTATTCAGCCCGTACCATTGCTTACGGTGATGCCGATGTTATGGTTTGTGGTGGAGCAGAAGCAGCCAGTACACCTTTAGGTTTAGGTGGTTTTGCCGCAGCTCGCGCACTATCTACTCGTAACGATGACCCTCAAGCCGCCAGTCGTCCTTGGGATAAAGACCGTGATGGTTTTGTACTAGGTGATGGTGCTGGTGTGTTGGTACTAGAAGAGTACGAACATGCTAAGGCGCGTGGCGCTAAAATTTATGCAGAGCTAACAGGCTTTGGTATGAGTGATGATGCCTACCACATGACCCTTCCACCTGAAGATGGTCGTGGAGCAGCGGCAGCTATGCGTAATGCATTAAAAGATGCCAGCTTCAATGCTGAAGTAATCAACTATATCAATGCACATGGTACCTCTACACCGGCTGGTGACTTAGCAGAAAGTCGTGCTGTTGAATCAGTATTAGGCGCAGCTGCTGACAAAGTGGCGGTTAGCTCAACTAAATCGATGATTGGTCACTTGTTAGGTGCTGCTGGTGCAGTGGAGGCCGTCTTTTGTATTTTAGCTATCCGTGATCAGGTCGCACCCCCCACTATCAACCTTGAAAACCCTCAAGAAGGTTGCAACCTAGATTATGTGCCTAAAGAAGCGCGTCAAATGAAAATTGACCACGCACTTTCTAACTCCTTTGGATTTGGTGGTACCAACGGCAGCTTAATTTTTAGTAAAGTTTAATTTTATGACTGCTTTGCCGCCGATGTTGCTCGATGGACGCTCCCCTACAGCCAGTGATCTAGATTGGTTATTGGCTAGTAGGGCCTTAGCTTTTGGTGAAGGTGTATTCACCACCCTAAGAGTAACTAAAGGGCAAGCCATTTTTGTAGGCGATCACCTATGGCGCTTACAAAAAGGTTTGGGTGCGTTGCTTTATCCGCCTGAAACCTTTGATTGGTCTTTGCTGCAACAAGAAATAGAGCAGCTAAGCAAAGCACTGCAAGAAGGCATGTTAAAAGTTATGCTCTTAGCAGGCCCAGGTGGGGTAGGTTACCGCCGAGCCAAACAGCAAAGCTGGCACCGCCTAATTCATCCCCGCTCCTTAACGCTTAATAGTGCAGCTTATCAAGGTATTGCCTGTTGGTGGCAAGCTTGCCCAGGCAGCAACCCTGAACCTGCTAGCAAGCACCTTAATCGCCTTAGCCAAATTCTAGCCAGTGAAGGTTGCCCAGATAAGTTTGTTGAAGCAATACAGTACAACAGCAAGGGTGAGGTGTGCGAAGGCATTGCACGCAATGTGTTTTGGTATAGCCAAGGTTGTTGGCATACCCCCTCACTAGAAACAGGTGCTTTAGCTGGGGTAATGCGACGCCAACTGCTAACACATTTAGCAGCTAATCAAGTAAAAGAAACCATCGCAGGATTAGCAGAGCTTCAACAGGCAGAAGAACTTTTTGTTTGTAATAGCTTGCAAGGTATTTGGCCAGTGACCCGCCTTGAAGACACCAGTGGCACACTCGCTCATTGGCCAGTCGGTCCCCAAACCCAACAACTTATGGCAGTTTTTCATCCCCTGTTAGGACTGCCACTTAACTAACTGGCAAAAGATGATAAAAAAAATAGCGTTAGTATTGGTCGTTTGTTTTTTACTGCTAGGCACTGCAACCACCTATTGGTTTAATCAGCAGCTAAACCAGCCGCTTAAGCTAGACACTGCGCGTTTATTAGAGATAACACCAGGTCGAAGTTTTATTAGTCTGCTTAACCAACTAGAGCAAGAAGGTGTTATTCAAAGCAGCCTACCAACACGCATTTGGTTAAGACTTACTGGTGATGAAGGCATTATTCGTACTGGCGAATACCAGTTAGAAGCCCCAATAACCCTAGCCCAGCTTTATAAAAAATTACAACTAGGTGAAGTAGTAACCTACCGAGTTACCTTAGTTGAAGGCTCCACTTTTAGTGAAATGCGCCAAACCTTAGCTAAGGCAGAAAAATTAATCTCTACCACTGCCGATTGGTCAGAAGCTAAAATTATGGCTAGCTTAGCCATGCCAGAACAAGCTGCAGAAGGCTGGTTTTTTCCTGATACCTACACCTACAGCAAGGGTATGCAAGACCTAGACCTAATGCGTCAAGCCAACACAAGAATGCAAAGCTTGCTTGCAGAAGTGTGGGAGAGTCGTATTGAAGGCTTACCTTATAAAACACCCTATGATGTATTGATTATGGCATCCATAGTCGAACGCGAAACCGGTGCACCGCAGGAGCGCGAAGACATAGCAGGCGTGTTTGTAAGGCGTTTACAAAAAGGCATGCGCTTACAAACCGACCCAACCGTTATTTATGGCATGGATAAAAACTACCAAGGCAAAATTACCCGTCGCAACCTACGCGAACCAACCCCTTGGAATACTTACACTATCTACGGTTTACCTTTAACACCCATTGCTTTGCCAGGTGAAGCCGCTTTAAGAGCCAGTGTTAACCCTGCAGAAGGTGATGCCTTGTATTTTGTTGCCCGAGGAGATGGTACGCATAAATTTTCTGCTACCCTAGCTGAACATAATCAAGCGGTAAAAAAATACCAGCTTAAGCGTCGTGAAGATTATCGCTCATGGCCTGCACCCACTAGTGAACAGGAATCCAAGAATGACTAAGCCAGCCGGTTATTTTATTACGCTAGAAGGGGGTGAAGGTGTTGGTAAAACAACCAATGTTGAATTTATCACTGCCCAGCTAGATGCCGCCGCTATTCCTTGGATAAAAACCCGCGAGCCGGGTGGAACTCCTTTAGCAGAAGCAATTCGTGGTTTATTGCTAAGCAAAGATACCGATACCCCCAGTGATTTAACCGAACTATTATTAATGTTTGCCGCTCGCGCACAGCACCTAGACAAAGTTATTAGACCTGCCCTAGAAAAAGGCACTTGGGTAATTTGTGATCGTTTTACCGATGCTAGCTATGCTTATCAAGGTGGTGGTCGTGGGCAAAGTGAAACAAAGTTAGAAGTGCTTGAGCAGCTAGTTCACAGTGATTTACAGCCAAATTTAACCTTTTTACTCGATATGCCAGTGGAAGCAGCCTCGTTAAGAGTCGACAGCCGAGGTCAACAGCGAGATAGGTTTGAACAAGAACAGCTCGACTTCTTTCAACGTGTTAGAGATGCCTATTTAAAAAGAGCACACCAGCATCCATTACGCTTTAGAGTGGTTGATGCCTCCTTAAACTTACAAGCAGTACAAAAGCAAGTAAAAGACTACTTGCAGCCATTAATAGATGAAGCCCTAGCAACAAGAAGCCGCGCATGAAACCCTTTCAGTCTATGCCCTGGCACGCACTTATTTGGCGGCAGTGGCAGCAACAAATACAAGACCAGCAGCTACCCCATGCTTTATTGCTAACAGGTTTAGCAGGCTTAGGTAAACGCACTCTAGCCAGAGCGCTGGCCTATTTTGTGTTGTGTACTAATCATCAAGGCCAACAATCTTGCGGGCATTGCCGCTCATGCCATTTTATAGAAGCTGGTTTTCACCCAGACTTGCTTATTTTAGAGCCAGAAGCAGAAGGCAAAGCCATTCGAGTGGATCAGGTACGTGAAATGACCACCCAAATGCAAAAAAGTGCACAGCAGGGTGGTTATAAAGTGGTGCTTATTTGGCCAGCCGAAGCCTTAAATATTAATGCTGCTAATGCGCTTTTAAAAACCTTAGAAGAGCCAGAACCACTGACCCAATTTATTCTAGTCAGTGATCAACCTTCTAGCCTACCGGCAACACTACGCAGCCGTTGCCAAATATGGCCGATTGCACCGCCCAGTTTAGAACAAGGTGAGGCTTGGCTAAAACACCAGCTAAGTGAAGAACAACAACCACAAGTGCTATTAAAAGCAGCCGGTGGACGACCCCTAGCTGCACTTAAACTAGCAACACCAGAGGCAGAAGAAAGACGCCACCTACTAGGGCAGGTGATGGAAGGTTTGGTTAGGGGAGTGAACCCTATCGAACAGGCTACCAAGCTAAAAAACCTCCCTTTACCCGCCTTATTAAACAGCCTACAAAGTTGGTTAGCTGATAGCCTAAGGTTTGGTTTGCTAGGTGAAACGTCAGTACAAGATACACGGCAACTGCCCCTTTATAGGCAGTTATATCAGCTATTGGGTCCGCGCAGTTTGTTAAATTTAGAACAAGAACTACAAGCCATGCACCATCAACTGCACACCAACCCTAATGTCGACTTGTTTTTAGAAAGCTTGCTTATTAGGTTAACGCAGGAGCTACATCATGAGTGAAAGCAAACCTTTAACCCTAGTGCTAAAAGACAAACAAGCCCTTAAAGCCCATTACATGCCTTTTTTAAAGCGGGGCGGGCTTTTTATACCCACCAGCCGAGTTATTCGTCCAGGAGCTACAGTGCAAATTAACCTCCAGCTACCCGATGAATTAGAGCCACTTTTGGTGGTAGGTACACTTGCTTGGCGCACACCTGTTGGCGCACAAGGGCGCAAGCTACCCGGCATAGGCGTGCACTTTTCAGAAGATGAAGATTCACCCAGACATTACATAGAAGAACTTTTAGCAGGCTTACCCGGTAACGATAAGCCGACTCACACGATTTAGATTTAAGAGGCGTTAATATGTGGTTGGTCGATTCCCATTGTCATCTAGATATGCTGAAACTTGCTAAAACCTCCAGTGGTGAAGCAGCAGGCATAGAGGGCGTTTTAAATGCAGCCAGACAAAGGGGTGTGAAGCACTTTTTATGCATTAATGTTAATCCTTGGCATATTCAGCAACTACGCGAGCTTACCGCGCCTTTTGACGACGTAAGCCTAACCTTAGGGCTACACCCCTTGCACCAGCCAGATCAGCCAGTCACGACTGAACAGCTTATTGAGTGGGGACAAGCCGAGGATATTCTTGCACTAGGTGAAACCGGGCTAGATTATCACTACGCAGGGCAAGAAAGAGACGTTCAGCTAGATTACTTTCAGCGTCACCTAGATGCAGCACTAGAACTCAATAAACCCGTTATAGTGCACACCCGAGAAGCCAGTGAAGATACCTTGGCGTTACTTAAGCCTTTTACAGAAAAAGGTGGTCAGGGCATTATTCATTGTTTTACAGAAGATTTAGCCTTTGCCAGACAAGCCGTAGGCATGGGGCTTTATATTTCCTTTTCTGGCATTGTTACCTTTCATTCCGCCGATGCGCTAAGAGAAGTCGCTAAAGTTATGCCACTAGACAGGCTGTTAATTGAAACCGATGCACCCTACCTAGCCCCTGTACCTCACCGGGGTAAACAAAATGAGCCAGGCTATGTGCGTGATGTGGCAGAATTTCTAGCCAACTTACGTGGTTTAGAGGTTGAGTTCTTAGCTCAACAAACCACCGAAAACTTCTTTCGTTTGTTTCCAAAATTATTAGCAAAAGTAGCTAAGCAAGAGGCTTCACTTGCTTGAATAGCAAAAGGTGTTTACTCTTGTGACTAAAAGAACGATATGGGTCATATTTTTAGGAGCAGGTTATGGCTGAGACACCGGTAGAAAAACAGGCGCGGCGTGTTAGAGATTTTAAGCAACGTGAAGCCCGTATACTGGAAATTGCACTCGATTTGTTCCTGGAACTGGGTGAAGACAAGGTAACAGTAGAAATGATTGCCGAAAAAGTAAACATCGGCAAGGGCACTATTTACAAGCACTTCAGCACCAAGGCAGAAATTTTCCTGCGCCTAATGTTAGATTACGAGCTAGAAATGGCAGAGCTTTTTAATCTGCCAGAAATAGCAGAAAACAAAGAGGCATTATCCCGTGCCTACTTTGAATTTCGTATGCAGCAGCCAGATAAATACCTGTTATTTAATCGCCTTGAAGAAAAGCTAGTTAAAGCCAACGTTATTCCAGAAATGATTGAAGAACTCCACCGCTTCCGCGCCAAAAACCTAGAAAGCCTGTCAGGTTTAATTACTGGCCGAATGGAAGAAGGGTTACTAGAAGATGTGCCGCCCTATTTCCATTACTGTGCTTCTTGGGCTTTTGTGCACGGAGCCGCAGTACTTTATCAGTCAGAGTTTTTCCAAGATGTTATTCAAGACAAAGAAGAGTTTTTCCGCTTTATGATGGATATAGGCGTGCGTTTAGGTAATCGTGGTCAGCGTGGCCGCAAACATAATGCTGAATCAGCACTACCCAAGCCTTAAAATGCCAACGTCTAGCAGATTACTACAGCTTGTATCGCAAATAAGCCTTAACCCTAATGAAAAAGGCTTGCCGCCCATTCATTTGTGGCAGCCGCTGCAAGTTGTAGATATAGATTTAAGTATTGATCATCAAGGACAGTGGTTTCATCAAGGCAACCCTTTTATACGCACAGAATTAGTAAGGCTTTTTTCTACCCTGTTACGACTAGAAGAAGATGCTAACTACTACCTAATTACCCCAGCAGAAAAAGTGCTGGTTAAGGTAGCGGAAGTGCCTTTTTTAATAGTGAGTGCCAGTGAAGTTAGTCAAGCTGGTCAGCCTTGCTTGGTGTTAGAAACCAATGTTAGCGATACCTTTACGCTGGATGAAAAGCACCCATTACGCCTAATAACTCAGGAAAATGGTGAGCCTCGACCTTATGTTAAGGTGCGTGATCAGTTAGAAGCACGTATTTTGCCCCAAGTGTTTTATCAGCTAGTTGACCTTGCCGAAACACGGCAAGAAAACCAACAAACCTGCCTTTATTTAAACTCTGCTGGCGCTGAATTTCAGCTAGGTTGTTTTGATTAATGTTGCAACAGCTCACCCAAGAACAACAGTCGGTTATTACCCATCAGCAAGGCCATGCAAGGGTTAGAGCCGTTGCTGGTTCAGGTAAAACCACCACACTAGTTGAAAGAGTACTTCACCTATTGCGCCAAGGCGTACCAGCCAAACGTATGCTAGTGGTAATGTATAACCGCGCAGCCCGTGAAGACTTTATGGCTAAGTTGCAACGGCGTGCCCAGCAAATTAAAACCACAGAAGGCTTGCAACTTAACCTACCCGATGTACGCACTTTTCACTCTTTAGGCCATCGCCTAACCCAAACCTTTGGTCGCTGGGGCGTATTAAAAACACGCCAGCTACAGCAAGAAGAGTGGATGGTTGACCGTTTAACCCGCCAAGCCTTAACCCAGTTAGCAGAAGAGCAGGGGCAAGAAAGCCAAGCCTGGCTTGAAGAAGATGCCCTAGATGCGTTTAAAAGCTTCTGCACCCTAGTTAAAAGCGGCTTAAGTGATGCACAGTTTGTATTCGAAGCCCTAGACACCACTGCCAACCAAAAACACTTCCCGCAAGCTTTTGAGCAGCTAGAGCAGCTTCTAAGCGAGCAAAGATTGATGTTCTTTGATGACTTGTTGTGGCGACCTTTAAAAGTGCTAGATAAACAACCAGAACTGTTAAAACGCTTACAGGGATTTTTAGACTACCTAATTGTTGATGAATACCAAGACATTAATGAAGTTCAACAAGCCTTAATTAAAGCCTTGGCAGGCAAAGCGCAGGTCATGGTTGTTGGTGATATAGACCAATGCATTTATGAATGGCGAGGTGCACGCCCTGAATACATGCTGCGCCGTTTCCAACAAGATTTTAAGCAGGTACAAGATTACCCGCTTACGCATACTTTTCGTTTTGGGCATAGCCTAGCCTTGGCAGCGAACCAAGCCATTAACCATAACCGTGAACGCCCAGAACAAATTACCCTAGCCGCAAAAAGCGCCCAGCCAACTTTTTTACAGCAAGGGCAGGGCAGTGGTTGGTTGTTAGAACAGCTTGCTGCTTGGCAAGCAAAACAGGCTGAAGGTAAAGCTGCAATTTTAGTACGTAGCTGGTCACAAAGCCTAGATGTGCAGTTAGAACTGTTAAAAAGTCACCAGCCTTTTCAGCTAGCAAGGCAAGAACACTTTATTTTTAACCGACCACAAATACGTGGTTTACTAGCCTATGCACGTCTAGCATTAAACAGCCAAGTAGGCATAACCATTAACTACCAGCACCCAGACGCTCAGCAAGATTTTTATCAGTTATTAAGTTTTCCTACCCTTTATTTAACCGAGCAAGAACGCCAAAGCCTAGTACAAGGCAGAATACAAAGTGATTCCGCTTTAATGGCAGCTATGGACCGTATGCCACAAGGCAAAAGAAACCGTGTTAAAAACAGATTAGAGCTAGTTAATAAACTAGCCAAACACGCTAAACAACTAAAACCAGCTGCTTTTATAAACTTCACCCTGCGTGAAACCAACGCCCTAGAAAAAATACGCAAAACAGCACCCAGCAAAGAAAGTGCCGAAGAAGCCTTACGACTAATAGAAGGTTTAAAACGCTATGCAGAAAAAAGTAACACCAATGACTTAGGTGAATGGATAAACCAGCTAGAGATAGCACGCCAAGAAGGTGCTGCCAGCCAAGCAGCCAATACCACCGCGCAACAGCAGCTAGTAATATTAACGGTACACGCAGCAAAAGGCTTGGAATGGGATTGGGTCGGTGTTTATGGCTTGAATGAAGGGGATTTTCCCTACACTTCAGGCTTTAGCCGTTTAACACCAGCCGGTGAAGAAGCAGAAAGGCGCTTGTTCTATGTAGCAATTACGCGAGCAAAACATTGGCTAGTGCTGGCGCGTAGTGAAACCTCTAACCAACCTAGCCGCTTTTTAGAAGAAGCGGCGCTCTATGATGCCAAAAAGCTAGCGGAACTTTTAGAAGAATCATCAGAACAACCACCAAAAACACCGCCACTTATAAAAGCACATCAACCAGAACTCTTACTTAGGTATTGGCAGTCGGTTAGCTCGCTAGAACCGCCAAAATTCATTGCCTATGAGTTTCAAGCTTAAACACTAATAATAGCCTTTAACCAGCACCTAAGCGTTTTAAATTGTCACAAATAACCGCCGCAGCCACACCCACATTCAAAGACTCAGCAGCACCAAAAGCTGGAATGGTGATTTTACGCGTTACCCTTGCAGCTAAGGCTTGGCTAATACCCTGCGCCTCACTACCTAATAAAATAACACCACCCCTAGGGCAAGCTTCTAGCTGATGAATGGACTCACCCTCTAAATAAGCACCTAAAATAGCCGTATTAGCAGGGAGTTGGTTAAAAAAGTCATCTAAGGGCTGGTAGCTAAGGGCAACACGCAAAAAAGAACCTTTAGACGCAGCAATAACCTTAGGGTTATACACTTCAGCCGTGGTCGGCGAACAAACCAACTGCCCAATACCATACCAATCGGCAATGCGTAACAAACTACCTAAGTTTCCTGGGTCATTAATAGCATCTAAAGCCAGTATCCAAGTTTGCGAAGCGTCTAGGGATTTAAACTTTTGCTTGGGAATTTTAACCACCGCTAAAGCAGCCGTGTTACTGACTAGCGTACTAACTGAAGTCAGTTCGGTTGCAGAACACTCCACCAAAACCACCTTAGATAGCTTAATTAAATCTTGGTAAGCAGTAATAAATTCAGGCGTTGCATAAAGGCTTTCTACTTGCCAATTAGAAGCTAATAACTCAGCAACCACCTTTTCACCTTCCACCAAAAACAAACCCAGTTCACGGCGCGTTTTCTTACGATGTAAAGCACGAAGGCTTTTAGCCTGATTTTTACTAAGCATGAGCAACCCTAAAATAAAGCAAGAAGCTGGGTATTATACTGAAATATTGCTAAAAAACTCCCAAGGTATCTAAGGGGCTGGCTGTTCCTGCAAAATGTTGCCCAATAACATGCGTATAAATTTGTGTGGTTTTAACATCGCTATGACCTAGTAATTCTTGCACAGTACGAATATCTCGCCCTGCCTGTAATAAATACGTTGCACTTCAATTATAGAAAGCACAACAGGTAAGTTTCTAGGTATTTAATCCAATACAAGTAAGTTTTTTCAGTTTTAAGTGCGTACCCTTTTTGGCGCATATCCATGCGTATAGAACTTAAAAATGGACTTTTCAGCATAAAAATCACCTCACCTTAAAAAGCTGGTTTTTTATACAGTCTATTTTAGTTGGGGTTTTGAAATGTGCCTGTTTTAAACCTTGACCCTGCTCAATCTTCTGCTAGATATTTATTTAAAGCTTTAAGAAACAGATGCTTACAGAATTATAG
>NZ_KE383818.1:838599-840863 GCF_000422325.1 Marinospirillum minutulum DSM 6287
GTTAGCTTTACAAACCAACCACAATGAAACAAGGAGACGTTATGTCGACAATAACCGAACTAAAAGACTCAATTAACACAAAAACGGTGAATTTGGTCTTGCTTACTATTGCAACAGGCGGAATCTACCCGATTCTTTGGATGTATAAAAATTGCTCAATGCTGGAGTCAATAACTAAAAAGAAAATCTCCGATAATGTATTTATTATATGGTTAGCAGTTTGTGTTGGTCTTGGCGGTGCTTTTACTGGCACTGGCGAAGAGGCACTCGATATTATAGCTGGCCTTTTGATGATCGCGTCATGGGTTCTGTACATTGTTTGGTCATTTAAAGCCAAGGCTGCCCTGCAAGAATATGCTCTAAAAGAGCACAAAATCGACCTGCGCATGAATGCTTTTTATACGTTTATATTTACCATTTATTATATTAATTACTGTGTAAACGACTTGCCTGAAGCAAAGCGTAAGCAAGAGATTTTATCTGGCAAACCAGCTACAACCGAAAGCTAACAAGCACAGTCAGCAGGACTCAAAAACCGCCGCTTCGCTATGGTTTTTGAGCCTCTGCTGTGGGCGTTCAGGCTGTAGAAAAACCTCTTGGGGTTTTGTATTTGAGAATGTTTAGCGCTGCTACGTGAATTCTGGTGTTGTTGGTGATGAAAAGCACTTCAGGATTTACGTAGAACAGCTGGTTTTAGTATAAAAAATGATCATTTTTTTTGGCTGAGATTTTTCTACAGCCTCGTTAGCCAGCATAAGGATAATCCTATGTCGAATGAACAAGATGATAGGGTCGTTGAAGAGTTGCAGAGGTTCTTTCGGTTTGGGGAATGGAACGCAAAGCGAGGATTGCAGACGGGAGGTCGATGCGAATATTGCGACAGAGACCTTCTTGCTTCATTTAATGACTACGACTCTTGGCAAATTGATCATGTCATGCCTTCATCCAAGGGTGGCAAGCATGAATACGAGAACATGGCTGTGTGCTGTAAAACCTGCAACTTCCTAAAGCGCGACTATCTTCCAAGCGGAGAAACCCGAGACGAAAGAGTGGCCGATGCACGACGCCACGTACAGGCGCTGCGTGTAGTAAGAGAGGCTGAGCTTGCCCGAGTACGAGCGCTGGTCCAAGGACAGTTAGAAATGCGGCCTACTAGCTAACAAGGCATTCAAGTTCGCTCGTTTTACTCGCTGGGACTGGCGTACCGCCAGCCCCTTAATTTCGCGTTATGCGTAAAATCAACCAAGGAGAGTATCTAGATGAATGAAGTTGTTACACAAAGAACCAAGGGCGCTGACGAAAAATTTTGCAGTGACTGCGGAGAAACAATTAAGGCAAAAGCTGAGATTTGTCCTAAGTGCGGTGTTAGGCAATCAGCAGTACCGGGCTCACTTACAGCAACGGCACCGAACGGCAAAAGTAAGGTTGCAGCAGCATTACTGGCCTTTTTCTTGGGCGGGTTTGGTGTACATAAGTTCTATCTTGGCCAAGTCGGTCTAGGAATTTTATATTTGGTTTTTTTCTGGACTTTTATTCCTGCAATTATTGCTTTTATTGAATTTATTATTTTCCTAACCATGAGTGACGAAACATTTAATCAAAAATATGGCAATGCATAACAAGTTGCTGTTGTCGCGCTACGCGCTGGGACTGCCTACGCTTCGCTTCGGCAGCCCCAAAGCAAGGCGTTAGGCGTATACGTCCTTCGCCTACATTGAATTACGATCAAGGACGAATTTAGGAGAAACAATGAAAAAACTCATTATCCCAGTAATCTTGTCAACCATAGCTATCGCCGGCTGCTCTCAGTCTGTTCCAAAGTGCAGTGATACTGAAACAACGGATTTGGTAAAACAAATTGCAGACCGTGAAATGGGCAACCAATTAGGTACGGAAGCTGCAAAAATGTTTTCGTACACTGTTGGCGCCATTAGGACAACAAGCACTAATGAGCAAACGGGTGCCTATGAATGTGCAGCTCAACTTGGCATTACCGCAAGTAACACAGGGCAAACGAACGAAATTCCAATTACCTATACAGTTGAAATGACAGATAACGGTGATGAGTTTTACGTTAATGTATTTGGCCTATAAAAGCGCCTAACAAGTACAGCCAGCAGGACTCAAAAACCGCCGCTTCGCTATGGTTTTTGAGCCTCTGCTGTGGGCGTTAGCTTTACAAACCAACCACAATGAAACAAGGAGACGTTATGTCGACAATAACCGAACTAAAAGACTCAATTAACACAAAAACGGTGAATTTG
>NZ_AULO01000008.1 GCF_000422325.1 Marinospirillum minutulum DSM 6287
TCGTAACAAGCTCAACTTTCATGGGCTCACCCTAAATCAGACTAATAGTGACACTATAGTATCACTTTTCAGGTGGGGCAATCACAGCTAACGCCGCGCTCACTGGCAAATTGAAGCGCAGCGTAAATTTGTCCAAGTGCAGCGCATTGTTATGCCTCGACTTCGATGCCATACGCGAGGCTGATTTTCTGCTTCATCCCCTCACTCAAAGTAAATCCTTGAGAGGTGACATGATTCAAAGCGATATAGGGCTTGCTACTACCTCCTTTTGGAAGCCCAAGCTCCTCCTCTATATCGTTAACCAAGACAAGAGATTTTCCTACGGCGGGATCGATGACATCTTCTATCTTTTGGGTAGATGTATTAGCCGAGGCAATAGCATCTGCGCCTTTTCCTTGCTGATGATCACGATCATATACAGCCACATAGGGTATCTTGAATTTGTTGAGCAATTTGACATAGAGCGGAATGTTGTCTTTAGAACCACAATCAATAAGCGTGTAATCATATCTAAACACCCCAATTTTTTTTGCCAGCAAAGGAAAAACAGTCTTTTCTGTAGCCCCTTCCAACAACACAACCTTGCTAGCAAAAAATAACTCGCCTCTGTCTGGATTTATCCAATAGGATAAATTGAAGTCCTTTTTTGCGTCACCTTCAAATAGATCATCCACACATTGCTTTACTGTAGTCTCATCCGAACCGGTTTCTTTGGTGGCAATGTAGATTGACTTGTATCGTTCAACATCAATTAAGCCGCTAGAGTGAGTGCACAGAATGACCTGACTTCCAGACTCCGAAAGATTAACGAACGAATCAAATAAGGATCGCTGTGCTTGAGGATGCAGATAAAGCTCAGGTTCCTCAAAAATAAAGTACCTGGAGTTTGATACTTTTCTTGCGCCTTCGCCCTCATCGCCATTATTCGCAGCGGCTGCAATAGCTCTTTTGGCGACAACTTGGATCAGTGCAACTGTTAATGCTCTCTGTAATCCATGACCTTTACGCTTTATATCGGTTCTTACCCCGTCATCAACCCACACTTGCGTGTTTGCTTTGAATACACTTTCAATATCTGGGGAGCTTATCTCAATATCAACTCTTGCCCCCCATGTAACCAATTCTGTCGCGAGTTCTTCTTCAAAATCCGAAAGCTGCTTAGGCCGCCCTTCATTTACATTGCCATCTTTGTCTTTCTTATTCAGTGTTTCGAAAAGCTTCCCTAAATTTTCTTTAGTTGTCTTCCATTCATCGTTGCTTTCTGACATTAATGCTACAACGTCGGAATACATTTTTCCGAAGACGCTAGAATCTTTTGAAGTAAAGTCGTCAGACGCTTCCTTGACTGCAGGAATGAAGTATACCTCCCCGAATATTCCACTAGCGACAGACTTTAGACCTAGAAAATTTGTAGCCTCAAGCTCATAGCTAAACTTTATTGCATCTCGATTTTGTTGAATGTAGGCAGCCTGAGCATTAACAATATCTTGCTTTGAAATTCTTCCTGTAGCAGGGATAAATGGATGAAATTGAAGACTGCTGGCCAACTCTCTTTTTGTGTATGCGCTAGCATTTGCCTCTTGGAGCCATTCTTCTGTAGGGTTTTCGATATAACCACGATACTCAAAGCTACCGCCTAAGTACGCTGTTTTTCTAACTACAATTTTGCCTTCGGAGGTTAAATATTTTTTGAAGGTTGTATTGTCAGATTCATCTAGGCATCCAAACTGCAATTCAACAAATAATTCCGTGGAGCCTTTATGAAAATCCAAATCATGATGCTTAATTTCACCGAAGAAAAACAATATTGAAGACAATAAGTTTGATTTTCCGTGATTGTTTTGACCAATTATCACCATCAAGTCCTGTGCATAGATGACTTGATCCTTTATTGATCTCCAATTTTTTATTGTTATTTTCTCGATCTTCACGATTCTTCCTTAAAAGGCATAACAGCGTATTAGTAAGCATGCTCATTTTGCAGCTTTTGTTTACTTACTAAAAACTAATATATAACCCTGAATGCTAAAGATTTTACCAGAAAAAACAAGCTAACCTTTAGTTACAATTCAAGCACGCCGCCTATCCCGCTCACTGCATGCACACTATCCTACTCTATAATTCTGTAAGCATCTGTTTCTTAAAGCTTTAAATAAATATCTAGCAGAAGATTGAGCAGGGTCAAGGTTTAAAACAGGCACATTTCAAAATATCAACCAAAATAGACTGTATAAATAAACAGCTATATTAAAAGGTGGTATTTATGTTGAAAAGCCCATTTTTAAACTCGATACGTATGGATTTGCGTCAAAAAGGTTATGCGCTTAAAACTGAAAAAACTTACTTGTATTGGATTAAATACTTTATTTTATTTCATAAAAAACAGCATCCTCAGAATTTAGGTAATTTAGAAATGCTTAAGCTTTTAACCCTAAAAACTCACCTTCACTGCTGCGGCACTTCTACTGGCTTTTTCTTTTGCTGCTTCTAGTGTATCAGCCAGTGCTAAAGCCACGCCCATTCTGCGGCTGCCGTTGATATCGGGTTTGCCGAATAAACGTAGTTGGGTGTCTGGTTCTGCTAGGGCTTGTTGCAGGTTGCCAAAAGTGGTGGTGTTAGATTTACCTTCAGGAAGTATCACTGCTGATGCGGCTGGGCCGTATTGGCGAATATTTGGAATGGGCAGATCTAAAATTGCGCGGGCATGTAACGCAAATTCAGATAAATTCTGTGAAATAAGCGTCACCAAACCAGTATCGTGCGGTCTGGGTGACACTTCACTAAACAACACTTCATCACCACGAATAAACAGTTCGACCCCAAATACGCCCTGCCCACCTAAAGCCGTGGTTACTTTTTCTGCTATTTGCTGTGAAGTTTTTAAGGCGGTTTCACTCATGGGTTGTGGCTGCCAAGAAGTACGGTAATCGCCGTCTTCCTGCAAATGGCCGATAGGTTCACAAAAGCTGACGCCACCCACATGGCGCACTGTCAGCAGGGTAATTTCATAATCAAAGCCTACAAAGCCTTCAACTATTACCTTGCCACCACCGGCACGGCCACCTTCTTGGGCATAATGCCAAGCCGCCTCTATTTGGTCTGCATTTTTTAGTGTGCTTTGGCCTTTGCCTGAAGAACTCATAATCGGCTTTACCACACAGGGCATACCAATTTGGGCAACTGCGGTTTTAAAATCGGCCAAGTTGTCGGCAAAACGGTAGGGCGAAGTTGCAATGTTTAATTCTTCTGCAACTAAGCGGCGTATGCCTTCACGGTTCATGGTCAGTTGCGTAGCACGAGCGCTAGGAATGACCTTAAAACCTTCTTGTTCTAATTCTGCCAAGGTGTCAGTGGCTAGGGCCTCAATTTCTGGAACTATCAGGTGTGGTTTTTCTAATTCAATAACCTTTCTTAATGCAGCACCATCTAGCATTGAAATTACGTGCGAACGGTGGGCTACCTGCATGGCGGGTGCGTTGGCGTAGCGGTCAACCACTATCACTTCAACACCTAGGCGTTGTAATTCAATGACTACTTCTTTGCCTAGTTCGCCACCACCACAAAGTAGAACGCGGGTAGCACTGCTAGAAAGTGGAGTTCCTAAGGTTGGCATGGGGTTATCCTTTATAGGTTTTGAACTTGTGTAGGGCTTTTTTGCGTTTTTCTTCGGCACGGCGGGTAAAAAACCACAACAGGAAGGTAATGACTGAAATAAACAGCAGTATTAAGCTAGCTATGGCATTAATTTCGGGTTTAACACCCATGCGTACCGCTGAGAAAATTTCCATCGGTAAGGTGGTGGAACCTGGGCCAGAAACAAAGCTTGCCAATACCAAGTCATCTAACGACAGGGCAAAAGACATCATCGCGCCAGCCGCTAAAGAAGGTGCAATCATTGGCAGGGTAATTAAAAAAAACACCTTCCAAGGTTTGGCACCTAAATCCATCGCTGCTTCTTCCATCGAACGATCAATTTCTCTTAACCGAGCCGATACCACCACTGAAACATAGGCTGTACAAAAGGTGGTGTGGGCTATCCAAATGGTCACTACACCCCTTTCCATTGGCCAGCCAATCAGTTGTGCCATGGCTACAAAAAGCAGTAATAAGGACAAACCGGTAATCACTTCGGGCATAACCAAAGGTGCTGTTACCATGCCGCCAAATAGCGTGCGGCCTTTAAACTGCCCAATACGTGTTAGCACCAAAGCGGCTAAAGTTCCCAAGGCTGTTGCAGCTATGGCTGTGTAGCTGGCAATTTCTAAAGAGCGCAATACCGCATTCATTAGCTGGGTATTGTCTAATAAACCGGCATACCATTTAGTTGACCAACCACCCCAAACGGTCACTAGGCGTGAAGCATTAAAAGAATAAATCACTAAAATTAGCATGGGCAGGTAAATAAAGGTTAAACCTGCAAAGAGCATAAAGCGTGAAAAACGAAAACTGGTCATTTATTTGCCCTCCAGTTCACGCGCTTGGTTACGGTTAAATAAAATAATGGGAATAATTAACAGCAACAGCATAATCACTGCCAAAGAAGAGGCTACGGGCCAATCACGGTTATTAAAGAATTCCTGCCACAGCACCTTGCCTATCATCAAGGTTTCAGGGCCACCCAATAGCTCTGGAATAACAAACTCCCCCACTACTGGAATAAATACCAACATACTGCCAGCTATCATGCCGCTTTTAGATAAGGGCAAAGTAATCTTCCAGAAAGCGGTTAGGCTTTTAGCACCTAAGTCTGAGGCTGCTTCTAGAAGTGATAAATCGTGCTTAACCAAGTTGGCATAGAGCGGCAATACCATAAATGGCAGGTAGGCATAAACAATGCCGATATACACAGCAATGTTGGTATTTAGAATTTGTACTGGCTCGTTAACAATGCCCAGCCACATAAGGGTGTTATTTAATAGGCCGTTATTGCTTAAAATACCCATCCAAGCATAAACACGAATTAGCAAAGCAGTCCAAGTTGGCATCATCACTAACAAAAGCCAAACGGGGCGCATTTGTTTGTCAGAACGGGCAATGGCATAGGCCATAGGGTAGCCCACTAGCAAACACAGCAGGGTGCTGAAAAATGCAATTTTTAGCGAGCCTAAATAAGCCGCTAAGTACAACCCATCTTCGCTTAGCAATACATAGTTACCAAAATTTAGCAGCACCGTTAATTGGTTATCTGCCCAAGCGGTTAGGCTGGTATAGGGCGGAATCGCGATATCGGCTTCGGCAAAACTAATTTTGATAATAATGGCAAAGGGTAAAAGGAAAAATAACAGCATCCAGAAAAAAGGCACGCCAATCACTGCATGGCGGCCTTTGGGCAGCAATCCGAGCAATTTATTGCCTAGTTTTTTCATGATTGAAATACCACGCCACTGTCGTCAACCCAATGCACATAAACCTGATCGTCCCAAGTGGGGCGTTTTACGTTACGTTCTGAATTAGCTATAAAGGCTTGCACTATACTGCCAGATTTAAGTTGTACGTGATAAACCGAATGACCACCCAAATAGGCAATATCATGCACTAGGCCTTGCGCCCAGTTATAATCTTGGTGTTCTAGTTCTGGTGGCTCGCTACTCAATAATAGCTTTTCAGGGCGCAGTGCAAAGGTGACCTGTTTATTTTCTGCCAAGCTGGTAATACCATGACCTATATAAATGGGGCGTTCTAGCTGGGCACAAGCAATCACTGCATGGTCAGAATCATCGGCAATAATTTCACCATCAAATAAATTCACATTACCAATAAACTCACAGACTAAACGGCTGGCCGGTGTTTCATAAATATCCATCGGGCTACCCACCTGGGCTATCCAGCCTTGGTGCATAATGGCAATGCGTTCGGCCATGGTCATGGCTTCTTCTTGGTCGTGGGTTACCATTACGCAGGTAACACCGACTCGCTCAATAATTTCGACTAGCTCTAGCTGCATTTGTGAGCGCAGTTTTTTATCCAGCGCACCCATCGGCTCATCTAAAAGTAATAGCTTAGGGCGTTTAGCCAAGGAGCGTGCCAAGGCCACCCGCTGACGCTGACCACCTGAAAGCTGATGGGGCTTGCGCTTGGCATACTGAGTCATGTGCACCAGTTTCAGCATTTCTGCGACGCGTTCAGTAATTTCATCTTTAGGTAGGCGATCTTGCTTAAGGCCAAAGGCAATGTTTTGCTCAACCGTCATGTGCGGAAATAAAGCATAAGACTGGAACATCATGTTTATCTGACGTTCGTAAGGCGGCAGCTTAGTAATATCCACGCCATCCAACCAAATGCGCCCTTCGCTAGGCATTTCAAAACCGGCCAGCATGCGTAGTAAGGTCGATTTTCCCGAACCAGAGCCACCCAAGAGTGCAAAAATTTCACCCTTATTAATTTCAAGCGTGACTTCATCAACGGCTAGGGTTTCATCAAAGTACTTAGTAACCCGCTCAATTTTAACTAACACGTCTTTTGGCTTTTGCATGTTAGCCAGTGCTTTTTTATAAGCGCCCGAAGCTAGTGCCATAGAGTTCTCCAAAAAAGAAAGCCCAGCTAAGAAGCTGAGCTTTTAATCTTAATAAATAAAACTAACGCCCAGATTTAAAACGTGTCCAACTACGTGTTTTTACGCGCTGCACTTTGCTTGGCAAAGACTTAGAGATAAACAAGTTATCTAATACCGCTTGAGCAGGATAAACCGCCGGATTATTACGAACGTCTTCATCCATTAGCGCATCGGCATAACGATTAGGGTTAGCGTAGCCAACATAATCGCTTACTTTAGCAATCACCGCAGGCTCTAGCAGGTAGTTAATAAAGGCATGGGCTTCTGCTTTATTACCGGCATCGGCTGGAATAGCCAACATATCAAACCAAAGGTTAGCGCCTTCTTTGGGAATAGCATAAGCAATATTCACACCCTGCCCGGCTTCATCGGCACGGTCGGCAGCCTGCATTACATCGCCAGAAAAACCCGCAGCAACACAAATATTGCCATTGGCTAGGTCGGCAACGTATTTTGAAGAATGGAAATAAGTAACGTAAGGACGCACTTCAGCCAGCTTTTTTTCAGCTGCTTTATAATCAGCAGTTTTGTGGCTGTTAGGGTCTAGGCCTAAATAGTTTAATGCGGCAGGTAACATTTCATCGGCAGAATCTAAAAAAGCCACGCCACAACTGCTGAGCTTCTTCATGTTTTCAGGTTCAAATAAAACCGCCCAAGAATCAATACTATCCACGCCTAGCACTTCTTTAACTTTATCGACGTTGTAACCTATGCCATTAGTACCCCATAAATAAGGCACAGCATATTGGTTACCCGGATCATTATTAGCTACCTGCGCCATAAGTTGTGGCTGAAGGTTTTTTAAATTTGGTAGTAGGCTTTTATCTAACTTATCAAAAGCACCTGCGCGTACTTGCCTTGCAAGAAAGTGATCGGAAGGAACAACCACATCATAGCCACTACGACCTGCTAGCAACTTACCTTCTAGGGCTTCGTTAGAATCAAACACATCATAAACAACTTGAATTTGTGTAGATGCGGTGAACTCTTCAAGCACATCTTTACTTATATAATCTGACCAGTTGTAAACATGCACTTTAGAATTGGCATGAGTCGCTGCACTCAGGGTTGCAACAAGAATAAAGCATGCAACTTTAAAAAAGCTCGCCTTTGGAGCTAAAACAAGACTGTGCATCAATCTAGGCAATAGTACACCCTCCTAATTTTGAAGTGGGCCGCCTTTTAGCAGCCCAAGGTTTTGAGTAGAACAAATTGAATTTTTGCTACTTGCCCGATTTGATTTTTGTCCAACTGCGGGTTAGCAAGCGCTGTGTTTTAGCTGAAAAGTCAGGAAAGGTATAGAGCTTACTCATTAATTCTGCAGGTGGATAAATACCTGGATCAGTGCGTATGCCTTCCTCAACTAAGGGGGTTGCTTGGTCGTTAGCGTTAGGAAACTGTAAGTAGTTAGTTAAGTTTGCCATCACCTGAGGTTCTAGCAAATAGTTAATAAACTCGTGCGCTTCTTTAACATTTTTGGCATCTTTAGGAATAGCGACCATATCAAAGAAAGTACCGGCACCTTCTTGTGGAATATTATAAGCAACACGCACCTTACCTTTACCTTCTTCAGCACGTGCTTTACTTTGATAAATATCACCCGAATAACCTACAGCAACACAAATATTGCCACTAGCTAAGTCTGAAATGTACTTAGATGAATGAAAATAAGTGACATAAGGGCGAATGCTTAACAACAGAGCTTCAGCCTGTTTAATATGCTCAGGGTTTTCACTGTCTGTCGGCAAACCTAAGTAATGCATAGCTGTTGGAATTATCTCTGTAGGAGAATCCAAAACAGCTACGCCACATTCCTGTAGTTTTTTGATATTTTCAGGCTTAAAAATCACATCCCAAGAGTCAACAGCTTGGTCGCCTAAAGCCGCTTTCACCTTATCAACATTATAACCAATACCAATCGAACCCCACATGTAGGGAATAGAATACTGATTACCGGCATCGCTGACTTCTAGCGTGCGTAATAAGTCTTTATTTAGGTTGCTCCAACCCGTTAGCTGGCTTTTATCTAGTTTTTGGTAAACCCCAGCTTTAATTTGCTTGGCTAAAAAAGGGTTAGAAGGCACAACTATATCGTAGCCAGAGCGCCCAGAAAGCAGCTTAGCTTCTAGCACTTCGTTGCTGTCGTACACATCAAAAACCACCTTGATGCCGGTTTGCTTTTCAAAGTTGCTAATTGTGTCAGGTGCTACATAGTCTGACCAATGGTAAACATTGAGTTGACGTTGCTCAGCTTGCACACCTAAAGCTACAGCCATGCTTAAAGCAGTGGCCAATAACATTTGCTTAGTTTTTTTCACTTGCACAGCTCCTTTAATACTTAGGTTAATAACAACAATAAAAAGCCATAGGGCTAAGGCAAAAGCCTTTTTCCAATTCAAAGCAGGTAAAACAGTTAGATGTAAGTGGTAACAAAGCTTGCTTAGCAAGGGTTAGCCGGTGTTAGTTTTCAGGACAATCAGGTTCAGAACATTCTTCTAGTGCTTGCACTACACTTTTAAACACTTCTTTATTGCGCTCATTCATCGACATTAAAGTTAGGTGTGCATCAAGTACCTGAGCTTTAATGTGCTCTTCTGAACCCGCTAGCTGAGGTACTTCGTGGAGTTCCTGGCTAGTTGTTAGTGGTTGTTTAAGCAAAATAAAGTACTGACGAAAACCCATGGACTCTAACAAAAGGGTAATGTCTTGGTTAGGCGAGATAATACTCGGTTGTGCCAGCCCATTGCTAGAGGCTTGCACCGCTATTTTTGCTAATAACCCTAAAGTGGTGCTATCTAGGTTTTCGGTTTGTGATAAATCAATAATAAAGCTATTGATTTCTTTGTCTGCAAAAATGCGTTCTAACAGCTTATCTAAGGTGCAACAAAGCGTTAGTCGTACATCACCCACTAGCTTCAGTATAAAGGTGTGCTGCGACTTAGCCGACAGCAACTTACCTGTATGCATATTTAACAACCACTTAAAGTCATCAAGGTTACATCATCTGGCCAACCAACCTGTGGGTTAGCCAAGCGTTGTAACAGGGTTTCTACGTCTCCGCCTGTAGCGGCCACCAATTGCTGCCATTCCTGTTGCCTGGCTTGTAAACCCTGCCCAGGCAATACTTCTAGCACGCCGTCACTGGCCATACATAATTTTCCCTGTTCAGGAAAGGTGCAAGTGTAATCCTTGTAGGCCGCTCCTGGGAAGAGGCCAACAGGTAAACCTTCACCTTCTAGCTCTTTTACTTCATTTTCACCCACAATTAAAGGTACTGGCAGATGAGCTGCCAAAGTGTAGTTTAGTTTTTTAGTAGGAATATCTAAACAGCCAAGTACAAGAGTGATGTGTTTTTCTAACCCTGAAGCTAACAATTCTTTATTTACTCTAGCACAAAGCTCGGCAGGACTTAATTCACCTTGACTGGTGTATTTTTTTAGCAAATACCTAAGCAAAATAGTGACTAGTGCCGAAGCAGAACCACTACCTGAGACATCGGCAATGTAAAAAACCAATTTGTTTGGTTGGGGTGACCAAAAATCTAGAAAGTCACCCGAGAGGTGGAGCGCTGGCTGCAACAGGTAATTTAACCTAAAACCTTCAACCAAGGTTAGGTTAGTTGGTAGCAGCCTGTGTTGCATTTGGTAAGCAGCTAGTTGATCTTGCTCTAACGCTTCTAGTGATCTTTTTAGTTCAGCATTTTCTTCTACTAGTTGCTGGTAATCCAAAGCGACATCTTGCTCTGGTTTGCTCATGCACACCTCTTTACGCTTTAACTAACAGCCAATTAATCGGCAAAGTCAGCTTCATCAAAGTAGAAGTCATCATCCTCTAAAAAAGGATCAGACTCAAGACGTCCATCCTTCACAAGAAAATCACGACGCTGTAAATACGCATCACGAATAAAAGAGTAGCGATCACCTTTTATAAGTTGTTCTGCATCTAAAACGCCTTCACGCAGTTGTACAACCTGCAAAGCACTTAAACTCCAACGCACTTCTTTGCTTTTAACAACATAAGGCACAGGGTTAAGGTAGTAATAATCAACAGGCAAAGAAACTGTGTGGCTTAAGGTTTGCCCACCTAAAAAAGGCCAAACTAGGTAGGGTCCTTCTGGTAAACCCCAAGTATTTAAAGTTTGCCCAAAATCTTCTTGGCTTCTTTGCAAGCTTAGTAAAGGGGTTGCCACTTCAAACAAACCTAGAACACCCACAGTGGAATTAAGCGTAAAGCGGGTTAAGTCTTTACCTGCATCTAGGGGTTTGAACTGCAAAAGGTTGTTGGCAACATTAGAGGTTTCGCCTAGGTTAGAAAAAAAGTTTTGTACTCCTTGGCGTACAAACTTAGGCGTAATAAACCTATAGCCCTTGGCTAGCGGTTTAAGTGCCCAAGCATCGACCTTTTCGTTAAAGCTAAAAACTTTACGATTCAAACTTTCATAAGGGTCATCATTGTATTTAGGCTGCTCTTTGGGTGCAGAAGTTGAGCAGCCCATTAAATTCACAACAACCAGCAAACCTAACCAACTAGCATACTTGGGGTGCTGCATCTACTTAAGCTACCTTACGGACTAACAAACAACCAGCCGAATAACCTGCACCAAAAGAGCAAATAACACCTAAATCACCAGCTTTTAAATCGTGGTTATGCAAATGGAAGGCAATAATTGAACCTGCCGAGCTGGTATTAGCATAGCGGTCTAAAATAACCGGTGCTTCTTCAGCCGTTGCTTCACGACCTAAAACACGGCGGGAAATTAATTGATTCATACTTAGGTTAGCCTGATGTAACCAAAGGCGAGACAAGTCTTCGGCAGCAATATTATTTAGCTGCAACGTTTCGCTAATCATGGCTGCGACCATAGGGCAAACTTCTTTAAATACTTTGCGCCCTTCTTGCACAAAAAGCTTATCTAGTTTACCAAGGCCTGCTTCATCACAACGGTTTAAAAAACCAGCATTGTTACGAATATTATTAGAAAACTGCGTTATTAGTTTGGAAGCAAACACTTCAAAGGTATGCTTTTTTCCTTCTGCTAATTCGGCTGCTTCTAAAATAACCGCTGTACAAGCATCACCAAAAATAAAGTGGCTATCACGATCACGAAAATTCAAGTGGGCGCTACAAATTTCAGGGTTAACCATTAGCACTCGCTTTGCTTGCCCTGCTTGAATGGCGCTATAACCTGCTTGAATGCCGAAGGTGGCACTAGAGCAAGCCACGTTCATATCATAAGCATAACCGCCTGCACCCAAGAGCTGCTGCACTTCTACCGCTACTGCAGGGTAAGCACGCTGTGGGTTAGAACAAGCTAGAATAACTAAATCAATATCAGCAGCCTGCAAACCTGCTTTTTCTAGAGCTTCTTTAGCAGCAGTAACGGCCATTTCTGCTTGAATTGAAGGTTCATCGTTGCTGCGTTCTGGTAGGTAGGGCTTCATACGGTCAGGATTAAGTACACCGTCTCTGTCCATAACAAAGCGGCTTTTAATACCGGATGCTTTTTCAATGAATTCTGCGCTAGAAGGTGTTTTAGCTTCTAGATCACCTGCTTCTATAGCAGCTGCGTGCTCTTGGTTATAATTAGTAACCCAAGTATTGAACGAAGCAACTAGCTCTTCATTACTAATGCTTTGCTTAGGGGTAAAAAGGCCAGTTCCAGTTATCAATACACGTTTCATAAGTATCTCATTTATATTTAGGGCAATTCTTTTAGCCAATTAAGGAGTAGAGGATAATAATCTTGTTCCGCTGTTTCATGTAAGCAGAGTTCAGAACGCTTGTAATTTTTTTGGTTTCCAACACGGCGACCTAGCTTAATTAAGCGAGCATTGTGATCACCCAAATCAAACATAAAAGCCCGAGCATCGGTTTCACTACCACGCCAAGACCTGTGCAGACTGGCAAAATAAAGGCTAGGCGGCCAATCAAGCTTTTTCACTTCACTTAGGTAGTCAAAGTTATCTTTGCTTTGCCAGGTGCCATTTAAACAGCACAAAGCCTCTTGATAAAAATTAAGGCTTTCATTAGAGCGCCCTAATTTGAGCTTTATAGCAGGAATATAACCCAAAAGCTTACCCAGTAGATTAACTCCCCGCCTATGCACCCAATTAACCCAAAAACTTTTAACAGCGCCGGTTGGTTGTGATTCACGAAAAGGGCTAAAGTGCACTAGTGTTTGAATGTTTGTTAGTTTTTCTGGGTTACGTGCTAAATACTTAGCCAGCAACAGGCTTCCAAAACCCTGCCCTATCCAAATTTGTTTTTCTAGCTGAGCCGTTTTATTCATGGTTGCAACCAGCTTGGGCAGGTCTTCTACTAGGGCTTCTTCTACACCAAATGCTAGGTTGCTTAATGATTTAGTATCTAGGTGACGGCCTCTTAGCTCAGCTAAATAAACATCATAACCCTCGCGTGCTAAAACGTAGGCCAAGCCTGTTTGTGTGTCTGCATCATGAAAACAGCTAGCGTCATCCATTAAGCCATGCAGCATAAACACAGCCTGTCCAGAAGCTTGTTCTGGGTGAATGCGTAGCAAGTGTGCAAACTGTTGATTTGCTACAGGTATATTTAACCGTTCTTTAACAATAGAAGCGGATAATGCACTCTTATAACTCATACCTACCTCCCTGCTGGTTACTAGGCATTATCTTACGCTCGTACAAAGCAATAAACTCATCAAATAATAACTCTAAAAAGATAAACGTTTAGGTTACTAGCCTAGTCCAAGCTTCTGCTAGTCTACGAGCAGAAACCACCTGTTGCGTTCCTAGTTGCTGAGCATAAAGAGAAACACGGTATTCCTCAATTAACCAGCGGTAATCAGCCAGAGCTTGACTGACTTCGCCTTGCTGCTGCATTGCAGTATAACGATTTTCCCAGTCTTGCCAGAGGATTTCTAGTTCTTCTGCGATACGCTGATCTCTTACTCTATCTCTGCTGGCTTTTTCTAGGCGTACTTCTAAAGCTTTTAAGTACCTAGGGTAGTGAGCTAGCCAGCTACCTGCTTGCCAAATGAAGCCAACAACGAACAGCCTGTTTAATTGTCGACGCGCATCTTGAAAAGTTAATGCACTGGCTAAATCTAACTTGCCTTTTAATTTAGCCGCTAGGGGCACTTGTGCTTCCAGCGCTGCTTTGGCTAACTTTACTTTCTCTGTCGCTGCTGGCACCCAGGCTGCTTGGTGTTTTTCTAATAAAGCCTGAAAAGCGGTTTCATCTCTAGGCCAGAGTTCGGCATTATCCGCTAAAAAAACTTCTCTTACACTGCTATTTAACAAATCATCAATTAAAGCCTGACGTGTGCCTATTTTTGTAAACATTAAGGCTAGCTTGTCTAAACCAGGTAACTGGGTTTGTAGGTATTTATCTTTTTGCGGCAGGCTTAAACGAATTAAACGCACTAGGCCTTTTTCTGTCGCAAATTGTGCTTTGGCTGGGCTATCAAACAGTGTAACGCCGACACTTGCGCCTTCATCCACTAAAGCAGGGAAGGCTTGAATTTTTACGCCTGCTTGTTGTTGCTCTAACACCTGCGGCAATTCACCAAAATTCCAATCTGTTGCGCCACTGGCTTTTAACTGCCCTGAATCTAAGGCTTGGGTAGCGGCCTGCATTTGCCCTGCAAACTTTTTGCGTAGTTGGGCTAAGTCTCGCCCCTGCCCTAATTTTTCACCTTTTTCTGACAGCACGTAAAAATTCATTAAAAGGTGATCGGGTAAAACTATACTTTCCCAAAGCTGTTCATCTATTTTTACGCCGGTGGTTTTATAAAAGAACAAGCCTAGTGCTTTACCTAAAGGCAAATCATCGGGTACTAGCGCCTGTAAAGCAGCATCTATGTAATCAGGTAAAGGAACAAAATTCTTACGCACCTGCTTAGGTAAACCGCGCATCATCGCCAAACATTTTTCACGTAATAACCCTGGCACTAGCCATTCTAGGCGGGTTTCTGGTAGCTGGCTAAGCATGGCAACGGGTACTTGCATACTCACGCCATCGTCAATTTCGCTGGGGGCGAAGTTGTATTGCAACTGCCAGCTAATGCCTTTCCAAGTTAAAATATCTGGAAAAAGATCATCGGTGATTTCATCGGTGGTACGGGCTAGCAGCTCTTCTTTTGTTAGTAATAATAATTGTGGGTTGGTTGCTTCTTCTTTTTTGCGCCAGCTTTCAAAACTTGCTCCACGGCAAATTTCTTCAGGTATGCGGCTGGCATAAAAATCGTAAAGCACTTCGTCATCGACCAGAATATCGCGCTTACGGGCTTTGTCTTCCAGTACCAGCACTTCATCTAACAAGGCTTGGTTGTGCGCCATAAAAGGGGCTTTAGTGGCGTAATTACCTTCCACTAAACCTGAGCGAATAAAAATCTCATGGCAGAGTTCTGGGTCATGCTTGGCATAGTCAATTTTACGGCCTGCCACTAAGGGCAAGCCAAACAGGGTTACTTTTTCATAAGCGGCAACACGCGCTGCACGCTTTTCCCAATGGGGTGATGAATAATCACGCTTAATTAAATGCTCGGCTAAAGGCTCCGCCCATTCTGGCTCTATTTTGGCAACTAGGCGGGCAAATAAACGGGTGGTTTCAACTAGTTCCGAGGCCATAATCCACTTGGGCGGCTTTTTAGCTAACTTAGAACCTGGGTGAACAAAAAACTTACGGTTACGTGCGCCTAAAAACTCTTTGTTTTCTTGCTGCATCCCCAAGTTCGAAAGCAAACCCGCTAGCAACGCTTGGTGCAGGGCAATTGCATCGGCTGGCTGGCTGTTTTCTTTTAAGCCAATTTCACGGCATAACAGTTTTAATTGGTGGTGGGTGTCTCGCCATTCACGCATCCGCAGCCAAGATAAAAAGTTCTTTTTGCAATAACTACGCAACTGACTGGCGGTTAAATCTTGGCGCTGGGTTTCATAAGCACGCCACAAGTTCACCAAAGCAGCAAAATCAGAAGTAGGGTCAGCCCACTGGGCATGGGCTTGGTCTGCCGCTTGTTGGTGTTCAACAGGGCGTTCTCTAGGGTCTTGCAGGGTAAGTGCCGAGGTAATAATCAACACTTCTTGCAAGCTGCCACGCTGTGAAGCTTCCAGCAGCATACGTGCAAGGCGAGGATCAACCGGCAAACGCGCCAGCTTTCGCCCTAGCTGGGTTAAGTCATTGCGAGCCGTTACTGCGCCTAATTCAAACAGCAAACGAAAACCGTCTTTAATGGTGCGGCTATCGGGTGGCTCTAAAAAAGAAAAATCTTCAATGTTGCCAAGCTTTAAAGACAACATTTGCAGAATAACCGCAGCTAGGTTGGTGCGGCGTATTTCGGGTTCTGTAAATGAAGGGCGGCCATTAAAATCCTCCTCGCTGTACAAACGAATGCACAAACCTTCTGCCACACGGCCACAACGCCCAGCACGCTGATTAGCACTGGCTTGAGAAATTGCCTCGATAGGAAGGCGCTGCACACCGGCTCGCACGCTATAACGGCTAATTCTGGCAATGCCTGGGTCAATTACATAACGAATGCCTGGCACAGTTAGCGAGGTTTCAGCGACGTTAGTGGCTAAAACCACCTTGCGCTGGTTAGAGGGTTGGAAGATTTTTTGCTGCTCGCCTGCGGGAAGACGAGCATAAAGGGGTAACACTTGGGTATGGCGAAACTGCCCAAAGTTTTGTGCTTTGCGTATTTCATGCGCCATTTCACGAATTTCACGCTCGCCCGGCAAGAAAATTAACACATCCCTTGGGCCATGCAGCCAGCCTTTACTGGCTTCGGCATTTTCTATGCTTTCTAATGCCTGCAAAACACCCTGCTGTAAGGTTAAATCGGCGGTGTCTGGGTCGTCGGTTAATAGCGGCTGGTATTCCAACTGCACCGGATAAGTGCGGCCAGAGACTTCAATAATTGGGCAATCATTAAAATGTTTTGAAAAGCGCTCTAGGTCGATGGTGGCCGAGGTAATAATGACTTTTAAATCAGGACGGCGTGGCAGAATGCGCTTTAAATAACCGAGTAAGAAATCAATATTTAAGCTGCGCTCATGCGCTTCATCAATAATGATGACTTCATAGCGGTTTAGAAAAGGGTCTTTTTGCGTTTCTGCCAGTAAAATACCATCGGTCATTAGCTTAATCAGCGTGTTATCGCTTTGCTGATCGTGAAAACGGACTTGGTAGCCCACCTGCTCACCTAAAGGCACTGCTAGCTCTTCAGCCAAACGCTGGGCAACCGAACGGGCGGCTAAACGTCTTGGTTGGGTATGACCAATTAAACCCCGCGCCCCTAAGCCAAGTTCTAGGCAAATTTTAGGTAACTGGGTGGTTTTACCTGAACCCGTTTCACCGGCTATTACTAAGACTTGGTTTTCTTTGAGTGCTGCAAGAATTTTTTCGCGGTGTTCACTAACGGGTAAGTCTGGATAATTTAGCTTAGGCCAAACCGTTCTATGCTGCTCAACTTTAGCAACCGAGGCTTCTAGCTTGGCTCTTAACTTAGCTTGCTGGCTAGCCGCACTAGGCTGACCAGCCAGTTTTCGCAGTTTATGTAGCTGCCTGCTAAAGGGGTGTACATCTTTTAGCAGGCATTGCTGCAATAACGCTTGTTCCGACTTAAACATGGTGGCTCTTTGGTAACTTAAAGCCGACTAGTATAACTGAAACTAGTTAGCTTCATCACGTAGTTGCCTACGCAACACCTTACCAACGTTTGTTTTAGGTAATTCATCTCTGAATTCAAAATGGCGTGGCACTTTGTAAGCAGTTAAGCGTTTTTTGCACCACTCACGCACTTCCTTGACTGTTAAATTACCAGAACGAGAAACAATAAAGACTTTAACGGCTTCACCACTTTTCTCATCAGGCACGCCTATAGCAGCCACTTCAAGCACATCAGGGTGAGAGGCAATAACATCTTCTATTTCATTAGGGTAAACATTAAAGCCAGACATATTAATCATGTCTTTTTTACGGTCTACAATGCGAACGTAACCATCGTCTTGAATAACCGCAACATCACCAGTACGAAACCAACCATCAGCCGTTAGAACTTTGGCTGTTTCCTCTGGCTGCTGCCAATAGCCTTTCATTACTTGAGGGCCGCGAATGCAGAGCTCACCGGCCTCACCTGTGGCTAGACTTCTGCCATTTTCATCAATAACTTTAATTTCGGTACTACCCACCGGCTTACCAATACTGCCAAGTTGAATGGCTCTTAGTGGGTTGAAGGTAGCGACGGGGGAGGTTTCTGTTAAGCCATAGCCTTCAGCAATATCGCTTCCTGTTACTGCTTTCCATTGCTCAGCGGCTGTTTTAGTGAGTGCCATACCACCTGAAATGGTTAGTTTTAAACTACTAAAGTCGAGCGCTTTAAAGTCGTCACGGTTACACAGGGCAACAAACAGGGTGTTTAAACCTACAAAGCCAGTAAAGTGGTTGTTTTTAAGTTCTTTTACAAAATTAGGTAAATCACGTGGGTTGGTAATTAACAAGGAATGATTACCCTGTTCCATCATCACCATGCAGTTAACCGTAAAAGTGTAAATATGGTACATAGGCAAGGGCGCAACGACAGTTTCACCACCTTCATTGAGTACGCTATCGATTACTCCCCTGGCCTGCAACATATTTGCTACTAGGTTTTTGTGGCTTAGCATCGCTCCCTTAGCTACACCTGTTGTACCGCCTGTGTATTGTAAAATAGCGATATCTTCTAGCTTTGCTCTGGTAGGAACCCAGTGGCCTTTACGACCCAAGTGTAAGGCTTTACGAAAAGGTATGGCATAGGGTAAACGGTAGGCTGGCACCATCTTCTTAACATACTTAACTACCTTATTAATGGCATGGCGCTTAATGAAGGGGTGCATATCACCCAATTCAGTTACAAATACATGCTTGAGGTTAGTTAAACGCAATACCTTTTGTACACTACGTGCCATATTAGCCAATACAACAATGGCTCTTGCACCTGAGTCATTAAACTGGTGCTCCATCTCTCTTTCTGAATAAAGAGGGTTGGTATTTACTACCACTAAACCCGCCCTTAAGGCACCGAACACTGCAACAGGGAACATTAAAGTATTAGGTAATTGAATCGCTATGCGATCACCTTCTTTAAGGTCCGTATTATTTTGTAAGTAGGCGGCAAAGTAGCGACTTTTTTCTTCTAACTGTCCATAAGTAATCGTTTTACCCATACAGGTAAAGGCTGGCCGGTCTGCAAAACGCGCACAGGACTCATCAAATACCTGTAATACCGACTCATAACGACTCATATCGATTTCTGTCATACCAAACCTCGCCAGCTTATTATTGTTGATTAGCAAGTGACGTGCTGACTTTAAGTCTAGTTAATTAACTAGCACACACATCAATTCAAACGCTTGTTTACTATAACCCGTAGTGATAAAAAAAAGCCAGCCCTAAGGCTGGCTTGAATTTGCTGTAAGGCAAAAAAGGCTTAAATTACAGCTCTTTAACCTGATCTCTTAAAACAAACTTCTGAATTTTACCGGTTGAAGTTTTAGGCAATTCGCAGAAAACAACCGTTTTGGGTGTTTTAAATCCGGCCATGTTTTCACGGCAGAAGTCCATAATGTCTTGTTCAGTTACTTTAGAACCTGGTTTTAGGGTAATAAAGGCACAGGGCGTTTCACCCCATTTTTCATCAGGACGTGCCACAACCGCAGCTTCAGAAACATCAGGGTGACGGTAAAGCACATCTTCAACCTCCACTGAAGAAATGTTCTCTCCACCAGAAATAATAATGTCTTTAGAACGGTCTTTAATTTCTACATAAGTATCGGCATGCCAAACAGCCAGGTCACCTGAGCGGAACCAGCCACCTTGGAAAGCTTCTTCCGTAGCACGTGGGTTTTTTAAATAGCCTTTCATTACTAGGTTGCCGCGCATAAAGATTTCACCAAGGGTTTTACCATCTTTAGGCACAGGAACCATGGTTTCAGGGTCGGCAACCATTAGGTCTTCTTGCATGGGTGATTTAACACCTTGGCGAGATTTTAAACGGGCTTTTTCAGTTGGTGTTTTGCTATCCCATTCGCTATGCCAGGCACAAACCACACAAGGACCATAGGTTTCTGTTAAACCATAAACGTGAGTAACCACAAAACCCATAGACTCCATGCCTTCAATTACAGAGGCAGGCGGTGGTGCACCAGCAGTCATTACTTTAACTTCATGGTCAATGCCCGCTTTAAGCGCTTCATCAGCATTGTTCAACATATTCAAAACAATGGGTGCGCCACAGAAGTAGCCCACTTTATTGTCACGAATCGAGTTATAAATGTCATCAGCACGTACATGACGAAGACTCACGCTCGTACCCGCTGTAGCGGCTATTGTCCAAGGGAAACACCAGCCATTGCAGTGGAACATGGGTAGCGTCCACAAATAAACAGGGTGATCGCCCATATCCCAAGAAACGGCATTAGAAACCGCATTCAGGTAAGCGCCACGGTGGTGGTAAACCACACCCTTAGGATTACCTGTGGTACCAGAAGTGTAGTTAAGCGTTATAGCATCCCACTCATCACTTGGTACTTTATAGGCAAAATCTTCATCACCTGTGGCTAAAAAGGCTTCATAGTCCATTTCACCAATTAACTGCCCACCTTCATAAAAAGGGTCATCTATATGAATAATACGTGGACGATTAGCACCCAGCATTTTAATTGCACGTGAAGCAACTTCAGAAAACTCACGGTCTACAAAAATAATTTTTGCTTCGGCATGCTGCAAAATAAAAGAAATGGCTTCAGCATCTAAGCGGGTATTAATAGCATTTAAAACCGCGCCACACATAGGCACACCGAAGTGGGCTTCAAATACAGGCACTATATTAGGCGCAATAAAAGCAACCGTATCACCTTCTGCTATACCAACCTTGTTTAAAGCAGATGCTAAGCGCACACAACGCTTGTAAGTTTCTGCCCAAGTAATTTTCATATCATGGTGAATTTGTGCAACATGATTAGGAAAAATACTGGCCGAACGCTGTAAAAATGAAATTGGCGTTAAAGCAGCAAAGTTTGCTGCATTTTGATTTAGCCCCAGGTTGTAAATGTTAGTGTGCTGCATGTGGTGGCCTCTATTAATAATTATCAGGGTAAAAACGTCATGCTTTTGTAAAAAAATTACATTAAGATATTTAGCCTTAGGCTGCTGCGTAAAAACATACGACTCTTGTCGAATTGCAACTAGCCAAGCAAACGCTCGACTAGTTTTCAATGATGCCAAGAGTTACCCTATTATGCCAACAAATTTAGCTTATAAATTATAAGGAATTATCCATGAGTACCCTAGAAAACCGCCCCTACGACACACTAAGCCTTGGTGATTCAGCAATCTTTGAAAAAACCTTAACCGAAAAAGAGCTGGTGCTTTTTGCAGCCGTATCGGGTGATGTTAACCCTGTTCATCTGGATGCAGACTTTGCCAAAACCACGATGTTTGGTGAACAAATTGCGCATGGCATGTGGTCTGGTTCACTTATTTCTGCTGCTTTAGCAACCACCCTACCAGGACCTGGCACTATTTATATGGGACAAGATTTAAGCTTTCGTCGCCCTGTAAAGCTAGGTGACACTTTAACCGTTCAACTAACTGTAAAAGAAAAAAAGGAAAAGAATGTTGTTATTCTTGACTGCCTAGTAACCAACCAAAAAGATGAGAAAGTAGTTTTAGGTACGGCAACTGTTATTGCCCCAACAGAAAAAGCTATATTAGAAGCACCCACCCTGCCTAAAATTACTATCGGTTAATTACAGCCGTAAAAAGTAAAAACCCCAGTAGAGGCTAGCTTCTACTGGGGTTAAATTTAAAGACGCTAAAGCTTATAGGTCTAGGTCTTTTTTACAGAAGTACCAATCAACACATTCATAGCCTTCGCCTTCACGCGCATCGGCAGCATCAGCATCGGCGGGTGGCGGTACAATCACCTTATCACCTGGCTCCCAACCTTCTGGGGTTGCAACACCGTGTTTGTCTGAGGTTTGTAGCGCTTTAATTAAGCGTAAAAACTCAGGAATTGAACGGCCATTGGTCATGGGGTAATAAACCATCGCACGCAAAATACCTTTATCATCAATGATATAAGTCGAACGTACTGCCGAAGTATCTGATGCACCTGGCTGAATCATGCCGTAAGCATTGGCTACTTTCATCGACAAGTCTTCAATGATTGGGAAAGGAATTTCCACCCCAAATTTTTCTTTAATGTTACGCACCCAAGCAACGTGGGAGTAGTAACTATCAATGGATAGACCCAACAGTTCACAGTTCAATTCTTGGAATTGAGGGTGGTACTTAGCAAAGGCCATAAATTCAGTAGTACAAACAGGCGTAAAGTCAGCAGGGTGAGAAAATAACACCAACCACTTGCCTTTATAGTCAGACAGCTTTTTAACGCCGTAAGTTGTTTTAGCTTCAAAGTCAGGTGCAGGTTGATTCAAACCAGGTAGCACAGGATTAGTTACTTCACTCATGTTGTTTCTCCAATTGATTTGAGGTACTGGTAGCTACCTTAGCACAACACCTAACTAATTTAGAAAACTCTTATTTAATAGGTTTGATAGTTTTTATTAATTAATAACTAAAACCTAGCTTATTCAAGCTAAAAGACTGGTTAGAAGAGTTCTACTTCACCTAAAAGGGTTTTAACTGGCTTGATTAACCCACGGCTAACTAGCTCTTGATAAAACGCAACTTGATTTTTGCCGTTATTTTTAACGTGATAAAGTGCTTGATCTGCCTGATCAAATAGTGGTGTTGCCAAAAGCCCAGTTTGCAGCTGTACTACACCAATACTGACTGTCACCTGCCCTATTTGCGGAAAATCATAGTTTTCTACAGTTTTACGCAGCCGCTCGAAAGCAAACTGGGCGCTTTCTAAGTTTTGACACTGGGCGATAACAACAAACTCTTCGCCACCAAAACGGTAGAGTAGATCGTTGGTGCGAAAACAAGCTTTCATTAGTCGCGCCAGCAAAATAAGCACTTCATCGCCATACACATGACCAAAGGTATCGTTTACTCGCTTAAAGTCATCTATATCAATCACTGCCATCCAATAGCCATTCAAACCAGCTGGAGCTGCGGCACGCCTATCGGCTGGATCAGGGTTTTGCTTTTCTTCTGGAAGTTCTTCACTAATACGCTGAAAGTTTTCTTCAAAGGTTTTTCGGTTTAGCAGACCTGTAAGCTGATCTGTCTGAACATCTTCAATTAATAAGCAGAAGTTACGATAGACATCTAGGAAGCTACGAATTAAGCGTATGTCATCTGCTGATAAAGCAGTAGAGCTATTTAAAACTAGGCAAAGATTCAGATCAAATAAGTCTAGCACTGGAAAAACAGATATTTTTTCACGCTGCCTGGGTGTTGCAGTATTTAAATTTTTTTGATTAAGCGCATTGATGATGAGTGACTCGGTGCTAGCACCTAAAAGTGCAGGGTCATCATCTTGCATTAGATTTTTTTTTGGATCATAACGCATCAAAACTAACGGCTGATTATTGGTATTTAGTTTCACCAAAGACAGAGTATCTGGCTTAAAAAGCTCGTGTAGTGTTTTAAGTAAACTTAACTCCAGCCGCCGTGTATCTTTGAAAGCTGTGATATGAGCAAGGCGCTCCATTAATCGGTAGCTACTGTTCATTAGACAGACTTCCTATGCATCTTTAAAAGGTAATTCAGTATAATTACTAAAACTTACAATAGACAGGGATCTAAAGTTTATTTAAGTTCAACTTAATCTAGCGCAAGATTTATCACTAATATTGGCTTAAAAGCTGTGAATTTAGCTAAACAAGGCCAGTAGCCTGCGCTAGATAAACGGTATTTTAATTTGTAGCTAAAAGTTGCTTGGCTTCTATCAGGGTTAAATAACCCTTCATTTGCGGCGCACAAATGCCTGTTTCTAGGTAGTTGACATTACCTAAACGGGTGGGCTTTTTAACTAGGGTGTGACCACAGGCTACAGCATCGATATTGGCAACTGGGTGATCTAGCTTTTTATGTAGGCGGTTACGCAATACCGTAGTTGTATCCAGCAACTCTCTGGTTATTTCGCCCTGCCATTGCCTTAAGCTATTCCAGTCATCTTTTGGTACTTCTGCATGCACTATACCTAAGCGTTCTTCTTCAAGGCTGACTTCTAGGGCTAGGGGCATTTTGTTTTGAATAAGTTCTACCAGGTCATGCAGTTCTTCTTCCTTGCACAAGGAGGCCCAGCCTCCACCATGTTTTTGCCAAGCTAGGTAGGCTGATTTATTGCCTGCTAGGCTGTATAACATTAGGCGTTCATGGTTGCCTTGCACTGAATAAAACCAAGGTTCGTTTACTAGTTGCAAGCAGTTGTAGGAATCGGGGCCTCGGTTAATTAAATCACCTACGGCCAACAGGCGGTCTTGGGTAAAGTCAAAACTCACCTGCTCTAACGCCTGCATTAATTCTGCATAATAACCATGCAGATCACCTACGACAAAGTCTCGTCCTAAGCTATTGTTAGCTAAGGTTTGTAACACTTGGATCACTTAACTAGCTCCTTCATGGCAGCATCCAAGCCTTCAATGGTAAGAGGGTACATACGTTTTTCCATTAGCTGATTAATCATGCTTATGGACTGGGTGTAACCCCAATATTTTTCAGGCACAGGGTTAAGCCAAACGGTTTTATTCCAGTTGTTTGTGACTCGTTTTAACCACACCTGCCCAGGTTCTTGGTTAAAATGTTCAACACTGCCACCGGCTACAGCAATTTCATAAGGTGACATAGAGGCATCACCCACAAAAATTACTTTGTAATCTGGGCCGTATTTATGAATTAAATCCATGGTTGGAATGCGTTCATTAAAACGGCGGTTGTTGTCTTTCCAAACTGATTCATACAGGCAGTTATGAAAATAGTAGTGCTCTAGGTGCTTAAATTCTGTTCGGCAGGCAGTGAATAGTTCCTCGACCATTTCTATGTGATCATCCATAGAACCACCAACATCAAGCAATAACAAAACCTTAACCGAGTTGTGTTTTTCTCGCACCATTTTTAAATCTAAATAACCGGCGTTACGCGCAGTTGCTTTAATGGTACTGTCTAAATCGAGTTCTTCTGCTGCACCAGTACGGGCAAATTGGCGTAGGCGCTTGAGTGCCACTTGAATATTACGATTACCAAGGCTAAGGGAGTCATCAAAATTTCTAAACTCGCGTTTTTCCCAAACCTTAGCAGCACTACGATTTTTAGATTCTCCCCCTACCCTTATGCCTTCTGGGTGATAGCCTCCATGACCAAAGGGTGAGGTTCCGCCCGTGCCTATCCATTTACTACCACCGGCATGGCGTTCTTTTTGTTCTTCTAGGCGTTTTTTAAACTCTTCCATTAGTTTTTCTAAGCTGCCTAGGCTTTTAATTTTTTTACGATCTTCTTCACTTAAAAACTTTTCAAAGGTTTGCCTTAGCCATTCATCTGGAATCACTTTTTCTAGCAGTTCATCTAGGCTGCCTATGCCTTTAAAATAGCTAGAAAAGGCTAGATCGAAGCGATCATAGTATTTTTCATCTTTAACTAGGCAGGTACGGGCTAAAAGGTAAAAATCATCAATTTCAGCAAAGGCTAAATCGGCTTGCAAACCACGAATTAAATCTAATAGCTCACGCGGTGTAGCGGGCACACCGGCGGCTCTCACTTCTTCAAAAAAATCAATTAGCATAATTAACTATTCTGGCGACGCATCATAAAGGCTAGGCGCTCTAGTAGTCCGGCATCTTGTTCATTTTTAACCAAAGCACCACTTAAAGGCGGCACACTGCTGCTTGCATCTTTGCTAAGGAGCTGATCACGGGCTAGTTCATCGGACATCAATAATTTTATCCAATCCACAAGCTCTGAAGTGCTGGGCTTTTTCTTTAAGCCAGCTATATCACGTAAGTCATAAAAAACGGCTAGTGCTTTTTCTACTAATTCCTGTTGCACATTAGGGAAATGCACATCAACAATTTGCTGCATGGTTTCCCTGTCTGGAAAACGTATGTAGTGGAAGAAGCAACGGCGCAAGAAGGCATCGGGCAGTTCTTTTTCATTATTAGAGGTAATAATAACTAGCGGACGTTGACTCGCTTTTATGGTTTCTTGGGTTTCGTAAACATAGAATTCCATGCGGTCTAGCTCTAATAGCAAGTCATTAGGAAATTCAATATCGGCTTTATCAACTTCATCTATTAGCAATACTGCCTGCTTTTCGCTAGTGAAGGCTTCCCACAGCTTGCCTGGCACTATGTAGTTACTAATGTCGTGTACTTTATCGGTGCCTAGTTGGGAATCACGTAAACGAGATACAGCATCGTATTCATACAAGCCTTGCTGGGCTTTGGTGGTCGACTTTACGTGCCAGGTAATTAACGGCATATCTAAAGCAGCGGCGACTTCTTCGGCTAGTAGTGTTTTACCTGTACCTGGCTCGCCTTTAATGAGTAAGGGGCGCTGTAGGGTGATAGCAGCATTCACAGCTAGCTGAAGTTCTTCAGTGGCAACGTAGTTTTTTGTTCCGGTAAATTTCATGACGCTCTCTTTTTCAAACGAGGGTGGCTTAAAGTCTAAATATGAATTCTTGATTTAAATTCTAGGTAGGGTGTGGCTGTGTCGACTTGTGACTAGCTCACCACTTTCAAAAACAACGAGTTCTCCTGGTTGCATTACATTCCAGGTTTCATCTAGGGTTAGTGGCTCGGTTGCTATTACGCTGACAACATCTTTAGGCGTAGTACAGGCAGCAAAGTCTATTTTTAGTTCCGTATCTTTTAGCTGGGCCGGCCCAAAGGGTGCACGGCGGGTGATGTGGGCAAGTTTGGTTGAGCAGTAGGCATAAAGGTGTTGGCTATCTGAAATAAGCAGATTAAAAACGCCTAACGCCCGTAACTTTTCACAGCAGCTATGAATTAAATGCTCTAGTGCTTCTTGGTTTTCTGGTGGTTGAGGAAAAGCTTTACGAATTTCACCCATCAGCCAACAAAAAGCCCACTCACTGTCTGTTTGACCAGTTGGCTTGTAATAAGTTAAGGGTAAATGATCTTTAAAGTTAGCTAACTGCCCATTATGAGCGTAGCACCAGTGCCGCCCCCACAGTTCTCTTGAAAAGGGATGCGTATTACCTAAGCTAACGCCACCCACATTGGCTTGGCGAATATGGCTAATGACTATGCGGCTTTTAATTGGGTAACTCATTAGCATTTTTGCTACAGGTGAATCTATGGATGGAAAAGGGTCTTTAAATTCCCGATAGCCTTCTTGCTCGTAAAAGGCAACGCCCCATCCATCACGGTGGGGGCCAGTTGCTCCCCCTCGTTGTAAGAATCCTGCCATGCTGAAAGTGATATCGGTAGGTACATTGGCACTCATGCCTAGCAGTTCACACATTCAGCCTAGCCCTTTTTAATAAACCCTTTCCTAAAAAATAATTAACGCTGATCATCTTCACCAAAACCATCTAGCTCATCATCAAAGGAGTCATCTAAGCTTAATAAAGGCTCTGGCTCGTCTTCTTGGGTAGAATTTTGACGTGCTTTACGCTTGTTTATAAAGCTGCGGTACATTAAAAACGCAACCAAGAACAAGAGTATATTAGCGATACCTAAGGAAATGTAAATCCAAGGCATACGTGGGTCATCCCAGCTTTCGATAGGGTCGAAAAGACTAGCTTCCGTTGCTTCACTGGTTGCCGGTACTGCTTCTGAGTCAACCTCTACTAGCGGTTCAGTTTCTACAACAGCTTGTGCTTCTTCTGCTACAGCAGGTGGACCTAAGGGCAAGACAGGTGTAGCAATTACCTGAGGTACAGGGTTAGGAATAACTGCTGGTGCTTCCGCTGTTGGGCTACCTTCTGCATTAAGTATTAAGTCGGGTAATTGAATATTTACGGGGGTTTTATTCTTTTTAGTTTGTACTAGCACTTTAATGGTTTGGGTGATGCTTCTATCTAAAGCTGACAGATCCACTTTCCATTCGCCGTCGCCACGGTATTCAGCGGTTAATGGTGTTCCATTAGCACTAATATCAAAGTTTACTTCAGCAGGCTTTAAGTCTGGGTGCTGGGCACGCAAAATAACCCTTGGGTTACTGCCGTCATCGGGTAGCTGCAAGCTGGCGGCAACTATATCTTGAACATTAAAACTGTGGGTTACTTGGCGTAAGAAAGTACGGCCATCCACCTCTATTTTTAGCATCTGCTCGCCTAGCTGAGGGAACTCACTAAAAGTAAATTGATAGTGGGGTTTATTTCCTGCCAAGGGCATGGCGAACTCACCAAGTAGCTGAGCACCTTTTTGGTTGGTGGCTTTTACATCTAGCAGGGATAAAAACTCACGTCTGTTTATTAACTTACCTTCTTCACTAAACCAAGCTTCTACATTTTGCGGATAACCACGATAAATTGTGGGTGGTAAGCTAGTTGAGTGGAAGCGTATATCTGAGATAACCGTCACTCGGTTATCTGGGTGTTCTGGTGTTTCTATATACCATTCACCAGCGGCTGGTTTTTTTACCGTAATCATGGTGTAGCGATCATTGCCATGCCAGCGCATTGCATCATTAGATGAGGAACGCGCAAAGGCTTCACCAGCAGGGTTATGCAGGGTAACGGAAGCACCTGACCCATGAAACACTAATAGAGTAAATTCATCTATTGTGGGGTCAATTAAGAAGCGATTATCTTGTAAAGGAACTTCTTCACTAGGTACTAGGCGGTTAATTATTTGCAGCAATAGGGGCATTAAGTCTTTAGCTTCATAAGCAATAGCGTGTAAACCACCCGTACGCTGTGCCATGGTTGCCATTAGGTCATGATCGGCTTCGTCTGATAAAGCCAAGGTATGAATGGTATAACCTGCTTTTGCTAACCTAGGAACAATGACTCTAAGCAGGTGGTCGCGGGACTTTTGATTTTCTGCTTCTCGTTGCTCTGCTGTACTCGCTTCTGAGTTATCAATTAAACCATCAGATAAAAGAATAATGTGTTTTTCAGTGGTAGCCTCGGGGCGGTTAGCATCCCAGCTTGAACGCTCGATTGCATTTTCTATATCGGTAAAAAGTGCTACGGAATTTATTTTTTTAGCTAGGTTACGTGCATTATTGCGCCAAGCATCATCAGCATCGCCATGCGGCACTAGCATGTTTACATAAGCACCAAAAGTCCAAATTCCCGCTTTACTTTCTGCTGGCAGTAGGTCGATTAATAAATTAGTGGCAGGAATGCGTAGGTTGTTAGGGTCGGTTCTTTTCATGCTGCCAGATATATCAACCACTAGGCGCACATCAGGCTGTGCTGCAAAAACCTTAGTGACGGGTAACAATCCGGTTATAAGCACTAACAGTAATAGTTTTTGTACAGTCTTGCGTCCAAACATGATTTTCTCCACAACCAATGATCCACCCCTACCCAAGCGAGTGCTTGAAAGTCTAATTACACACTGACTTCAGCAAGATGACGGCCACGCTCTGTTAAGTGCCAACGCAAACCCCAGCTAGAGTTAACTTTGCTTGTTAAACCTTTTGTCATAAGCACATTAAGCGACTTAATAATGTCGTTATCTTCTAGTTCTAACTCTTTTAACAAGCTCTCTTGAGTACGGAAAATATAACGGCCAGTGCCTAAAGCTTTAAGTACTTGTGTAGAAGCTACATCTAAACTGTCGAGCAGTTCTTGTTCTTCATCACGGGCTAATTCCATTTCTGTTTCTGTTTCAATAAGTGGCAAAATGGATTGTTGTAATTGTTTAACCTGTACACGTAAGTCTTCTACACCAGATTTAGCGCTATCGGCTGCTAAGAGTGTACGGTCTAGTTTGTTAGTTACCACTACGCGGGAGGCAATAGCTGCAATTAAACATAAACCGGTATAAATAAGCAGCTGGCCAGGATCGTTCTGACTTTGCGTTACGATACTGCTGCCTACTAGATCTAGCAGTACGGGTACTAAAAATGCAGCGCCCACGCCCACAACAACACTACGTAACATTGCTGTGGTGTCTCGGTTGTTTTGGTTAAGTAGGTAAAAGTTAACCAAGCCACCAAACACACCTGCGACCAGCATAACAAAGGTAAGTACTAAGACGAATCCGACCATAACGCAATTTTCCTATGAGTAACTTAAATAAGGGTTAGTTAGTTTCTGAATCTGCTGCTTCTTTTTGTGCTACTAAATTAAGATGACGTGCTCTTAACCATCCCCAAACCAAAGCAACAGGCCAGACTAAAACAAGGGCTGCAACCAGAGGTGCTGCTTTTGTAAGTGCTTCACTTAAAGGTAAACGTGAAAGCAAGTCAATAACCAGCACAATAAATGCCGGAGCTTTGGCGGTAGCGTCTACAGCTGTAGGCACCAGCAAAATAGCGAGTTGGCTTAAAAGCACACCTACTTTTAGGGTGAAGGGTAGCCAAAACAAAAGTTTCCAGCTTGCCAGCATCAAAAAAGCAGAACTTATAAAGTAGGCCAACCAGCTAAGAACAATGAGATTATCCATAGATGACTATTTCTGCCTTAGGTGATCTTATTTAATTCAATTATAAAGGGTTAATACTAGTGGTGTCGGCAGCAGAAGAAAAGCAGCAAGGTGTAACGTTTTTTTATATCTTTTCTAGTCTATCCACTGAATTATACGTTCTTCTATTGCATCATCTTCTATCGTTTCTTCAGATATCACCTGCCCTCTTATACTAATTCCCAAAGTATACATAGCATCGCTACTGCCTGTTAATAGAGGATGCCATAGGGGTAGTGGCTGATTTTCATTACGTAAACGGTAAGCACAGCTAGATGGTAAAAGTGCATAAACCGCCTGACCCTCTTCACGAATTGACATGCAATCGGGTACGTATTTAATTCTGTCAGCGTAATGTTTGCATCGGCAAGTTTCTAAATCTAATAGCTTACAAGCAACATCCGTATAATAAAGTTGGTCATCTTCCTCATCTTGAAGCTTATGCAAACAACAGCGCCCACACCCATCACACAAGGCTTCCCATTCTGAATTATTTAATTCAGTTAAGGGTAGTTGCCAAAACTTAGAACGCAGCTGAGGTTCAACATTAGCCGCCATTAATAACGTGCCTCGGTAGGTACACGGTAAAGGTCTAACAGGTATTCTTCACGCGGAGGCGGCATTTGCAAATAATAACCTTGGGTCATTAATTGCTTACAGATGGTACTGGCTTCTGCTCTTGCGAGCTTCTTTTCGGGTGTTAGCAAAAAAGTAAATACGGGTTTTGGTTTGCCAAAAAGGGTCATTAGTTCTTCTGGCACTGCTTTTAAACCACGCTTTTTATCTACATAAAGGTACATTTCATCTTTAAGACTACTGAGGTAGACCTCAGTGATAATTTTCACTATTTTTCACCTTCAACTAACAAGTGTTTCATCAGTTCTTCAATGGCTGTGCGTCGCCAGACTGGCCAGTTTTCTGGTACTTCTGGTAACTGTTTTTGAGTTAAGGCTTGTAGCCATTCATCCGTTTGCTTGCGCTTTGCTAGCATTTCTGTAGGTACTTGCAGCTGCTTTGCTAAATCGGTTAAAGCTTTTTTAAGCTGCTTACGAGCTGCCTTGTATTCTGGGGATCTAGGTGAAGACAGGGGCGTAGGTAGTAACGCTTCAGGAATACTTAATGCTTGTTTAATGGCATAAATAACATCTTGACCATGGCGCTTTACCCAACCCAGTGCAATTTCATTAATTTTAGAGAAGTCTTCTTGGCTGAGTGGCTGCTTTTCGGCTAACAGCTGCAACTGTGCTTCACTAGCTACCCGATTACGTGGTTTGTCTAGCTGGCGTGCTTTTTCATCGCGCCAGCTAGCTAGAGCTTGCAACACAGCGAGTTGACGTGCATCTAAACGCCAAGCTTGTTTGCACCGCTGCCAGGCATCTTGTGGGTGGTACTCCATCGCTTCTTCTAGCAGCCAACGGCTTTCTTCATTTAAAATTTCTAACTGACCCTGCTCCTGCAGTTTTTCTTTTAACTTGTGCCAGATAGGTAATAAATATTCTACATCTTGCGCAGCATAAAGCTGTTGTGATTCAGTCAAAGGGCGTTGTAACCAGTCGGAGCGGGTTTCGCCCTTATCTAATAAAATGCCTAGGTATTTTTCTACCATACGCTGGTAACCCATGGCAGAATCACCTTCAACTAGGCTAACCGCTAGTTGGGTATCAACCAAAGGGTTGGGTAAAACGCCTAGCCAATGCTGTAGCATTTCTAAATCTTCTGAACAGCTATGAAAAACTTTTAGCGGGCCAGTTACTAACAGGTTGCGTAGGCATTCTGGGCGACCCAAAGTTAGCACATCTAATAAATAGCTCGCCTTACCATCACCAATTTGCAAAAGTGCTGGGCGAGGAAAAAAGGTATCAGTACGAATAAATTCAGTATCCATGGCTAGCTCATCAAGTGTTTGCCAGCCAGTACATAATGCTTCTAAGTGTTGTAGATCATCAACCCAGATACGGTCAAAACTCATCCGTTGGTTTCCTTAACGGAAGCAAAACCCTGACGGCCCGAAAAAGCGCGTGACAGAGTACCGCCATCCAGATATTCAAGCTCACCACCCAAGGGGATACCCTGAGCAAGGTGAGTCACTTTAATTGGTAAGGAAGATAAAAGCTCAAGTAAATACTGAGCCGTTGTCTCCCCTTCTAAGGTTGGGTTAGTGGCTAAAATAACCTCTTCTACTGGTTGACTGCGTAGCTTTTCAACCAGTTCATCAAAACCCAAATCATCTGGGCCTATGCCTGCCAAGGGTGACAAGTGGCCTAGAAGAACAAAGTAGCGGCCATCATAAACACCGCTTTGCTCTAGTGCCAACATGTCTGCCGGTGTTTCTACCACACACAGCACCTTGTCATTACGCCGCCCACTGGTGCAAATTTTGCACAAGTTTTCTTCTGTGAGGGTGCGACAGCTAGTGCAATGACCCACTTCTTCCATGCTGCGTTGCAATACCTCGGCTAAACGCTTGCCCCCAGCACGGTCTCTTTCTAATAGCTGTAAAGCCATGCGCTGGGCGCTTTTAGGCCCAACACTGGGTAAGCAACGAAGTGCCTGTATAAGCTCTTCTATTAAAGGGCTAAATTGCATGGTGATTAAAAGGGCATCTTAAAGCCAGGGGGTAAATCCATACCACCCGTTAGGCCTGCCATTTTTTCTTTGCTGATTTGCTCGACCTTGCGAACAGCATCATTGACTGCTGCGGCTAGCAAGTCTTCTAAAATTTCTTTGTCTTCTTGCATTAGGCTGTCATCAATTTCGACTTTACGTACATCGTGGCGACCCGTCATGGTAACTTTTATTAAGCCTGCGCCTGACTCACCGACTGCCGTAGCATTAGCTGCTTCTTCTTGCAGCTGCTGCATTTTGCCTTGCATTTCTTGGGCTTGCTTCATTAGTTTGCCCATATCACCCATACCTTTAAACATTCTTAGCCTCTATTTTAAGTTAATGGAGTTTATTTTCTTCTAACCAAGCTGCTGGAACAACACTTTGTACATTTAACTCGACATCAAAAGCTTGTTGCAATACTTGTATATGAGGGTGCTGCTGAAAAGACTCAAGGGTGTTGTTGAGTAGCTGCCCCCGTAATTTCTCTCGACGTATAGAAATATTGTCGAAGGGTAAGGGGTCTCTTGCTTCAAACGTTAATTCTAAATCTGTGTTTAGTAGCTTTTGTAACTGATCTTTTATACTGGCTTTTAAATCTTCATTAATAAAAGCTAAAGCCTGTGCAGGTGCTGCAAAATGTAGGCTGTTTCCTTGCCTTTCTAGCAAACAAAGGTTGCGAACCTGTGTAGCCGCCCAACCTTGTAATTCTAACCGATCAAATAGTTGCAACCAGTCTTCATTATTGTACAGGCTTGTAGCTTGCTCTGGTGAAACAGCTGGAGCGGTTACTGGTGGTGCTACCGCTTGTACCGCAGCTTGCTGAACAGGCGGCGGCTCACTGACCTGCATAGTTGCCTGAGGTTCAGCTACACTTAATTCAGGTGTTATTTTGGGTGCTTCGGTTGTTTTTGGTGCTTTAATTTGTTGCCCCTGAGCAGCTGGTTCAGTACTAGCTAGAGGCTTAGCTTCTGTTAACTTAGCTTCAGGGGCTTGGTTCTTTGGGGTTAGCGGTTGCTCAGGTAGTTCTGGAATACCTTGCGGGCGGAAAGCCAACATACGAAGCAAAGTCATTTCTAACCCAGTGCGTGGGTCGGGCGCTAACGGTAAATCTCTGCGACCTTCTATGGCTAGTTGATAATAAAGCTGTACTTCTTCAGCTGGCAGACTGGCAGCTAACTGAAGGAGCTCTTCTCTATCAAGCTGGTCTTCTGGCAAAGCATCAGGCACTACCTGCGCTAGAGTTAAACGGTGTAAAAGACTAGCCAAATCTTGTAGTACGGCTGCAAAGTCAGGGGCTTGTTCAGCAAGTGTACCAACAACTGCCATTAACTCACTTGGGTTGTGATGCACCAGAGCACGTAATAAACCTAAGAGGTGCTGGTGGTCTAACACACCCAACATGCTAGCAACCTGATCAACCACCAAATTACCCTGCCCAAAAGCAATGGCTTGGTCTGTCAAACTTAGCGCATCTCGCATAGAGCCATCGGCAGCACGGCCTAATAGCCATAAAGAGGCTTCATCAAAGCCAACTTTTTCTTCTGCTAAAAGATAACGCAGGTGCTCAACTACCCGCTCTGCTGGCATGTTTTTTAATTGAAACTGCAAACAGCGCGATAAAACCGTGGCAGGTAATTTTTGTGGGTCGGTAGTAGCTAATAAAAACTTAACATGGGGTGGTGGTTCTTCCAGAGTTTTTAACAGAGCATTAAAACTATGAGTAGAGAGCATGTGCACTTCATCAATTAGGTAGACTTTGAATCGACCTTGAGTCGGTGCATATTGTACGTTATCGAGTAGTTCGCGTGTGTCTTCAACCTTGGTTCGGCTAGCAGCATCCACTTCAATTAAATCGACAAAACGCCCAGTATCTATCGCCTCACAGGTGGAACAAACCCCACAAGGCTCGCTAGTAACACCTGTTTCGCAATTAAGGCACTTGGCCAAAATACGTGCCAAGGTGGTTTTACCAACCCCACGTGTACCGGTAAATAAATAGGCATGGTGTAGACGGTCAGTATCGAGTGCATTAACTAACGCTCGACTAACGTGATCTTGCCCCACCAACTGATGAAAATTTTTCGGGCGCCATTTTCGCGCTAAAACCTGATAACCCATAAGCTTGCTACCGCAGCCGCTGAAAGAAAATTAATTTGCTAAGGATAACATGAAGCAGCAAAGGATAGATAATGCCTAGAGCAACCACTCAACAGGAAGCCAACCAATAACGGTTAGGCTAATACTTCGCCAAAAACTAATGCCAGGTTCTTTGGTCAAAGGTTGTACTGCATCATTGCTAGGATCTACCCAAACTAACTTACCTTTATCTTCTTGAACCTGCCAAGCCGCACCAGCCAAACCTGAATCAAAAGCAGTATGCAGCGCTCCTGCTAGGTATTCACTGTCAATCAGCAAGCCCATTTCTGTATTTAAACGGGCCGAACGTGGATCGAAGTTAAACGAACCCACAAAAATTCGTTTGCCATCTACAGCAAAGGTTTTGGCATGTAAGCTTGCACCAGAAGAACCAAAAGGGCCTAACTTGCTGCTTACTTCGTCGGCGCCTTCTACCTGACGGCGTAGCTCAAAAAGCTCAACACCACCGGCTAGTAGTTTTTTACGACGTTTAGCATAACCAGCATGAACAGCAACCACATCTGTGGCTTCTAAAGAGTTGGTTAACATGCGTAGATTAACGCCCCGCTGTTTAAGCGTGGTAAAGGCTTCAACCCCTTCTTTGCCCGGCACAAAATAGGGTGAAACACCATCAAAGCGCTCCTCTATGTTACCCACCGCTTTAAGTAGGTGACCGCCTAGTAGTTTTTCTCTAGGCAAAGCACCCTGCCCCTTAGCTGGACTGTCGCTTACTAAGGTGGCTTGTGTCCACTCCATGGCTAGGTCGCCAGCAGTAAGCCTAGCTACAACTTCTGTTTGCTCTAGTAGTTCTCGATACTCAGCCATTTGTTTAGTGTGGCTGTAGTAGTCAAGTTTTTTACTAATTAACTCTGGTTGATTGGCTTTTTTAATAACTAAATTTGCAGGGTAAGATGAAGGGCTATTCCAATAATTATCAAAGTCTTGTGAAATGACAGGCACTACCTTACCTGCAACTAGCACATCTAAATCAACAAACAGAGGTGTTTCGCCGGTACTAAAATATTCATCGCCCACATTGCGTCCACCCAAGACACTGACATGACCATCGACAGTGAAGCTTTTGTTGTGCATACGGCGATTTAAACGAAAAAAATCAAAAGTGAAGGAAAGCAGCTTAAAAGTTCGTAAATTAAAAGGGTTCCATAAACGCACTTCAATATTAGGGTGCGCATCTAAGGCAGCAATTTCTGGATCTAAACCTGAAGTACCATGATCATCAAGCAGCAGACGAACCCTAACACCTCGGTCGGCAGCTTGTTTTAATCTGTCTAATAATAAATAACCCGTTAAATCAGCACGCCAAATATAATACTGGGTATCAATAGAAGAGGTTGCAGCATCGGCTAACAACATGCGTGCGGCAAAGGCATCAGCTCCGTTCGACAAAGGCACTACGCCAGTTAAACTAGGGTTTTCTGTCATCATCTGCCTAGTAGCAGTTGCCAGTCGTCCTTCCTCAGCCGGCGGTAAGGCAGTTGAATAGTCGCCCGTATTTTTAGGTAAAGAAAATCCACAACCAGCAATAACTAGGCTTAGTGCAATAAGCAATAAAAAACTACTGGTTAGCACTAAAGGGCGCAAGCCCTTATAAATAAGTTTCATAAACCTTCCAAAAATAACCCCCTCCTTGGGGTTAATTGCTAATTACTTCTTAGCTGCATCCTTAGCAATAATATCTTTCCACTTGGCTGGGCCAAGGGTATGGATAGAATCACCTTTAACATCCACTGCAACCGTGACTGGCATGTCTTCCACATCGAACTCGTAGATAGCTTCCATCCCCAAGTCTTCAAAAGCCAGCACCTTGGCATGTTTAATTGCCTGAGCAACCAAATAAGCTGCACCACCGACTGCCATTAGGTAAACGGCTTGGTTATCACGAATGGCATCTATACCCATAGGGCCGCGTTCAGACTTACCTATCATGCCTAGCAAGCCAGTTTTTTCTAATACGGTACGGGTAAACTTATCCATACGTGTTGCGGTTGTGGGGCCGGCTGGTCCAACAACTTCATCACGCACTGGGTCTACTGGGCCAACGTAGTAGATAAACTTGCCTTTTAAATCAACCGGTAGCTCTTCGCCCTTGTTGATCATATCAACCATGCGCTTATGGGCAGCATCACGACCAGTCAGCATTTTGCCCGAGAGCAAAACCACATCACCGGGTTTTAGGTCTTTAACTTCTTCTCGTGTAACTGTATTTAAGTTAATACGCTTAACATCAGCGCCCGCTTCACGAGTCACTTCTGGCCAGTCTTCTAGCTTGGGTGCTTCTAAAACTGCTGGCCCAGAACCATCTAGGGTGAAGTGAGTGTGGCGAGTTGCTGCACAGTTAGGAATAATTGCAACTGGCTTGTTGGCCGCGTGGGTTGGGTAGTCTTTAACTTTTACATCTAAAACGGTTGTTAAACCACCTAAGCCCTGAGCGCCCACACCTAGCTGGTTAATCTTGTCGAATAATTCTAAACGCAACTCTTCTGGGCGATTGCTTGCGCCACGTTTTTGCAAGTCTTGAATATCAATAGGCTCAAGCAAGGCTTCTTTTGCTAGAAGCATAGCCTTTTCTGCCGTACCACCTATACCTATACCTAGCATACCGGGTGGACACCAGCCCGCACCCATTTTTGGAATTTGCTCTAATACCCAGTCAACCACGCTATCGGAAGGGTTCAACATAGCAAAATGTGACTTGGCTTCAGAACCGCCACCCTTAGCTGCTACGTGTACTTCAACCTTGCTACCAGGAACCAGTTTTACATGAATAATGGCTGGCGTATTGTCTTTGGTATTAGCCCGCTTACCGTCAGGGTCGGCCAATACTGAAGCACGCAAAACGTTGTCGGGTAGCAGGTAAGCTTTACGCACCCCTTCATTAACCATGTCTTCAACGCTCAGGGTAGCGCCATCCCAACGCACATCCATACCCACTTCTAAAAACACCGTAACTATGCCGGTATCTTGGCAGATAGGGCGGTGACCCATAGCGCACATGCGTGAATTAATTAGAATTTGCGCCATAGCATCTTTAGCCGCTGGCGACTCTTCACGCTCATAGGCAGTATTTAGTGATTCAATAAAATCTTTAGGGTGATAATAAGAAATAAATTGCAGAGCATCGGCAACACTCTGAATTAAGTCTTCCTGGCGGATGACGGTCATAAACGCGGTCCTCTTCTTCATCTGATTTTGTTGCGGGCAAGTATAACACCGCCTAGCCAGCAGACCAGCCGCCAAAGGTCGAAAAACTAATTAGGTTATCTTTATAACCCTTATTCCTGTAAGCTTGCGCTTCCCGCCTGTCAACACAGGCTGTTTACGTATTTTTTTCTGTAAGTTACCGAGATTTCTCCCTACATGAGTTTTTCTACTCTGGGTCTAAGCACCCCGATTCTTGATGCTCTTAAAGAGCAGGGTTATACCAACCCAACCCCGATTCAAGCCCAAGCCATCCCAGCCATTATGGCCGGTAAAGATGTCATGGCAGCCGCACAAACAGGCACAGGTAAAACGGCTGGTTTTACCCTGCCCATCTTAGAACGCCTAGCGGCTGGTAAGCCTGCTGGCGCGAATCAAGCGCGCGCATTAATTTTAACGCCAACCCGCGAACTTGCTGCTCAGGTAGCTGAAAGTGTTGCCACCTATAGTAAAGGCATGAAGTTAAGTTCGACGGTGGTGTTTGGTGGCGTAAAAATTAATCCACAAATGATGAAGCTGCGCCGTGGCGTTGATATTTTAGTTGCCACCCCAGGCCGTTTAATGGATTTATATAACCAAAACGCTGTTAAATTTTCTAATCTAGAAGTGCTGGTGCTGGATGAAGCCGACCGTATGCTAGATATGGGCTTTATTCATGACATTAAAAAGATTTTAAAAATTCTGCCGCCTAAACGCCAAAACCTACTCTTTTCAGCAACTTTTTCTAACGACATTCGTAAGCTTGCCCGAGGCTTAGTCAACAACCCTGTTGAAATTTCGGTTAGCCCGCCAAATGCTGCTGCGCCAAGCGTAGAACAAAAGGTTTATAAGGTTGAAAAAGCACAGAAACCTGCCTTATTAGTGCAGCTAATTAAAGACAACAACTGGTTTCAGGTATTAGTGTTTACTAAAACCAAGCACGGTGCCAATAAGCTAACCCAACAAATTGAAGCCTCTGGCTTTAAAGCAGCGGCCATTCATGGCAATAAAAGCCAAGGTGCTAGAACTAAAGCTTTAGCCGGTTTTAAAGATGGCAGCATACAAATTTTAGTGGCAACCGATATAGCTGCACGGGGTTTAGATATAGACCAACTGCCGCAAGTGGTGAACTATGAATTACCCAATGTGGCAGAGGACTATGTGCACCGCATAGGTCGTACTGGTCGTGCTGGTTCTACGGGTCATGCTATTTCTTTAGTGGCTGAAGAAGAAGTTAAACTATTGCGTGGTATTGAGCGTTTAATCAAAAAAACTTTGGAAGTCGCAAGCCTACCCGATTTCAAACCACTTGCTAAAATGCCTGCTCGAAGCAAGTCAAATGCACAGCCTAAGCCGCCTGCAGGACGTAAACCCCTTGCGAGAAAACCCAAACCCAAAAACCCAACAGCTAGAAAGCCTGCTACAAAAGCTGACAATTAAGTGCTAAACAGGGATACTTCTGCCATATAAGGATTTATTGGAGCGGCTATGCAAGAGAAAAGGCAACGACCCAGCCTTTTATTGACTGACGGTAACTACCTACTTTATGGCGATTGGACCACTGCTTATTTAAAACAGTGGCTCGATCTCCAGCCTTCGCTTGCTGCACGCCCAAAAGAACTTCAGCTAATAACAAAAGCCATGGATACCAACGGTGCTATGGCTTTTTTACATATTTTTGGTGACCAACCCAGTCACTGGCCTAAAGGGCTAACAGCAACACAGAAGCAACTCTTAGATTTAGTACTAAAAGAACGTGAAACCACCATTCCAGAACCCGCAAGACTTAACTGGTTAGCCGATATAGGTTTTCGCGTTAGTCAATTTAGCGGTCATGGGGCGCAGCTTTTAAGCTTTATAGGTCAACTTTTTACTGCCCTTTACACCCTGCTATGCAACCCCCGTCAATTCAAATTCAAACTATTCTTAGATGTTATTCAGCGTGACGGCTTGCATGCCGTACCCATTATTGCCTTACTTGCTTTTTTATTAGGGGCCGTTGTCGCTTGGCAGGGTGGTTTACAGTTAAAAACCTACGGTGCCAATGTCTTTATTGTTGAGTTAGTGGCACTCACACATTTACGAGAGCTAGGGCCTTTAATTACCGCAATTTTAGTGGCTGGCCGCTCAGGTTCAGCCTATGCAGCCCAACTAGCCACCATGAATATTAATCAAGAAATTTTAGCCTTACGCAGCTTGGGGCAAAATCCTTTTGATTGGCTCATTTTACCCAAACTTCTTGGCTTAGTAATTGCCCTCCCTTTATTAACACTACTGGCCGATTTAGCTGGCTTACTGGGTGGTAGCCTGGTTGCCCACCTGCAACTAGAAATTAGCCCAACTCTTTTCTGGCAAAGGCTTAGCAAAGAAGTCAGTATTAGCCACTTTTTTATTGGCATGATTAAAGCGCCTGTTTTTGCCATTATTATTGTTAGTGTTGGTTGTATGCAGGGCATGTTAGCCAGAGGCGGTGCAGATGCTGTTGGTGTAAGAACCACTCGAAGCGTTGTACAGGCAATTTTTTTAGTCATTATTATTGATGCTATTTTCTCCGTTATCTTCAGTGATGCAGGCTGGTAACATGCACACAGCTAAAACACCCCTTGTTGAGCTTAAAAATATAACCACCCAGTTTGGTAGTCAGTTAGTCCACCAGAACTTAAACCTAACCATTGAAAGGGGCGAGCGCTTGGCACTGGTGGGCGGTAGTGGTAGTGGTAAATCGGTATTGTTAAGCGAAGTGGCACTTCTAAAGACTCCACAAGCTGGTAGCGTAACTTTATTTGGTCAAGCCACTGCGCAGCTTTCAACCACCAAGCTAATTCAATTAAGAAAAAAAATGGGCATTATGTTTCAACAGGGTGCTATGTTTACCAGCTTAAACCTGCTTGAAAACATTATGTTGCCCCTACGTGAGCATCAGCGCCTACCCGAACAGTTCTTAAAAGAATTAGCCCTACTAAAAATAAAACTAGTAGGCTTACCTGCAAGCGCAGCTACCAAGCTACCACAAGAGCTGAGTGGTGGTATGCTTAAACGTGCGGCGGTTGCACGTGCCCTAGCCCTAGACCCTAACCTACTTTTGTTAGATGAACCCACCGCCGGTTTAGACCCAGCAAGTGCCAGTGCCTTTGATGACCTGCTCTTAGAATTACATGCCACCCTAGACCTAACACTTATTCTAGTAACTCACGACTTAGATTCTTTATGGCGCGTGAGTAATCAAGTCGCCTTTTTAGGTGAAAAGCAAGTACTCTGTAAAGCCCCTATGGAGGAATTAACCATGCATAGCCATCCAGCAATAAAGCATTATTTTGCTAACACTCGTGCTGCTGGAGCGCGTACTCGTGGCACAGGAGCTAACCAAGGATGAACCCCAAAATTAATTACACCCTAGTGGGTGGTTTTGTTGTTGTATTGCTATTAAGCGGACTGTTTTTTATTGGTTTTATGACTCGAGATAGCCGTAATCTAGACAGGGTTCCCTATATCACCTACTTCTATGATTCGGTTTCTGGCTTAAATGAACGGGCAGCCGTTAAGTACCGTGGTGTACCTATAGGTTATGTAGAAAAAATTAGCCTAGTGAATGATCCAGATGAAAGAGTGCGCTTATCGCTACGTTTAGATAACGACCTCCCCATACGCAGCAATACTTTTGCAACCCTACAATTCCAAGGTATAACCGGCCTATTATTTGTTGAGCTTCAAAGTAGTGACACCTTGGGCGAACGCTTGGTGACCAGTGAAAAAGAGCCAGCCGTTATTGTAAGTCAAAGCTCTCGCCTTGTTGAAATCACCGAAAAAGTTGATGACGCACTACAAAACTTTAATCAATTAACCAACTCACTTCAGCAGCTAAGTGATCAGCTAGGCGTATTAACCAATCAAACCATGCAGCAACAAATTAGCAGCCTACTCACTTCTATAGAGCAACTAAGCCTAACCGCTGAAGCGCGGATTAGCGCATTTGACCCAACCGTGTTTAATCAGCTCGCTAGTGATTTTTCATCCAATACAGAAAAACTCCAGCAGAGTTTAACTCGTGAGATGCAGCTAATGAGCGAGCAGCTACAAAACCTAAGTGAAGATACCCAAGCCAGTACCAGACTGCTAAGCCCTTTGCTTTTACAAGCTGAAAGCTTAGCAGAGCAGCTTCGATTAGAACGCAATACTTGGATACGTGGTAATCATACTCAACCCGCTGGCCCTGGCGAGTAAAGGAGACAAAATGCGTATTTTATTACCCCTAATATTAACTAGTCTTTTATTAATGGGTTGTGCTGACAGCTTATTAGTGCCCGACCCTAAAGCTGCACCACAGCAATGGCTACTCAAAGGGCTGCCTAGCCCACCAGCAGAATTAACTAGCAAACAAGCCAGCCTAGGTATTTTTTTAGCTGTTGAGCGCCCAACAGCACCAGCCCCCTTGCGAGGTAGAGAAATTTGGTACCGTAGCCAGCAACACCAGCTTTCACCCTTTGCAATGCAAATTTGGGCAGAGAGTTTAGACCAACAAATTCAGCAACGTATCAGTAACTTTTTAGGGCAACAACCTTGGCTGGAAACCAGCCTGCCCGACCAACCCGGCTACCGTTCCGCCTACCGCTTACGCATTACCCTACAAGAATGGTATTTAAATACAGCTAAACAGCAGCTAGATATAGCAATTCAAATTAATCTACTCGACTCAGCTGGAACCAGCCTTTTGCAACACCAGTGGATTGCTCAACCCCCAGTAGCGGAATTAACAACAGCAGCCATGCTAGAAACTAGCCAAGTGTGGTTAGAAGCCTGGGCAATAGAAGTCAGTGATTTATTATCTAAGCAGCTAAGAACTCCATGATACAAATCAAAGGCTTCCAAAGTTGCTGAGTATAATTATCATTTACCAAAATGGCTAACTGTGGTACTTTTGAGCAGCTAATTTTCTACTTCGGACTTGCTTACACCCTATGTCTGCACCTATTGGTACTTATATTTATCGAGCTTGGGGACAAAGGCCACCTTTTTATATTTTAATACCTTCCGTGGTTATAGCCTTTGCCATGGTGGTGCCTTTGTTTTACTTGGGCTTGAGGGCTTTTCAAGCAGATCCTGCCATGTTGCGGGAGCTGGTTTTTCGGCCGCGCAATTTAGAGCTTCTTAGCAACACCCTTAAGCTTACTTTTGGGGTGCTTTTTATTTCCACCCTTATGGCCTTACCCACAGCTTGGTTAGTAACCCGCACTAACATTCGCTACAAAAAAGCCATTACACTGCTATCGGTTGTGCCCTTAGCCGTACCCGGTTATGTAATGGCCTATGCGCTCCTGGGTTTGGGTGGACACTATGGTATTTTTGCCCAGCTCTTTGGTTGGCAGCTGCCGCGTATCAATGGCTACACTGGGGCCGTTTTAGCCTTAGCCTTTTACACCTTTCCTTACCTGTTTCTTAACCTCCGTTCAGCCTTGTTAGGCTTAGATAGAAGCCTAGAGGAAAGTGCCCAGTCTTTAGGTTACACCCCCCAACAAATATTTTTTAAAGTGCTTTTACCTCACCTAGCCCCGGCTCTTATGGCTGGCTGGCTGGTGATAGGTTTGTATGTTATGGGTGACTTTGGTGCTGTTGCACTCATGCGTTATGACGCTTTTAGCTATGCTATTTTTACGCAATACTCAGGTGCTTTTGATCGGGTTTATGCCGCTTGGCTATCACTCATGCTTTTAGCCTTGGCAGGCAGCTTTGTCATTATGGAAACCTTTGTACTTAAACGAAAACGCCTTGCCAGCGTTGGTAGCGGCATAGCGCGTTCTAAAGCTGCATCAAAATTAGGTTGGAAAGCCATTCCCGCTTGGGTTTATTTGGCCATAGTTTTTTTATGTTCCTCTGGTTTACCCTTAATGATTTTGGCCTACTGGTTAATCTTGGCACCGCCCGATTTAAGCTTTTTCTTAGCGGTACCTGCTACCTTCTTACGCTCTGCTATGGCGGCTTTTCCTGCTGCAATTTTAGCTGCTGGGTTTGCTTTGCCTGTAGCCTATTTGTTAGTGCGCTACCCTTCACGTATTTCTACCGCTATTGAGCGTTCCACCTACATAGGCTATGCACTACCACCTTTAACTTTGGCACTGGCTATGGTGTTCTTTTCTTTAAATACTGCTTTTTTCCTTTACCAAACCCTAGCTTTACTGATTATCACCTGGGCTTTAGCTAGCCTTGCCCTAGCCATGGGACCAATACGTAGCGCACTCTTACAAACACGCTCTAATTTAGAAGAAGCCTCTTTTTCTTTAGGTCATGGAGCAGTTAGCACCTTTTGGTATGTAGTTTTCCCTCGTTTAAATCGTGGAATTCTTGCTTCTATAACCCTTGTTTTTCTCTTCTGTATGAAAGAGCTACCTATTACCTTCCTGCTAGCACCAACGGGTTACACTACCCTTGCAGTGACAGTTTTTAGCCGAACATCAGAAGGCTTAATGGCAGAGGCAGCACCTTTTGCAGCTGCTATCGTGATCTTTTCCAGCCTATCGGTAGGCATGGTTCTCAATCGTGAGAGCAAAAAATGAATACAGCTAATTCGAACCAGACGACTGAACCCTTAATGCGCGTAGAGGGTTTAAGTAAACGCTATAACCAAGCCGATGCACTGGCTGTTAACCAAGTAAGTTTTGATCTTCTGCCGGGTGAAATTTTGGCACTACTTGGTCCCAGTGGTTGCGGAAAAACCACCACCCTTAGAATGCTTGCGGGTTTTGAACACCCAAATGCAGGGCATATTTATTTACACGGGCAGGAGGTTACTGAGTTACCACCACAAAAACGCAATATAGGCATAGTGTTTCAGGATTATGCGCTTTTTCCTCACATGACCTTACTGCGCAATGTTACCTTTGCCATGCGTCATGTACCCAAGGATGAACAAGTCGCTCGTGCAATGGAATGGTTAGATTTAGTAGGTTTAACTGACTATGCCAAACGTTATCCGCATGAGCTTTCTGGTGGGCAGCAGCAGCGGGTCGCCCTAGCTAGAACGCTGGCTGCCGAACCTAAGTTGGTGCTTTTAGATGAACCTTTTTCTAACCTAGATGCCGCATTACGAGAAACCACCCGCAAAGAAATGCGTGAGCTATTTAAAAAGGCAGGTACGTCCGTTATTTTGGTAACTCACGATCAAGCAGAAGCTATGACCTTTGCCGATAAGGTCGGCGTAATGCAACAAGGCAAGCTAATTCAATTAGATACTCCGCAGCAGGTGTACCAAAACCCAGCCACTGCCTTTGTGGCTAAGTTTTTAGGGCATACCAATATTCTTTTAGGCCAAGCCTGCGGCAACCTAGCCCATACACCCTTAGGGCCGATTAACCTAAGCAATAACTTTGAAGGTGAAGTACACCTTTCTTTGCGTCCAGAAAACCTAGTACTAACAGCTTGCAATAACCCCAAGGCAGCAAAAGTAATTGACCGCCAGTTCCGTGGCCATGATTACCTCTATGTATTAGAACAAGATGGCTTGCAATACTGTGCTATTACACCCAGTCATAACTATTTTGAATTAGACAGCCATGTGGCTATTCAAAGTGCTCGTTGTGCTTCCATTCTTCCAGACTAGTTTCTAACTCTGCTAGGCGGTTTTTTAACCGCTTATAAGCAGTAGACTGCCAAGCAGCAAAGGGATTTTGCCAAGCAACACACAAGGCATCAAAAAACTGTTTAGCTCGGCCTGTTAATTTATGGTCAAACAAAAGTGTTAGCGTTAAGCGGTGAACCTCTAGTTCAAAAGCATAGGTAGCACCTGGCTTGCCGTTTAAATTATCGGCACTTATATTAAAAGGTCGCCCAACAGCCAGGGCAAAACACTGTTCATAGGCTTGAGGGTGAACTTCAACTTTTTCAAAAGCTCGCTGCTGGGCTTCGTTGCGTCCATCGGGCACATACCAATAACCAAAGTCTTCTAACAAACGGCGTTCCTCACCGGCAACACACCAATGCGCTATTTCATGCAGCCCGCTAGAAAAGAAACCCCGCGCAAAAACAATCTGGTTAGTTGTTCCTGTTAAACTAGCTGGCAAATAAATGGGTTCGTCCCCACCACGCACCAAACGTGTTTGATAATCGGTATAAAAAACCTCTTCAAACACAGCAATGAGTTGTTCACAGGACTGGTACTCTGAATCAAACATAGTGTTCCTGAATAGAAAAAGTAAGTAACACCCCTAATTTTACTGTTATTTAAGCAATTAGGTAGTGAAATCCGTTAAAATAGTCTTTTATCATTTAAGGCATAAAAAAGCATGTCTCTGGCAATTTTCAAACAGCATAACAAACCCCTTCTTCTTCTTGCTTTACCCCTTTTAGGTGCGCATCTTGCACAAACGGGGATGAGTGTAGCAGACACGATTATGGCAGGGCGCTTAAGCGCTGTAGACCTAGCCGCCGTTGCTGTTGGCTCTAGTGTTTTTATGCCCTTATTATTACTTTTGTTTGGCACGCTTATGGCAACCACACCTTTGGTTGCTCAAGCAAATGGAGCAGGCAATACCAGCATTTTATCGAGAACCATTCAACAAGCAGGCTGGACTTCATTACTGGTAATTTTACCCATCGCTTTTATTTTATATAACAGCCGCGCTATTTTTGACTTTATGTCTGTTACACCAGAAGTAGCTTCTTTGGGTGCTAGCTACTTAAAAGCTATCGCTTGGGGCTTGCCCGCAGTGGCTGTCTTCCAAGTTTTGCGCTGTATGTGCGAAGGGCTTAACCATGCTCGCCCTGTACTGCTCATTAGTGTCGCAGGCCTACTACTAAACATTCCACTTAACTATGTATTAATTTATGGTGAGTTGGGTTTTCCAAAACTAGGAGCCGTAGGTTGTGGTTATGCAACAGCGCTGAGTTTTTGGTTTATGGCCGCCCTTCTTGGGCTTTATGTTCACCTTGAAAAACGCTACCGTAATTTTGCTATTTTTGGCATTTTTCATGGTCCAAGCCTAAAAGAGATGGGGGCAATTCTTTGGCTGGGTTTGCCTATTGGTTTATCTATTTTTGTAGAAGCTTCACTTTTTACTGTAATCACCCTATTTATTGGTGAAATGGGGCGCTTTACTGTGGCAGGGCATCAGGTGGCGCTGAATTTTACTGGCCTATTATTTATGGTTCCGCTTAGTCTAGGTTTAGCACTCACTGTTAAGGTAGGACACGCAGTAGGCGCTAAACGCCTAGTTGAAGCCAGACAAATTGCATTTTATGGTATTGCTTTAGCCTTTCTAGTGGCCTTGGTTTCCTCTCTTTTTATGTGGTTAGCAGCAGATTTAGTCGTCAAACTCTATTCACCTAATCTACAAGTACAACTCTTGGCAGCTAGCCTTATTCAGCTTGCTGTTTGGTATCAAATATCCGATGCCATTCAAATTAATGCAGCCGGTGCTTTGCGTGGTTATAAAGACACTCGCATTATTATGTTAATTACCTTATTTTCCTATTGGATGATTGGTCTAGCGGGCGGCTGGTGGTTAGCTATGACAGATAACTTCTGGGGTGCACAGGGCGTGTATGGTTTCTGGTATGGCCTAATAGCTGGCCTGAGTGTTGCTGCAGCTATTCTTATGTGGCGCTTACACGCCACTAGCCGTGTTCACCCTTAACTGGAGTTTTTATGAAACGAATTAAATTTTTTAGCCTAATATTGGGTCTTTTAGCTTTCAGTTTAAGCGCCAACTTGCTTGCAGAAGGTTGGGCACCCACACCCCACCTGCAAGTAGTAGGTGAAGCTAAACTTAGCCTAGATGCAGACTTGGTTGATATTCACGCCAACTTTAGTGCTGAGCACCAAGATTCCCAACTGGCTATTCAAACACTAGAACAAGACTTCAATCTTTTACTTCGCAATCTAAAGCGTCAAGTGCCACAAGGTGCACGCTTAGAAGCAGGTCAAATTTCTATTTACCCACGCCGAACCCAGCGTAACGAAACTTGGCAAATTACCGGCTATACCGCTAGCCGAGACTTAAAAATCATTGACTTACCTGTAACTCAAACAGGCGAATGGATAGAAAAAATTACCCAAGGTAAGCCTAGCCAGCTAGGGCCAATGCACTATCACAGCAGCCAAGCAGCTAAAAGCCGTAACCCTGCATTAAAAGGGGCATTAAAAGATGCTCAAGAAAAAGCAGAGTTAATGGCAAAAAGTTTAGGGCAAAACCTAGGACGTGCGCTGCAAATACAAGAAATTACTAGCCCAGGTGTTGAATCTCAGAAAATGTTTATGGCTGCCGACTCTGTTAGTCGTTCATCCACACCTGTAGTTGCACCCGGAAAAGTAGAAGCAACAGCCCGTGTTAGGGTTATTTTTGAGTTGTTATAAACCTTCTAATAACTAGGCAGGTAGTTACCCTTTACCTTCTAGTAGGTAACCGCTAAAATACTGTATAGAAACCTAGTGCTGGTTAACTGGCCAGCTGTTTATTTATTCAAGTAGAGGTTGCCATGTTAAAACTCACTAAACGCCAACAACAGGTGTTAGATATTGTAAAACGTGCCATGCGCGATAAAGGCATGCCGCCAACCCGTGCAGAAATTGCTGATATTCTAGGTTTTAAATCAGCCAATGCTGCTGAAGAACACCTAAAAGCCCTAGCCAAAAAAGGTGCCATAGAAATTTTAGCTGGCACCTCTCGTGGTATTCGCATCCTTAATGATGACACCAGCATTAAGGGCACAGAACCTAACTCAGAAGAAAATGACGAAGGCTTACCAGTTTTAGGTCAGGTTGCGGCAGGTAGCCCAGTATTGGCTTCAGAAAATATTGCTTTCCATCTAAAAGTTGACCCTAACTCTTTTCGCAAAAAAGCCGATTACCTATTAAGAGTTAAAGGCTTGAGCATGAAGAATATAGGCATAATGGAAGGCGACCTGCTAGCAGTACACCGCACTACCGATGCCCCACGTAATGGTCAGCTAGTGGTGGCCAGAATTCAAGATGAAGTCACGGTAAAGCGCTTTAAAAAAGAAGGCCACTGGGTTTGGTTATTACCAGAAAATGAAGACTTTGAACCCATTAAGGTGGACCTAAGAGAAGAAACACTAGTAATTGAAGGTTTAGCAGTTGGTTTGATTCGTGATGATTTAAATACAACTTTTCACTAATTAGTGCATTTTAGATTCAATGTATTAGGCAACCAGCCTAGAACTTAACTTTTAATTCTTTACTAACAAATAACCCCGCTTTAAGCGGGGTTATTGTTTATTTGTTAGCAGCTGCTTTTTTGGGTGCCGCCTTAGGCTTAGGTTTTGCCTTGGGTTTGGCTTTAGGTTTATCTTCTACCACCCATTTGGAACCATCATAAAAAGCGCGGAAGCCTGTTGCTTTACCGTCTTTTTCTGCCTGAACATACTGTTCTTTATTTTTTCGAGAATAACGAATAACCGTAGGATTACCTTCAGTATCCTGTTCAGGTGCTTCAAGTAGATAGTGATGCTTAGGGTCTATCTCTGCTTTATGCGGTTTAATTTCGCTCACTAGTGGCGGACGGGTTTCACGCATTTTAGGAAACTGGCTAGCAGCCAAGAAAATGCCACTGGCACCATCACGCAATACATAATGATCTTCTACCTTTAAGCATTTCAGCTCTGGCATAGGTACTGGGTCCATCTTAGGTGGCGCGGCTTCACCACTGCGTAATAACTTACGGGTGTTTTTACACTCGCTATTAGTACAGCCAAAATATTTACCAAAACGGCCTGTTTTCAGCTGCATTTCACTGCCGCATTTATCACAGTCTAGCGTTGGACCTTCATAGCCTTTTAAGCGGAAAGTGCCTTCTTCTATTTGATAACCTGTACAGTCTGGGCTGTTACCACAAACGTGCAGTTTACGCTTTTCATCAATAATAAAGCTTTCCATCGCCGTCCCACACACTTGGCAACGACGCTTAGCCCTTAGCGCATTAGTTTCTGCTTGTTCGTCATCATCATCACCGACAAACTCATCAGCAGATACTAGATTAATAGTGGTTTTGCAGCGTTCTTTAGGAGGCAAAGCATAGCCAGAGCAACCTAAGAAAGTACCTGTTGAAGCAATGCGTATTTGCATGTGTCGACCACAGGTAGGGCAAGGAATATCAGTATCAACCGGCTGGTTAGGGCGCATTCCCTCGGTTGTATCCTGTGCCTTTTCTAGCTGCTTTTTAAAACCTGTATAAAACTTGTCTAAAAGCGTTACCCATTTTTCTTCACCCTGAGCAACAGCATCAAGTGAGTTTTCCATACGGGCAGTAAAGCTAAAATCTAATAAGTCTTGAAAAGATTCAACCAAGCGATCAGTAACAATATCGCCCATTTTTTCAGCATAAAAGCGGCGGTTTTCAACCTTGGCATAACCTCGGTCTTGAATGGTTGAAATAATAGCTGCATAGGTAGAAGGACGACCTATGCCTTGCTTTTCTAGCTCTTTAACCAAAGCCGCTTCAGTAAAGCGTGCTGGTGGTTTAGTAAAGTGCTGGCGTGGATCTAGGCTTTGTAAGTCTAAGGTTTCACCTACTTTTAAATCTGGCAGTACCTGATCTTCACCTTGCTTACCGCTAACGGGTTGAATACGAGTAAAGCCATCAAACTGCAATACACGGCCTTTAGCTTTTAGTTCATAATCTTCAGCCGTTACCTTTAAGGTGGTCGATAAATAACGCGCTGGTGGCATTTGACAGGCAACAAACTGACGCCAGATTAATTCATACAAACGCTGGGCATCTCGCTCTACAGCAGAACCTAAATCTTTGCCTTGCATCTTCACACTAGAAGGACGTATCGCTTCGTGCGCTTCTTGTGCTCCGTCTTTACTAGAATAAACTTGGGGTGTATCGGGTAAATATTCTTTGCCTAACTCTTGGGCTATCCAGTCACGGCAAGCTGCAACGGCATCTTGTGAAAGGTTGGTTGAGTCGGTACGCATATAGGTAATATGACCGGCTTCATATAAGCGCTGTGCTAGGGTCATGGTTTTCTTAACAGAAAAACCTAAGCGTGTACTGGCTGCCTGTTGCAAGGTAGAAGTAATAAAAGGTGCAGAAGGTCGGCTGCTAGTCGGTTTGTCTTCTCTATCTGCAACGGTATAAACTGCTGGCTGCAACTCAGCCAAAGCAGCATCGGTTTCTGCTTTGCTATTAGGGCGAAAAGCCTTGCCTGCTTTTTTAGCAACAGCACAGGCTAACTCTATGGCTTTTTTATTTTGTAGATGGGCAGTAACATCCCAATATTCTTCAGGAATAAACGCACGTATTTCACGTTCGCGCTCTACAATTAAGCGCACAGCGACTGACTGTACACGACCCGCCGACAAACCCCGCGCTACCTTTGACCAAAGCAAAGGCGAAACCATATAGCCTACAACTCTATCTAAGAAGCGTCGTGCCTGCTGAGCATGCACACGGTTCATATCTAGCCTACTAGGTGATTCAAAGGCCTGAGTTATTGCTTTTTTAGTTATCTCGTTAAAAACCACACGGCGGTAGCGAGAATCATCACCACCCAAAGTTTCCCGCAGGTGCCAAGCAATGGCTTCCCCTTCGCGGTCCAAATCCGTTGCCAGATAAATCATGTCAGCATTTTTAGCCAACTTCTTTAATTCATCGACTACCTTTTCTTTGCCTGGCAGAATTTCATAGTGGGCTGTCCAGCCATCTTCAGGATTCACACCCATGCGTGCAAAAAGCTGCTGCTGTGCCTTGTGCTTTTTTTCTTCAGGCGTCAAGCCTTTAGTACTAGTGCGTGCGGCTGTTGTTTTGCCGCTACCACTAACAGGCAAATCACGAATATGACCAACGCTAGACTTAACAATGTATTCACTGCCTAAGTATTTATTAATTGTTTTAGCTTTGGCCGGTGACTCGACGATGACCAGTGATTTACCCATTCCGCTTTATATCCCATTGACTTATATAGAGAAGCTTAAAATAACCTAGTAAAGGCTGACTACAGTAACCTAGAGCGTGCTAGGTTTCCAGCCTGCTTAAGTAAAAGGCTAAAAGCAACCTTTAGTAAAAGCTAGCAGTTTTTCAATTTGCCTTGCTGGAAATAAATTTCAACCGGTGGTAAAACTAGTTAAAACATTAAACCTAACCGAGTCACCCACTTATGAAAAAAAACCTCTACCCACTAATGCTGGCCTTGTTATTACTTACACAGCCAGCCCTTGCCAAAGACAAGAATACTGCCAAAATACTGGTTGGCGAATGGCGCTGCACACAAAATCTAACACCAGAAGAAGGAATTAACCTAAGCGTTGAGTATATCCAGCTATTTACTGCACAACGCAACTTTACGCTAGATGGCACTATGGAAATTAGCTTTACTATGGAAGAAATGCGCCAGATGCTAGGTGGTGGCTCACTTAACTACCTGTTTGAAGGCAGTGGCAGCTGGTCAACCCAACCTAAGCGCCTCACTATAAAAACAGAAAATGCCAATATGACACCCAACAGCCCCCTTGCTCAACAAATGCATGATGCTGGCATTATGGATGTTAACGACCTGAGAGATATGCAAAGCGAAGATGCATTTATTATTAACAGCCTAACTAGAAATTCTTTAACGTTAACCCATGAGGAAGAAGGTTTTACTACTCAGTGTTCTCGTACTAAGTAAGGTTAGAAAAGGCTCGACTGATTTATTTCTTTATCGGTTGAGCTAGTTGCCTTTAAAGCCTCAGCTTTAGCACGCGCTACTCGTAAACGACGCTGCTGACATAAACGCACCACCTTACGCTTATCAGCCGTACTAAGTTTGAGCCAGTACAAACGCTCATCTCGTGAGCGATAACAGCCTTTGCAATAGCCTCGGTTGTTTACCTCACAAACACCTATGCAGGGGCTAGGTATTTCAAAAAACTCCAGTTGCTGCATTATCTTTGCCCTCCAAGCTTGAAGTAGATAACAGATAAAAAATCAACTTAAAATTTACTTTTTTTTATCTTTTTTAACTTGAAATTTTGCAAGAGCACACCCTATCAAGCTTACAGAATAGTAGAGGCCAACTGCCGCTTCTTGTAGACAGCCATTTTCACCATCACACACTATATCGCGCTTCACTTTAAAAAATAACACTATATAATGTGTCATCCAGCAGATACCGCCATTACAACACTGCTTACAAAATTTCAAGCCCAGCTACAAAAAACACCCAATAGGATTTAATTATGACAGACTTTAAGACCATAAAAGTAACCAAGCGCGATGGTCGCCAAGAATCGATCGATCTAGACAAGATTCATCGTGTTCTTGACTGGGCTGCTATGGGATTAGAGAAAGTTTCAGTATCACAAGTTGAACTAAAATCTCACATCCAGTTTTACAATGGCATACGCACACGTGATATCCATGAAACCATTATTAAAGCAGCCGCAGACTTAATTTCTGAAGACACACCTGACTACCAGTACCTAGCTGCACGCTTAACCGTTTTTCATCTACGTAAAATTGCCTATGGCGAATTTGAGCCACCCCACCTTTTTGACCAGGTCACCAAGCTAACCAACGACAAGCGTTATGACAGCCATATTCTACGTGACTATGACAAGGCAGATTTTGACACCTTAAACGACTACCTAGACCACAACCGTGATTTAAACTTTTCTTATGCTGCCATTAAACAATTAGAAGGCAAATACCTAGTACAAAACCGCGTTACTAAAGAAGTTTATGAAAGCCCACAGATGCTCTACATGCTTATTGGTATGTGTCTATTTGCTGACTACCCTAAAGCCACACGTTTAAGTTATGTGAAGCGTTTTTATGATGCCATTTCACTGTTTAAAATCTCACTGCCTACACCCATAATGGCGGGTGTTCGTACCCCATCACGCCAATTTAGCTCTTGCGTGCTTATTGAGTGCGATGACAGCCTAGATTCCATTAGCGCCACTACCTCAGCCATAGTTAAATACGTTTCTTTACGTGCCGGTATTGGCATCAATGCAGGCCGTATTCGTGCTATCGGCAGCCCCATACGTGGCGGTGAAGCCCAGCATACAGGCTGTATTCCTTTCTTTAAGCTTTTCCAAGCTGCGGTTAAGTCTTGCTCACAAGGCGGTGTACGTGGTGGTGCAGCCACTCTGTTTTACCCCCTATGGCACTTAGAGGTTGAATCTTTATTAGTACTTAAAAATAACCGAGGTGTAGAAGAAAACCGTGTTCGCCACATGGATTACGGTGTTCAGCTAAACAAACTGATGTATCAGCGCCTAATTAAAAATGGCAACATCACCCTTTTCTCACCCCATGAAGTGCCTGGCCTTTACGATGCCTTCTTTGAAGACCAAGACGAGTTTGAACGCCTTTATGTTCAATACGAACAAGATGAAAGCATTACCAAGCGCAGCCTGCCAGCTAGTGAACTCTTTTCATTAATGATGCAAGAGCGTGCTAGCACCGGCCGTATTTATATACAGAACGTAGACCACTGTAATACACACAGTCCGTTTGACCCACGCGTTGCACCTATACGCCAGTCCAACCTCTGCCTAGAAATAGCGCTGCCCACTAGTCCGCTAAACAATATTAATGATGCAGATAAAGAAATAGCCCTTTGCACGCTCTCAGCCTTTAACCTAGGCGCACTAGAAAGCCTAGATGAGTTAGAAGCGCTAGCTGATTTAACGGTAAGAGCCTTAGATTCACTGCTTACCTACCAAGACTACCCGCTAGCAGCAGCACGTAATGCCACCATGAAGCGTCGTACTCTAGGCATTGGGGTTATTAACTATGCCTACTACCTAGCAAAAAATGGCTTAAAGTATTCCGATGGTTCAGCCAATGCCTTAACCCATAGAACTTTTGAAGCCATTCAGTATTACTTACTCAAAGCTTCTAACAACCTATCTAAAGAGTTTGGTCCTTGTACTGCGTTTAATGAGACCACCTACTCGCAGGGTATTTTACCTATAGATACCTACAAAAAAGACCTAGATGCTATTTGCCAAGAACCGCTGCATTTAGATTGGGAAACGCTACGTGCCGATATAGTTAAACATGGCTTGCGTAACTCTACCCTGTCATCATTAATGCCTTCAGAAACCTCCAGTCAGATTTCTAACGCAACCAACGGTATAGAACCACCGCGTGGTTTAGTCACTATTAAGCAGTCTAAAGACGGTATTCTTAAGCAGGTTGTACCAGGCTACGAAGAGTTAAAAAACCAGTATGAACTGCTATGGAACATGCCTAACAACGAAGGTTATTTACACCTAGTTGGCATTATGCAGAAGTTTGTAGACCAAGCCATTTCTGCCAACACCAACTACGACCCACAGCGTTTTGAAGGTGGCAGAGTACCTATGAGACAACTACTAACCGATTTGTTAACTGCCTATAAGTTTGGTCTAAAAACACTCTACTACCAAAACACTCGCGATGGTGCAGACGACAGCCAAAGCGATATGGAAGACGATTGCGCTGGTGGCGCTTGCAAGATTTAAGGGTAAACAACTATGAAATACAGTACTTTTTCACTACTTGATAACGACCAGCTTAAAGAACCCATGTTCTTTGGTCAGTCGGTGAATGTTGCACGTTACGATCAGCAAAAATACCCGATTTTTGAACAGCTTATTGAAAAACAACTGTCATTTTTTTGGCGACCAGAAGAAGTGGATGTATCGCAGGATAGAAGCGATTACCGCAACCTGCCCGACCACGAAAAACATATATTCATTAGTAATTTAAAATATCAAATACTGCTCGACTCAATTCAAGGCCGTAGCCCTAATGTGGCTTTTTTGCCTTTGGTTTCCCTACCCGAGCTAGAAACTTGGATAGAAACTTGGTCTTTTTCAGAAACCATTCATTCGCGCTCTTATACGCATATTATTCGTAATATAGTGAATGACCCTGCTGTGGTTTTTGATGACATTATGCGTAATCAGCACATCATTGAGCGTGCGACCGATATTTCTAAATATTACGATGATTTAATTCAATACACCCTGCTGTACACCAAGCTAGGCGCTGGCACCCACACAGTTAATGGTAAAACACACCAGGTCAATTTATTTGAGCTTAAGCGTAAACTTTACCTTTGTATGATGAGCGTGAATGTACTAGAAGCCATACGCTTCTACGTTAGCTTTGCTTGCTCTTTTGCCTTTGCAGAACGCCGCTTAATGGAAGGTAACGCTAAAATTATTCGTTTAATTGCCCGTGATGAAGCGCTCCACCTAGTAGCAACTCAGCACATCATAAACATTATGCAAGAAGGCAAGGATGATCCAGAAATGGCTGAAGTTGCCCGTTCTTGCCATGCAGAAAGTATTAAAATGTTTAAACATGCTGCCCAGCAAGAAAAAGAGTGGGCTAAGTATTTGTTTAAAGATGGCTCCATGATTGGCTTAAACAATGTCATTCTAGATCAGTACATTGAATACATAACCAACCACCGTATGCGTGCTGTTGGTCTTGAGCCAGCATTTGAAAAAGCCACCCATAATCCTATTCCTTGGATTAACGCCTGGACCTCTTCAGACAACGTACAGGTTGCCCCCCAAGAAGTGGAAGTTAGTTCTTACTTGGTGGGTCAAATCAATTCAGAAATTTCTGCTGACGACCTAGGCGATTTTGAGCTGTAATATGAAAAAAGCGATTCAAATCAGCACCGAAGACCTAGTATTTCAACTAGACCCTTCAGAAACCCTGCTTGAAGGCCTAGAGCGTACTGGCCACCAAGTAGAATACCAGTGCCGCAGTGGTTACTGCGGTTCTTGCCGCGTAACCCTTCACTCAGGCAGGGTAGAATACCAAGAGCAACCCTTGGCCTACTTGCAAGAGAATGAAATTCTACCCTGCTGCTGCCGACCACTAGAACCGCTAGAAGTTAGTGTTGGCTTAATCACTAAAGCTAAAAAAAGTGCTTAATCAAGCTGTTTCAAAACAAACATCAACTTAAAAAAATAACTTGCCCAATAAACACCCAACTAAAATTAAAAAAACAAATTTACCAAGTAAAATGTGCCCTGTTTGCTTACGGCCTTTCACTTGGAGAAAAAAGTGGGAAAAAAATTGGGCAAATGTTAAATACTGCTCTAAACGTTGTGCAAAGCAAAAAGCCGCTAGTTAACCACTAACTTCACCTCTACCAACGCCATTCCCTGCATAGCTTGTTGCCTTAACGCTTTAAGCCCTTGCAGGGTTTGGCAGTAGTTTTGAAATTCTTCTGTTAAGTCAGTTTGTTTAGCTAAATTAGGTAAAAACTTAAGCTGCTCATTGGGTAGCATGGCTGCTTTTGCTGTTTTTTGAAGCAGATCAAGTTTAGGTAACAAGATGCTTTGGTAGGTTTTACCTGCTAAGGCAATTCTTACACCTGCTGGGTCGAAGTCACCGAAGTAGCAAGCCGGTTTATTAGCCGCTAACCAAGCCTTGCGTAATTCTTTAGTGCCTTGGCTGGAGGTTTTATCGCCACGGTAAACCACTAGCTGTTCTGGCGTTTCTGTAATAGCAAACTTTTCTAATTCATAAAAACAATCTAGGTTTTCTACCACTAGCAGGTGGGTGAATTGGTTTAAATCTAGCTGCTCTAAACGTACATCTATAAATTGGGCTGAAAAGTTTAAGCCTGAAGCAATTGGTTGAGGTAAGCGCATTAAAAAGCGGTTATACCTAGGGGCGCGGCCTTTACGCTTTTGTTCTTGATTGCTTAAGCTTGCCTGCTCTAAACGGTTTTTATTAGTTAAATCTTCTCTAAAGCAGGTTTGGTCCAACTGCCGCTGAGTGTCAGCAATAAGGTTTAGCAGCTCACCTGTTAAAATAAATTCAGGTTTATGCAGGCTGCTTTCAGCAATCAAATCTAAATTAATGCACCAGTCTAAAATCTCTTGAAATGTCTTCAAGTTAGTTTTTATACGCTTGTTGCCTAAAGCTTTTACAGAAGGCTCTTGGTCTGTTAACCAGCTATTAGCTTGGGCTGATAAAGTATCATTATTAATCACTTTAATGCCCTACCTTAGCTGCAGATGTAAATCGCTAATTAACATTAAATGATTCATGGCTGAAACAGGGGTTTCTTGGTTTTTTAGGCGTAGCATTTGTTGTTGTTCTTGCGGTAGAGATTGGTAGTCGGCTAGCACTTGGTAGAGCCAAATTTCACTATCCCACGTCAGTTGCTGTTCTTCTAAATACTGGTAAGCACTAACTGGTTGGTTTTGTTCTGCCACATACAAATAAAAACTTTCCACATCCTGCTTTAAGGCTTGCTGGCGAGCGGCTATTTCTTTATCTAAAGGGGATAACTCAGTAAAGCTGGCTGCTTGCTGGTTTTCTTGCTGCTGATGGTTAATTTTAGGTAACTGATGAACCAAGTGGCTCAGTTGTTGCCTATCACTGGCTTTATCTAGGGCAATACCTGCTGCAGGAATAATACTGGCGGCTAGGTTAAAAAGTGTTGGGACTTGTGTTCGCTCTGGGTAGTTGGCTGGGCGATAAGCTGGGTGTTGGCGCAGGTAGGCAACCATATTGTTAATAAGCAAGGAACGTGCTTGCTGCTGCCTAAATTTCGCCAGCAGCTCTATTAAGCGCTTTTGTACTTCTAACAGACTACTATGGTGGGCGCTGGCTTGAAGCTGTAATTGGCTAACCAGTAGCTTTCTTAGTTGGCTATTACCTTCTGCTAGTTCAATAAGCTGGCTAAAGTCGATCAGCTCTAAGCCATCTAACAAACGCCTAAGTTGTTGCTGAGCGCGTTGGTTTTCACGAATTTTATCTTTTAGGCTGCTAACAAAACCAAAATCACTGTTTAACCTATTCCATAAGCTGTCGATTGCTTCTTCAAACTGGCCGCTTAGATCATGTACTTGCTCGGTTAAACGCTGTAACTGGGTTTCTGCTATTAGGTAGTCACCCTGGTGCTGGGCTTCTTTATAGGCTTGTACGCGGTTATGAATTTGTTCTAGTTTTTCTGCTACATCGGCATTCACTTGGCGGCGGTTTTCATCGGCCACCATACTGGCAATCAGCTCACTGACCAAAGGCCGTAAAGTAAGCGATTGCTGTTCATCCGGCCGCCATAAAATACGCGCCGCCATTAGGCTTTTAAGGGCTTTGTCAGTTAGAGCAGTCTCATCTATAAAACCTTCTAAATAAGCCTGCATCAGCACTTTATGGTGCTTGCCTAAAAGGGCTAGGCGCTCTGCCCCTATCGCAAAGAGGTTAGAGGCTAGGCCTGCCTTTACCTCAGCCATTAGATAAGTTCCTCTTGGGTTGGCTCATCGGCAACAGGCAGTTGCTCTTCATCACGAATGAAGCGAATAATATCCATCAAGTAATCTATCTTGCCGGTTATTTTGAAATATTGCCGATCACTGTGCGGCTGAATAAGGTAGCCGTGTTCTTTTAACCGGTTAAATACCAATTTTACCTGCAGATCTAGCGCTTCACTTTTACTATTAAAAAAGCGATCAGTTGCTAACTGGTTAAAGCGCTGCCTTAGTCCGTGATTGTCTTCTGTTTTTAGAATAAATTCTTGAACTTGCAAGGTATCCCCTGCGGTTAAAGCCGTATCTCGCCCCAGGGTTTCTTGAATAAGCTGCATCCACTCTAAAATGGGTAATAACGACTGAACCGTTAAAACAAACTGACTAGAAAGGTGCTCTCTAGCGGCTTGGGTGAGTTCTTGATAAGCAAGAAAATAGACACTTTTTTCATCGTTATAAGCTAAACGGCGGTTTAAAGGGCGCAAATAGTGATTTAGCTTTTCTTGGAGCTGATCATCACTTAAACGGCGGTGTGCATCGCTATCGTTAATTTCACAAATAAAATCGCCAGCCAATAAGCGTTCGATTAGTGGGCCATGTTCTATCATTGGCTTGCCTCTTTTCGTTTTGCTGCTAGCAGTTCTGCTAAGCGATTAACTGGCGGTTGAATGCGTTTTAACTGGCTGTTTTCTATTAAATAACGGTGTTTGAAAAGCATTAAAACATCGGATTCAGCATTAGGAAAAGCGCCCATTATCACTATTTGATTCTTGCTACAGGCATGAAAAAGCTTTTCTACATTGTGATAAGCCAGCGTACCAATTTCATCAATAGGCCAATGCAAGGTGACTTGTGCATCACCCCTTAGCAGGCGGGTAAATGCCAGCAAATACTTACATAAAATTAAATAGGCCATGCCATGACTAGAGGATTCGAGCAGTTGGCGATCATTTTTAATGATTAAATCTGAAGCCCCTTCGCTTAAATGCAGTTCTAACCTTAATAGTGATTCTATTGAATAGTGTTCATCAGAGCGAATCAGCTCAACCACATCGGCTAGGGCATTAAGGTAGTCATCGGTGGGTAAATCTTTGCCTGAACGCTGCCAATCATCGTAGCGTTTAGCAAAACGTTTTAATGGCTGCCAAAAACCTAGTTCATCAATGGTAGAAAGAATTTTCACTTCCGATTTGCTAATGCCTTCTAGCTCTAAATCATCGGTCACGGCTTCGCTTAAACGGCGGCTTTGTTGGGCTATGCGGCGGTTAATATCATTAAATACAGTAAAGAATTTTTTAAGATCACCACCTATGTTTTCGCCCATGTCTAAAAGCTGTTGTTGCTGATCTTTTAAAATGTGCAGCAAATTAACCATAATCGGCAGTTGTTGGCGTTTAGTGGCACTACTGGGTAGGTTATTTTTTTCTTGCTCGAAACGGTTTAAAAAGTCTGCGCCAGCATCTTGACTCAATAGCCGTTCAAAATTATCAAAGCGTTTGTTTAGGTCTTGGTCTTGTTGGTTTAGGTCTTTTAGTGCCTCGGCAGTGCGTGCAAGGCGTTCTTCTAAACCTGAGGTTGCCGTTAGTTGGGCAGGAACTACTTCAAAGAGGTTGAGTTCAGCTAGGCTACTTAATAACGGTTTTAATTGGTTAATCAAGTTATCGGCCTGTTGAATTTGTTGCTTTAAGCTTTGCTGGGCTTCCACTAACGCTCTACGCTGGCTGGTATAGGTGTTTTTTAGCTGCTCTAGTTGTTGTTTTAAATCCCTAAGTTGCTGCTTAAGTTGCATTTCCTGTTCAAGCAATTCTGGGCGTAGTTTTTGCCAGTCCACCTGCATAAACTCTAGCCAGTTATTAAGTTCACCCTGGCGCTCTTCTACCTGTTTAATGGCATTGTGTAGTTGCTGTTGGCGTTCTTTTAGCTGATTAAGCCGATGAGTATCTATACCCTTGGCGCTTAGTTCTTCTGCAAAGGCTTGCTCTAGCTCTTTTAGTTGCGCTTGGTTTTCTTGGCGCTTGGCTGCTAGCTGTTCTTCCAGCTGTGCTAGCTGTTCATCTAGGTTGTTAATTTCCGTTTGCCAGTCTGCTTTTAACTCAAGACGTTGTGCTTGGTGGTCCTTGTTCATGGCTTTTAAGTCTTGCTGCTGTTGCTCGCTTAAAGCAGCTAGCTGGGCTTCTTGCGTTTGAATTTGCTGGCGAATTTTGGCTTGGCGTTGGCTAGCAAGCGTTGCTTGTTGGGCTTTGAGTCTATCTCTAGCATCGCGCGCGTAATCAATATTCTGGTCGCTTTCACGGCTTTTCCATTCAGCTTGATCCACCAAGGCGCTTACTTTTTCAAAAGCTTCATGGCTGGCTTGCAGGGTATTTTCTGCGAGTGTTTTTTGCTGCTTGGCTTCTTCTAATCTTTCTTCTGCTGTTTTAATACGCAACTTAATGGCTGTTTCATCTTGTGCGTAATCCGGCACTTCCAGCGCATTTAAATCAATAGTTAGCCCATAAAGACTAGCCGTCAGTTCGGTTAAATTGGGCTGTAAATCTTGCCTTTCTAATAAATTTTCATCTATTACTTTACCTAGGCTAGTTTCCCAACCTGAATAATGCAGACGCAAGAAATGACGCAAGCTGCCTTGCTCTGGTGTTAACTGCCTATGTAAATCTTGTAGCTGTTGCTCGGCGGCTTGCTGGTGTTTCTTCTGGCTAATGAGCTTTAGGTCTGCCGTATTTCGTGCTTCTTGGGCTAGGCGCTTTTGCTCTTGCAGGTTTTGTAATTCACGACTTTGAACTTGGGCTTGGGTTTGTGCTTGCTCTAAGCGCATTTCAGCCTGACGCAGTTCATCCATTTCTGCTTCCGTTAAGGCAGAAAGCTTGAGTTCGCTTTGCATTACAGCCAAGTCACTTTTGCTTTGGACTAACTGCTCGGCAAAAAGATTTTGCTGGGCTTGGTAACGGCTTTGGAAGTTTTGATCTAAGCTGGCTAGCTTAGTGTCTTGCGTTTCTCTAACTTGATCTTTTTTGGCCTGTAGCTGCTTGGCTTTAGCCCCCTGCTGCTGACTTAAACGTTCTAGGCTTTCGGCTAGTTTCAATTTACGTTGTTCTAACTGGCGTTCTAAATCATCATGCTGTTCAGCAATTAGTTGGTATTGTTCTTGGAGTTCTACAAGGTTTTCTCGCCACAAAGGTAGGGCATCGGTATCCCTTTGCAGCTGAGCCATGTCCTGCGCTTCGTAGTCTTCATAGCGGCTGTGAATACGGTTTAGGCGCAGCGATGTTTCGTTTAAATCTTGGTTACTCTTACTAGATAGGCTGTTAAGTTCCGTTTCCTGCTCTTCAAACGCAATTTTTAGTTGGTTTAGCTGACCTGCCAAGGCATTGAATTTTTCTTCGTAATCGGCACGCGCTAATTTTTGGGTTTCTTGATCTTCACGCAAGAGAGGTTCGAGTGCAGCAAGTTGCGCTTCGATATTAGCCAGTTGTTGAGCCAGTTTTGTAAGCTGGTCAAAATCTTTTTCTAGTTGGGCAAGTTTCATGGACTGGCGCATTTCTTGTATCCATTCTCGTGCCTTGGTGTTTCTTACCCGTGTGGTGGGCAGGGTTACGCCATCTTCTTCAAAAATAGCCGCTAGCATGGATTTCAAAGTATCCATTTTGCCTTCTTTGGCATGCACCGCACTAACCAGCTTTTCTATATGACGCAGCTTATGATTGCCGCTAACCAAGCTAAAGCTGGCAGCTAAACGCCTTAGCTTCAAACTCTCGCTATTATTACCTCTTAGGGCTGCGGCATCGTTTTGAATAATACTGCGGTATTCGCTGGTGGCACTAATTTTATGGGAAATTTTACCCGGTGCGACTTGGCGCATTCTGCTTGCCCAGTCAGCATAGCTAAGGGCTTTTACACCTTCTTGGGTTTCTTCTAGGTAGTCTTCACTTAAATAAGGCGTGCCTACAAAGCGGTAATCTAAGCCACCTTCATTTTTACGGGTGAGCACCACTTGGCAGATATCACCGCCTTCTCTTTGGTATTCATAAATTAGGTAGCTGTTGCTAAAAGGCAGGTAAAACTCATCAAACTTTTTGCGCGTTTTGGGTACCACACGGTTAGGCAGTTCACCAAAAAAAACCGGCACTAGCCTTTGTAGGGTAGTTTTACCCGAAGCGTTAGTACCACAAATGTTGGTGTGTTGATCCATTTGAATTTCTACCACGCCGGGTAGATGAGTATGAATCAAGATAATGCGTAAAAGTTGTGACATAAGGCTTCCTATTAACAGAGTTTCCTAGCTATCAACGCCCTTCCACCTTAAAAAAGAGTCGATTAAATAACGTGAAATGGAGGCTTTTGCAGGGAGTTCGGGTAGCTGGTCGAAGGGATACCACTGGGCATCTTCTATCTCTATACCATCAAAGGCAATATCGCCGCCTTGATACTCGGCCCAGTAACCCAACATTAGGGAGTTAGGAAAAGGCCAGGATTGGCTGCCTAGGTATTTAAAATTGCCAATTTTTACGCTGACTTCTTCTTCAACTTCACGGTGTAGGGCTTGTTCTGCCGATTCACCTGCTTCAATAAAACCTGCCAAGGTGCTGTAAACACCGGGTGCAAAGCGTGGGCTACGTGCCAGTAATAAAGCATCTTCTCGCCACACAAGGGTAATAATGCAGGGTGAAACACGTGGGTATTGGCGCAAGTGGCAACGTGGGCATTGGTGGGCGTATTCATCATTTCTGGGCTGGGTTTTACAACCACAGCGCCCACAATAGCGGTGTTGTTCCTGCCAGTTAGCTAGGCTTGCCGCCGTGGCTAGCAGGTCAAAGCTTTCGGCATCGCTTTCAAGCAACCAGCTACGCAAATTAGGCCAGTCTTCTGCTTTAGCTTCACCGCGTTTGGCTAGGCGTAACAAGAGCGGCATACCATTTTTGCGCCCCATAACTACTAATTTAGCGTGTTTTCTAGGGTCATAAAAGGCCGTTTCTAACCAGCCGCTGGCAGACTCTTTAACTGGGCGAATACAACCTGAACCGCAGGTTACTATACCTATGGCTTCACCTGTTTTTATTTCGCTAGGACCACGTAAAAAGCCGGTGAGTGGTTGCTGCTGAGGAAATTCAGCTTGTAGGGGATGCCACATCCTGTTGCTCCATCTGCTGCCAAAGGCTGGTTTGTCCGGCTTTTTTACTAACAAATTCTAATTTAGCTTGGTGGGCAGCTAGCTCTGCTTCAGTTGCTAGCTGCACTCTTAAATGCTGTTGGTCTTCATAGGCAACACGGCGAATGGTCGAGTTTAAATCCCTAACCACACCGCTCATTTCATCGTCTTCATCTCCACCTAAAAGTAGTCGAGTTTGTCCACCCGTCATGGTTAGGTAAAGGTCGGCAAGAATTTCTGAATCAAGCAAAGCGCCATGCAGGGTTCTTGCGGTGTTATCTATGTTATAGCGTTTACACAAGGCATCTAGGCTGTTGCGCTGGCCTGGGTGACGACGACGTGCAAAAGCTAGGGTATCAAATACTTTGCAGTAGTCTTCAATACGACCGTAGCGTTGTTCACCTAGCTGCTGGTTAAGTGTGGCAAGTTCACTATCTAAAAAGCCAACGTCAAAGGGCGCGTTATGAATAATCAGCTCGGCACCATCTATATAGCTAATAAATTTATCAGCTAGGGCTGCAAATAAAGGTTTGTCTTTTAAGTCATCCCAAGTGAAGCCGTGTACTTGCGCTGCTTCTTCATCCACTTCTCTTTCGGGGTTAAGGTATTCATGAAAATTATTACCCGTTAGGTTGCGGCTTACCATTTCCACACAACCTATTTCGATTAGCCTATGGCCTTCTTTGGGGTCTATACCTGTTGTTTCGGTATCTAGTACTACTTGCCTCATGCTGCTTTCCTTTTACTGCTGGTCTTACAGATTAGGGTTGGGGTCGGTTACACCACGATTAGCTAGGTCATCTGCGGCTTCGTTACCGGGATCGCCCGCATGGCCTTTTACCCAATGCCATTCTACTTCATGGCGTTGCGCTTGTTCATCTAGCCTTTTCCATAAATCTTGGTTTTTAACGGCTGAACCTGAAGCGGTTCGCCAGTTTTTCTTTTTCCAGTTGGGCATCCATAAGGTAATGCCCTGGCGCACGTATTGAGAATCGGTGTGCAAATCTACATGACAACTACGCTTTAAGGTTTCTAAAGCTTTAATGGCTGCCATTAATTCCATGCGGTTATTAGTGGTGTCGCTTTCGCCACCCCAAAGCGCTCGTTCGACTTCGCCGTAGCGCAATAAAGCACCCCAGCCACCTCGCCCTGGGTTACCTTTACAGGCACCATCGGTATAAATAATGACTCTTTTTTTATCGGACAAATCACTTCTCTGTTTTTAAACTGGTTCGGGTTGGAGAGGCTACCGGTTGATTAGATAACCAATTCGTACTTTTTGGTGCGACTTTTGGCCTTAAGGGGCTGCCGACACGTTTTTTTATTCTTAATAAATAAATGCCTGCTAAAGGCCAGTTTTTTTTATCTAAGCGTTGGTCTAGCTCTGCCAAACGCGTTAAGATTTTTTTATTATTGCAAGCAGGGCGATGAAATATTTGCTGACACGCTTCTTGTTTTAAGTCTAAAAACTCAAACCAATCTTGCAGTTTTTTTTGACTCAGCAATTCAGCAGATTTTAGCACTTGCAGCGGCTCAGCCTGCAAACTTTTGGGTAATAATCGTGCTAATCCCCAAAGGCTAAGTGGATTAAAACCAATAATTAATAGCTCACCTTTAGGTAAGGTTACTCTAGCGGCTTCTTTTAAAAGCGCATGGGGTCGATCAAAAATCTCTAGCGAATGATGCAACAAAACCACATCCATTGAATCGTTAGGTAAGGGCAAGTGTGAAGGGTCAGCAATTAAGCAGCTCGTATGCTCAGCCAATTCAAAATTGGGGCGCCATTCTATCTGATGCTTAATGGTGCAACTTGCTAGCAGAGGTTTGGAAGGACAAGAACCAACACTTAGCACGTGGTAACCACACAGGCTTTCCATTATAGGCGCTAAAAGTTCAGCTTCCACTCGCAAAACTTCTTTACCTAGATGAGAAGCCCAAAAAGTCTGCCAAGCTTGCCAAGTTAAGGTGTTAGTCTGAGCTTCTAAAGCTTGGTCGTCTGAATTTTGCAGATGCATAGCCGATGCCGTAGAGTTAAGTTAGGTTTATATAAGATTAACACAGCAACCCTTTGATAACAGGAAAACACCATGCTTGAAGTTCAGCCCATTCACGCTTTTAACGATAACTACATTTGGCTAATTAAAGCACCTAATCAACAAACTTGTTGGGTGGTCGATCCTGGCGATGCTGCGCCTGTACAGAATTATTTAAAAACAGCAAACCTAACCCTAGAAGGCATTTTGCTGACCCACCACCATTACGACCATATTGATGGTGTTGCTGAACTGGCTAAACAAGGCGTTGAGGTGGTCGGCTTTGCAAAAGATGCTAAGCGCTTACCTACTTTAACCCAAGCAGTGCAGCAGGGTGCTACTTTTGATTTATTAGGGCAAAGCGTAGAGGTTATGGAAGTACCAGGGCACACCCTAGGGCATATCGTTTATTTTATAAAAAATGAACACCAGCCTTTGTTATTTAGTGGCGACACTTTATTTGCTGCGGGTTGCGGGCGCATGTTTGAAGGCACACCAGAACAAATGCAGGCTTCTTTACAAAGCTTGGCTGAGTTACCTGAGAACACCCTTGTTTTTGCCGCTCATGAATACACGCTAAGTAACTTGAAGTTTGCCTTGCAGGTAGAACCAAACAATACTGCCTTACAAGCACGCATGCTTGAGTCAACAAAACTAAGAGAAGCAAACCAGCCTACCTTGCCCTCTAATATAGGGATTGAGTTAGCCACCAATCCTTTCTTGCGTTTGAATCAACCAGAAGTATTGGCTTCCTTACAAGCACGTCAGCCAAATGCTAACTTAAGCGCTCCTGCTGAAGCATTCAAAATCCTAAGAAGCTGGAAGGATACTGCCTAGTTACCTTTAGATAACTAGTGTTTACTTGTATAGGTAGCACCTAATGCTTAAAATGCGTCAAATTAGCTTATTCACTAAGATACCTAAATACCCTATGCGCCTTACAATTCGTCGTTTTTTTCGTCCTTTGTCGCCTTTACTCTTGTCACTGGCGACCGGTAGCCTGCTTGTTTTGCAAGGCTGCCAAAGCCTACCACAAGCCACTTTAACCCCTAGCACAAATAAACAAGCAGAAGCTAGCCAGGTTTGGAATCAGCTTGCCTCGGCTAAAAGCCTAGCTAATTACCGTCATTATGATGAAACCTTAGGCTTTGCTGGGCTGTTAAAAGAGCCTACTGCTGCTGACTGGCGTTCTTGGCAAGAACCTAACCTGCCAGAATACGATTTATGGGACAGGTTGCGAGAAAACTTTGCTATGGACATTTCCAGCAATGACCCACGTGTTATTGCTCAAATGAACTGGTATCGCCGCCACCCTCAATACATGGACAGAGTAGCCAAACGCGCTAGCCGTTATATGTTCCATGTTGTTGAAGAAATTGAGCGACGCGGTTTACCCGGTGAACTCGCCCTACTTCCTATTGTTGAAAGTGCCTACGACCCCTTTGCTTATTCGCATGGTCGTGCTTCTGGCATGTGGCAATTTATTCCAGGAACTGCACGCCACTTTGGTTTAGAAAACAACTGGTGGTACGACGGACGCCGTGACTTAATTGCATCTACCGATGCCGCACTTACTTATTTAACTCAGTTAAACCGCCGTTTTGATGATTGGCACCTAGCTTTAGCTTCTTATAACACCGGTGGTGGTAATGTAAACCGTGCTTTGCGCCATAACCGCAATGCTGGTGGTAAGGGTACTTTTTGGGAATTAAAACTCCATTCAGAAACTCGTGCTTATGTTCCTAAAATGATTGCTTTAGCACGTTTGATTGCTGATCCTGAAGAATATGGCATGAATCTAACCTCCATACCTAACCGCCCTTATTTTGCGGCTGTAGATACTCAAGGGCAGGTTGATTTAGCCATGGCAGCAGAATTAGCTGACATCAGCATGAATGAGCTTTACCTGCTTAACCCAGGCTTTAGCCAATGGGCAACTAGCCCCGATGGCCCCCACCGTTTATTAGTGCCCGTTGAAAATGCTGGAATTTTAGCTGAAAACCTTAAAAACTTGCCTCCACAACAGCGCATGAGCTGGCAGCGTTATCGGGTTAATTCTGGTGATAGCTTATTAACTATTTCACGCCGCTTTAATACTACGCCCAGCATGATTCGTGATGCCAACCAACTGCGTGGCGATATTATTCGTGCCGGTCATGAATTATTAATTCCCATTCCTAGCCAAGATGCACGTCAATATGCTTTAAGCGAAGATCAACGCCAACTTCGCCGTCAAAATGTAACGCGTAAAGGGCAAAAGATAGATCATATTGTTCGTTCAGGTGATAGTTTCTGGATTTTAGCAAGGCGCCACGGCGTATCCGTGCGTGAGCTAGCAAGCTGGAATAGCATGGCACCGGGCGACCCTTTAATGGCTGGTCAACGTTTAGTAATTTGGTCCCGTGCCAGCAATGCTAAAACCCTTGCCAAAGCCAATAATCGCAGTGTAATGCGTAAGGTGAATTACACGGTTCGCAATGGCGATAACCTAGCTAATATTGCTAATCGTTTCAGAGTTAGCGTCGGTGACATCGCTCGCTGGAATAGCTTAAACACCAGCCGTTATTTACAGCCTGGGCAAAGCCTAACTTTGCACGTGGATGTTACACGCAATTAAAAGTACCTAATCAATAACCAAAAAAGTTTATTTATGCTTTAGCTAAGGAGCAGCAGATGTCGGGAAAAGTCGCCTTGTTCAAACCTTTTAGCAAGTTGATCTGCTTAACCTTATTACCCGGTCTGCTGTTTACTGCTAGCCCTTTAATAGCTGCTAGTTCAAACAGTCAGCCAGCTTGCAGCCATGCTTTAACCCTGCATGGTGAAGCCAAATATCCGGCTGACTTTGCTCACCTAGATTATGTAAATCCTAAAGCACCCAAAGGTGGCAGTCTTAGCCAAGCGGCGCAAGGTACTTTTGATAGCTTTAACCCCTTTATAGTACAAGGCACAGCGGCGGCTGGTTTGGGCAATATTTATGATTCCCTAACCTACCACACGGCTGATGAACCCTTTACTGAATACGGTTTATTAGCCAGCTGTATGCAGCTAGACCCAGCGGGAAGGTGGATAGAATTTGAACTTCGCCCTGAAGCACGCTTCCACGATGGCAAACCTGTTACTGCTGAAGACGTAGCTTTCACCTTTAAGCTATTGCGTGAAGAAGGCCGCCCTTTTTACCGTGCCTACTATGCCGATATTACGGCAATAAAAGTACTCAACTCGCAGCGCATTCGTTTTGAACTCGCCAGCCATGAAAACCGTGAACTACCGCTAATCATTGGGCAAATTCCCATTCTGCCTAAGCACTACTGGCAAGACCGTGATTTTAAACAGCCTTCTTTAGACAAACCCCTCGGCAGCGGTCCGTATAAAATTGCTGAAGTCGATTCTGGTCGCCGCCTTGTTTACCAAAAAGTAGCCAACTACTGGGGTGAAAACCTACCGGTTAATTTAGGTCGCAATAATATAGAGCAACTCGTTTACGACTATTACCGTGATGCTACGGTTGCGCTGGAAGCTTTTAAAGCCGGACGGTTAGATTTTCGACTTGAAAATATTGCTCGTAACTGGGCTACCGGTTACAGCGGTTCCGCTTTAAGCAGCGGTGATTTAGTCTTAGAAAGCATTCCTCATAAAAATTCAGCCGGCATGCAAGGCTTCTTCTTTAATACCCGCCGTGACGTTTTTAAAGACCCCAAAGTACGCCTTGCTCTGACTCAAATGTTTGATTTTGAATGGTCTAACCAGCAACTATTTCACGGTGCTTATACCCGCACCCAAAGCTATTTTAGTAATTCCGAACTAGCCAGCAGCGGTTTACCTGAAGGTAACGAACTAGCGCTTTTAACACCTTTTGCTAAACAGCTACCTGATGAGGTGTTTAATCAAGAATACAGCCTACCAGTGACTGACGGCAGCGGTAATATTCGTAACCAAACCCGTAAAGCCTTGGGTTTATTGCGTGAAGCTGGCTGGACAATGGATGGCCGCCGTTTAGTGAATGCAGCCGGTGAACAGCTACGCTTTGAAATACTGCTGCACGATACCTCCTTTGAGCGGGTGGTTTTACCTTGGCGGCAAAACCTAGAGAGAATCGGTATTCGTATGGATGTGCGTGTGGTTGATGTCACCCAATACCTCAACCGCCTCCGCAGTTTTGATTACGATATGGTGGTTTCTTCCATCGGTCAAAGCTTGTCACCGGGTAACGAGCAGCGAGAGTTTTTTCATTCAGAGTTTGCCCATTCTGCGAATGGTAGAAATACTTCTGGCGTAGAAGACCCAGTCGTGGATGCTCTTATTGAACAGCTGATTAATGCCCAAGATAGAGACAGCTTAATAACTGCCACCCGTGCTTTAGACCGAGTGCTCTTGTGGGGGCATTATGTGATTCCGCATTGGCATTTAAACGAATACCGCATTGCTCGCCACAAACAAATTAAAATTCCAGAAGTGCGCCCAGATTATGGCTTGCCTATTGATACTTGGTGGGTTGAGTAACCTATGGCGCCTTACCTGCTAAGACGTTTGTTATTAATTCCACCGACTTTGCTGGGCATTTTGCTGCTGAACTTTTTGATTATCCAAGCCGCCCCCGGTGGCCCCATAGAGCAGGTGATGGCGCAAATGGGTGGTATGGATGGCTTAAGCAGCACTCGCATTGATTCTGCTGGTGGCGAAGCGGTTACAAGCCGCTCAAGTGATGATAGCGGTTCTTCCTACCGTGGCTCGCGTGGGGTTGATGCCCGCTTTATTGCCGAGTTAGAAGCCCAATTTGGTTTTGATAAACCTGCCCATGAACGCTTTATGCAAATGGTTGGGCAGTATTTACGCTTTGATTTAGGCGAAAGTTTTTTTCGTGGGCGCAGTGTCACTGATTTAATTATCGAAAAAATGCCGGTCTCTATTTCTTTGGGGCTTTGGTCTACCCTGCTGATTTATTTAATTTCTATTCCTTTAGGAATTCGCAAAGCCCTTAAACACGGCAGCCGTTTTGATGTTTTGACTTCTTCCATTGTTATTGTTGGCTATGCTATTCCGGGCTTCTTATTTGCCATTCTTTTAATTGTGCTTTTTGCCGGTGGTAGTTATTTAGACTGGTTCCCGTTACGGGGTTTAACGTCTGATAATTTTAGTGAATTAAGCACCCTAGGCAAAATTGCCGATTACTTTTGGCACCTAGCCTTGCCGGTTTTAGCCATGACTATTTCTGGTTTTGCGACTTTAACCCTGTTAACCAAAAACTCTTTTTTAGATGAAATTCATAAACAGTATGTGCTAACGGCGCGTGCTAAGGGCGTTAGTGAACAGCAGGTGCTTTATGGTCATGTGTTTCGTAATGCAATGCTAATTATCATTGCTGGTATGCCGGCTGCCTTGGTGAGTATTTTCTTTACCGGTTCGTTATTAATTGAAGTGATTTTCTCTTTAGATGGTTTAGGTTTGTTGGGTTTTGAAGCCATAGTACAAAGGGATTACCCAGTGGTGTTTGGTACCTTGTATTTATTCACTTTAATTGGTTTGCTGTTAAAAATTATTAGCGATATCACCTATATGTTGATAGACCCACGCATTGATTTTTCGTCGAGGGAAAATTAATGTCGCTACCTTCTTTAAATCTATCCCCACTTAACCAACGCCGCTGGCAATTATTTAAAGCCAATCGCCGTGCTTGGTGGGCGCTTTGGGCTTTTTTGTTAATGTTTGGCATTAGCCTAGTCGCCGAGCTAGTGGCTAACGATAAACCCTTGTTGGTGAGCTATGCTGGCGAGCTGTATTTTCCTTTAGTCACTGATTACCCAGAAACCACCTTTGGCGGTGATTTACCCTTAGCGGCAGATTTTCGTGACAGCTATTTGTTAGATTTAATTCAGCAAGATGGCTGGGTAGTCTGGCCGCTGATTCCTTTTAGCCATGAAACCATTAACTACAATTTAACTCAGCCAGCACCAGCACCACCTTCAGGCGAAAACTGGTTAGGTACCGATGACCAAGGTCGAGATGTACTGGCTAGAGTAATTTATAGCCTTAGATTATCCATTGTCTTTGCCTTACTGCTGACTTTGGGTAGCAGTTTGGTGGGCGTTTTTGTGGGTGCGATTCAGGGTTATTACGGTGGTAAATTGGATTTATGGGGACAGCGCTTTATCGAGATTTGGTCTGGGCTACCCACGCTTTTTGTTTTAATAATTCTGGCCAGTATTATTGCCCCTAGCTTTTGGTGGCTCTTGCTCATTATGCTGCTTTTTAGCTGGACAGCTTTGGTCGATTTAGTCAGAGCCGAATGCCTAAGAGCACGTAATTTAGAATATGTGCGAGCGGCTCGGGCGTTAGGTTTACCGAATCATTTAATTTTATTTAGGCATGTACTTCCTAATGCTATGGTTGCCACCCTCACCTTTTTGCCGTTTTTGTTTACTGGTGCAGTGACTACCCTAACCGCTTTAGACTTTTTAGGTTTTGGTATGCCGCCCGGAACCCCCTCCTTAGGTGAACTGGTTGCCCAAGGTAAAGCTAATCTACAATCGCCTTGGTTGGGCTTAACCGCTTTTGCAACCTTGGCTTTGCTGCTAACCCTTTTGGTATTTATTGGTGAAGGTGTGCGAGATGCCTTTGACCCACGTAAGGCCCTGCTGAATGACTAATCAATCTTTAAATAACCATCAGCTTAAACAGCCCTTACTGACTATTCAAAACCTAAGGGTTAGCTTTGGTGATAATGCACCCGCATTAAAAGACGTTTCTTTAACGCTTAATGCCGGTGAAACTCTGGCATTAGTCGGTGAAAGTGGTTCGGGGAAATCGGTAACGGCTTTAGCCACACTGGGCTTATTACCTGCCAATGCCAAGGTAACTGGCGGTGTGCTATTAAAAGACCAGCAGTTAGTGGGTATGGATGATAAAAAGCTTCGTTATTTACGTGGTAAGCGTATAGCGATGATTTTTCAAGAACCCATGACCTCACTAAACCCCTTGCACCGAGTTGCTAAGCAGATTAATGAAACCCTGCGCTTGCACCAAGGCTTAACCGGACAAGCAGCTCAGCAACGCTGTTTAGAGCTATTGGCAGCGGTGCAACTACCCAACCCTACTGCAATAGCCCAAGCTTGGCCGCATCAGCTATCAGGTGGTCAGCGTCAGCGGGTGATGATAGCGATAGCACTGGCCAATAATCCGGATATTTTATTAGCCGATGAGCCAACTACAGCGCTCGACGTAACCGTACAGCAAGAAGTTTTACACTTGCTAAAAGATTTACAACAGCAGTTTGGCATGGCAATTCTACTGATTACCCATGACCTAAACCTAGTACGCAAATACAGTGACCGAGTGGCAGTTATGCACCAAGGCTTAGTGGTAGAAACCCAAGCTACTGCCGAATTATTTGCCAATCCTCAAGCTGATTATACTAAGCAGCTACTAGGCAGCGAACCCAGCGGCCAAGCGCCAGCCATAGACCCTAACAGCCCTACTTTATTAGAAGTAAACAACCTTAGAGTAGAATTTGCTCGCCCAGCCACCAGTATTTTGCCTTGGAAAAAACCCACACCTTTTGTAGCGGTAGAAAACCAATCGCTGATTTTAAAACAAGGCGAAACCCTGGGTATCGTTGGTGAAAGTGGTTCAGGTAAAACCACCCTAGCTTTGGCTTTATTAAGGCTGTTACCTAATGCTGGCGGCGTTATTAAGATGGAGGGTACAGAATTACAAAGCTTGCCGCAAAAACAGCTATTACCTTGGCGGCGTAAAATGCAGCTGGTATTTCAAGACCCCTACGGCAGCCTTAGCCCACGTATGAGTGTGGCAGAAATTATTGCTGAAGGGCTTAAACTTCATCAGCCCAAGCTAAGTAAACAAGCAGTAGAAGACAAGGTATGCGAAGTATTAACCGAAGTGGGTTTAGAAACCTCAACCCGCCACCGCTACCCGCATGAGTTTTCTGGTGGGCAACGCCAACGCATTGCCATAGCCAGAGCCTTAATTCTTAAACCGCGCTTATTAGTGCTCGATGAGCCCACTTCAGCCCTAGACCGCAGTGTGCAAGCGCAAGTAATTGAGCTATTAAGGGAACTGCAATTAAAGCACCAGCTAACCTACCTGTTTATTAGCCACGATTTACAAGTGATTAAAGCCTTAAGCCATCGCATTCTAGTGCTAAAAGATGGCCAGCAAATTGAAACCGCCACCACAGAACAACTGTTCAAACATCCAGTTAGTGAGTATACTCAGCTGCTTTTAAAAGCCGCTGAATAACTTTCTAAGGAATTTTTAATCCATGATGGGAAATGCCCACCTTGCTTTTGGCACGGGTAGCTTTTTAATTGCCACCAGTTTGGCAGGTCATACACCAGGAATAATTGAACTAGCCGCTGTTGCACTGGGTTCTTTAATACCTGATGCCGATCACCCCCGCTCTAAAATTGGCCGCTGGCTACCTGGCATTAGTCATTTTTTCTATTATATTGCCGGTGGGCATAGGGGTATTACTCACTCGGTTTTATTAGTGATACCCATGCTTATTTTTGCAGGCTGGTTAATGCAAGAACACAATAGCCAGTTAGGTTGGTTTTCATCCGGTGCTTTACAAGATTCTATTTACGGTGTTGGTTACCTAGCCATGCTGGCCTTTAGCTTTGGTTTTTTAAGCCATCTTTTAGGTGACCTAATGACCACCGAAGGGTTAAGGCTGTTTTGGCCACTACCTCTAAGGCTTCAGCCTTCGCCGCTTAGGTCAGAGTCAGCACTTTTAAACCTTTTTGCTTGGTCAATACTTTTAACCGGAGCTACCCTGCAGCTGCATAATTTCACACAGAGTTTTGGTTAGTAATAATTTTACCGATAAGGCAACTGAATTTTAGCAATAAACCCTTGTTCTGGATGGTTAGCTAAAATTAGTTTTCCACCCAATTGTTCTATGGCTCGCTCTGTAATGGTTAACCCTAAACCATAGCCCTCTCCCTCTTGGTTAGGTGCGCGGGTAAAGGGCTGGGTTATTTTAGTAAGCAAGTCTTCACTTACCCCTGTGCCATAATCACGAATACTAATAACGAGTTGTTGGTTCTGCTGACTAACATTAACCTCTATTGGATAACCCATCGGATTAAAGCGCAGGGCGTTGCCTAATAAATTATTTAACGCCCGCTGCAATAGGTTTTTAGCTAGGTATAAATCAATAGGCTTAGGGCAATTTATTTTTATTTTCTGATCGGGCGATAATAACTCACAGCTATTTTCTAATTCTTGCAATAGCTCACACAACTCAATTTTTTCTTGGTTGGGTGCTTCCTGCTCAAGCCGTGCTAATACCAGAATCTCATCAATCAACGCATCTAAACGCTGGCACTCTAAGGTTAGTTTTGGCCAAAGCGCTTCTTGCTTCTCTTTTGAAGCACGCTCGGCCAAGGCTATACCTACTTGTAAACGCGCCAAAGGTGAACGTAATTCGTGTGACACGTCACGCAATAATTGTCGCTGGCTGGTCAACAAATTTTGTAATCGCTGCCCCATTTTATTGAAGTCAGCCGCTAGCATTCCTAGTTCATCTTTACGTTTTGCCAACTTAGCTAAATGTGTTTGTTGGTAGGCTGTTTCACCTAGTTCATGAACCGCATGGCGTAAACGCATTAAGGGACGAGTAATAGAAAAGGTGAGTAGCAAACTTATTAATGTAAGAACAATAAAAGCAACAAACATCATCACTAAAGGACCAAAGCGATGACCCAATTGCCATTTAGCCAGTTCATTTTGAGGAATGCGATAGACAAATAAGAAGGTATCACCTTCTTTTGTGCTAATTTCTTGGGTTAGTCTGCGTAATTTTTCAGAAGGTGGGTGGTGTGAGTCGCCACGCCCCCTAAAAGAATCTTGCCTTCTACTGGTTGCAGCAATTAGCTGGCCAGTTTCATCAAAAACTTGGATAGAGATTCGGTATTTCTGGCGTACATTTTGTAAGCTTTGTTGAGCTTCTAACCATTTATTTTGTTCATAAAGTACCAGCCATTGCTCGGCTAGCTTTGCAAAGCCTGGGTGCTGCTGTTGAATCCATGCTTCTTGGTTTAATAAACGAGTCAATAAAAAGGTAAGCAGGCCAGTTAAAATAAGCGCTAGCCAGAAAGCACCCAGCACTCGCCAAAATAAAGATCGCATAATTAACCCTAACCCATAAAAAAATACTGCCACCTAGGTTAGGTGGCAGTCTGCTTGTAATAAAGCCTAATTCATTTTATTAGAATCACATTCACCCTGATTTCTTCTAAACTGTTTGTCGCCACGTCTTTCGTGGTGTTTGCCTTTCCAGCCTTTATCATCTTTCCAACCCTTACCCTGTTCTTGTCGTTCAAGCTGTTGTGCGGACATTTTATCAAAAGTCACTTGCTGCTCTGGCGTTAATAGTGCGCGCATTTGTGCTCTATTTTTTTCACGCATTTGCTCACGCAACACTTGCATCTGCTCACGTTGCTCTTGGGTTAGGTTTAAACGCTGCTCCGGCTCATTCATACCTTCTGCTGCTTGCACTGCACCTAGCGGTAATAAAATGGCTAAAACTAAGGCGGTTAATTGAATACGCATTGACTTTCTCCTGAGTGAACGCCGGTAAATCCGGTATAGAGCTAGTATGCCGATTCCTAAGTAAAGTGCGGTCAGCTGAGTGTAAAGTTTATGTAAAGAGTAGCTAGGCTGGGTAAGGTGCATAATAATAACCACGGCCGCGTATTGATAAAATACGCGCATCACCGTTAGAAAACGGACCTAACTTACGTCTAAGGTTGCTAATATGCATATCAAGGCTGCGATTATAAAGACTCAATTTACGACCCAGTGCCAGCTCAGTAAGCTTTTGTTTGGCTATTGGCTCACCAGGGGTTTGCAATAACACTTCCAAAACTTTCCCTTCAGTAAGCGTTAAACTCACTTGGTTAGTATTCAGCAGCAAAATACCCGTTGCTGGGTTGTATTCTAAATCGCCATAAACAAGGGGTGAACCAGCGTTACTAATTTGCTCTTCTGCTGCTTGGGTACGACGCAGCACTGCTTTAAGTCTTGCGGTTAGTTCTCTTGGGTCACAAGGTTTAGCTAGGTAATCATCAGCACCCAATTCTAAGCCAATAATACGGTCGGTTGGCTCACCGCGTGCAGACAGCATTAATACAGGTAGGCTTGGGTAGTCTGTTCTTAGAAGACGTAAAAACTCCAAGCCATTACCATCGGGCAGCATCACATCAAGAATAACGGCATCGGGTAATTCTTTTTGTTGCAAGTGAGTTTGTGCCGCTGCCGTTGTATGAGCTAGCTCTACTTGAAAGCCATCTTGGGTTAACCATTCGTTAAGTAGCGCACATAACTCTTGGTCATCATCAACTAAAAGTATTTTCTGATTCAAGCTGTTAGATCTCTCTTGAATGGTTGTAGATTCTGCATACTAACAAAATTATCTAGGTAAAAGGCCAGCTTCTTCTATAAGCTTCGTTATCTTGGCGTGTAAGTTAAATGGAGACTTGTTTGTGGTTAGCTGGGTCAGTTATTTGGGATTAGCCTTATCTGCTTTAATTGCAGCGACTTTGCTGCCTATGCAATCTGAAGCGGCACTGGTCACTTTAATTACGCTAAGTCCTAGTGCTGTTTATTCATTAGTGGCTGTTGCAGCTTTGGGGAATATACTCGGTTCACAAGTAAACTGGTGGCTAGGTGGGCAGGTACATCGCTGGCAAAACAGGCGTTGGTTTCCTTTTACAGCAACGCAGCTTGAAAGTGCAGAGCGTTGGTATCAGCGTTATGGTCGCTGGAGCTTGCTATTAAGCTGGATGCCGATTATTGGTGACCCTTTAACCTTGGTGGCAGGTATTCTGGGTGAACCCCTTTGGCGCTTTACACTTTTGGTTAGTCTTGCTAAAACAGGACGCTATGCCGTTTTAGCTTATATCACCCTCTATGTTTTAGAATAGCTTGAACGCTGAATTGAACTATAAACCCAAACTGGTACGCAGCCCATCTATCTTATCGCTAACATTAGCGTGGAGTTGCTTAACTTTTGTACCAGCCTCATTCGCACCCCTTTCCATTTCATGCATTTAAAAATTAAACTCACCCACACTTTCATATTGCTGTTTTGTAAGATCTGAACCTTCTTGCGCTGTTGCTGCTGCATAAAAAGAACGTTCACGTACTTCTTGAGACGTTGTTTGTAGTTTTTTAGCTAAACTGCATTGAAAAGCGGTTGACTCAGCAACTTCTTGAATATGCTGCTTAAGCCGGTCAGTTACACTATTTAATGCGCCTAGCAAAGTCGTTGATTGACCAACAGCACCCTGAGTTTTTTGTGATAATTGCCTTACTTCATCTGCTACTACAGCAAAAGCTCGCCCATGTTCGCCAGCATGAGCAGCTTCAATGGTGGCATTTAAGGCTAAGAGGTTAGTTTGATCAGATATATGGTTAACCTGATCTAAAATGCCCATCACTTCTTCCACGGCATGGATTAAATCCACTAGTGCTAGCTGGCCAAGGTCTATTTTTTGAATGGCCTTTTCTCCTGCTTTAACAACTTCGCCTGCACTCTGTTCACTGCTATCCATTAAATTAGCTGTTTCTTCAGCAAAACTTTTAACCTTGGCAGAACTTAGGCTAACCTGTTCAGCTAAATAATTAAGTTGTTCGCTAGATTTACCTGCTTTTTTAAGCTGTTTGCGTGTTTTAATGGCATTGTTCGCAATACTCTCAAAGCTCTCTAATAGCTCTTCTAGGGTTATACCCACTTCTTGTAGCTGTAAATTTTTCTGTTCTTGTTGCTTTTTCATGCCTGAAATAAGCTGATTAAAACGCTTAGCTAATTGGCCTAGCTCCGTTTTATCTGCTTCCATATCCACAAAATTCAAACTGCCTTTTTTAACCAACACGGTCAGTGCTTTTTCTAATTTGGCTAGGTTATCTACCACAAAACGCTTCTGAAAAAAGTAAAGCATGCCAGCCATTAACAGTAAGCCTAGTACAAATGCAAAAAACAGTGTTTTAACCCAAGACTCAACCTTGGTTTTACTTAGGTTAATTGCTGCTTGGCCTTGTATAATTGCCTTCTCAAAATCATCAACTTGCTTGTTTACTAGGGCAAAACTAGCTAGGCGATTTTGTTGCCACTGTACAGATCTTTCTATTTCAGCAGGGTAACGCTTATGCAAGCTGGCTAAGTTGCGTAGAATTTCATCGCCCTGCTCTTCTTCCTTAACTGCTAAGGATTTATTATCCCAGCCCATTAAGCTTGCCATAGGGTTTGGCTTTTTTTCTGAGTAAATACCTAGGCGTGGCAGTTTATTTAAAGTAACTAGCTGCGCTTCAAAATTATCTAGGGTAAGGTTTAACGCTTGCAAATGGGCTTGTCTACCACTGGCCCAAAACTGTTCACGGTAGGTTTTAATTGCTGACAAAAACCCAGTTAACTGCATTGCGCCTTGTAGGTAACTAATGCCAAGCTTAGGCTGTTCTTCTACTACTTGAAGGGCATACTTCTCTAGGCGCTTTAACTCATTGGTGATTTCTCGTTCACTTTGATAAAGCAAGCCTTGTGCATCACCCGCTAGTTTGCCAGCACCCAACAGCTCATGTGTTAGTCCTGAATAAAGTGCGCTAGCTACTGGCTCTAACTCTGCTACTAAAGAATTGGGTAAGCTAGGCATTACCTTTTGCTGTAAATATTCTAAGTCGCTCACAGCTGCAGCCTGCTGAGTCGCATCGCCTGTTTTTAGGTAATTACTAATTTTCCCTCTCACATCAACAGCAAGTTGTTTGTGTAGCTCTGAGTAATTTAGTGTGCTTACGAAAGACTGATCTAGCTTACCTAAGCCCCAATATAAAATAACCGCCAGCGAGATAGCTAAAAAAGTAAGCAGACTAGTCGCTAGCCTAGCAAGGGTAACAATACGCATAGACAACCCTCCGATTATAAAAAATAACTTTATAAATTAAGCAACTGTTGATTTTTTATTACTTAAATTAGGAGGATTTTCTAGATCAGTAATTAAACTAATTAATGAGCCAGATAACTCAGCTACTAAACTATTGCCTTTAACCTGCTTGGCTTCTTGTTTTATAAGACTAAGGCGACTTGCTATGTCTTTAGATGAGCCTAGGCTAGCTGAACTTGAATCTATGGCTGCAACTGAAATACTCATTAAACTAAAAAAACGCTTTTCACCAAAGCGGTCTTCAGCCCAAATACCTAAGTTATCTAAATCATCTGGATTATAAAAGGTTTCTCTAAACTGAATAAATTCTTGCAATATATTAGCAATGCTTTCTTGCCAATTGGTGCTTCTAAAAATAACAACATAATCATCACCACCTACATGCCCAACAAAATCTACTTCTGGATGACTGTGTTTTTTAAGCAACTTGGCAAGGTAAATTAATATCTCATCGCCTTTGGCATAACCGTATTGGTCGTTGTAAGGCTTGAAGTTGTCTAAATCAAAATAGCAGGCAACAAAGTCTTTTTTGTTTCTAATAAGCTGATCTATCTGTTCTTGAATTAACAGGTTTCCTGGCAAACCTGTTAAGGGGTTAGAGTTTTGAGCACTTTTAAGCTGTAGCTCGGTTATCATTTTTAATAAATCAATGACTTGCCCTATACCAAAATAGTAGCCATTTTCAGTAATAACAAAGTCTTCTTCTAAATGACTTCGATTCCTTTGCGTTATCATTTGGCTTACTTTTTCCAGCCGAATATGGCGTTCAACTTGAATAAAATTTTCATCTAAAATTTGACTGACAGGTTTTTTAACGTATAAATCACGACCAAATGGCTTGCTTAATTTTTGCAATAACCGTGAACGCTTAACAATACCTATAGGTACGCCTTCAGAAACAACCGCAACTGAAAACCAGTGTTCATTTTCATCAAAAATGGTTGCAACTTCTTCTACTAGCATTTCTGGTGTTACTGCTGGTATATCAAGCTTTAACTGACCAATTTGACCTTGCTCTTTATAAACTTCTCGCCCTTCCTTTATTTGCTTCCAAACATTTTTTGCTGTTTTGCTAAGTTCATGCCTAGGTTCTGGATTAGGTCGTGCAAAATAATAGCCTTGCAAATAGTCCACACCAATTTCTGACAGGGTTTCAAACTCTTGGCGTGTTTCTATTCCTTCAGCAATGACCTGACTTTTTACAGCCCTAGCAATTTCTACAATTGAACGAACAAAGTCCCTTTTGACCTTATCTTTCTCTATTCCTGAAATAAAATGCCGGTCAATTTTTACGTATTCTGGCTGCACTTCTGACCAAAGCCTTAGACTAGAATAACCTGCACCTAAATCATCTAGGGCAATAGAAAAGCCTTCACCCTGATAGTGCTTTACTGCATGGCACATTAAGGCGTAATCATCGGTTGGGGAGTGTTCGGTTATTTCAATAACCACCTGCTCGGGTCTTAAACCAAAGTTATTAATTAAATCCAGGGTTAACCCTTTGTAATGGTCTGGCTGTAGAAGTGTTTCAGGTGTGATATTGATAAAAAGCTTGCCTGGTAGCTGCTGCTGGGTAAATTGCTCAATTGCTTTTCTACGGCAGATGCTTTCTAAAGCAAATAGCTGTTGTTGTCGCTTGGCTTCACTAAAAAGCTGAATAGGACTGCATAAGGTGCTGTCTGCTGGTCCTCTGCTTAAAGCTTCGTAAGCAAAGATAGCTTGCCCATTAGCGGTAATAATGGGCTGGAAGTGGATGTTAATTTTTTGTGCTGCAAGGATGCTTAACAACTCATCTGTTTTTGCCATTCAGTATAATCTCCAAGAAATCTGCCTAGTGGTTAACTAGGCTTTGGAAGTATTACACCAGCCAAAAATGACAAAATGACGACAAACTAAAAATTAGGTTGCTAGCTTGTATTTGCAATTTATTTTTGCTCAGTCCACTCTGTAGTTATAGGGAAATATGTTAGTCGTTAGACAAAATCTAAGGATTGTCTTGTTTATTCTCAGGAGGCTGCCATGACTATATTTGAACGCTATGAATCCAATGTGCGCGGTTATAGCCGTACCTGGCCAGTGGTGTTTGATAAAGCACTTAATGCCAAGCAGTGGGATGTAGACGGTAACGAATATATTGATTTTTTTAGTGGTGCTGGGGTGCTTAACTTTGGCCATAACAACCCTAAAATACGCCAAGCAATCATAGGTTACCTAGAAGCAGAAGGCGTAACCCATAGCTTAGATATGCATAGTCGCTCAAAAGAACAATTTATAGAGCGCTTTGTAGAAACCATTCTTAAACCTCGAAAAATGGACTATAAACTTCAGTTCACCGGCCCTACTGGCACTAACGTAGTAGAAGCTGCTTTAAAGCTAGCTCGCAAAGTCACAGGCAGACGCGATGTAGTCGCTTTTACTGATGGTTTTCATGGTATGACTTTAGGTGCTTTAGCCTGTACGGGAAACCAAAAATTTCATCAAGCCGCAGGGGTAGATTTAAACAATGTTATCCGCGTACCCTTTGATGGTTACCTAGGTGAAGGTGTCGATACGCTTGAAGCTCTGCGCCGTTCATTAGCAGATACTTCAAGTGGTGTTAACCCGCCAGCTGCTTTTATTTTAGAAACCATTCAAGCCGAAGGTGGCATAAATGTAGCCAGTAAAGAATGGCTAGAAGCAGTTCAAAAATTGGCTAAAGACTACGGCAGTCTGCTTATTGTGGACGATATTCAAGCAGCCGTTGGGCGTACTGGTAGCTACTTTAGCTTTGAAAACTTAGGCATAGAGCCCGACTTAATATGCCTTGCTAAAGGTATTGGTGGCTATGGCATTCCTATGGGTGTACTACTTATCAAGCCCGAGCTAGACCAATGGCAACCAGGTGAGCATACAGGTACTTTCCGTGGGCAAAACCTTTCTTTTGTTGCGGGAACAGCCGCCCTAGACTATTTTGAAAACGATGCGTTTTTATCTGAAGTGCGACGCAAAGGTGAATTTACCGAAGACCGTTTAGCGAAAATGATTCAAAGTGCTAAGGTAGATATTGAACTACGTGGCTGCGGTATGATTCATGGCTTAGATATGAGTACAGGTGAACAGGCAGCAACGGTGGTTGCTAAAGCTTTTGAGCAGAATTTAATTATTCCTACTTGTGGGCCTAATGGTCGAGTCGTCAAAGTCATGCCGCCTTTAACCATAGAAGATGAAAACCTTATTGAAGGTTTAGCCAGATTAGAAAAGGTAATCACTGCCTTATGATATTTTCTCCAAGCTAAAAAGCGAGCGCAAGCTCGCTTCCTTTTCAAGGAGCTTTGTCATGCGCGATAACCCTAACCTTTGCTTTCCCTTAGCTGAATACAAACGCCGATTAACCGAGTTACGGTGTCGTATGCAAGAACGCCTACTCGATGCTGTGGTAATTTCTGACCCAGAAAATCTTTTTTACCTTACCGGCCACCAAACCTCGGGCTATTCTTATTTTCAAGCGTTAGTTGTACCGCTTGAAGGTGAACCAATTTCCATAACGCGTGAACTAGAAGCATCTAATATGGTGCATAGAACCTGGGTAGAAGAAGCTCGCTGCTACTCTGATACGGGCGATGCAATACAAGAATTATTCAATATTATTAAAGACTTAGGTCTAGAGCATAAATACATTGGCTATGAGCGTAATAGCTACTTCTTTCCTGCTTATCAGCAAGACCGTTTTCATTATCACATGCAAACGGGTACAGGTAACCTGCTTGATTGTTATGGCATTGTTGAAGAAGGGCGTATTTGCAAATCGGAAGCTGAAATAGAGTTAATGCGCACCGCTGCCCAAGTAACTGAAGCAGGTATGCAGGCTGGCATAGCGGCTATTAAAGAAGGTACCACAGAAAATGATATAGCAGCAGCGGCTTGTGCTGCCATGTTTAGTGCAGGCGGTGAATACCCTGCCGTTTTGCCTTATATCACCTCAGGGCCAAGAACCATGATAGGCCACGCCACTTGGGAAGGGCGTACTATTCAAGCCGGTGAGCATGTATTTTTAGAAATGGCTGGTTGTGTTAAGCGTTACCATACCGCCATGATGCGTACCGTATTACTAGATGAGAAAAGTGCTGCCATGCAGGCTGCTGAAGCAACTATGCAAGAAGCTTTAGATGCCGCCCATCAGCTTATTCGGCCAGGGGTGATGGTTACGGATATAGACAAGTGCGTGCGTGACATTATTTGTCGAAATGAAGTCGGTGCTAGCCTAGTGACTCGAGCTGGTTACTCTATCGGTATAGCCTTTGCACCTAGCTGGGATGAGGGCTATATCATGAGCTTAAAACAAGGTGATGAAACCGTGCTTAGACCCGGTATGACCTTTCACTTATTACCTTGGATGTGGGGTGTAGAAGGGGATAAAACCTGTGGTATTTCCGACACTATTTTAGTCAATGAAACAGGGTGTGAGTCCTTTTTCACCCTGCCTAGAGAAATGACTGTAGTTTAAAGTATTAACAGCAAGGGGTTATTCCCCTTGCCAAACTTGTTGCGAGTTCACAAATTCACGAATTCCTTGCGGTCCTAACTCTTTGCCATAGCCAGAGCGTTTAATACCCCCTGATGGCAAACGTGCATCACTTTTTACTATGCCATTTATGGCTACCTGTCCTGCTTCAAAACGCGCTGCAAGTTTTGCTCCTCTTGCTGATGCAGTCCAAATACTAGCACCTAAGCCATAGTCCGTGGCATTAGCAACTTTAAAGGCTTCATCAACATCTTTAACGGCTCTAACCGCTGCCACTGGCCCAAAGGTTTCTTCAGTAAAAGCGGCCGCATCCAAAGGGACATCCGTTAGCAAAGTAACTGGATAAAAAGAACCTGGACCTTCAGGAATTTCACCTCCTATTACACACTGAGCACCCTTGTTAATGGAATCTTGCACTTGCCTATGTAATTCATCACGTAGCCCTGACCTGGCAAGCGGGCCAATGTCTGTACTGGTTTGGGTTGGGTCGCCTACTTTTAATTTAGCTAGGCGCTGGGTTAGTTTTTCAACAAATTCGGCATAAACACTTTGCTCAACCAAGAGTCTTTTTGCTGCAATGCAAGATTGTCCTGCACAAATAAAGCGTGAAGTCGCTAGCACATCCACTGCCTTATCTAAGTCTGCATCAGCTAAAACTATGGCTGGGTCAGAACCACCTAACTCTAAAACAGCAGGTTTTATTTCTGAGGCAGCAATAGCAGCAACTTTTTTACCACCGCCAGTAGAACCAGTAAAAGACACTGCGTTAATACGTGGGTCACGAATCATCTTTTCAGCTTGTTCATGATCGGTAATAACTGTTTGTAATACACCCTCGGGTACTCCTGCCTCTATAAAAGCTTGCTCTATTGCTTCTGCACAACCGGGAACATGAGAATCATGCTTTAAAATAACGGTATTACCTGCCATTAAAGCAGGGGCAAAAACACGCGTTGCCAACCAGTAGGGTGAATTCCAAGGTAAAATACCTAGCACCGTGCCTAGCGGTAAGTATTGCAGCCAGCTGCGTTTGGCATCAGAAGGAATTTCTTGAGGCGCCAAATAGGTTTCGGCATAGTCTGCATAATGTTCACAACCACTGGCTGATTTTTCCACTTCACCATCAGCTTCAACAACTGGCTTACCCATTTCTTCAGTCATTAAAGCACTGTGTTTGTTACTTGCCTTGCGTAATACAGCAGCCACTTTTCGTAAGTAGTTGCCTCGCTCCGCAAAACTTAAAGCTCGCCAATATTGGTAAGCTTGAGCTGCATTTTCTAGTTTTTGCTCTAAACGGTCTTTATCACACAAAGGAACTTGGCGAACCACTTCACCCGTGGCTGGATTAATAACATCAAGCATAATGACCTCCACAACTGCAAAATAAAAAACTGCAACAAATGAAGCCTAGCTAGGCTGTTTAAGCAAAGTACCTGTTTTCCACACATGAGTAATATTGCTGGTTTTTAATAAGACTTTAATATCGGTAATAGGATTTTTTGAAACAGCACATAAGTCAGCATCCCAACCTACTTTAATTTGCCCTGCTTTGGGTGCTTGTGGCCCTAAGGTTAAAGGTGCCGTGGCAGTGGCTGACTCAATTGCTTGTAAGGGTGTCATGCCATCATCAACCAACAGCTTTAGCTCTAAGGCATGTTCACCCCAACGTAAGGGCGTATCATCACCTGAGGTTAGAGTGTCCGTTCCCGCAGCAATGGTTACACCTTTTTGAATGGCTAAAGAAACGGCTTCTTGGTGTCTATCAGCGGTCATTAAAAGCTTTTTCCAAGCGTAATCGGGTAAACCATGTTGTTTGGCATAATCCATATTGCGGATTTTAACTGAACGAGTTGTCACCAAAATAGCGCCTGCTTCTAACATCGCATCAGCGGCTTCTTCATCTAAAAAAGTACCGTGTTCAATGGTTTTAACCCCGTTTCTTAGGGCTGCCATAATGCCAGCTTTACCATGGCAGTGAGCAGCTACAATACGCTCAGCCCTGGCTGCTTCTTCCACCATAGTGCAAATTTCTATATCGCTAAATTGCTGATGCATGGGGTCATCATATTCAGTTAAGGTACCGCCAGAAGCACAGATTTTAATCAGCTTAGCGTTTTTACGTAGCTGTAAACGTACAGCCCTTAATGCGCCGGTTACTCCATCGCAGGTATGTAGCCAGCCATCACGTTGGGCTAAATCTGCTACACAACCTAAGGAATAGTTATGTAAATCGGCATGGCCACCCGTAGGAGAGATTAAATCGCCAGCGGCATAAACGTGTGGCCCTATTGCATTACCTTCGTTAATAACCCGGGCAAGGTAAACCCCAAAACCGCCGACTTCTCTAATACTGGTAAAGCCAGCATTAATCGCACGCTGAGCATCAGCCACAGAACGCGCCGCAGCAACAGGCACAGGCACATCTATAGCGGCAGCAAGCGCTGGGGTTTGCATACCTGTAAAGTGAGTGTGGCAATCCCACATGCCGGGCATAAGCACAGGCACGTGTAAATCTTCACCCGTTATAGTAGGTGCGTCAGCTTGAGGGCCAACCCATTCAATTAAGCCATCGGTAATTATCACCGCCCAATCAGCCAAGGGTTCGCCAGCACCAGGAATCAGTAAATCTGCAAAAATGCGTTGTTTGTTTTTAGTCATAAACTCACCCTAGCTAGAACAAACTGAAGAAGCAAGTTTACTTAGCAAAGCAAAAAATCTATTTAATCTGCTTATTTAATTCTTACAATTTTTATTATTAGCAAATGCTTATTAAATCTAACTAATCAATACTTTTTATACTAGAACACAGATGTATTGACGGCTTTAGATTTTATTGGTTTAGTAAGCTACTAAAAATTACAATCTGCACTATAAAGGAATATTTCTAATGCTTAGCAAGCTTTCAATGGTTCAACGTCTGCTTTTAGTTATCCTAACGCCTATCTTTTTAGGTTTCTTAATTCTGGGTTGGCTTATTACTCAGCAACTGAATTCTAGTTTACCACCGCTAATTGAAAATGCTGCCAGTGAGCAGGTACAAGCTAGGGGTGCTGAAATTACACGTTGGTTAGAAGGTTACCAAAAATGGTTAAGGTCTTTAGCCACGGCTCAAGAATTAAAAAATGTAACCAACCTTGAAGACCTAGTGCCTTGGCTGGCTTTACAAAGAGGTAAAGATGAAGCGGTTGAAAACCTTTATTTTGCTAACTTAAATGGTGATGCTGTTATTCATAATGGTGTTCTTGCCAATGTAGGTAGCCGTTCTTACTTTAATGAGCTGGTGCGTAAAGGCAGTAAGCAAAGCCTGCTAACCAATCCACTTATCTCTATTTCTAGTGGCAACCCTATAGCCGTACTAGGCGAAGTTGTTAAAGACGCTCAGGGTAAACGTATTGGTATGTTGGGTATTGCATTAACCATGAATGAGCTTTCTAGTATTGCTAATAATTTAGAAATGGGTAAAGGCAGTTATGGTTGGGTGGTTGATGGTGAAGGTATTTTAGTGGCACACCCCTCCCCAAACGCTCGCATGAAAATTAATGTAACCGAAGGTGATAAAAGCGGTTATACCGGTCTTAGTGAACTAGGAAAACTATTTATTCAAGGTAAATCAGGGATAGGTGATATTCTTAATTTACAACAAGAACCAGTCACCATGGTTTGGCATCCTATTCCTAATACACCTAACTGGACAGTGGGTGTTAGCGTTCCTAAAAAAGTTTTTACTGCCACCACCACTAGCTTATTACAAAAAATCACCCTAGTAATTCTGTTTGTAGTTATAGCTCTAGCGCTAATTATTTTTATTGTGGCTCGTCAACAAGTTTTGCCTATTCGCAGCATGGCCAAGCGTATGCATGAAATAGCTAAAGGTGAGGCCGATTTAACTCAAACTTTGAAAATTAACAGGCAAGATGAGCTAGGTGAACTTGCTAAAGGGTTTAACCAGTTTGTTGAGCGCATACGCGAATTAATACAAAACATAGGCAATACCGCACAACAACTTTCAGCCAGCGCTAATCAGGTTGAAAGCAGCAGCCACTCTATGGGTAAAGCCATGAACAACCAACAAGCTGAGGTTGATCAAATAGCTGTGGCCATGAATGAGCTAGTAGCAACCGTTGAAGAAGTTGCTCGCCATGCTCAAGATGCTTCAGATGCAGCACAAACAGGTGGCACAGAAGCTGCTTCAGGTACCGAGCAGGTACAAGCTGTAATAGCCTCCATTAAAGAACAAGCAGAGGTAATTAACGAAACGGCCATTGAAATTGAAAACTTGCAAGAGTCAGGTAAGCAAATTGGCGAAGTAATGACTGTTATTCGTGGTGTTGCAGAGCAAACTAACCTACTTGCTTTAAACGCAGCCATTGAAGCAGCGCGTGCCGGTGAAGCTGGCCGAGGCTTTGCTGTAGTGGCAGACGAAGTAAGGACACTTGCTGCACGTACGCATGAATCAACAGAACAAATTCAAACCACAATAGACGAGTTGTTAAAACACATCACTCGAGCTGTCACAGCTATGCATACCAGCAGTGAAGGCAGCCAACGAACCGTTGCTAATGCTGAAAATGCTGGTCAGGCTTTAGTAAGTATTAACCAAGCCATCGACAATATTGAAGGCATGAATATTCAAATAGCTTCTGCTACTCAACAACAAAGCAGTACCGTTGATGAGTTGAACCGCAACCTTGAACGAATTGTAGAGTTAAGCAGTTCAACTAGCCACAGCTCACACGAAGTAGCTAACAGTGGCACCCAACTCAGCCAGCTAGCAGCTGAATTACAAAAACTGGTTGGACGCTTTAAAGTGTAAATTTAAAAAGCCCAGTTCATAAACTGGGCTTTTTTCTAGCTAAGGTTCAAAAATAAATCAACTAAATTAACATCCTTTTATTCTGTAGTTCTTGCAGCCTATCCCTTAAGCTAGCTGCTTTTTCAAACTCTAGGCCTTTTGCTGCCTCAAACATTTCATCTTCTAACTTAGCAATAAGCTTATCGAACTCTGCCGGGCTACTGGGCAGTTCACTCACGTAATCACCCGCTGCTTCAGCGACTTTACGACGCTCATTTTTACGGTCTTTTTTACCAGCACCGGGCGCATGAGCGCCTTCCAAAATATCTTCAACTGATTTGAAAATGGTTTCAGGTGTAATACCCAGCTTTAGGTTATGAGCAATTTGTGCTGTGCGGCGACGTTCGGTTTCATCCATAGCTTTTTGCATAGAGCCAGTAACCCTGTCGGCATAAAAAATTGCTCGCCCTTTAGCATTACGCGCAGCTCGGCCTAGGGTTTGAATTAATGCCCTTTCGGAACGCAAAAAGCCTTCTTTATCGGCATCTAAAATTGCCACTAGAGAAACCTCGGGCATATCTAAGCCTTCTCGTAAAAGGTTAATACCCACTAATACATCATAAATACCCAAACGCAGGTCACGAATGATTTCAACCCTTTCCACCGTGTCTATATCTGAGTGTAAATAGCGTACTTTCACGCCGTGTTCAGCTAGGTATTCACTTAAATCTTCCGACATACGCTTGGTTAGGGTAGTGACTAATACACGATCACCTTTAGCAACCACCTTGTGAATTTCTTCTAATAAATCATCGACTTGGTTAGTGGCAGGGCGCAGCTCAATGGTTGGGTCTAACAAACCAGTGGGACGAACCACCTGCTCAACTACCTGGCCTGCATGTTCTGTTTCATAGGTGGAAGGCGTGGCAGATACAAAAATCATTTGTGGCGCTAGCGCTTCCCACTCTTCAAAACGTAATGGGCGGTTATCTAAGGCTGAGGGTAAACGAAAACCGTATTCAACCAGCGTTTCTTTGCGTGAACGGTCGCCTTTATACATGGCACCTATTTGCGGCACAGTGACGTGGGATTCATCCAGCATTAACAGTGCATTGGCTGGCAAGTAATCAAAAAAAGTCGGCGGCGCTAAGCCTGGCTCACGACCTGATAAATAACGGGAATAGTTTTCAATACCGTTGCAGTAGCCTAATTCCACCATCATTTCTATATCGTACAAACAGCGCTGTTCTATGCGTTGCGCTTCTACTAGGCGATCATTGTTGCGTAAGAACTCTAGACGTTGGCGCAGTTCTTCTTTGATATGGTCTACCGCTTGCAGAATAGTTTCTCTAGGCGTTACATAGTGGCTTTTTGGGTAGATGGTATAGCGTGGTACTTTTTTTAGCACTTCACCCGTTAGTGGGTCAAAAATACTGATGCGTTCGATTTCATCATCAAATAGCTCTACCCTAACCGCTTCAAACTCCGATTCAGCAGGGTAAATATCTATCACATCACCGCGCACTCTAAAGGTAGCACGGCGTAATTCCATATCATTGCGGGTATATTGCAGCTCTGCCATGCGTCTAAGTAGCTGCCTTTGGTTCATGGGTTCACCTTGGTCTAGGTGAACCACCATTTTTAAATAAGCCGAAGGATCACCCAAACCATAAATAGCCGAAACCGTTGCAACTATAATGGTGTCATCCCGCTCTAGCAGTGCTTTAGTAGCAGAAAGCCGCATCTGCTCTATGTGTTCGTTAATGGCGGCATCTTTTTCAATAAACGTATCGCTAGAGGGCACATAGGCTTCTGGCTGGTAATAGTCGTAGTAAGAGACAAAATATTCTACTGCGTTGTTAGGAAAGAATTGCTTAAACTCGCCATACAGCTGCGCTGCCAAGGTTTTGTTGTGCACCATGACTAAGGTTGGGCGCTGCACACTTTCAATCACCTTAGCCATGGTGAAGGTTTTACCTGAACCCGTTACACCTAAGAGGGTTTGGTGGGCTAAACCTTGCTCTAAGCCATCGACTAGCTGAGCAATGGCTTTAGGCTGATCGCCTGCAGGTTCATAATTAGAATTTACTTCAAAACGCCTACGCATTGTTTAGCCTTTAATTGCTTGATTAGCCTAGATAAAAAATATGCTTTTAGTAGCCTAGCTAGTTATTCACGGCTTCTTTAACGCCCAACGCCAAAATAAGTAAAACCTAAAGAGCGTACATAAGCTGGATCATAAATATTACGTCCATCTAGAATAACTGGCTGCTTCAGTGAGTTTTTAATTTCTTCAAAATCTGGCGTCCAGTAGGCTTTCCACTCGGTTACTAACAATAGAGCATCGGCTTCTTTTAACGCGTCGTAAGGTGTATCACAAAACTCTAAATCATCACGCTTGCCTGCCCAATCACTTAAAGCTGGCATGGCTTTGGGGTCGTGAATTTTTACTTTAGCACCCTGCGCCCATAAAGCTTGTAATAATCGCAGAACGGGGGCGTTATCAATTCTATCGCTACCCGGTTTAAAAGCTGCGCCCCAAATTGCAAAGGTACGGCCTTTTAAATCGGTTTTAAAGTAATCCCATAGCTTGCGGAAGAGTAATTCTTTTTGGCGTTCATTAATGCTTAGCACTTCTTCTAATAGGTCTGAACCTACACCACTGGATTCAAGTGAATGAGCAAGGCTCATTACATCACGCGAAAAACTTAAGCCTCCAAAACCACAGCCGGGGTAGAGGTAATGCTCACCTATGCGTTGATCAGAACCAACGCCTTGGCGCACTTTTTCAATATCTACCTGTAAAGAATCAGCTAAGTTAGCCATATCATTCATAAAGCTTAGGCGGGTCGCCAACATGCCGGTTATAGCAAGTTTAGTGAATTCTGCTTCACGCGGTGTCATCACCATGAGGTTGTCGCGGCGGCGATTAAATGGACGCAGGATTTCTCTAACTTCGGCTTCAGCCCAATCGCTAGAAGAACCTAAGAGGAGATGATTAGGTCTTGTGAAACCAGCAATCGCAGACCCTTCTTGCATTAAATCAGGTAGGCTAACGGCAAAACGTTTGGCTGATGAACTGCCGCTGGTTTGTAAAAGCGCTTCTAGGTATTCCGTAGTTCCCACTGGAAAAGTGCTTTGGTTAATTAACAGTACATCGGCCTCTGGCACCTTGGCTAACTTCTTAATCAGCAGGGCGGCCTCATCCTGCTGATTAGGTGCCATAGCCAAGAAAATACGTTGAGGGTTATTTGAAGGCTTATAGTTTAAAGAAACGGTTAATCGACCTGAGTTTAACTGTTCAGACAAGAAGGCATCTAACCCTGGCTCCCGCCATAAAGAGTTTCCCTGCTCAAGGGAATGCAAGTGACGCGCTTCATCAACATAAAGTAAAACTTCATGACCTGTTGAAGCTAAAGCAGCAGCCGTTACCTGCGCACAAAGGCTAGAACCTGCAACAACCAAATGCATGATTAAGCCTCCGGCAGTTGGTTAATCAGTTTGCGGAAATCACCGCTTACTTCAGGATGGCGTAAAGCATGTACTAAAATGGCATGTAAATAACCTAGCTTGCTACCACAGTCATAGGTTTCGCCCTGCATACGGTAAGCTTCGGCACCACTTTCTTGTAATAAGGCATCGAGTGCATCGGTTAGCTGAATTTCATTGCCTGCACCAGGCTGGGTGGCTGCTAAAAGTTCAAAGATTCTAGGCGGTAAAACATAACGCCCAACTATAGCTAGGTTAGACGGTGCTTTATCTACGGCTGGCTTTTCAATCATGGCTTGCATGGGTTTGCTTTCCCCAGCAGCTAAAGCTGCACCTTCTTTTAAAGCCACTATGCCGTATTGATCAACTCTTTCTTGCGGCACAGCATCCACTAAAATTTGCGCTAAACCCGTTTCTGTAAAACGCTGATTCATGTAGGCTAAATCTGTTTTTAATTGATTAAAGTTATCAACTAACACATCAGGCAGAAGCACAGCAAAAGGCTCATCACCCACTACTTCACGTGCACACAAAATAGCATGACCTAAACCCAAGGCACGCCCTTGGCGCACGCTAACCACACGAATACCTGGGGGTAAAATACTCCGCAGTTCTTTTAGTAGCTTTGTTTTACCTCGTTGTTCTAATTCATTTTCTAATTCATAGTGAACATCAAAGTGGTCCTCAATGGCTTTTTTAGCACCATGAGTCACTAATATTATTTCAGTAATACCTGCTGCAATAGCTTCCTCTACTACCTGCTGAATAACGGGCTTATCTACTAGGGTAAGCATTTCTTTAGGTATGGCTTTACTAGCCGGTAAAAAACGCGTGCCTAAGCCAGCTACAGGTAAAACTGCTTTGCGAATCATACTTAACTCCAAGTATAAGGTTTGAGCTAATGAATTTTGCTGTCAATATAATACCAGAGAGTATGCCAGAAGCAGCTTTGCTATACCTTGCTAACCTGTCAATTTGTAGCAATATGTTAAGATATATGTAAAATTGACCTATGAAATTAATGCTTGCCTGAAACTTGAGTACTTAAAATCAGATGGAACAGAAACCTAACTACCAAAAAGTAGCCATTAATGATTTAACCAGTGGCATGTGGGTTTGTCGGCTTGATAGTGATGTAGAAGACCAGCCCTTTGAAACACGTGGCTTTTATTTTTCTAACCTTAAGCAGTTACGCGCTATCGCTGCTGATTGTCGCTATGTTTATATTGATAACAACCGCAAAGATACTCGCAAACTTTATCTAAATATTCGTACCCAAATGGACCGTGTTTTTGCTGACTTACGCATGGGTAAAGCATTAAAACATAAACGTATGCGGCAGGTGCTTAAAGATTTAATGGAAGCGGTATTGCATGACAGCAAAAGTATGCTTTATCTAGCCATGATGCGTGAACACCAAGATGACCTGGTTGCTAAAGCAGTGACTGTTGCTGTTTTAAGCTTAGCCTTTGCTAAGCATCTGTCTTTAAAGCAAAGCGATTTAATTCCCCTAGGTATGGGGGCGCTCTTGCACCCAGTTGGCCTACTTAAAGTGCCTAATAAAATTCTTAGCAAGTCACAGCCCTTAACAACAGAGGAGCTGGCTTTAGTAAGGCAATACCCGCAACAGGGTTATAGCTATTTACAGGAACAGGCGAGTTTTGATGCAGCAACCCTGGATATAGTATTACACCACCAAGAGCGCATTAATGGTGAAGGTTACCCTAACCAATTAAAAGGTAAGGAAATTAGTTTTTTAGCTCGTATTGTAGCCATTACTTCTGTTTACGAAGCACTCACACGTAAGCGGAGTGATAGAGAAGCGCTATCTCCCTCTAAAGCACTCAGTCAACTTTATCGTTAGCGCTTTAAAGATTTTGATAACCGGCTAGTTGAAAAGTTTATTCAAAGCCTAGGTGTCTACCCACCTGGCTGCTTGGTTGAGCTAAACACAGGGGCTTTAGCTGTTGTTTATGCAACTCACCCAGACCAACGACTTAACCCCAAGGTTAAACTCTTAACTTCTAAAGACTTAGAACCCTTGGCTAAGCAAGAAGAAATAGATTTAGCCATAACAAAAGACATGAATATTATTAAAGCGCTGGATCCCAAAGAACCTCGTTTTGAAAAGCTGTTAAAAGAGATACTTAACGAAACAGAGGCTTAGCTTTTTATCTATCTGGTTGAGCATTAAACTGTTGTCCTGTAATTCCCTTGCTAGCTGGTCCCATAAGGTAGAGGTAGGTTCCCATAATTTCTTCTGGTTTACGCAGGGTATCAGGATGCTCGGCAGGAAAGGCATCGGCGCGCATTTGGGTACGAGTAGCACCTGGGTTAAGACTGTTAACACGTATATTGCTAATATTTTCTAGTTCTTGCGAAAGTACTTGTACAAAGCCTTCCGTAGCAAACTTTGAACAAGCATAAGGTCCCCAAAAAGCTCTACCAACTCGGCCTACAGAAGATGAGGTAAAGATAATTGATGCGTCTTCTGCTTGCTCTAACAAAGATAGCGTTGCTTGCTGCAACATAACTTGAGCATTAAAGTTAATGTGCATTACGCGCTGCCATAGCTCTGGGTTGTAGGACTGTACTGGGCTGATAGTCCCTAGAATGCTGGCATTATGTAGAATGCCATCGAGACGACCAAAGGTTTCATAAAGACGGTCTGCCATGGCTTGGTAATCTGGCCAAATAGCACCTTCTAAATCTAAAGGGTAGATAGCTGGCTCTGGCCCACCTAGCGCTAGTATTTCATCGTAGACAGCTTCTAATTTACTAATGGTTCTGCCTAATAAAATTACACTAGCACCTTGGTTAGCATAGGCTTTAGCTGCAGCACGGCCAATACCTGAGCCTGCACCTGTAACTAAAATAACTTTATCTTTTAATAACCCTGCTGCTGGCTGGTAATCAAATTCACACAACATTATTTAAATCCAAAATTATTTTTTAAGGTAGTTACGAGCTAGGTCTGCGGCTGGCTCACGCGGATGTTCAGCTATAACACTTTCCATGGTTTCTTTTGCTTTGTTGTTATTACCATAGCGAGCATAAATTAAACCTAGCTTGTACTTAGAGTCTGCAATTTTAAAACTATTAGGATGATTGCTAACCACCGCATTAAACATTTTTTCTGCATCGGCTGTGCGGTTTTGTGCCATATAAATTTCGCCTAACCAATAGTAGGCGTTACCTACAAGACGAGAACTGGGGTATTCACGAATAAAAGCTTGAAAACTTGCAATCGCTTCTTCAAAACGCTGTTCTGGCACATGCGCATAAGCTTTATTGTAAGCTTGCTGATCATTAACACCTGATACTTCTGGTGGAGTAGCTTTTATAGGGGCGGTAGGTTGGCTCGGTGGTTTGCTAAGGGGTGTTTCTTCTAGAACAAGAATTCGTTTGGCATACTCTTGCGCTCGCTGATCTAAATCTAAATAGCGGTTACGCTGCTCAGTTTGCATTTTTGAAAGGGTGTTTTCTTGTTGTTCAACCATGTTGCGCAAAGCTTTGATCTCTTGTTGCATTTGTTCTATTTGCATTAAGAGTTCTGCATTAGCAACTGCGGCAGCTCGTGATTCAGCATGAGAGGGGGTTGAGAAAAGTGCAAGACTAAGGGAAGTTAATAAGGCTAAAGTAAAAAGAAAACGGGGGGCTAAATTAGCCCCCGCATTCTCTCTGACTTTGGCAATAAATTGATTTGCTTTCACGTCAGAGGACTCCGCTTAATACTAGTAGTTAAACTCTACACGGCGGTTTTTGCTATAAGCTTGGCTAGATTGACCTCTAACTGCTGGTCGCTCTTCACCGTAGCTAACTACTTCTAGCTGGCTTGCATCTACGCCCTGTAGTGATAAGTAACGCTGTACAGAGTTACCACGACGCTCACCTAGTGCTAGGTTGTACTCAGGTGTACCACGCTCATCTGTGTGACCTTCTAGCTTAACTTTTGCAGAAGGGTTTGCCATTAAGTAAGCGGCATGGCCATTCAACACATCGTAAAATTCACTACGAATGTTCGACTTGTCAAAGTCAAAGTAAATAGTATTAATAGCAGGTAAAATAGCATCGCTTGCTGCGTTAGCTTCTGCTTCTGCAGCAGCAGCGCTGTCAGCAGCTTCTGCAACGGCACCATCACTTGAGAGCACTTCTTCTGCTACAACTTCTTCCGTTACTTCGTCTGCTACTTCTTCTGTGTTGCCTGTACTACCACAACCAGCAACAAGCGCTAAAACTGCTGCTAATGCAAACACCTTGCTATGTTTCATAAGTTCCATAATTTTCTCCAGTTACTTTTTTTTATTGCACTTTGACCCTTGACAGTTATTGCTTCAGGCCATCACTTTAACTTAATAGTTAAAATTTGTTTAATTCAAATAGGGTGACCAAGCAGGCTCTCGCACATTGCCATTTGCTGCTGGTAATTCATACTGAATTCTACCATCAGTTGACACAACACCCAGCACACCTTTTTCACCGATCATTAAAGCATAAATAACCATCGCACCGTTAGGAGCCACACTAGGTGATTCATCTAGCGGAGAGGTTGAAAGAATACGCATACGACCCGTGTCCATATTAAGCGCAGCTATACTAAATAGTCCACCTCCAGATCCCCTATGTACCATAAATATTTCTCTTCCATCTGGGGAGTAACGTGGACGAGCATTATAGTTACCTTCAAAACTTAATCTGCTTTCTTCGCCACTCAATAAATTAATCCGATAAACCTGTGGTCCTCCGCTACGTCCCGAGGTAAAGATAAGGCTTTTTCCATCAGGCGACCATGAAGGTTCGGTATCTATCGCGTAATGATGCGTGACTCTTGTTAACCTTCGGTCATCTAAATGATAAATATATATTTCTGCATTGCCATCACGCGACAAGGTCATGGCAATTTTTTTCCCATCGGGTGACCAGGCGGGTGACCCATTTAAGCCTTTAAAATTAGTCAGTTGATAACGCTTACCTGTTGCTAACTCTTGTACAAAAATAGCTTGTCGACCTGTTTCAAAAGATACATAAGCTAACTTCTTTGCATCAGGCGACCAGCTTGGTGACAACAGGGGCTGTTTAGAGGTCAAAATAGTACGTGATTTTTGACCATCGGCATCGGCAACATGCAGTCGGTAGGTGTAATCCATAGTATTGCCTTTTTGAACTGAGGTTATATAAGCAATACGGGTAGAAAAAATACCTTTTTGTCCTGTCAGCCTTTCGTAAATTCGATCACTAATAAAGTGCGCTCTGTTGCGTAGGTTATCTAGGTTGCCTGCTACGCTTTCTGATAACAAAGATTCTTGTCGGTTAATATCAAATAACTCGTATCTTATACGGATATTCTTACCCTCTAAGGCTTCAATGCTTCCTACAACCAAGTAGTTAACCTTAAGTAAGCGCCAGTCTCGATAAACTACTTCTTCTGCTTTAGTTGGCAGACTTATTAAATCTTCACGGGGCAATGCACGAAACAAGCCTGTTCTGGCAAGGTTTGCTGAAATTACTCCAGCGACATCTTCATTTAAGCTACCCTTTCCCTTCCACATAAAAGGTACTAAAGCTACAGGTATTGCTTGATCATTGCCCTTAGTAATTCTAATGATTAAGTCAGCTTGTGCTAAAGAGCTTAACAGTAAGACTAAAGCAAGTAAGCTTGTCGTAATTAAGTGACGTGCATTGATCACGGTGCTAAGTCCTCTGGTGTAAATACAAAGATTAGTTGCCTAAATTTATCGCGTTGGCGTGGTTCTAAACGTAATAAGGGAAAGGGGGCGGCCTTTTCTACTGCTTGAACGGCAGAACGGTCAAATGCACTGTTACCACTTGTCTTAATTATTTTTATTCCCCCATTAGCCAATTCACCTGTACCTAACAAAGCTACCTCTAAAGTGGTTTCTAGCTCACTGTCGACCCCTGGCGGTCTAATCCATTGACTAGAAATCATATCGAACATAACGCTTTCCATACTGGCAATGGCTTCGGCATCTATTGCTGCTTGTTCAGCCACTCTTTGCGCACGTATGCGCTCTGACTCTTCCCACAGGCGTTGTTCTTCAGCCCGTTGCTTTGCTGCTTCCTGCTCACGCCTTGCTTCTACACGCCGTTTGATGGCTTCTTCTTCTGCACGTTGTTTTTCTGCTGCTGTTTTCTTTTTTTGTTCTTCTTCTTTTTTGCGTTTTAGCTGCAGTTGTTTTTGCTGTTCTGCTTGCTGCTTCTCTGCTGCTTTCTTTTTGGCTGCGGCTTCACGCTCTGCTTGTGCCTTTTTTTGTGCTTCTACTAAGCGTTTTTGCTCTGCAGCTTCGCGTTCAGCAGCTAGACGCTTTTGTTCTGCCGCTTTTTGTTGTGCTTCACGCTTTTTAGCTTCTTCTTGTTGTTGACGTTTTTTTATTTCTTGCTGGGCTTTTTCACGTCTAGCTAGGGCTGGGTCTTTTGCCATCATGGTTGCTTGTATGATGGGCTGTTGCGTAGGTTGCTTAAGGGTGCGGGTATTGGCTCCTTGCCAAACTAACAACACCAGTACTAGCGCATGCATTAGCAAGGCTAGAGTAACTGAAATAGGCAAACTACTTGCTTTCACCTATATTTCCTTATTGGTCTTCAGCTGGTGTAGAAATTAAGCCTACTTGGGTCACACCAGCGCCTTGTAGCTCACTCATTAAAATTACCACTTCACCATAGGATACACGGCGATCACCTCTAACTAAGACTGGAAGCTCTGGATTTTGGCGCTTTAAAGCAGCTACTTGATTAATAATGGCTGATAAAGCTAAAGGTTCATCAGAGTCGGCACCCATCTCTAAATAATACTTACCTGAAGCATCTAGAGAAACCACTAGTGGCTCTTGGTCTACATCATTATTGATTGGTTCAGAGGTTACTTGAGGTAGCTCAACATCAACCCCTTGCGTAAGGATGGGTGCAGTAATCATAAAGATCACCAGTAATACCAGCATCACATCTATGTAAGGCAGAACGTTAACTTCTGAAATAGGTAGCTTAGGGGCGCTACGGCGAAATCTTGGCTTAGGCATGACTTTCTCCTAGTCGGCTTTTCTGGCAACTAGACTACGATGCAAAATACCAGAGAATTCATCAGCAAAGTTTTCATAGTGGTTTAATAATAATTCACTAGAAGATAAGTAGCGGTTGTAGGCGACTACAGCTGGTATGGCAACAAACAAGCCTAAGGCTGTAGTAATTAAGGCTTCAGCCATACCCGGTGCGACTACCGCAAAGGTGGCCTGTTTTACTACTGCAAGACTACGGAAAGCTTCTATTATTCCCCACACAGTACCAAACAAACCTATGTGTGGACTAACTGAACCAATGGTTGCCAGGAGTGGCAAGCCTGCATGTAAGCGGTCTTGCTCTTCAGCAATAGAGATACGCATAGAGCGTTCAACTGCTTCTAAAATGGTTGCAGGGTCGGTTGTTTTTTGACGAATCCGATTAAAGGTTTTAAACCCTGAAAAAACGATACGTTCAGCGCCTTCTGCTTCATTAGGGTCGGTATTACGAAAGAGTTCACTTAGCTCAATGCCTGACCAGAAACGCTCTCGAAATTCCTGATGCGCTGATCGTGCTTGCTTGAATAGCTGCCAGCGTTGAAAAATGCTGACCCAAGAAAAAACCGAACCAAGTAGTAGGCAAAGCATTAAAAATTGTATAAATAGGCTGGACCCTAACATCATGTCCACAAAAGTTAGCTCTTGCACTTGAACTCCTTGCGTCTTTATTAATAAAAAAGGGTTTCGATTTACCTAGTATCCAGTGGTGGCAAGCACTGTAACAGCGTTGCTGGCAAGCGACAGGGTCGCAAACTTTGACGATCTACACAAGCAACTTCAATGCTGCCCGAACACAAAACATTAGTGTTACGTGTTATTTGTTGGTGAAAAGTAATTCTAGCGCCACGATAGCTTGCAACCGCTACCCTAACCTCTAGCGCATCATCTAATACAGCGGGTAACTGATAGCTAAGTTTTACATCTCTAACCACAAATAAAACAGGTAAATTAGCTTGGTTAAAACCTAAAGCTCTTAGCCATTCAGTGCGTGCCCTTTCCATAAACTTTAGGTAGTTCACATAATAAACTATACCGCCAGCATCGGTATCTTCGTAATAAACCCGCACGGGTAAACTAAAATTATTCATGGCTGTTTTAACCCAAAGTGCTGCCAAGCTAAGTCTGTTACCTGCCTGCCTCGTGCGGTACGCATCATAAACCCTTGTTGAATTAAATAGGGTTCTAACACTTCTTCTATGGTGTCTCTAGCTTCAGAAATTGCTGCAGAAAGGCTATCAACCCCCACTGGCCCACCCGAGAATTTTTCCATCATTGCTAAAAGCATACGTCTATCCATGGAATCTAGGCCATGAGTATCCACGTTTAGTAGGTTAAGTGCTAGGTCTGCAATTTGTTTACTAATACAACCATCGGACTTCACTTCGGCAAAATCCCTAACACGGCGCAATAAACGGTTGGCAATGCGCGGTGTGCCACGTGAACGGCGGGCAATTTCTTCTGCGCCCCCTTCTTCAACCGTTAAGCCGAGCAAATTGGCTGAGCGAGTGACTATGTAGGTTAAATCGGGCACAGAATAAAACTCTAGGCGTTGCACTATGCCAAAACGATCCCTTAAAGGTGCTGTTAGCATACCGGCGCGAGTGGTTGCGCCCACTAGGGTAAAGGGTGGTAAATCTAGCTTAATGGAACGTGCCGCTGGGCCTTCACCAATCATAATGTCTAATTGGTAATCTTCCATCGCTGGGTAAAGAATTTCTTCAATCACTGGGCTAAGGCGGTGAATTTCATCAATAAATAAAACATCGCCTTCGCTAAGGTTAGTTAACATTGCCGCTAAATCACCCGGCTTTTCCATTACTGGACCAGAGGTGCTTTTAATTGAAACGCCCATTTCACTGGCAATGATATTGGCTAGGGTAGTTTTACCTAAACCGGGTGGACCAAAAATAAGCGTGTGATCAAGCGCTTCTTTACGAGCTCTGGCTGCCTCAATAAATATTTCCATCTGCTCGCAGACTTGGGGCTGACCACGGTAGTCTGCCAAAGTCTTAGGGCGTATGGCATGATCTTGACTGTAATCTTGGGGCTGTTCAGTGGCAGCTATCAGTCGGTCATCTTCAATCACGGGTGATGTCCTTTTTATTTAGCCATGCTTTTAAGTGCCGCACGAATTAAATCTTGGGTATCCATCGCTTCTGCTGCAATTGCAGCTATAGCACGGCTTGCCTCTGGTAGTTTGTAACCCAAAGCAACCAAAGCTGCTTCTGCTTCAGCCCGAGGATCAATAGCAGGTAATTCTGCACCTAAGGGTAATTCAAGCTTGGCCATTTGCTGCGGCTGCCAAGCTTTTAGGCGATCTTTTAAATCTAGCAGTAGGCGTTCAGCCGTTTTCTTGCCGATACCTGGAATGCGGGTAAGTGCTTGTAGGTCTTCCTGCTGTATTGCTTGCAGCAAGGCGCTGCTTTCCATAGCCGACATAATTGCCATGCCTACCTTGGGGCCAATACCGCTAACTTTTATTAGCTCACGAAATAACTGGCGGTCTTCTAAACGGGCAAAACCGTATAAAAGGTTAGCATCTTCACGTATAACCTGATGTATCCAAAGAATGAGTTTTTCTTCTAAGGCTGGCAAGCCAGCAAACACTGAAAGTGGCAGGCTAATTTCATAACCTACCCCTTGAATATCTAAAATAACCCAAGAAGGTTGTTTTTCAACCAGCTTGCCTTCTAATCGCCCAATCATCATGAATTTTCTTTTTCCTCTGAATGACGAGTGTCTTCAATCGACAAAAATACTGGCAGGTGTAAATGCCAATGAATAGCCGCTAGGCGCATACTTAAAACCACAGACATAGCCATTAGGGTATTAAAAGTTTCCCAGCTGTCGGGTAAAAACCAGTTAAGGTTTACATAAACAATGGCGCCAGCCATCACCGCGGTAGCATAGATTTCTTTTTCAAAAATCATTGGTTTAACCGCTGTTAGCACATCACGCAAAATACCACCAAACACGCCTGTCATAACGCCAGTTACTACTGATATAAGCGGCGAATGCCCCAATGAAATAGCAACTTTAGCGCCTATAACAGTAAATACAGCCAAACCTATAGCATCGGCTACCTGCACAGCATAATGAGGAAAACGAATTTTTCTAGCTAGGGCAAAGACGATAACCGAGGTAATAACCGTTAGCCAAATGTACATATTGTGCTGTACCCAAAATACTGGCAAACGACCTAAAATTAAATCACGCAAGGTTCCGCCACCTATGGCAGTAACCGTGCCGACAATAATAACGCCAAATAAATCGAGACGGCGTTCAGCAGCGGCAAGCACGCCAGCCAAAGCAAACACCACCGTACCAAAAAGGTCTAAAGAAAAAATAAATAGAGGGAGGTCAAAATCTATCATCAGCTGCGTCGTGCCAAAGTTTTAGGGTCAAAATTACGCCAGCTACTGCCACGTTTAGCAGCTAACTGACCTGATAATGCCAACAAGCCACTAGAAGTATAAGCATGGCACATAGCTATAGCCAAGGCATCGGCAGCGTCTTCTTGGGGTGTAGCAGAAAGCTTTAGAAGGGATTTAACCATATGCTGAACTTGGGTTTTATCTGCCCCGCCTGTACCTGTTACTGCCAGCTTTACTTCTTTTGCTGAGTATTCACTCAGTGCTAGGCCATGATTCGCTACACAAACTAAAGCTGTACCTCTGGCTTGCCCAAGCTTAAGGGCTGAGTCAGCATTTTTAGCCATAAACACACGCTCTATAGCGACTTGTTCAGGTTGGTAACGGGCAATAATTTCAGAGAGGCTGGCATAAATTTGTGCCAACTTTTGAGGAAGCTCCTCGGCCTTGACCCTAATGCAACCACTGGCTAGGTAGCTAAAATTACTGCCTGTTGCCTGTATTAGCCCGTAGCCAGTAATGCGTGAACCTGGATCAATGCCAAGGATAAGGGCCATATCAGCCCAGTTTCTCCATAACTTCTGCAGAAAAATCGACGTTAGAATAGACTTCTTGCACATCGTCTAAATCTTCTAGCATATCGACCATTTTAATGATTTTTTCTGCTAGCTCTAAATCAGTTACATCAGCGTTCACATCCGGTAGCATGGCGACTGATGCTTGTTCTGCTTCTAACCCAGCCGCTGCTAAGGCTTCTTTTACTTCTAGGAAGTTTTGTTGTTCAGTAAAGACTTCAAAACTACCATCATCTTGAGTAACAACATCTTCGGCACCCGCTTCTAAGGCTGCTTCCATTAGTTGATCTTCATTGGTTTCTGCTGAAAAAACCAAGTAGCCCCGCTTTTGGAATAAATAAGCAACCGAACCTGACGTGCCTAAATTGCCATCGTTTTTAGTAAAAGCATGACGCACTTCACCCACCGTACGGTTACGGTTATCGGTTAAGCATTCAACCAACACAGCAACACCACCTGGACCATAGCCTTCATAAACAATCTCTTCCATATTGTCGGCTTCATTAGTCCCTGCACCCCGCGCAATTGCACGATCAATAGTGTCGCGTGTCATGTTATTTGATAAGGCTTTATCGACAGCCGTACGCAATCTAGGGTTATCAGCAACATCTGGGCCACCTTCCTTGGCTGCCACAGTAAGCTCACGGATAAGCTTAGTAAAAATTTTACCGCGCTTGGCATCCTGTGCTGCTTTGCGGTGCTTAATGTTGGCCCATTTACTGTGACCTGCCATTTTAACTCCTTACATTACTCACTGGTGTCTTTAGATACCTAATCTTAAACTTGGTTACGCTTCTATTTGTGCTTTTAAACGCAAACGTAGGTTTAGTTCTCTTAACTGCTCTTGGCTTACATCACCAGGTGCATCGGTCATTACACAAGCAGCTGACTGGGTTTTAGGGAAGGCAATGACTTCACGAATGGATTTAGCACCCGTCATTAGCATCATTAAACGATCCAAACCAAAAGCTAGACCACCATGCGGTGGTGCACCAAATTTTAGTGCATCTAAGAGGAAACCAAACTTTTCTTGCTGCTCTTCGGCACTAATACCTAGCACACGGAAAACAGCTTGCTGCATGGTTTGGTTATGAATACGAATTGAACCACCACCTAATTCTGTACCGTTTAAAACCATATCATAAGCACGTGACAGCTTATCAGCTGGGTTAGCTTCTAGCTCTTCTGCAGTGCACTTAGGCGCAGTAAAGGGGTGGTGCAATGCACTTAAGCTGCCATCGCTGTTTTCTTCAAACATGGGGAAATCAACAACCCAAAGCGGTGCCCAATCGGTTGTATAAAGGTTCAAGTCTTCGCCTAGTTTGCAACGCAATGCACCCAAGGCTTCGTTAACAATTTTGGTTTTGTCTGCACCAAAGAACACTATATCGCCATCTTCAGCACCTACACGGTCTAATAGTTGCTCAACCACACCTTCCATAAACTTAACGATAGGCGATTGCAAACCTTCTAAGCCATCAGCACGCTTGTTGACTTTTATCCAAGCCAAACCCCGTGCACCATAAATGCTTACAAACTTGGTGTAGTCATCAATTTGTTTGCGTGATAGTTCTGCACCACCTTTAACTTTAAGGGCAGCAACACGGCCTTTAGGATCAGTCGCAGGACCTGAGAAAACTTTAAAATCAACGCCTGCCATTAAATCACTGACATCAACCAACTCTAAGGGAATTCGTAAGTCAGGCTTATCAGAACCATAACGCTCCATGGCTTCGGCATAAGGCATGTGTGGGAAGTCGCCTAGCTCAACATCCAGTGAGCCTTTAAAAATTTTGCGAATCATGCCTTCAGCTGTACCCATAATGTCTGCCTCTTCAATGAAGGAAGCTTCAATATCTATCTGGGTAAATTCTGGCTGACGATCAGCACGTAAATCTTCATCACGGAAACATTTAGCAATTTGGTAGTAACGATCAAAACCCGCCACCATTAATAGCTGCTTAAATAGCTGTGGCGATTGAGGCAAAGCAAAGAACTGGCCTTCGTGGGTACGGCTAGGTACTAGGTAATCACGCGCACCTTCTGGTGTGGCACGGGTAAGAATGGGGGTTTCTATATCTAAAAAGCCCTGCTCTTCGAGGAAGTTACGAATTTGGTGGGTTACCCTTGAACGGAAACGTAGCTTTTCTGCCATCTCCGTACGGCGTAAATCTACATAACGGTATTTAAGGCGAACTTCTTCACCTACTTTACCGTGTTCATCTAACATAAAAGGGGGTGTTTCAGAGGTATTTAATACCTCAACCTCACTAGCAACCACTTCAATTTCACCGGTGGGCATATTAGGGTTGACTGTACCTTCAGGGCGAGGGTTAACCTTACCGGTAATTTTTAAAACGTATTCATTACGTGAACGATCTGCATTAGCAAAAGCCGCTTGGGTATCAGGATTGACTACCACCTGAGCAATACCATTACGGTCTCTTAAATCAAGAAAAATAACACCACCGTGGTCACGGCGACGATGAACCCAGCCGCATAAAACGACTTCTTGATTTAGGTGACTTGTGTTTAAGTCCCCACAGTAATGGCTGCGCATAAAGTAGTTCCCGTTAATAGATGTGTTAAAAAATGAAAAAATAAAATTTACGAGGCCGCATTATAGCCTAGACTGATGACCTTACGCCAAGTTATGAATAAACCACCTACAGAGCGCCGAGTATGACTTTTGAATTACACCCTCAGTTAGCAAAAGACAGCTTTCATTTAGCAGACCTTAAACTTTGTCAGCTGCGTTTAATTAATGACCAGCGTTTTTACTGGCTGCTTTTAGTACCTAAGGTGGCTAAAGCTAAGGAATTAACAGACCTTGCTCCAACGGATTACCAGCAACTGTGGCAAGAAGTTTATTCTTTAAGCCAGGTAATAAAGCCTTTAAAACAAGCAGACAAGCTGAATGTTGCTACTTTAGGCAATCAAGTGCCACAACTGCATTTACATCTAATTGCTCGTTTTACTCAAGATGCTGCTTGGCCCAAACCCGTTTGGGGATTAGGCACTGCTAAGCCTTATAACCTAGCGACCGTAAAAGCTATTACTGAAGAATTGCAGTCGGCTTGTTCCGCTAACAGCTTTCAGCCACCCATTTACTGGCAAACCTTCGAAGATTAATTCATTTCCCTGCTAAACCTTCACTTCTACCTGAGCGGCATCACTCACTAGCCTTTGCCAAAGCCGCTCGACTGAAGGCTTATGAACCAAGGTGCAGCGGTAAAGACGAATTTCTAAAGGAATAACCCAACGCTCACCACCACAAACAACCAATTTCTTTTCTGCTAGTTCACGCTCAATGCTTAGTTTAGGTATCCAAGCTACGCCCTGCCCTTCTAATGCCATACCTTTTAACCCTTCAGCCATGGCAGTTTCATAGGTGGTACGCAACTGCAAACCTACAGGTTTTTGGCGAAGCAAAATTTGTAATGATCTTTCTAAAAAAGCACCCTGAGTATAAGCAAGTAAGGGTACCTCTTGCTCTGCCGACTTATCTAAAAAGTAAAGCGGTTGCCCTTGCTCATCGGTTGCACAAACAGGCAGCATTTCTGTCGCGCCCATACGTAAAGAGGGAAAGTGCTGATTATCTAGCTGCAAACTACCCAAAGGGTCATGGTAAGCGAGCATTAAATCACAACGCCCTTCACGTAAAGCATGAGTTGCCTCACCCACATTCATCGCTGTCATACGGCTATTAATTTCACCAATCACGGTTTGTAAACGCTTTAACCATTGAGGAAAAAAGTTAAAGGCTAATGAATGGGCGACCGCAAATTCTAATAGCTGGATTGCGGCAGAATCTAAACCACGCAAGTTTTGTAATGCACCACTTAGTTGCTCAACCACATTTCGAGCAGTAATTAGAAATAACTGTCCATCGGGTGTTAGCTCTAAAGGCGACTTGCCTCGCTCAACCAAAGTAACACCTACCGCCCGCTCTAAGGATTGAATGCGTCGGCTAAAGGCGGGCTGAGTGACAAATCGTCGCGCAGCAGCATGAGAAAAGTTACGTGTAGCAGCAAGGGCTAAAAAGTCCTCTAGCCATTTAACTTCAAGATTCACTCGTGTTTTTCCTCTGGTATTTTATTTAGTGGTTAAGCATAACTAGTGCAGTCTTTTAGTTATTACCTTACAATTAGTTTTGCATGTAAAAAGCACTTTGTTATAGCATCACTTTTTTTAGTGCTTATCTTATTCCATTTAGCGCAACAACAACTAAGCATTTGCTGGCCGGATTTTTTACTTGTTACCGGCTCGATACTTGAGATTACAATGCTAGACCGCATCACTGCTCGCCCGAGCCACTGGGCACTATTATTTTTTGGCAGCCTTATTTTAGTTACCTGTTTAGCCATTTATTTAAGTAGCAATAAAGAACAAACTGAAGAACCACCGCCTAACATGAGTGAAGTGTTGGAAGCCCTAGAAGCGACCGACTTTCACAATGCGCTTATACCCCCTTTATCACCTCCCCCCGACTGGGAGCAATACACTTTACAACCAGGCGATCGCTTATCGCTGCTTTGGGCTGACAAGTGGCACCTGCCCCTAGCGACACTTTATACACTACTCGATAACAAAGAAGGTAAACGTCACCTTAACCGCATTCAACCGGGTCAACATATTGAATGGTTAGCCAGTAGGGATGGGCAACTTTTAGCCTTACGCCTTTGGCAAAGCCGTGCTGAAGGCAGCGAATGGTTAAGAGAAAGCCAAGGCTTTAGTTTTCGTAACCTAACCTCACAGCGTGAAGTTAAGTTAATACGTTTAGAAGGCACTTTAAACGGTTATCTAGTTAACAGTTTGCAAAACATGCCTGAAATTGCAGGGCAAGAAGGCACTATAGCTACCGCCTTAGATCGTCACCTTCCTCTTCGCCGTGATGCACGTGATGGTGATACTTTCAGCCTTTTAATCGAACAAGAATGGTTAAGCAACGATCCCACCCCCTATTCCACACGCCTTATTGCTTTTGACTACACAGGTAGCCGTATGCAAATACGTGCAGCTCGTCATCAAGATGGGCGTTTTTATACCCCTGAAGGTGTTAGTTTAATTCCTCCGTTTGACCGTATTCCTCTAGCCCAGCGCTTTCGGATAAGCTCACGCTTTAATTTAAACCGTCGTCACCCAATTACTGGACGTGTACAGCCCCATTATGGAACTGACTTTGCTACGCCCACTGGCACACACGTTAGAGCACCAGCCGACGGTCGAGTGGTTCGTAGTCAATGGCACCCCTTTGGTGGCAACTACCTAGTCATTGATCATGGGCAAGGTTTTGAAACCCGTTACCTGCATTTATTACGTGCGCAGGTAAAGCGTGGGCAGGATGTTAAGCGTGGGCAACTTATTGGCCAAACAGGTAACACTGGCCGCAGTACTGGCCCTCACCTTCACTATGAACTACACATTAACGGCCGCCCTGTTGATTCCATGCGGGCTGAATTACCTAACGTTGAAAAGCTAAAAGGCTCTAATTTAAAAGAATTTCTATCTCAGAGCCAACAGCTTTTTTCAGGCTTAGATGGCCACATTAGACTAGAAGACCTTGCATTATTACTACCTGAATCAGACTAGAGCAGGCTAACTACCTAACTGCTAGAGTATAGGTAGTTAGAGGCAAGTGACACCCTGCCTAAAATGCGGTAAATTCTCTGTCTTCGCCTTTCTATTATTTATTTCTATTTTACTTCAAGGTCAGCTGATTCCATGCGCGCTTCACAATTACTTATTGCCACTTTAAAAGAAACCCCTAACGATGCCCAGGTTATTAGCCACCAGTTAATGCTGCGTGCAGGTTTAGTTCGTAGCCTAGGTTCTGGTCTTTACACTTGGCTACCTTTAGGTTTACGCACGCTACGCAAGGTTGAGCGAATAGTGCGTGAAGAAATGGACAAAGCAGGCGCACAAGAAGTATTGATGCCCGCCATTCAACCGGCTGAATTGTGGCAGGAATCAGGCCGTTGGGAAAAGTATGGCAAAGAATTGTTGCGTTTAAGTGACCGCCACAATCGTGAGTTTTGTGTTGGCCCAACGCATGAAGAAGTCATTACTGACATGGTGCGTAAAGAACTGCGTTCTTATAAACAGCTACCGGTTAATTTTTACCAAATTCAAACCAAATTCCGTGATGAAATTCGCCCTCGTTTTGGCGTAATGCGCTCGCGTGAATTTATTATGAAAGATGCCTACTCCTTTCATTTAACGCAAGAATCGTTACAGCAAACTTACGATATTATGCACCAAGCCTATACCAATATATTTAACCGTATTGGTCTTAAGTTTCGCTCGGTAATCGCAGATAACGGCTCAATTGGTGGTAGTGGCTCGCATGAGTTCCACGTTTTAGCTGACTCAGGCGAAGATGACATTGTTTTCTCTGATACCTCAGATTATGCCGCCAATATTGAAAAGGCTATGGCTTTGCCGCGTGAAACAGAACGTCTAGCCGCCACTGAAGAACTGCGTTTAGTTGACACGCCTGACGTTAAAACCATTGCCCAGCTGGTTGAACAGTTTGACCTAGCCATAGAAAAAACCGTTAAAACCTTGGTCGTAAAAGCGGCTGAAGGTGGTTTAATAGCACTAGTAGTGCGTGGCGACCATGAGCTAAACGAGATTAAAGCCGCTAATTTACCGCAAGTTGCCAGCCCTTTAGAAATGGCTAGCGATGATGAAATCATTGCTGCCGTGGGTGCAGCGCCCGGTTCTTTAGGGCCGATTAATCTAACCCTTCCTTGCATTATTGACAGCTCCGTTGCCCTAATGAGCGACTTTGCAGCCGGTGCTAACCAAGAGGGCAAACATTATTTTGGTATTAACTGGGAGCGTGATTTACCTCTAGTTGAAGTGGCCGACCTGCGTAATGTTGTGGAAGGCGACCCTAGCCCAGACGGTAAAGGTAGTTTACAAATTAAACGTGGCATAGAAGTGGGGCATATTTTCCAGCTAGGTACACAGTATTCAGAAGCCATGAATGCCACGGTGCTCGATGAAAATGGCAAAGCGGCAACTTTAATTATGGGCTGTTACGGCATAGGCGTAACGCGCATTGTTGCCTCGGCGATTGAACAAAACCACGATGCTGCCGGTATTATTTGGCCTGCTGCCATTGCACCTTTTGAAGTAGCCCTAGTGCCGATGAATGCGCATAAATCGGAACTAGTAAAAGAAACCAGTGAGCAGCTTTATAAAGACCTGCAAGCCGCTGGCATAGATGTATTACTAGATGACCGCGAAGGTCGCCCTGGCTTTAAGTTTGCAGACCTAGAACTTATGGGCATTCCGCACCGCATTGTTATAGGTGAGCGCAGCCTTAAAGAAGGCGAGCTTGAATACAAGGGCCGCCGTGACACTGAAGCGACTAACATTAAACTGGAAGAACTGCTTAGCTTTATAAAAGAAAAAATTGCGGCTAGTTAAAGCATTTTAGCAGCCTAAAGCTTAACTACTGCTTTAAAACAAAACACTGGGGAAGTGTTACCCTAGTGTTTTGTACAAAGACAAGTAGTGAACACTGCCCACTAAAGCCATTATAAAAACTAGAATTAAATTCACGCGCCATGAATCTGTTTTACGTCGTCTCCTTACCGAGTTGAAAACTAATCCCAAAAAAGCTAGCAACATGACTGAGAGCATTAATAAAAAAGCAGAGTGATACAAGTCTAAATTCCAACCTTGTTGCGTTGATAAATCCATCCAACGGTCAAAAAAAGTTTCTGGCTCAGGTTTAGCCTTTTCAACAAGCAAAATAACCACTAGCATCAACAACCAAGCAACAAAACTAAGCACCTTAATTGCTTTAAGTAGTAAGTCTGGACCCTTACGTTTCTCTGGTATTTTTTCGTGACGCTGTTCGGCTTCAGCAGCCAACTTTCGCCAGTCTTTCATTCTTGCCACCTCGCTAATTTATTTAAAATTAAGCATAATCTACTTAACAGCTAAATAACATGCGCAGTAACTATTTACTAAAACCTTGCCTCAGGACAACACCTTATTCACTAATACTGTTACAAAATAATCACTTAAAGTTGTATAGCTCGACCCAAAAATAAAAATAGCTCTCTAAGGAAAGCGACTTATGATGCTAAAGCTTCAAACTAAAACCCTACTTGCTCTGGCCTCGGTTATGTTGGTACTTATCTTTGTGATAACCCTAGCAAGCCTTGCCTCCTTTCGTGACTTCTCTATACGTGCCGCTACAGAACAAACGCGTACTGCTGCAGAAATGATTCGTGTTGCATTAACAGAATCCATGCTAAACGGCACCATTCATGAACGTGATTCACTGTTAAATAGAATTGCTCAAATTGATGGCTTAGATGAAGCAAGAGTTATTCGTGGTCCATTAGTACAAAAACAGTTTGGTGATGGGTTAACCATTGAAGCTACAACAGACACAACAGACTACCAAGTTCTTAATACAGGCGAGTCTGTTTATACCTTGGTTGGCGGTTACCTTAGCTCTGAATTTCGTGCCACCGTTCCTTATATTGCTAGCAGCAAGGGTGATGTTAACTGCTTAAATTGTCATGCCGTACCTGAAGGCTCTGTTTTGGGTGCTGTCACCCTTACTGCTTCCATTAAACACATGCGTACCGCTGCTTTATTAACCATAGTAGTGCTCGTTGGTGCAACTGCACTTTTCTCTGTTATTTCTCTATTATTTTTACGTCGCCTACTACAACCACTAGTAACAACAGCTAATGAAATTGAACAAGCTGTACGCCAAGCAAAAGCAGGTGATTTTAGTGTTCGTGTACAACAACGGAGTAATGATGAAATAGGTGCTATAGCACGCCATTTTAATAGTTTGTCTGAAGGAATCACCACTAAACTAAGTGAAATTCGCCATAATGTGGCCCACTTAATTCAATCCCAACCTATGGTTAATGGCGATCTTTTAGCTGATACCGCCAATACAGTTTCTGGCTTGGTCAAGGTTTCACAATTCAAGCAAGCCATAGAAGAAGACGAAACCAGCGAAGAAGTTTATCAGCGTATTTGTGAAGTCATTCAACATGAATTCAACTTCACCAGTAATTCTATTTATGAGGTAGATGAAACCAAAAAACAGCTGAATGTAATCAGTGTTAATAATATAGCCCAAGCGCCTATAGAGTGGTGCAATAGCGATATTACTGACAAGTGTATGGCTTGCCGAGCAGTACGCACAGGCCACTGCATTGATGGTACTGAAAACACACTTATCTGCCGTTCTTTTTCTAACGAAGCACGCCAAGATGGAAAATATTACCTCTGTTTGCCCGTTATTCAGTCGGGTGGTGTGGGCAGTGTAATTCAATTAGTTTTAGAGGCTAAAGATTTAAAGCGTGCAATGGATGCCAAGCCTTTAATTGAATCTTACCTACGTGAAGCTGCACCTGTTCTACAAGCAAAAAGCTTAATGGCAAGCTTAAGAGAATCTACTTTAAATGATGCCATGACAGGCTTGCGTAATCGCCGCTTCCTTGAAGAATACTCAGAAACACTTGTTAGCCAATGTAAGCGCCGTGGCACTTCCATGACCCTCATTATGATGGACTTAGATTACTTCAAAAAAGTAAACGACACCTATGGCCATGATGTAGGTGATAGCATCTTGATTGATCTATCTAATATTTTTAAAGCGCATGTGCGTGAGTCAGATTTAGTTATCCGCTATGGTGGCGAAGAGTTTTTAATCATTCTTCCAGATACTAACAGTGAAGATGGCTTGCTGGTTGCTGAAAAAATACGTGTAGCTGTAGAAAACTTCCAGTTTAAAGCTGGTAGCGTACTCATTAATAAAACTATTTCAGCAGGCGTTGCAGACTATCCTAGTGATGGGCAAGCCTTCTGGCAGGTACTAAAATATGCCGATGTCTCACTTTATGCGGCTAAAGATGCCGGACGTAATCAGGTAGTGCGCTTCACTCCTGAGTTATGGCTTTCTGAAGAAAAGTATTAAAACCGCCCAAAAGTACGGGTATTTTTATAAGGCAGCTTCATATAGCCAGCTACACCCAAGTTGTCTATTTGTGGAATGGCTGCCTTTATTGCTTCTAAACAGGCCACAAACTCCACTTCTTGACTAGGGTCTAGCAGCACATAGTAGCTATGAACTTTTAGGTGGGTTGGTAAGGCTTCAAAAATAATTAGTCCAGTATGGCGCAGGTGGTTCATTCTGGCGATAGCTTCAATTATAGCCTCAGGTAAACGCAACAACTCATCAGGGTCTTTTCCATCTTCAAAGTAAGAGTGGCTATAACTTTGGTCACCTGTTAGTGGTGTAGGTAAAATCTCATAGGGTAAACACCAGTCTTCCGGTGGTAAAAAAGGTAAGTTTTCCTTGGTTCTTTCTAGGTGGCGTGTTGCTCTAGCATCGAACATACAAGCTTTAAAAACACCTTCTTGACGGTTAATGCTTCTAGCTAAGGTAATCAGATTATTGACTGAGTCGATAAACGATTTTCTTAAGGCTGGATCATGGAGTTTAAGGCTAGAATCAACTAAAAGCTGCTGGTCTTTCCATTGGAGAGATAAGCCTCCCAACAGAGGGTAACGCCCTAAACGACTGACTGCCGCTAAAAAAGCTTTTTCGGTTGGCCCCATACCCTGCAAAAAGTTTTTATAATACTTTTCTAGTTCAATGTCTTTAATACCTGCCAAGAAACTAGGGTCTGGCTGTTCGGCCCTTAAAAAAGTTCGCCTAGAACTATAAACCACTGTTTCTAAGGCTTCTTTTTCTTCAGTGACCCAAACAGGCAATTTAGCAGTTATTTTAGGTGGGGGTATATCTTCCATAACCCAGCGCTTTAAATGGTGGGCTTGGGATAGCATTTTATCACCCGCGGCAGCACAGGTGGCTTCATCACCCGTTAACATTTCTTGCAAGTTAGCGGCAATAACAGGCGGTAAATCTAAACTGGTGGCGGGAATGGCTTGAATACCGTGGCGGCAAGATTGCGCTGAAGCTAAGGCATAAAGGGTTCCTGCTAAACCCTGCTCATCAAAACGTGGTGAACTTAAACCACCATTTAGCTGCTCGTCACCAATAAAAAACACATCACCTAAACGCGCATTGGTTAGTGTACTGGCTGAAAAACCCAGCATACTGGCATCCACTGGCTGTCCTTGTGCATCGAGTTGAGCAAATACACTAGAACCCCAATCGACGAGTTGAATGGTTTCTGTTGCTGGATCAAAAACAATATTAGAAGGCTTAATATCACCATGCACCAGGGGCGCGTCTTCTCCTCGTGCATTTTTGTAGTTACGCATCGCATTTAAAACTTCAACCAACTGCCAAGCTATGCGAACAAGCAGTTTGGCTGGTAAGCGTCCTACTTCTAGAGAATAAGCTTCTAAATCTATGCCTTTGGCTCTTTCCATTACTAAAACTGACTGGCGAGCTAACTTGGTGTACTCATAAAACTTGGGCACATAGCGATGCGCCAGCAAACTTTGCATCCAAGCTTCTTCTTCTAAACGGTCTTGCACTACTTGAGGCAGATTAATTCTTGAGAATTTAAAAACTAAATCTTCACCCTGAGGTGAGCGCCCTCCAAACACAAAGCCAAAAGCCCCTTTTCCTACCAACTCTATTGCCGTAAAACCCAACTGAGCTAGCTGCTGCTGACAAAGATTTAACCAGTCTCTTACCTTACGCGCATCTTCATGGCTCATAAGGTAAATAGACTGCTCTTCGTTAATATAAAACTGTTCTAGCAGTTGGGTTTTATCGGTCATTCTATTAGCCCGTTAGTTTGCGTATTAAAGCTCGGCTAACCACTCTAAATTTATCTCGCGGTGCAAAACGTTTTAGGGTGGCTTTTACTATGCCTTGAGTAAAACGTGTAGGTTTAGAGTAATCCACCCTAACATCAACATAAACGGGTTTATTTTGGGCGGCTAGCTGTAAGGCTTCTTGTATTGCCGTTTCAATAGCTGCAGCTTGGTGCAAAGCAACGTATTCAGCACCCACTGTAGCCGCTAAAGCTTGAATATTTATAGGTGCTAACTGAGTGCAAGTTTTACGCTTGTAAGGCAAAGCTTGCGCTTGGGCAATTTGTGAAAGCTCACCATCATTAAATACAAAAACCACCACCCCTAACTGATTACGTACGGCGGTAATCATTTCCATACCGGTCATTAGCAAAGCACCATCGCCTACTATACCCACCACTGGAAGTTGTGGATTAGCTAATTTGGCACCTATTACAGCGGGTACACAATAGCCCATAGCATTAAAATCGGTGGGTGAAATAAAGCGCCTAGCACCCAAAATTGGTAAAAGCTCCGCCATTAAATAAGTGTGATTACCATCATCAGCAACCATTAAAGTGTTATCTGGAATGGCGTTACGCAAAGCCTGTAAAAATGCTGCTGGGTTCACTCTGCCATCTTGAGTATGGGCTAACCATTCTTGTAAATAATCTTCTTTTGCTTTAGCAATAGTTTTAGCGATTGGCAGACTACTAGTTTTTGGATTTAATTCTTTAACCGCTTTTAATAAAGCAGGCACTATTAAGCGCGCATCACCTTCTAAAGCAATTTTAGCTGGGTAATTAGCATTAAACACTTCAGGGTTAATATCTAGGTGAATAAGGTTTTCAGGTAACTGCATACTAAAGCTACCGGTAGGAATTTCGGCAAAGCGTGTACCTATGGCTAAAACCGTATCCACTTCTTTAAAAGCTTGTTGCGCGGCGGGCACTGAATAATCTCCAACACCCATACCTGTGTGTAGCGCATGATTAGCTGGAAAAGCACTTAAACCTTGTAAAGTGGTTGCAACAGGCGCATTCAGCAGTTCTGCTAGTTCGATTAAGTCTGCTTGGCAGTCCACTGCTCCCCAACCTAAAAAGAAGCCCGCTTGTTTAGCTGTTACTAAAAGTTCTGCCGCCTGTTTTACTAAAGTTAAATCAAATTTGGGTTGAGGTTCTATGCCAGCAAACTTAGGCATGAAATCTACTTCGCCTAAGAAGTTACCAATATTGTAAGGCAGCTCAACAAAAACCGGGCCGGGTTCGCCACGCATAGCTAATTGATAAGCCGCATAAAGCGTAGGTATCACTTCACCATGCGACTTAATATGAAAACTGCCCTTAGTAATGGGTGCTAACAAACTATGTTGGTCCATTTCATGCAATTGATAACGGTATTCACTGGCGGCATGAATACCACCACAAATGACCAACATAGGAATTCCAGCTAAAAAAGCTTCGCCTATACCACTTGCTGCATGAGTTACACCTGAGGCGGGCACTATTAATAAAGTACCCATGCTATTGCTCGTTCGGCTAACAGCATCGGCCATAAAAGCTGCACCACATTCGTGGGTAACCAACACAGGCTGAATGCTGGCCGAAGAGTTTAGTTCATCATAAAGCTCGGTATTATGAACTCCTGGAATGCCAAAAGTATGGGTAACACCCAGCTGTTCTAAAGCATAACGAGCTAAAGCTGCTCCTGATTTTTTCATTGTTATTATCTCCCAGCGTTAACCTGCATTGATTGCTTGAGCGACACGTCGCCCATTAAAAATACAGTTAGATAAAAAAGTACCTTCTAAAGAACGAATGCCTGCTATGCCGCCGCCACCAAAACCAGCCGCTTCACCTGCAGCATACAAACCTATTAAAGGTTCTTCTTGATTATTTAAAACTCGGCCTTGTAAATCGGTAAGCAAGCCACCCATGCTTTTACGACTAATTAACCGCAAACGTAGTGCAATTAAAGGCAGGTGTTTAAGGTCTACTATTGGTTGTAATTTACAGGTGCGTAACCTATCGCCACGCCATTGACGTATTTCTTTTAAACGCCGAACTTGATCATCATTATGTAAACCTTTTGGTCCAGTAATCATGGCATCATAACTTGTTATATCGGCTGTCATACCGGCTAGGTCAATAGGCACATCTGGCTCTAGTTGCTGCATTTGTGTGGCCAACTCTGCAAGGTTTTGCCCTACTGCTACATCAACACTCTGATTAATTAACTCAAGGGTTAGTGCTGAGTTGCCTCTAAGCGCTTGCCAAATAACTTTAAGCAATTTTTTATCACGAAAATGAGGGTTGGTATCACTACCTGAGATAGCTAGCTCTTTATCGGCAATGCGTTTATTCATCACTTGCCAAGTGTATTGATTAGGTAGTTTTCCTACTTGTTTACACAGGTCATGGGTGTCATAACCTGTTATCAAAGGCTCTGGACCCAAACGTCGCCCATAGCAATCTAACCAAAGCGCTGAACGGGGTGGAATTAAACTTAAACCTTGGTTGGGGTATTTGGGTTGGGGGTGAGCAATGCCAGCAGCGTAATTCCACATGTAGTTTAAATTGCGAACCTCACCACCTAGCTGCTCTACTTGATCATGCAAAGCACCATCGGCACTAGGATGAGCGCCGCTAAGCAGGTTTTTAGGCGCAGAGCCATAGATAGGATCCCAGTGCTGGCGCACTTTATCTAAATTGCCATTTATACCACCACTGCAAATAACCGTGTGCTCGGCTTGAACAGTAAAATGACCTTTAGGGTGGCTTCCAAAACAGCCAGTAACTCGCCCTTGAGTGAAATGAAACTCTGTTACTCTATGAGCAAAAGCCGTGGTTAAAACTTGAGAATTCGGGTGTTCGGCAAGTCGTTGCAAAAGCCTTTTGATTAAACCTTCACCACAGCCCCAAGCCAAATGATAACGAGGTACTGAGTTGCCATCACCGTACTTACCTCTTTCAACCCACTGCACCACAGGAAAAAAGCTGATGCCTTGTTTCTTTAACCAGTCATAAACTTCACTGCGATTATGCTCAACATAAGCTTTAGCCCAGCGTTTAGCCCAGTGGTCTTGTGGTTTAAAAGCAGCTGCTGTTTGCCAGTCTTGCCAAAAAAGCTCGCTGGAATCGGCTATACCATTGCGCTTTTGTTCAGGGGTATTGTTTAACAGCATACCACCAAAAGCTTCTTTAGCTTGCCCACCCCAGTCTGCTTCTGCACCCGCATCTAGCAGTAAAACTTGGTGACCTTTATCGAGTAGCTCTAAGCTAGTAACTATGCCAGCCAAGCCAGCACCAATTACCAACACCTTAGTTTGGTAGGTTAAATCAGTCATTGTTTGCTCACCTTTTTATTTTTATCGGTTTGCTGAACTTAAAACAAACAAGTGTTTGATTAACCTAGTATTCACTAGTTTACTTGTGCTTGCCAGTCTCCATAACCTTGAGCTTCCATTTCTGCTAAAGGAATAAATTTAAGACTAGCGCCGTTAATGCAATAGCGTAGACCGCCCCTATATTTAGGACCATCAGGAAACACATGACCTAGGTGGGAATCGGCCAGTTTACTCCGCACTTCAATACGGCGCATGTTGTAGCTGGTATCCACCACTTCTACTAAGGCATTTTCTTCGATTGGTTTTACAAAGCTAGGCCAACCACAACCCCCTTGGTATTTATCTTTGGAACTAAATAAAGGCTCACCGCTAACAATGTCTACATACAAACCCGGCTCAAATAGGTCATCGTATTCATGGGTAAAGGCTCGTTCAGTACCGTTATTTTGGGTAACATGGAATTGTTCAGGCGTTAAACGCTGTTTCAAGCTTGCAGCATCTGGCTTTTGGAAGTTGGCAGGGTCGAATTTCTGGCTAGTATTTTTATCGGTAGATTGATTAGTCACTTTATTAGGTAAGGGAATATCCGCTTTATTTAAATCCACATGGCAATAACCCTTAGGGTTTTTAAGCAAATAATCTTGGTGGTATTCTTCAGCCTCATAAAAACCACTTAACGGCAGGTTTTCTACCACTATAGGCTGGGTGTACTGTGCCTCTAAACGTGCTAAAGCGGTAGCAACTAAGCGCTGCTCTGCTGGGTCGGTGGTGTAAATGCCTGTACGGTATTGAGTGCCACGGTCGTTACCCTGCTTATTTAAACTGGTGGGGTCAATAATGCGGAAAAAATAGAGTAAAACATCATCAAGACTTAACTTGTCTGGGTTATAAGTTACTTTTACTGTTTCAGCATGGCCGGTGTTTCTATAAATTACATCTTCATAGCTAGGGTTTTCTGTTCGCCCATTAGCATAGCCAGAAACCGCATCAACCACTCCATCAATGCGTTCAAAATAACCTTCCACACCCCAAAAACAACCACCCGCTAAATACACACTTTTAGTATGCATGGGTACTGCTTGGGCTTGTTGCTTAGGCTGATAGAAAGTGGTTTTTAGCTGCTTTAAGTCGGCTTCAGGGTTAGCTATTAAAGCCAAGGCTTGGGCTTTGTTGATACTGCCCTTAACCACTCGCAACAAATTACCCTTGGCATCGAACACTGCCCAACTCGGGTAAACCTGCACACCTAGCTTTTTAACTAGCTCACCGCTTGGGTCTAGCTGTAAGGGTAAATCAGGGTAATCTAAACCAGCGTACCATTGTTTAAATTCTTCTAAAGGAAGTTCACCTAGTGCGCCTGGAGAAGCTAAAGTCATTAAATTCACCTGAGCAAAGTCAGGGTCGTTTGCCCAGCTTTGGGTTAACTCCAGCTCAGATAAACACAAAGGACACCAGCTAGCCCAAAGCTTAACAAGGGTGGGCTGATTATTATTAAACTGCATAGTTGAACTCCCGCTAGTAACTGACTGCAACAGGGTAAGCTGCTGCAAAAAATTGGATTTATTGGCTTTAGCTAAGGGACTGCTAGTTACTAGCCAGCCAAGCAAAATAAGAACTAAAGCTATAAGAATTAAGCTGTTCCAGCTAAAAGATCGCAACATTTTGACCTACTTATTAAGTTTGTTGAACCGCCTAACAGAAGTATGACACAAATCAGGGACTGCTAGCCTATGCTATGCTTCGACAAATAACTCAGCAGATCATTCTTTTTTTTTGCAAAAAGTTTTTACAGAATTTATAAGGCAAGCCCCTTTGAAGCTACCCATTAAAACCCGCCCCTTGTTTCGCCAAGCTTGGCCAATTCTTTTATCTAACTGCAGTATTCCCCTGCTAGGTTTAGTGGATACAGCCGTTTTAGGTCATCTGCCGGATGGACGCTTTTTAGCGGCGGTGGCTTTAGGAGCGGTAGTTTTTAGCTTTTTGTATTGGGGCTTTGGTTTTTTGCGTATGGGCACCACTGGTTTAGTTGCCCAAGCTTTTGGACGTCAAGATTCAGCCGCCATGGGGCGCTTAATAATGCAGGCACTCTACTTAGCACTTGCCTTAGGTTTAGCCTTACAGCTACTTAGACCCGCCATACCTTTCATGCTGCGTTGGTTAGATGGCAGCCCAGAAGCCAGCGAGCTAGCCACAGGTTATGTAGCAATCCGTTTATGGAGTGCGCCAGCAGTTTTAATGCAGTATGTGGTTTTGGGTGTTGCTTTAGGCATAGCACGCAGCCAAGTTGTTTTGGTTCTTTTAGTGTTAGCCAATACGATAAATATACTACTCGACCTAAGTTTTGTTATGGGCTTAGGCATGACCAGTAATGGCGTTGCCTTGGCAAGCTTAATTGCTGAGTGGGTCGCAGCCTTGGTGGGGCTTTATTGGCTAGTTAAAACCTGCCGTGAACTAAACATTCCTTTGCAACGCCCACCACTTAACTTTAAAGCCACGCAAACCTTAATTAAGGTGAATGCTGACCTTTTTGTTCGCACTCTAGCCTTGTTATTTGCTTTAGCTTTTTTTACCCGCCAAGGTGCTACCCAAGGCGATACAACCCTTGCGGCTAATGCTGTATTAATGCAGCTAATTATGCTCACTAGCTATATGTTAGATGGTTTTGCCCAAGCGGTGGAAGGTCAGTTTGGTGCTGCCTTTGCGCGTAGCAAAAAAGAAGCTTTAGAGGTGTTTAATGCCGGTGTGGTGTTATCAGTTGCGACAGGTTTATTGCTTACCCTGCTACTTTGGCTGGGTGGTTATCAGTTAATTAAGTTTTTAACCGACCTAGCAGAGGTTAGAGCTTTAGCTGCTATTTATTTACCTTGGCTGTGGCTAGTGGTGCCTGTTTCTATTGCTTGCTATTTATTAGATGGGGTATTTGTAGGGGCAACTTGGACAGCGGCAATGTGTACTAGCCTGCTAGTGTCTTTAGCAGGCTATTTATTGGCTTGGTGGTTATTGCAGGGCTTTAATAATCATGGCCTATGGGCTGCTTTTTTAATTTTTAATGCCTTGCGTGGTCTTAGTCTTGGTTGGGTGCTTTATATAAGAATGAAACAAAATCCCTATATAGAAAAACTAAGGAGCCATAAAAAATAAAGGCATAGCCAAGCAGTTCTAACCCCTCTTGAACCACGGTTTTAACTAGAGAAGAATTACCCTCTGGCAACAGGTCGTGCCATAATAGACCACCACTACCAAAAGTACGGCTAAGTATTAATACAACTATCAACCCGATTAAAACTAAAAAGTAGGGTTTGGTGTTTATAAAGTTAACTAAAGGCTTAAGGCTAGTATTTTTAGCAATAAAGCGAGCATAGCCTATAGAAGCTAGTGCAATTAGCAAAGCTGGCCAAAACCAAAACCCATGCCAGACTTCATCTAAAAAACCATCCATTTCTCGAACAAACATGCTAGTTAAAAAACCAGCAACTAACACAAGAAAACCACGGCTAGCTGGCTTTTTCCAAGCACCGTACCAAAAAATTATCGCTGCCAAAAATAATAATGTTTCTTGAGCCAGCTCTGTTACTGATATTTCACCTATATCATTACCTAGAATAACAACATCCGTATAAACACTTATTACAGGCAAAATAGCCAAAATAAGAAGAATAAAAAACTCAACAGCTGCCAAAGTAATTTTATGAAGTGAAGTTTGCATAGCTTGCCTTAGATTTAATTTTCAACAAATCAACAATAGAATGGACAGTCCAGTCTATCACTTATTAGAAAAAACTAAAGCAAAATAATGCTAGGTAGCAAGGTGGATAGGGAAAGATGGCTCTAATAACTAGGTTTAAAAAGTAACCTGTTTAGAAAACACGTTGCAGCTCAACCTTGGGGTCTGCAAGTGGCCCACTTATTTTGTAGCGAGCTTCACTAAAGGTATCAAAAAGATTAGAAAAAACTTTTTGTACTACCCAAATTGCCGCTCCCACCTGAGGCGCACCAACAAGTACAGCAGCCAAGGGCAAGGATTGGGCAACGGGTAAAATTATAACGAGTTCTTGCTCTAGTGTTTCTTCTATTAAATCGACTTCGCCAGTCAAGGTCATACGTGTAGCAGAACTAATAACCCGTGTAGGTTTAGTCGTTGTTAGGTAACCCTTGTCTAGTTGATACTCACCTTTAATTGTATCGTAGCTCACGCCTTTTAAGGTTACATCAGAGAAATCTAAACGTAACCGACGCAGTAACGTATTCATATTTAACAAACCAAAAACCTGACTGATACCACTCAAGTTAGTATCAGTTTTTGGAAAGTAACCCTCTTTAACTTCTAGCTTAAAATCACCTTTAACTTTTTGTAAATCAAAAGCCAGTGGAGAGCCTTGCCAGCCAGCAGTAAAGGCTAGGTTATGGTACTCGCTAACAAGCGGTGCTTCTTTTTCAGCAGTTAAAGCCTGTAGAGCAGGCTCTAAGTTTTTGCCTGATAAAGTTCCTTCAAGGTAGCTGGTTGGTCCTGAGCTACCAACTAACCAATCTAAACGGCCAATTAAACTACTTTGTTCTAAATCTACCTGCAAAGGTTCAAGTTTAATGCCCTTATCAACAGGTGAGGCTTGCAGAGTTATATCACCAAAACGCTTAGTACCTAACCGCAAATCTTTTATTTTTAATAAGGTAGCGGGCAGGTGTTTTGGATTAAAATTAGCCAATAAATCTGTAGTTTGCTTGAGGTTAGCTCGCTTAGAAATAGCTGAATCTTCATCTGACTTGCCTTGCTTTTGTGGTAAATGCAGATAATTGATTAGTATATTTAAGGGCTGTTCTGTACTTGCAGGCCACCAAACTTCTCCCTCACCTAAGGCAGCAGTGAAATTCAGTTTTAAGCCAGTGTTTAAATTCTGTAAATTTAAATCTAGCCCACCGACTTCGTAATCTTTCCAGTTCAACTTACCTAAATTAATATTAACGTTATTTAAACCCTTAAGCTTAGCTATAGGTGCAGTTGTAACAGGTTTAGAAGGTTTTTTAAGGTTAAATTTAGAAAACCAAGCATAAACTGGCTCGGCATTTAACTGTTTAATACTAACCCTTGCTGACAAACCTTCGGCATCAGGTAAAACTGCTTCAGCAACTTGTTCATCTGCTAATTCTAGGCGAATACCTCTTGCAGGTTGATTTAGGTGCATTAAGAAATCTAACTGATCTGCCAGCTGCAACCTTAAAGGTAATTCATCTGCAGAAAAATCGAGCTGCATCCTAAAGTTACGTTTGTCTTTTGCGGTTTTATTCCAAAGTAAAGGGGAAGAAAAAGCCAAACCTTGAAAATCTGAAGTAACATCTAAAACACCAAAGGGTGCCAAAGGAAGCTCGCCCACAATTTGCGTTTTACCAGTAAGCTCGAGTGCTTCTGGCAACTTAAAACGTGCCTTTAAATCTTTAGCTGCCAGTCCAGCAGAAAATACTAGGTGACTTGCTGGTTCAGTATAAAATGCAGCTGCAACCGGTTGACTCATCACCTTGCCAACTAAGCCAGATGATTCTAACCCTCTAGCTAAAGTAAAATTTAAAGGACCATTAATTTCCGTTATAGCTAAGTCAACCTGACTAAGTGTTAGCTTGGCATCACTAATTTGGCTAAACAAACGTACACTTGGCTCTAAGCCTGTTTCACTTAATGGAATTGATAAGTCGATATCACCCTTTATTTGACCTGAATAGAGCCATTCTTGTAGTGGTTCTGGTACTTGTGTTTTAAGGGGGCTTCTTTTAACCAACCAAGGAAAAAACTCTAAAGGCGCTTGCACCTCTGTAGCCACCTGCAACTCAACATCACCCGTTTTATTTAAAAAAGTATTAAACCAAGCATTGCTTAATTGCCCTTCACCAAAATTGGTTGCTGACACCTCACCCTTCACCCAACCATCTAGAACCTGTACCTGTCCCTTTGCCTGACTAAGCTTGGGCCAATCGGGTTGAAACTTAAAATCTGTTGCAGAGAAGTCAGTGACCAGTTGAAAGGCTGCACTGGTTTGAATTGAACCAGCATAGATAAACCCTGCTTGATGGACTTCTCCTGCCAACAAAGCAGAATTCAACCATTCCAATAACTGTGGTTCTACTAACTTATCAGGCACTAGCTGAGAGTGCGCTAAGGCTTCTGTAGGCAATAAACCTAGATTCAAATAAAAGCGTTGATCACTTGGGCCATAAAAGTAAGCAAAGTCCCCACTTACATAAACATTTTTGGTCGCTAGCTCTTCAATGGGCAATACTACGGCTAGATTTTCACCTATCACCCAAAGGTCTTCACCTTCTAGTTCCCAGCGTACTGAACCCTTAGCCTGACTAAAATTCCAAACAGGGCTATAAAGCTGAGGAAAGCCTAGCTTTAGTGAGTGATCTGCAAAAATAACTTCACCACCCTGAGCATCGGCTTGCAACCAACCATGTAATCCACTACCAAGTGGAGCACCTTCCCAAGCATTCACCCGAACATCCGTTAAGTTGGCCTGAAGCTCTAGCTCACCATTTGCATCACGCGTTATAAGTAGATTAGTTAAACTGCCGCCTGGGGCTAAATCTTTAATTAGCTCTCGTACAACATCTGGTAAGTGTGTATCTTGAGTTAGCTGTTGGGTTAAAGGATCTAGCTTTAATTCTTCTACCTGGAAATAAGCCTGCTGTTGCTCATAACCTATGCGACCCGCTAGTTGATCAAACAAGTAGTCGCTCGCATTCAGTTGCGCTATTTGCCAATCAGCCGACCAGTGATTGAACTTCCCCTCTAAAGTAAAATCGGCAGCAGCAAACTCAAGCTGCCAAAGTTCATCCCTATACACTTCTATGTTTCTGGCTTGCAGGTCTGCCTTGACTTGACCTTTATTTAAACTCAACCAACCTTCAAGTGAAAACTGGCCCTGAATATTTTTGGTCTTTTCCTGCAGCTGAGAAGACCAAAGCCCTTGAAAATCATTTAGGCTAACTAGCGGTAAATTAAACCAAGCTGAAAGTACTGAGGTTTGTGCATCAAACCCCTCGCCTTCCAGTGTAATAACCAATTCAGCAGGTTGTGTGGTGGGGGTTGAAGCTTCTAGCTCAAAAAAAAGCTGCCTGCCTTCAGACCAACGACGATAATTCATGGATTCCGCTGAAAAGAAAAGAGGGGCATCATTTAAGGGAAGAAAATTAAACTTTAAGTCAGAAAAATTAAGCTCACCTTGAACCAAGAGTTGCTCTGCATAGTCAACCACCTGCTGAAAACTGCTGGTAACATCTTTCTTTTTAGCTTGCTTAGCTGCTAGGTGCTTTTCTTGCCAGCCATTTAACTGCCAACCTTGTTGGGTTTCTTCTACCCATAGCTCTAACCCTGAAAGACGTGCATCTTTCATCCGGGGTGCAAAAGCAATTAAACTTGCTAGGGTGTCTAGTTCAAAGTAGACATCTTCTATGACTAAAAAACTTTGCCCTTGATTACTCAGGGTTAACTTTTCAATACCAATTGCTGGGTCTATTTGAAATAAACTGCCACTTAAATGGGATATTTCCACATCAAAAGGCAGGTTAGTTGTTAACCAAGTTTCTATTTGGGGTCTTAGGTTATCAATTTGTGGTACTAAAAAACGTATCAGAACCACCAACAAGGTAGCCATAACCAGTAGGATTAAAGCTGACCATAGAGGTAGTTGAAGCAGGTAAAACTGCCATGTGGTATTTTTTTGGGGTGGATTTGTCATAAACCTACTGTAAGACGATATCAAACTGCTCTTGAGAATAGAGCGTTTCTACTTGGAAGCGAATAGTTTTATTAATAAACACTTCTAAGTCTGCAACAGCAGCGGACTCTTCATCTAAAAAGCGATCAACTACAGCCTGACCCGCCATAACTAAATAGGCATCACCACCGTAAGCCCTATCTACACGCAAAAGGTCACGTAAAATCTCATAGCATACCGATTCAGGCGTTTTTAAAGTGCCGCGCCCCAAACAAAGATGGCAGGGTTCACAAATAATCTGCTCTAAACTTTCACGTGTTCTTTTTCGGATCATTTGCACTAGACCCAATTCAGTTACGCCTGTTAGTTTTGTTTTAGCATGATCTCTTTCAAGATTGCGCTCTAGAAGACGTAAAACTTGCCGCTGGTGCTCAGCATCTACCATATCTATAAAATCTATGATGATGATGCCGCCTAGGTTTCTTAAACGTAACTGCCTCACTATAGCAGCGGCAGCTTCTAGGTTAGTTTTAAAAATGGTTTCTTCTAGGTTGCGATGCCCTACAAAACCACCCGTATTAACATCAATGGTATTCATCGCTTCGGTTTGATCTATGACTAGGTAGCCACCACTCTTTAGCTGTACTTTACGACCTAGTGCTTTTTGAATTTCATCTTCAACACTGTAAAGGTCAAAGATAGGTCTTTCACCTGGGTAATATTCTAATTTATTCTCTAAATTAGGAATAAACTCCCCAACAAACGCTTGTAGCTTATGAAAACTTTCGCGTGAATCAATACGCACCTTTTCTAGTTCAGGGCGAACAAAATCTCGCATAGAACGCATAAATAAAGGCAAGTCTTCGTAAATTCTACAAATACCTAGGTCGCGTTTAATGCGTCTTTCAACAGCCAACCAAACTCTATGTAAAAAATGTAGGTCAGCTAAAATTTCTTCGCTACTTACACCTTCAGCTGCGGTACGCAAAATAAAGCCGCCCTGTGCTTCAGCATTAATTTCATTTAAGCCTTGATTAACTAGATTCTTTAATCGCTCGCGCTCTTCTTCCAACTCAATACGTTGGGAAACACCTACATGCGGTGTTTGTGGCATATAAACAAGATAACGAGAAGGTATTGAAAGGTGGGTGGTTAAGCGGGCACCTTTAGTGCCTATAGGGTCTTTAGTGACTTGAACAACTAGGCTTTGCCCTTCATGCAACAAACTAGCAATCATAGGTTCGCTTGTGTGTTCTAACGAAGGTTTGGCAACTTCTGCAACATGAATAAAAGCGGCCCTGTCTAAGCCTATGTCTATAAAAGCTGCCTGCATTCCGGGCAAAACCCGAACAACCTTACCTTTATAAATATTACCAACAATACCTCGGCGACTGGCACGTTCAATATAAACTTCTTGCAGCACACCATTTTCAACTAGGGCAACACGAGTTTCAGTTGGGGTTATATTTATTAGTATTTCTTCACTCATACTCTTTCCATTTTATGTAGGTTATAACACTTAGTTAATTGCAAAGCGTCTTTTTAAACTCTGCAAAAGTACATAAACCCAATTCCATAAAATAGCTGAAATAAGTGCTGGGAGTAATAGGAAACCAATGCTTGAAATAGATCCAAAGACACTTTGTAACCACTGAAAAACGAGTTGGCTTATGCCTATCAATAAAAATACTAAGGCTGACTGCTTCATTAAAGAGTACATGCGAATTCGCTGATAAAAATTATTACACAAAAAACCTAATAAACTCATTGCGATAGCATTATGTCCTAACAAGGTACCTTCAATAAGGTCTAACAAAAGCCCCCAAACAAAGCCATGCGCCACACCAACCCTTTGAGGCATATTTAAAGACCAGTAAATTAAAACTAAGCCTATCCACTCTGGCCGCATGTATAAAAAAAAGGTGGGCATGGGCAGCGCCTGTAAATAAAGCGCAACTAAAAAGGTGAGCTGAATAACCCAAAACCCTTGCGTTTTTTTACTAGCCATTAGGCGTTTTCTCCATTTTTAAATCGACTAGTTTGTCTGGAGCCGGCCCCACTAATTGGTATAAAAGCAATAAAACATAACGACTTCTGTCTAGTTGCGCTAGCGGCCTAGCAACAACATCCATAAAAGGCTCGCCTGGGCGGTGAGAAATACTGGTAATTCTTGCTACTGGGTAACCAAAAGGAAAGCGACCACCCATACCCGAAGTAGTCAGTAGATCACCTTCTTTTAGATCGGCTGTTTCTGGAACATGGCTAAGGTAGAGTTCTTCGGCTCGCCCACTACCCTGAGCAATAAAGCGCAAACCATTGCGGTTAATTTGCACTGGTATGGCGTGATTAATATCTGAAATCAATAATAAACGGCTAGTATAAGGACTAACGGAGACTAGCTGCCCCATAACACCTGAAGCATCGATAACTGGCTGACCTATATAAGCGCCATCTTGTCGTCCACGGTTAATTATAACTTGCTGTGAATAGGGGTCGTAGTTAGAACCTATCAACTCACCTGCTATATAAGCTATGTCATCACGCTTAGCAGCATTCAACAATTCTCTTAAACGCACATTTTCAGCTATAACTGAAGACATTACCTGACTACGTTCAGCCAAAATAAGCGTTTGTGATTTTAATTCACGGTTTTCTTCTAACAAGGCATTGCGGTTAGCTAAACTGTCTGAAGCCCAGCCCCAAGCACGACCAGGAGCATCTGCAGCCCACTGTACAGGCGTGACTAAGAGCGTCATCCAAGAGCGAGCATTAGCAACTTCTGAATAGCGATGCTCAGCAAACATCATAGCTATCCCCAAGACTAGCGCCAGAAGAAAGTAATAACGCGAATAAACGTCGGTAGAAAAAAGCTGCTTAATAGTCGAATCCTCGGTGAATCAATTACTACTCTATTAAACGCAGAGAAACGCCTCACTCTTTTAACAGAGGGGCGTTTCCAAGTCTAACCTAATATTGGTTATTCAATAGATAGTAGGTCGAAGGTTTGCTGATCTATCAGCTCCAACGCCTTACCACCACCTATAGCCACACAAGTTAAGGGATCTTCAGCAATAATAACTGGCAAACCTGTTTCTTCTGCGATTAGCTTATCTATATCTCTCAGTAACGCACCACCACCTGTTAAAACCAAACCGCGCTCAGCTATATCTGAAGCTAGTTCTGGCGGTGATTGTTCTAGCGCATTTTTTACGGCTTGCACTATAGCGGTTAGTGGCTCTTGCAAGGCCTCTAACACCTCGTTGGAATTAAGAGTAAAACTACGTGGAATACCTTCGGCAAGGTTACGGCCACGTACATCAATTTCTCTTATTTCACTGCCTGGGTAGGCACAGCCTATTTCTTGCTTTATACGTTCAGAGGTAGCATCACCAATTAAGCTGCCATAGTGACGGCGCACATAAGCAATAATTGCTTCATCAAAACGGTCACCAGCAGTACGCACTGATTCTGAATAAACCACACCATTCAAGGAAATAATTGCAATTTCTGTGGTACCGCCACCAATGTCCACCACCATTGAACCTTGGGCTTCTTCAACTGGTAAGCCAGCACCTATGGCAGCTGCCATGGGTTCTTCAATTAGGAACACATCGCGTGCACCTGCACCTAAAGCAGATTCTTTAATAGCACGACGCTCAACTTGGGTTGACATGCAAGGCACACAAACCAATACACGAGGGCTAGGCGTTAAAAAGCTATTATCGTGAACCTTAGAAATAAAATGCTGTAGCATTTTTTCTGTTACGTGAAAGTCTGCAATCACACCATCTTTCATGGGGCGTATAGCAGTAATGTTGCCAGGTGTTCTACCCAGCATACGCTTAGCATCAAACCCTACGGCTGCAACACTACGGTTGTTGCCATGGTGCCTTATAGCAACCACTGAAGGTTCGTTTAGTACTATGCCTTTGCTGCGCACATAAATTAGTGTGTTTGCTGTTCCCAAATCAATTGAAAGATCGTTGGAGAACATACCTCTTAAACGTTTTAACATGCTTTTGGTGACCTATCCTAATGTATCCCTATTCAGCTGGGCAGAAACTCTAGCAACCTGAACTGTTCAGGGCAAGTAACTTATAGTTAAACTTACTAAATAAAGATAAGCGTTACAGAAAACTGCCATAAACACCGCGCCAGCCTTGTGTTATTCTTTACCCTATCCGCAGAAATACAACCTGCATTTTAAAGGTGCATTCATGAAACTAAATGTAGAAGAACTCCATAAAGTGGCTCATCTAGCCCGACTAAGTATCCACCCAAAAGACGAAGAAAGCTACTCGCAAGCACTTTCCAACATTCTTAATCTTGTGGATGAAATGCAAAGTATTGATACCGCTGGTGTAAAACCTATGGCGCACCCTATGGATGCTTCCCAACGCTTACGTAAGGATGAGGTAACAGAAACTGACCAGCGTGAACACTTACAAAAAATTGCGCCAGCGACAGAAAAGGGCCTTTATTTAGTACCCAGAGTCGTAGAATAAACTCAGTTTTTTACCTTTATAAGACTAACACCTAGGATAACCCATGCTAGATCTCAGCCTTACCCAAATGGCCCAAGGCCTTGCTGAACGCAAATTTTCCAGCGTTGAACTAACCCAAGCCTTTTTACAACGTATTCAAATTATTAACCCCCAGCTCAATGCTTTTATTACTGTTACCGAACAAGAAGCATTAGAAGCTGCTAAAGCCGCCGACGCACAAATAGCGGCTGGCAAGGCAACTCCACTAACCGGTATTCCTATTGCACACAAAGACCTTTTTTGTACCGAAGGTATAAAAACCTCCTGCGGCTCCAAAATGCTCGATAACTTTATAGCACCTTACGATGCAAGCGTAGTAGCTAAGCTTAAAAATGCGGGTGCAGTTTCTTTGGGTAAAACCAATTTAGATGAATTTGCCATGGGTTCTTCTAACGAAAGCTCTTTTTATGGCTCAGTAAAAAACCCTTGGGATACTCAAGCCGTTGCTGGCGGTTCATCCGGTGGTTCAGCAGCCGCAGTGGCCGCTCGTTTAGTGCCAGCAGCAACAGGAACAGATACCGGCGGTTCTATTCGCCAACCAGCGGCATTTTGTGGCATCACTGGTTTAAAACCTACCTATGGTCGTGTTTCTCGTTGGGGCATGGTCGCTTATGCCTCTAGCATGGATCAAGCTGGTCCTATGGCTCGCTCTGCCGAAGACTGTGCTTTGTTACTAGAACAGATGGCAGGTTTTGATGAACGTGATTCTACTAGCCTAGATCATCCAGTACCTGACTACCTAAGCCAACTAGGCACTTCATTGCAAGGCATGACGCTAGGTATGCCTAAAGAATACTTTGCTGATGACCTAAGCCCACAAACCGCAGAGCGCATTCAAGCGGCAATTAAAGAACTTGAAAAGCTAGGCGCTAGTGTAAAAGAAATTAGCCTGCCGCTAACACGCATGGCGATTCCTGCTTATTATGTTATTAGCCCTGCAGAAGCCAGCTCTAACCTGTCACGCTTTGATGGTGTTCGCTACGGCTACCGCTGCGAAAACCCTGTAGATTTAGAAGACCTTTACAAGCGTTCACGCTCAGAAGCCTTTGGTGAAGAGGTAAAGCGCCGCATTCTAATTGGTACTTATGCGTTGTCTGAAGGCTTTTATGATGCTTACTACAATAAAGCACAGCAAATTCGTCGCCTAATTGCAGAAGACTTCCAAACAGCTTTCCAATCAGTCGATTTAATTGTTGCACCCACCACGCCTAACCCAGCTTTTGATCTAGGCAGCAACAGCATTGATCCGGTACAAATGTATTTAGGTGATATTTACACCCTAGGCGTTAACCTTGCTGGCTTACCGGCTATTTCAGTACCTGTAGGTCAAATCAATCAGCGCCCCGTAGGTATGCAGCTCATTGGTAATCACTTTAGCGAAGCCAAACTTTTAAACGCAGCACACCAGTTTCAGCAGGCAACCGATCACCATTTACAAAAGCCGCAACTTACTTAGTGAATAATGAAGGCAGGAAAGCCGATTCACTGAAAACAGACAAGCTAGAGTTAAACAATTCATTTAAAAAAGGTTTGCACTATGCAATGGGAAGCCGTTATTGGGCTTGAGATACACACTCAGCTCGCCACCAAAACTAAAATATTTTCGGGTAGCAGCACAACTTTTGGTGCAGAACCCAACAGCCAAGCCAGCATTATAGACCTAGCCATGCCAGGTACTTTGCCTGTGCTGAATAAACAAGCACTTGAAATGGCCATTCAATTCGGGCTTGCGGTACATAGCGAAATTCCAGCCATCACCACCTTTGACCGCAAAAACTACTTCTACCCAGACTTGCCCAAAGGCTATCAAACCACTCAAATGGCCGCGCCGATTGTAGGTCGTGGTTATCTAGATATCGCCTTAGAAAACGGTGGTACTAAGCGCATAGCCATTCACCATGCCCACTTAGAAGAAGATGCCGGTAAAAGTCTGCATGAAGATTTCCAAGGCATGACAGGGGTTGATTTAAACCGTGCGGGTACGCCGCTAATCGAAATTGTTACCGAACCTGAAATGAGTTCAGCCAAAGAAGCGGTGGCTTTTTTAAAGTCTATCCATTCGATTATTACCTACTTAGGTATTTCCGATGGCAATATGGCTGAAGGCTCTATGCGCTGCGATGCCAACGTTTCTGTACGCCCTAAAGGCCAAGAAAAACTAGGCAACCGTTGTGAAATTAAAAACGTTAACTCCTTCCGCTTTGTTGAAAAAGCCATTAACTATGAAATTCAGCGCCAAATCGAAATTCTAGAAGACGGTGGTCGTATTGCCCAACAAACTCGCCTGTATGACCCAGACCTAGATGAAACACGGGCGATGCGTTCTAAAGAAGATGCCAACGACTACCGCTACTTCCCCTGCCCTGACTTATTACCCATTGCAGTTGACCCAGCTTATGTTCAACAGCTCAAAGATGCACTGCCAGAGCTGCCTGAACAAAAGCGCCAGCGTTTTACTGAACAGCTAGGGCTTTCTGAATACGATGCAGGCGTGTTGTCTAGCAGTCGTCCGTTAGCGGAATATTTCGACAAGGTGGCTGAATTAAGCGGCGATGCCAAACTGGCTGCTAACTGGGTAAGCGGCGAACTTTCAGCACAGCTTAACCGTGATGCTATCGAAATAGACCAAGCAGCGATTACACCTGAACAACTAGCGGGTTTATTGCAGCGTGTAAAAGATGACACCGTCAGCAGCGGCGCAGCCAAACAGGTTTTTGCTGCACTTTGGGCAAAAGAAGGCCAAACAGCCGATGAAATTATTGAAACCAAAGGACTTAAGCAGGTTACCGATACCGGTGCTATTGAAGCACTTGTTGATGAAGTCTTGGCTAAAAACACAGCACAGGTTGAACAATACCGCGCTGCTGAGCCAGACAAGCGTGGCAAGATGGTCGGCTTCTTTGTAGGACAAATAATGAAAGCTTCAAAAGGCACAGCCAACCCCAAAGCGGTTAACGAACTGCTCGCTAAAAAGCTTAATGGTTAACAACTAGCTGGCTAAAAAGTGTAAAAGCCACTTCAAAAAGTGGCTTTTATTTTTTTATTGGCAAAGCCAGTATCAAACGCTGTGCTATTTCTTTTTATTAGCTAGCTTTGAGCGTAGCTGAGCAACTTCTTGAATAGAAAGCTCTGTAATGGCTGCAATAGTCTGATCATTCAATTCTGTTTGCATCACCATGTTAAGTGCTGTTTTTTCACGCTGCTTTTCTATTCCTTGCTCTATTCCTTGCTCCACTCCCTGCTTTCTTCCATATTCTTCAACTAAATTTATGTAAGGCATTTTTAATTCCTCTTCCACAGCTTTAATGGCTTCAAATAGTCGATCTTCGAGTGACTCTGGTAGTTGAATCATCCAGCCAATAAAGTTAAATAGCTCAACCACCTGCTCACGAGTGTAACCCCGTTTATAAAGTGACCGTGTTAAACCTAATCTAAAATCAAATAGGCCTTCATTGTTACCTTTGAGTCGTTTGGCTTTGATTTGTGCCATAACCAATAAAGCAAATACGTTGTCACTGGCTTCTAGGTCAGCCCAGTTAGCTTCGCTTTCATAATCCGTTAGTTTAACCATTGGATAGGTGAAGGTGTTTTCAGTTCCCGAACGACTAAAGTAAAAAGTATTGGGTCGGTATTTCAGATTAGTATCAGCCAAGACTGCAAGGCTTACAACATCTACTTGGAAACGATCAATTAAGCGTGACCAGTAGGTAAACATGCGCCGTGCAAAAACACCTTTTGATTCAGGGGAACTTTGAATTTCAACGTGAATTAACAGCCATTCTTCAGTACCATCATGGTAGTAAACTTTAACTAGTTTATCGGTGTAACGACGACCAGTTTTGGCATCAACAGTTATCTTTTCTAGTTCACCATCAAGAAACTCATAACCCCTACTCCAATCCACTTCGTTATGAATGGCTGGAAATAATAGTGCAAGAAATTCATTAAAATACTTTTCCAAGGCTGCTTTCCAAGCACCGTCGTAGTCGGAACGTACTGCTTCTTCATAACTAGCATCTAGGTCATTCATACAAACTCCTTTTTGGTAGTAATTATTCTAGCCTAGTCTAGTTTGTAAAATATGCTAATTAGGTTAAAAGACAAGCTAGCAAAAAACTTAGCTGCAGCTCTTGTCTAGAGTTATAGCTGCTAGATTTTAAGCTACTGAACAGTATTTAACTATTTCCCTTACCCTTCACCGCTCGGTTAGCCCAGTAAACACCAAACACGGTTATAACCATCCCCATTAAAGCTAGGCCAGTCATTTGTTCATCAAACAACAACCAAGCTTCTAAGGCAGTTAAAGGTGGCACTAGGTAAAAATAACTAGCAGTGCGTGTGGACTCACCGGCATTAATCATCACCAGTAGCAATAAAATTGCGCCCACCGAAAGCACCAACACTGACCAACCCAAAGCTAAAATAAAATCTGGATGCCATTCAGCCGCACCTTCACCCTTAACAATCACCATTAGCAAAGTCAGTACCAAGGTAGCACAATACTGAATAAAAGAAGCCGATAAAGGTGACTGGGCTTCACAGGCATTTTTAGAATAAATAGTACCCCAAGTTATGCCTAGCAGTGCCAGCAGCACCCAAACCAAGCCTTGCCAAGTTAAATTCACTTGCTGCAACTGCATGGCAGAGGTTTGTTGCAAAACCAAAATAACGCCCACCAAACCCAACATTAAACCTAACCATTGGCGCAAACCTAACCTTTGCTGCCAAACAAAATAAACCACCACACCGGTTAACAAAGGCTGCAAACCCACCAATAAAGCCGTTAAGCCCGCTGGCACACCTGCATCTATGGCTGAAAAAACACCGGCTAAATAGGCACCGTGAATTAACGAACCGGCTATTAACTGTTGTCGCCATAAGCGCCAGCTACGCGGTAAGCGAACTGAAAAAACTTTTAATAATAGGGCAAAACACAGCAGGTTAAATGCCATACGCCAAGAAAGGAATACAAAGGGTTCACTGTAGGGAAGGCCGTATTTGGCACTAATAAAACCTGTACTCCACAGAAGTACAAAAAACCAAGGAGCAAAACGAACTAGCCAAGGTGAAGAAAAGAGATTAAGCATGGTTAGCACAACAAGAACAAGCTGGGTCTTTTTGCAGCTTTAAATTACGCATTTCTGAGCGCAACCCATCGTAAGTTAATAATTTACCTATCGCTGGTTCACCAAAACCACCCAATACTTTTAGTGCCTCCAAGGCTTGCAAACTACCTATCACCCCAACCAGAGGCGATAGCACACCGCTTTCTGAACAGCTTAGTTCTGCATCGTCTGAGTTTTCATCGTAAATACAGGCATAACAAGGACTCGTTGCTAAGCGTGGATCAAATACCGACATCTGCCCAGAAAAGCGTATTGCTGCACCAAACACCAAGGGCTTTTTAGCTTGCTGACTGGCACGGTTCACCGCAAAACGGGTAGAAAACCTGTCAGAACAATCACAGACTAGATCAACCGCTTTAACCGCTTCTAGCATAGCCTCACCCTGTAACAAGCTATTATGGGTAATAATTTTTATTGCGGGGTTCAGTTGCTTTAAGCGTTCGCTGGCCGAATCAACCTTTTGCTGATTAAGGCTGGCTTCTTGGTGAATAATTTGCCGCTGCAGATTAGATAAATCAACGTGATCTGGGTCGGCTAGGTGTAATTCACCCACCCCAGCGGCTGCCAAATATAGAGCAACTGGAGAACCTAGCCCACCCAAGCCAACAATTAAAACCTTGCTATTGATAAGCCGTTCTTGACCAGCGATATCAACTTCTGGCAAGAGTATTTGCCGACTAAAACGCAATAACTGCTGATCATTCATGGCTTGTATCTAGCACCCTTCTTCTAGTTCTTCTAAGGTAGGAATATGCAAAGAAGTATCCTCTTTTACATCTTCCATAACCACATAGCTTTTAGACTCTTTAACACCAGGTAAACTAAGGACCACATCGCAAAGTAACTGGCGGTAAGCCCCCATTTCTGGAATACGACACTTTAAAATGTAGTCAAACTGACCAGAAACCAAATGACACTCTTGTATTTGTGGCAGTTTATTAACTGCTTTACGAAACTCTTCAAACACTTCTGGTGTTTGTGTTTCTAAGCTAATTTCTACAAAAACTAAGAGTTTAGCACGTAGGTACTGGGGATTAAGAATGGCTTTATAGCTTTTAATAATGTCATTGCGCTCTAAGCGTTTAACTCTTTCTAAGCAGGGGGTTGTTGAAAGCCCTACCTTGTTAGCTAAATCAACATAGGAAATACGCGCATTTTCTTGTAAAGCTTGGAGGATTTTCAGGTCAATTTTATCAAGCGTGCGAGACTTAACGTTCTTCATGTTAGGACTGCCTTTTATTGTTTTAATAGCATTTTTATATTTATTTTAATCTAGCCGCTGGGCTTTAGAAACCTAGTAGCTTTGCACATCCCTCTGCACAGATGATTATCCCATAAGGTTATACGGCTTTAGTTATTTATCATGTTAACTTGCTTTTGACTAGCCGCATTACAAGTTGTAACTCAGGTTTTGCAGCCTAAAGTTACTCTTGGCTGCTCTAAATAATCGGTGTAAGTCTTAATATCCCTAAGGTTTGCGAGGGAAAACAATGCCGCAACAGCAGCAGCTTGATCATAGCCGTGTTCTACTAAAAGATAACCACCTGTTACTAAACGGTTTTGAATAGGCGTTAGGAGTTCACGGTAGGCTTGCAAACCATCTTCCCCCCCCACTAGGGCGGTTTTTGGTTCAAACCGTAAGTCCCCCTGAGATAAGTGAGGGTCTTTTGGGTGAATATAAGGTGGGTTACTTAGAATAAGGTCGTAGGTTTGAGCTGGTATTTGTTGCCACCAATCTGATTGCCAAACACGAATATCTAGCTGTAATTGGCGAGCATTTTTTCTAGCAAGGCTAACCGCATCTAGCTTGAAGTCGACGGCATCTACCTGCCAGTCTGGACGCTCTGACTTTATTGCTAAAGCAATCGCGCCCGTGCCTGTACCTAAATCTAAAACTCTAGCCTTAGGCTTAAGGGTTAAGTCTAAAGCCAGTTCCACTAAACGCTCAGTATCGGCACGGGGAATAAGGGTTGCGGGAGAAACTTGCAAAGTTAGCCCCCAAAATTCCCATTCACCTAGAATCCAAGCCAAGGGTTTACCTGTAATACGTTCTTTTAGCCAAACTTCAAGCTGCTCTAATTGCTTAGCTTGCAGTTCGACTTCAGGGTAGGCGTAAAAGTATGCAGAATTTTTTTGTAGTAAGTGCCCAAGCAAATAGTCAGCTTCTTGGCGAGCATTGTCTATCCCAGCTTTTTGCAACTGCAAGTAAGCGGCTGCTAACCACTCACTTAACGTTAAACCCTTAGCTAGCACTCAAACCTGCCAACAATTCAGTTTGCTGTTCTTGTGCCAACACAGACAGTACGCTGTCTAGTTCGCCGTTCATTACTTCATCTAGGTTATATAAAGTAAGGTTGACTCGGTGATCAGTCACCCGACCTTGAGGGAAGTTATAGGTGCGAATGCGCTCTGAACGGTCACCACTGCCCACTAGCGAACGGCGTGTGTCAGACTGATCTTTCTGTGCAGCATCTTCCATTTGCTGCTTTAGGCGTGTTGCTAGCCAAGCCATCGCCTTAGCACGGTTTTTGTGTTGCGAACGTTCTTCTTGGCATTCCACTACCAAACCTGTTGGTAGGTGAGTAATACGAATGGCGGAATCGGTGGTGTTAACGTGCTGACCACCCGCACCCGATGAACGGTAGGTATCAACTTTTAAATCGGCAGGGTTAATATCCACTTCACCCACTTCATCTGCTTCTGGCATAACGGCAACTGTACAAGCTGAAGTATGCACTCGGCCTTGCGATTCAGTGGCTGGAACGCGCTGTACACGGTGTGCACCCGATTCAAACTTAAGGTGAGAATACACGTCTTTACCGCTAATACGGGAAATAATTTCTTTATAACCGCCCATTTCGCCGTGGCTTACGCTTAGTGTTTCTACCTGCCAGCCTTTGTTATCTGCATAACGGCTGTACATTTTAAACAAATCACCAGCAAACAAAGCAGCTTCATCACCACCCGTTCCTGCACGAACTTCTAAGAAGATATTACGGCTATCATTAGGGTCACGAGGAATTAAAAGGCGCTGTAACTCTAATTCTAAAGGCTCAATTTCAGCTTGCAGGCTAAGCATTTCTTCTCTAGCCATTTCGCGCATTTCTAAGTCTTCATCACTGGCCATTTGCTGGGCAGCTTCTATGCCTTCTTGAGCTTGCTGATAGGCTTGGTAGGTTTGAATAATGGGTTCTAAGTCTGAATACTCTTTAGAGTAGTTACGGTACTTTTCCTGATCACCTAGTGTCTCTGGGTCTGATAGGAGGGCCGATAGCTCTTCAAAGCGATCAGCAAGGTGATCTAGCTTGGCTTGTATTGAAGGTTTCATTCATTATTCCAGCAAAGAAATTAAAGTTTGTCTGAGGCTTCTAGATTTAATAATTGTGCAGCAGCGGCTAAAAGATCACTACGGTTTTCTGCCGAGGCTTCACGAATTTTTAAGGTTGGGTCATGCAGCCATTTATTGGTAAGGCTACGACATAATTTTTGCATTACATCGCGTGCATCTTGGCCTTGGTCTAACTGGCTTAAAGCCAAAGCCAACTCATCTTCTGCTAACTGCTGCGCACGTTGACGAAAAACACGAATCATACGCCCTGCATCGCGCACTCGTAAACTGCGTAAAAACTCTTGTACACTGACTAGAATTAATGCTTCAGCTTCTTCAGCCGCTTCACGCCTAGCAGCAAGGTTTTCTTCAATTGTTTCTTTTAAATCATCAACCGTAAATAAGAAAATATCATCTAACTCGCCCACCTGTGATTCTATATCTCTAGGTACAGCAATATCTATCATAAGCATGGGGCGGTGGCGGCGCTGCTTAATGGCATCTTCAACCATGCCCTTACCTATAATTGGTAGAGGTGCGGCAGTGGAGCTTATCACTATGTCTGCTTTGGCTAAATAATGTGGAATTTCATTTAAAGCCACTGCCTTACCTTGCACCTCACCTGCCAAAGCTTGTGCTCTTTCAACGGTACGGTTAGCAATAATCATTTTTGCCACGCCTGCATTGTTTAAATGCCGTGCAACCAGTTCTATGGTTTCACCTGCACCTATAAGCAAGGCCGTATTTTTTGTTAAATCGGTAAAAATACGCTGAGATAAGTTCACCGCAGCATAAGCTATGGATATAGGGTTAGTACCTATGCCGGTTTCTGTTCTTACTTTTTTTGCGGTGGCAAAAACCTGTTGAAAAAGTAACTCCAAACCACTGCCCAAAAGACTTTCTTTCTTAGCTAAATCGTAAGAATCTTTTAACTGACCTAGAATTTGTGGCTCGCCCAGCACCATAGAATCTAAGCCACTAGCAACTCGCATAATATGAGCAATTGCGGCTTGGTCTTCATGAATGTAGCTGTAGCGTGCAACATCTTCAAAAGGGAGGGAGTGAAAGCTGCTTAACCAGTCAAGCACTGGCCTAACATTACCAGCTTCTATTAAGGTATAAATTTCTGTGCGATTACAGGTAGATAAAATAGCAGCTTCTTTGATACTCTGGTGACCGCGTAGCTGCAGGCTAGCCGCCTCCAGTTGTTCAGGAGTAAAAGCAACTCGCTCGCGTATAGCGACTGGAGCTGTCTTATGATTTATGCCTAGAGCTAAGAATCGCATTGGCTTTACTGCTGGCACTGTCAAACGTCACTCCACAAACAAGTCATTCCGCCCGTTTAAAAACAGGGACATAAAAATCACTCAAGCAAACAGCAACTTACATAAAAAAGCTGAGCGATGCATCAGAAGAAGGCTATGATAGCACATAGAAAATGTACAGGTATGTTCGAATAATGCTTAAAGTTTCCTTACTTAAGTCGCTCAAGGCGCTACTAGTGCTAGGTTTAGTTGGCCTTATTTACGGCTGCGCAACACCTAAGGCCAACAATGAATCCTTAACAGAAAAACCTGCTATAGGTGCAATTTTAACTTTTTACCAAGACGAGCAGCAATCACCAGACGAAGGCGATTTAAGCTATAAAAAAGCGCTCAACGGTTCTTTAGTTTTCTACCTACTTAGTGCCGAGCTAGCAGGTCAGCGTAATGATCTGGACTATGCTCTAGAGGTTTATTCTGCACTTGCACTACAAACACAGCACCCACTTATAGCCGAGCGCACTAGCTGGATAGCACAGTTTGCCCAACAGCCTAAAGCCGCTTTAGATGCTGCTATCTTATGGGCAACCCTAGCACCAAAAAACCCAGATGCACAGCGTACTGCTGCAGGGTTACTTTTACAAAATGAACAATACCTAGATGCCTTTGATCACCTGCTTAAATTCGAAAAACTTAGCGGCGAAAGCAACTACACCCTTTTAGCTAGCCACTTAACTGAAAAAAACAACCCGGTTATTAGTGACCTTTACCAAAAAATGCTAGAAGAAAAACAACAGCGCCAAGAAACCAGCAGCGATTTAGAAACTGCGCTAGCTTTATTAAGTGATGAGCTAGGGGATCAGCAAGCTAGCAGCCAACACCTTATAACAGCCTTAGCTATCAACCCCAACAATGTACGCGCACTGCAACTTAAAGCTGAATTGCTTCGTCAAAAGGGTGCGTTTTCTAAGGCCGAACAACTATTGCATCAAGCACTTAAGAATAACCCTGAAGAAGTCAGGCTTTGGTTAGAAATAGCGCGTACCCAACTTAAAGCAGGAGCGCTACCTAAAGCACAAAAAACCTTCGATCATATTATTAGCCTACAGCCAGACAACCTACCGATTCGCCTTGCTTTAGCGCGTATTCAAATAGAAACAGAGCAGTACACAGCAGCAAAGCAAACACTTGAACAACTAACTGGATACGAAGCTTTAGCTGATCAATCTTGGCTGCTTTTAGGGCAGTTGGCAGAAAGAGACAACAAGTGGCAACTAGCCTTGGAACACTACGATCAGGTTGCTAGTGGTGAACCGCTATTAGCAGCTATACGAGCAAGTGTAAGACTATTAATAGAACAGAAGATGGCAGCAGCAGCCTTAGGTTTACTGCAAGAGAAACGTAATCAAGCCCCAGAATTAAGCGTACCACTCACCCTTATAGGAGAGCAGCTACTACGCCAACAAAAAGATTACACTGCTGCACTTAATTGGGTTGATACTGGGCGACAACTGCTACCTGAAAACCAAGAGTCGCCCTTATTACTTTACACTCGGGCTTTGCTTAACTTTCATCTCAACGACCTAAATCAAATGGAAGAAGACTTAAACCTTCTGTTAACTATTGATCCTAATAATGCAACTGCACTAAATGCCCTAGGCTACACTCTGGTAGATAAAACTGAACGGGTGAATGAGGGTTTGCTTCTAATTCAAAAAGCCCATGCCCTAGACAGTGAGTCTGCTGAAATTTTAGACTCCCTAGGCTGGGCGCTTTATAAACTAGGTCGCTACGAAGAAGCACTTGAATACCTAGAAGAAGCCTACGCACGATTAGAAGAAAGCGAGATTGCCGAGCACTTAATTCAAGTGTTTTGGCAACTGAACCAAAACGAACAAGCTGAAGCCTTGTTAAAACGCTACCCAGAACTAAATTTACAACCCACTCCATAAAAGCGTGTTATCAACCCTATGCAATTTTATTTAAAGTTTCTATTACTTGGTGGTTTATTACTTATCCTTAGCGCCTGTTCTAACCAGCCCAACCTACCTAGTGCTACCGCCGACCTAAAACCTAACGCTCAACTTTGGCACTGGCAAGCACAGGGGCGTATTGCCTTTGCTAATGAAAAAGACAACCACTCAGCTAATTTAGACTGGCAACAAAATGGCTATAACTACCAATTACAACTTTTTGGTCCTTTAGGGCAAGGCAGTGCACGCCTTGAGGGCAGGCCATTTAAGGTTATTCTTACTACCTCTGATGGTAAACAAGTAGAGGCTTCAAGCCCTGAACAACTTTTAGCAGAAAACTCCGGCTGGGAGCTGCCTTTATCAAATATGGTTTATTGGATACGTGGCATTACTGCACCAGGAAATTACCAAACAATAGACGAACAAACTTTTATTCAAAATGGCTGGAGGGTTGAATGGCGACGTTTTTCCCAGCTAGGCAAACACCAATTACCTAGCTTGCTGGTAGCAGAGAAAGGCCAATTAAGTTTTCGTTTAGCCATAAACAAGTGGCAAATTTTTGCTGCGCCCAACCAAGGTTTATAAGCACTATGCCCGCTACCCAACTTAGCCTGCCCGCACCGGCTAAAATTAACCGACTACTACACATTACAGGTAAAAGGCCTGATGGTTACCATCAACTGCAAACCTTATTTCAGTTTTTAGACCTGCAAGACGAGCTGCACTTTCAGCTAAATAACAAGGGTGAAATTAGCCTTCACCCACCCTTAAACGGCGTGGCTTTAGAAGATAACTTGGTTATGCGTGCGGTGCGTCTATTGCAGCCCTTGCGTGCCAACCCCCGCCTGGGTGTTAAAATCCACTTACAAAAAAACCTTCCTATGGGTGGTGGTTTAGGTGCTGGCAGTTCAGATGCTGCCACTACTTTATTGGCACTTAATCAGCTATGGCAACTGGGGTTAAACCTAACGCAGTTAGCAGAAATCGGTTTACAGTTAGGTGCCGACCTCCCTATTTTTATATTTGGACAAACTGCTTGGGCCGAGGGGGTAGGTGAAATTCTTACACCTATCAAAGCAGAAGAGGCACTTTACCTGTTAGTTTTTCCTGGCTGCCACTGTGATACAGGCAAACTGTTTAGTCACCCAGACTTACCTCGCGCTACGCCTTTAATCAACCCTAACAATGCAAACCAGCATTTAGGAGAAAATGATTTTGAAGCCCTAGTTAGGCAGCTTTACCCAGCAGTGGAAGCTACTTTTGCTTGGTTATTGGCAGAAAATCAGCAGCCTTTTCTTACAGGAAGTGGTGCCAGTGTTTATTGCAAAATGAATACTCTAGAGCAAGCCAACGCCCTGCTAAACAAGCTGCCGAGTAACTTTGCTGGCTTTAAACCCCAAGCTTGGGTTACTAAAAGCTGTAACCAATCTTTAGCGCATGTAAAATTGATAGCAGACAAAGGTTCACTTTTTAATTTTGCTTAGCTATAATTCGCCACCGTAATGTTGGGGTATAGCCAAGTGGTAAGGCAGCTGGTTTTGGTCCAGCCATCCGGGAGTTCGAATCTTCCTACCCCAGCCACTTTTACATAAGTATTCTTCGGGCTGGTTCCGGCAACCACCCATCCTCCGTAATACCTCAGTCAGCAAGGTGAGTACGTGTCCAACTTGATGGTGTTTTCCGGTAATGCTAATCCTGAACTAGGTCGTAAAGTAGTTGCCTGCCTAGACATTCGCATGGGTGATGCAACTATCGGTCAGTTTAGCGATGGTGAAATTGCCATTGAAATCAACGAAAATGTACGTGGTAAAGACGTTTTTGTTATTCAGTCCACCTGTGCGCCAACTAACGACAACCTAATGGAGCTTATCCTAATGGTTGACGCTTTACGTCGCGCTTCAGCACATCGTATTACTGCTGTTATTCCCTATTTTGGTTATGCACGCCAAGATCGCCGAGTGCGTTCAGCGCGTGTACCTATTTCTGCCAAGGTTATTGCTGACATGATGTGCGCCGCTGGCGTAAACCGTGTAATGACAATGGACTTACACGCCGACCAAATTCAAGGATTCTTTGATGTGCCAGTAGATAACATCTACGGTTCACCTATCCTACTTGACAACATAGAACGTCAAAACTACGAAAATATGGTCGTTGTTTCACCAGACGTAGGTGGTGTTGTTCGTGCTCGCGCCATTGCCAAAGAGCTAAATGATACTGACCTAGCCATTATCGATAAACGTCGCCCTCAAGCTAACCAAGCCCAAGTGATGCACATTATTGGTGATGTTAAAGACCGTACCTGCGTACTTGTAGATGATATGGTTGATACCGCTGGCACACTTTGCAAAGCAGCTGAAGCACTTAAAGCCCGTGGTGCAAAACGTGTTGTAGCCTATTCAACTCACGCAATTCTTTCAGGTGCAGCCATAAGCAATATTTCTAACTCTTTGCTAGACGAACTCATTGTTACCGACACCATTCCTATCCGTGATGAAGTAATGAAGTGTGGTAAGATTCGCCAGCTAACTATTTCGGGTCTTCTAGCAGAAGCGGTACGCCGTGTAAGCAATGAAGAGTCCATTAGCGCTATGTTCCGTTCTTAGTCCAATAGATTAAAGCGAACCAAGCCATTAAAAGTATCCCCTTTAGGGGTAATGTGAAAAACAGGTGATCTGGTCGCGGATGCCTGTTCTTTCTTTTATTAAGCAGTCCACGAGGACAACACTATGTCACAATTTAATTTTGAAGCTAAAGTACGTACAGATTTAGGTAAGAGTGCGAGCCGCCGCCTACGTCGTGAAAACAAATTTATTCCTGCAATCATCTATGGTGGTACTGCAGAGCCTCAGTCAATTGCTCTAGAACAGCGCGAATTCTACCGCATCCTAGAACTTGACGATGCAGTTTACACCTCTGTTCTTAACCTAAAAATTGATGGTAAAGCTGATAAAGTTATTATTAAGGATATGCAACGCCATCCTTTCAAAACTAATACAATAATGCACATTGATTTCCAGCGCGTAGATAACAAAACTAAAGTTAACATTCTTGTTCCTTTCCAACTAGAGAATGAAGAAAACTGTGTTGGTGTTAAAAATCAAGGTGGTATGTTACTGCGTCAAATGAACGATGTTGAAATTACAGCCCTACCGCAAGATTTACCCGATAACCTAGTGGTTGATGTTGCCAATTTAGAAGTAGGACAAACCATTCATTTGTCTGATATCAAACTACCTAAAGGCGTAGAAATTATTACTGTTGCACATGGCCACGATAGTGGTGTAGTAACAGTTAACGCTAAGCGTGGTGGTTCTGATGAAGAAGATGAAGCAGATGCAGCAGCTGAAGACGAAAAACCAGCAGCTGAATAACTTCAGTTAGCAACCTGCTTTACAACCCAGGCGACTCTACTTTTTTCTACCTAGAGTCACCTGGGTTTTTCACATCTACCTAATAGAGCTTTCCGGATAAGCTGCACCATGAATAGCAAAATTAAACTAGTGGTCGGACTCGGTAACCCCGGACAAGAATATGCCCACACCAGACATAATGCTGGTAGCTGGTTAGTAGAAAAACTTGCAGAAGCAAGTGGTAATAGCTTAAATGCCAGTAAATTTTTTGGCTTACACAGCCAAATTATTTTAGCGGGACAAACCCTACACCTACTTATTCCAACCACCTTTATGAATCGCAGCGGCCAAGCCATAGCTGCTTTAGCTAACTTCTACAAATTAATGCCAGAAGAAATTTTAGTGGTTCATGATGAGTTAGATTTACCACCAGGAACCATCCGCTTAAAAAAGGGGGGTGGACACGGTGGACACAATGGTCTGCGTGACACCATTAGCGCACTAGGTAACAATAAAGACTTTTATCGTTTAAGAGTTGGTATAGGCCACCCTGGTCAGGCCAATAAAGTGACTGGCTATGTTTTAGGTAAAGCACCCGAGGGCGAGCAGCTTTGCATTAATGCAGCGCTGGATGAAGCAGAACGCCATCTAGACAAAATTATTCGTGGCGATTTCAACGCCGCTATGAATCAACTGCATGCTTTTAAAGCAGACTAATATGAAGGATATACCTTATGGGTTTTAACTGTGGCATCGTCGGTCTGCCCAACGTTGGTAAATCGACCTTATTCAACGCTCTTACCAAATCAGGTATTGCAGCTGAAAACTTTCCTTTTTGTACTATCGAACCCAATAGTGGCTTGGTTGCAGTACCCGACCCACGTTTAGATGAGCTAGCTAAAATTGTAAAACCAGAAAGAACCCTGCCTACCACCATGGAGTTTGTAGACATAGCAGGCCTAGTTGAAGGCGCTTCCAAAGGTGAAGGTTTAGGTAACAAGTTTCTAGCCAATATTCGTGAAACTCATGCTATTGCTCACGTGGTTCGCTGTTTTGAAGATGATAACGTTATTCATGTGGCGAACAAAGTAGACCCACGCAGCGATATTGAAATTATTAATATGGAACTTGCCTTGGCTGACTTAGATTCAGTCGAAAAAGGCATTCAAAAATTAGCGCGTTTTGCCAAGGGTGGCGACAAAGAAGCCATAGCACAAAAAGAAATTTTAGAGCGTATTTTACCGCATGTTGCCGAAGGCTTACCCCTACGCAGCTTTGGTTTAACTGCCGATGAAAAGCACCTAGTCAGAGCTTATGGCTTCTTAACACTTAAGCCTACCATGTACATAGCTAACGTTAGCGAAGAAGGCTTTGAAGACAATCCTTTCCTAGATATTGTTAGAGAAATTGCCGCAGAAGAAAATGCTGCGGTTGTACCTGTGTGCAATAAAATTGAAGCAGAAATAGCCGAGCTAGACGACCCAGAAGAAAAAGAAATGTTTCTTGAAACCATGGGGTTAGATGAACCTGGCTTAAACCGCGTGATTCGTGCTGGTTATGAATTACTTGGCTTGCACACTTATTTTACCGCTGGTGTGAAAGAAGTACGTGCTTGGACAGTTAAAGAAGGCGCAACCGCACCGGAAGGTGCTGGCGTTATTCACACCGACTTCCAAAAAGGTTTTATTCGTGCCGAAGTTATCGCCTATGAAGACTTTATACAATTCCAAGGCGAACAAGGCGCTAAAGAAGCCGGTAAATGGCGTTTAGAAGGCAAGGAATACATCATCAAAGATGGCGATGTAATGCACTACCGCTTTAATGTCTAGTTAAGCAATTCTAAATAGGCTTGACAGTTTCGGCTGCCAAGCCTAAAATCTTGACCTGTTTTTGGCTATGTAGCTCAGTTGGTTAGAGCACATCACTCATAATGATGGGGTCCCCTGTTCAAATCAGGGCATAGCCACCAACTTCTTCTAATTAAAGAAGTTAAATAGCTTATTTAGGTGTGAGTCAAGAACGCCCTAGAATGAACGCTTACGTCTGGGCGACCTTCGGTATCATTTTTATAAGGCTGGTGAAAAGCAGACAGATCGAGTTTTTCAGAGATTAGATAATGCAGAGCAAATTCGAAGGTGCCAAGCTGAAGCTGTTCAAGATAATTAATTACCACCATCGTCTGCTGGTTATAGTCGTAATGCTTGAATCGAGCCATCCTCATGCCCTCGTTATCTGAAAATCCAATCAAACCACAATTAAAGAGGTTTTTCTACAGCCTGAACGCCGCCATAAACGGCGCGAGCTTGCGAGCGTCCGGCGACCGCCGGGAACGAATTTAATGGCCTTGTTAGTTGCTTTATCGCAGGAAATCACGTTTTATTACTTTTTGGTGAGTAGAGTCTTTATAAAGTACTAGTTTAATGCACATAAGATATCTAGGATCTCTTATCGAGTAACTGTTTGCAGCCTCATTCTTGTTTAATAATGGACTAGTGCCTTTTGAAAGCTCACCTAAAATTGATCCAATACCCATATTTGTTTCTGGAATTGTCTGTGGGAATTCCTTGCGTATAAGCCCATCTATAACGGATGAATCAAACTGATGGCTTCTTACTTTTGCAATGCAAAATATAATTTGGTTTCTTCGAGCTACAGCGGTTTCTCGACTATTTAAATGACCTTCAACTACCTGATAGCTTTGACGAAGGCCTTGGATAAGCCAGTCTCTATCGGCTTCTTCTACCAAGCTGGATTCATACTTCCATTCATTTTCTTCAATTGCGTATGCGAGAACTTCACAATACTCATGAACGCGCTGGGCGATCCCAAGAGTAACTTCCCACACATGGTCTGATATTTCTATTAAGGATGCGCCTGTGGTTAGAATACCGAGCTGTTTAAAACCCTTTTGGATTATTTCCATAACCTGGCCTGAATCGAGGCCTGCAACCTTGTCGATCTCACTTATTCGGTTTGATACCGATTCGGAATTCTTTGTTTCCCTAAAATATTGTAGAACCCCATTTGGAATACCTACAATTAAGATATTTATATTGCATGCTGCATAGCGACTATCATCCAGAAGGATAATAATATCCGCCAACTCCCTCATTAGTTCTTCAGAATCAAAAATTGATTCTAAGTTATCTAAAACTAATATCTTTTTTTTTGATGTAGCTTCAGCGAAAAGCTTGAAAGCCTCTAAAAGCGGCTCATCTTGAGCTACATCAAAATCACCAGTGTGTTTCAATCCACCTTTTGCAAAATAAGCATTAACTTCAGCTGCTTTCTCTTCACTGAAACCAAGTTTTTTTATAGTCCCTGGCTCAATAATCGAATTACATATTTCTTGCGTTAAAGATTTAAGACGTGAGGCATTCGCACAGTTTGCTACAACAAAAGGAATATTGTTTTCGCCCAAGACTTTTTTGTACAACCAAGATTTACCATTCTCACTATCGCCGAAAAGCAGTGTATGTGAATTTCTACTCATTGCTCGGACAAGTAACTTTTCATGAAACGGCCGATCCACATACATTAATGAGTTAACCTCACTCATTCTTGGCGTGAAAACTTCTGTAATTTTTTTACGTTCACTCATTTGATCTTGAATTCCTATTTTTATCGGTATTACACACGAGCAACTAACGCTTGCAGCATGCGCGCCTACGAAATGGAGCCGAAGGCGCAATGTAGTAGGCGTCGCCGTGCCTGCTTTTGTTAGAAATTTGTGTCGTTAAACTGTGATAGTTCCGCTTAAGTATTGAACAGCATTGCCAGAAATAATCACTCTCTCGCCCGACACCGAACAGTTAAGCACACCACCTCGTTTAGAAGCTTGATAGGCAACAAGATCATTTTTCCCAAGCCGCTCAGCCCAGAGCGGAGCCAAACCTGTATGAATTGATCCTGTTACCGGATCTTCGTCGCCCCCATTAGCAGGCCAAAAGTATCTGGAAATGAAATCATAATTCTTGGCTTCAGCCGTGCTGGTAACGACAACATCACGGGGCCTTAGTTTCTTTAAGGTCTCGTTATTGCGTTGTACAGACAACACTTCGGTTTCAGATTCGTAAACCACAAAATAGGCTTGCGAGTTACAATAGACATCTACCGGCGGTATAGAGAGGCCAGATGACAGGTCATCCGGGATAATTTCAACCTTTTCAGGCTTGGTATTCGGGAAGTTCATCTGAACCAGACCTGCCTCGGTTTTCTCGACCAATAATTCTCCAACTGCTTTGGCTGAAAATTTAATGCTGGCCAATTTAGTCTGTTTTTTAAACAATACAAAAGCAGAAGCCAATGTTGCATGTCCGCAAAAAGTGATTTCGGTAAGAGGTGAAAACCACCGAATCTGGTAGGTTGATGCATCTTCTGAAACTAGAAAGGCCGTTTCAGAAAGGTTATTTTCTGCCGCTATGGACTGCATTAAATCGTCGGATAGCCACTCATCGGTAATAATTACTGCTGCTGGGTTCCCGCCAAAAACAGAATCTGTAAAAGCATCTACCACAGTTATTTCGATTTCCATTCAACTCTCCGAATTCCAATGATTTCTAACGCTTGGCTTTGCGGCGTGACGGAGCGCAGCGTAGTTACGTCCGACAACAGCCACTTGTTAGGCCAACTGGGCATCCAGTCTCTCGGCGTAATGATGTAAAACCAGAAGCACTAAATGTAACCTGAATGATGAATCTGCCGATTCAGAAAGCCCAGGATGTGAACCTTGCGGATGCAAACGCTTCCAAAAGCCTTCTACGAAGCCAGTGCCATTATTCAGAAATTCATTGTACTGCGATGCAAAAAAACCAGTTCGTGCTAGGTCTTCTTTTCGTTGCTGTGTGGTTGTTCCGGAACCTGCACTCAATAACGCATGGCACTGATTAAAAAAATCTTCAACAAATGATCGCATCTGCGCATTTGCAGCAGCCCAATCACCACGGCCATGAGCCGCTATGGCCTGCTCATAATGACCTATTGCAACGTTAAGTCCTCTTCTATTCAATATCTCTACAAGTTTGTTTTCAGACTCAAGTAGCGGTATAGCTGATGGTAGCGATTTACGGACAGATGATTCCGTTAGCTCGTACCCATCTTTTGCCAGTGCATTCTCAAGTGCTTTAGTATTAGCGCAGTTTGACCGATCCCGTAATAGATACTCCACGACATCAACTACGAACGGAGCTCCTGATTGCGTTTTGGCATTTCCGTTCTCGACCAAATATTTCGTAATCGAAGTTTCTTTTTCCTTTATCCACTGACCGGATATAACGCTTTCCAACTCGAATTCTATTGAAAACCTTTCCACTTCATCATGAGTACGGAAGTTAAGTGCGTTTACCAACGCTAATATGCTTCTTCTTGAAAACATTAAGAACTCTCTATATGGGCCTAACGCTGAGATAACCGCCCTTGTCGCTCCAAAAAAAACTCTGGGTTTTAAGAAGTATTATAAAAAATAGCGGCAAGGTGCGGTTCATCAACTTGTTGCACAGAGCGGCTGGCTCGAACTTTCAGCGCTTCTCTATTAATATTAATGGAATTTCCTTTTGACCTGCGTGACCACCAACGACGTTTTAACTGCGCCGGTACACCACAGGTTTGGCAATAAATTACCATAGTTAACCGGTCAACTCCACTTGCACTGGGCATCTGCTCTACCGTGCCGCATTGTTGACGACTTCGCTGATACCGTAACTTACTCGCTGGAGCATATAACCCATAATAACGAAGGGTATGTAAGCCTGTCGGGGGAACATGCTGGAGTAGTCGGGTTATAAAATCCATTGGCTTAAGTTGTTGTTTAATGCGTTTATCACGGTGATCTAGGTAGCTCATCGTCACAGTATCGGCGTTCATCTCTTTTAATTGTCGCGGGTCAACAGGGCCGCCTTTGCAGTAACGTGCTAGGTAAAGCACCACGCCTTTACCATGTGCATAGCGTTCTTCAATACGTACACACCAATGCTTTTTATACAAACGCCGATATATCGCCCAAAACTGCGCTACTGAAAGTGTTGGCGGCAAGATCAATTCGCCATCATCAAACGCTACCTTAATTAAGGATTGCAGCTTGCCACGATACAGGGAACGAATCACCGCACTAGGTAGGAGGTAATTTCCCAACGCCTTCCAGTTATTGTTTAAGTCAAGACCACCGGCTGTGACTAAGCAATGAGTATGAGGGTGAAGGGTAAGTTGTCGCCCCCAAGTATGCAGTGCCATTAAAATTCCGGGGGTTACACCGCCATGGCTCTGCTGTGCTAGCAGTTGCTGTAAGGTTTCTTGGCTGGCTTTAAATAGAATACGAGCAAATAGTGCTTCGTTATAACGCCATACGGGTAAATATTCATGGGGCAAGGTAAAAACCACATGAAAATGTGGCACATTGAGTAATCGTGCTTTTTGTTTTTCAATCCATTCAAGGCGTTGTTTATGAGCACAGACATAACAGCTACGATGACGGCACGAGTGAAGCTGCTCTACTTCGGCATGGTTAGATTGACAGCGGTAATAACTGGCACCCATCGCCGGTGTTCGGCAATGGGTTAATGCATCAATCGCTTTAAGATTTTTAAGCGGTTGTTGGGTTTTCTTAAGTTGGTCAGAGAAACAAAAAAACAGTTTTTGTATGGCCCGATTGGACATATCCTTTGCCCTCCATTATTGTTTAAGCACTCCAATCTTACGCATTCTGACGCGTAGCGGCTATGTGCAACAGCGTATTAGTAAGCATGCTCGTTTTGCTACTTGGGCTTGCCTTTTCAAAATAATTTTAAGTCGTTCAATACTAAAGCTAAATCCAATAATAACAAGCTAACCTTTGGTGGCAATTCAAGCATGCCGCCTATCCTGCTAATAGCATGCACACTAACTTGCTCTATTATTTTATAAGCACTTGCTTCTTAAAGCTTTAAATAAATATCTAGCAGAAGATTGAGCAAGACCAAGGTTTAAAACAAGCATATTTTAAGACCTCAACTAAAATGGACTGTATAAATAAACGGGGTATTCCCTTAGCTCTACAGCTATTAATTTACAGGTTTTACTCGCTACTTTGTCACAACGGCTTGCTGAAGTAAGCGATAAAATAGTAAGCTCCTTGATTTTGACTTACGGCGATTAAATCGAAACACATATTCGTTAAGGTAATTATCCAATTGTCTTGGCTGGACTGCACCATGGTGCGTACCCATCATCCAACGTTGCAAAAGTGATGCGACTCGGTGAACGCCTGGCATAGACTCATGAGCTGGTGTGGTTGAGCGAAGGTGAACTGTTTGTCTGTGCTCGTATCCATTTTCTTTGATTTGGCGGTAAGCAGGAGAGCCATCGGTATGAATGAGAAACTCTGGAGTAATGGAGACTTTAATGAATGGCATTAGATTATCGTGGTTGCCACGACTACTCCGCTGCACTTGTGATATCACTTCACACTTAGGATAAATAAGCCCATCCGGCCAGCGGGGCTTTTCCAAAAAATTTCAAACAACTAGCTAATCTACTAGCTTTCTAGGGGAACCTAGTTAAGATCTTTTGGTCACATCTTAGCAACCAACACCTTGACTGGAATCTTTTTTAATGACTTTAGGCAAACTTTCCCCTTCACGCATAGTTTTACTTTTTATTCTTTGCTGGCTAACAATTACTACAAGTAATTTAACAGCTAATCCACTTAGCAAAGAAAACGGTAATCGCTTTACTTCTTGGTTAAGTAATTCTTCTAGTCAACCTGAATTCTTGCGCCCTGAAGAGGCCTTTAAAGCCCAAGCCTGGGTTGAAGGCAGTCAAGTGTTTGTGCTTTGGGATATTGCCCCTAACTATTACCTCTACCAAGATAAACTAAAAATAGAACTAGCTGACAACGCAGGTTTAACCCTAGAAAAAACTGAGTTTCCTCCCGCGCTTAGCCACGAAGATGAATATTTTGGCATTACTCAAGTTTATTACAATCAAGTTGAGCTAGCTGGTTTGCTGAGTGGTAAAACCCAAAATAACCAGCTTAATTTAACCATTCATTATCAAGGCTGTGCCGATGCAGGGCTTTGCTACCCACCACAAAAGCAAAACCTCCAAGTTAACCTAGCTAAACTAGACACTAGTGCCAAACCCCGGCTACTAGCAACTACTAGCCAAACTAACTCAACAACTAGTGCACCTATAGCACCACCAACCAGTACCAGCAGTCAATTAACTGACCTTTTAGGCTCGGGTGAAATTTGGTTAACACTCGGTTTATTTTTTATTGCTGGTTTAGGGCTTACTTTTACGCCTTGTGTTTTACCCATGCTGCCCATTTTAAGCACTATTATTATTGGCAAAGGACAAAGCACTGAAAAAGAGCCTAAAACCCGTGGGTTATTGTTATCCAGCGCTTATGTGCTAGGTATGGCGCTTACTTATGCTGCTATTGGCGCACTGATGGGGTTATTTGGTGCCAGCGTTAACCTACAAGCAGCCATGCAATCGCCTTGGCTACTTATTCCCACTGCAATTTTATTTGCTCTTTTAGCCCTCGCCCTTTTTGGTGCTTGGGAATTACGCCTACCCACTTGGTTAGACCAACGCCTACAATCCTTACAACAACCTAAAGGTGGCACCCTAGTTAATGTTGCCTTAATGGGCGCTTTATCTACCCTTATAGTTTCACCTTGCTTAACTGCACCGCTAGCAGGTGCTTTAGCTTTTATAGCCACTACAGGCGATGCAAGCTTGGGTTCTTTAGCTTTATTTATGCTGGGTTTAGGTATGGGTGTGCCGCTTATTTTGACTGGTACTTTTGGTGCTCACTGGTTACCCAAAGCTGGCGGGTGGATGAATCAAGTTAAAGCCGTATTCGGCTTGCTCATGTTATTAATGGCCGCTTGGTTAATTGATCGCCTTTTACCAGCAAGCATTTCTATGTTGATGTGGGCAGGCCTAGCTTTAGGTACAGGTGTATTTATGGGTGGCCTAAATTTTGCTGCCAAAGCAGGCCTGCAAAAGCTACGTCTAAGTCTTGGTCTAGTGCTTATTATTTACGGTGCTAGCTTATTGGTGGGTGCTTTAGCAGGCAACAGCAACCCCTTACAGCCTTTAAAGGGTTTAGCTAAAGCTGAAGCAACAGCGCAAGAACCCGTTGCAGTGCCTCTTATTAATCAGCTTAGTGAAATAGAAACATTAATAGCAACCAGTAGTGAACCTATCATTATTGACCTTTATGCTGACTGGTGTATTTCCTGCAAGGTAATGGAAGCACAAGTTTTTCCACGTGAAGATATTCAACAAGCTTTAACTGGTATCAACCGCTATAAATTTGATCTAACTGAAATTGCTCCAGACACCAAAGCTTGGCTAAATAACCACCAACTTTTTGGCCCACCCACCTTGATGTTTTTTAATGAAGGGAAAGAATGGCGTGATTGGCGAATTCAGGGCGAGGTTAATGCAAAAGAGCTACTCAAGCATTTGACAGCTTTTAACCAAGCAAAAAACTAATTGTTTCTTTTTGTTCCTAACTTCTTCAAACATCTGTTTAACTTGCAGTAAACAAAGTTAAACAGTCTAGAACTGGACAAAAAGTTTGACTTTAGGCAAACTTCACCACCGCTATAGATCTTAGCTGAAAGTTCAATGGTCGTTAAAGTATGAAAATACTTTAACTTGGTTTCATTTCAGTTACGCTGTAAGTAAATTGATGCTAATTAAAACTCACTAGTTGATTAAAAAGTTTACGATGATAAAAATTCTTCTGCTTCAAGGACCTAACTTGAACCTTTTAGGGCAGCGTGAGCCTGATATCTATGGTTACGAAACCTTAGATGAGATTCATGCAGGGCTTATACAGGAAGCTTTTTCGTTAAACTTTCAGTTAGAGTGTTTTCAAAGCAATGCTGAACATCAGCTAATCAATCGCATACATCAAGCCTTAGTAGAAAAGGTTGATTATATTTTAATTAACCCAGCAGCTTTTACTCATACCAGTGTAGCCTTGCGTGATGCTTTAGCAGGTGTTGCTATTCCGTTTATCGAAATCCACCTTTCTAACGTTTATGCACGTGAACCCTTTAGGCAGCACTCGTATTTTTCTGATCTTGCTCAGGGCGTTATTTGCGGCCTAGGCACTCAGGGTTATCACCTAGCCTTGCAAGCAGCAGCTAAGCAACTAAGTAAAACCCAAAAAACCAAACTATAAAACATCAAATCTTTTAACCCCCCTATCTAGAGAAAACTATGGACATTCGTAAAGTAAAGAAACTAATTGAATTGCTTGAAGAGTCAAACATCAGCGAAATCGAAATTGTTGAAGGCGAAGAAGCAGTGCGCATTAGCCGTCATTCAACAAGCGCCCCTGCTGCTGTTTATCAGCAACCACCTGTTTACCAGCAAGCGCCTGCTGCTGCACCTGCCGCCGCTGCTCCGGTTACAGCTGAAGCACCTGTTGCAACCGGTCATCAAGTTAAATCACCTATGGTGGGTACTTTTTATCGTTCACCAGCGCCAGGTGAAAGTGCATTTGTTGAAGTAGGCAAAACAGTTAAGAAAGGCGATACCATCTGCATTATTGAAGCCATGAAGATGATGAATCAAATTGAAGCAGATAAAGATGGTGTTGTTGAAGCTATTTTAGTTGAAGATGGTGAGCCTGTAGAGTTTGACCAGCCATTAGTTTTGCTTGCCTAAGTCAACCGCCCACTTCAATGCAGCGGTAATATAAACCGCCATGAGGGATAAGAATGCTTGATAAAGTTGTTATTGCTAACCGTGGTGAAATAGCACTGCGTATCTTACGTGCCTGCCGCGAGCTAGGCATCAAAACTGTTGCAGTTCACTCCAAGGCTGACAAAGATTTAATGCACGTTCGTCTAGCAGATGAAGCTGTTTGCATTGGCCCAGCTGCTTCAACTCAGTCCTACCTAAACATTCCAGCCATTATTGCGGCCTGTGAAGTGACGGACGCTACGGCTATTCACCCTGGCTACGGCTTCTTGGCTGAAAATGCTGATTTTGCTGAACAAGTAGAGCAGTCTGGCTTTGTATTTATTGGCCCTAAAGCTGAAACCATCCGCATTATGGGTGACAAAGTAGCTGCCATAGCTGCCATGAAAAAAGCGGGTGTACCTACCGTACCCGGTTCTGATGGTCCGCTAACGGATAATAGCGATGAAATTCTAGCCATGGCTCGAAAAATTGGCCTGCCTGTTATTATCAAAGCTGCTGCTGGTGGTGGTGGTCGTGGTATGCGCGTGGTTCATTCTGAAGCGGCACTTTTAAATGCTGTGCATGTTACTAAAGCAGAAGCGGGCGCAGCTTTTGGCGATAGCACTGTGTACATGGAAAAGTTTTTAGAAAATCCACGCCACGTAGAAATTCAAATTTTGGCAGATGGTCAGGGCAACGCTGTTCACCTTTATGACCGTGACTGCTCTTTACAGCGCCGCCACCAAAAAGTTATAGAAGAAGCACCAGCACCAGGCCTAGATGAAGAAGCTCGCCGTAAAGTTTTAATTGCCTGTGTAGATGCCAGCAAAGCTATTAACTACCGTGGTGCAGGTACTTTTGAATTCCTTTATGAAAATGGCGAATTCTACTTTATTGAAATGAACACACGAGTACAGGTTGAGCACCCCATTACGGAAATGGTAACGGGTGTTGATATTGTAAAAGAGCAATTAATGATTGCTTCTGGTAAAAAGCTAAGCTTGCGTCAAGAAAACATTCAAGTAGTCGGCCATGCATTTGAATGCCGCATTAATGCTGAAGACCCAGAAACTTTTATGCCATCACCTGGCAAAATCACCATGTACCATGCACCTGGTGGTTTAGGTGTGCGTATGGATTCACACATTTACAGTGGTTATAGCGTGCCACCTTTCTACGATTCACTTATTGGTAAACTAATTACTTGGGGTGTAGATCGTGAAGCAGCTTTAACTAGAATGCGTGGCGCACTCGATGAGCTGCTCGTTGAAGGCATTAAAACCAATACTGAACTTCACAAACGACTAGTACGTGATAGCCATTTTGAAAAAGGCGGCGTTAATATTCACTACCTAGAAAAAATGCTAAGTATTTAAAACCTAGCATTGCTAAGCCAAGGATGGCTTTTAAACCTTCTGTTATTCAAGCCCTAGGTAAACTATGTCCTGGTTGCAAATTAAAACCCTTATCAACCCAGAACAGGCAGAAGCGTTTGAAAACTGGCTAGTTGATGCAGGTGCATGCGCTATAACGCTGACAGACGCTGAAGATCAGCCTGTTTTTGAGCCTATCCATGGTACTACTCCGCTTTGGCAATCCACACTCTTAACAGGCTTGTATGATGGTAAACAAAATGCCGATCAAATGTTGCATACAATGCAAGCACTTTGGCAAACCAACTACCCAAACAAACCTATGCCAGAACTCCAGTTAGAAATACTGGAAGATAAAGACTGGATACGTGAATGGATGGATAGCTTTAAACCCATGCATATGGGCGAACGTTTATGGATAGTGCCCAGCTGGTTAGAAGCACCAGATGCGGATGCGGTAAACCTTATATTAGACCCTGGTTTAGCTTTTGGAACGGGTACCCACCCTACTACCAAGCTGTGCTTGCAGTGGTTAGCCAGCCTTAACCTTGAAAACAAAACCCTACTTGATTTTGGTTGCGGTTCTGGCATTCTTGGAATTGCTGGTTTATTACTAGGTGCTAAACAAGCTTGGGGTACAGATATAGACCCTCAAGCCTTGCAAGCTAGTCAGCAAAACGCTGAGCGTAATCATCTAGATCCACAACGCTTTCCAGTTTATTACCCAGAAAATTGTCCAGCGATTAGTTGCGATGTATTAGTTGCCAATATTCTTGCTGGCCCCTTAATTTCATTAGCCCAAGAACTTGCTAGTCGTATTAAGCCGGGTGGAAGCATGGCGCTTTCGGGTATTTTAAGTCACCAAGCTGAAGAAGTTAGTCGTGCTTATAGCCCTTGGTTTGAGCTAGATAAACCAACCCAAGAAGATGGCTGGGTTAGAATAACTGGTAAACGTAAGTAAAGGGTCTGAACTGCAACACTGAATGGACTTTTGCTGCATGAATACAACTACCCCAACCAAACTAACACGCTGCCCCCACTGTCAAAGTGTATTTGATGTTAGCGAAGAAGAAATGCAGCTAGCCTTAGGTGCCGTAAGGTGTGGCGAGTGCATGAAAATTTTTAATGCAAGCTACCACCTAGTCGATCTTCCTGAGGCTAATACTAACCCTCAACAAAACTTTACCCCAAGCAACGAAGAAAAAGCTGATGACCCAGCAGCTTTGTCTATACAAAACACTAAAATTCCAACGCTACAAGAACATCCACCTGCTACCCTGCCTAACCAGCCAGTCAGTCTAGATGAAGTGATTGCTCTAGAAGATGAAGAAGATGACTTTAGCTATATCGACAGTCTTCTAAAAACTGACAAGGCTAACACTGATGAAAACGAAGCAGAAAATGAAACAGACCAAGTTACCAACAATAAATCACAAAAAAAACTCAGCAAACCTTTTATTGCCAGTTTGTTTGTTTTAATTGCAGCCATTTTAGTGGGTAGCTGGGTATTCTCTAATTCAGCCACACCTAATTATTACCAGTTTACTGAAGTACGCTTATCCCCTGCAAACGATCCAAAAAAAATGGATGTACATTTTAAGTTAACTAACACCTCCCAGCAAAAACTAGCACTGCCCAGTTTAAACATTCAGCTGCTTAATCTAAGTTCCCAGCCAATTAGCTCTGAGATAATTACTAGTAACAAGCTAGCAACTAACTTTAGAGAACTTGAAGCAGGCACTAGCCAAGCCATTACAGTCAGTGTTAACAGACCAAGCACCTTTGTACAAAGTGCACTCATTCAAGCACATTTAGAAGACGCTAAGCTTTAATACTCACGCCTTGCAGGGTAAGATACCGTCCCTTGAATAACTGGTCGAGTTTACTGCGTGTTGCAAATAGGTCGTTACAAAATCACTACACCTCTGGTGCTAGCGCCTATGGCCGGAGTAACAGACCGCCCTTTCAGAGCCTTATGTCGCTCCTTTGGTGCAGGATTAACTGTTGCAGAAATGGTCACTAGCGACCAGTCTTTATGGAATACACAGAAATCACGTCTGCGCTTGCCTCATGCAGATGAACCAGAACCTAGAATGATACAAATTGCGGGTGGTGACCCACAAATGTTAGCTGCGGCTGCCCAAGCTAATGTTAAACTAGGTGCACAAATTATTGATATTAATATGGGTTGCCCAGCCAAAAAGGTTTGTAAAAAAGCTGCTGGCTCTGCACTTTTACGTGATGAAAAATTGGTTGCAGAAATATTAGCAGCCGTTGTAGCGGCCGTTGATGTACCTGTAACTTTAAAAATTCGTACTGGTTGGTCAGCAAACCATAAAAATGCTGTTACAATTGCGCAACTTGCTGAGCAAGAAGGGATACAAGCGCTAACAGTTCACGGAAGAACAAGAGAAGACCGTTTCAAGGGTGAAGCAGAATACGACACCCTAGCAGAAGTCTGCCAAGCAGTTAGCTTTCCTGTAATAGCTAATGGTGATATCAATTCACCACAAAAAGCTAAAGAAGTATTAGATAAAACAGGTGCAACTGCCGTTATGATAGGACGAGCAGCACAGGGTAAACCTTGGATTTTCAGCCAAATTAAAAGCTGGCTAGAAAACCAACAGCTTATCCCAGACCCTGAACCCATAGAAATTCATAGTATTATTAGCCAACACTTAAAAGGACTTTACCTAACCTACGGTGATTTCATGGGTACAAGAGTCGCTCGTAAGCATTTTGGCTGGTATCTGCAACAAGCTGGCATGAATGAATGGCGTAAAACCTTCAATCAGCTAGAAACAACCCATGAGCAACAAGCATTACTTGATAGTATTTTTTTAAAAGAAGCACCCACCGCCTTCGGGCCTAACTGAATAATAGAATTAATCCAAAGTGACTGAATCAAGAAAAACCACACTAGCCAAACCGGAACAAGATCGCCCACTACGCGAAAGTGTTCTTCGTGCTCTGGACAATTATTTTGCTCAACTCGACGGTCAGCCAGTGAATAACCTCTATGAACTGGTATTAACTGAAGTAGAAGCACCTCTGCTTGAGGCAGTAATGCGCTACACAGAAAATAACCAGACCCAAGCTTCTAGCCTACTCGGTTTAAATCGGGGTACTTTGCGCAAGAAACTTAAACAATACGACCTTATCTAAGCTTTTAAGGAGCTCAACTAGGCTTATGTCTACACTACAACCTCTTCCTATCCGTCGCGCCCTACTTAGCGTATCTGACAAAAATGGCATCGTCGAACTAGCTAAAGGCTTATTAGAGCGAGGCGTAGAACTCCTTTCTACTGGCGGCACTTTTAAGTTAATTAAAGATGCCGGCCTTGCAGTCACTGAAGTATCTGAACATACCGGCTTCCCTGAAATGATGGATGGCCGCGTTAAAACCCTTCACCCTAAAATTCATGGTGGAATTTTAGGTCGTCGTGGGCAAGATGATGCGATTATGGCAGAACACCAAATCACCCCTATTGATTTAGTCGTGGTTAACCTTTATCCCTTTCAAGCCACTATTGCCCGTGATGATTGCACACTCGATATGGCAATTGAGAACATAGATATTGGTGGCCCAGCTATGGTGCGCAGCTGTGCCAAAAACCATGCTTATACTACTATTCTGGTGAACACGGGCGACTACCAGCAAGTGCTAGCAGAAATGGACGCTAACCAAGGTGCAGTTACCCAACCTACCCGCTTCGATTTAGCAGTAAAGGCCTTTGAACACACAGCAGCTTATGACTCTGCCATAGCTAACTATTTGGGTCGTAAAGTTAAAGAAGGTAGTGAAGACTTCCCTCGCACCTTCAATACCCAATTTATTAAGCGTCAAGAAATGCGCTACGGTGAAAACCCTCATCAAAAAGCAGCTTTCTATGCAGAAGCCAATATTAATGAGGCTTGTGTAGCCACTGCCAAGGTATTGCAGGGTAAAGAACTGTCTTTCAATAATGTTGCTGATACCGATGCTGCTTTTGAATGCGTTAAAGCCTTTAGCGAGCCAGCTTGCGTTATTGTTAAACATGCTAACCCTTGCGGCGTTGCAGTAGGTAAAGACTTACATCAAGCCTATGACCTAGCCTTCAAAACAGACCCAACCAGTGCTTTTGGTGGCATTATTGCATTCAACCGAAAACTCGATGCTTTAACTGCCCGTACCCTAGTTGACCGCCAGTTTGCAGAAGTGATTATTGCCCCTGGTATAGATGCCTCAGCACAAGAAATTATTGCTAGTAAGAAAAACTTACGTCTACTCGATGCAAGTGAGTTTTGGCCAGGTGAACGCAACCAAGCACTTAACTTTAAGCGTGTTACTGGTGGCTTGTTAGTACAAGACCGTGACTTAGGCGCAGTTAGCTTAGATGAACTAAAAGTAGTGACTGACCGTGCACCTACTGAACAAGAGCTTGTTGATTTAGCTTTTGCTTGGAAAGTAGCCAAGTACGTTAAATCTAATGCTATTGTTTATGCAAAAGATGGCCGTACCATTGGTGTAGGCGCTGGCCAAATGAGCCGTGTTTATTCAGCCAAAATTGCAGGCATTAAAGCAGCGGATGAAAACTTAGAAGTCAAAGGTTCGGTTATGTCATCTGATGCCTTCTTCCCCTTCCGTGATGGTATCGATGCAGCAGCAGCCGCTGGTATTACAGCCGTTATTCAGCCAGGTGGTTCTATGCGTGATGACGAAGTTATTCAAGCCGCTAATGAAGCGGGCATTGCTATGGTGTTTACGGGGATGCGCCACTTCCTGCATTGATTAAAAGCGGTTAATTAAGCAATAAAAAAAGCCGCAGTCTTAAAAGATTGCGGCTTTTTTGTAACCAAAATTTAATGCTTTAAATCGTATTTAAAAACCAGCACGAAGGTAAGCACCAAAGAAAGCACCACTAAACTCAAGATCAGCATAAGTATCATCTAGGTCATCAAGCTTGGCATTAAAGCTACGGTAACCAGCAGTTATTCCCGGCTTAATTAATGGCAAGCCATCATACTGGTAACGCGCATCTACAGTTACATCTGACAAGCTGTTGCCGCTATAACCTATGGCATCTACTTTAGCGCCAACAGAAATACCCCTAGGTAAACCAACACGTAAGCCCGCATAACCCATAGGTAGAGGTGCGCTTAAATCAATAGACTTAGTTGTGCCTGTAGCACTTTCTGTAACTGAAAACTCACCATTAAACTGGCGAACCGTTAAACCCAGTTCAGCACGTAAATCGACTAGTGGAATAAAAGAAGTTATACCGTCTAACAAACGGTAATAGGCTGTAAAATCGGTATGGCTAAGATCAACTTTACTCTGCAAATTACCATTAAAACTCTGATCCAAAAACTTAAAGTTAGCAGCTTTATTACCAGAAAAATCTAAAGCGGTACTGCTAACTCTTATATTTGGGATAACGGGTACTGGGTGATCAAACTGCACAAAAAAGTGGGTTTGATTTTCACTCGACAAGCCTAGGGTATTTTCTACATCTAGATTGGCTTCATTTTTTTTACCCTGAATACTACCTGAAGGGCTAGCATTCCAAACATTGCCGCCAGCCAAAACATTAAACTCAACTGCTTGAGCTTGCATGGCAGTTGCAGGCAGTAATACCGCACCAGCAAGAGCTAAAATTTTACGCATACTTATCTCCATTAAAATTAGGTTCTACAACGACTTATAAGAGCTGAAGTGCTTATCGGCAAGCTAAGGCGTTTAATGAATAGCAAGCACTGGAATATCAACAAATCAACACAGGAATTAACTGAAATATAAAAAGCCAAAAAGCACTAAAAGTAGCAGGTTAAGTACCACTGCTGCATAAACAAAAAGCTTACCCGTATAGCGTTGAGGGTTTTTATTAATTCCTTGCCAACCAAACCAAGCTGCTATTAAAGATGGCAGAATAAACCAAGGCCCAAAGCCAGCAAACATAATTCCAGCAACAGCTAAAACCACAGCCAAAATAGCCAAGTTATTATTCATTTGAGCAGGCGATTCATCAGTCATTAGTTACCCTCTAGGTTGCTCTTTTCTTGCGCTAAGGGTAACAGAAACAGAGTCAGAAAACCGTAAGGCATGTGGCTTATCGACCTCTACCTCCGCAACTTCAACTTGTTCGTAATTCATCACAATTTCTAATAGTTCTTTGGTTAAGCGCTCAAGCAAAGCAAAGCGCCCCCCTTCAACATGAGCAATAATTTCTTTAGTGATGGTACGATAATTCAGTGCTTCTTCTATACGGTTAAACTGTACAGCTCTATCAGCCGCATAGCCTATAACCACATTAACCAAAATATCCTGCTGGTTTTGTATTTCATCTTCATTAATCCCTACGTAGGTTCTTAGGCGTAAATTTTTTATCCGAATCGTTGCCAAGGTAGGAGGATTTTTATTTAGCATTACTTCATCCCTGCTTAGTCAATTAACTTAAGGAATTCGTGGCGAGTCGTTGCAGACTCACGCAACTGACCTAACATAACAGACGTACGCATCATTGAATTTTGTTTTTCTACCCCACGCATCATCATACACAGGTGACGCGCCTCCACGACTACCGCTACACCTGCTGCCCCTGTTACTTCTTGTACTGCTTCAGCAATTTGCTTAGTTAGTAACTCTTGAATTTGTAGACGACGAGCAAACATATCGGTAATACGGGCAAACTTAGATAAACCCAGTACCTTTCCCTTAGGCAAATAGCCTATGTGACACTTTCCAATAAAGGGCAAAAGGTGGTGTTCGCACATAGAGTAAAGCTCTATATCTTTAACTATAACCAACTCATCGGTATCAGAAGTAAAAACCGCACCATTAACTAGGGTGTCTAAATCCTGCCGATACCCCTGGGTTAAGAACTCCATTGCCTTAGCTGCTCGTACAGGTGTGTCAACCAACCCTTCACGTTGTGGATCTTCACCAAGGTTTTTTATAATTGCTTGGTAATGAGGTACTAAAGAATCATAAATTGTTTCGCTTGTATCATTTTTCATTTCAGGTTTTACTTATGTTAGAGCATTAATATAAGGAGTTAATTAATTAGCCAAGAGTTGACCTAAGCTCCTTTTCGTAGAAGAAATGTATATCTTTTCTTAAAAAAACACTAGCGCTATTCCCAGTGTTTTAGTAGGAATTAGCAGCAGTGAAATTGATTCTAGTCAAAAACCACCTTAGGTCAAACAACGATGCGGCAAACTGACATGAATAACCTTCGAAAGTACTCTGTTATACTTCGCTAAAGAAAATCAAACTGAACTTGGATCAAAACACTATGAAGAAGTTAATAACAACCTTCGCACTAATGAGCGCTTCCTTTGGAGTTGTGGCGGCTCAGCCAACTCTACCCTTAGAACCTGGTCAAATGCTTAACGCTACTGTTGTTAATCAGGTTGTTTTAAAAGAAGGCGAAACACGCCGCAACCTATGGTTTTCTATAGAAACGAACCGTGTTGAAGGCACTTCTACTTACCATTTAAGCAACTGCACCCTTTCTGCCGATGTTAAGTTACAAGGCGGTCAATTTAGTCTGCAAAGTAAACAGCTACGTTGCATTAGTGATAAAGGCGATATTTTTACAGACAAAAAAGTACAAGCACAAATTCTTGCTAACACTAACGAGCTTTGCACTAGTAAAAAAGGCAAGTGTTCAGAAGTTACCCTTTATAGCGGAAGCAGCTATACCTTTGAAGTTAAAAATGCATCGCAACTGGTTGCTGAAGTGAATGCTATGCGCGAAGTAAACAAAAGCCGTTTAGAACAAAGTAACTAATTTTTTCTAACGCTCGACAGAGGCCAAGGTGCGGTAGCGCTGTTGTGCCTCTGTTACTTTACGTATATACCCTCTAGCTTCAGCTCTTGGGTGCTTTAAATGCAAGCGATCATAAACCTGCTGAGGTGATAGCTGATTAATAACGTTTACTGCTTGACGACGATCCTTATGAAAAGTACGTAACACGTTACCTGCTCCACCGTTATAACCTGAAATCATCGCGTACTCCTTAGACAAAGGATGACGAATACCATTTAAGTAGTTATCGCGCAAAATACTTAAATAGGCCGTTCCAGTATCTATATTGTTAGCCGGATTGAATAAATAATTGCGAGAAGGCTGGTCATTACGCTTTTTTATTCGTGTAAAAACATCCTTTCCAGCAGTGGAAGGTACCACTTGCATTAAACCATAAGCTGGAATGTGGCTAGTGGCATAGGGATTAAAGTGGCTTTCGGTTTCCATAATAGAATAAATCAGTGTTTCATCTATTCCATAACGTTGTGCTGCTGCTCTTACTAGGTGCTCATATTGATGCCCACGTACCTGAGTGTGGTTAGCTACTAGGGGAATTTCTACTCGATAAACAGTCTGCCCATTACGATCAACCTGTTGCACACTGTTATTAACTAAATATTCAGCATAACGCTCTGCACGCCACTCCCATTTTACTGGTTGACCTTCATGATCTAAAACCTGACCAGCCAATAAAGCAGGACCATCATAATTAATTTTTTTATCAGAATAGATTTCAGGATTTTCAGCATCATAAGGTGTTAGCAAAGTAGTAATGATGGCTTCTTTTAAATGCTGCTTGGGGTTAGCTTGATCAACCGTTTCAACAACAATCTTACCAGTATCAAAGTCCATTTCACCACGACTCTGATAACCGTCAGTGTATTTAACAAACTGGTGAGCAGAAGTAGTAATCAATGGCGCTCCTCGCCATTGTTTTTTCACTTCCTCCTGCAGTTCGGTCACACGTTCACGGTAAGCCTTGGCTTCCTGCTCAAGCTGAACAACAATTTTCTGGTAGTCTTTTAAATCTTCTGACAAGTTAGGGTAGCGATCAAGCCAGCTAGTTTCAGCTGAATCTACAGGCTCTTTTTCTTCTACTAAAGGCGCTACAATTAAAGCAGGTTTAGACGTTTGCTTGGGTTGGGTTACAGGCTTTATTGAATCGACTTCTATACTAGTATCATCACCTAAAGGAATCCCCTGCTGTGGGTCAGCCGTTAAAACTTTCACACTTGTTTCAGCTGGTGCAATTGGTTTTGGTTTAGGTGGTGCCTTGGTTGCTTCACGCTTAACAGGTACAGATTTAACTGTATTAGGCTGGGGCTGGATTAACACTTGGCTTTTAGCGCCTGTCGAAACGTGACTGGACGTGCCATTATTAACCCCTCCCTGACAAGCGACCAAAAAGACTGAAACAATAATAATTAAGGCGAATTTAGCGCGTGAAAAGCAGTTTAAAAAATACATCTGTATCCCTGTCATCAAGCAATAAAAAATATTAAGGCATTATAAAGCAAAGCTACTAAAGTTGCAGACTCTACTTAATTAGCAAAGACTAAGTTGTCGCACCTCTAGCTTTTGCCTATACTGTTTAATAATTAATCACAGATTAGTTAATAACCAAATTTTGCCAGCAAAACTACTGGAATTCATTATGCTGCTACCTTCGGTCGAAAACACTAGCGCATCAACACTTAACCGGCAGAAAAAAAATGCCGCTAGCGACCTAATGCCTGCCTCGTCAACGCAAGCAGCAATCAATGAAAATCAGGCAAAACAAACAAGTCAGCAGCTTGCAATAGAAAAAATTGACGATAAAGCAGCAAAACAAACCAAGCAGCCAGAACCGCTACAAGAGCTAGCAGAAACAACCTTTTCTACTGACTCTAACACTAGCTACCCAGATTTCACTGTCGATTTAAACTCCAGTTTAACCAGCACATCGATTCCTTCAGCTATTGAACTCAAGCCTGATGAAATTCGCTATGGCCGCAAACGCCCACCCTTACCCATCTCTTTTAGTTTTGGCTTACGTCGCCCCCAAGCAGTTGCAGTTGCTATGCGCTACCAATTGCTTGAAGGCAAGCAACCAGCTACTGCTGCCCAAGCAATACTTGACACCTTCGATTTAGCAGCAACCAATCGACTTCCCTACAATAAAGGTACTGAAATTAGCCTCGTTGCCTAGCTTTATAAAAAAAGACGCTAGCAACTGCTTGACAGCCGCCAACGCATAGCTTAAGTTTCAAACATACGTTTGAACAACAAACCCAGTAAGTAGCAACTAACAACAATTAGCCAAAGAGCAAGAGGTCACTATGCCAACTTATAAAGCCCCCCTACGCGATATGCGTTTTGTAATGAACGAACTACTCGACTTTCCAAGTCACTACAACAGCCTACCTAAGGGTGAAGACGCTGTTGAGGTTGCCGACGCCATTCTTGAAGAGGGCGCAAAATTTGCAGAGAACGTGCTTACTCCACTTAACCAAATAGGTGACCAACAAGGCTGCACGCTTAAGGATGGCGTAGTTACTATTCCAGAAGGCTTTAAAGAAGCCTATCAACAGTATGTTGAAGGTGGCTGGCCTTCCATTAGCCAAAATACCGAATACGGTGGCCAAGGTTTGCCACAATCTTTAGGTATGGTTTTAAACGAAATGATTTGTTCTGCCAACCTTTCTTGGGGTATGTACCCAGGTTTGTCACATGGCGCGATGAGTGCGTTAGAACACCACGGTACAGAAGAACTCAAGCAAACCTACCTAACCAAGCTAATTGAAGGTCGTTGGACAGGTACCATGTGCCTAACCGAACCGCACTGTGGTACTGACTTAGGTTTAATTAAAACACGGGCTGTTCCAGACGATAACAATGGCTATAAAGTTACCGGTACCAAAATCTTCATTTCAGCAGGCGATCATGAAATTAGTGAAAACATTGTTCACTTAGTTTTAGCCAAGCTACCCGATGCACCTGAAGGCAGCAAAGGCATCTCACTTTTTGTAGTACCTAAGTTTTTACCCGATGCCACAGGTGAAGCTGGCGAGCGTAACGGTGTTGTTTGTGGCTCACTAGAAAACAAAATGGGTATTCATGGTAACTCTACTTGCGTCATGAATTTTGATGATGCCACAGGCTACCTAGTGGGCCAGCCCAACAAAGGTTTGGCGGCTATGTTCACCATGATGAACGCTGCCCGTATTGGTGTTGGTATTCAAGGTCAGGGCTTAATCGAAGTTTCTTACCAAAATGCGTTAGCTTATGCGCGTGATCGCCTACAAATGCGTGCACTTTCTGGTACTAAAGCACCTGAAAAAGCAGCTGACCCAATTATTGTGCACCCAGATGTACGCCGTATGCTACTTACTCAAAAAGCCTTCAGCGAAGGTGGACGTGCACTTATTTTCTATACCGCCCAACTGGTCGATAAAGTAGAAAAAGGTCAGGATGAAAGCAAGCAAGAAGCAGACGATCTTCTTGGCTTATTAACCCCCATAGTTAAAGCCTTCCTAACTGAAGTGGGTTTTGAATCAACTAATGAAGGCGTACAGGTATTTGGCGGCCATGGTTTTATTCAAGAGTGGGGCATGGAGCAGTTTGTACGTGATGCACGCATTACGCGTTTATACGAAGGTACAACCGGTATTCAAGCACTCGATTTATTAGGTCGTAAAATCTTAATGAACCAAGGCGAACACCTACGTAAATTCACCAAACAAATTCACCAATACTGCCAATCGGCTAGCCAGCAAGAAGCCATGCACGAATTTATTAAGCCACTAACAGAGCTAAATAAAGAGTGGGGCGACTTAACCATGAAAATTGGTATGGCAGCTATGAAAAACCGCGAGGAAGTGGGTGCTGCTTCTGTAGACTACCTAATGTACTCAGGCTATGTAACCCTAGCTTACTTCTGGGCACAAATGGCTGAGATTGCACAGAAAAAACTAGCTGAAGGTACTAGTGAACAAGCTTTCTACCAAGCTAAGTTAGACACGGCACGTTTTTACTTCCAACGCTTACTACCGCGTACCAAAACACACGCAGCAACCATGCTAGCAGGTGCAGATACACTCCTAGCAATGGATGAAAGCGCTTTTGGTTTAGCGTTTGAAGTTTAACAAAGCTCTTTAAGGGAAGGGTCTTTGGGGTGACTTAGGTCACCCCTTTTTTTAACTTTTAATGCTTGATAAAACCTTAACCTGATATCTATAAACTGCTAATCTAATCAAGTAGCTAACTAGAACTAACTAGTCGTTTTATCGCCTTGTGCAATGCAGCAAACAAGGTAAGCTAGCGATACCACAAGATTTTGTACACTAGGATAGAGGTAGTAAAAATATGGCAATGTATAAGGCTCCCCTTCGTGACATGCAGTTTGTATTAAACGAAGTTTTTGAAGCAGAAAAAGTTTGGTCATCTATGCCTGCAACTGAAGGAATAGACCTAGACACAGTCAACGCCATTTTAGAAGGCGGTGCAAAAATTGCAGAAAACGAACTTTTCCCTATCAACCTAAGCGGTGATGCGGAAGGTGTTAAGTTCGAAAATGGTAAGGTAACCACGCCTACAGGCTTTAAAGAGGCTTGGAATACATTGGCTGAAGGCGGCTGGTTAGGGCTAGGCGGCAACCCAGAATACGACGGTATGGGTATGCCAAAAATGCTAACCGTGTTATTTGAAGAAATGCTTTATGCTTCTAACGCTGGCTTTACGCTTTACCCTTCACTCAATACCGGTGCAACTATTTTGTTAGATGCCCACGCTAGCGACGAAATCAAACAGCAGTTTTTACCTCCTTTATATGCGGGTCAGTGGATAGGTACCATGTGCTTAACCGAAACCCAAGCCGGTACAGACTTAGGCCTAATTAGCACTAAAGCTGAACCCAAAGGCGATGGCACTTACACCATTACTGGTAGCAAGCTTTGGATAACTGGCGGCGACCACGACCTAGCTGAAAACATTATTCACCTAGTGCTAGCCAAGCTTCCCGATGCACCAGCAGGTTCACGCGGCATTTCACTTTTCCTAGTACCTAAATTTAAAGTTAATTCAGACAACAGCCTAGGCGACTTTAATAACGTTAACTGCGGCTCTATCGAACACAAAATGGGTATCAAAGGTTCTGCTACTTGCGTTCTAAACTTTGATGGTGCAGAAGGCATCATGATTGGCGAGCCCAACCGTGGCCTAATGGCAATGTTCACCATGATGAACTACGAGCGCCTATCCATAGGTATTCAAGGTTTAGGCTTAGGTGAAGTGGCTTACCAAAGTGCCATGGACTTTGCCAAAGAACGCCTACAGTCGCGTGCTCCCGGCGGTGCAAAAAACCCAGAAAAACCTGCTGACCCTATTCTAGTTCACCCTGATGTTCGTCGTATGGCGCTTAACGTACGTGCATTCAATGAAGCCAGTCGTGCTTTTGCTTCTTACGTGGGTATGCAGCTAGACCTAAGCAAGTTCCACGAAGACGAAACCATCCGTAAGCATGGCGATAATATGATGGCGCTTATGACCCCTATAGCTAAGGCATTTATTACTGACCGTGGCTTTGATGCAACGGTTGAAGCCCAGCAAATTTATGGTGGTAATGGCTATTGTACTGAATGGGGGGCTGAGCAGTATGTTCGTGACGCACGTATTGCCCAAATTTACGAAGGTACTAACGGTATTCAAGCTTTAGACTTAATGGGTCGTAAAGTTTTTTCTAACCGTGGTGAGTTTGTAAAAATCTTTACACAAGAAGTGCGCGAGTTTTTAGCAAGCTGTGCAGACCTACCTAATATGCAAGCTTGGACAACAACGCTAGAAACTGAACTTAAGCGCTTAGAATCACTAACTGAAACAGTGATTGCTGCTGCGGATAAAAACCCAGCAGAAATTGGTGCAGCTTCGGTTGATTACCTAAACCTTTTTGGTCTAGTAACTTACGGTTATATGTGGGCACGTATGGTCAGCGTTGCTGAACGCAAAGTTGCTAGCGATACCTCTGGCTTCTATGCAACCAAAATTAAGGTGGGTAATCACTTCCTTAAGCGTATTCTACCTCGCACTCTAGCACTAGAGCAGCAAGTACTAGCGGGTGCTGATGTATTGATGGACTTAGAAGAAGAAGCCTTCTACGTCAACTAATGAAACCCTAAGCTTTTATAGTAAACACCAACCCCTGCTTTGGCAGGGGTTTTTTATTGTTTGAAGAAAAACAAACTAGGAAGGAATAAAAACAAATGCCCTAAACGCAAAAAACCCAGACTCTAAAAAAGGCTGGGTTTTAAATAATTGTGTCTTACTTGTGGTTTACCAAGAAAGCTTAAATTTAACCTGCTTTACTTGGTGCGGATGGAGAGACTCGAACTCTCACACCTTGCGGCACCAGAACCTAAATCTGGCGTGTCTACCAATTCCACCACATCCGCTTAAAACTTCATTCTTTTCAAAAGGTTAGAGACTTTATTTGTCCCCGTCCTTGATTGGAATGAAGCGTATTCTACAGCAAAGTTTTGTTCCGTCAACTCTTTTTTTAAAAAAAAGATAAAACTTAACTTTGGCTAGCTTAAACCACTAACCCACAAGGCTTTACACTAGTTGCTGCATTTTTATAAAGACTCGTCGTTTCTGCCAGGGTATCTAATAATGCAGCCTCATGCACTGCTTCGCCTACAGGTACCTTTTGTTGTTTAGCATTAATACCCAACTTACGGAACAAAGCTAGGTCTTGCTGCGCTTCAGGATTGCCAGTGGTTAACAACTTATCACCATAAAAAATAGAGTTAGCGCCAGCAAAAAAAGCCATCGCCTGTTCACTGCTACTTAATTTTTCGCGACCTGCCGATAAACGTACACGTGAGGTAGGCATTAAAATACGTGCCACGGCTATCACGCGAATAAACTCCAAAGGCTCTAGCTCTTTTAAATCTTCCATAGGTGTACCAGGTACTTTAACCAACATATTTAATGGCACACTTTCAGGGTGGGGTTGTAAAGAAGCTAATTGCTGTAGCAAACCGATACGATCGCTCACCTGCTCGCCCATACCTAAAATACCGCCTGTACAAATTTTCATGCCCGCTTGGCGCACCTTATCTAAAGTTGCCAATCTATCGTCATAGGTGCGAGTAGTAATAATTTCACCGTAAAATTCAGCCGAAGTATCTAGGTTATGGTTGTAATAGTCTAAACCTGCGCCAGCTAAAGCTTCCGCCTGGTCTGCTTTTAACATGCCTAAAGTCATGCAGGTTTCTAAACCCAAAGCCTTTACTTCACGCACCATATTTAACACGGCGGGCATATCTCGCTCGGTTGGTGACCGCCAAGCAGCACCCATACAAAAGCGGCTAGCACCGGCCTTTTTTGCTTCTTTGGCTTGTTCTAACACCTTGTTGATCTCTAGCAGCTTTTCTTTCGACAAACCCGTGTTGTAATGAGCTGACTGAGGACAATACTTACAATCTTCTGGGCAGCTGCCCGTTTTAATGGAAAGTAAGGTTGAAACCTGCACATCGTTAGCATCAAAATTTTGCCTATGCACACTATGGGCACGAAACAGTAGGTCATTAAAGGGTAGTTCAAAAAGTGCAGCAATTTCATCGCTACTCCAGTCAAAGCGTTGCTCAGTCATAATACCAATCCTGTAAACCATCAATATAAAACAAGTTAACGCAATAATGCAGGAGCAGCCTAATGAGGTCAACCACAATAATTACCAAGGTTAACGACTGGCAAAAAAAACTTTTTTATTGGCATAGGTCTAGTCGCTGGTTATTACCAGGCACCTGTTTGATCTGTATGCATCCCTTAGTGGGTGAACGTGACCTGTGTAAGCTTTGCCTTAAACAATTGCCTCATAACACCAACGCTTGTAAGTTTTGTGCCGAACCCTTAACAACAAAACGGCAACCGCCCATTTGTAATTACTGTTACCAAGCACCCGTAGCTTTTGATCAAGCCTTTGCCCCTTGGCTTTATCTGCCACCCTACAGTCAGCTTATTTGGGAATTTAAATACACAAAAAACCTTGCCGCAGGCTACCTTCTCTTAGACCTGCTTTTTGATAGTCTAGCCAAGAAGAATAAAACCTACGATTACCTGCTAGTTATTCCAGGTCAAAAAGATCGTATTAAACAACGGGGTTATCATGCACCTACTTGGTTAGCCAAGCGTTTAGCCTTGCTTAGTGATCTAACATTTTTTAAGCAGGGTTTAAAAAGAGTTAAAGACATTCCTAGCCAGCAAGACTTAGGCCGCAAGGCGCGTTGGTTGAACCCTAGGGGTGCATTTAAGGCGGCTTCAGAAATAGCAGGGAAAAGGGTGTTATTACTGGATGACGTAATAACAACTGGAGCCACTAGTCACTGGGCAGCGGAAGAATTAAAAAAACAAGGTGCTCTTAGTGTTGATCTGCTAGCAACAGCCAAAACACCATCTAAATTTAAACACTAGGCCATAATCTTCAGTGCCAAATAAGGCGCAACAGTAAACACTAGCGTCATAATTTTGTAGTTACTCAAGAAGTCAAAATACTTAGTTGTGAGTTCTTTGTCGTCTAAATCAAACATCTTGCTATGAATGCTACTAATAGCGCTCTTCATAAATAACAGAATCAAGGCTGCTACAAGAAGGTAGCCAAGATTGATGACCGCTACCCAACCAAAAAACGTTGTTAACTGTGCAATACTCATTAGACTTTACCTTTTATTCTTTCAAGGACAGCAATACTTTCCTTAAATATTTTATCTATATACTCTTTTTCATCTACATCAGCAGAGACAGCCGCTTGGTCTGACTTAATGCCAGAAAGCATTTCTTCAATAAGCTCCGGCTTATCTTTAGCTACTCTCTGAATTAAACCGCTCAGCAAGTAAAGTGCAGCATCAGCTTTTGGGTTATTCATAACTATCCCCTTAAAAGTCATTCAATATTAAAACTAAAGTAAAAAGGTTAGGCGCTAACAATAACACCAGTAAGGGCTTTACTGATCAGGTTTTTTTTCATCTGTGTGCGGCTTACTGGTGTTGGAAACCAAAAATCAAGCGGGTGTTCAAAGCCAATGCCGTGCATATAGTTATAAAGAGCTTTACGCAGTCCCTCGCCTAACATTTCATGATCAACTTTAATGGGGTCGATAAAACCAACATCATTTTCAGCAAATTGAGTTTCTGGTCGTTCTATTAACGTGATGCCGTAGTCTTCAGGGTTTAAACCAATGGGGCTGTGAATGGTTGCTGCAAACCTGTGCCAGTAGGCTGACTGAAAGCAACCCTCTTGCATCATTTGGCGTACCATTTCTAAGGCATCTAGCGTTTCTTGTTCTGTCTGGGTCGGAAAGCCGTACATTAAATAGGCATGAACTAAAATGCCTGAATCACTGAATGCCTTAGTAACTCGCGCTACCTGCTCTACGCTTACGCCTTTTTTCATTAATTTTAACAAACGGTCGGAAGCAACCTCCAATCCACCACTAACAGCAATACAGCCAGAATCTGCTAACAGCTGGCAGCGTTCAACGGTGAAGGTTTTTTCAAAGCGGATATTGCCCCACCAACTAATCACCACACCCCGCTCAATTAAACGTCGCGCAAGTGCAAACAGGGCTTTAGGTGGGGCGGCTTCATCTACAAAGTGAAATCCAGTTTGGCCGGTTTCTTCAATTAGCTCTTCTATTCGATCAACCAGAATATCAGCACCAGCTTCATCGTAACGGTCAATGTAATCCAATGAAATGTCACAAAAGCTGCATTTTCGCCAATAACAACCGTGGGCGATGGTAAGCTTATTCCAGCGACCGTCACTCCAAATTCGGTGCATGGGATTAAGCATTTCACACAAAGAAAGGTAGTCATCCAGCGGTAAACCATCGTAAATCGGCGCACCCACCTCAGTTTGTGGAATATCGTGCAGGGTGGCATTTTCATTTAAATGCACGTAGGGCTTGCCCGTTTCATCTTCTGCCAGAAAATAAGTTCGCACCAAATCATCTAACTCACGCTCACCTTTCAGGTATTCCAACAGGGTTAGTAAGGGGCGCTCGCCGTCATCTAGGCAAATAAAATCAACAAATTCAAACACACGAATATCTTTTAAGGCTCTAAGTTCGGTATTAACAAAACCACCGCCCATCACAACAGGCAGGTTAGGGTTAATATTTTTACAGGCTTGGGCAATTCTCAACGCACCTAACATATTGCCGGGAAAAGGCACGGTTAAGCCAACAACACTGGGTTGGGTTTCTTCTAAATAGATCTCAACCAACTGTTCTAAAATGCCAGAGGTAAAGCTTGGCTCTGCCATTAGCGTAGCGTACAAATCATCAAAATAAGGATTAGCGGCGGCTAGGCGTTCACCGTAGCGACTCACTTCAAAATAAGGGTCAACGCCTTGTGTAATAACGGCAGATAGGTCGTTAATAAAGAGGGTTGCTAGGAATTTGGCTTTGTCTTGTACGCCAAGATCACCAAAGGCCGCTTTTAATACATCGCCAGAGACGGCTTCCATCTGAGCAATCACATCATAGGCCGGGCCTTCTGGTAAAAAACGCCGCGATACAATACGCAGTGCAAGGCTAGGGTCTTTACCCTGTAAAAACCGAATAACCGGCTCAACGCAAAGCCGATAACGATCAAATTCTGTTAGAAAGGTGTAGATAACGTCAGGCAACTCATCATCTTCAAACGACTCGAAGTTCTCTTCGACGTGTTGCCGCATAATATCTAAGCCTTGAGTGGTCATCATCTCAAGAAATAGTTCTATAGCAGGGTCACGCTGAACAGCAGAATACCCTCGAGCACGAAGAAACCCAGTTAAATAAGCCGTAGCAGGGTAAGGCGTATTTAACTGGGTCATGGGAGGGGTCATCAACAAAACGGTCATGGTATGCCTAGCGGTTAGAGTAAGCCAAAAGCTTAGTGAAACAAGGCGTACATTCTATCCTCTTTTTGCAGCACAAGGCATCACATGGGGAGTTCCCTCTTAGTTGCTAAATAAACTTCTAGCAATAATCACTTTCTGAATTTCGCTGGTGCCTTCATAAATGCTGGTTACACGAATATCCCTTGCATAACGCTCTAGTGGAAAATCTTGCATATAACCGTTAGCACCTAAAAGCTGTAAAGCATCATAACAGGCTTTATTGCCTTTTTCGGTCGCCATTAACTTAGCCATAGATGCTTGTACGGCAAAAGGTTTGCCCGCATCTTTAAGTGAGGCTGCTTGCATAATAAGTAAACGAGCCGCTTCCATTTCGGTGTAGTTGTCTACTAGCATCCACTGCAAACCTTGAAATTCGGCCAGTGGCTTACCAAACTGCTTGCGCTCTTGTACATAGTTACAAGCATAGTCTAAGGCTGCGCTAGCAACGCCTAGAGCAAGTGAAGCAATACCAATACGCCCACCGCACAATTCAGTCACCGCAATTTTAAAGCCTTGGTTTTCTTCGCCTATAATGGCATCTAGGGGAATACGGCAATCCTCGAAAATCACCTCATGTGTACCCGAGCCTTTTTGACCCATTTTATTTTCTGGTTTAGCAACCTTTACCCCTGGGTTGTCGCCATCTACCAAGAAGCAAGAAATACCCTTACCCTTGGGTGCGTCTGGGTTGGTTACAGCCCAAACCACATACACGCCAGCTAAAGCAGCGGTAGAAATCCATACTTTACTGCCATTTAATACCCAAGCATCGGCTTCTTTTACGGCACGGGTTTTCATGGCCGCTGGGTCAGAACCGGCTTCCGTTTCTGTTAAGCAAAAGCTACCGGCCGCAAACTCACCCGAACACAGCTTAGGTAAATAATGACTTTTTTGTGCTTCACTACCTATGGCTTGAATAAGTTCTGCCACCATATTGCTAACTGAAACAGCCACAGCGGTTGAAGCACAAGCACGCGCTAGTTCAGTAATGGCTAAAGAAAAAGCCACCGTACCCGCTTCTGTTCCACCGTACTCACCCGCAATATTAACGCCCATAAAGCCTTGCTCTGCTAGCTGCTTTAAGTGACTTTTTAATATTTCAGGGTTAGAGGTTGCATCCAACTCCGCAGCTTTAGGTGCAAGCACACCTTCTGCAAACTGCTTGGCTGCATCTTGAATCATTGCCTGTTCTTCAGTCAGCTCAAAATTCATATTATTTACCTTTAATCATTTATCTTTAAGCTTAGTCACGTTCAAATGGGTTAAACCATACGAATGGCGCCATCCATACGAATAACTTCCGCATTTAAATAGGTGTTTTCAATAATATGCGCCACCAAAGAAGCAAATTCTTCTGGCTTACCTAAACGCTTAGGAAAAGGTACACCCGCTTCTAACTGCTGACGTGCTTCATCAGGAATGCCGTCCATCATGGGCGTACCACAAACTCCGGGTGCAATGGTCATTACACGAATACCATGACGTGCTAACTCACGTGCCAAAGGCAAAGCCAAACTAACCACACCACCTTTAGAAGAGGCATAACTGGCCTGTCCCACTTGTCCATCAAAAGCAGCAATGGAAGCCGTATTAATAATTACCCCACGCTCACCGTCTTCTTGGGCGGGTAATTTAGCCATAGCTGAAGCTGCCAAACGTGCCACGTTAAAGCTACCCACTAGGTTAATATTGACACCCTTAGCAAAGGCATCTAAATCGGCAGGGTTTAAATCACGGTCTAGTAGTTTTTGTACAACAACAATACCGGCGCAGTTAACTACACCCGAAAGGCCGCCAAACTTACTAATAGCTAAATCTACCGCAGCTTGCACTTCTTGGGCAGAGGTTACATCGCAACGGCTAAAAGCGGCTTTGTCTGCGCCTAGTTTAGCAACCATAGCAGCGCCAGCATCGGCATTTAAGTCAGCCAAAACAACCTGAGCACCACGTTCAACTAAATATTCAGCCGTGGAAGCACCCAAACCTGATGCTCCGCCAGTAATTAAAAAAGTTTGCTGTTTAATTTTCATTCTAGGCTTTCTCTCTGTTTTTTTACTTAGCTAATAATTAAAAAATCACCCACCTAAGCTTCATTTAAGTGGGTGATTGACTTCTAAAACAGCTTAGGTGTTAGCTTCATCTTCTGCTTGCTTACGCAGCATAAAGCGCTGAATTTTGCCACTTGGTGTTTTAGGTAGCTCATCAACAAATTCAATTTCACGTGGGTAAACGTGGGCAGACATGCGTTCGCGTACCAAGCCTTGAATATCTTTCACTAGCTGATCGCTTGCTTCATAACCATCACGCAGAACCACGAAGGCTTTAATAATGTAACCACGCAGCTCGTCTGGCTTGCCTACCGCTGCCGATTCAGCAACTGCCGGGTGTTCTAACACAGTATTTTCAACATCCGTTGGACCAACCTTGTAACCGGCAGTAGTGATAATGTCGTCATCACGACCATCAAACCAGTAGGTGCCATCTTCATGTTGCACAACCATATCGCCTGTTAAGTAATACTTACCAGCAAACGGCTTTTTTTCTTGCCAAGTATAACCAGCGAAGAAGAAAGCAGGAGAGGCTTCCATATCTATAGCTAGCTGACCCGTTACACCTTGAGCCACTTCGTTATTTTCAGCATCTAGAATAACGATACGATAACCAGGCATAGGCATACCCATAGAACCGACTGGAGTTTTATGTTCTAAGGTGTGGTGGCAACAGCAGGTCATACCCGTTTCTGTTTGTCCATAATGATCCATTACACGGCAGCCAAGGTTTTCAGTTACCCAGTTTACAACTTCGGTATTCAGTGGCTCACCCGCTGAGCTTGCTCTACGCAAGAAAAGTTCGCTTGACTTACCTTCTAACTCACCACTCGATTTCATCATACGATAAGCAGTAGGTGCTGAAGCCAGGTTGGAAATTTTATGGCGCTTCAAAAATTCTAGGGTATTTTCAGCGGTAAAACCTGCTTCGTTAAAGTGGGTAGTACAACCTAAGAGGAGTGGGCCAGTAATTGCGTAATAAAGACCATAAGCCCAACCTGGATCAGCCATATTCCAGAAGTTATCATCATCTTCCAAACCAACGGCATAACGCATATAAATGTAGAAACCAATCAGCCCACGTAAGGGTACAGCAACGCCTTTTGGCTTGCCGACTGTACCTGAAGTAAACATTTGCAAAAATGGCTGATCTGCATCTAAAACTAGGGTTTCACTTTCGCTACTTTGGGTTTCTAACAGACTAGCAAAATGAAGGTCATTCCATTTTTCTGCTGCGGCTTCAGTTCCTATCATCACCATAGGTGGCAGGTCCTTCACTGGCTTAAACTTGGCGCGGTTTTCTTCATCAGTAAAAACCAAGACTGTTTTAGCTTGGCTTAAGCGGTATTCAATAGCCTCGTAACCAAAAGCAGTAAAAAGGGGCTGATAGACTGCACCAATACGCCAGGTAGCAAAAATAAGGGTAAGCAGGTCGGCATTACGTGGCAGCATGGCTGCAACTCGATCACCTTGCTTAACGCCTTGTTGTTTTAGCAGATTAGCTAATTTGCCACTTTTTTCGTGCATCTGGGCAAAAGTATAGCTAGAAACTTTTCCTGCTGAATCTTCATGAACTAAAGCATTTTTATCCGCTTTACTTCCCAAGGCATGACGACCACAGCATTCAGTGTAGGCATTAAAACCACCTGCCAAACTACCTTCTAGTACAGCTTCAATATCACTAATTTGGAAAGACTTCATAAAGTCTACGTAATCTTGTGTACTTGCCATTGTTGAATTGGCCATGGTGTTACCTCCGGACATTCGGTTTATTGTTCTTGCAGTTTGCTATTCCTGTATAACCTTGACGTAAACGTCAACATCACACTTTAAATAAAGGCGACCTGAGTCACCTTTGAAAATAAATAAACGAGCAAGTGCTCGGTTTTTTAATTAGCCTAATTCAGCCTTTACATTTGGGCAAGTACTTTTTAAAAGCCAACTAAAAGTTTTCACGCAGCACCATAGCCACTAACTCTTGAGCCAACTCATCGGGACTGAGTTTTCCGTCTGGCTGGTACCATTGCACTGTCCAATTTAATGCGCCTAAGGCTAGGTGGCGTTGTAGGCTTTGATCACCTTTTAGCAAACCTGCTTCATGGCACTCATTTATCACTTCGCGCCAGCTAGTTTCATAGGCATCACGTAGCTTCACTAACAAATCACGTGAATCTTGGGTTAAGCTGCGCCACTCATAAATAGCAACGACGTGGGCATCTCGGTCTTCTAAGAGGGTTGATAGATGTGCTCTGGCTAGTGCATAAAGGCGCTCTCTAGGAGTGAGTGCATTAGCTAAGGTTTGACGAGCAATTTCCATGGCATGCAACATGCCAGATTCAATGACCGCATAAAGAATTTCTTGTTTATCATTAAAGTGATGAAACAAGCTGCCCGACTTAATGCCCATAGCATCAGCCAGCATTCTTACCGTGGTAGACTCATAACCCTGATTACAAAATAGCCGAGCAGCAATTGCTACTAGCTCCTTGCGTCTTTTAGAATTCTTGTTTAACTTCATGAAGGTTAACTAGCGCTTGCTTGGTTTTATGACTTAAAAGTCACAAATTACCTCTAGCCAAGACAGAGGTCAAGCGGCAATCTATAAGTAACAAGGTAAATTTTACACTAGCCAACAACGAGGTTTTTTCATGCAAGATCCAATTGTTATTGTTTCCGGTGCTCGTACACCTATGGGTGGAATGATGGGTAGCCTCTCTAGTTTAACTGCGCCCGAGCTAGGTGGTGTTGCTATTGCTGAAGCCATTAAACGTGCTGGCATTCAACCAGCCGATGTACAAGAAGTGATTATGGGCTGTGTACTGCCTGCGGGCGTTAAGCAAGGCCCTGCTCGCCAAGCCATGATGAATGCAGGTATCCCAGTAGAGACAGGTGCAACTACTATCAATAAGCTTTGCGGTTCAGGTATGAAAGCTGTGATGCTAGCTCACGATCTAATTAAAGCAGGCTCTAACGATATTATGGTTGCTGGTGGCATGGAGAGCATGTCTAGCGCCCCACACGTTTTAACCAAAGCACGCAGTGGTTACCGTTTGGGCCATGGTGAAATTAAAGACCATATGTTTTTAGATGGTTTAGAAGATGCTCGCACCGGTAAGCTAATGGGCGTTTTTGCACAAGACGTTGCTGATGAATACAACTACACCCGTGAAGCGATGGATAACTTTGCTATTAGTTCGCTTAACCGTGCTAAAAAAGCCATAGAAGATGGCAAGCTTAAGGCAGAAACGGCTTCTGTTACCGTTAAAACACGTAAGGGTGAAGTGGTTGTTACCGATGATGAACAGCCTCACCAAGCCGATATTTCTAAAATCCCTGGCTTACGCCCTGCCTTTAAGAAAGACGGCACAGTCACCGCAGCTAACTCCAGCTCTATTTCTGATGGTGGTTCTGCACTGGTACTTATGCGTGAGTCTGAAGCTAAAAAGCGTGGTTTAACTCCCCTAGCTAAAATTGTTGCTCATGCCACTAATTCTCGTGAGCCAAGCGAATTTACCCTAGCACCCATAGGCTCTATCGAAAAAGTCTTAGCTAAAGCAGATTGGAAAATTGAAGACGTTGATTTATTTGAAATTAACGAAGCCTTTGCTGTGGTAACCATGCTAGCAATGGACGGTTTAAAAATTCCTCACGAAAAAATCAATATCTACGGCGGTGCATGCGCTCAGGGTCACCCTATTGGCTCAACCGGTTCTCGTATTCTTGTAACGCTCATGTATGCACTAGCACAAGAAGGTAAGAAGCGCGGTATTGCCAGCCTGTGCATTGGTGGGGGCGAAGCAACCGCAGTAGCTATAGAACTGGTTTAATAACCCAGCATTAAAACCAATAAAGCACTACCAAGAAGCTGAAATAAAAAATTTCAGCTTCTTTTTTGTTTACTTTCACTGACTAGACGCAAGCACTTAAGATGGATAAGCTTTAACCTAAACGTCAACAAGGGAAGGCACTGATGTCTAAATGGAAGAAAACCCTACCGCTTTTACTTTTGCTGCTATTAATTTTTCCGGCAACTTCGTCCACTTCTGCCTTTTTCAGCCGCCAGCTACCCATTAAACAACCTGATTTAAAAGCTAGGCAAATTTTTGCAGACAATTATTTAGTATTACGCCGTGGTGAACTAATCGATATTACAGCACCACTTGAGGCATTAAAGCATTACCCTCTAGCACCTTATTTACAGCAGCAGCTTTTTCGAAACCAGCTAGCCTATGGCGTAATTGATAAACAAGAACTAAGCAACTTTTTAGCTGCCCATCCCAATACCGCTTTTCAACAAAAGCTACAAGCTGAATGGTTAGAAGAGCTAGGTAAAACAAAAGACTGGTCTAGCTTTTTAATTGAAACAGCCAGCAACCCTAACCCACTTAATTCACGCTTAACCTGCTATCAAATAACTGCAGAAGCAAAAGTAACCGGCATAAGCCTGCAATGGATGGATAAAGCAGCCGATTACTGGCGTAACAACCAGCCTTTACCGACTAACTGCCAACAGCTAACCAAGCAATTAGATCAACTAGGCTTACTCTCTGCTCATGACTATCAGCAAACGGCATTAAAGCTTATGCGTGAAGGTCATACCAGTGCAGCTAGACTATTACAAAATAAGCTAGCTAGAACAGATCAACAATGGCTAGCTTTTTGGTTAGAAGCCAAGTCTAACCCTGCAAAAAAATTACGTGCATTAACCCAAAAGCGTTTAAGTTTAAGAGCCGACCTAGCCGTTAAAGATGAAGTGTTAACTCACCTGCTTAAACAAGATGCACGACGTAACCCAACCCAAGCTAACCAGCTAGCTAAACAACTGTTTACTCATCGCCAACTTAGCCAGCAAGCACTTTGGCAGCTAGATGAATACCTTGCTATTCGCTCGGCTTGGAGTAGCAATCATAAAAAAACTGCTCAACTGTTTGCCGCTATCCCTAGCAAACAGTTAACCCCTGAAGGGCATGAAAGCTATGCCCGTAGCCAATTACGCCAAGCTAACTGGTCGCAACTGCTTAAAATTATTGATGCTTTTCCAGAGGCACTTAAACAAAAAAACGAATGGGTTTACTGGCAGGCTCAAGCTTTAAATGAAACCAATCAAACTGCAGCAGCTAAAGCTCTTTTAAAGCCTTTAGCTAAAGAACGTCACTATTACGGTTTTCTAGCAGCACAACACCTAGGTTTAGAACCACAAATGAATGCACTAGAAACGCCCTTAGATACTAATTTAATAAACCAACTCAGGTACAATCCGGGCATAGAGCGTGCAGAAGAACTTTTCTTTACAGGCAACCTAGAAGAAGCAAGACAAGAATGGCGCTACACCCTAAGTAAAGCGCCGGTTGAAGATCAAATTCAAGCCGCTTGGCTAGCTAATCAATGGGGCTGGCATCACCTAAGCGTCGATGTCGCTCACCGAGCCGGATTAAACGATGCCGTTGAATTACGCTTTCCCTTAGCCCACCTAGAAACCCTACGACCTTTGGCAGAACAAGCTAACTTAGATTTACCGCTAGTTTTAGCCCTTATTCGTAAAGAAAGCCTTTTTAACCCCCAAGCCCGCTCCAGGGTGGGTGCACTGGGTTTGATGCAAGTAATGCCCGCCACAGGTAAGCAGGTTGCTAACCGCTTAAAGCTAGGCATAAAGCCAGAAGCAGACCTCCTAAAACCCGAGTACAACCTACCCATAGGGGTTAATTATTTAGGCGGTTTAATGCGACGCTATAATAATAATCCAGTTTTAGCTGCTGCTGCTTACAACGCAGGTCCAACCAAAGCCAATGCTTGGCAAAAAAGTTTAGGAAAAGAGATAAACCCACTTTGGGTAGAACGTATTACCTATGCAGAAACCCGTGATTATGTTAAAAGCCTGCTAGCTTTTCGAGAAGTTTATGCTTGGCGCTTAGCCCAGCAAGAAACCCTGCGCCAAGCGCAAATAAATTCATCTAGCCCACCTAAAGGCTAGTTTAATGAGTTGCACTTGAGAGTTGAATCCAGGATCTTTAGAGTTTTCTGATGTAATAGTTTTATTTGATGCAGCTGGGTTTACAAAAGCATGGAACAGTTATGGTGGCGATGCATTATAAAATACAATGTATCTAGCATTAAAGTGATCATTTTTTGGCTAAAATTTTCTACCGCCTCGTTATAACTAGGCATCAATACAAAGCTTTGATGTCTCTGTAAAAGTTTTCATGAGTACCAAGTACTATCAGCTCGAGTGTCATAATACTATCTTGGTAGCTATAGCCAAGTAGAGTAAGCTGCTTAACCATCTTGAACTTGTGAACACGTAAAAATAAGAGGTCACCTTTTTTTTGTTCTCCGATAAAAGGAGCTTCCATGATGACCTTGATAGCATTATCCAGATCACTTTTCTGATTTGCGTACAGCTTTTTAACCGCTTTTTTGAAGCTTGGTGTTTGTAAAACGCGGTTCACTCTAGCCAAAAGTATATTCCTCAAGCTTACCTGCTTCTTTTTCTGCTTGAGCAATAATGGCTTGTTTAACAAACTCGTAGGGAAGATCAGGATTATCTTCCATCATTTCTCCAATTTTTGCCCAATGCTCAATTTGCTTAGGTGTTGTTCTGCTAAAAGCCTTAGCCATTATGGAGGCTTTTTCTACGAGTGCTTGGTCGAGTCTGATACTTGCGGTAGACATGATTTTCTCCTTGTGTGTGGAGTTACAATTGTAGCGCTTCGCAACATTTGCAGCAAGTGGCTGCAAATATAGCCAAAGGTGCACTAAAAATGCTTAAAGCAAGCTGACATTAGAAATCCTATTTAACTATGCCACTACAGATAGTTTGATTAAATTTTAAACACAGGTAAATCAGTAAAATACTATGTTTCCCAACATTCGCATTATTCTGGTAGAAACCTACCACCCAGGTAACCTTGGTTCTACTGCCCGCGCCATGAAAACCATGGGCTTAACACAGCTTTATTTAGTTAACCCCGTTAGTTTCCCTCACCCAGAAGCAACCCAATTAGCCGCGGGTGCTGAAGATGTGCTTAATCAAGCCAGGGTTTGTGACAACCTACAGCAAGCCGTTAAAGATTGCTCATTAGTGATAGGTGCCAGTGCTCGCTTAAGGCATTTGGCTTTAACCAATTTTAACCCACGCCAAGCGGCAGAAGCTTTACAGGCAGAAAGCCAAGCCGGTGAAGTGGCTTTAGTATTTGGGCGTGAGCGCAGCGGTTTACACAATGACGAACTGGCTTTTTGTACCCACCAAGTCAGCATTGATGGCAATCCTGATTACAGCATTTTAAACATTGCTCAAGCCGTACAAATTCTGTGTTATGAAATTTTTAATGCTAAACCTACAACGCCTAGCAAGAAGGTTTTAGCGGCTGAACAATTGCCCAGCTTAGAAGCCATTCAAGGGTTTGAAGACCACCTAGCCAAAGCTTTAGCCGCCAGTGGTTTTCTTAATGGCGCTTCCGACCGTGCCTTAAAAGAGCTGCAAACTTTTTTTCGCCGAGCCAGACCCAACCAACATGAATTGGGTATACTGCGCAGCCTTGTCAGTCGCTTAGAAAAACAAGGCAACTTTTATTACCAACAACAAAAAGATAACCACAAATGACTTTCCATAACTGGCTAACCGTTGCTGCTTTTTGCTTGTTAGGTGCTGCCACGCCTGGCCCTAGCTTGGCGGTTATTTTGCGCCACACTATGACGGGTTCAAGGCGCAATGGTTTAACAGCAGCAGTGGCGCACGGTGCAGGTGTAGGCGTTTATGCTTTAGCGGTTGCTTTAGGGCTAGGGCATTTAATTGCCCAATACCCAGAAGCCTATCAGCTAATGACTTATCTAGGTGCGGCCTACCTAGCTTGGTTAGCCTTGCAAATGTTACGCAGCAGCACTAACAACAAAACCGAGGATGAAAACCAAATAATTCCTTCTGCCAGGGTTGCTTTGCGTGATGGTTTTCTGATTGTTTTTTCTAACCCGCAACTGATTATTATGCTGGCGGCGCTTTTTTCACAGTTTATTCAACCTGGGCAAAGTTATGCCCTAGGTTTATTGCTGGCTGCAACGGCATGGATAATAGACACCCTTTGGTACCTGCTTGTTGCCTTAGGTTTATCGCATTCTAGGGTTTTGCCTTGGCTAAAAACGCAGGTGGTATGGATTAATCGTATTAGTGCAGTCCTTCTATTTATATTGGTGATTCGCGTCCTCACGCTTTAACCCAACTTGCTAGCTAGGGTTTAGTTGCCCATAATTAAAGGAGTTTTTAAGTTACACAAAAAAAGGCAGGACACATGACAGATAAAAAAGACCCTATGCAGCCCGATGGGGAAGTTAATCCGATTGATACCGACTATCAAATTGGTCAAGACAACATAGCAATGCAAATTGGGCCTTTTGGGTTAGATATTCATAACCGAGTATTTTTAATATCAGGCCTAAGCATTATTGCTTTTGTGTTATTAACACTTATTTTTCAAACTCAGGTTGAGCCTCTTTTTAGCGGCTTACGCAACTGGTTAACCTCAAGTTTGGATTGGTTTTTTATTAGCGCTGCTAATATCTTTGTACTGCTTTGTATATTCTTAATCTTTTCTCCCTTAGGTAAGGTTCGTTTAGGTGGAACAGAAGCCACACCCGACTTTAGCTATTTAGGTTGGTTTTCCATGCTTTTTGCTGCAGGCATGGGTATCGGCCTTATGTACTATGGTGTATCCGAGCCTTTAACTCACTTTAGCACTTCGCTTGCAGGCACTAGCCTTGAAGATGGCTTGCGTACTGACTGGGCGCCACTTGGTGGTGCAATGGGCAATGCTGAAGAAGCCCGTCGCTTAGGTATGGCAGCAACCATTTTCCACTGGGGGCTTCACCCTTGGGCTATTTATGCCACCCTAGCTTTGGGTTTAGCTTTATTCTCGTTTAATAAAGGTTTGCCACTTACCATTCGCTCTATTTTCTACCCATTGTTAGGTGAGCGTGTATGGGGCTGGCCTGGCCACCTAATTGATATTCTTGCTATTTTAGCCACACTTTTTGGTCTAGCTACCTCTTTGGGCTTTGGTGCTTCACAGGCTGCTGCTGGTCTAAATTATTTGTTTGGTGTGCCAGAAGGCTCCACAACTGAAATTCTACTGGTGGTGGGTATTACTGCTATTGCTTTGGTTTCTGTCTTAGCTGGTTTAGAAGCAGGGGTTAAACGCCTTTCAGAAATCAACATGCTACTAGCCGTTACACTGCTTGTGTTTGTTATCTTGGTTGGCCCAACCCTTGCCTTGGTAACAGGTTTCTTTTCTAACCTGGTGGCTTACTTAGAATACCTACCTCAATTGGCTAACCCCATTGGGCGTGAAGACAGTAACTTTATGCAGGGTTGGACTACCTTCTACTGGGCTTGGTGGATTTCCTGGTCTCCTTTTGTAGGTATGTTTATCGCCCGTGTTTCACGTGGTCGTACCGTGCGTGAGTTTTTAATCTCTGTATTACTTATACCTTCCACTGCCTGTATTTTATGGATGAGTGTCTTTGGTGGTACAGGTATAAGCCAGTACCTAGCTGGCTTTACAGAAGTGGCTGACTTAGATTTACCACTACAGTTATTTGGTATGCTTGATACCCTGCCTTTAGCTCAAATCACCTCGTTTATTGGTATAGTGCTGGTGGTTATTTTCTTTGTGACCTCCTCTGACTCTGGCTCCCTAGTGGTTGATACCATTGCTGCCGGTGGTAAGGTTAATGCACCGACTCCACAAAGGGTGTTTTGGTGTACTTTTGAAGGCCTAATTGCCATTGCACTTATTTTAGGTGGTGGTTTGGTTGCCCTACAAGCCATGGCTGTATCAGCTGGTTTTCCGTTTACCCTGGTACTTTTAATGTCTTGTGTGGCACTTATTAAAGGACTCATGAGCGAACCAAGAGCTGTTTAATTAAGTTTGTATCTTTAGTTAAGAGGTAGGTGTTGTGGAAATAGAGCAGATAGAAGTTCTAACTTTTTTAAAGCAACACCCGCCTTTTAATGAATTACCCGAAGAAACGCTGAACTGGGTAGCCACACAAATTGAAATTAGTTATTTCAAAGCCGGTAGCCAAATTCTAGCCTTTGAACAAGAAATTGACGCACTCCACCTAGTACGCAGTGGTGCTGTTGAAGTTTTTCGGCGTAATGGCGACCTTTATAACCGCCTAAGTGAAGGTGGTTTATTTGGGCAGTTTGGCTTGTTGCGCCATGGCAAAGTTCGTTTTCCAGCCCAAGCCTTAGAAGATACGCTGGTTTATTTAATTCCAGTTGCTGTTTTTAATCAGCTATTTGAAGAACACGAAACCTTTGCAGATGCGGTAGAAATTGAAGACCGCACCCGTTTACGCCAAGCCATATCCCGCCACGAAGATGCCAACGAGCTACTATCGGAACGTGTTGGTCGGTTAATCAAACGTGAGCTAGTTACCCTAGATAAAAACGCCAGCATTCAAGATGCTGCTAAGCACATGACTGAGCAGCGGGTTTCCTGTTTATTAATTACTGAACCCGACACCCTTAAACCTGCAGGTATTCTTACTGATAAAGATTTACGCATTCGTGTACTAGCTACAGGTGCCGATCTAACCCAGCCAGTCAGCGAGTTTATGACTACTGAGCTATTAACCATTGAACATAACCAAATGGTTTTTGAAGCCATGCTGTTAATGCTGCGCTTTAATGTTCATCACCTACCCGTTATAAAACAAGGCAAGCCTTTTGGCGTAATAGCTGTATCTGATGTTATTCGTTATGAATCACAAAACAGCCTGTTTGTAGTTGGTAGTATTTTTCGACAAAACACCCCTGAAGATTTAGCTGCTTTAGCGCCCGATCTACGTGCCAGTTTTATTCGTATGGTTAATGAAGATGCCAACTCCCACATGATAGGCAGCGCTATGGCAGTGATAGGTCGCAGTTTTAAACAGCGCCTACTTGAGCTGGCAGAAATAGCGTTTGGTCCACCGCCTATTCCCTATTGTTTTTTAGCCCTAGGCTCTATGGCAAGGGATGAACAGTCCCTCGTTACCGACCAAGACAACGCCTTAATTTTACACGACACTTTTGACCCAGACCTACACGATGAGTATTTTAAAAAGCTAGCTACTTTTGTTAGTGATGGGCTAGCTGCTTGTGGCTACACCTACTGTACTGGCGATATTATGGCAACCAACCCACGTTGGCGGCAGCCTTATAGAGTGTGGCAAGAATATTTTTCTAATTGGATAGAAAAGCCCACGCCTGAATCCTTACTACACAGTTCTATTTTCTTCGATTTAGATGGTGTGTGGGGCAAGGTAGAATGGGCAGATCAGCTCAATGACCGTATTTTAAGGCTAACTAAACGCAACCCACGCTTTTTAGCCTGTATGGCACGTAATGCTTTAAACCGCACGCCACCTTTAGGTTTTTTTAAAGGCTTCGTAATGGAAACCGACGGCAAGCACAATAATTCTATTAATATGAAGCGCCGTGGTACAGCGCCTGTAGCTGACTTAATTCGTGTTCATGGCCTTGCTATAGGTTCTAAAGCACAAAACTCTTTTGATCGTTTGGAAGATATTATTGCGGCCAATATTCTACCCAAAGGGCGAGGGCAAGATTTACGGGATGCTTTAGAGCTTATTTCTATTGTTAGAATTCGTCATCAAGCAAAAGCAGCAGAGCTAGGTGAAGAACCAGACAACAATGTTGCACCCGATAACTTATCTGATTTTGAAAGAAAAAATCTTAAAGATGCTTTTCAAATTCTTAGTCATGCACAAAAGTTTTTAAGGTTTCGTTATCCCATGCACTAGGGTCAATCAGCCGCCTAAGGTGAACCTATGTTTTATTTAGACCCAAACAAGCAACAAGAACTTGCTACCCAAGATTGGCCACAAACTTTTGCTCGACTAAAAGAAGAAGCCAAAAATCCACTACTTAAAGCTTATTATGCAGCGGGTGTAGTCAGTGGCGACACCCCTTTAAGCCAAGTACCATTTTTGTCGATAGATATAGAAACCACCGGCCTTTGTCCTAAAAAGAACGGCATACTTAGCCTTGGCGCTGTGCCCATGAGCTTAGAACGTATTCGCTGTAAAGAAGCCAGGCATTGGTTTGTAAACCCACGCACTAAAGTGGGTGATGCTTCTATGGTAATTCATGGCATTACTCACTCACAAATTGCTGCCGCACCCGATTTACAAACCATTATGCAAGAAATGCTGGCACTTTTTGCTGGCAAAATACTGGTTGTGCATTGCCGTAGCATTGAACGAGGCTTTTTAGACGCAGCATTTAGAACTCGGATTGATGAAGGCTTAGAATTCCCTGTCGTTGATACCATGGAATTAGAAGGACGGCTGTACCGCAAAAAAACACTCAGCTGGTGGGATCGTTTATTAGGCCGCAAGCCAACCTCCATTCGCCTAGCCGCCTGCCGTGAACGCTACGGCTTACCTAACTACCACCCCCACGATGCACTCACCGATGCGCTGGCTTCTGCCGAATTGCTACAAGCACAAATAGCCCACCACTATTCACCTGACACCCCCTTAAAAGAAGTGTGGAAATAGATAAATATCAAGATGCGACAGCCTGCCACCTTGGTTGCATCTCTCCAACATGAGACTATCCTAATTGATGTGAGCCAATATATTTACAAATTCCTTCATCAGTTAGGAGCAGGCTATGGAGCTCGACCCACTTTTGCTGTCGCGCATTCAATTCGCTTTTGTTGTGTCTTTCCATGCTATTTTTCCGGTGTTCACCATCGGTTTAGCATCCTATATAGCCTTATTAGAAGGCCTATTCTTTAAAACCAAAAACCCCGCTTGGGAGCGTTTAGCTAAGTTCTGGACGCAAGTGTTTGCGGTGGTTTTTGGTATGGGCGTAGTGTCCGGTATTGTTATGTCTTTCCAGTTCGGCACTAACTGGAGTAACTTTTCCTATGCTACGGCAAACTTCTTAGGCCCAGTGCTTAGTTACGAAGTGATTACCGCCTTCTTCTTAGAAGCGGGCTTCCTTGGCGTTATGCTCTTTGGTCGTAACAAAGTTCCTAAGGGCGTGCATTTATTTGCGGCCTGTATGGTTGCCTTAGGTACCTTTATTTCTGCCTTCTGGATTCTCTCGGCCAACAGCCTCATGCAAACACCGGCTGGTCTAGAGTTGCGTGGTGAAATTTACCATGTTGCTAGCTGGGCTGAAGCGCTTTTTACTGCCTCTTTTTTCTATCGCTTTTGGCACATGATCGTCGCTTCTTTCTTAACCGGTGGTTTTGTAGTGGCGGGTGTTAGTGCATGGTTCTTGTTAAAAGGCCGTGAAGTTGAAGCCAATAAAAAAGCCCTTTCTATGACCTTATGGTTGTTGCTGATTATTGCACCCGCCCAGTTATTGATTGGTGACTTTCATGGTCTTTCTACTTTAGAGCACCAGCCTACTAAAGTGGCCGCTATGGAAGGTAACTGGGAGCGTGGCACGGGTGTACCGTTAATCTTGTTTGCTATTCCTGACCAAGAAAACGAGAAAAACCACTTTGAAATTAAAATCCCTAAGTTAGCCAGTTTAATTCTAACCCACGATTCTGAAGGTGAACTGCCTGGTTTGCTTGATGTTCCTGCTGAAGAGCGTCCACCTGTATTTATTGTTTTCTGGGCTTTCCGCATCATGGTGGGCTTAGGTGTGCTAATGATAGGTTTTGCTTTTGCAGGCTTATTCCTTAGAGCAGGTGGTCGTTTTGCTTCTTCCTCTTGGTACCTTAAAGGGCTAGTAGCTATGAGTTTATCGCCCTTTATTGCCGTGGTTGCCGGTTGGTTTGTAACCGAAGTAGGGCGTGCGCCTTGGTTGGTTTATGGGTTAATGACGCATGCCGAAGGCTTAACACCTTCCTTAACCGGTGGCATGGCACTTTTCACTTTAATTGGTTATATCCTTGTTTATGCAGTGATTTTCAGCGCCGGTGTTTATTACCTTATGCGTGTTTTCCAAGCGGGTATAGAAGCAACGGATGACGATATAGAAGTAGAGTCGGACCATGCTAAACGTCCATTATCTGCAGCGCATGTACCTTTTGAACAAGGAGATAAGGCATGAGTGAACCCGTCTTTGACCTAACCCTAATTTGGGTCGGTATCATAGGTTTTGGCATCATTATGTATGTGCTGCTAGATGGTTTTGACCTAGGCCAAGGAATACTTTTCCCCTTTGCGCCCGATGACCAAGCCCGTGATGTAATGATGAACTCTGTAGCGCCGGTTTGGGATGCTAACGAAACTTGGTTAGTGCTAGGTGGTGCTGGTTTATTAGCCGCCTTCCCGCTGGTTTATTCAGTCTTTTTGCCTGCCTTGTATATAGGGGTGTTCCTTATGTTGGCAGCGCTAATTTTCCGTGGCGTGGCGTTTGAATTCCGTTTTAAGGCCAACAAGTCTCGCTTCTTATGGAACTGGGCTTTTGCAGGTGGTTCTTTTATTGCTGCCTTTGCTCAGGGTGCTGTAGTGGGTACTTATATCCAAGGTTTTGAAACTGAAAACTTTCGTTATGTAGGCGGTGCGCTAGATTGGCTAACGCCCTTCACCGTTTTGACAGGTGTTGGCTTGGTGGCTGGTTATGCACTTTTGGGTAGCACTTGGTTAATTCTTAAATCAGAAGGTTATATTCAGGATTGGGCTTATAAAATTACCCCACGCTTGTTGTTAGCCGTGTTGGTTATCTTTGGCATTATTGGTGTTTGGTCACCGATGATTGATGATTTCCTAAAAGAGCGCTGGTTCTCTGGTGTAAGCCTGCTTTGGGTATTACCACTGATTACCTTGTTCTTTGCGGGCTGGGTTTACCGTGCGGTTAAAAAGCGCCAAGAAGGTTTCCCTTTTGTGGCAACCCTTGGTCTGTTTATTTCAACCTTTGTGGCGTTAATCTTTAGTAAGTGGCCCTATGTTGTGCCACCTAACTACACCTTCTGGGATGCGGCTTCAGCCCATGAATCTCAGTTGTTTTTATTACTAGGTTTACTCTTTGTGGTTCCTTTTATACTGATGTATAGCGCTTGGAGCTACTGGGTATTCCGTGGCAAGGTGAAAGCAGGAGTTGGCTATCACTAAGCCCAATAAGGCAAGGCGCAACCGTGAGTGGTTGCGCCACCTAGCCTCAGCAGAAAAAAAACCTTTATTAGCCACTCGCTTGCTGGGTATGGCACAAACCCTAGCAATTATGGCGCAGTTAGCTTTAATGGCTTGGCTTATTAATGAAGTCATCGTTAACCAACGCCCTTTAGCTGAAATTCTATCTGGCTTTGTTGGCTTGGTTTTCTTGCTGCTGCTTAGGTCCGGTTTGCAAATCTTGCAAGACTTAACCGGACAAGCCGCCGCTAACCGTATTCGTTTAACGGTTCGTCAAACGCTTTTGCAACAACTGGCTTTATTAGGCCCAGTTCATCTAACCAATGAGTCTGCCGCAGGTTTAAGCAGTCAATGGTTAGAACAGGTTGATGCACTACAAAACTATTTTGCACGCTACCTACCCCAAATGACCCTTGCGGTTATTTCGCCCCTATTTATTCTAATGCTTACCTTCTACCTCGATTGGGTAGCCGGTTTATTTTTACTGATTTCTGCACCCCTGATTCCCTTATTTATGGCTTTGGTCGGTATGGGTGCTGAACGCCTTAATCAGCAGCACTTTGTGTTATTAAAACGTGTTTCTGGCCAATTTTTAGATAGCGTGCGTGGTTTAACCAGCTTGCAGCTGTTTGGTTTAAGCAAGCAAGCGACTCAAGATGTTGCCTATGCTGCCGACGAATACCGCCGCATTAATATGCGTACTCTTAAGCTGGCATTTTTATCTTCCGCTGTTTTAGAGTTTTTCTCTTCTGTCGCTATTGCTGCCGTGGCTATGTATATCGGCTTTGGTTTATTGGGTTATATCAATTGGGGGCCAGCGGCAGATTTAACCCTATTTAGCGGTTTACTTATTTTATTAATGGCGCCTGAGTACTTTCAACCACTCAGAGTTTTAGCGCAGTTTTACCACGATAGAGCATCGGCTTTAGGCGCTGCGGATAGCTTGATCGATTTGTTAGAAGCTCAGCCTCACAGCCAGCCAAGCACTTCTGCTGAAAATAAAACAGTTAGCTCAGACAGTTCGCTTGTTTTGGAAGCCAAAGATATAACCCTAAGTTACCCAGGGCGTGGGCAGGTTTTAGCGCCGACTAGCTTTAAACTAGCCAAGGGTGAACTGCTCTTAATTACTGGGCGAACTGGAAGCGGTAAATCTTCATTACTGCATTTAATTGCTGGTTTTATGCAACCCAGCAGCGGTCAGTTATTAGTGAATGGAAAAGCAGCCGGTAGCGAAGCCTTAATTTGGATGCACCAACAAGCCTTTATTATTAATGCCAGCTGGGCAGATAACTTACGCTTAGCCGCCCCCCATGCCAGTGAAGAAGCCTTATTAAAAGCCGTTACAGCAGTGGGTTTAGCACCTTTATTAGCCCAACAAAAAGACGGATTAAATACTCTACTCTTAGAAAGAGGCAAAAGCCTTTCTGGCGGACAAGCGCAGCGCTTAGCCTTAGCTAGAGCCTTATTAACACCTTCGCAACTGGTGCTATTAGATGAACCCACTGCTAGCTTAGATGCACGCAGCCGTAAGCAAATTTATGCCACGCTTGAAGCGTTAAAAGCCCAAGGTTGTACTTTAATTATCGCCAGCCACGAACCAGAATTAGAAGCCTTTGCTGACCAGCGCTTAGAATTGACAGACCAACACCTAGCACAGCCCACAGGAGTTGCTCATGCACCCGCTTAAGCCTTGGCTAAACCTTATGTTACAGGATAAAAAGCGCCTATTGATTGGGGCTTTTTTACTGCTGATTACCTACCTTTCTGCTATAGGTTTACTGGCACTCTCGGGTTGGTTTATTACTGCTACCAGTGTAACCGCCCTAGCTTGGGCGGCAGGCATTGCCATTAATTTAGATATTTATAGCCCAGGTGGCGGCATACGTTTTTTTGCTTTATCACGCACGGTAGCTCGCTACACTGAAAGGGTTTACAACCACGATACAGTGTTACGTTTACTCGCAAAATTGCGTACCCGCCTGTTTAAAAACCTAACCCTTTTAGATGACCAAACTGCCGCTAAATTTCGTGCTTCGCAATGGGTAAACCGCTTAATTACTGATGTTGATACCCTAGATAATCTTTACCTAAGACTCTTAGCACCGCCTTTAGTGGCTTTATTAACGGTTATTCTGCTGGTGGGCTTTTTAGCTTTCTTTCATTTGCAATTGGCCGGTTTAGCCGCGCTGATGCTTTTACTTACTTTGGGCATTAGCACTTGGGGCATGGCGCAAGCGGGTAAAGCCGTTAGTTACCGCTTAGTTGCCCAGCAAGAAGCACAACGTAGCTTGTTGGTTGAACAAATTGAAGGTTTAGGCGAACTGCAAGCCAGCCATAGTTTGGCAAATCACCAAACACAATTAATCACTGCCCAACAAACAGAAATGCGTGACCAACAACGACTTCAGCAGGTGGCAGCTTGGGGCGCTGGTTTACAAACCCTGTTACTCCAATTAATGGCTGCAGCTTGTTTACTACTGGCTGCTGAAGCTTATCAACAAGGCTGGTTAACTGGCCCGATGATGGTGCTTATTCCCTTAGCCCTGATGGCTTTACAGGAAGTCTTCTTAAACTTACCTGCTGCTTTTGCAAGCTATGGTGCCACCCTTGCTGCGGCACAACGTTTGAATAAAACTGAAAGCTTACAAAGCCATTTAGTTAGCCCTAGTCAGCCACAAGCATTACCATCGAACTCTACCCTTCCCTACAGTCTGCACTGGCAAAATATTGGTGTAAAACTAGGTAATCAGCAGGTGTTTAATAACATTAACCTGAGTCTTAAAGCCGGTGAAAAATTAGCATTGCTGGGTGAATCCGGTTTAGGTAAAAGCACCCTAGCCCGTTTAGCCGCCAGATTAAGCGACCCACAAGCCGGTGAAATGCTAGTAGAAGCAGACGGTAAGCAGGTGAATTTAAAAGATTTAAGCCTCGCTGACTGGCAAGCGCAAATTGGCTACCTAACCCAGCAGTCAGATTTATTCGCCACCTCAATAGCAGAAAATCTTCGCCTAGCCAAAGCCGAAGCTACCGATGCCGAGCTTTGGGAAGTATTAGAACTGGTCGACCTTAAACAAGAAGTCAGCGATTTTCCACAAAAGCTAAATACTTGGGTAGGCGAAACTGGCCGCCAGCTTTCAGGTGGGCAAGCAAGGCGCTTAGCTTTGGCAAGAGTGATTCTAAAAGACCCCGCAGTGGTTATTTTAGATGAACCTTTTAGTAGCCTAGACCGAGCCACCCAAGCCGTTATTCGCCCAAAACTGGATGCCTGGCTAGCAGGGCGCACAGCCTTGCTCTTGGCCCATGACTTGAACGCCTTACCAGCCAGTGATCGGCACATTTACTTACAAGACCTACAAAACAATGTGTTGTTAGGCTAGCAACAAACTTTTGCTGAACAGGCTATACTGGTTCGTTTTATCGCCTAGTATTTGTTGGAGTAGGAAATGGCTTTTCGTTTTCGCAATAGCATCCGCATTGCACCGGGTATTCGCCTTAATCTTGGCAAACGTGGTGTGAGTGTTTCCGCTGGTGTAAGGGGAGCAACCGTTACTGCTGGCAGTAAAGGTGTTTATGGCAATCTAGGGCTTCCAGGGACAGGCTTGTCTTATCGCACCCGCCTAGATAAAAGCGTTAACCAGCGCAAACGTGCCGAGCAAGAAGAAAAACGTCAAAACCGTTTAGAGCGACAGCAAGTTGCTTTAGAAAACAACCCTGACCTAGCCGAACTTACCTTAGACCTAGACGAGAAAGGTAACCTACTTTTAAGCACTGCAAATGGAGCGCCTTTAGCAAATGAAGAAAGGCGCAAACTCCTACTTAACTTCAATGCCGAAATTCAAGAATGGCTAGAAGAGCAAATGGAAATAATTAATGGTGATATCGACCTACTGGTTAACCCTCATCTCGATATTTTAACGCCAGATACCACCTCGCTTCGCCACCAGATAGAGCCTTTTCCTGAACCTCACCCTGAACAACCAAAGTTTGCAGAAGCCCCTAAAGCGCCTGTAAAACCAAATGCACCAGAGCTTACTTGGAAAGATAAAATTATTCCTGGGCGTAAAGCTAAAATTCTTACTGAGTGGCAAGCCCAAGTGAAAGCTTGGCAAGAAGCCTACCAAGCCTGGGAAGCAGAAAAAGCCCGTTTAGAAACAGAACAAGCAGAACCCCGAGCAGCCTACCAAGCAGAGCTAACCGCTTGGCGCGAGCGCAAGCAGGTTCATGATATTGAACAAAGAGAATTAGCCGATACTTTTGCTGATCGCCTAAAGTCAGATACCCAAGTAATGACCGAAGTATTAAAAGCTGAACTCAATGCCTTAGATTGGGCTAGAGAAACGCTAATCGACTTTGAGTTAGATGAAAGCGGCAAATATTTAAAGTTAGACGTTGATTTACCAGAAATTGAAATGCTACCCACCCAAGAAGCACGTATGGGTGTACGCGATTTAAGACTGGTAATTACCGACAAGAGCGCCACCCAAATTCGCCGTGATTATGCGCGTCACGTGCATGGCGTGGTACTACGCATTATAGGCACGGCTTTTCACACCCTGCCTAGCCTAGAAGAGCTGGTTATTTCTGGCTACAGCCAACGACCTAACCCAGCCACTGGCAAGATTCAAGATGACTACCTTTTTGCCGCAAGGGTTAAACGCACTGTGTTTGCTGAAATTAACTTCCACAACCTAAAAGAAGTAGATCCAGTCATAGCACTAGAGCGGTTTGAGCTGGTTAGAAACATGAGTAAAACAGGTATTTTTCAACCCATAGAGCCTTTAGATAACTAAATGGGGCCTAAAGTACCTTTTATTTTACCTAGTTTAGCAAAGTCAGCAGGCGTATTAACTCGCCTGCCTTGAATGACCTCTGTGGGGTGTTTTGCTGATTTAAGCAGCATAACTTCAAGAATTTCACCCTGCTTACCCACCTCTGTAACACAAGCAACAAAGCCACCACTGTAAACCACACGACTGGCTAAAGGGCGTAAACCAAAATGTTGCACAAAGTAGCGCAGCATAGGTAAATCAAACCATTGCTGGTGTTTATGCACCCACTTGTAGGCATCGCGCCAACGCATAGCTGGGTCGTTATAACCATGAACCAAGCAATCTAACACCTTGCATACCGCCACTAGGCGTGACAAAGCATCAAGTTTTTCTTGCTTAAGCCCTCGAGGATAACCAGAACCATCAAGCCGTTCATTGGCATTCACTAATAAAGACTCACCAATAGAAGGCGGAATCCAACGTAAAGCAGTAGCTGCCCTAAGCAGTTGAATTTGGTTATGCTTCATTAGTCTTAGTTTTTCTGCAGGCAGCTTTAATGGGTTAAAACAAGGCTGCTCACTAACAAACAGTTTGCCTAAGTCATGTATTAATAAAGACATCATTACAGGTAATTCCATACCGCGACGAATACCCATTTTAAATGCCAAAGGAAAACAATGACTAATTACCCGCAGGGTATGCAAAATAACTGGATTAATAGCTGGGTAGGACTGTTGTAAAGCAAGCCGAGTGGTATTGCCATGAGTATCCAAGGCTTCTATAAACTCTATAGCCAAGGGTTTAAATCTATTTGCTTCTAGCTTTTGATTCATTGCCAGCAACAAGGCTTGAAGTGCTAGCTGGTCAGCCAAGGCTTTAATTTTTAGCTGAGCAGCCTTAGGGACTATTCTATCGGTAATGGAGGTAACTTTGCTTCTTTGATGTGCTTTTTTCGGCTGATTCGTTTCACCGACATCAAAAAGGCTAGATTTATGCTTAACAGTACGCTCTACATTACTTAACCTAGCTACTTCTCTTTCTATTTCAAAGGCATAGTGCATAAATGCCTTTTCTTCTTGCAAGCTTTCATGTTGAAAATGACAGCCAACCAAAGCATATAAAAAGCTATTTTGCGGCTGTAAATAGGTCATTTCAAAAGGCGTGGTTAGTGTTTTGCCATTAGGAAAAGTAATAGTAATACGCAAGGGTTGTTCTAGTGGACGAAGTAGGTGCAAAGCCAACTGAGGAGACAGAGCAACCCGACAACCACCAGCAGAATAATCTTCTAACCTACCTGAAATTGTTAGGTTATCTAGGTGTAGACTTACCGGCAGAACTAGGTGAGTACCTAGGTAAATACGGAAATATTCACGGTTAAATACTTTAGTAAGCTGCTTGGGCATTTCTAAGATTAAAGTAAGTTTATCTTCACCAAGTTCAGTATACAGCACCGCTAAGCTATTACTTTCATGTAGCAGGTTACGGTGCTTAGTTACTAGCCGAAATAAAGACCAACCTGCCCAAGTATTAATTTCTTTGTTATCCCCACGCAACTGAACTTTTAAGCAGTTTTTTTCTCGATCAACCACCAAGCGTGAAATATTAACTGGCTCAGCAACAGCCTCTTGGTTGTCGTTTACCAAAGGTTGCAGCCTCATACCCTGCTGCGAGCTTGCTGCATCTAATACTCGCTTAAGCACTAAGCCCGTTAAGCTATCAGAAATCATTTTTTTCTTTTGCATTGAACTACTTACCCAATTACCCAACTAAACTAAGACTAAGGGAAGCCAAACATTTTAGCTAGCCTTGTTAGGCTACACATCAATTAGAAAAAACTGATACAATGAATTTATTGAAAAAGCAAAAAAATATTACTAACACTATTAGGAATTAATTATGCCAAAACTTTTACAAGTAGACTTTCCCTTCACTGGCCCTTTTGGTGAAGAAATGACTAAAGCTCTCCAAGGCCTAGCTGAATCTATCACCCAAGAGCCTGGCTTTATTTGGAAGATTTGGACAGAGAATGAAAGCTTAAAAGAAGCAGGAGGTATCTACCTTTTTGAAAGTGAAGCAACCGCACAAGCTTACCTTGAAATGCATAGCGCACGCTTAAAAGAGCTGGGTGTTCCAGAAGTTAGAGGCCGTATTTATGATGTGAATGCAGACTTGTCTAAAATTACTCAAGCTGCAGCAATGCTAGGCAGTTAATCTTTTTATTTTAAGCCACTGGCAAACTTGCTAGTGGCTTATTTCATTTGTTAGTTAGATTCAGTGTCAATTTTAACAGCAGGTGTTGCTTGAAAATCGCCATCGGCAGCTACTAGCTGATTTTCTTCACACCGCATTATAAAACTAATGGGGCTGTTTTCTGCGTCTTTCTGCACGAGTAATTCCAATAAGTCGCCACTGAGTAGCGCATTATTAAGCTGGGCTTTTTTGCCATTAACCCAGGCCTTACCCTTAACCCTTTGGTATTTTTGCTGTAGCTCAACCTTGTAGGTATCACCATTAGCTGCTTGCCACTGCCAAATACCCGCTACTTTTGCTGGAACTAGCCACTTAAACAGGTTAATGCCACTAAAGCTTTTTCTTTCATCGGGTCGCCAGTCACCCATATCAAAAGCATGTGAGACAATTCGTGTGCCTGGGCGTAATTCATTTAATAGCCTTGGCCTAAGTTCAACATTCACTAAATCTAGTAAATAAAGCGTAACCACTGTGGCTTGGCTAAAGTCAGCTTCTAGTAAATCATCTTCTATGAAGTCAACCATAAACTCTACGCCTGTATTACCTGCGTACTCCATCGCTTCTGCAATGCGCATAGGGTCCATATCTATTCCTATACCTCGTGCATTTCTGTCTAGGGCGGCAGCAACAACTATGCGCCCATCACCACAACCTAAGTCATAAAGCAGGTCTTTATTGTTCACTTCAGCTAAATCTAGCATGGCCTGTACTACCTTTTCATCGGTAGGCACAAAGGGCACATCTAGAAAGGTTTCGGGCTCTTCAAGGGAGTAATCATCAAAGTCTAGGTCTCTAAAATCTGGATCAGACAAGGTATAATCATCTAAACCATAGTTAGAGTCGCCAAGCTCCTGCTCGTCGATTAAGTAGTTATCGGTATCAAACGCTAGGTCTCTGTACAAGGAATGCACCTGAATAGTAAAAGGAGTTAGATTTTTTGAGCAAAACGCTGCAATTGCATTTCTTGCAAACGACTTAACGCACGTCGAAATGGAAAAGCCAACGCACCTTCAGGATAAAGCTCATCAAGTGGTACTGCAGCTTCTATATAAAGTGGTACGCCTCGGTCATAACATTCATCAACTAGGGCAATAAAGCGCCTAACGCCATCATCTTGATGGGTAAGACTAGGTAACTTTCGATCACCTGCTTCTACAAGTTTAGCGGCATCTTCTGTACCACGCGCTATCTCTTTTTGTTTTTCTGCACCAGTTAACGCTGGCACCTGACCTAACAAAATATGGCTAAACCTATCGCAAAGTTCTATAAAATCAACCGCTGCAAAGACTTGCTCACAAAGGTCTTTATAGTTACACCATAACACTCGCTGACTACGTAAAGCCAATTTCAAATACCTATCACCCAGCAGCAGGGGTTGGCTAACTATCTGTTTTACTGGTTCTTTTTCAGTTAATTCAGCAAAAACTTCTGCCAAGGCTTGGGGTGCATTAATCCAGTAGCGCTGCTTGCTTGCGCCTGGGTGCAAACGGTGATCTGTACCGCCATCAACACTTAAAATTTGCATGTTTTGTTCTATTGCAGCTATGGCAGGCAAGAGTTGTTCACGATTAAAACCATGTTCATAGAGGTTTTGTGGTGGCTGGTTAGAGGTAACCACTAGCACTAGCCCTTCAGTAAATAACTGCTGAAATAAGCGACTCAGTAACATAACATCGCCTATATCACTTATAAACAACTCATCAAAACATAAAACCTTAACTTCCTTGGCTAGCTCTCTGGCAACCAAGCCCAAGGGGTCTTCTTGCCCCGTTAATTGAAATAGGCGCTTGTGTAGCCAACGCATAAAATGATGAAAATGTAAGCGCTTAGCTGGTACTTCTAGACCTTGATAAAAACTATCCATTAACCAAGTTTTACCCCGACCAACTGGCCCCCAAAGGTAAATACCCTGTGCTACTTGTGTAGCTGGCTCTGCTGAATGAAGTGCTTGGTAGCAACGCTCTAAATTTTGCACTACAAGGTACTGAGCGGCATCCTCTTTAAATCCTTTAGCGAGGGCTTGCTGGTAAACAACAAAAGGAGAAAGCACAGCATTAGTTCCTTATTTTTAGCCTTTTAGATGAAATCAACATAAACTAGTTTTTTAAAATTAAATTTATCATAAGTACCACTTTTGTACTTTTAGAGATAACTTGATGTCTATTATTCTAACTTTACACGCGCTCTTGGTACTTTCCTTTACCCTTCGCATTCTATTAAGAGATGACCTATCACCACCTGGGCGCCTAGCTTGGTTCATTGTTTTAAATGCCCTGCCCTACCTAGGTAGCCTGCTGTATTTCCTTTTTGGTGAAATCGACCTAGGCAACCATGCTACCAAAAGACACGATGAAATATTTGATGAAATCAATGCCAAAGCTTCTTATTTTATGGGTGAAAGCAGTAATAGTTACCAACTCATTGAACAAATTTACCAGCCAGCTTTTTTATATGCAGGGTCAATCAATGGTTTTCACCCGCTACCAGGCAATTCTGCCGAGTTAATGCCAGACAGTGATACAACCCTTGCCAGCATGATTGCAGACATTGATGCAGCAACCGATGAGGTGCATGTTCTTTATTATATTTGGTTAACTGACACCACGGGGACAGCCCTAGCGGAAGCCTTAATAGCAGCAGCACTCAGAGGGGTTACCTGCCGTGTGCTAGCCGATGGTTTGGGTTCTAGAGGGTTAATTAAATCCGCTCTATGGCAGCGCATGAAAGAAGCAGGCGTTCAACTAGCCATAGCCCTACCCTTCAGCAATATTATTTACACACTTATCACCAGCCGTGTAGACCTAAGAAATCATAGAAAAATAACCGTGATTGATTCACGCATTACCTATTGCGGTAGCAGAAACTCAGCCGACCCTGAGTTTTTAGTTAAGAAAAAGTACGCCCCTTGGATAGACATAATGCTGCGAATTAAAGGCCCGGTAGTTGCTCAAAACCAGCTTTTATTTGCTAGTGATTGGATGCAAGCAACAGGTGAGTCCTTAGATAACTTTCATCTGGCTGCAAAGGATATTGAAGGTGGGTTCCCTGCGCAGGTTATGGGAGTTGGTCCTACCGAGCGAACAGGTGCAACACCACAACTCTTCTCTAATTTATTTGCTTGTGCAGAAGAGTCTATTCTCTTAACAACCCCTTACTTTGTGCCAGACACAACCGTATTAGAAGCCTTGTGCACTGCCGCTCACCGTGGGGTAACAGTCATGCTTATTTTCCCAAAGAAAAATGATAGCTGGATAGTTGCAGCAGCTAGCCATAGCTATTACCGTAGGTTATTAGATGCTGGCTGTATTATTTACGAGCATAGAAAAGGACTTCTACATTCCAAAATACTCACTGTCGATGGCAAAGTAAGCTTAGTAGGTTCTTCAAATTTAGATTTACGCAGCTTCGACTTAAATTATGAAAACAACCTTTTACTACAAGACAAAAGCCTTACCCAAGCTATTAATGAGCGTCAATACTCTTATATTAAAGGCTCGGATGAAGTTAAACTGCCTGAAGTCCTAAACTGGCCTTTTTATCGAAGGGTGTGGAATAACGTTATCGCAACCCTAGGCCCAGTATTATAGCCTGTTAAACTATTTACTTTACTTGGTTAGCCCAAGGGGCAGTACTTAGGTGCTCCACTAAATATTCAATAAATGCTTTCACTCTAGCAGGGCGCAACCTTCCTGGTGGCGTAACAATATACAAAGCAACCGGCGCTACTTTCCAGTCAGGCATAACCTGAATCAGCTCACCGGTTTGTAAAGCCTCGCCTACCAAGAAGTCTGGCTGCAAGGCTAAACCTAACCCTCTTTTTAAGGCTGGTTGTAAAGCATCGCCATTGTTTACTTTTAAACTACTGGGTGGCAAAGCTTGGGTGTACTCGCCTTCTTTTGCATGGTTAAAGCGCCAATTAGCACCATAGTCATCATAAGCGTAGAGAAGTGCTTTATGTTTAACTAAATCACTTGGGTGCTGAGGAATACCCTGTTTTTCAAAATAGGCTGGTGAACCGACTAAAAGAATACGGATAGGACACACCTGCCTTGCCAGCAAACTGGAATCGACTAGGTTGGCTATGCGTAAAGAAAAATCAAAACGACCAGTAACTAAATCTACCTGCTCATCATTGAACTGAATATCCACTTCAATATCTGGGTACTGCTCCATAAAGTTAGGTAACAAGGGTGCTAAATGACTAATACCAAAAGACATGGGCGATGAAATGCGTATTAAACCCCGCAAGCTTTCAGATTGTTCTTTAATATTGGCTTCAACTTCTTCGCCAATATTTAGCAAGTCATTGGCACTCTCCAAAACACCATAACCACTTTCTGTTAAAGAAATGCCACGCGAGGTACGGTGGAAAAGCGTAATTTTAGTGCTGGTTTCTAAACGCGTAATGGCTTTAGAAACCGTAGCTTGAGAAACCCCCATAGCTTTTGCAGCCTGTGCAAAAGAACCCTCTCGGGCAACTGTGGCAAAGGTAGCCCAAGCATCAAAGTCTGGTAAACGTCGCATTTATAAACCTTAGCAAATTAAGCCATCAAAATTGGAAAGGCTAGTATTCCATTTTAGGCATTCTCTAGATGAAGTTAAAACACTAAACTAAATTCATGTTAAATAACATCACGTTAAAGAGGTGTCCAATGATTGAACTACGTTCATTTAAAAGCTTAGGTGGAGCAAACCATGGTTGGCTTAATGCCAAACACCATTTTTCCTTTGCTAACTACTATGATGCTAAACGTATGAGTTGGGGCGCCCTAAGGGTTTGGAATGACGATATTATTCAACCTAACACTGGTTTTCCACCCCACCCGCATAAAGATATGGAAATTATTACCTATGTTAGGGAAGGTGCCATTACTCATGAAGACAGCCTAGGTAATAAAGGCCGTACAGAAGCGGGTGATGTGCAGGTAATGAGTGCAGGCAGTGGAATAGTACACTCTGAATACAACCTAGAGTCAGTTGAAACACTTATTTTTCAAATTTGGATAGAATCAAACCAAAAGCCTAGCGAACCCTCTTGGGGAGCACGTCCTTTCCCTAAAGACGAACGCTCAGGGAAGTTTATTGTCTTAGCAAGCGGCTTTGCTGAAGACACAGACGCTCTACCCATACGCACCGATGCACGTGTTTTAGGTGCAACTTTAAAAGCGGGTGAAACATTAGAGTATAATTTTAGCAGCCCAGAGCGTTACGGCTATTTAGTTGCTGCCAAAGGCAAAATAGATATTAATGGCCAGCAATTTAATGCACGTGATGGTGCAGCCATTCATCAAGAAGAAAAAATTATTATTACAGCCCTAGAAGAAGCTGAACTGGTTTTAGTTGACGCAAGTTAACCTAGCACTACCCCACTATTTTTTGTAACAAACATTGGAGTTTATAAAATGAGTAAGCAGTTTTTAGAAGCGTTAAAAAAGCGTCGTAGTCAGTATGCCTTGGGTAAAGACCTACCCCTAGCAGAGCAAGAAGTAACTGAAATTATTAAAGAGGCAATTCGCCAATCGCCTTCAGCATTTAATTCACAAAGTTCACGTGCGGTTATTTTACATGGCGCACAGCATGAAAAGTTTTGGGATATCGTTAAAAACGAACTTCAAAAAATTGTTCCTGCAGAAAACTTTGCACCAACAGAAGCTAAAGTTAACAGCTTTGCAGCGGGTGCTGGTACGGTGCTTTTCTATGAAGATCAGGATGTTGTAAAAGGCTTGCAAGAAAACTTTGCTCTCTATGCTGACAACTTCCCTATTTGGTCTGAGCACTCAACAGGTATTGCACAGCTAGCGGTTTGGACTGCGCTATCTGAAGCCAACATAGGTGCCAGCCTACAGCATTATAATCCTTTACCTGATGCAGCCGTAGCAGCTGAGTGGAACATTCCTGCAAGCTGGAAACTACGTGCGCAAATGCCTTTTGGTTCACACCAGGGTGAGTTTTCAGAAAAAGAATTTATGGCTGATGCAGACCGCTTTATTGTTTTATAAGCTTTAAAGCTTCTGCTGTTCTTGGCAAGTAGACTCACTGGTTTGGTGAGCCTACTTGCCATTTTTATTTAACTAAACATCACCTATTTCAAACTCATTCACCAAGGCTTGTAGGTGTTCTGAAACTTCCAGCATTTCTTGGCTGATATCACTAATATCCCTTACCGATTGAGCATTAATTCTGGAGCTGCTCGTTATATCATGCAAAGCAATTACCACCTGTTTACTGGCTGCTTTTTGTTGTTGGGTTGAAAGGGAAATTTGCTTTGCCGCGTTACTCGTTTTACTGGCCGCACCCACTAAAACATTCAGTTCATCTTTGGTTTCTGAACTTAGTTCAATGCCTTTTTGAATTAAAGTTGCACCCTTTTCAGAAGTAATTACCAAGCGGTTAATAGAATCTTGTATTCCTTCAATGCGTTCTTCAATTTCATAGGTAGATTCAGTTACCCTATCGGCTAAATGGCGTATTTCACTGGCAACTACCGAAAAACGCTTACCCGATTCCCCTGCACTAGAAGCCTCTAAAGCAGCATTAAAAGCAATAAGTTTAGTTTGATCAGCTAGGTCATTTATCAAATCCATCATTTTACTTATCGCTTTAGATTGATTACCCAACTGCAACATTTCTTGCAAGCTAGTGGTGCTGTCTTGGTGTATATCCGTCATATTGATATGAAGGTTATGCATGGCATCAGCCCCTTTTTTACTGCTATCTAGGGTTTGATTAGCAACATCAACGACCACATGAGAATAATCGGCTATTTCTGTTGAAGAAGCAGACAGCTCTTCCATTGTGGAAGTAATTTCAGCAACCGATGAAGACATTTGTTCTACTGCCATAACCATCGACTGTTCAATTTTACCTTCTAGGCTTTCAGTGGAACTTACTAAGCCCGCTGATCTAGCCAAGCTTTGTGCTTTAGTACTTATTTGGTCTGAACTTTTGTGCACACCTTTAATAGTAATTTCTAACTGAGCAAATAAATTATTGGTTTGTGCTGCTAACTCACCTAGGCTGCCCCTGTCTTTAGTGTTTAAGCGTTGTGTAACATCCAAAGTTTTAGTTATTACGCCTAGCTGCTGCTGAAAACAAAGAATAGGTTTAACAATACCGCCCTGTACTTGCCAAGTAACCATACCGCCCATACCCAAAATTAGTAGCGCCATCATTAGCATAAACATCCAGGCAGAACTGGAAGCCGCTTTAACCTGTTCAGCAATAATAGTTGCTGGCATACCAACAACATGCACGCCTATTAGTTCACCAGCGGAATTAATAACGGGTAACTGGGTCGCAAACCAATCATTGGTTAATTGAACATTAAATGCGCCAGCAACTAGGTCAGCTTTAATTAAGTTTAAAGATTTAGCAAAATTCACCGCACGGTCGTTAAACCAACGATCATTAGGCAAAAGATAGCCAGCTACCGTCTTATTCTTAGCCAAAACAGGGGCTAGCTTAGTTATGTCTTTATTTAGCAGCATAATATAAGCTCTATCATCTGCTTCAAAATCTCGGCTAACACTGCCAACCCCCTGAAGCACTTCAAGACTGCCTACATACTTACCTTCAATAAAAATAGGTGCTAGCCCTCGTATACTAAAACCAACTAACCCCATTTCTGTTGAAGTAGCAAAGGGCTGCTGGGTTTGAGTCATTTTCTTAATACTAGGACGAAACAATAAGTTATCACCGTGTTTTTCTGGGTTCCAGTTTCTTAACCAAGAATGCCCATCGGCGGTATGAATTTGAATTTTTAAGCCACGGTAATTGGTGGTTTCAGCATAGTTTTTAATAATGCCATTAACATAGCTTAAAGCTGTAGCACGCTGGTCATTAACTAGGTAATGACCTATTAAAGGGTTGTTAGCCAGCATAACGGCTAAACCCAAACCAAAATTTTCTTTAGCTTGAATGCGCTCTCTTAAGACCACCTGCAGAACTTCGCTCTGCTCCTGCATAATTTTTTCTGTCAGCTTGCTGCGGTAATCAAGGGTATAAAGCAGAGCTAACAATAAAAAAACGCCACCAGACAAAACTACAGTAGCAAGTAAGCGTTTCTGAAAGGTTAGTGAAGAGAACACATTAAATTTCCTTATATAAATTTAGCACTAACGAGTTTCATCTAAAAAATAGGAGACTGCAACCAGCAACAGACAAAAAAGCCAGCACTAACCAAGATTAGTGCTGGCTTATACTTTTTTTGCTCTGTGCTTTTAATGAAGAATTAACAGGGGTAACTGGGTATTTTCGATCATTTTTAAGGTGTTGCTACCCAAGAATACGGTTGCTAATTTAGAGTGAGAAAAAGCACCCATCACTAGTAGGTCAACCGCTTCTTTTTGCTTGTATTCTTCTAAAGAATCAAAAATATTGCCTTCAAGAAAACTAGCTTTAACTTCAAAACCCTTTTCAACTAACAAGGCTTCTGTTTGCTTAAATTTTTCTTCCAACTTGGCTTGCTTGTTTTTTACTGTAACTAAATGGCAAGTTAAGCCCTGTAAAAGCCCGCCTTCAATAATTTTCTTCACTGCTTTATCAGCTGTTGCTCGTCCATCATAGGCAAGCATAAAGCTTTTAGGCTGCACAAAATTTTTGTTAACTATTAGCACAGGTGTATGCGCTTGACGTATTACCTGCTCTATATGCGAGCCTAGCATTTTAAATGTTTTGGCCTGGTCTTCACCTAAGCGACCAACCACTAGCAGCCGTGCATCCGATTCCAAATCCAAAATCGCTTCAACAATACCCCCGTGGCGTTGCATTGTTTCAATACGCTGACAGCCGTTAGTTGTAGCTAACTGCTGGGCTTCTTCTAAGATAGCTTTGCCAAGCGTTAAAGCAATTTTGCTACGCTGCTCGTCTAGCGACGCCATTTCTTTTAATAGCGATGAGCGAGCACCTAAGCCTATTGCACCACTTAAATTTTCAACGGCAGGCGCATGTGTTTTTTCAATGGCATGTAGCAACAGTAGGGTTTTATCTAACTTAGTGGCTGCCCAAACACCTGCCTTACATACATCATCTGAAAGCGCTGAACCATCAATACAAGTAATTATTTTGTTCATTGTTTTCTCCTTAATGGCCAGCCATCAGTTTTTCAACTTCGTTAGGGTCATTATGCACGCCAAACTTATCTACAATAGTTTCGGTTGCCTCACTCATGCCCACAACTTCTACTTCTGCACCGTCACGCTTAAACTTAATAACCACCTTATCTAGCGTGGCAACGGCGGTGATATCCCAAAAGTGCGCCTGACTAAGATCAATAACAACTTTTTCAACCACTTCTTTAAAATCAAATGACTTAATAAACTGTTCAGAAGAAGCAAAGAACACCTGACCCACCACTTGGTAAACGCGTGTACCTTCTTCAGAAAGCTTAGACTTAACATACATAATGCGGCCAATTTTGTTGGCGAAAAAGAGCGCAGATAAAAGCACACCCACCAGCACACCCAAGGCAAGGTTATGGGTTGCAACTACCACCAAGACAGTAGCAATCATCACAATATTGGTCGAAACAGGGTGTTTCTTTAGGTTAATAATTGAAGTCCAAGAAAAAGTACCAATAGAAACCATGATCATTACCGCAACCAAGGCTGCCATAGGAATTTGTTTTAACCAATCACCTAAGAAAACAATTAACACTAAAAGCAAAGCACCAGCAGTAAAAGTAGATAGTCGACCACGACCACCCGATTTTACGTTAATAACCGACTGACCTATCATGGCACAACCAGCCATACCACCCATTAAACCAGCACCTATATTAGCAATACCCTGTCCTTTACACTCACGGTTTTTATCACTGGGTGTATCCGTTAGCTCATCAACTATGGTTGCTGTCATCATAGACTCAAGCAAACCAACAATCGCCAAACCTACCGAGTAGGGCAGAATAATCATTAAAGTTTCTAGGTTTAAAGGTACATCAGGCCATAAAAAGATAGGCAGCGTATCGGGCAGCTCACCCATATCGCCTACAGTACGTATATCTAACCCAAGCAATATTGCTACAGCCGTTAAAGAAACAATACAAACCAAGGGTGATGGAATGCTTTTACCTATAACAGGAATATAAGGAAAGAGATAAATAATACCCAAACCCACTAGCGTCATAGCATAGACATGCCAGGTTACGTTGGTTAATTCAGGTAATTGCGCCATAAAAATAAGAATGGCAAGGGCGTTCACAAAGCCGGTTACTACCGACTGAGAAACAAAGCGCATTAGGCTACCTAGTTTTATATAACCGGCTAAAATCTGAATAACACCCGTTAAAAGCGTAGCTGCCAAAAGGTATTCAAGGCCGTGCTCTTTAACCAGCGTCACCATTAGCAAGGCCATAGCGCCTGTGGCGGCTGAAATCATGCCTGGGCGACCGCCCACAAAAGCAATAATAACGGCAATACAAAAGGAAGCGTACAAACCAACCTTAGGGTCTACACCTGCAATAATAGAAAAAGCAATTGCTTCAGGGATGAGTGCCAAGGCAACCACCGTACCTGCTAACAGGTCACCTCGTATATTAGAGAACCATTCAAGTTTTATATTTTCAAGCATAATGAACCTTAATTAACTAAGCTAGAGCGCCACTCTGGCAACAAATACCAAGTTATATGTAGATGATTTCACAGTAAGATAACTGGTGAATCTAAAGGGGGGGTAAGCAGATAAAAACCGAAGAATTCTGACACTGATCCTAGCTAGATGCAAGGAACGGCCTACTCCACTAATCTAGCAAGGCCATCACGGGTAAAGTTTTCACTACCCTCGGCAATAACACATAAATCATGTCTAATGGAAGAAGCGAAGGTCTAGCAATTAGAATAACAAAACTCTATAACCACTTTTTTTAAGCAGGCATAAAAGTAACCATGCAAATTCGATTTATCAATCAAATTAGCCAGATTAATGACCAGCAATGGCAGCAATTAGATAATGCCTCCAGCAACCCTTTTATAAGTAAGCATTTTTTACAAGCCTTAGAAGTCTCAGGCGCAGCAAGTCAGCAGGGTGGTTGGCAGCCACACCACCTAATAATAGAAAGTAACCAGCAGCTTATTGCCTTTATGCCGCTTTATTTAAAAACCCACTCCTATGGTGAGTATGTTTTTGATTGGTCCTGGGCTGATGCTTATCAACGCTATGGTTTAGCCTATTACCCCAAGCTGGTTAGTGCCATTCCTTACACTCCCAGCCAAGGAGAGCGCTTGCTGGTTCATCCTAATTACCAAAAAGCTGATCTAGTGCCTTTATTGGTGGAAGCCATTAAAACAGAAGCAAAACGTCTAGGGGCTTCTAGCTGGCACCTACTTTTTACCCAAGAAGATGAACAGCAACTTTTTGCTAATCAGCAGCTACACACACGTTTAGGCTGTCAATTCCACTGGTTTAATACTGAAAACTGGCAAACTTTTGATGCTTTTTTAAGTAGCTTTAGTGCTAAAAAGCGTAAAAATGTTAAGCAAGAAAGGCGTAAAGTGAGGGATCAGGGTTTACTCGTGGAGCGAGTGGAAGGCAAAGCAATAACACCCGCCTTGCTTGAGCATTTTTATCACTGCTATCAAATCACCTACTTAAGGCGTGGGCGGCAAGCCTATTTAAGCCAAAGTTTTTTTGAACAACTTTTATTGCTTATGCCAGAACAAATGCTGTTAGTTGTTGCTAAAGAAGAAGCAACTCAGCAACCCCTAGCAGCGGCACTTTTCTTTTATGATAAAACCAGCCTTTATGGTCGCTATTGGGGTAGCAAGGTAGATGCTGACAGCCTGCACTTTGAAGCCTGTTATTACCAAGGCATTGAATACTGCTTAGAAAAGGGTTTAACCCACTTTGACCCAGGCACTCAGGGCGAACATAAAATTAGCCGAGGCTTTCAGCCCCTTATCACTCAATCTCACCACTGGTTAGCAGAAGCCACCTTCAATAAAGCTATCCAGCAGTTCGTTCAAGAAGAAGCGCTTGGTGTTCAACACTATGTAGAACAAGCCTGCCAACAACTACCCTTCAAAGCTGAGCATTCTTGTGTGACATCTAAAAGAGTGATAACTTAAAAAAATTTCATTGATTACAAGAAGTTAAAAAACATGAGTGCCTATTACCAATTTATTGCTACCGAAACAGCAGCCGATGGTGCTGTAACTAGCACCTACACTTCCACCCACCATGCCCAAGGTGCGTGGAATACTCACGAACAACACATGGCGCCAGCCAGTGGCATTATTGCAAGGGAACTAGAAAGCTTTCAGCCCCGTGATGACATGCGTATAGGGCGCCTTAGCTTCGATATTTTTGGACTTATTCCTGCCGGTGACTTCTCCATTACTACCCGTGTGATACGCCCAGGTAGAACAATTGAACTGGTTGAATCAGAGATGCAAGCGCAAGGAAAAACCTGCATAGTTGCTCGGGCTTGGCGCATGGCTACGCAAACGAGTACTGAAGTAGCGGCTTTAGAAGATAAAACAGTGAACCATCCTGACACCCTCCCTGTATGGAAAGGCATTTCTCACTGGCCAGGCGGTTACATCAAAAGCCTTGAAGCCAAGGTAGATGAAAACCACCGTGCTGGTAAAGGCCTAGTCTGGCTAAACACATCAATACAAATGGTTGAAAACCAAGCTTCTAGTGACTTTGTTCATTTAATTGGCATGGTTGATACCGCTAACGGTACAGCACCCCGCCAAGGCAGTAATATTACTTGGGTTTTTCCAAACCTAGACTTACAAATTCACCTTCACCGCTACCCTACTGGTCGATGGCTAGGCCTTGAAGTAGTGCAGCAATACGGAAAGGACGGCATAGGCTTAACCAGCTCTGTTTTACACGATGAGCAAGGGCCTTTTGGACGCAGTGAGCAGATTTTAACGCTCAGAAAGCTAGGTTAATGCTTTGGTTCTGCTGAGGAGGGAGAACCCCCTCCTCATTTTTAGAATTGAATTGACTACTCGTTGGCGCAAACTTTAAATTGCTTACAAAGCTCATCAAGCACCTTGGTTGTACTTTGAATCTCATGGCTAGCAACCAGTGTTTGACTTGCTTGCGAAGCATTTTCATCTGCTAAGCGAGCGATGCCTTCTATGGTTTCTGCAACCTCTCGAGCAGCCAAGGCTTGCTCTTGCAAAATTACTTGTATATCTTGCGTAGCCTGTACCACCTTGCTGGTTTCACCTTCAATTTCAGCAACCGACTGACCCGCACGTTCAGCTTTACTCACCCCTTCACTTACCTGCTGAACACTGGTTTGCATTTCAATGACCGCTTCTTCAGTTCGCTTCTGAATTTGTGCAACCATATCGGATATTTCTACCGTAGAAGTTGCAGTGCGTTCTGCTAGGTTTCTTACTTCATCTGCAACCACAGCAAAACCACGCCCATGTTCTCCAGCCCTTGCAGCTTCAATTGCCGCATTTAAAGCTAATAGGTTGGTTTGGTCAGCTATCTCGCGAATGGTAGAAACAATTTTACCTATATTGCCCGACAGCGCTTCTAACTCTTTTACTTTGGTGGCTGAATTATTAACCGTACCAGCAATGGCACTAATTTCTTGTGAACTTGCATAAACCGCTTCAGCACCTAAACGCGCAACTTCACCCGCTTGGTTAGAAGCAGCATGTGCAGCTGTAGCACTTTCACCAATTTGATCAACCGATGCACTTAATTCTTCTAGTGCGGCTGCCATATTGGTAGAAGAGTTAGACTGAGAAGCAGCACCATCAGAAGTAGCCTTACTAGCTGCTAGCATTTCATCAGCAGCATGGTTAAGCGACTTGGTGGATTGCGTCATTTGAAACGCAATTTCTAAAAGGTGGTTACGCATAATTTGTACGGCATTAAATACACCACCTATTTCATCTGCTTTACCCATAGGTGCAGGGCCAACCAAATTACCCGAGCTTATCTCCATAGCAACACTTTTTAAGTAATTCAGCCGCCTTGTTTGTTCACGCATCACTAAATAAAGCCAAATAAGTGCAAGGCTACTCACCGCTACAATAATCGCAATCATCGGCAGCATAAGCTGATGCACTTCAGGGTCACTAATTTGTAAGTGAGTGTAACCAATAACCACTAGGGTTGTGATAAAAGACAAGAGCATTGGCAACAAGGCTGTAGGAGTTAAGTTTACGCCTTGGTAAAAATGCGAGAAACGTGAATACAAGCCCGTTAGGTGGTAACCACCCGATAACCTATCACGGCTTCCTTCTCGCATACGCGCATAAAGAGCTGTTGCGTCTTTTATCTCTTGCTCTGTGGCTTTTAAACGCACGCTCATATAGCCACCACTCTTTAAAGGCGTAGCGGTTGCTTTAACCCAATAGTGATCGCCATTTGCGCGACGGTTTTTAATGATGCCCTGCCAAGCACGACCTTTCTTCAGTGTTGCCCAAAAGTCACGAAAAGCCTCTTTAGGCATATCTGGGTGACGAATAATATTGTGTGGTTTGCCAATTAACTCAGAACGAGCGAAGCCTGCATACTCAACAAATTCATCGTTAACGTAAACAATGTTACCCAAAGCATCGGTATGGGAAATAATGGCGGTATCTGGGCGTACTGGATATTCTTTTTGTGTGACGGGTTGGTTATTTCTCAATTTATAACTCCTAGAGAGTTTTTATTGTTCGATTCAAATTTCAACACCACTAACTAAAAACTGAAAATCAATCCACTGGACAGAGATACTAGTTGAAGAAATACTAGCGTGCAAGTATATTGTATGCAACCTTATTGTTAACGGAAAATTTTTAATGATCGATCCAGAAAAAGAAGCTTATCTAACCTTAGATAACCAGCTTTGCTTTGTACTCTACAGCACCTCAAATGCTATGGGGAGAAGTTATCAGCCCTTACTAAAAGCTTTAGATTTAACCTACCTGCAATACCTAGTAATGATGGTGTTATGGGAAGAACAGGTAATAAACGTTAAAGCCTTAGGAAAAAAGCTACATCTCGACTCAGGAACCCTTACCCCCCTACTAAAACGCTTAGAAGCCAAGGGCTATGTTAATCGTACCCGTAGCCAAGAAGATGAACGTATTCGGCTTATTTCAGTAACCGAAGCTGGACAGCAGTTAAAAGAACAGGCACAGCACATACCAGAAAAAATGATGTGCCTTTCTAAAATGGAAGCCGATGAGCTTATTCAGCTGAAAACAATTTGTGAGCGTTTACTAGCAAACCTAACCGACTAATCTTTAAGCGTGGCGCTAGTTCACCTTTATAAAAATACCTTTAACCTTGTTAAGCATTTCTCTGGTTAAAGAGGCCATTTTAGGTTTATTGGCTGGGGTAAAGGCAATAGGTCGGGTAACTTTCATCGCAGCCAAACCAATTCTTGCAGTATAAAAACCTGCACCAATGCCTTGCCCTGCACGGGCGCTTAATGAAGTGGTTATGCCTTGAAAACCAAATTCGGCTAAAGCATTTTCAGCTAGCAGTTCGGTTGCACCCACAAAAAGCAGTTGGTTTATTACTCGCCTAAATAAACGTAAACGGTTAGGCAATGAAGGTCGCACACCATACACCTGCGCCACATCATCAATCATTTTCATTGACCGCCAAAGGCTTAACAGCATGTCTAAGGAAGCCCAAGGACTGATTGCTACGCCTACACCCGTTTGCATGGCATAGGTAGAAACTCGCCTTGTTGCTTCTTCATCCAGCGGTTTTAAAAAGATTTCATCTAGGTGGTTAATGGCTTCTTTATCGTTGCTGTAATCTGGCATGGCTTGAATGCAGCGTTCCAAGTGTGCTTCTTGCGGCTTGTTTTTATAAAAGCCACGCAATTCATTTATAAAGCTTTTTGCCTGACCAAAATCGTTGCCTTCCAGCAGGCGTTCCGCTTTATCTTGCATCGCCACTAGCTTAGAAAGGTTTTCAGTATCTTTTAAATAGCGGTACACCAGCCTTAAACCTAATAGCGCAACCCAAGCTAATAAAACACCAAAAACACTGGCAAGAACCCAATGAATGGATAAGGCGTAGTTAAAAGCACGAGCTAGTTCAAAACCACTTAAAACAACCACCAAGGCTAGGGCGGAATAGAAAAACACCTTTAAACCTTTTAGTGGTAAGGCTTCTAACTTAAATAGTGAAAACTGGGTAACTTCGGGCAAGCGCTCATTGGCAACTATCGACTCAGGCACACTTTCTGGCACATCCTCGTCAATAACAAAGGTTTTACTTTGGCGGGCTGATTCGCTAGCTGACTGGTCGCCCTCTATTCTATCTAAGTCGTCTGCTTCATCTAAATCGAAGGTGAAACCGCCCTTTCGCTTATTCTGGGTCATGGGCATTTGTCTCCAATTAATTCATTTAGCAGGGTATCTAACCTAATATGCGGCAGTGCAGTATTACTGTTATTCGACAAACCTCTAGGTGGTGATAGCTCGGGCAAAACCCAGCCCTGTAAAGCTTGCCAGTCTTTTTCATCTGGCAGTTTAGACGGCATAACCGGCGGCACATAACCTAAGCGCTTGCCTTCAGGGGTTAAAATTTCTAGCGCATTATCAATTCGGCTGCTTTCATTACTGGCACGCACCGCAGCAACCGCTTCACAAATCGGGCTAATGCCATCGCTTCTGGCATGTTTGTAAGCACTTCTTACCACTGCACTTAACAATTGCCTAACGGCTTCGTGTTCTTTAGATAACACCAAATCTATTTTGGTTGCGGCAAAAATTAAACGATCAACCTTAGGGCTAAAAAGCTGACGTAAGCGGCTTTGGTTACCATAAGAAAAGCTTTGGGTAATGTTGGTTAAGGCTTGGCGCATATCATCTAGGTAAGCAGGGCCGGAATGCAGGGCGCTTATCACATCAACTAAAACTAGCTGTCTATCTATGCCACTAAAAAAGTCGCTGTAAAAAGGCTCAACCAATTCTTTAATGTAACGCTGATAACGCCGCTTACACACCTTGTAATAACTATGTTCGCTGGCTTGTTCTAATTCGCTTTCTTCCCTACCTATGCAAGCCAGCAGGGGAATAAAGTTCACTATATCCGCATCAGGAAGCTTGCCAGGAATTAAAAACCTGCCGGGTTGAATAAGGCTAAGGCTTTTTTCATCGTTTTTGCAGCGGCTAAGAAACTGCTTATATTGCTCATTTAACGCCTGAAGTTTTTCTTTATCAACCGGCGCAAAAGGGTCGAGCTGTTTAAATTCATCCAATAATGAACCTAGTAGCTCTAACCTTGGCGAGTGTAAATACTGGGCACTGCATAAACCGCACCACCTAACAAAACTCATGCCTCTAAGTGGCAGGTCTAAAAGCCATTCACCTGGGTAGTCACGTAGCTCTATAAAAAGGCTGTAATTGTCTTTACCTACTAGGCTTTTATGCGACTTTTTTAGCCGCAGCTCAATAAGGCAACCACTGATTTCTGAGGTTGAATCTGGCCATTCGGGTTGGGCTGCGGTAATTTTTTGATAACCAGCGGCATAAGGAAACATGGGTAAGTTATCAAGTGGATGCAGCTTAACCCCAAGCAAGCGATCCGCTTGAATGGGAGGAAAGCCTGCTAGTTTGGCCGTGTCATACTGGCAAAGCTGATTAATAAGACTGGTTATTAAGGTTGTTTTACCACTACGGCTTAGGCCAGTAATGCCAATGCAAATGTGGCGATCTAAGGCTTTATTAATCGTTTTATTGATATACCTATCAAAGAAAGCGCTTTTATTTTTCATTTTTAATTTGTTGCACTAGGTCAAAGCTACGCAACCTATCTTCAAAATTATACAGGTCACAAGTAAACATTAGCTCATCGGCTTGCGTGTGGTGAAGCAGGGTTTCAAGCTTGTCTTTAACCGTTGCTGGGCTTCCAACCATTGCCATGCTTAAAAAGTCACTAACCCCCTGTTGTTCCTGCAAGCTCCAAGTTTTATGAATATCCTTAACAGGTGGGCAGAGGTGCAAGCTTTGACCACGAAATAGTGAAAGAATACGCTGATAGGTTGTGGTGACTAAAAACTCTGCTTGTTCGTCTGTTTCAGCAACAACCAGTGGAATCCCCAACATAACTTTAGGCTTAGCTAGGGTTGCAGAAGGTTTGAACTCAGCACGGTAAAGCTCTATGGCTTGCATCATAAAACGGGGTGCAAAGTGGGATGCAAAAGAATAAGGCAAGCCCTTAGCAGCCGCTAACTTAGCACTAAACAAGCTAGAACCCAGTAACCAAATAGGTGCTTGAGTATTCATGCCTGGCATAGCAATAATTTGCTGACCTGCTTGCTTTGGGCCTAACAAACGCTGTAACTCGGCAACATCTTCTGGAAAGCTACTGGCATCCGTATCTAAGTGACGACGTAAAGCCCTAGCTGTTAGCTGGTCTGTGCCTGGCGCTCTACCCAAACCTAAATCAATGCGCTCAGGGTAAAGTGTTGCCAAAGTACCAATTTGTTCAGCCACTACAAGCGGTGCATGGTTAGGCAGCATAATGCCGCCAGAACCGATGCGAATACGTTCAGTATTGGCAGCTAAATAGCCCATTAAAACCGTAGTAGCAGAACTGGCAATGGCTTCCATATTGTGATGCTCAGCCACCCAAAAGCGCTTAAAGCCAAGTTGCTCAACATGCTTAGCTGTTAGTAGCGCACGCTTTAAAGCACCGCTAGGGCTGGTTTCTTGATCAGAAATAGTTGCCAGCTCAAGAACAGAAAAATCAACCGCTTGTAGAAGACTCATTAAATTAACCTAAGTAATTAAAGTTCAATACCGTTTACCAATAATTGAACATCGATATTACCGCGAACCGCATTAGAGTAAGGACACACCTGATGTGCCGCTTTAACCAATGCATTGGCTTGCGCTTGATCTAGTTCTAACTCTACAGCTAAGCTTGCTGTTAACGCAAAGCCGCCTTGTTCATTTTGAAAAATACCTACGGTGGCTTTTGTTGGTGCTGATTTAACTGCCAGCTTTTGCTCACGCGCTAGGTGTAAAATTGCATTAGAAAAACAAGCAGAATAACCCGCAGCAAATAACTGCTCAGGATTGGTTGCCTCACCGCTACCACCCATTTCTTTAGGGTAGCTTAAAGCTAAAGAAAGTTTACCGTCATCCGTAGCTACCTGACCATTACGCCCAGCCAAAGCAGTTGCTGAAGTTGTATAAAGTGCTTTCATTTTCTGTACCTCGTTAGTTTTTTGATAATCTGAATTTTTATTGCAACCAATTAGATTGCACACAATTAAACACGGGTAGAGATTAGTCTAAATTCTGCTTAGCCGCAAGAAGATTGTGCACAATTTTTTTCGGTAGAATAAAAAGCCTGGTCAGAGTAAGCAGAGCGAACTTTAAGGGTAGCGTTTTAATAAAGGTAGCAATGCAAACTCATTACTATAAAAAGTTATGAATGAAAGCAACCAACAAAGAGCGTGTTTTTTTAAAGGCATAAAACACTTAGATTGTTGCAGAGAAAAATAGCTCTGCTATTATTCAGTGTTTTTATTATTGCAGCCTGCAGTTTTAGAATTTAAAAACCTTTGTAACCACCTAGGTAAATACCTTACCGCCGTTTTATTAAACTCCCGAAATAATTTATTAAAGAAGTGAGAGCTGCACTAAATGAATATCGACGCCTTTCGTACAGAACACGACCTCTTGGGTGATTTGCCCGTACCTAGAAATGCTTATTACGGCATTCAAACGCTAAGAGCTTTAGACAACTTCAAACTGTCGGGTGTTTCCCTTTCTGAATACCCTAACTTTGTTAGTGCGCTAGCCATGGTTAAATTGGCTGCGGCCGATGCCAACCATGAGTTAAATTGCCTATCCACAGAAAAGCATACCGCTATTACCAAGGCTTGCCGCCAGCTAATTGAAGGTAAGCATCATGATCAATTTGTGGTCGATATGATTCAAGGTGGTGCGGGCACATCCACCAACATGAATGCCAATGAAGTGATTGCCAACCTTGGCTTAGAAAGCATGGGCAAAGACAAGGGCGAGTATCAGTTTTTGCACCCTAATAATGATGTCAATATGGCGCAATCCACTAACGATGCCTACCCAACAGCCATTCGCGTGGGATTATTGTTAGGTCAAAATGACTTACACCTTAGTTTAGAAAACCTAATTCAAGCCTTAGCTGCCAAGGGTGATGAATTCTCTAGTCTGTTAAAAATGGGACGTACTCAGCTGCAAGATGCTGTTCCCATGACTTTAGGGCAAGAATTCCATGCCTTTGCAAACAACCTACGTGAAGACCTAGCCTTGTTTAAAAAACTAGATAGCGATTTATTCACACCCGTTAACCTAGGTGGTACAGCCATAGGAACGGGCATTAACGCAGACCCACGTTACCAAGGCATAGCCGTTAAACGCCTAGCTGCAATTAGCGGTCATCCAATTACCGCTGCCACCGACCTAGTAGAAGCAACCTCAGACATGGGTTCTTTTGTGCTCTTTTCTGGTTTGCTTAAGCGCTTAATGACCAAGCTTTCAAAAATCAGCAATGATTTACGCCTGCTATCCAGCGGCCCACGTACTGGCATTAATGAAATTAACCTACCGGCGCGTCAGCCAGGTAGTTCTATCATGCCAGGCAAGGTTAACCCAGTCATTCCAGAAGCGGTTAACCAAATTGCTTTTGAAATTATTGGCCACGACCTTTCTGTTACTATGGCTGCAGAAGCGGGTCAGTTACAGCTCAATGTAATGGAACCCCTAATTGCATGGAAAATGTTTGACTCAGTACGTTTAGCAACCCGTGGTATGGATATGCTACGTGAGCTATGCATAGAAGGCATAACCGCTAATGAAGCACGTTGCCGTGAACTTATGGAAAATTCCATTGGTATAGTAACCGCCTTAAACCCCTACATAGGCTACGAAAACTCAAGCCGCATAGCTAAAAAAGCCCTAACAACTGGCTGTGGTGTGCTGGAATTAATTAGAGAAGAAAACCTGATTGATGAAGAACTACTAGCAGATATTTTAAAGCCAGAACACATGATTGCACCTAGAAGTGTAACCAAAAAAACTGCCAAGCTTTAATAAACCTTTAGTTGTTAACCTTTAACACGACGGTCACGCAAATCTTTAAAAGCCATAGCTAAGGCTAATAAAACGGTAAAAGTGATCGTCAATAAACCAAAGCTTACGGCAATAGACCAAGAGCTATAAGGTTGTAAGGTAAAGACCAAAGCCGTAATAACGGCAATACCTACCGAAGTACCAATACGCTGCCCCGTTTGCATAATAGCGCCAGAGCTACCTGCATAAGCCAAGGGTACTTCAGCAAGTGTTAAAGTCTGGTTAGGGCTAATAACCGAGCCCTGACCTAGACCAAAAAAACCTAAAGACACTAACAACCACCAAATGCTGGTGCCGACATATTCGTGCAGCATAACCACAGCAATGCTGGCAAGCAGCCCAAAAACAGCCAAACTCAAACCACCTATCACCACTTTACGGCCATAATAGTTAACCTTTTTACCTGCCCAGTTGGCTGAATAGGCTGAAAGCAGTGCTGAAGGAATGCCCACCATACCCGCCTCAAAAGCTGAAAAACCAAGACCTAGCTGTACATACAAAGGAATTAACACCCAAACACTGGTCATGCCTAAAAAGTAGAGGGTCATAATAATGCTGCCGTTACGGTAGCTAGAAGTGGCAAATATTTTTAAATCAACCATAGGGCTATAGCCACGCAAGGTGTACCAACGCTCCCAGCGCACCCAAATGTAAAATAACAACAACCCCACAGGAACTAACAACCAAAGCAAACCCGATGGATGCGATTCAACAAAGGGAAACAAAAATGCCAACACACCTAAACCCAATAACACAGCCCCTATAGGATCTAAGGAACTTAACCCCTTGTGCTCTTTAAGTTTAGGCTTATGTATTAAAGGGCGTGGAAACCACAAGAAAGCAAGCACCAGTGTTATTAAACCCACAGGTAGATTAATAAGAAAAGTCAGGCGCCAGCCAAGTTCCGCACCACCCAGTTGAATGAGCAGCCCACCAATAACAGGACCAATGGCAACAGAAACGCCCACCGTAGTACCAAAAAGTCCAAAAGCACGCCCCCGCTCTGGTCCTTGAAAATACTGCTGAATCATTCCTACCGCCTGAGGGTTCATAAAACCAGAACCCACACCCTGCACAAAACGCGCCCCATTAAGCCAGTGAGCATCAGGAGCTAAACCTGCGGCTATCGAAGCAGTAATAAAGATAATCAAGCCAAGAATAAAAAAACCACCCCGCCCCATTAAATCGCCAGCTCGCCCTGCACTTACCAGCACCACACCAAAGGTAAGCGCATAGCCTGATAACACCCACTGAATATCAGAGCGGCTGGCGTTCAACCCTTCTTGAATAGAAGCTAAGGCAACATTCACCACGCTTACACTTAATAGCGACATAAAAATTGCCATAAGCAAAACAGCAAGAATTCGCCAACGTATAGGGTCGTTATTAGTCATTTAAAACCTTAAATTATGCATTTAGCTCACGTAACACTTGCACAAAAGTCGCTGTTTCTTGAGCGCCAGAAATTAGATGCTTGTTGTTAATAATAAATGCTGGCACAGAAGTTATACCCGCCTGCTGGTAAGTGGCTTCTTCTTCTCTAACCTTGGCGGCATATTGGTCTGACTCTAGTAGTTGTTTAGCTTTTGTGGTATCTAGCCCTATTGCTTCAACACAAGCTAATAAAACGTCTTGGTCAGAAACCACCCTAGCCTCACCAAAATACACTTCAAACAATGCTTGCTTCATTTCAGTTTGCTTGCCTTCTTCTCTAGCCCATTTAACTAAACGGTGAGCATCAAAAGTATTGCAAGTTAAGCGCTGCTGTATTTTTTCAAAGTTCAGACCTAGCGTTCTAGCAATAGTCATCATTTGTGCTTGGGTAGCATGTAATTCTTCTTCACTACGGCCATACTTTTTAGCTAAGGCTGGTAAAATAGGTTCGCCCTCACCGCTGTGATCTGGATTCAGCTCAAAGGCACGCCATTCCACAGTGAATTTAAACTCAGACGCCAACTGCTGCATTGCTTTTTCCAGCCGTGCATAACCTATGGCACACCAAGGGCAGGCAATATCAGAAACAATATCAATTTGTATGTTTTTCATAGTAAATCCTGTCAATAGATTAGACTTGGGTATTTATTAACGACTCTTAAGCAATAACCTTAGCCAAAAAAGCATCCATATCCCTTACTTCTTCTAGACAAAGGCTATGATCCATACCATAGCTTTGGTATTCGGGCTGATACCCCATTGTTTGTAAATGTTTTACGGCTGTTTGCCCTAAAGCTTCCGCTACCACAGGATCAAAACTTCCATGAGCAACAAAAATAGGAAGGCTACGATTAGCTTCACTTAAATTAATGGTGTCAGCCGTGGCAAAGTAGGTAGATAAAGCAAAAAGCCCGCCCAAAGGCTTGGGATAACTAAGCGCCAGCTCATAGGCCACTGCACCACCTTGAGAAAAACCACCAATAATAATGTTTTTACTGGGTACACCTCGGTCGATTTCAGCTTCGACTAAAGCTGCCACTAGGTTTGCAGATTTTTTTAATTGCTCAACATCGACTTTGCGGTCAATGTCCATGGCTAGAATATCGTACCAAGCAGGCATCACCATTCCACCGTTAACAGTGACAGGCAACTCTGGCGCATGAGGAAAAATAAAACGAACAGGCGTATTTTTGGAAAAAGCAAATTCTGGTACTAGGGGTTCAAAATCGTGCCCACTTGCCCCTAAACCATGTAACCAAATAACGGTGTATTCTGGGTTAGCACCCGTGTCAATTTGCAAGGTGTTTAATTCAGCCATGAGTTCTCCATTAGTTCAGCGAATAATTACCCCTATCATACAGCTTCGGTAACTTTCTACACCCGCGAAGAAACAAGCAGCAGTAACTTTAACCGTTATAAAAAATAGCTTAGTTGCTGCTCAACTCACTAATGATAACCACTATTAAATTAAGTTGAGCAGCAAGCAAAGGTTGCGTTAGCTAGAAGATGGAATTGTCTCAGCTAGTTCTATTGCGCGTTTAGACCTAGCCATTGGGCGGTGATCTCTAGCGAGTAGGCTATAAACCGTAGGCAACACAAACAAAGTAAAGAGCGTACCTATTAACAACCCACAAACCACCACTATACCAATTGAAAAACGGCTTTCAGCGCCAGCGCCTGTAGCAAACAACAAAGGAACTAAACCAGCAACCATGGCTGCAGTTGTCATCAGTATAGGTCGCATACGTATAATGGCTGCTTTGTGCATGGCCTCTAAACGCGCTAAACCTTCATTTTCTTGAATAGCATTTGCAAAAGACACCATTAAGATACCGTGCTTAGAAATTAGGCCAACTAAAGTAACCAAACCGATTTGGGTATAAATATTCAAGGTGGCATAACCTAACCATAAGGGTAGTAAAGCACCACAAATGGCCAAGGGTACGGTTACCAAAATAACCAATGGGTCACGAAAGCTTTCATACTGAGCAGCTAACACAAAGAAAATAACCACCAAAGCAAAGCCAAAGGAAATAACTAAACGGTTGCCCTCTTTAACAAACTGGCGACTATCAGAAAGCCAATCTAGTTGTGCTCCAGGTGGCAAGGGTAAACCCTGTAAAAAGCTCACTGCTTGCCCAACAGTCACACCAGGCAAAAGTACCCCCGATAGAGTTACTGCATTCATCTGATTAAACTGAGGCAGACTATTTGCTCCTGCCTGAATCTTTACATCGACTACACTGGCTAAGGGCACTAAACCACCGCTTGCAGTACGCACATAATAGCCTAGCAAGTCATCAGGAGCACGGCGTTGGTCTTGCGCCACCTGGGCAATAACATCATAAGAACGATCAAACCAGTTAAAGCGATTGATATAACCCTCGCCCACCAAGACGGCTAGGGTATCAGCTATAGCCTGCATACTTACACCGAGTTCACCCGCCTTATCTGCATTAACACTAATTTTGGCTTGAGGACTATCAAAAGCTAGGTTGCTATCCACAAAAGCAAATAAGCCGCTACCCCAAGCTGCCCCTTTAATGCCTTCTAACACGCCATAAAGTTCTTCAAAACTTGCGGGAGAACGCAACACCATTTGTAGCGGCAAACCATCACTGCCTGAAGGTAAGGCCGCTGGCTGGAAAGCCGTCATAAAGGCACCGGTAATATTCGCGCTACGAGCATTCAGCGCACCTTCTACTGCATCGCTGCTCATCTGCCGCTCTTTCCAGTCTTTTAAAACAATACCGCCAAAACCCATGTTTTGACTACCCGTACCATTCACTAAAAATGAACCGGTATAGTCTGGCATTTGTTGAAAGACTTCTTCAACGGCATAGGCCACCTGCTCGGTATATTCTAGGTTGGCATATTGTGGGCCTTTGGTTTGAATAAACACAAAACCTTGGTCCTCGCCAGGTGCTAGCTCTCTTTCTACCCCCATAAACAAAACCGCTATGCCACCCAACACCACCAAACACACAATAAGTACCGCAGCACGAGCTGCCAGTACATGACCCAGCAAACGACCATAAGCCGCTGAAACTTTGTTCATACTGCGCTCTACTGCTTGTGAAAAACGCCCTTCATTTAATTCGGCATTTAATAGGTAACTACTCATCATAGGCGACAAAGTTAGTGCTATAACGCCTGAAATAATCACCGAGCCAGCTAAAGTAAAAGCAAACTCTTTAAACAACGCACCGGTAATTCCACCCATCATACCTATGGGTGCATAAACAGCAGCTAGGGTTAAAGTCATACCTATGACTGGCCAAATAATCTCACGCGTACCAATAATAGCCGCCTTGGCAGGTGATAAGCCTTCTATAATATGCCGATGAATATTCTCTACTACCACTATGGCATCATCGACCACCAAACCTATGGCTAGCACCATTGCCAGTAAGGTCAGTAGATTAATAGAAAAACCAAAAGCTAACATTAAGGCAGCTACGCCAGTTAACGATAAAGGAATGGTCACCAGTGGAATAATCACCGCACGGAAAGTACCTAAAAACAGGAAGATAACCGCAATAACAATAAACACCGCTATAAGCAAGGTTTCCATTACTTCATCAATAGAAGCGTTAACAAAGCGTGCCGTATCAAAATTATTAATCACCTCTAGGCCTGGCGGTGCAACTCTTTGAATATCGGGAAGGAGTGCATTAACTCCAGCAACAATTTCTAAAGGGTTACCATCGGGCGTGGGTGAAATAATCACTGCCACACCCCGCTGCCCATCATTAAAAAAACTATTATTAAAACTATCACCATCCAGTTCTACCGTGGCTACATCTGCAAGCCTTACCAGCCTGTTTGCTGCACGTTTAATCACTAGGTTTTTAAACTCTTCAACACTGCGCTTATCAGTGGTGGCTGTAATGGCAATCAAATCATCTTCGCCACGCAATACACCTGCAGCAGTTTGCACATTGTTCACTCGTAAAGCTTGAGCAAGGTCGCTGGCAGTTAAACCCCTTGCTGCTAGCTTGATAGGGTCTACCCACAAACGCATGGCTAGGGTTTGGCCACCGCCTATTTCAGCCGAGGCCACCCCAGGCACTGAGGTTAACAAGGGTTGTGCAACCCTAGCTACAAAGTCTGAGATTTCAGGTATAGACTGTTGCTCACTCATAAAAGCTAGGTACTGAACAGCCGAAACCCCATCGGTGATGGTGTTAATTTCTGGGTCATAAACCCCTTCAGGAAGCTGGTATTTAACCTGTTGCACTTTAGCTAGTACTTCGGTCATGGAGCGGTCAGTATCGGCATTGAGTACTAACTTGGCTTTAATTTCACTGCGTCCCCTAGTGGAATTAGAAACTAAATACTCAATACCACTAGCGCCTGCAATCGCTTGAGCTAGGGGCGTAGTCACAAAACCAAGCATTACCTCTTGTGAAGCACCGGGGAAGTTAGTGGTAACTACAATCGTGGCACTTTCCATGGCCGGGTACTGGCGTGTAGGCAAAGAGAAAAAAGCCGCCAAGCCAACCAGTAAAATAAGTGTACTTAAAGTAATAGAAAGAATGGGTCGCTTAATAAATAAATCAGTAAATTTCATTACTTTTTCACCACACGTAAATCAGCACCAGGGCGAACTCTTAGCTGACCTTCAGTTACTACCAGGTCGCCCGCTTGCAAACCTTGAGCAATCACAACTTGATCACCCACTCTGCGACCAACAACAACTGGCACAATTTCGGCCTGCCCCACCTGCTCAGCATTCAGGTTACGCACAACTAGGACAGTATCTCCCGAAGCAGAAGTCGTCACAGCCGAAGCAGGTAAAATAAGTGCATCAGGTTCTGGTGGTAAAAGAATCGTCATAGTTGCATACATGCCCGGTTGCAAAATCCCTTGCGGGTTAGCTAACTTGGCCTGAATTGTGGCACTGCGCGTGTCTCGGTTAACTTGTGGCTCTAGCGCGGTCAGGGTTGCTTTAATGGGTCCAACTTCACTTAAATCAGCATCCACCAAAACACTTTGCCCAAGCTTTACTCTGGCCAGCTCCTCTTGAGGCAAATCAAAGTTTGCATACAGCTGGTTTAAATTCGTTAGACTAACAATGGTTTCACTAGGGTTTAGGTACTGGCCTTGATCTATCAGGCGTAAACCTAGCTTGCCATCAAAAGGAGCATAAATACGTTTATGACGAATACGGGCTTGAAGCTGTTTAACCTGTGCTGCGGCTTGGTCACGCTCAAACAAATGCAGTTGCAACCTTTCTTGGGAGGTAGCACCTGTGCTGGCTAGTTCTTTAGTTCTTGCATACTGATGACGAGTAAAAGTTGCTCTGGCTTGTGCTGCAGCTAGCTCAGCCTGCTCTAGCGTATCATCCAGTTGCACTAACAAGCTCCCAGCTTTTACCTTTTGTCCTGACTCAAATAAAATAGCCGTTACCCGTCCTTCCATTTCTGCTGACAAGCTAACCTGCTGCACTGCACGAAGTTCACCTAGGGCTTTTAAGTTCACCGGAGCTGCTTCAGATTTTAAGCGGGTAGCGATTACATCAATGGGTCCACCACCAGCCCAGCCACCTTGCGCTTGCCTACTTTGTTGCCAGTACCACAAGCCGGTTATTAATATAGTTAAAACAAAGCACACAAGAATAATTGATTTAAAACCTGATGACGCCTTCATCCAACCTTCTCCACTCAGCTTTTGTAAAGTCTACCTTGGTGCTTTACCAAGAAGTGAGTACACTTATACAGCCTCAACTTAACTTGAGGTCAAGTATTAGTTTTTAAGAAGACTTATTAGGAATACAGATGAGTAACTTAAATGGTTAACGGTAATCGAATACTGAGTATTGGTGAAGTGGCTAAACGTAGTGGCGTGGCTATTTCTACTATTCATTTTTATGAATCAAAAGGCTTAATTACTTCTACTCGTAATGCCAGTAATCACCGCCAATACCCTTCTGTTGTTTTACGCTATATTGCCATTATTAGGGTTGCGCAGCGCACAGGCATGACTTTAGAAGAAATACAAAAAACTCTCAGTGCTTATCAGGCAGGCGCAAAATTAAATGAAAATGAATGGAAAACCTTAGCTGCCGAATGGCAAGCAGGCATTAACCAACGCATTAAACGCTTAGAGCGCTTACGTGATGAGCTAGATAACTGTATAGGCTGTGGTTGCCTTTCTTTAAAGGAGTGCCCTCTACGCAATCCCAAGGATAAATTGGCAGAAAAAGGACCTGGTCCACAAATATTAGAACGTCCTTAACAAAACACCTAGCTTTGTTTTGAAATGGCGTTAATATGTAATCTTTTGTATTATGCACCGCTAACTAATACCAACATTAGGTTCTTTTCGCTTTAAACGATGAATACAAGGAGAATTACAGTGTTTACATCGCTAACCCTTCGCCAAAGGTTGCTGGCTTCAATTATAGTTTCTGGTGGTATTTTTTTACTTATCGGCCTGTTTTACACTTTAAATCATAGGAATGACCTTGCCACAGAAGCGATGCAAGAACGCAGCAAAAACCTACAAATTATTTTGCAAGAACGCTTAAAAGCTAAAGAAGAGTTCGGCTTAGGCTTGGCAGTTATGCTGGCTAAAAACCAGCTTATTCAAGAATACCTTTACGCAGATGTGCGAAGCGAAGTTGAAGTTATTCTTAATGACCTAGTAAAACACTATGCTAAAACAACTAATTACCGTGGTTTAAAAGTTCAAATTCATACCGCTGAAGGTAAGTCTTGGTTGCGTAACTGGAACCCTAACCTTCATGGCGATGATTTATTATTTCGTCCTAGCATCCAAAAAATGCTTGCTGAAAAACGCCCCTTTGCCAGCTCTGATGAAACAGGACGCAGTGGCTTTGCAGTACGTGGCCTTGCCCCTATTTTTTATGATGGTCAATACCTAGGTAGCCTAGAAGTATTGCAGGGTGTTGGCAGTGTTAGCCGCGATTTTGAAGGCGATGGTCAAGCCTACATTATGCTGCTTAACCAAAGCGTTGCCCAAGAGTCACCAGGTATTGCTAAAAATATGGCTATTGGTGACTACCTTTTAGCTAATGATCGTTGGTTTAACGAAAGAGCAAGAGGTTTTGCTAGCAGCTTGAATTTAAACCACCTACAAAAAGCAAAAACCGAGCTAACAGCCAACTGGTTTGCTACCAGCCTACCTATTCTAAATAACCAAGGTCAGCCGGTAGGTGTACACCTACTAGGTGAACCAGCAGCCATTATTGAAGCGCAGGTTGCCAAAGCAACTTTTACCGCTTGGATATTTATGGGTTTATTAATTTTATTAATCCTAGGCATGGGTACTAGCGTTGCTTTGCAGGTACAACGCTCTGTTGTTCGCCCTATTGCTAGAAGTGTAAGCCGCCTTAAAAGCATGGAAAACGACTTAACCCTACGCTTAAGCACTAAATACAAAGATGAACTAGGTAGTCTTTTTGGAGCATTTAACTCCCATACGGAAACCCTAGCGCATGTAATAGGTGAAGTCACAGAAACGGCTAACAACCTAGCAACTGCAGCCGATCAAATGCTAGCTAACAGCCAACAAAGCCGACAGTTAGCTAATTCACAGCTAGCAGAAACAGACCAAGTCGCTTCAGCAAGTAATGAAATGGCAGCTTCTTCTGCTGAAATGGCCGAACACGCCGATGCAACCTTAAGTGCAACTGAGCAAGCGCAAGCAGAAACACAAAAAGGCCAAGAAGAGGTAACTAGTACCATAAAAGCCATTAACAACTTATCTTTACAAATGAATAATATGTTAGGTGTTATTGAGCGTTTAGATACTGGCAGCCAAAATATAGGTAAGGTAATTGAAACAATTTCAGCCGTTGCTGAACAAACCAACCTCTTAGCATTAAACGCAGCCATTGAAGCTGCCAGAGCAGGTGAACAAGGCCGTGGTTTTGCTGTAGTTGCAGATGAAGTACGCCAGCTAGCGAGCAGAACACAGCAAGCAACGGGTGAAATAGACCAAATTATTGCCGAAGTACAAGCAGCAGCAACCGATGTATCTAAGGCAATTTACCAAGGCACTAAGCAGGCAGAAGCTTGTGTTAATCAAGCCGAGGCCGCAGGTAAAGCCTTAGACAATATTAGCTTTAGCGTAACCTCTGTTAATGAACATGGCTTGCAAATAGCTCAGGCTGCACGTGAACAAAACAGTGTTGCTGTAGAAATTAGCCAGAGCATGGTTAGAATTAACGACCTAGCTACAGAAAGCAGCAGTTCAACTGAACAAACCCAAACGGTGAACTTGGCTTTAGTTAAGCGCGCAGAAGCCTTAGAAGCGTTAGTAAAAAAGTTTAAGCTTTAAAATAACCTCAACCAGAACCAAGTTAATTTAAACTAACTTGGTTCTGGTTAATTAACGTTGCTTAAGCCTAACAAACTAGTCAGCAACAAAGTGTTTACCTAGCAGTGCATAGTAAAAATTGTTGTCGTTTAATACACCGACAAACTGCTCGTCTTGGGTAAGCAATACAGGTAAACGACTGGTGTAGCGCAGGTTAATGGCATCACGCATACCTATCGCTGAACTAGCAACAGCAAACTTACCCTGCTCACCATCACCTGCTTGCCAAGCAACATAAGGCAGCTCTTGCTCACCCTTGCCAGCCTTTAAAATCTTGCCTTCTTGCAAACTAACCCAGTAACCCTGATTACGATCTATAATTAGCCTATCTTTATCGACGGCTAAGTCTTCTTTATTGGTCATTAAAGTATCCCCACCTAAAACATTCAGTGGGTTGGTATGGGCAACAAAAGCTTCTACATAAGGGGTTTTAGGGTTAAGCACTATATCTTCTGGCGTGCCGTGCTGAATAATTTTGGCTGACTCCATAATGGCGATGTTAGTACCAATTTTTAGTGCTTCGTCTAAATCATGGCTAACAAACAAAATGGTTTTTTTCATCTTCTGTTGCAGCTCAAGCAATTCATCTTGCAGCTGGCTACGAATGAGTGGATCCAATGCTGAAAAAGGCTCATCCATTAAAAGAATGTCGGTATCCATGGCAAAGGCTCTGGCTAAGCCTACACGTTGCTGCATACCACCCGATAATTCATGGGGTTTAGAGTTGGCCCACTGATCTAAACCCACCATTTCTAACTTTTCTTTGGCTTTTTCTAAGCGTTCACGCTTATTAATGCCTTTCATTTCTAAACCAAAAGCTACGTTTTCAGCCACGGTTAACCAAGGCATCAGGGCAAACTTTTGAAAAACCATAGAAATACGGTTAGTTCTTAAATGGCGTAGCGTATTTTCATCGCAGGTAGCTATGTCTATAGTACCTTCTTCTTTATCTTTTACTCTTAAACTACCGCGAGTAATGGGATTCAAACCATTTAAGGTACGCAAAAGGCTAGATTTACCTGAACCAGAAAGCCCCATTAGTACACAAATCTCGCCTTGTTTAATGGTGAGATTAGCGTTTTGAACACCAACAACCGATCCGGTTTTATCAATTATTTCTTCACGCGAAAGGTTTTCATCTAAAAGCTTTAAGGCTTGTTCAGGGTTATTGCCAAATACCACATCTAGATTTTCTATTTCAATCATGTTCATGGTTAAGGCTCCTTAATTGTTACGGTTAGGTTGCTTGCATAAACGGTCGAGCATAATTGCAACTAATACAATAGCTAAACCTGCTTCAAAGCCTTGGGCAATATTAACGGTGTTCAAAGCACGTACTACAGGCTTACCTAATCCATCTGCACCAACCAGTGCAGCAATCACCACCATGGATAAAGACAACATAATGCACTGGGTTACACCAGCCATAATGTTGGGCATGGCTGCTGGTAGCTCGACTTTAAATAAAAGTTTTCTGCGTGTAGCTCCAAAGGCTTTACCGGCTTCAAGCAGCTCTTCGGGCACGCTGCTAATGCCTAAAGCGGTTAAACGTACAGGGGCAGCTATTGCAAAAATAATGGTAGAAATTAAGCCAGGTACGACCCCTAAACCAAATAAAATTAAAGTAGGTATTAGATAAACAAAAGTAGGAATGGTTTGCATTAAATCTAATACTGGACGAATGATAGTATGAAATTTTGGATAATGCGCTGCCAGTATCCCAAGCGGAATACCAAACAAAACACAAATAAAAGCAGCCATTAATACTAAAACCAGGGTTTCAATCATTTCTGACCAATAACCGAGATTGGCAATTAATAGAAGTGATAAGACTATAAAAACAACTAAACCCAAAGAGCGTTGCAGCCACCAAGCTAAAGCTGCTGTTAAGGTTATAAGCAAGCTAGGCGGACTTAATAAAAGAATGTCTGTTACACCAAGAATAAGCCACTCTAAAGAAAATGAAATAGCATCGAAGAAACCAGCAGCGTTGCCTACTAACCAGTCGACAAAAGACTCTATCCATTGTCCCATGGGAACTTTGTGTTCAATAATCCAGTTCATATTGGATATCCGAGTAGATTTTTCGATAAACCTACTACTGCATAAAAGCAAATAGCAGTAGTAAATAAGTAAATTGAATGAATAACGCTAGGAATGTAACTCCTAGCGTTAAGGGCTAGATTAAACTTATTGAATAGCTAGATAGCTTTTTACTGCTGCAAGACCAGGCTTACCATCTAAGGTGTTTACACCTTTTAACCAACCATTTAAAGCAGCTGGGTTATTTTTCAACCACTCTTTGGCGGCTTGCTGAGGTTTTTTGTTGTCATTTAAAATAGCGCCCATTACTTCGTTTTCCATAGCTAATGAAAACTCTAAGTTATTTAACAGCTTGCCCATATTTGGGCACTCTTGGCTGTAATTTTTACGGGTGTTAGTTAACACAGTTGCGCCGCCAAAATCTGGACCAAACCAATCATCGCCACCATCTAAATACTCAATAGCAAAGTTACTATTCATGGGGTGGGGTTCCCAACCTAGAAAAACGACCCAGTTATTTCTGCGTTCCGCACGTTGAACTTCAGACAACATACCAGCTTCGGATGATTCAATTAATTTAAAGCCTTTTAGACCAAAAGCATTTTGATCAAGCATATCTTGAATTAAACGGTTGCCATCATTGCCTGGTTCAATACCGTAGATTCTGCTACGAAACTTTTTCTTATATTTAACGATATCGGCAAAGCTACGTACGCCACCGTCATAAGCTGCTTTGTTAACAGCTAGGGTATATTTAGCACCTTCTAGGTTAGTGCGAACCGTTTCAACGGTGCCTTCTGCACGGTATTTGGCAATATCAGCTTCCATAGTTGGCATCCAGTTGCCTAAAAACACATCTAATTCGCCAGAAGCTAAAGAGTTATAGGTTACAGGTACAGATAACAACTGGGTTTTGGGTGAGTAGCCTAAGCCCTTCACTATTTCAGTAGTTATTGCTGTGGTGGCAGTAATATCTGTCCAGCCCACATCGGAGAAGCGAACCTCAGAGCAGCTATTAGCATGAGCTACAGAAAAGGCGCTGATAGAAAGGGTGGCAATTGTTGCAACCAGTACTTTTGTTAATGCCTTTTTAATGGGTAATGCTTTTTTAAAACTCATTGTTTTTCCTTCTAAAGTGATTATTAACGTTGGGTATTTTTATAGTCAGGGTGAATCCAAACAGCTACATCAGCTTTGGGTAGGGGTACTTTCTGTAAAATATTATCGGCAATTTTTTCAGCAACCATAATGGTCGGTGCGTTGACATTGCCATTGGTAATGGTCGGAAATACTGAGGAGTCTACGACACGTAGTTTGCCTACACCGCGTACCTTGCAATCACTATCCAGCACTGCCATGGGGTCATCTTCTGCACCCATTTTGCAGGTACAAGAAGGGTGGTAAGCACTTTCCACATTGGCACGCACCCAAGCATCGATTTGTTCATCGCTGGTTATATCTATTCCTGGCTGAATCTCATCATCTCGATAAACGTCCATTGATTTTTGGCCGATTATTTCACGGGTTAAACGAATGCAGGCTCGCCAATCTTCAATGTCTTGTTGTTCGGTTAGGTAGTTGAATAAAATGCTGGGGGCTTGGTAGGGGTCGGCACTTTTTATTTTTACACGGCCACGACTAGACGGCTTATTAGGCCCAACATGAACTTGAAAGCCATGGCCTTTAAATGACGCATTGCCATCGTAGCGCATGGCAGCGGGTAGAAAGTGGTATTGAATATTTGGCCATTTTAAACCTTTGCGGGAGCGAATAAAGGCACAAGATTCAAAGTGGTTAGTAGCGCCTAAACCATTTTTGAATAAAATCCAGCGCGTACCTATTAAGCCTTTGCTAACAAAGTTAAGCTTACTATTTAAAGTAATGGGCTGTTTACAGCGATACTGAAAATAAACTTCTAAATGGTCTTGTAGGTTTTCGCCCACACCGGGTAGGTCTTTAACTAATTCAACCCCTGCCTTTTCTAATACTGCTTTGGGACCAATACCTGATAACTGTAGAAGTTGCGGTGAACCTATCGAACCTGCTGCAGAGATAACTTCAATTTTGGCTTGAGCAGTTTTGGTTTTACCCTTGTGATCAAATTCAACACCTGTTGCAACGGGTGTATTACTGGTGGAGTCCGTCAGTATTTTTCGAGTATGAACACCCGTTAACAGGGTTAGGTTAGAACGTTTTAATGCGCGTCTTAGGTAAGCGTTAGAAGTTGAACTACGTATTCCGTTTTTTACCGTCATGTGCATAGCACCAAAGCCTTCTTGGCGGTAACCGTTATAGTCTTCAGTTGCACCATAACCAGCATCTACACCGGAATCTATAAAGGCTTGGTAAAGCGGGTTAAGTGACATTTTATTACCATTACAAACACCTAAAGGCCCATCACCACCACGGTAATCATCAGCGCCACCTTCCCAAGTTTCGGCACGTTTAAAGTAGGGAAGGCAGCTTTGGTAATCCCAACCCTTAACACCTTCTGCTACCCACTCTTCATAATCACAAGCATGACCGCGTACATAAACCATGCCATTAATCGATGAAGAACCGCCTAAGGTTTTGCCACGCGGCGTGTGTAACGAGCGGTTATCTATGCCTGGCTCTGCCTCAGTATGAAACTGCCAGCACAGACGTTCAGTATTCATTGGGTAGGATAAAGCTGTTGGCATTTGCACAAAAATACTTTTATCACTGCCGCCTTTTTCAAGCAGGAGTACTTGGTGCTGGCCATCTTCGGTTAATCTGTCTGCTAATACGCAACCAGCAGAACCGGCTCCGACGATAATATAATCAAATGTTTGGTTCATCTTGCCTTTACTCAGCTAATTATTTAATTAAAACCATTAATTAATAGGGGCGCTCTATTTCGCCCATTTCTACGAATACACTTTTAAGTTGGGTGTAATGATTTAACGTTTCCAAGCCATTTTCACGACCTACACCTGAGTGTTTATAACCCCCAACAGGCATTTCTGCTGGTGAAGCACCCCAAGTATTAATCCAGCAAATGCCTGCTTGTAGGCGATTAATGACTCGATGCGCACGTCCAAAATCTTTAGTAAATACCCCAGCCGCTAAGCCATATTTTGTTGCATTAGCGCGTGTAATTACTTCATCTTCACTCGTAAATTTAAGAACAGACATGACAGGCCCAAAAATTTCATCAATCACTTGCGGCATAGCATCTGTGCAATCAGCAAATACGGTAGGTTTAACAAAAGCACCCTTCTCTAAACCTTTGACAGTCGCTCTTTCGCCACCGCAAACGAGCCTTGCACCGGCTTGTTTGGCTGCTACTAGGTAACCAAGAACCTTTTGCAGATGGTCTTCAGAAATAAGGGCACCAACCTGAGTGTCTGGATGGGTTGGGTCACCAATAATCATCTGCTCGGTGCGCGTTTTTAATTCTTCTAAAAAGGCGTCATAAATTTCTTCGTGCACAAAAACACGAGTACCATTAGTGCATACCTCGCCTTGAGTATAGAAGTTTGCCAGCATGGCGCCTGATACCGCTTGGTCGATCGAAGTATCTGGGAAAATAATCATGGGTGACTTGCCACCTAATTCCATAGTGACCTGCTTGAGTGTTTTAGCAGCATCACTCATGACTTTTTTGCCCGTTCCACATTCGCCAGTAAAAGAGACTTTTGCTATAGCTGGGTGGCTGGTGAGCATTTGACCGACCCGCGCATCACCTTGAACCACATTAAATACGCCTGCTGGTACACCCGCTTGGGTATAAATTTCTGCTAGTTTTAAAACACTTAGTGGCGTTTCTTCAGACGGCTTAAAAATCATGGCATTACCAGCCGCTAAAGCGGGTGCTGATTTCCAGCAGGCAATTTGAATTGGGTAGTTCCAAGCACCTATACCGCCACAAATACCTAAGGGTTCGCGACGTGTATAAAAAAAGTTTTGTTCATTAAGCTGTTGATGACTGCCTTGAATTTTATCTGCTAGGCCTGCGTAGTATTCAATAACATCAGCACCCGTAACTATATCGACCGCTTCAGCTTCTTGAATGGGTTTACCCGTATCCATAACTTCTAGCTTGGCTAATTCATCGTTACGCTCACGTAGCAAAGCAACCGCTTTATTGAGAATTCGACCTCGCTCAATACCCGTCATGGCAGCCCAAATTGCTTGCCCCTCTGCTGCTGAGGCAACTGCTGCATCCATTACGGTTTGGTCGGCTTGCGCCACTGAGGCAATTACTTCGCCGGTTGCTGGATTAATAGAATTAAAAGTTTCTTTAGGTGGCTCGGTATAATAAGCACCATGAATATAATGTTGTGTAACAGACATGAAATGACCTTGGGATTTTATTTAAGGATTAGAGTGAGTGGCCGGTAGTTTGGTTTGCCCTATGGTTTTCAAATACCTGGCTAGGAAGGCGGTGCTGTAAATAGTCTAAAATTAGCTGCTCGGCTAGGTTTTTGTTAATGCCTTCGGGTGAAAGCGCACCCCTTAGCCAAATACCATCAATTAGAGCCGCCACACCTTGAGCTATAAAATTAGCTTCTTGGTGCTCAACTACTTGTTTGAGTTCATAACGTAAATAAGAAAGGAGGCGCTGCTCGTTAATTCTTTGTAGCCGATGTAGCGGGGGCATGTGCATGGCGTGAGACCAAAAAGTTAGCCAGGTTTTAACAACCTTGCTATCTAATTGTTTGGGATCAAAATTACCTTCCACTATGGCAATAATTCTGGCAGGTACATCCTTTTTGCTAACTTTGGCTAATCGGTAGGTAATGGCAGCAGAGAGGTCTTTTAAGATGGAGCGCATGGTTTCTTCAAGCAGGCTATCTTTGCCACCAAAATAATGATTGATGATAGAGGGCGAAACACCCGCATAGCGACCTATCATGGCAACACTTGCTTTGTGTAAACCAACATCATTAATTGCTTCGATGGTAGCTTGTATTAGCTGAGACTTACGAATTTCTGGCATGCCGACCTTTGGCATCTAGCCCACCTTCTATCTATTGAATGAACGTTCAATTAAAATGACAGATTAGTGACTTCCCTGCAAGTTTTGGGGCAAAAAATACAGTTATTGTTGTTATTTTCTTTTATAATGTTGCCCACACTTGGGTTCGAGGGCTAAATGAAAAACTGGTTGTTTCTTGGTGCTGCAATTGTTGCTGAAGTAGTAGCAACCTCTAGCTTGAAAACAAGCATGGGGTTTACAAAGCTTTGGCCTAGCCTGCTAGTCATTTTTGGGTATGCTATTGCCTTCTACTTTCTTTCCCTTACTTTAAAAACCATTCCTGTTGGCATTGCCTATGCCATTTGGGCTGGCTTAGGCATTGTTTTAATTTCTTTAGTTGGCTGGTTAGTTTTTGGTCAAAAGTTAGAGTTTGCAAGCATTTTGGGTATGGGGCTTATTATTTCCTGGCGTAGTTGTTATTAACTTATTTTCTAAAGTTGGTATGCACTAAATATGGCTAAAAGCTACCAGCGCTTGCGTTTAATTTTGGGTGATCAGCTTAACGCTAGTCATTCTTGGTTTAAGGATAAAGACCCTAATACACTTTATTTAATTGCCGAGCTGCGCCAAGAAACCGATTATGTTGTGTACCATGTTCAAAAAATTTGTGCATTTTTTGCAGGAATGCAGGAGTTTGCTGAAGCACTAGATAAAGCAGGCTTTAAAGTACTGCATTTAACTTTGGATGACACCCAAGCTTTTAGTGATTTACCGCAACTGCTCACGCATTTAATTCAGCAACATCAAGTGCAATGTTTTGAATACCAACGGCCTGATGAATACCGTTTACGTCAGCAGTTAGCAGTGTTTAGTGCACAACTCAGCATCAGCAGCCAAAGCGTTAGTAGCGAACACTTTTATTTAACCGATGAAGAGTTACCCAGTTATTTTAGCCAAGGTAAGAAGCACCGCATGGAAGCCTTTTACCGTAAAATGCGCCAGCGTTTTGCAATTTTAATGGATGATGAAGGCCAGCCTGAAGGTGGGCAATGGAACTTTGATGCCAATAACCGCAACAAGCTAAAAGCCACTGATTTGCCCAGTGTGCCACAGCCCTTGTTATTCACTAATGATGTTAGTGAAATTCTTAAACGGCTAGAAAAACATCAAATTAAAACCTTGGGGCAGGCTCAAAGCAGCTTGTTATGGCCGGTGAATCGTCAGCAGGCAAAAGAATTACTCGATTACTTTTGCCACTTTTGCTTACCCTTTTTTGGTACCTTTCAAGATGCCATGACGGGGCAACTTAAACAGCAGGGCAACAATCGCCAATGGAGCCTGTATCATTCACGCCTATCCTTTGCCCTGAACAGCAAAATGATTAGCCCACAGTTAGTGGTAAATACTGTACTGGCACATTACCGCAAGCAGCAAGAACAGCTTCTTTGTGCCGAACCACGGATAGACCTTGCCCAAGTGGAAGGCTTTATTCGCCAAATTCTTGGTTGGCGCGAATTTGTGCGTGGCGTGTATTGGCTGAATATGCCCGAATACGCCAGCCTTAACGCCTTGGCTGCTAACCGTGATTTGCCCTCTTGGTTTTGGACAGGCCAAACCAAGATGAAATGTATGCAGCAGGCAATAGAGCAGTCGTTAGAATTTGCCTATGCCCACCACATTCAACGCTTAATGATTACTGGAAATTTTTGCTTATTGACAGGCATTAACCCAGACCAAGTCGATGCTTGGTATTTGGGCATTTATATTGATGCGCTGGAATGGGTAGAAATGCCAAATACACGCGGCATGAGCCAATTTGCTGATGGTGGAATTGTTGGCTCTAAAGCCTATGCCGCCAGCGGTAACTATGTAAATAAAATGAGTGATTATTGCGCTACTTGCCATTATAAAGTAGCAAAAATTACTGAAAAAGAAGCTTGCCCGCTTAATGCTCTGTATTGGCACTTTATGCAGCAACACCAAACAACCTTGGGCAACAATCCACGCACTGCTCTGGTGTTTGCCAACTGGCTTAAAAAAACACCTGAACAGCAACAAGCTATTTTGGATTACGCCAAAGGTTGCCTTAATAACCTTGAGCAACTGTAACTAAGGTGCTAGCTCCAATGTAGTCTCAACAAATATGCAAGTGTTACTCCAAGCAAAACAAAGTTTTTACAGTTTAAGGACACCCCTTGATTAAAGTATTCATTCATTGTTTAGTTAGTTTAATAAGACCCCTTTTAATTGTGCTTAGTTGCACGTTACTTCTACCGCTTCATGCATTTGCCCACGACTTAGTAGTAGGCACTTGGAATATTCAACGTCTTGGCCAAGGTCAGCATAAAAGCTACCCAGCACTTGCTAGTATTGCTAGTAAAATTGACCTGCTAGCCGTACAAGAAGTTATGACTGAAGAAGGTATTCAGTTATTAGAAACACAACTAGAAAAACAAACAGGAGAACCTTGGGGGCGCTTAACTTCCCATGCTGTTGGCTCTACAACTTATAAAGAGATGTATGCTTTTTTGTGGCGTGAATCTGCTGTTGAATACCTGGAAGGCGCAGCTCTTTACCTAGATAGAGAAAACCACTTTATTCGTGAACCTTTTTCCGCCAAGTTTAAATCACGCCGTACTAATAAAGAACTAGCCTTAGGCACAGTGCATATTTTGTATGGCAAAGGCATAAAAGACCGCACCCCAGAAATTAAAGCACTAGCCGACTACTGGTTATGGCTAGGTGAGGTTTACCCAGACACCCCTCTTGCCTTAATGGGTGACTTTAATTTAGCGCCTTCAAATGCTGCTTGGGATTTACTAAAGCAATACGCCTACCCCTTAATCACTCAAGGGGCTTCTACCCTTTCCACTAAAGACGCAACCTTTGCTAACCTTTACGACAATATATGGGTAAAGCAGGGTACTTCGTTTGTTATAACGGATGCTGGAATTATAGATTTCCCTAGGCTACTAAACCTTAACCATAAAAAAAGCCGTAAGCAGGTTTCAGACCATGCGCCCCTTTATATGGTTTTGGGTGATGCAAAACTTAATGTTGATACCAGTCAATTTTCACACCAGCTAACAATACCTAGCCAAGAAGTAGATAACGCTACTTATAAAGGAAGTGTGCGTGGTAATAAAAATTCTAAAATTTATCACCGCCCTGATTGCCCTAGTTACGAAAAAGTCAGTAAAAGAAACAGGGTTATTTTTAAGAATGCACAAGAAGCAAGAAATGCAGGCTATAGAGAAGCAAAAAACTGCTAGCGGTACTGAATAAAAAACCAGCCAATCTTTCGAAGGGCTGGTTTAATTAGGGTTTTAAATACTTTTAGAAGCGCATATTGGCAGAAATCCAGAAGTTACGTGACTTATCAATCACCTTGTAATCATTCAACTTAGTTGGTTCCCACTTTCCATTACTGTCTTTTTCCCAATCCACTTCGTAGTCTGAGAAATCAGTATCAAGCAGGTTGTTCACCCGAGCTGAAAGAGTAAGTGTTTCAGACACAGCATAGCTGCCACCTAGGTGAAAAACTTGGTAAGCCTTATAGTCGGGCAGGTGTTTACCGTCTGCATCCCAACCACGCACACGATCAGATTCAGCGTAAACGCCTACATACATATTTAGATCTTGGCTGGCCTGCCAATCTAAGGTTAGGTTTGCCATGTGCTTAGCTGGTGTATCGGCAGAGCTAGCCGAAGCACTGGTTGGGTTGCCTGTTAAAGGACGACCTTTAGCTGGCCCTTTGGTTACTTCTGTATCGGTATGAGTGTAGTTAGCTTTTAAAGAAAGGTTAAACGGCAGAAGGTAACGACCAGCCAGTTCTAAACCTTTAATTTCAGCTTCTGAAACATTGCCTTTATAGTTAATACTTCTGTTAAAGCCACCCTTAGCAGTACTGGCCATCCACCTTGGATCAATATTGGCACAGGCTTTGCTACCAGAAGGGTTATCTTGGCAGTTATCTATATTTTGAATTTTATCTTTAAACTGGGTCATAAATAGCGTTGCGTTAAAAGTATGCCCTTCATCTGCTGTAAAATACGCCGCTAGTTCACCACTCACACTGGTTTCAGGTTTTAAGTCTGGGTTACCTGCCCAAGGGCTAGTCCCTTGACCACCAAAGCCCGTAATGCCTGCATACAAGTCAGAAGTTTTGGGTGTTTTATAACCTGTACTTACACCACCTTTAACTGTCCAAGCATTAGTCACGTTATACACACCATAAACTCTGGGAGAAAAATGCCCTCCAAATTCATTGTGATCGTCGTAACGTAAGCCACCTGTTAAAGTGAAATCATTGGTTAATGCCCAGTTATCTTCAGCAAATAACGAGAACTGCTTGTGCTCTTGTTTTGCTCCACCTTTATAGCCAGTACCAATCATGCCAAAAACATTATCGGTCATCTCTTGGTCAACAACCTGACCACCCACCACGACAAAGTGATCACCTAATGGCATTTCTAATTTAGCATCTAGGGTTAAGCCTTTACTGGCTAGATCACGATTAGGGCGCGGCAGTAAATTCTTTTCTATCCAGGCTAACTTTTGTGCCTCTGTACCTGTCAGATCTCTAACTGCAATACGCTGTTGTATATTCAGTGGTAAAGAACGACCATCATTTTTAGTTTCCAAGTGCGTTAAGGTCACTTCACTACGCCCCAAATCCCACTTACCAATATGCGTTAAAGACATTTGATCACGTGAAGTACGCTGGGTTTCTGAATAGCCTACCCCTGACCTAGCTAAAATAGTTTCTGCTGAATCTGTAGTACCAAACTGAGCTTCTCTATTGTCGTATTTTTGGCGTGAAATATCATAATCTAACAAAACTTCATGCTGAGCATTAGGCGTTAAGACCAAACGAAAACCAGAAGTGTAGTTAGTGTTATCTGAGGTTTTTCCTCCGCCACCAAAACCAGTACTAGGCTGATAAACTTTACCATCTGGGTCTGCTGTTGCTGCGTATTCAGGTGTCGATTCTTCTTTATCATAAACAGAACCACGCACTGTAAGGCCTAACAAACCTTTAACAAGCGGGCCAGATACCGCAAAATCTGTGGTAGTTTCATTGCCTAAATCTGAATTTTCTTGGAAAGTGCGGCCATGAGTAATTGAGCCAACCCACTTATCAGAAACTCGTTTAGTAATAATATTAATAACGCCACCCATAGCATCAGCACCATAAAGCGTAGACATAGGGCCACGTACTACTTCAATACGTTCAATCATATCCAGCGGTGGAAGGTGAGCTGACTGAAAACCACCAAAGTTGTTTGGATAAATATCACCATTGTTGTTTTGGCGCTTGCCATCAATTAAAACCAAGGTGTAGTCACTGCCCAAACCCCGCATAGCAATACTACCTTGGCCACTTTTATCTTGGCCTGTGCCTAGGTCGATACCTTCCACATCACGCATCGCATCTAGCAAATTGGTGTAAGGACGTGAACGCAATTCATCAGCAGTAATAACCGTAACACTAGCAGGCGCATCGGTTAGTTTTTGCTCATAACCTGCAGCAGTAACCACCAGCGTATCCATTTTCTGAGAAGCATCTGCAAAAACTGAACTGGATCCAGCCAGTAAACAAGCAGCAATCGCCGCATTAAGTGGCGTGGTTAAAAAAGAAGGTTTTTTTTGAGGGTGGACCATTATGTAGAATCTCCAGACGAAAAAATTTAATTATTTTTAGGCTGGCTGGCTAGAAACAGAATTCACAATTTTTTTAAAAAAAATGGAACTTTTTTTTGGCTGGCTGACCACAACCGTAATGGTAATCTTTCTCATTAGTGTTTGTCTAGGTTATTAAGAAGTATTGTCATTTGATTCACTTTCTATATCCCCACATCAAACCAAGCAACAATTGATAGCAAATCTCATTTGATTTTGCTTCTTGATGGCGTTAAGCTTCGCCATTAAATTTAAGTGCTAATCGTTCTCATTGCGTAGTTGGTGGTCATGAAAGGTTTTTCTCTTCCTAAATACAAGCTCTCTCGTAGCCAGCGCTGGGTTCGCCCTTTGCATGCTTATAGCTCGATGCTGATGCTGTTTATTCTGCTGTTTTTCACCCTAACCGGTATCACGCTAAATAACCGCCAATGGTTGCCTACACCGCAAGCCTCGCAAGAGGTGGAATTAGCCTTGGCTGAAAAGTTTGCAGCAATACCCATTGAAGCCACTAGTGCCGAAATGCAGGGGCAGGCTATTTGGCAGTGGTTAAAAAAAGAGCAGGGTTTGGCGGGTGGTGAACTCAGTGTGCAATGGCTAGCCGATGAGTCTTTGCTTCTACTCGATGTCAAGCGCCCTGGTGGCTACACCTTGGTGGAAGTATTTCCTGAAGAGCAGCGGGTTTGGTATGAAAACCAAAAACTAGGCTGGATGGCTGTGTTGAACGATTTACACATGGGGCGTTACAGCGATAAGGCTTGGAGCTGGTTTATCGACCTGTCGGCCGTGGTTATTTTGTTCTTCACCTTAACCGGTTTTTGGTTGGTTTTATTTCACCCTAAGCGCCGCAGCCGCACCTTAATGCTCAGTGGCTTGGGGACTTTATTAATGCTGGTTCTGTATTTTTGGATGGTGTCATGATTCAAACAAAAAAAGTAACAACCCTAGCTGCTTTGGTATTGATTAGTGCCTTAACCAGCGTCTCTTCTGCTTTGGCAGCTGAAGTGAGTATTGAAGTTAATTTGCCCGTTAGTGAAGGCTCAATGAATTACCGCCCTTACGTGGCAGTTTGGGTGGAAGATGCCCAAGACCAAACAGTTAAAACAATTGCTGTATGGCGCAAAGAAGCAGATTGGCTAAAAGACATGCGCCGCTGGTGGCGTAAAGCTGGCCGTTATGACCAAGGTGAATTAGACAGCGTGACTGGTGCCACCCGTCGCCCCGGCAAGCATGAGGTGAAATGGGATGCCACCAACCAACAGGGTGAAGCGGTTCCTGCTGGTCAATACACCCTAAATATTGAAGCATCACGCGAACACGGCAGCCGTAGTTGGGTTCGCCAAACCATCACGCTAGGTAAGGGTGAAGGCAATCAAGTTTATACCACTAAGGCTGCTGAAGAATTGGGCAGCATGACGATTAAAGTAAGTCATTAAAATTAGCCAATAACTGGCATTAAGGAGTTTTATTATGAAAAAAAGAACTTGGTTAGGTGCTACTGCCCTGTCGTTAGCTTTACTAGCGCCCAGTGTGCAAGCCCACCCGCTATGGATGTTGCCCAGTGAATTTAACCTTTCTACTGAAGAATCCTTTTGGATAACCGTAGATGCCACGGCAGCGCATGGTGTGTTTACTTTTGATAAACCGCTGGGGCTAGATAGCGTCAGCATTTATAAACCTAACGGCGATCGTCAGCGCATGGGGTCTTATTTTAAAGGCAAGCGTCGTAGCGTATTTGATTTAGAAATAGACACTGCTGGTACTTATAAAGTTGAACTCAGTGGCCAGCAGCGTTATGTAACCACCTATGAAATTGGTGCACGTAATACCAGTCGCCGTATTTTTGCTAATAAGCAAGAAGCAGAAATTCCTGAAGGCGCTAAAAACGTTAAAACCACCGCAGTGCAAACCTTGTCTGCTTTTTATGTAACCCAAGGCGCACCCAGCAACAAGGTACTTGAAGCAACCGGCAAAGGTTTTGAGCTGCACCCTTTAACCCACCCCAGCGATGTGGTTGCTAAAGAAAATGCCCGTTTTAAATTCACCTTTGATGGCGAGCCACTGGCTAATTTAGATATAGAAATCACTCCTCACGGTACCGCTTGGCGTAATTCCCGTGAGCAGATGAATTTAAAAACGGACAAAAATGGCGTGGTTACTTTTAAGCCGACAGTCGTTGGCCCGCATTTATTAATGACCAGTATGCGTAAAAACGTAAAAAGCCCTTTGGCTGACGCTGCAGGGGTGAACTACCACTTAACTTTTGAAGTGTTATCCCAGTAATTGTTAAAACTTAACCTAGGAACCCACCATGATTAAACAGTTAATTCGCACTGGCCTAATGTTATTGGCCGCCACTTCTGTTACAGCTTGGGCGCACTACCCAGTTATGGACTGTAGTCGGGAGGGCGAAGCAATTGCTTGTCAGGTGGGTTTTAGTGACGGCACTTTGGCGCAAGGGCAGGCAGTGGTTATCTATTCTTACGATGATGAAGAACTAGCCCGCAGTGTGACAGATGGTAGTTCTGTGGCTCGATTCGACTGGCCAGAAGGCGAGTTTTATATCCAGTTTGATGCCGGCCACGAAGACCCAGCCGAGTTTGACTATGTTGAGTTCTAGGTCGAATTCTAGCGCTGATGCAGTAGAGGTTGAAGTGGTTCGCCCTGACGATGGCCGCCTAGAAAGTGTTTGGGTGGCTTTGTTTATTGCAGCTGTTGTACTTTTAGGTGCATTAGGCATTTGGGCAAGGCAAACACCGGCTACGCTTGCCGACCCTTCAGCCAGCTTAACCACCGCAGAGCGCCAGTTGCTGTTAGAGCTTTCTATCGCCGCCGATGAAATCGAGTTTATGCAAGGCTTGCTGGGCGAAGAAGCACTGACCCTAGGCAATTTAACCCAACAGGCATTGTTGCCCCTATTTGTAGGGCAAGATTTTCAGGCTTGGCAAACCATTGAGCAAGGCTGTTTTTTATTAGCCCAACCCAACACCAGTACAGCCTTTGCACTCAGCTTACAGGCGGGTGCCGCAACAGCTATTTTTTATACGCCTGAATTGGTTCACCCACCCCACACCTGCAACGAACTTAGCGGCTGGCTAAGAATGGATAACAATCTATGAATCAGTGTTCGATTAATCAAGGTTTAACTAAATACCTCATTTGGCTGGCGCTTATTGTTTTACCTAGCTGGGCAGTTGCTAAACCGCTAGTGGTGGGCATTACTTTACACCCTTATTACAGCTACACCGCACAGGTGGTCGGTGATAGAGCCACTTTATTGCCTTTAATTGCCAGTGGTTTTAATCCGCATAACTATGAACTACAACCCTCTGATATTCAGCGTTTAAGCAGCATGGATGCGCTGGTTTTAAATGCGATAGGCCATGACGAGTTTGCTGTTCATGCTTTGGAAGGTTTAGATTTACCTAACCTAACCGTGATTAATGCCAATAAAGATGTGCCGCTCTTATCTTCTGGCAGCGGCAATGCTAACTACAATCCGCACAGTTTTGTCTCGATAGATGCCGCGATTCGTCAGGTTTATACCCTTGCTAAAGAGTTGGGCAGGTTAGACCCAAACAACGCCAGCTACTTTCAACAAAATGCCTTGCGTTATGCCCGTGAGCTGCGCCAGTTAAAAAACACCTACCGCAGCAAACTGCTCGATGTCAACCTAAGCGGTGTGCGTATTGCCAGCACCCACAATGCTTATGGTTATTTGTTGCAAGAATTTGGTATCGGGGTAGATACCGTAATTGAACCTGCCCACGGTGTTGAACCCAGTGCTAGCCAATTACAAGCCACCATTCAGCGCATTAATGATGCCAATATCCAAGTTTTATTTACCGAGCTAGATATGGATAACCGTTATGTGGATGTAATAGAAGCCGCCACAGGCATTCAAATTTACCATTTTTCGCACATGACCCACGGTGATTACGATGCCGACCAAGTTACAAGGGAAATGGAACACAACCTTTCTACCTTGGTAGAAGCCTTAACCTTAGCTGCTAAGGCGAATAGCTAATGGGCCCAGCAATTGATTTAAAAGAAGTTAGCCTAACCCTGAAGGGTGTGGAAATCTTGCCTAAAGTAAACGCCTATTTTAGCCCGGGTAAACTACACGCCATTACCGGTGCGAATGGTTCGGGCAAATCCTCGTTACTTAAAGCGATTTTAGGCTTGGCTGCCCATCAAGGCCGGATTGAACGCCACTGGCCAACGGCTAACGAAACAATAAGCAAAGCAAGGCAGACTGCTTACGTTCCCCAACAAACTGCTTTTGAACCTTCTTTACCCATTACAGCGCAAGAATTTTTATTAGCTAGCCTAACTAGACAGGCATTTTTTGGCTGGCGCAAAGCCGCTGATTTAAAGCAGGTGCAAGCATTATTACAGCGAGTGGGTATGCAAGCTAAAGGGCATTTACGCCTAGGTGAATTATCGGGTGGTGAACGCCAACGTTTGTTATTTGCCCAAGCTTTAGAGCGTAATTCTCAGTTTTGGTGCCTAGATGAACCCATGACCGGCCTAGACCTACAAGCGCAAGCCTTGATTAATAAAGAAATAACCCAGCTTCGCCAAGCAGGTGCCACCCTGTTAGTGATTCACCACGACCCAGCTTGGGTTGCCGACTATGCCGACCAAGTTTGGTGTGTGGATAACGGCCTGTACATTCAAGGAGACCCGCTATGATGGATGCCTTGCGAGAGCTAGTTTTTGGATTGCAGCAAGCCGGTTATTTACCAGAAATGTTTCGTTATGGCTTTCTAACCAATGCACTGGTCGCTGCTTTAATTGTGGGGCCGCTTTTGGGTGCTTTAGGGCCTTTGGTAGTAGTTAAGCGTTTGGCCTTCTTTTCAGAAGCCGTTGGGCATGGCGCTTTAACCGGTGTGGCTTTGGGGATTTTGTTAGGCGAACCTGCCACCCAGCCTTTAGCCGCCTTATTTGCTTTTTGTGTGGTTTTTGCCATTTTGCTGCACTGGATTAAAAGCCGCACTCAAATTCCTTACGATGCTTTAGTGGGCGTATTTTTAGCTTTTGCTATCGCACTGGGTGCTTCTTTACTTTTATACGTGGCAAAAAAGGTCAATGTGCATATTTTAGAAAACGTGCTGTTTGGCTCAATTCTAACCGTAAAAGACCAAGATTTATTGGTTATGCTGCTTTTAGCCATTGTTTGTATCGGCTTAATGTTATTCAGCGGCAACCGCGCCTTAATTAGCAGCCTAGCCCCCGATTTAGCCAAGGTAAGAGGCATACAGGTGCGCTTTTTCGATTATGTGTTTGTCTTACTCATTGCGCTGATTACCGTGGCTTCAGTCAAAATTATTGGCTCTATTTTAGTAGGCGCTTTGTTACTAGTGCCCGCCGTTTCTGCCCGAATGATTAGCCGTACAGGTCGAGAGTTTTTCTGGCTATCGGTTGTTTTTGCCACGCTGAGCTGTTTGCTAGGTATTTTATTGCCCATGGCTGGCGCTCTACCCATACCTTCAGGTGCGGCCATAGTGCTAGTGGCTTCTTTTGGGTTTGTTGTTTCCTTAGTTATTCGCCGTTGGAGGTCATTAGCATGAAACGCCACGTTAAATTTCTAGTGCTTTTTTTAGCTGTATTCTTAACCCTGCCAGCCTGTGCGATTAATCAGCAGCAGCCAGCAATCACTCAACCCAGTGTGACTACCGCGGTGCCTATAACCCATTTAATTGCTTCGGCGTTATTAGAATCTACAAGTATTGAAGTTGTTTATTTACCACCCAAGCGTTTACCCATTAACCGCATTCCAGCTTGGTTAAACCGTGTAGGCGCAAATGAATTAGCCTTTACTGATGCGGTGTTAACTATTGAATCCGTTTTACCTGAACTGGCTATTTTTCCCTTAATGCGCCAAAAAAATATGCGTTTAGCCACCCTAGATTTAGCCCAAGAAATAACCCCCGGTGGTGCAGGCATTAGCCAACGGCAGGGCATTATCGAGCCTGATTATTTTTGGTTAGAAAGCAATAATTTACTATTAATGATTAATATTGCGGCAAGGGATTTAACCCGCCTTTACCCAGAAGCAGCAGTGCAAATAAACAGCAACCGCCAACAAGCCCTACGCCAAGTGCAGCAAATGGCTTTAAAAGTTGATGAGCTTTTATTAATAGCGAACATTAACTCGCTGGCGCTAACCGATGACAAGTTAATGCCTTTAGCCCAAGCCACGGTTTTACCCTTAGTTGCACTAGAAGAAGCCGATTTAGTAATAACTAACCGTGCAGAAAAAGGCCAAAAAGCTTGGGTAATCGACCCACTGGTGCGCCCAAGTGCAGTTAGCTTAGAAGCTTGGTTAGAGTCCTTGGTGGTAAGCTTGCAGAGTGTTTTAGAAAACTAAGATAGTTAAGCCAGAACTTATTCCACTCCTATAAATGCTATTGACTTAACTCAGCACAACAGACAACCCTAGGGCTAATACCCTTTGCACGTAAATACACGTAAAGCTTAAGTCTGTCGCTCGTAACAACGTACTTCTATGGACACCTATTGTTTTTTTATTTATAAGCCATAAACAAAAAAACCAGCCCGAGGGCTGGTTCTTAAAATTTGGAGCGGGAAACGAGATTCGAACTCGCGACCCCAACCTTGGCAAGGTTGTGCTCTACCACTGAGCTATTCCCGCTTGGCGTCCCATAGGGGGTTCGAACCCCTGTTACCGCCGTGAAAGGGCGGTGTCCTGGACCACTAGACGAATGGGACAAATCACTAAAACTTAACAACTTAATTGGAGCGGGAAACGAGATTCGAACTCGCGACCCCAACCTTGGCAAGGTTGTGCTCTACCACTGAGCTATTCCCGCTTGGCGTCCCATAGGGGGTTCGAACCCCTGTTACCGCCGTGAAAGGGCGGTGTCCTGGACCACTAGACGAATGGGACGTAAGTTGCTCTGTTCAGGATGGCGCGTATACTAATCAGCAGTAAGGCTTATGTCAACTATTATTCAATGACTTAGCTAAGGTTATTTTTTTATGTGAAGCTTTTACACTAGGCATTGTCATACCACCCTAGTTTGTAAGATACTTACCGACTTTAAGGTTTTTTGCCTTGATCAAAGAATTTGCCTGCAGGAGCAAGGAATGGTTATTGTTGCAGTTCTAGGCGGTATTTTTATTATTGCCCTAATTATGGTGGTAGTGGTTTATTCACGCCAACAAAATGAAAAGAAGAAGATAGAGCAACAGCGTAGAATTCGCATGTTGGCTGACCGTGGTCGCCAAATGCAGCTTCTCTTGGAAGAAATACCACCGCATTACATTTCAACCGACTTCAGGGTTTTTATTGCTGACCAGTGGCTAGAGCTACTCCAAGAACAGCAAGAGCTAGGTTGTAAAGAAGCACGTATTAAAGCAGAAATGGAAGCGGCTCAGAATAAGCTACAAGAAATACGCAGTAGCAATCAGCCCACACCCGAACCAATTACAGACCTACAAACAGCCAATGGTGTACGCCGCAACCTTAAACAGCTGAATAAAATTATTATCGGGCTTTACCAAGAAAGAAAAATTGCCCACCGCATTGCTCAAACTTATATCAATGAAGTGAAGCTAGGTTTTACACAAACGCTAGTCGAAGTTTTTAGAGCTTCTGCACGTAAAGCTGAGGCAGAAAATAACCACCGTATTGCCGTAGTTCACTACAAGCGTATTATGAGTGAGTTAAATCGTAACAATCCCAACGGTATTCATAACCAAACCCTGTTAGAATGCCGTGAGATCATCGCTAAACTAGAAGAAAAGATAGCGGTTGAGTCAGAACATAATGACAATCAGCTAGCTTCCAGTGTTGATGAAATGATGGAAGGTGAAGAAAGCTGGAAGAAAAAACAAGTTTACGATGATTAAATCAAAAACCTACACGGCTTAAAGTCTATTTATGACACCCAAATTTCATGACAATTAACTGGTACCCCGGCCACATGCATAAAGCACGCCGGGAAATTAAGAATGCTTTACCTGAAGTCGATGTCGTTATTGAAATGCTCGATGCACGCCTACCCTTCTCTAGTGCTAATCCAGTACTGGCTAAGCTAGCTCGACATAAACCCACCTTAAAGCTTCTATCCAAAAGTGATTTAGCAGACCCAGAAATTACCGCTGAATGGATCGCTTATTTTAATGAGCAGGCCAATACTCGCGCCCTGCCCATCGTTACCAGCGATATTAAAACACTCCAGCCTATTGCACGCACTTGTCAGCAACTTGCTAGCCAGGTTAGAGAAAGCCGTTCTGTTAGGGCTTTGGTTATAGGCATTCCCAATGTAGGCAAATCAACGCTTATTAATAGTTTGGCAGGTAAAAAAATTGCCAAGGTTGGAAATGAGCCAGCCGTTACGCGCCGCCAACAAAAAATTCAAGTGGGCGACCGTTTACAAATCACCGATACCCCCGGCGTTCTCTGGCCACGTATTGAGCAGGTTAGCAGCTCTTATCGCCTAGCAGCTTCAGGTGCTATTCGTGACACCGCTATGGATTACGAATACGTTGGGCTTTGGACAGCAGAAAGTCTTTTAGAGCGTTACCCAGAAGCAACTCAAGCGCGATATAAATTAAAAGAACTGCCCACAACGGGAGAGCAGCTACTCATTGAAATCGCCTCAAGGCGTGGTGGCTTACGCGCAGGGGGTATTGCAGACTTACACCGTGCCAGTGAAGTTTTATTACACGAACTACGTGCAGGACTCATTGGTCGAATTTCTTTAGAAAGACCCCTAGACATACCTCTAGCGACAGAAGAAGAAAACCTTTCCAATACGGATGAAGCCGAATAAAATGCTGTTAACACCATCGGTAAAACGACTAGTAAGCAAACCCACTCGGCTGGAGCTAACCTATGGGTAAGCCATCTGATCGCCGCCGCTTCAATTTAAAGTTAAAACTCCAAAACCCCTGGACTCCACGTTGGATGCCTGCTGGTTTACGTGATTCTTTAAACAACAAGCACCACTCACGCGACTTTAATTTTGCGCGTAGCGAATACCTGCGCACCCGTGTTTTATTTGTTGCTATCACCTTCTTCTTGCTTGCACCCTTGTGGATAGTTATTGACTACCTACTTTTACCGCCTGAAATGCTCACTAACCTTGTTGCTAGCCGTTTAATTCTTATGGGTTTGTTAGCCTTGGTGATTTTTTCAGCTCTACACAACAAGCACCGCCTTAATAGAATTCGTAATACACTTGCAATATTACTCCTCCTACCTGCCATTTTTTACTTAGCCCTAGTGCTGTTTTATAGCGAAAAAATGGGGTCATTAATTGGCTATAATTTTATACCACTGCTTATTATTGCATTCCTTAGTGTTTTTCCGCTCACTATTCTTGAAAGCTTAGGTATTGGTTTAACCGTTATCGGTATGCAGTTTTTTGCTTTAGCAGAGCTAAACGAACTAACCACCGCCTACGGTGGGCAAAGCCTTGGTTTGCTTATAATAGTGCTTGCTATCTCACTTTGGGCTAACCATTCACAAGTAAGCACCCTCTTAAGGCTTTATCGCCAAGCAAGTATGGATAGCCTAACTCAACTATTAAACCGTGGTGTTTTATTAGAACAACTAAAACAGCTTTGTGAAGACAGAGACGAGAAACTGGAAGACAATCAAATTCCTGCGCCCATTTCTTTGCTTATGTTTGACTTAGATAAATTCAAACGTATTAATGATACCTATGGTCACTCGGTTGGTGATCAAGTGCTGCAAATCTTTGCACAAGTCCTTCGTGATGAATTAAGAAATAATGACTTAATCGCACGCTATGGCGGTGAAGAGTTTATTGCTGTTTTACCTGGCACACCCAAAGTGGATTCCATGCAAGTAGCCGAGCGCATTCGCTTACAGTCTGAAAAAGCGACTGTTATAGCGCATGATGGTGAAGCCGTTAATTTCACTACCAGCATAGGCATAACAGAAATACGTTTTGATGAAGACCTAGATGCAGCCTTACATAGAGTAGATAAGCGCCTCTATAAAGCCAAAAGTTTGGGTCGTAACCGTTACGTTGCTTATGATTCACCGACTGTACAAGAAGAGACTTACAATTACTTTTGATTAAAGAACACTCTGGAATTTCACTCATGCAAACAATTCGCAAATCCAACAAGCTTCACCATGTCTGTTACGACATACGCGGCCCTGTATTACAGGAAGCTAAGCGTATGGAAGATGAAGGTCACCGCATTCTTAAACTGAATATCGGCAACCCTGCGCCTTTTGGTTTTGAAGCACCAGACGAAATACTACAAGATGTAATGCGCAACCTACCCAAAGCGCAAGGTTATAGTGATTCCAAAGGGCTTTATTCAGCCCGTAAAGCAGTTATGCAAGAGTGCCAGAGAAAAAACATTGCCAATGTAGGCATTGAAGATATTTACCTAGGCAATGGCGTAAGCGAACTTATCGTTATGGCTTTACAAGGCCTGCTAAACGATAACGATGAAGTGCTTATTCCAGCACCCGACTACCCTTTGTGGACAGCTGCTGCCCGCCTAGCTGGTGGTAATGCCGTACATTATATCTGCGATGAACAGAGTGATTGGTTCCCAGATATTGAAGACATTAAAAAGAAGGTTACTGATCGTACCCGTGCCATCGTTATTATTAACCCTAATAACCCTACAGGTGCACTCTACTCAGAAGAACTACTGCAACAAATTATTGAAGTGGCACGTGAACATCAGTTAGTGGTTTTTGCTGATGAAATTTACGACAAAATACTTTACGACGGCGAACAGCACACCTCGATTGCCAGCTTAGCGGATGACCTTTTATTCTGTACTTTTAATGGTTTATCAAAAAGCTACCGTGTTGCAGGCTTTCGCTCGGGCTGGATGATTCTTTCTGGGGCCAAGCACCTAGCTCAAGATTATCAAGAAGGCTTAACCATGCTGGCATCCATGCGTTTGTGTGCCAACGTGCCAGCTCAACATGCCATTCAAACAGCTTTAGGTGGTTATCAAAGCATTAATGATTACATTCTGCCGGGTGGCCGCCTGTTAGCCCAGCGTGACAAAGCCTATGAACTAATCACCCAAATTCCCGGTGTTACCTGTACTAAGCCCAAAGGTGCTTTGTATATGTTTCCACGCCTAGATCCAAAGAAATTCAATATTCAAGATGATGAAAAGTTCACCCTAGACTTATTGCAGCAAGAAAAACTCCTTGTCGTACAGGGTACAGCGTTTAACTGGATGCAGCCAGATCACTTCCGCCTAGTTACTCTGCCTAGAGTAGATGAGCTAGAAGATGCCATAGGTAGAATTGAACGTTTTTTATCACGCTATCGTCAATAATACTTGAAACTAATCCCTTTAAACCTCATCTAACAGGTTGTAGTTAACCTTTAGGAGAAACACCCGAATGATGCGCATTGGTTTATTTTTACTAACCAACCTAGCTGTAATTTTTATAGCCAGTATTACGCTTAGCCTGCTTGGCGTTGGTAGTTATTTAGATGCTAGTGGCGGCTTAGACCTAACTAGCCTTCTTATCTTTTGTTTTGTCTTTGGTATGGCGGGTTCTGTTGTTTCTTTATTCCTTTCTAAATGGATGGCAAAAAGAAGCACGCGCACACAAGTTATTACCCAACCACGCAACCAGCAAGAACAATGGCTAGTACAAACCGTTGCAGAACTAGCAAAAAAAGCAGGCATCGGTATGCCTGAAGTGGGTATCTTCCCATCGAATCAGTCGAATGCCTTTGCTACTGGCTGGAATCGAAATGCAGCCTTAGTTGCCGTTTCCACAGGCCTATTAGAGCGTATGCGTCCTGAAGAAGTACGTGCAGTACTGGCACACGAAATAGGCCACGTTGCCAATGGTGACATGGTTACTCTTGCTCTAGTGCAGGGTGTGGTAAATGCCTTTGTTATGTTCTTTGCACGTATTATTGGGCATACCGTAGATAAAGTAATTTTCAAAAATGAAAATGAAGGCCATGGCATTGCCTTTTTTGTTACCACCATCATTGCTGAAATTGTGTTAGGTATTCTAGCCTCAGCCATAGTGATGTGGTTTAGTCGCTTTCGTGAATACCGTGCCGATGAAGCCGGTGCACGTTTAGCTGGCTCTGGCGCTATGATTAACGCCCTACAGCGTTTAAAAGATGAACAAAACCTACCCAATGAAATGCCAGACACGCTAACCGCCTTTGGAATCAACAAAGGGCAAGCACAAAGCATGATACAAAAGCTATTTTCTAGCCACCCACCACTAGACGATCGCATCGCCGCTCTACGCAATAAGGCGTATACCTAAACCTTATACGCTAGGGTAAGATCATCAAACTGCATAACTAAAAAAGCTAGAAATTCTTTTCTAGCTTTTTTTTAACCCTTTGAATGACTCAAAGGTCATTTGTATGGAGCGAAACTGATGATCAAGCTGAACACTATAGGTGGACGTCTTTTATTACAGCCTATTGCTGCTTTATTAGGCTTAGTCTTATTAGCTTTAGTTGCACTTAATGCCTTAGACGACACCCTAGAAAAAGAACGCGAAAGCCGTGTTGTAGCTGTGGTTGATCTTGCTAGTGGTATTATTAAGCATTATCAAACCCTAGAAAAAGACGGCCACCTTAGTCGTAACGAAGCTCAACAAAGGGCAAAGGATGCTATCAAATCTCTGCGCTACGACAAGGTTGAATATTATTGGATTAATGATTTAACCAGCCCTATCCCTAAAATGATCATGCACTCCACCGTTCCTGCCTTAGACGGTACTATTTTAGACAAACCCAGTTATAACTACGCCATTCTTTCGCGTAACCGCGATGGCAGCCAGTCCGAAGTACTGAATAATAAAAACTTATTTGTTGCCTTTGCAGACACAGTAAGAAAACACGGTGCAGGCTTTGTAGAGTACCAATGGCCTAAAGCGCTAGCAGGTGGTGGCGTTACTGAACAACGCTTTAAAAAACTATCCTACGTTGCTGGTGAATCTACCTGGGGCTGGGTGGTTGGCTCAGGTATTTATATTGATGATGTTAGCGCTCAATTTTGGGCTTTAGCAAAACAAATTGGTTTAATGGGCTTAGCGGTTATTGCGGGTATTATGTTGTTATCTGCCTATATTCGCCGTTGGGTGCTTAAACAACTCGGTGGTGAGGTTGCCGAGGCAAGGCAGCTAGTACAAAAAGTTGCCCAAGGTGATTTTACTGCTTGTATTGCTAGTAGCAAAGCTGCCCCAGAAAGCGTTATAGGTGCGGTAGGTTCTATGGCCAAGCAACTAGCCGAAATGATTCGTGGTATTAGTCAAATTTCTAACAGCCTTTCCAGTGCCTCTAGCCAGCTGGCAGCTGTAGCTCAGGAAAGCCACAGCACCCAAGACCAACAAACACAAGAAACAGACCAAGTTGCTATTGCAATTAATGAGATGAGCCACACCATCATGGAAGTCTCTGAAAATGCGCGTCGTGCCTCTGATGCCGCCAATAAAACTGATGATGCCGTAGTTGCTGGGCGCAGTTCCGTAGGTGAAGCAGGCAAAGCCATTGCACTACTAGCAGATAAGGTTGGTGTTTCAACTAAGGTTATTCATAAGCTGAATGATGATTCCACTAACATAGGCGATGTTTTAAAGGTTATTCAAGACGTTGCAGAGCAAACCAACCTACTCGCCCTTAACGCAGCAATAGAAGCAGCCAGAGCCGGTGAAGCAGGGCGTGGGTTTGCCGTAGTAGCCGATGAGGTTCGGGGTTTAGCTAGCCGTACCCAGCAAAGTGCTGAAGAAATTCACCGTATGATTACCCTACTACAAGCCGGTGCAGAAGAAGCGGTTACGGTTATGGATGCCAGTATTAAAGAAACAGAATCTACCGTTGCCGCTGCTAACGAAGCAGAAAAATCTTTAGATTTAATTGCCTCCGCAGCCGAGCACATAAGGGATATGAACCACCTTATTGCTTCCGCTGCTGAACAACAATCTGCTGTAGCAGAAGAAATTAACCGTAATATTGTAAAACTAGTAGAGCTATGCGTTAGCAGTTCTGCTTCAACTAGCCAAACTCACGAAGCTAGCTTTGAATTAGAAAAGCTAGCCAAAGAGTTGAATGATCGAATTAAACGCTTCCGTGTTTAATTCACCAAACTAAAACCCAGCGCTTTTAAAGCGCTGGCTTGTTCTTCTGTTGCAGCCTTAACTTTTAGTGATGAAAACTCCCTTCGAATAGGGTAGCTTTTGCGTAAGGCTTGATAAACCTTTTCTGTCGCGCTGGTGGTTTTTAAAGCTTGAAGTAAGCGCCAACTATCGGCTAGTGGGTGGTAACAAAGGTGGGCAGCACGTCGGCAAGCTTCTTCTACTCCACAACTGGCATCTAACTCTAACCTGGCCAGTGGTACTTTTGGTAAGAGTGCTTCAAGCTTAACACTGGGTTCTTTACCCAAGTGTTGGCACCAAGCCTGATAAAGCATTTCTGTACCTCGGCTTTTACCTTCTAAACTATAGCCAGCAATATGAGGCGTAGCTAACAGGCAGTGCTTAATTAATTCATAATCTAAACTTGGCTCGCCTTCAAACACATCAAGCAATAATAAAGGGGCTGTTTTTTTCTTTATTTGGTTTTTTAAAGCCTGCTGGTCAATAATACCACCACGCCCTGCATTTAATAGGTATTTGCCTTCTAATAGTGCTAACTCATCTACCCCAATTAAATGCCAAGAAGGAAATTCACCCTTACGAGTTAAGGGTGTATGAAAACAAACAATGTCTGCTTTAGTTAAAACTTGGGTTAAACTTAAAAAACCCTCTTCGCCCCTAGCAGCTCTAGGCGGATCATTTAATAAAACCTTACAGCCATAATTAGTTAACCTAGTGGCTAAACGCCCACCCACCTGCCCGACACCCACAATAGCAATGGTTTGATCTTTTAAATTAAAACCTTGTTCACTAGCAAGCCATAACAAAGAGGCAAGAACATAATCAACAACAGAAGTAGCATTACAACCTGGCGCACTGGCAAAACTGATACCAGCGGTGTTTAACCAGGCTTCATCTATATGATCAACACCTATAGTGGCAGTAGCTACAAACTTAACTTTGCTCCCCTGCAAAAGCTGTTGATTTACCTGGGTGACAGAGCGAACTAAAAGCCCATCGGCATCTTTTACATCGGCTGGTTTAATGGCACTACCTGGCAAATAAATTAATTCAGCCGTCTTGCCAAAAAATGCTTCAGTAAAGGGAAGGTTTTCATCAACGATTAGACGCATAGGTTTTTTTCTCCACAGGGTTTACAATCGCAACTTCGAATTATTATTTTATTAAGGATCTATCTTGATTCTACGTTGGGAAAAAGATCAGGACTATTACTTAGTTCATGTTCACCAAGATATGTTTGGTGACTGGCTAGTAACTAGAGCTTGGGGGCAAACAGGCACACTTTATGGTGGTATTAAACACACCCTAGTCGCTTCACCAGAAGAAGCTGCCACCCTAGTTGATGATATACGCCACATACAAGAAAGCCGAGGCTATCACAAGGTATTAGAAGCAAACAACCCTGACGATATTCCCGGCTCTATAAAAAGCACCATGAAAGGTGAGCTGCCTTTTCAGGAAGGCTAGCTCTGCTTATTTAGGCAAATCGTTTATCCAGTTAGCTAGGCCTTCAGCATTAAAAGGCCAACCTAGCTCTACACCATTTGGGCTAGCCACTACTGGAATACGCACACCATAACGCGCCATCAACAGGTCATCTTCGGCTATATCAACTAAAGCCAGCTTTAACCCTTTTGCTAACCAAGGCTCTAGCAAAGCCAAAGCCTGGTTGCATAAATGGCACCCACTCGTTGTATAAAGTGTTAGGTGTAAATTTGCGGTCATTGCCCTTTCCTTTTATTAATAAATAGGTGCTACAGCGCCTTTATACTTAGTTTTAATAAAGTCGCTAACTTCCTTAGTTTTTAAAGCAGCGACCAGTTTTACAATTTCTGGGTTTTGTTCTTTGCCTTCTTTCACCACTAGAATATTTACATAGGGTGAATCACTGCCTTCAATAACCAGAGCATCTTTAGCTGGGTTTAAACCAGCCTCTAAAGCATAGTTAGTGTTAATCAGTGCTAAATCTACCTGACCTAAAATACGTGGTAGGGTTGCAGCCTCTAACTCACGAAAACGTAAATTTTTAGGGTTTTCTATAATATCGCGTGGCGTTGCCGTAATACCTGCCTCTGGGTTTAGCTTAATTAAACCAGCGGTTTGTAATAACAATAACGCACGACCACCGTTAGTTGCATCGTTAGGTAAGGCAATTTGTGCGCGTTTAGGCAATTTAGCTAGGTCTTTATGCTTGCTAGAATAAGCACCAAAAGGCTCTACGTGAACACCTGCAACACTCACTAACTGAGTGCCACGGCTTTTATTAAACTCTGTTAGGTAGGGCTGATGCTGAAAGAAGTTAGCATCTAAACGGCCTTCATTCACCTGCACGTTAGGCTGCACATAGTCGGTAAAAACTTTTACATCGAGTGTTACACCCTGCTTAGCTAGGCTAGGCTTTAAAAACTCTAAAATTTCCGCATGGGGCACAGCCGTTGCAGCAACTTTTAACGTTGCTGCCTGAGCTATAGAAGCTTGAGCAGAAAAAGCTAAAGCTACTACAAAACCAGTTAATAATTTTTTCATCTTACCTTTCCTTAAATAATCAATTATTTACGTGAATAATGAACCACTAGGCGGTCGCCCACCATTTGTAATACCTGCACCAATACCAATAACAGCACCACCGTTACCACCATGACATCGGTTTGAAAACGCTGATAACCAAAGCGAATGGCTAAATCACCCAAACCACCAGCACCTACAACACCTGCCATAGCGGTATAAGAAACCAGCGTAATAGCAGTTACGGTTATAGCAGCTAGAATACCCGGTCTAGCTTCTGGTAACAAAGCACTAATAATTATTTGCTTAGTCGTTGCACCCATTGCTTGGGTGGCTTCAATAATACCCCGGTCTACTTCCCTTAGGGCAGTTTCTACAAGGCGTGCAAAAAAAGGCGTTGCACCTACAACCAAGGGTGGAATAGCACCTGCCACACCCAAAGACGTGCCGGTAATCATGACTGTGATAGGAATCATCACTATCAATAAAATAATAAAGGGTAAGGAACGCAGAATATTGGTAACTAAAGATAAAATTGAATAAAGCCCTTTTTGATCGAACAATTGCTTAGGGCCAGTAAGAAATAGCAATACACCTAAAGGCAAGCCAAGCAGGATTGTAAAAATAAGTGAACCACCCAGCATTAAAAAAGTTTCTAGGGTCGCCAGCCAAATTTCATACCAGTCTACATTTGCTAATAACTCATTCATGGCGTAACTCCTCTAAATGAACCTCAGCCGCCTGCAGCATTTGCATGGCTTCTTCCAGCCTTTCACCTTTAAATGCCACGGTTAGCTGACCGTAAGGTTCATTACGAATGCGATCAATTCTTCCCGATAAAATGGAAAACTCTATGCCCGTTTGATAAGCAACCCTAGCCAACAAGGGTTCATAGGTTGCTTGGCCCTGAAAGGTTAAATGTAAAATACGTCCTTCCACTTCAGCTAGGTTTTGCACCCTTTCGTTTTCATCCACCTGCTCTGCTTCATAAACAAAACGCTTAGTTGTGGGGTGTTGTGGGTGTAAAAACACATCGGCTACCTTGCCCTGCTCAACAATAACGCCGCCATCCATTACTGCTACTTGATCACAAATTCGGCGTACCACGTCCATTTCGTGAGTAATCAAAACAAGCGTTAAGCCTAATTCACGGTTAATTTCAGCCAATAGCTCTAACACCTGCCCAGTGGTTTGTGGGTCTAACGCACTGGTAGCTTCATCACATAACAAAATGGTTGGATCAGTCGCTAAAGCACGCGCTATGCCTACTCGCTGTTTTTCACCACCCGAAAGCTGGGCTGGGTATTTTTTGGCATGGTTCTCTAAACCTACCCTTGCCAATAGGTCACTTACTTTTTTATTAATGGCTTGTTTAGACAGTTCGCCCGCCAAACGCAAAGGTAAGGCAACATTGTCTGCCACACTGCGTGATGTTAGTAGGTTAAAGTGTTGGAAAATCATCCCCACGCGGCGACGAAAATTGCGCAAACCTTCAGCATCTAACTGGGTAATATCTAAACCATCCACTTCTATTCGCCCAGCGCTGGGTTCTTCTAGGCGGTTAATTAAGCGCATAAGCGTAGATTTACCCGCACCAGAATGCCCAATTAAGCCATAAATTTGCCCTGTAGGAATTTGCAAAGAGGTGGTTTGTAAGGCTGTTACCGATTTTTTACCTAACTGATAAGCCTTATGGACTTCGAAAAACTCTATCACCGGACTAATACCTGAAATGAGAATCCCGGCACTCGGCCGGGATTAGGGTTTTATTTTCTAACGAAGTTTAATCTTCGGCAGGTGAGTCTTCATCGGCTTCTGGTTGATCTACTGATTGTTCTGTCGTTTCATCAGTAGTTTCATCCGTTGCCAAAGCTTCTTCATCGGGTTCAGCATCTGGGTCTTCGCCAATATCCTGAACACGCACTGTGCCACTGAGTTTTTCTTCGTCTGTTAAACGAATCAGTGTTACACCTTGCGTATTACGCGAGGTTGTTGAAATTTCATCAACTCGGGTGCGTACTAGGGTGCCACGGTTGGTGATAAGCATCATTTCTTCGCCATCTTCAACCTGAATAGCAGAGACTAGAGCACCATTACGTGCGCTACACTGCATGGCAATAACACCCTGACCACCACGACCACGTAAAGGAAATTCAGGTAAACGGGTACGCTTACCATAGCCATTTTCAGAAGCAGTCAGTATGTAAATAGGACGCTCAACTTCCACCATTTCAGTTGAAGCTTCTGTAGTAGTTGCTTCTAGCTGAGTTGTTTCGTTATCCATCACCTCTGCATCATCAACTTCATCTTCAGCATCGGTATCAGCATCTATTACGGTATTACGTGGAATGATAAGGCTAATCACTTCGCCGCCTTCTGGTAGACGAATACCCCGCACACCACGGGCGGTGCGACCCATGCTACGCACTCTATCTTCTTCAAAACGAATAGCTTTACCTGCACTGGTAAACAGCATAACGTGATCTGTACCGTGGGTAATGGCTGCACCTACTAGATGGTCGCCTTCGTCTAGGTCTAGGGCAATTAAGCCGCTAGAACGTGGACGAGCGAATTGATCTAGGCTGGTTTTCTTAACCGTACCACGGGCTGTTGCCATAAAGATGTAATGGTCTTCACGGTACTCAGTCACAGGTAGAATGGTGGTGATCTGCTCACCTTCTTCTAACGGAAGCAGGTTAACCAAGGGACGACCCCGCGAACCACGGCTGCCAGTAGGTATATCATAAACTTTTAGCCAGTAAACCTTACCACGGGTAGAGAAAAGCATAATGGTGGCGTGTGTAGAAGCCACTAATAAATGCTCTATTACGTCTTCGTCTTTCATGGCGGTTGCTGACTTGCCACGACCACCACGGCGCTGAGCACGGTAATCACTTAACGGCTGAGTTTTGGCATAGCCGGTACGTGAAATAGTCACTACCATGTCTTCTTCAGCAATTAAGTCTTCCATAGAGAAGTCTTGACGGCTGGCAATAATCACACTACGGCGAGGATCAGCATACTCATGACGAATGGCTGTTAGTTCTTCACGAATTACCTGCATAAGCAATTCTGGGTCGGCCAAAATAGCTAGGTATTCAGCAATTTTTTCTAGCAGCTCACGGTATTCTGTTAGCAGCTTTTCGTGCTCCATACCCGTTAAGCGGTGCAGGCGTAAGTCTAAAATGGCCTGGGCTTGCACCGTTGATAAACGGTAGCTGTCTTGTGCTTCAGACATACCCAAACCTTCTTCAAGGCTATCGGGCTTACAAGCATCCGCGCCAGCACGCTCCAACATTTCTACTACGTTGCCAGGTGCCCAATCACGCGCCAACAAACCTTCTCTAGCTTCCGCTGGTGAGGGTGAGGCTTTGATTAGTTCAATAATAGGATCGATATTAGCCAAGGCAATGGCTAAACCTTCAAGAATATGACCACGGTCTTTAGCTTTGCGTAGTTCAAATACAGTACGGCGAGTAACCACTTCTTGACGGTGGCGAATAAAGGCTTCCAGCATTTGCTTAAGGTTAAGCAACATGGGCTGGCCATCACGCAGCGCCACCATGTTAATACCAAACACATTCTGTAAAGAGGTTTGGGTAAACAGGTTGTTGACTAGCACTTCAGGCGATTCGCCACGCTTTACTTCAACCACAATACGCATACCGTCTTTATCAGACTCGTCACGTAGTTCAGCGATGCCTTCAATTTTCTTTTCTTTAACCAGCTCAGCAATACGTTCTATTTGCTTGGCTTTATTTAGTTGGTAAGGAATTTCAGTGAAAACGATGGCTTCGCGGTTACCTATGGTTTCAAAGTGGTGCTTGGCACGCATGTAAATACGGCCACGCCCAGTACGGTAGGCTTCAATAATACCGGCTTTACCATTAATAATAGCGCCAGTTGGGAAGTCTGGGCCGGGGATGTATTCCATTAGCTGCTCAATGGTCAGCTCGGGTTCATCAATTAAGGCCAGGCAACCATCAACCACTTCACCCAAGTTATGGGGCGGAATGTTAGTTGCCATACCCACCGCAATACCAGCCGAACCATTAACGAGTAGGTTGGGAACACGCGTCGGTAAAACTTCAGGAATTCTTTCAGTGCCATCGTAGTTGTCTACATAATCTACGGTGTCTTTGTCTAGATCAGCCAATAAAGAATGACTCATCTTAGTCATACGGATTTCGGTATAACGCATGGCAGCAGCGGAATCACCGTCTACCGAACCAAAGTTACCTTGACCGTCGACCAGCATATAGCGGAGAGAGAAGGGCTGCGCCATACGAACAATGGTGTCATAAACTGCAGAGTCGCCATGCGGGTGATATTTACCAATAACATCACCCACCACACGGGCAGACTTTTTATAGGGTTTATTCCAGTCGTTGTTCAGTTCATGCATGGCAAACAGCACACGGCGGTGAACCGGTTTAAGACCATCGCGCACATCAGGTAGTGCGCGTCCGACAATAACGCTCATCGCGTAATCAAGGTAGGACTGCTTTAGCTCGTCCTCAATATTTATCGGATGAATCTCTGTGGCGATATCAGCCATACATCTTCGTCCTTCTTAGTTTTATGATATTCAGTCGATTATACCCTTTTTGTCTAGCGCAAGTCACATTGACTTCTAGCCAACTAACAGCTTTGTAGCTATTTAGGAAAGATACGTTCAGAAAGCTTCATATAACCTGCTGCCGACTGCACCTGAATAATGTAAGCCAAGGCTACTAATATGGCTGCTTCTGCTCCTGCTTCACCAAAAGCAGTCATAGATAAAGCCAAAGCAATGGAAAGGTTACGCATCACCGTGCCATAAACTAAGGCTATTCCATTACCAGGATCTAGCATTTTACGAGCAATTAACGTGCTAATTAGGTAATTTATGGCATAAAGAAGGACGAGTGGTACTAGTAGTTTGAGTACTAACGCAGGGGATTCAACTAAATCGGCACCTTTTAACGCCATAGCCACAAAAACAATACCTAACACACCCAAGCTAGAAAAAGGTGGGAACTTAGGCGCTAACTTTTTCTGAAAGGTTTCTTGCCCGTATTTACCCACCAAAAACTTGCGTGTTAACTGGGCAGCAGCAAACGGCAGGGCAATAAAAAAGACTATTTGCTTGAACACTTCGCCTAAATTAATGGGTATTTCTGCACCCATTAAAAACTTCACATAAAAGGGCGTTAATAACGAACCTAACAGCAAGCCGATAATGGTCAGTTTAATGGCCGCTGGCACATTACCCTTAGCAAAACCTGTCCAAGAAATAGTCATACCACTAGTAGGCAACAAAGCCGTTAGCAACAAACCTAACGCCAAGGCTGGCTGGTCTTTAAAAAACACCCAACCCAAACCATAAGCAATAAAAGGAATACACAAAAAATTAATGCCCACCGCCCATAGCTGCACAGCATTATTACCTGGCTGTAATAGCTGCTGTGGTTTAACCCCCACCATCATGGGAAAAATCATTAGCAGGGTGAAAGGCACAATTAGCACCACCAAACTTTGTGTTGAAATGCTTAGGCTGGCAACCAAGCCTAAGATTAAAAACAAGGGAATGCTTAAACTTAAGTTTTTACTTAACCCAGTGATAAATTTCATAAAGCACCTTTTACTAACATAAGAACTAGCTAATAGAATACATGAATTAACCCTGCAATGTGGTACATTAGCTGCTTTAAATCTAACGAGAACTTGTTATGCTTCCCTTAACTGTTTGGGGGTTGGCGCTAGGTCAGGCTTTACTGATTAGCGGCAATATCCTACTGGTTTCTGTTACCGCTTTAATTGGGCAACAAATTGCCCCTTCGCCCGCCTTAATTACTTTACCCGTTGCCCTGCAATTTTTGGGTTTAATGGGGGTTACCTTACCCGCTGCGCTTTTAATGCGTTGGTTAGGCCGAAAAATTGGTTTTTTACTTGGCAATATCATTGGCGTTAGCGGTGCATTTCTTGCTTATAACGCCCTAGCCATGGAAAGCTTTGCTCTGTTTTGCTTAAGTACCTTTTTGTTAGGTATGGCAATTGGTGTAGGCCAACAATACCGTTTTGCAGCAGTAGAAGCCTGCCAACCCTCACAAAGCGCTCGCGCCATTGCCTTGGTTATGGGTGGTGGTGTATTGGCTGCTATTCTTGGCCCTAACCTAGCAGTTTGGTCGCGGGGTTTCTTTCCTAGCAGTGAGTTTATTGGTGCTTTTGCTGTGTTAATCGGCCTTTATATCTTCACTATGCTACTGATTGTTTCCCTACCCTTAAAAAAACCTTCTGCAGCTGAACAAAAAAAAGGTGGCCGTAGCTATTTAGAGCTACTTCGCCAGCCTATTCTTATTGCCGCTGTTACTTCGGGCAGTATAGGTTATGGCATTATGGTTTTAGTCATGACTGCAACGCCGCTAGCAATGAAAAGTATCGGTTATGAGTTCAGTGACATTGCCAGCATTATTCAGTGGCACGTTTTAGGTATGTTTTTACCTTCCTTTATTACTGGCCGTTTAATTACCCGCTTTGGTACAGTGCCTATTATTCAACTCGGCTGTGCTTTGCTACTTTTCTGCGTGCTTGTTGCTCAACTCGGCACTAGCTACTGGTTTTTCTGGGTGGCTTTGGTGGCTTTAGGTGTGGGTTGGAACTTCACTTTTATCGGTGCAACTTCATTATTAACCCTTACCTACCTGCCCAATGAAAAAGCTAAAGTTCAAGGCATGAATGACTTCTTAGTTTTTGGTTTTTCAGCCGCTGGGGCTTTATTAGCAGGTCATTTACAACACTGGTTAGGTTGGGAAATGTTAAACCTAGTTATGCTGCCAGCCATAGGTTTGGCCATGTGGGCTGTTTGGTACAGCAGGCGTAGCCATAAACGCAGCTTAGCTACAACGGCTTAGTTTTCTAGCGGTTTTTCAGGGAATAGATAAAACCGCTGCTCTACCCCTGCTTCAATATAAGGCTGGTTGAGTCTTTCTTTTAAATAAGCCTGCCTAGCAGTAAACAAGGGCTGTGTTTTTTGCTGCAACTCTTCTGCTAGTTCTACTTTCCAAGCATCTAAGCCTTCTTCCAGTGCCAGTGCTTTTTCATCTCGGTACAAAACTTCTTCTGCTTTTAATAAAGCCCAATCGGTTAGTATAAAAACAGCAAGCGTAGTAATACCAGCAACCAAAGCGCCAGGGCCAGTGGGAGTAGCTGCCGCCGTTGCTGTACCACTTGCTGCCATAGCAGCAGCTAAACGGGGCGTTAGTCTTGCAACATACTGCAAAGTAATTCTTGTAGCCGAGCGAACCGCTGTGGTTTGCATAATTCGGCTAGTCATAGCTCTAACCGCAGGCAGGGCTAGCATACCTGCACCTACTGCCACTGAAAGACCTGCACTGTGTTGCCAGCGCACTGAATCTGTAGCGGGTAAAGCAATTTCTGGCACTAAGGCTTGGTCTAAATTAAGGGTGAATATAGCAGCTGATTCATCAACTTCTAGCTGTTGATTAGCAAAATCTTGGTAGAGTTTTTCTTGTAACTGCTTTAGCTGTTCTGCTTGTTCTGCCACTAATCGGGTCTGAAAGGTATGAGTGTAATTTTTTCCTAAATCTTCTAACCCTTGAGCAAAACCTGTCTCAACAAAAACCCTTTGCTGAAACTCTGCTTCTAGCTTTTCAGGCAAGTTCCCTTTAAGGGCATAAAATAAACGCAGGTAAGAACCCATCATAGAGTAGTACCAATCTAGGTAGTTTTCTTTGCCTTGTTCAGCCAAAACAAACAACGAATCTAGCTGCTGATCTGTCCAAACTTGCATAGTCTTTGCTAAATGCTGCTGATCGGTTGTGGATAATTCACGCAAATGGTTATTTAAAACATCCAGTGTTGAACCATCAATTAGCAGAGTTTCACCCTTAATAATTAACTTATAAATCGCTGAAGATCCTAACTCTTGTTCAACTAAACGCAAAGCATGGCTAAAGGCAGCAAAAAGCACCAAAGCCACCACAAAAGCAGCAAGCAAAGACCAAAAGCTAGGCGTTATTGGTGTTTGTTTTTTTGTAGAGCTTGCTTTAATTGTATTTGCTGCGTTTAGACTCATAATGAATTACCTCACTTAAACTCTGCTTTAGAGCTTTTAATAACCACTTAGCTGGCTTTACGTTTAGGCAGTTTTAAAAAATGCACTGAGTTTAGTAGCTGCACCCAAGCCAAACAAAAAGCAGCTTGCAAGGCAAAAATACCCGCCCAAGCAAAAATTGCTAACCAGCCAGAAGCTTCACGATTCCCTAAAGTGTTTTGTAATAGCCACTGCCAAGTAATATCTAGAGTTTGGCTTAAGCGTAACAGTAAAGGCAACACGCCTTCTTCACCTGCTAGAGTTAACTGTAAAACCAAGGCTTCATGCCAAGTTAAACCAATTAACCAGGGTTGGGAAACTTGCAAGCGTACCAGTAAAGTTAAACCAACTAGCAAACCTGCCACCAAAAACACGCTTGTCCGCCGAACCAAAACCATTAACAAATTTGCTTGTATTGCCTTGGTTAGCAAGCGCACTAAGATTTTTTCTACCAGCGCTAATATAAAAACACTGAGTAGCAATAACCACCAAAACCAAGCCTCGGCCACCAGTAATTGCAGCAATAAAAACAAACCTAAAAAAAGTGCTAAAAACAACTGCCAAACCTGACCCAGCACACCTAGCTGCAACCTTTGCTGCCAAAAAGAGCCGCCTTTTAAATACTGCGCCAGCCACACTTTTCGTTTCGTTTTAGCCACCTCAATACGGGTTAAGTAAACCAGCCAACTCACCCCAGCCCACACCACAAGCAAACTAACCTGTACTAACTCAGTTGGCAGCTTCACCCAAGCAAACAAAGCCACTAACCAACCTAGGCGTAATAACCCAAGCATCAGCATTTTTAGTGGCTCCTTGTTTATTTATTAAAAACCATTTAGCTGAGTTAATTTTAAGTTCTTGTGTTAAATCAGTGACCTGCTAACAGGGTTAAAGGCTAGAAGCTTTAGTGCTGTTTAGGGAAGGTTTATCAAGGCAAAGCATTCTTGCTGCACCTGATAACCTAAGCAGTTAAGTTTTTGACTAGTTGCAAGAGCATTTAAAATTAGCTTTTTATTTCAAGGCGTAACTGAGCAACTTCTTCAATAGCTAAATCAAACACTTCAGCAATTTGTTCGTCTGTAAGAAGTTTCTGAGTAATTAACTGACGAATTGCTTTAAGCTGCTTCTCTTTAGCTTCACGTTTACCCTGTTCAATTCCTTGCTCAAGTCCTTGCTTTATACCATATTGTTCAATCAAGTTTACGTAAGGCATTTTTAGTTCCTCTTCAACAACTTTAACGGCTGCAAATAGCCTATCTTCAAGTGATTCTGGTAGCTGGATCATCCAGCCAATAAAGTTAAACAACTCAACCACCTGTTCACGGCTGTAACCACGGTGGTAAAGTGAGCGAGTTAAACCTAACCTAAAGTTAAAAAGGTCTTCGCTATTTCCTTTGAGTCGTTTAGCTTTAATTTGCGCCATCACCAGTAGAGCAAACACATTATTACTGGCTTCAAGCCTAGCCCAGCTAACTTCATTTTCAAAGTCTATAAGCTTAACCATTGGATAGGTAAAAATATTTTCAGTTCCTGAACGGTTAAAGTGAAAGGAGTTGGGTCGATAGCTTTGGTTGGTGTCAGCCAAGACTGCCAGGCTGACAACATCGACTTGATAGCGATCAATTAAGCGTGACCAATAGGTAAACATGCGCTGCGCAAAAACGCCTTTTAACTCAGGAGAGCCTTGTATTTCAACATGAATAAGCAACCATTCTTCCGTGCCATCTTGGTAATAAACCTTAACTAATTTATCTGTATAACGGCGACCTGTTTTAGCATTAACAGTAATTTTTTCTAGCTCACCATCTAGAAATTCATGCCCCTTACTCCAGTCCACTTCATCATAAATAGCTGGAAACAACAGCTCCAGAAATTCTTTAAAATAGCGCTCTAAAGCAATCTTCCAAGCACCATCGTAATCAGAGTGAGTCTTTTCTTGTAAGCGTTTCATACCAACTCCCTTTTGAGGCAATAAATTCTGCTTCACCTTGGCTGCATAGAACCTAGATTAAAACAGTCTTAACCTCGGCAAGCTATTGATACAAAGCACCTTAACCTTATTAGTTTTTGCTGCTGTTAAATTAGCAAGCTACGACTCACCCCTCAAGTCACTCCCCATGTTAAATTTTTTCTTACTCAGCATCTCTACTAGAAGCCATACATCTTAACGCTATTTTAGTGTATTCTAAGGCGTTATCTTTTCTAATTTATGTAACTAACAAACCGAGACAAAATGGACACCCAGATCCCCGACTATCAACCCAGTGTACTGGAGCAACAGGCTCAGAGCTTCTGGGATAAAAATCAGTGTTTTAAAGCCATTGAAGACGCTAGCCGCGAAAAATTCTATTGCCTTTCTATGTTTCCCTACCCTAGCGGTAAGCTGCACATAGGGCATGTGCGTAACTACACCATTGGCGATGTCATCAGCCGTTTTCAGCGCCTGCAAGGTAAGAATGTTATGCAGCCTATGGGCTGGGATGCTTTTGGCCTGCCTGCTGAAAATGCTGCTATTCAAAATAAAGTAGCACCCGGCAAGTGGACTAAGCAAAACATTGCCTATATGCGCGACCAGCTAAAATCTTTAGGTTTTGCTTATGATTGGAGCCGTGAGTTTGCTACCTGCGACCCTTCTTATTACAAGTGGGAGCAGTGGTTTTTTGGCAAGCTGATTGAAAAGGGTTTGGTTTATAAAAAGAATGCCATGGTGAACTGGGACCCGGTTGACCAAACTGTTTTAGCGAACGAACAAGTAATCGATGGCCGTGGTTGGCGTTCTGGCGCTTTGGTTGAGCGCAAAGAAATTCCTCAGTGGTTCTTAAAAATTACTGACTATGCTGAAGAGTTGCTGGCCGACCTAGAAAAAGTGGAATGGCCTGAACAGGTTAAAACCATGCAGCGCAACTGGGTGGGTAAATCGCGCGGCGTTGAAATGACTTTTGGCTTAACTGAAGAAGCCAATAACATTCTGCCCGAAGGTTTAGAAGTTTATACCACTCGCCCCGACACTATTTTTGGCGTGACTTATGTTGCCGTAGCAGCCGGTCACCCCTTGGCTAAAGCCGCTGCAGCCAACAACCCAGCGCTGGCTGAATTTTTAGTTGAATGCAGCAAGGGCGGCACTTCTGAAGCTGACTTGGCAGTGATGGAAAAGAAAGGCATGGCAACTGGCTTTGAAGCCGTTCATCCTTTAACGGGTCGCCAAGTACCTATTTGGGTAGCTAACTTTGTATTAATGGAATACGGCACAGGTGCGGTAATGGCCGTGCCAGCCCATGATCAACGCGACTGGGAATTTGCCACCAAATACGGTTTAAACATTGAGCAGGTGATAGAGCCTTTAGCCGGTGAAGCGTGCGATACAAGCCAAGCGGCTTTTGAAGAAAAAGGCCGTTTAATTAACTCGTCTCAATACGACGGTTTAGAATTTGAAGCAGCCTTTAATGCCCTAGCCAGTGAGCTAGAAAACCAAGGCAAAGGCCGTGTAAAAACTAACTACCGCCTACGTGATTGGGGTGTTTCTCGTCAGCGTTATTGGGGTGCGCCCATTCCTGTTGAAAACGGTCCAAATGGCGAAACTCGCCCAGTAACCGATGCCGACCTGCCCGTTGAGTTACCTTTAGAAGTTGAGTTTGATGCTTCCGGTGGTTCGCCCATTAAAAAAATGCCCGCTTTTTATGAGCTAGACGATGGTTGGCAGCGTGAAACCGATACCTTCGATACCTTTATGGAATCCAGCTGGTATTACGCACGCTTTTGTAGCAGTGACAATAACGATGCCATGTTAGATGAACGGGCTAACTATTGGTTGCCGGTTGATATTTACATTGGCGGTATTGAACACGCTATTTTGCACCTGCTTTATGCGCGTTTTTTCCACAAGCTAATGCGTGATTTAGGCTTAGTGGATTCAGACGAACCCTTTAAGCGCCTTTTAACCCAAGGCATGGTGATTGCCGAAACCTTCTACCGTGACCTACCCAATGGCGGCAAAGAATGGTTTAACCCCGCCGATGTGGAAGTAGAAAAAGACAGCAAAGGCCGCCCTACCAGTGCAATTTTAACCACCGATGGTAAGCCTGTTGAAATCGGTGGTATGGAAAAAATGGCCAAGTCGAAAAATAACGGCGTTGATCCACAATCCATGATTGACCTTTACGGTGCCGATACGGTTCGCTTGTTTATTATGTTTGCTGCACCGCCAGATCAATCACTAGAATGGTCTGATGCCGGTGTTGAAGGGGCTAACCGTTACTTAAAACGCTTGTGGCGTTTAGTTAATCAACACCTTCTAGCTGGTAAGCCTGGGGAACTAGACCTTAGCCAACTAACGGCTGAACAGAAAGCAGTACGCCGCAAAACCCATGAAACCATCAAAAAAGTAGCCGATGATATGGGCCGCCGTATTACCTTTAATACCGCCATTGCCGCCATTATGGAACTAACCAACGAGCTATCTCGTTTTAATGCCTTAGACCCACTTAGCCTTGCCGTAGCCCGCGAAGGTTATCAAGCGCTTATTACATTACTTTCACCTATTGCACCGCACATTTGTCATAAGCTGTGGCAAGATTTAGGTAATGAAGGCAGTGTAATTGATGCACCCTGGCCTGAAGTTGATGAATCTGCCTTAACGCGTGATAGTTTAACCTTGGCTGTTTCTATCAACGGTAAGCCGCGTGTGCAGCTTGAAGTACCTGCTGATGCCGACAAAGAAACCATTGAAAAACTGGCTTTGGCTGATGCAAAAGTGCAAAAGTACCTTGAAGAAAAAACCTTGCGTAAAGTTATTGTGGTACCTGGCAAGCTAATTAACCTGGTGGTTGGTTAAAAGATGCCTAGCTTAATAAAGTCACCAATAAAGCCACGTTTAGGCCTTGTATTACTATTGCTAGTGGTTTTAGCAACCAGTGCCTGTGGTTTTCGTTTGCGTGGCTTTATTGAGCTGCCAGAAAATTTGCAGCCCTTATATATTAGTAGCCAAGGGGGTGCTAATAATTTAGCCGCCACCCTAGCAAGGCAACTAGAACAATCTGGCGTAGTTATAAGCCAAGAATTAGCTCCTAGCAAACTAAGGTTAGAGCTTAAAGACTTTAACTCTAGCCAACGCCAAGTTGTGTTTGGCCAAAGAGAAGAATTTGAACTAAGCCTTGCAATTACAGCTACGGCTCGCAATAGCGAAGGTGAAGCTTTATTTAGTGAAGAAGTTCTTCAAGCCTACCGCCAATATTCTTATAACCGCGACACAGACAGTCTACTAACACGTGACAGTCTACGAAGTGATCTTCTGCGTAATATGGAAGGCGATTTAATTCGTCAACTAACTTTGCGTATTCAGGCATTACAGCAATGAAAATTGCAGCAAATAAGCTGGCTGCTAGCCTTAAAAAACAGCTGCCTAAAATCATTTGGTTAATGGGTGATGAACCCCTACAAATGCAAGAAGCAGCAGACTTAATTCGTTCCAGAGTAAAACAACAGGGTATAACCGAGCGTGAGGTTTACGATGTAGGCGCTCAATTTGCTTGGCATAGCCTACTTGAAGCAACAGCCAGCATGTCCTTGTTTGGTGATAGCAAGCTTATAGAGGTGCGCCTTGCTGCTAGTAAGCCGGGCAAACCCGGTGGCGAAGTGATTAAAAAGCTAAGCGAACAACTAGGTAACAGCCCCGATGTTTTTCTTTTTAGCAGCAATAAGCTAGATGCAGCGCAAACCAAAAGTGCTTGGTATAAAGCCGTTGATCAAGCCGGATTAATAGTACAAATTTGGCCTATTAATACTAACCAGCTTCCTCAGTGGATAAGCGAACGCTGCCAAATGAGTGGTTTAACACTAGAGCCAGCCGCTGCTACCCTCTTAGCCGAGAAGGTTGAAGGCAATCTTTTAGCTGCCGCCCAAGAAATAGAAAAACTCCGCTTATTCGTAAATGAAGGTGAGCGACTAAGCGCTGAAAACTTGTTGGACCTAATTGAAGATGCCAGCCGTTATAGCCTATTTGATTTAGCCGATGCCTGTTTAGAAGGTAAGGGAAACCGAGCGGTACGTATTTTACGTGGGCTACTAGCAGAGGGCACTGAAGCGCCTTTGTTGCTTTGGGCTTTAACTAGGGAAATTCGTCAAGTTTGTCACCTAACCTACAAGCTAAACGATGGGCTACCCTTTGATACCCTTTACCAGCAACTACGCATTTGGGATGCCCGTAAACCGCTTTATTCTAAGGCCGCAAAACGCTTAACCCTACAGCAAGCACAGCAACTCCTACAGCTTGCTAGTCTTTGCGATCAGGCCATTAAAGGCTCTGGTGAACCTTTGAATGACCTACTTTTACAGCTAGTTGTACAGTTTAGTGGCCAAGCACCTGCGTTAGCTAGCGTCTAACCACTGCCCTTTTAATGTAAACGCTGCTTAGCGGTTGTTAAAGCAGTTGAAGCTTGATTCCATTCTCTCGCTCTTTCACCTGGCCAAGCTAGGGTGTACCAAAGCCCTACTTGGGGTGGCACAGCAATTAGCAGGCTTAATAAACGCTGGCTAAAGGTTTCTAGTAGTTCTGCACGCTGTTCAGATTCATTCATAAAGAAGTTATAACCAGCCAAGAGCGCCCGAGCAAAATCTTCCCAGCCGTAATATTCTTCAATAATTAACTGGCGTACCTTGGCTAACCAACCTTTTAGCTGAGCATCATCCAGCCAATCTAGTTGGTAGCCTGCAACGGCTAAGTCTACTAGCTGCACCATATCCCAAGCAGTTAAATCGACATCATTAATACCTAGGCTATTGTGCTTCACTCTTAGTAGACGCTGATAATAAACTTCCTGTTCTTCATCACGCTTTTCATTAGCATGGGTTTCTATTTCGGCATCTAACCTTGCTTCATTTAAGGTAAAGGGCGAAAAGGCTATTAGGTATTCTTGTCGATCGCCAGCTTGGTAGAGGTGGTTTAGGTAATCAATTAAATCTTCGCCTGTTTGAAATAAGTGCGTGTCTTGTAAAAGATTTTTTAGTTCTTGGGCTGGCCAAGCGGGTAGTTTTTCAGGCCAAGACCAGTGAATACCTGTTAAAGGCCCGACTAGGTTTAAGGTCGCTAGGTCGGCTTCACTCACTGGCTTGCCAGGTTCAGTAAAGCTAACTGGGGGGCGCTTCCAAGGGATAAAATGGAATAAGCTGCCCGGATCTTTTAAGTGCCAATCTAGTTCTGTTAACAAGGGTTTTTCTTCTTCTGCTTTAGATAAAGCAATATCCCACCCTTGCCAAGCTAGAAGCATTTCTTGCGCAGAAGAATAGTGCCAGCTTAAATAATCTTTTAACGCTAGGGTTAATTGCTGCCTTTCTGCTGCTGGGTAGTGCTGGGTTTCTTCGGCTTTAACCAGGTAAAAAGCATATTTTTCTGCCATAACAATACCGGCAGGGTGCTTAACCAGTTCTGCCAGTTCGGGCAGTTGTTGTCGCCAAATTTCCCAAACTTCAGGTATTGCTGCTAGGTTTTTTGCTAAGCGTGGGGCTTTATTAATTCGGCAGTTTAAAGCTAGTTGATCATAATGGTGCACACGGCCCGGTTGCCAAAACCTAGACAAGGTGGATGTTAAAGCTTCATTGGGGTGTATATCTAAGCCTGCAAATAAATAGTCTTTGGCTTCATCGCGCCTTTCATCGGGCAGCTCGTCTGGCGCCAAGCCGGTTAGCAGGCTGGCATCGTCCCTTAAACTGGCAACTAGGGCGGTTAGTAAAAAAGGATCGTCTAAACCAGCAGAAAAGTTGGCTCGTGCATCACGAAAATCTGGATGGTCTAGCGATAAAGCTTGCCAATCTAGTTGTTGAAATGGCGAGAAGGGTGATACTAATAGCAATTCCCATGTGTGTTCTAATTCTGGGCTAAGCGTAAAGTCTGTTTGGGTTTGCCATAGCTGATAGCCTAATAAATAGCTTTCGGCAAGGGCTTGCCAAGAGGTGTACTGACTACGCAGTAACCAAAGCGCCATTAGCGCAAAAGTACGCCATTCAGCTTGGGTTAAATAACCTGCTAAATAACCTGCTAGGGCCAAGTCTGCCATGCGTACCCAATCCCAAGCTGCAACGTCTAATTGGCTGCCGGGTTCAAGCTGGGTTAATAAGTCAGCATAATCTTCATAACCTTCGGGTAGTTCACTACGCCAAACTTCACGGTCAGACTCTTCTGCTTGTTGCAACCAAGCCACATCTAGCTGCCAAGCGTAGCGCTGGCCCTGCCCTGCCATCCAATACAAGAGCTGTCGGCAATCTTTACCTGAATGCACCTGCCAGTATTCATTTAGGGTAGCTTGTACATCAGGCCAAAATTTTTCTCTTAAAACTTCTTTGTTATCTAAGGGCTGTTGATAGACCACAAAACTAGACGACCTAATTGCCAAAGCGTAGCCAATGGGGGTTTTACGCACTTGCAAAGCCTTGGGTAGCTGCGAAGGCAGTTTATCTAAAGTGCACTCAACAGCTAACTTAGCCTGCCAGTTAGAAAAGTCCGCTGTCGCTAAACGCTTTAGTTTTGCGGCTCCGTAATCTTCTTCATCAAGGCGAGCAAGGAGCTGCTCAGCTTTTGGGTAGGTTTGTTGCAGGCGTTGAGCAAAAAGTTCTAACCAAGCTTGGCATTCGGTAGAATCTATCCAATGCAGGTGCCGCATAGCAGCTAACACCTGTACACTACTCACTAGATCACTGGCAGAAGTTTGGTGCCAAGCACGGTATAAAAAAGCGTAGGCATCGGCTAGCTGAGGTAAACTAGTTTCAGCTAAAATTTCACCCGTCTCACGATCATCAGCAGTAGTGAGTAATAATGGACGCAGCCAGTCAGTTAAAGTTACAGACAAAAGAACCCCCGAGGGAAAAGAGCTAAGCGGCCTATTCTAACTGAGTGAAGCGCCAGCGTCAGGCCAATTGAACAGAGAAGGCGTTATGAAACACAAAATAGCCATTAAATGGATTTACGCAGCAAAAGAAGACCAAGATGGTGCTAGAATTTTGGTTGATTCTGTCTCACCCCACAGTCGTGAGTTGCACGATTTAGACATTGACTCTTGGTGCCAAACTGCTGCACCTAGCAGTGGGTTAAAGCGCCAGCTAAGTAAAGGTGAACTGGATTGGAAAAGCTTTGCCCACGCTTACCGTGAGGAAGTGCATTTACAACCCCAAAAGCTAGCAAGTCTTTTAGAGGCAGCGAATCAAGGTAACCTTACATTGCTAACGGTTGAGCGTGATCCTGAGCAAACTTGGTTATTGCTACTCAAAGAGATGCTAGAAACACGCCTTAAAAGCACCCTTTACAGCCCAACGCCTGACTAGCCTACCAACGCCTGTGTTCTAATGCCGGTAGTTGTGAACGTACCTCTTCTAGTCTTGCCGCCTGCAATTCACCCACAACCACGCCTTCACCATCTGGCTGGCAGGCTAGCACTTCGCCCCAAGGGTCGATAAACATGGAGTGACCGTAGGTTTTACGACCACCGGCATGTTCACCTACTTGTGCAGGTGCCAACATATAGCAAAGGTTTTCTACTGCTCTGGCACGTAATAATAGTTCCCAATGGGCTTTACCCGTAGGCACAGTAAAAGCAGCGGGTAGAAGGAGTAAGTCTATCGCATCTAGTTTACGAAAAAGCTCGGGGAAGCGCAGATCATAACAAATACCTAAACCCACGCGTCCAAAAGGGGTGTCGAAACTCACCGGCTGGTTACCAGCTATTTGTGTTGCTGCTTCGTTATAGCGTTCTTCACCCTTTTGATAACTAAACAAATGCACCTTGTCATAACGCACCACTCGCTGACCATTAGTGCCATAAACTAAACAGGTGTTGGTTAGCTTGTCTTCCACATAGCTTTTTAAGGGCAGGCTACCGCCCACTAACCAAGTGCCATGTTTTTGTGCTTGTTCGGCTAAAAAATCTTGCATAGGGCCTTGCCCATCTTCTTCTGCTAAAGCAAAACGGGCAGTTTCATCTGGGTTAATGATTGGAAAGTATTCAGGCAAGGCGACCAGCTCGGCACCCTGATTAACTGCTTCAGCAATTAGTCGTGCTGCTTTATCACGATTAACTGTCCATTCCGCTGCTGAATTCATCTGCACTGCAGCAACCTTTGCAGTGGCGTCTAAATGAGAAAAACTACGTGGATGCAACATAACTGACTCCAGCACTGAAATGAAAAACAACAATGGGGTAGAATAGTAGACAGTTTACTTGCCTCACCCACCTATCAACAAGATGGAAACTTTTTTATATGGCTCCTAGTATTTTTTTCTTACATTTTATTGGCGTGGTTATTGTACTTATTGGCCTTACGCTTAAAGAAAAACGCAAAAAAACTGGCCTTAGCCTTGCTATTCTAGGTTTTCTAATTGGTACAGGGCCGGTTTGGTATGGTCATTTTATGGCACCTAGCCCTAGCGAAATGCGCCAAATACAAATTCAGGAATATATGGTTCCAGATAACAAATAATTAAACAAAAACTTGTCTATCCAACTTGTAACCCCTTCTTTAGTGGTTATAGTGTTGGCTTTAATCTTAGCCGTCTAATAGGTTTCTTAATCAATGCAAAATGCCCTGCTAAAAAACAACTCTCTACTTTCGCAGCTTAAATCGCAACTGCGCGAAACCACCCCACGTATTGAAGGCCGTATAAAAGGCACCGACCGTGGCTTTGGTTTTTTAGAAACTGAAGATGGCAAAAGCTACTTTGTGCCACCGCCTTATATGAAAAAAGTAATGCATGGCGATGTGGTTAAAGCAGTATTGCATGAAGAAACCGATAACAAAGGTCAGCTACGTGAAAATGCTGAACCTGAAGAATTGATAGAAGTTGGTTTAAATCGTTTTATTGGCCGAATTCAAAAAGTACAAGGTAAGCTGGCTGTTGTTCCCGATCATCCCAGCATTAAACAAGCCATTAGAGGTAAAGCTGTTAGTGGTTTAGATGAAAGTACTTTAGCCGAGGGTGACTGGGTAGTGGCTTTTTTAAAAAACCACCCACTTAAAACTAAAAACAGTGGTTTTTCTGTTGATATTACTCAGCTGATTGCCAAAAGTGATGACCACTACGCCCCTTGGTGGGTTATTTTAGCCCGTCATGACCTTCCCCATGAACAGCCTGTTATAGATGAAGACTGGACTTTAACTGATCCAGAAGGCTTAGTTCGCCAAGATTTAACCTCAGACAACTTCTTTACCCTAGATAGTGAATCCACCTTAGATATGGATGATGCCCTAGCCATTACACCTCGCGCTGAGGGTGGTTGGGTATTAAAAGTAGCCATTGCTGATCCTACCGCTTATGTGGCTGAAGGTAGCGCAGCAGATATAGAAGCCAAGTCACGTGCTTTTACACTTTATTTGCCTGCCCGTACTGTCACTATGCTTCCTAAGGCTTTATCTGACGACCTCTGCTCGCTTGTAGAAAACCAACGCCGTCCTGCCTTAGTTGCAACAATTACATTAGATGCCTCGGGCGCTCAAGTCGGTACAACTGAATTTTCAGCAGCTTGGATAGAATCTAAAGCTAAGCTAGATTATTTAAAAGTATCCGATTGGTTAGAAGGCACTGGAGACTGGCAACCTAACTCACCACAAATAGCCGATGCTTTAAAAGCACTCGAAGCCCTTGCTGCTGCGCGTTTAGCTTGGAGGCATGACAACGCACTGGTATTTAAAGACTTTCCCGATTACCGCTTTGTGCTAGATGCCGAAGGCAAGGTCATTGATATTGTCACTGAAGAACGGCGTATTGCTCATAAAATGGTTGAAGAAGCCATGCTACTAGCCAATGTCTGCGCTGCTGATTTCTTAGCCGAAAAAACCGGACAAGGTGTTTATAATGTTCACCAAGGCTTTGATTCTGAAAAAGTAGCCAAGGCGTTAGAACTAATTGCAGAAGAAGGCTTAACCTACCATGAGGAAGCCTTTACTGCTGAAAACCTAGATACCCTGTTAGGCTTTAGACACCTACGCTTAGCCCTAGATAATTTAGAATCTGGCTGGTTAGATGCACGCTTGCGCCGTCATCAAGGCTTTTCTTTATTGTCCATTGTTCCTGGTCCCCACTTTGGTTTAGGTTTTAAAAGTTATGCAACCTGGACTTCACCTATACGTAAATACGGTGACATCCTTAATCACCGTTTAATTAAAGCGGTATTAGCTGGTGAAACACCACATCCTTTAGATGAAAACCTACCCGAGCAGTTAACGGCAGCACGTAAAATTAACCGTCAAGCTGAACGTGAAGTAAAAGACTGGCTTTATGCACGTTTCTTAGAAGAAAAAGTTGGTGAGCGTTTTGAAGCTGAAATTTTTAACATTAACCGAGGCGGTATGCGTGCACGCTTAATTAGCAATGGTGCAGCGGTATTTATTCCAGGCTCTTCCATTCATGCCGTTAAAGATGAAATTATTTGCGATGCAGATAATAGCTGGATAAAAATTAAAGATGAAGTGTGCTACCGAGTAACCGATAAAATTCAGGTAGAACTTACAGAAGTTAAGGTGGACCAACGTAGTTTAATTGCACGTTTGTCTGCTTAGTTTTTTCTTGCTACATAAAAGCCACTGAGTTAAAAGCTAGGTGGCTTTTTTGTTTTAACGTAGACCGCGCATGAAGGCATCAACACTGGATAAATCAACTTTGATATTTACTCTAAGTGCCTCAAAGCCCCATAGCTGGGAGGGATCAACTCTAACGCGCTCTGAAGGATCACAAACATACTTAACACCATAACCTGCTTCTGCTGAATTGTGGCGTCGAGGTGAGGAATGCATATTGCCATCGGGCTTTTTAATACTCGCTACCATAGGCGCTTTAAAATCCGATGTTCTACCCACGACGACTGCTAGTTCACCATTTTCTAGACGTACATAAATACCAGGTGGGTAAAGCCCTAACTCATTAATGAATAAGCGCGTGAGTTTGTCATCAAACTTGCTGCCACGCTGGGTAAATAAGTCTCTTAGTGATTCTGTCAGTTTAATAGGGCCACGGTAAACTCTAGGCGTAATCATGGCCGAATAAACATCAGCTAAAGCAAGAATGAGTGCTTCTCGGCGAATTTGATCGCCTGCTAGCTGCATAGGGTAACCACTACCATCAAGCTTCTCATGGTGTTGCTCCACTAGCTGTAGCCACAACTCATTTTCTACTCCCGCTTCTTCTAACTGTCTGGCACTTAATAAAGGATGGTTTCTCACTAGTTTACGCTGCTGTTCATTCAGCGGTGTTTTTTGTTGATTCAAGGCTTTTTGATAAGGATTCATTGCCAAGTTGCTTGTTAAAGCTGCTGCTAGGGTGCTTAAACGAACATCTTGAGTTACCTTTAAGCGCTCTAAAATAAGCTCGGTTAAAATGGCAATTTGCATGGGGTGATGCACATGGTATTCAAAGCGATCTGAAAGGTGTACCGCACCCATAAGTGCGTCGGCATCGTAGTTAATTAAACCCTGAATTTGGGTTGCTATATCATAAACTTTACGCTCAACACTACCTGCAGGCTGACTTCTAGAAAGTTCTAGGTCATTAAATAAGGTTTCTAACTGAACACTTAAATCATCAAATTCTGCAAAAGGGTTAACTCTGCCTTTAAAAACAACAGGCTGTTTTACTTTTTTGTGCTTTGGAAAATGGGCTAACTTAACTTTTTTTATACCACTAGAAAAATAACCAACCTGCTCTAATAACTTTTTATACATATCTGATTGAATAAGCGTACCTGCTTCAACCAAAACTTCACCATCAGCATCACATATCTGACAAGGCGTAGGCTGACCAACCTCTAGGTCACCTGGCTCTAACTTTAACAATTCAACGTGTTTTGATGACATAATGTTTCTCAAAAATACATAGCAACAGATTACATTAGACCTTTTGACTATAAGGTGTCAATAGTAGGCAGGATTATTTGCTATAATTGATGAAACTAATAACCTAGCTAAATTATTGATAATAAAGCTGATTTAACAATCAATAACATAAGTTAGCGATATTTATATGTCATTTTTTTAGACCAAAAAAAAACACCAGACCTAAATCTGGTGTTTTTATAGGTAGGAATATAAGTTTACATTCCTAAATAGGCTTCTCGCACCTTCTCGTTGCTAAGCAACTCTTTACCCGTGCCTTGCAACACTACCTGCCCCGTTTCTAACACATAACCTCTGTCGGCTAGGGCAAGTGCTTGGGATGCATTCTGCTCAACCAAAAAGATGGTCATACCTTCATCTTTCAGCTCTCGCACTATTTCAAAAATCTCTTCGATAATAAGCGGTGCAAGTCCCATGCTAGGTTCATCTAACAGCAACAAGCGTGGTCTAGCCATTAATGCACGACCCATGGCTAACATTTGCTGTTGTCCACCAGAAAGCTCACCTGCAAGGTTATAGCGTTTTTGCCTTAAAATAGGGAATTTGCTATAAACCTTTTCTATATCATCTTGTATCTCAGGGCTTCTGCCACGTGTATAAGCACCTAGTAAAAGGTTGTCATAAACCGTCATGTCTTTAAAAACTTGGCGGCCTTCTGGTACTTGAACTATGCCTTTGCCTACCCGCTTATCAGCAGAAACTTTGGCTAGGTCTTCTCCGTTAAACTGCATTTGGCCTTTATCCATAGGCTGCAGTCCTGAAATGGTCATTAGCAGGGTTGATTTACCCGCACCATTTGCACCAACTAGCGAAACAATTTCGCCTGCATTGATACTAATATCAACATCATGTAGAACTTCGATTTGACCATAAGAAGTGACTAGGTTTTTTATGGAGAGCATTTCCTGCCCTTCACGGTGAGCCGTCACCCTTCCTGTATGAGCCAAACCCAAACCACCTAAACGCTCGGGTGTTAGGCTAATAATTTTATGGCGCAGGTCACGGAATTCTTCTCTTACTCTGTCGCCAAATAGTGGGTCATCCTGCTGATCACGTGCGGTTAAAATACTATCCCAATCTTCATTGGTTAATAGGTCACGTGCTCTAGGTATGACTACACCTTCTTCTTTCTTAATATGCTTGCGTAGGGCAGCACTAAAGCGGCTTAAACCATGACCAAAGGCTTCTCGACCATCTGGCCAGTTAATCATGCAGTCTTTTAGTAGCTGGCGTAGTTCCTGTAGTTTTTCATGCCCTATTACATAACCCTTTTCTAGCTTTTCTAATAAGGGGATAGATTCAGGTGATTTTTCTTTGAGTAGCTGGTACAAACGTATTTCTGTTGGCTGGCTATGCACTCGGTTAGAAAAGTGTTGGATATAATCAAAGATTGCTCCAAACAGCAGTTCGTCAGGCAGGGCAGCATTAATGTTCATATCCTGCTCAAGCAGATCCATTAAATCAATAATACGCCATAAACCTTGGTGTTCACGAACAATGGTGCGTATGACTTGCTCACCACGTAAGCGAGTAGGCGCAACCTGATTTTGCTCTTGCGTCATGTTATTTGCCTCCACGCTTAGCCACCTAAATAGGCAGCAATGACATCTGGGTTATTACGAATTTCTTCTGGTGTGCCTTCAGCCAATTTACGGCCATAATTAAGTACTAACAGGCGATCAGAAATTCCCATTACTAGCTTCATATCATGCTCTACCAAAACAACCGTAATGCCTTGAGCTGCAATTTTTTTAATTAGCTCTTCTAGGGCGGCTGTTTCAGTACCGTTTAAACCGGCTGCAGGTTCATCTAGCAATACAATTTTGGGGTTAGAAGCCAAGGCTCGTGCTATTTCTAAACGCTTTAATGCACCGTAAGACATAGCAGATGCTTCTGTTTCTAAGTATTCACCACAGCCAACAAACTTCATGAGTTCTATTGCATGGTCACGGCAGTCTTCTTCGTCTTTAAGTAAAGAAGGCAGGCGTAACATGGTGGTTAGTAAGCTGCTTTTTAGTTGCAGGTGGCGACCTAGCATTACATTTTCTAAGGCGGTCATATTCATGCAAATTTGCATTTGCTGAAAAGTACGGCACATACCTCTTTCTGCTAGCTGGTTAGGCTCTAAACCTACCACACCTTCACCCTTAAGCTTTATTTCACCTTGAGTGGGTGTGTAAATACCAGTAATTAAGTTAAAGAGTGTTGTTTTACCTGCACCGTTAGGTCCAATAACAGAATAAATTTGCCCTTCATCCACACTAAAACTTAAGGCTTCAACTGCATGAACGCCACCAAAGGTTTTGCTTAACCCAGTTACCTCAATCAGAGCTGTCATGCTTGTTCCTCCGATTTTTTACGCTTTCTTTCAGCTAACTTATTTTGCAGGGTTGGAAACAAACCTTTGGGCATAAAAATCATTGTCAGCATTAGAATTAAACCAAACATCATCATTTCAAGTTCTTGAAAATCAGCTAAAACTTGAGGCAGTAATTTCAAAACCACTGCACCTAAAATCACCCCAAAAGTTGAAGCCATCCCACCTAAAACCACCATGGTAATAAGCACTATGGATTGTTCAAAACTAGCAAGGTGAGGGGTAATAAACCCTGAGAAGTGGGCATAAATACTGCCCATTAAGCTGGCATAAACAGCAGAAACAACAAAGACGAGACTTTTATAGTAGGACGTATCAACACCCACTACACGCGCCGCTATTTCTGAACCATGCACTGAACGCAGAGCACGCCCTATAGGTGAGTCAATAATATTTTCTGCTATCCAAACTGCAACAAGCAGTAGAAAACCAGCAAAGAAGTACCAAGCAACATCACCACCAAACTCAATACCAAAAAGAGAGTACTGATTAAATGAGCTAAGCTCCCAACCAAAAATACTAAAAGGTGCAACGGGCATTCCATCTGGGCCACCCGTCAACCAGCCTTCGTTGTTAATAATAATGGCAATAATAAAACCCATTGCCAAAGTAGCCATGGATAAATAATGGCCTTTTAATTTTAAAATTGGTCGACCAACTAACCAAGCAAGCAAAGCAACAACGACTGCTGCAACTAGCATTGTTGGCAGGGGCGTCCAACCATAAGTGCCTGTCATAACAGCACTGAAATAAGCACCCACACCAAAAAAACCAGCATGGCCTAAGCTTATTTGTCCTGCAAAACCTACCAGCAAATTCAACCCAACAACGGTAGCTGCAAAAATGGCAATTTGCGTTGCTAAGTCATAGTGAAAGGGGTTGTTAAAAAATAATGGTAATAAGAGCACTATTACAGCCAAAACCACTAAGCCTTTTAAGCGCATTTGTAAAAAGTTTTTTAACATTAAACACGCTCCACTACACGGCTACCAAACAGACCACGAGGCATAAAGAACAACACAATAAGAATCATAGAAAAGGCGACAGCGTCTTTGTAATCCGAGGAGATATAACCGGCTGTCATGGCTTCAACTATGCCTAGCATTAAACCGCCGACTATTGCACCGACACCACTACCTAAACCACCCAAGGCCGCAGCAACAAAGCCTTTTAAACCCAGCATTATGCCTATGTCATAAGAGGTAAAAGTGATGGGCGCTACAATAATGCCTGCTATTGAACCCAATAGTGCAGACAGCATAAAGGCAAGCATTAGCACCATTTGTGTACGTATACCAACCAAACGTGCTGCATCCTTATTCATTGAGGTAGCTAGAATGGCTTTACCTGTCATGGTTCGGCTAAAGAACAAGACCAAAGCAACAACAAGAATAGCGCCTATGCCAACCACCCAAAAACTTTGACTATTCAATACCGCACCTAAAACTAGGATGGGCTCATCAGTCGAGAAATTTTGCATAACGTGGTATTGCTTGCCCCAAACGAGCTGGGCTACACCACGAATAAAAATAGATGCACCTATGGTAATAATAATTAAGGTAACAACATCTGCTTTTTTAGCGGGTGCTATAGCAAAACGCTGTAAACAAATACCGATAACCCCTGCGAGCAACACTGCTAGAACTATGGAAACGGGCATAGGTAATCCCATTCCAACAAATGAAACAGTAGCCATCCCACCAATCATTAAGAACTCGCCTTGGGCAAAGTTAATTACATGACTAGAGTTGTAAATAAGGGTAAAACCCAAAGCGATTAGTGCGTAGGTCGCACCAATGGTGATACCAGTAAAAAGGTACTGAATAAATTCTGCAAACATGTTTTAAATCCCGCACGACACCGTACAGCCCCTTAAGCTGAGCTTATTAAGGGACTGTAAACGGGCTGGTTTAGAGTTGAATCAGTTGATCAGCTTCCACTTGCCATTTTTAACTTCCAAAATACGGAAGGAATCAGCACTAAGACCGTTGTGGTCTGTAGAAGACATGTTGAATACACCTGTTACGCCTACATAACCCTGAATGCTTTCAAGTGCTTTGCGCACTGCTTCACGGTCAGTACTACCTGCTTTTTCAATGGCTTCAACTGCTAGCATTAGGCCATCATGTGCGTAACCACCAAAAGTAGAAACCTGCATATTCCAACGCTCTTCATAAAGCTTCTTATAAGAGGTTACTACAGCTTTTTGAGGGTCACTATTAGGTAGTGAATCAGGTACTAACAAAGGAGAGGCAGGTAAGCGCAAACCTTCACCCGCATCACCTAGTAAATCTAGGAAACGGTCAGAAGCTACACCATGCGACTGGTAGAAAGGTAGATCTATACCTAACTGAGCATAGTTACGTGTAACAATGGCAGGCGATTGACCAAAACCAAAGTTAAATACTGCCTCTACACCTGGAGTGTTACGAATACGCGTTAACTGGGCAGTCATATCGGTATCAGAAGGGCTGTAGGTTACATCGGCCACAACTTCCATACCCATTTTACCAACCATGGCTAGGGTTTGCTCACGACCCGAACGGCCAAAACCACCCGTTCCTGAAATTAAGCCAACCTTAGTAATACCACGGCTTTTCATGTCTTGTAAGACACGTTCTGCTGCTGCACGGTCAGACTGAGGCGTTTTAAATACCCACTTTTTAACTGGGTCAGTAATTACTACAGCACCCGCTAAAGAGATAAAAGGCATACGCGCCTGCTCAATTAAAGGCACAGCAGCCATGGTTGCACCTGTAGTACTACCACCAACAATGATATCAACACGGTCTGAACGAACTAGGCGACTAGCAAAGTTACGCGCAGCCGATGCATCACCAGCATCATCGTAGTGAACTAATTCTAAAGGACGACCAATAACACCACCCGCAGCATTAATACGTTCTACGTACAATTCTAGGGTTTTTAGTTCAGGGTCACCTAAGAAAGAAGCAGGGCCAGTTACAGATAGGAAGGATCCAATTTTAATTGGCTCAGCAGCTTGAGCACCAGTAAAGATACTTGCTGCCAAGGTTGCGGCTAGAAAGCCCGCACGACGTAAGATTTTCTTACTCATTATTTTTATTCTCCAAGATTGGGGTAGTGACTACCCTCATTTATTTTTGTTTCCAAATACAGCTTACAGCAATTATTTTTTAAACATGTATCACTTAGCTCTAACACTAAAAGTAACTGACTTAGGTACCTAGCCAGCTGATATTTAGAATCAGAACCACTCCCGGCTCATTTAGCCATCAAATGAATCAAAAAAAGTGACACATTTGATGAGCTATATCAAAAACTATTGTATCACGACCTGCATGTCAACCAGTTTTGCCGCTAAAAATCAGCCCACAAAACCTAACATATGTCATGAAAATAGCTTAAGGCTTGATATATAAAGGTTTACCTCTTGTTAAAGCGCGGCATAATAGGCCAACCCTCTTTTTCCCTTTGTATAGAATTTTTGAGTGTATGACTGCAAAAAACCAACTGGACTTATTAGTCCATAATTTTCAGCAAAAGCGCCCCTTACGTGCTGGTTCATTAATTATTACTCTCTACGGTGATGCTATTGTTCCTCGCGGCGGCACTGTTTGGTTAGGTAGTTTAATGAAGCTGCTAGAACCTATGGGCATTAGTGAGCGCCTAGTTCGCACTTCAATATTTCGCTTAACCAAAGAGTCTTGGGTTCAAGCTGACAAAGTTGGCCGCCGCAGCTATTACAGTCTTACCGGCCCAGGGTTAAGGCGTTTTGAACAAGCTTTTAAACAGGTTTACAACACGAATAGTGAGCAGTGGGTAGGTCGCTGGTGTTTAGTCTTTTTATCTCAGCTTGAAAACAATAAACGCCGTATCATAAAAGAAGAATTAGAGTGGATGGGGTTTGGTTGTCTAGCACCCAATGTTATGGCACACCCTCGTTTAGAACGCGCTGAAATTTTACCGCTACTTCAAGAGCGTGAAGCGATAGATGACACCATAGTAATGCAGTGCGAACCACAAGAACTTTTAACCTCACGCGCACTACGTTTGCAGGTAAAAGAAAGCTGGAACTTAGAACACCTAGCCAAAAGTTATGCCAAGTTTATCAATCAGTTTCGTCCTCTCTGGCAAGAGCTTAGCAATAAAAACACCCTAACCCCTGAAGAATGCTTTATTACGCGCACCCTACTTATTCATGAATACCGCAAGGTGCTTTTGCGTGATCCTCAATTACCCGATGAGCTACTACCAGGCGACTGGGAAGGCCGCAGTGCTAAACAGCTTTGCCGTAATCTTTACCGTATTATTTATCAGTGTGCTGAACTTTGGTTAGATGAAAACCTAGAAAATGCTTCTGGTCCTCTACCCTCACCTAATGCCAACTTTTTTCAGCGTTTTGGTGGACTAAAATAACGTCAGCAAGAAGCGATACAGAAAAAACCATAAAGAACACAAAAAGCTATCACTTATTGGTAGCTTTTTTTTGACTTTAGTCTAGTATTCAACCTCGAAAATAGGACATTCCTCCCGGCTCCCAATAATAATTATCAGAGGAAAGTCGCTATGCTAACGCTAGTGCGTAACTTATCTGTTCGCATCAAACTCTTATTAATGGTCGTTCCGCCACTACTTGGCATGTTGGTTTATGCTGGGTTAAGTACGCGTAATGACTTGCAACTTTATACTGACTTGCAGTTTCAACAGCAGTTGGTTAATGCCCGTGTGCAACTTAATTTAACGGCGAGTGAATACCAAAAACTACGTACTACTTTAATGCTAGAAGGCACAACTTCAGATCAACAGCTGCAAACGAGTTTAGCCAAGCTAGGTGATTTAACTAAAAATTTACCTGAGGAGCTGCACCCTTACCTAAATGGCCTAGACCTTTTAGCTAAGCAAGCCAGCCAGCAAAAACTAGATTTAACTGCTTTGCTAAATTCTAGTTCTGCTTTAGCTACGCTTGGTTTGCGTTTAGAGCTTTACTCTAACCAGTTAGCAGGCTATTCCAACGGTCTAACAACGCGTTCGCATTCTGCACATCATGCCTTAATGTTAGCGGTAAGCCGTTTACATGAAGAACAGCTAATTATGGCGCAAGCTTTTGCCGCCAGTTATTTTCCTACGGGGGCTTATCCACGTTTTGTACGTTTGCTAAGTGAACAAAGCGTATTTTTTGCTAACTACAATAATAACCTGCCCGCAACTTCTGATTTGGGGTTAAAAGAATGGCAACAAAGCGATGATTACCAGCAGCTAACACGGGTAAGAGCAACTGCTGAACAAATTTACCTAGATGGTAACTTTGGTTTAAGCACTTCTACCCAAGAGTGGATGACGCTAACCAACAGGCTACTGAAAAACCCAATTGAGCAGCAAGAAAAACTGCTTCAACAATTAAGTGCACGCGTAGATGATCAGCTGAACTCTGCTTGGCAGCGTTTATTGGTTATTGGTTTATCTAACCTCTTGTTGGTTTTAACGGGTGCGCTAATTACTTGGTTTATTTACCGACAAATTAGCCTTCCCATGTTGCAGCTAACTCGCACCATGGAAAAGGTTGCTGAAGATTTAAACCTAACTCGAAAAATGGCTTTAGTGGGAGAAGATGAAACAGCTCAAGCAGCTCGTGCTTTTGACCGAATGCTTGAACAAGTAAGACTCTTATTGCAACAGGTTATTAGTGCCACCAACGAGGTGTCGTCTAGCTCTAGTTTAGGTAAGCGTGTTGCTTCAAATTTAGAAGGTCAGGTTCAACAAGGCCAGCAACGTTTAAGTGAAATGCTTACAAGTGTTGAAGAGCTGCATCAGGCCATTCATGGTATAGCAGCCAACGCAGAAACCAGCCAAGATGCTTCACTAAATGCTAGCCAACTTGCCGCCCAAGGTAAGCAGCTAATTCAACATTTAGAAGAAAACAACGCTGCTTTATCAACTAGCCTGCAAAACTCTGGCAATAAGGTCAATGAGTTAGCAGAACACAGTGCCAAGATAGACAGTATTTTAGAGGTAATTAATGCCATAGCGGAACAGACCAACCTTTTGGCATTAAATGCTGCCATAGAAGCCGCTAGAGCAGGAGAAGCTGGCAGGGGTTTTGCTGTGGTAGCCGATGAGGTTAGGTCACTGGCGGGGCGTTCTCGTGAAGCTACAGTAGAAATCAGCCGTTTACTCGACAGTAACCGCTTGGCAGCTACAGATGCTGTAGAGCAGATGAATACTAGCTTGAAACAGGCCGATCAAGTGAGTCAGCAGCTAAAGCAGGCAGATTTATCTTTACAGCAAATTAACACAGCAGTCGAAGGCATTCATTCAGCTAATGTAGAAACAGCTGCCGCAGCGAACCAACAGCGTGCAACTGCGGACCAGTTAAGCAGTAATGCCACTGCAATGAATAGTCTCTACCAAGAAACAACAGATGTGGTTACAGAGCTTGAAAATAATAGCCAAGGACTAGAAAGTTTACTTACTAGGTTAGAGCAACAGCTTAAACGCTTTAAAACTTAAACTAAGGTTATCATTTTTCTTGCCAAACTCAGCCCCAAAAGCCTAGCTTTTGGGGCTTTATTAATCACCTACTAAAACTAATCAGCAATTAAAAAAGATTGATGAAATTTTAAATGTTCATCTATAAAACTAGCTATAAAGTAATAGCTATGATCATAGCCTTCTTGCATTCGTAGCTTTAATGGATAACCCACTTCTTTAGCCGCTGCCACTAAATTTTCTGGTTTTAACTGCTCAGCTAAAAAGTTATCACCTTCACCTTGGTCAATTAACATAGGTAAATGCACCTTAGCTTTAGCGATTAACTCGCAGCTATCGTAGGCTTTCCAAGCTTCACGGTTATCACCTAAATAGGCAGTAAAGGCTTTTTCACCCCAAGGCACCTTGATAGGATTAACAATTGGGCTAAAAGCCGAAACCGAGGTAAAGCGCTCAGGGTTTTTAAGTGCCAAGGTTAAAGCGCCATGACCACCCATAGAGTGCCCACTAATCGCACGTTTATCCGTTACTGGAAAAACGGACTCTATTAGTTCAGGCAGTTCATTTAATACATAATCTTCCATTTGGTAATGCTTAGCCCAAGGTTCTTGAGTAGCATTCAAATAAAAACCAGCACCCTGCCCTAAATCATAAGCAGCATCATTGGCGACCCCTTCACCCCTTGGGCTAGTATCTGGCGCAACAATGGCAATGCCTAATTCTGCAGCCATGCGATGTGCACCGGCTTTTTGCATAAAGTTTTCATCAGTACAGGTTAAGCCCGAAAGCCAATAAAGCACAGGCACCGACTGAGTGGCTGCCTGCGGTGGTAAATAAATAGCAAAACGCATATCACAGCCTAAAACTGTCGAAGCATGGCTGTATTGCTTGTGCCAACCGCCAAAGCTACGGTTCTGACTAATGTTTTTTAAACGATCCATAAGCACCTCTCTTAAATAGATACCACTTAAAAATGAATCACACTACGTATGGATTTACCTTCGTGCATTAAATCAAACGCTTCATTAATTTTTTCAAGCGGCAAGGTGTAGCTAATAAAATCATTCAGCGCAAACTTACCCGCCATGTAATCTTCAACAATGCCTGGTAATTCTGAGCGGCCTTTTACTCCACCAAAAGCCGAGCCACGCCAAACTCTGCCGGTAACCAACTGGAAAGGACGAGTAGTAATTTCTTGCCCAGCACCTGCGACACCAATAATCACCGACTCGCCCCAACCCTTATGGCAGCACTCAAGCGCAGAACGCATCACATCAACATTACCTATGCACTCAAAAGAATAATCGACACCGCCATCGGTCAACTCAACAATTACTTCCTGAATGGGCTTGTCGTAATCCTTGGGGTTAATGCAATCGGTAGCACCCAGTTTTTTAGCCAGCTCAAACTTAGACTCATTAATATCCACAGCAATAATTCGGCTAGCTTTGGCCATCACTGCACCAATAATCGCTGACAAACCAATACCGCCAATACCAAAGATAGCCACGGTTGAACCTTCTTCTACCTTGGCGGTATTTAATACCGCACCCATGCCAGTAGTTACGCCACAACCTAAGAGGCAAATTTCTTCTAAAGGTGCTTCTTTATTCACCTTGGCTAAAGAGATTTCTGGTAAAACCGTGTATTCAGAAAAAGTTGAACAACCCATGTAGTGATAAATAGGCTGACCATCTTTATAAAAACGCGTTGTGCCATCGGGCATTAAACCCTTACCTTGGGTTTCACGGATTTTCTGACACAGGTTAGTTTTGCCCGATAGACAAAACTTACACTCACCACACTCAGGGGTATAAAGCGGAATAACATGATCGCCCACTGCAACACTGGTAACACCCTCGCCAATTGCTTCAACAATACCGCCACCTTCATGCCCTAAAATGGCAGGAAAAACACCTTCGGGGTCTTCACCCGATAAAGTGAAAGCATCAGTATGACAAACACCCGTGGCAATAATTTTCACTAACACTTCGCCAGCTTGTGGCGGCATTACATCCACTTCTTCAATAGAAAGCGGTTGGCCAGGGCCCCAAGCAATCGCGGCACGGGATTTAATCATGGGTTGAGTCATAAATTTCTCCAAAATAAATTAGCAGGCTAGGCCTGAACCTTTTAAGCATAGCTATTACTGTAGAAAGGGTAATAGATAAAATATAAAATAAATTTTGCTGACTGGTAACAATCAAGTGGAAACGATAAGGAAAGGTAAATGAATTGAGAGGGCGTAAATGAATTTGTTGCAGTTTATGGAGGTATTTGAGCACTCTACCCACAAAACCGACTTTTATCACCCAAAGTACGCCTGCTAGTCGACTATTTGAAAAAAGAACTGGATGGTTACAAATAAAAAAGCCCCTGATAAATCAAGGGCTTAAAAGATTTTGTGGCGGAGAAGAAGAGATTCGAACTCTTGATACGTTGCCGTATATCCGCTTTCCAGGCGAACGCCTTCGACCACTCGGCCACTTCTCCGCATACTTAGTTACAAGCCATTAAGCTTGAACCAGTGGCGCGTATAATACTGATAGATAAGACTTATTGCAAGCTTCAGCCCTTACCTAAAGCAACGTAAGTGCCTTCATAACTAAAAGTGGTCACCCCCTCTTGCTCAACCCAAACCTTAAGCTTCAATCTGGCACGGCCTTTTTGGTTAAACTCTTGCAAAAAATCCTCTTTAAAATTGGAATCAACGGCTTCGCAATACATAACAAAATTGTTAGTAATAGGTGCAGTAAAAGCATTACTAGAATCTCTAACAACTACCGGACAGCGCTGTTGAGTTTCATCTAACAAAAGAGTTACAAAACACCAGCCTAGCAGGGTTGCCAAGCCAGCTACACCACCACCAAAGCCTGTACCTTTGTCATTCACTAAAGGTGCTAAAGCTAAATTAAATACTAATTGATCACCTTTCCAGTCTAGGGACTGAATACCCAGATGCTCAACTAGGGGTATTGCTTCTTTTAACCAAGGCAAAAAAGCCTCATTAACTGGCTGCATTTATTTCCACTTCTCTACAAAATCGGTTGTTTTATATTCTGGTAAAGTTTTACGTCGACCGACAGGGCTACCCATATAAATAAAGCCTAACAACTCATCCGCTTGTTGCATTTTTAAGGCTTGTTTTACTTGCGGATCAAAGCACAAAGAACCTGAACGCCACATGGCAGCAAAACCTTCAGCTTCAGCAGCTAAGAGTAAGCCATGCGCTACACAAGCTGCTGAAAGAAGCTGCTCACTTGCTGGCACTTTAGGGTGCGTTTGCATTTTGGCTATCACTGCAATGACTAAAGGAGCACGGTGGGTCATAGTACGTAAGCGGTTTAAATCTTCAATACTAGCACCTGGGTCTTCATGCAGTTTTGCTTGAGCAAATATTTCACCTAGCTCATTTAAACCTTCACCCCGAAACTCAATGAGTCGCCAAGGTGTTAACCTTGCATGGTCTGGTGCTCTTAAAGAAGCTTGATAAATTCGCTGCATCACCTGCCCTTCTGGAGCAGGCTCTATTAGCCTAGGATGGGAGTTTCTACCTAACAACAGCTCCATAGCTTGCATAAATTAACCTCTGAGTTGCAAAATTTAATGACTCGGTGGTTGCTAGTAACTCTATAGAAGCTTAATCTTTATAGAATTTCTACTAACATCAGCACTTTGAGGACAGCTTACCATGGCGTTATCACCCTTGGCAGTCATGTTACTAGCCCAACTAGGATTAGTGATGTTGGCAGTTATTTTTTTTCAGAAGCTACAAAAACGCCGCCTAATCAAAGAGATTGAAAATCTTAAATCACCTAGCCGCCCCTTTTTTGCCAAAGAAAAAGATAACCAAGCTGACGGTTTTGACCAAGCCCAAGTCGAACTGTTAATGAATCGTATTTTTCAAAAGGCTCAACTTATTATTTCTGAAGCACCAGCAGCTAAAGCCCTTTCCTTAGAACAGCAAGAATTATTACACACCCTTGGTGAAACTTTAGGTGTTACTTTAGATTCTTCAAAAGATAAAAACACCATTAATCCAGCATTAAATGAAAATGAAGATATTATTACTCAGCAAGAAATAGACTCTGCGCTAGGCAGAGAGGAAGCATTGGAAGAGTTTGAAATGGATGATTTTGAAGACTTGGAAACCAGTGCTGATGCTACAGAAACAAATGTCGATTTAACCGAAGAGGAATATGAGCTACCCGAAGACAGTGTTCAGGTAGCTCTAGATAACCTAGATGACTTAGATATGGATGACTTTGAAAATGAACTTAATAAAATTGATAGCTAAGCATCTATTGGCGCAGGCCACGTCCTCTCTCTAAAAGCCACAAAGCCAAACTAAACAAAAGAACAATAAACACACAAATAGCTGCCAAGGCTGTCCACTGGTTTATATCGGAAACACCCAAAATACCAAAACGGAAGGTATTAACCATATAAAGCACAGGGTTGAATAAAGAAACCTTCTGCCAAAACTCAGGTAATAACTGAATAGAGTAGAACACCCCACCCAAGTAAGTTAGCGGTGTTAAAATAAATGTTGGAATAATAGAAACATCATCAAAACTACGTGCAAATAGGGCATTAATAAAACCACCCGTTGCAAAGAGTACAGCAGTTAAAAACACCACTGTAATAGTCACAAATAAGTTGTGAACAGTTAGTTCAGTAAAAAATAACGCTAAAATAGTTACTATTAAACCAACCAGCAAGCCACGCGCTACTCCCCCCAAAACAAAACCAGTTAAAATAACCCAGCTAGGTACAGGTGCCACCAGCATTTCTTCTATGGATTTTTGAAACTTACTACTAAAAAAGGATGAAGTAACATTAGAATAACTGTTAGTAATAACAGACATCATAATTAAACCTGGCATAATAAATTGCATATAGTTAAAGCCACCCATTTCACCAATTCGGCTGCCAATTAAGTTACCAAAAATCACAAAATAAAGTGCCATAGTAATAGCAGGGGGTAAAAGTGTTTGCGCCCAAATACGCGTAAAGCGACGCACTTCTTTAATTAAAATGGTAGTAAAAGCAACCCAGTAAATACGAACAGAATTCATCAGACACTCACTTCAGTAGTAATTTTTTCAGCTTTAAAGCCACTTGCAGCCGTTTTATCAACCAGAGAAACAAACAGCTCTTCAAGGCGGTTTGCCTTATTACGTAGACTTAGTACTTCTATTTTATGCTCTAACAAGAGTGCAAAAACCTGGCTAACGCTTTGGCCTTTTTGAATTTCAATTTCTAAGGTAGTGGCATCTTCTAACCGTGTTACAAAGCCTGCCAATTGAGGTGTTTCTTTTAAGGGTTGAACCAAGTCTAATACAAAGGTTTCACTACTAAGCTCACCGAGTAAAGACTTCATACTGGTGTTTTTAATGATTTCACCCTTATCAATAATAGCGATATTTCGACACAGGCTTTCTGCTTCTTCTAAATAGTGAGTTGTTAAAATAATAGTGGTGCCTTGGCGGTTAATTTCCTGCATAAAACTCCACATAGAACGGCGCAGTTCTATATCAACACCGGCAGTTGGCTCATCTAAAATAAGCAGTTTAGGCCGGTGCACTAGCGCTCTTGCAATCATTAAGCGGCGTTTCATACCACCCGATAACATACGCGCTTGGGCATGGCGTTTATCCCACAAGCCTAAATCACGCAATAGCTGTTCAGCGCGTGGACGGGCTTCTTTCTGAGTTAACCCTTGATAACCAGCAGAAGTTAAAACGATGTCTTCAACCTTTTCAAACACACCAAAATTAAATTCTTGAGGCACTACACCAATAAGTTGTTTAGCTTTGGCAAAATCTTCGTCTATATCTACGCCAAAAATACTCACTTTACCGCTGGTTTTGCGAATCAAGGAGCAAACAATACCTAAAGTGGTCGATTTACCCGCACCATTAGGACCAAGCAAAGCAAAAAAATCGCCCTCTTTTACATCTAGGCTAATGCCTTTTAAAGCTTCAAAACCATTGCCATAGGTTTTTTGTAAATTTTGTATCGAAAGTGCTTTCATACTGAATTCTTTTCCTCCGAACTCGCACAGGGTTAATTAGTTGAGATGAAGGGTATTAGTTAGTTTGCTGCTCTGCTAAGCGCTGCTGTTTTAATAGCCGTCTTGCTTGCCACAAACCCCACATAAACAGCAACATAGCCGCCCAAATTAATGCAAAAGTAATTAAACGCTCTGGTGGGTAGTCTTCTTTAAGAATAACCACCGCAGAAATAAACTGCATGGTGGGGTTGATATACATGATAAAGCCGACAACTGATAAATCCAATCGCTGGGCTGCTGCTGCAAAAAGTAACAAGGGTGCAGCTGTCATAATGCCAGAAGCCATTAGTAGCAGGCTTATTTGCCAAGAACTGCCATAACCAACTGGTGCTTGACTAATAAAAGCCCAGCCCAACCAAAGAAAAGCTAAAGGCAGCATCCAGAGGGTTTCTGCGGTTAAGCCATGTAAAGCATCAACAGGGTGTTGTTTACGTACCAAACCATAAAAACCAAAGGTTAAGGCTAAAGAAAGTGGTATCCAAGGCAAGCTACCAAGACTAACCAGCTCCCAAGCCACTGCTATGCCAGCTAACCAGCCCGCTGCAGCCTGCCAAAAATGAAGTTTTTCTTTTAAGAAAATACGCGCCAGTACCAAGCTAACTAAAGGTGTTAAAAAATAGCCTAAGCTGGCTTCCATAACGCGTTGCTGACCAACTGCCCAAATAAAAATAAGCCAGTTGGTGGCAATAAGCAGGGAAGACAAGGCTAGCCAGCTTAAAGCAACCCGCTGTTTAAACAAGGCTAATAAGCCTCTACCTCGCTTGAAAAGCAAGCTTATTAATAGCGTAGCAACTAACGACCAGATGACTCGATGCACCAAAACTTCACTAGCAGTTACCGAGCTAAGCAAACTAAAAAACAGCGGAAAACAACCCCAAATCATATAGGCTGCAAGTGCTAACCCAAGACCCTGCATAATTTTTCTCACTCGGTTCATTAAATAAAACTAATAAGTCATCTAAGCTTCTTGCCTTTTAACTTAGCTGCTTTAAAGTGTAGACGCAGCAGTCTAACAAAAAGGATAATAACATGCTCACGTCCCAACGCATTAGGGTTCTTTTGGCCGGTATTTTTAGTCAAATTTTATGTGTCGGCGTTGCTCGCTTTGCCTACACTCCCTTACTACCCATTATGCAAGAACAAACCTGGATGGGCGATGCCGCCGGAGGTTGGTTAGCGGCTGTTAACTATCTAGGTTACATAAGTGGCGCACTTATTGCCGCTTCTATAAATGATCTCAAGCTTAAAGATACGCTTTACCGTATTGGCTTGATTTTAGCGGTAACAACTACCGCTGCCATGGCCATGACTGAAAACCTTACGCTATGGATGCTACTCCGTTATCTATCAGGTTTAGCGAGTGCTGGCTCTATGCTGATAGCTTCAGGCTTAATTTTAAACTGGCTAATTCGCCACGATCACCGTGGCGAGCTAGGCATTCACTTTGCAGGTATTGGTTTAGGTATTGCTATAGCTGCTTTAGCGGTAGAGCTAATGATGTACCTAAGGCAAGGCTGGGCTGAACAGTGGTTGTGGTTATCCCTGCTAGGCTTAATTTTAGCTATTCCTGCTTGGTCCTGGTTGCCGCGTCCAGAAGTTGGGAACACTACTTCAAGCGGCACAACCCTAGTGGATAACCCACCGACTAACCGCTTTATGTGGTTAATGCTGGCGGCCTATTTTTGTGCTGGCTATGGCTATGTTATTACCGCCACCTTTATTGTGGCTTTTGTAGAACGCCAACCAGAGCTTGTTGGCATGGGTCCTATGGCTTTTGTACTAGTAGGTTTGGCAGCTGCTCCAGCCGTTATGCTGTGGGATATAATTGCTAGGCACACAGGCTACCTTAATGCCTTGTTGCTTACTTTGGTGTTGCAGGTAGGTGGTATTCTCTTACCTGTTGTTTTCCCCACCCTATCCGTAGTTTTCCTTAGTGCCATGTTGTTCGGCGGTACTTTTATTGGTTCGGTTAGCTTGGTTTTAACCATGGCAGGTCGCCTCTATCCAACCAAACCCGCCAAGTTAATGGGTAAAATGACCATTTCTTATGGCTCTGCACAGGTAATTGCACCAGCACTCACAGGTATGCTTGCCGCTAAACTAGGTAATTACGACTTAGGCTTGTGGATAGCCGGTGGATTTGTAGTTGTTGGCCTACTGCTTGTGCTTTGGTTGAAGTTTACTGACCAAACAGCCCAGCAATTAGATGCTTCAGCCAAACTAAGCAACGCAACTAGGTAACCTATTCGCTTCTTGCCTGTAGATAGTTTACTAACTCATCTGCAGGCATAGGCTTAGCAAAATAATAGCCCTGAAACTCATCACATTTTAGCTCTGCTAACATCTGCATTTGCTGTTCTGTTTCTACACCCTCTGCCGTTACCCTTAAACCTAGGCTATGGGCTAACTGAATTATGGCTGTTACTAGGGCGTAATCATCTGTGTCATTTTCCATATCACGCACAAAAGACTGGTCTACCTTTAATTTATCAACTGCAAAGCGTTTTAAGTAAGAGAGGTTAGAATAACCCGTACCAAAGTCATCAATAGACAACTTCACTCCTAAAGCTTTTAGTTGCTGTAGCATTTCAAGTAAATAGTGTTGGTCTTTAAGTAGTAGACTTTCTGTTAGTTCTAAATCTAGGTAATTAGGGTCTAGGCCACTCGTTTTTAATGCATTTTTAACAACAGCTACTAAATTACCTTTGCGGAACTGTATAGCAGAAATATTCACCGACATAACAAAGGGTTCTATACCTAGCTGCTGCATTTTAACGGCCTGTACACAAGCTTGATTAAGCACCCACTCGCCTATAGATATAATTAACCCACTATCTTCTGCTAAAGGAATAAAACGGGCAGGTGAAACAAAACCGAGTTCTGGGTGATTCCAGCGTAACAGAGCTTCAGCACCTATCATTTTAGTACCGGTATAATCGTATTGTGGCTGATAATTAAGGCTTAACTCTTGGTTATCTAAAGCTACCCTCAACTTATTAAGTAGACTAATACGTTCTTGTACCTCTACTTGCATACCCGCTTCAAAAAACTGATAGCTATTACGGCCATCGGCTTTTACTGCGTACATAGCCGAGCTTGCATTGCGAAACAGCGTTTTAAAGTCTTGGCCATCATTGGGATAAACAGAGATACCCACGGACGAGGTGGTAACCAAATCATAAGAGTCAATGTTAACCGGATGAGCTAAATGCTGCTGCAAGTTTTTTACAAAGTCAGCAAGAAAAGTTCTGCTTGGTATATCTTTAACTAATACTAAAAACTCATCACCACTGTACCGACAGAGCAAACCTTCATTGGCAACAAGTAGTTCTAATTTTTTTGCTAACACACAAAGAAACTTATCGCCCATCTCATGGCCAAGCGAGTCGTTAACATCTTTAAAGTGGTCTAGGTCGATATAAACTAAAGCACAATTACAGGTCTTATTCTGGCAATGTTCTAAAAGCTCTTGTGCTTGCTGCATAAAGTAAGTTTTATTAGGCAGCCCTGTCAGTGGGTCGTAGTGAGCCAAATGTTCTATGTGTTCGCGGCTAACTTTTTGCTCGGTAACATCAGTCACTATAGTGCCACTACCCAATAATCGTCCTTCTGGGTCAGTAACTGGAAAGTGAATCATTTCAAAGTGATGCAGTTGATTATTAAACACTTCTTCTTCATTAGATAGAAATGGAAGACCAACTTCTTTTACCCGTCTGACATTTTCTGCCATTCTTTGCGCAAGTTTCTTAGGTAAAACTTCACAAATAGTTTTACCTAAGATACTACTTTTTGTTTTATTAACTAGGTGCTCAAAAGCTGGATTAATTAGGGTGTATTGATTATTAAGGTCTTTAACTGAAATAACAGAGGGGATATTATCTATAAAAGCTGTATTTAGTGCTTGAGATTCACGTAGTTTAGCCGTGCGTTCTGCTACTAGGCTTTCTAGGCGCTGTTCATTCTTTTTTAAATCTAAAAATAGTAGTTCATAAGGCGTTAATAAGCCTGTAACTAAAATAGCCCGATAAATTAAGTAGGTAGATATTAGTAATAAGTGATGACCAAGCTGGTTAGCAAAATCGAAGACCCCTACATATTGAGTAAAAGCAAAACTACTTAAGGCATTACAAAAGATAGAGGCGGCTAATAGCCAGCGCACCTCTTTTTCTAGGTGTTGTTTGTCTTGTAATAGCCACAGCATACTGACCATAAAGACCAGAATCATCACCCATTCGCTGTAGATTTTAAAAGCCGTTAAACCTTCCCCTTCAACAAAAGCATCGGGGAAGTCACCTGTAAAAATGGTGATACAAAAAAGGGAGGTTAAAATTCCAAAAACCAAGAAGTTAAAGCCTATATTAACTTTTTTACCCAAAGATAAAACGGCAATTAATATTGCTAAAGCTTCTAAAAAACGAAAGCTTAACCATAGCTGGGTAGGTATATTAGGGTCTTCAACAGTTAATACGCCCATACCTTTATAGGTTAAGGCATGGAGTAATTCTAAAACTCCAATAAAAGCAGCGCCTAGTGCAAAAATTAGTAGGGCGCTACTTTCAACCCAACGACGTGTATGCCAACCTAAAACAAAAATACTGCCTAAAACCACAACCCTTAATAGCTCGGCTAGGGTATGGTAAAAAAGAAAGTTAAAACTAGCTAAAAGACTTAAAGCTATAAGGGTAACTAGCAGTACACCTGCTTGACGCCAACCAAATAGAAGTTTGCGAATCATGCCCTAGCCTCGGTATTTTTATTTTTGCTCAACGAGTAGCTTACCACCCACACTGGTTAACAGCTCTGCAAAACCTGGAAAAGAAGTATTTACTACCGCGCAGTCTTTAATAAGGATATTACCACTAGCACGCAAACCAGCCACAGCAAAACTCATGGCAATACGGTGGTCGTGGTGGCAAATAATTTCTGCTGAACCAAACACTTCTGCTTGTTCACCTTTACCAATGATTTGAATACCATCATCTAAAACCGTGCATTCCACACCTAAATCTAGCAGACCGTCGGCCATCACTTGAATGCGGTCTGACTCTTTAACCCTTAACTCTTCTGCACCACTTAAAGTGGTTACACCATCGGCACAAGCAGCAGCAATAAATAGCGCTGGAAACTCATCAATGGCTAAAGGCACTTGGTCTTCTGGAATGGCAATGCCTTTTAAGGGTGCATAACGCACACGAATATCGGCTACGGGTTCACCGCCAACTTCTCGCTGGTTAATTAGCTCTAAGTTAGCACCCATTAAACGTAAAATATTAATCACGCCATCACGCGTGGGATTAATGCCAACGTGTTCTAGGGTTAAATCGCTGCCTGGCATAATGGCTGCGGCAACCATAAAAAAGGTCGCTGAAGAAATATCCGCTGGAATATCAATTTCTGTGGCGGTTAGCTTGCCACCACCGGTTAAGCTTGCCGTTGCACCTTCTTGGCGCACTTGATAGCCAAAGCCATTTAACATGCGTTCAGTATGGTCACGTGTTGGTGCTGGTTCGGTTACTTGCGTTTCACCTTCTGCCCACAAACCGGCTAAGAGCAAACAAGACTTAACCTGCGCTGAAGCCATAGGCAAATCGTAGCTGATGCCTTTTAAAGGCTTACCGCCAGTAATTTTTAACGGTGGGCGACCATTTTCTGCAGTGGCAATTTGTGCACCCATTAAACGTAAAGGGTCGGCAACACGATTCATCGGGCGTTTGCTTAAGGAGGCATCGCCAGTTAGTTCGGTGTCAAAGGGTTGTGCAGCTAACAAACCCGCTAACAAGCGCATAGTGGTGCCAGAATTACCTAAATAAAGCGGTCCTTGGGGCTTTTTCAAACCGTTCATACCCACGCCATGAATGGTAACTTGGCCGTTATGCGGGCCTTCAATTAATACGCCCATATCACGGAAAGTTTGCAGTGTAGCCAGCGCATCTTCACCTTCTAAAAAGCCTTTAACCTGGGTAACACCTTCGGCTAAAGAACCAAGCATAATGGAACGGTGTGAAATGGATTTATCGCCCGGCACACGAATTTTGCCTTTAATGGTTTTAGCGCCTGGCTGAGTTATAAAATTAAGTGTTGTTGTTTGCATGGTTTGATAGCCCGTTTCATTCAGCAGAGCGGTAAAATAATCACGTGCCGATTTTGCCTTAGTAAAAGTACTGACAAGTGCTTCAGCATCCTGAGATTCAACAGCCGTTTTTAGCCGTTGCACCCCTTCCAAAAATTCATCCAATGCCTCGAGAGTGGCATCACGATTGGCTAGAAAAATATCCCGCCACATAACAGGGTCGCTGGCGGCGACTCGAGTAAAATCACGAAAACCACCGGCGGCATAACGAAAAATTTCTAAACGCTCATCTTTACGCGCCAGCGTTTCGACTAAAGAAAAAGCTAATAGATGGGGTAAATGGCTAGTACGTGCCAATACCTGATCGTGTTTAATCACGTCCATTTCGATGACTTCAGCACCACAAGCCTGCCAAAGCTGAGTTACCAAGGCTAGCGCTTCTGGGTCGTTATTAGCAGTCGGTGTTAAAATAACTTTGCGGCCTGCAAATAAATCAACCTGCGAGGCAAGTACACCGCTTTTTTCAGCGCCTGCGATAGGGTGGCCTAAAATTAAGCGAGGTGGCAATTTGTTAAAAACTTTTTTGGCGGCTTCAAGCACTACCGCTTTGGCTGAACCTACGTCAGTCACTACAGCAGTGGGTTTTAGATGGGGTTTTAAAGCCGTTAGCACAGGTTCCATAGCTAAAACTGGCACGGCTAACAGAATAAAATCAGCATCAGGCACTAACTCTGCTAAAGAGGCGCTGACTTGATCAACTACACCTAACGAAATAGCGCCTTGGCGTTCTTCATAAGCTAGATCGACACCCAAATAGGTATTGGCAAAACCAGCACGTCTAGCGGCTAGGGCAACCGATCCGCCGATTAACCCTAGTCCAACAATTAGCAGCTTATTAACGGCTTGGTTAGCTTCTAGCACGAATTAAATTACCTTACGCAGTGCATCAATAAAGCGTTGGTTTTCTTCAGGCAAGCCAATACTTACACGCAGATGTTCATTCATGCGGTAAGGACGTAGCGGGCGCACAATAATGCCTTCTTTTAACAAAGCATTATTCACCGCTTCAGCATCACCTACTTCGACACAAATAAAATTGCCCACTGATGGAATATAAGACAGACCTAGCTCACGAAAAGCGGTTTCTAACTGCAACATACCGGCTTGGTTAGTCACAATTGATTGCTGTAAATATTCATCATCATGTAATGCAGCTAAAGACGCTTCAAGAGCTAGGGAATTAACATTAAACGGCTGGCGAATACGGTTGAGGGTTTCAGCAATGGCAACCGAAGAAACACTGTAACCCACACGTAAAGCAGCCAAACCATAGGCTTTAGAAAAAGTACGGCAAACAACAATGTTAGCAAAGTCGTTCAACAGCTTTAAGGTATCAGGGTAGGCTTGCTCATCCACGTATTCAGAATAGGCTTCATCTAAAACCACCAGTACGTTTTCTGGTACACGCTGCATAAATTCACGCAGTTCTTTTTCTGCTAACCAAGTACCCGTTGGGTTATTAGGGTTGGCGATAAAGACTAGACTGGTGTTTTCATCAATGGCTGCTGCCATAGCAGGCAAGTCGTGCCCCCAGTTTTTAGCCGGAACCACTTTATGCTCAGCGCCCATGGCTTGGGTAGTAATAGGGTAAACGGCAAAGCTATATTCACTGTAAACAGCATTGCGCCCCGGTGCTAACCAGCAGCGACCAATTAAATCTAACAAGTCATTAGAGCCATTACCCAAGGTAATTTGGCGAGTGCTTAGATCAAACTTTTTAGCCAAAGCAGCTTTTAAACGGTAGCCACTGCCATCGGGGTAACGGGTTAACTCTGCTAATTCTTGCTGAATCGCCGCTAAGGCTTTTGGGCTAGGGCCCTGCGGGTTTTCGTTACTGGCAAGTTTAACTATGCTGTTGGGGTCTAGGTTTAACTCTCGGGCTACTTCATCAACCGGCTTACCTGGCTGATAAGGCATAAGACCTTGCACACCTGCATTGGCTAGTTTAAAAAAATCGCAGCTCATTACTTTGTCTCTTTTAAGTCGATAATAGGTGTTTTATAAAACGCCTTTAGGGTAAGAACCAAGTACTTTCATATCAGCGGCTCCTTCGGCAATTTCTTTTAATACAGGCTGAACCCTTGGCTCATCAATATGCCCATCAAAGTCGATAAAGAACACATAATTCCAAGCTCCTGAGCGGCTAGGACGACTTTCGACTCGTGTCATATCTATATTATAGGTATTAAATGGCTCTAGAATTTGGTGCAGCGCACCCGGCTGATTACGCATAGAAACCATGAGTGAGGTTTTATCATCGCCAGAAGCGGGTACTTTTTCACGGCCAATAATTAAAAAGCGTGTTGAATTATCAGGCGTATCTTCAATGTTTTCGGCAAGGCGTTTTAAGCCATACAACTCTGCTGCCATATCACCAGCAATCGCTGCCGAATGCCATTCACTTTTTACTTTGCGAGCGGCTTCAGCATTGGAAGGCATCGCTACCCGCTCAATACCTGGGTAATGGGCATCGAGCCATTTGCGGCATTGGGCTAAAGATGAGGTGTGCGAATAGATAGTCGAGATTTTATCGGGGCGGGTATTTTCGCCTAACAATAAATGCTGGTGAATACGCAGCACCACTTCGCCACTAATTTGTAAGCCAGAATCCATAAAGCTATCAAGCGTGTGGCTAATCACCCCTTCAGTGGAGTTTTCAATCGGCACTACACCGTAATCAACAGCACCCGCTTCCACTTCACGAAACACTTCATCAATGGCAGCAAAGGGCACACATATTGCTGAATGACCAAAATGCTTGATAGTTGCTTGCTGAGTAAAGGTACCTTCTGGCCCTAAATAAGCCACTTTTAAGGGACGCTCTAAAGCCAAACAAGCTGACATGATTTCACGGAACAAACGGGCAATTTCTTCATTCGACAAAGGCCCTTGGTTGCGTTCCATGACCGCACGTAAAACTTGCGCTTCACGTTCGGGGCGATAAAAAACTGCATCTTTACCATCTTCTGCCACTTTAACTTGGGCAACCTGTTGTGCGCACTTGGCACGTTGGTTAATTAACTGATGGAGCTGTTGGTCTATCGCATCAATTTCTTTTCTAACTTCCGCCAAATCTGGCAGTGATTTATCCTGAGTCATTCAGGCTTAACCTCTATTTTTAGCAAAGTCATTCATAAATTCGATAAGCGCATCCACCGCTGCTTCGGGCACGGCATTATAAATACTGGCACGCATACCACCCACACTGCGGTGACCAGCAAGGTTTAATAAGCCCGCTTTATCGGCTTCTTCTAAGAAAAGCTTATCTAAACTAGGGTCGGCTAAACGAAAAGGTACGTTCATAATGGAACGGTTTTCTAAGGCATTAGGGTTGCTGTAAAAATCGTTACCATCTATAGCAGCATAAAGCTTGGCGGCTTTACGGCGGTTAATGGTGGCCATATTTTCCAAGCCACCTACTTCTGTTTTTAACCAATCAAAGACCAAGCCCGACAAGTACCAAGCAAAGGTGGGCGGCGTGTTGTACATAGAGGCATTTTCAGCACACACCTTATAATTAAACATGGTGGGTATTTCAGCTTTGGCTTGGTCGAGCAAATCATCACGCACTATCACTAGTGTTAAACCGGCAGGACCAATGTTCTTTTGAGCGCCAGCATAAATAAGCCCAAACTGGCTGACATCCATAGGCGTGCTAAGAATATCCGATGACATATCGCACACTAGCGGCACATCAGTCGTTGGCACGTAATCGAACTCTAAACCGCCGATAGTTTCGTTGCTGGTGTAGTGCAAATAAGCAGCATCTTGGCTGGTTTGAATTTCAAACTGACGCGGCACACGGCTTAAACCATCTACCCTGCTACTGCTAGCCGCTAGGTGAATGGGCAAATAACGCTTGCCTTCTTGGATGGCTTTTTCGCCCCAAATACCGGTATTAATGTAGTTAGCTGTACCGCCTTTACCACCTAGATTTAAAGGCACCATAGCAAACTGGCTAGAAGCACCGCCCTGCATAAATAACACTTTATAGTTAGCAGGAATGTTTAGCAGATCACGCAGATCAGCTTCGGCTTTTTCGGCAATGCTTACAAACTCATCGCTGCGGTGGCTCATTTCCATGACTGACAGGCCCTTGCCCTGCCAATCGAGCATTTCGTCACGGGCTTTTTGTAATACTGCTTCAGGTAAGGCCGCTGGCCCAGCACAAAAATTGAATTTACGGCTCATCAGATTGCACTCTCAGTCTAAAATCTTGTGTAAAACACCTAAATTAATTGGCTGTAATGATACAGTAAAATACACCTTGTCGCTGCTAGGCGTTAATAGAAGAGCTAACTACCTTCTAAAATCAATAGCTGATCTGCCAAGGCATCGGCATCGGCTTGCCTGTGGGTTACAAGAAGCGCCACCCGACCGGAGTTTTTTATTTCATCTTGCAGCCACTTGCCTGCCACTTGGCGCAAACCATCATCGAGCGCACTAAAAGGTTCATCTAATAACACCACGGGCATCGGCCTAAGCACACTGCGAATTAAAGCTAAACGCTGTTGTTGCCCGCCCGAAAGCTTGCTAGGTAAACGCTTTAACAAGGGGGTAACTTCTAATAAATCACAAGCTTTAAGTACCTGCTGCCACTCTGCTTGGCTGGGTTTTCCTTTAGCAAAACCCAGTTTTAAATTGGTTTCTATACTGAGGTGTTCAAAAAAATTCTGCTGTTGAAATAAATAAGACACGGGGCGCTCTTCTGGCGGCAAGTCCTGAATAGCCTGCCCCTTAACCAAAATACTGCCTGATGCAACGGGTAAAAAACCAGCAATTGCATTCAACAGGGTACTTTTACCACTACCACTACCACCCATAATCACCACCAGCTCACCCGCTTCCACCTGCAAATGGTGCTGCCAAGTTTGCTCGCCTAGCTTTAATTCAAGGTGATTAATTTTTAGCATTTAACTTCACTCTGAACTTCTCCTAAATTCTCAACCTAAGATTATGAGCCACTTCAGCAATCAAGAGTTTTGGAACCTGAACATCAGCTGCAAGTTTTTCCCAGCTAGCTACTTTTTCGATAGTTTCGTCAATAACACTATTAATAAAGTTCCGATTGAAAAGCGAACTCATCCTTTCTAGTGAATAAAAATCTTCGCGCACAAAATCATCGCGTTTACCGTTCAGGCTCATCCAGTGGCTATTTACCCACTTGCTACCAGGTTTATAGCTGTAAGCTAAATCATAAGCAGGTGCTAAAACCCACTTGTTTTCTTGCAACATAAAGCCAAAGTTTTTTGCATGGTCATCATGGTTGCGAGCCACAATATTGAATACCATACGCCGAAATAGCTGTTCAGCATCAACAGCAGATAATTTTAGCTTTCTCAACACACTAAACAGCTCAGCGTAAGAAAAAGAACCTGGTTTTTTGTAATCAACATGTGCAAGACCATTTAACGTTTGCACATGAACTTTCTCATTACCCGTACGATCAAAACGCTGAGTAACAAAGTGTCTGCGGTGACCTTCAGGCAGTAAATGGCAGGGCATCATGTCGATACCACAGTCTTTAGCCATCAAATAATAGACAAACTCCATCGCACCAAAACCAAGTGGATCACCAAAAGTTTCTTGGTTTTTATTCTGCTCACTAACACCATCAAACTTCATTAAATAATGTGTAAAGCCTTCAGGTGCGGCTGCTTGTCCAGAACGAGCCTGAGTGAAGTCAGTATTAAATGCCAGCACCGCTTTTGGTCTTGCTCCGCCTGCGCTCATGCCTACAGATAGCAGTGAAAGCATTGCTTCTCGGTCATCTTGATTGTTTTTATTAAGTTCTACAGAAAAATCACTACGGGTATTTAAAATGTCTTGGGCAATTAAAACTAAGGAATTAACTTCCACTTGCTGTGACGCATTAAGACTTTGAATCTGCGTAGCTGGTACATATTCAAGCGCGCCCATACCACGCGTTCCGGTGTATTGTAGACGTTGCAAAGGCGTAATATCATTTGGCGATTTACCACGCATTGCCACCCAAGCATTCAGCACGGCATTACCAAAATCATCCGGCAGGGAATCGGCAATCAAACCAGGCAGGCCTTTAAAGGTATTAAAGTCTAATTCAGGAAAGCTATAAATACGCTGTGCTAAAGGCATTTTTAATGGCGATAATTCAATACCTGTTTTAATAAAGCTTGGCTCATACTCAAAAGCACCTAAGCCTGTCTGGGTATCGAAGCTGACAGCACCCACATCCTGCTGCTTAAAACGCACCTTGATAACTTCCATTACCATTCAGACTTATCCTCTTCATCAGATTTTTTTTGACCTGAAGCACGTTGCCGCTGACGACCTTGCAACCGAGCAAGCTGGATAGGAGATATTTGCTGTTTAGGTAGAAAAAGTTCTAAATGACTGGTTAAATTTAATGCCGCTAAAATAGCCACAAACACCTCAAGATGGGCTTTGCCTTTTTCTGCATTCATCACCAACCTACGATTTATGCCTACAGATTCAGCTACTTCAGCCTGAGTCATATTTTGATTCAACCGCGCTTGCTTTAAGCGCTCGCCTAGCTCTTCTGTAATTGCAGACACCGACATTCCTGAGAGGCTCATAAGGTACCTTTAAACACACTTAATGACTCAATTTAACTATTTAAGTACAGAATATAGCACCTTATACAGACCGTCAAAGAGCTTATGTGAACTAGGTGTAAAATTGGTGTGAAACGAAACTTTCAGATTTTTGCGCTAAACTTAGATTAACTCACTTCTTTATAGCTAGTTTGCTCAAGTAGCCTAACAAGAATATAGTGCGTTATATTGTACTTAATTTTGTACAAATAATCATGCGAGGTTTACCATGAAAACCAATTTAATTTTAGCGGAAAAGTCAGTTAGCATTTCTGCGTTACGTAACAACCCAGCACAATACTTTGGAAATGAGCCAGTGGCGGTACTGAATCATAATAAACCAGCTGGCTACCTAGTGGGTGCAGCTTTATTTGAAGAGATGGTTAAAATGCTTAGTGCCTTGGAAGAGTCCCAAGCGGTTATAGGTCGCTTCCAGCCTAGGGGAGCAGACCTTGCTGAACTTTGCAAAAAGGGAGCAGATTTAATGCTAGAAGCAACCCAAGAAGAAATGAAACACTTTGCTGAATCGTGAAAAACACATAAACAGGTGAGGCTTTAAGGTTTTTTTACACTAAACTTAAATTAACTTTTGGTGAGGTAAAATTATGCAAACACTACTCTTAAGAGCAAATGAACAAGTCATTCAAAAGCTTATGTCAAGTATTAACAAACTGGCAAAAGAAGGTAATGATATCGAAATACTAGACAACCTAGTCTACGAAAAAGAAAAAAAACTAGTAGCAATTGCCTTAGAACAAGTTGAAAAAGGAGAAGTTTTTTCTCATGAAGAAGTATGGAAGGAGCTTCTACAAGCTTATTAAGCTTAATGAAAGCAAGCTACTAGAAAACCCTAGTAGTGAATAAAAGTTTTTTGAGCTGCTTAACAAAAATCTTGCTCCACCTCACTTCCTTTCCAGCAGCATTAAACCTATAAAAGCCAATCCTAATAACCATAAAGAAGCCAAAGCCGCTGCGGCTAGTTGATAACTGCCAGCTAGCTCGTAAATTAACCAAGGCAGGGTGGTGTAGTCTGGCTGTCCAAAAATCCCAAAAATAGCAAAGTCGCCTAGGGTTAATACCAAAGCAATGGCTGCGACTCTTTGCAAGGCGGGTTTTAAGTAAGGCAAGACAACGCGCCACCAATAAACACCTAAGGGCAAGGCTAAGCTGGCGGCTAATCGCTGGTAACTGGCTTGGTAGGTAAACACCGCAGGTTTAAGTTGCGAAAATGCAAAGGGCAAAGCTATTAAAGCATTCAGCCAAATAATCGCTAGCCAACCCCAGTCCATCCAGTTAATTAGCGGCATAAAGAAAATATACAAACCCACACTTAATACCATGCCGGGGATAATTAAATGGTGCAGTGCTGCTACAGGCACTAGGCGAGTTAACCCGCTTATTTTTTGTTGTGTTCCTACTTGCTGCTGATTGCTAGCCACCCAAGTTAACTGCAACGACATAAGCACCGCTAACAGGCTGGCAGTTAAAGCAAAAACCAACGACCAACCACTGGCTTTAAATAGCTTTAACCAAGGCAAACCAGCTAAGCCCTGACTAATTGCCGTCGGTAATAAACCTAATACTGGCAGGGTTAAATAAAGTGCTATCAATAAATAACTGATTCGACCCAACCAACAACTTGTTGTGCTTAACTCAGGTCGCCAAGTTTGACCAGCCGTTGCCGGTGCTAACCATTCTAACTTTCCCCAACGGCTAAACAGCCAAAAGCAACTACCCGCCACTAAGAGCTGAGTGACGGCTAAAAAAAGCGCTTCGGAGGGATTAAAGTTATATTTTAAGGCCTGAAAAATAGCCACTTCCAAAGTAGTTGCCGCAGGGCCACCACCTAAAGCTAAAACTACCGCAAAGCTGTTAAAACATAATAAAAAAATAAAACCTAATAAGGCAGGTAACACACTACGCAGGGCTGGCCATTCCACTAATAAAAATCGCTGCCAGCCTGTTAGATGTAACTGGGCGGCCATTTTCCAAACACTAGAAGGAATGCTGCCCCACTGAGACGTTAACACGCGAATCGCCAAGGGCAGGTTTAAAAATACGTGCGCCAGCAAAATACCGGTTAAACCATACAGCGACCAGCTCTCACCAAACACCCGATTCAAAAAAGGGGTTAGCCAGCCAGTAAAACCAAACATGACTACCAAGCCAGTAATTAAAATGAGGCTAGGCATCACAAAGCACAACAAACACCAGCGTAAAAAAGCGGCTTTGGCTGGTAGCTGTGCATCCATCACCAAAGCCCTAGCTAAAGGCAAAGCTAAGACCACCGAAAGCAAGCTGCTTAATACGGCTTGCCAAAGGGTGAATTTTAAAACCTGCCAAAACCAAGGGTCTTGCCATAGCTGAACTTCAGGCGCAGTTTGCCAGCCCGTTAGCGCCAGCAAAGCCAAACCACTACTGCCTAATAAAAGTGCCAGCAGCAGCCCTAAAGCTAAATAGCTTAAACTTTGACGACTTAAAGCCGCAGGTTTTAAAAATACAGTTTTCAAAGAAACTCTAGTAGGCATTAACGACTAACAGCAGTGCGCCAAGCTCTAATCCAAGCCTGTCTTTGCTGGTGGATTGCTTCGGGAGTAAAACCTATGGCTTCAGGCTGTATGAGCTGTGAAAAAGCTTCGGGTAATTCCACGCCTTCACGAGCGGGCAGCATCCAATTATTCACCGCAATAATTTGCTGTGCTTTTTCGCTTAGTAAAAAGGTTAAAAACTTTTGGCCCAGTTCAAGCTGTTTAGAAGACTGTACCAAAGCCGCCACTTCCACTTGTCTGGCATGGCCTTCACTAAATAAAGCTGCAGCATAACGGTCCGATTGCTCTGCAATTAAATGGTAAGCCGGTGAGCTGGAATAGCTAAGCACGTAGTCGGCTTCACCCTGCAAAAAAAGGTTATAGGCTTCTGACCAACCCTTGGTAACTGTAACAGTGCGTTGGCGCATTTTTTGCCAAGCTTGGTCGGCTTGTTCGCCATAAATCGCCTGCATCCAAATTAATAAACCCTGCCCCGGTGTGCTGGTGCGTGGGTCTTGGTAAATAATTCGTGCATCACTCGTTAATAGTTCTGCCATAGAGCTAACTGGCTGCGTTTTTTCAGCATCATAAACAAAGGCAAAATAGCCTAAATCGAAGGGTACAAAATCTGCGGCTTGCCAGTTGAGTTCTGGTTTTAGTTTTAAATCGGCTAAATCCAAACCATGCGGCTGCACTAAACCTAGGCTGCGTGTTTCGGTCATCAGTGCATCGTCTAGGCCAACCACCACATCTGCTTGGGTATTTTTGCCTTCCAAACGTAAACGATTAAGCAGGCTAACCCCATCATCACTGCTGATATACTTGAGTTCACAAGCACATTCTTCTTCAAAGGCCTTTTTTAACTTAGGTCCTGGCCCCCAATCGCTGGTAAAAGAAGAATAGGTATAAACATTTAAGGTGGCAGCCGATAAACTACCCACAAAGAAGAAGGGCAATAGCAAAAAGCTACGCCATAAAAAATAAGAGAAGTGTTGCTTCATGATTAGAATTACCTTGTCCATCCCACTCCCTACGCCGGTATTAGCCGGATCAGGTTCAGCGGGTAGATTTTCTCAGCCACACAAGTACAAACCGTGGGCACCCCGATGAGACAGACCCATTCTAACTCAAAAATAGTATTACAGCTGCCCGACTTGCCCGCTGATTATCGTCCTTTAAAAGAACCTGAGTTTTTTGCAGAAGGAACAGGCAATAGCCATTGGCTGATTACTAGCCCTGTGGGTAAGTTGGTGTGGCGGCAATTTGGGCAAGCGCCAGGCGTAGACCATCAGCGAGAAACAAAACTATTAACCTGTTTGCAAAACAAAGCTTGGGTGCCACGTTTATTACTGGTTGCGGGTGATCTAGGTGTGTTAATGCGTTTAGCTGAAGGTGAGCATCCTAAAACCACTCAATTAAGTAGTACTGCAAGGCAAAGGCTGATTAACCTAACCATTGAACTTTGGCAAAACCCTTGTCCTATTGCGCCACAAAATTACCCACAACTGCTGAATAGTTATTGGCAACTAGCTGGTAGCAAAACAGCCAACCGACCTCTGTTAGAGCAGCTGGTTTATGAAAGCTTACGCTGGCCTACCAGTTGTTATCGCTTAACCCACCATGACTTACACGCTGGCAACCTTTTGTTGAATAACGAAAGGTGGATACTGCTCGATTGGGAGTATGCAGCCCTAGGGAACCCTTGGCTAGATGCAGTTTCTTTAGACAGATTTATGAACTTAACTGCTGATGAAAAAGCGCAGCTAGAGGCAGCCTTGCCACCCCTAGCTGTTTACACTAATCCTTGGCGAAGTCTAGGCCGCTGGTTAACAGACCTAGATTTGCTATGGAAAAGTGCTATAGATGCCTAATTTCAAAACATTGGTGAATTTTGCTGTTGCGCTCAAAGTCAGGATCGAGCGTTTTACGGGTAATATCCACCACTTCATATTTTTCTAAAATTTCTGGACTAATTTTAAAGCCACGCAGGTTGTTAGAAAAAATCAATAAACCGTCGGTGCTTAAACGTGCCATGGCTAAATCAACCAATTCATCTTGGTCACGCTGAATATCTAAAGTACCCTGCATTCGCTTAGAGTTAGAAAAAGTGGGTGGATCCATAAAGATAAGGTCGTAAGCATTGCCTTCTTGCTTCAACCATTCACGGCAATCGGCTTGCACACGAGTGTGGCGTTTTAAATCCATACGGTTTAAACGCAAGTTTCTTTCTAACCAATCCAAATAGGTTTTAGATAAATCCACACTGGTGGTATGAATCGCGCCGCCCACTGCCGCATGAATCGTCGCCGCGCCGGTATAACAAAACAGGTTTAAAAAGCGCGTACCTTGGGCTTCTTTAGCAAGACGTAAACGTATGGGGCGGTGATCTAAAAACACGCCGGTATCTAGGTAGTCCGTTAGGTTAACTAACAACTCTACCTGCCCTTCACGCACTGGAAAAAACACCCCTTGACCAGCAAATTTTTCATACTGCCTTTTACCGGTTTGTTTACGGCGGGTTTTTAAATGGATTTTGTCAGCAGCCACATGCAACACACTAGGAATGGCTTGCAGCGCCTCCATTAAACGCCTTTGTGCCTTGCTTTCATCTATGCTGGCAGGTGGTGCATATTCTTGAACATGCACTTGGTCGCCATACACATCCACTGCCAAAGCGTATTCGGGCATATCAGCATCATAAACACGGTAGCAATCAATGTTTTCACGCTTCACCCAACGAGAAAACTTTTTCAAGTTTTTAGCCAAGCGGTTGGCAAACATTTGTGCACCTTCGCTTAAAGCCCTCGGGGCTACATTTACAACAGGGGCGACCTTGACAACTGGCTCAGCTGTTGCCTGATCAACACTGGTTTCTTCACTTGCATTAGAAGCTGATGAATTAATTGCACCACCCTTGGCTTCAGGCACTTCAAACAAGTACAAGCGGCAATCTAAGGTGGCATTGTTAATTGGGTAGCTTTTATAAGGGCGCAAAGGAATGCGGTAGGCCAATTCTTGGTTATTGGTATAAAGCGCAAATTTCCACTGGGCATAATCTTGGCAAACCTGCTGACCTAGTTCGGCATACAGCTTTGCTAGCTGGGGTAAGTTATCTAAACGCTCACCGTAAGGCGGATTGGTAATAACTAAGCCACGGAGCGCAAATGCAGGCGGTAATTCATTTAAAGGCCGTACCAATAAACGCACTCTGTCTAACAAGCCAGCACGTTCTAAGTTGTCTTTGGCCATTTGAATCACTCGGGCATCTTGGTCGCTGCCTTCAAAATTCAATACTTTACCTGCACCAGCAGTGCGCCTTGCTTCTGCTTCATCCACCAACGCTTGCCACACGCTAGGATGGTGGCCTAACCAAGTTTCTAAACCGTGCCAAGGGCGCAATAAACCCGGTGCAACGTCTAAAGCAATAAAAGCGGCTTCGGCTAACAAAGTACCCGAACCACAGAAAGGATCGAGCAATACCGCTGTTTCTGCTTCCGCCGCCATAGCAGGCCAACCGGCACGCAGCAATAAAGCAGCAGCTAGGTTTTCTTTTAAAGGGGCTAAACCTGCCTGTAAGCGATATCCCCGCTGGTGCAGGCTAACGCCGCTTAAATCTAGGCTTAAAACGGCTTTTTGGCCTTTATCAAAACGCAAGTGAAAACGCACATCAGGGCGCACTTTATCCACCGAAGGGCGGCGATCTTGCTGCTGCTTGAAGTAATCAACAACAGCATCTTTTACTCGCAAGGCAGTGTCGTGGCTGTTGCGTAAGTGGGGCGTTGTACCAGAAACTTCAACAAATAAAGTGCCATCACCTAGTAGGTGCTCGCTCCAATCAACCAAAGCTAACCAGTTGCTTAGCTCTTCTGCCGTTTCAACAAAGGCTTCATCTAGTTGTAATAAAACCCGATTAGCAAGGCGTGACCACAAGATAGCACGGTAAGCACTTTCTATCGTTGCTTCACCCGTTACCCGCCCTACCCTTGCACGAGGGTCTATAAAGCCCAGTGTTTCTAACTCTTCAGCCAGTAGCTGTTCAAGGCCACGAGAGCAGGTAACATGGACGGTGTAAGTAGCATTTAAAGATGTCATGGTAACGCCTTTTAAGGTGGAGCAATTATATTGAACAATTAGAAGTGCAATAACGATAAATAAATAAAGCTATCAATCTTAACGCATCTAGCCTATCAATAGGGGTGAGGCATTCAAGTGACCTGCCGTAGAAGAAAGCACTATCTTAACAATAAACAAGAGGCTGTACTCTATGAAGCGTCAAAAACGTGATCGTACCCATAGCGTTTATACTCGTGGTTATAAAGTTGGACTAGCAGGGCAATCAAGAGAAAAGTGCCCTAGTCAGCAAGAAGACCTACGCACTAGCTGGATGAATGGCTGGCGTGAAGGTAGAGAAGATAGATGGGCAGGAATGAGTGGTGTATCTGCTATTCATAAAAACCCAGCCGTTACCATCGGCAGCTCCTGAGACCCTCCTCTTTAGGTTTACTCCTATCAGATTCGATCACACTGTATCGAACAACCTAACTAAGGGCCCATGCTAAAGCGTGGGTCTTTTGCATTGCTAGCAACAGTGTAGCTTCATCCTTCAGGATCATGGATAATACCGCACTAATCGAATGAAGGATTTCTTGAATGTGGTTTAAAGCCTTACGTATATATCAGGCGCGTAGCAAGCAGCCTTGGAGCAGCGACTCCTTAGAAACAGCCCTAGCAACTAAACCCTTTCGTGCTTGCACTAGCACTGAAGAAAGTACTGCTGGCTGGGTTTCGCCATCGAATAGCTCCATGCTAGTGCATAGCCAAGGTGACCATTGGTTACTTAAGCTCAAAATAGAAGAAAAAATTCTTCCTGCCAGCGTTGTTCGTGAACAGTTAATAGAAGAAGTTGAAGCTTTAGAAGCCGCTGAAAACCGTCGTATAGGTCGAAAAGAACGTAAAGACCTAACAGACGAAGTGCGTTTAAGCCTTTTACCTAAAGCCTTTACTCGTTCACGTTATGTATGGGTTTGGCTCGATGGGCAAAACAATCGCGTTATGCTAGATACCACCACAGACAAGCAGGCAGACCTAGCTTTAAACTTGTTACGTGAAGGCTTAGGTAGCTTGCCAGTGATTCCTTTAAATACCCAGTTAGCACCCGTACAAGTAATGACTGAATGGGTTGCCAAACAGCCACCTAAGGGTATAGAACTACTTGATACTTGTGAGCTACGCGATGCCGAAGACGATAAATCCATTATGCGTTGCCGTGGGCAAGATTTAGCCAGCGATGAAATTCAGCAACTCCTAGCAGCAGATAAACGCGTAACCCAGCTAGGTTTAAACTGGCAAGAACAACTCAGCTTTACACTAACCGATACATTAATGTTAAAAAGCTTAAACTTTGCTGAGCAACTTTTAGAAGAAGCGGCTGACGTTAACCCAGATCAAGACCCTTTAGTTGCACTTGATGCTGAATTTATCTTAATGAGCAATACACTAGTCACGCTAATTGACCAACTGGTAAGTTACCACCAGGGTCTAAGCGATAATCTACAGTCAGACGAATAAAAACCTGAGGTTTGTTCTAACGATGGAAACCAGCTTAATGAATGCCTCACCTGAGGCTTTTGATGAAATACGCCCCTACCGCGATGAAGAAGTTCGTGAAGTTGTTGATCGTCTTGTTAAAGATACTGAATTTAAAAATATTATTTTACGTTTTAAATTTCCAAAACTAGCAAATTCCCTTTTAGCTTTGCCACTTGGTTGGCTAGTGGGTCGTGAACTAAAAAAACGCTTGGCAAAAATTAACTCCATTCACGATCTGCAAGTCTATGTTGAAAGCTATATGGCACAAATGATAGCCAATACCACCCAAGGCTTTACCGTAGAAGGCTTAGATAAACTCAAAGCAGATGAAAGCTATTTATTTATTAGCAACCACCGTGACATTGCCATGGACCCTGCTTTTGTAAACTATGCCTTGCACGTTAATGGTAGAAATACTGTACGCATTGCCATAGGCGATAACCTGCTAAAAAAGAATTACGTTAATGATTTAATGCGCCTAAATAAAAGCTTTATAGTGCAGCGTTCAGCCAAGGGCGTTAGGCAAATGATGGCTGCCTTTAATCTACTATCTCGTTACATTCACCACAGCATTAAAGAAGAAAATCAGTCCATTTGGATAGCACAAAAAGAAGGTCGTGCCAAAGATGGTATCGACAAAACCGATCCAGCCATTATTAAAATGTTTTGTATGGCAGAAAAAAAATCAGGCAAGCCTTTTGGTGAGACAATCGCCAGCTTAAAAATTGTACCCGTTGCACTTAGCTATGAATACGACCCGCTTGATATAGAAAAATCACGCGAAATGGTACAAAAAGAACAAGAAGGCCACTACGCTAAGGGTGAGTTTGAAGACATAACCAGCATTGCCCAGGGTATTGCTGGGTTTAAAGGCAAGGTGCAAGTAGCTTTTGGTGAGCCTCTTAGCAGTGATTATGCCGATGCTGATGCCGTAGCAGCAGAAGTCGACAAACAAATTCGCCAGCTTTACAAGCTTTACCCTAGTAACTACCTAGCCTTAGAAGCATTAAATGAAGCGGAAGATTTTACTATTCCTACTTTTGATGCACGCACTAAAGCTGAATTTACTCAACGCCTAGCTACCTGCCCTGAAGCTTATAAAGAACAGTGGCTAAGACTTTACGCTAATCCGGTAAAAAACCACCTAGGCCGACTCTAACAGGTAATAAAAATGCCTAACAATCGAGCAGCAGAAACACGCGCTGCCCACAAAGTTACTTTAATAGGCATGTTAGTTAATGCCCTTAATGCCCTAGCAAAATTGCTGGTTGGTTTTTGGGCTAACTCCAGTGCTTTAATAGCCGATGCCATCCACTCTTTATCTGATTTACTTAGTGACCTGCTCGTTTTAGCAGCGACTCATTTTGGGCGACGCAAGCCTGACGAAGATCACCCTTACGGTCATGACCGTTACGAAACCCTAGCAACCCTACTCCTAGGGACTATTTTAATTGCCGTTGCTGGTGCCTTGGTTTGGGATAGTATTGGCCGCCTACTCAAACCTGGCGAGCTAATTATTCCCAGCGCCTTAGCCTTACTTATTGCAGCAGCATCGGTATTAAGTAAAGAATGGATTTATCGCTACACCTTAAAAATAGCCAAAAAAATCAATTCCAAGCTATTAGAAGCCAACGCTTGGCACCACCGTACCGATGCACTCTCATCCATAGTGGTGTTTATAGCCATTCTAGGTAGCTTATTTGGCTTAACCTGGTTAGACCAACTAGCTGCAGTAATAGTTGGGGTGATGGTTGCTAAAATGGGTTCAGAGCTTATTTGGGAAAGCTTAAAAGAACTGGTTGATACCGCCTTACCGCCTGAAGAAACAGAACAAATTTATGCTGCCGCTAAAAGCATAGCGGGTGTGCGTGATGTTCACCACCTACGCACACGTACTATGGGTAGCCGTACTTTGCTTGATATTCACCTACAGGTTGCACCCTACCTTAGTGTTTCTGAAGGTCACGAAATTGGTGTTTGGGTAGCAAAAAAATTGCGTGATGAGTTCGAGCATATTTCTGATGTCACCTTTCATATAGACCCTGAAGATGATGAAGAAACTGATACACCAGACCCAGCCAACATGCTTCCACTACGCCCTACAATACTTGCCAAGCTAAAAGCGTGTTGGGAAGGTGATGAAGACTACGACCTACCACACAATACTACCTTGCATTACTTAGATTTAAGCATAGATGTCGACCTTTTCTTTTCTTTAGATCAAATAGATACAACCCAAATAAGAGATTTAGAAGAACGCCTTAAAGCTAAAGCAGCACACCTTCCTTGGTTAAGAGAAGTTAAGGTTTGGGTTGGCGAGTTAACAACCCGCAATTCAGCTAAAGGCCAGCAAATTTACTGTGTTAAAGAAATTAAGGAATAAACCATGAGATTACTCCACACCATGCTTCGCGTGGGCGATTTAGATAAATCGCTACATTTTTATACTGAAGTGATGGGCATGAAACTATTACGCACCAGTAAAAATGAAGAATACCGCTACACCCTAGCCTTTGTAGGTTACGGCGATGAAGCCAACACTACAGTGCTAGAACTTACCTACAACTGGGATACCGATAACTACGACCTAGGTACTGGCTACGGTCATATAGCTATTGAAGTCGAGGATGTTTATACCAGCTGCGACAAGCTGCGTGCTGCTGGCGCAAAAATTACCCGAGAACCTGGTCCAGTACTAGGTGGCACGACAGAAATAGCTTTTGTTGAAGACCCAGACGGCTACAAAATAGAATTGATAGCTAAGAAAGGTGCAGGCAAAGGTTTAGAAGGCTAAACAACTACCCCCCAAAAGCTAGCTTTTAGGGGGTAGTTAATTCAGCATGAATAAGTGTTATTTCTTAGATAGAACGGGCAACCTTTTCCATTTGCTGTCCAGCTTCTGCTACTGAAGCACTTTGCTGGGTAATTTCAGAGGTTTCGTTTTGCAAGATGGCCACAGCTTCAGCTAGGTGCCTAATGTTACTGTTCACTTCTTCCATAGTAGCCTGCTGCTGAACCGTAGTGCTAGCTATCTGCAAGTTCATCTGCTCTAACTGACTAACAGCCTGCTGAATATCCGTAAGGGCTTGCTCTGCTTCTTGAGAATACTCAACGGTTTCAGTTGCTTGTTTAGCACCAGCATCCATAGTACTGATGGCTTGCACAATTAAGCCCCGTAGATTTTGAATAACATCTTGGGTACGTTCTGTCGATTCTCTAGTTTGCTCTGCTAAGGTACGCACTTCATCGGCTACTACAGCAAAACCTCGCCCATGCTCACCTGCACGAGCCGCTTCTATGGCTGCGTTAAGTGCGAGTAAATTGGTTTGTTCTGCAATGTTTGTAATGCTATCAAGGACTTCACCTATCTGCTCACTTGAATGGTGTAGCTCTTGCAACTCTTTAGCCGCATCACTTATGCGATCTGACAAAGCGCTAATTTGCTTCTGATTATGAACCAAGGCTTCGTGGCCTCTATTGGCCTGTTCTTTCACACGAATGCTCTCATCAGAAGCTAATTTTGCATGTTGAGCCACTTCTTCAAAGGTGTGGGTCAACTCGCTTGCAGCAGAAGCAACTTGATCCATCTCTTGCGATTGCTTGCTAACCTGCTGACTAAGGGTTGTACCGGTACTTTCTAAGGTTTTTGAAGCCTGAGTTAAACCCTCTGCCACCTGAATAATACTATTCACTGATTGCCCTAACTTCTCCATAAAGAAATTGAAGTGAGTAGTCACTGCACGAATTTCTCTTGGACCTGAAGCAGCAAGACGAGCATTAATGCCATTATCATTACTGGCTAGGTTTTGCATTGCCTCAGCCAACTTAGCAATAGGCTTGGCCTGAGACAGACTTGATAAAACAACCAAAACAATAATAAGCCCTAAACCAAACAGCATAATAATAACCAAAGTACCTGAAAGTCGGGTAGCACTGGCATAAAGTTCAGCGGTAGGAACAGAAATACCAAAAGTCCAACCGGGTGTATTGGCAATTTGTGAAAAGATCATAGTGACCGATTCACCTTGAATATTAAGTATATCGCCCGTACCACTTTCACCTGCAATCATACGCTTGCCATGAAAATCTAAGCCTGTAAAACCACTTTTATCTGCATCGGTTACATTAATAGTCATACGTGCTTTTTCTGAAGGGTGGGCTACCAATAAGCCTGTACCATCAACTATCCAAGCATAACTACGGTCTGTTAATTTAATTTTGTCTGTAATTTCACTTAGCATTTCTAAAGTGACTGTTATAGCCAAAGCACCCACAATGTTACCTTGTTCATCTTTTACCACTTTTGCAATAACAGAAATAGGCTGCTTGGTGGCGGTAGATATAACGGGATTGGTTAAAACTTCAGTTAGGCGCCCACTAAGCAGGTCTTTAACATACTGGCGTTTACTCAGATTTGCCTGCCCCATTTTGCCGTCTCTTGTTACAAAAGTGGCATCATAGTTGGTATCAACAAAGAACAGCATTTCTGCCAACTTCAATTCAGCAATGTTACCTCTAAACCAAGCGGGTAATTCTGCATCTCTATTTTCTGAAGCTAGCAGTTGAGCTGTAGCTAAAACAGCGACTTCTTCTTGCAAACCAGACAGGATAGCAGCAACTTCAGCAGCATGCCCTTGAACGACCTGCTCACCTGAGTTCAGCATAATATCTGAGGTTTCAGATTTAATTTCGTTATAAATCCAGAAGGTTAGCGCACTCATCAAAACAATAATGGGCAGCATAACTGTCAAAAGCATTTGGGTTAAAAGCGGTGTACCAGACGTAGACGTTACAGCAGTGCTTTTGGTGGGCATATCAAACTATCTCCATGTTTACAGCTTCAAATTGTTGTTTTTTTCTTCTGCTTAGCTATTTAAAACCCATTAGTTAATGTTTGAAATCGTTTAGATAACTAATTGTTACATCTTATGGAAAAACCTTACACAAGTCGACTTGAATTCAGCTAAAAAAAGGTTAATTAAAACAAAAAAAGGTCAGACTTTTGTCTAAGCCTGACCTTTTGCCTTGTTCGCTAATGCTTACTTATTAAGTAAACTAGCTCACTTTTTCTCCACCTGCTTGTTTGTCTGCATGGTAAGAGGAACGCACTAGGGGGCCAGAGGCAACGTGTTTAAAGCCCATTTTATAGGCTTCTTCTCCTAACCAGTCAAACTCTTCTGGTGTTACCCAGCGGTCTATCGCTAGGTGATTTTTAGAAGGCTGCATATACTGACCTAAGGTTAGCATATCAACATCGTGAGCACGTAGATCACGCATTACTTCTAAAATTTCTTCATTGGTTTCGCCTATACCTAGCATTAAACCAGATTTGGTTCTTACCTCCGGGCAGCGTTCTTTGTAGCGTTTAAGTAGGGTTAAGGACCACTGATAATCTGCACCTGGACGCACCTTACGGTAAAGGCTAGCAACTGTTTCTAGGTTGTGGTTGAACACATCGGGCGGCGTGACTTCTAAAATATCGAGCGCAACATCCATACGACCACGGAAATCAGGTACTAGCACTTCAATTTCCAGTTCAGGCAAACGCTGACGAAGTTCGCTAATGCACTGGGCAAAGTGATCTGCCCCTCCATCACGTAAATCATCACGGTCAACTGAAGTGATAACCACGTACTTTAATTTCATTTCGGCTATGGCTTCAGCCATTTCTCTGGGTTCGTCAGCATTCAGCGGATTAGGACGCCCGGTGGCAACATCACAGAAGGGACAGCGGCGAGTGCAAATATCACCCATAATCATAAAGGTTGCTGTGCCACCGTGGAAACATTCACCTAAGTTGGGGCAAGAGGCTTCTTCACAAACCGTATTAAGTTTATGTTTACGCAGTGTTTCTTTAATACGTGCCACTTCAGGTGAGATGTGCATTCTAACCCTAAGCCAATCTGGCTTAGTAGGCAGGGTTTCAGTTGGAATCACTTTTACCGGGATACGATCAGTTTTATCAGCGCCCCGTAGCTTTTCACCTTGGACAACTTTCTTTTTCTGAGTGCTCGCGGTCATACCTACTCCTGCCCATTTAAATAAATAATTTGTGTGTGGCCTAAACGGCGAATAAGAATTGCTAAAAGGGCATCTTGTGCCTGTTGAAAAGTTACCTTAGGAACCAAGTCAATTAAACGTGCTACTGGCATTCCAGCGTAACCACAAGGGTTGATTCGTTGAAAGGGACTTAAATCGCAATTTATATTGAAGCTTAATCCATGAAAACTACATCCACGGCGTATTTTTAAGCCGAGTGCTGCAATTTTTGCTCCAGCTAGTGAACCTTCTTGAAGATAAACACCTGGAGCATCTGGCCTAGCTTCGGCAGCAACACCCAGACTCGCCAAGTATTCAATAAGGCTTTCTTCTATAAGATTAACCAGATGCCGCACACCATAGTTGATACGACGCACATCTAGCAGCAGGTAAATCACCAGTTGACCAGGACCATGCCAAGTTACCTGCCCGCCACGATCAACTTTTACAACGGGAATGTCACCTGGGTTAAGTAGGTGTTCTGCCTTACCTGCTTGACCCTGAGTGAATACTGAATCGTGCTGAACAACCCAGAGTTCATCGGTGGTTGTTTCATCACGATTAGCAGTAAAGTCTTGCATGGACTGCCACACAGGCAGGTAAGGCTGCTGACCTAATAACCGGATTTTTAATGGCATTAAAGAACCATTTGTACTCGACCCGTGTTTTTTAGGCATTGGTGCAAGCTAGATAAATGGTCTTCGCTTTGTGCCTTAATAGTTACACGAACTGATTGAAAACGACCATTACGGCTATCAACTACAGCAACGCTTTCACGCATAAAGCTAGTCTCTGATTCAACTAAAACATCTAAGATACAAGCTTTGAAATCAGGCGCTGCTGGACCCATCACTTTAATAGGGTATTCACAAGGAAACTCAATTTTGGGTGGGTTATCTAAAGGGCAAACACTTGGGTTTTGCATGGGATCACCATAATTCTGACTAATTTAATCAAGTATAACGCTTCTTAAGCTTTTAGTGCAGCTTAAGAAGCTTAGAAATTAACTAAAAAGGCTGATAAAAAACATAACTAGGCTATGCCAAAGGCTTTTAAAGAAGCCTGCCTTATCAACATTCTCTAAGGCAACTAAAGGCTTTTCAGTAATAATATCATCACCTAGGCGTATCACTAATCTACCTAACTGATCACCTGCACGAATAGGCGCTTGAATATTAGGGTTAATCTGCATATCAGCATTAAGGCTGTCAACATGGCCACGTGGCAAGGTTGCATAAAGGTCTTCTGTTACACCCAACTGTAAGGTATCTTCAACACCCTTCCAGAGTTTTACATTGTTTAGAACTTGGTACTGTTCGTACAAGCGGGTTGTTTCAAAGTACCTAAAACCATAGGTTAAAAGCTTTTGACTTTCTTGTGCTCTGCCCTCTTCACTACGTGCTCCCATAACAACAGAAATAAGGCGCATATCATCTCGTATTGCTGAAGCAGCTAAGCAATAACCAGCATCATCGGTATGGCCTGTTTTTAAGCCATCAACTGAGTTGTCGCGCCACAAGAGGCGATTGCGGTTAGATTGGGTAATATTGTTATAGGTGAATTCTCTCTCAGAGTAGATTGCATAGTGGTCTGGGTAATCTTGAATTTTAACCTTGGATAAAAGTGCTAAATCTCTTGCGCTAGAATAGTGATCTTTTTCTGGTAAGCCAGTGGCATTTCTAAACTGGGTATTTTTCATACCTAGTGCACGGGCATGTTGGTTCATCATATCCGCAAAGCTTTCTTCACTACCTGCTAGGTGTTCTGCTACTGCAACTGAGGCATCATTGCCGGATTGAATAATAACGCCTCTTAAAAGGTCGCTAATAGAAACAAAGGTTCCTTCCCTAATAAACATGCGTGAACCTGGCATACGCCAAGCTTTGACGCTAACCCGAACCATATCTTCTAAGCTCACATTGCCTTGCTTTAGCTCATATTCCAGCAGGTAGCTAGTCATCATTTTGGTTAGGCTAGCAGGAGGAATGCGCTTATCGGCATTGTGTTCAGCAATCACTTTACCACTATTAGCATCAATTAAAATCCAAGCAGTAGCAGATAATTGCGGTGCTGCCGGAATCATTACTTGTGCTTGAGCAAATGGAGTAGCAAGAAGCGCAACCAGTAAAGCCAAGGCGCTTAAGAAGGTAACAGGCAATCTTTTGAAACTTAAAACAAACATTTGACAATCAAACCTCTTTTGAAAAAGTCTTTCTTACTAACCTTTAACTTAATTATAAATTTAATGACGTACCATTAAAGGACGGCCTAAATCAGTTGCTTCTAGCTGCTGTATTGCAGTTTCTACTGAGGTTCCTTCTTGCAAGGGTCCTACCTGAACACGGTAGAGGGTAGGTACACCTTGAGACAAAACCCTTACGGGTGCTTGGGTAAGCTGACGAACACGGTGTTCTAACCGCTTGGCAGCTTGCGCATCACCTAGGGCAGCAACCTGTAGAAAAACACTTGTTGGTGAATTAGTAGAAGCCACTGCACGATTATTTCTTGCATTTTGAGCCTGCCATTGTACAGGATCTATAGCTTCTATTCTGACTCTAGCTGTGCCTGTTTTAATCATATCTAGGCGGTAGGCTGCAGCATAAGAAAGATCAATAATGCGGTTACCAACAAAAGGGCCACGATCATTTACTCGCACTATTACTTGGCGATTATTGTCTAAATTGGTTACTTTTACATAGGTCGGTAAAGGCAGACGAGTATGAGCCGCACTCATGGTGTACATATCATAAACTTCGCCATTGGAAGTTAGATGTCCATGAAATTTTTTACCATACCAAGAAGCCGTTCCTGTTTGGGTAAAACCACGACTAGAATTTAATACGCGGTAGGACTGACCAAAAACCACATAACTGGAGGCATTACCTCCCCTGCTTTTGGGTTCTGGTTTGGGTACTGCATCTGGAACGCGTGAAACATCGGGTGGGTTAGCAGGTAAGCTATCTGTACGCTGAGTATAACGGCCTTTGCCTGAACTGGTTATTCTATCTTGCAGAGTATAACCGCCCCGCTCTGTATTATAGGCACCGTAAACCCCGCCCCCCTTACCTACCGAACAGCCAGCTAGGAAGATGGAAGGAAGCAGCAAACAAAGCAAATATAAGTTAATACGTAACGCTTGCATGGTTTAGTTTCGCAAAGCCTCAGCTAGTTCATAAACAGCGAGAGCATACATTCGACTATGATTGTAGCGTGTTATGACATAAAAATTTTGCCTGCCCAACAAATAGAGTTCTTTGTCTTCTAGTGCAAAAGCCATAGGAATAACGTTTAAATCATCGGCAAGTTGCTGGTTAGTGGGTTCTATTCCTGCGGCTTTTGCCTCAGCTAAAGTTAGACGATTAAAGCGATTCAGCCTTAATTCAGTTAGGCTATTATCTTCTTTTAGCGTTTTAACTGCAGCTACAACTGGTTGATTTTTTTGCCAGCCATGAGCCACAAAATAATTTGCAACCGAGCCAATCGCATCAACGGGGTTAGTCCAAATATCAGCAAAACCATCACCGTCATAGTCCACCGCAAAATCACGGTAACTGGTTGGTATAAATTGCGGGTAACCCATTGCCCCAGCATAAGAACCCATGGGCAATAAAGGGTTTAAACCTTCTTTATTGGTTAGGTTTAAAAACTCTACTAATTGACCTCGAAAAAACTTAGCTCTGGGTGGGTAGTCAAATGATAAGGTTGCCAAGGCATCAATTACCCTGTGACGCCCCTTGTTGCCACCATAAAAAGTTTCTACACCAATAATGGAGGTAATAACTTCTGCAGGCACACCATACTCTTGCTCAGCACGCTTTAAAGCTTCTGCGTACTTAGCCATAAACTTTTTACCACCTTCAATACGATTTTGGGTAATAAATATTTTTCTGTACTCATGCCAAACCAACACCCTTTCTGCAGGGCGAGAAATTAAATCTAAAATATCTTGGCGTTTATTAACCTCTTTAAACAGTGCTTGTAAATGAGCTGCATCCATTTCATGCTCATTTACCATCTCATCAATAAACTCAGATACATCTTGCCTTAGTGCAGGATTATAATTACTAGCAGCCACCTGACTTAATGGCAGAAAACTCAATAGCACAAGACTTAAAAAACGCAAAAACATTTTCTCTACCCCTGAAAATCACTAACCTAGCCAACAGCCATACTCTTATGAGTATGAATTGACATTAAAATTCCAAAACCAGCCATTAAGGTGATACTTGATGTTCCCCCAAAGCTCACTAAAGGTAAGGGAACACCAACAACGGGCAGCAAACCGCTAACCATGCCTATATTAACAAAAACATACACAAAGAAGGTTAAAATTACAGCCGATGCCATAAGGCGGCTGAAAGTATCACTCACCGATAAGGCAATCAACATTCCTCGCCAAATAATTAACATATAAAGGGTAAGTAACAGCGTAACACCAACCAGCCCGGTTTCTTCTGCTAGAACTGCAATAATAAAGTCGGTATGCCTTTCAGGTAAAAACTCTAACCTAGATTGTGTTCCTTCTAACCAGCCTTTGCCGTGTAAACCACCTGAACCTATCGCTGTTTTAGACTGAATAATATTCCAACCTGTTCCTAGAGGATCACTTTCAGGATTTAAAAAGGTTTTAACGCGGTTCTTTTGATAATCATGCATCACCATCCACAAAGCAGGAAGTGCCGCTAAGGCCAAGGCAAAAAATGAGGCAATTAAGCGCCAGCTTAAGCCAGCTAAAAAAAGCACTACCAAGCCAGCCCCTGCAACAAGAATAGATGTACCTAAATCGGGTTGAACCGCAATTAAACCTATAGGAATAATCATTAGTGCTAGGGCTATAAATAGATTTTTCCAACGGGGTGGCAAGTGGCATTTAGATAAATAAGCAGCAAGCATTAGGGGTAAGGCCAGCTTCATTAATTCTGAAGGTTGAACTCTAAATGCACCAAAAGAAATCCAGCGCTGAGCACCTTTTGCATCTATACCTAAAATCAAAACGGCAAGCAGCATTAGTAGTGTAAAACCATAAATTGCAGGTGCCCAACGCTGCATATAGCGTGGAGGAATTTGGGCGATAACCACCATGCCTAGTAATGCCAAGCCAAAGCGTGAGGCTTGCCCAAGTGTTGCATCTAGACTACCACCTGTTGCACTGTAAAGAATAAACAACCCACTACCCATTAGAAGAAGTAGACCTAACAATAACCAGCCATCTAGGTGCACTCTAGCAAGCAAGCTTTCTTTACGGCGCAGGTCACGATGCCCGTCTGGCAAACTCCATAAAAAATCACGGGGCACGATGAGTCTCCTTCGCTGCTAGTCGCTCTGGGGTAAGATAAAAATCTAAAATTTGACGCGCCAAGGGTGCTGCTACTTTACTACCACCACCCGCATTTTCGACAACGATGGCTAGGGCTATTTGTGGGTTTTCTACGGGTGCAAAGCCAACAAATACAGCATGGTCTCTTAGGTGTTCTGGTAATTCCGTTTCCGTTGTATCTTTTTCTTGGCTTAGGCTATAAACCTGCGAGGTACCCGTTTTACCGGCAATACGATATTGCGCTCCACGCCCAGAAAAACGCGCTGTTCCTTCAAAGCCATGCATTACATCCGCCATAGCATCAAAAATATAATTCCAATTTTCATTATCTTTGAGTTGGATATCTTGTTTAGTTACTTTCTTGGGCAGTAACCCTGTCTCTGTTGCCCTACTTGCCAAAAATCTTGGTTGTACCCATTCACCACGATTAGCAAGTACAGCAGTGGCAGTAGCTAGCTGCAAGGGTGTGGTTAGCCAATAACCTTGCCCTATACCTGTACTTAGGGTTTCACCCGGAAACCAAGGTTGTTTTTGGGTTATTTTTTTCCATTCTCGGCTAGGCATTAACCCTTCACGAGCGCTATTAACATCTAGCGCAGTGCTTTCACCAAAACCAAAGCGGCGCATAAAGGCGGACATTTCATCTATACCCAAGTTATAAGCAAGGTTATAAAAAAAGGTATTGTTGGATACGGCTATGGCTCTGGCTAGGTCGACTGTGCCATGACCTGTTCTTTTCCAGTTACGGTACAAGCGATCATCGTTAGGCAGCTGAAAATAACCACGATCTAGCAGTTCGTAATCACGCGTTACTATGTCATTTTCAAGTGCAGCTATGCCCAGCATAGGCTTAATAGTTGAACCTGGAGCGTACTGACCTCGACTTGCCCTATCAAATAAAGGGAGTTTAGGGTCTCTACGTAAACCGTTAAATTCAGTTGAATCTAACATGCCAATAAATACATTGGGGTCATAGCCAGGTGAGCTAACTAAAGAAAGTATTCCACCTGTTTTAGGTTCTATCGCAACAACGGCTGCTTTTCGGTTATCAAGCAAAGCGTAAATTTTCTGCTGGAGTTCCGCATCTAAATAAAGAACCAAGTCTTCGCCGGGAATCGGCAGCTCTGATTCCACAACTTTAATAACTCGACCCCGCGCATTGGTTTCTACCTTGCGATAGCCTACCTTGCCATGCAGTTGATCTTCATAAAAACGCTCTACACCCGTTTTACCTAAATAGTGCGTGCCGCTATAAGCACGCCTATCTAGAGTCAACATATCTTCTTCACTAATTCGACCAACATAGCCGAGCGCATGCGATAGGGCTTCTCCGCCAGGGTAGTTTCTTAATAGTTGGGCTGAAATATCAACACCCGGTAAAAGGTGACGATTAACTGCAATGCGAGCAATTTGCTCTTCTGTTAGCTGATCTACCAGCAGGGCAGGTTCAAAGGGGCGGCGACGTTGGTAACTACGCTCAGTTAGTGTTTCTTGGCAGGCTGCATCCAGTTCTAGCAGCATACAAATGCGTGCGACTACCAGCTTTACGTCTTCGGTTAGTTCGCGGGTAAGGGTTAAACTGTGACTAGGTAAGTTATCTGCTAGCAGCTTACCTTGCCGGTCATAAATTAAACCTCGAGTTGGGGGAATGGCTTCTACACTAGTGCGATTGCGTTCCGATCTAAGGGTGTAAATATCGTATTGAAACACCTGGAGATAAGCCATTCGCCCTAGCAGCACAAACATTAGCAGTACGACAAAAAAAAGCAGTAGGCGTCCACGAAATAGAAAGATGCGGCTTTCTTTTTCAGGGTCTTTAATTTGGCGTCTAAATTCAGTCATGGTAACTCAGCGATGATAAGGATGACCCGAAAGTAGTGTCCAAGCACGGTAAAGCTGCTCTGCTAAAAGCACTCTTACTAATGGATGGGGTAGGGTTAATGCAGAAAGCGACCAGCGTTGCTCGGCTAGCTGTAGGCATTCATCAGACAGCCCATCTGGACCGCCAATAAGCAGGGCAATATCGCGCCCTTCCATCCGCCAGCCTTCAGCTGCTTTAGCTAAGGCTTCGCTACTCCATGCTTTGCCTAATACATCTAAGGCTATCACTTTTTCTTTGCTATTTTTTAATCGAGCTAAAACAGCAGCAGATTCTTGCTGCATGGCTTTTTTTAAATCGCTACCTGGCCGCCTTGCACCCAGTGGAATTTCTTCAAACTCAACTTTAAAGTCATGTGGCAGACGCTTGGTGTACTCAGCAACGCCTTGTTCCACCCACGCGGGCATTTTTTGCCCTACAGCAAGAATTCGTATTTTCAAAACCTAAGCCTGATGGTTAATGGGGTTAGCAAACTCGCCCCAAAGCTTTTCTAAATCATAAAGCTCTCGAATTTGAGGCTGCATTAGGTGAACGAGAATATCGCCTAAATCAACAAGCACCCATTCACCTGCATCTAACCCTTCCATACCGAGCAACTCAACATCTAACTCTTTTGCTGTACTTTGCACATTACGCGCTAAGGCCATGACTTGTCGTGATGAAGTACCACTAGCAATAATCATATAGTCGGTAACACTGGTTGCGGCTTTAACATCTAAAATAGTTAAATCTTGTGCTTTTAAATCTTCTAAGGCTGCGACTATTTTTTGCTTCAATTGTTCTATGTGCATTTCTACTCCGAAGAGAAAACAGCAGGTGAGTGCTTAGGTTGGTAAAGCTTCTGCTGATGAATAAAATCTAAAACCGTATCTGGCAATAAATAACGTGCTGATAAGTTGTTAGCTAAAAGTCTGCGTATGTGTGTTGCTGAAACCTCAAAGGCGCTGGGTAAGCTTAAACGTAAAATACGTCCCGCTGGACTAGCGTTTAGGTTTTCACCTGCGCTTAATTCATGTTTTTCTAAAAGCTGTAAAATTGCTTCTGCTGGTTCATGCATTTGCCCTGGACGCGCTAGCACAATTAAATGAGCTAGCTCTAATATTCGCTCATTCCGTGACCAGCTAGGTAAACCAAGAAAAGCATCCCAACCAAGAAGCATAGCTAAGGGTTGCGCTTCACCATAGTCTTGCCGCAAGCTTTCTAAAGTATCGACTGACCAAGAAGGCCCAGTTCTTTTCAGCTCTCGATCATCGCTATACAGCAAGGGTTCATGCTGAATTGCCAAATTCAACATAGCAAATCGCTGCGCTGCTGTAGCAGAAGGCTGACCACGATGCGCGGGTAGCTGGCAAGGCACTAGGTGTACTTTTTTTACTGGTAGCACTTGGGTTAACTCCAAAGCACTACGCAAATGCCCATGATGAATTGGGTCGAAAGTACCGCCAAACATTAACACTAAAGAAGGCATTTTGGCATCTTTAGCCACGTATTTGCCCATCACCTAGCACTATATATTTTTGTGAGGTCAGTCCGTTAAGCCCTACTGGGCCTCGTGCATGAATTTTATCTGTTGAAATGCCTACTTCTGCACCTAAACCGTATTCAAACCCATCTGCAAAACGTGTAGAGGCATTAACCATAACAGAGCTTGAATCTACAACAGCCATAAAGCGTCTGGCACGCGTATAGTTTTCAGTAATAATTGCATCGGTATGATGTGAACCGTAGGTATTGATATGAACCATGGCTTCATCTAAGCAGTCAACTAGCTTAACAGCCAAAATAGGGGCTAGGTATTCAGCAGTCCAGTCAGAATCTATCGCAGCCAACATGCCAGGTACTACCACTCGGCTGCGTGCGCAACCTCGCAGCTCTACACCCTTAGCTTCATAGGCTTCAGCTAAAGCAGGTAATAAACTTGCTGCTTGTGATTCATGCACTAAAAGCGTTTCCATGGTATTGCAAGTACCATAACGGTGCGTTTTAGCATTAATAGCAATAGCTAAAGCTTTTTCTCGATCAGCATAACGGTCGACATAAACGTGGCAAACACCATCTAGGTGTTTAATAACCGGTATTTTTGCATCGGCGGTTATCCGCTCTATTAACCCTTTACCACCTCTGGGTACTAGCACATCAATGTATTCACTTAGTGTAATCATTTGCGCTACCGCTTCACGGTCAATGGTTTCTACCACCTGCACCGAAGCTTCGGGTAAGCCAGCAGCTTTTAACCCCTGCATCAGACATTTAGCTATAGCTTGATTTGAGCCTATTGCTTCTGATCCACCACGTAAAATTGCTGCATTGCCTGCTTTTAAACAAAGACTAGCTGCCTCAACTGTAACATTAGGGCGTGACTCATAAATAATACCCACGACACCTAAAGGCACACGCATTTTACCTACCTGAATACCACTGGGGCGATAACTCATATCGGTTATTTCGCCAACTGGGTCAGGTAGACTTGCAACTTGGCGCAAACCTTCAATCATTGCATCTATGCGTTCATCATTTAGTTCTAAACGATCAAGTAGTGCTGCATCTAACTGGCGTGTAGCGCCAGCTTTCATGTCTTCATTGTTCGCAGCCAGCAAGGCTGCTCGCTGCTTATCTAATTCTTCAGCAGTTGCCAAGAGGGCAGCATTTTTAACTTCTGTTGCTGCTTGCGCTAGTTGACGAGAGGCTTCTCTAGCTTGCTTGCCTAAAGACTGCATATATTCAGCAATATTCATTTTTATGCTCTTTTTCTATTACCAGTTTGTTAACTTTCACACATTATACTCAAGGCTAAGAGGTTACCCTAGCCCTAGTAGTAATTCTTCCACATTCTGGTTTCCTAATAAGATAACATTGAGTTACAATAGTTCCGCCAGGGGATGGTTAGGTCAGCCGGAGAGGCATTACTTAAAGAAGTAAGACCGGGTACGCCGCGTCTCGGCGAAAGATATTTACTTAAGGTTTCACCAAGTTATGGGACTACTCGAGTCCATACGTTCGCTTGTATGGTGCCAATTTTTGGCCTGCGGCTTTTTTTTGCTGCTTTTTGGCTGGCATATTTTTCAGGGAGATGACCTAACTGCCTTGATGTACTTTAGTGGCTCTCTGGTTATAACTCTAGCGCTTTTAATTGGTCAAAACTCATCTCAGAATAACCTTCAACTGTTAAGTCGCTTGGTATTTGCAAGCTACACCTTGGTTTGTTTACTTCTACTACTCGTTGCGCCACATAAAAATAGCTACCTTCACCTAAGCTTATACCTTGCCTACCCTCTGCTAGCTTTCTACTTACTACCCTTTAGGACAGCTCTACTTTTTGTTATCGGCTTTTCTATATCTGCCAACCTTCTACTTATGCTACAGCTTGAAGGCACTTTTCGAGCCGTTTATATCATTACTTTTTGGTTAGTCACACTACTAACTAGCTTAAATCGCTTTGCCTACTTTTCACGGCAGGAAGCATTACAAAAACAGCTTAACCGTGATCCTAAAACCCAGCTAATGAACCAACAGCAACTTTTTATAGATTTACAAAAAGAACAGGAAAGAGCTCAGCGCGAAGCTACTTTTTTAGGTGTAGTTTTTATTACTAGCCTAGATAACTTTGACTCAGAAAATACTAAGGAACTAGGCTGCATCTTTGCGCCCTACGAAGGGGTTTATTCTGTTGCAGCTAATAAGCTGATAGCACTAATTCCTTTAGCAGTACCTAAAGACCTTCAAGCTCGAAAAAATAAGCTTCGCAAAGACTTGCCTCACTTAATGCTAGACTTCCAACTGACTAGCGCAGAAAAACCGCTAGCCAAAGATTTAACAGCCTTTGCAACTAAGTCTAGGCCAACAGCATGAGCAGTGAAATAAACGATAAGCTTCATAAATCCATGGCGAGCATCTACCTAGCCTTAGGTTTAGGGTTGGGTGCCTTTGCTTTGCAAGTTTATTTATCGGGTTATTATGAAGCCATTCTTTTACCTACCCTGCTAACACCTATTTTCTGTGCTCTGAGTATCTGGCGTTGGCATACAGCCAATCGCTACACTCATGACCCAGCAGCAATAACAGCCCTGTTAGCCTTGGGTTTATTTTTATTATTGCAGCCAGAAACCTCAGCGAATATTACCCAATGGCACTGGATAGCACTCAGTTACCCCTTATTAGCTTTTTACCTCTTACCTACTGCTTTTTCTTTAGCTTTTAGCCTCTTATTACTGGCTGGTTTACTCCACTTAAGACTGGATAATCACGCTTTTGAGCAGTTGTTAACTTTTTCTTGTCAGTTTTTATTGTTGATGTCGATTGCTTGTTTTTACACTATTTCTAACCGACTAAAAACCAAGCAGCTAGAACAGTTAGTAGGCATAGATAAAGTCACACATTTTTTTAATGCGCGTCATTTAAAAATAAGGCTAAATGCTGAAGTAAGCCGTGCAAGAGCCACACAAAAGCCCTTAGCTTTGCTTTTAGTTGAGTTACACCAGTATCCAGAAATACAAAAAGAATTAGGGCAATTAGTTGCCAATAATTTTATTCGTGAAGCCAGTAAAATATGCAAATTTAATTGCCGTACTGGTGATGAAGCCTACCGCTACGATGCGCAAACCCTACTACTATTAATTCCCAATACCACTATTAATGGTGCACTGGTACTTAGGTCTAGGCTTTACCAACATCTGCTGCAAGAACTGACTAATGATGTAGGCCCTCTTGATGTCAGCATTACACCCCTTGAGCTACAAATAGGAGAGCAGGTTGCTGATTTAGAAAGGCGCATTGCTAACAGTTGCTACCACTCTTTAAGTGAGCGAGTAGAAGATAATTTAAACAGCTAGCCTTTAAGACTCGCCCCATTTGGCAACCAGCTGCTGATCTAAACCTAAATGATCCATCACTCTAGCCACTACAAAATCAATTAAATCTTCAACGCTTTTAGGCTGGTGATAAAACCCTGGGCTGGCAGGCATAATCACTGCACCCATCTGCGCTAGTTTTAACATGTGTTCTAGATGAACCTGATGCAGCGGCATTTCTCGGGTAACTAAAATGAGTTGACGTTTTTCCTTTAAAGCCACATCACCAGCCCGTTCAATTAAGTTATTGCTAGCACCGGTTGCTAGGGCAGAAAGGGTGCCGCCAGAACAAGGGCAAACCACCATGCTAGAAGCTGCGCCTGAACCAGAAGCCGCTGGTGCAAACCAGTCTTCACGGCCATAGGCTTTAACTTTTCCTGCTAGGTGTGCATAACGCTCGCTGAGTTGCTCGGTTAGTTTGTCGGCATTAGCGGGTAGTTTTTCGGGTGTTTCTACTTCTATTACTAGGTGCGCAGCCTTAGAGATTAACAAATCAACAGCACAGTTTTGCGCTAACAAACACTCTAATAAGCGCAAACCGTACTGCACACCCGTTGCACCAGTAATGGCTAGAGTAACTCTTTTTTGCTGCTTGTCTGTGCTCATTCTTCTGCTGCCCTAATGGTTAATGCCTGCATTATTTCTTGGTGCAAACCGCCAAAACTACCGTTGCTCATTAAAACTACCCAATCTTTAGGTTTTACTTCGGCAAGCAAAGCGGCTTTAAGTTCGGCTAGTTCAGTAAAAGATTGGCCTACCTTTAGTTCGGCAGGTGACCAGCTCATTTTGGGCGATTGATACCAATAAACAGCATCGGCTAATTCAACACTGGCAGGTAAAGCGGCACGCAAAGTACCCAGCTGCATGGTATTGGAACGAGGTTCAATAACGGCAATTAATCGCCCTTTACAGCCTGGGCGTGCGCCTTCTAAGGTAGTGGCTATAGCGGTTGGGTGGTGGGCAAAATCATCATAAACCTGCACGTCTGCCACTTCACCTAATAATTCCATGCGGCGCTTAACACTTAAAAAGCTACCCAGTGACTCTAAGGCCTTGGCTGGCTCTACACCTACATGCCTAGCCGCAGCTAAAGCTGCTAAGGCATTATTAATATTGTGTTCACCTGTGAGTGTCCAATTAACTTCACCTAGGTACTCACCTTTTAAATAGACTTGAAAAGATGAACCAGCCGCATCTTTTTTAACTGCCTGCCAGTCCGCATTTTCACCACCTAGGGTTTCTTGTTCGCTCCAACAGCCTTTGGCAATCACCGTTTGTAATGCGCTATCAGCTTGTGGATAAATCACTCGCCCGTTGGCAGGCAATAAACGCATCACATGGTGAAACTGGGTTTGAATAGCTGCTAAGTCAGGAAAAATATCAGCATGATCAAACTCAAGGTTATTAAGCACTAGGGTACGTGGTTGGTAGTGCACAAATTTAGAACGCTTATCAAAAAAAGCCGTATCGTATTCATCGGCTTCAATAACAAAAAAATCCGTGCCGCCTAAACGTGCAGGTATGCCAAAGTTAGCCGGCACACCGCCAATTAAAAAACCTGGGTTCATACCGGCATCTTCTAATAACCAAGCTAGCATACTAGCTGTGGTGGTTTTGCCGTGTGTTCCGGCAACGGCTAACACCCAGCGCCAGCGTTCTTGGCCTTGGGCTAGTTCATCTTTGGGTGTTTTTCCACGTAGCAGATAATCATGCAGCCATTGGGGGCCGGAGGTATAAGGCAGTTTAGCTTCTAACAGGGCTTCAACACAGGGTTGACCACGGCTCATAACATTGCCAACGATTACTAAGTCTGGGTTAAAATCTTCAGGGTTATAATCAAAACCCTCGTGCAACTGAATGCCAGCCGCCTGCAACTGATCACTCATGGGCGGATAAACCTGTTGGTCTGAGCCACTCACGCTATAGCCCATTTCTCTAGCTAAAATAGCCAAAGATCCCATAAAAGTACCGCAAATACCTAAAAAGTGCAGGTGCATAATTGAGCTCGTTTTACCTAGTTATTAAAAAACTTTTAGAGTTTACCACTGCCACTATTAAAAGTGGTTCTATCAGGTGCAAGTCTTTATGCACAGACTAGTTAAATCCGTTAGAATAACACCAATTTTAAACCTTAATTATTTAAAGACCTCTGAATTGCGCTACCAACCTGCGTATTTAGTGGCTTCTTATTAACCTAGTAGGAGCTTTTCTGACAATGAGTAAGCAAAATGCTTTTTATGCCCAGTCTGGCGGTGTAACCGCTGTAATTAATGCAAGTGCCTGTGGTGTAATTCAAACTGCACGTAAGCACAGTGACTCTATTGGCACTGTTTATGCTGGTCGTAACGGTATTCTTGGCGCTTTAACAGAAGAGCTAATAGACACTTCAGCCTTATCTGACGAAACCGTTGCTGCTCTACGCCACACGCCAGGTGGTGCTTTTGGTTCTTGTCGTTATAAGCTAAAAGATGTTGATACCCACCGCGCACAATATGAGCGCTTAATTGAAGTGTTTAAAGCACACAATATTGGTTACTTCTTCTATAACGGTGGTAACGACTCCGCAGATACCTGCTTAAAAATTGCTCAACTTGCAGAATCCATTGGCTACCCTTTAAAAGCCGTCCACGTTCCTAAAACGGTTGATAACGACCTACCCATTACTGATAACTGCCCTGGCTTTGGTTCCGTTGCTAAATACATAGCGGTTTCTACTAAAGAAGCGGCTATGGATATCGAATCCATGAGCGCAACCTCTACCAAGGTTTTTATTCTTGAAGTAATGGGTCGTCATGCTGGTTGGATAGCCGGTGCAGGTGGCTTAGCTGGTGAAGGCGAAGGTTCAGCACCGCATTTAATTATCTTCCCTGAAATTCCTTTTGATCGTGGCACAGTCATGGCACGCATTGATGACTGTGTTAAAAAGTTTGGCTACTGCGTTATTGTTGTTTCTGAAGGTGCTCGTTATTCCGATGGTAGCTTCTTAGCCGATGCTGGCACAACAGATGCATTTGGTCATAAACAACTCGGTGGTGTTGCGCCTTCTTTGGCTGCCATGGTTAAAGAAGACTTAGGTTATAAATACCACTGGGCAGTTGCAGACTACTTACAACGCTCGGCACGTCACCTAGCTTCTGCAACTGACGTTGAACAAGCCTATGCTGTAGGTAAAGCAGCGGTTGAGTTTGCTCTGGCAGGTAAAACCTCGGTTATGCCAGCAATTATGCGTACCAGTGAAAGCCCTTACACTTGGGAAATTGGTGAAGCGCCTTTATCTAAAATTGCTAATGCTGAAAAGTTTATGCCGCGTGACTATATTACGCCCGATGGCTTTGGTATTAGTGATTTGGGTCGCAAATATTTCACACCACTAATTCAAGGTGAAGACTACCCTCCTTATAAAGATGGGATGCCTGTTTATGTGAAGTTGCAGCATAAGCTAGTTGAAAAAAAGCTAGGTGATTTTGAACCCTAGGTTATAGAGAAGGTAACACCTTAAGAAAAGCAAAAGGCCGCAAATATTTATTTAGCGGCCTTTTTTTATTAAGCATTTGGTTAACTAGCCTTCTAATACAACAAAGGCTAAAGCCATTTCTTTTTCATCGGTAATAGTAAGGTGAACAGTTTTTACACCCTTGGCACTGGCTAGCTCAGCAGCTTTACCAGTCAGTACCATAATAGGCTTGCCTAGTTCATCATTACTAACTTGCATGTCTTGCCAACTTAAACCACTTCGCAAACCCGTACCTAGTGCTTTAAGCAGGGCTTCTTTAGCTGCAAAACGCTTGGCTAAAAAAGCTGCTTGACTGGCTGCCTGCTGCATTGCTTCCTGCTCTTTAGTTGTAAGTAGCCGCTGCGTTATAGCAGTGGCTCGTCTTTGTAAAATTGCAGTAAAGCGTTCTATTTTGGCTAGATCGGTACCAATTCCAATAATCATTAGTCGCGAAAATTAATGTACTGAAGCGGCATATCTAACTCTGCACCACGTAACAAAGCCATTACCTGTTGCAAATCATCACGTTTTTTACCGGTGACTCTTACCTGTTCGCCTTGTATCTGGGCTTGTACTTTTATTTTGGAGTCTTTAATCATTTTAACAATTTTTTTGGCCAAGTCCGTTTCTATACCTTCACGCAACTTTACAGGCATACGTGCTTTTTTATTGGCTTCTTCTACCTTGCCTTCTTCCATACAAGCGGCATCTATACCCTTGCGTATCAATTCTGCTTGAAGTATTTCTAACAGCTGTTTTACTTGGAACTCTACTTCAGCATGTAAAATGACTTCATTGTTTCCTGTTAACTCAAAACGCGCATCAACACCTTTAAAGTCAAAGCGGTTTCCTACCAAGCGATTAGCTTGATCCACTGCGTTGGTTACTTGGTGTTTATCTAACTCAGAGACCACATCAAAGGATGGCATGACAACTCCTATAACTAAAAAATAATAATTATGCTACCTAGTATAACCCTAGTCGCATCAAAGCTGATAACTTGTTGCAGCTTAAGATGCTTGGCGGTAAGGTAGCGCCTCAAGTTTTGGAGTCGATATGGCAGAACGTAGTTGGTATGCAATTCAATGCAAGGCAAAAGAATCTTTTCGGGCCGCTGAGAATTTACATAATCAGGGTTTTGAAGTTTTTCACCCTTTTATTGAAGTTGAAAAAATACGCGCAGGCAAGTTAAAGCTAATAGAGGAACCTTTATTTCCCTATTATTTGTTTATTTATTTAAGTGATGCAACAGATAACTGGCGGCCTATACGTTCAACACGCGGGGTGCTTAAAATGCTGGCCTTTGGAAGTACACCAGTAAAAATTCCTGAAAGCCTAATTGAACAGCTAAAAAAACGCATTCAGCCCACACCTGAAAAGGTATTTAAAGCAGGCGATCAAGTATTAATAGAAGAAGGGCCTTTTAAAGGCTTGCAAGCTATTTTTGCAACCAAAAAAGGTGACGAAAGGGTAATTCTGCTGCTTAATCTACTACAAAAACAACAGCGTATAGAAATGGCTACTCGCGCTGTTCGGCCTCTTTAATTGCTAAATAAAGGGCTTGATGCGCTTTAAGTTCTAACTTAAGTGCTTTCGCCGCTTTTAAAAGCGTGCCTGTTATATAATCGATTTCTGTTTTTTTGCCCGCAGTTATATCTTGCAACATGGATGAACGATTCGCTGCGGTTGATAAAATCACCTGCTCCACTCTATTCACCAATCCACCTGTGGGCTCTTCTATTCCTAGGCGCTTAAATACTTGCAGAATTTCGGCACATAAAGCATCAACCTGTGGTTTGTTTTCTCGGCTAGCAAGCGCACCATTTTCTACACCCTTGAGCGCAGTTAAAGGGTTTATCACTGCATTAACGGCTAACTTATGCCATAAAACTGGGCGAAGGGGTTCAACAACCTCTGCGGTTAAGCCTGCTATTGTTAGGCGGCTAGCCCAACGTGCAGCAGCTTCTTTTGCTACACCACACCACCGACCAAGCTGTGTATTACCCTTGGCGGCATGAACTACACCCCCTGATTTTTCTAGGTAAGCACCTTCTGTCACACTAGCGGCTAACAAGGTTTGTTTGGGTGTTAATAAATCGGCAACCTCTGCCTGACTACCCATGCCATTTTGTAGCATTAAAATTTCTGCATCTTCAACTAGGCAGCTTTGCCAGTTTTTTAAGGCTGTAGCTGCCTGCCCTGCTTTAGTGGCTAAAATTAGCTGTTGAATTTTAATTTCACTGGTCGGTTCGCTTCTAACTCTAACAAACACCCGCTTAGCTAAAGCTGCTTCACCTTCGCGCAGTGTAACTCCTAGGTTTAAAGCTGAAGCTTGGCTAGGTTTTACTAATAAACAAACCGTTTTACCAGTGCGTGCTAGCCGAGTGGCATAAAGTAAACCTAAAGCGCCTGCGCCTAGAACATAGGTAACCTGTTCCATCTTTAACTTAACTCCTGCCTTGCTTTAATTAGTGCTCTATACCAGTCGCGCTTGGGTGCAACTACCAGTGGTGGACGTAAACTTAAAAAACTAACTGGGGTGTTTACCGTGTTGGTTTCATAATTAGATAACATTTCTAGCATCTGCGGTCTTGCACCATAGGCATCAACCAAGAAGTCACGTGCTTCTTCGGTTAAATCGACTCGGTAGTGCTTTACTAAGGCTACCGCTAGTCTTTCTGCCGCATGACTCATATCTTGTTGCACTTCACGTGCCATAGCAGAGCCTAAAGCAGCTTTTTCTGCTGCACTCATATCCGGTTCTAAACCACCTAAGTAAGAAGCATTGGTGGCATTTAGGCCTCTTTGGATAGCCGGTCGGGATAGATGAATATAAGGCTCTAAAGCAAGTGCGACTTCAACCGCTAATTGTCGAGCGCCTTCAAGTGTTAAAGGGCGTGAACGCCCATCGCGGCGAGTAAAAAAGCGCCGCCCTCGTTTTTCAAGTTGTTCACCATGTAAATATTCTACTAGGTGCTGACACACAGCGACTTTTTGTTCATCCGACAAAGACACTATACGCTCGATAATGCGCAAACCACTGCGGCCTGGCCCTAACCTTAACTGGCTTTCTTCATCACTAAACCGATCGGCTAGTTTATTCCAGTTTTTAGAAGCATCCAACAAGCCAACATGGGCTCGACCTAATTGCTGATAGCCCAAGCGTGCCGCTTTATATAGGTTTAATGATTTGGCTAATACTTCTGCTTTACTACGTAATTCTGAGGGGCTAGCTAGCTTTCCTTGATTAGAGAGTTCAACTAGTTCTAATACATCACTAGCTATTTGGTCCATGATTTCTTCAATGCCGCCAATAAGTTCATGGGCAGACGTTCCATAGGGCAGTTGTTCGTGTGTTGCTTCATCGGTTTCTACCAAAAAGCCTGCTAAAGCACGAATACGGTTACTACCACTGGCTTGAGCAATGCGGTAATGACTGCGTTTTTCTTCTAGCTGATCAATGGCTCTGGCTAGCTTCCATTTACCTGAATAGCTAAAGATCAACATAGGAATTTCACGGCCATTAATTAACTCAAAGGCCAAAATTAGCATTTCTTCGACATCCTGCAGGGTCATTAACAGCAGGTTATCTTCTTCAATTGCCGCTAGCACACGCTCGATAAAGTACTCATCACGTGGCACACCTTTTTCTAACTGGGGGGCTTCGCCGCTAAAGCGCTCTCTTAATACACTGGTTGCTTCGGGTGAAGCTTCATTTAGCCATTGTAGTGCTGTTTCTATACGTTCACGGTGTTGGCGATTTAAGTCTCTAACGCGGGAATATAAGCCAGCTCGGCGGTAGGTTTCAATACGCCCTAGAATTTTTGCTAACTCACTATCGCCTGTTAATTCTTGGGCAGCAAAGGCAACCCCATCAGGCGTTAACTCGATACGCCGCAAAAGCTGCAAGGCTGCTTCTCTCGGTCTTACTTCTTCTTCGTGGCTTTCAACAATTAAATCCCTTACCGCTAAAATAAGGTCTGCCAGCTTGTCGATAACTTCTGTTACATCCTGTTGTGCTTGTTCAGCAACATGACCGCGTGTCATGTCATAAACAACCTTGGCAAAAAAGGCAATTAAACCCGACAAAACCGTAAAGGTGAAAAAATAAAGCAGGGTTTGTACTGGCGGTACCTTGCCATAGGCTAGGTAAAAACCACCCAAGAGTCCCAACATGGTAACTGGGCCGGCAGTCCACATAATGCCTAAAATAGTGCGTGTCCAGTGTATTCTATGCACTACCTGACTAATGCGCTCTATCTGTTCATTACCTTCACGCTCAAGCGAAACCCTAGCTCTTAAATCACTAAGATCATTCTTATTGCGTGACCCAAACAGGCGTTTAATCATTAACTAACAACCTCATTTCCTTTTTCTGTATCCTTCCTAACCTTAGATGTAACAACTGGAAACCTACGCATTATTACCCACAAGAGTGGTAAACCAATTAAGGCAATAACAGCAGTTAAAACAAAAAAGAGTGTCCAGTCACCTTCTAGCTTGTCAATCATCCAGCCACTTGAGGCCGATAACCAGATTCTGGCTAAATTGCCCAAGGATGCCAAGAGTGCATATTGAGTTGCCGTGTAAGCTGAATTACATAGACTAGAAAGGTAAGCCACAAAAGCAACCGTTACTAAGCCTGTAGTGAAGTTATCACTGACGAGTGCAACAACAAAAACTAAATAAGATTGCCCAGAAGCAGCCAACCAAGCATAGGTAAGGTTAGTCGTTGCCGTGGCTAACCCAGAAATAAATAAGGCTTTAAGCATACCCACTCTGGCCACTAAAATTCCGCCCAAAAGAATACCTAGAATATTGGCTGCAAAACCATAGAGCTTAGAAACTTCGGCTATTTCTAATAAAGAAAACCCCATTTCTCTATAAAAAACACCCGACATACGTCCTAACAGTGCATCCCCTAGTTTAAATACAAAAATAAAAACCAGTATCCATAACCAGCCACGGCGCCGGGTAAATTCAACAAAGGGAGCCAATAGGCTGACATAGAGCCAACCCATAGCATTGCGAAGGTGTTTAGGTAGCTCTTTAAAACCTTCTAGCTGGGCTAGCACACGAGACTCTTCTGCCAGCGTTTCTGCTGAAATGGCTTGCTGGGGTTCAGGGCTCATTAATATTGCTAGCATACCAATAAAAATACCTGCCGCTAAAACCATATAGGCAGTATTCCAACCATAGTATTCAGCAAGAAATAATCCTCCTGCAGCACCAACCAAAGTGCCACCTAGGTGCCAACCCCAAATAGCCGCAGCTGAGCCTGCGCCGTAGAGGTGAGGCTCTAATAGCTCAATTCGGTAGGCATCTATTACGATATCTTGTGTTGCAGACATGAAAGTAACAAAGAGTACAGCAGCCGCAACCAGCAATAAGTTTTCTGCTGGATTTGTCAGGGATAATAAGAGAATAGCTAGTATTAATAGGCTTTGAGTAAACAAAGCCCAACCGCGTCGCCGCCCAAAACGCGCAGAAAGCCAGGGTATTCTTAATCTATCAACCAAGGGTGCCCAAAGAAAGTTAATAGCGTAGGGGGTAGCGGCTAAGGCAAAAAGGCCTATATCAGTACGGCTAACCCCTAAATCACGTAACCAAATAGAGAGGTTAGAAAACACTAGAGGTGCAGGTAAACCACTAGAAAAACCTAGTAGTAAAAGAGTTAACATGCGCCTATCTTGATAAGGTGCAAAGGTTTTAGCCAGCCGCTCCCTTACTGGCCTTAAACCGAGTTGAGCTAGCATGAAGCCCTAGTTGCCTGCAAGATGGCTTTCATTTCTTTAATTGCTTCGACTAGCCCTGTAAATACAGCACGGGCAATAATTGCATGACCAATATTGAGTTCATTGATACCAGGAATAGCCGCTATGGCTTGCACATTATGGTAGTGCAAACCGTGTCCAGCATTAACAATTAATCCCTTGCTAAGCGCATAGGCAGCGCCTTCTTGAATGCGCTTTAGCTCTTCTTCAACTAGTTGTGGGTCTTGAGCTTCGGCGTAAGCACCTGTATGCAACTCTATGGCAGGCGCACCCGCAGCAACGGCAGCATCTATTTGCTTAGGATCGGCATCTATAAACAGAGAAACTTCACTACCTAAGGCTGCTAAACGTTGGCAGGCAGCGGTTATTTTATCTAGCTGTCCTGCAACGTCTAAACCACCTTCGGTTGTTAGTTCTTCTCTGCGCTCAGGCACTAAGCACACATGTTCGGGCTTAATTTTTTCAGCATAACTTAGCATAAACTCAGTCACCGCCATTTCAAAGTTCATAGGGGTGTGCATTACCTGTTTTATTAGCTCGACATCGCGCTCTTGAATATGGCGACGATCTTCACGCAAGTGCAAGGTAATACCATCTGCTCCAGCTTGTTCTGCGAGTTGGGCGGCGAGTACTGGGTCGGGGTAAGTTGTACCTCTTGCTTGGCGCAAAGTAGCAATATGATCAATATTAACGCCAAGCAATAAACGCTGGTTCATTTTTAAGCTCCAATCAGAGAAAAGTTATTTAAGGCTTGGCTTTTTCATTTGTAAAAAAAGCTGCCGACTGAGTAAGGGTTTAGTGCCTAACAAGGGTGCTAAAAGTTGCCGTGTTAAGGCTTTTGCTGTTTGACGCGTTAGCTTTAACTGCCAGTTATCATCTGCTATTGCAAGCAAACTTGCACCTGTGTAAGTCACACTTGTGGGCTCAGTAACCCCTTTAATGGCTAAAAATCCCTGCTCGGGTAACCAGCGGTACAAACCCTCTTCGAGTAAAGGCTGCCCTAGGTTATCAGTAAATATTAATGGGTAGCCTAGGTGATCTAAGAGGCTTAACTCAAATCGCCGCAGAGCAGGTTCACGTTGATCCGCATTACTAAGTAGTTGTAACAATAGGGAATAATCACGAAAAAGAACAGGGCAAGCTTGACTTGTTAAGAGTAAACGACTTAATAGTTCATTAGCATAAAGCCCACAAACTAAAGCTTCGCCATTTAACCAGTGGGGTGCTGAAGTAGCTTCTAGCCCCACTAGGGTTTTTAAATCCTGCTTGCCGCTAAGTCTAACCAGCAAGGGAGTAAAAGGTTGTAGTAAAGGGCGGTAACGGCTTTTTTTGGTTCTTACGCCCCTAACTACAGCATTTATACGGCCATCTTCTAGGGTTAACAACCAAGCCAAAGCACTGGTTTCCCGATAAGGGCGGGAATGCAATAGCCAGGCGGGTTGATAATCACTGGCTTGCGACATAAGGTTTAATCTAATCCAGTATAGCCTAGGCTTTTTAAGGCACGAGCATCATCTGACCAGTTACTTTTGACCTTAACCCAGAGATTAAGCATGACCTTGCTATCAAAGGCTTTTTCCATATCTAGGCGTGCATCTCTGCCTATCAGTTTTAACTGACTGCCTTTATCGCCAATAATTATTTTTTTCTGACCTTCACGCTCAACCATAATTAAGGCATGAATATGCAATACAGCGCCCTGCTGTTTAAATTGTTCAATTTCAACTGTTGCTGAGTAGGGAAGTTCTTCTCCCAGCTGGCGCATAATTTTTTCTCTAACCAGTTCTGCAGCTAAAAAACGTAAGCTGCGATCAGTCACCTGATCTTCAGGATAAAAATGCTCGCCTTCAGGAAGGCGTTGCTCTATTTCTTTAACCAAAGAATCAACCTGCTTACCATTTAAAGCAGAGATAGGTAGGATCAATTCAAAATTTCGTTTTTTGCTAACTTCTTCAATAAAAGGCAAAAGGGTATTTTTATCTTCTAACCAATCAACTTTGTTAATCGCTAAAATTACAGGGCACTTTAAGTGAGTTAAGCGCTCTAGTACCAAGTCATCTTCTGGTGTCCACTTGGTGCGATCAACTAAAAAAACCACCAAGTCAACATCGCGTACTGCCTGCTTGGCTGCATCATTCATATAGTGGTTAATGGCTTTATCTCGCGAACCTTCCGCTAGGTGCATACCAGGCGTATCTACATAGATTGTCTGCACTTCGCCTTCGGTATGGATACCCATAATTTGATGGCGAGTAGTTTGTGGTTTTTTACAGGTAATACTTATCTTTTGCCCTAAAATACGATTAAGTAGGGTGGATTTACCCACATTTGGGCGGCCTACTAGGGCGACATAACCACAACGGCTGTTACTCATTTAACCTTAACCTCCAATGCCTGCAAAACCTTTTCAGCGGCTTCTTGCTCGGCGAATCGACGACTAGAACCTATGCCTAATGGTCGATAATCTAACTGTTCTATCACGCATTCAACTGTAAAAAGTTGTGCGTGGGCTTCACCTTCAACATGAATTACATCATATTGCGGCAGGGGTTGTTGACGTGACTGAAGGTATTCTTGCAAACGCGTTTTTGGATCTTTCTGAGTGTCATTTAAACTCATGGCATCTAGGCGTGCTGCAAACCAACTTAAAACCCTAGTTTTAGCTGCATCCATTCCTGCATCTAAATAAATTGCACCTATGACCGCTTCTAGTGCATCGGCAAGAATAGACTCTCGGCGATAACCACCACTTTTAAGTTCACCTGAACCCATTTGTAAGTAGTCACCTAATTTAAACTCTCTGGCAACCTCAGCTAAAGTAGTGCCTTTTACTTGACGCGCTCTAAGGCGCGATAGCTGCCCTTCACGAGCTTGTGGAAACCGCAGGTAGAGGTCTTCTGCAATAATAAAATTAACAATGGAGTCACCTAAAAACTCTAGGCGCTCATTATTATTATTACCAAAGCTGCGGTGTGTTAGCGCCAGCACTAACAAACTAGGGTCGTTAAAGGTGTGGCCTAAGGCTTTGGTTAGTGGTGTTAGATTATCTTTCACTCAGCTCACTCTATTGTACGAAGATCACCAAACTTGGGTAAGCTTAGTAATTTCGGCCAGTGCATCCACACGGCAAAAGCACGCCCCACTAGATTTTCTTCAGGAACAAACCCCATAACCAGTGGCGCACCACGATCATTGACATAACCAGGAATAATGAGGCAGCCAGTTTCATTATGTGGCTGACCTTGGCACCAAAAGCGGCTGTCATTACTATGGTCACGATTATCACCCATTACAAAATAATAGCCTTCGGGTACGGTTATTTCTGGAAAGTTAAAAGTAGGTTGTAGGTAGTTATAAACTGAATAACTCGCATCTGCCAAAGTTTCTTGCCACAGTTCTTCTTTTGGTGATTCAACCGGGTTCTTTTCTAGTAGCTGGCGACCAACTGGTTGCCCATTAATTACTAGCTGGCTATTGGTATAACTAATTTTATCTCCGGCAACACCAATAACGCGCTTAATATAGTTTAGACGCTCATCTAGAGGATAGCGAAAAACCACCACGTCGCCAGGTGACGGATTATCTACTTCAATAATTCGCTTATTCACAACCGGCAAACGCACGCCATAGCTGAATTTATTCACTAGAATAAAATCACCTATTTTTAGCGTAGGTAGCATGGAGCCAGAGGGTATTTGAAAAGGTTCAAATAAAAACGAGCGCAGCACCAGCACCAGAGCCAAGACAGGGAAGAAGGAGTTGGAGTATTCCACCAACAAACCTGGCTTTTTGTCTTGAAAGCGGTTAGCCGCACGGCGTTTTTTTAATACTAGTTTGTCTAGCAGCCAAACAAGCCCTGTCACTAAGCTTGCTAAGACTAGGATAAGAGAGAAATCCAGATGCATAAGTGATTTAGTTCCTAGTTATCTACTTGCAGTACAGCAAGGAAAGCATCCTGTGGAATTTCCACCCGACCCACTTGCTTCATACGTTTTTTACCAGCTTTTTGTTTTTCTAAAAGTTTCTTTTTACGGCTAGCATCACCACCATAACACTTAGCCAGTACGTTTTTACGCATAGCTTTTACAGTTGAGCGTGCAACAATTTGTCCACCCAAGGCCGCCTGAATTGCCACATCAAACATTTGCCTTGGTATAAGTTCTTTCATTTTTTCTACTAGGCTACGACCCTTGCTTACAGCTAGGTCGCTATGCACTATAAGTGCCAAAGCGTCGACTTTTTCACCGTTAATTAATACATCTAAACGGGCTAGCTTGGCTGCTTCAAAACGATTAAAGCTATATTCTAAGGATGCAAAGCCACGCGAAGCAGATTTTAAACGGTCGAAGAAATCAAGCACTACTTCAGCAAGCGGTATGTCATACACTAATTGTACTTGGCTGCCTAAATAGACCATATCGACTTGCATACCACGCTTTTCTGTACAAAGCGTTATGCAAGAACCCACCATTTCTTGCGGGGTAAGAATAGTACAACGTGCTATAGGCTCTCGCATTTCAGCAATAGCCGCTGGGTCTGGCATGTGCGTAGGGTTATCTACTTTTAGCACATCGCCGTTTTTCATTACGACTTCGTAGCTAACTGTTGGAGCAGTGGTCAGTAGGTCTAGGTTATATTCACGCTCTAAGCGTTCTTGAATAATTTCCATGTGCAGCATACCTAAGAAGCCACAACGGAAACCAAAGCCTAGTGCTTCTGAGCTGTCTGGTTCAAAAAACAGAGAAGCATCATTGAGCGATAGTTTATCTAGCGCATCACGAAACTCTTCAAAATCCTCTGCAGAAACGGGAAATAAACCCGCATAAACTTGGGGAGAAACCCTTTTAAAGCCAGGCAGGTTTTCTACTTCGGGCGTTTTAGCATGGGTTATGGTGTCACCTACAGGCGCACCATGAATTTCTTTAATGCCTGAAACCAAATAACCCACTTCACCCGCTTTTAGGCTACCAGTTTCAATTCGTTTAGGTGTAAAGATACCAACACCTGTGGCATCCCAAGTTCTACCAGTTGATTTAATTAAAATCTTGTCGCCTTTCTTTAGCGTACCGTTTTTAATACGCAGCAGTGAAACCACACCTAGGTAGTTATCAAACCAAGAGTCAACAATTAGTGCCTGCAAGGGTGCATCTATATCGCCTTCAGGTGGTGGTATTTGAGTTATTAAACGCTCAACCACGTCTTGAATACCTAAACCGCTTTTAGCGGAACAGCGTACTGCATCGGTGGCATCTATACCTATAACGTCTTCAATTTCTTGAGCAACACGTTCTGGATCTGCTTGAGGCAAATCCATTTTGTTTAAGACAGGCACTACTTCTAAGCCTTGCTCTATGGCTGTATAGCAGTTAGCAACCGATTGAGCTTCTACGCCCTGCCCTGCATCAACGACAAGCAAAGCACCTTCACAAGCCGCTAAAGAGCGGGAGACTTCATAAGAGAAGTCAACGTGGCCGGGTGTATCAATAAAGTTAAGCTGGTAAAGATCACCTGCTAAGGAGGTGTAATTAAGCGTTACACTCTGCGCTTTAATAGTAATACCGCGTTCGCGCTCAAGATCCATAGAATCGAGCACTTGCATTTTCATTTCCCGGTCGCTTAAACCTTCACAAAATTGAATAAAGCGATCTGCTAGGGTGGATTTACCATGATCGATGTGGGCGATGATGGAAAAGTTACGAATATGTTTAAGGCGCTTCACGTTCACCTGCATCGAAATTCAGATAAAAAACAGAGGAGGTAATACGACTAGCAGTGCTAAGGCGTATTACCCGAAAAAAGTGCGCTAAAGTTTACCTGATAAGCGCTAGCAAAGAAATGCTATCAAAAAAGTGATCGCTATTCATTTACACGTAAAGCAACAAAAAGTGGGCTGCCTCGTCTTACTAACCTAACGGCGACTGTTTGCTCAGCGGCTAATTCTTCTACTAGCTTAGCAAATTGTTTAGGGCTAACGATGTCTTTTGATGCAATAGAAACCAACACATCACCACGCCGAATACCGGCCGCAGCGGCGGCGCTTTCAGGGCTAACTTCCGCCACTTGCACACCATTAGTCACTGACCATTTTTCTTTTAAACCCGCGGGAATCACTTCAACTTTTAAGCCTAGTCTATCAGCTAGCACAGGTGCCGATTGTGTAGCGCCGCCTTTACTTAGCTGCATTTCATCTGGGCGCTCCCCTACTTTAATTGTTAATGTTTTTCGAGAGCCATCACGCAGCACTAAAAACTTGCCTTTGGCATTGGGGCGAATGCGGCCTACTGCGGGTGGTAAATCTGAGGAAGTATTAATGGTTTGCTCGTTAACCTGCAAAATAATGTCCCCAGCCATTAATCCACCTTTAGCACCGGGTCCTTCAGGGTCTACATTTGCGACCAATGCACCCTGAGGTTTCTTTAAACCAAAAGATTCTGCCAAGTCACGGTTTACATCTTGAATAGCTACGCCCAACCAACCACGGCTGACTCTGCCTTGGTCTTTAAGTTGCTCTGCTACTTCTAAAGCGACTTGCATAGGGATAGCAAAAGATAAACCCATAAACCCACCAGAACGGGTGTAAATTTGTGAGTTAATACCCACCACTTCACCCTCTAGGTTAAATAAAGGTCCACCTGAGTTACCGGGGTTAATGGCTACATCGGTTTGAATAAAAGGCACGTAGGTTTCATTAGGTAAAGAGCGCCCTTTAGCACTAACAATGCCCGCAGTAACTGAATGATCAAAACCAAAGGGTGAACCTATGGCTAGCACCCACTCACCTACTTTTAACTTATCTGAATTACCTACAGTCACAACGGGCAAGCCTTTAGCGTCAATTTTTAAAAGGGCTAAATCACTTGAAGCATCGCTACCAATCAATTCTGCTATTAACTCGCGGCGATCACTTAAACGCACAACAATTTCGTCAGCATTTTCGATTACATGGTTATTGGTTAAAATGTAGCCATCATCAGAAATAATAAAGCCTGAACCTAGTGATTGACGCTGTTGCTGCGAAGGTTCCTGCTCAAACCCTTCTGGCAGCTCCCCAAAAAAGTGCCTAAATATTTCTGGAACTTCTTGAGGAATACGTGAAGAACGTTTTTGAACTGTTTGCGTGGTACTAATATTAACAACAGCAGGCGCAGCCCTTTCTACCAACTGGGTAAAGTCAGGTAAATTAGCTGCTGATACAAAAAAAGAGCAAGCAAGTAATAAGGCTAGTAGCACAGCTTGTAAAGAAGCTCTTTTACTCAACATGAGTTAACTCCAAGTTGTTATTCGCTTTGGTTGTAGGGGAAGGGGTTAATTGTCTTAATAATTCAAGCTGATTAGCTAGGGCAAGTTTTCTTGCTATAAGCAAACCACTAGCCAAGCCAATCAAGGCTATTAAAAAGAGTAATAGCCCAGAAGTAATGCCTATAAACTCAGCTAGTAAAGCTGCTGCCAACAAGGTTATTAAGGGTAATAAAAATTGTAACACTGCTGCACGGTTTAATTTATTTGCGTTTATACCTAGTAAAATTCGATCACCAGCTTGTAGCGGTGTTTCTGTATGCAAGGTAAGGCTAGGCGAACGACGCATAAGCCAGCGCGACAAAATTCCTTGCCCGCAACCGCCTGCCAAACTGCATGAACCACAGCCTTGAGAAGCGCAAGCTTTAACCTGAACTTGTCCTTGATTTTGCTCTGCTATTACTTCTGCTTCTTGAGTTACCCAAGTCATGCTTCACTTCCTAGTTATTAACGCGAAGAAACAGGCGTAAAGTTTTGCTGCCTAGACGGTGGTGAACTAACAAGTGGTGAATAGGCTTGAACTTTATCGCTACAGGGTTTGCGTTGCAGTATTTCTACTGGAAAATCTATGGCTGTCACACCTGAAAAAATGGATGTTTGGCAGTCTGATGCAACCTGGCTGGCTTGCATTATTGGGCTAGTAATCGGGGGGGCTGCTTCTTGCGTAGCAAAAGAGTTAACAGAAGCATCACTCTCTTGGCTAAGATTGTATATTTGTGTACCCGTTATAACGAGTAGCGCAACCGATGCAGCTAAAGCGCCGCCACGTAGCCACTGACCAGGTTCTTGGCGCTTCTGGCTAGTGGAGGGTGTAATTGAACCAGCAACTAAGGTAGGTTCTTCTTTCTGGCTTGAAGTCTGGTTAAGCTCACTGGCTGCACCAGTATCAGTAAAACTAATACTTTCATCTTCTAACTGCTGCATAACAGCGGCAGAAATATCGACTTGTGCAGTTTTTGGGTTTTGCATACTGCGTAATTCGCCACGCAAAACGCCTTGTGCTAGATGATAGCGCCGCCACTTTTCACTCAACGCTTGGCTAGTTGTTGGTGAAGCCTGCATAGCATTAAGCAGGCGGGGCAGTTCTAAGTCATCACCTGCGCCATCCATAATTGAAGAAAGAGACTGGTGCAGCTTATCTGTCATGCCAGATACCTCATAAATAATAAACAATCACGCTTCCGGTTCTATCCTAGACAGTGAGTAATCCATTTGGTTTTACTTCATCACAAAAAATTCCATATATTTTTTGTGATTACTTTTCTGCCGTTGCTATTCTGCTACAGCATTTGGGTTTAATAAGGGTGCTATGGCTTTATCTATTGCTTCACGAGCACGAAAAATACGCGATCTAACAGTACCTACAGGGCACTGCATTACTTCTGCAATTTCTTCATAACTTAAACCTTCAAATTCACGCAGACTTATGGCCGTTTTTAAGTCATCAGCTAGTCGGTCGATAGTGCTAAAAATGCGTTCCTCTAACTCATCACGCATTAAATTAGATTCGGGTGAATCGTTATCTCTCATACTAGCTACTAGGCTAAAGTTTTCAGCATCTTCTACATCAACGTCTGTTCCGGGTGGGCGGCGACCCCTAGAAACCAAATGGTTTTTAGCAGTATTAATAGCAATACGGTACATCCAAGTATAAAAAGCACTTTCAGCCCGAAAATTACTGAGCGCACGATAAGCCTTAATAAAAGCTTCCTGTGCAACATCTTGCTGCTCATGGTGGTCGTTTACATACCGCCCTATCAGCGCAATAATTTTATGCTGATATTTTTTCACTAGAAGATCAAAAGCACGTTTATCGCCCTTTTGCACTCGTTCGACCAATCGCTGGTCTGTTTCCCTTGCGCTCGTCATTCAGGAACTCCAAGTTATTACGCAAACCAATCGAAGGATCAAGACTTGCCAGACAGGCTAAAATAGATATACCTTAGCACGGCTAAGCCTTACCAAGAAGCCCGAAGGCTATTGATCAACAAGCATTTATTTAAATTTAGGACCTCTACCTTATGCCTGCTTCTCAACATTATGATGTTGTTATTATTGGTAGTGGCGCAGCAGGCATGACTGCTGCACTACATCTGGCCAACACACATAAAGTTGCACTTCTCAGTAAGGCCAGCCTTAACCAGGGTTCAACACGCTGGGCACAGGGTGGCATAGCAACCGTTGTCGACCCAGAAGACTCTTTAGAAGCGCACATAGAAGACACGTTAATTGCTGGTGCGGGGCTTTGTCACCGTGACACAGTTGAGCTGGTAGTGAAAGAAAGCCGTAAAAGTATTCAATGGCTTATAGATCAAGGCGTTCCCTTTACTCCAGCTGAAGAAACAGCCGATACACTTCACAAATCAGAGCCATCACCCCTGCCCTACCATTTAACTCGAGAAGGTGGCCATAGTTTCCGGCGCATTCTACACGCAGATGACGCTACAGGTTTAGCAATTTCTGAAACCTTAACCGCTAGAGTGTTACAGCATTCCAACATTAGTATTTTTGAAGACCACCTAGCAGTCGATTTAATTACCCGTCACAAGCTAGGTTTAGCAGATCAAGCCTGTGTCGGTGTATATGCCTTAGACATTAAACTGGGCAAGGTACAAGCCCTAGCTGCTAAGGCGGTTATTCTTGCAACAGGCGGTGCTAGTAAGGTTTACCTTTACACTTCTAACCCTGACGGTAGTTCTGGTGATGGTATTGCTATGGCTTGGCGAGCTGGCTGTCCTGTTGCCAATATGGAGTTCAATCAGTTCCACCCCACTTGCCTTTATCACCCTAATGCTAAAAGCTTTTTAATTAGCGAAGCCTTGCGTGGAGAGGGTGCAAAGTTGACGCTACCCAACGGTGAACCTTTTATGCAGCGTTTTGACGCTCGCTGCGAGCTAGCACCTAGAGATGTAGTAGCTAGGGCCATAGACCATGAAATGAAACGCCTAGGCTTAGACCATGTTTGCTTAGATATTTCACACCAAGATGCTGATTTTATTCGTGGGCATTTTCCAACCATTTACCAGCGTTGTTTAGAGCTAGGCATAGATATTACTCAAGAGCCACTTCCTGTTGTACCAGCCGCCCATTACACCTGCGGAGGCATAGTAACCAATCATAAAGGCCAAACAAACATTCCTGGCCTTTATGCTATAGGTGAATGCGCTTTTACTGGTTTGCATGGCGCTAACCGCATGGCAAGCAACTCGCTTTTAGAGTGTGTGGTTTATGGACGACTAGCAGCAGAAGATTTATTAGACAAACTTGCCAGCTTTAAAGAAGCACCAGAACTAGAGGATTGGGACGAAAGCCAGGTTACTGATTCTGACGAAGACGTGGTTATTAGCCATAACTGGGATGAAATTCGCCGCTTCATGTGGGATTACGTAGGCATAGTTAGAACAGATAAACGGCTAGAAAGGGCGCAGCACCGTATTAAGCTCTTACAGTCTGAAATACATGATTACTACTCTAACTACCGTATTTCTAGCGACCTATTAGAACTACGCAACCTAGCAACCGTGGCAGAACTTATTATTCGCTCAGCGCAATTACGTCAAGAAAGCCGTGGCCTGCACTACACTTTGAACTACCCAGAAACTGCCGCAGAAGCACGCGACACTTTACTCACACCCGACCGCTGGTAACTAAAAACCTAATGCCAAGTACGTAAAAAACAACGTAGCTGATGATGCTCACTTGAACTCACTGCATCGGGCCAAAGCAACCAGGGCCAAGCGAGTGAACCAACAGGTTTAAAAACTAAAATAAAACGGCTAAATAAAACAGCAGGCGGCTGTAAAAGTTGCCGCTGCCCCCTAGCCAACTGCCAATAAAGCTTATTATCCTTTAGTAGTAGAGCAACAGGAGCAGCCGCCCCAAAAGCTTGGCGCCAACTCCACCAAGCGTGTACTAATAGCGGCGCTATAAGCCAGTTGGCTAGCCAGGAAGCGTGAGACAAAAGAATGGCGACTAGCCCCATATAAATGAGCAGGAAAAATATTCGCCCTAGTTTAGAGACCTTTATATTGATCCAAACTGCCATTTTCTGCATGATCAATAATTGCTTGAATAATAGGCTGCAAGCTAGGGTCGGTAGCTGGTTCGCGCCGCATTAACCAAAGAAACAAGTCTTGATCTTCCTCCTTTAGAAGCCGTTTATAATCAGACTGCAACGCCTCAGAAAGCTGATTTAAACACCCATCTAAAAAAGGCACTAGCATTAAATCTAGTTCCCACATGCCACGGCGACTTTGCCAATACATGCGGTTACGCTCAGTTATTGCAGCAGTTGATTCAGTAGAAGCAGGGGTGGTATCTGTCATATTGGCCTCAAAAGTCACTTTTACTATAAATTAAGCAAGCGCCAAGTCTAAGCGCAAACACTCAGTAAACCAAACACTTGTAGTTCTAACTCGCTAAATGCTTGTTTATAAGCTAGTTATTGTGTATTAAGTAAAAGGTAACTATGCTAGTTAAATCAAAAACCTAACACCCTAAAACGGAGTGAAAGGCGTGACTAAATCAGAACTTGTCGATCAAATTGCACTACGTAAAAACAACCTCAGCCTAAAACAGGTTGAATCAAGCGTTAAACTACTACTCGATTATATGACTGATACCCTAGCAACGGGTGGCCGTATAGAAATTAGGGGTTTTGGTAGTTTTTCTCTACACTACCGCGAGCCACGCAAAGGACGTAATCCAAAAACAGGTGAAAACGTACACCTTGCTGGTAAGTATGTGCCTCATTTCAAACCTGGCAAAGAGTTACGTGAGCAAGTCAATGCAGGCTAGCAACTTCATAACTAGGAAAAAGTATGAAACTCATTAAATCGCTTTTTAGCCTAGTACTGCTTTTAGCCATTTTGCTACTAGGTATTTGGTTTACCCTACGCAATCAGCAACCTGTTCCCTTAGACTTGCTTTTTATAAAGCTGCCAGAAAACAGCCTTGCACTCTGGTTAATTCTTAGTCTAATCACTGGGCTCTCCTTAGGACTAGTACTTATGCTACCTTGGTTAGCCCGTTATAAAGCAAAGCTACTCAGCAACGAACGTCTGCTCAAGCAGCAAAAAGAAGAGCTGCATAAGCTACGCACGCTTACTTTCAAAGCACCTGAATAACACCCTCTTACTAACGACAGACTGTTTATGCCACTGGAAATACTGCTATTTGCTTTACTGTTTATGGCACTCGCCTTAGGTTGGTGGCTAGGCCGTAAAGAGCGCCGTCGCCGTTCTCCACCGCCAGGCACTCTAGGCGAGCTAAGCCAAGATTATTTTGTTGGCCTAAATTACCTGCTTAATGAGCAGCCTGATGCGGCAATAGAAACCTTTATTAAAGCACTGGAAGTAAACTCAGACACCATAGAAACCCACATTGCCTTAGGCAACCTGTTTCGTTCACGCGGTGAGTCAGATAAAGCCGTACGCGTACACCAAAACCTCTTTGCCCGCCCCAGCCTTACTAAAGAACAAGCTGCTAGAGTGCAATTAGAACTGGCTAGGGACTTTATGGCAGCAGGTTTACTTGACCGAGCCGAACGGCTGTTAAGTGAGCTAACAAGCTTAAATAATGCTACTGGTAAAGCCAGTCAGCTATTACTGGTTGATTTATACGAAAGAGAAAAAGAATGGCAAAAGGCAATCCACACCATTTCTCCTTCTATGCTGAAAGAAAATCTGCACCTAAAAAAAGCCGCTGCCCACTATGCTTGCGAACTAGCAGCAATACAGCTGGGTAAGAAAAACTTTGTACCGGCTCGCAAGCTTCTAAAACAAGCTGCAGCTTTTGATGCTGCCTGCATTAGAGCAACCTTGCTTATGGCGCAGCTAGAATTACAAAGTGGCAGTGCCAAAGCCGCTATACGCATTTTATTACGCATACCTGAGCAAGACCCCAATTACATTCCAGTAATGCTGCAAACGTTGGTAGATGCCTACCAACTACTCGATCAACCCAAAGAGCTAGCCACCACCCTAGAAAAAATTCTCGTCGAGCATAACTACACCTCGGTACTTATTCACCTAGCAGAAGTGTTAAGAAAAAAAGGCAGGCACCAAGAGGCGCTAGAAAAAGTTGACCATTACATGCTTAGGCAGGGTTCACTTAAAGGCGTTGATTACTTAATTAATCTTTACTTAGATCAGGCTAGAGGCGATGAACGCGCCCACCTGCTAACCCTTAGAAACTTAACGTTTCAACTACTCGAGAAAAAGCCAGAGCACCAGTGCAGTAGCTGTGGCTTTACAAGTAAACAGCTTTATTGGCAATGCCCCAAATGCAGGGAATGGGGCAGTATTAAGCCAATTATTGGGGTAGAAGGCGAGTAATGGCTTCTAAAGCTTGGTTAGGGTTAGCTGCTTGGGTTATTGGGCGACCTATAACTAAGTGAGTGCTACCCGCTACCATTGCTGCTTCAGGTGTCATAATGCGCTGCTGATCATCGGTACTACTGCTTGCCGGTCTTATTCCAGGCGTCACCTTCAAGAACTCTTTACCTAACTTGGCTTCAAGCAAACTTGCTTCCTGCGCCGAACAAACCACACCATCTAACCCAGCCTGCTGAGTCAGTTGAGCCAAACTTAATACCTGTTCTTCTAGCGAACGCGCAATTCCTAGCTCCTGTAAATCAGCCTGCGACATACTGGTTAAAACCGTAACAGCAATTAACTGAGTTTTTAAGTTGTGTTTAACTAAGGTCTCTTTTGCTGCCTGCATCATGCGTAAACCACCACTAGCATGAACATTGACCATCCACACACCCTGCTCTGCCGCTGCTAACACTGCTTGAGCACAGGTGTTAGGAATATCGTGATATTTCAAATCTAAAAAAACCTCAAACCCACGCTGGTGTAGCCTTGTTAAAATTTCTGGTCCAGCTCGAGTAAATAATTCCTTACCCACCTTGACTCGACAAAGCTTAGAGTCTAGTTGATCTGCCAAAGCCAAAGCCTGCTCGGCAGAAGGAAAGTCGAGTGCAACAATAATTGGGCTCACACAGGCCTCCAATAAATCTGTCAAAAAAGGTAGTTAACCTACTAGTAGATTAACTCTTGAGTCGTATCAATAAACAAGGTGCTTCAGCAACATTTTTCTACTGGCTGAAGCGGCTCTCGGCTTCTAGGCTAAAACTGTCAGTTTAGCAAAGACTGATAATTTCAAAAACGAATCAAGAGGAATTAAAGATGCAGGGAAATTCTATCAAATTCAAAGGGCTAATTTGTGCTTTATTGCTACTTCTAGCCTTTAGTGGTGTTAGTTTTGCTGCTAGCCAACCCACTCCAGACAACCAAGAACAAAAGACCCTTCAACAATCAGCCGCTCGCATTAACATTAACCAAGCAACGGCAGAGCAGTTAAGTAGCCTACCGGGCATAGGCCCAGCAAAAGCAGAGGCCATTATTACTGCTCGAAAACAACAGGGTAATTTTACCAACTCAGCAGACTTACAAGCAGTAAAAGGAATAGGTAAAAAAACCGCAGCACGCCTAGAGCCTTTAATTAGCTTTTAGTCAAAAAAAAAGCTCACTTCAGGATAGAAGTGAGCTTTTGAAGCCTAGCTAAAAAATCTTAAATACGTAAAGCACCATCACACTCTACAACACGGCCTGAGAAGTAATCATTCTCTACTATGTAACGTACAGTATGCGCAATTTCATCTGGCTGGCCTAAACGCTTCAAAGGAATACCTGCAGTAATTTTACCTAGCACTTCTTCTGGCATAGCCGAAACCATATCCGTAGCAACAAAACCTGGCGCAATGGCACCCGTACGAATACCGTAACGAGACAACTCTTTAGCCCAAGCAACTGTCATGGCAACAACACCTGCTTTAGCAGCTGCATAGTTGGTTTGACCCATGTTACCAGCACGAGAAATAGAAGAGATATTAATAATAACGCCCTGGCTACCTAGCTTAATCATTTGGGCTGCCGCTTCACGACCACAAAGAAAAACGCCTGTTAGGTTAACATCCATTACCTGCTGCCAGTTAGCTAGGCTCATTTTGCCTGTAACTTCGCCATTTTTAGCTTTTACTAGCAAACCATCACGCGTAATACCCGCATTGTTCACTAGCACATCCAGCGAGCCAAAATCTTTAGCTATCTGCTCAAATGTACTCTCAACTACTGCTTCGTCAGCAACGTTAGCTAGGTAATAATGACCATCACCGCCAGCCTCTTTAACCAAAGCAAGTGTTGCTTTTAGCTTATCTTCATCCAAGTCAATCAGTGCAAGCCTTGCACCCTGCGCAGCTAAATTAAGCGCCATTGCTTGACCTAAGCCCTGTGCTCCACCAGTAATTGCAATGACTGCGTTCTTAACTTGCATAAATCACCTCGATCTTTTTTAGAATAATAAAAAACTTAGCTTATACTTACTTGTCCTAGTCAATATAACGCATCATCTCGCAGTTGCGAAACAGAAAAGTAAAACTTAACGAAAATAGTTGACCCAAGCGTCACCAACAACAAAATTTATTCGTGCACTTGAAGAAGCACACAAGCGTCACCACCTCTAATTTACAACCTTTCAAAACAAGGCTTAAAAAATGCCACTACTCTTCTTTTTATTAGTCTGGCCGTTAGCAGAAATTTGGTTAATGATCCAAGTAGGCCAGCAAACAGGCGCTTTTTCTACAGTATTACTGATTGTTGCTACTGCAGTACTAGGCCTAGTATTAGTACAACTTGAATGGCAACGCTTAATGCTGGTTATGCGAGAAAAAATAAACCAAGGTGAAGCAACCCTTGGTATTCTTCTAGAAACAGCCGCAGTAGGTTTAGCCGGTGTACTACTATTCATACCTGGTTTTATTTCAGATTTTTTAGGGCTACTTCTTCTACTTCCGTTTACACGTCAATTACTACTTCGCCCCTTGAAAAACAGAGGTCAAGGCACCACCTACCAAGAGCAGCAGAGTTATTACTACAAATCTAGGAGTAAAACTCAGCAGCAAGACAACCTAGAAGGTTCAGGACAAATTCTTGAAGGGGAATATCAAAGAAAAGATGACAAGGAACCTTGAAATTTTTTTCTTCATCCCCATTTAAGACCTGCAACATAATTTCTGCCTGTTCTAAAAAAGAGCAGGCAATCCGGCTAGCCGGAAAGGCAAGTAAAAACAAGCACAATGCTTAAACAACAAGTTGACCAATCAGGAGACATTCAGCAATGAAAATCCGTCCTTTGCACGATCGCGTAGTCGTTCGTCGTATGGAAGAAGAAACCACCACCCCTGGCGGCATTGTTTTGCCAGGCAGTGCAAAAGAAAAGCCTCAGCAAGGTGAAGTTGTTGCTATAGGTGAAGGTCGCTTTGTTGATGGTCAGCTGCGTCCACTGTCAGTCAAGGCCGGTGATAAGGTCATTTTTGGCAGCTACGCAGGCAGCACTATCAAAATTGATGGTGAAGAACTACTGATCCTGAACGAAAGCGAAATTTTCGGTGTACTAGAAAGCTAAGTGCTTTTTACCCCACACCCCTCTCTATCCAATACAGTTATTTAAGAACAGGAAACGAAAATGGCAGCTAAAGATGTACGTTTCGGTGATGACGCTCGTAAGCGCATGGTTACCGGTGTAAATATTCTAGCCGATGCAGTAAAAACCACCCTAGGTCCTAAGGGTCGTAATGTTGTACTAGACAAGTCTTATGGTTCACCTACCGTTACTAAAGATGGTGTATCCGTTGCGCGTGAAATCGAACTAAAAGACAAGTTCGAAAACATGGGCGCACAAATGGTTAAAGAAGTAGCCTCCAAAGCCTCTGATGAAGCGGGTGACGGTACTACGACTGCAACCGTTTTGGCACAAGCCATCGTTAACGAAGGCTTTAAGGTTGTTACTGCGGGTATGAACCCAATGGACCTTAAGCGCGGTATCGACAAAGCGGTAACCGTAGCCGTTGAAGAAATTAAAAAATTAGCTAAGCCTTGCTCAGACACCAAGTCTATTGCCCAAGTAGGTACTATCTCTGCGAATGGTGATACACGTATTGGTGAAATCATTGCTAATGCAATGGAAAGAGTCGGCAAAGAAGGCGTAATCACCGTTGATGAAGGCCGTGGCTTTGAAGACGAGCTAGAAGTGGTTGAAGGTATGCAGTTCGACCGTGGTTATATCTCACCTTACTTTGTAAACAATCAGGATAATATGTCTGCCGAAATGGAAGACCCCTACATCCTGCTAGTTGACAAAAAAATCTCTAACATCCGTGAGCTATTGCCAGTATTAGAAGCAACTGCTAAAAGCGGCAAGCCTTTGCTAATTATTGCTGAAGATATCGAAGGCGAAGCAATGGCAACGCTGGTTGTTAACAACATGCGCGGCATTGTTAAAGTTGCTGCAGCTAAAGCGCCTGGTTTTGGTGATCGTCGTAAAGCAATGCTACAAGACATCGCTATCTTAACTAACGCTACCGTTATTTCTGAAGAAGTTGGCCTAAACCTAGAAGAAGCAACTATCGAACACCTAGGTACAGCTAAGCGCGCAGTGCTAACCAAAGAATCAACCACCATTATTGATGGTGCGGGTAGCCAAGATGATATCGAATCACGCGTTAAGCAAATTCGTGCACAAATGGAAGACACTACTTCTGACTACGACCGTGAAAAACTACAAGAGCGCCTAGCTAAATTAGCTGGTGGTGTTGCTGTTATTCGCATCGGTGCTGCTTCTGAAATGGAAATGAAAGAGAAGAAAGCCCGCGTTGAAGATGCGCTTCACTCTACCCGTGCAGCAGTTGAAGAAGGTGTTGTACCTGGCGGTGGTACTGCTTTAATTCGTATTCTTGAAGCAGTTAAAGCAGTTAAAGGCGACAACGAAGACCAGAACCACGGTATTGCAATTGCTCTCCGTGCAATGGAAGCACCCCTACGTCAAATCGTTACTAACGCTGGCGAAGAAGCGTCTGTTGTGGTTGCTAAGGTTAAAGAAGGCACAGGTAACTTTGGTTACAATGCCCAAACCGGTATTTACGGTGACCTAGTAGAAATGGGTGTACTTGACCCAGCTAAAGTTACACGTACTGCACTACAGTCTGCAGCCTCGGTTGGTGGTCTAATGATTACTACCCAGTGCATGGTTGCAGATCACCCTGAAGAAAACCCAGCTGCTGGCGGTGGCATGGGCGATATGGGTGGCATGGGCGGTATGGGTGGCATGGGCGGTATGATGTAACCCCTAGCAACCCTAAGCTTTACCAGCGCTAAGCGCTAAACAAAACCCCGATGTAAAAATCGGGGTTTTTTATTTGAATGCAAGTCTCAGCAACTAATGCCTAGCTGTGGCAGAATAGACAGCTCCTTCCCTAGCTTTATAGAGGCCTTAATGACACCATCTCTCGTTTGGATAATTTTAGGTATCTTTTTAATTCTGTCTGAACTCGTTGCTACCAGCATAGTGGCTGTGTTTCTTGGCTTAGGTGCCCTAGCAACCGGCGCTTTACTTTACCTAGGTATTATTAACAGCCTAACACTACAACTGTTAGTATTCAGTGGTATTAGTCTACTTAGCCTAGTGATTGCACGTCGTCGACTTAAAACACTTTTTGTCGGCGACACTATCCAAAAAAACCAACACTCAGACTTTTTACAACAAGCCATAGGTCAGCGCGTTAAAGTTGTGACTAGCTTTGAGCAGGGCGCAGGTCGAGTAGAGCTAAATGGCGTACAATGGACAGCTTACAGTGAAGAAGCTTTAAGTTCCGGCGATACCGCTTGGATTACCCACAATGAAGGTATAGCGCTTTACGTTACCCGCAAAAAAAGCACCAGCCCTTCAAATTAAAGCTTAATAAGGATTTTTTATGAATTTCGATTTCGGTACAATTTTAGCCTTAGGTATTGCACTCTTTGTCATAATCACCATCTTAAAAACGGCACGTATTGTTCCTCAGCGCAGTAATTTTGTAATAGAAAGATTAGGTAAATTCAGTCGCACCCTAGATTCTGGCTTCCATCTACTCGTCCCTTTTATTGACAAGGTAGCCTACCAACACACGCTAAAAGAAGAAGTTATAGATGTTGAGCGTCAGGCTTGTGTGACCAAAGACAACATTCAAGTGGGCATTAACGGCGTGATGTACATTCAAGTGATTGATGCCCATAAAGCCAGCTACGGTATTAATAATTACCGTTATGCAGCCTCTCAGCTAGCGCAAACAACCATGCGTTCTGTTATAGGCCAAACCGACCTAGATAAAACCTTTGAAGAACGCAGCAAAATTAACGAAGAAGTGGTTAGAGCACTCGATGAAGCTGCGGCACCTTGGGGTATAAAAGTATTACGTTACGAAATTTCTGATATAGAACTACCTGCCAGCATTAAAGATGCCCTAGAGCAGCAAATGCGTGCCGAACGAGAAAGGCGTGCCGCCATCGCCAAATCAGAGGGTGAGCGCCAATCTATGATTAACGTTTCTGAAGGTCACAAACAAGAAGTTATTAATATGTCAGAGGCAGAAAAACAAAAGCAAATTAATGAAGCCGAAGGGCGTGCTAAAGAAATTGAATTGATTGCCAGTGCTACCGCAGAAGGTCTGCAAAAAATAGCCCTAGCCATTAAAGAAGAAGGTGGGCATGAAGCCATGAACCTACGCATTGCCGAACAATACGTAAAAGAGTTTGGCAACCTAGCCAAAACAAACAACACCATGATTATCCCTGCTGAGCTGGCCAATATTGGTGGTGCAGTAGCTGGTTTAAATACAATTCTTCAAGCAAAAGCCACAAAATAAGCCATGACACAATACGATGCTCGCGCAATAGAAGTGCTTACCGGCCTAGACCCAGTTCGCAAACGTCCAGGCATGTACACAGATACCACTCGCCCTAATCACCTAGCGCAAGAAGTGATAGACAACAGTATTGATGAAGCCCTAGCAGGCCATGCCAACCTAGTTACTGTTACCCTGCACGCTGATAACGCTATCAGTGTACGAGACAATGGTCGGGGTATGCCCATAGATCTTCACCCAGAACATGGTGTTTCAGGTGTTGAGCTAATTCTTACCCAGCTACATGCAGGCGGTAAATTTTCTAACAGCAACTATGAGTTTTCGGGTGGTTTGCATGGTGTTGGTGTTTCGGTAGTAAACGCCCTATCAGAAAACCTTGAAGTGATTGTTCGCCGTGATGGCAAAATTAGCCGCATTACCTTTGCTAAAGGCGAAAAAACCAGTGAGCTTGAAGTGATAGGCAACTGCGCTAAAAAAGACACAGGCACAGAAGTTAGGTTTACTGCCGAAGCCAAGTATTTTGATAGCCCTCGCTATGCAACAACACGGCTCAAGCACCTACTAAGAGCCAAGGCTGTTCTTTGCCCTGGCCTTACTGTTATTTTTATTAACGAACAAGAAAAAGACCCAAAAACTGGCGAAAGCTTAAAGCTAGAATGGTTGTACAGCGACGGTTTAAGTGATTATTTACAGCAGGCTTGCCACGGTTGGGAAACCCTACCCGCCACCCCTTTTCAGGGTAGTTTTAAAGCCAAGCATGAAGCGGTTGACTGGGCGATAGTTTGGTATCCAGAAGGCGGCGAGCTAACCCAAGAAAGCTATGTCAACTTAATCCCCACAGCCCAAGGCGGAACTCATGTTAATGGTCTACGCAGTGGCTTATTAGATGCCTTGCGTGATTTTTGTGAATACCGCAACCTACTGCCACGGGGCGTTAAACTTGCACCCGAAGACTTGTGGCACGACTGTAGCTATGTTTTGTCACTAAAAATGCAAGACCCGCAATTTTCTGGGCAAACCAAAGAACGCTTATCGTCTCGCCAAAGTGCAACCTTTATTAGTGGCGTTATCAAAGATGCCTTCTCACTCTGGCTGAATCAGCACACCTTAGATGCCGAACGCCTTGCCGAACTGGTACTTAGCCGTACTAATCAACGTTTAAGAGCGGCTAAAAAAGTAGTCCGTAAAAAAATTACTCAAGGCCCAGCCTTGCCCGGCAAACTAGCCGATTGTACCGGTCCTGACACAGCCCGTAGTGAACTATTTTTAGTGGAAGGCGATTCCGCTGGTGGTTCAGCCAAGCAAGCAAGAGATAGAATCTTTCAGGCTATCTTGCCGTTAAGAGGTAAAATTCTTAACACCTGGGAAGTTGATTCATCAGAAATTCTAGCCTCACAAGAAGTACATGACATAGCCGTTGCTATTGGCATGGACCCAGGTTCAGAAGATTTAAGCGGTTTACGCTATGGTAAAATTTGTATTCTTGCCGATGCTGACTCAGACGGCCTGCACATAGCCACGCTAATTTGTGCTTTATTTTTACGTCACTTCCCTGCTTTAGTTGATAACGGCCATGTCTTTGTTGCCATGCCACCCCTCTACCGCATTGATTGCGGTAAAGAGGTGTTTTATGCGCTAGATGAGAGTGAAAAAGATGCAGTTTTAGATCGTTTAAGTGGCCGTAAAGCCAAAATAAACGTACAGCGTTTTAAAGGCTTGGGTGAAATGAACCCTTCGCAATTACGTGAAACAACCATGGCACCAGAAACTCGCCGTTTAGTACAGCTGGTGCGTGAAGAGGGTGACCAAGCAATGGAACTGCTCGATATGCTTTTAGCTAAAAAGCGCTCTCCTGATCGTAAAAACTGGTTGGAATCAAAAGGTGACCTAGCTGAGGTATAAACCTCAGCTAGTTGTTATTCTGACGTTGGCTGCTGTTGCGACTTTTTACCTGGCTTAATGTCTCTGCCTTTAATTATTTTTACAGGCAAAGTGCTATACGCACGAATAATGCCGGGGCGACCAACAGTTGCAGGCACACTCACTTGGTTGGAAGTTTGCTCATCAGAATCTGGGTAGCTACTACGGTCAATTTCATTACCCATCAAGAAGTTGGCTATAGCGTACATATCTGACTGAGAAATTTTAAACGTATCTAAACCACCGTACATTTGAAACTCACGCTTTTTATAAGCCACAAAAGTACGGTTAATGCTTTGCGTTAAAGCTTCTACAAAAATAATATTCGACTGATTAATGCCCGTACCAATAATGGTGCTTTTAAGTGCCTGAATAAACAACACATCAATGGGCATATTTTCGAAGGTACGCTGACTTCCTTTGCTACGTGTCAGTAGAATGTCTAAATTTTGACTTAAATCATCTCGTAAATTTTTACTAAGGTGCTTGTAGAGTTCCACAGGGTTTTGCATGGCAATTTCTCTACCCTTAACATTCCTGCTCCACTCACCTCGGTAGTTAACCTCAATTTTGCCATAAATTGCCCGACTACTAATCAGCGTAATGCCATAGCTATGCAAAACAACATGGTCAACATTGATGGTGCGTTCTTCATCAAAAGGCATACGAATATCATTTAACAACAATACATCTTCATTGTTTTTAAAGGCATTACGTAGGCGTGTTGCTGCTTCCGCACAGGTTTCTTCTGAGCGAGAATCAGCATCTGGGCGGTGCACATAGTCTTTTAAAATCATTACAAGTCTCCCTGACTGCAGGTTTAGCAACCAATATTGAACTGATTATAACCAGTGACCTAGCTAACCGATAGCCACTGCAACAGAAGGAAACAATCTTTACTCCAGCTATCGACTAAAGATCTGTATATTTAATCAGCTTATTATTTTGCACTCCTCCCGCTTCGGGTTACACTAGCGCTCCAATTTGGATAGAAGGACTAATACTTAATGACTAGCTATAGCGAGTTTGTCGATGACAACTTTGAGCGCCAGAGTCTGAGTCAGTACACGGAAAAAGCCTACTTAGACTACTCCATGTATGTCATTCTCGACCGCGCTTTACCTCATATTGGCGATGGCCTAAAGCCAGTGCAACGGCGCATTGTTTATGCCATGAGTGAATTAGGGCTATCCGCTACTGCTAAGTATAAAAAATCCGCTCGTACCGTGGGTGATGTACTAGGTAAGTTTCACCCTCACGGTGACTCAGCCTGTTACGAGGCCATGGTGCTTATGGCGCAGGACTTTAGTTACCGCTATCCGTTGGTTGATGGGCAAGGCAACTGGGGTAGCCCTGATGACCCTAAATCTTTTGCCGCCATGCGTTATACCGAATCACGTTTAGCACGTTTTTCTGAAGTGCTCTTAAAAGAGTTAGGTCAGGGTACGGTTAATTGGGTTCCTAACTTTGATGGCACTATGGATGAGCCAGAAGTTTTACCTGCACGCCTACCACATATTTTATTAAACGGTGGTAGCGGTATAGCGGTGGGTATGGCAACCGATATGCCGCCTCACAACGTAAAAGAAGTGGTTCAAGCAACCCTTCATCTGTTAAAAAACCCTAAGGCAAGCATTAGTGACTTAATGCAGTTTATTCCAGCACCCGACTTTCCTACCGGTGCCGATATAATTACCTCAGCAGAAGACCTGCATAAAATCTATGCTACTGGGCGTGGTACAGTTAAAAGCCGTGCAACTTGGCATTTAGAAGAAGGCGAAATTGTTATTCAAGCCTTGCCGCATCAAGTTTCACCCAGCAAAGTATTGGAACAAATAGCCGCCCAAATGCAGGCCAAAAAATTACCACTGCTAGCCGACCTGCGTGATGAATCAGATCACGAAAATGCCGTTCGCCTAGTGTTAGTACCTCGCTCTAATCGGGTTGATATAGAGCCACTAATGGCACACCTTTTTGCTACCACTGACCTTGAAAAAAACCACCGTGTTAACTTCAACATTATTGGTTTAGATGGTCGCCCACAGGTTAAACCCTTAAATACACTACTTAATGAGTGGTTGGTATTCCGTCGTACAACGGTTATTAATCGCCTACAAAGTCGCCTTAATAAGGTAGAAGATCGTCTACACCTCTTGGCTGGTTTGTTAATTGCTTACCTTAACCTAGATGAAGTTATTCGTATTATTCGTGAAGAAGACGAGCCTAAAAAAGAACTAATCCAAAGCTTTGGGTTAAGTGATCGTCAAGCAGATGCCATTCTAGATTTAAAGCTACGCCATTTAGCTCGTTTAGAAGAACAAAAAATTAGAGGCGAAGAAAGCGAGCTAGAAGCTGAGCGCAAAAAATTAAACGAGCTTTTAGGTAGCGATAAAAAACTGAGTAACTTAATTGCTAAAGAGTTAAAAGATGATGCAGAAACCTTTGGTGACGAGCGACGCTGCAAACTAGTTGAACGCAAGGAAGCCAAAGCTTTTTCAGAATTAGATTTAATCGGCTCTGAAGCTGTCACCCTAGTCCTTTCTCGTATGGGCTGGATACGCTCTGCCAAAGGCCATGAAGTTGACCCAACCAGTTTAAGTTATAAAAGTGGCGACCAGTTCTTTTTAGCAGCCAGAGGTAAGTCTAACCAGCAGCTAGTCGTAATGGATGACACGGGGCGAAGCTATGCAGTTACTGCCCATGATCTACCTTCGGCACGTGGTCAAGGTGAGCCCTTAAGTAGCCGCATTAACCCGCCAGCGGGTTCAGAGTTTAGGGGTATGCTAATAGGACAGGAAGAACAGCAAGTGCTTGTAGCCTCTGATGCTGGTTATGGGTTTATAACCACCCTTGGCGATATGGCCAGCAAGAATAAAGCAGGTAAAGGCTTGTTGAATGTTCCAACAGGAACCGAAGTAATGCAACCTCAACTGCTGCCAGCTGCACCTTTAGATGAACTAAAAATTGCGGCCGTTTCTAATGAAGGGCGCTTATTGGTTTTTCCACTAAGTGAGCTACCCCAACTAAGCAAGGGTAAGGGCAACAAAATACTCGATATTCCTTTTCGCCGTTCAGCGAGTCGGGAAGAATATGTTAAAGCTTTGGTGGTTTTAACTGCAGAAGATCGCTTAAAAATCACTTCGGGTAAGCGAACCTTAACTTTGAAAGCTGCTGATTTAGATCATTACTTAGGTGAGAGAGGTCGCCGCGGTAGTAAACTACCTCGCGGCTTCCAAAAGGTTGATCTAATGGAAAAAGACGCGTCTTAAATCATTAAATCTACATTGTTCCCCAAACTGCCATCGGGTTGCGGCGCGGGGACAGATGCAATTAAAGACATAATGGCATTACTTTGTGTTTCGTGAGCATCTTTAAGCAAACCCACCTGAGCCTCTAAATGAGCTTGGGTGTCACGCTGCTGCAAAGTGGCTCTAACTAATAGTTCTGGACTTACACCTGAAATATCCATACTGACTCCGCTCTTGTTTAACTATTTATACTACTCTAACAAGCCCAAGGTATTTTATATACTAGGCTTTAATATTTTTTGAGGTTTTTGAGTGTTAGCTTCCAGCAATTCTTCTGACAAAACTAAAGAACAAGGCGAATTACAGCACTTCTTAGGTGTGTTTCGTTATACCCGTCGTGCAATTAACCTGGTTTGGTTAACCTCACAACGCCTTACCCTTGGTCTAATGCTTCTGACCGTTTTAGTTGGTGGTCTGCCAGCGGTTGCCGCCTATTTAGGCAAGCTAATTGTTGATGCAGTGCTAATGGCCATGCAGGTTTACCAAACCACTGGCCTAGTTGAATACCAACCACTACTTAACTACGTGCTTTTAGAAGCACTCATTCTTACTTGTTTAAGTGCAGCGCAAAGGGCCATAACAGCTCACCAAGCCTTATTAAGGGGTTTATTAGGGCAAAAGGTGAATGTAATGATTCTTGAAAAAGCGCAAACCCTCGCTTTAGACCAGTTTGAAGATTCAGAGTTTTATGACAAGCTCACCCGCGCTAGACGCGAAGCTTCTACCCGCCCTTTAGCTTTGGTGAACAAAACCTTTAGCCTGTTACAAAACGGCATTGCTCTAATGGGCTTTGCCTTCTTGCTTATTCAGTTTTCGCCTTGGGTAATGTTGCTACTTTTTATTGGAGCACTCCCTGTCTTTATTGCTGAAACTAAATTCTCTGGCGATGCATTTCAAATTTTTCGTTTTCGCTCCCAAGAAACCCGCACTCAGTTGTATTTAGAAACGCTTCTTGCAAGGGAAGACACCATTAAAGAAGTGAAACTATTTCAATTAGGTGATCTATTATTAGGTCGCTATAAAACTATTTTTGACAAGCTCTTTATAGAAAACCGCCTACTTATTCTTCGCCGTGAAACTTGGGGCTTTATTCTAGGCTTGTTGGGTACACTTACCTTTTATGCTGCCTATGCTTGGGTTATTTTTGAAACGGTAATAGGCAAAATTACCCTAGGTGATATGACCATGTACCTGCTAGTTTTTAAGCAGGGGCAAACAGCGGTTAGCGCCAGCTTAACTTCGGTAAGCGGCATGTATGAGGACAACCTCTACCTTTCTAATTTATATGAATACTTAGAACAACCCGTTCCTAATGAATCAGGTGACCTTACAGTGGGCGCTCTGCCAGGTGATGGTTTACGTTTTGAAGGCGTAAGCTTTACCTACCCAGGTGCGACTAAAGCTGCTTTAGAAAATATTAACCTGCATATAAAGCCTGGTGAAAGTCTTGCTTTGGTAGGCGAAAATGGTTCAGGAAAAACCACCTTAATTAAATTACTGACCCGTTTGTATGATCCTAACCAAGGGCGTGTCTTGCTCGATGGCAGTGACCTTAAAGACTGGAATCCCCAAATACTTCGCCAAAGGGTAGGTGTTATTTTTCAAGATTTTGTTCGCTACCAATTTCTTGTGGGTGAAAATATTGGCATAGGGGACATTAGTGCTTTTGAAGATGAACAACGCTGGCATAAAGCAGCCAAAGCAGGCATGGCAGATGATTTTATTCAACGTATACCAGAGGGTTACCAAACTCAGCTAGGTCGCTGGTTTAAAGGTGGGCAAGAGCTTTCCGGTGGACAGTGGCAAAAAATAGCTTTATCACGGGCTTTTATGCGTGAAAAAGCCGATATTCTAGTCTTAGATGAACCCACCTCAGCGATGGATGCCGAAGCCGAAGCCCAAATGTTTGATTACTTTAGAAGCCACACACTGAATAAAATGGCGATTTTAATTTCGCACCGTTTTTCTACAGTGCGTATGGCAGACCAAATTGTGCTGATTAACCAAGGGAAAATTTTAGAAGAAGGTAACCACCAAGAGCTGATGCAATTAAACCAACGCTACGCCCAGCTATTTAACCTACAAGCCAGTGGTTACCGTTAAATTTTAAGAGGCACACAAAGTAGATAACTTGTTCTGGTCTAATTCAAAAGTGCCAAGCTGAAGCTGTTCCAGATAATTAATCAACACCATCGTCAGCTGGTTATAGTCGTAATGCTTGAATCGAGCCATCCTAATGCCCTCATTATCTGAAAATCCAATCAAACCATAATTAAAGAGGTTTTTCTACAACCTGAACGCCCGCAGCACAGGCCGGAAAACCGCGCAGCGATTTGGAGGTCCAGCTCACGAAGTGGGCGGTTGTGCCTGCGCTGTTGTTAGGGAGATTAAGATAATAGCTCATGAACTCTCTTCATATACCATGGTTCTGGTGTTTCAAGCTTAATTTCATGGTGGGCTACATCTTTACTTGGAAGTGTTATTTCCCAGATATACCGTTTTTGTAGGCCTTCAGAATTCCAAAACTCATTACTCTCGGGTGATGGCTCAAGAACAAAAAAGCAGGATTTTGTTCTACCAAACTTTTTATTTGCTTCGAATTTCGTTGTGCAGGTTAATAAAACATAAGGAATGTAATCATGAGGCATACCTTTTAGCGACCAAATATCTTCACGTCGCGCTGTCTCAAGTAAAGAGTGCAACTCTAGCCATGTGAGAGCTTTGACAAATTTCTTTAGCTTTTCGTATATGCTTTCAATATTTTGAAATGTCCACTCTTTTGCTGATTCTGCTAGGGCAGGATCTCTCGGAAGATTCTTAAAGTGATCATATGGCTTATGGTTCTCTACAACAGTTGGACAACCAGAGTCTCTGTAGTGTGCAAAGTGCGTCTGTTTTTGTGACTTATCGCCCTTAACATAAACTTCTGTGCCACATATGCGGCAGCAACCATCAGTATTTGTGCCGTATTCAACTACCCAATTATCAATATGTACTGGTTTTTTTGTCGGGTCATTTGGATGGTAAGCATATACATTCATTTGCAGGGTCTCCTACCCCTAACGCTGCAAATCACCGGAGGAAAAAAGCAGAGCGACGAAGGAGCGGCGCTTTTTGCCGTCCGAGTGAATTTGCCTTGTTATGTGTCAATTAACAACTCCTCGATGCCTGACTCTCTGATTATAAAATTAGCTGCATCTTCTACATCTATTGACTGAGTACCAAAAACCAAGTCACGGCTTTCGATTGGATAGTACCCAGAATATTCATAACCGTCATTATTTGCTACAGCACCACTAACTTGGTGTTTGAGTGCATTTTTTACATCTGATTTTAATGGCAATTGACCTTTCGCAGCTTGCTCAAAGAATTCGTTTATTTTATTTCTACAACGTTCTATCGCTTTTCCCACCAAAAAGGTGTTTGCACCAAAATCAATTGCCCAACCGTGGTGAGATTTATAAATTCTTTCCGCATGCTTTGGTGCATGCACTGGGCCAGATGGATGACCTATCCACCAAGCTGTATTCCTTATAAAACTCTCAGCAATTGCTAAAGGTATGGTTTCCTCTCTCTTCAACCAGGGCGATTGTCTTTTTAGCTTATTTACAACCAAACTTTGTTTCTTTGCCAATCGCCTTCTAAGCTCAACCAATTCTTCAATGAAAGCTTCTTCGACCTCTGCGGTTAAAAAATTGTGATCACAGCTTAAACAAGTTCTTCCTCTTCGAAACCAAGCTATATCTCTATAATCAGTCCGGGTCCATCGTTGAGCTTTCGGTTTCCCTATTTTAGTAGGTGATACCGCCTTACATACAGCAAAGGAGTTGCAACGTGGGCAATATATTTTTGTTCCACCTGCCGCCATTAGTCACCTCCTATTCAGAACACATAACGAGGCTGTAGAAAAACCTGTTTTCAGCCAGCTTTTCCCACCAACAGCTCGTTTTCTGTTATTTATATTTTGTTGCCAATTTTAGTAGACAACTTATTTATTCCATGTATTTCTAGCTTTTTGCTGCTGGCTTCTAATAACTTTCTACTTATACGTTGTTCTAGGCTCATTCTATGGGCTAATCAGCCCTTTTATTGACTCAGCTTGCCATAACGTGCCAGTTTCTCAACATTGTGTACCAAGCAAAAGAGTTGCCACTGGCCTTGTACCTTAGTTTTCCCCCTCAGGCTAAAGCGGTTCAACCGTTTATTGGTACCGATATTGCCAAACACTGGTTCAACAACGGACATGCGGTGAGCATAAACGGCTTTTCCTAGGGGGTTATCCACACGGTGTTTCATCCAGTCAGTGTAGTTGGCTGCTCTTTTTCCATTTAATGGGAAGCTGACTTG
>NZ_AULO01000009.1 GCF_000422325.1 Marinospirillum minutulum DSM 6287
GTTGCACCGGTATAGGTTTGGGTACCTGTGGTAGTGACATCACCAGCTAAGTTGGTAGTGCCTGTAATTACTAGAGAACTAGCTTTTAGCTCCTTGTTATTTGCTAAATCAAAATTACCAGTAACTTTAAGAGAATGTACATCCATGTTACTTTTTATTTCTAGTTTAGATGCTAAACCTATTAACTCTATATCTACATCTTCGCCTTGGTAACCAGTTACATCACCTATTTTATCAATAGTTAGGTTTTTGCTATTTTTTAACTTTAATTTTGCAGAATTTCTTCCGCCTCCACTAGTTCCACTACTGTTTCCAGCTAATCGTGTAATGCTGTTGCTGCTTGAGCCAAGATTTATATTTCGTGCTGTACCTGTGCCAGAGATTATAAGTAATAAGTTATTTGCAATTATCCCACCCTGGCCAGAATCTTGATTAATAATTGTTGCAGCGTTGGCAGTGCTAGTAGCTTCCATTTTTAAGCCACCAGTACCAGAGTTTATTTCACCTAGGTTTAATTCAAAGGTGCTAGCTTTTAAGTTTATTTCATTGTTACTACTTTTAATACTTGCCTTGGTTGTAATAGTACCTGTTGCTTCAATGCTAATAGTGCCAGTGGTATTGATTGCTTCATTTAGTGTTAAGCCTGCAGATAGGCCCATGAGAACTTTTTCAGCAGTAATCCCTTTTTTTTCAGTACCTGATGAGTTTTTTATTTTATCTATTGTTATATTGTGTCCAGTATTGATAAAATTAAAAGAACCAGTTGTATTTGCTACTAGGGTTGTTTCATCTGTACTCGTATTGCTAATCCAAGCTACATCATCACTGAACACACCTAGATTGTTTGTTTTTGTTTTTATTCTTAGTGTATCACTCGTACCAAGACTACCTTTTGCTTCAAGTAAAACCTTGCTGCCAGCAATTTCTCCTTCTACAGCAATTTCTCCTGCAGAATTAAGGGTAACTTCATTACCACTTAGATCACCTTTACCCAAAATACTGCTTGTGGCAGCTGTTGTTTCTATTTTAATGTTGCCATTATTGGTTGTTATACCACCATCTAAAGTTATTTTATTTACAGCCTCTAGAATGATGCCAGACTGGTTAGTAATTATATTTATTTTTGCGTTAGTATCTTGGCTTATGCTGTCAGTAGCTTTTATAATAAGGTTGTCTGATTTTGAATCAATAGCTCCGCCAGTAGTAAATATCTGGTTTCCACTTAAATTTATCTTGTTGCCTAAAAGGTTAATGGTTCCACTTTTTGCATCAGTTGAATTAACTATAATTTTACTTTGATCATCTAAATTTAATAAGGAGTTAATTGCATTAAGTGTGACTGTTCCTGCGTTATTTCCAGCACTTGTTGCGCTGGCATCTAATTCACCTGTATTAGCAACAGAACTTAAAGATCCCCCACTACCAATAAGCTTTATTGTACCACCAGACGAGCTAATACCTTTTGCCCTAATTAATCCTTGATTATTTACCACATTATCAAAAACGCTGGAGGCAACCTTGCCTTCAATAATTATACTGCCACTCTCAGAATTAATTTCACCTGTATTACTATTTAAAATAGCAGAGCTTTTTGTTTCTAGGTTTTCTGCTAGAGCTTCAGTAATAGTAAATTTTAAAAGGTTGTCACCAGCAAAGTCTAAAGTTATGGTTTTACCAACAGCTAAGTTTACTTGTCCTGCATTAGCAAAAATTTTACCCGTATTTTCAATACGCTTACCCAGTAGAGTAACAGTACCTCCAGTTGCTGCTTTTATCGTTCCGGCATTTACTACATCTCCGTTCCCAGTAGTTTGATTAGCAGTTAGCTGGCTGTTCTTAGCCATAAAGTCAGTAGTGTTTAACTGATGTCCTGAAGCAATTAATGAAGCTACATTTACCTGAGCAGTGCTGGTGAAATGTAACCCATTGGAATTGACAAGGATAACCCGTCCATTGGCATTAATGTTTCCTTCAATAAGACTTGGGTTAGTATCATTAATCTGATTTAGCACCCAAGCATTAGAGTTTGGCTGTGCAAATTGTACAGTATGGTCTTTGCTAACATTAAAACTAGCCCACTCAATCGCTAGGCGGTCACTGGTTTGCTCAATTTTAGTATTGTTGGCGTCAGGGTTAGTAATTGTTCCTGTACCACCAACCACAGCGCCTCCAGTTGGCCCTGCCGCATAGAGTTGGCTGCTGCCCATTGCAAGCATAGCTAGCGCAACAGCTAGTGCTGTGGGTTTAAGCCTAGGCTGTTCAGAAATGCCAGGCAAAGTCGAACCACGCTTGTGGTTTCGCTTCTGTTTTGTCATTTCCAGTCTCGTCAAGTAAAGGTTTGGCTAGTTGTAATCTTAAGCTTAGTTCATTAGGTACAGAAAAGCGTAACCCCGCACCTAGGCTGGATAATTGAAAATTACCTTCAATTTCTCTAGGTAAAGGGTCGTTCTTATTACCAATGGCATGATCATAAAAAATTGAAAACTGGAGTAGATCTCGCCACTTCCAGCCAGAAAAAGCTTGGCTATCACCCAAGAAAGGTGCCTGAATAATGTATTCAAGTGCAATAAAAGCTGCTGAATCATAAAGGGTATAAGAAGCTAAATAACCCCTTAAATGGTCAGGTCCACCTGCAGCATATTGCTCAATAGGAACCAGTAGGCTTGGTGAGTATTGCAGCTCGCTTCTTAGTAACAGAGAGGAGTTATTTGTTAAGTTTTGGAGGCGAGAATAAAAGAAAAACAACTTAGTAAACTCACCTTCTGCATAGGGTGCTCTTTTGTCTGAATCTAGCGTAGCGCCTTGTCGGCTAGGTACAGCATCTCTCGCACTTCTTTTTTCATACGCGCTGGCAGAATCACCCATAGAACCTAGAAAGTCATTAAAGCCTTTACTTACTTCTACACCTAAGTAATTTAAACCATTAAAACGAGTATCAACGGAATCATAGTTAACACCAAGAGTAAGTACGGTAAGCTGGTCACTATTTTGTTTTTTACCCATGCGGTTAGTTATTGCTTGTTTTGAAGCCAAATCTAATCGGGTTGAAAGGTTCTTTTCTCGGCTACGAATCCAAATATAACGTCCGCTTAAACCATATTGGCTAGAAGAGCCGCTTATCTCCAAACCTTCAAACTCTTTACCCAAGTCAACATCAAAAGTGTTGTGACGTAAAAAAGCATTGGCTTGCCAATTTTTACTAAGAATTAGGTGGTATTCACCTGCTAAATAAAGACTATTAGCTGGTTGGGCACTTTGTTGAAGGACAAGGCTTAACCTATCTGCATTTCCTGTTAAATTATTCCAATGAACTTGTGCACGGCCACGGTATTGTCCGGTAGTTTCTGATCCATGATTGTCAGCACGGAGGGTGAGATTGAAGCGTTCTTCATTAGGTACCTTGATGAGCAGGTCAGCTTCACCAATTTTTTTACCAGGCTGGAACATACCAAAAGCTGCTAAGCCGGGGAAATCAGTTAAAATAAGCAGGGAGGATTCAATGTCATCCTGAGCCACTGGTTCATTTAGCAGGCTTCTGAAAGGTCGCTCAAGTGTTGATCTACTATAAATCTTGTTGCCATCAGCTAATACTTGCCCAAGCTTTCCCTCGATAACTTGTATTTTTACCTGACCATCTTCAACTGTTTGTACAGGTAAAACAGCTTTAGATAAAATGAGGCCTCGTGACCTATAGTAGTTAGTAATCTGGTTGGCAACCTGCTCTAGTTGACCAATTGTAAACTCTGATGTGCTAGCTCTAGCATCTTCTAATATGGCTTCTAAATCAGCAACAAGAATAGAGTGGTGAGGCAAGTCTCTTGCATCAATAAGAAGAAACTTATTAACTGTAATTCTATCGCCTTCATCCGTAGCTAAAGGGCGTTCAACTAAAGGTGGGATAGCTAGCAGATTTTCAGGCAAAGATGGCAACTTGGTTTCTAAATCTTGCCTAGAGCTGCCAGGTTTTGCACTGTCAGGCAGGACAACGTCTGCCCAAGCTGGAATATGATAAACAAATAACATTAATATCAATACAACGATAGGATGCTGCTTGATTTCTAGTTTAATGAATAGCATAAACAACAAACTCAACCTGGGTGTTTTGCTTGATTTGATTTAGTTACATAAAGGTTTTAGCGTAAAGAAAGGCTGCAGTATTACTAAGCAGATGCTAGCACTATAGACTTGAGGTAAGAAGGGTTATTTAGTATTATTTTTAATATATAGCATTGATATATCACCAATTGTTTTTCTATATAAGTTTTTGCTGTTTTAAGTTTTCTCTAATCTTGTTATTGAAAGCCGTCCCTGGCTAAAGATTTATTTAGATGCTTCTTCAACTACCGCATCAAACTCTTGTTGAACTTCTTCACTAGGCTCAGGGCTTATTAAACTCATTACAATCATAGCGATACCCGCCAAGATAAAGCCGGGGACTATTTCGTAAAGCTCAAAAATACCACCACTCATATTCGCCCAGCTAACAACAGTAACACCACCAACAACAATACCCGCCATTGCGCCGAGTGCTGTCGAACGCTTCCAGAAAAGTGAAAGCAGTAGCACAGGACCAAAGGTGCCACCAAAGCCAGCCCAAGCATAGGAAACTAAATCCAATACAGTGCTGTTTTCGTTAAGCGCTAACAACATGGCAGCAAAAGCGATGAAGACAACGGTTAAGCGACCAACCTTTACAAGTTCTTTTTCACTGGCATCTTTGCGGAACAGTGATTTATAAAAGTCTTCTGTTAAGGCTGAAGAAGAAACCAATAGCTGAGAATCGGCTGTTGACATAATCGCTGCAAGAATAGCGGAGAGCAGAATACCAGCAATCAGTGGGTGGAAAAGGGCATTCACCATAAACATAAATATGGTTTCGCCATCACCTAAGTCGCCTTTAATAAATACCGTACCAATTAAACCGATTAGCATGGCACAAACGAGGGTTAAACCACTCCAAATTACAGCGATACGGCGAGCTGTTGGAATTTGTTTGTGTGATTTGATCGCCGCAAAACGTGCCAAAATGTGGGGTTGGCCAAAATAACCCAGCCCCCAAGCAACGGCACTAATAATACCTAGGGCACTTAGGGCCTTGCCTTCGGCATCACTAAACCAAGTGAGCAGGTTAGGGTTTAGGTCATTGATGCTACTGAAGGTTGCATTAACCCCACCCAGTTCACCCATAGCCCAAAGCGGCACAATAGCAAGCGTGACTGCCATCATTAAACCTTGCAGTAAGTCTGTCCAAGAAACAGCTAAAAAGCCACCAAACATGGTGTAAGACATAACCGCCAAGGTACCTAAGATAACGGCCATTTTGTAATCTAGGTTGAAAACGGTTTCAAAAAGCTTGCCTGCTGCAACCAAACCTGACGAAGTGTAGAAGAGAAAAAACAGCAGAATAAATAAAGCCGAAACCACCCTTAACATATTGGTTTTGTCACGGAAACGCTGTTCCAAAAATTCTGGCAAGGTCAAAGAATTGTTCGCTTTGAAGCTATAAAGACGTAATCTAGGTGCCATAAATAGCCAGTTCAACCAAGTACCTGCTAATAAGCCAATCGCTATCCAACTAGCACTTAAACCTGAGGCGTAGGCTGCACCCGGCAGACCTAAAAGCAACCAGCCAGACATATCCGATGCGCTAGCTGAAAGGGCAGAACTCCAAGGGCCAAGGCTTCGGCCACCTAGAATATAATCTGCAAGGTTTTGTGTGCGCTGATAGGCCACCCAGCCTATTGCCAGCATCACGCCTATGTAGGCAATAAACGTCCAGCCTACGACAGTGTTATTTACAATCATAATTGAATACCTTTGTTTTTATAGTTGAGTCGTATCTTCATCTGACTGGGCAAGTAAACTGGCATTACCCCCGATGGCAGCGGTATTAATTGTACGAGTGCGCTCTGTAGCAAAGCGCAACAAGTAATGAGGACCGCCCGCTTTTGGACCGGTCCCAGACAGCCCCATACCACCAAAGGGCTGAACGCCAACAACCGCACCAATTAAGTTGCGGTTGATGTAAAGGTTGCCAACCCTTAACTGACTATCTAAGTAGGCGGCAAACTGTTCATTACGACTCTGAATACCACAAGTTAGGCCGTAGCCTGTGCGGTTAATACTAGCAATAACTTGATCAATTTCAGAGGCTTTATAAGTAAGCAGATGTAAGATAGGGCCAAATTGTTCCTTTTCTAACTCTTCTAACTCTTCTAGCTGTTCAATCTTTATGGCTGTGGGTGCAACAAAAAAGCCTTGGTTAAGTGCTTCTGGCAGTTGAGTTTCACCAATAATACGGCCTTGTGCGCGAAATTTATCTAGGTGGGCTGTTAGGCCTTTTCTAGCCTGTTCATCAATCACCGGCCCTACATCGGTTGCCGGGTCGCGTGGATCACCTAGTTGCAACTCGGCCATAGCGCCAATTAATACTTCTGTTAGCCGCTCGGCAATTTCTTCTTGCACAAAAAGAATACGCAGTGCAGAACAGCGCTGCCCTGCACTGGTAAAAGAGGATTCAACTATGTCGGCAACTACCTGTTCAGGCAGTGCGGTTGAATCAACAATCATGGCATTTTGACCGCCTGTTTCAGCAATTAAAGTGGCCAGCGGTGCATTTTCACGAGCAGCAAGTGCACGATTAATAACCTGAGCTGTGGCAGTAGAACCAGTAAAAGCAACACCCGTTACTCGAGGGTCGCTGGTTAATAAAGGCCCAATTTCAGAACCCTTGCCCGGTAGCAACTGCAATACATTGCGTGGAATACCGGCTTCATAAACCAGCTCCATACAACGACTAGCCACCAGAGATGTTTGTTCGGCCGGTTTAGCTAAAACGCTGTTGCCAGCCACCACCGCAGCTAGGGTTTGACCAAGAAAAATAGCCACGGGGAAGTTCCAAGGGCTAATGGTTACAAAAATGCCACGACCGGTTAAATACAGCTCGTTAGATTCACCTGTAGGACCAGGCATAACCTGTGCTTCACTAAACTTTTCTTCTGCTTGTTGGGCGTAGTAGCGACAAAAATCAACTGCTTCACGTACTTCAGCAATGCCATCAGCCAGTTGTTTACCGGCTTCTCTGGCACATAAAGCCATTAGCTCGGGCATATTTTCTTCTAATAAATCAGCTAACTTATAAAGGCAGGCTGCTCGCTCGCTTACAGGGGTAGCATTCCAGCTTGGAAAAGCTAGTTCAGCGGCATCCAGTGCTGCACTTACTTGCTCTGGTGAAGTCCACTGCATTTCCCCAACCAACTGTTCTTGATCAAAAGGACTGAAAACCTTGCTAGTAGCACCAGCAGGTAGATTAATTGATTCAGCTAGCCAAGGTTTGCCTGACCATTGGTGAGCAGCGTAGCTGTGAATTTTTTCTAAGAGCGGTTTAAGTTGTGCGTTAATATTCAAGCTAAGCCCCCGAGCATTAATACGGTTTTTGCCATAGAGATTTAAAGGAAGAGGAATGTTTGGGTTAGACCAAGATTTTTTATTGGCCAGCTGTTCTAGTGGGTGAACGGATAAATGCTCAACAGGTACTTTCTCATCGACTAGCTGGTGAACAAAAGAAGAGTTGGCACCATTTTCTAATAAGCGTCTAACTAAATAGGGGAGTAAATCTTTATGAGCGCCTACAGGAGCATAAATACGGCAATAACTGCCTTTAGGTGCAAGCTTAAGGGCTTGGTTGTAAAGTGCTTCACCCATACCATGCAAGCGTTGAAACTCTAGAGGTCTATCGCCTGCCATCTCTAATAAACAGCTTAATGTATGCGCATTATGGGTAGCAAACTGCGGAAAAATATGCCCTTTAGCTAAATCAGAAAGGGCTAAACGGGAACAGGCTAGGTAGGCTAAATCAGTATTGGCTTTGCGGGTATAAACAGGGTAGCCAGCTAAGCCTAATTCTTGAGCATGTTTAATCTCGGTATCCCAATAAGCACCTTTCACTAGGCGAACAGGAATTTCATCACCTTGCTCTTGTGCCAGTTTTATTAACCAATGCATCACCGGTAAAGCACGTTTGGAGTAGGTTTGTAATACTAAGCCAAAACTTCCCCAACCCTTGGCGGCTGGGCTGGCATAAACAGCGGCAAACACTGCTAGCGATAACTCTAAGCGGTCGGCTTCTTCAGCATCAATAGTAACGGCGACATCTAGCTCACGCGCTCTTAGTGTGAGTTGCGTTAAGCTGGCAGTCAGCTCTTTTAAAATACGCTCACGTTTACCCGCTTCATAGCGAGGGTGTAAGGCAGATAGCTTAATAGAAATGGAGGGGGCGGGCGCATCACCGGCTAGCTTGGCACCTTTTTTACCTAGTAACTCGATGGCTTCTAGGTAGGCATCAAAATAAACTTGAGCGTCTTTGGCTGTTCGTGCAGCTTCACCGAGCATATCAAAGGAGTAGGTGTAACCTTGATTGAATAAGGGCTGACCATTTTTTAAGGCTTCATTCAGTGTGCGGCCTAATACAAACTGGTGTCCCATAATTTTCATTGCCTGTGCCATAGCAGCACGAATCATGGGTTCGCCAAGGCGGTTCACTAACTTATTTAAAACGGGTACAGGTTTTTGATTGCGCTGATCTAAATTAACTAGCTTGCCAGTCATTAATAAGCCCCAAGTTGAGGCATTAACCAGCAGGGAATCACTTTTACCTAGGTGTTGTTTCCAGTCTGCCACAGAAAGCTTGTCACGAATTAACGCATCGGCAGTAGCGCTATCAGGTACACGCAGCAAGGCTTCAGCAAGGCACATTAACAACACGCCTTCATGAGTATCTAAGCTATATTGCTGTAGAAGCAGATCAATACTGTCAACGGCATCATCTTGCTGACGTACGGCTTTTACCAGTTCAATGGTTTGTTGCTTTAACTTTTCTATAGTTGAGGGCGAGTGGTTAACTATTTTTACCAACTCATCCATAAAAGTGTTTTCATCAACTAAAGCATGTTGAGTAATCGACTCTTCTAGTTCAGCTAAGTTAGCTTTTTCTAGCTCTGGGTAGAGTAAGCCTTGGGCATCTAAATGGTGGGTAGTTTTATCCCAGTGGGTCATAGCAAACTCCAAATAAGAATTATTGTTCTTCTCTAATTGAATTCTGGCGGGTATTAAGAAGGTTTATTTGTTTGAAACTCTGAACCTTTTGTTCCAAACTCAGTAGTAGAGTTATTTAGTAGGGATTTATTAAAAGGTAAGCGTTATGCAGCCAAGAACAAGAATAAGGTGTTTTCCTTTACCTGAGCGTTGTTTGCACCATGATCATAATTACCATCAGCTAGTGATTGCCTTGTCGGGCAGTGCCGAGTTTGAAATAGCCGGTTATGGTGGGCGAGTAGATGCTTTGCATGGTTGTTTAGTGCCTTCGGGCGAAGTGCATTTTTATGAGGGCTTGGGCGAAAACCAGCATATAGTCATGGACTTGCCGCAGTTGGCAGCAGGCCATAGCTTTCAGCGCCTGTTTGATAAACCCCGCTACTTTAATGCTGATACCAGTTTGCGCTTACTGCTTAGTTTTATGGCAAGAGAAGCAAGTCTGTGGCAGGTTTCAGATGCTGCGGCAGAAGGCATGAGTCAGGTGTTTTTAGGCTCACTTTACCAACGCTTGTTTACTGCTAACCCTCAGTTAGCTGGCTCTCGCAAACGCTTAGATTTAGTCAAGCTAGAAGTTTATATTCAACAGCATTTAAGTGAAAAGTTGCCAGTGGTGCGTTTAGCCCAAGTTGCCTGCGTAAGCCCGGGGCACTTTCATCAGCTTTTTAAAGAGGCCACGGGAAAAACGCCAGGGCAATACCTATTGCAAGCACGTTTAGAAAGAGCCAGAGAGCTGTTAATACAAACCCACCTACCTTTAGACTTAGTGGCCCATCAGGTTGGTTTTTCTAGCCAAAGCGCACTAACCCATGCTTTTAAACGAACCTACCAACAAACACCGGGGCAAGTAAGGCGTTTGCACTGACTTTTAAGTCAATGTTTTATAAATACTTAGGCTAAAACATCTAGCCCTTTTTTTGCTACAAGATTAAGTAGTTTAAGTGAAGGCCCATTAGGTTTTTTTGTACCTTGCTCCCACTTTTGAACGGTAGAAATACTCGTGTTTAAGTAGGCTGCAAACACACCTTGGCTTACTTTAATGTGTGTGCGGATACTTTTAATTTGTGATGCCGTATATTTCTCTACAGGAGGTAAGCAGAGAGCATCAAACTCACGCAAGGTGGCTAAATCCATTACGCCAGCAGCATGTAAGTCTTCAGCACTAGAGTGAATGACATCTAAAATAGATTTATTCATTTTTTGTTACCTCAATTAATGCACCCTGCAAAAGCACTTTAGTTAGCTCTTGGTCGCTGTAACTAAAATACTCTTTAGCTAGGTGTTTCAATGCTTTTAATTCATTGGTGTTAATGTTGCTACGAGCCTTCTTAGAAAACCCATAAATAAAAAATGCGCTTTTACCAGTCTTGTAGGCTAAAAGTGTTCTAAATCCACCACTTTTTCCTTTTCCTGTTAACGCTATACGTTTTTTAAAAACATTGCTTCCTAAGTTTGCATCGACAAGGCCACGATTAATTTCATCAATAGCTATTAGTAATGAAGTATCACTTAAGCCTTCACTTGTTGCCCATTGATTGAACCAGCGGTTTTTAAATACTCTCATTCAGCAGCCCCTTAATGTGTTTTATTGTAGCACTAAGTGCTATAAAAACAAAAACCCCACGCAATTATTTGGGTGGGGGTCGCTAGTGTAAGTATTTAGTTAATTGCTAGTCCTGCTCTTCTTCTGCTTCGGCTACCTTAGGCAAGACTAAGCCACTGAGCTGGTGGATTTCTTTCCAATAGCGTTGGTAGTCTGGACTGCCTTCAGCACTGTAGTTAAGGTTTTTGAAGGCGCTGGTTAGGCGAGTGAAATGCTCACGAATCGTGTCTTTTTCAGGCAGGGGTGGGTGTTCAAACAAGCAACGCTGTAAAAGTGCAAACATGGTTTGTTGGCGCTGCATCGAGGTTGAACCATCAACATCATCAAAAGCATCCTGCTGCAAATAGACTTGGTCTAAACATTGGGCACGGTTAAAGATTAAAAAGTCGCCCAAGGTGACACCTTCTTCACCGGTTACTTGCATCATCTGCTGCATTTCTTCACCTTGCAGCAGTAAGTTATGCATCTTTTTAACATTGTTTACCCAGTTTTCGCTTAGGTTTTCGCCATACCATTCTGAAAGCTGATCTAGGTAACGTGACCAAGAAATTAAAGGGTCAACGGCAGGATAAGCACGCTTATAAGCACGGTCGGCGCTTAAACCTAAGAAGGTTTTAACGGTACGCAGCGTAGATTGGGTAACGGGTTCTTCAAAGTTACCGCCCGCTGGAGAAACCGTGCCTATTAAAGTTAGGCTGCCTAGCTCACCTTCGTTGTTGGCAATTAAACCAGCTCGCTCGTAAAGCGCACGAATAGACGAGTCTAGATAAGCTGGGAAGGCTTCTTCGCCTGGAATTTCTTCTAAGCGGCCTGAGGTTTCACGCATGGCTTGTGCCCAACGTGAGGTGGAATCAGCAATAACCAATACGTTGTAACCCATCTGGCGGTAGTATTCGCTTAAAGTGATGCCTGTATAAATCGAGGCTTCACGGGCAGCAACTGGCATGGATGAGGTGTTACAAATAATGATGGTTCTGTCCATCAAGGTGCCACCTTTGGGGTCGGGCAGGGCAGGAAACTCGGTAATGGTTTCTACTACTTCACCGGCTCGCTCACCACAGGCAACAATAACCACTATATCTACATCAGAAAAGCGTGAAATTAAGTTTTGTAGAACGGTTTTACCCGCCCCAAAAGGCCCAGGAATACAGGCAGTACCACCTTTAGCAACAGGAAAGAAAGTGTCGATCAGACGAATTGAAGTCAGCATGGGTTCGTCTGGGTAACGCCGCTCACTGAAACGCTGAGCTAAGAGTGGCTGAGAAACAGGAATGCGCACTGGCCACTTTTGCTGCATAGTCATTTCTTTTTCATCACCATGGCGGTCACGAAAGCGTGCTACGGCAGTATCTACAGTAAAAGTACCTTCTTGAATCCAAGTGATTTCTACTTCACCCACCTGAGCAAAAGGCACCATGATTTTGTGCTTAAAACGGCCTTCTTGAACCTGGCCTATGGGGTCACCGGCTTTTAAACGTGCGCCCACTTTAACACTGGGCTGAAAAGCCCATTGCTTTTGAGTGTCTATGCCTTCGACTTGCAAACCTCGTGGCAAGAAAAAACCGTGCTGGGTCGCAATTTGTTCTAAGGGGCTTTGCAGGCCATCATAAACTTCACCCAGCAAGCCTGGACCCAGCGTAACGGAAAGCATTTGGCCTGATTGGCGAACAGGGTCACCTATCGCCACACCACGGGTGTTTTCAAAAACCTGTACATCGGCTTCGCCATGACGAACACGCAATACTTCGGCTTGCAAAAATTCTTGGCGACCATCGTCGGGCGTACGTGTTGGGCAAATATAAACAACTTCGTTTTTAACCAGTGGGAAAAGCTTCCCTCTTTCATCTGCTTCAAGTCGAATAGTAACGATATCGTCACGTACACCAGCAACTCGGGCAGTAATCTGTGCATCCTTCATTAGGAAAGTTCCTCAAAGGCTGATTCCAAGTGTTTTGTGATGGCTGAAGTTCCCAGCAGTTGTTCACTCATGCGCTTAAAGGTATCTAGCGCGAGAGAAGCATCACTTTTAATGTGCTGTTCTGCTAAACCCCAGCGTAATACAAAGCAAATTACGCTTTCTAGGGTGAACTGAAAGCTGCGTTCAACAAATAACAGGTCCTTCCAGAGTAGATTAGTAAGCTGATATTCAAGCTCGCCCGAATGCCCTTTGTTTAGCAAGGGTTGTAACTTGCTTAAAAAAGGCAGAGCAGTGTCTAAACCAAATAAAGGGTCGTGCCAATTACGGCGAATGAGTCCTGTCCAGCGTCCATAACCATAAAAGCTTTCTGGGCTATGCCCTTCACGGCGATAGCGTAATGCCGCTAATAAGGTTTGCCATTCAAGGCGTAAACTAATGCGTTCACGAATAGGTTGGGAGGTTATTTTTTCTAGCTGGCGCTGCCAATTAAGCACTAGCGGTTTGTCGGGCAGGTTTTCTAGTGATGCTTCACTCTGGTGGTAAAGTTTTTCAGCTAACTGCAACTGTAACAAGTCCTCATCGCTGAGCATTGTTAAGCGTCTATCTAATGCAATTCTTGAGATAGGCAGTTGCTTGCACTTGGCCAAAGCAGGGAGGTTTGGCAAGGCAGTTACCAGAGTATAATAGCGAGTCACTAGCGAATAACTCCTTCGAGCAGCGCCCTAAAACGGGGTTGCAAGTGAAGTAGTAAAAGCTGTGCTATCGCCTTGTCGGTTAGATCAACTTCCACTTCTTTATCTAGCAAACGAACACGAATACCTTCACCTTGATGGCTGTTAAAACTTACGCCTTCACGTAGCAAGTCGGCAGAAAGTGATTGTACAAATTGGCTTAAACGGCCTTCTTTGTATTCACTGGCATTGCGGCGTAGCTCATCTAAACCAATAAATTGAGCTGGTAAGAGAACTTCTACTTGGTCTGCGGCATTAATTTCAGACTGATCTCTAACGCGACCGACTAGCTCTAGAATCATGCGCTGCATAAACTCTTGGCTGTCCATCTGTTGTTTAATGAGACGCTCAACTTGATCGGTAAAACTACGGGCTAGGCTTTCTTTCACATCAAGTAGTAAATCACGAGCGGCCATTTTTAGGGCATCTTCACCGGCTTGACGGCGCTGAGCTGCTTCTCGTTCTGCTTTAGCTTTTAGCTGATTGGCTTCATCCTGTGCTTGTTTAAGCAGCAACTTAGCTTCTGCCTGAGCATCTTTTAAAATTTGTGCAGCTTTATCACGACCCTTCTGCACACCCTGATCTTTAAGCTGATCAATTAAAGCTTCAATACCTGACGAGGCGCGGTTCTTCTGCAATTCAGTCATTTTCAGCTCCTAGGCAGGTACACCAGCACTGATTACCAGAGCAAAAATAAAAGCGAAAACAGCAAAGCCTTCAACAATAGCGGCTGGCGCTAAGGACATGCCAAAAATTTCTGGACGAATTTTTGACACATTAATGGAAGAAGCACAGCTGCGACCCTGATAAATAGCACTGAACATTAGCGCCAAACCACAAAGCAAGCCTATCGCTGCAAGGCCAGGGGCGTTGTCTAAAGTAAGCTCACGATTAAGCGCAAACATAACCACTATGCCGTAAATAGACTGAGAAGAAGGCATCGCAGAGATACCTATATAGCGGCCATGGCCGGTTTCAGTTTCTAACAGTGCGCCTGCCGCAGCCTGACCAGCCAAAGAACAGCCAATCATGCTACCTATAGCGCCCAGTGCCATAGGGCCATAAAGCCCAGCCCAACCAAGGGCGAGTATTAGGTTATCCAAGGTGTTACCTCCCGTTTTGCAAAAGGCTGGAAGGGGTAACCTTCATCAGCCAAACTCCAGTTATAAAACTCAATAAGGTTCAAGCGCAGGCCATGTATGACTCCGCTAACCACGGTTAAAACAAAGTTCAGTAAATGGCCTATTAATAGAATAAGCATTTGTAGTAGTAAACCTATGCCTGGTAGGGCAGCACCAACATCAGCAGCGAGTTGGTTAAATGTAATGGCAAGTGAGGCGCTAGCTAAGCCTAGGGCAAATAAACGTAGGTAGCTAAGCACATCACCAAAAATTTTAGTTAGGTTGGTTAAAGCCAGTAAACCAGAGACAAGGGTTGCTAGGCTGAAGCTGGTTTTTTCGCCAGAAAAAAGCAGTACCATTACCAGCCCAACACCAAATACCACCCAATGCAGCTGGGTAAAGCCAAATATCCAACCAAATAATGTGGCTAGAACAGCCGTTGCCCAGCCGATTGAAGACAGGGCTTGCGTTGACTTGCGCCTAACCCAAGCCATCATTAGATTGCCAAGAATTAAATGCGCGGCGCCAATACATATAGACAGTAGCATCATGGAATCGAAGTCATTCACATCAAGTATTTTTAGCGAGCCAAGGAAGGGCAGCGGCGCAGAAGCACCAAAATACCCACCGACCAGCACACCCCAAACAAAGCCAGCACCGGCAAGTGCAGCTCCCATAGCGCGCAGGCGGCGATGGGTTTCTGTGTGGCTCATGGCTTTCCAGTAGTAGGCAATAATGGCACCTAAAACCAGCGAGTAGCCTGCATCGGACATGATGATGGCAAAGAAGCTAACAAAAGAGAAAAACACCACGCGGGAAGGGTCCCAGCTACGATAGCCTGGTGTTTGGAAGAAACTCACCACTTCTTGCCCGCCACCCACCCGTTCAGAGTTATCTAAAAAGGTAGGTGGTAATTCAGTTTCTTCAGGGTCTTCGCTTAATAAGACTAAACCCTGTTGTTCTGCAAAAAGTTGTAGCTGGTCTAAATCACGTTCAGCTATCCAGCCTTGCAGGGCAAAGACTTCATCAAAGTCTAAGGATTGGTTAGCGACTTCGGTTAATAATGAAGCATCAGCAGTGCTAGCAATACTACGCTGTAATAGATAAATCCAACGGGTTAAGGCTTCGCGCTGCGCTTCGGTTGCTTCTAAAGCAATTTCGGTTTCTTCTAGTTTTTCACGTAATTGACTAAGAGGAATATAGCCTGTGTGAGTACGTGCTACTGGCATTAAATTAGCGGCAGGTTCTTCTGGTGAAATAACCACTAGATAGCTATTACGGTTACCTTGGTGAACCACTGTCCAAGGTAGGCTGGTGGTTGCCACTTCTTTCATTTTAAAGTTGGGAACTAGATAAAACCAAAAACGCTGATGGTTTAAATCATTTAAATCGGGTAGCGAAAACTCGCCCCAAGGTTCTAAATCTTTTATACGTTTTTCTAAGAAATCACGCTCTTCCGTGAGCGAAAGACGCTCTGAGTGGTTTTTATCAACGGCATGAACCACTTCTTTTAGATTAAACTTGTTTTCACGGGTAACTTGGCGGCGCTTGTTAGGACAACTAAGCAGGTATTGCAAAGAGCGCTTTAAAAGCTCTGGATTAATTTCTTCATCTTCTTCTACTTTGTGGGTGCTGACTTCTTGTAGAGGAATAATATGCATTAAACCTAGCTTTTGTAACTTGTCTAGGGTGTGCATTTTGTTTTCTGTTAAGCCAATTAACGAGGCTTTTTTAAGTTGCAGAATACTCATGCCTGTTCTGCCTTAAGTCGTTTGTTTTTAGCTATTTTAGAAGTAACTACAGCTGCCCGCTCATTGTCGGAAAGCACAATACGAATTTTACGAATATTCTTTTGTGCTTGAGGAATAAGCACTTTATCAAAGAGATTTAAGCGCTGAGTGGTTTTTTGCACACCCTTATTGAGTAATTCTAAGCGCTTATTCAATATTTTTTGTTGCAGTTCTATTTCTGTTGCTTTAATTAACAAGCGGGCTAAATGATCCATCCAGTGATCAGTGGCTAAAAAAGAATAGGGTTTGATGGCAAGTTTTAAACTGGTGATTTCAGGTAGTAACAAGCCAACCAAGTTAACCTGCCCCACTTTAATTTCTTGCACATCAATCAGTTTATCAACCGCACCAGGAAAGTTAGCCAGCATAGGTAGCTGTTCGCTTACTTCACGGTGCAGCGCTTCTAGCTCTTGGGTTCCTTCTAAGAGTGCTTGGCGTGCTTTGGCACGCGCGGCTAAGAGTTGTTTGCGCTTTAAGTCTAGCGCAGGAACAAACTTTTTATAGGCCTTAACCTTACCCGTTTCTTTATTTAGCGTGCTTTTATTCAGTGCTACCTTTCTCACGGCTGCAACTCCTGTCAGGCGTTTTCAGTAGCGGTTTGTTTAGGGAAGTACTTATCAATTAAGTTTTGGCGCATTAGCAGTTCTTCTTCTTTGAAACATTCTGCAAGGGTTTGCCAACCTAGGTCTAAGGCTTCTTCAAGCGGCATACTAATGCTAATTTCCATAAAGCGTTCGTGGAAAAGTTCGCCAAACTTAAGCACTCGCTCATCGAATTCACTTAAGTCAAACGACATGGATTGCTTTTGCTGGGCATCTTGTGCGGCAGCATAAAAGCGAATTAGGGTGTTCATAATTTGGCTGTGGTCTTCACGGGTTACCTTACCAATAACGTGTTGTTTTAAGCGTGACAGCGAGCCGAAAGGATCAATAACGCCATTGTTTAGGTAAAACTGCCCTTCGGTAATATAACCCGTGTTATCGGGTACTGGGTGAGTCACATCATCGCCGGGCATGGTGGTTACCGAAAGAATCGTTACTGAACCTGCGCCTTTGTAGTCACAGGCTTTTTCATAGCGTCTTGCTAGCTGAGAATATAAGTCACCAATATAACCACGGTTAGAAGGGACGTGCTCCATAGAAATACCAACTTCTTTAAGCGCATCGGCATAGGCTGTCATATCAGTTAACAGTACCAATACACGCTTACCTTCATTAACGGCATAACGTTCAGCAACCGCCAGTGCCATATCAGGAACTAGCAAGGCTTCTACCGTTGGGTCAGAACCCTGATGTACAAACATTACGGTACGTGCTGAAACACCTGAGTCTTCAAAGGTTTTGCGGAAGAAATGGTAGTCATCAAAAATAAGGCCTATACCGCCAAAAACAATGATATCAGCATCGGCTTGCGAACCAATGCGGGCTAATAGCTGGTTATATGGTTCACCAGCAACAGAGAAAATGGGGATTTTTTGGCTTTCAACTAGGCAATTGAACACATCAATCATCGGCACATCGGTGCGAATCATGCGAGAAGCTAGAATACGTCTGGCTGGATTAACGGTAGGGCCATCGATTTCTATTTTAGGTTCATCAGCTAAAGAAGGGCCGCCATCTATGGGGCTGCCTGTACCAGAAAAAGCACGACCTAAAATATTGGGAGAAAAGGTAACTTCCATAGGGCGACCTAGAAAGCGCACAACAGAATGGGTAGAAAGGCCTTTAGTACCAGAGAAAACCTGTAACGAAACCTCTTCACCTTTTAATAAAATAACCTGAGCGGTTCTGGGTAGTACATCTTGGTTATCTGTGCTGCCTTCAATTAATGCTAGGTCACCAAAGCTGATTTGCGAAGAGCTAGCTTCAGAGGCGGGAACCTGTACCTTGACGATATCACCAATGATTTCAAGGATACGAGAATAACGAATTAACAACTGAGACACTTCCACCTCCATGCAAAGCGGGAACGCTAAAACTGCCTTCTATTTAAGCAGCTTACATTTATTTCGCAAGATAATAATTCTTTATGCGACAAAAGATCATTAGATAGATGGTTACGCAGCTGTGCTTAGTTGGGTATAATCAGCCCACAAATTTTTAGCATTAAATTAAATACAACAGGCAACAGCAGGCTTAAGGGTTATGAATCTTATCCTAGTTGCCCAAAAAAACAGACTAGAGGTGGTGAGAGTGAAACATAACATTCAGGTTGCCCGTATTCTGGCTGCAGCAGCTGTTTTAGGTTTAGGCCTTTTAATTGCAGCGCAAGCCACGGCCAGTAACGTAAGTGCAGACGCTATTGCTGAACGCCTTAAGCCATCGGGTGAGCTTTGCTTGCAGGGTATGGATTGTGGCGGTGTAGCTGCGCCTGTAGTGGTTGGCCCTAAATCTGCAGAAGATGTTTATAACGGTTTATGTATGTCTTGCCATGATACGGGTGCAGCTGGCGCTCCTAAGCGTGGCGATGCTGCAGCTTGGGCACCACGTATAGAGCAGGGAATAGCTACTTTGTATGATCACTCTATCAATGGTATTCGCGGTATGCCAGCTAAAGGTGGTAACCCTAAGCTGTCTGACGACGAAGTTAAATCAGCCGTAGATTACATAGTAGAAGCTAGCCGCTAAAACAAAAAAGCCTGCATTAATGCAGGCTTTTTTTACATCAGCTATTCAGCATGGCTCTTAAAGCGCTAATCCGGTCTTTTTTACGTTGCACCTTATCTTCTTTGGTTTCTTCTTCTGTATTGCGGCCTTCCCACTTTAAATCTTCTTCTGGTAGCTCATCTAAAAAGCGGCTGGGTGTGCAGTCGAACATTTCACCATAAGTTTTACGCTGCTTTGCCATAGAAAGGGTTAATACCTTTTGGGCACGCGTTATGCCCACGTAAGCAAGGCGTCTTTCTTCTTCAATAGTATCTGACTCTATGGAATTGCGGTGGGGTAGCAACTCTTCTTCCATGCCAATTAAAAATACTTGAGGAAACTCTAACCCCTTAGAAGCATGCAAAGTTAAGAGTTGTACCTTGTCAGAATCATCCTCTTCTTCTTGCTGTTCTAATAAATCACGTAGAACCAAGCGGGCTATGGCTTCACGAATACCTACTTGGTCGTCGTCTTCCTGCATTCGCTTTAAGGTTTCTGCTAAAGAATCTATTAATACCCAAATATTGGCATAGCGGCGTTCTGCGACAGTGGGTGAACTGGCATTTTGGTGTAGCCAAGCTTCGTAATCCATGTCACGAATCATTTCACCTAAGGCGGCTATAGGGTCACCGGTTTCACACTGCTGCATAATACGGCCTAGCCAATGCGTAAAGCGTCTTAAACGCTCCACTTGGTTTGCTTTTAAGTACTGCTCTAAACCCATTTCATCGCAGGCTGAAAAAAGACTGATTTCACGATCTTTTGCATAGGTGGCTAGTTTTTCTAAAATAGCCGGTCCAATTTCACGGCGTGGAATATTAATAATGCGTAAAAAAGCGTTATCGTCTGCTGGGTTAATGAGTAGCCGCAAGTAGCCCATAATATCTTTGATTTCATTGCGAGCAAAAAAGCTAGTACCGCCGCTTATTTTGTAAGGAATTTGAAAGGCTTGCAGTTTTATTTCTAAAATACGCGACTGGAAATTACCCCGATAAAGCACAGCAAAATCTTTCCAGTGGCAGCGCTCTTTAATGCGTCGGGTCATTATTTCTGCCGCTACTCGTTCGGCTTCCGCTTCTTCATTTTGGCATTCTATTACTCGAATAGGGTCACCAAAACCGAGTTCACTCCACAGCTTTTTTTCATGCACATGGGGATTGTTGGCTATTAGCTGGTTAGCAGCTTTTAGAATACGTTCAGTTGAACGGTAATTTTGTTCTAGCTTAATAATTTTTAAATTAACAAAGTCTTCACTCAGTTGATTAAGGTTTTCTGGCCTAGCACCTCGCCAAGAGTAGATGGACTGGTCATCGTCACCTACCACAGTAAAGGTTTTTCTTAAGTTGGTGAGCAACTTAACCAAGCGGTATTGGCTGATATTGGTGTCTTGGTATTCATCTACCAAAAGGTAGTGCATTCGGTGTTGCCACTTTTCTAACACGTCTGGCTGGTTTTGAAAAAGCAGTACAGGCAGGCGAATTAAGTCATCAAAATCAACAGCGTTATAGGCACGCAAGTGGCGGTTATATTCTTCATATACCTTAGCAGCCAGTGGGCTTTTAGGGTTGTCGCTTGCTAGGTTGGCTGCTTCTTCTGGTTCAACTAAATCATTTTTCCAATTAGAAATTAAATATTGAACCTGGTTAATAGTGTCGGTATCGGCTTGCTCATCCTTGTGCATTAAATCACGCATTAAAGCCTTGGTGTCTTCGGTATCAAAGAGAGAGAAACCACTTTTATAGCCTAAATGTTTAACTTCTTTGCGAATAATGTCTAAGCCTAGGGAGTGAAAAGTTGAAACGGTTAAACCTTTGGCCTCTTCGCGGCTGAGCATTTTGTTCACCCGTTCACGCATTTCACGGGCGGCTTTATTGGTAAAAGTTAAGGCACAGATGTTACGAGCTGCCATGCCACGATTGCGAATTAAATAGGCCATTTTACTAGTAATAACACTGGTTTTGCCTGAACCCGCACCGGCTAAAACTAGCAGTGGGCTATCCACTTGTTTAACGGCTTCTAACTGATGTTCGTTTAAGCGGGCAAGAATTTTTTGCATAGTAAAAGTTATTGCTCAAATAGTGGCTAGTCTGGCTTAAAGGGTTGCAGCTGATGTTGAGTCAAGTGTTAGCTCAGCACCTGTAAAACCCAGCTGCTTCCAAGCTTCATAAACAATTAGGCTGCAAGCGTTAGATAGGTTCATGCTACGGCTATTAGGTAGCATAGGAATACGTATGCGCTGTTCTGCTGGTAGGCTTTCAATAAACTCGGCTGGTAAACCACGGGTTTCAGGGCCAAAAATTAACAGGTCGTCATCACGGTAGTTTACCTGATGATAGGAGCGCTTACCCTTGGTAGTTAAAGCTAAAACCCGCTTAGGGTTAAGGCTAGTTAATAGCGCTTCTAGGCTTGGGTGTACACTCACGGCTGCCCATTCATGGTAATCCAAACCCGCTCTGCGTAGGCGTTTGTCATCTAGCACAAAACCTAAGGGTTCAATTAAATGAAGGCGAAAACCGGTGTTGGCGCATAAACGAATAATATTACCGGTATTGGGCGGTATTTCAGGCTGATAAAGTACGATGTCGGGCATGGTTGACCTATTGGGGCGGCACTTGTAAAGGCGGTAGTTTATCAGACTGGGTGCGAGGAAAAATTAAACTGAAACGAGCGCCTAGCAAGTCAGGGCTACGATCGACTAAAGCTGTCCCTCTATGCCAGTAAACGATGCGCTGCACTATAGATAAGCCTAAGCCATAACCACCAGAACTACGTGTACGGCTATCATCTAGGCGAGAGAAAGGCATAAAAACACGCTGACAATCTTCTTCAGGTATTCCCGCCCCATCATCTTCAACATCCACACGAAAGCTGTCATTTTCTAGGTGGCAGCTAATACGTATTTGTTGCTTTGCATAGCGCACTGCATTGCCTATTAGGTTTTGTACTGAACGCTGAAAGTAGCGGCCTTCTATATCGACTTTGGGGCTAAGGTTGGCTGGGTTATTTACAATGAAGCTAATGTTTAAATTAGGGTTGGTACGCTCAAAACCATACAAAACTTCACTAATTAACCCAGTAACATCTTGGCTAATAAACTGTAATTGAAGTTTTTCTTGTCCTAAGCGGGCATAGGTTAAAATTTCATCAATAAGCGTGTCTAGCTCATCTATATCGTGATCCATACCGTCAATTTGCTTGGCAAGCATTTTATGAGGGCTGCCTTCTTCACTTAAGTCTTCAATCATTTGTAGGCCAAAGCGTATTCTGGCAACAGGCGTGCGTAGCTCGTGAGATACAGCATGAATCATTTCTTGTTGCGTGCGTAATAGGCGCTGTAGCTGCTCTGCCATACGGTTGAAAGCAAGGGCAAGCTTGCCTATAAAGTCATCGCCACTAACTTTAACGCGAGCATGAAGGTTGCCTGCTGCTAACTGGGTTGAAGCCCTTTCTAAATGGCGTAGGCGGCTTTCTAGGCCATACAAAAACCACCAGATAGATGCTGCCAGCATAAGTAGCGAAGCTAAAAACACACTAACAACCAAAAGTGTGGGATAGCTATTAAAAAGTCGTACTGGGCCAACCTTTAACCAGCTAGAGTCGCCTAGCTGAATATAACTAATAATGCTGCGTTCTTTGTCTAGGAAAAGACTGACTTGTTCGCCCCTAGCTAAACGACGCTTTTGCAGTTGATCTGTTGTTTCAGGCAGGACGGTTAAAAGCTCTAAGGGGTAAGAAAAGTGTTGGCTAAGCTGGGTAAGTCGTTGTTGTCTTAGTTCAGTTGGAGTGCGTTGTAAATCACGCAATACAAGGTAAGTAGAAGCACTGGCTTGTTGTTCGGTAACTCTAGATAGCTGGGTTACTAGTAGCTGCTTAGAAGTGTGTGTAGGGAAGAGCAGCTTTATAGGGTCAGTTTCATTAATAACTAAAAGGCGACCTTCTTGAAGACGGTTTAATTGGCGTCTGCTTAAATCCTGTGTATTTAAGTCGCTAATTGTAATGTTTATACCAAGGGTTAGGTTTATTTCTTGCAGCCACTCGGTTTCATGGTTAGCAGGAACCTGTGCAAAGTCTTCTACTAGGGTGGCATAAAGTCCAGATAATAGATCTTCATGGTAGGCTTCAAGGCGAATTTGATTGGAGAGGTTGACTAAAAAGACACTCAGTAAAAGCGTGCCTACAAAAGCACCCAACACGCCTAGGTAAACACGTAAAAAAATATTACCTAGGCGCTTATGTTGACGATTAAAACCTAACATCAGCTTTTAGTTAAATGCTTAGCTAGAAAGCTATTAAAGTTCTTTAACAAAAAGGTAGCCCTTGCTGCGTACAGTTTTTATACGGCGTGGGTGCATGGGGTCATCACCAACTTTAGGACGGATTCTAGAAACACGCACATCAATCGAGCGGTCTTGCCCATCGTATTCTATGCCACGTAAAGCAGTAAAAATTTCTTCACGCGTTAAAACACGGCCAGCATTGGAGGCGAGCAACCAAAGCAGATCGAACTCAGCACTGGTTAAATCGATGGTTTCAGTGTTCAACCAGGCTTCACGCATAGACGAATCGATAACTAGGTCACCAAAATCTAAGCGGGCTGCATGAGTGGTTGTGGTATCAGGTGCAGCGGTTTGTGCCTCAGCACGACGCAATAAGGCGCGAACTCTAGCGAGTAAAACCCTAGGACGAACTGGCTTGGCAACATAGTCATCTGCGCCCATTTCTAAACCAACTACTTGATCCATGTCGTCGGTACGGGCCGTGAGCATTAAAATAGGAATGTCTTTTTCCATTTTAACCTTGCGACAAATGCTTAAGCCATCTTCACCTGGTAGCATTACATCGAGAATGATTAGGTCTGGTTCTTCGCGAAAAATTCGCTCAACTGCACGTGAGCCATCGCCTTCAATGGAAATTTGAAAACCATTACCTTCTAGGTATTCACGGGTCAAGGTTGCAAGACGAGCATCATCTTCAACAATCAAAATATGGGGTGATTGGTGTGCGTCCACTTTATAGGTCTCTCGCTTATATTCCCGGTTTAAAATTAATTTGCTAACAATTTTTTTGGTAGTAGCTAAGCTTCATCATACCGTAATAACCTAGGCATGAAAGGGGTAGAAATCAAATGATTGCCCTTAGAGTAAAAAAATAACCACTTTCACCCTAGGGTTTACAAAACTTTATAAAAAACCTTTACACGGTAAAGAAAAGCAAACAAAGCACTAGAAGTATCCATTTAGGCCTAGAGAGAAAGAAAACAGCTATAAAAACACTGAATAACAGCATATTCCTGCTGTATTTGGCTGGTTATAAAAAGCCTTTACAATACTACTATTAATAAAGCCGCTAAGGTATTTGCGATTATCTTAGCGCTGTGGTTATCTTATGCAACAAACACTAAAGCTCGTCATTAAAAATCAAAAAGAGCAGGCTTTTAAGCAGGTGGATAGGAAAACGATGAAAGGAATGACAAAACAAACCTTACGACTAAAAAAGCGAGTGGTCAGCAGTCTTTTTACCCTGTTTTTTTTATTTACTGCGCCGCTAGTCAATGCAGCAGAAGGCGATATTTGGCAGGTTTCTGTACCTGTTGGTAATGCACGTGCTTTACCACAAACCTCCGCAGATTTAGTTAGCCAGCTGCCTAAAGGCACAAGTGTAACTGAGATGGCACGTGAGGGTATTTGGCTGCAAGTGCAACTGGCTGACGGAACAATGGCTTGGATGCATCAGGTAACGCTTAGCCAGAGTATTGAACTTTTTGGATTAGCGCTGGACTCTGCTAATCGAACGGCAATGCGTAAAGCCATTCGATCAAGCGAAGTTAAAGTGGTAAGAGAGGTTGATACTTACCCTTACGACCTTTACGACCCGAGTGAATGGAAGAAAGGGGCGACAGAGATGACGTTAGGTTACACCCTAAAAGATCAGCTTTTTGCTGTGGCTGAAATTACTTACCGTTCAGAAAAAGATACTGAGCAAGTGCGCCAAGTTGCTGAAGGGGTTCGTAAAGAATTAGGCCCTTGGCAACGTGTACTTGGTCGTCGTGCAGAAGGTCCTGTAGAATTTGAATGGCAACGGGGTGATTTACGTATTTTAGTTCATCGTGGTTGGCCAGATACTACTACCTACGTTGTGTATGAGGTAACTAATCGGCTAAACGAAATGCAGGCCGAGCTACAGCCTCGTTAACAAATATTCTTTTGCTGGAGAATGCAATGCTATTGGATTTAGCCTCGCTAAAACCTAACACCTGTTATCACCTGATGACGCAAACACTAATTCCTCGCCCCATTGCTTGGGTGCTTTCTGCTTCAGATAATGGCGAGCTTAATCTAGCCCCTTTTTCTTTTTTTAATGGCGTTTGTTCAGGCCCACCCATTGTTATGATGTCAATCGGTAAAAAAACAGCCGAAGAAGCCAAAGACACAAGGCACAATATTCTTTCTGGGCGGGAGTTTGTTATTCACCTGCCCGCAATTGCTCAGGCAGAAGATGTAACAGCCAGTGCCGCAACCTTACCTTATGGCAAGTCAGAATTAGAGTTAATAAAAGATAATGAATTGGTTGAATTCCCCGGCTGCCCCTTACCACGATTAAAAGCTGCCCCGGTTGCCTTTCATGCCAAACTGCATGAAGTTCATTATTTAGGCAATCAAAAACAGGCAGTCATCTATGCTGAGCTAATTCAAGCTTATATAGATGATGCTGCTATTGAAGAAGACGAAGAAAAAGGACGCTACCTAGTAGATGCCAAAGCTATTAACCCACTGGCTAGACTAGGCGGTGCAAGCTATACAGGAATAGATAAAATATTTAGTATTGCTCGACCAAAATAAAAAGCTATTTATAGTGAAGCGGCAGACCTTGCCGCTTGATCGTATAAGCCTGAAATACCACGCAACAACACAGCCACTTCACCTAAATCATCCTTACCAAAACCCAGTGTTTTAAGTGAGTCTACTAAGCAGTTTTCTCTAACCTCGCTGTAAACTTTGCAACGCTCAGCACCCTTGTCGGTCACTGAATAAAAGGTTTCTTTACCACGTTTTTCAGATTGAACCAGCTCTTGTTTAAGCAGTTTTTTTAATGAATAAGTAACCGTGTGGGTATCTTCAATATTTAAAACCATGCAAATATCGGATACTTTTTTTGCGCGGCTGCGGTGGTTAGAGCTATGTAATACCAGCACATCTAAAGGGCTCATATCAGGTATTCCCGCAGCACTTGCACAGTGAATCATCCAACGATTAAAAGCATTACTAGCAACAATCAAACCAAACTCCAGCTCAGACAGTTCACTGGAACGGCCAGAAGCCAAGTGCGCTGATGACACTATAGGGCCAATTTTACGGTTTGGCTTAGTTGGCGCTGCTGAATCAAGGTTTTTAGTTGTCTTGTTGCTCATTGTTAGATTTTTTCACTCTAAGTTTTAATGATTAGTTACCCATCTGGCTAGGAAGGTAGGTTACGATTTCCGGGAAAATAGTTATCAATATAACGGCTGATAAAATTAATAGGAAATAAGGGAAGGCAGCCCAAGCAATGCGAAGAATATTCTCGCCTGTTAAGCCTTGAATCACAAACAGATTAAACCCTACTGGCGGTGTTATCTGGCTCATTTCTACCACTATGACTAGGTAAATACCAAACCACAGCGGATCAATGCCTGCTGCTTGCACCATAGGTAAGATAATGGAAGTGGTTAGTACCACTACAGAAATACCATCTAAAAAGCAGCCAAGCACAATAAAAAATAAGGTAAGTACAAATAAAAGCATGTGCGGCGATAAACCAAGTGTACTTATCCAAGCGGCCAGTTCTCTTGGTATGCCTGTAAAACCCATAGAGGTTGTTAAGAAGCTAGCACCAACTAAAATAAAAGCAATCATGGAAGAGGTTTTAACCGTACCCATCAAAGCAGACTGGAAAGTTTTCCAGTTCATTGAGCCGGATTGAACCGATAGTAAGTGTGCTAAAGCAACGCCCACCGCTGCAGATTCAGTGGGTGAAGCTAAGCCAGTATAAATTGAGCCTATAACGCCTACTATTAACAAGAAAACTGGGATTAATGGTTTGCTACGCTTAACCTTTTCTACAAAAGAAAGCTTTTCAGACTCACCCGCAGGTGCACCTTTAGGGTTAAGCAAAGACCAAATAATCACATAACCAGCAAACAGTGCCATCAACATAAGGCCGGGTAAAATACCGGCTACAAATAAACGTGCTATTGACTGCTCAGTGGCTACGCCATAAACAATCAAAATAATAGAAGGTGGAATTAATAAGCCCAGGGTAGCCGAGCCTGCCAAGGTTCCTAATACTTGGTTTTTATTGTAACCACGACGATCCAATTCAGGAATTGTCATCTTGCCTATGGTGGCAGCGGTAGCAGCCGACGAGCCAGATATTGCAGCAAAAATACCGCAGCCCACTATGTTGGTATGCAGTAAACGCCCCGGAATTTTACCTACCCAAGGGGCAATGCCACGAAACATTTCTTCAGAAAGGCGAGAGCGAAATAACACTTCACCCATCCAAATAAACATAGGTAAAGCTGCTAGTTCCCAAGAAACACTGGAACTATAAAAGGCAGTGGCTAAGCTATCGCCAACGGGAATACCGCTAAAGAAAAATAAAGCAATACAACCTATAGCAGTTAAAGAAAAAGCAACCCATAAACCAACGCCTAATAGTGCTAAGAGAACTAGCAATAGGATGAGGGTCATCCAAATCATATCCATCGGTTACTCCTGCGGGGCGTCAGTGTCGAGTTGAGTGATACGACCACTCAATAAAGAAAATAAAGCATCGGTTAATGCAATTAATAACCAAAGCAAACCTAAAGACATACCCACTTGTGGCAACCATAAAGGCACTGGCACCATACCTATAGATAAATCGCCATAATCGTAACTATCAAGGGTTAACAAAACACTAAACCATAAAGCAAAAGCAGTAATTGCCATGGCGATAAGCACCATCAAAGAATCTAACCAGCGCTGTAGCCACAGAGGTAAGCGTTGGATTATAAGCGTTACGCGTATGTGTCCACCTTGCCAGAAGGTGTAAGCCAAACCAAAAAAGGTAGCACCTAGAAGTAAGAAAGCAGATATTTCTGCCAAGCCGGGTAGGTGTAATCCTAAAGGATTAATGCCTACCCAAAGTAATAGTTTATCTAGCACCCGACCGAGCACTTGTAGCACTATAAGCAGCATAATGGCAGTTAAATGAAGGGCAGAAAGCGCACCCCCTAACCGATATAAATTATTAAGTACTTTACGCATTGCCACTCCTGCTCAGCGGGCATTAAATAAACAGTTAATTACTTAGCGCGATAAGCTTTAATAAGCTTCTCACCATCTTTACCAGCACGCTCTAGCCATTCCGCAGTCATAGATTCACCTACTGCTTTTAAGCGCGTCATTAAGGCTTCTGAAGGTTCAGAAATTTGAATGCCGTTATCACGCATAATGGCAATTTTGGCTTCAGTTTCTTCTTTACTAGCAGCCCAACCACGTTTTTCAGCACGCTCAGCAGCGGCCATTACAGCAGCTTTTGCATCATCAGATAAACGATCAAAGGCTTTAGCATTAATGATAACCATGTTCTTAGGTAACCAAAGTTGGGCATGGTTAAAGTCGGTTAGGTAATCCCAAGCACGCGTGTTTGCACCGGTAGAAGGCGAAGTAATCATGGCATCGACACGACCTGTACCAAAGGCTGTTGGAATATCTGGTACTTCAACCTGGGTAGGTAAAGCACCCAGCAAGTTAGCAATTTGCTCACTCGACTTGTTATAAGCGCGCATTTTTACACCGCGTAGCTCTTGACCCGTTTTAACAGGAAAGCTGGTGTAAATACCCTGAGGAGGCCAAGGCACTGCAAACAATAGCATTAAACGTTGCTTTTCTAGGCGCTCTGAAAGAATGCCTTTAGAAGCTTGCCATAAGTCCCAAGATTCTTCGTAGTTGCTTGCCAGGTAAGGCACAGAGTCAACTTCAAAAAGCGCATCTTCATTGGCAAGGCGCGACATAATAACTTCGCCGATAGGTACTAATCCACGACGAACGGAATTTTTAATGTCGGCATGTTTAATGAGTGAGCCACTGCTATGAACAGTAATATCTAGCTCGCCATCAGTGGCTTCACGTACTTCATCTGCAAACTGCTTAATGTTGACGGTATGAAAGTTAGTGTCACCGTAAGGGGTAGGCATATCCCAGTCTGCAGCTTGTAGGCTGGTTGCACCCAAGGTTAGAAAAGCGGCTGCGGTAAAATATTGCAGCTTACTTTGTAGTTTTTTTGCTTTGAAAATCATAATGTTAATCTCCGGTCGACCACTAATTATTATTTTGAAGACAGCCTATTCATGCTTTAGGTAAGCAGTCTCTAAGTGAAAGCTAGCTGCCTAGCTTTCCAGTGTCAAACCTTTTGTTAAAAATTCATAGATAAATATTCTTTGTAATACAGGTAATTTATCGATAAATTGTTAAGGTGGTAGGTTGTTGAATAGCTAATAAAGTAAGGGAGAGGTGAGCTAATGCTATTAAATTGTGATTTAGGTGAGAGCTTTGGTGCTTGGACTATGGGGCTAGATGACCAAGTAATGCCCTTAATAGACCAAGCCAATATTGCCTGCGGCTTCCATGCAGGTGACCCTAGTGTTATGCAAAAAACTGTACACCTAGCTTTAGCCCAAGGCGTTAGCTTAGGTGCGCATCCTGCTTATCCAGATTTGCAAGGTTTTGGCCGCCGCTCTATGGCCTGTACACCCGAAGAAATTACCGCCCTAGTGCTTTATCAAATTGGAGCGCTACAAAACATTGCTGCATCAGAAGGTGGCAAGCTAAGTTATGTAAAACCTCATGGTGCGCTTTATAACGATATGATGCGTGATTCAAAAGTGCTTAAGGCAGTTATGCTGGCGGTTAAAAAATCACCGTTACCCTTAGCGTTAATGGCCATGTCGACAGCAGATAATAGCGCCTTAAAACAGCTGTGTGCCGATTACCAAGTTCCTCTTTTATTAGAAGCCTTTGCTGATCGAGCCTATGACAAAGCAGGCTTTATTGTTTCTCGTTCCACCCCCGGTGCGGTTTATCACCAACAAGAAACCATAGTGGAACAGGCAACCAAGTTAGCGGCAGGAAAAGCCATTCAAACCTTAGAGGGTGAAGATTTAATCTTAGAAGCAGATACGCTTTGTGTGCATGGCGACAACCCAGAATCAATAAAAGCGGTAAAAGCCATACGCGCAGCCTTAGGAGAAAAAGCCTAATGCATTGGCGCTACGATATAACCGGCGTTGATACGGTAACCCTGCATTTTGGTGAGCGTATTGAGCTAGCCTTAGTGAATCCAATTCAACAAGCGGCTCAGGCCTTGCGTCAGCAGCTAGGTGCTCGCCTATTAGATGTAGTGCCTTCTTATACCTCAATTATGCTGCGCTATAATCTATTAAAAGATGACCTTGCCAGCTTAATGGCCGATGTCGCCCCGCTGTTAAATAATCTATCCACAAGCACTAACAGCCAGTTAGCCACCAATATTATTGAAATTCCTATTTGGTACGATGCAAAAGTCGGCCCAGATTTACCACGCATTGCTGAACTGGCAGGAATAACGGAACAGCAGGTTATAGAGCTTCATTCTAGTCAGCCTTATCAAGTTTTTGCGATAGGTTTTGCACCAGGCTTTGCCTATTTAGGCGAAGTACCAGAACAACTAGCCGCGCCACGCCTTGCCACACCAAGAATCAAAGTGCCCGCAGGTAGCCTAGGCATTGCTGATACCCAAACAGCGCTTTACCCCTTAGCTTCACCTGGTGGCTGGAATTTAATTGGCCGCACACCGCTTACACTTTTTGACCCTAAGCGCGAACCCGCTAGCCTTTTAAATGCAGGGCAGCAGGTTAAGTTTAGAGCCATAAATTTTGCTGAATACCAAGCCTTAGGTGGGCAGTTAGATGACTAAAACAACCAAGCCAAAAAACGGGTTAGAGATTATTAATGCTGGGTTTTTAACCCTATTGCAAGATGCAGGGCGCAACCAAGTAATGCACCAAGGGCTTGCCAATGGTGGCGCGATGGACAGGCACGCTTGGGCTTGGGCCAATCGTTTGTTAGGTAATAATTACAATACACCTGCTTTAGAAATTACCTTTGGTGGTTTGCAACTAATAAGCCAAGTAGCAACACGCATTGCCATTACCGGAGCAGAGGTTCCCTTTACAATTAATGGCCAGCCACAAGCTTTATGGTCGAGCATTAATTTAATGCCCGGCGATAAGTTACAACTTGATGCCCCTAAAGCAGGCTTGCGTAGTTATTTAGCTGTGGGTGGTGGTTTTAGTGTGCCGCAAAACCTAGGTGGTAGCTGTGCAACCCTAGTGCGAGAAGGAACGGGTGGGCAGAATGAAAATGGTCAAAAAGTTGCAGAGGGTGATTTATTACCTTGTCAGTCTTTAACAACTAAAGAGCTAGCTCAGCAATCTTTTAAAGTACCGGCAGCTAACATTCCAGACTATAAACAACCATTATTACTCGATGTAATTTTAGGTGCGCAGGTCGATCGTTTTCCTGCCGCAAGCTTAGCGCGTTTTTTTAATGAAACTTATCGCCTTAGCCCACAAATGGATCGCATGGGTGCACGTTTAGATGGCCCGCCTTTAAAGGTTATTGGCGAACGATTAATTTCAGAAGGAATAAGTTTAGGTGCAATACAGGTAACAGCCGATGGTCAGCCAATTATTTTGTTGAATGATCGACAAACGATAGGTGGGTATCCAAAGCTGGGTGCTGTTACACCCCGCAGTCTAGATGCCTTAGCCCAACGCCTGCCCGGCAGTGAAGTGCGCTTTAAAGCAGTTAGCCTTCACCAAGCCCAGCTAAGAGAAAAAGAGTTTTTACAGTTTTTTAATAAAAAAAGCCCTACAAAATAAACTTTGTAGGGCTTTAAGCGTTTACCTAACTATTAAAGTAGGTGTGCAACGCCTTGTTTTTCTTGCTCTAGCTCATCCAAAGTAACATTAATGCACTTTTGGCTGAACTCATCAATTTCTAAACCTTGTACGATTTCGTATTCGCCATTAGCGCAGGTTACTGGGAAACCAAACATGGTGCCTTCAGGAATACCGTAAGAACCATCAGAAGGAATACCCATAGTAGTCCATTCGCCATTAGTACCTAACCACCAGTCATGAATGTGGTCAATTGCAGCGTTAGCCGCAGAAGCTGCAGAAGATAGACCACGCGCTTCAATAATTGCCGCGCCGCGCTTACCAACCGTAGGTAGGAAAACGTTAGCATTCCACTCTTGGTCGTTAATCATATCTTTAACGCTTTCGCCGTTAATGGTGGCAAAACGGTAGTCAGCATACATGGTTGGGCTGTGGTTACCCCAAACACATAGGTTTTTAATGTCTTTAACTTCTTTACCGGTTTTTTCAGCAACCTGGCTTAGTGCACGGTTGTGGTCTAAACGCAGCATGGCAGTAAAGTTTTTAGGGTTTAGGTCTGGCGCAGACTTCATAGCAATGTAAGCATTGGTGTTAGCAGGGTTACCTACCACCAAAACTTTAACGTTACGGTCAGCAGCAGCATTAAGAGCGCGGCCTTGAACAGTGAAAATTTCAGCGTTAGCAGCGAGTAGATCTGCACGCTCCATACCCTTTGAACGTGGGCGAGCACCAACAAGAATAGCTACCTGAGTGTCTTTAAAAGCCACTTCTGGCTCATCAGAAGCAACCATGCCTGCTAACAAAGGAAATGCACAGTCTTGTAGTTCCATCATTACGCCTTTAAGCGCGTCCTGTGCTTGAGGTAAATCGAGCAACTGCAAAATAACAGGTTGATCCTTGCCAAGCATTTCGCCACTAGCAATACGGAACAACAAAGCATAACCAATTTGGCCAGCTGCGCCTGTAACAGCAACACGTACGGGTGCTTTCATTGTGCGTCTCCAAGTTTTAACTACTGAATAAATCTGTGAGAATTTGGGGCTCTTGTATGCTAAACCCTAAAAATAGGAAATAGAATTTTACCAAAGCCAGCGAATTAAGTACAAGACTACTAAAGGTATAGGTGAATTGAAGACGTTTCTAAAAAAGCGGGTTGTAATTGAGCTAAGCTTAGTAGCTATCTAAATTGCGCGTGAGAGAGGTTTAAGTAAAGGTAAACCATGATTTTATATATCGCCGAAAAGCCTAGCGTCGGTAGAGCTGTTGCTGATGTTTTTCCTAAGCCACATAAAAGGGGTGATGGTTTTATTCAGCTTGCCAATGGCGATGTAGTCACTTGGTGTATAGGTCATTTACTAGAACAGGCCGAACCAGAAGCCTATAACCCCGACTATAAAAAATGGCGCAAAGAACACCTGCCCATAGTGCCAAGTGAATGGCAATACCAAGTTAAGCCCGCCACTAAAAAGCAGTTTAATGTGGTTAAAAAGCTAGTTAAGCAAGCCAAAGTATTGGTAAATATGGGCGACCCAGATAGGGTCGGGCAAATTTTGGTGGATGAAATTATTAACTATTGCCAAGTACCCCAAGCCAAACGCTTAGCTGCTCAGCGCTGTTTAATTAGTGATATGAACCCAGCGGCAATTAAGCGTTCTTTAAAAGATATGCGCCACAATGTGGATTTTATTCCCTTAGCCACTTCTGCTTTAGCCAGAGCACGTGCCGACTGGCTCTACGGCATCAACATGACTCGTCTGTGTACTTTACAAGGCCAAGTTTCAGGTTATCAAGGCGTATTATCGGTAGGTAGAGTACAAACGCCCTTATTAGGCTTGGTAGTACACCGAGATTTAGCCATAGAAAAGTTTGTCAGCAAGCCTTTTTACGAAGTGTTTATTGAACTTCAAACCGACCAAAACCAAACCTATACCGCCAAGTGGAAACCTAGCGACGCTTGCCAAGCTTATATGGATGAAGAGGGGCGAGTGTTATTAAAAAAGCTAGCAGAAACGGTCATCAACAAAACCCTTAACCAAACGGGGCAGGTGGTAGCTGTTAGCGAAAGCGTTAAAAAACAAGCTGCGCCCTTGCCCTATAGTTTGTCTGCCTTGCAAATTGATGCATCTAAACGCTTTAATTTTAATGCCCAAAAAACCCTCGATATTTGCCAACAGCTCTACGAAACCCACAAGCTGATTACCTACCCACGTTCAGATTGCCGCTACCTTCCTAAAGGGCATTTTCAAGAAAGAAATACTGTTACCCAAGCCATAACTAAAACCAGCCCAGCACTAGGTAAAGCCGTAGAACAAGCAGATTTATCGTTGAAATCTAAAGCTTGGGATGATGCCAAAGTAGGCGCACACCATGCAATTATTCCTACCAGCCGTGCTATGGATGCTAGCCATTTATCCAAAGATGAACAGAGAATTTATGAGCTGGTTGCCAGACAATATCTAATGCAGTTTTACCCGCCTTTTACCTACCAAGAAAAACAAATTGATACTCAGGTGAGTGGTGGACTATTTATTAGCCGCCAAAAAGAAGTGCTAGATAAAGGCTGGAAAAACCTGCTGCCCGAACGCCCAGCCGATAAACAAGACCCAGAATTTGCTCCAGTGCAGCTACCTAAGGTAGTTAAAGGCGAAAGCGTTTTATGCATTGATGGGCGATTGGATGAAAAACAAACCAGCCCACCCAAACACTTTACCGATGCCACGCTACTGGCCGCCATGACAGGTATAGCCCGCTTTGTTGCCAACCCAGACATTAAAAAAGTGCTGCGAGAAACCGATGGGCTAGGCACAGAAGCCACCCGTGCAGGCATTATAGAGCTACTGTTTAAACGCGGTTTTTTAACCAAAAATGGCAAAGAAATTCATGCCACACCCATTGGAAGGCAACTTATTTTAGCCCTACCTGAAGCCATGGTGGTACCCGATATGACCGCCCACTGGGAAGCCCAACTAGAAGCCATTGCTGAAAAACGCCTAAACTACAGCCAATTTATGCAGCCCTTGCTAGAAGGCTTGTCGCAACTTATTAACCAAGTAAACCAAATACAATTTGCAGGACTAAAAGGCCAAGGCACAGCACCAAGGCGGTATAAGAGGAAAAGGAAATAAGCTTTTCCCTTGGCTTATTTTCCTGCGACCTTTTTTGTCGCTGCTAGGGTTTAAACTTATCTCAGTTAAATAATTCAAGGGGTAATTTATGACTAATAACCAAGCCAGCCAGCAAGAAAAAAACTACGTTTTAGTTTACGGTACGCTGCGCAAGGGTGGCTACAATCATGGCCTAATGGGTGAAGTAGAAATTTTAGCAAACTTAAAGCTGGCTGGTTTTAGCATGGTTAGTCTAGGTAGTTATCCAGCTGTTTACATGAATAATCAAGCAGACAAAGCTATTCATGCCGAGCTTTATCTAGTAGACGAGGCAACCTTTGCAAGGCTAGATCAGCTAGAAGGCTACCCAGACTTTTATAATCGTAGCCAAATTGAAGTAAAGCTAGCTAATGGGCAGCCAATAAAAGCTTGGATTTACCACATGAGCCAAGAAGAATTATCAGACAAAGAGCCTGTAGAAGAAGGTGATTGGTTAGCTAAAAGCTAAGGTAATAAAGCTAAGCACTGCTGCTACACCGCTAAAATAATAATGTTCAAAATAGGGAAATAATTCATGCGTATTCTTCACACCTCAGACTGGCACCTAGGCCAGCATTTTATGGGCAAAACCCGTGAAGCTGAACACCGCGCTTGGTGTGCTTGGCTTGTTCAAACCGTGGTTGAACAACAAGCCGATGCACTCATAGTGGCTGGCGATATTTTTGATACCGGCACGCCGCCCAGCTACGCCCGCAAACAATACAACCAATTTATTCTGCAAATGAAAGCCACCGGCTGCCAGCTTATTCTTCTGGCTGGCAACCACGATTCAGTCACCATGCTTAATGAAAGCAAAGACCTTTTAGCCGAACTAAACACTCAAGTGATTGCCAGCGTTAGTGACAACCTAGACGAGCAACTGATTCCACTTAAAAAACGCAATGGTGAACTAGGCGCAGTACTTTGTGCCGTGCCTTTTATTCGTGCCAGAGACATTCACTACAGCCAAGCCGGACAAAGTGCCGAAGAAAAACAAGGCAGCCTACAAGCAGCTATTACTGAGCATTACGCCCAACTTTTTGCTAAAGCTACTGCATTTTGTAAAGAACAAAACCTTCAATTACCCATCATAGGCACCGGCCATTTAACCACTGTAGGCGCTAGTTTAACGGAATCAGTACGCAACATTTATGTGGGTAATTTAAGCGCCTTTCCCACCAACGCCTTTCCAGCCTTCGACTATCTAGCCCTAGGCCATATTCACCGCCCACAAAAGGTTGGGGGTGAAGAACACCTTCGCTACAGCGGCTCGCCCATTGCATTAAGTTTTGATGAAACCAACCGCCAAAAAGAAATCCTTTGTGTCGATTTTGATGCCACCGGCCTAACCGCTGTAACGCCCATTCGCATTCCCAGCTTTCAGCGTTTAATCGCTTTAAAAGGCAACCTCGCCAGCCTAAAAGAACAACTAAGCCAACTGGCTAAAGAGCTAGCACCCGAACCCAAAGCTTGGCTAGAAGTGACGGTAGAAGAAGAGGACTTTTATTCAGACCTAAGTGAAAGAGTTAACCAGCTGTGTGCCGATTTACCGGTAGAAGTATTAAGAGTGCGCCGCCAGCGTAAGCAACTAGCCACCAGTTTAAGCTATGAAACAGGCGAAGTTTTGGCAGAACTCACCCCAGAGGATGTGTTCGCCAAACGCCTAGCCCAAGAAACCTTAACGGATGAACAAATAACAACACTTAAAGGCTTACACGCCCAAGTGCTAGAAGCTTTGCAGGAGGCAGATTAATGAAAATTTTAAGTGTGCGTCTTAAAAATATTAACGCCATAAAAGGCGAATGGAAAATAGACTTCACCCAAGAACCTTTTAACGGCAGCAGTCTGTTTGCGATTACCGGCCCCACGGGTGCAGGAAAAACCACCCTGCTAGATGCCATTTGCTTGGCGCTTTATCACCGCACGCCTCGCCTTAGTAATATTTCCAAAAACACCAATGAATTAATGACCCGCCACACAGCTGACTGTTTAGTCGAAGTTGAATTTGCTGTTAAAGATAAAAAATATAGGGCCTTTTGGAGCCAAAAACGTGCGCATAACAAAGCCGACGGCACATTACAAAACGCCAGCTGCGAGCTAGCCTATGCAACGGGCGAAATCATTTCCAGCAAGCTTAATGAAAAAATAAGCAAAGTTGAGGAGATAACCGGCTTAAACTTCGAGCGTTTTACTCAATCCATGTTATTAGCTCAAGGTGGTTTTGCCGCCTTTTTAGAAGCCAACAACAAAGACCGAGCTGGCTTGTTAGAACAGCTAACCGGTACAGAAATTTACGGACAAATTTCTTTGTATGTGCATGAAAAACAGAGAGATTTAAGCCTAGAACTAACTAAGTTAACCAGCAAAGCTGAAGGTTTTCAGCTATTAACGCCAGAAGAATTAACCGCCGCTAAAGAAGAACTAGCCCAATTAACAAACCAAGCGGCAGCACTAAAAAAAGAACAGCAAAAACGCCAAGCAGAATACCAATGGCGAAGCAATTTAGATGAAGCACTGGCTAGCCAGCAACAGGCAGAAGAACAACAAACCAAGGCAGCCGCAGAACAACTAGCCGCAGCACCGGCCATGCAACGCCTTGCCCAACACCAGCCAGCAGCCCAGCTACAACCAGCTTATAAAAACCTACTGGCTAGCGAACAAGCAATAGCGCAAAGCCAGCAAAACCTAAATACTGCTTTTGCAGAAAAAGACCAGTGCCAAAACCAACTGGCCGATTATTCTTGGCAAAGCTACCAATATGCCCAGCAAGCCTTAAATGCAATTAATAACCAGCTAACAGCCACTCGCCAAGAAGAACAAAAGCTATTAGCAGAGGTAGAAAAAAATACCCACCACGGACGCTTGGCAGAATATTTAAACAACTGGCAATACCAGTTTGAACTGCTAACTACCCAGCAACACAATCTAGAGCAAAACCAACAAAAACAGCAAGGTTTTATACAAGAACTAGAAGCCCTTCAAGCAGAAGCAAAACAACTTAGCCGCCTGCTAGAGGAAGAGAAAAATGCCCTAGCACCTTTAAAAGAAGCCAAGCAACAAGAAGAACAAAAGCTTGAACAACTACTTGAAGGGCACAGCCCAGTAAGTTGGCAAGAAGCCTTAAACAACCTGTACCAACAAAACAAACATTACCAGTGGTTAGAAGGCTTTTACCAAACCTTGCTTGCTAAAAATTCAGCCCTAGAAAACCTAGTAAAAGAACAGGCTGGGCTTGCAGAAGCAATTCAGCAACAAGAAAAACAGCGTGCTGCATTACGACTTGCTTATAGCCAAATAAAAGAACAGGTTGACGATAAAGAGCGCCTTTTAAAACAAGAAGAACGCATTGCCAGCCTAGAAACGTATCGCCAACAATTACAAGCCGAAGAAGCCTGCCCCTTGTGCGGTTCTTGCGACCACCCAGCCATAGCAACTTACCAAGCCTTAAATGTATCGGTAACAGCACAAGAGCTGGTGGCCAAAAAAGCTGAATTAGAAAGGGTTACAGCAGAAGGGCAAGCCTGCAGCGAAAAGTTAGCGCGACTTAACAGTAAGCAAGAGTCTTTAATAACTGAGCAAACTAATTTAGAAGAAGAGCTAGCAACCCTTTACGCCACCCAAGCCACCCATTTAGCCGCTTTAAACCTAGCCAGTAATCTAAGTGCTGCCGACTTTACCGCCGCCCACACCAGCTACCAGCAAAACTTAACCGCCAACCAAGCCCGCATAACTGCCATTACACAAGCACAAGCCAGCTTAAAAATAAGCGAAGAGCAACTAGCCACTGCCCAGCAAAGACTGGCCGCTAGCGAACAAAAGCGAATAGAAAAAGGGCATGAATTAACCAACAAAGAACAGCAGCAAAACAGCCTGCAAGAAGCTATAAACAAACAAATAAATGAAAAAGCAGCCCAGCAAGAAAAGCTTAACCAACAGCTAACAGAACTAGGCTACAACTTGCCCGACAACCCACAAACTTGGTTAGCAGCAAGGCAGCAAGAAGCGCAAACTTGGCAAGCCAACACTGCTAAATTGGCTGATTTAAAGCTGCGTATTAGCCAGTTAGCCAGCCAGCAAAGTAGCGCCCAAGAAAGCCTAGCCAACGCCCAAGCTTATTGGCAAAGCCTTGGCCTAGCAGAAAAACCTGCCTGCCAAATACTAGCCGATAGTAAGCAAGCTTTAATAGAAAGCCAAAAGCAGCTAGAAGCACAAAAAAGCCAACTGGCAACACTAGAGGGACAAATTCAAAGCCTAACCAAGCGTTTAGAAGAAGCCCAAGCCGCCCACAAAATACAGGCAGACGATTGGCAACACGCATTACAAGCCAGCCCTTTTGCCGACCAAACCGCTTACCTAGAAGCCTTGCTACCCGCAGCAGAAGCCGAACAACTTCAAGCACAAAAACAAGCCTTGGATGCCGCCCTACAAGATGCCAATACGCTGTTAAAAGCCGCCAAGCAAAGAATAGCCACACTTAACCAACAACCCAAAACAGAACTAGCCCTTGCAGAATTGGCGATCTTATTAGAAGAACAAGAAGCAAAAGTCACCGAACACGACCGCCAGTTAGGGCAGGTCGAAGGCCGCTTAGCAGCCGATGCTAAAAACCGAGCCGCACAAGCAGACCTGGTTAAACAAATTCAGCAAGAGCAAACAATAGTTGACCAATGGAAGCTGCTAGCTGGGTTAATTGGTTCAGGGGATGGCAGCAAATACCGCAAGTTTGTGCAGGGTTTAACACTAGACCATTTAATTGTTTTGGCAAACCAGCAGTTAACTACCCTGCATGATCGCTACCAACTAAGCCGTAACGAAGCAGCCGAATTAGAAATAGAAATTATTGATACCTGGCAGGCCGATGTAAAACGTGGCATTAAAACCTTATCGGGCGGTGAAAGCTTCTTAGTTAGCTTAGCGCTGGCCTTGGCTTTGTCGGAACTGGTTAGCCAAAACACCCGCATAGAATCACTGTTTTTAGATGAAGGCTTTGGCACGCTAGACAGCGAAACCCTAGAAATGGCACTCAACGCCCTAGACAACTTAAACGCCAAAGGCAAAACCATCGGCATTATTAGCCACGTAGAAGCCTTAAAAGAACGCATTCCAGTGCAAATACAAGTGAAGAAAAACGCAGGCATGGGCTACAGCCGATTAGAAGAGCAGTACCGTGTAAGCTAGCCTAGTAGCTGCCCCGCGGTAACTGGTTGTAAGGCTGATCTGCACGCCAAGTCATGTTTAAATTCCTAGCTAATTTAGACACGTATTAAGGAGCCTGCTCAGCAACACTAAATTGTCCAACAACTGTTGGTAAATTAAAAAGCCTCTAGCGACTCTAGTTGTCGCGCTCATGCTTTAATCTGTAATAAGACCAAGGCACAAAGGCAAGCTTAACTTGAAGGGGTATATTATGGCTAACCAAGAAGGTAGGAAAGGCAGCTTTTTCACTAACTGGGGGCAACACCTAAAAAGAGAGTACCTGAAAAAAAGCCAAGAAGAGCGAGAGTTTATTGATAGAAAAAATGCCAAGTTAGATGCAGAAATGGCACCGATGCTGGAAGAGATTTTCGCTAAGATAGAGCGTGAGCAGCAAGAGCAGCAGAATAAGGAAAAAGTAATATGAGCTTAGAAACAACAATAAAAAAACCAGCAGACTGCAGCCAAGAAGAGCTTGCAGACTTCGAGCACTTAATTAATGAAGGTGGTGAAGTTACCGCCGTAGGTTTAAGAGGCCGTATTCTACAAGCTGAAAAACTAGTGCTTATTAACCAAGCTGGTAGGTGCGTTGCTATAGGTGCAATTAAAAACCCTAACCCTGGTTACAAAGCAGGCGTATTTAATAAGGCAGGCTAGTTTGCAACACTAAAATAGAAGGTGACCAACTGTACTCCACTGCACTTTGTGTATAAAGCTTAGGTAGTGAACTTACTGTAATACTTCAATCGATTAGGGTAGAACATTTAAGTCGTTTTTATTTTTTTGCTTTAGGCATGATGCTGATTACGTCTTTCAAGCCAATACTGTGGCCGTCGCCGGTCATGAGCTATAGCCAAAATTTGAAAGCCTGTTAGCTTTTCTCGATATATAATTGATAGTGGGAATTTATCAAGAGGTGCTCGGCGAATATCAGGTTGCAGCTCAACTTGCCAAGCTTTTGGTGACTCACTTATTAGACTGGCCAGAGCCTCAAATTCTTCTATAAAGGCACTACCCAGCCCTGAAACACTCGACTCATAATAGCCGACTGATTCCAAAAACTCAGCTTCCGCTGCTGGATGAAAAAAATAGCTCATTGAATGAGTGCTCTGGCCTTTTTCATAACATCTGCAGCGGGTATCGCTTGAACTGAACCATTATCTAGTTCTTCTGCACGTTGTCTCGCCTCATGCAACCAGTTTGTTTTTAGCTCTTCTGCGGGTGGGGAATCCAAACTCAGCACTAACCGTTGAATCAATTGTGATCGCTCTTCTCTAGTAAGGTGCAGAGCTTCATTTTCAATTTTTTGCAGGTTCATAGATAAAACCTCTTATTAAATCCACTTTAATTTTGTCACGAATAAGCCATTAATGTACAGGTCAAAAAAGCTATGCTACAACCCATGAAAACAATCAAGTTATGCACAAGCTGTTTTAAGCCTTAGGCTACACCAAAACGGGTAAGTCATACCCAAGCCAAAATGGCGACTACTTATTAGCGCTTTATACGAGTAAATAGTTAACACTTAAAGTTTGTAGTAAGCACAGCCTAGCTTTAAAATAATTAGCAATACACCCGCCATGCCTAGGGCTTGCTTGCAAGTTACGCACAAATCGAGCGGGTTTTTATTTCATAAGTAATTACCTAACAAGTGTTAGGCAATTACCTGTTTTAGCTAAAGACTAGACTACTTAACTTTTTCTATAAGCTTTTTAACATAGTCAGGGTCCTCACCACGGAATAAAATATTCCAGCTTTCCATAAGAGCACGGGTAACCTTTTCGCCTTCATATTCTCGCCATTGACTCTCTAATACTGCTGAGTGAGTTTCAGAAATAAGGAAAGCATGCAGTTCAACTTTTGGTTGAGTTGCCTGCTGGTTTAATTTTTCTTCTATACCTTTAATGGTTGAGAAAAAGCGCACTTTGGGGTCGTTAGGGTGATGGTTACGCAGTCCTTTAGGGTCAATAAAAATTACTTTTTGCTGCCCATCTTTTACCAGCCATAAAATAAAGTCTGGGTAAAAGCCCCCATCAACAAACACTCCCACAGCACCTTGCCCAGTTTGGTTGCGTAATAAATACACTTCATAACCAGCAAATAAATTATTGGCATAGGCATTTTGTAGGTCTTTTACAAAGCTTGCTTCACCAAGATTTAATGGCACAGGTGAAACCTTAAAATCCAGCCTATTAGCATCTGTTACTAGGGGTTGATAGAAATGTGGTTCACACCAAATAAACTCTAAACCATCAATAACTTTGCCTTGCCAAGCTATATCATTAGCAGCTAACTTATCTTTAATCGTTTCAAGCTGGGCTAACAAACTAACCGTTTGATTATTAGTATCTTCCACAGCTTTACTAGGGTCTAAAGTAATAATGTAGCTGCCGTTAGGGTTGGCATCATTAACCCCAGGTAGGTGATTATTGTTTTCTGTAATGGAGCGGTATTCTAGTTTGTCGCCTTCCCACTGCTTACGGCGCAAGCCGTAAAACATTTCACAATATTTGCGAAGCAAGCCAATAGCCATATCATGCCAAAGGGTTAGATTCTCAAAGCGTCTTAGCTCCATAGCATCATTCGGTGCTAATAGCTTATACCAGCCAGTTTCGCTAAGCAGCTTGGCAACTACTTCTTCTGTAATAGTTAAGTTAGACCAACGCTTATTACGTTTGAAATCTAATAACTCAAAGTACAAGCGGCGGGTGTCCAATAAAGCGAGGTGACTTATGCTGATTTGCTGGTTTTGTACATCAGCAGCTTGAATGTTGTCTCTTTGGGTAGCAAAGCCTTTAACTTGCGGATAAAAGTCTAAAATAACCCTTGCTGGGTCAACAAAATAGTTCTGCTCGCTAGCCTCCAACTGGGCAGGTGTTTTTAATTCTACCTGTTTTGCTAACTCCAAAAATGCTGTACCCGCACCACCTATAGCTTTATTGGCAACGGTTTCTTTAACTCGAATAATATTAAGGTTATTAGGTAGTTGAGCTTTAGGTGATAAAGGTAAAACAAACTCTTCTAACCCTTCATTAACGGGTATGCCTTCATTTTCTAACTCTTGTCTAAATCTGTCGATATAGTCAGCGTTTTGACCAAAAATGTTCAGGGTTTCTAAAACGCCTATAAAGTTAGGTCGTTCTACTTGGGCACTTTTTAAATGAATGGCTATATCAGAAGAGCGTTTTAGGGTTGTTTTCCAACCTTTTAGGCGTACACCACGTCCAAAAAGCTGAATAATTTGAGCACCTTCATTTTGCCCAATATTCAGCAGGGTCATATTAGATACCCGCCAGCTGCTCCAACCTTCAGTGAATTTTCGTGAGCCTAATAAAAGATTAACACTAGAGTCTGGTTGATTAATGCTATTAAACAGCGATGTACCAAAGCGTGCATCCTGAGCTAATAGACCATGCTCTTCACATAGCTTTACTAGCCTGCTTGCATTACCAACATTGATTACTCCAAAAGGAATAGAGTCTGCACCTGAACGCAAAGCAATTTCACCGGGTACAGCAGTTATGTTTTCAATGTATAAGCGCCCACCTGTTGAATTAAACACTTTTTCTAGTAAATCTGAGTAAATAGTTTCTGCTGTTAGGTTCAGTGTGTTTAGATAGTTGAAGCGTCCGTACAGGTAGTTAACACCCCCTGCGCCCACTAATCCGGTATTTAAAAGTGTATTAATGGCAGCCGTGGTTGCTCTTGCATCGGTCATTACTTTATCTAAAAACTGTAATGACTTAACCATGTCGTTAGCTTCATTGGCACTAAAGCCAGCGGTTACTTTAGAGGTAACAAAAATCCATAGGGGTTTTTCTAAATTAAAGGGGGCAAGTTGTTGGCTTTCATTTTTAAACAAAAGTAATTGCTGATAAAAACTAAGCAGTGATGCAGTGTGGTAAAGAAACCTGCTCTGCTCATTTTCTTCATTAATATTTAAAGCCTGCGACTGTTTGCCGTAACCATCTTCATAAAAGTGCCGGTAAGAATAATCAAACAAAATAGCCTTAGTGTAGGAATCACGCAGGCTAGTACCTAATATGTTATTAGTGTTGTCGTTCATGGCACTTTGCGAAAAAGTGGCTGAGTATTCAAAGGTGAAACCTTCGGAAGCAAGCTTTCTACGGAAGTGGTACCAAACGCCACCATTACCACCAGCAATACCTCTATGACCTTCATCAACCAGCAACAGGTTATTGCTACCAAAAGAATCAACAGCGACTGTTTTATCCCCTTGGGTTTCGGCAAGTTTATTTATATCAATAACCACCACATCACTGGGTAGCAAATCACCACCTTGTGATGAAAACTGACTAGCAACTATGCCTGATTTATCTAGCTCTATAATATGCTGGTGAGTTAACCCTTCGTTAGGGGTTAGCAGAATGATTTTATTAATATCATTGGTTTTACTATAGCGCTGTAAATAAAAGCGGTATTGTAAAATATTGGCGTGCATTACTAGCGTTTTACCTGATCCAGTAGCACTCCAAAAGGCAAGCATATTTAGCTGCTGACACGGGTTATCCTCTAAATTAAAAGGGGTTAAGGGTTGATGCTGAAAATCCTGATGTACCCAAGTTTCATTCCAAAGCGCTATTTGGTTGTTTAAGCCTTCGACTAAATCTTCTGGGCGGGTAAAAAAGTAATCTAAATAAATTTCAGTAAAAAGCAGCATTAAGTATTGAAAATACTTCCACTCGACTGCTTCTTCAGAAGCGTTTGCACGGCCTAAATTAATGGTATCGGTTAGGTTTTTTATGCGTCGGTCATACTCAACTAGCTGCTCATCGGTTAACACAGCATCATTAGTTAAATGTTCACGAATACGTTGAATTAGGTAGTGTTCACCTTCAGCAGTGCGACCACTTATTTCACCTTGCAGTTGAAAGCGCTCCCTAAAAGCTGCAAGGGCAGACATTTCATAACCTTCTGCTAATTCAAAGTTACCGTTGGCACTCTTAAAACCAAAAAGTGAAAAAAGCCACTGATTAAGAATAAGGTGATGACGAAAATCGAGTCTAGTAGGCATCGGTTAATCCTTAATGAGTTGTTTCTGTGTCAGCAAACATTAAACGGTGAAAAGCTTCTTCAATTAGCTGCAGACGTGCTTGTTCCATTAGCTCGCCCTTGCGATCACGGGGAATATGAATGTTATGATCGCCATTGATATAAAGAATATCAATTTCATCATCTTGGCTTTCAGATAAGCGGATTTTTAACTTCTCGACTAGTACAGCATCAAGAACAGCATTGTCGTGTAATAAGCCATCGTCTTCACCAGCAATAACGCTAGGTAAATTACGCCATACGACTAAAACCTGCTGCCCAGCATTATTTTTGCCATAAACCGTACGGAACCACCATTTACCATCTTTTTTTTGTTTAACCTCAGCTTGCAAACGACCAAAATCACCTTGCTTAAATTCAGCATTAAAATAAATCGGTGCGGCAATATGCTCAACCTCTAAGCCAAGTAAATAGTTAAAGGATTCTAATAGGTCTACATTTATCGGTACCGTTTCATCGCCAGCAGCAGAGCGTACATTTAACTGGTATTGGGTAGGGTCTAAAAACTTTTGAGTATTAAGTAAAGATTGAGAATCACGGGTTTCTACATCCAGCATATAGTTCATTACATAAGCTTGGCGCGCTTCATCATTTTCATTGTTTTTAAAAAGTTGTTCTTGGCCTGCACTGCGCTTTAATGACAAGTTGCCTAAAGTATCTTCATAAGATTCTAAGCGGATATATTTAAAACAGTGAGAGATACCGGTATCACGAGCCACTGGCTTGCCATTTTTCCACTCTTGAGAGTAAACAACTTTGGCAAGACGCAGCTTTAACACGAAATCAAAATGATTACCCATTTCAACGAGAATATATTTACGCTGTCCGTTATCCTCACGATTTAAATTGATTACTGCATGACCTGTGGTGCCAGAGCCAGCAAAATAGTCTAAACAATAGTCTTGATTGTTTGCTACAAGTCCAAATGCTTTTTGAATTAAACTGAATGGTTTTTTTCATTAGGAAACGAAACATCCCCTTCTTTAGCAACATTATTATATTGAATATCCATCCATAAGTTTCCAGCATTTATTTTTTCAAATATTTCACTGTCGATCTCTACGGTATCTTTTAACCAAGTAAATAATCTTCTACTAGGTCCTTTATAGTAAAGATTGGTGATTTTTCCTTGGTTTCTACCACTCTTAGGTATGTACATAATGCTAATAAGATCGGTTTCTATGTCAACACTATTATCAATCACTCTTTGCCGAACTGATGACTGAGCATTAGTAGTATCAAAAATCTTGTTTATATATGAGTAATATGCTTCTTTTAAATTACCATCAAACTCTTTTTTTGCTATAGAGTTTATGGATTCGAATTTATAACCTGTATGTTTATAAAGAATTATTTCGTCACCGTAACCATCTTTAAATTTACGTGATACTTCTTTACTGCCTTCATTAATCATTACCTGAACATATTTCCAATTTTTCCCTTCACTCTCCATGTCATCAATAAAATCCATTAGCTCAGTTTTATCATAGACACTACCTGATATCTTAAAATCACTCTGATTTTTTGAGTGTAGTAAAAGATATTCAACACTATTTTTTAGAGATTTTCCATGATGACTTCCAGACACCCCAGCAACTTTCGTTTTTAAAGCAATTTGATTTATAAAGTTGCCATTACCAAATATATCATTACTCAACTTTGATAAATTACCTAGTTCGTTTTCATCTATACTTGTAAAGTTAACACCATCATTACTAATAAAATTAGTGCTTTTTGAAATTCTGTTTTCCATAAATGAAATCCAGCTAGAACTCTGGTAGCTATCTTTATATACGAACCCATCACTACCAGTATTATATGGTGGGTCGATATAGATACATTTTACTTTCTCTTTATAACCCTCTTGTAGCAAGTTCAAAGCCTGAAAGTTTTCTGAATGAACAATCAAGCCATCGCATTGCTTATCAAACTCTTCAATACTGGCTATTAGATGCGCTTTAAACTCTTCATCAAAAAACTGGGTATCTAGTACTAGGTTTTGATTAGCTTTTAAAAACTCTACTGTTAATGGTTTGCTAAAAGTTGGGTTAGTTAAATCGCCTTCTACTTCATCAAGAGCAAAAAGTTTAATCCATTCGGCTAGCTGCGCTGTGTTTTCAATAATGGCTGAGTACAGCACTTCTGGAACCCGGTCTAGGGTAATACAGTAGTTGGTTTCAGTAACAAACTTCTTTTTTAGCCAGAGTTTTTTCTGAAAGTTTTCTAGCTGGGCTAAAAAGGTAATAATTTTTTCGCCTAGGTTACGAATAACATCAAGTTTACTAAGCAGTGGAGCTAAACGTGCAGGGTTGTTTTTTAAGGCAGCAATATCATCCCATTGCATTAGTTCGTTTTTTATATAGAAATCGAGTTCTCTAGTTAAAAAGCCACCTAAATCTTTATGAATAAAATAGTCGAAGGTGTTTTTCTTGGTGTAGTTGTTAAGCTGGCCCACTAGGGTGGAGTAGTCAGCAAAATTTCCATCAGTTTTAAGGTAGGGTTTAGTTAAAAGTGTTAACCAGTTTGCTGGTAACTGGCTGTTTTCACCTAGTAGCAACTCTTGTGCAATACTAACTAAATGCGCTTGAGTTGGTGGGTTCTTTTTAGCTGCGGCTGTGGCGCTATTTTTTACTTCTTCTGTCCAGTCATTTAGTGTTGCTGGCCTAAATTTAAAACGGCAATGCAACTCTTTAAAGGTTTTTTCTTCACCATCAAGCAATTCAAAAGGTTGTTCTGCATCTAGCACAAAAACACGTTTGTTATCATCGGCTTCTTTATTATTGTCCTTAGCACCTGCCTCTGCATCAACTAACTTAAAGTGTACTCTTAAAGGGTCTTCGCCTTGCTGAGCTGCTGGGTTTAAACGGAAGCTGTAGTCGCGTAGTGTTTCGCTACTTTTAATATAGTATTGGTCTTTATTTGCCCAGTGCATTACTACTTCTTCGCCCTGATAAGGAATAGCATAGGTGCCTTCCTTGTACATACGGCGAGAAATAAAATCACCTTCATCATAGTAACGGCTAAAAAAGGTAACTAAGGCATTGTAAACTTCGCCTTCTTCACGAGCGGTATCAAAGCCACCTTCTAATTGGTTTTTAAGTTTAATTACTTCTTCGTCTTGCTTGATCTGCTCTTCTGACCGACGTGCCGCACGTAGGCCATTAATAATATCTTCAAGTTCTTGCTCTAACTGGGCTTTATCTTGCCCTGCAAAGTCAGCAAAGGCATCTTGTGCAATGCTGGGTAAATCTTGCTCGATAAAGCGGTTAATATCGTCTTTACGCGCATGCATAATGCGGTATAAACCAAAATCCAATTCGGGTTGATCAAGTTGGAACATATCTTTTAATAAGGCTGCAAATTTTTCTCTTTGCTGCTTAGCTCTGACTTCTTGGGTTGTGGGCATAACTTCTTACCTTTTAATTTTTAAATTAATTGCCAATTTATTACAAATAATGGTGTTGTTTTGAAAGTTTGTTAGCTAAAAATCAAACCTGCTTTGTTTATAAGGTTTTTTTAGAGCTTCTAATGCATCTAAGCTAGAGGCAGGCAAGCCATAGTATTTAAGGTCGCTTTCTAGCTCTGTAAATAGGTTAGTTATTTCATTTATCCATTGGGTTGTTGGCGATATTTCTTTCATAAGCCAAGCAAGAATACAAATAAAGTTAAAAACAGCGTTATTTTTTTGTAAGGGTAGTTTTTTGTCTTTTTTAGGTGGCATGGTTAGCTTACGTGCAAACAAGCGACCATGATGAGCGCAAATATTTCGCACAATTACTAGGCTATGTAACCATGACTCTAAAGTAATGGGTGATAAATCTAGCTGTTTTGCAATGTTTTTTCTGTCTTTACTAATAGCTAGGTGTTCGTATATTTTTGACCAGCTACCTAATGAAAGAACTTCTGCTAACATCCAACTGGGTGGGTAGTCGGGCGTAGTGTAATGCTGATAATAATGCCTTATAAACAACTCACGACCTTTGTCTTGTTCACTATCTTTAGCTGCTTTTTTTCTTGTGATACGTGCTATTTCTTTTAATAGGTTTTCATGGCTAAAGTTTATGCTTGATTTGAATAAGGTCGGCTCAAGGTACCAGTGTGCAGATTGATACTTTTCACAAAGTGTTTGAATAATTATGCTGCGTACTGCTACTTCTATGCGCTCTATGGCAGCTAAAACTAAAAGACGTAGCTTGCGGTCAACAATGTAGGCATTTAATAGCTGCTTGAAGTGGGTGTGTTGCCGGTATTTACCAAGGCGTTGACCCTCGTGATATTGTTCAAAAGCTAGCCCGTAACCAACAAGGCGATAGTAGCCAATATCACGTAGGTATTTTTGTGTTCGAGCATCGTTTTCAATAACCAAACCTTTGTTAGCTAATTTTTGTATAAGCTCTGGGATAGTTAAAGGTTTTTTATCGAAAATACGTTTATTAGACATAAAAAAACCCGCACTGGTACGCTTGTGTCAGAGGCGTTGCGGGTGTTGTTAATAAGAACTTTAACAAAACCACGCCTAGGGCGCAAACAAAAAGAAGCTGCCGTTTGAATAAACTGATTGCGAGTAAGCTCTTAGTTACCACTTTCAAACCCTGTTAAATAATTTCAAATTGCACTTTAAAAAGCGGTTGGGTATGGCTTTGTTGGTGCATGCGTTTTTCTAGTGCGGTTATTAGTTGGTCGCGTCGTTCTTCTATAGCATCTTCTACATCAAAAATTCCATTGCGTTGCTTACGCTGTTGGTTTTCAAGCTTTTTTAGCGTTTCTTGGGCTGTTTTTTGTTCTTCTATGCTGGCTGCTAACCTTGCTTGGCGCTTGGCATCACGCAATTTAATTTTGGTATCTTCTAATGCTTGTTCGGCAGATAGCAGCTGGTCTTCTGCCCAAGCTTCTAGCTTTTCTTGTTCTCTTTTAAAATGCACCGTATTTTCTTCTAGTGCTTTGCTTAAAGCTACCTCAAGTTGCCTTTTTATTTGCTGGTTAAAAGCTTCAGGCAGGTTTGCAGAAGAGGGTTGAGTTGTAGTGGTTAAGTTAAATAAGCGCTCACAGGCTTCTTGGTCTAGCAGTTCATTGGCATCGGTTAGACCACTAAAAACTAGGTGCTCTTCTCGTTGAAAGCTTTCTAATTCAAGTAGGTTAAGTGCTAGCCAGCCGGTTTTGCTGGTTAAGTTTTCTAGCACTGATATTTTGCCTGCATAACCGGATAAATCAAAAGTAACTTTTGCCAAAGGGCAGGTTTGTGTGCGACCGCTGTTTAGTACGTATTCACCTAAGGGGTGGGTTAGGCGGTAGGTGTAGCTGTTTTTATCGGTTAGCTGGTTTTTTTGTATTAGCTGATATTCGCCTGTGGGTGCTGCTATGCCTAAGGTTGGCTGCAAATTAAAAGTTAGGTTTTGTTCATTAAATGCTGCGTGTTGCTTTAATACAAAGCGGGTTAGCTGCCAGAACATGCGCTGCATTTTGTCTAGGTGGGCAACGGCTTTTTCTTTTTGCAGTCTTAAGCGTTCGTGTACTTGTTCGTCAAAGTTTTCTAATAGTTTTTCTTCTGTGTCTTTAAGGCGCTTGCTAATACTTTCTTCTAATTCTTCTTGCAGGGTGTCAAAAGCGGTTTGTATTTCTTTGGGTGTGCGGCAGGTGTCGTATATAGAGGCCATGCGCTTTTCTAAATTAATGTTGGCTTCTAGGTGGCCTATAAGTTCATCAGACGCACCAAACAGGCCTTCAAATAGCTCAAGCTTTTCTGTTAAAAGCTCGATTACGCGCTGGTCTGCTGAGTTGCGTTGGTTTAAAAAGTTTATAACAACTACATCGTGCTTTTGACCATAGCGGTGGCAGCGGCCAATACGCTGTTCGATTCTTTGAGGATTCCACGGTAAATCGTAGTTTATTACTAGGCTGCAAAACTGTAGGTTTATCCCTTCTGCAGCCGCTTCGGTGGCAATAAGTATTTCAGCATCGGTTTTAAAATAATCAATAATGGCTGAACGTTTATCTATGGCAGGGCTGCCGGTAATTTTATCGCTGTTTTGGTTTTCTTTTATCCAGCGTTGGTAAATGCCGGTTATAGCTGCTGATGCGTTAGTTCCGCTAAAGCTAAGGGTTTTATTGGCGTAGCCATGTTGTTCTAGGTGTTGTTGTAAGTAGTCTTGAGTGCGCCTAGATTCAGTGAAAATAACTGCTTTACGGGCTGCTCCCATAGCAGACATACGTTCAAAGCCTATCTCTAGTGCTTTAACCAGTGCATGGGTTTTAACATCGCTTTTAATGCTTTGGGCTAGGGTTAGATAAGACTCTAGTTCAGCTATTTCACCTTGTAGCTGGGTTAAATCAACAGGGTTTTCTTGTTCTTCTTCTGGGCTTTCTTCTAGTTCTAGTTCATCAAGCCATTCTTCATCGAGTTCTTCTTCGCTTATTAGCTGATTAAACCAACTGGTTTGTTGGCGGGTGTCTTCTTTTAGTTGATTTAAACGTTTAAGCAGTGTGCTAAGGGTTTGTATAACGGCTTCGGTAGATGACGCCAGTAGTTTGCGAATAACTAAAGAAACTAAGTGCCTTTGTTGCCTAGGTACGCCATAAGTGCCGGAACGCTGTAAATAGGCTGAGAGTAAGTCATAAAGCCGTTGTTCTTCATCGCTTGGGCTAAAGGGAATGGTGATGGCTTTACGTTCTGTGTATTTAATGTATTCGAACACTTGGCGACGTAAGGTGCGCTGGCTAAATTCTTTAAGGCGGTGGCGTAAGCCGGTTATATCTGGCCCATTACGAATAAATTGTTTACGAAAGCTGGTTAAATCACCAAATAGTTGCTCGTCAATCAGTGTTGATAGCCCGTAGAGTTCTATTAATGAGTTTTGTAATGGCGTGGCGGTTAAGAGTAGTTTGCGTGAACCTACCAGTGCAGACTTAATTGCTTGCCCCAATACATTGCTTTCGCGGTGGGCATTACGCAATTTGTGGGCTTCATCTATAACGACTAAATCCCAAGGGGTTGTGCGTAATTTATCTGCCATACGAGCAGCATAATGGTAAGAAACAATCAGTATTTTTTGCTGGTCGAAGGGGTTATAAATGCCTTCTTTACGCAAATCTTTATAAGTTCGTGCATCTAATACTTGGGTGGGTAAGTGAAACTTTTCGCTTAATTCATTAGCCCATTGTTTACGCAGGGCAGCAGGGCAAATAACAAGTAAGTGACGGCGGCGTTCTGCCCAATATTGGCAAAGTACTAGTGCTGCTTCAATGGTTTTACCTAGGCCTACTTCATCGGCTAGTAGCACACCTTTACTTAAGGGGTTTTGTAATGCAAAAAGAGCGGCATCTATTTGGTGGGGGTTAAGGTCTACGGCAGCATCAAAAAGTGAAGATGAAATACGGTCTACATCCCCTCCGCTTTTTTGTCTAGTTAATTCATAAGCAAAGTACTTTGCATGGTATTCACTAATCATCCTGAACCAGCCATCCTTTATTTAGTAAGTTACTTAACACGTTTTTTACAGCAGTTCTTTTAGCCTAGTAACCAGCTTGCCTTCTTTATACTGATAGGCGTTTTCTTGTTTCAGTAGATCAAAAAAGCGTTCGGCATTTATGTTATTAGGCTTATCTTTAAAGTAGTGGTCTATTTCACCTTTCATAAAAGCAACAAACTCAGGCAGCAAAGCTAAAACTTGATCAAGCTCTACTTCTTTTTCACGCTCTGGTGCCCAAATGATTTTAAATGGGTCTAAATGGTGCGCACTAAATAAGCGAGATCTACCAAACTTAGGGCAGTTAGTTTCTCTTCGCCAAGCTGGGTAGTTATCACGAAAATGGGTGTAAATGCATTGGTCCATTAACACAACCATAAATAATGACAGTATAAATTTGGGGCGTTCATCAGCAGGTACATGGGCTAAATCAGCTTTAACATTATCCCAAGAATTACCACCAAAAAATACTGCTTGAGGATCCCTCATACGATTGCGAACAGTTTCATTTGGCTGGGTGAAGTTTATTTGACGCAGCGCTGTGGTGAAATGGTTATAAAAATAGTCTTTCATTTTTCATCCTTGGTCTTTAGTTATTCTTCTTCGCCATTAATTAAAATACTGGTTAACCACCAAACGAACCCAAACAAGGTAACCCAAAGTGCTCTGGTTGTTAAGGATTTATCTTTACCAAAGATATTTTGAATAGCAGCTAGGGCTACTAGCGGTAAAACAAGTGCATAAATAACTTTAAAGGGTGCAACCAGTAGCCCTGAAAAAATGCCAAAATAGCTAGGCCAATAACAATTTCCATTAATAACCTCCTTTTTTAACTAAACGCTTTGTTGGTATTTATTAAATAGCTCTACCAGCTTATTAATGGCTTGGCTTTCTCCTGCTGTATAAGTGGTTTTTAAAATCTCCATTACCTCCAGTGAAAACTCTGGCTCGTCTTCTTCACCTTCGTCTTCATCAGGCACTAGCAGCTTGCCTTGGGTGGCTGGAAACCTTTCATCAAACAGGCTTAGGTTTTGGATTATTAAGCTTAAAGCATGGGTGATAACTTCGATTACCCAAGTGTCTTTAAGCAGGTTTTTTGTGTGCCAGTATTGAATCCAGTCATCTAGTTCGGGTGTGGCGGCGGGATCATCAAAGAGCGCACGAAAATCTTCAAGGCTAGAGCCTGCTATATCAATAGCTATTAACTTGTTACCTGTGCTTAAGCCTTCTAATATTTTGTGTTTGGTTTTTTCTAATAATGCCAGCATTTCACGGCGTTTTAGCTGGGTAGCGCAGGTATGAATAATTTGCCAATCTGTAAACCAAACCGTAAAACTTTCACGGGCGCTTAGTCCGTCTGTATTCCATGACCATTTTTTTGGCATTTTAAAGCTGCGCATTTTTTTGTGTTTATTGCTTTTTTTGTGGCGCATAACTAGGTGTTGGCGTGTGTTCCATACCCAATTAAGTGAAGCTTTGGTTAGCATTAAATCCCTTAGCTCGGTGAGTGCTAACGGAAGACTTTCAACAGCTTTTTCTTCTAGGGCGCTGCGCATTGCTTGACGGTTGAATTTCATGGGTGTTTCTCCTTAAATTATTAAGCTGCTTCTAGTTGTTGGTTAAGTGCTAAAAGTGCATCGGCTAGGTCGGTTATGTCTTTGCGCCAGGCAAGTTTTTTTAACCAGGCTTTGGGTAACTGTTCTTCACCGTAAGCAGCACCGGCTAATTGCCCGGCAATAGCTGCGACGGTATCGGCATCACCACCTAGGTTGGCGGCTAGCAGTAGGGTGGATTCTAAATCTTCGCCTTGCCAACAAGCCCAAAGGGCATTTTCTAGCGCTTCAATAACGTAAAAACCATCGCCTAGGTGTTCTCTTTTTAGGTGTAAGTATTCACCGTTGAGTATTCTTTGAATAGCAGTGCTTTTGGGTAAGCCTGGGTGTTCTGGGTTCATTAACACGCTGCGTAGGCTTTCGCCGCTGATTACTCTGTCTAGAATGTTGGCAAAAACTAAAGCTGCATCTATACAGTCGGGGCTGGCGTGGGTGGTGCGGGTGCTGTCGATTACCCAGCGCCATATCAGGGTTTGTTGGCCGTGGGCTGCCAAAACCGCTGGCGCTAAGCGCATTAGAGCACCATTGCCGCTCATGCTGGGGTTGGTGTCGCCTGCCCAAGGGTCGTCGCTTAGGTTGAATCTTGCTAAAGCGCGGTGAGTGGCGTTGCCTATATCGAAGCAGTCGCCAGTGCAGCTCATGTAGCCTTCGCTGTACCAACGCCAGTAGCGTTGCATTTGGTCTTTGGCGCAAAAGCCTTGTTTTTCTACCAAGCTTCTAGCAAGGCATAGGGCTAGGCTGGTGTCGTCTGTCCATTGGCCTGCTTCTAGGTTCCAGCAGCCGCCAGAGCTCATGCCGGTTAGGGGTTCAAAGCTGTCGCGTCTTCTAAATTCTACTGGTGCACCTAGCGCATCGCCGCAAGCTAAACCCAGCAGAGCACCGCGGTAAGCAGAAGTTAAGTTTTTCATTTTGCTTCTCCTAATTAAGTGGGTTTAGCGTTTAACAGCAACAAAGTGCTGGGGGTGAATTGCTTGGCCAACAGTGTGGCGATAAGCAACTAAAGTGCCGCCATAGGCAACGCCAAAGTCGGTGCAAACTTGAAACTCGCTGATGGGTTCTAATTTAGCCTTGGGCAGCAAGCCGTAATGACCAAAGAAAACCGGCGCATCAGAAGTGGGCGGTGCTAAATCCTTTTGTAGGGGAACTTCTGAAAATTCATAGTCTGCAACTGGGTCGTGCCACCAGCGCACACGTTGTCTGCGTGTAATAAAACCACTGCGGTCGGGCTTATCTAAAGGTGTGTGTTGGCAACCAGCCACGATTAAATCGATAGCGTAATAAACGGGGTTGCCTTTTCTTATGCAGGCATTGAGCGCAGCATCATTTAGGCTGGTAATTTTGGCCTTCTTGAGGCACTCAATGGCTTTATCGTCCCAGCAAGCATGAACTACACGTAAATCTGGTTCATCTATCCATAGGGGCTGTTTCTTTAACCAAATTAGTGCTTCTGCTAGCGCTTCTTGCTGGCTAATTAATTCGTCTGCAAGGGTGTTATAGTCATAAAAATGATGGTCAAGTAAATAATCAAACAGGTCATAAGCAAAGTCTTCATCTTGCCAGTCCAGTAGTGAATCTTGCACTGTGCGTAATAAATTAAGCTCGTGGTTGCCTACCACGGCTTGGGCAGCACCAGCTTCTACCATGGCTTTAATTTGGAGTAATACCTGGCCTGCTTCTGGGCCTTTATCAATTAAGTCGCCTACAAAAATGGCTTGGCGTTCTGGGTGTTGCCATACGCCTTGTTCTTGCTGGTAACCTAAGTTGGCTAGTAGCTGGTTAAGTAGCTGTAATTCACCGTGTACATCACCAATAATGTCGAAGTGCTTTGCTGTTTGATTTATGGCTGTCATCCTGTTTCTCCTAAGTGAACTTAAGAATAACCCGCCGATGCGACAATCAGTGTCGCTCATAATTTTTATTATTTATAAATACTTAAATATGAGTATAATGCTTGAATAAAGGCTAGATATACTTATATTTGATACTTTTTAGGGTGAATGCTTTGGCGCTAGTACAGCTAGGAAACAACTTAAGGGCGGCTCGTAAAAAACACTTCCCTAGAGATGATTTAAACGCTTTTGCGTTACGCATAGGTGTAAGTCGAGCTACTTTACAGCGTATGGAGAAAGGGGATTTAAGTGTTTCTATGGGGAGATATTACCAAGCTGCACAGGTGCTAGGGTTAGAAGAGCCTTTTATGCAACTTCTGGAATTGCCAGTGAGCCTATTTGATGATTAAGCGTTTTGATCTTTATCTAAATACTGCAGAACTAGGTGTTATTCATTTAGCTGATGTTGCTTTGCAAGAAGAGCAAGGCACGGTTAGCAGGGTAGGCTTTCGCTACACAGCTAAATACCTTAATCATCCTCAAGCTTTTGCTATAGACTCAGCCCAGTTACCTTTAAGCAATAAAGAATTTAACTTAACTTGCAAACAAGCTGCACCTGCTTTTATTGATGATTATTTGCCTGATGCTTGGGGCAGAAAAGTATTAACGCGCTTAGCAATGCAACACTATAAACAACGCTTAAATGCTAACTGTATTAGCGAAATGCTTAGTTTTTCTCAACAGGTTCATAGCCGTATTGGTGCCTTGTGTTTTGTTGAGCAGGGACAAGCACCTAATTATGCTGTAGGTATTTCACTTGAACAATTACAGAAGGCAGAGTTAACAGCGCATAAAATTGATCAACAAGATTTTGTGAACTTGGATGTTAATGCTATAGGGCTAATGTACTTAGCTAACTCGGGTTCTGGTGTAGGAGGTGCAAGGCCTAAAGCTTTGGTGCATGACCAAACTTCAGCTTATTTAGCTAAATTTAACCGTACCAGCGACCCTTACAATAATGCACGAATAGAGCTGGCTTGCTTACTAATGGCGCAGGGTGCAGGTATTAATATCGGTAAAGGTAAAGTTGTTACTGATATTAACCAACGTGATGTTTTGCTCCTTAACCGCTTCGATATTTTGCGTACTACTCGCCATCATTTAATTACTGCCAATGGTTTGCTTAAGCAACCTAATACACAGCAAGACCCGGGTTACAGCTTTAGTTACGATGATTTGTACCGGCTTTTGCAGCGTTATTCTTTCAATATAGAAGAAGATTTAGAGCAGCTTTTAAGGCTTATGTTATTTAATGGTGCAATCAATAATACCGATGATCACGAGCGTAACTTTAGCTTTATTCACACTGCTCAGGGTTATCAGTTAGCACCAGCTTATGATTTGGTGCCGAGTATGGTTTTAGGTGAATACCATGCAGCAGGTTTTGATTACAAGCCCTACCTTCCTACTCTTACTGAAGCCGAGAAAATGAGCAAAATATTTGGTTTACCTAAAAGTAAGGTTAGTGCTATCGCTCAGGAAGTACGCCATGCAATTGAGCAATGGTTTAGTTATGCAGAACAAGCGGGTGTTAGTGAAGAGCAGGCGCAAAGGGTTCAGCAAGTCTTTAAAACCTAAACTTAAGTTTATCTTAGTCATTTTCTTTCGTAGTCAACTGACTAAAAGCTAGCGTTAGTGCGCGTTGCCTTAGTTTTTGTGGGTCGAGTTCGCTAAAGTCGATTGAGGGGTCGCAGTTGGTTTGCATTTGTTCGCTGGTTTGGCTGCCAATTATTTTTAGGTAGCTTCTGATTTGTTGTACTACTTCTTGCTGGTCTTCTTTTACATCTTTAGCTGGGTTGGCGTTCAGTTCTAAAAAGGTTTTTTCTAGTGCTTCGAGTTGCCAAGGCAGGGGCGTGCAGAGGTAAACATAGTGGCTAAAAAGCGGGTGATGTTTAAATTTAGCTAGCCATTGGTAAATGGGGTCTTGGTGGGGGCGTAGCAGTAATGGCCTAGCTTCTTGCGGGCTGCTGGTTTGTAAAAAATGACTGTAAGCCGTTAGCCAATCTTTTAGGCGGGCGTTAAGTTGCACTTGCATAGGGTCGTTGAAAGTTTCGCTTGCCTGATTCGATTTGTGGGCATTTTTATTTAACCAAAGGGCTAGCCCTTCGAGTTGGTAGCGTTCTTCAAGCAGTGGCCAGGTAGTTTTTTGCATTGCCTTCCTCTTGGGTGGTTGGGTTGGGGCTGCTAAAAGCTAGGCTTAGCGCTCTTTGTTGTAAGCCATAAATATTTAGGTCGTTAAGGCTTATGTCTTCTTGCCAAGGGAGCATGCCTTCTAGTTTTTCGCTTGCTTGGCTGCCGAGCATTTTTAAATACACACGTATTGAAGGCGCGTTTGCTCGCCAAGCTAGGGTGAGTGCATCCATTGTCCAAGGTAAAGGAACGCATAAATAAATGTAGTGAGCCAGAACTTTAGGCGGTGGGTTTTGCTGGCTTAACCACTGGTAAAGCGTGTCTTGGTGCCTTGCTAGTTGAAACAAGCGCCTATGACCTAGTTGGTCTTTTTCTTGGCAATTAGCTGCATATTTTTCTAACCAAACATCTAAGCGCTTGAGTAGGTTTTCTTCCATGTGCAGTGTGTGTTGGCTGCGATTGCCATAAAACTGCCAGCGGTCGATGGGGTGGCTATGCAGTAACCAAGTAGCTAGCCCTTCTAAAAGAACACGCTCATTTTTTAAGTATTCTTCTTGTGCTTGTTTTTCAAGCTCTTCAGGAGTTGGGGCTGTATCAAAATCATCAAAAAGTGAATCAAAGCTTCCTAAAAAATCATCTTCAGTCATAAGCACTCCTAGTCACTGGTTGAATTGTTTAAGTAAACAGCATTGCCCCATTCTGCAGGTTGTTCGCCATCTTCGGTTAGTACCCAAAGCACTGGGTAGCTAGGCGGGTGAGCTGGCGCTGGGCCAAAGCCATCCGTCAGGTAAATAAAGCAGTCGGGCTGCATACTGGCGGCACGTTCAAAAGGTGGAATTAAGCTAGTGCCACCGCCGCCTACCACTTCAAAATCATCTAATTTATGCAGGTCTTCAGAGCTAAGTTGTTGCTCGTGGGTAATTTCGGTGCTGCATTGTATTAGCGTGAGTTCAACCTTGTCGAAGCTGGTTAACAGGCTTTTTAATTCGCTAACAAAGGCGGGTAGTTCATCGGCTGTACTGCCGCTAATATCCAGCGCCACTACTAGCTGTAGGCGACTGCCTTGCATGCCGGGCAAAATAACTTTGCGGTGCAGGTGGCGGCGTGAAGGCCTGTTCCAGCTGCGGCTACCGCCATAAGTACGCTGCACAAATTGGCGCAGGGTTTGCTGCCAAGGCACTTGCGGTATAACTCGTTCGTTTATCCACCGTTTAAGTGTTTCGGGCAGGTTGCCGTATTGTTGCGAAGCTTGGCTGGCAGCTACTAGGCGTTCTTGCCATTCACGCTTAACCTGTTCACCACCTGAGCCGGGCGCATAGTCTGGGTCTAAAACCCACTGCTTGTTTTCTTCTCCCTCTTCGCCAGAGCTGTTGCCTTTTCCAGCTGAATGGTCGCCAGCAATGGGGTTGTGCAGGTCAAAGCTTTGTTGCAGGTTCGCTTCTTTAGGGTTGGCTAATAGCCACTCATAGATATTTTCTGCACTGGGCGTGGTGTCTGGGTGTTGGGCTAGGTATTTTTTAAACAGCACTGCGTTGGATGGCATACTAAAACCATCTTGTACCAAAAGGCTGTTCACCTCATGGTCGGTGGCTAAATTCCATAAGCGATGGTCTCTGCCCAGCGCTCTATCAAAGTGCTTAGCAACACAGTGCCAAACCTCATGGGCGAGCACAAACAGCCGGTTATCTGGGTTGAGCTGTTGTAAAAATAACGGATTAAAAAATACCCGTTCACCATCCGTGGCGGCGGTGGGTAGGCGTGAATCGACCACCGGAATAAGCTCTAGGTGCAAGGCTAGGCTGGCAGTAAAAGGGTGCTGCAATAATAGGCGAGCACGGTCATCTACCCAAGCTTGTAACATGGCTTGTTTAAGCGCCTGTTCTTCTTCGTTAGGCAACCTAAAGCTATTTTTGGTGGCCGCTTCAATCATAGTGAGTTACCTGCCATTTGTGGTAGCGCCTGGGTTGTTTGGCCATCTTCTTTATCAAAACAATGTTGCTGAGCACGAGCTAACACCTGCCCATGCAGTTTTGACCAAGCGTCAAACTGGCCGTGAGAAAAAATAGCCTCCGCACGGGCGAGTTGTTCGGCTTCATCTTTACCGTCCATTGCATCCATCATGGCCATAGTGGCAAAGTCACTGGGTAGCTTTAGGCCAATTCTAAAAAAGTGCTCTAGGTAAATTCTTTGTTGTTTTTCATCTTCCGCACGCCATAGGTGATAACCCAAAGCAGCACAAAGGGCGAAGCGTTGGTCGGCACGTTCGGGCAACTGAAAGCTAATTTCGCCTTTTAGCAAGGCTTGAATATCCGGCAACTCGTCTGCCCAACGGCAAAAGGCTAGAAATTCTGTGGCACTGGCTTCACCCACTAGGCCATGCACCATTAGCGCAAAAGAATCTTGGCTTAATAACTGCTTGTGGGTCATTAAACGAGCAACCCTTTCCCAGCTGCGGGGGCTAGGCCAGCCACGTTCTAGGTTGCCTTGCATACTAAAAAAGGCCTGAGGGCGAAAACGTAAAAAAGCCGTTACACTAGGGTTAAGTGCTTGGCTAGAGGCCCAGCGCACCCATTCGTCTAGGTTAGGTGCTAACTCTAGGTGGCAAAAACGGTTCGCTAAAGCACTCGAAAGCGTCATGGCTACGGCTCTGTCTTCAGAACGGTTACCTGCCGCACAAATTAGCCAGCCATCGGGTACTTTATAAAGGTCGCCAAGGCGGCGGTCTAAAATAAATTCATAGGCAGCCACTTGTAGCATTCGGTCGGCAGCGGTGAGTTCATCAAACAAAATAATGCCACGGCTGTTAGGGTCTCTGGGCCATTCAGAAGAAAGCAGCCAGCGCACTTCATCGCCTTCGGGCACAGGTAAACCACGCAGGTCTACAGGTTCACGCTGGGCAAGGCGCACATCAATAAAATCAACGCCCTGCTCTTTGCAAAGCTCACGAATAACCGTGCTTTTGCCCACCCCAGGCGGCCCCCACAACATAATGGGCGGTAACTGAGCGGCCATTTCTGGGTGCTGCCAAAGTAGTTGTAATTGGTGTTTAATGATTTCTTGTGTTTGAGTTAGGCTAGCGGTTTGGCTCATGTGTTTTCTCCCTGTCGATGCTTCAACTATAAACTGAGGTAGCGACAAACTAGGTCGCACTTAGTTAGACTAAGCAGTTAACATTACCTTTGGTTACCGGAATAATCTATGCCTAATACAAATAACTCATTACTTATTCACCGTGCGGAAGGGGCGTTACTTGGCCATGCGTTAGGTAATGCCTTGGGCTTGGGTTATGAATCTTGCAGCCGTGAAACCCTGCCCTTTATTGACCGCCTAGCTATGCCGGGGCGTTTTCTTCCTCCAGGCAGTTGGTCGGATGACACAGGTTTAATGTTGAGCTTGGCTTATAGCTTGTTAGAAAAAGGCTTTGAGCCGGAAGACCAAATGCTGCGCTATTTAGCTTGGCAAGATAAAAAAGCCGATAAACGCTGCTGGCCTTTAGAGACACCGCCGCCACCTTTAGGCAGTTCAACCCAAGCCGCGCTGGAAAAATTTCGCCATACTGATGAAGTGTTTAGTGGTAATACTTCCAACTATTCAGCAGGTAATGGCGGCTTAATGCGTTTATTGCCCTTGGTGATTTGGAATTTAAACCTAGCCGATGAAGGTAAGTTTTTACAGCAGGTAGCCGATGCAACACGCACCACCCACGGCAGCTTAATTTGCATAGAAGCCAGCCAGCTACTGGCTTTATTATTGCGCCATATTTTGTTGCGTGATGAAACCGCTGAGATAGAAACTTGCCTGTTAGCTTTTGCAGATGCCTATTGGGAAGATGAAGATATTGGCGCTTTAGCTGCCGGTGATTATTTAACTAAGCCAGAAGCTGCGATACGTTCAGGCGGTTATGTTTTAGAAACTTTAGAAGCTGCTTTATGGGCTTTTTCAACCAGTTCAACAGCAAAAGAAGCACTAATAACCGCAGTAAATTTGGGTGGTGACTGCGATACCGTAGCGGCCATTACCGGCTCCTTAGCTGGCGCTTGGTATGGCGTTGAACAGCTGCCAGAAGATTGGCTAGATGATTTAGTCGAAGCCAGCAGTATTAAAGCCTTGGGTAAAAAGTTATTAAAAGGGGCAGCGGCATGAGCGAGGCTAACAAGGAAAAGTTTAAATTCGAGCTGCTAATGCTCGAAGTATTAGAAGCCCACCCTAAAGGCATTACTGCACGAGAATTAACCCAAGCCATTCGAGAACTTGCTGAAGAACGTAGACTAGAAGAACTGATTAATTCACCAGAAGACAACTTAAAGCGCCGAGTTGAACGCAACCTTACAAAACTAAAAGCCACCTATGGTGATTTAATCGACCTAGATGATTTGCAAAAGCCTTATATATGGCGCTGTGTAGGTTCGCAATCACTTATACCTAATTTATTTAAAGCCGATTTACAGCTGGCGCTTTATTTACACCTGCACCAACAACGCACCCTGCAACTACTGCCCAGCAACCTACAAGAAAAACTCCGCAAGCTAAATGCTTTTGGCAGTTTTAATCTTGAAGCCCATTTTTCTGAATTAACCCAATTATTTAGCCGTGCTTTAAGCATTACCAAAGACTCTATTCACCCTGAATTTCCTCCTGTATTAGAAGAAGTACACCAAACCCTATTAGATGCATTAAAAAACGAACAATATTTAGATATAACCTACCAAGCCTTAGCAGGTGAGCAAAAATTAAGCCGCCTACTGCCGCTTAAACTGGTGGTTTTAAAAGACCGGCTGTTTTTATTGGCAGTACAAAAGAGCGCTAGTGAGCCAGAACCTGTTTTGTTAGCACTGCATAGAATGGCCAGTGCAAAACAGGTTGGGTTGTATTTGAATTTATCAGAATTTGAGGCAGAAACCACCCTAAGGAAAATGCTGGGTACAGGCGCAAGCAGCCAAAAATTAGAATTACAAGTGACCGCAGAACTGGCCGATTACCTGCTAGATTACCCTTTAGGCATAGGCATGAAATTAACACCCCTAGCCGAAACAACCAGCCCTTACACCCACCAACTCACCTGCTGGATAGAACTAGGAACAGACTTTAAATACTGGTTAACACAGCACCAAAACCAGCTAAAGGTTATGGGTTCAGAAAGGGTAAAAAGGTGGTTAAAGCGGTTAGAGAAGGGGTAGTAAAGTTTTAGCTTTTTAAGGCTTAGCCAAAGCATAAATAATTTCACCGACCATTTTTCGCTTTTCTGGCGGCAAAGATAAAAACACCTCCATTGCTTGGCGCTCTTCAGGCGTCATAGCAGCATCCCAGCGCTTACGCTGTTGCTTTACCGAGCCGTGCAACTTTTCACCAAAACGCAACCAGTGCGGGTCTACATTTAGCCACTCGGCTAAAACCTGCAATCTGTCTTGGGCTGGAATAGATTCCCCTAATAACCAGCGCCTTACAGCCTGGACGGATACAGACTTACCCCAGTAGCGTTGGTTAAATTCTTTTTCTAATACAACAGGGCGAGTTGCGTAACCAGCGGCAAGCATAGCCTCGGTAAGACGTTCACTAAATAATTTGGCTTCATTCATGTAACAGGAACTTAAATGAATAAACAACCAAGTAAGCAATTTGATTGTCTCAAAAGTAACCGAAACTTACTTTTTTTGTTAAACTGCTGTGAATTTTTTAACGGACAAAAAAATGACACCAGCATTTACATACAGAAAAGAGTTAGATGGCTTAAGGGCTATAGCGGTACTAGCAGTTATTGTTTACCACGCGGAGCTTAGCTGGAAAGGCTTTAGCCTGTTACCAGGTGGGTTTTTAGGCGTAGATATTTTCTTTGTTCTATCAGGCTACTTGATTACAGGGATTTTATGGGAGAAAAATAGAAGTCTTTTTTCTTTTTATAAAGGTAGAGTGGATAGGATTTATCCAGCATTGTTACTACTGCTATTTTTTAGCAGTTTAGTTTCTTATAAAATCTTAATACCTGGAGACTTGCTAGCTACAGTGGAGTCAATTAAAGGCTCTTTAGGTTTTTATGCTAACTATATTTTTATGCATGAAGACTCATATATAGCAGAAAGTAGTAAATACAAACCTTTACTACATATTTGGAGTTTAGGTGTTGAGTGGCAGTTTTACTTAGCTTTTCCTTTACTAATACTTTTTATTAAAAAGTTTTTTGCTGAAAATTTGACTGAAATACTTGTTTTATTGATTGCTGCTTCATTTTTTTATTGTTTGCATCTTCTTGACCGTAACTCAACTTATGCTTTTTACTCAACTCCATCACGAATTTGGGAATTATTTGCCGGGGGTTTAGCTTATCAATTAAGTAAAAACTCAGATAATAGTAAGCTAAAAGGAGGCCTAGCAACTACAGGTGTAATAGTTATTTCTTATTCATTTTTATTTTACAAGGATAGTGATAATCACCCTGGATTTATCAGCTTGGTAGCTGTTTTAGGCAGTATGTTTTATATAGTGTTTGTAAATAAGGAAAGTCTTGTTTATAAAGTTCTCAGTTTTAAGCCGGTGGTTTATTTGGGTTTGATTTCTTACTCACTATATTTGTATCATCAGCCACTACAAGTTTATTATAGGTTTTATTTTGGAGAGTTTGGCAACAAGGTTTTTTTAGTCTTGCTAGCATTGACTTTTATTTTAGCTTATCTTTCCTATAAGTTTTTTGAAGACCCAATGCGAAAATCAAAAAACAACTTTAAGTACCTAGTTTTATTAACTTTGGCTTTAGTTGTTTACTCCTTTGCAAATGGAGCTATAAACACCAAGGGCTACCCTAAAAGACAACCACAAGAGATTAGAGATGCTTTAAGCTACTTCAGTGTAGCAGAGTATAGGGCTTTATTGGATGATAATAATAAAAGCTGTAATATGTTAGACCCTAAGGATGCTTGTTATTTTGATAATGGAAAACCGCATTTGGTAGCAGTGGGCGATTCTTTTGTTGGTGTTTTTACAAGAATCTTAAAAGAGCAAAAAAACTTTATATCTTTAACGAGTTTTCAACATGAGCAATGTCCGTTAATGAGTACGCCATTATGGTTTAGCAATATGCCAAACTGTTGGGAAATTAATAAAGCAAGGTGGGCTGAATTAAAAAAATTAAAGTCGGCAAATGTTTTATTAGGTGTTAATTATAACTATATGTATAACGTTAAACATTCTAAAGATAATTTTGTAAAGGGTGAGTCTAACCTGACTGCTAAAGCTAGCAAAGAAACTGCCTATAATTCATTCAAAGGAACAATAGAGAAGCTTATTTATTTAGGTCATAAACCTATTGTTTTATTAATGCCACCAAGACCTAATATTGATGTACGAAAGGAATTAGTACGGAAAGTGCAGTCTGGTATATTGTATTTCAAAAATGAGTATAATGCAGAGTCTACTTCAAGCATTGATAAAGACGTAAGATTATATTTGAAAGGCCTTGATGTTAGTTTTATTGATTTGAATGATAGAATGTGTGATAAAGATAAGGGATGCTTAATTTTTAATGAAAAAGGTGGTCTTTATAATGGTGGGCAACATTTATCTTATTATGGAGCAGAGCTTTTCATTAAGGATATCTTGAAAAATATAGGTGAACGTATCGATTAATTTGAGCAAAAAGAAGGTTGTTTGTTTTGTGAATTTGGCGTGGGGCGTTGTGTTTTTAGCCAGCGCAGCTTAGAAGCACAGCCCCTAAGCCTTAAACAAAATAAATACCTGCACTTCCCACCCCTTACTTGCAACTATTTTGACCTACCCTCAAGTAAAGCAACTAATCTATTGCTTAGCTTGCATTAAGAAGCTAATGTGTTGCTTATATGTCAAGAGGCAACTTATATGCTTACAAAGTTAGGTTCACTACACCAGCAGCTTAAACAAAGACGACTTGCATTGGGTTTAAAACAGAGTGATATGCTGATGCGTGTTGGTATGTCACGTCAGCAGTATCAGCGTTTAGAATCACAAGGTAATCCAAGATTAGATACGCTAGAGTTAGTTGCCAAAGGCTTAAATGGTCAGGTGGTTTTTATTCCACAAGAAAAACTAAGCGAGGTAATGGCGGTGTTAAATCAAAAACAACACGAGCCTAGCCAGCATTATGAAAACTCGTTACCGCTAGCAGATGACCCATGGCAAGGCTTGTTGGGAGATAGTGAGTGAAAGTCACAGTTCTTAAGTTAAGCTTACATGGCCAGCTAGTTGGTTATTTGGCTGGCTTTCAAAATGGCAAAAATGTTTTTAGTTTTTCTGAAGAGTTTAAAGAAAACTTAAGCCGTCCTACCTTAAGCTTAATTACCCACCCCGCATTTCCTTATGTAGAAAAGCTATTAGCAGAACCTTGGGTAAGAAAGCAACGCTTGTACCCCACTCTTTCCAATTTGTTGCCAGAAGGTGCGCTACGAGAGTTAATTACACAAAGACTTAAAGTACATATAGATAATGAGTTTCATCTGCTTTCTTACCTAGGTAACGATTTACCAGGTGCTTTAATAGCAGAGCCTATGGAGCCAGAACTGGTGCCAGATTACATTTTGGCACCTTACGGCAAGGTTAAGGCAGTACTCTTTGACAAGGTGCAGCTAAATAACAAGTTTTCATTGGCAGGCGTTCAGATGAAGTTTTCTATGACAGAAAAGGATGGACGCTACAACTTATCAGATAATAATATTTTGGGTGATTGGATAATTAAAACGCCCTCAACAAAGCATCGAGATGTACCTGTAAATGAATACACGGCTATGAGGCTTGCCCAGTTGGTCGGTGTTAATATTCCAGAAGTTAAACTAGTTCAGCTGAGCAAGTTGGATAATTTACCACCCATTAACTTACCCGATGAAGAGCTAGCTTTTGCTATCAAACGTTTTGACCGTGATGATGGTAGACGAGTTCATATGGAAGACTTTGCTCAAGTGCTGGTTAAGTACCCTCATGAAAAATACAACTCAGCAAACTATGAGCAGATTGGCCGCATTATTTATCGTTTTTCAGGTAACGGACTAGTCGATATACAGCAATTTTCTAAGCGCTTATTAGTCAATATTTTGCTTGCCAATGGTGATGCTCATCTTAAAAACTGGAGCCTAATTTATGCTGATAAAATCACACCTAGATTATCACCTGCCTACGATATTTTAACGACTAGTGTTTATATTGAAGAAGAAAAACAGTTTGCGTTGAATTTAGGTAAAACTAAAGACTGGTACAGTGTTTCTTTAGCACATTTTCAATCTTGGGCAAAAAGTGCAGGAATACCTTGGCGAACTATTCAATCACATTTAGATGATGTTATGGATAAAGCTAGAAGCCTTTGGCCAAATGCAATGAAGGAATTGCCCATGAATGAAGCGCATAAACTGCAACTAAAAGAACATTGGAAATTACTACACAAAGATTTTCGTATTTAGGTCGTCAGTGAAACTGTTCTGGTCTAATACAAAATGGACTCTAACTATTAAGGAAGCACTATGCCTACCACCCTTGGCCCTTTAGAACCTGGCTTTATGCTATTACAAGGCAATCGCTTGGAAGACTTGCGTGATTTGCTAAGCGAATGGATTACCAGCTACCCACTAAAGCCGTTAGAAGACGAATGCATTTTAGTACAAAGCAACGGTATTGCTCAGTGGCTTAAAATGGCTTTATCCAGAGACCAAGGGGGTTGTGGAATAGCTGCGGCCATGAAGGTAGATTTACCCGGGCGCTTTTTGTGGCAGGCTTACCGCAGTGTTTTTGATGAATTACCCGAGATTTCCCCTTACGACAAAGCCCCCTTAACTTGGCGACTTTACCGCCTATTAGGTGACTGGCCTGCTTTAGAAGCTCGTGTGCAAAAACTGGGCGAAAACCTTGAAGAGCTAGAGCCATTAAAAGGCTTTCTTAACCAAGATACCGACCCCCGCCGTTTACACCAGTTAGCCGCCAACCTTGCCGATTTATACGACCAATATCAGGTGTACCGTGCCGATTGGCTAGAGGCTTGGGAAAAAAACAATAACAGCTTAATTACTGCAAAAGGCCAAGTTAAACCACTAGAAAAAGCCGACCTTTGGCAAGCAGTCGTCTGGCGTTTATTAGTAGAAGATGTACAGCAAGATACCGACTTGCCCGATGCTACTAGCCCTTGGGCAAGGGCTAGCCGCGCCACTATTCACCAAGCTGTGATTAAAAAATGTGAAAGCTATACGCCAGAAAACCGCCCAGAAGATTTACCCCGCAGGGTATTAGTCTTTGGTATTTCTTCTCTACCACGCCAAACCCTAGACCTGCTACATGCCTTGGCACCTTTCACGCAAATTATGGTATTTGCCAGCAACCCTTGTCAGCATTATTGGGGCGATTTAGTAGAAGGCAAAGAACTGCTGAAGCGGGAATACAAGCGCATTAGCGAACGCAAAATTTCTGCCGACCTTAACCCCGAAGATTTGCACCTAGAAGGCCATCCTTTATTAGCTTCTTGGGGGAAACAAGGGCGTGACTATTTACACCTGTTAGATGAGCAAGATGAACCCGACAGCTACCGTGAAAAGCTAGCCTCAATTAAACGCAGTATCGACCTTTACCGTGACCCGCTTGATGAAGGCAACAGCTTACTAAATCAGCTGCAATCAGATATTTATAACTTACGGCCATTAAAAGAACGCCAAGAACTCAATACCCCAATCGACCCTGAAAAAGATACCAGCCTGCAGTTTTTAGTTGCCCACAGCGCCCAGCGTGAAGTGGAAATTCTGCACGACCAACTGTTAGCTACTTTTGAAAAAGCTCAGCAAGAAGGTAAAGAACTGCCACCCAGAGAAGTGCTGGTGATGGTACCAGACATTAATATGTATGCGCCGCACATTCAGGCAGTCTTTGGGCGTTACGCAGGTAAATATGAAGAAAGAGACCCACGTTTTTTACCTTTTCATATTACCGACCAAAGCCAGCGTGGACAGAACACCTTATTGATTGCCCTAGAAAAACTACTGCAATTACCTAGTTCACGTTTTGCGGTTAGTGAGCTGCTCGATTTATTAGACACACCGGCGTTACGTGAGCGTTACCAGTTACAAGAAGCAGATTTGCCACGCCTTAAAGAATGGATTCAGGGCGCTAATATCCGTTGGGGTTTGAATGCTCAGCAAAGGGGCGATTTAGGCCTGCCAGCCGAAGAACAAAATACCTGGCTGTTTGGCTTGCGCCGTTTGTTATTAGGTTTTGCCAGCGGTTCCAGTGACGCTTGGCAAGGTATAGAACCACATGATGAAGTCGCAGGTTTAGAAGCAGCTTTATTAGGCCCCTTGACGCAATTATTAAAAGATTTAGAACTCACCCGTGCTGAACTGCAAAAGAAACATACCCCAGCCGACTGGTTAGTAACCTTTGAAAACTTGGTGACGCGTTTTTTTGTTGATACCAGTAAAGCCGATAGCTGGGCGTTAATGAATTTAGAAATTCAGTTAGAGAAGTTAGAAAAAGTTTGGCAACACGCCAGCCTTAATAAGCAAAAATTACCGCTTGAAGTAGTCGCAGAAGAATTACTCAGTGCGTTAGATCAGCCCACCCTAACCCAAAAGTTTTTAGGCGGTGCAATTAACTTTGCCACCCTAATGCCCATGCGTGCGATACCTTTTCAGCAGGTGTGGTTATTGGGCATGAATGATGGTGATTACCCCCGCAGCGTTCGCCCTGCCGACTTTGATTTAATGGCCAAAGACTACCGCCCTGGCGACCGTTCCCGCCGTGAAGATGACCGTTATTTGTTTTTAGAAGCACTGCTTTCAGCCCGTGAAAAGCTAGTGATTAGCTGGGTGGGGCGTAGCATTCGAGACAACACCCCACGACCCGCTTCAGTACTGGTTGGGCAACTGCGAGACCACCTAGCCGCTGGTTGGAATTTAAAGCTAGAAGACTTAACTACCGAGCACCCGTTACAAGCGTTTAGTCCTAAATATTTTATTGAGCCAGATAAAACCAGTGCTACTTATCAAGCCGATCAGCGTTTAATAACTTACGCGCATGAGTGGCAAGCGTTAGTTAGAACAACCAATTCCCAGTCAGCTAACCATGAGGCTGCTACGCCCGAAGTGTTGCCGCTCTGGCTTCCTGAAAACGCCATTACGCTTAGGCAGCTGAACGACTTTTTGCGTTGCCCAACCGAAGCCTTATTTAAAGAGCGTTTTAAAATTTATTCTTCCCGAGAATTAGAAATTCCGGCAGAAGTTGAAGGTTTTGAATTCGATGGATTAGAAGCTTGGGGCTTAAAAGACAGGATTATTCAGCAAACCTTTCAGGCGGGATTAACCGCCGATGAATATGAGCAACAGCTAGAGGGCGCACTAACCAAGTTAGTTAGCCAAGGCACTTTAATTAAAGGCGCTTTTGGTGAGCATAAGGGCAAAGAGTTAACCGAACTTTTACCCGAATTATTTGCTAACTGGCAAGAAGCCCGAGGTAATTTACAACCCTTAGCCAAGCCTTTAACTGGCTGGCATGAAACTCCTTTAGAGCAGGGCATAATTAAACTTGAATTAAGCAGCGCTTATTTATTAAGTAATGCAGAGCTAAGCCACTACTCGCAAATTATTGTGCAAACCAGTCATCTAGTTGATAAAAATAAAGCCTACTCATGGAGAAACTTAACCCTGCCATGGTTGCAGCATTTAGCGGCTCAAGTCTTGGTTAAACAACCCATTACAACCCATGTTTTGTCGCCCAAGGGTAAGGTGGTTTTAGAAGGTTTACCTTTAGAAGAAGCACAAAATCTATTAAACCAGCTGGTAGGCTATTGGTGGCAAGCAATGCAAGCGCCTTTACCAACGGCATTAAATTTAGCAATTCAATGGCTAGAAAGTTTAGCTAAAAAACCAGGTGAACAAGATTTAGCCTTTGAAAAATCAGAAAAAGGCTACCAAGCCGATGCCAATTATGCTGAATACTTTGCGCACCTTTTTCCAGATTTTGATTCAATTTCTAAACAAGCCAACTTTGTAGCTTTAATAGAAGGTGTTTACAGCCCTCTTTACCAAGCCGTTAAATCGGAGGCCAACTCATGAGCAGCTTAATTAACCCTTTAAAATACCCACTCAAAGGTTCTGCTCTAATTGAAGCCAGCGCCGGTACGGGTAAAACCTTCACCCTAGCTTTGCTTTATGTGCGCTTGGTTTTGCAGCAAGGGGGCGAGCTAGCGTTTAAAGAAGCGCTGCTACCACCCAATATTTTAGTGGTCACTTTTACCCGAGCAGCCACTAAAGAGTTGCGTGATCGTATTCGCCAGCGCCTAGTAGAAACAGCCCAAGTGTTACGCAATGAGCAGCTAGACAAAACCACCACCGACCCATTGCTGTTGGAATTACGTCAGGCATTAATTGATGAAGGTGAAGCTGCTGGTCAAACAAACCAAGCAAGAGTTTTAGCTAGCGCTGCTTACAAGTTAGAAATTGCAGCTCAGTGGATGGATGAATCGGCGATTTCAACCATTCATGGCTGGTGTTATCGCATGTTAAAAGAACACGCTTTTGATAGCGGAAATCTTTTTCAACAAGAGCTAATTGAAAGCGAAGTCGATTTATTGCAGCAGGCAGCGGAAGACTATTGGCGTAACTTTTATCTATCACTTGATGCCACTAACCTAGCAAAAGTTTTAGAGTTTTTTGGTTCGCCCCAAGCAACCCGTTTAAAACTCTATGGTTTGTTAGATAACGTGCACCTTTTAGCTTCACCTAAAGCCGCACCTGCGGCGTTAATTAGCAAGGCAGAAGAAGAAAAGAGCAATACTTTAAAACCACTCAAAGAGCAGTGGCAGCAAGAATTTTTACCGGCATTGGAAGCGGCATTTGATGAAGCCAAAAAGAAAAAAGCTTATAAGGCCCAGTCATTAAATGCGGGGCATATTCGAGGTGTTCTTGAGAAACTAGCGGCTTGGGCAGCAAGCGATGAAGAAAGCACTGGCCTAGACTATGCCAAAAGCAACTCCTTTAAACGCTTGGCTTTGTTAGATACCAGTATTTGGACAGATGAAACGGCCATTCCTTGGGGTAATTCGGGTAGCAAAGCACTGGCAGAACTACCAGAACAACTGGCCAGCTTGCCTAGCCCTTTTAGTGATTTGTTATGCCACGCCGCGCATTGGATTGCCAAGCGAGTTGAACAGGTTAAAAAGCAGCAAAGCTTAATTAGCAATCAAGATTTATTAACACGCTTAGACCAAGCCTTGCAAGGTGAGCGAGGCGAACAGTTGGCTGCTTCAATTCGTCAGCAATTTCCGGTTGCTTTGGTGGATGAGTTTCAAGATACCGACCCAGTGCAGTACCGTATTTTTAATAGCATTTATACTATTGAAGCCGCTTCTGAAGATAATGCCTTCTTTATGATAGGTGACCCTAAACAGGCTATTTATGCTTTTAGGGGGGCAGATATTTATACCTACCTAGCCGCAAAAAAAGCCACGGGTAATCGTCACTATACTTTGGATCGTAACTTTCGCTCAGCTCCAGATTTAATTAAAGCAGTTAATGGTTTATTTGCTTTAGGTGCGGCACGTCCGCAAGGTGCTTTTCTTTTTAAATCTGCTGAAGCTGCTGTTGACCCTATTCCTTTTGTTGAAGTGCAAGCAGGTAAAAAAACAGACCTTTGGTTAGAAGTGGAAGGGAAAAGGTTTTTGCCTATGCAGGCTTGGGTGGTCGCTAAGGGTGAAGACGGTAAGTTAAACAAAGAAACCTATGCCGAACTGATTAGTGAAACAACGGCTTCTCAGGTTGCTGAGTTATTAATTGCTGCACAAAATGAAAAGGCTTGGTTGGTTGAAGCGGATAAAATAGAAGGTGAAAAAGAGCGTCGGGTACTGTTACCTGCTGATATAGCTATTTTAGTTAACAACCGTGCTGAAGCGGATAGTTTGCGTGCTGCACTGACTGACAAGGGTGTGGCAAGTGTGTATTTATCAGAAAATAACAGCGTTTATCAATCGGCTGCGGCCAAGCTGCTATTGCACCTTTTACAAGCGGTAGCTGAACCTTACAACGATGCCTTATTGCGTAAAGCGCTTTCTTTGCCGCAAATGGGTTTGAGTCTTTTAGCTTTAGATGAATTAAATAATGATGAGCTAATTTGGGAAGAAAAAGTTCAACAATTTGTAGGTTATCACTGGGTTTGGCAAAGCAAAGGTAGCCTTGCTTTGGTTCATTTATTGATTAAAGATTTTGGAATTGCCGAGCGTTTGTTACAACAAACAGGTGGTGAGCGCCAAGTTTCTGACTTGTTGCACTTGGCTGAATTACTGCAAAAAGCATCAACTGAATTAGACGGTGAGCAGGCGTTAATTCGTCATCTCCAAGAGCAAAATACAAGCCCAGATGAAAACAGTGACCTTCAACAGCTGCGCTTAGAAAGTGATCGGCAACTGGTGCAGGTGGTGACTATTCATAAATCTAAAGGGCTGGAATACCCTTTAGTCTTTTTACCCTTTGCTACTAACTGCCGTGTGACTAAAAGTTCTGACTTGCCATTAAAAATGCATGATGAGCAAGGTTTGTTGCAACTGCATTTAACAAGCAGTCCAGAAATTCTTGCTAAGGCAGAAAATGAGCGTTTAGCCGAAGATTTGCGCAAACTCTATGTCGCTTTAACCCGAGCCAGTTATTGCCAATGGATAGGGCTAGGCGAAACGCAGGACTACCAAGCAAGTGCGCTAGCCTATTTGTTAGCTGCTAACGAAGACTTGCCTTTAATCGACCTGGTTAATAATGCTGGGTTAGAAGTAACTGAGCTAGTAGCCAACGATGTCTTTTTTCAGCCTAAACCCGCCACCAACTTTAAAAAGATTACAACACCCCAAACTGGCGAGCTAACCAATTGGTGGATTGCCAGTTATTCTGCGATTCAATTTCAATCAGTTGCTGGGCAAGTGGTTGAAGAGGTTTTAGAAACTGACAGCCCAGCCGTTAATCAAGGTTCGCTAGACCAAGACACGACTCACTCTAGTGACGAGCAAATGGCTGAAGAAGATAAAATTTCTCAATCCAAACCAGCAGAAGAAGCACAACCCCCTGCAGAGCTAGGCCCCATTTCTGCCACCAATATTATGCACCACTTCCCCGCTGGCGCAGTTTGGGGAACCTTGTTGCATAGTATTTTAGAATGGGCGGCTGTTCAGGAATACACACCAACCGAAGGCAAAAAAGTTAAAGGTTTTGCTGCGGTTATTGCTGAAAATAAAAAAAGTGAAGGTGAGTTTTTTGTTTTCTGTAAAAGACGACGTATTGAAAAGTTTTTTGAACCGCTTTGGGGTTGGCTGGTTAATTTTGTTCACCAAAAATGGCAGCTAGATGCTTTGGGTGAAGATGCAGAAGGTAAAGCTATTAGCTTTTCGCTGAGTGATTTAAAACCTAGCCAGCTAGCTGTAGAGCTAGAGTTTATGCTGGAAAGTCACCGAGTAAATACTGTAACGCTAGATAAAATAGTTAGAGCGCAGACATTGAATCAGGTGAGTCGTCCGGTGGCTAAGCCCAACTTTTTAAATGGCTTACTCAAAGGTTTTATTGACTTGGTTGCTGAACACGATGGCCGTTATTACGTGATTGACTGGAAATCTAACCGCTTAGGCCGCAGCGACACTGACTATACCCAAGAAGCCATGCTGAAGCAGATTTTAGAGCACCGTTACGATATGCAATATGTTCTGTATTTGGTGGCACTGCACCGCCAGCTAAAAGCACGTTTGCCAGAATACAACTATGACCTGCATGTGGGCGGCGCTATTTATGTGTTTTTAAGGGGCATGAATGATCAGCTAAGCGCAGGGCTGTTTTGTGACAAACCACCCAAGGCACTGATTGAAGAACTGGATGCGCTTTTAGCAGGAAGCAATCAAAACCAACAAGGAGCGGCATCATGAGTAAGCAAAATACTAGCCAACAACGACTAGCCCAATTAGAAAGCTGGGCCGAGAAAGGCGCTTTGCGTTTACTCGATGTGGCTTTAACTCGCTTTATTGCCGAACAAATACCCCAAGCCAGTGATGCCTTGCTTTTGGCAACGGCCTTGCTAAGTGAACGCAATGGGCATGGCCATGTATGTTTAGATTTGCAGGCAGTTTTAGCAGAACCTGAATTGCAATTAGTAGAAGATGAGCAGGCAGACTTATCAACCCAAGAAGCAGCCGAGCCAGGTGTTTCAGGGCTAAGTATTGCTGAACAGCTAACCCGCTGGGTTAAGGACTGGACTTTAAATGGCTGGGTTGAGCAGTTATTAGCCACGGCTGCGGTGGTCGATAAAAGAACTTTAAGTAATGCTAACAATGCCAATGCTGACACCAGCCCATTAGTTTTGGCAGGCAGCCAAGAAAAACCCTTGCTGTATTTGAGGCGTTATTGGGTTTATGAACAACAAATTCAAAACGGCATTCAACAGCGTTTAGCCATTCAACAAGATTTACCTTTAGAGCCAACACGCCAGTTATTAGACCAGTTGTTTGTCGATTTTAAACCCACCCAAGAACAACCCCTTGATTGGCAAAAAATAGCCTGCGCCCTAGCAGCTAGAACAGCTTTTGGTATTATCACTGGCGGCCCAGGTACAGGCAAAACCACAACGGTAGTGCGTTTGTTGGCTTTGCTGCAAGGCTTGCAAATGCAGGCTGGAAAAACACCTTTAGTGATACGTCTTGCTGCGCCCACGGGTAAAGCGGCGGCACGGCTGAGTGAATCTTTGGCAGGCAGTGTGGCCGATGTAAAATTACCTGCTGAATTGGCCACTTGCCGAGATGCTATTCCTACTGAAGTTTCAACCCTGCACCGCCTTTTAGGCAGCCAGCCAAACACTCGCCACTTTCGCCACCATGCGGGTAATCCTTTGCCTGCCGATTTAGTGGTAGTCGATGAAGCGTCAATGGTCGATGTAGAAATGCTGGCACGCTTGTTAGATGCCTTAACACCAAGCACGCGTTTAATTTTACTGGGCGATAAAGACCAGCTCGCTTCGGTTGAAGCCGGTTCAGTACTGGGTGATTTCTGCCAAAACGCAGAAGCAGGCAACTACACCCCAGCCACCCAAGCTTGGCTGAAAGAAACCACAGGGCAAAGATTACCCAGTGAAATGCTTAATGAACAAGGCAGCCCTTTAGCCCAAGCCACCAGCATGTTAAGGCGCAGCTACCGCTTTGATGCTTACCCCGGTATAGGCAAATTAGCCCAGTTAGTTAACTCAGGCCAAGCCACCCAAGCAGAGCTAGAAAAAGTGTTTGCCAGCTATCAGCGTGAAGGCGAAACAATTAGTGCTAATGCCAACCTTGAATTAATAAAACTAGCCAAGCCAGATTTTAAAAAATCAGCCGCAGAACAAAAAGACCCTTTAGCACCACTTAAAAACTTGGTTAAAAAAGGCTATAGCGGCTACTTAACCACTCTGCTTGAACAACAACCAACCAGTGATGAACGTGAAGCTTTAGATGCTTGGGCGTTAGCCATTTTTGCTGCCCACCAAAAGTTTCAGTTATTAACCTCAGTTAGGCGAGGTGTTTGGGGTGTAGAAGCCCTTAACCAAATGACACTGACAGCTTTAAAACAAGTCGATAAGTTTAAAGACTTGCTGGCGGGCAACCAGCTTTGGTATTCAGGCCGCCCTGTGCTAGTCACCCGCAATGATTACAGCTTAAAGCTAATGAACGGCGATTTAGGTATTTGTTTAGAATGGCCACAAACGGCTAACTCATTTTCTAAAAAGAAAATTCTACGTGTCGCCTTCCCCGATGGAAAAGGCGGCGTGCGCTGGGTGTTACCCAGCCGCTTACAAGGCGTAGAAACCGTTTTTGCCATGACAGTACATAAATCACAGGGTTCAGAATTTACCCACACCGCATTAGTGCTACCTTCAGCCGATAATCCCGTATTAACCAAAGAACTACTCTACACAGGCATCACCCGCTCCAGCCAAGCTTTTACTTTAATTTATAGTGATAAAAACGTGTTAGAAAGCGCTTTAAAAAAGAAAGTAGAACGAACCAGTGGGTTGCAGAGTTAGGTAATATTTCTTGGCGATGTATATACATTAGGTATATACTTTATTTGAGTTAATTAACTATTAAATAACTGGGTGCAGCATGGGATTGCTGATTTCTGTAGCGGTAGCTAAAAAACTACGAGTTAAACATAACGTTAGCGAAAATGAGATTCGCGAGTGTTTTGCTAACCGAGAGAAGGCATTTTTAAAAGATAGGCGTGAAGCGCATAACACAGACCCTCCGACACTTTGGTTTGTAGCTGAAACAGATTACGGAAGAAGGTTAAAAGTTGTGTTTATGCATTACGCGACAGAAAACAAGTGGGTAATAAAAACAGCTTATCCAGCTAATGCAACTGAAATACATATTTATAATAAGCATGCTTAATAGGTTTCTAGGTAAGTTGGGGTGAAATGATGACTAAGATTAATAGTATTAAAGGAACCACTGAAGCTTGGGAAAAAGGCTTGTTAGGACGTGAAGAAGAGTTTGTTCAAAAAGTAAACATTGAGTCTGAAGTAATTGATGAAGCTTTGGCTTTGCAGGCTATTTCAATTCGTTTACAAAAAGGCTTATTAGAAGACCTTAAAAACATAGCTCAAATTAGAGGGTTAGGTTATCAGCCGCTAATGAAACAAGTGTTAAAGCGTTTTGTTGATGCGGAGAAAAAGCTTTTACTGCAAGAGCTTGCCGCAGAAGAAATGAAGGAGCAAGCATGAGTTTGGCTAACCTAGTAGCGATACAAAAAATAAATAAGGACTTTTATGCAGCTGGGTTTTTATCTTAAAAAAGTTATAGGCATGCTGTTAATGCCTATTCCCTTTACCTTGCTTTTGTTAGTGGCTGGGTTAATTCTTTGGCAGCGTGCACCTAAAATAAGCCGAGGGCTAATTGCCGTTGCTGGTGTGTTGCTGGCGCTTACTAGCTGGCAGCCTGTTAGTGATGGATTAATTCGACCATATGAAGAAGATTACCCGCAGTTTAATCTTGAGCAACCAGTTGCTGCAGTAGTGGTATTGGGCGGTTGCCATAGCACTGATAAACAAATGCCTCCGGCCGCACAACTATGTTCTTCTAGCTTATTTCGTTTAATTGAAGGCTTGCGTATTTTGCAGGCTAATCCCCAAGCTAAGTTAATGCTTTCTGGTTATGCCAGTACCGATATTCGTCCACATGCTGAAGTTATGCTAGAAGTAGCTTTAAGCATGGGAGTGGCAGAAGACAGAATCCTTATTTATTCCACCCCTAAAGATACTCAAGAAGAAGCGGAAGCGATGCACGCCGAACTTTATGGTAAAAGCTTTGCTTTGGTCAGTGATAACTCACACCTGCCACGCGCCATGAAGTTTTTTGAGCAACAACAACTAACCCCTATTGCTGCACCAGCACTAAAAATGAGCGCTAATAAATCTGATTGGCGGATAAATGCAAATGCTGCCTTAAAAAGTGAACGAGCTGCCTATGAGTTTTGGGGTAGTTTGTGGCAGCGTTTAAGTTTTTAATTCATTTTTTAGATTATTTCGTTAAAAATTAGCAGTTGCAGAATATAGCTTTTAGGCTATATTTATAGCTGGCTATTTTAACAAAATTAGGCAGGTTGTTTATGTGGGAGGTTGTTACGGTTGATTGCTTCGACCAATGGTTTCTTTCTTTAAGTGATGATGTGCAGCAAAGTATATTGGTGGGTTTGTATAAGCTAGAAGCTTTTGGTCCTATGTTAGGTCGGCCTGATGTCGATACTTTGACAGCTACTCATAAAGTTAAAAACCTGAAAGAGTTGAGAGTTCAGCATAGAGGAAAACCTTACCGTGTATTTTTTGCTTTTGACCCGCAACGCAAAGCCGTTATTTTGTGTGGTGGCAATAAGTCGAATGACAAACGCTTTTACCAAACTTTGCTGCCTCTAGCTGAAAAAGAATTTCAAGCATATTTAAAAAGGTTAAAAAAATGAGTAAGCCGCTAAGTGAATTATTAAAAAAAGTTAATCCTGAAGTTGTTGCAGCTGCAAAAAAACAGGCCGAGCAGGAAGTTTTTGAAATGCAGCTAGCCTTATTAAGAGAAGAGCTAGAGCTTTCACAAGTTGAATTAGCTAAACGTTTAGGTATTTCTCAGCCATCGGTTGCCAATTTAGAAAAACGTGGGCAAGAAATTAAGCTGTCTTCGCTTAAGCGTTATATTGAGGCAATGGGTGGTAAGCTAACTTTAGATATTCAACTCGCTGATGGTCGCCACATTGGAATAAATTTTTAGTTTATTCTTTTAGTTAGTGATTGGTTCTTGCAAATACCTGGTCAAACAGTAGGGTAAACACAAAGGTATAAACCAAGAAGAAAGTCAGTAAGGCGATTTCCATACTTATAGCTGTCCACACGCCTACGCCGTACCAAAGCATATAAAGCGGTAGGCAAATTAATAAAAGCCCCCCTTCAAAACCTAGAGCGTGCAAGGTGCGAGTTTTAAAAGTGCGGACTAAAACTTGTCTACGCTGCTCGCAAGCTTCAAAGCCAGTATTGTAAATAAAGTTCCAAACAACTGCAGCGGTCGAAACAATAACGGCAACAGGTAAGGATTCTTGCATATCACCTTGATTAATTACCATTAAAAGCAGTGTTGAGAAGAGAATACCAAGCAGTTCGAAGAGGGCGACATAAAGAAGACGGCGCTTGATAGGGCTTAAAACAATCAACTGAAACCCCACTGAGCCTTGCTTGGCCCTTTAAACAACGAAGAGCCGGCCCGTCCCGGTTGATATTTAAGTGTGGAAGCTTGCTTCCAAAATGCAGAACCACGGTTTCCGCTCTGCGGGCAAGATTCTAACCCTGTCGTTAATAAAACTCAAAAAATTAAATTTCACCCTAACTTGAGTTATGAGCCGAATAGAGCTGTCTTTTGGCTCAGCTAATGAGCCGAATAGGGTTTTAATCGGCTCATGCTTTTATTTATGGATTAGCTTCCGAGCGGTGGGCGCAGCACTCGCTATAGACTAGCCAATTAAGCTTTTAAATTAGGAGAAGGTTTTGCATCTAGGCATTTTAACTTTAAATTTTTCGTTACCCGGTTGTGCTTCTTTAAAAGAAAAGCGGCAGCGTATGGGTGGTATGCATGAGCGTTTTGGGCGTAACCCTGCGGTGGCCGTTTGCGAAAGTGGTGAACATGATTTACACGAATCGAGCGAATGGTCTTTTGTGGTGGTGGGCAATACTAAGCGGGATGTTGAATCTTTGTGTAGTCAAATAGAAGAGAAAATACAAAGCACTGTTGATGGGCGGGTGATTAAAGCAACCAGAGAATTTCTCTAGTCTGCTACAGTAGCGACTTGGTTTGTCGCATCTACCCTGCATACTGGTGAAGACTAGACAGGGAGACTCACCATGACGCAGCAGTTTGAAATTTCTAAAAAAGATTCTTTGGGTGGTTTACGCTTAGAAAACACTCAGCTTAGCCAGTGGCAATGCCCTGATGCTTCAATCAAAAACCTCGATTTATGGAATGCCCCGCACCTTACTAAGCTAGACCTTAGCCTTTGTCTGCCGGGCATGCATTTAATGCTGGTTAACTGCCCAAAGATTACTGAAATTATTTTACCGGCTGGTGCGCCCTGCTATTTACACCTAGACAGCCCCACTTCCCCCAACTTAACTATTCAAGGCTCTATTGCCGCCTTTGATGCCTGCTGGCCTAGTCAGCAATTTCGTGTGGAAGCGCCGGTAGAAAAGCCGTGGCAGAATGCCAGCCTTGCTGAGGCAGATTCACTCAATAGAGTCACCAAACAACAGGCTAGCGAGTTAGCTATTATTTATGGTCAGTCAGTCAAGGTGCAGCAGCCAATTAAATTGCCAGCGACTCGCCATTTGTTATGGTTGGATGCCAAACACTTAAGTCATCTTGAAGTGGTTGCGCCAACACAGTTAGAAAGGCTAGAGCTTTATAACGCTTTAAACCTACAAACAATAACCACCAATCACTTAGTAGAAGCATTAGAGCTGCGTGCTTGCCACAATTTAAGCAGTGTTGAAGGGCAATTAAGTTACCTGCAAGTGAGTAATCATAAAGGCAAAGGTTCGTTAGTTATTCATCAAGCGGTGGATTTTTTATTATTGCAAAGAGCCGATATAACTGAACTGGTAGCCCAAGATATAAAACGCTTAGAAGTTAATTTTTGCCGCGGTTTAACCAAGGTAGTTCTGCCCACAATTTGTGATGTAAGTTGTGAAGGGCCGGTACCCTTGCCTTTAAGAAAAACAGCGCGGCTGTTTATTAATGAAGCCACGGTTAAAGAGTTGCTGAAGGAATACCAGCAAGGTAAAGCACAAGCCCTGGAAGATTTGCGGCCTTTAGTAGTGCAAATGGTTGAACCAGTGCAAGTGCCTAGGGCTTTAAAACTGTTGAATGATTTGCTGCAAGCTGGCGCTGACCCAGAATGGGTTTGGCAAACACGCCAAGAGCTATCGGCACGGCATTTACGTGGACGACGTAAAGCGAATCAACGCAACCTGCTTTTATCTGAGCAGCAGCTGCAATATGCACTTAAACAGTGGCGCTGGAATTTACCGACCGACCTTAACGAAAATGCTTGGCTAGATGATTGGCGTATTTGGGTGGCTTGCCTTAAGAACCCTAAAGCCCAAGCGTACGCCAAGGTAATGGCTAAGCGTTTAATAGAAGCAGAAATTCAAGCAAGAAAACCAGATGTACCCATGAGAGTTTATCTTTGGGTACGCCATTGGTTAAATGCGGGCGATTTACAATTAGTGCCCGTACAAAAAATGCTAGAAAAAATACTTAAAGCCTTGGTGAAAGAATACAAGGTTAACCACCTTAGAATGGTTGGTTTTGCCGAAGATACTCCCTTGCCTGTGCAGTTATTGAAGCAGCTTACTTTGCAACTAAAAGTGTTAACAGGCGATACCCAGCCATTGCGACAAGCTTTGTTTGACTATGAGTACCGAATGTTAGCAGTCAGTGATTTATTAGAAAGAATGCAAAGCTTAATCACTGAAGACCCGGCGGCTGCACGCCGCCATTTATTGCATATTGCCGCACAAAAGCCTGAGTTTTGGCGTGGACGAGGCAGCAAAGCTGAAATAGCCAGCCTACCAAGGCAAGCCAGAGCTATGGCAATTAGCATTGGTAGTTTACAACCGGCTTAATTCTATTAAAGTGGGCCTAATGAATTGACTCATAACTAATAATAAGGAGTGCCAAATGGCGCAGGTCTACCCCCGCTTAAGTGAAACTGAACTAAACAGCTTGTCTTCAAAAGCTGAAGCGGCACTTTATCGCCAACTGCGCGACCTTGAATATCCGGGGCTAGAGGTTTATCACAGCCTAGCCACTCAAAATCGTGATGAGCGGGGCACTTGGATAGGTGAAATCGACTTTTTACTTTTTCATCCACAAGAAGGCATTCAGCTATGGGAAGTAAAAGGCGGTGGTATTCGTGTTGATGGTCAAGGCCGCTGGTTTTCACAAGGTAGGCAGGGTGAATTTCCACTAACCACAACGCCTTTAGCGCAACTACAAAAAACCACTAGCAGTGTCTTAAAAGGGCTAGAAAGGGCGCTCGGCCAGTCAATTCGTTTACCTATCGCACCGGTGTTAGTTTTTCCAGACACTTCAACTTGGCAAGGTGGTTTTCCAGATTTAGCTTTAAATGATGACCATCTATTATTGCGTAATCAATGTTTCCCGCTCACTGTAAAAACAATTAGTCGCTGTTTTAAAAACGCACCTTTTTCAGGGCCTAGGGCAAGCAACGATTTACCTTTAAGCAGTGTAAATGCCAATTTAATTCGTACCCGTTTATTGCGCCCGCTTTGCGCTTTAATTAGTACAGCTAGCGACCAAGCCGATGCAGTGGAAGCAGAGCTATTTAGGCTAAGCAACGAGCAGCAGTGGGTGTTACGCTTATTAGAAAATATTCCACGTATGGCTATATTTGGTGGCGCTGGTACGGGCAAAAGTATTTTAGCGCGCTTGCGTGTTCAACAATTAGCTGAAGAAGACAAAAAGGTATTATTTTTGTGTTTTAACAATGCCTTAGCCGATGAACACCGCAAACAGCTAGCAGGTTCTACTAACTTAGAAAATATCGAAATAGCTACTTTTCATCAGCTGTGTGCTAGTCGTGCTGAAGCCGCAGGTTTGGCTTTTCAACCCAATAAAGCTGAAGATATTGTCGGTTTTTATAACGAAACGGCACCTAATCTTTTATTAGAAGCTTTAGAAAAAAACCCTGAAAGCTGGGATGCGTTAGTCGTTGATGAAGCGCAAGATTATTTATCTGACTGGTGGTTAATTTTAAATGAAATGTTGGCAGAAAAAGCTAACGTCACTTTAGTGGCCGACCCGCAACAAGATTTATATATGCGTGGATTTACTTTACCTACCGATATTTTTTCAGACATGGTTCCTTACCCTTTTGTGCTGCATCAAAATTACCGCAATGCCCACGAGATAGCGACTTGGTTAAAAGAAAATCATGTTTATGCAGCCGATCCTAACGACCAACTGCCTAGTAGTAATCGACCTGTTGAAGTGTTTACTTGGAAAGATGACAAACAACAGTTAGAAAAATTAACAGAACAACTTAATAAGCTAGAAGAGGAAGGCTTTAAACCTAAAGACTTGCTACTGCTTACACCGCACAGCCTACCTAACAGCCCTGCAATGCAAGGCTTATTAGCAGAAAAGCCAGAATACAAAGTTTCTTGTTATAACGTGGCTGCCGCCAAAGGTTTAGAGGCTAGAGGTGTTCTACTGCTAGATTTAGGTACCAATGAATGGACTAGCAAGCCAGCGATGGAATATGTGGGTGCTTCACGTGCGAAAGTATTTTTGAAACTTTTTAAAAAAGCTTAATCTTTTAATCTTGCTCGATTTGTTGGCTTCTAGCTAAGACTCAGAACTACCAACTTGTAAGTGTACTTTGCCTGCTTGTAATGCAAGACAGCAAGTTGGGCAAAGGCTACAATTAAATGGTTTTTTCCTCCAATTCACTAACTACTAGAAGTCATTTCCTATGGGTCGCGCATTCCAAAATCGTAAAGTTTCAATGGCCAAAACGGCTGCTGCTAAAACCAAAGTTTATTCACGCTATGGTCGTGAAGTGTATATGGCTGCTAAAAATGGTGGGACTGATCCTTCTGCCAACCTTACTTTACGTAGCTTAATTGACCGAGCAAAAAAAGACCAAGTGCCATCTCACGTGCTAGAAAAAGCCATAGAAAAAGCCAAGGGCGGTGCAGGTGAAGATTTTCAGCCTTCACTTTATGAAGGTATAGGTCCTGGTGGCTGCCTGGTGCTTATTAGTGCGTTAACCGACAATGCTAACCGTACTTTTGGTGATATTCGTGGCATTTTTACCAAGTGCAAAGCTAAGTTAGGTAGTCAGGGTTCGGTTTCTTACTTGTTTGATCATCGCGCTATGTTTGTATTTGCTGGTGAAGATGAAGAAGTAGCATTAGAAGCGCTGATGTTAGCCGATGTCGATGTTTCAGATATTGACTGTGAAGATGGCATGATAACGGTGCTGGTGCCACCAACTGAATACTTCAAAACTAAAACAGCCTTGATAGAAATGAATGCAGGAATAGACTTTGAAGTTGAAGAAATCACCTACCTACCACAAACAGATCACCCTATAGAAGGTGATGATATTGCTAGTTTTGAACGTTTTGTTGGTTTACTAAACGACCTAGAAGACGTTGCACAAATTTATCACAACGGCATGTTTGAATAGACAACTGTAACTACACCTGGACAAATGCTAATGTGAAAGATTATCATTTGTCTGCCGTTTTTTTAAGCAAAATCACATCGCTACCTAAATAAACCTGCTCTAACTGCCAGTGCTTTGCTAGCCATTTAAAACAGGCTTCGCTAAAAAAGCTGATGTGGGTGGGGTCTGCTAGGTAGCGCCAATTTTGAAAGGCGGCTAGGTCTCTAGGGCGTTGGGTCATTATGCCTAAAATGCCTTCCGGCTTAAGGCAGCTCACTAGTTGGTTCATCACGTCTGCTGGCTGGGCTAGGTGCTCAAATACTTCAGTGCTTACTATAAAGTCGTATTTTTGCTCAAGTAATTCTGGGTGATTTGCAAAATAAAGGTCGTAATTTGCACAACTAACCCCAACTTCTGCAAACATTAACGATAGCGTTGGCCCGGGGCCACACCCAAAGTCGAGTCCAGTTATTTTATCTTGAGATTTGTTTAATAGAACAAGTTGCTGCAACATTGGCTGTTTTATGCGGTCTAAAAATTTTCGATAGCCAAGGTCGTTGGGGTTATTTTCATGTTGCTGGTAAATAGCTATCTCTGCAGGTTTATCCCAATGAAAAGCAGGCGGCACAAAAATTAAGTCACACACTTTGCAGCGATGGTATTCACGCCCTAGTAAGGGCTTATGGGTTTGTATGTGCCATAACTCGGTTGAGTTTGAATGGCATAAAGGGCAAGAAAACACTAAGTACGACAACACAAAAAGCATCCTAAAGTAAACTTGGCTTAGAGTTTACAGGATTATGCAGTTAGTTAAGGAAATTCCAGCATTATGGCGCTTTCTAAAAAGAAGAAATGGGCAGTTTTTAGTTTGGTTTTATTGCTGCTAGTTGCAGCGGTGGGTGCTTGGTGGTTTTTTAGTAGTAGTGAAAGCGAACAGCGTTTGCCAACCGCCAAGGTGACACGGGGTAATTTACAAGAAAGAGTAACCGCCACCGGCACGCTTAACCCTAAAAATTACGTGGATGTGGGCGCACAAATCTCCGGCCAGTTGGTTCACCTGCATGTAGAAGTGGGCAGTGAAGTAGAAGCTGGTCAGCTTTTGGCAGAAATAGATGCCCGTGTTTTAGAGGCTAATGTAGCGGCCAGTCGTGCCCAGTTACGTGCGCAAGCAGCACAATTAAGAGACCGTAAAGCGCAGTTAAAATTAGCGGGTCAGCATTTTGAACGTCAAAAAATGCTACGTAAAGATGAAGCCGTCACCGAAGAAACTGTGCAGCAGGCCGAAGCGAGTTTTATTTCTTCTCAAGCCCAAGTTGAGCAGCTAGAAGCACAAATTGAACAGAATCAATCTTCATTAGCTGCCGATGAAGCCAACCTAGAGTACGCTCGTATTCTTGCCCCCATTAGTGGCACGGTGGTTTCTATTAATGCACGCCAAGGACAAACGCTGAATGCGAATCAGCAAGCACCGTTAATTTTGCAAATTGCTGACTTGTCTAAAATGCGGGTAGAAACCCAAGTCTCTGAAGCGGATATCAGCCGTTTAACTATCGGAATGCCGGTTTATTTTACAACGCTTGGCAGCCAAGGTGACCGCTGGCAGGGCAACTTGCTGCGGATAGAACCTACGCCTGTGGTTGAAAATAATGTGGTGCTTTATAACGCGCCCTTTGATGTAGAAAACCCTAAGGGTAAGTTATTACCGCAAATGACTGCGCAGGTATTTTTTATTGTGGCAGAAGCTAAAAATGCGTTGCTAGTGCCTACGGCAGCCTTGCAGCGAGAGGGTAAAAATTACCAAGCCACGATTTTGCACCCAGATGGCCGCCAAGAAGTTCGCCAAATAAAGGTGGGGGTGAATGACCGAATTCAAGCAGAAGTGTTAGAAGGTTTAAACGAAGGTGAAGCACTTTTACTGCAAACTGGTGCAGTAGCTAAGCCGGGCGCTAACCGTATGCCGGGAATGATTCGTTAATGGATAAGCAGGATAAGCAAAGAACGCCTTTAATTCGGCTAGAAAAAATCACTCGTAGTTTTAGCAATGGCGACCAAACCCTGCAAGTGCTTAAAGGGATTGATTTAACCATTAGTGAAGGCGAGTTTGTTGCCATTATAGGTAGTTCGGGTTCAGGCAAAACCACGCTAATGAATTTGCTGGGTTGTTTAGATAGACCCACTTCAGGCGAATATTGGTTTCGTGGTCAAGCCGTTAGCCAGCTAACAAAAGATGAACTGGCTCACCTGCGCCGTGATGCGTTTGGTTTTGTCTTCCAAAGTTATAACCTGCTCCCGGGCACACCAGCGGTTAATAATGTGGAATTACCGGCTATTTATGCTGGGCAGCCACCAGCTAAACGCCGAGAAAGAGCCTTGGAATTATTAGACCGCTTAGGATTAAGTGATAGAACAGGGCATTTGCCGGGGCAATTATCGGGCGGCCAACAGCAGCGAGTTTCCATTGCTCGTGCCTTAATGAATGGTGGGCAAATTATTTTAGCCGATGAACCCACGGGCGCTTTAGATACTAAGAGCGGCGTGGAAGTGATGCAGCTTTTAAAAGAGCTGTCGGCACAAGGCCATACCCTATTACTAATTACCCACGACCCTGAAGTAGCCGCCCATGCCGACCGTATTATTGAAATACGTGATGGTGAAATTATCAGCGATAAAAAATCGGCTAATACGCCTTCACCCAAAGCTCGTCTGCCTTTACCCACACCTGCCAAAGAACAGCCGCTACTGGATATTTGGGAATCGACCAAAGCGGCTTTTACAGCGCTGCACCGTAACCTGTTTCGTACCCTATTAACCTTGCTAGGTATTGTGATTGGTGTGGCATCGGTGATTGCCATGTTGGCAATAGGTGATGGTGCTAAAAAAGAAATTGTGGACCAAATTAGCTCCTTAGGTAGCAACTTATTATTAGTTCGCCCTGGCGCACCTAACCAGCGTGGGCGCTGGAGTATAGCCACCCTAGTGCCTGAAGATGTCGAAGCCATTAACTTGGAAGTGCCTAATTTAATTGCCGCCATTCCAGAGCTAACCGGTAACCAAACGATTCGCTACGGTAACCGGGATAAAAGCACCAGCATGAATGCCACTTCGACCCACTTCCCTTTAGTTAGGCAATGGCCGGTTGCTGAAGGCACCTTTTTTAGTGAAGAAGACGAAGCGCTTTATGCCACGGTTGCTGTATTAGGTAAAACCGTAGCCAAAGATTTATTCGGCAAGCAATCACCCTTGGGTGAATATGTGATGGCTGGTGGCACGCTTTTGCAAGTTATCGGTGTGATGAGCGAGCGGGGTGCTTCGCCTATGGGGCAAGACCAAGACGATGTGGTGCTCTTGCCTTATAGCACCGGCAGCTTGCGTATTTTTGGGCAGCGGTTTTTGCGTAATGTAACGGTAGCAGTCGACGATGTAAGCCAGATGGATGCGACCCAAGATAGAATTTTTGAATTAATGCTAGCAAGGCATGGAACGGAAGATTTCCAGATTCGTAATATGGCTTCGTTAATTGATAGCGTAACGGCAACTCAAGATACCTTTACGCTTTTATTGGGTTCGGTAGCGGCCATTTCGTTATTGGTTGGCGGTGTGGGCGTGATGAATATTATGCTGGTTTCAGTAAATGAGCGTACCCGAGAAATTGGTATACGTTTGGCGACAGGTGCACGCACCCGCAATATTTTGCAACAGTTCTTAATTGAAGCCTTAACCATTTCTGCTTTTGGCGGTGTTATTGGTGTGGTATTAGGTTTAGGTACGGCTTGGCTAGTGGGCTATTTAGGCACCACGGTTTATTTTTCTGTTTTCCCTGTGGTACTGGCGTTTACTTGTGCTTTTGCCACGGGGCTTATTTTTGGATTTTTACCGGCACGCAAAGCGGCGCATTTAGATCCTGTTAAAGCTTTGTCTTCGGAGTAGTAGTGATTAAATTATTGGTAATAAGTGCAATGCTAGTGCTGTTAACTGCCTGCGGTTATAACCCTAAGCAGGAAACTTTACCGCTTGAATTAAGTGCAGAGTGGCAGGCAGCAGAAGAATCGACCCTTGAATACACGGCTGCTACCAGTGATTGGTGGTTGTCTTTTCAATCCCCACAATTAAATGAATTAATTGCCAAGGCCTTAGAGGCTAGCCCCGATTTATTAATGGCCCAGCAACGTATTTTACAAGCCGAAGCCCAGCTAGGTATTATCCGTGCTAATGCTTTGCCTAGCTTGGATGCCAGTGGTTCGCTGGGTTTTAATAAGCAGCTAGGCGAATCGGGCAATAAAAAGTCATCGGGCTTGGGTTTAAGCACCAGCTATGAAGTTGACTTGTGGGGCAGGGTGGCGGCGGAGCGTTCGGCCAGTGAAGCAACTTTAGCTAGCAAGGTGTATGACTGGCATGCCACCCGCCTAACTTTAACGGCTGCGGTGGCCAGTAGTTGGTTTAACTGGTTAGTTATTGATGGGCAGCTTAAAAATGCCCATTGGTATTTGCAGGCCGCTGAGCAACAGCTTGAATTTGTTGAAGCAGGCTATAAGCGTGGCAGTACCACTCGGGTAGATTTAGCCAAGCAGCGCAAACAAGTATTAACCCGCCAAGCCAATTTGAATAAATTAATTCATCAACGCCTTGCTGCCAGCAATGCTTTGGCAATTTTGCTAGGCGAAGTGCCACAAGGTTTTCAGCCGCCTCAAGGTAACTTGGTAGAGTTAAGCGTTCCACGCCCCAACCCTGGCTTGCCGACAGAAATATTAACCCGCCGCCCCGACCTTGCCAGAGAAGAAGCTATGTTAAGGGCGGTGGATGCCAATATCGCCGTAGCAAGAAAAGCCATTTACCCCAGCTTAAGCCTGAATGCTTCGGCCAGATTAGCTAGTGATACGCTAAGTTTGAGCGACCCAACTAAAACCTTCAGTCTAGGTGCTGGTATAACCCAAAGCATTTTTGATTTTGGTAAGCGCCGCCGTCAAATTGAATTAAGCGAAGCAAGGCAAGAAGAAATGCTTTTAAGCTATTACAAGACGGTGTTAACTGCTTTGGCTGAAGTGGAAGATGCGTTAAGTAACGAGCAGCTAAGCCGTAAACTTGAAATTCAGCAACAACAGCTTATTGAAGAAAACCGCATTATAGCAACCAATACAGCACGGCTTTATGACGCTGGCGCTGAAAAACTAACCAACTTGTTAGATGCTCAGTTAGATGAATTACAAGCAGAAGACCAGCTGCTAGTGCTTTACCAAGACCGCTTGAATGCCAGCTTAAATTTATACAAGGTTTTAGGTGGTGGTTGGCAGGCAGACTAATAAAGTTATTTTAAAACGGTGAATTATTCAACTTAAACTAAATCCCCAATTTTGCTTGTGGCTGTGTTATACTTCTTTGCATCTTAGTCACTTTCAGGAATTTATGTTTAGTTGCAGCCTTGGCTTCAGCACCTCTCTAACACCCCATCTTTTTGAAATCACCTGGCGCGGTGAGCTCTAAAGCACTCCCTGCTTTGCCTCATCTTATTGTTGTAACTAGCCGTTGTATTAAAGTTCAAAAAGTTTGGAAGGCTCTAAAAAAGCGCTGCATTATTTAGCCACCTGCTAACAGTGTTTTTTCAGAGACTCCCTCAAGGGGTTTTAAAATGTATTATTGGATAATGCTTACTTTGGCTGTTCTAGCTGAAGTTACTAGTACCATAGGCATGAAATTTGCCGCCACCACTTCACCTGCTCTTGGCTATTTGTTAATGGCGGTGATGATTTCCTTCTCTTTTTATGCCTTCTCGCGTGCAGTTATTCGTATTCCTCTAGCAGTGTCTTATGCTATTTGGGAAGGTTTAGGCTTATTCCTTATTGGCCTTTCTGGTGTCGTTTTTTTTGGCGAACACCTAAAGCCAAACGAAATACTTGCCGTTGGTATTATGATGTTTGGTCTAATGTTGGTGACCTTTGATAAAGGCCATACAGTTGAAGATGAGAAAGCACAGCAGCCCGTTAAACTTGCACAGGAGATTTCAATATGATTATTCCTGTGTCTTTATTGTTGGGTTCGGTTTCTTTAGACTTGGTTTCCCTTTATTGCATCAAGCGCTCTAAAGGTTTTAAGCGAGTAGCCTGGGGTATAGCTGGTCTAATATCAATCATAGCTGCTTTTATACTGCTTAGCTTTGTTGTGCGTTATATGCCGCTAGGTATCGCTTATGCCATTTGGGGAAGTTTAGGTGTATTGGGTACAGTGCTGATAGACCGTTTTATTTTTAACTCCCGCTTAGGTAAGCAAGGGTTAATTGGTGTGGCATTTATTATTATAGGTATTGTTGCCCTACAGCTATAATGAGTAGTCCAGTTGCTGATTACTGCACCTACTTTGATTTAAGTCGCTTGCTAGGTGTTTATAGTATTAAAAAAACATGTTAGCTTGAGCTTAACTTTACTAGTCTCTGTAGGTGTTTTGAAAAGGGTGGTTTTATGGATAAAAAAGCCGATAGTGATAACGCTGCACCTGCTGAACTGCCAACTTTTCAGCAGCTAGGGATGGTTTTTAGTGTTAAAGACAACCACGAGCTGTGGGTAGAATTTAACCCTCTAGAAACAACCCGTGAATTAAGCATTGAACAGTTCGCAATGCTTGTCTTTGAAGCTGGTTACCTACCAGAAGACTACCCACTTATTTCTGCCAATGTGGCTGTATTGCTTGATGCTGTAAGGCGCAAGCAGCCTCAGTTATCCTGCGTTAGTATCCCTCAAGATGCCCGTGTCGATGTATTCCTTAGTTCTAATAAACTTTTAGCTGGAATGGTGCTTTATGGTGCTCAGGGCAAGGGGCAAACCTTAACAAGCGAAGCGATAGACCTAGCACTTAAAAAAGCTAAGGTGAGTCATGGCTTAATAGAAGAAGCTTTAGATGAGCTTTTAAGTCCAGAGCGTGCTGAGGCTTTACGAAATACGAGTGATGTTTACTGTACTGTTGTTGCTTATGGTGAAAGCCATCAGCATGGTGAAGATGCAAGCTTAGAGGTATTAGTTGAAGATGCTTCAGATCGCCGCCCGATTGAAGATGATCAGGGGCGAGTGCATTACCTAGAAAAAGGTGACTTCCCTTATATAGAAGAAGGCGAACCCTTGTTAAGGCGTTACCCGCCAACTAAAGGTACGCCTGGCATGAGTGTGCAAGGTAAAACTATTCGTGCAAAAGATGGTAAAGATATTCAATTTCGCATTAAAGATGCCAGTGTTAAAACCGCTGATGATGATGAAAACCTGTTAATCGCCGCTACTGCTGGAATGCCAGTACTTTATGATAAAGGTGCGCAGGTAGAAAATACGTTAAAAATTGAAAATGTAGACTTATCCACTGGCCATGTACGCTATAGAGGCAGCGTTGAAGTTAAAGGCGATGTGCGTGATGGTATGCAGGTTGTTGCAACTGGCGATATTAAAATAGCAGGTGGAGTAGATGCTGCCTTTATTAAAGCAGGCGGTCATATCGAGGTCATAGGTGGTGCTATAGGGCACAAAGATGCTGAGTATTTGACTGAGAAAGCAGCACTTAAAGCAGAATACAGTATTAAAGCCCGTTTTGCGCATGAGGCCGTTTTAGAGGCGGGTCATGAAATTATTATTAGCAATCAGGTAATGCATTCTCAACTAACGTCAGGCAGTTTTATTCAAGTGTTGGGTAAAGGGCAGGTGGTTGGCGGTAGTATGAAGGCTGTAGATTACATAGAGGTTAGTACTAGTGGCGCAGTTGCCTACAATGAAACCTTGTTAGAAGTAGGTGAGTGTGACGAGCTGCAAGCTCAGTACACCGCTTTGTTAGCCATGCTAAATAAAATTGATGATAGAAAGTATAAGCTAGTTGAATTGGCGCGTCAGGTTCGTCAAAAAGGTCGTGCTGAAATTATAAAAATGAAAGATAAGTTAATTGCCACCAAAGAAAAAATTCAGTTTGAAGCACGGGAATTAAATACTTCTTTAACCACTGTTGAGAGCCAGCTAAAACGGTTTTATGCCGCTAAGGTAATAGTGAATCGTCGTGCTTATCCGGGCACTAAAATTAAATTGGCTGGATCAGAATTTGATGTCACCCGTGAGTTAGATAAAATTACCTTCTTCTTACAAGACGGGCAGGTGCAAACCCGTCAGTAGTAAAAAGAAGGCCTAGCCTTTAGTTTAGGGTAGTACTTTTTTGAAGGGTTTAATGCTGACCTGCTGGTAAACGCCCGCTGCAACATAAGGATCAGCATCTGCCCAATTTTGTGCCGCTTCAAGGCTAGCAAATTCCGCAACAACTAAGCTGCCAGTAAAACCTGCCTCACCAGGGTTCTCACTAGCTATTGCAGGGTGGGGGCCAGCTAATAATAAGCGTCCTTCATCACGTAAGGCTTCTAAGCGAGCAAGATGCTCTGGTCTAGCCTGCATTCTCTTTTCTAGCGTACCGGGTTTGTCTGTACAGATCAGTGCGTAAAACATTCAACTTTTCTCCTTGCAAAAATGTTAATCTGAGTGCTTTAAAAAACCAGTGAGCCCTATGTCGTTAACTAGTCAACAATGTGATTATCACATGCATTCTACTGCATCGGACGGTTCGCTTAGTCCGACAGAGCTAATGGCTTTTGCTGCCGAGCAGGGGCTTAAAGAGTTGGCGCTGACCGATCATGATACCTTTGACGGTCTTGCAGAAGCTAGCATTGCTGCAGAACAGCAGGGTATTCGCCTTGTCTCTGGTATGGAGTTTTCCTGTAGCTGGCTAGGAATAACAATCCATCTAGTTGCATTATGGCCTCAAGGGTTAACAGTTGCCGCACAGGATTTAGCAGCGGTACAGGCTAAAGCACGTTGGAGTAGAGCAGAACAAATTATTCAAAGGCTAGCAAAAACAACCGCACCCCTTGAGTTAGATGAAGTTCTAAAATATTCTGCTGGGGGTGTGCCAGGGCGTCCTCATTTTGCAGAAGCCATGGTTGCAGCAGGTTATGTAACTAACCACAGTCAAGCTTTTCGTAAATGGTTGGGTAGTGGTAAATTAGGCGATATTAAAAACCACTGGAAGCCTTTAGCTGAAGCGGTTCCTTGGTTGGTAGAGGCAGGCGCCTTTGTGAGTTTGGCGCATCCACAATATTATAAATTAACGCGCAGCAAACGTAAGCGCTTAATCGTAGCTTTTGCTGAAGCAGGTGGTCAGGCAATTGAAGTGGTGAGTGGACAACAAGACCCACAACAAACACAAAGCTTATTACGTTTAGCCGAAGAGTTAGAGCTTAAACTGACTTGGGGTAGTGATTTTCATAGCCCAGGTATTATTTGTCCTGCCCCCGGTCGTTATGCTGCCTTGCCTGAAGCTTGTGTTCCTATAAGCCAAGTATTTAACCTTTAGGGTAATTTTTTATGAGTCAATATTTTGAAATACACCCAGAAAACCCACAACAGCGACTAATACAGCAAGCGGTTGCTATTTTGCGTAAGGGTGGCGTTATTGCCTACCCAACAGACTCTGCTTATGCGCTAGGCTGCTGTGTGGGTGAGAAAAAAGCGGTAGAACGCATTAAGCGTATTCGTGAACTAGATGACAAACATAACTTTACCTTAATGTGTGCCGACCTATCTGATTTATCTACCTATGCCAAGGTCGATAATACGGTTTTTCGTATGCTAAAAAATGCCACGCCAGGGCCTTACACTTTTATTTTGAATGCTACCAGCGAAGTGCCACGCCTTTTAATGCACCCTAAGCGTCGTACTATAGGTTTGCGTGTTCCAGATCACGTGCTTACACGTGCTCTGTTAGATGAACTAGGCACAGCAATGATGAGCGTAACGCTGATAATGCCTAATGAAGACTTGCCCTTGTCAGATGTAGATATTATTCGTGAGCGTTTGGGTAAGCTGGTTGATTTAGTGATTGATGGCGGTGCTTGTTCTATAGAGCCAACTTCAGTTATTAATCTTTGTACTGGTGTGCCTGAAATTACGCGTGAAGGCCGTGGCGATCTTTCCGCTTTTGGTGGTTAATTAATGCAGCAAACCACTGCCGAGCCTATTCAGCTAGAGCTTTTAGCAACCGTTGATGGTGAGCCTTATACGCAACTACCGGATGATTTGTTTATTCCGCCTGAAGCTTTGCAAGTGTTTTTAGAGACCTTTGAAGGTCCTCTAGATTTACTACTCTATTTAATTCGCAAGCATAACCTAGATATTCTAACCATTAATGTGGCTGAAATTACCCGCCAATACATAGGTTATTTAGATTTAATGCAAGACTTGCAAATAGAGTTGGCGGCTGAGTATTTGGTAATGGCAGCGCTACTAGCCGAAATTAAATCACGTAGTTTGCTGCCTCGTAGTACAGAGGTGGATGAAGAAGAGGAAGGTGATCCGCGCGCTGAATTAATACGTCGGCTATTAGAATATGAGCGTTATAAAACAGCAGCAGAGCGATTAGATGCCTTGCCTCGGCAAGAAAGGGATACTTTTTTAATTGATCCTGAACTGCCAAGCCTAGAGAGTCGAGTTATTCACCCTGAGGTGGAATTACAAGAAGTGTTATTAGCCTTTGCCCGTTTAATGAAGCGTTCCGACAGACTGGTTCACCACCAAGTAAGCCGTGAGCCACTTTCAACCCGTGAACGCATGTCGCAAGTGCTCGACTATTTAAGTAAAGCAGATAATTACCTAGCCTTTGATGCACTATTTGATTTAACAGAAGGTCGCCAAGGGCAGGTGGTAACCTTTATGGCGTTGCTGGAACTGGTTAAAGAACAGTTGGTTGAGCTGGTACAAACGCAGCTTTTTGCAATGATTCATGTACGTTTAAAAACTGAAACCTCGCTATGAATGCGTTTTCTTTGCAAGATTTAACACGTGTTGTACAAGCTTTGTTGCTGGCAGCAAAAGAGCCTTTGTCCTTAGAGCGCATAGCAGCAGTATTTGAAGAGTATCAGCGCCCTCAGCCTGCTAAACTAAGCGAAGCCTTGGCAGTTTTGCAACAAGAAGCCGAAGGGAGCAGCCAAGAACTAATTGAAGTGGCCAGTGGTTTTCGTTATCAAATTAAAGCAGATTATGCCCCTTGGGTAAGCCGTTTATGGGAAGAAAAACCACCCCGCTATTCACGTGCGCTGTTAGAAACCTTGTCTTTAATTGCTTATCGGCAACCCGTAACACGAGGCGAAATTGAAGATGTACGCGGCGTGAGTGTGAGTTCACAAATTATTCGCACCCTAGAAGATAGGGAGTGGATACGTGTGGTTGGCCATAGAGAGGTACCCGGTCGACCTGCACTTTATGCAACGACACGGCATTTTTTAGATTATTTTAATTTAAAAAGTTTAAATGAGTTGCCTGAACTCGATGAACTAAGAGAATTGGCAGCCAGCGAAGAAAAAGAATGGCAAGATGATTTAGATCAAGCACCAAGATCGCCTTTATTAGATTTACCCGAAGATGAAAATGATGCCCTAGATGAAGCAAGTGATCCCACAACTGTGGGTGATTTGCTTGAAGAAGATTTACCTGAGGTTAAAGAACTAACCTTTGCAGATTTAACACAACGCTTTGAACCCAATGGAGAATAATTCTCCACCCATTTCCCTACCGTGTGTGAACACCCATGAAAAATAAACAATATTTTGATAAATCAAAGAAAGAAGCAGTAGAAGTAACCCCAGAGAAAACGGAAAAACTACAAAAAGTGCTGGCGCGTTCTGGTATGGGTTCACGCCGCGAAATGGAAACCGTGATTGAAGCAGGTTTAGTTACCATTAATGGTCGTACTGCTGTTTTGGGTGATCGTATTTCTGGGCAAGACCGAGTCACCGTTAAAGGCCGCCCAGTGACGCTGAAGGCAGAAGATGATCTACCCCGTAGGGTAATCATGTATAACAAGCCAGAAGGCGAGCTGGTGACGCGTAAAGACCCTGAGGGGCGACGTACCGTCTTCGACCACCTGCCCCGTTTGCGTGGGGAGCGCTGGATAGCCATTGGTCGTTTAGATATAAACACAGCTGGACTATTGTTATTTACCAATGATGGTGAGTTAGCTAACCGCCTTATGCACCCTTCGCATCAAGTAGAGCGTGAATATGCGGTGCGCGTTATGGGCGAAGTGACCGATGAAATGTTAGATGCCATGCGAGAAGGGGTAATGTTAGAAGATGGCTTAGGCCGGTTTTCTGCCATTGAACTAGTCGGTGGTGAAGGCATTAACGTTTGGTACCATGTGGTGATCAACGAAGGTCGTAATCGTGAGGTTCGCCGCTTATGGGAATCCCAGGGTGTAACAGTAAGCCGCCTAAAACGTGTACGCTATGGCAATATTTACCTAGATAAGCGTACTAAAATGGGTGAATGGATAGAATTAACGCAAGCAGAAGTTGATGACCTTTCTGCCTTGGGTGGCTTGGCTAAAAAATCAGTCGAAGCTATACCTACTGGGCGTCCTGGTCAAAAAAATCGTGGTAATTCACGCAAGCCAGTTCATGCCATCGGTCGTAGAAATAAATAAAAATTGGCTTTTTTCAGTTTAGGGGGTTGCAAGCGACTGAAAAAAAGCTATTATATGCGCCGCGTTAAGGGGTCGTTAGCTCAGTGGTAGAGCAGTTGGCTTTTAACCAATTGGTCGAAGGTTCGAATCCCTCACGACCCACCAACGCAAAACCTAAGTACAGGTAAAAGTACACAAATTTGGGTCGTTAGCTCAGTGGTAGAGCAGTTGGCTTTTAACCAATTGGTCGAAGGTTCGAATCCCTCACGACCCACCAAATTTTAGAAAAAGGCTGCCTTTAAAAAGGCGGCCTTTTTTTATTCTGGTCAGTATAATTATTTCTTACTAGAAATAAGCTTGTATTGGGTCACTTCTTGGGCGTTATGTTATGATTCAAAATCAACCCATTACTAAGAACAACGATATTCGCCTACGATGAACAGTGTTTATGATCAGTTACTGGTGCGTGAGCACCTTTCCCGCGCCACCCCTTCTGCAAGTCTTACTGACTTAGAGGAGACAGCACTGCGTGAGCAGGTGAAGCAACTGCTTGTCGACCATAATGCTGTGCTAATTGCGCATTATTATACTAGTCCAGTCATTCAGGCTTTAGCAGAAGAGACGGGTGGGTTTATTGGTGATTCACTTGAAATGGCACGTTTTGGTGCCCGCCACTCAGCACAAACCTTGGTTGTTGCTGGTGTGCGCTTTATGGGTGAAACAGCTAAAATTTTATCACCCGAAAAACGCGTGTTAATGCCAACCCTAGAAGCAACCTGCTCGCTAGATATTGGCTGTGATGCAGATGAATTTAGTCAGTTTTGTGATGAGCACCCTGAACATACGGTCGTGGTTTACGCTAATACCTCGGCAGCCGTTAAAGCACGTGCAGACTGGGTGGTCACCTCTAGCATTGCCTTGCAGGTGGTTTCCTCCTTGCACAAGCAGGGTAAAAAAATACTTTGGGCGCCTGATAAGCACCTAGGTGATTACATTTGCCGTGAAACAGGTGCAGAAATGCTGCTTTGGGATGGCGCTTGTATTGTGCATGAAGAATTTAAAGCTAAAGGCATTTTAGATTTAAAGAAAATTCATCCTACCGCAGCAGTATTGGTTCATCCTGAGTCACCTGCCAGCGTTGTGGATGTTGCCGATGTAACTGGCTCAACTAGCCAGCTACTTAAAGCGGCTGGTGAACTGCCTAACGACACACTTATAGTGGCAACAGATCGCGGCATTTTTTATAAAATGCAGCAAGAAAACCCGAGCAAAACCTTTCTAGAAGCACCCACCGCAGGCCAGGGTGCTACTTGTCGTAGCTGTGCTCATTGCCCTTGGATGGCAATGAATAGCTTAGAACGCATGGCACGCTCTTTAAATGAAGGAAGCGATGAAATTCAGATAGCCCCTGAGTTGATTCAAAAAGCACTTCTACCCTTGCAGAAAATGCTCGATTTTCCTAAAGGCTAAAATAGAAAAGGGGAAGCTTAAGCTTCCCCTTTTTCTTACTCAGTTTTAACCCGCCCATTAACTAAACAAAAAACACCAAAAGCAAAACACCCAGTAGTAGTCGATAGATTACGAAGGGTAGTAGGCCAAATCGATCCAACAGACGTAAAAATAAGTGAATACAGGCTAGAGCAGCAATAAAAGCAATTAGGCTTCCTGCAAGCGTATGGCTTATTTGTGTTTCACTACCCGTTTGGTAAAGCTCTAAGCCTTTAAAAAGCCCAGCAGCCATAATTAAAGGAATGGATAGCAAGAAGCTAAAGCGTGCAGCCGCTTGACGAGTTAAGCCCAGCATTAAGGCAGCAGTAATGGTAATACCTGAACGAGATGTGCCCGGAATTAAGGCCAAAGCCTGAGCAAGACCTATCCAGACAGCATCACGCATTTTTATTTGGCTTTCATCACGGTTACGGCGACCTTTAATGTCTGCCCACCAAAGCAGCAGACCAAATAGCAAGGTGCTTAAACCTATTACCCAAGTAGTCCGCAGGTTTAATTCAATAAAGTCATTAAATACCAAGCCTGCAAAACAGGCTGGAAGTGTGGCAATAATTACAGACCAAGCCATAAGGCTTTCTTGGCTTTGCTGGCGATTAGCTAGGCTAGCAAACCAAGCTAGTGTCATTTGACGAATATCTTTATTGAAATAAAGCATGACAGCTAGCAGCGTACCAACATGAACCGCTACATCAAAAGCCAAGCCTTGATCGGCCCAACCAAAAATTTGTGCGGGTAAAATTAAGTGCCCAGAGCTAGAAACGGGTAAAAATTCAGTTAGCCCTTGTATTAGGGCTAACAAAGTAACCTGAAACCAATCCACTGTTTATTTCCTTTTTAAAATTAATTTAATTTGGCCAATTGAGCAGGTGGTTCGTTTTCAGGATAGAAGGCAGTGGGCCAAGCATTAAAAATTGCTTTAAGCATGGTGGCTAAAGGAATGGCAAAAAACACGCCCCAAAAACCCCATAAACCCCCAAAGAAAAGCACCGCCAAAATAATAGACACTGGGTGCAGATTAACAGCTTCAGAAAACAGCAGTGGTACTAGCACGTTGCCATCTAATAATTGAATAACACCATACACACCAATTACCCACATAAAATCGCTGCTAAAACCAAACTGAAAAAAGGCAACCAGCGCTATGGGTAGGGTTGCAACTGTTGCGCCTATGTAGGGAACGAGAACAGACAAGCCTACCAATAAAGCGAGTAGTTCTGCGTAGTTAAGTCCGAGCAGGATAAAACTAACCCAACTGACACTTGCTACAATCATAATTTCTAAAACCTTGCCTCGAATATAATTGGCTATTTGGGCATCAATTTCATGCCAAACTTGAGTCATTAAGGTTCTTTTGTTGGGCATCAGTGAGGTAATAAAACCGACTAGCTGCTGCTGATCTTTAAGCATAAAAAATACCAAAATTGGTACTAAAATAAGGTAAATAAGCCAAGCAATAAGGTTGGGGATATTGGAAAGAGAAAAGGAAACAAGGGTTTGCCCTAGCATACGTATGTCATTAACGACTTCATTGAGAATGCTGCTTGCCTGTTGTTGTGTAATGAGTTGTGGATAGGCTTCATATAAATGATCTATCCAAACTTGAGTCGCACGCAGCATAACGGGCAGCTCTCTTACAAGGCTAAGTAGTTGGTTCCAAAGAAGTGGAAAAAGCCAGAAAATTAGTGCTAGTAAAATACCTAAGAAAAGACTAAAAGCAATTAAAACAGCAGGAAACTGCGGCACTTTTATACGTTTTAAAGGCGTTACTATACCTTGTAATAAATAGGCGAATACAACAGCGCTAAGAAAAGGTAGTAACATAGCACCAAAGAAAAATAGTGCGGTAAAGAAAAACACTAGCAATAATGCAAAAATAACTGCTTCTTCATCAGAAAAATAACGGTGTAGCCAATTAAGTGTTACATCACGAAAAGACATGCTATTCCCCTTTTCGTAATAAAAAGTTAAAGGTGCTGCCTGCTTTCTTACGCAAAACTAGCTGATGTGAACTAAGGTTGGCGTAGCTGACAAAATCATCCCAAGAGCCAGGGTCGGTTGCTTGAATAAACAAGACTTGCCCCACATCTAGCTTATTAAGGCACTGTTTAGCTTTAAGTAGTGGTAAAGGGCAGCTTAAATTACGTGCATCTAGGTGCTGGTCATAGCTTAGTGTTAAGTTATTATTGTCTACAGCTGAACTATTTTCTGAATTCATGAGGCCTTACCTTGTCTTATAGAAAGTGCTTTGACACTCAAGTCATTACCAGAAAAGCTAACAATGCATCAAAATAAAATAGTGATTTACCTAGTGTGTGCTTTGCTTTTAACTTTTCCGCTGCAAAGTATAACAGCAGAGGCGCCTGAATTGCCTAGTCTTGGGTTATCGAGTTCCTACGATATTAGCCTGAATCAAGAAAAGCTATTGGGGCAGGGCTGGCTAAGGCAATTTCGTGCTCAAAGCAAACTCTACAACGACCCTTTAACACAAAACTACCTTGAGCGCTTAGTTCAGCATCTAGCTACTTGGAATCAACACCTAGAAATGAAAGACCTAGATGTTCTGCTTGTTGATCAGCGCCAATTAAATGCCTTTGCTGTGCCCGGTGGGGTGGTGGGTGTTAATACAGGCTTGTTTACCTTTGCGCCCTATGAAGATGAGTTTGTTTCAGTGTTAGCACATGAATTAGCACACATAAGTCAGCGCCACTTTGCTAGGCGAGTACAAGCATCTCAAGATATTCAGTGGAAAACAATGGCGGGTTTATTGGCCGGTATTCTAGTTGCTAGTCAGGGTCATGCGGATGCAGGAATAGCTGCCATTGCTGGAACGCAAGCTGCGGCAATTCAAAGCCAGCTAGCTTGGAGCCGCGGGTATGAACAGGAAGCTGATCGCATAGGAATGGAAACCTTGGTTGCAGCTGGCTATGCACCAGAAGCCATGCCACAAATGTTTGCCCAAATGCAGCGGTTAGCTAGTTTAAGTGGTCGTCCACCAGAGTTTTTGCTAACTCACCCACTTACCGAATCGCGTATTGCCGACGCGCAAGCAAGGGCTGACCAGCAAACCAAGCCAGCGGTTAGAGTAAGAGGCAAAGATTACGAAATGCTTCGTGCTCGGGCTATTTTTCACCAGTATCCAGATGCAGATGATGCTTTTAGCTTGTTTTCAAGGCAGCAAAGTTCAGCTGAGTCTTTACTCTATGCCAAAGCCTTAAGAGCTAAGTCGAATAAAGACCTAGAAGCCTACCTTGCTTTTATCGCTGAACTGGCAAACAAAGAACCTGATTGGTTGTTGGTGCAGTACCTAAAAATTGAAGCCTTGGCTGAAATTGAAGACTGGGCAGCTGCTACAGAAAAATTAAATGATCTATTGCGCTATGCCCCAGACTATTACCCAGCTCAGCAGTTACAGGCAGATCTATTTAGTCGCCAGCAGCAGTGGGATAAAGCACGTCGTACTTTACAGCAACTTAGCCAAGCCAGGCCCAAAGACCCAGCTATTTGGTTTCAGCTAGCTGAAGCGGCAGGCAAGGTTGATAGGCAAATTCAACTGCATCAGGCAAGAGCAGAGTATTTTCAATTAACTGGGCGCTTTCGCCAAGCTTTTGATCAGCTAGACCTAGCTTTAGAACAAGCAAGATTGCAAAACCAACCTTGGGTAGTGCAGTCCTCTATTCGAGAGCGGCGCAGGGATTTAGAAAACCTGCGCAGCCTAATGGAAATGTAACGCTAGTTTAAAAAAATAAGTTAAGAAGTTGCTTGTGCAGCCTCTAAAACTTCTTGCACATGGCCTGGCACTTTTACTTTGCGCCATTCCTGAACTAACTTGCCTTCTTCGTCAATTAAAAAGGTGCTACGTTCTATACCCAAGTGCTCTTTGCCAAACATTTTCTTTAGCTTTAAAACATCAAAAAGTTTACACAGGGTTTCATCTTTATCACTGATAAGCTCAAAAGGAAAACTCTGCTTAGCTTTAAAGTTTTCATGGCTTCTAAGGCCGTCACGAGAAATACCAAACACTAGGGTATTTGCTGCTTGAAAGTCACTGTACAGGTCGCGAAAATCACCACCTTGGTTAGTACAGCCTGGAGTGCTATCTTTAGGGTAAAAATAAAGAACTACTTTTTTACCTTTTAAGTCAGACAAGCTAACTTGTTGGTCGCTAGTCGCTTCAGCGGTAAAGTTGGGTACGGCTTGGCCTAGGGTTAAACTCATTTTTTAGCTCCATAATCAGGCAAATTAACTGATGGGTTGGCGTTAGTGTTTTTTAATATAGCATAGACCCCATTTTCTGCTTGAGACTAAGTGCTTCAGCAGTGACAATAGAGAACAAGTTTTATTTCTGAATTTTGGAGACGCGGCATGATTAAAGGCAGCCTAGTAGCTTTGGTAACGCCCATGACAGTGCAAGGTGAAGTTGATTGGCCTGCATTAGATCGTTTGGTAGATTTTCATTTAGAAAACGGTACCGATGGCATAGTTGCCGCTGGTACAACAGGTGAACCTTCTACACTTAGCTTTGAAGAACACTTTGAAGTGATACGCCGTGTAGTGGCACGTGTTGAAGGAAAAATTCCTGTTATAGCTGGCACGGGTTCTAACTCAACCAAAGAAGCCATCGAACTTACCCGTTATGCCAACAAAGTGGGTGTAGATTACTGCTTAATTAGCACACCCTACTACAACAAACCAACACAAGAAGGCTTGTACCTACACTATAAAGCCATTGCTGAAGCCAGTGATTTACCCATTATTCTTTATAATGTGCCTGGCCGTACAGCAGTAGATATGCACAACGAAACAGTGCTTCGTTTAGCAGAGCTAGATAAAATTGTTGCTTTAAAAGATGCCACGGGTGATTTAGAACGCGGCAAGGTGCTCATTGATGCCGTAGCCGGTACGGGTTTTCAAATTTTCTCTGGTGATGATGCAACGGCTTGTGAGCTTATTCTTATGGGTGGAAGCGGTAATATTTCTGTTACAGCTAACGTGGCACCCAAGCAAATGCACGAGATGTGTGCAGCAGCTATGGCAGGCGACACTAGCAAGGCACACCAAATTAATACGCGTTTAATGCCCTTAAACACAGGCTTGTTTGTTGAATCTAACCCTATTCCAACCAAGTGGGCACTTTACGACATGGGCTTAATCGATTTAGGAATACGCTTGCCATTAACGCCTTTATCAACCAAGTACCACACAACAATTCATGAAGCACTGCAGCTAGCTGGAGTTATACAAAAATGAATTTAGGTAAACTGTCGCTGCCTCTACTTTTGGCGGTAGGTTTGATTGCAGGGTGCAGCAGCAGTGAATACCGAGATCGCAATACTGATTATCACGATGCTAAAGCGGCAAGCAATGACTTGCCTGCTAGCTATCCTGAGCAGGATGCGATGCCTTTTGCCAAAGCTAACCGAAGCATAGGTCAAACAAGCGATGAAGCACCTCGACCTGAGCCTTTAAGGGTAATGGATGAAGGTGAAAGCTTGGTTATTGAACGTGCTGACGATGAAGGTGCTTGGTTACTGGTTATGCGCAGCCCGAGTGAAGTCTGGACAAGTTTGCGTGCCTTTGCAGAAAGTCGAGACTTGCCTCTAGTTGCTGCTAGTCCTCGCCGTGGAGAGTTAACCCTAGCTGAAGACCCAGAAAGCCGCTTGCCAGCACAGAGAATTAATTTACGGCAAGGTGTACGCCGCGGTACTTCAGAAATTCGTCTTCACTCTTATCAAGCAGGGCAAAATTTACCTTGGAATGACTATGATCGTAGCCGTTTAAAATCCATGGCTGAATTTCTAACTGCCAGTTTAAGTGAATCGAGCACCAGCGTTTCTTTGCAAGCCCAGTCTTTGCAAGATAATCAGCTAGTTCGCTTAACAGACCGTGATGAACGTCAAGTGCTTGTTTTACAGCTAGAGTACGAGCGAGCTTGGTCAGAACTGGTTAACTTATTAGATGATAAATTTACCGATGACTGGCAAAAACTAGAAGATTTAAACCGTAGCGAAGGCCGCTTATATATTCGTTATGTACCTAAAGCTAAGCGTCCAACTGGTTTTTTTGCACGCCTGTTTAGCCAAGGTCCCAAGTCAGATGAGCACTATTACCAGTTATTTTTATCTGAGTACCATCAAGAGCTAGATTTAATTTTAGAAAGTGCACCAGGTCAAGCTGCGCCTAAAGAGGTGGAGTTAGAACTCTTAACCTGGCTGGAGCGGCAGCTGCGTTGATCAAAAGCCGTAAAATTAGATTTGCTTCGCTAGGTAGTGGTAGTAAAGGCAATGCAACCTTAGTAAGTTGTGGTGAAACCCATTTGTTAATAGATTGTGGTTTTGCTATGAAAGAAACAACTAGGCGTTTGCAACGCTTGGGTGTAGAGCCAGCAGAGTTAACAGCCGTACTAATAACGCACGAACATGGTGATCATATTGGTGGTGCGGGTGCGCTAGTTAGGCGCTACCAACTGCCCCTTTATACAACCAATGGTACCAAGATTTCTGGTCGGTTTAATGGGGAAGTGCCCGATTGGCGTGCAATTAACCCTGAGCATTCTTTTGCTGTGAAAGATTTAGAAGTCTGGCCAGTGACCGTACCGCATGACGCTAGAGAACCAGTGCAGTTTGTAATAAGCGACGGGGCTAATCGTTTAGGTGTATTAACCGATTTAGGCAGTATTACACCTCATGTGGTGCGTCATTTCCAAAGCTGCCAAGCTTTGGTGTTAGAGGCAAACCATGATCCAGACATGTTGGCTCGCGGCCCTTACCCTGTTTCATTAAAGCGTAGAGTGGGTGGTGATTTTGGCCATTTAAGCAATCAGCAAGCCGCCGATTTCTTAACACAAATAGAAACTGATAAACTGTCTCACCTAGTCGCATCGCATCTAAGTGAACAAAATAACGATCCCTACTTAGCTTGTTCTGCTTTTGCTAAGGCAGTAAATACCACGCCTGATTGGATAACCTTGGCTAATCAGGAAGAAGGTTTTGGCTGGCGAGACATTCAAGCCTAGTAATTAATTAATGACCTACCTTTCCGGAGACATTTGTGGAAAAGCGCGAAGAACTTTATGCAGGAAAAGCCAAATCAGTTTATAAAACTGATGATCCCGATCTACTTATTATGCATTTTCGTGATGATACCAGTGCTTTTGATGGCAAAAAGCTTGAGCAGCTGGAGCGTAAGGGTAAGGTCAACAATATATTTAACGCCTTTATTATGGAAAAGCTTAAAGCAGCAGGCATTCCTACGCACTTTGAAAAGCGTTTAAATGACCGTGAATCTTTAGTAAAGCGTATGGCGATGATGCCAGTTGAATGTGTTGTACGTAATGTCAGCGCTGGTAGTCTTGTGCGTCGCTTAGGTGTGGAAGAAGGCTTAGAGCTAAACCCACCTACCTATGAGCTTTTCTTAAAGAATGATGCTCAGGGCGACCCAATGATTAACGAATCCTTGTGCCTTACCTTTGGCTGGGCAACGGAAGCACAGCTAGCTGAGATGAAACAACTAACCTATAAAGTAAACGGTGTTTTAAAACAGCTTTTTGATGAAGCAGGTATGTTGCTAGTCGATTACAAGCTAGAGTTTGGTGTATTTAAAGGTGAGGTGGTGTTGGGCGATGAGTTTTCACCCGATGGTTGCCGTTTGTGGGATAAAACAACCCGTGAAAAACTAGACAAAGACCGTTTTCGCCAAGGTTTAGGTGGTGTAGTTGAAGCCTATGAAGAAGTGGGTCGCCGTTTAGGCATTAATTTTAATTAAAACCGCTTAGTTATTTCTTGTGTAAGTGGCAGTTGTTGAATTTAGTCAACGGCTACCACTTCCAAATGTTTAGTATCTAAATAACAAAACTGTACATTTAAGTCTGCCAGCTTCACTCCATAAATACGCTCAGTCGTTATTTTTTGGTAGGCAGGGCGAGGGTTTTGTGCCAACACTTCAATTATTAGCTGTTTTAAATGACTGCCTTGAGGGTGGCTAGCCAACTTTTGCTCCGCCTTAGGTAAAAAGCTAACCACTAGGCTTTCTGGTGGTTCAGCCGCCCAAGCTGATAAAGCCGTAGGCTGGCTGTCTACCCAAGGAATATAAGGCTTAATATCCACCACGGGCGTACCATCAATTAAATCGATGCCTGATAGATAAAGCTTTACCCCTGAGGTTAAATCTATCCCTTCTAGTTTTACGACCGATAAACCTAAACCGTTGGGGCGAAAAGTTGAACGGCTTGCAAAAACACCGACTTTTTTATTGCCGCCTAATCTGGGTGGGCGTACTTTTGGCTTCCAGCCCTGTTCTAAATTCTGATGAAAGATAAAGCTTATCCAAAGATGAGAGAAGGTTTCTAAGCCCTCGACTAAGGCAGCCTGATTGTAGGGTGGTAGCAATTCAAGTGTAGCAAAGGCGCTAGGAGCTAGTCCTGGCTGGCGAGGTACGGCAAACTTTTCTTGATAACAAGAATGTATTCTACCTAGCGTTTCCAGTGACCAGCTCATACGCTTAGCTACGCAGGCTGAGTATTGGCCAGCCCTCTTGGGTTGCACGTTGATGCAAAGCTTCGTCTGGGTCAACAGCAACTGGGTTATCAACAATCTCTAATAAAGGTAGGTCATTATGTGAGTCGCTATAAAACCAGCTGTTTTTTAAGCTAAGGTCTTTTTCTGCAAGCCACTGATTCAGGCGAGTAACCTTACCTTCCCTAAAGCTAGGTATGCCAACAACCTTGCCAGTATAACTACCATTAATAAACTCTGGCTCAGCTGCTATTAGTTCATTTACACCCAATAAACGCGCAATGGGTTCAGTAATAAAACGGTTGGTAGCAGTAATAATAAGAAGCTCATCACCCGCTTCACGGTGCTTGTTTAAGAGTTCTGTAGCAGCAGGAAGTAGTAACGGGCGGATACACTCTTCAATAAAAACTTCACGCCAAGCAAGCATTTCTTGGGTAGAGTAGTGAGTTAAAGGTCGTAATGAAAAGGCAAGATAATCATGGATATCTAAAGTGCCTTGTTGGTAATCTATAAAATAGCGATCGTTAGCTTTTTTATATTCTTCAGCATCGACCAGCTCTTTACTTACCAAAAATTCACCCCAAGCGTGGTCACTATCACCCGCTATCAGGGTGTTGTCGAGGTCAAACAAGGCTAAACTCACTTTATAAAGCTCCAAGTTACTAGTTGAGAAGGTTTAATACATTTTACATCAGTGTTAAATTGAATACTTTTGATTCTTTACGGAAGATTAAGTAATAAAGACTTTTTTGAGGGCGCAAGGGTGATTGATGAGGATGGGTACCGCCCGAATGTTGGAATTATAATCACGAATAGTGATGGTCAGCTGCTTTGGGCAAGGCGCTGTGGGCAGGATGCTTGGCAATTCCCTCAGGGCGGTATTAAAAATGATGAAACGCCAGAACAGGCACTCTATCGCGAATTAAAAGAAGAGATAGGCTTGTGTCCTGATCAGGTTGAGCTTTTAGGGGCAACGCGTGGTTGGCTGCGTTACCGCTTACCTAAACGTATGGTGCGTCGCAATAGCCGCCCTTTGTGTATTGGCCAGAAGCAAAAGTGGTTTTTATTGCAAATACGTTGTGCCGACTCGCAAGTGTGTTTTGATTGTTCTCCCAAGCCAGAGTTTGATAGCTGGCGCTGGGTTAGCTATTGGTATCCGCTAGGTCAGGTGGTGCCTTTTAAACGAGATGTATACCGTCGAGCTCTATTGGAGTTAGGCCCTAGAATTCATAGGATGCTACGTGAAAACTCATGACTGACACACCAACCACTCTAAATATGTTAGATGTTCTGCGCAAAATTGTGCAGGAAGTTAGCACGGCTAGAGATTTGCATACGGCCCTGTCTATTGTTGTACGTAGAGTGCGTAAAGCAATGAATACCGATGTTTGTTCAGTTTATTTAATGGACTCACGTCAAGAACGTTATGTGTTGATGAATACTCTGGGTTTAAATGCTGCTGCTGTGGGTGTTGCTAGTTTAGCCCCTTCAGAAGGTTTGGTTGGTTATGTGGGGCAGCGTGAAGAACCAATAAATTTAGATAATGCACCCCTGCATCCACGTTTTCGCTATTTACCAGAAACAGGCGAAGAACGTTATCACAGCTTTTTAGGTGTACCCATAATTCATCAGCGGCGTGCTATGGGTGTGCTGGTTGTGCAGCAAATGGATAAGCGCAAGTTTGATGAAGGCGAAGAAGCCTTTTTAGTAACTATTGCAGCCCAGCTAGCCGCTGTGCTTGCCCATGCTCAACTAAGTGGTAGTTTAAAAATTATTCCGGGTCAGCGCCAAGAGATGGTGCGCTTTGAAGGCCTTCCCGCTTCTCCAGGTGCTGCCATAGGAAAAGCTCGCGTTATTATGCCGCCTGCCGACTTAGACAGTGTGCCTGACCGAGAGTGTGAGTCGATAGAAGATGAAAAAGTTATCTTTTTAGCCGCACTCAAATCGGTTAGAGATGATATTCGTGCAGTAGGTTTAAAGCTGGCGAACCGTGTTAGTGCACAAGAACAAGCCTTATTTGAAGCCTACATTCAAATGCTAGATGAAGATTCTTTGGGTGCGGAGGTTTTAAAACACATAGAAGAAGGGCAGTGGGCGCAGGGCGCTTTAGCTTTTGTTGTAAGGCGGCATGTTAAGTACCTAGAAAAAGTTGAAGATTCTTATTTGCGTGAGCGAGCAGCCGATATACGTGATTTAGGCCGCCGAGTGTTGTCTTACTTGCAGGCTGGTGGTGAAGCGCCACGAGATTATGAAGACAACACTCTCCTAGTAGGTGAAGAGTTATCACCTGCTTTGTTGGGTGAAGTGCCTAAAGAAAAACTAGCTGGTTTAATAACGGTTAAAGGCTCTAGTAACTCCCACTTGGCAATTTTAGCACGGGCTATGGGTATTCCTGTGGTGATGGGGTTAACAGACCTGCCCTTTGCTCAATTAGAAGGGCAGTTGTTAATCCTTGATGGCTACCGTGGTCAGGTTATTACTAACCCAGATGAACTGCTACGCCGCCAGTATGTAGAATTTATTGAAGAAGACAGAGCACTTTCTGATGCATTAGAAGCAGAAGCAGGGTTGCCTTGCATTACACGTGACGGGCATCGCGTACCTTTATTATTAAATACTGGTTTAGCTGCCGACCATGCTAGAGCGCTTGCCTATGGTGCAGAGGGTGTTGGCCTGTATCGCACCGAAGTGCAGTTTATGATGGCCGATCGCTTTCCTAGTGAACAAGAGCAAGTCAGCCTGTATCGACAACAGCTATCAGCTTTTGCACCACGTGAAGTCACCATGCGTACCCTCGATATCGGTGGTGATAAGCCGCTGCCCTATTTTCCTATTGAAGAAGACAACCCTTGTTTAGGTTGGCGAGGCATACGTTTTACTCTTGACCATCCAGAAATATTCTTAACCCAAGTAAGAGCCATGCTTAGGGCAAGTGAAGGGTTAGATAACCTACGCATTCTTTTGCCAATGATTTCTTCGGTACGTGAAGTAGAAGAAGCCCGTGCTTTAATTCGCCGTGCTTGGGTTGAATTACGTCAAAATGAAGGTCTACGCATTGCTAAGCCATTGGTGGGCGCAATGATTGAAGTGCCTGCGGCTATTTTCCAAATCCGCGCACTCTCAGAGCGGGTCGACTACTTGTCGGTGGGCAGTAATGACTTAACCCAATATATGTTGGCGGTAGATCGCGATAATCCACGGGTAGCCAGGTTGTACAGTGGCTATCATCCGTCTGTGTTACAGGTGTTGGCTAAAATAGCCGCAGACTCCCATGCTGCTCGCTTGCCTGTTAGTATTTGCGGTGAGCTAGCGGGCGATCCAGCAGGTGCTGTGTTGCTTTTGGGTATGGGCTATCAAAACCTTTCGATGAATCTAGCCAGCTTGCCTAGGGTTAAGGCGGCTATTCGTCGAGTAAGTATTGGTCAAGCTAGGGAGTTGCTGGCAAGGGTGCTCAAGTGTGCTAGCACAGATCAGGTTGTTGGGCACTTGGGTGTATTTATGGGCGAGCTAGGTTTGGGCTGGCTTTCGGGGCCCAAGAGCTAAGCGCTTGTTATCTTTTAAGCTATCTTTATGGTAAATATCATCCCGCCAGTGTAAGCGCCCTGCGTTATCTGTCCAGGCTGTCCAATACATTAAGTAGACGGCTACTTTAGGTCTTACTTGCAAGTAGCGCTCCTCACCCTGTTGATAAACCTCATTGATAGCTTCTTCTGTCCAGTTTTTGTTGTGATTAAGTAAAGCAAGTACCAGCTGATCAGCATCTTCTAAACGCACACAGCCAGAACTAATATCACGGTTATCCTGATTGAATGCTTGGCGGTAGGGTGTGTCGTGTAGATAAATTGCTTGTTGGTTAGAAAGCCGGAATTTTGCTCTACCTAACTGATTGTACCTGCCTGTTTTTTGCACTATTCGGTAGCTAGATTTCTCATCTTGAAAGTCACTGGCTGATACTTCATCTAAAGAAACAAAGCGAGAAGGGGTATGCCAGCCGTCGACCAGGGCATAGTCTCGAGAGCTGAGGTACTGAGGATTTTGTAGGGCACGTGGAAAAATACGTTGCCTAGCAATGCTGTCAGGCACATTCCAGAGTGGATTTAATACAAGAGAGGTTAACCACTGGTTCATTATGGGTGTACGTAAACCGTCACGTCCAATGATAATTTTCATGTCTAGTTTAAGTTGGTTGTCTTCAATAAAAGCAAGGCGCTGATCAGCCATATTAACCATCAGGTGACGGCTATTTGGGGTTTTGGGTAGATGATGCAGGCGACGCAGATTGTGGGCTAATACCCTCATTTTTTCTTGAGGGGTTAGGTTGAGTTTTTGTCGGGTAACTTTATTGGTTGTGCCCGTGACTTTTAAGTTATGCCTTAGCTGAAAGTTTTTTAATGCTTGTTCTAGCTGTTCATCAAATAAAGGTTGCTGACTTGCTGTAGGAAAGTAGTTTTGTAAATCTAGAAGGTCACCTAGATGCTTAAGCTGTACAGCCAGCCGAGTTACCTCTGAATTTCTTGAACCTAGCATTAGGTAGTTGTCTACCTGTGGCCAATCACCTAGTAGGGCTATTTCTTCTAGTTGTGAAAAGGCTTTTCGCCAGGGTAGGTAATAGCGACTTGTAGGTTGGGTTTCTTGAATGCGTGCAACAGCCCAAACTACGGGTTGCTGATCTTGTAGTTCTTGTAGCCAGCTAGGAAAAATATCAGCTAAATGCTGCCTAACAACTTCATCTGGCCAGTTGTCCCAGCGTTCATAAGCATTGGTTACACCATGATCTTGGTCTAGATCAAACTTGGTCCAGTAACCCTTGAGTAGGTCATCTTGGTAACTAAGAAAAAGATCAGTAATAAGCAGGTCAGTTGCTTGGCGGTGTCTAGGTAGCCCTGTATTCACTGGCTGATGGAGTAATTCAGCAAGCTGTTTGTATACTTCTAGTTTAGGGTGGGGTTCAAGTGTTAACCAAGGTTTTAAATCATGGAACAGTAAGCGGGCAGCTGCGTTGGGTTGACCGGTGGTATCAAACCAGAAATTATTAAACTCTGCTTGTTGGTAAAGTTTTGCTAGGTAATTACGGTGCTTTAATTTTTGTTGAGGGTAGTAGGTTGCTAGCGTGGAATCCACCCAGTTGGTTAGGGTTTCTTGGCTGGCAACAGAATTCAGTGTTCTGGGCTGATTTGGTTTAGACGATTTAGAAATAGAAGCGCAGGCAGGCAAGGAGGCTAGCAATAAAAGTAGGCAGTAAACAGGTAGTTTTTTTTGATTAAATCCCATTTTAAGTAGGTAGATTAGTTTACCAGTTAAAATACTGTTCATTACTTAGCTTCGTGTTAGTTGAGTGGTTTCTTTCATGTAAGTGCCAAGAGTTATCAGCTTCTAACCATAAAAGTGTTGAGCTGCGTGTGCCATAGTTTTCACCTTTAATAAATATAGGTGATAAAAGGCGTTCAATTTCTAAACCTACATGAGTATTAGGTAGGTCTGCATCAGCTGCTCTTGTTTGGTCTGCAAGTGTAGCAAAAAGCTGACGAGGATGGCAGTTATCTGCGGCTTGCCAAGCTTCCATTGCTTGCCTTAAACGGCGTGTTTTAGGCCAGTCTGTATTTAAGGTGGCATTGCTTAGTAAATAAAGCCCAGGGTTAAGCTGTTTAGGTTTTTCGGCTAGCCGATTAGAAAAGTACCAAGCTTCATTACTGTCTCCCCACACTAGGTTAAAACCAGCAAAATCTTGTTGATTCGCTAGCAACCAAGTGGGTAACTCAGCTAGAGGTTGCTCTAGTGCTTGTAAAACGAGTTCACCACGCGAAACTTTTCCTGCAGCTAGGTTTTTACCATCCCTATAATTCGTAAGTGTTGCCCAGCGGCCTTGTTTGCTAGCCAGTAACCAACTTCCACCTGCTTCTAAATCTTTACCACCCAAAATATTAGGTTGCTCAGGCCAAAAGCAAGCAGGACGTGTTGGACGCTGATAGGCCTCGTCACGATTAGCGGCGATTAAAAAGGGGTAACGTTGGTCTTGTTTCCAAGATAAAGCTAGTAAGCACATAAGTTGAATCCAGCGTGAAAGGCGATTATTTTTTGGCCAGTATTGTTATACTCGTTTTTTTAATTGTATTAAACAAGGGGCTTTCTTTGCCTGCGCTTGAGTCATCATCAAATATAAAGCAACGCCTAACAAAAAGTCGTTGGTTAAGTTTGTTAATACCTATGGCTAGTATAGGTTCTCTTCTGTTTGCCTTGATAGGCTTGCTGATGAATCTTAGTTTTCATGCCATAGAAAATATGGCTGAAAAAGAAGTTGAAGAACGGATGCTTGTTTCTATAAGCCAAATGACACAAAAATTATCAGGTGAACTTCAGCAGCTAGAACGCTTGGGTGACCTGTTGGCACAGCAAACTAAGCTATTATTAAATGCACCAAACATAAGCACACCAACTACCTTGGCTAAGAAGTTACAGCACAGCCCTGAAGGCGCAATTTTTGGTCAAACCACTAACCAGCCAGTTATTTTTTTACCCTTTAAAAGCCAGCAAAACCAAGATAAAAAAGAGCGGAAGTTACAGCAGCTTGCACTTCTCTCGCCCTTGATGAAAAGCATTTACACTAGCCATAATTTAATTAACAGAGTCTATATCAACACGTCTGAAGCTGAAACGCTTATCTATCCTTACCCAGACTTAACTGGTTTTTTTCCTATTTCATCAAGTGTTAAAGGGTTAGATTATTATAAACTGTCTAAAGGTATAGATACTTCGCAAAATGTTGCTATTTGGCGTAGTAACTACAAGGAAAATACTAATAAGAGTAAAACGCTAACCTTAATAAACCCTATTATTCATCAGGGTGAGTTGACCGGAGTTAGTGGTTTAGATATTTCATTAGACTCTTTAGGCCAATATTTAACCAAGATGTCTGTGCCTTGGGGTGGTTATAGCTTATTGATGGATGCTGAAGGGAAGCTGTTGGTACTTCCTTATCAGGCTATAGCAGATTGGCAAAATATGAATGCGAGTGATTTACTAGATAAACTTGGTCCACTGCGCTCAGATGCATCAGGGTTAGTTAACCTTAAAGTTAGTGAACAAAACTTACTTTTAAGCTGGTCTAGTGTTTCACCTACCGGTTGGAAGCTACTTAATGTAGCTAACTTAGATAAAGCTTATAGCGTTAAAAATCAGTTAATAGATGACTATAAATTGGTGCTTTATTCAGTAAGTGTTTTTTTGGTTTTTATGTTTTTCCTGCTAATTTATTTGGTTTTTCGTCGTGATAAGCAGTTTGAATTAGCTGATCAAAATAGTTTTTTAATAAAAGAAACCAACAAACCTGCTGTTATTAAGAAAAATCTTGATGAGTTAGACTTTTTTTCTTTAATTACAGGCCCTCTAATTGTTTGTAAGTTTGATAAAGACGGGCTTATTTTAGCTTGTAACTCAGCATTTGAGCACCTGGCTGGCAGCACCCAAAACAACTTAAAAGGACGCCACCTTTTTGATTTGTTAGATATAAAAAGATCCTTAGTAACAAGTGAAGTGAAAGAAGTTGAACTGTCTGTAGCCCAGCAAGGAAAAACCTGTTTTTGGATAAGCTTGCACTACTCACCAACTGGGCAAGGCTTGTTACTTTTACTCGATATTAGCGAAAGTAAACAAATACAGCAGCAGTTAAGGGGGGAGCGCCAAAGGGCACGTTTAGCGGCAAAAATGAAGGCTGAGTTTTTTCAGGTTGCTGTTAGTGATGCCAATGAGCTGTTGCTGGAACTGCTGCAAAATGCACGCGGCTTTGATGATGAACTAACGAACTACTGTCAAGCCAAGCTAATAGAAATGCAGCACCTACTAGATAACATGCGTGATATGTCCGATGCTGGCGAGCTGGGTCAGCAAGATTTATCTGAAGATACGCTTGTTCTTAGTTCGCTAGTGAATGATTGTTATACTGCCAATGAAGGTTCACTAGCCAAGAGCGGTCGTCGTTTACTAATCGAATATGGCAGCAATATTCCTGAGTTTTTAGTTATAGACAGGCGGCGTTTATTTCGCTTGATGCGCCACCTGCTACGCCAGATGATCCAGCTGTCTGGTAAGGGTGATATTCACCTGTGGTTTGGTTGGAATACCTTAGGGCGACTTCAGTTAAAAATTCAAGACCAGGGGGGTGGCTTAGATGAAAAGGAGCGTTTGCGCCGTTTCCAATTGACCACACCCTTAAGTAGCAGCTACGTAGCTTCCTCTGGTGCGCTTGGTTTAGGCCAACTCTTAACACGTCAGCTGGTACATGAAATGCAAGGCAGCCTAGATGTAGAAGCGATCAGTGCTGGTGGGTTGCAAATACAAATTGAGCTACCTGCAAAACTGGGTAAGCAATCTGAGCAGCTAACACTAGGCCGCCTGCTGGTTGTCGATGATGGGCCTGTAAATGCCATGTTAGCGTCAAGCGTGTTAGAAAAGTCTGGTTATGAAGTTGATGTTGCTAGTAGTGGTGCCGAAGCCTTAGTGCTGGGTAAGCAAAAAAACTACGATTTAGTGTTAATGGATATATTTATGCCCGTTATGGATGGCATAGAAACAACCCGCTTATGGCGTGAGTTAAATAATGCTAATGCCAAGGTACCAATTATTGCTTTAACAGCCAATGCAATGGATTTAGAGTATGAGCGCTTTTTAACCCAAGGCATTGATGATTACTTAACTAAACCCTACCGACCTAATGAGTTGCGTGAGCTAGTTCAGAGTTGGTTAGAAAAAAAATGAGGTGACACTTGGTTTACTTAACCTATTTAGCTTTAGGTGCAGCAGCAGGCTTTTTAGCCGGTTTATTTGGTATCGGTGGTGGCTTAATTATAGTTGCTGTATTGGTTATGGCTTTTACAGCACTCGGTTTTTCACCCGAGGTATTAGTACACCTAGCGGTGGGAACTTCTTTGGCAACTATTATCCCTACTTCTATTAGCTCCAGCCTTGCACACCATAAAAAGCAAGGTGTTAAGTGGTCTTGGGTTAAGTTAATTACCTTAGGGCTAGGTTTGGGTGCCTTGTTAGGTGCTTGGACAGCCAGCTTGCTGAGTGGTTTAGCATTGCAAGCTATTATTGGTGTATTTGTCATTCTTGTATCTGTACAAATGGTTTTGAAGCTTCAACCCAAACCAAGAGTGGGCGAACCTCATCCGTTGGTTTTAACCTCTGCGGGTGGCTTTATAGGCTGGGCATCGACTATTTTTGGTATAGGTGGTGGTACTTTAAGTGTACCTTTTTTAATTTGGTGCAATGCTTCTATGCGCCAAGCCGTTGGAACTTCTGCTGCTTTAGGCTTTCCTATTGCTCTCTTTGGTGCGTTAGGTTACCTATGGGCAGGTTGGCTACACCCAAGTTTACCCGAGCTGGCTAGCGGTTTTATTTACTGGCCTGCCTTTATTGGTATTAGTGTGGCTAGCGTACCTTTTGCCCGGGTGGGTGCAAGGCTAGCGCACTTTTTACCAGAGTTACTTTTAAAACGCCTTTTTGCCTTGTTATTATTTTTAGTGGGCTTAAAACTCCTACTTTTTTAAATTTGCCTTTTTAGGAAGTTATTATCCATGTTGACCTACCCAGCTATAGATCCTGTTGCTATTAGTCTTGGTCCTATTCAAGTGCATTGGTATGGGCTAACTTATCTAGTGGGTTTTATGCTGGCCTGGTGGTTGGCTAGGCAGCGTGCGCATCGAATAGGCTTAACTAAAGAGCAAATTGGTGATTTACTTTTCTACACTGCCTTGGGGGTAATTTTAGGCGGGCGTTTTGGTTATGCACTCTTCTATCACTTTGATCGTGTTTTGGCTGACCCTCTTTGGTTACTAAGGGTTTGGGAAGGTGGCATGGCTTTCCATGGCGGCTTTATAGGTGTTGCTCTAGCTGTTTGGCTGTTTGCACGTAAGCATAAAATTAACTGGGTCGCACTAGGTGATTTTGTTGCGCCTTTTACGCCCTTAGGTTTGGGTTTAGGAAGAATTGGTAACTTTATTAATGGCGAGTTGTGGGGGCGAACGGCGGATGTTCCTTGGGCAATGGTTTTTCCAGGTGCAGGGCCAGATCCACGCCACCCTTCACAGTTGTATCAGTTTGCCTTAGAGGGGTTGGTGCTTTTTGCTTTGCTTTGGTGGTTTTCAAAGCAGCCACGCCCTGCAGGTAGTGTGAGTGGTTTATTTTTAATTGGTTATGGACTATTTAGGTTTATGGTTGAGTTTACCCGTGAACCTGATGCACATTTAGGTTTATTGCTCGGTGGGTTAAGTATGGGGCAGCTGCTTTCATTACCTATGATACTTGCTGGGGTGTTACTTATGGTTTTCGCTTATCGCAACCAGAAGACTGCCAAAAAGTCTTAATTTAGGCATAATAGAAGCATTTTTTTATGGGTTAGTTATGAAAGCTTATCTCGATTTAATGCGCCATGTGCGCAGCCAAGGTGTTTTTAAGTCAGATCGTACTGGAACAGGTACTTATAGCGTGTTTGGGTATCAAATGCGTTATGACTTAAAGCAGGGCTTTCCACTGGTGACAACCAAAAAAGTGCACCTTCGCTCTATCATCCATGAGCTCCTCTGGTTTTTGAAAGGCAGCACGAACATTGCTTATTTAAAAGATAATGGCGTTTCTATTTGGGATGAATGGGCTGATGAGCAGGGTGATTTAGGTCCAGTTTATGGCTACCAGTGGCGTTCTTGGCCAAAGAGTGATGGTGGCTCGGTTGATCAAATAAGTAATCTAGTAGAGCAGATTAAAACTAACCCTGATTCACGCCGTTTATTAGTAAGCGCATGGAACCCAGCTTTGGTTGATGAAATGGCATTGCCTCCTTGTCATTGTTTGTTTCAGTTTTATGTAGCAGAAGGACGTCTTTCCTGCCAGCTGTATCAGCGCAGTGCTGATATTTTCTTAGGTGTTCCTTTTAATATTGCTAGCTATGCATTATTGACTCACATGCTAGCCCAGGTGTGTGGTTTAGAAGTGGGTGACTTTGTACACACCCTAGGTGACGCACACCTTTACTCGAACCACCTAGAACAAACCGATTTACAGCTAAGTCGCCAGCCTTTTACCCTGCCCCAGTTAAAGCTAAATCCAGAAGTGAAAGATTTATTTGCCTTTACTTTTGATGATATCAGCATAGAAAATTACCAACACCATGAGCTTATAAAAGCACCGGTGGCCGTATGAATTTAGCTAATCAACAATTAGAAACACCCCTAGCTATTATTGTTGCCGCAGCTAAAAACCGAGTGATAGGTTTTCAAAATGCTATGCCTTGGTATTTGCCAGAAGAACTGGCGCATTTTAAGCGCACTACTTTAGGTAAACCTTTGGTTATGGGGCGCAATACTTTTGAGTCGATTGGTCGTCCTTTGCCAGGGCGAACCAATATAGTAATAAGTCGTAACCCTGAGTTTAATCATCCAGGTGTGAAAGTGGCAACCAGCCTTGCTGCTGCTTTAAAAATTGCTGATAGCCAAGCCATAATTGATGGCGCATCAGAAATCATGGTGATAGGTGGTGGAGAAATCTATCAGCAAGCCTTTCCTTTAGCAGACACACTCTATTTAACTGAAGTTGATGCAGAGCCGCAGGGCGATACTTGGTTTCCTGAAGTCAGTAGTGAAGAATGGTTGGAAACGAGTCGTGATACCTACCCAGCACAGGAAGGTAATCGCTATGCTTACGCTATTCGCTGTTTGCAGCGCAAAAAATAAGCTAGGTAAAGATAGTTATGTCAGAAGAGTTAGAGCTAGATGTTGATGTAGACCAGCTGCTTGGACAGTTAGAAAACTATGCCACCAAGGGGTTAGATGCCTTAGGTAAGGCTAAGCAAGAAATTGTAGCCTTAGAGACACGTAACACAGAATTAAGTGAGCGGGTTATTCAGTTAGAAAAGAATATTGAAGCACTTGGCACACGGCTTACTGAAGCACTAGAAAACCCAGTTGAAGCAGAGCTACTAAGCCGTTCAGATTCTTTAATGGTAATGATTAAAGAAACACTAGGTGTGTCTAAGCCAAGTGAAACGGCTAAAACCAATCTGCCTACTGCTAGTGAATTAGATAAGCTTAATCCTCAACAGCGTTTAGACTATTGGATAAAAACCTACCCTCGCTCTTTTATGCCAGGCCAACCCCAGCCTTTAAAAATTGGTATTCATGAAGATTTATTAGCGGCAGAAGGCGGCGATATGAAAAAAATACGTCGTGCTTTGGCCAGCTATGTAAAAGTACCGCGTTACCTTCGCTGCATGAAAACAGGTGCTGTTCGTCTAGATTTAAAAGGCAATAACGCAGGCTTTGTTAGTAAAGAAGAAGCTGACTTTGCTGCTGAGCATTTGCAAAAGTTAGAAGCAAATAAAAAGCAGCGTGAGGCACTTAAAAAGAAACAGCTAATTGAGCAACAAGAAAACTTAGATTCAAATCGTTTAAAAAATAAACTCACCGCACTTGTTGAGATGAATAAGCGCTAAGCAGGCTTAAGTCCAAATTTCTAAGTTTTGGTTAGCTAGCCCTAGCATTAAGTCTGAACGAGTCACCAAGCCTTGTAACGCGCCTTCTGTATCAACTATAGGCATGGCCCTAACCTTTTGAGCCAGCATTACCCGTGCAATATCACGAATATCGGTTTCTTCCGTGGCTGTTACTAGGGGGGCTTTTACTAATTTACTGGCTTGTGTTGTTGCTAGGTCAACCCCTTCTTGCTTACTTAACTCGCCCACACCGGCTGCTTCTTTCAATAATTCACGATCATCAATAACCCCTACTAAATCGCCCACCTCATCTAATAAAACCAAATAGTGAATGTGCTCTTGCTGCATCAGCTTCCATGCTTCATTAAGGCTAGCTTTTGCAGGCAGGGTAATAACAGGACTACGCATAATTTGAAGTGCAGGAAGCAAAGGCACCTGCTTCTTTTTGCTTTGTTCAACTTCTGCATAAGCCTGCATGGCTTTGCTTTGAGGTTGTTGTTCTTTTTCATTGGGTTGTTGTTCGGGGTAGCCATAAATCCAAGTTTGATTACTGATGTCTTGGTTATGCTCTGAGTCTCCCTTGTGGTCGACGAGGCGGCGGCTAGCGCTAACGGCTTGCGCTTGGCGAATAGCGGGTCTTGCCAAAAGTTGTTCCTTGGGGGTGTGGATACGCAATCCCTGTTCATAAATGGCAAAAACCATATTTTTCTTCTCCATACTTGGGCTAGAGATTAACTTTTAGCATAACCTTAAACCAAGAGCCAGTGAACTTAAGTAAAGCTAATTAATGCCTTTTATTTGTGCAGTTGCGAGATGAAATGGTGTCTAAGTTAATGAAATACTTATATAAAAATCTTATCTACTTAAGCTGGCTGACTTGCCAGTCACCTGCTATATTATAAGTGGGTGTTCACCCAAAGTAGTAGATAAACAGGCAGAGGGAGCCTTGATATGAATATAGAAACCATGTTAGCACTAGCAGAAGAGCTGCAAAAGCGCCAAGCTTGGCAAGAAGCCTTGTATGTTGAGACGGAGCAAGCAGATTTAAAACTGGCTGCTTAAGCAGTTAAATAGCTAGAAAACTAAGTTTCCATTAAGAGAAACAAAAAAAGGTCGGAGTTTTGCTCCGACCTTTCTTTTTCTTTGGGCAGTTACCTAGCTAAGGTACATAATCATTACACCCGCAGCAACGGCAGAACCTATCACACCAGCAACGTTAGGCCCCATAGCGTGCATTAGCAGGAAGTTTTGAGGATTAGCTTCCAAGCCCACCTTATTAGAAACCCTAGCAGCCATAGGTACAGCAGAAACGCCTGCGGAACCAATTAAGGGGTTAATCGGCATTTTGCTCATTTTATTCATTAGCTTAGCCATAAGCACACCTGTAGCTGTACCTATACCAAAAGCAACAATACCTAAGGCTAAAATACCAAGCGTTTCTATTGTTAAGAAAAGATGAGCAACCAGTTTAGAACCAACTGCTAAACCAAGGAAAATAGTGGTGATGTTGATTAGCGCATTTTGAGCTGTATCTGATAAACGATCGACCACACCCGACTCACGCATTAGATTACCTAAGCAGAACATACCCAAAAGGGGCGCAGCCGAAGGTAAGAAAAGTGCTACCAATACCAGAACAGCAATCGGGAAAATAATTTTTTCACGCTTGGTTACTGGACGCAGCTGGCTCATGACTATGGCACGTTCAGCCTTAGTGGTTAACACACGCATAATGGGTGGCTGAATTAAAGGTACTAAAGCCATGTAAGAGTAGGCAGCAACAGCAATTGCCCCTAATAACTCTGGCGCAAGAATACTAGCAACGTAAATAGCCGTAGGGCCATCTGCACCACCAATAATACCAATAGCTGCCGCTTGGTTGATGTTGAAATCAACGATGCCTAAAGAAGATAAGCCTACAGCACCAAGCACAGTAGCAAAAATACCAAACTGCGCCGCCGCACCTAAGAAAAGGGTACGAGGGTTAGCTAACAAAGGACCGAAGTCGGTCATAGCACCTACACCCATAAAAATAATGAGTGGTGCAGCACCTGAAGCGATGGTGATTTGATAAAAGGTATTAAGCATACCATCAGTATAGCCAGCAGCCGTTGCCATAGTTTTAAGTTCCTGCAAAATCACAGGGTCTTCTAAGCTTTTAATGGCAGGCAATAAAATCTCTTTATTTGCTGCTTTGCTTGCACCATCTAATACTAGGCCTAGCTTATCAGCATAAGTTTGCATCACAGCAGGGTCAAAAACTGCCAAAGATTGCTCAAAGGCGGAAAGTGCCAAGCCAGCTTCAGGAATATTCGCCAACAAACCACCAAAACCTATAGGTAATAGTAGTAAAGGTTCGAATTTTTTGACTATGGCTAGGTAGAGTAGCGATAGGCAAATAACGATCATAACAAACTGGGGTAGGCTCAGGTTATACAGCCCTGAACCCTCCCACAGTAGTAGAATTTTATCCATGAATCAGCTCCGCTCAGAGAGTCAGTAGGGTATCGCCAACTTGTACGGCATCACCTTCACGCACGGCGATATCACCAACAGTACCCGCTTCAACAGCACGAATTTCTGTTTCCATCTTCATCGCTTCCATAATGATGACTACCTGATTGGCTTCTACGTCTTCACCTGGTTTAACTAAGATTTTGAAGATGTTACCTGCTAAGGGCGCATCAATCGTAACACCTGTACCGCTTGAAGGTGCAGGTGCAGCAGGCGCTGTACTAGTCGAGGTTTCAACAGAAGCTAAGGCTGTTACATCACCACCTTCAGCTACTTCAACCACATAGGCTTGGCCATTGACTTTTACTGTGTAAACACCAGAGTCATTTGCTGGTGCAGCAACCTTAGGTGCCATAGCAGCTTGAGCACTTTCAAGAGTTGGTACAGGTTCAAAAGCTGAAGCATCACCACGGTTTTGTAAGAATTTAAGGCCAATTTGGGGGAAGAGAGCGTAGGTTAGTACGTCATCAATTTCTTGCTCGCCTTTGGCTAGCTGAATGCCTTCTTCTTTAGCCTTGGCTTTAACTTCGGCGGCTAGTTTGTCCATCTCATCTTCTAGCAAGTCAGCAGGGCGGCAAGTAATGGCTTCCGCACCATCTAAAACACGTGCTTGTAGCTCAGTGTTATAAGGAGCAGGTGCTGCACCGTATTCACCTTTAAGAATGCCTTGCACTTCTTTAGATATAGACTTGTAACGCTCGCCCATTAAAACGTTAATGACCGCTTGAGTGCCTACAATTTGTGAAGTAGGAGTAACTAAAGGAATAAAGCCTAGGTCTTCACGCACGCGTGGAATTTCAGCTAGCACTTCATCAAACTTATCAGCTGCACCTTGTTCTTTAAGCTGGCTTTCCATGTTGGTAAGCATACCGCCTGGCACCTGAGCAACTAGGATGCGTGAATCAGTACCTTTTAAAGAGCCTTCAAACTGGGCATATTTTTTACGCACTTCACGGAAATAAGCAGCCACTTCTTCTAGTGCCAGAAGGTCTAGGCCAGTATCACGGTCTGTACCTGCCAGTGCTGCTACAACGGTTTCTGTTGCTGAGTGACCGTAGGTCATAGACATAGAGGAAATAGCCGTATCTACACGGTCAATACCCGCTTCAGCCGCTTTTAGAATGGTCATATCAGACAAGCCAGCCGTAGCATGGGCTTGCATTTGAATTTCTAGGTTGGTTTGCGCTTTAAGGCGAGAAACTAAATCGAAAGCATCGTAGGGCGTTAAAATCCCCGCCATATCTTTGATACAGATAGAATCAGCACCCAAGTCTTCTAGCACCTTGGCGTAATCTACCCACATATCCGTGGTATGTACTGGGCTAGTGGTATAAGAAAGGGTTGCTTGAGCATGTTTACCACAAGCTTTAACCGCTTTAATGGCGCTTTCAAGGTTACGCGGGTCATTCATCGCATCAAAAATACGGAATACATCGACACCATTTGTTGCAGCGCGTTCAACAAACTTAGCTACTACATCATCAGCATAGTGGCGGTAACCTAAAAGGTTTTGACCACGCAAGAGCATTTGCTGAGGTGTGTTAGGCATGGCTTTTTTAAGTTGGCGAATACGATCCCAAGGATCTTCACCCAAGTAGCGAATACAGGAATCGAACGTCGCCCCACCCCAGCTTTCTAAAGACCAAAAACCTATTTGGTCTAATTTTTCAGCTATAGGTAACATGTCATCTAAACGCATCCGTGTTGCAAATAGAGATTGGTGGGCGTCACGGAGGACAACGTCGGTTATACCGAGTTTTTTCTGGGGTGCAGTCATGGTTATTACCTGTCTAGTCTAAATTTGTTTTTTAAGCGTTAAACATTCTTGCTGCGTTATTTGCGTTGCCGATGTAAATGAATTGCAGCACTAATAGCAGCGATGAGTTCAGTATTTTTACCCTGAGTTTTGGTGCTAGCAGCGGGTTTAACTGGCTTAGCTACTGGCTCGGGTTTCGAAAAACGTAAAATGGTTTTCGACATTAAAGTGGTAGCGATTACCAGTAATGTCAGGAAGGTAAAAACAAAACCCATGCCCATTAGCATTAGGTTAAAACCTTCTGTCATTAGGTTGGTTGTATGCATAGCACACCCTCGTGTTTAAAAAATGCTCTAATTTTGCAGACTTAACCTTGCACTAGGTTTTTTTTTGTAGCAACTACAAGAGTCACTACATTTTTAAACTTTTTTACTGAATGCAGCTAAAAGCCGTGTATTTACTGGAATTGGCCAGTAAAATGCAGCCTGAAAAAAATCCACTTATTTAGCTTTGAGAGCAAAAATTGAAAGCAAAATCACCCGTTTTGGTTGCTGTAGCGCCCATGGAAGGTGTTATGGACGCAACAACTCGGCACTTAATTACCCGTCAAGGTGGGTGGGATTTTTGTGTTACAGAGTTTTTACGTGTTACTCAGGGTCGCCAGCCTGCCAGAGTGTTTCATAGAATTTGCCCAGAGCTGCGACAAAATGCCTTAACGCCAATTGGTGTTCCTGTGCATTTACAGCTACTTGGAAGTGACCCACAAGCACTTGCTGCGAATGCTGAAGTAGGTGTTAAGGCAGGTGCTAAGGTGATTGACCTTAATTATGGTTGCCCAGCCAAAATTGTTAATCGCCACTTAGGTGGTGCCAGTATGCTGCGCTATCCCGACCGTCTTTATGATGCAACTCACGCGGTAGCGCAAGCTTTAAAAGCTTTAGATACCCCAGTAACCGCCAAAATGCGCCTAGGTTATGATGATACCGAGCTAACCCTAGACAATGCCCGTGCTTTAAATGCAGCTGGCATTAGTCAGCTAGTTGTACATGCTAGAACTCGTGCACAAGGCTACAAACCACCAGCTCACTGGGAATGGGTGGCACGCATTGCTGAAGTAGTCGATGTGCCAGTGTTTGCTAATGGTGATATTTGGACCTTAGCTGACTACCAACGCTGCGTTGCAGTCAGCGGTGTGCATCATGCCATGCTGGGTCGCTCTTCCATGACTAACCCTTGGTTGGCTAAGCAAATAAAACAACACTTAGCCGGCGAAGAAGTGGAGCAGGTGGATTTTAAACGGATGCTTGGCTTCTTATTGGAATGGCTAAAACTTGACGCCCAGTTTTATGAAGAAATTGTGCGTGTGATGCGTGTAAAACAATGGCTGGTTATGTTTCGTTTAAGGTGGGGCGAGGAAGCCAAAACAGTCTTTGATGCATGCAAGCGCCTAACCAATGAGCGGGATTTAATTAACAATCTAGAAGATTATCTACTGTTTGCGGATAGCTAGTTTACTGGTGTCTAGCTAAGGCCCAAAGCACATGCTCTTGAACGATGGGATCGGGGTAGTCACGCTTAGCATTCAAGGCTTCTATTATAGCTAGACTAGTGGGTGCATTACCTAAGGCAACAGCAAGGTTGCGTAGCCAGCTGATATAGCCCGTACGGCGAATGGGTGAGCCTTGGGTGTTTTTCAAAAAAGTTGCTTCATCCCAATTAAATAAGTCGATTAAGTCGCTGCTAGCTAACTGGTGGCGTGGGTGAAAATCGGCTTCTTTAGTGGTGGGCGCAAAGCGTGTCCAAGGGCAAACCAACTGGCAATCATCACAACCATAAATACGGTTTCCCATTAAAGGTCTTAATTCTTCTGGAATACTGCCTTTTAGCTCGATAGTTAAATAGCTAATGCAGCGGCGTGCATCTAATACCCCATCAGCAACAAAAGCTTGGGTAGGACAGGCCACATGGCAGGCAGTGCAAGCACCGCAATGGTCTTTAGTAAAAGGCTCGTCTGCTGGTAGTGGCAAGCTAACGTAAAGTTCCCCCAAAAAGAACCAGCTACCTGCCTTGGGGGTAATTAACATGCAGTTCTTACCTATCCAGCCCAAACCGGCTTGCTGGGCAATGCCCCGTTCAAGTACCGGTGCTGAATCTGTAAAGGCACGGCTAGAAAACTCTGGAAAAGCGGCCTTTAATTCTGGCGTGTCTTCAATTGTCTGGTTAATTTGTTCAGCAAGTTTAGCAAGGCGCTTACGAATTAGTTTGTGATAATCACGCCCTAGCGCATAACGGCTAACATAAGCCTTGTTAGCAGAACCCAGTATTTTAATGGCTTGGGTTTCAGGCGGTAAATAATCTAAACGCACACTAATAATGGCTTGCGTGCCTGCTTCTAACAAGCTGGGGTCACGGCGTTTGTCTAGGTTATTAGCCATCCATTGCATATCACCATGCAAGCCAGCAGCTAACCATTTTTCTAAATAAGCAGGGTGTTCGCCTAAATCTATGCCGCTAATGCCACAGGCAGAAAAACCCAGCTCACGGGCTAGGTGCTTTATATCTTGGGCAAGGTTTTTTAACAGAGGTTGGCTAGGCATGGACGAATTATATACTTGCCTCCTCTTTACAGCCATTCATTCACCGGCTGTAAAGAGAAGCACAAGGCTAATTACATACCTAGTAGGTTAGGTAACCCCATTGAAATGCTTGGAATGTAAGTAACTAAAGCCAAGAAGCCAAGTAGCAACATGAGCCAAGGCATGGCTGCTCGAATAACTTCAGCTAAAGACATACCAGTAACGGCAGAGGTGACAAAGAGGTTTAGCCCCACGGGTGGCGTGATTAAACCTATTTCCATATTCACCACCATAATAATACCTAGGTGAATAGGGTCTACACCCAATTCAATAGCGATGGGGAAGAGAATGGGTGCAAGGATTAAAATAATTGCTGAAGGTTCCATAAAGGCACCGGCAATCAGTAGTACGATATTAACCACTAAAAGGAACATCCAAGGCTGTAAGCCTGCTTCTAACACCATGGCAGTAATTTGCTGAGGTATTTGTTCCGTTGTTAATACGTGAGCAAAGAGCATGGCGTTGGCAATAATAAACATCAGCATAATGCTTAGTTTTGCTGCTTCAAGCACTACCTTAGGTGCTTCTTTTATAGTCATGTCTTTGTAAACAAACAAGGCGATAAAAGCTGAGTAAACCGCTGCTACAGCTGCTGCTTCTGTAGGGGTGAACATACCTGAGTAGATACCACCCAGAATTATCACCATTAACAATAAACCCCAAGCCGCTTTACGAGCAGCGCTAAGCCACTGACGAGGTGTTGCTCTGGGTAGGGCGGGTAGGTTTTTCTTAACAGCGATAGCATAAATAGCTACCATTAAAACCAAACCCAGTAATAGGCCTGGTACAACCCCAGCCATAAATAATTTACCTACCGAGGTTTCGGTTGCCGCAGCATAAACAACCATAACGACTGAAGGTGGAATTAGAATGCCTAAAGTACCTGCGTTGGTTACTATGCCAGCTGCAAAGGGTTGTGGATAACCTGAGCGAACCATGCCAGCTATGGCAATAGAACCCACCGCAGCAACGGTAGCAGGGCTAGAACCAGAAAGCGCAGCAAAGAGCATACAAGCCATAACCGCACCTATGGCTAAACCACCACGAATATGCCCCACACTGGCGTTAGCAAAGTCAATTAAACGCCTTGCCACACCACCGGTGGTCATAAAAGAGCCAGCAAGTAGGAAGAAGGGGATGGCTAGTAGGGTGTAGTGTTCACTGGTTTCAAACAGTTTAATTGCTAAAGAGCGTACTGAATCTGGGCTGAAAAGCATAATGGTGACAGAGCCTGCTAAACCCAAAGAAACTGCAACAGGCACACCAATAAACATTAATGCAAAAAGTGCAACAAAGAGGAAAAGAATAGTCATTACAGGTGTTCCTCTTGCTTGCTAAGTTTCATCGCATCAGCAGCTTCATCAGCTAGGCCTAAACCAACTTGCTCATTACGCAAAATGCGTACAAAAATTTCTGCAAAACGTATAAAAACCAAGGTAAAACCTAGGGGCACAATCAAAGTGATATGCCACTGTTTAATACCAAACTGACCTAAATCATCAGCACCAATATTGACTTCAAACAAAGCACTCACCCAAGCATAGCTAGCCACGGTTATTAACCCGGCATAACCCAAGCTAATGACACAGGCAACCAGCGCTATGTATTTTTGGGTTTTTCTGGAAGCCAGCTTTACTAAAGCATCAATTCCAATATGACCGCCTACACGCACACCATAGGCAATACCAAAGAAAAGCAACCAAGCAAATAAAGCTTTAGTTAAGGCGTTACTCCAAGTCATGGCCTGGGCCATATCAAGAATAAAATCACCTATAGTAAAAAAGAACTCTGACAAGCCAGGTGAACCTTCTTCAAAGCGATCACCTAGGTTGTAAAAAAAAGTATAAAAGTTGTTTAAAATGACATAAACAAAGGTAACTAAGGTCATCGCTGTCAATAAAAAGACAACAAACCCCTCTTCAAAGCGATCCCAAATAAGGCGCAGTTTGTTCATAAAATATCTCCTGAAGAGGATGGCAGAATCTTAAGTTGTAGCACGGTTAATCTCGCTCAAAAAAATACCAGCAAGTCCCTCATGGACTTGCTGGTACTATTTTTACTGCTTATTAGCTGCTTCTGCGGCTTTAATGCGATCAGCACCAATCTGTGCTTCAAACTTTTTCCATACTGGCTTCATCGCTTTGCGCCATTTTTCACGCTCAGCTTTGGTTAGGTATAGAATTTTGGTTTTACCACTATCAAGAATGGTTTGCTTGTCGCGCTGGTTAATGCTTTCAGCATGCTTATTCACTTCAACCGTTACTTCTTCCATGATGGCTGTTAGTTCATTACGAATATCAGCAGGTAGGCCATTCCAAAACTCAGTGTTGGTAATAACCATGTAGTCTAGTAAACCGTGGTTAGACTCAGTAATGTGTGACTGCACTTCATGCATTTTCTGAGAGTAGATATTTGAGTAGGGGTTTTCAGCGCCATTAACTACGCCGGTTTGTAAACCTTGATAAACTTCAGAGAAGCTCATTTTACGTGGGTTAGCACGTAAGGCTTTGAATTGCTCATCGAGTACCGCAGAAGCTTGTACACGGAACTTCAAGCCACGTGCATCTCTTGGCTCGCGCAATTCTTTGTTAGCAGATAGCTGCTTAAGACCATTGTGCCAATAGCCTAAACCAGTAATGCCTTTGCTTTCCATCGACTTCAATAACTCTTGACCAACAGGACCTTTTTGGAAGCGGTCAACGGCATTGATGTCGTCAAATAGGAAGGGTAGGTCAAAAATTTGAATAGGCTTGGAGTAGTGTTCAAATTTAGCTAAAGAAGGTGCAATTAGCTGTACATCACCTAGCAGTAAAGCTTCCATTTCTTTACCGTCACCAAATAGTGATGAGTTAGGATAAACCTCAACACGCACTTGGCCTGGTAGGCGTTCTTCAGCTAGCTTTTTAAAAAGCAAAGCGCCCTGACCTTTAGGTGTGTGTTCTGCCACTACGTGAGAGAACTTAATAACAATAGGTTCAGCCGCTAGAGCTAAACCTGAAAGGGTAAGCGATGCAGCACAAACGAGTGCTTTAGTGGTCATTTTAAGCATTAAAATTTCCTCTTGCTGTAAGGAGTGCCGCGATGCGGCGCTTTTATTCTTGTAGGACAAGTATGCCCAAGTTGATGCAATCTTAGCCTATGCAGCTAGCGTGCCTAAATGGTGTTAATACAACTAAAGTAGCATAAGTTTGTGCTATTTGGGTAAGCAGACAAGTTTTTAAGGTGCTTTAGTTTTACAGCTAAGAGGCAGTTTATTTTATTGAATGTTTTTTTGGCGGATTTTCGCCAAAATTAGCTTTCACTTGGCGGGTTTTCGCCAACCTGTGTTGCGCTTAACCCATATTTGCGTAGTTTATCGTGCAGGGTTTTGCGAGGTAGTTGTAAGGCTTCTGCCACCTCACGCAAGGAAGAGTGTTGTTTAGCTAGTTCAGCAACAATTAAACTTCGTTCAAAGGCTTCGACTTGTTGTGCTAAGGGTAGGTCGCTTTGGTTAGAGTTATCTGCTGCTGGTATAGGGTTGATTGCTAAGTCTAAACCTAAAACCCAGCGCTCAGCTGCATTTTGCAGTTCACGAATATTGCCCGGCCATTCATGACTTAAAAGTTGGGCACGAGTGGCGGTATCTAAGCTCACTTCACCTAGCTTGTACCTTTGGCTTGCTGCTTCTGCAAAGTGTTGAAAAAGCGGTAAAATATCTTCAGTACGCTGACGTAAAGGTGGAAGGTTTATTTGCGCTACATTGAGGCGATAAAAAAGGTCAGCACGAAAGCGCCCTTCATCTGCCGCGGTTAATAGGTCTTCTTTAGTTGCGGCAATAATGCGTATATCTAAAGGAATTAGCTGGTTAGAACCAACACGCTCTAAAGCCCTTTCTTGTAGTAAACGTAAAAGCTTCACTTGTACGTCTAAACTCATGCTTTCTATTTCATCTAAAAAAACAGTGCCGCCATTGGCATGTTCAAACTTACCAATGCGACGTTTATTGGCACCGGTAAAGGCACCTGCTTCATGGCCAAAAAGCTCACTTTCAATGACCGACTCTGCCAAAGCACCAGTATTAATGGCAACAAAGGGTGCATTACTGCGAGACGACAAATCATGCAGTGCTCTGGCAACCACTTCTTTACCGCTACCTGTTTCACCAAGAATTAATACATCGGCTTGAATATTGGCTAAAGCTCGGACTTGTTCGCGTAAACGTTCTGCGCTAGCTGAGTGACCTAAGAGTCTTTCACCAAGCAATTTTTGCTCAGCAAGTGCAGAACGCAGTGCACGGTTTTCTATCACTAAACGCCTGACTTCTAAAGCACGGTGCACACTGTCTAACAACAAGTCGTTAGCAAAGGGTTTTTGTAGAAAATCATAAGCACCTTGCCGCATGGCTTGGACTGCTAGGGGGACATCACCCTGACCAGTAATAAGTAATACGGGTAGTTGTTTGTCTAGCTGTTGTGCTTGCTCTAAAAGCTCTAAACCGCTGATACCTGGCATACGAATATCTGTCACCAAAACACCTAGCCAATCGGTTGGTAAGGCCGCTAAAACTCCTTCAGCATTAGCAAAGGCTTGAACTTTTAAACCGGCTAAATCAAAGGTTTGGCTAAGTGCTGTTCGTAAATGACTGTCATCATCTAAGAGCACTAGCTGGGTGTCAGGACTAATTTGTATCATTTAAAGCTATCCTCACTCGAGTTCAGCAGGTTCGCCTCAGGAATTTGGCGTAAATAAAGGGTTACTAGGGCGCCGCCTTCAGGGTGGTTAGCTAAGACTAGGCGACCTTTTAAGGCTTGAGTTAGGCTGTGGCAAATAGCCAAGCCTAAACCTAAACCTTTAGCGCTGGTTTTGGTGGTGTAAAAAGGTTCGTAGGCTTGCTCTAGTGCTTCTTGGGTAAACCCTGCAGCATTATCTCTAAGTGTTAAAACGACCCAACCATCAGTAACTTGAGTAGTTAACCAAAGCTTGCGAGCTTGGTTACTTTCGCTTAAAGCATCAAAAGCATTGCTAACTAGGTTGCTTAAAATCTGTCTTAACCGAGTTTCTCCCGCTTCAACCCAAAGTGTGGCTTCAGGAATGCTGCGGAGTATTTCTATGCCTAAGTTAAGTTGGCGTTTTGCAACCAGGTTAAGCGTATCATCAATGGCAGGTTGCAAAGCAACATGCTCTGAAGCATGACGATCCCTTCGAGCAAAAGCACGCAGGTGTTCAATAATGGATGCCATACGCTCTGTGAGCGAACCGATTAAATTAAGGTTATTGGCTGTTTCTTCTAACCTTTGTTGATTAAGTAAAACCTTGGCATTATCAGTGTAACTACGAATGGCTGCTAAGGGTTGGTTGAGTTCATGGCTGATGCTAGCAGACATAATACCTAAGGCGGATAGCTTACCTGCTTGGACTAACTCATCCTGCGCTCTGACTAATTCTTGCTGGGCAGACTCACGCTCTAATACTTCTTGTTTTAAACGGCTATTAAGGGTTTGAAGGTCTTGAGTACGAGTGCGTACACTGGCTTCTAGCTCACGTTTGGCTTGGGTATCAAGGGCTATTCGCTCTAAGTAATGGTGCTTGCGTTGCATGATTAACCCAAGAATAAGCAATAAGGCTAATAAAGAAGCCGTTGCCACAGCCATAGCAGTATTGACTGGCTCATTTATTAAACGGCGTGGAGTAAAAATGCTCACCTGCCAGCCTATGGTGGGTAATAGCTGATTAAGTTTTAACCAATCTTGTGGCTTGGCAGTAAAGGGACTGGGGTTAATGGAGGTGTAGGGCTGGTGTTCAGCAATGCTTAGCTGTTCTTCAGGGTCGAGTTCACGAGTAGCTTTAAAGCGCCATTCTGGTTGTGAGGTGAGAATAACCACCCCGTTTTTATCAGTAACTAAAAGTTGTTCAGGCGTTTTACCCCAGAGTGTTTCGGTAAAATCTAAATCAACTTTAACAACGATTACGCCTTTTACCTGATCGCTAGAAAGCACCGCGCTACCAAAATAGTAGCCACGCTTAAAAGAAATATTACCTAAGCCAAAAAATTCACCTCGCCCATATTTTAAGGCATGACTAAAATATGGACGAAAGGCAAAACTGTTGCCTACAAAACTACGTTCTTCATCCCAGTTAGATGCAGCAAGTGTTAACCCATCGGTATTCATAAGGTAAATAACATCGGCACCGGTTTGCTGCTGAATGTTTTTAAGAAGTCTATTGGCAGTTTGTAGGCTCTTAGGGTGGGTCGGATTAAGCAAGGCTTGCTGTACACTAGGCAAGCGCCCTAAAATTTGTGGTAGCACTTCGTAACGCTGCAAAGTGCCTTGCAGGTTAGCAACAAATAAATCTAAGGTTTGTTCATTTTTTCGAGTTAGACCCTCAAGGTAGTAGCTTTCTACTAAACGGTGAATGGGCCAAAGTAATACGACTAATAAAAGACCTAGCCACACTAAGCTGCGCCAAGGCGCTTTTAAAAATGTCATGGTTACTCTCTAGTTTGCTAGAACAGCTAACCAGTAATTTTACCACAGGTGTACTAAGGTTTATTAGTAAGCGCTTCACTAAATAAAATAATTGACAGTTATCTTTAGCGACACTAAAGTAGATACAAGTGTATCTATTTTGGTGGGAGTCAGCTAATGCAAAGTGAAATTAAACGCTGGGGAAACAGTGCCGCAGTACGTCTTTCTACTAGAGTTTTAGCGCAAGCTAACCTTGATGTGTCCAGCCCAATAAGCATCAGAGTGAAGGCTGGCAAGATTGTGATTGAAGGTGTTAAGAAGGCTCCACGTAAAGTAAACCTACCTTTTTCTGAGGCTGATTTATTGAAAGGGTTGGATGCTCATAGCGCCCATGCAGATGAATTAGCTCACCTCTCTGCATCTGAGTTGGGTGAGTAATGGCACCGCAATACATTCCTGAACGTAACGATATTATCTGGCTAGACTTTGACCCAACAAAAGGCAAAGAAATTGGCAAGTATCGGCCAGCGTTAGTTCTTTCATCTAAACAATACAATAAGCAAACTGGCTTACTAATCTGCTGCCCTATCAGCACAAGCATTCGAGGTGCTGCAACAGAAGTTAGAGTAAAAAACCTTGATAAACCTTCAATTGTGGCAGCCAGCCTTATTCAAACACTCTCTTGGAAAGACCATAAAGCCAAACTCATTACCCAGGCAGAAGCGGGTGTAATGGATGACGTTTTGGTGCGCGTTATCCCCCTTATAGGGGCGGAAAGCGTAATTGAAAAGTTTGTTGATTAGTAGAAACTGGGCTAGGGTTTATTGTGTTAACGCAGCCCAGTCGAATCTAGCAGTTTTACCTGCCAATAAACTTCTTTTATAGCAGAAGGGTTGGTAATGCAGATAGGCCTAGTTTATTTTTTGTATCAGGAGACAATCGATGTGCATGTTTAATAATCCAGTCGGCTAGCTCTTCACCATCCATCACGTTAATAGTTTTACTGCTGTCATTTTTAGATTTCTCTATTGTTTTAGCGCTAACTTTTGCACTGGTGATAACCCAGTAATTAGTAGGGTCGTCTGGGTCAATATCTAAATCATTTAGTTGTTGAATCCAGGACTTGTATAGTATTTAAGCTATTGCTATAAATGCGCCCCAACAGTTTTGTATGAATCAATACTAACCAACTATAAAATAAGCGATTTTTTTATGGACAAAAAACCTGAAGCTGAAGTTACTGCCCCGCATACGCCAACCACTCCGCCCAAAAAGTTTTTCCTGTGGTCATTAATTTTATTCATTTTTAGTGCTTTAGCTTGGCTAGGCCGCGCCTTATTTGGCCGCTGGAATCCGCCTGTATGGTTAAGGTTAATTGGCAATATTTTTTCAGGTTATTGGGAATGGTTGTGTAAGCACAAACGTATTCGGGCACTGCATTTTTTAGCACCCTTAGGTTTTTATGCTTATGTAGTTGGGCAACCTTATTTAGTTGAATTTTTCACGCCTAAACCAGAACCAGCCTTAACCTATGTAGAACAACTGGAAGAAAAAATAGAACCAGTAAGCTTAAGCCTAAGTACGCCCAGCAACACCCCGCTAGGTAAATTTAGGCTGATATTTAATAAAGATGTTGCCCCTTTAGATGACGAAGCCAAAGCCGAACGCTTAAACGGTGTAAGTATTCAGCCTAAAATAGAAGGCCAGTGGTCTTGGTACAATAACAACAGCCTAGTTTTTACTCCTACGCAAAACTGGATACCCGGCGCTGAATATAAGGTTACTCTCGATAAACCCGTTTTATTGGGCGACTTAGCCTTGCATGGTTCCAATGTTAGAAGTTTTTCAATTCCTACCTTCAGAGTAACCAATACCCAAATTCAGTTTTATCAAGACCCAATAGATAACAATCAAAAAAAGGTAGTGGCTGAATACACCTTTTCTTACCCTGTAGACCCAGTTTTATTTGAACGCAGCCTTAAGCTTTCTGCCAACGCAGGTTTAGAATTTGCCGACCCTAAGGCCGCCGACTTTAATGTTACCTATTCCCAAAATGGCTACACCGCCTATGTGCACACCAAGCTAATTAACATTCCTAAGCTAGACAGAACGCTCCGCTTAGTTTTAGACAGCGAAGTAAAATCTACACTTGGTGGTAATAAACTCAGCAATAAAACTAGTCTTAGCCAAACTATTCCAGGGCGCGGTAAATTAAAAATTACTGATATAGATATTTTAGTAGTTGACGAAGGGGAAGAGCCGCAACAAGTTTTATCTATGTATATGAACTTCCCTGTGGCGGAACAAGAAATACGTAACAAAACTAAATTTTGGCTATTGCCCGAAGGTAAGCAAGAACTCAACGAAAAAAACCTTGCTGCCAGCCAACCCTTAAGAGTTGAAATTATTCCCGGTGAATTTGAAAACTCACAAAGACACAACTTTAAACTAGATATTCCTGCTAAGCGTTCTGTAGTTGTACAAGTAGAAGAAGGGCTTTTAGCCGTGGGCGGCTATGAAATGCTCGAAAAATATACGGGCAGGTCCTACTTTAATCAGTACGCTACCAAGCTAAGCTTTATTGCCGAAGGTAATTTACTTTCGATTCATGGCGATAAAAAAATTGCTATTTTATCGCGTGGTTTACAAGAATTTAACGTGCGTATAGCCCATGTTCTACCAGAGCAAGCGCATGTATTTATGCACCAAAACAACAGCTTACAACAAGATAGAGTTTACGATGAACTGCTAGATTCTTTAGTAGTACGTTTTAAACAAACCCACCAAGTAGTTGCCCCTAGCACTAAAAAAATGTCTATCACGCCTATAGATTTAGGCGCTTTGCTAGCCAAAGAAAACCTCAACAATGGCTTATTTATTGTAGATATAGAACAAGAAGGCCACCGTGATATACGCTTAATCAGCCTTACCGATACAGGCCTAATTGCTAAATATAGCGACACAGGCGCAGTAGATATTTTTGCCGCTTCAGTTAGCCAAGGCCAACCCTTAGCCAATGCACTCGTTGAATTACTTAGCGTAAACGGCAAAGCCTTAGTACGTACACGCACTAATAACCAAGGCCACGCGCAGTTTGATGCCAGCACCCTGAAAAAACTTTCAGGCCACAACGAAAAAGCTAAGCTGATGTATCGCATTACCAAAGGCCAAGATATAGCCTACCTACCCTATTGGTTAGCAAACCGCGAAGTAAATTTTTCTCGTTTTCCTGTTGGCGGCTTAAACCAACCTAATGCACAACAACTAAGCGCTTACGCCTTTAGTGACCGACGCTTATACCGCCCCGGCGAAGAAGCGCATTTAATGTTCATAGTTAAATCGGGCGACTGGAGCTTAGCAGCGACGCACAATTTTCCCTTACAGGTAGAAGTGTTCGACCCACGTGGCCGCGCAGTTTTAAAAGAAAGAGTACGTTTACACGCCACAGGTTTTAATTCTATAGACTTCGCTTTACCTGAAACCGCTTTAACAGGCGAATACATTTTTCAGGTAAAACAAATAATTGATGAAAAACATAACAACTACAAAGAACTAGGCAGCCATATTTTTAACGTGCGTGAATTTGAACCCGACCGCTTAAAAGTAACCGCTAGCTTAGTAGACCAAGCCTTAACTGGTTGGATAAAACCGCAAGACCTAATCGCCAAGGTAGATGTACAGCATTTATTTGGTGCTCCTGCCGAAGGCGCACGAGTTGAAGGCAGCCTAAACTTAGTGCCAGCGGCCTTAAACTTCCCCCAATTTAGGGAATATAAATTCCAGTCTTTAGCCAATAGTTTGCGCAGTTCTGTGTACCACAGCTTAAATATGCAAACTACAGATGCCGAAGGTAAAGCAACTTTTGACCTAGACCTAAACCAAATTAACCAAACCGCTTACACTGTACATTTAACCGCCCAAGCTTTTGAAAAAGATGCTGGCCGCGCCGTAAATGCTACCGCGCAGCAACTGGTATCTAACGCCGATTATTTAGTGGGTTATAAAATTGATGGCAACCTAAACCTGCAACATAACAGTAAACGCAACCTAAGCTTTTTAGCGTTGAACTCTAGGTTAGAACCACAAGCCGTAGAAGGTTTAAGCCTAGAACTTAGCGAAGTGCGTTATGTTTCTTCTTTAGCGCGCCAAGATAACGGCACTTATAAATATATTTCGCAAAAGCGTGAATATCCGCTTGAAAGCACAGAAGTCCAGCTTACGCCAACTGGTTACGACACCACTTTAAATAGCCAAAACCCCGGGCAATTTATTGTGCGTTTACGTGATGCTAAAGGGCAATTACTCAGCCAAATCAATTATTCCGTAGCAGGTACGGCCAACTTAACCCGTTCGTTAGAACGCAACGCCGAACTACAAGTAAAGCTAGATAAAAATTCTTATAACGCTGGCGAAAACATACAAGTAAACATTATTGCGCCCTATACAGGCACAGGTTTAATAACTATAGAACGTGATAAAGTCTATACCAGCCAATGGTTTAAAACGACGACCACTAGCTCGGTACATTCCCTAACTGTACCTGAAGGCCTAACGCATAATGCCTATGTGAATGTGCAGTTTTTCCGTTCTAGTACCGACACAGATATTTACTCTAGCCCGTTATCTTACGCGGTAGCGCCATTTAATTTAGGCCGCCAGCAAGTTAATTTAGCCGCCGAATTAAACACGCCTGAACTTATGCAGCCGGGTGAAGATTTAAACCTTAGCTTAACTACAGAAAGTTCTGCCCGTGTCGCTTTAGTTGCAGTTGATGAAGGTATTTTACAAGTTGCTAAGTTTGAACTGCCTAAACCTATCGACTTTTTCTTCCAGAAAATTCGTCTACAAGTGCGCACTTTACAAACGCTAGACTTAATTCTGCCCAACTTTGCGCAGGTTCTTGCCGCCGCCGCAGGTGGTGATGATTACGAAGCCGACAACGCTGATTTAATCGCCCAAAACCTGAACCCTTTCAAGAAAAAGCGCCAGCCAGCCGTAGTTTGGTGGTCGGGCTTACAAGACTTAGAAGCTGGTAAGCATGAATTAAGCTTCCCCGTGCCTAGTTACTTCAATGGTTCGTTACGTGTGTATGCCGTACTGGTGAGCCAAGAAAAAATGCAGGTTTTAGCCCAAGATGTAAAAGTGCAGGCCGACATAATTTTATCGCCCAACACGCCACCAGCCGTAGTACCGCAAGATGAAGTAAACCTAACTGTAGGTGTGTTTAATAACATTAAAGGTTCGGACGCAGCTAAGTTTACCGTTAACTTAGAACTGCCCGAAGGCGCACAAATTTTAGGCGAGCAGCAACAGTTTTTAACTCTGAACGAAGGTAAAGATGAGTCCGTTACCTTCCGCGTTAAATTTGCTACCGCACTTGGTGAACAAAAACTGGGCGCACAAACCATTAAATTTATCGCGCAAAGCGGCGAGCACCAAACCACTTACACCGAAAGCATTTCGGTAAGACCAGCTTCGCCTTATCGCACTACTTTGCATGCTGGCATGGTAAAACCGAAAAAAGACACGACTCTTAAAGGCTTAAGAACTATGCACCCTGAATATGCTAGTTCTGATGTAAGCGTGTGGGCGTCGCCGTTAATTTGGGCTACTGGCTTAACTAACTACCTAGACAGCTACCCACACTTATGTACCGAACAGCTTACTAGCCGTGCTTTGCCCGACTTAATTTTAGGCGATTACCCTCTGCTTAAAAGTGGCGGGCACATGAAGCTCGACAACATCACCGCCATTTTACGTAGTCGCCAAAATAATACGGGCGGTTTTGGGTTGTGGAATGCTTCGCCCGATACAGCTACCTACGCCACGCTCTACGCAGCGCAATTCTTGCTAGAAGCAAAAGACCGCCAGCACCCTATTCCGGAAGACTTACTGAATAACACGCTAAAGTTTGTAAAAAGCTATGCCAACCGCCAGCACAGCAGCCTAGCTGAATTACGCCAAGCGGCTTGGGCAATTTACTTGCTTGCACGTAATGGCGAAGTAATGAGCCGCGAGCTAATCAACCTACAAGCCGACCTAAATAAATATCTCCCCAAACAATGGCAACAAGATTTAACCGCCGCTTATATAGCTTCTAGCCTAGCCCTGCATCAGCAACAAGATTTAGGTTTGCCGCTAATGCAAAATTTAGGCTGGCAAGAAAAAGAACGTCGCCAAGTGGTGTATCAAGATAACCTGACCGAATTGGCTATCCACTTATATTTACAAACTAAGCACTTCCCTGAACTTACGCCCAAATTGCCTGAAGAAGTGCTGTACACCGCCAGCCGCGCAATTTCGACCCAAAACTACCATAGCCATTCTGCAGCTTGGCTAATTTTAGGTTTAGAAAGCTATCACCAGCAGGCTACACAAAGCAGCTTCGCTACTGAACTTAGCTATACGCAAAGCGCCAGCAAAGATGCCATTCAGTTAGCCCCCGCCGCTAACCCTGAAGAACAAGGCACGCTGATTCCAGATACAGCTACCACGCTAAGCATTCATAACCTAGGTACTAGCCCAGTATTCTATTCTGCCTACCAAGCTGGTTTTGATGCCCAACCCGAACCAGCCGCACAACGCGGCTTAGAAATAAACCGTGCTTACTTAGGTTTAGATGGCAAACCCTTAACTACAATTAAAGTTGGCGATGAATTTTTAGTACGCATTCAAGTAAAAGCTTTACTCGATATTGCAGACCAAGAACTAGCCATAGTCGATTTACTCCCCGGCGGCTTTGAACCCATGCCGAATGTGCGTACCGAAGCAGAAAGCGCCTCCGCTTATACTTCACCACTGCTGCATAGCATTAAAGGGCCGTGGAGCTTATCTTTCGACAACCTTAGAGACGATCGTATGCTAATTTACGGCTGGCTCAGAAATAACAATACCGCTGAACTTACCTACAAAGTGCGGGCAATTAACTCAGGAACCTTTGTAGTGCCGCCTATTTTAGTTAGCGCTATGTATGAACCGAGCCTGCAAGCTATTACCGCGCCGAGCCAGTTAGTTATTCAACCAGCCGATAAATGAAACCAACAGCCGTATTAGTGCGTTTAAGTGCAGCCTTAGTTGGGCTGCTACTTATCGCGCTAGTAATTTGGCCTTTAGGTAAGCTCTGGCCTAGCCCGCCTTTACAGTCTTTATTTCCCAATTCGCAATTAGTTTTAGCCGCCGACGGTAGCCTACTGCGCCTTACCACTGCCGCCGATGAGCAATACCGCGCTTGGGTGCCGCTTAGCGCCATCAATAATAATTTGGTTGAAGCTATGTTGGCGCAAGAAGACCGCTGGTTTTACTACCACCTAGGCGTTAACCCAGTCAGCTTAGTGCGTGGCGCTTTCGCTACTTATACAGGCGGAGCACGCCAAGGCGGTTCTACTTTAAGCATGCAGTTAGTGCGCCTACTTAACCGCACTTCTACCCGCACGCCTTGGGCTAAGACTAAACAGATAGCGCAAACCTTATGGTTAGAATGGCGTTACAGTAAAACTGAAATTTTAGAAGCCTATTTAAATTTCGCGCCTTTTGGTGGCAACATTCAAGGCGTTGAAGCCGCCGCTTGGTTGTATTTCAATAAACCAGCCAGCCAAATTTCTACTTTAGAAGCCACAATTTTAGCCGTTACACCCCAACAACCTAACTTGCGCCCACGCCATGCCGCTTCTACCCATGCAGCGGTTGTGCGCTTATTAACACGCTGGCAAGCCCAAGCACCAGAACGGCAAGATTTAAACATTCACCCAGTGGCGCAAGCTTATTTTCCTAAACCAGTATTTTTAGCGCCCCACGCCGTAGATTATTTGCTCGCCTTACAACCGCATAACCCCAAAATACTTAGCACTTTAGAACCCAACTTACAGTTTTTTTTAGAACAACAATTACAACTTAATCAACCCAGTTTGCAGCGTTATGGCATTCAAAATGCTGCGGCTGTGTTAGTGCACTGGCCAAGCCAAAGCCTAGTCGCAATGGTTGGCTCGCTAGACTATTTTAATAAAGCAAATTCAGGGCAAGTAAATGGCACGCTAGCAAAACGCTCACCGGGTTCAACTTTAAAACCCTTAGTTTATGCCGCAGCTTTAGACCAAGGGTTAATTCACCCCTTAAGCATTTTAAAAGACACCCCACAAAACTTTGGCAATTACCTGCCCGAAAATTTTGATGGCGGTTTTGCTGGGCCTATTTCTGCAACCTTGGCGTTAAATAGAAGCCGTAATATTCCCGTTGTCGCCTTGGCCGAAGCTTTAAACCCCGAACAAGACTTATATTCCCTCTTAAAAAGTACCCAAGTACAGCCCTTAGCCAGCCGCAATCACTATGGTTTATCTTTAGTTTTAGGCGGCGCAGAAATTTCTATGTTAGAGCTAGCACGGCTCTATAGCTTATTGGCTAATCAAGGCATAGACACGCCCTTACGCTTTACTAAGCCTGCAACGCATACACTTAACAAAACCTTACTAAGCCCTGCCGCCAGCTACCTAACCCTAGATATGCTGGCACAAAACCCAGCGCCAAATATAAGCCCACAAGCTTTACAGCACCCTTGGTTTACCGCTTGGAAAACAGGTACAAGCTGGAGCTTGCGCGATGCTTGGACAGCAGGCGTAGTTGGTTCTTATGTATTAATAGTTTGGGCAGGCAATTTTGACGGTTCTAGCAACCAAGATTTAGTCGGCATAAAAACCGCTGCGCCCTTGTGGTGGCGTATCGCCGATGGTTTGCCGCGCATAACCGCACAACCAGAACAGCTACGCCCTGTGCCATCTAATTTACAAAAAGTAGACTTCTGCGCCGCTTCAGGAGACTTGCCCAATAGCCTTTGCCCTAAGGTAGAACAAGGCTGGTTTATTACTGGTGTGTCGCCCATAAAAGTTAGTCAGCTACACCAAAAAGTATGGGTGAATAAAAAGACTGGTTTAGCCGTATGCCCGCCCTACACACACCAACACGAACAAAGAGTGTATGAGTTTTGGCCGTCAGATTTAGCGAGCATGTTTCAACAAGCTGGCTTAAATAACCTAGCTCCGCCAAGTATTGATTGCTCAACGAAGCTAAGTATTCAAGAAGCCAATAAACCACAAATTTTACTGCCTTACGCCAATATAAATTTTATGTTGAATGCGAAAGGTGTAGGGGTGGAAAACAAGTTAGCCTTACAGGCCGCCGCCGAAGCGCGGGTTAAAACACTTTATTGGCAGGCCGATAATCAGCTTTTAGGCACTAGCAAACCTAATAGAGTTTTGTACTGGCAGCCCACCACACTAGGCCGCAAACTAATTACTGTTACCGACGACCAAGGGCGCAGCGCCAGCCGCTGGATAACTATAGATGAGCTATAACAAGAATTTACGAGGTTCCAAGTGAATAAAATTTACCAACTTATGCAGTGGATACAACAAGGGCATTTAAACGCTAAAAACTTACCGCAAGCACTAGAAGTTACCCACGCAGTTGCTAGCCCAGCGCAACAGTTTATTTTTTGGCAACGCTTCTTACTTATAGGTGGCGCATTTACTTTTATTAGCAGTGTTATTTTCTTTTTTGCATTTAATTGGGACGACCTAGGCCGCTTGTTTAAACTAGCTTTAGTACAGTTTTTATTTGTATTAAGCCTTGCGCCCTTATTAAAATTTAATGCCGCGCACCCTGTAGGGCAATTAGCCTTAGGCACAGCGGCTTTAATGCTTGGCGCTTGTTTAGCTTTAATTGGGCAAACTTACCAAACAGGCGCAGACACTTATGAACTATTTTTATATTGGGCAGTTTTGCTAACCCCTTGGTTAATACTTAGCCAACAAGTATTTATAGCTTTTCTAGTTTGGCTACTTAGCAACCTAGCTTTGTATTTATATCACTGGCACTTTTCAGGCCTATTTTTTGTGTTCGATATTCTAGCCACTACCTATACTTGGCAAGCGCTTAGCTTAAACCTAGTCTTCTTAATTGTGTTAGAAACCTATGCTAAATTTGATAATAAATTTGGTTTACCTAGCTTAATATCAGCTATTTTTATTTATACAGTTTTCTTAGCTACAGACTTCGCCTTATACAATATAAATTTAACCAGCTTTATAGTGTGGCTGAGTATTTTAAGCCCCAGTTTTTATTTTTATCGCTATAAAAAATTAAATGTTCTTCACTTAAGTGTAATTTTGCTCTCGGCTATCTTCTATCTAAACTTTTATTTAGCCGTTAAAATTTTTAATGACTACTTAGGAGCTGGCTTTATTAGCCTTATATTTTTCATTACATGCTTTTTCGCAGGCAGGTATTTAAAAAACATTTATCAGCTTAGCAACCTGCCAAAAAATATAGTTACACCCAATGCAAACTTAGTTGAAGGGCGCAAACATGACTAATTCTATGTGGCAAGAATTACAACAAGCCAAACTTATAGCTATAGATAAAGCAGAGCCTGCAATTAATACTAACCAAGAACCACTTTACTTAAAAGTTATAGCTGCTATAGGCGGCTGGTTAACGGTGCTTGCATCTTTATTCTTTACCGCTACTTTTGTTTGGTCACTAAATTCAAGCTTTTATATACCAGCCTTAATAAATGCACTTATTTATGCAGGCTTAACTTTTTTACTTATTAAGAACAATAAAAACCATACTTCAAGCTTTTTAATGCAAATTGCTTTAGCTAGTTATGTGGTTAGCCAAACCTCTTTGGTTATTACCCTAAGCTTAATTCAAGTGCCTGTAGAGCTAACTACCTTAAGCGTAATAGGCATAAATATAATTATATTCTTACTTTTGCCCATTCATGCTTTTAAACTGCTTAGCTGCCTTTTAGCTTTTATAAGCTTAGCTATTTACTTAGAAATAAGCCGTTACTTTAATTTTTATTTATGGGTATTCTATAGCCAATTTATACTGTTGATTCTCAGTTGCTTAGCTTGGCTAAACCTTACCGCTCGCCCTAATATTTATGCTTGGTTATACCCTGTAGCTCTTAGCTCTACTTTAATTTATTTAGCTAGCTGCATACTTATGCTTAACCATTCTATAGGCATGTTAGATATTTTCGACTTATTAAATTACTCTGTTTTTAATAATACAAAAATCAACCTACCTAGCTTAATTCATGCTCTTACCTGTTTAGGTTTAGGTATTTATACGGTTATATATTTAAAGTTACCTAAAACATTTATTGCATTAATTATAATTTTAAGCTGGCTAAACTATTATATTTATGGCCTAGCTGGAGCGGTAATTCTACTTATGCTAGTTATGCAACTAAAGCATAGAATTTATATCTTAACTCTTCTAGCTAGCTTAATTTATCTAGCCTTTATATTTTATTACTCGTTAAACTTTAACCTTATGTATAAATCTATATTACTTTTTGTTACTAGCTTAACTTTTTTTAGTTTCTTTTTTATAAATAAATACTTTTGCTCTAAGGAAACAGCTCATGCGTAAGCCTAAAAATCTAGCTATTTTTGCTGCCGCTTTAATTCTAATAGGCGTGCTTAATTTTAGTATTTGGAAAAAAGAAAATATTTTACGCTCTGGTAAAACCGTAATTTTAGAATTAGCGCCAGTTGACCCACGCTCACTCATGCAAGGCGATTACATGATTTTAAATTTTACTCTTAGCAGAGATATTAGCGCCGCCTTACGCATCCAAGGGTTAGAGGTTCCCTATAAAGCGAGCCTTATAGTAAACCTAGACCAAAACCAAATAGCTAAGCTAGCCAATCTTGAGATAGACAAAGCAACACAACCGCAACCACACCAAATGCGCTTACAATATCGCTATCAAAAAGGGCAGGCGCATTTAGGTACGAATGCTTTTTTCTTTCAAGAAGGCACAGCTGAAATTTACGCACAAGCTAAATATGGTGAATTTAAAGTCAGCCAACAGGGCGAAATGCTATTAGTTAGAATGCTAGATGCCAGCTTACAACCCTTGGGCGTAAACCGCTGGTTGAACTAACTTCCAGCCCTGCGACTGTTGCGACACGCCTTAATTCTGCGCGTAACGCTAAGTGCAGTCGCAGAGTAAGCGTTCATTCTAAGACGTTCTGCCACTTCAACAAATAATTCTCTACAGTCACTTTTTATAGTTAACAAGGTGACCTCCATGAAAAAACATCGTACTCCAGAGCAGTGGCAGACTCTAATAAACCAACACCGTAACAGTGGCTTGTCCATTAAACAGTTTTGCCAGCAACATAATATTGTTTATGGGCTAAACGTTTGGAGCAGGGACAGTTTCGGGTACAGCCAACCAGCAAAGGCCAAAAGCTACTAACGCCTGCCGGACTACAACTTTTAATTGATGGCATTGAAGTGCAAAAATACCGGCAATTTAAGCGTTTTAAAGGTGCATAAAAGGCAGGTTTTTGACCTAGCCGAACAAGGGGAGCTGTTTCAAGCAACCGATGCATCAACGGCGCAAGCGTCGCAAGCACCGCAGGAAGAAGAAAAGCGTAGCGTTCGTTCTTATCAGCGAGGAACGGCAAAAAAACAGCGGGACGAGGATTGCTTAAATGCGACTCGCACAAAAAAACATCACTCATGCCCAGTGTTGGGTGCACAGCCGCCGCTATTTTATTGAAGCCCAAAAAGAACACCCAGAAAAAGCCACCGAGGCACTGCAGCAAATTGCCAAGCTGTATCAAAACGAAGCAACCATCAAAAAGCTAGGACTCAGCGGCCAGAAAAAACACCAATACCGCCAAGACCACACCCAACCTCTAGTCAGTCACTTCTTCCAGTGGTGCCAAGGTCAACTGGAAAACTGCGGCCTGTTACCCAGTGATCCACTGAGTAAAGCACTTAATTATGTGCTCAAACGTGAAGCCAGTCTGAGTGTCTTCTTAGAAGACCCAGACGTACAACCCGACACTAATCATTTAGAACGCACCCTGCGCCCCATTCCACTGGGTCGTAAGAACTGGCTGTTCTGCTGGACAGAACTGGGTGCTGAACACTTAGGCATTATCCAAAGCCTAATCAGCACCTGCAAATTACACGACCTCAATCCCTACACCTACCTAGTCGATGTATTGCAGCGAATCAGCCAGCACCCGGCTAGCAAAGTTAACGAACTAACCCCACGGCTGTGGAAAGAACGATTTGCCGACAATCCATTACGTGCGTTAATCGACCCACGCCACCCTCAGCGACAATCAAGCCTGTAGAGAATAAACACCATGAATTTTGAAGGTTTTACACTGGATCAGTTACTTGAACTGAACCATCTAATCTGCCGCCGTATTGATGAATTACGTGAAAAAGAAACCCTTCAGGCTTTAGTTAGGCTGCATGTAGGCATGAAAGTAACCTTTGAAGCCCGAGATGGGATTAAGGTAGGTTTAGTAACCAAAATTAATCGAAAAAGCGTGATAGTGTTAGGCAAAGACAACGATGGGCGTAAACAATACAAAGTCTCCCCAGAGCTTCTGACACCACTTAAAGAAGTTAAATAGCTTATTTAGGTGTGAGTCAAGAACGCCCTAGAATGAACGCTTACGCTTCTTCCTGAAAAGAAATAGATTAACCTTAAGCTTCAACTAGCAGCACACATGTCAAGCTTGTTGAGTGAAACACCTTTATCAGCTAACCAGAAATTAGTTCAAGATGATAAAAATGAAGATAACTATATTCTTGAAGCTGAAGTGTTAGATGGTATGCAGCTAAGGCGTTGGTTATTAAGTCAAGGTAAAGGTTTAGTAGTGCTAGCACCTGAAACTTTAAGGGATTGGATGAAAGAAACGCTAAGCCAGCAGTTAGGCCAATATACTTAAAAAAACAGATATTTATTTAGGAGCTAGCCATGTTGATTGATCCGCGCCAACCTAGCCAGCAAGAAATTTTACCACTTTATACTGCTGCTGCCTGTGCTGAGTTAGATCGTTTGGTTATTGCTGCAGGTACACTCGGGTTTAAGTTAATGCAAAAAGCAGCCAGTTCAGCTTGGCAGCTTTTAGATAAACGCTGGCCTAATACTGACTGTATTAATGTGTTTTGTGGCGGCGGTAATAATGGGGGCGATGGTTTATTGCTGGCGCTTTATGCTGCTCAAGCAGGAAAACAAGTACGCTTATGGTTGGCTGTTAATCCTAGTAGCTATAAAAATGAAGCTGCCCAAGCTTGGCAAGCAGTTGTTGCTTATGGTTTGCAGCCAGAAACCGGTGATCCTTGCCAAGTTGAATTTACCACTAAAGAAGTGCTAGTTGATGCTCTCTTAGGTATAGGTCTAAAAGGCGAAGTGCGTGGGCAGCTAAGGGCTTGGATAAATGCAATAAATGCGGCACCAAGTCAGGTGTTTGCGTTAGATGCACCCTCAGGTTTATTGGTTGATACAGGGCAACCGGCTGGCTTAGCGGTAGAAGCAGATTTAACCCTAACATTTATAGCTTTAAAAGCAGGGTTATTTACTGGCTTAGGTGTTGATCTGTGCGGTGAGGTGCGCTTAAGTAATTTAGGTATAACTGCGAGTGATTGGCCAGTAGCCCCTAGTGCTTATTTACAACAAAACAATCAAATTAGCCCCTTGCCAGCACGTAAAAAGAATAACCACAAAGTCAGTCATGGTCGCCTGTTAATTATTGGTGGATTAACAGGCATGGGTGGCGCAGCATTAATAACCGCCCAAGCAGCTTTAAGAACAGGTGCTGGCATGGTGAAAGTGCTAACAATAGCAGAGCATCTAGCCGCTTTTTTAGCGACCCAGCCAGAAATAATGGTGGAAGCCTTAGCTGCAAATTCAAAAACACAGTTAGAAGAGCAAATAAAGGCTGCTTTTTTATGGGCAGATGTTCTGGTTATTGGGCCAGGTTTAGGGCAAAGCCAACTAGCCAAACAGCTTTGGCAGCTAAGTTTTCAATTTACCGGCCCAATGCTTGTCGATGCTGATGCTTTAAATTTGTGGGCTAAAGGCTTAGTGCCGCCAGCTAAGGGGCAAAGGGTGATTACACCGCATCCGGGTGAAGCAGCAAGGTTAGTACACAAAACTCAAATAGAAGACTTAGCTGATCGTTTAGTTCTTGCTACTGATTTGGCTCTAACAACCCAGTCAGTTGCCTTGCTTAAAGGTGCAGGTTCTTTGGTTGTAGACTATTCACCTGCAGGGGTTAAGCAGCCAGTCATTTGTCCTTTTGGTAACCCTGGCATGGGCGTAGCAGGCATGGGTGATTTACTCAGTGGTTGTATTGCTGCCTTAATGACACAGGGGTTAACTGCCTATGAAGCAGCCCAAGCTGGAATGAAAATTCATGCTTTGGCAGGAGATAAGGCAGCAGGCAACCAACCCAGAGGATTGTTACCCACTGATTTATTACCCTTTTTAAGAGAGTTAGTGAATTAAGGTAAGTTGGGCTTTTTTTAACTATAATGTGCCGCTAACAAACCAAAGGTAAAAAGATGAAAGTGGAGTTTTATTTAGCCGATGAAGCAGCTCAAATAGCGCTGGCAGCCCAATTAGCTGGCTTATTTCAGCAGGGTGTAGTCTATTTAGAGGGTGATTTAGGTAGTGGCAAAACAACTTTTTCTCGAGGCTGGATTCAAAGCCTAGGGCATCAAGGTGCTGTAAAAAGCCCCACCTATACACTGGTTGAGCCCTATGAGCTGAAAGAACGCCCTGTTTACCATTTTGATCTTTATCGCTTAGCCGACCCAGAAGAGCTTGAATACCTAGGGGTGCGTGACTATTTCGATGCAGCTGCTTTGTGTTTGATAGAATGGCCACAAAAAGGTGCGGGCTTTTTACCTAAAGCAGATTTGCATCTTACTTTTAGCTACCAAGATGTAGGCCGTCATTTACAGATAGAAGCCTTTACACCCACTGCAAAAATAGCTTTACAACAGCTAGTCAACGCTTAAAACCTTGTAGAAAATAATGACCTTAAACTCGATTCGTCACTCCTTGCTACTACTTGTCTTGGCTTTTTTAACACTTGAAGTGCAAGCAAGTTCACGTATTAATAGCCTACGTATTTGGCCTGCACCTGACCATACCCGTTTGGTTTTTGACTTGTCTGGTCCAGTAGAACATAGGGTTTTTAGTTTAGAAAACCCCAATCGTTTAGTGATAGATATTAGCGATGTTCGCCTTAATACTCAGTTAGATTCAAGTGACTTAACTAACACTCCTATCAGTCGTGTTCGTTCAGCTGTACGTAATAAAACAGATTTACGCGTTGTGCTAGATTTATCACAAGATGTGCAACCACGTAGCTTTTTATTGCGTCCTAATGAGCAGTATGGTCACCGTCTAGTGGTCGATTTAGTTTTACCAGAAAAGCAGAAAGCACCTAAGCAACAAGCACCTAAAACAATCAAGCAGCAACGGCAAATTGTAATTGCTATCGACCCAGGGCATGGTGGTGAAGACCCTGGTGCTATAGGCCCTTCAGGAACACGAGAGAAGCACGTTGTTTGGGGTATTTCTAAAGAGTTGGCAAGCATTATTGAAAAAGACCCAGCTTTTAAACCCGTTATGACACGTACCGGTGATTACTACATAGGTTTGCGTAAACGTGTTGAAGTAGCACGTAACGCAAGAGCTGATTTGTTTGTTTCTGTGCATGCCGATGCCTACCGCCTGCCCCAGCCTCAGGGTTCATCGGTTTATGTGCTCTCACAACGAGGCGCTAGTTCTGAGTCGGCGCGTTGGTTGGCTGATAGCGAAAACCGTGCTGATTTAATTGGTGGGGTCGAAGGTGTTTTAACTCTAGGCGATAAAGATGAAACGCTGGCAGGCGTATTGGTTGATTTATCCATGACTGCCACCTTGTCAGAAAGTTTAAAAGTAGGCTCTAGGGTGTTAAAAAACCTAGGTCGAGTGAACCACCTACATAAGCGTGATGTGGAACAAGCGGGCTTTTTAGTGCTTAAGTCGCCTGATATGCCTTCCATGCTGATAGAAGCCGGTTTTATTTCTAATCCACAAGAAGAAAAACGCCTGAAGGATTTAGCCTACCAGCGTAAACTGGCCCAACAAATAGCCAATGCCATTAAAGATTATTTTATAGAAAACCCACCTCCCAATACGACCCTGTCAGCTAATCGCAGCCATTCATCTACGGCTTATACTATTCGCCGTGGCGATACCCTTTCAGAAATTGCACGACGTAAAGGGGTAGATATAGGTGAGTTGCGTAAGATTAATGGTTTAAATAATGATGTTATTCGCGTCGGTCAAAGACTAAGGATTCCATCGACATGATTTTAAGCACTAGTGAAAATCCTGCTGTTCAATCTATCCAACTGCTTAGTCCACGCCTAGCTAACCAAATTGCCGCGGGCGAAGTGGTCGAGCGCCCTGCCTCAGTTTTAAAAGAATTGGTAGAAAACTGTTTAGATGCAGGCGCAACACAAATTGATATAGAGCTAGAAGACGCAGGTGTTAAATTATTAAAAATTCGTGATAACGGCAGTGGTATCGCTGTAGAAGATTTGCCCCTAGCGCTGGCTCGGCACGCCACCAGCAAAATCACTACTTTAGATGACTTAGAAGGGGTGGCTAGCCTAGGTTTTCGTGGCGAAGCTCTGGCTTCTATTAGCTCGGTATCGCGCTTAGAGTTAGTAACCAGTACCGATGATTCAGGCAAAGGCTGGCGTGTGGTTGCAGAAGGGCGAGACATGCAGTCGCAAGTAACCCCAGCGCCTCACCCGCGTGGTACAAGTTTAACCATGCGCGACCTGTTTTTTAACACCCCAGCAAGGCGCAAGTTTTTACGGACAGAGCGCACAGAATTTAATCATTTAGAAGAAGTTTTTCGGCGTTTAGCCCTATCACGCCAGGATGTTGCCTTCACGCTTAAACATCAGGGTAAATTAGTTCATCAATTGCCTGCTATCCCCTTAGATACCGAAGATGAGCGCTTAAAATATCGGCGAGTGGCGCAGTTGTTAGGTAAAGATTTTGTTGAGCAATCCCTCCCCATAGAAGCCGTAGCAACAGGCATTCAATTACGTGGCTGGGTGGGTTTACCTGTTTATGCACGCGCCCAAGCCGATAGGCAGTATTTTTTTGTGAATGGGCGAGTGGTGCGCGATAAACTGGTTGCCCATGCCATACGCCAAGCCTACCAAGATGTGCTTTATGGGGGTCGTCATGCGGTTTTTGTACTTTATTTAGAGGTTGATCCAAAAATTGTTGATGTGAATGTTCACCCCACTAAGCATGAAGTACGTTTTCGTGATGGCCGCTGGGTGCATGATTTTATTTTCAGTAGCCTGCATAGGCGCTTGTCGGGTGCTTTAATTGGTTCTGAAAAACAGCCTGTAGAACCAGAAATAACGGCACAGCAAAACTACCCTACTCAAACTACTGATGGTTTTTCAGAACCTGTTAAGCAACTTCAAGAGCAGTCGTCTTTAAATTGGCAAGGGTTTGCAAGTTCGTCAAGTAAGCCTTTAGCCAATTCAACTACACCAGCGGGTAGCACTTTAGAGTTTTATCGCCATTTGTCAGAAGCACCGCCAACCGAAGAAAGCTCAACCAACGAAACAGCACAAGTACCACCCTTAGGTTATGCTTTAGCGCAAATGCAAGGAATCTATATTCTGGCGCAGAATACTCAAGGGCTAGTGGTGGTTGATATGCATGCCGCCCATGAACGTATTACCTATGAGCGGTTAAAAAAGGACTGGTTAAAGCGACCTTTAACAGCCCAGCCTTTACTCGTGCCAGAAGCAGTCAGTGTAGATGAAGAAGCAGCCGAGTTAGCGAGTCAAAATACTGAACTGCTTAATGACTTGGGTGTGCAGCTAGATGTGCTAGGGCCACAAGAAGTGGTGATACGTTCTATGCCGGTGCTTTTACAAGGTGCTAAGGCAGCAGATTTGGTTTCTACCTTATTGGATGAAATGAAGCGTTTTGGCACGGCAAGAAGTTTAGAAAATTCCATTAATGAAGTGCTTGCCAATATAGCTTGCCATGCCTCGGTTAGGGCAGGTCGGCAGCTTTCTATACCAGAAATGAATGCTTTACTGCGTGATATGGAAATAACCGAACGTAGCGATCAATGCAACCACGGACGCCCTACTTGGTTTCAATTAAGTATGCAGGATTTAGATAAAATGTTTTTGAGGGGACGATGATGCTAGAAGAAGCATTAGATAAACGTCCACCAGCTATTTTTTTATTAGGGCCTACCGCCGCAGGTAAAACCGATTTAGCCCTAGCTTTAGTTGAGCTGCTGAACTGTGAAATTATTAGTGTTGATTCAGCCCAAGTTTATAAAGGCATGGATATAGGTTCAGCAAAACCTGATGCAGAAACCCTCGCTAGAGCACCTCACCGCTTAATTGATTTGCGTGACCCTGCACAAAGCTATTCCGCTGGTGATTTTCGACGCGATGCCTTGCAAGCCATGCAAGAAATAACTGCGGCAGGCAAAACCCCTTTATTGGTGGGCGGTACATCGCTTTATTACCAAAGCCTTTTAGGCAGTGCTTCTAACCTACCTGCATCCGATCCTAAAATAAGGCAGCAATTAGAAGATGAATTATCACAGCTAGGTTGCCCCGCACTACATGAGCGTTTAGCTGCGATAGACCCTGAGTCAGCAGCTAAAATTGCCCCGACAGATCCACAGCGTACTTTAAGGGCTTTAGAGCTTTTTCAACAAACGGGTAAAACACGCACTCAGCTTTGGCAAGAGCAAAAACAACAACCCTTTGCTTGGCGGTTGTTACAATTAGGGTTAGTACCTGCAGAACGCGCCACCCTGCACCAGCGTATAGAGCAAAGATTTTTGCAAATGTTGGAACAAGGTTTAATTACAGAGGTCGAAGCCTTGTACCAGCGAGGTGACTTGAACCTAGGTTTGGCCTCTATGCGCGCTGTAGGGTATCGCCAAGTATGGCAATACCTAGATGGTGACTATGACTTAACCGAGCTTAAAGCTAGAGGTATAGCTGCAACACGGCAGTTAGCCAAGCGACAGTTGACTTGGATGAGGTCATGGCAGAATCTTAACTGGCTAGTAAGTGATCATCCGCAACTTTTGCCAAGGGTAGTCACAGCAGTAGAAAATTTTATTGCAGGCAAAGCTGTTGGAGAAGGTTTGTTGGCATTAAAACCTGCTTCAGTATAAGTTTCTTTTGTTGGTGTGGCATAAATGACGGACAAAAGCCGTTTAGGATGGTTATAATTAGCCAAGAGCAGGGCATAATACTGAATTAGCTGGTTTTCAGCAGGTTCTAAAACTTAAAATTAACAATAAACAAAAGATTCATAAAAAATTCTAATGTTCAAGGGAGATACCAACATGTCCAAAGGGCAAACTTTACAAGACCCCTACTTAAACTTGCTACGCAAAGAGCGAGTTCCTGTATCTATATTTTTAGTTAACGGCATTAAGCTACAAGGCCAAATTGAATCTTTTGATCAGTTTGTTATTTTGTTGCGTAATACCGTCAGTCAAATGGTATACAAACATGCCATTTCAACGGTTGTACCTTCACGCAATGTGCGCTTGCCTTCGGAAGAAGATGAAGCATAAAGCTCGCATTAGGAGTCACTGATTGTTTTTTGAACGCGAAGAGGGCGGCAACCTAGCCGTCCTTGTGCATATAGATTTTCCCGATGAATCTAAACGAGAAGACTCTGATGAGTTTCTTGAGCTAGTTCGCTCAGCAGGAGCGGAACCCCTAGCACTTATTCGTGGTAGCCGTAGCTCGCCTTATCCACGCCTTTTTGTAGGCGAGGGTAAACTAGAAGAAATTCGAGCTGCTGTAGAAGAACACCAAGCCGACCTGGTGCTATTTAACCACAGCTTAAAACCTTCCCAAGAGCGTAACCTAGAAAAAGAACTGCAATGCCGAGTGCTGGATCGTACTGGGCTTATTTTAGATATTTTTGCTCAGCGAGCGCGTACCTATGAAGGCAAGTTGCAAGTCGAGTTGGCGCAATTAGAATTCTTAACAACCCGCTTAATTCGTGGTTGGACTCACCTTGAAAGACAAAAAGGTGGTATCGGGCTACGTGGTCCAGGTGAAACCCAGTTAGAAACGGATAGGCGTTTAATTCGCGCAAGAATTAACGCTATACAGCGTCGATTAAAAAAAGTGCGTGTGCAGCGCGAGACAAGTCGAAGGGCTAGAGTGCAGGCAGAAATTCCAGCTGTTTCTCTAGTGGGCTATACCAACGCAGGCAAGTCAACGTTATTTAATCGTATAACTAAGGCTGATGTTTATACGGCTAATCAACTCTTTGCCACGCTAGACCCTACGTTAAGACGTATTGAATTAGAAGATGTAGGCACTATTGTTTTAGCAGATACAGTTGGCTTTATTCGCCATTTACCTCACAAGTTAGTTGATGCTTTTCAAGCCACCCTACAAGAAGCAGCCGAAGCAACGATGCTTTTGCACCTTGTTGATGCTGCTAGTCACGAGCGAGATGACAATATTGCTCAGGTTGAAGAAGTGCTAGAAGAAATAGGTGCAGCAGATGTGCCTAGCTTAATGGTTTTTAACAAAATAGACCTGTTAGAGCAAAAGCCCAGAATTGATCGTAATGCAGAAGGTGTACCAGAGAGGGTTTGGTTGTCGGCTGTTACGGGTGAGGGCTGCGACCTACTACTGCAAGCAATTAATGAACGTTTAGCAATTAAAATTGTTAAAGGGACGCTAGAGCTGGAGCCAGAGCAAACACGTTTGCGTGCTGCTTTGTTTAATTTAAATGCAGTATTAGATGAGTGCTACAGTGAAGAAGGTCAGTGTCAGTTACAGTTGCGCTTACCACAAAAAGATTTTAGGCAGCTCTTATCCCAGTTAAATATGGCGGAAGAGTCGCTGGTTTGGGTTACTAAACCATGACCTTAGGTGTAATTTAAGGTAGCATTGCGCAATATTTCTTACTTATAAAATCAATCAAAGATTACATTAATTTAGTGGAGAGTACTCTATGGCGTGGAATGAGCCAGGTGGCAACGGCAATCAGCACGACCCTTGGGGAAGCGGCGGGCGCAAGCCAGACCGTAACTCTGGTAATGATGGCGGCCAGCGACCTAATCAGGGACCACCTGATTTAGACGAAGCCTTAAAGAAATTACAAGACAAGGTCACCAATATTTTTGGTGGTGGTAAAGGCGGTAATACGGGTGGAACTAAACCACCAAGCAAGTTTGGTGGTTATGGTTTAACGGCTTTGGTTGCGGTACTGGTTGTTGCTATTTGGGTTGCAGGTGGCTTTTATCTAGTCGACCAAGCTGAGCGAGGCGTTGTTCTACGCTTAGGTAAATACCATGAAACAGTAACGCCAGGCTTGCATTGGAATCCGCCCATTATTGATTCAGTTAGCAAGGTTAACGTAACGCGTATTCGTTCATTTAACCAAAACGCTACTATGCTAACGCGTGATGAAAATATTGTTCAGGTCAGTATTTCAGTACAGTATGTTGTTAGTAATCCAAAAGATTACCTACTCAATGTTCGTGGGCCTGAGCGCACACTGGAATATGCACTCGATTCATCTTTACGCCATGAAGTGGGTACAACCGACTTAATTCAGATACTAACTGAAGGCCGTGAGATTTTGGCACAGGGCGTGAATAATCGTTTACAAAGATTCTTAGATTACTATGGCGTTGGCTTAACGCTAGAAACAGTCAACATTGAAAGCACTTCTGCACCAGATGAAGTGCAGTCAGCTTTTGATGATGTAATTCGTGCCCGTGAAGACCGTGAGCGCAGCATTAACCAAGCGCGTACTTATGAAAACTCTGTTCTTCCCGATGCTGAAGGTCGTGCAGCGCGTATTCGTGAAGAAGCGCAAGCCTACCGTGAAGCGGTAACAGCGCGTGCAGAAGGTGAGGCAAGCCGCTTCCTGGCACTATTAAAAGAATACCGCCAAGCACCTGAAGTAACACGGGAGCGTTTGTACATAAATACTATGCAAGAAGTGCTTTCTAATTCAAGCAAGGTGTTGGTTGATACAGAAGAAGGCAGTAATAATATGATGTACCTACCACTTGATCGTTTAGGTTCTTCGGCACCTACAACCAGTGGGTCGCGTACTAGCGCTAGTAGTTCAACGAGTAGTTTAGCGAGTGATTTTGATATAGATCAGCTAACAGACCAAGTTATTGAACAGATTCGTGAACGACAAAACTCCAACACCACTACCAGTATTCGTCGGGAGGGTCGCTAATGAACGCTCGTTCTATAGTCGCACTGGCTATTCTTGCTGGTTTGGCACTGCTAGCAAGCAGCAGTCTTTACATAGTTAATGAAACACAACGCGCTATTCGCCTACAATTTGGTGAAGTGGTTGAAACCGATATTCAACCCGGTATTCACATAAAAGTGCCTGTTTATAATACCGTGCGCTTGTTTGATACACGTTTACAAACCTTAGATGGTACACCTTCACGCTACTTAACGGGTGACCGTAAAGGCGTTATTGTAGACTCTTTTGTGCAGTGGAAAATTGTTGATGTTACTCGCTACTATGAAGCAACAGCGGGTGATGAACAGGTTTCTATGCGCTTGATAGCTCCTCGAGTGGATGAAAGTCTACGTAACGAGTTTGGTCGTCGTACCCTAGGCGAGATAGTGAGCGAGCAGCGTGATGAACTAATGAGTCGCCCAATTGAAGAGTTAAATAGCGCAATGCGTGACTCTATGGGTGTTGCTATCCTTGATATTCGTGTGAAGCAAATTGACTTACCTTCAGAAGTTTCTAACTCAGTTTATGAGCGTATGCGTACCGAGCGTCAGCGTGAAGCACGTGAATACCGAGCTCAGGGTAAAGAACAGTCTGAGCGTATTCGTGCTGCGGTAGACCGTGGACGTGAAGTTATTCTTGCAACTGCTGAGCGTGATGCTGACATCCTACGAGGTGAAGGTGATGCAGAAGCAACCAGTATTTATGCTAAGGCTTACAACCAAGATCGTGAGTTATATAGCTTCTTGCGTAGCATGGAAGCCTACCGTAATAGCTTTAATAACAAGCAAGATATTCTGGTTGTTAGTCCTAAAAGTGACTTCTTCCGCTACTTGGATAACTCCAAGGGTAGCAAGTAACTCACGTTAGTAAACTAAGAACGCCGGGAGTCGTGGCTCCCGGTTTTTTATGTAAAGTAAAAAGTACTAAGCTTGGAGAGGTTTATGAGTAGTGCAGACCGCTGGCTGTTACCTGACGGGATGGATGAGGTCTTACCGCCTCAGGCTCGTCAAATTGAAAATCTGCGTCGTAAGCTGTTAGACCTTTTTCATAGCTGGGGTTATGAACTCGTTCTACCGCCCAAAGTAGAGTTTTTAGACTCGCTTCTAGTGGGGGCTGGTCATGATCTTGGCTTACAAACCTTTAAAGTAACAGACCAATTAAGTGGTCGTATGATGGGTGTTAGTGCTGATGTAACTCCACAGGTTGCGCGTATGGATGCTCACTCTATGCGTTCAGAAGGCGCAGCTAGGTTTTGCTATTCAGCTGAAATTGTACGCACCCAACTCGATAACCTGCTTGGCTCTCGTTCACCCATTCAAATTGGCGCAGAGCTTTTTGGTCAAAATGGGCTAGATAGCGATTTAGAAATTCTTTGCTTAATGCTAGATAGTCTACTGCTAGCTGGTGCTGAAAATCTTTGCTTAGATTTAGGTCATGTAGCTATTTATCGTGCACTCATTACTGACAGTGAGCTGCCTAAAGAAATTGAAGACCAATTATTTAGTATTTTACAGCAAAAGCGTTTAGATGAACTCAACGTGCTGCTAGCACCTTGGGAAGACCAGCCTGCGGTTAGGTTAATTATTGCCTTATCTAAATTAAATGGCGGTTTAGAAGTGCTAGAAACGGCACAGCAAACACTGGTAGGTGCGCCAGCCGAAGTTCAAGAAGCTTTGCAAGAGTTGCAGCAGTTAGTTGCCGCTTTAACGGAGCAGTATCCCAATTTAAATATCTACCTAGATTTGTCAGAATTACGTGGTTTCCACTACCATACAGGTATAGTGTTTGCCGCTTATGTTCCCAGCCTAGGCCAAGCTTTGGCTAAGGGTGGACGTTATGATGAAATAGGCAAGGTATTTGGTAGAGCGCGTCCAGCAACGGGCTTTTCTACTGACTTAAAAATACTGGCTAGCTTGCAAGCCGTTAAGCAAGTTAAAGCACCTCTAATTGCACCGGCAGCTATGTTAAGAGATAAGGCAGGTAGAGCCTTGCTAAAAGACTTACGCTCTAAAGGTGAAAGGGTTATTTTGCAAGCAGCTGAAGCTAGTTTGTCAGAAGGCACTAGTCAGCAAATTATACGTAAAGAAGATCAGTGGGTGATCACAAGTTAACTAAGTGTTTGACAAGTCACTGAGGCTTGTTAATCTTTCAAAGTTTGGCTTTTTAAATTCATTTAGGCTACAGAGATTAAAAAATGGGCAATAACGTTGTCATTTTAGGTACCCAATGGGGTGATGAAGGTAAGGGTAAGGTCGTTGATCTTCTAACAGAAAATGCCCAAGCAGTGGTGCGTTTTCAAGGTGGACACAATGCTGGACATACCTTGGTTGTTAACGGTCAGAAAACTGCGCTTCACCTGGTTCCATCTGGAATCCTACGTGACAAGGTTACCTGCGTAATTGGCAATGGTGTGGTTGTTGCCCCCGATGCTTTGCTTAAAGAAATTAAAATGCTGGAAGAGCGTGGCGTTGAAGTACGTAGCCGCCTTAAATTATCCGCCGCCTGCCCACTTATTTTGGATTATCACGTGCGCCTAGATGTAGCACGCGAACAGGCGCGTGGCGAAGATAAAATTGGTACTACGGGCCGCGGTATAGGCCCTGCCTATGAAGATAAGGTTGCACGTCGTGGTTTGCGTATTGGTGACCTACTATGCCCAGAGCGTCTTCCAGAAAAGCTAAAAGAAGTATTGATTTACCATAACTTTGTATTAGAAAACTTTTTTAAAGAAGAGCCTGTTGATTATCAAACCCTGTTAGATAAGTGCATGGTTTACGCTGAACAGTTACGTCCTATGGTTTGCGATACCATTACCTATCTGCACGATTTGCGTAAGCAGGGTGCAAAAATTATGTTTGAAGGAGCGCAAGGTTCGCTACTCGACATAGATCATGGCACCTATCCTTTTGTTACTAGTTCAAATACTACAGCCGGTGGTGTAGCTACTGGTTCAGGGTTTGGTCCTAGGTATTTAGATTACATTCTTGGTATTACTAAAGCCTACACTACACGTGTTGGTTCAGGGCCTATGCCAACTGAGTTAGACGATACAGTTGGTGAGCACCTAGCGAGTAAGGGGCACGAGTTTGGCACTACAACGGGTCGTGCACGCCGCTGTGGTTGGTTCGATGCTGTAGCAGTGAATTACGCTGTACAAGTCAACTCGGTTACGGGTATTTGTCTAACTAAGTTAGACGTACTAGATGGTTTAGAAACCCTGCAAGTATGTGTGGCTTATGAAGATAAAGCAGGAAAACGTATAAACTGCCCTATTGATGCCGAAGGTTTTGCAGGTGTAACGCCTATTTACGAAACCTTGCCCGGTTGGTCAGAATCTACAGTAGGTGCTCAAACCCTAGAAGAGCTACCCACTAATGCGCGTAATTACATTAAGTTCTTAGAAGACAAACTAGGTGTGCCGATAGATATCGTTTCAACAGGCCCAGACAGGGTAGAAACTATAGTTTTGCGTGACCCCTTCGCAAGCTAAAACACACCTACCAGTGCAGCTTTTATTTCAAGGTAAAAGCTGCACTTTACTAGCCCTTCTTTAAGCCGTTACCTACTATGCCTACCCCTAAGCAAGACCGTCATTTCAGTAGTGGTATGGCTGAAAAATTTGCACGCAATATTTATGGCACTGCCAAGGGGCGTTTGCGCCTTAAAATTCTGCGTGAACGCATGCTTGCAGAATTGCCGCTAGATAAAAAAGGTTTGAAGGTGCTAGATGCAGGAGGTGGCTTAGGGCAAATCTCTTGCTGGTTGGCTCGTAAAGGGCACGAAGTAGTATTAGCTGAGCCAGCAGCTGAAATGCTCGACTATTCTGCTAAGCGTTTAGCACGTTATAAGGTAGCTACCCTAAATACCTCTATTCAACAGCTAACAGAGCACCTTCCTGCTAGTCAGCAAGGCTTTGATTTAATAGTTTGTCATGCTGTATTGGAATGGTTGCAAGAACCCAAAGAAACATTGAATCAGCTATTGCAGCACTTAGCACCCCAAGGGCATTTATCGCTAATGTTTTTTAATGCCGATGCATTATTTTTAGCAAATGTTTTACGAGGAAACTGGCAGCGAGTTTTAGAAAAAGGTTTGCAAGGCAAGGGTAAAGGCAAGCGTTTAACACCTATTTCACCTTTACAGCCGACTGAAGTTATTGCATGGTTAGAAACAGCAGGCTTTGAGATTACCGCAACAACAGGTGTTCGTGTTTTCAATGATTACCTACGCTTAAAATTACCGCCTGAAGCAACTCCAGCCAGGTTGGTAGAAATTGAGCGACGTTATTGCCAGCAAGAGCCTTGGTGGCGCATGGGTCGGTATATTTTGATTCATGCAAAGAAAATTTAAGTAATTGAAAAGCTTCTACTATTTAAAACAACAAGAAGGGTAAAGAAATGACAGACATTTGGTTAACTTCACTGATTACCGCAACCCCTCAAGAAGGCTTTGAACTTGCTATTACGCTAAGTCGCCGTGGGGTGAAATACACTCAACCTGACCCAGAAATGCTAAAGAAACTTCGTCCTGATTATGCCGAGTCTGCAGATTCTTTAACGGCAGCTTCTCAGGTAATAGCAGTTAACTTCCAAACCGTAGCGGCAGCTAATAACTATTGGCGAAAGTAGTTAAGCAAGATGAATAAATATGGATAGTTTGAATAGTGATCTCTTTCTAGCAATCAATCAGTTAGCTGGAGAAAATGCTATTTTAGATGCCTCGGCTATTTTTATAGCTGAGGTTATGCCCTTTATCTTAATAGGGGTAATGGTTAGTTTATGGTTTTTTGCCGATTTAAATAAAAAGCGTATCAGTTTTTTTGCTGGCTACTCGGTACTCTTAGCTTTATTGCTTAGCTACTTGATAGGGGTATTTTATTTCCACCCACGCCCTTTTGTACTTAACCTAGGTTCTCAGCTAGTAGAACATGCAGCAGACACTTCCTTTCCTTCCGACCATACCACCTTTATTTTTGCTATTGCATCTAGCTACCTATTTAGCAGGGAAACACTAAAACTAGGCGTGTTACTGGTTTTGTTAAGTTTTTTAGCAGGCTTGGCGAGGGTTTTTGTTGGGGTTCACTTCCCCTTTGATATAATTGGTGCTGGGCTGGTTGGGGTGGTTTCTTCGCTTAGCATTAAGTACTTAGCCAATAAAACCGACTTACTAGAAAGTTTTTTTCAGTTGTTTAGGGTTATTCAATTGCCTAAGCGATTAGTTAATAAGTGCTAGGCAAAAAGTAAAACCTAGCCTTATTTTATAACACCTGTTGTTTTTCTAATGCTTCTTCTAGCTCTAACTGCTTTTTTACAGGCCCAAAGCTTTTACGGTGCTCGGCAAGTACTCCTAGCGCTTTAATTGCTGCAAAGTGTGCTCTGGTAGGATAGCCCTTGTGCTTGGCAAAACCATAATCTGGGTAGCGTTTATCTAAGGCTACTAGTTGGGCATCGCGGCTAACCTTGGCAAGAATAGAGGCTGCAGCTATAGCTGGGTGGCGAGCATCCCCTTTCACTACGGCTAAGGCAGGCAACTGTAGGCTTTTAGGTAAACGATTGCCATCGACAAGAACAAACTCTGCGGCAGTTGGTAAAGCATCTATTGCTCTTTGCATGGCTAAAAAACTGGCTTGTAAAATATTCAGCTCATCAATTTCAGCAGCACTTGCCTCTGCTACCGCCCAAGTAAGGCTTTTTTGTTTAATTTCTATTGCCAAAGCTTCGCGTTTTTTTTCGGTTAGTTTTTTTGAATCATCTAAACCAATAATGGGCTGGTTAGGGTCAAGAATAACAGCGGCTGCCACTACTGAACCAACAAGTGGTCCTCGACCCGCCTCATCAACACCTGCAAGTAGGAAGCCTTGGTAAGGTATTTCATCTGGCATTAAAGGTGCTGGAGGGTTCTTTTTCATTTGCTTTGATTATTTAGCAGCTTTGCAATGGCTTGAGCAGCTTGTTTGCTTGCATTGCATTTAAGCTGTTGGTGAATAGCATAGAAGGCTTGAGTTTGTTCTGCAGCAACGGCTGGCTCATTAAGTAGCTGGTGTAGGTCTTCTGTTAACTGACTTACTTTGGCTTGGTCTTGTAAGCGCTCATGCACCAGTGTTCTTTGTGCTAATAAATTTGGTAGGCTTACCCATTTAGATTTCAGCATAAACTTGGATAACCACCAGGTTAAGGGGGCAAGCTTGTAACTAACTACCATGGGAGTTTTACAGAAAAGCGCCTCTAAAGCCACCGTACCTGAAGCAACTAAACAAACATCTGCTGCTTGTAATACTTGGTCTGCCTTGCCTTGAAGTAGCTGTAGGTCTTTAACAGGGTGTTCTGCTAACAAATGTTGAATTTCTTTATAGCGTTTAGGTGAGGCTGCAGGTAGTAAAAAAACTGCCTTGGGATGTGTTTTTTTTATTTCTTGTGCTGTTTGTAAGAACAAGGCTCCTAAGCGTGCGACTTCACCACCACGAGAACCAGGCAATAAGCCTATAACAGGCCTTTGTTGCTCTGCTAAACCTAAGGCAAGACGCGCCGCAGGCTTGTTGGGTTCCATAGGAAGGGTATCAGCAGTAGGGTGGCCTACAAAAGTAACTGGCATCTGGTGTTGGTGATAAAATTCAGCTTCAAAAGGTAGCAGTGCCAGCATTAAATCAGCACTTTGTTTAATGCCTTTAATACGACCTTGTCGCCAAGCCCAAACCGAGGGGCTAACGTAATGCACAGTTTTTATTCCCTGCGCACGCAGTTTCTTTTCTAAGCCTAAATTAAAGTCGGGTGAATCTATGCCTATCATTAAATCGGCACCCCAGGCTAAAGCATCTTGGTAGAGGTGCTTTCTAACTTTAATTAGCTTGGGTAGGTGTTTAAGAACTTCTACTACACCCATTACTGAGAGTGTTTCTAGGGGGTAAAGGCTGGTTAACCCTTGAGCCTGCATTAGCTCTCCACCCATGCCACGAAACTCTGCTTTAGGGTAGAGGGCTTTTAATTCAGCAATTAAACCTGCACCTAGAATATCACCAGAGATTTCTCCGGCAACCAGGTAAATCTTCAACGTGTAATACCACGTGCAGAGTTTTTTATGGAGTTTAAGAAAACCTGAATTTCTGGTGAGACTTGTCCAGCTTCTAGCTGATTAATAGCATCTTGCAGGTTTAAGCCCTGACGGAAAATAACTTTATAAGCATTGCGCAAAGCTTGTAGGGCTTCTTTTGAGAAACCACGACGCTTTAAGCCTTCGTAGTTAATGCCATGCGTTTCAGCAGGGTGACCACTCACCATGACGTAGGCGGGTATATCTTTCAAAATAATAGAGCCACCACCACACATGGCATGAGCACCTACACGGCTAAACTGATGCACAGCAGATAACCCACCAAGAATTGCATAGTCACCTAGCGTAACATGACCTGCAAGAGTAGCTTGGTTAGCCATAATGCAGTTATCACCAACAACACAATCGTGGGCAACGTGTGAGTAGGCCATAAAAAGGTTGCCATTACCGATTTTAGTTAGGCCTAAATCTTGGGCAGTGCCTCGGTGGATAGTCACGCTTTCTCTAACAACGTTATCATCACCCATTTCTAAACGGGTTGGCTCGCCTTGGTATTTTTTATCTTGGCAGTCTTCCCCTACGCTGGCGAACTGAAAAATTCGGTTGCGCTTACCTAGAGTGCTAGGCCCTTTGATAACTACGTGAGGGCCAATAACGGAACCTTCACCAATAGTTACTTGTGGGCCGATAATTGAGTAGGGGCCTACCTCAACATCTTCTGCCAGTTGTGCTGATGGATCGATCAGCGCAGTTGGATGAATTAGACTCAAACTTTTTTCTCCGCGCAGGTAATGTGAGTTTCACACACGGTTTCACCATCAACGTGGGCTCTGCAAGCAAAAACCCAAATACCACGCTTTTCACGTAATACGGTAGCTTCAAGCGTTAAGCGATCGCCTGGTACTACAGGGCGTTTAAAACGTGTTTTTTCACTACCAACAAAATAGTAGAGGTGACCATCAGCCGGTAGCTTATTCACTGTTTTAAAACCTAATACACCAGCTGCTTGAGCCATGGCTTCAATAATTAATACACCTGGGAAAATAGGGTGTTCTGGAAAGTGGCCTAAAAAATAAGGTTCGTTAACAGTAATGTTTTTGTAAGCAACTATGGATTTGCCTAGTTCAATTTCTACTACTCTGTCGACTAATAAAAATGGATAGCGATGGGGTAGGTACTTTTTAATTTCATTGATATCCATAACCATGGATCTTTACCTCTAAAGAACGCCAAAATAAGCGTTAAGTTATTTAGCCCAAAAAAGAAGGGCAGTTTAATTATTCCGGACTAGAAAGCTTCCGGAGCTGAGTTTCAAGGCTTTTAACCTTTTGGTTTAGTTCTTCTAATTGTCTAAAACGTACGGCACTTTTTCGCCAGTTAGAACTAGGCAAAAGCCCCGTACCTGAAGAATAAACCCCAGGTTTGTTGACTGAGCCAGTAATCATACCCATGCCAGTTACTTGAACACCATCACAGATCTCTATATGGCCAGCAATACCGCTATTACCACCAAACATGCAATTAGCACCAATGGTGGTAGAGCCAGCCACACCTACTTGAGCAGTAATGGCTGTATGTTCACCTACTTTAACGTTATGTGCGAGGTGAACAAGATTATCTATTTTTACATCTTTTCCTATAACGGTATTGCCAAGTGCACCACGGTCAATGGCAGTATTAGCACCTATTTCTACTTGATCAGCAATGATTAGGTTACCTAGCTGGGCTATTTTTTCCCAGTCACCGCCAGTAGGAGCAAAGCCATAACCATCACAGCCCAGAACCGCACCCGAGTGAATGATGCAATTTTTACCTATTTCTACTCGACGATAAAGCGTTACTCTGGGGTGTAACAGGGTGTTTTCACCAATGCTGCAGCCTTCTGCTAGCACGGAATGAGCACCTATAATGACTCCCGCAGCAATTTTACAGCCTGCCTCTATAACAACATAGGGACCTAGATGCGCAGAAGGGTCTATTTCAGCGCCTTCTGCAATACTAGCTGTAGGGTGAATAACGCCAGCAGGTGGTTTTTTATCATCAAATAAATGGCTGAGTTTAGCAAAACCTAAGTAGGGGTTAGCAAGGAGCAAACTGTTGCCAGAAAACTCAGCTGCTTGGTCAGGTTTGAGTAATACCGCACCTGCTTGAGAGTTTTTAAGGTAAGGCAAAAACTTGGGGTTGCTTAAAAAGCTCACCTGAGATGAAGTAGCTTTTTCAAGACTAGCCATCTCGGTTATCTGGTGTTCTGGGTTGCCGTGAACTTCTGCACCTAGATAAGTAGCTAGTTCACCTAAGGTAAAGGTTTTCATTAGGTAGATTATTTAGCCTTGTTGAGTTTATCTGCAACAGCTCGAGTTAAATCAAACTGGGGTCTAGCAAAAGCAACTGCCTGCCTATCAAGCAGTAAGTCTACCTTGTACTCTTCAATAACTTCATTAACCGCCGCTTCAAGACTAGGTCTATGGCGTTCAACTATTTCTTGACGCATTTCTTGTAACTGCTTTTGCAATCTTGATGCTACAAACTGGTATTCCTGCGCTTTCTGTTCAACTTGCTGGCTTACTTTACGGCGCTCATCTTCACTCATAATAGAGCTATCACGCTGTAGTCGCTCTTGTAGGCTACGCGCTTCTTCTGCTAGTTGACGCGCTCTACTCTGCTCAGCACCGAGTTGCTGATCTGCCTTTTTGAATTCTTCCTGAACCTTGGTTGACTCCATTAAAGCGCCTTGCCAGTCAAGTACAGCAATGCGAGGCGACTTTAATTCTTCAGCTGCTAAACCAAAGCTTAAGCTAAGTAGTAAGGCTAGAAATATTGTTTTTAGGCTAGTAGGTTTCACTGTTTTGTCCTTTGGGTTAGAAAGTTTGTCCAAGTGAGAATTGGAAGAACTCTGTACGGTCATTCGGTTCATCATTTAAGGGTTCAGCAATACTAAAGGCCAGAGGGCCTATCGCCGTTAACCAAGTAAGACTAATGCCCACTGAGTAGCGGAGCTGGTCTAAATCTACGCCCTCAGTACAACTGGTATTGCTTGCAATGCATTTGGTGGTATAAACGCTACCAGCATCAAGAAATAGACTGGTCTGCATGGAACGCTGATCTTCTATAAAAGGCAATGGAAAAATAAGTTCTGCTGAACCTTCAACCAAAACGTTGCCCCCTAGCGCACTGCTGGTTTCGCTTTGAACACCATTGAATGTTTGAGTGCTACGCTGCCCTAGGCTGTTAGAACGGTAACCACGTACCGAGCTTAAACCACCAGAGAAATAACTCTCATAAAAAGGCAACTGGCTATATTGGCTGCCCAAACCGTCACCATAACCTAAATCTGTTTTAAACTTAAGTGACCAACTGTCAGCAAGTTTAAAATACTTTTGCCCACGGTAATTACTTTTGAAAAACTGGTAGTCAGAACCAGGCGTTGCTACTTCTAAACTAAAACTTTGATAACTACCATTGGTGGCTAAAATGCCGCGGTTAAGAAGGTTTCTAGTCCAGCGGCCAGTTACCTTGTAATTAAAAAATTCTAAACCATAATCTTTGTCAAAAGCTCGAATATCATCTAACAAAATAATACCGTTATAGGTTTCTGCTTGTACATTAGTGTTGTCGAACCCTAAGGATAGGCTTAAACGGCTATTTCTAGAAATTGGATAGCCATAGGTAACATTAGCACCGTAGGCATCAGTAGCATAACTAGAAATACCATAGTCTTCGTCAAAATCAGTTTCACGGTAAAAGAGATTAAAACCACGAGAAACACCATCAATGGTGTAGTAGGGGTTTAGGTAAGAAAAGTTATAGCTGGTACGGAAGTCGCTTCGGTTAGCACCAAAGCTAACAATATTACCTGTACCTAAAAAGTTGTTTTGGGATAAGGCAGCACCATAAACCACACCACTAGACTGTGAATAACCAACACTGGCAGAAATTGAACCAGAGGGTTGTTCTTCCACTGTGTAGTTAACGTCTATTAAATCTGGGTTGGTGGCACTGGGTTGGTTTTCAACATTAACACTACTAAAAAAGCCGAGTCTATCTAGCTGCTCTTTAGACTGCTTGATTAAATCTGTGTTAGCCGAAGCACCTTCAAGTTGAAGCATTTCACGTCTTAACACTTCATCTTTTGTGCTTATATTGCCAGCAAAATTAATTTTACGTACATAACTACGGCGACCTGGGTCGACTAAGAAAATAAGCTTAACTTCTTTTTTATCATCATTAATATCGGGGCGGCCATTTACTTCAGCAAAGGTATAACCTTCTATACCTAAACGACTCCGAATACCTTCACTAGAAGCAGTCATGGCACTACGTGAAAAGGTATCGCCTGCTTTTAAGAAAATATAGGGTGTCAGTTGTGGCTCTTCTAAAATCAGCTCACCTGCCAGTTCCACCTCGCTAACCTTGTATTGATCACCTTCAAACACATTGACGGTAATAAAAATATCTTGGCGGTTAGGGCTAATAGAAACCTGCGTGGACTCTATATTGAAACGTAAATAACCATTATCTAGGTACCAAGACCTCAAGCGCTCTAGGTCACCACTGAGTTTTTCGCGTGAATATTGATCGGCAGATGAAAAGAGAGTCCAACCTTTGGTTTCATTGAGTTCGAAGTGCTTGAGCAGTTCTTTATTTGTGTAGTTTTGATTACCTACAATATTTATACGTCGAATAGCAGCTACGCTACCTTCGTTAATTTTGATTTTAATAGCTACACGATTACGCGGCAGTTCTTCTACTTCACTAGTAATTTTAGCGCTATAACGCCCTTGGGCATGGTACATGCGCTCAAGTTCTAGTTTGATTTGATCGAGGGTAGAGCGCTGAAAAATTTGCCCTTCTTCTAAACCAGCTTGAGACAAACCTTTGGTTAAATCTTCTGTACTTACTTTTTTGTTACCGTCAATTTCTAGCTTTTGTAAGGTGGGGCGTTCTTTTACACGCAAGACAAGTTGCTCACTGTCTTGGTAAACAGCAACGTCATCAAAAAGTCCCGTAGCAAAAAGCTGCTTACTTGCTTTAGTAATTTGTTCTAGCGTTATAGGTTCGTCGGTTTGCAAAGGTAGTTCAGAAAAAACCGTACCTGGCGAAACACGTTGCAAGCCTTCAATGCGTAAGTCTTCTATTTGAAAACTAGCTGCAACAGCTTGAGAACTTAAGCAGCCGATTAAAATTAAAGAAAAAACTAGGTATTGAATTAAAAAAATTGGATTACGAAATTTCACGCTGTTCTGTATCCGTCTCAGTGGGGCATTTTATCTGCCAATAAAAAGCAGTTGCCAACAATAATGTAATAACCCGCGTGTAAACAAGTGCTGTAGCTTAAAATAGCCGAGTGCTTAGTTACTAAAGGCGCATTAAATCAAAATAAAAAGCGAGCAACATTAAACTACCCAGCATCAACACACCCACACGCGTTGCTGCTTCTTGCACCGCTTCAGTAACGGGTTTACCTCTAATCGCTTCAACAGCATAAAAAAGCAGGTGCCCCCCATCGAGTACAGGTATAGGCAATAAGTTAAGGATACCTAAACTAATGCTGACATAGGCTAAAAAGCTAATAAAACTTTCCCAGCCAGAACGTGCTGAATCGCTGGCAACCCTAGCAATAGTAATGGGGCCTGACAAGTTGGTAGGACTAATTAACCCGGTAACCATTTTGCCAATAGAGTTGAGTGTTAACCAGCTCATTTCTACTGTTTTTTGTGAAGCACGGACTAGCGAATCTACTGGGCCAAAACGTTGTTCACGTAATAACTCCGCAGGCCATTCAGGTACTTCTACACCAGCACCAATAAAACCTACTTCACTGCCGTCGTCTTGTACACGAACGCCTGGCGTAATAGCAATCGGTAGGCGCTGCCCTTCCCTTTCTATGGTTAAATTAATTAGTTTATTAGGGTTGGCTTGTAACTCTTTTACTAAAGCTGCCCAACTAGATATAGCAAGGTTGTTAACACCGACAACCTTATCGCCTGGCTGTAAACCAGCTGCTTGTGCAGCACTTGAAGCTTGAATGCTGCCCAAAACAGGGGCAAGCTCTGGTCGCCAAGGGCTAATACCTAAACTTCCAAAAGGATCAGGCTGCTCTTGGTTAGCTAAAAAATTAGTTAAAGTTAGGTTGAGTTCACGTTGGTAACTATCTTGCTCGTTTTGCACATTTAACGTGATATGGGTGGTTTCACCCATGCGCGAAAGTAATCCCAAGCCAACCTCTTGCCAGCTAGGTGTATTGCTACCATCAACGCTTAGAATTTCATCTCCTTGCTTTAAACCTGCTAAAGCAGCAGGCGAGCCAGACTCTACCTTGCCAACTAGAGGGGCAGGAACTTGAGTACCAATAACAAAAATAAGCCAATAGGCAAGTATAGCTAAAAGGAAGTTTGCTAGGGGGCCGGCAGCAACTATTGCAAAACGCTGCCCTACACTTTTGCGATTAAACGATTGGTCAGCCAGTTCTTCTGGTACCTTGCCTTCACGCTCATCCAGCATTTTTACATAGCCACCCAAAGGTAGCGCAGCTATGACGTATTCAGTGCCCTGTTTGTCATGCCAGCTAAACAAAGGTTTGCCAAAACCAACGGAGAAGCGCAAAACTTTTACACCACAACGACGCGCAACCCAAAAGTGACCGAACTCATGGAAGGTAATTAAAATGCCTAGAGTAATAATTAAGGCTAAAATATTGTGTATAAAATCCATAACTAGCTTTAATTCCGCAAGAGGTTAGTGAAGCTTTTGAATGATGCTAACGGCCAACTGATTAGCTCGCTGGTCTTCTGACAGTAAAAATTCCAGATCGTTTGCCGCATGAATAGAACTAAGATCTAACACCTGGCTAATTACTTGAGGTATTTCTGTGAAGCGAATTCTATCCTCTAAAAAAGCCGCTACAGCAACTTCATTGGCTGCGTTAAGAAGCGCAGGGGCAGTGCCGCCAGCTTCAAAAGCTTGACGCGCTAGTTTTAAACAAGGGAAGGCAGCTTCATCGGGTTGTTCAAAAGTTAAGGCGGCTGAAGCTATTAGATTAAGAGGATTAACACCAGCAGGTATGCGTTTAGGCCAAGCTAGGGCATGGGCTATGGGAGTACGCATATCTGGGTTACCTAGCTGTGCTAAAACAGAGCCGTCTCGATAGCTCACCATGGAATGAATAATGCTTTGTGGGTGAACAACCACCTCTATTTGTTGTGGCTGAACATTAAACAACCAGCAGGCTTCAATTAGCTCTAAGCCTTTGTTCATTAAAGTGGCTGAATCAACAGAAATCTTTTGACCCATAGACCAGTTAGGGTGAGCTACGGCTTGTGCTGGGGTTACTGCTTGTAAAGCTTCTTTTGACCAACCACGAAAGGGGCCACCAGAAGCAGTTAATAAAAGTTTTTCTATGCCTTGTTCAGCGAAGCTACGTTTTGCAAAGTCGGCTGGTAAGCATTGAAAAATGGCATTGTGTTCCGAGTCGATAGGTAGCAAGACTGCCTGGTGAGTTTTTACCGCATCCATAAAAAGAGCGCCCGACATAACCAAGGCTTCTTTATTTGCGAGTAGGATACGCTTACCAGCTTTAACAGCGGCAAGCGTAGGTAGCAAGCCAGCAGCACCAACGATGGCTGCTACAACTAGGTCAACTTCAGGAGTGCTGGCTAAAATTTGCAGGCCTTCTTTACCAGCAACCACTTGGGTTTTGCATCCTGCCGCTAGTAATTGCTTTTGAAATTTAATGGCTTCTTTTTCAGGAACGGCGGCAAGCTTGGGTTGAAATTTCTTACAGATTTCCAGTAATTCAGTTAGGCGTTGATAACCTGAAACAGCAAAAACTTCATATTGCTCTGCGTTACGTGCAATAACATCGAGGGTTGAGTGACCTATCGAACCTGTAGCACCTAAAATTGCTATACGTATCATATTAAGTTACCAGCAAAATTAAGCATTAATAGAGTAAAAATTGGAATTGCCGAAGTTAGGCTATCAATTCTATCCATAATTCCACCATGCCCTGGTAATAATTGACTAGAGTCTTTCATGCCTGATTCACGTTTAACCAAGCTTTCGGTTAGATCACCTAGTACAGATACGGCAGTAATAATAAGGGTTATGGCTAACAACAAACCAAACTGATTTAAAGAAAACCCTAGGTAAATGCTTGCGGTAGCAGTGAGTAGGCTAGTACCAACTAAACCACCCAGTACACCTTCCCAAGATTTACCAGGACTAACGGCAGGAGCCAGCTTGTGCTTGCCAAAAGCACGGCCAGCAAAATAGGCAAAAACATCGGCTACCCAAGCAATGAGCAGTACATAAAGCAACCAAAACCAACCCTGTTCACGCAAAAGAACAAAGCCTGCCCAAGCAGGAATTAGAATAAAAATACCCATAACTAAGCGGCGGGGTGGGCAGCGCCAAATGCTTGTAGTGCGTGGGTAGGTAACTACAAAAAATAGAGCGACTAGCCACCAAATTAAGCCTAACCAAAGTGCTTCTTCTAAACGTTCGGGTTGCTGGTAAACACCATAAAGCATTAATAATATAAAAGCAGGGAAAAGCAGCTGACCTACAAGTTTAAAGCCAGAAAGCCTAGCCCACTCCCAAGCGCCAACACCTATAACGAGGCCTGTAAAAATAGCAAAAGATGCACCACTTAGCCCAAACAATCCCCAGAGTGCCAAGGGCGCTAAAATAAATGCAGTTAGCAGTCTTTGCTTTAACATGGCTAGGGGTATCCGTTTTAATTAGCTTGCAGTTGTTTCTTCACGTCCACCAAAGCGTCGTTGGCGACTAATAAAGACTTTAAGGGTTTCATAGAAGGCCTGTTGACGAAAGTCAGGCCAAAAGGCATCAACAAAGATTAGCTCAGTATAAGCTAGCTGCCAGAGTAAAAAGTTGCTTAGGCGCTGTTCGCCACTGGTGCGAATACAAAGATCAGGGTCTGGTAGGTCTTCAAAGGCTAGGTATTGCTGAAGTTTTTGCTCATCAATTGCTTCAGGGTTTAATTCACCCTTGCTTACTTGCAAAGCCAGTTGGCGTGCAGCAGTGGTAATGTCTTGCCGTCCACCATAGTTAGCAGCTATAACTAGGGTAGTTTTGGTGTTGTTGGCCGTTAACGCTTCTGCTTTAAGCATTAGCTGTTGCAGTTCGTTAGAAAAAGCCGTGCGATCACCAACAATTTTTAATTTAACCTGGTACTTGTGCAGTCGTTTAGTTTCACGACGCAAAGCCCATTTAAATAGCTCCATTAAGCCGCTAACTTCTTCTGCTGGCCTTTTCCAGTTTTCACTAGAAAAGGCAAACAAAGTAACGACCTCTATGCCTTGTTGCAAAGCAACTTCTAGTACAGCTCTTACCGAGTCAACACCTGCTTTGTGTCCAGCAAGACTAGGAAGCTTGCGTTGTTTTGCCCAGCGGTTGTTGCCATCCATAATAATGGCAACATGCTTAGGTAAAATCTCAAGCTGTGGTAGATCGTTTTTTGAAGACATTAGAGAAGCCTAGTTAGGTTAAATTTGCATCAAGTCTTCTTCTTTTGTCGCTAGTGCTTTATCAATTTCAACGGTGTATTTGTCCGTTACTTTTTGAATTTCATCCTGAGCACGACGCTCTTCATCTTCACTGATTTCTTTGTCTTTTAATAAAGCTTTTAGCTGGTTGTTAGCATCGCGACGAATGTTACGTATCGCAACGCGGCCATTTTCAGCTTCAGTACGTGCTTGCTTGGTATAACCTTTACGCGTTTCTTCTGTTAGCGCGGGCATAGGCACACGAATATTGGAACCTGCAGTATTGGGGTTTAGACCCAAGTCAGATTTCATTATGGCTTTTTCAACTGCCGGTACCATGGTTTTTTCCCAAGGAATAACCACTAGTGTACGGTTGTCTTCAATATTGATATTGGCAACTTGACTAAGCGGAACTTCACTGCCGTAGTAGTCCACACGAACTGAATCAAGAATGCTAGGGTGAGCGCGGCCTGTACGGATTTTATTAAAAGCATTTCTTAGTGCTTCTAGGCTTTTATCCATACGCTCTTGGGTGTCTTTATTTATTTCGTTAATCACAATATTTACCTCTAAACAAAAGTAGCTAAGCAAAAAATAGGGTTTAACCTTTATCGATTAAGGTGCCTTCATGTATGCCCACTGCTAAATTAAGCAATGCACCTGATTTATTCATATTAAAAACTCTTACAGGCATGCTTTGATCTCTAACTAGACAAATAGCAGTTAAATCCATTACTTCAAGCTTTTTATCGAGTGCTTCGTCATAACTAAGACGCTCATATTTTACTGCATCTGAAAATTTTACTGGGTCTTTATTGTAAACACCGTCTACCTTGGTTGCTTTAATGATGACATCGGCATCAATTTCAATACCGCGTAAACAAGCGGCAGAATCGGTAGTGAAGAAGGGGTTACCTGTACCGGCAGAAAAAATAACCACATCGCCGGAAGTTAGGTAGCGAATGGCTGTGCGTCGATCATAGTGTTCTACTACGCCACTCATGGGAATGGCTGATACAACGCGGGTACGGATATTTGTACGCTCGAGTGCGTCACGCATGGCAAGGGCATTCATAACGGTTGCCAACATGCCCATGTGGTCGCCTGTCACTCTTTCCATGCCAGCTGCGCTTAAGGCTGCGCCACGAAAAAGGTTACCACCACCAATAACTATACCTACCTGAACACCTATGCCAACGAGCTGACCTATTTCTAAGGCCATACGATCTAGCACTTTAGGGTCAATACCAAACTCTTGATCTCCCATAAGGGCTTCGCCGCTAAGCTTAAGAAGAATACGCTTGTATTTTGCATTGCGATCGGATGTGGCCATGGCAAGTCTCCAAATAGGCAGAATAGAGGGTTCTTTAATTGCACAAAAACGTGCGGGGAAGACCCAGCACGTTTTTGAGGAGCTTCTAAGCTAGTAGTCTAACCCAGAATAGGTTGGTTTGGTTTTTAACGACCTGCAACCTGAGCTGCCACTTCTGCAGCAAAATCTTCTTCTTTCTTTTCGATACCTTCGCCAACTTCAAAGCGCTGGTAGCTAACAACTTCACCGCCAGCTGCTTTAACATAAGCGCCAACAGTTAGTTCAGGGTTCTTGATGAAGGCCTGTTCAGTTAAGCTGTTTTCAGCTAGGAACTTCTTCAGACGACCACCAATCATTTTTTCAGCAATGTCAGCAGGCTTGCTAGCCATATCTGGCTGAGCCAAAATAATATCTTTTTCTTTGTTTAGCTCTTCTTCAGGCATGTCAGCAGGCTTACATACGCGAGGATTAACCGCAGCAACGTGCATAGCAACATCTTTAGCTACTTCAACATCGCCAGCAGAAAGAACGCTAATGACACCAATGCGGCCGCCATGAACGTATTCGCCAATAACTGCACCTTCAACTAGGGTGGCACGACGTACAGTGATGTTTTCACCAATTTTCTGTACAAGAGCGCCACGCGCATCTTCTAACTCGCCAGCTGTTAGCTTAGCAATATCAGTTTCACGCGTTGCTAGTAGTTTGTCAGCAACCTTGTCTACAAAACCAAGGAAGTTGTCATCACGGGCAACGAAGTCAGTTTCAGAGTTTACTTCTACCATTACGCCGTAGCTGCCATCAGCAGCAACACGTGTAGCTATAGCACCTTCAGCAGCAATACGGCCTGCTTTTTTGGCTGCTTTTAAACCAGAGTTTTTACGTAGATCATCAATGGCTTGTTCGATATCACCGTTGCTTTCTTCAAGTGCTTTTTTGCACTCCATCATTGCTAAGCCGGTACGGTCACGTAATTCTTTTACTTGTGCGGCAGTAATCTTTGCCATGAATAAATCCCCTTGATGAGAAGATGTTTAGAAGGTTTTAAATAACCAAGAATAGAGAAAGCCTGCCTAAATTTGGTTAGGCAGGCTAAGCTGAAAGCTAATTATTCAGCGGAGTTTTCTGCAACTTCAATTAGCTCTTCGCCAACTTCTTCTTCACGTGCTTTGCTGCAAGCAGTAGCAATGGCACGTACGTAAAGTTGTACGGCACGAATCGCATCATCGTTACCAGGAATAACGTAGTCTACGCCATCTGGGTTAGAGTTGGTGTCTACTACACCAATAACTGGAATGCCTAGCTTGTTAGCTTCGTTAATGGCTAGACGCTCGTGGTCTACATCAATAACAAAGAGTGCGTCTGGTAAGCCGCCCATGTTTTTAATACCGCCAATGGAGCGCTCTAGCTTTTCCATTTCGCGGGTGCTCATTAACGCTTCTTTTTTAGTTAGCTTTTCAAAAGTACCATCTTGCTGCTGAGTTTCTAAGTCACGCAGACGACGAATAGACTGACGGATAGTTTTGTAGTTGGTCAGCATACCACCTAACCAGCGGTGGTTAACGTAAGGCATGTTAACTTTATCGGCTTCTTCACGAACAACCTTGCTAGCTGCACGCTTAGTACCAACAAAAAGAATCTTGTTTTTACCGTTGGCTAATTTCTCAACAAAAGAAATGGCTTCGTTAAGCGCTGGAACAGTTTTTTCTAGGTTGATAATGTGAATCTTGTTACGCGCGCCAAAAATGTATTTACCCATTTTTGGGTTCCAGTAGCGCGTTTGGTGACCAAAGTGAGCGCCGGCTTGTAGCAGGTCACGCATAGAAACTTGTGCCATTATAGTAATACTCCAGTAGTTCGGGTTAGGCCTCCATACACCCCAAACATCAACCCTAGCCTAGTGGCTTAAGGCACCCAGATGAATGTGTCGGTGTATGTGTGACGTTAAGTTGCACTTAAATGAGTGCGGTTAGTTTGCTTTAAACCTACCTAGGTAAGGAGAGCCGCTTGTTTGCCAAGAGTCTGCCCTTGTCGTATCCTTTCACAGTTGATTTTAAGCGCGCACTTTATAGCATAGTCCTGCGCGAACATAAAGTCCGAATTTGTTTTGGGCTAACTTTTTTAAGTGAGTTGTTGAATGAATGTCCCCATTAAAACACCTGAAGAAATTGAAAAGATGCGTGTTGCTGGCCGTTTGGCAGCAGAAGTTTTAGAAATGATTGCGCCCCATGTTAAAGCGGGTGTTTCTACAGGTGAGCTAGATACTCTTTGTCACCGCTATATCGTTGAAGAGCAGCAAGCCATACCCGCACCACTTAACTACCATGGTTTTCCTAAATCCATTTGCACCTCGGTAAACCATGTTATTTGCCATGGTATTCCAGACGATAAACAGTTACTTAAAGATGGTGACATTATCAATATAGACATTACCGTTATTAAAGATGGTTATCACGGTGATACAAGTCAGATGTTTTATGTGGGTGAACCCAGTGTTGAAGCCCGTCGTTTAACTGAATTTACCAAGCGTGCCCTCTATGCCTCTATAAAGCTAGTAAAGCCTGGTGCGCGTATCTCAGAAATTGGTAAGTTAATTCAGAATATGGTCAAAAAAAATACCAGTCGTTTTTCTATCGTTAGAGAATATTGTGGGCATGGTATAGGCAAAGATTTTCATGAAGACCCACAAATACTGCATTACGATGGCTATACACCCCGTACCGATTTAGTTTTAAAGCCGGGCATGTGTTTCACCATTGAACCGATGATTAATGCAGGTAAACGTCATAGCAAACTCTTAGACGATGGTTGGACAGTTGAAACTTCTGATGGGAAATTAACGGCTCAGTGGGAACATACCCTGTTAGTGACTGAAACTGGGGTGGAAGTATTAACGCGCCGTAGTGAAGAAACCTTTTAATTCTTTTTTCTTCAGCGAGGTGGGTCGATGAGTGTTAACTATCAGTTTCATCCTAACTTAGCACTCTACGATTTTCAGCGCTTAGAGCAGCAGCTACAAGGAAGTTTGACTCAAGTTCCACTGCTCAAACAAGCGCTGGCAATTATTAATCAGCGCTTAGATCAAGCTTTTTATGATGGCGCAGATATACGTGACCTGGTTTATGGTCGTGCTTGGGCTATGGATCAGCTTTTAGCCTGTATTTGGCGTCTAGTTCCCTGGCCAGATGATAAGCTGGCACTCTTTGCTGTGGGCGGTTATGGACGTGGAGAACTTCACCCTAAATCAGACCTAGACCTACTGGTGTTAGTCCCTGATGATAACACCAGTCGTTACCACCAGCCGCTTACTGAGTTTATTACCCTGCTTTGGGATATAAAGCTGGAAGTCGGGCATAGTTTTCGCTCTTTAGAGGACTGTGAGCGTGAAGCTAAGGCAGATATAACCGTAGCCACTAATCTTTTTGAAAACCGCCTGCTGGTTGGCTCTTTGGCTTTGCAAGAGGCAATGCTAGAGCGCTTATCGCAAGAAAAAATGTGGCCCTCAGCAAAATTTTTTGATGCCAAGTGGCAAGAGCAGCTAGCAAGGCACAATAAATATAATAATAGTGACCATAATTTAGAGCCTAATATTAAAAGCTCGCCTGGTGGCCTGCGTGATATTCAAATGATCGGCTGGGTAGCTAAGCGGCATTTTCACGCAACCTCTTTAAAAGATTTACTTGCAGAAGGCTTTTTAACGGAAACGGAAGTGCGCTTGTTAGAGCAAGGGCAAAGTTTTTTATGGCAGGTGCGCTATGCCTTACACTTAATAGCTGACCGTTGTGAAGACCGTTTGCTGTTTGATTATCAGCGCGAACTCGCAGTTTTATTTGGTTATTTAGATACAGAAAAACGCCTAGCTGTTGAACAGTTTATGAAGCGTTATTATAGGGTAGTTACCACCTTAACCGAGCTAAACGATGTTCTACTTCAGCATTTTGAGCAAGCACTTTTAAAAGAAGATGAAGTGCAGCAGGTCACCTACATTAACCAGCGATTTCAAATACGTGATGGTTTAATTGAGCACCTAGGTGATGATGTATTTGAGCGGGATCCTTTTGCCCTAATAGAAGTATTTTTGTTAATGGCAGAACACGCAGCAATAAAAGGCGTGCGTGCAACAACAATTCGAGCCTTACGTGATCACCGCCATTTAATTGATGAAGCTTTTCGTCAAGATAAGCGAGTTAATCAGCTATTTATGGCGCTACTTAACTCGGAAGGCGATGTGCCCTTACAGTTAACGCGTATGAGCCGCTATGGCATTTTGGGTCGTTATTTACCCGAGTTTGGTCACGCAGTTGGATTAACCCAGCATGATCTGTTTCATATCTACACTGTTGATGCCCATACCCTAAGGCTTTTGCGCTTATTGCAAAGTTTTCGGGATCCTGCCGAGCAAAAAAACTTTCCTTTAGCTTCAAGCATTATGCCCCAGTTACCTAATCTATCTGTTATTTGGTTAGCAGGGTTATTTCATGATTTAGGTAAGGGTTATGGTGGTAATCATTCAGAAATAGGTGCAGCGAGTGCTTTGGCTTTTTGTCAAAGGCAGGGCGTTAGTAAAAATGATGCTTATTTAGTGAGCTGGCTAGTAGAAAACCACCTGCTAATGTCCATTACTGCACAAAAACAAGATTTAACTGATCCAGAAGTAATAAGACGTTTTGCTGAAAAAATAGGCAAGCAAGTTCACCTAGATTATTTGCACGTACTGACAGTTGCAGACATTAATGCCACTAATCCCAAGCTTTGGAATGGCTGGCGTGCAGCTTTATTAAATCAGTTGTACACAGAAACTAAACGAGCTTTACGCCGAGGTTTAGAAAACCCTATAGACCCAACCGATTGGATAGAAGAAACCCAGCGTACCGCCTTAGAAGGCTTAGAAGCTAAAAAAATAGCCAAGCAAAGCGTTTTAAGCCTCTGGTCAAGCTTAGGGAAAGATTACTTTCTACAAAATACAGCAGAAGAAGTGGTTTGGCATACACAAGGCATTTTAAAACATGCGCCTAGTAAAGAACCGCTAGTCTTATTGATGGCACCGACTGAAAACATAAGGGAAGGCGGAACCAAGGTATTTATTCATTCCCGTGATGTTGCCTTTGGTTTTGCTGCCACCGCAGCCACTCTAGATAGGTTGGGGCTTTCAATTCATGATGCGCGTATCGCTTCAAGTGATGAAGGCTTTACACTGAATACCTTCATTGTATTAGAGCAAAATGGCAAAATTCCACGCAGCCAACAACGCCTAGCCGAAATAGAAAGTGAACTTATTAGCTCACTGAATAACCCCGAAAATTTCCCTCAACTTGTTAAACGGCATACGCCTAGGCAGTTAAAGCACTTTACGCTACCTACTCAGGTTTACATTAGTAATGATCCTAGTAACCTACGCACCTTAATTGAAGTGATTACACCCGACCGACCTGGTTTGTTAGCAAGAATAGGTCGAATTTTTGTAGAGTTTGATTTATGGCTACAGAACGCCAAAATAGCAACGCTAGGTGAACGAGTTGAAGACGTTTTTTTTGTTACCCTGCAAGATGGCAGCCCTTTGTCTGACCCTGAATTATGCCAACAGCTAGAAGCACGTTTATGTGATGAACTAGATAAAGAAGCAAAAGAGCCAGGTTATCCACTTTATGACTCTGGCTGGAATCGCTAGCTTATTGATTTTTAATATTAATAGCAGCGGAAGACTAGGAAAAAGGTTAAAATGTTGAATCTTTACGGAATACCCAATTGCGACACCATGAAAAAAGCGCGTACTTGGCTACAAGAACAGCAGCTAGATTTTCAGTTCCATAATTATAAAAAAGATGGGATAGCAAGCAGCACTTTACAAACCTGGGTAGATCAGGTGGGCTGGGAAGTCTTAGTTAACCGCCGTGGTACAACTTGGCGCAAACTACCAGAAACAGACCGTACTAACCTTGATGAAGCTTCAGCTATTAGCCTAATGCAAGCGAATCCAAGTTTAATTAAGCGTCCTGTGCTTGTTACCGCTACTCAGTTGTTAGTCGGGTTTAATCCCGAAGAGTGGCAAGCTCAACTAATGAAGTAAAACCATTTTAGATGCAACAGAATACCTACCAGTCACTAGCCGGAGACCTACCATGAAGATGCTCAACCGCTCTGCTATTAGCATTCAATTAAAACAGCCCTTTGTTGATTGGATTAACAGCCTAGATGAAGAGGGCGAACAGGTAACACTTGAAGAAGTTAACCTTGAAGCGACCACCTACCTTATTCCTGAGCTTGAAGACGAAGATGCCTTGGAAGTCTTTATTGATGAGCGCCATTTTGAACTATTAGAAAATGAGCTGCTCTCTTGGGAAGATGACGACAGCTATTGGCCAGCAGATATGGACAGAGCTTTATTTGATGAGTTTTTAGATGTGAAGCTTTCTTTTATGGTATTCGATCTAGACGAACAAGCACCGCTTTTAGCAACGGTTTTAGATGAAGTGGACGATGTTGACTAGCTAATTAGGTAGGCAAGCGGTTTATTGGTGGCTCCAAACCAAAGAAGGCTCCTAGTATTAGTTGCTAGGAGCCTTCCTTTTTGAAGTGGTTAAAGTTATTCCTCAGTTGCTTCCATAGCATGAGTTTCAACTTCTATATCTAGCACATTGCAAGAACCTGGACGTAAAACAAGCACCCCATACTCTTCAACATTATGCTGATCATTTTCTTCGCTACCCACTTCAATAGATAGGCTACTGCCTTCTAAATAATCTGGGCTAATTAAGATGGTTGCAGGCAAGCCTTCATCCCAAATCACTTCAATTTCAGCTAAATCTGGTAGGTCTATGCGCTTACCGTCAGGGGTAACGCCTTGTAAACGGGGTCTAAGGTTCATTTGTTGCTCCAGTAAAGGCTAACCTTTTAAAAAATTAATGGCTACGAATATCTTCTTGCACGCTTTGGTAGCTTCTAGCCCAAGGGCGCTGCTTCTGCAAACCTTTAGGTAGTTTTTGTATTCCTGCTAAGGCTTCATCACGGCTTGCATAGTCACCATAAACAACCACATACCAAGGTTGCCCTTTGTAGCGTCCTTCAAAATAAGAGAAGTCTGAGCGGTTAGTTACTTGTGCTTCAATAAAGCTTTTAACACTGGCTTCATCTAGGCTACCCATCATTTGCAAGGTGTAATGGTTAGCTGGTTTAGCCATTAAGGTGGCTTCACGCCTAGCGCCTTTATCAACCCAGGTTGCAGCTTTGGGGGTTGCCACCTGTTTAGGTGTAACTTTTTTAGGTTCAGCAGGTTTTTTAGGTGCTTCTTTAACCTGCGGGGCTGTAGCTGCAATAGGCGTGTCATCGGGTAAATCAAGAGGGCTTTCTTCAACCTGGGTGACGAGTTCAGGCTGTTGCTGCTCTACTAGCGGTGTTTCTTCAGTGATTACTGGAGGTTCTTCAATTTCAACCAGAGGCTCAGTAACCCTTGGAGTCTCTGTTGAAGGCTCTGTAGGCAGGGTTTGTTCGGCTAAGGCAGGTGGCTGCCATGCCGCATCATTTTGACGTATTTCTTGTGAACGACTAATTAAGCTAGTGTCTGGCACAGAGCTAGGCGTGAGTTGATCTTTATAAAGGTACCCAACCACAAGCAGTGCCACTAGGCTAGTCGCTAGAAGTAAAGGCCAAAAAGGTAGTTTGCTTTTTTGTGCTGCCTTAGCTTTTTTGGGCTTTGGCGTAGCTTTAGTTTTAGTTTTGGCATTTTTAGCAGGGGCTTTACTTGGCACAAGACCCGTTTGGCTAGCACCTGCTCTTAATTCTTCAACTAGAGCAGTATTTAATAGCCCAGGTAGCCCTTTAGCTGCTTGGTAAACCCTAGCAAACTGTTTGTCATCTAAGGGTAGCGTATCTATACCAACACTATTGCAGCGGTGCTCTAGGTAGTTTCTAGCTTCAGCCTCATTAAATGCTTCTAGTGGTAGATGGTGGCCTACCGATTCAAAACGAGCAAGATTCTCTTTTTGATGCAGCTTAGTGAAAAGTGCTTGCTTACCAAACAAGGCTAGGTGGGGCCTAAGGTTATCGCTAGTGGTAGTGGCAAGATCAAGAAGCAGATTAATTGCATCTTGTTCTAGGTTTTCTGCGTTATCTATAACTATTAAGCAGCTTCCACCCTCTTCACTTAATTGGCTGCTGAAATTACGAATTTCGGCAAGGTAGAAATCAAAGTCTGCCTTGGCAGGTATTTCTATATTTAAGTTTTGAGCAAGGGTTGGCAACAATTGTGCCGCAGATGCGGTTTTATTTGCATCGAGCAGGCTTACTACCACACCAGAATCGAGCTGTTGCAGCATACGATTTTTTAGGTGAGTTTTACCGCTGCCTTGCTGACCAGTAACGGTCAACAGCAGGTTGCTATAACGACTAAGATGAAGCAGTAAATCTAGGTGTTTACCATGTTGCTTCCCCGAATAAAAAACAGCAGCATCATTAACATGCTCTAATAAAAGTGCTTGTTCATTAAACGGTGTTGGACTATTTAGTGATGGTTCCCTGGGTTGCATGCCAGCGACTCCGTGGACATTATGCGTTGGCTAAAGATTAGCATTTAATCATATCAGAAGGTTCAGTAGAACGCGTCACTGGTTAAAGCGAGTGCGTTTTTGTAAGTGCATCGGTTAGGCATTCTTCTAACAAGGGCAATTCATTGAATTCTACCAGTTCAGCCTGACCTAGTTGCCTTAAAAGAATGAGCCTTAATTGCCCATCTACATTCTTTTTATCCACAGCCATATGCTGTAAAAAACTAGCAAGGGTCATTTCTTTTGGGGGCTTTACGGGTAAGTTAGCAGCAAGCAAGATTTTTTCTACCCGCTTTACATCGGCTAAGGTTAACCAGCCTAGGCGGCGGGACAAATCTGCCGCTAACCACATACCGCAAGCCACAGCTTCGCCATGCAGCCACTGACCATAGCCCATTTCAGTTTCTATGGCATGACCAAAGGTATGACCTAGGTTTAACAGGGCACGCTTGCCACCTTCACGTTCATCCTCTGCAACGATATCAGCTTTACATTGACAGGAACGGGCAATGGCTTCACTAACTAGTTGGCTGGCACCTGACATAAGGCCAGCAATGTTAGCTTCAAGCCACTCTAAAAATGCTAAATCGCCTAATAAACCATATTTAATAACTTCAGCCATTCCCGCAGCAAGTTCGCGGCTGGGCAGTGTTTTTAATACATCTGTATCGGCAAGCACTAGGCGGGGTTGCCAAAAAGCACCCAGCATATTTTTACCTAAAGGATGGTTTACACCGGTTTTACCACCAACTGATGAATCAACCTGAGATAAAAGTGTTGTAGGCATTTGAATGAAATTAACGCCACGCTGATAGCAGGCAGCTGCAAAACCAGTCATGTCGCCCACCACACCACCACCTAGGGCGAGTAGTGTTGCCTTGCGGTTAAAGCCTTCTTTAAGCAGTGTATCCCAAACCTTTTGTAGGTTTTCAAGGTTTTTATAAGCTTCACCATCAGGGAGAATGCAGGTTTTAATTATTAAGTCTGGCTTAGCTTGGCTTAGGCTGGCTTTTAGTTTTTCTAGGTAAAGTGGTGCAACAGTTGTGTTGCTAACAATTAGTAGTTGTTTGCCGCTTAATTGAGGCAAAATTAAGTTTGGCTTCTCAAGGAGTTGCGGGCCAATATGAATGGAGTAACTGCGTTCTCCAAGGTCTAAGTTCAGGCTTTGCATGAGTATTCCAGTAAATTTTTATAATTACATGTACTGCATTAACTGTTGTTTAATAGCTTGCATTACTTGGCGTGGTGGACGTTGGTCAGTATCAACAATTAAGTGAGCTGTAGCTAAGTAAAGTGGGTCACGTATTTCTTTAAGTTCTTCAAGTCGTGCACGTGGGTTTTCTGTTTGTAGCAGTGGCCGACTACGGTCTTTACTTGTGCGTAAAAGCTGCTGTTCAACCGTGGTACGTAAAAAAATAACCACACCTCGCTCTTTCAAAAATTGGCGGTTTTCTTCTTTTAAGACACTGCCACCACCAGTTGAAAGAACGATGCCTTGTTCTTGAGTTAACTCATCAATTACTTGGGTTTCACGCAAACGAAAACCTTCTTCGCCTTCTAAATCAAAAATCCAAGGGATGCTAGCACCACAACGCTCTTCTATCACCCTGTCTGAATCATAAAAAGGACGTTTTAAAGCACTGGCTAACAAGCGGCCGAGCGTGCTTTTACCAGCGCCCATAGAGCCGATTAAAAAAATATTGGTAAGCGAGTTACACTTGGGTTCATCCTGCATTAGTTTCTAACCAGAGCATCATTAAGCATTCTTGGAGTAATAAAAACCAGTAATTCTACTTTTTCTTGGTTGCTATAGGAACTACGAAACAGCCAGCCAATTAAAGGAATGTCGCCTAGAAAGGGAACTTTTGTTTCACCTTCTAGTTTTTGTGAGGTGAATATACCACCTATTACAATAGTTTCACCGTTATTTACCAATACTTGGGTTTCTACTGCATTAGTATTGATGGTTGGGCCTGCTGTAGCCGTTTCTTCGCCCCTACTATCATTATTGACCTGTAGGTTTAGAAAAATACGCCCATCACCTACAATTTGAGGGGTTACTTCCAAGCGTAGTTCTGCTTGGCGGAAATCCGTTGTACGCTCTCCATCACTATCAACAGAGGTGTAGGGAATTTCTTCACCTGATCGAATAACGGCTTTATTGCGGTTAGAGGTAATAACCTTAGGCTGGGAAATAATTTCGCTACGGTTTTCGGTTTCTAAGGCTGCTAATTCTAAATCGAGCAATAGTTTGCTAGATACAAAACCAAAGTTAGCCCCTGTGGCTGGGTTGAAGTCTATACTAGTACCCCGGTCAGCTTGTAAAAAATTCTCGTTTTCTAAGCCACCACGCGTGGTTGATCTTTCCGTATTAAATTGACCTAAGCCAGCTTTAGGGCTGCTACGCACACCCCAGCTAACACCTAGTTCTTCACCTACGCCAGTACGAGCAACCACAATTCTGGCTTCAATCATTACCTGATCTACAGGTACATCCAGCGTTTTAATAATTTCTTTAATGCGGTTAACCTGTTCAGCTGTGTCCCGTACATAAAGCGTGTTAGTCCGATTATCTACCAATAGGTGACCGCGGTCTGATAAAAAGCGCCGTGTGGTCTGAGGACTAGCTTCTTCTTGGTTAAAGTTGGGAAGAGGCAGGCTACCCAGCAAGCCAGCACCAATACCGCTAGGGGGTGCTGCTTCTACCTGATCACCAAGAATAAATGTTTGTAAGGCTGTGGCATCGGCATAACGAATTTTAATAAAAGCATCTTCAAGCGGGCTGACCTTAATGGCTGACTGCCTTGCTTTATGTTGTTGCTCTTCTAAATCTATCAGGTCTTGTGCAGGCGCTACAAGCAAGATGCTGTCTTGCTGGCGACTTGCTAAACCTTGGGATATAAGCACTATATCCAAAGCTTGGTCTGAAGGGATGTCTTCAAGTTGTAGGGTAATATTGCCAGTAACATTTTCACCTGCTACTAGGTTTAAACCTAAAAATGCAGCTAATTCAGCCAGTAATTCACGCACGGGGATATCGTGGTAACTTAGAGATACTAGATCACCAGTATAACGAAATGCGGAGTTACCGGGCGCTCGCGTTGCTGCTGCTTGGCTAAGACTAGTAGCAGCAATTTCTATTTGTAACTGGTTATCACGTGTGTTTAGCAGGTAACTAAATTCGCCTTTTATATTAATAAGAAGTTCAGCTCTTGCGCCTGTTTGAAAAAGTTCTAGTTGATCTACTTGGGTAGCAAAATCATTGGTGTCATAGAGATTAACTAAATCATAATTAATTTCTGTGGCAGGAAACTTCAGTCTTAATCCTTTATTAAATTGTTCTGCTTCAGGTAAGGAGGGCTGGGCAGAAAAATTTAATAAAATTCTAGCGTTACCCTGATGGGTGCGCTGAAAATCAATGCCAGTAATCTGAGCCTTATTAGCTAAAGCTGTAAAAGGGAACAAAAGTCCAAGCAATAAAAAAACAAGTAGCCAGGCTTTGGGGTGAAAGTTAACAGTCATATAAAAAACCTACTTGGATATAAATATTGTTTGTTCACGTTCATGCCACTCTGAGCCAGAAGGAATAAGCTCTCTTAGTGTTATGCTGTTTTTATCTAGATGAATAATGGTGCCGTGATCCTTGCCCATGCGATCGCCTTTTGTAACAGACACTAGTTGGTTGTCTGGGGTAATTATTAGGGCTTTTATTTGTTCGCCTCGTTTCATGGTGCCACGTAAAGAAAGTTGGCTTAAATCCCAGGCTTCTAGTCTGTCCAATGGTCTGTTTAAGTCAGGGGCAGACAGACCACTGTTTCTAACTGCACTTTTTGTTGGTAAAAAAGGGTCCCTTTCTTGCTGCTGATACTGGGCTTTTACTGTTTCTGGAAAATTAGGTAAGGGTTCAATTTGTCCTTGAGGCCTAGTACGTAGCTCGTTTAGCTGTTCTTCAATACTGGTGGTTGGGGTTGAATCACCACAGGCAGCCAATAGAAGAATTAAAGGTAAAAGCAATAAACCATGCATTAATCTCTTCTCCCTTCATTAGCCTTTTTTCCTTGCTGGTCGTAACGGTAGGTTTGAGCATCTACAACTAGGTTTAAACTGCTTGAACCTGGTTTTACAGGTTTAAGAGTAAAGTTGTGCAGGGTAATAATTCGGTCAAGGTTACTCATGCCTGCCATAAAATTAGCAAGGCGATGAAAGTCGCCACGTACCACTAGCTCAAAGGGTAGCTGGCTATAAAAATTATTATCTTCAGCATCTTTTAGGTTAAGTTCCAGTATTTCTAAGCGCTGTGTGCCTGCAAGCTGCTGAATATCATCAAGCAGGCGAGGAATTTCATTGCCAGTTGGCAGAAAAGCTAATAGGCCTGAAAAAGTCTCTTCCATAATACGCATTTGCTGCTGATAGGCAGGTAGGTTTGCGGCTTGAAACGAGCGTAGGCGGTAATCTTCTAATAGCTGCGTTTGTTCTTGGCGGGCAAGGTTAAGCTCTTCTTTATAATTGCTAAGCAGTAACCAGTGGCTTGCAAAAACAACCCCAGCAACAATGCATATTAAGGAGAATATTTTAACTGAATCTGGCCACTGACCTGCATTGGCTAGGTCTAGGTCATCACGCTCTAGCTTTTTTATGGCTCTAAGTTGGCCTTTAAGCCAATGCTTAAGGTTAATTTTAGCCTGATTAAACCAAGCGATGCTTTCTACAGAGTTTGCTAGCCACTTTTTCATTGTTTTGAATCCCTTAAGGGTAGCAAAAGATCAAAATGAGTTAAGTTAGACTTATCATCAGTGGTTAGGCTGCGTAAAACAGGTTCATTAAAGCGAGGCTGTTTTTTTAGGTTACGCATCCAAGCGGCAACAGCTTGTGATGGGTTGGCATGGCCTTCTATTAAAATTTGGTTGTTGTTACGCTTTATTTCAATCAAATAAATGCCGCTATTAATACTGCTCGCCAGTTGATCCATTATTTCAACCGTTACGCTGCGGTTATCTTGTAGCTTTTGAATAACCTCTATGCGTTTAAGTAGTTGCTGGCGCTTTTCACGTAGGTTAGCCACTTCTTTAATTTCTTTATCTAACAGGGTCATACGTGTTTTTATAAACTGATTTTCGTCTTGAATAATGGCTATAGAAGCCTTGGTGCTTTGCCACAGCAAAACACTAATAAGTAAGCCAACCACTAAAGCCAACCAACTGAGTTGAGCAAAGGTTTTCTGTTGCTTTTGGCGCCTTTCTTCACGCCAAGGCCTTAGATTGATGCCTATATTTATATTTGTCATGACCAAACCCTCATGGCTAGGCCACAAGCAATCATCATTGCTGGCGCATCTTGTGCCAAGGCTTTAGCATCTACCTTGTTACTTAAAAGCATATCAACAAAAGGGTTGGCAATGTAGGTAGGGCAACCTAGCTGCTGGTGTGCAAGGTCTGGCAAGCCATCAATTGCTGAAGACCCGCCTGCAAGAATTAGGTAGTCAATATCGTGGTAAGAACTGGATGAATAAAAAAGCTGGAGTTGGCGTTCAACCTGCTGAATTAAAGCAATTTTAAAAGGTTCTAATAATTCGGTGTAATAATCTGCAGGCAAGTTACCTTTCTTCTTAGCAAAACCTGCTTCTTCGCGTGACAAACCATAAAAGCGTTGGATTTCATCTGTTAGCTGCTTGCCACCAAAAATTTGATCGCGACTATAAATAGTCTCACCATCTCTGAGTATATTAAGTGTTGTGCTAGTTGCGCCGACATCAGCAACAGCCACAATTAGGTTTTCTTCTTGTTTAGGAAGTTTGTTTAGTAATAAGCCTAGAGACCTTTCCATAGCCAAGTTTTCAACGTCAGTTACTATGGGTTCCAAGCCTGCTTCTTCTAAAACGTAATCTAGCTGATCAGTAACTTCTTTACGGCAAGCAACCAAAAGAACAGGTTGGTTGTCATCATCAGGGTTAAGTGGTGGTTGGCGCTGAAAGTCGATAGCAACTTCGTTCAGAGGGTAGGGAACATGCTGTTCTGCCTCTTCCATGACAAGCGCTTCCATTTCATCGTCATTTAACTCAACAGGCAAGCTTAGAGTGCGAGTAATAACTGCCGCCGTTGGAACAGCCACTGCGGTACGTGTTGTACTGGGTTGTGTGCGATCGATGACGCGTTTAATACTACGGGCAACTGACTTATAATCTTTGATGCGGCGATCAGCTACTGCACCACCTTCTAAAGGAGCAACGCCATAGCTGGCAACCTGTAGCTTATCGCCATAAGGATGTATTTCTAGTAGTTTTACAGCTGAGTTAGTAATATCTATACCTATCAGCGGTAACTTTTTAGGACGAAAAAAAGGTAGAGGGGGCATCCTGAACATGGTGTTGCATTCATCCTTTAATGAACAAATTAAGCGCACAAGCCATTTTAATGTACTCTAGCTACAATTTGTATCAGACCGTAAGCAAATGCGCAATTGTTCGTTGCTTAGTTTTTGTGTCATTATCTGCGCTCTATTTTAAAAGTAAAATATGGCGTTATTGCTGCTAGGTAAACTATGCGTGTTTTTAAAAATATTTTGAAGTATTTGTTTTGGTTAGGGATTGTTGGCACAGGGATAGGTGGCGCTTGGGCTTTTGCCATTGTCTTGTACTTTTTACCTAGTCTACACCAAGAAGTTGCTCAGCTACAGGATATGGAATCCCTGCTAAGTGAGCAGTTAGAAATTCCTATGCGAATTTATACTTCAGATAATTTGTTGATGGCTGAATTTGGTGAACATCGCCGCACAAGAATTAACTATGATGCCATTCCTAGACGCTATGTTGATGCTTTATTGGCAGCAGAAGATGCCAGTTTTTATGAGCACCCAGGTGTTGATATAAAAGGCTTGGCACGAGCAGCAGTGCAGCTAATTAACTCTGGTCGTATTCAGTCAGGTGGTTCTACCATTACTATGCAGGTAGCCCGTAACTACCTTCTAACTAGGGATCGTACTTTTGCCCGTAAAATTCGTGAAATTCTTTTGTCGTTACGAATTGAGCAGCAGTTAAGTAAGCAACAAATTTTAGAGCTGTACGTTAATAAAATTTACTTAGGTAATCGTGCCTACGGCATAATGGCGGCAGCCGAGGTTTATTATGGCAAACCTCTAGCTGAGCTTAACCTGGCTCAGCTAGCAATGATTGCAGGTCTACCTAAAGCGCCCTCATCTTATAACCCCCTAGCTAACCCGCGCCGCGCTTTGATACGCCGCAACTGGATACTGTCGCGCATGTATAGCCTAGGCTCTTTGGATGATAACAGTTATGAAGAAGCCATTCGCGCCCCGGTTACTGCCCGTTATTACCCACCAGAACAAGACATTAATGCCCCTTATGTTGCTGAATCTGCTCGTCAATTCACCCTAGACGTTTTTGGCGACAAGGCCTATACCCAAGGCTTAAAAGTTTATACTTCCATTATTAGTGAACAACAAAAAGCGGCTAATGATTCTATTTTAGAAGGTTTATTAAACTATGATAAACGCCGTGGTTGGCGAGGTGTAGAGCAACAAGCTATTCCTTTAGTAGAGCAGCAAGAAGTTTTGGAAGGTGATGCCCTAGCTGAAATTGAAGCAACTGAATCTGGCTTAGAGCAGGTGCAGCTTGCTTTACAAGACCCTAGAGCGAAGCCGTTAGAAGAAGCCTTGGGTTTAGATGTTAGTTATTGGTTAAGGGTTTTAGACAGCACACCCGTTTACGGAAAACTAGTGCCAGCCATAGTGGTGGAAGCCGAAGCAGAGCGATTACTTCTGCTAAAACAGGGCGGTGAACTAGTAGAGTTAGTACCTGAGGACTGGGATTGGGCTGGCCGCTACCACTCGCCCTTTTGGAAAGATAGAAAAGCACTCGCTGGCAACCGTTTAGCAGGACAGGGCGATTTAGTTAGGCTACAGAAAACAGCATCTAAAGAGCGGCCTTGGCAATTAGCCCAACTGCCTAATTTAGAAGCAGCATTAGTTGCCATGAAAACAGAAACAGGTGAAATTACTGCGCTAGTAGGCGGTTTCGATTTTAATCAAAGTCGTTTTAACCGTGCAGATCAAGCCGCTCGTCAGGCAGGTTCAGTTTTTAAACCTTTTGTTTATATGGCAGCTTTAGAAAAAGGCTATACGCCAGCGACTATTATTAATGATGCACCAGTAGTCTTTGAAGACCAGCAGCTAGAAGATGTTTGGCGGCCACAAAACTCTACAGGAACTTTTTATGGTCCAACACGTTTACGCGAAGGTTTATATAAGTCACGCAACCTTATTTCTATTCGGGTACTTAACTATTTAGGTATAGGTAGAGCAATAGAATACATTAGCCGTTTTGGTTTTCCTTCAGAGCGCATGCCTCGTGATTTATCTTTATCTTTGGGTAGTGCCAACGTAACGCCAGTAGAAATGACCAGTGCTTATGCCATGCTAGCCAATGGTGGTTATCCTGTAGAAGCGCACCTAGTAACTCGTATTGAAAATGCAGAGGGTGAAGTACTTTATCAGGCAATTAAGCCTAAAGTGTGCCGTAACTGTCCTGCCGAGCAAGAAACAATTAACCTCGCAGGCACTGTTTATCCACTCGCAAAACGAAAAGTAGATGAGCGTGCTGTTTACACCATGCATTCCATTTTACGTGATGTTATTGATGATGGTACGGGTAGGCGTGCCAAAGCATTAGAAAGAAGTGATATTCGAGGTAAAACAGGTACAACTAACGAACTGCACGATGCTTGGTTCTCTGGCTTTAATGGTGATGTTGTTGCCAGCGTTTGGGCTGGGTTCGATCAGCCATCCAGCACGGGTGAATATGGTGCTAACCTAGCTTTACCTATGTGGATAAAATTTATGGAAGTTGCACTAAAAAACCAGCCAGAAAAGGTAATGCAGCGTCCTGAAGGTTTGGTGACAGTTAGAATAGACCCTACCAGTGGCTTGTTGGCTAGCCCAGGGCAGCAGGATGCAATGTTTGAAATCTTCTATAAAGAACGCGTACCGCAATCTAGGTCGACAGAGCAATCTTTCCAAAATAATTTACAAGAAGAAGGCCAAACCAGCCCATCGGGTAATGCGCCACCGCCTGAGGCCTTGTTTTAATTACTAACTTTTCAGTCTTTTATTCATAAAAAAACCGGAGCCTAGGCTCCGGTTTTGTTTGCTAGCTTTTACCAACTAGTTACCGTAAACGTCTTCGACGCTTTCTAGCGGATAGTGAGCTGGGAAGGGTAGACGAGCAACACCCGAATCAACCGCTGCCTGAGCAACCGCCGAAGAAATACGACCCAGTAAACGCTTATCCGTAGCCTTAGGAATAATGTATTCAGGGCCAAAGGCTAAAGCGTCTAGCTCATAAGCGGTTAAAACTTCTGCAGGTACAGGTTCTTTTGCTAGTTCTTTAAGTGCATGTACTGCAGCAACTTTCATTTCTTCATTAATTTTGCTGGCGCGTACATCAAGCGCACCACGGAAAATAAATGGGAAAGCAAGAACGTTGTTAACCTGATTAGGGTAGTCAGACCAGCCAGTTGCCATGATGACATCGTTACGAGTGGCATGAGCAAGGTCTGGGTTGATTTCAGGATCAGGATTCGAGCAAGCAAATACGATAGGCGTAGGAGCCATAAGTTTTAGCTGTTCAGGGCTCATTAAGTTAGGACCAGAAAGACCAACAAACACATCAGCACCATCAAGTGCATCATCTAAGGTGCGCTTGGATGTATTGTTAGCAAACATTGCCTTGTATTGGTTAAGATCATCACGGTCAGTATGAATAACACCCTGACGGTCAAGCATGTAGATGTTTTCACTTTTTGCGCCGCAAGCCACCAATAACTTCATACCCGCTATTGCGGCAGCACCAGCACCTAAGCAAACAATTTTAGCTTCTTCAATTGTTTTGCCAGCCAGTTCTAGCGCATTAAGCATACCGGCAGCCGTTACTATGGCTGTACCATGTTGGTCGTCATGAAAAACAGGAATGCTGCACTGTTCAATAAGCACTCGTTCAATTTCAAAGCATTCAGGTGCTTTGATATCTTCAAGGTTAATACCACCAAAAGTGTCTGCAATACGGGCAACCGTATCAATAAAAGCTTGTGGGCTTTCTGCATTCACCTCGATGTCCATAGAGTTGACACCGGCAAAGCATTTAAAAAGTACGCCCTTACCTTCCATAACGGGCTTAGAAGCCAAAGGACCTAGGTTACCTAAACCAAGAATGGCAGTACCATCGGTGATAACACCAACAAGGTTACCTTTACCTGTGTATTTGTAAGCTAGTTCAGGGTCTCTTGCAATTTCACGTACGGGTTCAGCAACACCGGGGCTATAAGCCAAGGCTAAATCTTTAGCGGTTGCTGCTGGTTTGGTTAGCTCGATACTCAATTTGCCAGGAATTGGCTTAGCATGATAATCAAGTGCTGCTTGCTTAATATCTTGAGGCATTAGAATTTTTTCACTAGTTGAAGTATGAAAAGAAAGATGTTTTAAGTTGACTTGCAGTACGAAAAGCTTGTGGCTTTTTGGTACTCAAGCATTACTAAGGTCTAAGAAGCATATATAATTTTTTGCATTCAAACAAGCGTTTTAAGCGCATTTGAGCTGGGTAAAAGGCGGGATTGCATCTAAGCTTATGTTTTTTTGGAATAAACAAGCATAAAAAAACCAGAGCCTAGATAAAAGAACTCTGGTTCTTAGAAAAAGTAAAAAATTACTTAGTAGAACGAGCACCAAAACGCTTAGAGAAGCGCTCAACACGGCCGCCAGTGGCTGCTTGCTTCTGCTTACCAGTGTAGAAAGGGTGGCAGTTAGAGCATACATCCAAGTCAATTGTAGCTTGACCTAGGGTAGAGTTAATAGTGAAAGTGTTGCCACAGGTGCAAGTTGCTGCAACAGGAGCATATTTAGGATGAATGTCTTTTTTCATGGTAAGCCTCGTTAAGCTACGCCGCCGCCTGATCTCTTGCCAGGCACCGCATAGGGTGTCAATAGGAATTAAGGTGGCGTATTCTAACAGGCAAAAGGCTAAGCACCAAACACTTTTAGAGTAAATTCATGCCGTTAATCCAAGTTGCCCTCCCAACACCCCTGCGTCGCCTATTTGATTATTGGCCAGTTGCAGGAGAACCCTTGCCTGTAGCAGGTGTAAGGGTGAAAGTTCCTTTTGGTCACCGACAGATGATTGGCTTGGTTATGGGTATAACAGAAACCAGTGAACTACCTGCTAACCGTATAAAAGCAGCACTAACCTATTTAGACACTAAAGCCCTCTTCTCTAAACCGCATCTAGATTTTATAAGCTGGATAGCCAGTTATTATCATCAACCACTTGGCGAGGTGGTTAGCGCTGCTTTACCGGCTTTATTGCGTCAAGGGCAAGCTTTACACCCACCGCAAGAACCACGTTGGCAGTTAACAGAATTAGGTCGTACAACTTCTATTGAAGCGTTAAAGCGAGCACCACGCCAAGCAGCCTTAATACGCACTTTACAAACCAGTGGTCTTCCCAAAACGCAAAAATCTTTGCAGTCAGAAGGCTTTACCCTAGCCATGCTGCAAGGCTTAGAAAGCAAAAAATTAATAGAACTACAAAAACTGGCCACACAAAAAAAAGGTGTAGGCTTACCCCAGCTAGCCCCTGCTGAGCACCTTCCAACCAGTGTGCTTGCCGAAGTTCCCTTAAAACTAACCAGTGAACAACAAGCGGTAGTGGAATTGCTGGTTAGTAAAGTAGGTGCTTTTAGTCCTGCCCTTTTGCAAGGTGTTACAGGTAGCGGTAAAACAGAAGTTTACTTGCAGTTAATTCAACACCTATTAGAGCAGGGTAAGCAGGTGTTGGTGTTAATACCCGAAATTGGTTTAACCCCACAAACCCTCAAGCGTTTTGAACGCCGTTTTAATCGACGAGTGGTAGCTATGCACTCAGGTATGGCAGACAAAGAGCGACTTACGGCTTGGCGTAGTGCGTTAGAAGGGCGTGCTTCTGTGGTGTTAGGTACAAGATCAGCTATTTTTACACCCCTGCCAAAGCTAGGTTTAATTATTGTTGATGAAGAGCATGACTCATCCTTTAAACAGCAAGAAGGTGTGCGCTACCAGGCTAGAGACTTAGCCATTTTACGTGCAAAAAAAGAAAACCTCCCCGTATTACTGGGTTCGGCAACGCCTTCTCTAGAAAGTTTGGCTAAGGCTAAAGAAGGGGCTTACCTTTGGCTGCATTTAAAACAAAGGCCAGGCGCAGGCGTGCTAGTGCCAGAGCCTAAGCTACTCGATATACGTAACCGTCATTTAGTCGGTGGGTTTTCTGAGCCTTTACTTCTAGCCATGGATAAACATTTAAAAGAAGAAAACCAAGTGCTGGTGCTGTTAAACCGCCGTGGTTTTGCCCCAGTATTAATGTGTACTAGCTGCGGTTGGATAGCAGGGTGCTTGCATTGTGATGCGCGTATGACTTGGCATAGAGAACCCCCAAAACTGCATTGCCACCATTGCGATCAACAACAACCCCTGCCCACTAACTGCCCACAATGTGTTGAAGGAGAGTTAAAGCCTTTGGGTGCAGGTACAGAAAGGGCAGAAGAAACACTGCAAGCGCGTTACCCTGATATTCCTGTTATTCGCCTAGATAGAGACAGCGTAAAAAACCGTAACGACCTAGCCAGCAAACTAGATCAAGTAGCTCGCCAGCGCCCTGCTATTTTATTAGGCACACAAATGTTAGCTAAGGGGCATCATTTTCCTGATGTAACCCTAGCCACCTTATTAAATGCAGATCATGGGCTTTATTCTAGCGATCCACGAGCCATGGAACGCACTGCCCAGCTAATTATTCAGGTGGCAGGCAGGGCAGGTAGAGAAGAAAAACCGGGTGAAGTGATTATTCAAACGCATCACAGCGATGACCCTAGGTTAGAAAAACTATGCATCGAAGGTTATGAAGCGCTGGCGCTAGATTTGTTAGAAGAAAGAAAAAAAATTAACTGGCCACCCTATGCCTACCTAGCCATGTTAAGGGCAGAAGCACCCAAAACAGAACAGGTAGAAGAATTTATGCGCTTGTTAGCTGAACAGGCTAACTTGCTGAATCAAGAAGGGGTTACCCTTTTAGGTCCAGTGCCAGCCCCCATGGAAAGGCGGCAGGGTCGTTATCACATGCAATTACTTTTACATGCCAATAAACGTGCACCTCTACACCGTCTAATGGCAAGGCTTTTAGCTTGGTTAGAAGGTAGTGCAGAAGCACGCCGAGTACGCTGGTCTTTGGATGTTGACCCAGAAGATTTATTTTAAATTAAGGACAAAAAGGACTTGCTTGCTTATCTTTGGGTGTATGAATATAGTGAACTATATTATTTTATGTAACAGTTGTTTTGTGTAACCTAGGATGGGACTTACATGCTGACTCATCGAAACACTAAAAACTTTTCACCACAGCAAGGGTTTAATCTGCTGGAGCTTTTAGTTGTGCTGGGGTTAATTGCCCTAACACTAGGCGTGCTAGTACCCTCAGGGCAAGCAATGTTAGAAAAGAGTCGCTTAGTTAGTGCAACTAACGCTGCCTATAGCGCCCTCCTTTATACTCGAAATGACGCAACCCGCCTGAAAACTGATGCTAGGCTTTGTTTTATAACAAGTAAAACGGCAACGCAATGCACCCAAGACGCAAGTGTTTTATTAGGTACTTTTACTGTAAATGATACTGACCAGAAGCTTGAACAACACCATGAAATAAATGAACAAATTAGCTTGGTTTTCAAGGGTGTAGAAGATAATAAAATTGAGTTTGAATCTAGGGGTAATCGAAAACCCAGCGATGAAAATAAAGATGTTTACCTTGAAATAAGCACTGAAAAGCTCAAGCGGCAGGTTGAGGTTTGTTTTAATGGCCGAGTGCGTATTCGAGAAATACTAGATAAGAGTGAATGCAGATAAAATGAAACAGCAAGGATTTACTCTACTAGAAGTACTAATCGCAGGCTTGGTGATTACCCTAGGTTTAGTCGCTGTGGTAACTATGCAGGTGGGTAGTCAACAAAGGGGTTTTGAAACCCACCAAAAAAACCTAGCTGGGCTGTATGCACAAGACCTGCAAGCTAGGTTAAATGCTGATGCTTGTTACCTTAGTAAGCAAGATGAAAACGCACGAAAAAAATTTATTGAAAATAATCCAACTGATAAAGGGCTCGATGCTTTTATTGAAAAACATGAAACTGAATGGCGCAGCAAGCATTTTAAAGATTCAAGAGCGAGTTGGCGTAGTGATTTAATAGCTGTATATCATCCGCAAAACGAAATAGCAGGTGAGAATAAAATAAATAGAATAGTAAGAACTCTAGATGAGAATAGCTACTGGGAGTTTGAGTTAACTATAAAACCCACTAATGCAAAAAAAGACGAAGTAAAACAGAGTCTTATAGTTCGATATGAAAAAGATGGTTGTAAGGGTAATTAATTGAAAAATAAAGCTAAACAAGAAGGTTTTACTTTAATAGAGCAGCTAATTACCCTAGCTTTAGGTGCTTTGCTTATGGCAGGTATCGCTACTAGTGTTAGCGCTATAACCCGAGCACAAAACCTGACGCAAGACTATGGCAATCTGTATGAGTCTTTAAGCTTTATTACTTCTAGTTTAGCCAGAAGCACTCGAGGTGCAGAAAAAGTTAATGCTACTAGCAGTAATACTCAACTAAGTATCAAAATAAATAGTAACGCAGATAGGGAAACACAAAGCTGCTTAGCTAAAAAGATGCAGCAGAATTTTACTGAAACCTACTCACTCGTAGATAACAAGCTAGTGTGCGAAGTGGAGTATGCTACGGGTGGCTCTACAGTTAGCCATTCAGAAGTTATAGCCTTTGGTGTTACTAAACTAAACTTAGAATGTGCAAAAATTGAAATCGGTACAGATAAATTAATAGAGTTTAAAGCGTGCGAAGAAACCACGCTAGGTGAAGTAATTGCGGTAAGAGTAGGGTTAATACTAGATAAAAATGAATTTTTAGAAATAGAAAAAGACTTTGAATATAATAGTACTTTCTATTTGCGATCTAAGCATGATAATAAAATAAAGAATAATAAAAATAATTAATATTAAAAGGAGTCGATATGAAAACTCAGCCTAAAAAACGTAATACTCAGCAAGGCTATATTTTAGTTGTAGCCTTAATTGCCATGCTATTTGTAGGTGCTGTTTTTGTTGCATCTTCTAATCGCTCTGGCGCAGAAGAACGCCTTGCTACCAGTCAAGTCCATGCCGCTAGCCTAGAGTCAGCCATTTATGCGGGAATGTACCGTGTTGAAACAACTAGCAACTCTAATAATGCAGATGGTGATTCTGCAGCTTCTGTATGTGAAGCTATTAAAAGTGAGCTAAGTGATGAGTTATTAGCTATTAAAAAGACTTTTCAAACTGCTACAGACAATAACCCGGCCATTTATTGGAAGTTAGTGAAGCTAGGTAGTTGTAAAGATTACACGGGTGATGATCCTAAGGTTGAAAAAGAGTTTCAATTTAATTTGATTGCTTGGCAAGGCGATGAAAGTAAGCCCATTAGTCGTATTGCTGGAAACGGAAAAATTTTAATAAAAAATAACAACCCTGAACCTAATGGTGTTATAGACGGCTTAAATAACGTCTTTAACCAACATGGTTTTGGTAATAATGCTGCTGTTACTTCAGGAACCCTATCACTTACGGGTGGTGCTGAAGTAAAGGGCAATGTAGCGGCTAGCGGAATAGTTATCAAAGGTGGTGCTGAAATCACTGATGGAAATCTGGCTTATGAAGAAATAGATATGCCTAACAATATGAAAGATAAGAACTGGTATAAAAAAGCAGAAAAAATGCTACTGGATGAAAAAATTAAAGTTGATCCACTAGGCTTAGAAAAAGCAATGAATGAAAGCTTTTATACGGATCAAGATGACAAAGAAATACTACTTAACAACCTACCAAAAGCTAGTGTCAGAGATGCTTTTGCAAACTTAGAGCATGGGCAGAAAAAAGAAATGGGTCAGTTTCCATTTCAACGAGCCAGAATAACGCCAGAAAAATTTGAAGTCTATAATGCTGATTGGCGAGTGGAAGACCATCAAGAAGTTGATATTCCTATTTATTCACCAGTTTCATTGTTAGGTGAAGATGTAAGTTTAAGAGTATTTGATGACTTTAAAATTAATAGCGGTGGCAAAGACCCTTCTTTAACTATTTCAGGGGGTAGAGTCATACTTTTTATTGATGGTGATGTAGAAATGAATGGTGGTGCTAGTATGCAAATAGACTCAGACTCTAGTCTTACGCTAATTGTTACTGGCGAATTCAAGTTAACGGGTGGGTTTGAGTTTTTAAATAAAAATGCCGTTAACGATAAGGGTGAACCTTTATTTACCTTGCTATCAACTTATGCTGGTAAAAAAGAAGCAGTTAAAATATCAGGTGGTACTAAGCTTTATGGGGTGGTTTATGCTTTATCTGATTTAAAGCTTGGTGGTTCAGGTACCATTGTAGGTCAAGCTTTTGCTGCTAATATAAATGCTAACGGTGGTACAGCAATAGATTATCAGCCTGCTTTTGGAGATGGGGGTACTGATGCGTTTACTCCTGAACTCGACAGCGACTTCGAAATTAACTATTAACCTAAACAAAGGCAGCCAAGGCTGCCTTTATTATTTTAGCTCTACTATTTTTCTAAGCCCTTTTCTTTGACTTGGTTCGGTTGCCTGCCTTGGGTTTGCCTCTAGGTGGTAGGCCAGTATGCTGAGTTAAAATTCTAGCCTTGCCTTGAAACTGTTTGGCTTTTTCAGTGCCTTTGATTGGGTCAGTGGGTGGTACTAGGTGTTTTTTGCTATAGCCAATTAAATCTGTTCTACCCATAGTGGTTAAAGCTTCGCGCAGCATTGGCCAGTTTTTTGGGTCGTGGTAGCGTAAAAAAGCCTTGTGCAAACGGCGCTGGCGCTCACCTTTAATGGGTTCTAGCTTGTCACTTTTATAGTCGACCTTGCTAAGTGGGTTACGCTCGGTGTGGTACATGGTGGTGGCGGTTGCCATAGGCGAAGGATAAAACGCTTGTACTTGGTCGGCTCTTAACCCCTTGCCTTTTAACCAAAGCGCCAAGTTCATCATATCTTCATCATTAGTGCCTGGGTGGGCGGCAATAAAGTAGGGAATTAAGTACTGTTTTTTACCTGCTTCTTTAGAAAACTTATTAAAAAGCTGCTCAAAGCGGTCGTAGCTGTCGATGCCCGGCTTCATCATTTTTGATAAAGGCCCAGCTTCGGTATGTTCAGGGGCAATTTTTAAGTAGCCCCCTACATGGTGAGTAACCAGTTCTTTGATGTATTCAGGTGATTCTACGGCTAGGTCATAACGCAGACCTGAAGCAATTAATACTTTTTTAACACCAGGCAGTGTACGTGCTTCTTTGTAGAGTTCTATTAAAGCACTGTGATCGGTATTTAAGTTAGAACAGATGCCGGGAAAAACACACGAAGGTCGGCGGCAAGAAGCTTCTACCTTAGGGTCTTTGCAGGCTAGGCGGTACATATTGGCGGTAGGACCACCCAAATCAGACACTATGCCAGTAAAGCCTTTAACCTTGTCGCGCATGGCTTCAATTTCACGCAGAATAGAATCTTTAGAACGGTTTTGAATAATGCGTCCTTCATGTTCGGTAATTGAACAAAAGGTACAGCCACCAAAACAACCACGCATAATATTCACTGAAAAACGTATCATATCCCAAGCGGGAATTTTGGCATCACCATAAACAGGGTGAGGCGCACGGGCATAGGGTTGGTCAAATACTGCGTCCATTTCCTCGGTGGATAAAGGTATGGGTGGTGGGTTAATCCATAAATCTTGTTCGCCGTGTTTTTGAACAAGTGCACGGGCATTGCCTGGGTTGGTTTCTAGGTGAAGTACACGGTTAGCATGGGCATAAAGCACTGGGTCTTTACTTACCCGTTCAAAGCTAGGTAAGCGAATAACACTTTTAGAGCGGTGGGTGCTGGTGACTAGCTTTTCGAGTTTGCGGCGTTCGGCAGCCTGTTCAGCAGTGAGTAGTTCTAGTGCCTGTTCGGTTTGGTTGTCATAATTTAAGTTATCTAAGGGCGGCTGCTTTTGCTGTTCTACAGCGCAGGCCTCAGTATCTTGAGTATTCACATAGGGGTTAATAATTTTATCAATACGACCGGGGCGGTCAACTCGAGTGGAGTCAATTTCTAGCCAGTCCGCTGGCGTATCTTTGCGAATAAAAGCTGTGCCGCGTACATCAGTAATGCTGCTGATAGCTTCACCCTGAGCTATACGGTGGGTTACTTCTATTAAGGCGCGTTCAGCATTACCAAAGAGTAAAATATCGGCTTTAGCATCAACTAAAATAGAGCGACGAACCTTATCTTGCCAATAGTCGTAGTGGGCAATGCGTCTTAGTGATGCTTCAATACCGCCGAGTACAACAGGCACATCCTTCCAAGCTTCTTTACAGCGTTGGGTATAAACAAGGCTGGCACGGTCGGGGCGCTTACCTCCGATATCTCCGGGGGTGTAAGCATCATCAGAACGAATTTTGCGTTCTGCAGTATAGCGGTTAATCATGGAATCCATGTTGCCAGCCGTTACCCCAAAATAGAGTTCGGGCTTGCCTAGTTTCATAAAATCTTCTTTAGAGTGCCAGTCTGGCTGAGCAATAATGCCAACTCGAAAACCCTGTGCTTCAAGTGTGCGGCCTATGACCGCCATGCCAAAGGAAGGGTGATCAACATAGGCATCACCGGTTACGAGTATAATGTCGCACCTATCCCAGCCTAATAAATCCATTTCCTCGCGGCTCATGGGTAAAAAAGGCGCTGTGCCAAAGCATTCAGCCCAGTATTTTGGATAATCAAAGATTTTACGAACAGACATGAAGGGTACCGAGTGCAGCAGAAGGAAAATTGATATAAATCATTTTACCCTAAGCTAGGTGAAGCGTCAGGTAAAAAGCGTTATCCTGCTGTAAAATTTAAAGAGGTGGTCTATGAGGTTTAAGTTTTTACACTCTTCACAAGCAGCTTTTTTGTTACTAGTGCTTCTAGTAGGTTTGGCTGTTAGCCCTAGTTCTAGGGCTGAAACCTTACCTTTGTTTGGGGTTAGGCTGGCAGCAGTGAATACAAACTTTAGTGGTTTGAATGAAACAACGGCTAGTGGTTATGGTTTTATTTTAGGTGTGACTGAGGTTGCTTACCGAGTTTATGCCGATTTAAATTTTTATTCTTGGGACTCTGCCAGCACTCGTACTATTCACGCTAACTATGATTACCTTTGGCGAGCCGGAGAAACTTGGCGACCTTTTGCAGGTGTGTATGGTGGCTTGGTAGATTTAGAACTGGATGCAGCAAAAAACTACCAGTCAGGAGCTTCAGCAGGTGTGCAAGCTGGGGTGTTGTTTCCCTTAAGAAAAAGTGGCTGGCAGGTAGAAACGGGTCTGCGTTTTGGTGGTTTTGATGCTAAGTTAACTAATCCAACGACACAGCAGGATGTAAAAATTAAAAGCCAAGCAGAAGTTTTTATAGTATTAAACTTTTCTTCTTAAAAACCATATTTAACTTCTAAGCCTATCCAACCAGGTTCAGCAACCTGTCCTTTGCCAGGAGTAAAACTTGAGCGAGGTGGCTTAACAACCCAGCCACTGCTTAGACCAGATAACTCAGATGCTTCGCCATTAAGTAGGCGGTTTATCCCAGCAGAGGTAGTGCCAGCAGGGTTTAAAAGCACTAGAGTGGTTTTTCCAAGAAAAGAGGAGCCCATTACTAGGTTGTTATTTGCCTCTATGCGTTTTTCCCATATATAAAAGGCTTCACCTATAACGGAACCAATTAACGGGGTGATAATAATGTCTTGCTTGGAAGGTACTTCTGCAAAGGCTTCAATACCCATTTCCCATAAAAAACTAGACATTAAAAAAGAATAGGCTCCAGATTCAAGCGGAGTCAGCCCTTGATTACGAGCTACCATGTAATAGGCAGCACCAAAATAAGGGTGACCAATATAGTTAATTTCCCACTCGTCTTGGTCCCAAACTGGGCCGGCTCGGTTGTTTTCTAACCACTTATCACCCAGGGTGTTGAACTTCATTTCGTCTCTATCCCATTTAGAGACACTTTCAGGCATAACATAAAGTAGCGCCATAATTCCTAGCGATAAAATACCCATATTACGTGTTTCTGTAACCATACTGCTGTATTTTTCTGAGCGGGGTCTAGCTGCTAGGTTGGTGTTACTGCTGGTTAGTTGTGTAGCTGTTGGGCTAGCTAACCAGTATTGGCAAGCAAGGCTATGGCACTTAAGCAAGGAGGTGTACTGGTCGGAAGGTGTAAGGTAGGTGTTGTTAGTCTGAGCCATAAGGGGAAGACTAAAAAAGACCAGTAGAAGCGCCAGTATTCTTCTTATTTGCATAATAATAGACTTGCTGAGATGGGTTATCTGTAAGGCGCGGAAGTATAACATGAAAAAATAAGGGCGGCCTAAGCCGCCCGGGGTATTTCCTTATACTGTATCCTTACTTGGCTGTTTCTCCCTGAACATGCCTTTTGCAATTTGCTCTTAACATCCTTGTTTAGATTAAAGCCTACCTGCTTGTTCAGCCTTTCCAAGACTGCTCCGATGCTTTCTCGTTTGGTCATCCTGACCTCCTTCAACGCTGCACCTTGCTTCCTTTTGTCCCTGTTATCTTGCTTCCTAGCTCCGTGACGACAAGTGTAGATTAGCACTTTTGCGTGAAGTAAAAAGGCCTGCTTTTCTTATCACTTACTTATGCTATATTTTTTAAATCCTTATAAATCAATTAGTTATATTTGTAATTTGATCTGAAGCAAGTAAAGTTGATTTTTTTGCTGTTGATAGCACTCAGTCATGTATGCAAATGCGTACATGGAACTAACCACTTATCACAGCTTCCATGCTTATTCCTTGCCTATCAAGGAGTTTTCTTAAGCGTTTTAAGGCTTCCATTTGAATTTGTCTTACTCTTTCACGAGTTAAACCTATTTCCTGACCAACTTCTTCTAGGGTAGTGGCTTCATGCCCTCTAAGACCAAAGCGTCTTACTATAACTTCACGCTGTTTATCAGGCAGGGTGTTAAGCCAGTTATCTACATAGGCACAAATATCTTGTTGTTGAACTTCATCTAAAGGATCTGCTTCTTCACCAGCTAGGGTTTCTAATAAGGGGCGGTCAGCATTGGGGCCACTAGGCTGATCAAAAGATGTATTACGCTCATTTAAGCCCAGAATATTTTTAATTGTATCTAGGGGTTTTTCTAGGTGGTTGGCAAGGTCTTCTGGTGTTGCTTCTTTGTCGAGTGTTTGTGATAGTTCGCGTGTTGTTCTTAGGTAGGTATTCAGTTCTTTAACAACATGAATGGGTAAGCGCACTGTGCGGGTTTGGTTCATTAAAGCACGTTCAATGGTTTGTCTTATCCACCAGGTTGCATAGGTGGAGAAGCGAAAACCGCGTTCTGGATCGAACTTTTCTACGGCTCTAATTAAACCTAAATTCCCTTCTTCTATTAAATCTAATAAGGCCAAACCACGGTTGTTGTAGCGTCTGGCAATTTTTACAACCAAGCGTAGGTTGCTTTCAATCATGCGTTTGCGGCCTGCTGCATCGCCTTGCCTGGCTAAGCGTCCAAAAAATATTTCTTCTTCGGCCGTTAGTAGGGGTGAGCGGCCTATTTCATTTAAGTAGATTTGGGTTGCATCAAGGGTGTTGTTGCGCGTTAGGCGTTCATTTTCTAATGCTTGCTCAAAAGCATCACTTGCTTCTAGTTCTAGCGGTTGTGGGTCGTCTAGTAGGTTAGCTTCTTTGAATTCATCTAGCTCAGTAGGTTGAGCCAGTTTGCTTGCTTGTTTTAGCGTTGATTTTGTCATGTCTCTGCTCCTTTAAGCTGCTATAGCACCTAGTTGGTGCTATAGGAGGATGACTTGATTGCTAAACTAAAACCTGCAAGTTATATGCCGCTTAAGTGGCTTTTAAATTATTTGTTTCTAGAAGCTAGGTAGATCACCGCGAGTAGGCCAAGCAGCATTAAAATTAAAACACTGAGTTGATGTGAGGGTAGTTCAGTTATTTGGCTGTATTTCCAAGGAAGTAACACTTGTGTGTCTAAAGGAAGCATTTTTCCTTGTTCATTTATTTTATAACTAGTTAAGAATTGCCAAGGCCAAATATGCTTAAGCGAAGCAATAACAAAGCCGAATAAAACGGCAAAGGTTGCTGCTCTAAAATGATCAAATAGCCAACCTAGTAGATGGGAAAAAGCTAATAGCCCAGAGCCAGCACCAACGGCAAAAGCTGCTATAAAAACTAGGTTGAATGCTTTAACGGCTTCAACCAGTGGGCCGTAAAGACCAAGGGTTAGCAATAAAAAGCTACCTGAAATACCAGGCAAGATCATGGCACAAATAGCTATCATACCGGCAATAAAAAAAGTGAGGGGTGTAAGGCTACCGATACTGGGTAACACTAGGCTAATAAAACTAGCCAGCACTGCACCTAGCAACATAAAAAACAGCTGATGGAGTGTCCAGCCACCCATTTCTCGAGAAATAATTACGGCTGATCCAACAACCAAACCAAAAAACAAACCATTAAGGTGTAGGGGGTAACTAGCAAGTAACCAGCTTATTAGGTGGGAGAGGAGTAAAACGCTGGATAAAATGCCGGCAATCAGGGTGATAAGAAAAGTAGCATCTACTGCCTTATACACACCTTTTAAACCTGATTTTTTCCATACTGACCAGAGCTTTAAATCGAAGCTGCGTAGGCTATTAATTAGGCGCTCATAAATACCAGTAATAAAAGCTACTGTACCGCCAGAAATACCAGGGACGATATCTGCTGCACCCATTAACATGCCGCGTAGGTAAATTTGCCAAAGCTTCACTTTTGAGCTCCAGGCAAGAGGGGTACAAAGCGTACTGCTGCGACATCTGTTTGAATCATCTTGCCATCCTGTTTATCAAATACACTTAACATTTGTTGCTCGTCACCTAAAGGTACAATTAAGCGCCCACCTTCGGCTAGTTGTTGAAAAAGACTCGGTGGAACTTCTTTAGGTGCGGCTGTTACTAAAATGGCATCGAAGGGTGCTTCGCGCTCTAATCCAAAGTTGCCGTCGGCATGGTGGAGCTTTATATTTTTAAGCGCTAAGTTTTTAATTCTATGGCGTGCTTTTTCAAGTAATGGGTCTAGGCGTTCGACACTCCAAACTTCAGGCACTAAACAACCTAGAACAGCCGCTTGAAAGCCAGACCCTGTTCCGATTTCAAGGACTTTTTTGGGCTCTATTTCTAATAGTAATTCAGTCATACGCGCTACTATATAGGGCTGGCTAAGGGTTTGGCCTAGGCCTATAGGCAGGGCTGTATCTTCATAGGCACGGTGAGCCAGTGCTTCATCTAAGAACAAATGCCTAGGTAAATAGCTGAGGGCATCTAATACCTGAGTGTTTTTTATGCCCTGCTCAACAAGGCGCTTTATCATTCGGTCACGCGTGCGCTGTGAGGTAAAACCTATACCCTTGAATTGAGGGTTTAATCGCAAGAATTCAGCCATTTTTTCACCTGATCAAGGCTTTCATGCCGAGTCATATCAAACTGTAAAGGAGTTATAGAAACCTGCCCATTATTGATTGCGTGGAAGTCTGTTCCAACACCTGCTTCAGCGGCATTGCCAACACCGCCTATCCAGTAGCGTGCTTGACCACGAGGATCAACTGTTTTAATTGGGTCGACCCCCTTGTGTCTATGACCAAGGGTAGTAATTTCATAACCTTTTAAAGCAAAAAGGGGTACATCGGGTACATTGATGTTTAATAAACTGCGAGGTGGTAGTTGTAGTTTATTTTGCTTAGAAAGATAGCTTTTAACTAGTTTGCGAACAACTTCTGCCGCGGTAGCAAAATGGTTATTGCCTGCTAATGAAACGGCTAGGGCGGGCAAACCTAAAAAGCGCCCTTCCGTTGCAGCGGCAACAGTACCAGAATAAAGCACATCATCGCCTAGGTTAGCGCCATGGTTAATGCCTGAAATTACTAAGTCGGGCAGGTCACCAAAGACACCGCCCATCGCTAGATGAACACAGTCTGTAGGTGTGCCGTCAACTGACCAAAAACCATTGTTCAGTTGTTGTGGGTAGAGTGGGCGATCTAACGAAAGTGAATTGCTGGCACCACTACGGTTACGATCAGGTGCGACTACTAATAAATCACCCAAATCTTTTAAAGCAGCAGCAAGTGTTGCTAATCCATCAGCATGAACACCATCATCGTTTGATAAAAGTAGCTTCATAAGAAGATTCCCTAAGAAATTTGTGCATCGCTGGCATTCAGTAGTTCAGCTAACATACTGGTAGCAAAACAACCGCTAGGTAAGCTAAAGCTGATCGTTAACCAAGGTGCTTGCCAATTAAAGCTAGTTGCTTGAGGTAACATGCGTAATGGGCGGTATTCTAGCCTTAACCCTTGCTTTTCTAAAGCTTGCCAATAGGGTAAATAGGTTTCACGAAAAGCTTGCTCAGCTTTTAAGGCAAGCCCAGAGCTTTGCAATTCACCCTTACCTGCCAAAGGACCTGCAGGGTTAATGTCACCACTGGCTAGGCGTTTTTTTATATCCGTTGCTGTTGGATCAGCAAAATAGCTGCGTGTCCCTTGTAGGTTAAAGCAGCTTCCATCTAGTGGGTTTTGCCAAAGGTTGTTAGTGATTATTTCTGCCAACCAGCGATTAAATAATGCACTGCGCAAAGCAGAGAGATAGATGCCTTTTTCTTGGCGTTTTGGTGGTTTTGTGGGTGGGTCTGCCATTAGCCAATCGATAGCTTTGGCTATATTTTGATTACCTCGCCCAAAACGCTGAGGACCAAAATAATTAGGTACACCCTGTTGAATAATTTGTTGCCAGCGCACTTCTAACCAGCTACCTGTAGACTCATCGTTATTATCAATACGTAAACGTAAGGTGAAATGGTTGCAGCGGTGAGTGCCACGTTTTAATTTACGTGGGTGGCGAGCCATTTTTAAAACTTGCCAGTTGGCAGAATTAAGGCTTTCAACGGTGGGGTCTGCTTTGCCTGGCAGGTGTAAAGAAAACCACTGACGGGTAACAGCGTGGCGATCTTTTAAGCCGGAATAGGCAACTGCAGCGGGGTGAATACCTGCACTTCTAGCCAGTTCTTGAGCTACAAAAAGGGTGTTACTGCCTTTTTTTTCTACCCATAAATACAAGTGTTCGCCCTGGCCTTCGGGTTCAAAACCTAAAACTTCTTCTACTTGGAAATCTTCAGGCTGTAAGCGATAAACGCCCTGCCAGGGTGATGTGGGCAGGGCGGTAGGTAGCAGGGTTTGTGAGCTTTCTAAGAGCATGAGGCTTCCAAAAGAACAACAGCAAGAGCACTAATACCTTCATTACGCCCAACAAAACCAAGTTTTTCAGTGGTGCTGGCTTTAATGTTTAATCTTTCCACGCTGGTATTCAAGTCTTCCGCTAGTTTTTCTAGCATGGCTGATAGGTGAGGCATCATTTTGGGTGCTTGAGCAATAATCGTCATGTCGGCATTAGTCAGTTGATAACCCCGCTGACTAACTTCTTGCATAACTTTTCTTAATAAAATGCGGCTGTCTACACCAGCAAAGGCCGGATCTGTATCAGGAAAGTGATGGCCTATATCTCCTAAGCCACAAGCACCGAGAAGCGCATCACACAAGGCGTGAATAAGCACATCACCATCTGAGTGTGCTATAAAACCTTGATGGTAAGGAATTTGTACGCCACCTAGAGTAATAAATTCGCCGGGCCCAAATTTATGAACATCAAAGCCTTGTCCGATACGCATGGTTATTTTTTTCCTAAGGGGTTTGTTGATGAGTTAAAAGCAACTCAGCAAAAGGAAGGTCTTCAGGGTGTGTAATCTTAATATTGTCTCTTCTTCCTGGAATTAAAAGTGGCTGGTAACCTGCTGCCTCTAAGGCTGAAGATTCATCGGTTAAACTTAACCCTTGAGCCAAACCATCAGACAAAGCTGAGTGTAGCTTATTAAAGCGAAACATTTGTGGTGTTAGTGCATGCCAGAGTTGATTACGGTCTAGTGTAGCGCAAACTTCTTGAATAGACGTGTTGCTGGCGCTGTTGCTAAGGTTTTTTCCACGTTTCATGGTATCGGCTACGGGGGCAGCAAGCAGGCCACCAACGGGATGATCTTTTAAGGCTTGGTAAAACTGGTGTAAATCCTGCAAGGTAACACAAGGTCTTGCTATATCATGAACGATTACCCAATCATTGGGTTGAGCGAGTTTAGCCAAGGCATTCAGCCCATTTAAAACAGAATCAGCCCTTTCTTTGCCACCAAGGCAGGTTATAAGTTTTGCTTGCGGGTAGCGGTTTAAAAACCTTAGCTTTACTGCAGGCCACCAAAGGTCTTCTGCATGGAGGGGTAAGACTAAAACAGCTTCTGGAAAGGCTAGATGCAAGCGTTCGAGTGTAACCTCTAACAGTGTTTTTTTAGCTAATGGAAGGTATTGCTTGGGCAGATTAGAGCCCATCCTTTGACCTATACCAGCTGCAGGTAGTAAACACCAAAGGCGATTACTAGAAGCAAGATTTGTCATGGTTGTTGCTCCATCTCAGGCAGAGGTTCTGTAAAAGACTGGGGAGGCTCACCAATAAGCCAGAAAAATGTTTCATTTTTACCTATCATGCCTAAATCGAAACGTGCACGTTCTGCTACGGCATCTAAACCGCTTTTTAAGTCTTGTACTTGTGCATCCAGTCGTGAATTACGTTTTTGCAGTTGCTGGTTATTAGCTTCTAAGTTAGAAACCAGCTCTTGAGTTTGCCAATATTCAAGCAAGCCATTCTCACCCCACCAAAGACGGTATTGAGTAATGAGTAGTAGCAATATGACTAAGACAGATAAGATTCGAGACATAAATTCCAGCAGCTAGAGTGAAATAATAATTAGAAAAAACCCTGAAACTGGATTTCCAACTTTCAGGGTTAGTTTATAAGGCACTCTTTATTTATAGCAGCTTAAAAATAATGTCTACCTTTCCTTCCTTGGCTAGATAAACACTTTTCTGGCTACTGGCCTTTAATGGCTTTTAAGCCTGCATAGGGTGCTTGTTTGCCTAGAATTTCTTCTATAACGAGTAAGCGGTTGTATTTAGCAACTCGGTCGGAACGGCAAAGTGAGCCAGTTTTAATTTGGCCAGCTGCTGTGCCTACAGCTAGGTCAGCAATGGTTGCATCTTCTGTCTCACCGGAACGGTGAGAAATAACCACTGAATAGCCCGCATCTTTTGCCATTTGAATGGCTTCTAGGGTTTCTGTTAGCGTACCAATTTGGTTGAATTTAATAAGAATGGAGTTAGCAATGTTTTTGCTAATGCCTTCTTGTAATATTTTAGTATTGGTTACGAACAGGTCATCACCCACTAGCTGAACTTTATCACCTAGTTTTTCGGTTTGAATTTTCCAGCCAGCCCAGTCAGATTCATCTTGGCCGTCTTCAATCGAAACAATGGGGTAGGTTTGGCAAAGGTCTGCTAAATAATCACTAAACTCTTCAGCAGTAAAAACTTTACCTTCACCAGCTAGGTTGTACTGGCCATCTTTGTAAAATTCAGAAGCTGCACAATCTAAGGCTAGGGTAATGTCTTTGCCTAATTCATAACCGGCATCAGCAACGGCAAGTTTAATTACCGCTAGGGCTTCAGCATTAGAGGCTAGGTTGGGTGCAAAGCCACCTTCGTCACCCACTGAGGTACTAAGGTTTTTATCTTGTAATACTTTTTTAAGTGCATGAAAAATTTCTGCACCGGCGCGAAGTGCTTCAGCAAAGTTAGGTGCTGAAACTGGCTGTACCATAAATTCTTGAATATCAACGTTATTGTCAGCGTGTTCGCCACCGTTAATAATATTCATCATAGGCACTGGCATAGAATAAATACCCGGCGTGCCATTAATGTTGGCTATGTGCTCGAATAGTTCGATGCCTTTTGCTTCAGCCGCAGCTTTGGCAGCGGCTAAAGAAACAGCCAAAATAGCGTTAGCACCTAGCTTGGCTTTGTTTTCTGTGCCGTCTAGTTCTAACATGATTTTATCTAGATTAGCCTGCTGAGTTACATCCTGACCTAACAAAGCATCACGAATGGGGCCATTCACATTGGCTACGGCTTTAAGAACGCCCTTGCCTAGGTAGCGAGACTTGTCACCATCACGCAGCTCTAATGCCTCACGAGAACCCGTGGAAGCACCCGAAGGAGCGCAGGCAGAACCTTTAAAACCACCTTCTACTTTTAGGTCAACCATTATGGTGGGGTTGCCGCGTGAATCCAGAACTTCACGCCCTTTAATGTCGATAATCTTAGCCATGAAAAGAAGTCTCCAAGTATGTCAGTCAGGATAGTTAGTTATTAATATTTTTAATCTATATGCAGTTCTGGCAGGGATTTAATTAAGTCATCCACGGCTTTCATCTGCTGTAAAAAGGGTTCGAGTTTATCTAGGGGTAAAGCTGAAGGGCCATCGCATTTGGCTTGGTCTGGGTTAGGGTGAGCTTCTAAAAACAAACCCGCTATACCTTGGCTTAAACCAGCACGGCCTAGTTCTGCCACTTGTTGACGACGACCACCTGAAGCAGCGCCGGTGGCATCACGCATTTGTAAAGCATGAGTCACATCAAAAATAATAGGTGCGTTATTAGCTACTTTTTTCATTACGCCAAAACCGAGCATATCGACCACTAGGTTATCGTAGCCAAAACAAGCGCCACGTTCACAGAGCATGACTTGGTTATTGCCGTTTTCAGCAAACTTTTCAACCAAATTGCCCACTTGGCTAGGTGACATGAATTGGGGTTTTTTTACGTTAATGGGTTTGCCTGTTTTAGCCATGGCAGTGACTAAATCGGTTTGCCGTGCTAAAAAAGCGGGTAGTTGTAGAATATCTAACACTTCTGCGGCTGGCGCTGCCTGTTCCCATTCATGGATATCGCTAATAACGGGTAAGTTAAAAGTGGTTTTAATTTCTTGTAATAGCTTTAAGCCTTCATCTAAACCTGGGCCACGGAAGGAGTGAATAGACGAGCGGTTGGCTTTATCAAAACTGGCTTTAAAAATATAAGGAATGCCCAGTTTTTGGGTGACTTCAACATAGTGCTCAGCGATACGCATAGCCATATCACGAGATTCCAATACATTCATGCCGCCTAATAAAACAAATGGACGGTCATTAGCCAGCCTAAGGTCTGCGACCTTGATACTGGCTAGGTTGCTAGGGCTTGGATTCATACTAGGTTACCCGTATTTTTACGTTCAGCCTTGTGAGTAAGTGCTGCATTTACAAACTCAGTAAAAAGTGGGTGTCCATCACGCGGTGTCGATGTAAATTCTGGGTGAAACTGGCAAGCAACAAACCAAGGGTGGTCTGGTAGTTCAATCATTTCTACTAGTGCTTTGTCTTCACTGCGACCTGAAATAACTAGGCCTGCTTTTTCTAACTCACCAATAAATTGGTTGTTTACTTCGTAGCGGTGTCGGTGACGCTCAACAATTTTTTCTGCACCATAACTGGCAAAGGCTTTAGTGTTTGGTTCTAGGTGGCAAACTTGGCCACCTAAACGCATGGTGCCGCCTAGGTCTGAATTGGTATCGCGTGTTTCTATTTTGCCTTCAGGCGTTAACCATTCGGTAATTAAGCCAACGACTGGGTGCTGGGTGTCTAGAGTGAATTCGGTTGAGTCGGCATCTGCCCAACCCACCACATTGCGAGCAAACTCAATAACAGCGACCTGCATACCTAAGCAAATACCCAAGTAAGGAACTTTGTTTTCACGAGCAAACTGTGCGGCTAGAATTTTACCTTCCACACCCCTTTCACCAAACCCGCCGGGAATAAGAATGGCATCTTTATCTTCTAGGCGACCAGTGCCTTTGTTTTCAATTTCTTCTGAGTCTATGTAATCAACTTCTACCTTGGTACGAGTTTTGATGCCTGCATGTTGAATGGCTTCAATTAATGATTTATAGGCTTCAAGCAATTCCATGTATTTACCAACCATGGCAATTTTAATGGTTTTTTGTGGGTTAAGTTTGGCATCAACTACCTGTACCCATTCACTTAAATCCGCCTCTGGGCAGGTTAGACCAAATTTTTGTACCACAATTTCATCTAAGCCTTGCTCGTGCAACATGCTTGGAATGCGGTAAATCGTATCGGCATCAGGCAAAGAAATAACGGCGTTTTCATCGACGTTAGTGAAGAGGGCAATTTTACGGCGCTCGTTAGCTTCAATACTTACTTCAGAACGGCAAATAAGAATGTCTGGCTGAATACCAATGGAACGCAGTTCTTTAACTGAGTGTTGAGTTGGCTTAGTTTTGGTTTCGCCCGCTGTTTTAATATAAGGCACCAGTGTTAGGTGCATAAACAGCGCGTGTTGTGAACCCACTTTAACCCTGAGTTGGCGAATGGCTTCTAAAAAGGGTAGGGATTCAATATCGCCCACTGTGCCGCCTACTTCGATAAGTGCAATATCGTAGCCTTTAGCACCTTCGATCACTCTTTCTTGGATTTCATCGGTAATGTGTGGCACTACTTGGACTGTGCCACCAAAATAATCGCCACGGCGCTCTTTACGCAACACGCTTTCGTAAACACGGCCAGTGGTAAAGTTATTCTTTTGCGTCATGCGCGAACGAATAAAACGTTCGTAATGCCCCAAGTCTAAATCGGTTTCTGCGCCATCTTCGGTAACAAATACTTCACCGTGCTGAAAAGGGCTCATGGTGCCTGGGTCTACGTTAATATAGGGGTCCAGCTTCATAATAGTGACTTTTAAGCCACGGGCTTCAAGGATTGCTGCTAGGGAAGCTGAGGCTATGCCTTTCCCTAAAGATGAAACCACACCACCAGTCACGAATATGTAACGCGTCATGAAAACCGTCCGAAAATAGATCAGGTTCTAACCTTTTGGAGTTAGAACAAAAAAACAGGGAGGAAAAGCCTTAGATGGGAAGCTAGTCTACCAGAAGGGCTAAAAAATCCAAAGCAGGAATCGACTCAATTAACGATCTGCCAGTCTTCAGCCACTAGGTATTTGTCGACAGCAACAAGGGTTTTATTCTGCCAGATAAAAATCAGTTGGTTGCGTTGCCAAGGGGGGAGGTGTAACTCTTGCAATAAACGCTTTACATCACGCTGCCCACGCTTGGCTTGGCGCAGGGTTTCGCCACCTTGGCGAGCTTGCAATCTAAAATTAGGCTTGGGGTTATCTTCTTGCTGACTAACCAGCTGAAAGTTGATTCTTCCAACGGGTGTATTCAATGGTGTTTTACCATCCCAATTGGCGTGCCAATCCTTAGCTAAAGGCTGGAAATACTGGCTAGGTGCTATAAATAGCTGGTTTTGGAAACGCCTTGCTTCAACTTGTTCAGTGCCTTTATCCCAGCAAATAATGGGCTGAGTGTCTTCCGCGGCGCTATACAGCTTGGTTAATTCTTGCCAGATTTTATGCCCGGGCAGGGTTAGGTTTCTTGTTTTTAACCAATAACGTAATAAATTAACTTGGCGATAGTCGGCCAGCTTTAAAAAGCTTTCTAAGTTAAGGCTGTGTTCTGTTAGTTGGCAGTTGGCTAAATCTAATTGTGCTAAGTCTTGGTTAAGTTGCTGGCTTTCGGCGGCTAGTTGGGTAACGCGAGCTAGGTTTGGGTTGGTATTGGCAAAGCGTTTTTGTAATAACGGTAAAACTTCTAAACGTAAAAAGTTGCGGTCAAAATCGACTTCAAAATTACTGTCATCTTCCACCCATTTTAAATCTGCGGCTTGGGCAAACTTAAGCAGTTCAGCTCTGGGTGTGTTTAATAAGGGGCGTAAAATAAGCCCTTTACCCAGTGGTCTTTGTAAGGGAATGCTGGCTAGCCCCAGTGTGCCAGCACCACGTAATAGGCGCAGCAGTAGCGTTTCTACCTGGTCGTCTTGGTGGTGGCCTTGTAAAAGCACTTCATCGGTTTGCAGCTCTTGTTCAAACACTTGATACCTTGCACGCCTTGCACGGTCTTCCAGGCTGGCAGTGGCAAAGTTGTTGGTATTAACTTGATGAATACTTAAAGGTACTTGGGCTGTGTTGCAAATTACTTGGGAAAAAGCCGCCCAGTCATCAGCAAATTTAGAAAGTTGGTGATGAATATGAAGGGCTCTTAATTGAATATTAGGCTGGTGTTCTGCAAGTTGCCTTGCCAACTCAAAAAGCACGCGTGAATCTAGTCCACCACTTAAAGCAATACAAACTTTGCTAGTGTTGGCGGGTAGTGCGAGTTGAATTTTTTTTACGAGTGGGTGCATAAAATGAAATAGCCTAGGCAAAAAAAGAGGCGAATAGATCGCCTCTTTTTAGTCGTTAACCAAAAAAGTTTTAGGTTAAGAAATATCTTGCAAAGAAGAATAGCTCATTAGGCGTTGGTAGCGTCTTTCTAGTAGCTCGTCTTCTGTGTTTTTATCTAATTTATCTAAAGCTTGGTTAAGGGCAGCTTTTAAGCTAACAACCATTTCTTCGGGGTTGCGGTGTGCGCCACCTAAGGGTTCGGGTATTAGTGTGTCTACTAGCCCTAGTTCTTTTAAGCGATTCGCTGTAAGCCCCATGGCTTGTGCGGCATCGGCTGCTTTGCTAGCACTCTTCCATAAAATAGAGGCGCAGCCTTCAGGCGAAATAACAGAATAGGTTGAGTATTGCAGCATCATCAGTTCATCACATACACCAATAGCTAAAGCGCCACCTGAACCACCTTCGCCAATAATGGTTGAAATGATGGGTGTTTTAAGGCGTGACATAGCGGCCAGGTTGAAAGCTATGGCTTCTGATTGCCCACGTTCTTCAGCATCAATACCTGGATAAGCCCCCGGGGTATCTATAAAAGTGAGAATGGGCATTTTAAAGCGTTCTGCCATTTCCATTAGACGCAGTGCTTTGCGGTAGCCTTCAGGACGTGGCATACCAAAATTACGTTTTACTTTTTGTTTTACATCTCGGCCTTTTTGATGACCAATAACCATAACTGGGCGGCCATCTAAGCGTGCCATACCCCCAACTATAGCGGCATCATCACCAAAATGCCGGTCACCATGCAGTTCATCAAAATCATCAAAGAGTAGATTAAGGTAATCTAGGGTGTAGGGGCGCATCGGGTGACGCGATAGCTGAGATACTTGCCATGCTGTTAGGTTAGAAAAAACTTGTTCCGTTAGCTTGTGGCTTTTTTCTTGCAAACGCGAAATTTCATCAGTGATGTTGAGGTCTGAGTTGTTGCCAACTAGACGTAATTCTTCAATCTTTGTTTCAAGATCAGCAATGGGCTGTTCAAAATCTAAATAGTTCAAGTTCATGATGTTTTGCCTAGAATTTATTCAGCAGCTATTAACAAGAAAAAATGCATCGTAATTTTAAATTTGCGGCAACTATAGACGAAAGTTGGCTTAGACTCAAAATTTAAGCAGTGCTTTCCATTTATTTTTTATAAGCTTTTTCATACTTCCCCTTCATTTAGATAGATTAACCTTACACTTTCTTTGCCAAGTAGCTGGTTTAGCTCCTCTAGCAGTTGATCACTAGGCATCAGTTGCCATTGCTTGCTTGCTAGGAGGCTGACCTTGCCTAGTTTGCAAGTATAGTTGATCTCTAGCGCTAAGCCTGAATCTTGCTGATGCTTTATTAAGCACTGGGTTAGTTGTGTTAGCTTTTCTTCATTAAAAGAGTTTTCATTAAAACTTATCTCTAAGGCTCTAGCAAACTTACTCCGTGCTTCGGCTATGGGTGTAATGTCTTTGCAGCGCATGGCAAGGCCGCCGGTAAAGCTATCTTCACGTACCTCCCCTTCTAGAATAAGTAGAGCGTCTTTAGTTAATTGTGGCTTAAAGCGCTCATAGTCTTCGCCCATAACCGAAACTTCAATACGCCCTGTACGGTCGTCTAAAGTCATAAATGCCAAGGTGTCGCCGCGTTTACTTTTCATGGTGCGAAAAGCCATGACTAAACCAGCAATGCGTTGTTGATCTCGCGAAGGTTGGAGACTGGCAATTTTTTTACTAACAAAGCGCTTGAGTTCTAGCTCGTACTCATCAATAGGGTGGCCGGTTAAGTAAAGTCCTAGGGTTTCTTTTTCACCTGCTAGGCGCTGCTTGTCTGTCCAGGCGGGTGTGCCTAGGTAGGGAGCATAGGGGTCATTGTTGTTGCTTGTATCATTATTGCTGAGGCCACCGAATAGGTCGTCCATTCCTAAGCTAATATTGCGATTAGCTTGGTCTGCTGCTTTAAGTGCATCTTCTAAGGCGGCTAAAAGTAGGTTGCGGCTAGGTGCTAGCTTATCTAAAGCACCACTACGAATAAGCGCATCAATACAGCGCTTATTTAGACGTTTCATATCGACACGGTTACAAAAATCAAATAGGTCGCTGAAAGGACCGTCTTGGCTGCGGGCTTCAATGATGGCTTCAACGGGGCTTTCACCTACCCCTTTAATGGCTCCTAGGCCATAAACAATTTCACCTGCAGTATTAACAGTGAAGTACCAGCTACCAAGGTTTACATCGGGAGGGGTAATGGTTAGTTTCATGGCACGGCTTTCTTCTACCAACATGACAACTTTTTCAGTGTTGTTCATTTCTGTAGACATAACCGCTGCCATAAATGAGGCAGGGTGATGGGTTTTTAACCAAGCAGTTTGGTAAGAAACCAAGCCATAGGCAGCTGAGTGAGATTTGTTGAAACCATAACCAGCAAACTTTTCTACTAGGTCAAATATTTGTCCTGCTTCGGTTGCATCTATGCCATTTTTTTCACTACCTTGCATAAAGAGCTGGCGCATTTTTGCCATTTCTTCAGGGTTTTTCTTACCCATGGCTCGCCTTAGCATGTCGGCACCACCTAGGGTGAAGCCAGCCATTACCTGAGCTATCTGCATCACCTGTTCTTGGTAAAGAATAATGCCGTAGGTGGGTTCGAGTACGGGTTTTAGTGACTCGTGGTTATAGTCTGGGTGAGGGTAAGATATAGGTGATAAACCATGCTTACGTTGAATAAAATCATCAACCATGCCTGATTGCAGTGGGCCGGGTCGAAAGAGGGCAACCAAAGCAATCATATCTTCTAGGCTGTCGGGCTTAAGCTTTTTGATTAGCTCTTTCATGCCGCGTGATTCCAACTGGAAAACAGCGGTAGTTTCGGCTTTTTTTAGCAGATCGAAGGTTTTTTTATCGTTTAGTGGTATTTCGGTAATTTTTAAGAAGCGTTCATCATCGGGTGAGTAGTTCTTATTAATATCTTTGAGTGCGCGATCTATGATGGTTAGGGTGCGTAGGCCTAAAAAGTCAAACTTAACTAACCCGGCTTCTTCAATATCGTTTTTATCGAATTGAACAACCCGACCTTCACCTTCTTCATCTGTCATTACTGGGGCAAAATCGGTTAGTTTGCTAGGTGCTATAACCACTCCCCCTGCGTGCTTACCTGTATTGCGTGCTATACCTTCTAGTTCACGCGCCATGGCCCAAACTTCATAACCTTCTTGATCTAGGTTTTCTAGCATTTGCTCACTAAGCTCGCCACTAAGCTTGGCTTGGTAGGCGGTTTCTAGTGCTTTAAGTTCTTCAACTTCTTCTGCAGCTTTTACGAGCGTCATACCAACTTCAAAAGGTATGGCTTTAGAGAGCCTATCGCCAACAGCGTAGGATTTACCTTGAGCACGAGCAACATCACGTACTACACCTTTGGCTGCCATGGTACCGAAGGTGACAATTTGCGAAACAGCTTCTCGACCATAGGTTTCTGTTACATAGTCAATAACCCTTTCTCGACCTTCCATACAGAAGTCGATATCAAAGTCGGGCATGGAAACCCTTTCTGGGTTAAGAAATCGCTCAAAAAGTAGGCTGTACTGTAAAGGGTCTAAGTCGGTAATATTGAGCGCGTAGGCAACCAAAGAACCCGCACCCGAGCCTCGGCCTGGGCCTACGGGTACTTGGTTTGCTATTGCCCAGCCGATAAAGTCTGCAACAATTAAAAAGTAGCTGGGAAAACCCATTTGAATAATGGTGTTTAGTTCAAAATCGAGCCTGTCTCTATATTCTTTTTCTATTGCCGCAAAGTTGTCGGGCCTAGGCTGATGAAGGGTTTTAAGTCGCTCGGTTAAACCGTCATGGGATTTTTTACGGAAGAATTCGTCTTCTGTCATGCCCGGTTCTATGGGTAGCTTGGGTAAAAAATACTCACCTAGGCGTACTTCAACATTGCAGCGTTTAGCAATTTCAACGCTATTGGCTAAAGCAGAAGGTAAATCACTGAAAAGCGCCTGCATTTCTTCAGGGCTTTTAAGGTATTGTTCTTCTGAGTAGGTTGTTTTGCGTCTTGGGTCGTCAAGGGTGCGGCTTTCACCTATACAAACGCGAGTTTCATGTGCCCAGTAGTCTTTACGCTCCATAAAACGGACATCATTGGTTGCGACTAGCGGGCAATTAAGTTGCTGTGCTAGTTGTACACTGGCATGAAGGCATTCTTCATCACCAAGCCGTGCAGTGCGCTGTACTTCTAGATAGAAGGCGTTAGGCAAAACCTGCATCCATTGGCGTGTAAGTTGAGCTGCTTCCTCTAAATGCCCAGCTAAAAGTAGTTGGCCTATTGGGCCTTCCTTTGCACCTGATAAGGCTAGTAAGCCTTCTGGTTGGGCTGCTAGCCATTCAAACTTAAGGTAAGCTTTACCTAGGTGCTGGCCTTCTAGCCAGGCGCGTGACAAGAGTTCTGTTAAATTCAAGTAGCCAGTATTATTCATTGCCAGTAGGGTTATACGGGCAGGTGGTGACTTTTCATCTGCTGGTTCTAGCCAGAAATCACTGCCAATAATGGGTTTGATTCCTGCCTTTTGGGTTAGCTTGTAGAATTTTACTAAAGCAAAGAGGTTGCTTTCGTCGGTTAGTGGTAAAGCTGGATAGCCAAGCTCAACTGCTTTTTTAACAAGCGGTTTAAGGCAGACGAGACCATCATGTAGAGAGAATTCGGTATGTAGGCGCAAATGAACAAAAGGTGTCGACATGAGATTCCGGCTAATAAATTATTAAACAACCATTCTAACCAAAACCTACTAGTCTGTGCGAAAATGACAGGAATAAGTTTATATTAAAGAGGTTGCAGTGGGTGTGAATAAGAATGGAACACTAGCTGCTAAGGCGGCCGAGCAGGCTTTGGCAGATGTATTGGCTGTTTTGCCAGCAGGTTTGGTAATGCTAGATCAATATGGGCAGGTAAGCCAAGCTAACTCATCAGCGATTGCTATTTTGGGTGAGCCTTTGGTTGGTGAGTCTTGGTTGTCAGTAGTGCAGCGTGCTTTTGCGCCCCGCAGTGATGACGGGCATGAGGTGTCTTTGCGTGATGGGCGGCGAGTAAGTCTTTCCATTAGTTCTTTGACAGAAAGTGCAGGCCAGCTAATTCTATTGCAAGATTTAACAGAAACTCGACGTTTGCAAGAGCAGTTGGCTCGCCATGAGCGTTTGTCTTCTATGGGACACATGGTTGCATCTTTAGCGCATCAATTACGAACACCCTTATCTACAGCGCTGCTTTATGCAGGACATTTACAAAAAGACAACCTAGAGCCTGAACAACAAAAAAAATTTGCTGCCAGAATAAAAGGCCGCTTACAGCACATGGATCAACAAATTCGTGACATGTTGATTTTTGCAAAAGGCGAGACTCGCATGGCTCGCCGTATGCAAGTTAAGGAGTTTTTATTAGCTTTGCAGGATGCTGTGCAGCCAGTGGTAGAAAGAAATAAACTCGAGTTTGCTTGGGATCTTGGCTTGCTTGAAGGTGAGTTGGTTCTTAGTCCAGACTCTTTGGTGGGTGCAGTGCTTAATTTAATAAATAATGCAGTAGAAGCCGTTAGCCCAGCACCAAAAATCACCCTGCATTTAGAAGTGGTTGATGATTTGCCTGGCTTGGATGGGCGTCACCTCTTGGTTTGTGTGGCAGATGAGGGGCCAGGTATAGATACGAGCAAAGTAAAAAAAGCACAAGAGCCTTTTTATACAACTAAATCTCAAGGTACTGGATTAGGCTTGGCTATAGTGCAGGCAGTAGTCGAAGCGCACAAAGGACGATTTTGGCTACAAACGAGTTTAGGTAAGGGAGTAAGGGCTTGGTTAGCTTTGCCTGCTGGCACTGATGCCGAGCAAAAGAAAGATTCTGGAGAGTAGTAATGCAGCCTATTTTAATTGTGGAAGACGATGCAGATCTTCGAGAAGCACTAGAGGATACCTTGTCATTGGAAGGGTGGTCGTATATTTCTGCAGAAAATGGTCAGGAAGCCTTGTTAAAAATGAAGAAACAGCCAGTAAGTTTGGTTGTTTCAGATGTCAGCATGCCAATTATGGACGGTCACCAACTGTTGAATGCGATTCAAGAAAATTGGCAAGGTATCCCCGTGGTTTTAATGACAGCCTTTGGAAGTATTGATCAAGCTGTAGAGGCTATGCGTAAAGGTGTTGCCGATTACCTAGTAAAACCTTTTGACCCCGAAGTTTTAGTAAAAGTAATCAAGCCGCTTTTGCAGACTCAAGCAGGCAACAAGCAAGCGGCTTCAGATCAGCCTATAGTTGATGACCCAGCTAGTCGAGAATTGTTGCAGCTGGCTAGCCGAGTTGCTAAAAGTGACGCTTCAGTAATGATAGGTGGTGAGTCAGGTACAGGTAAAGAGGTGCTGGCGCGTTATATTCATAATGAATCTGACCGAGCTGCCAAACCTTTTATTGCTATTAACTGTGCAGCTATCCCCGAAAGCCTTTTAGAGGCAACCTTGTTTGGTTATGAGAAAGGTGCTTTTACAGGCGCTAATGCTAGTACGCCAGGTAAGTTTGAACAGGCCGATGGTGGTACAATCTTACTAGATGAAATTACTGAAATGCCCTTAGAGCTACAGGCTAAGCTTCTGCGAGTTTTGCAGGAGCAAGAAGTTGAGCGTTTGGGTGGACGTAAAGTTTTGAAATTAGATGTACGCGTTTTAGCTACCAGTAACAGAAACCTTAAACAAACCGTTGCTGATGGATTATTTCGTGAAGACCTCTATTATCGTTTAAATGTTTTTCCTTTGGCTTGGCCACCTTTGCGTTCTAGGCCAGCAGATATTGTACCCTTAGCAAACTTCTTAATTGCTAAACATGCGCAACGTATGGGTGTAAAAAGACTGCCAGACTTGCACCCTGATGCCGCAAAAAGATTAAAAGAGCACTCTTGGCCAGACAATGTGCGTGAGCTAGAAAACGTAGTGCAGCGGGCATTAATTCTGGCTACAGGCGATACCATTACCCTGCAAAGTTTAGTTATAGAGGCGGACTTATCTGCACCTGCGGTTGAGCCAAAAGCTGAGTTCTCTGGTGAAGCGTTAAAAGATGATTTGTGGGAGCAGGAGCGGCAAATGATTCTTGAGGCTCTAAAGCAAGAAGCTGGCAGAAAAAAAGAAACAGCAGAGCGTTTAGGAATAAGCCCTAGAACTTTACGTTATAAGTTAGCTAAAATGCGTGAAGAAGGCTGTTTTGACTAAAAAACTAAAAAGAAATTGTTACCAAGGCTAACGTAAATTAACTCTGGGTTGCATTACTGATCAGTATTTACTGATAATTTGTGGGAATATAGTGTAGTCATTAGGCAGGCTATTCGGTAGAGTAAGCAACCTGAATCCCTGATTAATTATAGGTTTAATAAAGCAAAAAACTTCCATCTTTAATCCGTTTATTAGCTTTAGTTGGTTGAGTGGATTGGTTACATGTTTTTAACATGAATATAAAGGTAGGCTGGCATGATTGAGCGCGCTGATATTTCAAGTGTGTTGACGCAAATAAGGTCGGCACAAGGTCAGATAAAAAATAGTATGAGCCCATCATCTTTAGGTTTGCAGCCCTTGGTTAGTGGTTTGCAAGAAGGTGGTGTAAATCCAATTACTGGAGTGGACTCTGCTGCCAAAGTAAAAGAAGTTCCATCCTTTGCAACTATGTTGAAGCAAGCCATTGACAAGGTAAATGATCACCAACAAGAAGCAGGTGATTTACGCACCCGTTATGAAATGGGTGACCCAGATGTCGATATCGTTAATGTTATGATTGCTTCTCAAAAATCATCAGTGGCTTTTGAAGCTATGTCTCAGGTGAGAAGTCGACTCGTTACTGCTTACCAAGAAATTATGCGGATGCCGGTCTAATGTCTGGATTGTCAGAATGGATTAACTGGGGTTAATTAATGGAAAATGCACCTGCCAATGTGGCCAGTGAGTCAGATTCTAAAAATCTGCCTGATGCTGTCCAGCCAGAGGCTAGCGGTGTTGCTACAGGTCAGGCTAAGAGTGACAAGCAGAATACTAGTAGCTTTTTGAAGAGTGGTAGCAAAGCAGAAGCGATGCTTTCTAACTTCAATCAGTTAGATGTCCTGCGCCAAATGGCATTGCTAGTGGGTTTTGCAGCCAGTATAGCTTTGGGCTTTGCTGTTGTACTCTGGTCTCAATCAGATAGTTACCGCCCCCTAATGTCCAGCTTAAATGAGGTGGACTCTTCGGCTATTGTCGAAATTTTAGAAAGAAATCAAATTAAATATCGAATAGACCCTTCCTCAGGTGCTTTGTTAGTTAAAGAGGACGATATTCATCGTGCCCGCATGCAAGTTGCTGGTGCAGATATTAGTCAGCCTAATACGGTTGGTTATGAGTTGTTAGAGGGAGATCAAGGTTTAGGCACTAGCCAGTTTATGGAAAACGCTCGTTATTTACGCAGTGTTGAAGGTGAGCTGGCCAGAACAATTGCTAGCATAGATGCTGTGCGTCAAGCACGAGTTCATCTTGCAGTACCTCGCCAATCGGTTTTTTTACGTGATCAGCGCAAGCCATCAGCGTCAGTATTTTTAAGCCTGACACCTGGTAGAAGTATGGATGCCGCTCAGGCTAATTCTATTATGCGCCTAGTGTCTTCTAGCATTCCACAAATGGACATAAAAGATGTCACCATAGTGGATCAGCGCGGCAATCTTTTGTCGCAAAAAGAAGAAAACGAAGCTGACAAAGCTATGGCCAAGCAGTTAGAGCATACCCGCTTGGTTGAGCAACGCATAAATGAACGCATAAGATCAATTTTAGAACCCGTTGCTGGCCCAGGCCGTTTCCAAACCGCAGTGTCAGTTGATGTGGATTTTACCAAGGTTGAACAGAGTTCTGAACAGTTCAATCCTGATATGCCAGCCATACGTAGTGAGCAAACAGTCAATGAGCAGCGTGGTGGCGATTTTGGCCCTCTGGGTATTCCTGGTGCTTTATCCAACCAGCCACCACAAGATGGTTTTGCACCAGAAGAAGCCACGGGTGCCAATGCAACTGAAACCCCAACCAATCGTCGTTCACAAGCTACTCGTAACTTTGAGCTAGACAGAACGCTGAGTTATTCACGTAATGATTCAGGACGAATTGCACGCCTAACCGTAGCAGTGGTAATAGATGACCTTATTCAGCGCAACCCTGAAACAGGAGCCGCAGAGCGTCAGCCTTGGAGTGAAAATGAGCTGGAGCGCTTAACCTCTTTGGTGCGTAATGCTGTAGGCTACTCTGCTGCAAGGGGTGATAGCGTTAGTGTTATTAATTCACCTTTTGTTGAAGGCACAGTTGAAGAAATTCCAGAACTACCCCTATGGGAGCAGCCTTGGGTATGGGAACTTGCCAAGCAGGTGTTGGCTGGGTTGTTTGTCTTGATTCTTATATTTGGTGTGTTGCGTCCAATATTACGTAACTTGGCAACCCGTTCTGATAAAGACATAAGCGACTCGGAATTGGATTCCTTGGCACCTTTAGATGATGGGCTTTCAGATGATCAAGTAACACTGAGTGCTTCGGATGATCCTCTCTTGGCACCACCAAGTGATCTTTATGAGCGGCAGTTGAATGCAATTCGTGCCTTGATTGCTGAGAACCCTGGACGGGTAGCTCAGGTAGTACGCCATTGGGTATCTAGCGATGAGTGAAGACGAACTCTATACGGAAAGCCTTTCTAACTTAGAAAGAGCAGCAATTCTTTTGATGTCGTTGGGTGAAACAGATGCAGCGCAAGTGCTTAAGCATATGGGGCCTAAAGAAGTTCAAAAGATAGGTTTGGCCATGTCGCAGTTGCAAAATGTGAGCCGAGCCGATGTTGAAGAAGTCTTAGGTGACTTCCTTGAGAATGTTGGTGAGCAAACAGGCCTGGGTGTGGGTGCAGATAGCTATATCCGCCGTATGCTTAGCGAAGCCTTGGGTGAAGATAAAGCTAACGGCTTGATCGACCGTATTCTACTGGGTGGTAACACTACAGGTTTAGATACTTTAAAATGGATGGAACCACGTGCGGTTGCAGACATTATTCGTTTTGAACACCCTCAAATTCAGGCCATAGTTTTATCCTACCTAGACTCAGACCAAGGTGCGGAAATTATTCGTTTCTTCGACCCTAAAGTGCGTCTAGATGTAATGCTACGTGTTGCTGCCTTAGAGTCAGTTCAGCCACAAGCTTTGCAAGAGTTAAACGATATTTTGGAAAAACAATTCTCAGGTTCAGGTGGCACTCAAACAACCAGTATGGGTGGTGTTAAGGTGGTGGCTAACATAATGAACAACCTTGATAGTAATGTCGAAGGTGAGCTTATGGATGCCATTAAAGAAATCGACGAGGCGCTGGGTGAAGAGATCGAAGACCTTATGTTTGTATTTGATAACCTTGCCGACCTTGATGATAAAGACCTACAAATACTGTTGCGTGAAGTTAAACCAGAAACACTAACGCTTGCCCTTAAAGGTGCCGAGGGTAGGGTTCAAGAGAAAATATTTAAAAACATGTCTAAGCGTGCAGCAGAATTGCTACGTGATGACTTAGAAGCACAAGGCCCAGTTCGCGTTAGTGAAGTTGAAAGCTCCCAAAAAGAAGTATTGGGTGTGGCGCGTCGCCTTGCAGATGATGGCACCATTAACCTGGCCTCTGGCGGGGATGAAATGGTCTAAGTCTGCTCTTGTTGTCGACTTAATAGGTAGGTTGAGTGCAAAACAAAAAGCGTATTCCAGTTAGTGAAAATGTTGCTTATACCCACTGGGAGATGCCCGATCTCACCGGCGTTAAGCGTCGTATTGCGCAACGTTTAAGCGAACTTCAAGAACAAGAAGTATCCGAAGCTGAAGAAGCAGCAGAACCCGTTTTGCCAAGCCAAGAAGAAGTAGACGCACTAAAAGAGCAGGCTAGGCAAGAAGGTTATGCTGCAGGCTTTACAGAAGGTAGCCTTGCAGGCAAAGAAGATGGTCGTGCGCTAGGTTACCAAGAAGGTGAGCAAACTGGACAAGAAGCAGGTTTTCAAGCTGGGTATCAGCGAGGCTTAGATCAAGCTGAACAAGAGGTTGATCAACAATTAGCTAGGCTGCAAAGCCTGATAGTACAGCTACAAGGGCCTTTGGCTGCCTTAGATCATGAAGTCGAAGGTGCACTTTTATCCCTAGTCGATTTAGTCTGCCGAGCAATTTTGCGTCGCGAAATAAAAATTGAAAGAGGCTTCTTGTCAGAAGTGATACAAGAAGCCGTTGCTGCCTTACCGGCGGGGCATCAAAGATTAAGAATTTTTCTTAACCCTGAAGATTTAAATTTAGCTGAAGCAGCCTGCCAAGACTTACTAGAAGATTACCGCCTAGTTGGTGACCCTGAAGTAACCTTGGGCGGTGTTAAAATTGAAACCTTGCAAAGCCTTGTTGATTCTACGCTAGAAAATCGCTACAAAAAAATCATAGAAAAGTTGCTAGGTAGCGCTTATCAGTCTACTGCAAGCAATTTTGAGCCTCTGCCCGAGCAGGTATTAGCTACCCCAGATGCAACGCCTTTAGCTGAAACAACCTTCTCGGAACCTACTGCTACCGAAACTCAACAGCCTGAAAGCCTGGACAAAGCAAACCTAGAAAACGCTACTAGCTCAGAGTTAGAGGATACAGCCGTTTCTGAGCAGCCAATGCCGGAGCCAGTTGCACAAGTAAGCCTACAGCGTGGTAAAGCACCACGTCATGAGCAACCCTTGGCGCCTGCGCCTAAAGAAGAAGCTATAGCTGAAGCAGAAGCTCCTCAAGCAGAAGAAGCTACAGAAACAGTAGTTAATGAATCAATAGATGAACCCTTTGAGCAGGTGCAGGATGAAGCAACTGAAAATGAAGCTACCAATCATCCAGCTACTAGCGAGCTAGCAACAGATGAACTATTTGCTGAAGAAACAGTAGCAGAAGACCTTGCGCCAGAAAGCTTAGAAAGTAACTCTGAAAAAGTTGATGATTTCTTGGATGAGTTTGCTGCTGACGATGCAGAAACTGAATTCGAAGCACTTTTAGCTGAGTCAGCTAGTGGCACAGCTGCAAGTGATGCTGAAGTTAAAGATGAACCTGCGGAAGCAGATGCTATTTTAGAAGAAGCAGAATGGGCACCTGAATCTGTTCATGATGACCGTTACCTTGAAAACGTACTTGAAAGCACCTGGCTAGATGACTTGCAAGAACCTGAGGGCGATGAACCTTTAGATGCGCCATCTGCTGAAAAGCCGAGCGACTAAAATGGTTAACCTAAGTCTGGCAGAGCGTTTAAAAAGCCATCAAAAAAATATCCCACTAGATAAACCTTTAGTAGAAGGGCGATTAGTGCGTATGGTCGGCCTTACACTTGAAGCAGTTGGTTGCAATCTGCCGGTTGGTTCTTACTGCGATATTGAATCAACAACAGGTACGCCTGTTGAGGCCGAAGTGGTTGGTTTTTCAGGCGAAAACATCTTTTTAATGCCATTAAAAACTGCAGAAGGTTTGCGCCCTGGTGCAAGGGTTACACCTAATTTAAAGGCAATGAATGTTCCCGTTGGGTTCGGTTTACTGGGTCGTGTTCTCGATGGTTATGGGCGCCCTTTAGATGGTAAAGGGCCTTTAGAAGTCGACGGCGAAGCTAGTTTAAATGGCAGAACAATTAATCCCCTTGAACGTCACCCGATAGATACACCTTTAGATGTTGGTGTAGGCGCAATTAATGCAATGCTAACGGTTGGTCAGGGTCAGCGAATGGGTTTGTTTGCTGGAAGTGGTGTAGGTAAGTCAGTTTTGCTAGGTATGATGACTCGCTTTACCCAAGCTGATATTACTGTTGTTGGCTTGGTAGGTGAGCGTGGTCGTGAGGTGCAAGAGTTTATTGAAAAAATTCTTGGTCCAGAAGGCATGGCACGTTCAGTAGTCATTGCTTCTCCTGCTGATGATGCTCCATTAATGCGCTTACGTGCAGCCCAGCTCACCCATAGTATTGCAGAGTATTACCGTGACAAAGGTAAGCGGGTGCTTTTATTGATGGACTCGCTAACCCGTTATGCACAGGCGCAACGTGAAATAGCGCTAGCCGTCGGAGAACCGCCCGCAACTAAGGGTTACCCACCTTCTGTTTTTGCTATGCTACCTAAGCTAGTGGAGCGCACAGGTAATGCAGCAAAAGGGCAAGGTTCTATCACTGCTTTTTATACTGTATTAACCGAAGGCGATGATCAACAAGACCCTATTGCTGATGCTGCGCGAGCCATTCTAGATGGTCATGTGGTTTTGTCGCGACGTTTGGCAGAAGAAGGGCATTATCCAGCCATAGATATAGAGGCCTCCATTAGCCGCGCTATGCCACAAATAGTTAGTGCTGAACACTTGTCTCGTGTATATCGTTTTAAGCAGCTTTATGCCAAGTATCAGCAGAATAAAGACCTGATTAACGTAGGTGCTTATACTCAGGGTAGCGATCAAGAAATAGACTTGTCCATTGCATTAATGCCTGTGATGCGTCAGTTTTTACAGCAAGGTCTGGACGAACAAACGGATTTACTTACGAGTAATCAGCGTTTAGAGCTGTTGGCTAAAAATATGTTTTTAACGCAAGAGCAGTGAGGTGGCTAGGTGAGTCGTGAAAAGCGTTTACAGCCTGTGTTAAAACTTGCTCAAGGCAAGGTTGATGAAGCTGCACGCGCTTTAGGTTATTTAAATAGTAAAATTGCAGCTGAACAAGCAACCCAGGGTCAGTTAAAGGTATATGAATCAGAGTACCTACAGTTGATGCGTGGTGGTGATGAACCAGGCCGAAAGATGGATGTTCATGCGGTAATGCGCTACCAGTTGTTTGTTCAACGCTTAGAAGCAGCTCAAATCCAACAGAATGAACAAATAAAACTGCTTGAAGAACAAAAAGCTCAGGTTACTGAGCACTGGATTAAAACCCAAGCAAGAGCTAAAGCAATCAGTAGTGTAATGGAAGCAGCACGTCAAGACGAAGCTGTTATGGCTAACCGGCAGGAACAAAAACTCTTTGATGAGTTTAATAGTCAACGTGCTTCAAGAAGAATTTAGCTCTTGGCATGAATCCTGCTTAAACCTAGTTATAGTGTTTTTTAATCCTGTGTAACAGGTTGAAACTAGGAAGCGAATAAATGAATACCTCTGCAAAACTTGATTTTTTACTTAGTTCTAAAGCTAGCAGTCCACCGCCAGCACCTTCTAAAGCACCCCGCTCTAGGGTGGATGTATCTGAATTTAAAGGTCAGTTAGAAAAACAGCTACATAATGCTAAACCAACAGATGGCTTGGCAAATCAGTCACAAACAACTAAGAATAAAGCACCTAATAAGGCTGAAGTTGCAGAAAAAAATGTTCAAGCCCTAGATAGAAATCGCCATTCTGCTCCAACTGAAAATAGCGAAATAGAACACCAAGAGGTAAGTGGCGAATCTTTGCCGATTAGTGAAGAAGCACGGAAGTTTCTTGCCGCTTTGCCAGAAGAAGACCAGCAACAAGTTTTGGACGAGGTGCGTGATTGGTTTGCTAGCCTGTCACCTGAAGCATTGCAAAATTTAAAGCAGCAGTTAGAAGAAGATCCAGAGCAACTTTTAGCAAGTCTACCACCAGAGTTACAAACGCTTTTAGCTAAAATTCAGAAGGTTAGTTTAGATGACCTTAAAGTAACAGAGGGTTTTACAGACTTACTAGCAGGCTTGTTAGGCGCAGATATTGATTTTCAACGTGTTGCAGCTATTCAATTCCAACCTGGTGCCGTGGGTGAGCTGAAGTTATTAGCTGATGCGGCATCTTTACGCAGCAATGAAACCTTGTCTGCAATTGCTCGAGATCCTGCAGTTAAAGATAACTCGTCTTTAATAACTAAAGAAGATAAGTCCAACACTAAAGAGCAGACGAGTGATCAAAACGCATCTAAACAAGATAAGTTAAACGAATTGGTTAGTAATTTAGGCAAGGCAAGCTCACAGGGTGTAGCAAGAGCTGGTGGCGAAGCTTTAAATCAATTGTTACAGGCTGCAGGTATGGGGTTGGTTAGCTCACAAGCAGCTGGTGCAGGAACACAAACGGTTGCAAGAATGGCTGCAGGGTTTACTAGTATGCCCCTGATGATGCAGGCGGCAGCTGAATCTAATGCCCAAGCCTTAGCTAACCGCATTAGCATGATGAATGCTAAAAATTTACAAGTAGCAGAAATGCGTTTAGACCCACCCAACTTAGGAAGTGTTAGGGTTCAAATTCGGATGCAGGGTGAACAGGCTTCAGTAATTTTTCAAGCACCTAATGCCCATGCTCGTGAACTATTAGAGCAATCTTTGCCTAAGTTGCGTGAGATGATGGAGGCTGAAGGGTTAATGTTAGCTGATGCTCAAGTATCTGAAGAGTCTTTCTCAGGTCAAGGGCAAGAAAAAGACGGTTCAAACCAATTTGCTGGTTCAGGTTTAGCAGGCAAGGAAGAAACACTTGAAGAGATGCAAATACCTGTCTTAACTCAGCCTTTAGGTCTGATAGACTATTACGCTTAGCATCTAGCTATTGTTAAATTATTTACTAGCAAGTTAGTAATTGAAAGGAGATGGGGGCGTATGGCTGAAGGTGAAAAGAAAAACAAACTACTACTTATTGGTGGTTTAGTCGTTGGATTGGCTATAGTTGGTGCACTTGCCGTAGGTGGAACCCTCTATTTTTTAGATAAAGGCCCTGCTGAAGGTGAAGAGCAATCTGCGAGTGCCACGAGCAACAAGCCTACCAAGAGCACTTCTTTTTACTATTCTTTTGAAGAGCCTTTTGTTGCACCTATGGTTTCTTCTGACCGTAGGCAGCGCTTTCTGCAAATATCTTTAGCAATTAAAACAGAAAGCACTGACATAGCTTTGGCTGTAGAAAAACATATGCCCTTGCTTAAGAACAACCTTAATAGGTTATTCACCAAACAAGATTACCAAACGATGCAAACACCTGAAGGAAAACTACAGCTTCAAATGAGTGCTTTTGAAGTGGTGCAGGAAGTTATGGATCGTGAAAAAATGAAAATTGATGAAGTGCTGATTACAGATTTTGTAATGCAGTAATTAGTATTAAAGCTATTTGACTGACAAGGTGGGGCGTTATGGCAGTACAGGATCTACTCTCGCAGGATGAAATAGACCTACTGCTGCATGGTGTTGATGATGATGATCTGCCTGATCCGTCTGATGCCAATGCAGATCCAGGTGGTGTTCATAGTTATGACATTACTAGTCAGGATAGGATTGTACGTGGGCGTATGCCTACCTTGGAAATGATTAACGAGCGTTTTGCCCGTTATACCCGTATAAGCCTATTTAACTTACTTCGCCGCAGTGCTCACGTTGCATCGGGTGGCGTACAAATAATGAAATTTGGTGAGTATGTACACACACTTTATGTTCCCACCAGTCTCAATCTTGTAAAAATTCGTCCCCTCAGAGGTACTTCACTCTTTGTAATGGATGCCAAGCTGGTTTTTAAGCTGGTAGATAACTTTTTTGGTGGTGATGGACGTCATGCCAAAATTGAGGGGCGAGAGTTTACACCTACAGAAATTAGAATTGTTCAAAAGGTTTTAGAACAGGTTTTTATCGATTTAAAAGAAGCTTGGGCAACCGTTTTACCGCTTAACTTTGAATACATAGGGTTTGAAGTTAACCCAGCTATGGCCAACATTGTTAGCCCTAGTGAAGTGGTGGTGGTTAGCACTTTCCATATTGAATTAGATGGCGGTGGTGGTGATTTGCATGTCACCATACCCTATTCAATGATAGAGCCGGTGCGAGAAGAGTTAGACTCAGGTGTGCAGTCAGATGTCGATGATATTGATGAGCGTTGGGTTAGGGCGCTGCGTGCCGATATTATGGAAGCTAAAATTCCACTTGATGTAAAAGTGGTAGATAAAACACTTACCCTTAGAGACTTAGTTCACCTTGAAGCAGGAGACATAATTCCTGTAGATATGCCTGATCACGTTACTCTACTGGCAAATGGCGTACCTGTATTTAAATGTGAGATGGGGCGCTCGGGTGAAAATCTTGCATTAAAAGTGAAAGAACAAATTAGATTGGTACGCTAATTTTATATAACACTATTTTATTTGAAGGCAGTTAGGGACTAGTTATGAGTGAAGAAGAAAATAACGATGATTGGGCAGCAGCATTAGATGAGTCTGGTGGTGATGATGATTGGGCTGCGGCAATGAATGAGCAGGCTGAATCAGAAACAGAGTCGCTTGAAGACGATGATTGGGGTGCTGCTTTAGAAGAGCAGGCTGCTGCAGACGCTGAAGATGAAATAACCGAAGACGATATTCAGTCAGCGCCCTTAGAGTATTTAGAAGATGACTCGGTTGGCTTTGATGGTGATAACCCTAATCTAGAAGTGATTATGGACATCCCAGTTAATATTGCTATGGAAGTAGGAAGTACAGAAATAGCAATACGCAATTTGCTTCAGCTGAATCAAGGCTCTGTTATAGAGTTAGATAGACTAGCAGGTGAGCCTTTGGATGTTAAAGTAAACGGTACCCTAATAGCTCATGGTGAAGTTGTTATGGTTAACGAAAAGTTTGGTATCCGTTTGACTGATGTTGTCAGTCCATCGGAGCGTATCAAACGCTTACGTTGATATCCATGCTAGGTAAAAAGCTTGCGTATTTAGGGCAGCAAACAAAAAGTATTTGTTTGCTGCTTTTCTTGTTAGTTACCGAGCCATTATTAGCAGCTGCAGAGCCTAGTGTTGCTAGCACTGGAGCTTTAGCAACCCGAGTTTTTCTAGGCCTTGTTCTAGTTTTAGCGCTAATGTTTGCCTTAGCTTGGTTAGCTAAGCGTATGCGTTTAGCACCAGGAGCAATAGGTAGTGCTGGTGTAATACGCACTTTAGCTGTTTCTTCTTTGGGAAATCGTGAAAAACTTTTGTTAGTACAGGTGGGAGAAGAACAGCTTTTGTTGGGTGTAACTAGCCAGCAAATAACACTTCTACATGAGTTAAAAACGCCCATTGATCCAGAAAAAAGTGCTAATAAACCAGCATTTAGCCAGTTTATGCAGCACTGGTTAGTAAAAAATAAAGCAGCAGCGACTAACCCCAAGGAGACCAAAGGTAATGACGCGGATTAGTCGGCTAGCTAGCTTACTGCTAGTAGTAAGCCTTACATTAATATCTTCAAATGTGTTTGCTGAAATTCCAGGCATTGAAGCCTTGCGTATGATGCAAAATGACGATGGTAGTCAAACCTATTCGGTCACCATCCAAATTCTAGCCATTATGACGGCCCTAACCTTTTTGCCGTCAATGCTCATTATGATGACTAGTTTTACCCGTATTATTATTGTTTTAGCAATTTTGCGTCAGGCTATGGGTTTGCAGCAAACGCCTTCTAACCAAATTGTTTTAGGTCTAACACTTTTTCTAACCTTCTTTATTATGACGCCAGTGTGGGAAAGGGTGAATGCTGAAGCTTTACAACCCTATATAGCAGAAGAGGTTAGCCCGCTTAAAGCCGTTGAGTTAGCTAAGGCTCCTTTGCAAGAGTTTATGTTGTCACAAACGCGTGAAGTTGATTTAGATATGTTTGCTCGTATTGGTGGTTATGATGTTATTAACTCACCAGAAGAAGTTCCCTTTGTTGTACTTGTACCTGCTTTTGTTACCAGTGAATTAAAAACGGCTTTTCAGATAGGTTTTATGCTTTTTATTCCTTTTTTAATATTAGATATGGTGGTAGCAAGTATTTTGATGGCTATGGGTATGATGATGCTTTCACCTATTATTATTTCTTTGCCATTTAAAATTATGTTATTTGTTTTAGTTGATGGTTGGACTTTGGTTATGGGTACTCTGGCAGCAAGTTATGGTTATTAACCTAGCTGCTAAACTATTAGTAACTGGAGGCTTAAAATGACACCTGAGGTTGCGGTAGATCTTTTAAGGGAAGCGCTTTTTCTAGTTATAGTTATCGTTTTAATTGGTGTTGTTCCTGGTTTGCTTATGGGCTTAATTGTTGCTGTATTTCAGGCAGCGACACAAATCAATGAACAAACACTCAGTTTTTTACCTCGTCTTATGGCTACCCTGCTGGCACTTATTGTTGCTGGCCCCACTATTTTGCGTATGTTGATGGAGTTTTTTCAACGTCTCGCACATAACATTCCCTATTTGATTGGTTAAGGTGCTTAAATGACTGCCTTAACCGATGCTGAATTAACGGCCTGGGTGGGTAGCTTTTTATGGCCTTTTTTTCGCATAGGTGCTTTTTTTATGGTGGCTCCAATTTTTGGAGCTAACATGGTGCCAGCTCAAGTGCGCATTGGGTTAGCATTTTTTCTTACATTAGTTTTACTGCCTTTATTGCCACCCGTACCTGTTACAGATGCTTTATCGCCACAAACCTGGTTGTTAGTTGCACAGCAAATTTTAATTGGTATTAGTCTTGGTTTTCTAGTTCAGCTTTTATTTCAAGTTTTTATTATTTTTGGGCAAATTGTTGCTATGCAAATAGGTATGGGTATGGCGCAAATGGCTGACCCTGCCAGTGGTGTCAACGTAACAGTATTAAGCCAATATACGTTAATTTTAACTAACTTGGTTTTTCTTGCCACAGGTGGGCACCTAGTTATTGTCTATACTCTGGCAGAAAGCTTTACCATTATTCCTATTGGCTGGGAAGGGTTAACACGTGAACGCTCTTGGATGATTGCTATTCAAGGTGGTTGGTTGTTTGCTGGTGCACTCTTAATGGCCATGCCAATTATTATTGCTAAGCTAGTTGTTAATATTGCTTTGGGCGTTGTTACCCGTGCTGCTCCCCAGTTAAATATTTTTGTTATTGGCTTTCCTGTAATGATGATCTTAGGTTTGCTTGAATTATGGATGTGGAGCACTGAATACCTCTTTCATTATGATCGTATGGCACGTGACGTTTTTGATTTGCTTAGAGTCTGGTTGGAGCTGAAGTAATGGCTGAAAACAAAGATGGTCAAGAAAAAACAGAAGAACCCACGTCGAAACGTAAAGAAGAATCACGGCGCGATGGCGAGGTTGCCCGCTCAAAAGAATTAACCACAGCTGCCTTATTAATTGCCAGTGGTTTTGCGCTGCTAATTTTTGGTCAGTGGATGGGTGCTAAGGCTTTAGAATTATTCGCTTTCAATTTTGATTTAACTCGTTTTGATGTCACTAGCCATGATGCCATGTTTACCCATTTTAGTGGTTCAGTTTGGCGTGCGCTTGGAGTAGCGTTACCGCTACTAATTGTATTGTTTCTAGTAGGTGCCTTCTCACAAATTGTCATTGGTGGTTGGAACTTTACTGGTAAAGCATTGATACCTAAATTTAATAAATTAAATCCAATTTCTGGTATTAAGCGTATTTTTTCTAAAAACTCCCTAGTTGAGTTTGTTAAGTCTGTTGCCAAAGTAGCCTTAGTGGCTGGGGTATCTTTTGTTATTATTTGGGGCTTAAGAGGTGAGTTTGCAGCCTTGGGTGCTATGCCGCTAAAGTCTGCTATAGCTAAAGGTAGCTACTTAATTATTTGGTCTTTTTTGGCTATCAGTGCCTCATTAATTGTTGTGGTGTTAATTGATGTGCCTTGGCAGCTACATCAACACAATGAAAAACTAAAAATGACCCTTCAGGAAGTAAAAGACGAGTTTAAAAACACTGAAGGTAAGCCAGAGGTTAAAAGTCGTATTCGCCGTATGCAAATGGAAATGGCACAAAGGCGTATGATGTCAGATGTTCCTGATGCAGATGTTATTATTACTAACCCAACTCACTATGCTGTGGCGTTGAAGTATGATGAGTCGGGTAATGCTGCTCCCAGCGTATTAGCTAAGGGTAGCGATCATTTAGCTGCAAAAATTAGAGAAATAGCTGATCATTATCAGATCCCGGTGTTACAGTTGCCACCCTTGACTCGGGCAATTTATTACTCAACTGAGATAGGCGAAGAAATACCCCAAGCGCTCTATATGGCAGTTGCTCAGGTATTAGCTTACGTTTTCCAAATGAAACAACATAAAGCAGGTAAAGCGAAGAAGCCCAGTAAAGTAACCCAGGTAGAAGTACCACCCGATTTAGACCCGGGTGAGGGCTAACTTACAAAACTACTAATTATGGATATATTCCATGAGTTTATTTCATGGACAGATCTTGGCATACTTCTGCGGCGGCAGTATCAGGGTGCCTGACATTTGTGTGCTAACCAGGTGATGCATGGATCGAACTCAGTTTCAAAACCACTTACGTACTCTAGTCCAAAGCCAAGTAGGTATTCCTATTTTGCTTTTAAGCTTGCTTGGCATGATGACTCTGCCGATGCCGGTTTTTTTATTGGACGTGTTTTTTACCTTCAATATTGCTTTTGCAATCGTGATATTGCTGGTTGCCGTTTATGCTATGCGGCCCCTTGATTTTGCTGTCTTCCCCACTATTTTGCTGGTTGCAACCCTGTTACGTTTGGCACTTAACGTTGCCTCTACGCGTATTGTTTTACTTAATGGTCATGAAGGTGGCGATGCTGCTGGTAAGGTTATTGAGGCCTTTGGGGCAGTTTTAATTGGTGGTAACTACATAGTGGGCGCCATAGTGTTTATGATCTTAATGATTATTAACTTTGTGGTTATTACCAAGGGTGCGGGGCGTATTTCTGAAGTAAGTGCACGCTTTACTCTTGATGCTATGCCTGGTAAACAAATGGCAATAGATGCCGACCTTAATGCGGGTTTAATTGACCAAGAAGAAGCTAAGCAGCGACGTGAAGACATAGCTTCTGAAGCTGACTTCTATGGTTCCATGGATGGTGCGAGTAAGTTTGTTCGCGGTGATGCTGTTGCCGGTATCATGATTCTGGTTATTAACGTGGTTGGTGGTCTGCTTATAGGTATGTTCCAGCACGATCTAACCTTTGCGCTGGCAGCAGAACGTTATGTTTTGTTAACCATAGGTGATGGTTTAGTAGCGCAAATTCCCTCCTTAATGCTTTCAGTTGCTGCTGCCATAATGGTAACGCGAGTTAATTCAACTCAAAATCTTTCTACGCAAATTTCTACCCAGATGTTTGGTACACCTAAAGCCTTGGCAGTTGCTGCCGTACTTATGGTGATTATGGGGCTTATTCCGGGTATGCCGCATGTGGCATTTTTAGGGTTGGCGGCTATAGCCGGTGGTGGAGCTTTCTTAATATTTCGTATGCAACAAAAACAATTGGCTGAAGAAGCGGCGGCTGCACAGGTGGCAAACCAGCTACCCATGACGCCTGACCCTGATGTGGTCGACCAAAAAGAACTGAATTGGCAAGATGTTGCTCCTGTTGATCTGCTTGGGTTAGAGGTAGGCTACCGACTGATTCCTTTAGTGGATAAAACTCAGGGTGGACAACTTCTTGGGCGTATTAAAGGTATACGTAAAAAGCTATCCCAAGACCTAGGCTTTTTAATGCCCTCAGTGCACATACGTGACAACCTAGATTTAACACCTAATAGTTACCGTATTATTCTTAAAGGGGTGGCTGTAGGTGAAGCAGAGGTTCACCCAGAAAGAGAAATGGCGATTAACCCTGGCCAAGTTTATGGACCTATTAATGGTATAAAAGGACGTGATCCTGCTTTTGGTTTAGAGGCAGTGTGGATAAATTCCAGCCAGCGTGAAGAAGCTCAAACCCTTGGTTATACTGTGGTTGATGCCAGTACAGTTATAGCAACTCAGCTTAACCAGATAATGCATGATTTTGCACATGAGTTAATTGGCCACGATGATGTGCATAAGATGCTTGATATGTTGGCGCAAACGGCACCTAAACTTTCTGAGCAGCTAGTGCCGGAGAGTGTTACTCTATCTATCTTACTGAAAGTGTTGCAAAACTTGTTGACTGAACAGGTTCCAGTTAGAGATTTTAGGTCAATTGCGCAGTCTTTGGTTGAGGCGGCTCATACAACACGTGATCCAGTGCAGCTAACTTCAGCAGTACGTGTAGCCTTGTCGCGCTCAATTGTACAAGCCATTACTGGCCCAAGTGAGCACCTAGCAGTAATTACGCTAGAACCCCAGCTAGAGCAGTTGCTACTTAAAAGTGTGCAGCAGGCAGCACAGCAGGGTGGCGAAACTGACCAGTTAATACTTGAGCCAGCGATGGCAGAAAAATTACAGCAATCTTTAAGTGAGGTTGCTCAGCAACAAGAAATGGCAGGTAATCCTGCCGTGTTGGTAACAGCTGCACCCGTTAGGCCAGTTATGGCTAGGTTTGTACGCTATGGTATTCAGAATGTTCACGTTTTGTCTTACCAAGAAATACCTGATAATAAACAAATTACTATCGTGGCAACTATAGGTCAGTAGGTGGTAAAAGTGCGGGCAAAAGAGGTTTATTAATGAGGGTAAAACGCTTTTTTGGTGCTGATTCTCGGCAGGCAATGCGCCAAGTTCGTGATGAGCTAGGCGATGATGCTGTTATCCTCTCTAATAAAAAAGTAGATAACGGCGTAGAAATTGTTTGTGCGCTAGATTATGACGGTGATGCTAGCCCGCGAAACCTAGCTGATGCACTTAAAAATGCTGACCAAGGTGAAGCCTTGCAGCGAGAATTAGATGAGGCGCGTCAACGTATTTTGTCTGGCGCAAGTTTTGATACAGGTGGTGAAAACGCTTTTCAGCGTAAGGCGCGTGTACGTCAGCTAGGTGCTTTGTCAGACGGCTATAACGATGGCATGGCTGATAATTTTTCTAGCTACGAAGATTTCTCGCCACCTGCACGGGCTAGTAGTTCTGGTAGTGACCAAGCAATACAAGCCATGCAGTCAGAAATTCAAAGTTTGCGTGACTTGCTCAAAGAGCAAATGCGCGAACAGGATTCTTACAGGAATCCAGCAGAAGCTTTGGTGCGTAATCGATTATTAATGGCAGGTTTTAGTGACTCTTATATTAAACGCTTGCTAAAATTAGTTAAAATTAACCCTGATAGCGACAATAAAACAGCCTGGCAACAGGTGTTAGATCGTTTAAAGGGTGAAGTTCAAACGCTAGACGAAGAATTTATTGATAAAGGCGGAGTAGTTGCTTTATTGGGGCCAACGGGTGTAGGCAAAACAACCACCATAAGTAAGCTTGCTGCACGCTATGTGTTAAAGCATGGTGCAGATGGTTTAGCACTGGTTACAACGGATTGTTATCGAATTGCAGCTTATGAGCAATTACGTACTGTAGGTCGTATACTAGGTGTTACTGTAAGGGTAGTGGATGAAAATAATTCGCTCGATATGACCCTTAAATCTTTGCGTGGCAAAAGCCTTGTATTGATTGATACAGCAGGATTAAATGTGCGTGACCCTAACTTGCAGACACAGGTTAACCTGTTAGCTTCAACACAGGCACGTATAAGGCGCTTTTTAGTTTTGCCGACAACTAGTCAGGCAAGAGTTCTACTTGATACCTATGAAGCTTACCGAGAGGCAGGCTTAAATGGGTGTATATTAACCAAGTTAGATGAAGCCATGCATCTAGGTGAAGTGTTAGGCTTGGTGCTAGAAAAAAGACTTCCGGTCAGTTACCTCACTAATGGTCAGAAGATACCGGATGACGTACAGCTAGCAAGCCCTACATCCATACTGGCAAGATTTGTTAGAGATGTAGAACGAAGTGAAGAAACCTAGGGACAGTTAGTGAGCTTAATAAATGACAGCAACCAAGGGTCTTAGTCTTTACTCCCGCAACCAACAGCTTGCAGATGCAAGGTTGCTAGAGAAGCATTCGCTTTTGGTGCGCAAAATTGGCTACCATTTATTAGGGCGTTTGCCTGCTACAGTGGAGTTAGACGATTTACTGCAAGCCGGTTCAATGGGGTTAATTGAAGCGTCACGTAACTTTGATGCTGAAAAAGGCGCTAGCTTTGAAACCTTCGCCTCTATACGTATTAGAGGTGCCATGCTTGATGAAGTGCGTCGACAAGACTGGGTGCCTAGATCAGTCCACAAAAACAGTCGTCGAGTAACTGAAGCGGTAAGGACAATAGAAGGTCGCACAGGGCGGGATGCTCAAGATCATGAAATAGCCGAAGAAATGGGTGTTTCACTTAAAGAATATAACCAGTATCTAGCTGATACTGCAGGTTCAAGGTTATTTAGTTTTGAAGAAATAAATAGCCAGGAAGACTCAGCCTATGAGGTGCCCGATCAAAATGCGGAAGAACCTTATGCTGAAGTACAAGAATCACGGTTTCAGGAATCGTTGGCAGATGCAATTTCAGCTTTGCCTGAGCGTGAACAAATGGTACTTTCTCTGTACTATAACGAAGAACTGAATCTGAAAGAGATAGGTGCCATTCTAAATGTGAGTGAGTCCCGAGTCAGTCAGATTCTTAGTCAAGCTGCAGCGCGGTTGCGCGGAAGGCTTGCCGACTGGAAAAATGTATAGCATGCCTCTCTTCAGGTGTTGTTCTACTAATATCATTACCGCTGTTTGCAAGGTTTAACGGAGGTTGCCTTGAATAAAGATATGAAGATTCTCATTGTCGACGATTTTGCTACTATGAGAAGGATCATAAAAAACTTGCTTCGTGATTTGGGTTTTAATAACACACATGAAGCAGATGACGGTCTTACAGCGATACCCATGCTGAATGCCGGTAACTATGATTTTTTAGTAACTGATTGGAATATGCCAGGTATGACAGGTTTCGACTTGTTAAAGCATGTGCGTGCCGATCCAGACTTGAAAGATTTACCAATTCTAATGGTTACTGCTGAGTCTAAGCGTGAGCAAATTGTTGCAGCAGCGCAGGCTGGTGTTAATGGTTATATTGTGAAGCCTTTTACTGCAGCTGTTCTAAAGGAAAAGATTGAGAAAATCTTTGAGCGCATCCAAAAATAATGGCTTTTCATCATTTATTATAGAGCCAAGGTAGATGCATATCTGAACAAAGCGAAGTACCGGAAAGTTTTGAAGAGTTATTGCGCAATACAACCAGTGAGCTGGTTGATAAAATTGAGCAGGGTGCTCTGGCCGATGCTGTTAACTTGTTACAGACCATCAACGATGCGCGTAATAGAGACTTGTATCAGCAGGTAGGGCAGTTAACACGCGCCCTGCACGATGCTATCAGAGATTTTCATGTTGATACTCGTGCAGCAGTTGATCAGGATAAAACACTTTCTGAGATGGCTGATGCCACTGATCGTCTTAACTATGTAATTAACCTTACCCAAAATGCTGCCAATCGCACTATGGATAAGGTAGAAGAGTGTTTACCTATTGTAAGTGAACTAGGTAAAGAAGCCGCTTTATTGCGTAATGAGTGGGGACGTCTGATTCGTCGTGAAATGAAACCACAGGAATTCCGAGACCTGTATCGGCGCATTGATACCTTTTTGGTAGAAACTGAACGACAGACGGATGTGCTTAGTGGTAACTTTAGTGAGATCACTTTAGCGCAGGATTACCAAGACCTAACAGGTCAAGTCGTAAAAAAAGTAATCACTCTGGTACATGAAGTAGAAGACAGTCTGGTTCATTTAGTTAAAATGGCTAGTCAAGTGGATAGAATAACGGGTATCCAACCTAAGGATACTGATAAAAACACTGAGATTATCGACAAGCAGATTCCCGAAGGGCCTGTAGTCAATGCAGAGAAACGCGGCGTTGATGTTGTATCAGGACAGGATGAAGTTGATGATCTTCTCTCCAGTCTCGGGTTTTAAAGGAGCCGATGGATGAGTCTCGACGCAGATCAGGATATTCTGCAGGATTTCCTTGTAGAAGCTGGTGAAATCCTGGAACTACTTTCAGAGCAGTTGGTGGATTTGGAGCAGTCTCCAAATGACCCTGACTTACTTAATGCTATTTTCCGTGGATTCCATACCGTAAAGGGTGGTGCTGGTTTTTTACAAATCACTCCCCTAGTCGAATGCTGTCATAACGCTGAAAACGTATTTGATACGCTTAGAAAAAATCAACGCCAGGTTACACCTGAATTAATGGATACAGTGCTTAGTGCGCTAGATGCTGTTAATGAGATGTTTGAAACAGTACGCTCGGATGAAATGCCTGGTGATGCTGACCCCGCCCTAATTGAAGCGCTTGCCTACTATGCTCAGCCAGAAGGTGAAGAGACAGGCAGTCCACCTAATGAAGAATCAGCAAGCCAAGAGGTAGGTTCAGCCAACGAAGCTGTTGAAGCTGCTGATGGCGACATTACCGATGCTGAGTTTGAAAGTTTACTTAATGCTTTAAGCCCTGAAGATCGTGCTGCGATGGAAAAAGAAGCGCAAGCACCTCAAGCCGCAGAACCCGCCACTAGCGATGAAATTACTGAAGATGAATTTGATGCCCTGCTAGATGAACTTCATGGCAAGGGTAAGGGTCCAGGCGTTGCACCAGCGAGTAAGCCTGAAACTAGCACTGCAGCAAGTGATGAAATTACAGAAGACGAATTTGATGCTTTGCTAGACCAGTTGCATGGTAAAGGCAAAGGTCCAGGTGTAGTTAAGTCGGAAGCTAAGCCTCAAGCCAAACCTGAGGCCAAACCTGAGGCCAAACCAGCCTCTAAAGCTGTAGCTACTAGCAAGCCAGCTGCAGCACCACCAGCAGTTGCTGCTAAGCCGCCAGCACGTAAAGAGGCTGTAGCCGATACGACGGTTCGTGTTGATACTTCGCGCCTTGATGAAATAATGAACATGGTCGGTGAGTTGGTGCTAGTACGTAATCGCCTTGTTCGTTTAGGCTCTGACAGTGCCGATGCTGAGCTAGCAAAAGCAGTAGGTAACCTAGATGTAGTTACTGCTGACTTGCAAAGTTCAGTAATGAAAACGCGTATGCAGCCCATTAAAAAGGTGTTTGGTCGCTTCCCAAGAATTATTCGCGATTTATCCCGCTCCATGAAAAAAGAAATGGTTCTGGAAATGATCGGTGAAGATACCGACCTAGATAAAAACCTAGTAGAAGCGCTAGCCGACCCCTTGGTTCACTTAGTTCGTAACTCTGCAGATCATGGTATAGAAATGCCAGATGTGCGTGAAAAAAATGGCAAAGATCGTGTAGGTAAGGTCATTCTATCTGCCGAGCAAGAAGGTGATCATATTCTGCTAACCATCGCTGATGATGGTGCTGGTATGGACCCTGAAGTGCTCAAACGTAAAGCAGTAGAAAAGGGTCAGTTAGATCAAGATGCAGCCGACCGACTCACCGATCAAGAAGCATTTAACTTAATTTTTGCAGCCGGTCTTACCACCAAAGAAGTTGCTTCAGATGTTTCTGGTCGTGGTGTAGGCATGGATGTTGTTAAAACAAAAATTTCGCAGCTTAACGGTACACTTAACGTTTGGTCTGAGTTAGGCAAGGGCAGTAAGATTATTATCAAGGTGCCGCTAACCCTTGCGATTATGCCAACACTTATGATCAAGCTACAAGATCAAACTTTTGCGTTACCTTTGGTTAACGTCAATGAGATTTTCCAGTTAGATGTATCACGTGCAAACAAGATAGATGGTCATGAGGTCATTATTATCCGTGACCGAACCTTGCCACTCTTCTACCTACGCCGTTGGTTAGTTAGAGATCCTGCTAAACGCGAGATTTCTAAAGAAGAAATGAAAGAAGCACACGTAGTTGTGGTTGCTATAGGTAATCAGCAGGTAGGCTTTGTGGTTGATGACTTAATTGGTCAGGAAGAAGTGGTTATTAAGCCCTTGGGCACTATGCTGCATGGCACCCCAGGTTTAGCTGGTGCAACCATAACTGGTGATGGCCGTATAGCTTTAATACTCGATATTCCGGGCTTGTTGAATCATTATACAGGTCGTCGCTGAGTTGGTTATGAATAGGTTTGGGAGATAAAAATGCCAATCACCGTTCTGGTGGTTGATGATTCAGGTTTTTTTAGACGAAGGGTTTGTGAGTTGTTAGAAACAGACCCACGTTTACAGGCTATAGGTACAGCATCTAATGGCCGTGAAGCTGTTGAAAAAACACTTTCACTCAAACCTGATGTCATCACGATGGATTATGAAATGCCGGTTATGGATGGTATTTCTGCGGTTCGCGAAATCATGGCAAAACAACCGACGCCAGTACTTATGTTCTCTTCACTAACACATGAAGGTGCAAGAGTAACCTTAGATGCCTTAGAAGCGGGTGCTGTCGATTATCTGCCAAAAAACTTTGAAGACATTTCACGCAATATAGAGAAAATGGCGCGTGTATTGTGTGAGCGCCTGCTAACAGTTGCCAAAAGTGGTGTTGGGCAAACCAATACAAGACCAATAAAAACAGCAGGCACTCCTAGGCCTATACCAGAAGTTAAATCTGCAAAGCCAGAAACAAAGCGTTTAAGCCTTGCAGAGCGTATAGCTGCAAGACGTGAAGATGCAAAGAAAAGTCAGCAGCAATTACAAGTTGAGCGTGCCGCGGCAAAAGCTAACCTTGTGCCTGCACCTAAACCTAAGCCCCAACCACGTCATTTTTCTTTATTGATGATAGGTACCTCGACAGGTGGGCCTATGGCTTTGCAAACGGTATTAACTAAGCTACCTGCTAACTTCCCTGCACCTATTGTTTTAATTCAACACATGCCTTCCACTTTTACTGGTGCTTTTGCAGAGAGACTTAATAGTCTTTGTAAAATTGAAGTAAGAGAAGCAAAAGATGGTGATCAACTAAAGCCTGGCTTAGCCTTGTTAGCACCGGGTGGCAAGCAAATGATGATCGACAAACGGGGTGGTGGTTCAGTTAGAATACTCGATGGTGATGAGCGTTTAAATTATAAACCAAGTGTTGATATAACTTTTGGCTCAGGAGCTAAGGTTTACCCTGGAAAGGTGCTTGGTGTAATCTTGACAGGCATGGGTTCAGACGGCAAAGAAGGTGCTCGTATGTTAAAAGAAACGGGTTCTGTTGTCTGGTCGCAAGATGAAGTAAGCTCTGTTATCTATGGCATGCCTATGGCAATTGCTAAGGCTGGATTAGCCGATGAGATAATCAACCTTGCGGATATTTCCGATAAGTTAATAAGTGACGTCACCTGATTTAGGTGATCAACAGGAGTTAAATCAGGTATGCATGTCTGGGCAGTCGCTAATCAAAAGGGTGGTGTTGGCAAAACAACAACAGCAGTGACGCTCGGCGGCATTCTTGCGGATCGAGGTCATCAGGTTTTGTTGCTTGATTTAGACCCGCACGGCTCACTTACCAGTTACTTTAAATACGACCCTGATAGCGTTGAAAAAAGTGTGTATGACCTATTTCAACACAAGCAAATTCCAGAATCTTTGCCGGCTAGCTTGCTGCTAGATACAGGCCATGATCGTATGAAGATTATGGCCGCCTCCACTGCCTTAGCAACACTTGAGCGCCAAATGAGTGGTAAAGGTGGCATGGGTTTGGTTATAGCAAAATCCTTAGCACAATTATGGAATCGTTTTGATTATGTGTTAATTGATAGCCCACCTGTACTCGGTTTGCTAATGATTAATGCCTTGGCAGCCTGTGAGCAACTAATTATTCCAGTGCAGACTGAGTTCTTAGCCATTAAAGGTTTAGAGCGCATGATGCGTACATTAAAAATGATTAATAAAGCACGTAAACAGGGCTTACCTTACACTGTTGTGCCTACGCTTTATGATCGACGCACACAAGCTTCAATTCAAAGTCTGCGCTTGCTTCGTAATACCTATGGCGATGTCATTTGGCACTCTATGGTTCCTGTTGATACTAAGTTTCGTGATGCCAGTGTGGTTGGTATGCCTGCTTCTATGTTAGACCCTAATAGTCGTGGTGTGCATGCCTACACAGTGCTGCTCAAGTTCTTACAAGAAAAAGAAGCAGAGTTACGTAAGCAAGGTGTTATTGGTAAGGAGGATAGCTAATGAGTTGGCAAGATACTCCTCAGCAAGCAATAGAAGATTATTTAGAAGCCTTGTTGCATGATGATTTAACCGATGACAACCCAGTAGAAGAAAAAGCTGCTGGACGTCAAGAGCAAGAAGAATCTTTACAAGCACGCCAGCTAAGCGAATCTATGTTGGCATTTCAACAGGCTCCTAAAACACCAGCAGAAGCGTTAGCTAGACCTGTTCAGCTAGATGAACCTTCCGTTCAGCCACAGGTCATTTTGCCTAATTTAAAACTCCCAGAGGTTGAGCCTGCTGTAGAAACTTTAGCCGATGTTGTTCAAGAAATTGAAACTGCACAAGAGGTGGTTCAGCCGCTAGTAGAGCCTAAAATAGAAGAAAAGGTTAAAGTTGAACCTAAGCCAGCGGTTAAAGTTACCAGTAAAGAAAAACAAGTAGAAACACCCGCAGCGGGTCAGCCACCTTCTCCACCAGGTTGGAAGGATGGTCGCCCTGTTTGGGCGCAGGAGCGCTTTGAATGTCTGTTATTTAAAGTTAAAGGCCTAACGCTTGCAGTACCCTTGGTAGAGTTAGGCGGTATTATTAAAATTGAGAAGCAACCAACGCCACTTTTTGGTCAGCCTAGTTGGTTTATAGGAATGTTGCGCAACAATAATATGAATGTATCCATGGTAGACACAGCGCAATGGGTACTACCGCCAGCTTTAGTAGAAAAAAACCAAGACCCTTATAAACTGATTATTCGTATTCATAACAGTACTTGGGGCTTGGCCTGTAACGAGGTTGATCGCTCTATTAGCTTAAAGCCTGAGCAAGTGCGCTGGCGTACAACCTTGGGTAAACGCCCTTGGTTAGCTGGAACAGTAATAGAGCATATGTGTGCTTTAATTGACGTTGCAGCCTTTGACCGACTACTAAAAGAAGGTCATGGTGATTTAGAACCTGCTAACTTAGCCGCACTGAACAACCTAGATGACTAATAAGGTTTATTTAGATTAAGAGTTTATTGCCTAGGTACTATTTTTAATGCCCTAGGTGTATTAGCATTAACATTAATGGGTGTTCCCCCAATATGAACTAAAGGATTGAGCCATGTCTAGCCCACAAAAATTTCAGGCTGAAAGTGCCACTGATTTGGTACTCCAGTATGTTACCTTTCGCCTAGCAGAAGAAACCTATGGCATTAATGTCATGATGGTTCAAGAAGTGCTGCGCTACTCAGAAATTGCACCTGTGCCTGGTGCACCTGATTACGTATTAGGCATTATTAACCTGCGCGGTAATGTTGTTACGGTAATCGATACGCGTCAGCGTTTTGGATTACCTGCTAGTGAAGTAACCGATTCCACTCGAATTATGATTATTGAAGCAGATCAACAGGTGGTTGGTATAATGGTCGATTCCGTGGCTGAAGTGGTCTACCTAAAACAGTCCGAAATTGAAACGGCACCTAATGTTGGTAACGATGAAAGCGCTAAGTTTATTCAGGGCGTTTGCAACAAAAACAATGAACTACTCATCCTGGTTGAACTTGACAAGCTGATGTCAGAAGAAGAGTGGTCTGAACTGGCGGCAATTTAATGACATTACCTACGATTGGTTGGTTTGAGCTACTAGCCCTCTTGTTGGCCACTCTAGGTTTTATTATGGCGCTTATTTGTTATTCAAATTTACGCCAACTGAAGCAAAAACTAGTTGAGGCACGCCAAGAAACCCATCTGCTAGTTAAAGCCTTACGCAATGAAACTCATGCCATGGGTAGTGGTGCTATCGGTGTGGGTCAGCGTTTGGTTGAAGTTGAAAAGCGCCTTAATTCAACTATGGAAAGACAAATGGAATTTGAACAGCGTGATCCTGGCAGTCTTCCCTATGCCTATGCTGTTCGCCTAGTTGAAATGGGTGCTTCAGCAGAAGATTTAATTAACAACTGCGGCCTTGCGCGTGTTGAAGCAGAGTTAATTACCTTGGTTCACTCAGAGCTTAAAGCCCAAAAAGAACACCCCCACCAAGAAGAGCGTTATGCCTATAACTAGCTTATTTACCGCTAGTTTTACTGCGCAATGTATCTAAGTCATAAATAAAAGATAGAACTTCAGCAATTGCTAAATAAAGCAGTTCTGGAATTTCATCACCTAAGTCTAAATGTGCCAAAGCAGCTGCCAGTTCAGGATCTTCATGAATTGGAATATTATGCTCAGCAGCAATTGCCATAATTCTTTCTGCAGTTTCCGCATTACCCTTAGCCGTAAGTCTTGGTGCACCTAAACCATCATATTGAAGTGCTACTGCAGTTTTAGGGCGGGTAAAGTTTTTTCTATCAAGTCGCATACTAAATCCGTGTATCAATAATTTGTTGGTGGCCAGCTTTTTTTATGGTGGGTGGTGGTTCGCCTAAATGGCAAGCAACTTCTTCTACATCTGCACCGATACGCCTTAAACGTGCAGCCAGTAACTCGGCTTGGTTTTTAATAGGTAGGTAAGATTCTTCAGCTTCAACCCAAATATCTGCCTTCAAATGCTCATCTTTTAGGCGTAGTAAGGTATGAATTTTGCCCCAGTTTTTAAGTGTAAAACTTAAGTTAACTTCCCAACTACGGGTTTTCTTTTCTACTTCTTCAAGAGCCGCTTCGGCTTCTTTTTCTTCTATCCAGCGGCGTATTTCTAACTGAGCCTGAAACCATTCACCTCTAACAGAATAGGGTAAATCCATTTGAATAACCTGAGCTGGTTGTCCTCGTTCATGTGTAGCTTGGCTAGCTTGTAGGCTGGTTTGTTGAAGTACTTGAATTCGCGACTCTGCACTTTGTACTTGCTGTGCTAGCTGCTGCATAGCCTGTTGTTGACGAGGTGTTGAATCACCTGTAGTTGCAAGCCCTTGGCGCAGTAAACTACTGGCTTGTTGTAGTAATAGCTTTAAATCACCGCCCGCTGGATTAGTTTGTACACCTCTAAGCAGGTTGGCTTCTAACAATAAACCACTAAAAGGAATAAATTGCTGCAAGCTGCTAGCGGAAGGCGTTTGGTTGCCTTGCGGGATTAGTTTTAATGCCTCACCTAACTGAGTTGTTAGGCTAGCAAGCAGTTTGGCTGTTGGGGTGGCTTGGGTAGCAGCAGAAGTGGTAGTACTTGTATTGCTAGTGGCTAGCGGTGCAGGTGCAGAAGTAGTACTGCTCAGTTGACGAACCAATTGGCTAAGTTGCTGCATAGACTGAGCTAAAGGTGCTTGCCTAGGTAAAGCATGGCGCAACTGTGCACTGGCACTTGCAAGCAAGGTTTCAAGGCTTGAAGGAGTAGCTGTTGAAGTTCTGCTGGCTGTGCTAGGTAGGGCTGTTAGAGGTGATTTTATTTGATCTAGTAGCTGCAAAGTTTCTCGGTTTAGCGAGCGTAATTCTAAACCGCCTTGTAGGCTAGCATTCAAATGGACTTGGCTGGAAATGGGTAGCGGACGGTCAGACACTAAGCTGACTTGTTGGCCGGAACTTAGTTTTAAACGAAGGGTATAACCTTGACCACTTGCAGGTTGGCTAGCTAGCACTTCAGCTCGACTTGCTTGCCCTGCTTGTAAAGGGAGTGTTTGCCCTGTCGCTAAGGAAACTTTCATTGCTGGTAGCTGGCTTATTAGGCTGGTGGCAAGCTGTTGCCTAGCCGCTTGTGACAAGACCCTAACTTCAACCTGACCTTCAGTACGCCCCATAAGTTGTAATTGCTGGCCTTCTGGAAAGGGTTTGTCCGCAATTAAGTTGAGTTGCTGGCCATTACTTAGCTGAACCTGTACACGGTAACCCTGCCCCTGTTGTAAAGGCTCACTAGATAAAACTTGCCCAGTTGTTGACTGACCAGGTGATAAAACAGGCCGACCCTCAGTTGCTAAAGTCGTTGTTCCGCTTGTCCTTATTAGGCTACTCGATTCATTTGAGGTTGGCGGTGTTTGCGGTAATCCCTGCATAGGCTTATCTCCTTAAAGCGTTAGTGCTGCTTGTAGCTGGGTAGCGGTTTAAGCTGGATCATAGTAAAGTGTACGCCCTATTTATACTGCATTTTTGTAAGGTTCTCCTGCTTTGATTAAAACATCAACCAAAAGCACTTCTGCTCTACTAACAGCTCGCAAGGTATCTTGTATGCGAGATGAGCGGTTGCTTTTTGATGATTTAAGTTTCGATCTTTATGCAGGTGAATTATTGCAGCTAGAAGGTCCTAATGGGGCAGGAAAAACCAGCTTGTTACGTTTGCTAGCAGGACTATTGCCTTTTAATGAAGGCGAACTCTTTTGGCAAGGACATAACATTAATACCTGCCGTGACAACTTTTACCAGTCTATGTTGTTTATAGGCCACCTAGCTGGTATTAAAGCCGAGCTTTCTCCCTTAGAAAACCTTCACTGGTTTGCAGCTTTAGAAGGCATCAAAGACGAAACCTTACTTGATAACGCATTAAGCCAAGTGGGTTTAGCAGGCTATGAAGACCAGCCTTGTCACCAGCTATCAGCAGGGCAAAAGCGCCGTGTAGCCTTAGCTCGCTTAACTTTTACTCAGCGCTCAGTATGGTTACTTGATGAACCCTTCACCGCCCTAGATAAAACTGCCGTTGCTTCAGTAGAAAACCTGCTTATTAAGCATAGCCAAGCAGGCGGTGCAGTTATATTAACGAGTCATCATGCACTTGAAGAGTTACCAGGCTTAAAAAAGCTAACCCTAGGTGAAGTGACATGAACCAAATAAATAATGAAAAGCCTGCGGCTTTTTGTCGCCTAACACGTGAAGCAGTGAACTCCTCAAGTTTAATTGGTGTCTTTGTAGCGGCTTTAAAGCGTGAGTGGCAACTTCAAGTACGTCGTAAGGGCGATTTAATCAACCCCTTGGTTTTCTTTGCTTTGGTGGTCGTGCTTTTTCCGTTAGGTGTGTCGCCTACTGCAGAAATTTTGGCACCCGTTGCGCCAGGAGTGCTTTGGGTGGCTGCCTTGCTAGCTGTACTAATGTCGCTCGATGCTTTGTTTCGACCCGATTTGCAGGATGGTTCGCTTGAGCAGCTGCTAGTCTGTGGCTATTCTGTGGCACCTTTAAGTCTAGCTAAAGTTTTAGTGCACTGGTTGTTAAGTTGTGTGCCACTTGTTTTGTTAGCACCTTTATTGGGAATAATGCTCTACTTACCTTGGCAGGCTCAAGGCGTACTCATGCTTTCTTTGTTGTTAGGTAGTTTAGCGCTGAGCTTAGTTGGTGCTATAGGTGCGGCTTTAACTACCGGGTTAGGTAAATCAGGCGTATTAATGACCCTGCTAGTTTTACCTTTTTATATGCCAGTGCTTATCTTTGGTACTGGTGCAATGCAGGCTGCTATTAATGGGCATACTGCCCTTGCCCACTTAGCTTTATTGGCTGCTTTGGCGCTAGTAGCCTTAGCTTTATCGCCCTGGGCAATTGCAGCAGCATTAAGAATTGCTGTTTCTGGTGAATAACTTTTAAGGCAGGTAATGGAACGTGTGGAACTGGCTGAAAACACTTTATCATCGTCTAGGATCGCCCAAGTGGTTTTACCAAATAACCGGTAAGTGGCTGCCTTGGTTTGCTATGAGTAGCTTGTTATTGCTTGGTTTAGGTTTGGTGCTAGGCCTTGCGTATGCACCTATGGATTACCAGCAGGGCAATAGTTTCCGCATTATGTACATTCATGTACCTGCTGCTTTTTTAGCCCAGTCTGTGTATATGATGATGGCTGCTGCTGGCGTAGTGCTGCTCGTTTGGAAAATGAAAATGGCCGATGTGGTTGCTCAAGCACTTGCACCTATAGGCGCAATCATGACTTTCATTTCTTTAGTTACTGGTGCTATCTGGGGAATGCCAACCTGGGGAACTTGGTGGATGTGGGATGCACGTTTAACTTCCATGTTAATTTTATTTTTTCTTTATTTAGGTGTTATGGCTTTGCGAGAAGCCCTTAGTCCCCAAGAGGTTGCTGCTAAAGCTTGTGCATTGCTTGCTATAGTAGGTGTTATTAATATTCCAATTATTAAATACTCGGTGGATTGGTGGTACACCCTGCATCAGCCAGCCAGTATTAAATTAACCGAAAAACCGGCTATGCCTGCTTCCATGTACTTGCCACTGCTATTTATGGTGTTGGGTTTTTACGCTCTACTAGGTTGGTCAGTGTTGTTGCGTGCCAGAGCTGAAGTGCTGCGCCGTGAAGCTAAATCTGGCTGGGTACGTGAATTACTGAAGGATAAATGAACTATGTATTTTAATAGCTTGTCTGACTTCATCAATATGGGTGGTCATGGGCTTTATGTTTGGAGCTCTTACGCACTAACCTTGGTGTTACTGCTCTCTAGCGTTTTACTACCTTGGCTTAATTTAAAGCGTACCCGTAAACAACTGAGCCGCCAATTAGCAAGGGAAGCGGCAAGGACTAAATAACTCTTTTATAGCCTATTGAGGTAGTAACTTATGACTCCTAAACGTAAACAAAAACTGATGCTCATTGGTTTAATGGTGGGTGGTTTGTCTTTGGCTATAGGCTTAACACTCTATGCGCTTAGTTCAAACATTAACCTCTTTTATGCACCTACTCAGATAGTGGCTGGTGAGGCGCCAGAAGGTGCTGAGATTCGTGCCGGTGGTATGGTGGTTGAGGGCAGTGTTGAGCGAGACACTCAAAGTATGAAAGTGCGTTTTGCAGTAACTGACTATAACCAAGAAATTTGGATTAACTACGAAAAAATCTTACCCGACTTATTTCGTGAAGGTCAGGGTGTTGTTGCTGTGGGGCGTTTAAATGACCAAGGCGAGCTAATGGCTAGCCAGGTTTTAGCACGCCATGATGAAAACTATATGCCGCCAGAAGTTGCTGAAGCCCTTAAGCTTGCAGGTGAAATGCCAGAAGCAGCCCCTTTTATACGTGACACCTCAAACAAGTAACAGAGTTCGTTAACTAATCAGGAAGTTTTTGATGGAAGTTCTTTATTTACCAGAGTTCGGTCAATTTGCACTGATTCTAGCCTTAGCTATGGCTTGTGTGCAGGCATTTTTACCCCTTATTGGTAGCTTTACACGCCAACCTTTATGGTTAGCCTATGCGCAGCCAGCAGCTTGGGCGCAGTTTACTCTGTTAGCGATTAGTTTTGTTTTACTCAGTCTCAGTTTTTTGTTTGATGATTTTAGCCTTGCCTACACGGCAGCCAATTCTAACTCAGCCTTACCTTGGTTTTATAAGCTGAGCGCTGTTTGGGGAGCGCATGAGGGTTCTTTGTTACTTTGGCTGCTTATTCTAGCTGGCTGGACTTTTGCTGTATCCCTTAGTCGTGGCTTACCTGCAGAAGTGCTGGCTAGGGTGTTGTCTGTTTTAGGTTTTGTAAGTGTTGGTATGCTGCTGTTTGTCGTTTTTACTTCTAACCCCTTTGATCGCATTTTGCCCCGTATTCCAGTAGACGGTGCTGACCTTAACCCGCTCTTACAAGACCCAGGTCTAATTTTTCATCCGCCTCTGTTGTATATGGGTTACGTGGGTTTTGCTGTTACCTTTGCTTTTGCATTGGCAGCCCTTTGGTCGGGCCAACTAGATTCTGCTTGGGCTCGCTGGAGCCGTCCTTGGACAACCAGTGCTTGGGCATTTTTAACCGTTGGTATTGCGCTAGGTTCTTGGTGGGCTTATTACGAACTGGGTTGGGGTGGTTGGTGGTTTTGGGACCCCGTTGAAAATGCTTCCTTAATGCCTTGGTTAACGGGTACGGCCTTAATGCACTCGTTAGCCATTACTGAAAAACGAGGTGTGTTCAAAAGCTGGACTTTACTGTTAGCTATTTTCACCTTCTCATTAAGTTTGGTGGGCTTCTTCTTGGTGCGCTCTGGTGTACTTAATTCAGTACATGCTTTTGCCAATGACCCTGAGCGGGGTTTCTTCCTACTTATTTTGTTGGCAGTTACCGTGGGTGCATCGTTATTAGTCTATGCCCTGAGAGTGCCCAACTTAAAAGCCCGAGTTAGCTATTCTTTGTTATCTAAAGATGTTCTGCTGTTAGCTAACAATCTAATCTTGGTTATTGCATCCATTATGGTGCTGCTAGGTACACTTTATCCGCTAATTTTAGATGCTCTTGGTTCGGGTAAAATATCAGTTGGTCCTCCCTACTTTAATGCTCTGTTTGTTCCTTTAATGCTTTTGTTAGGCGTATTTATGGGCTTGGGTCTTTTAACAGATTGGAAACAAATGCAGTGGCAAAAACTCAAGAAAAAAATCTGGTTAGCCGGCGTAATAACGCTGGTACTAGGTTTTGCTGTTTTACCTTGGGTTTATGATGGCGAATGGCACTTGTACGTAGCCTTGGGCTTAACCTTGGTCTTATGGATCTTCACCACCAGTTTTAGAGATTTGTGGGAAGCTTCACGTACTAAAAAAGGTTGGTTGGGCATTAGTCGTAGCCGTTTAGGTATGTTCTTTGGTCATATAGGTGCAGCACTTATTGTGCTAGGCGTGACTATGGTTTCTAACTATGGTGAAGAGCGTGATTTGCGTATGCAAATTGATCAGCCTGTGGAAGTTAAAGGCTATCAATTTACGCTTAAAAAACTAATTCACCGTGAAGGGCCTAACTATATTGCTGACCGTGCCATTGTTGAAGTACACAACCCTAAAGGACGTTTAATTAATACACTGACACCAGAAAAGCGTTTGTACACTGTGCGCGGTATGCCTATGACTCAAGTAGCCATAGAGTGGGGTTTTCTAAAAGACATCTATGTAGCTATGGGTGAAGAGTTAACTGCCGATGCTTGGGCAATGCGTGTACATTACAAGCCCTTTGTACGCTGGTTGTGGTTGGGCGCTTTAATTGCGGCTTTAGGTGGTGTGCTGGCCATTACTGACCGCCGTTATTCCAGCAAAAAAGCACAAGAACAGCTAACAGCTATCAATAAAGGAGGCGTGTAAAGTGAAGCGCTTTTTACTTTTTCTTCCTTTAATTGTTTTTCTACTAGTGGGTATTTTTCTTTACAAAGGGTTAAGTATGGATCCTTCTGCTAGAGAGTCAGCCCTAATAGGGCAGCCACTACCTGAATTTAGTTTGCCTAGGCTAACTAACCCGAATCTGCTTGTTACGCGTGAAGACTTAATTGGTGAAGTTTTTTTGCTTAATGTTTGGGGTAGCTGGTGTCCTAGTTGTTATGACGAACATGAAGAAATTGTTCGTATGGCACAAGCTGGCGTACCCATTGTCGGCTTGAACTACAAGGATGAACCAGCTAAAGCTTTTCGCTACCTAAGCCAGTTAGGAAATCCTTACACCCAAATATTGGTAGAAGAAGATGGTTTGCGAGAATTAGCTTTTAATTTAGGTGTGTACGGTGCACCAGAAACCTTCTTAATTGATAGTGAAGGCATTGTTCGCTACCACCTTGCTGGGGTAATTACTCCGCAACTGGTAGATCAAGTCATTATGCCAGAGGTGCAGAAATGGCAAAAAAATCGATAATTTTTCTATTATTTCTTTTGCTGAGCGCAACTAGCCAAGCAGCAATCGAACTTTATGACTTTAGTGACGATAGTTACCGCCTACGCTATAAAGAAGTAGGTGGGCAGTTACGCTGCCCTAAATGCGAGAACCAAAGCATTGCTGACTCTAACTCACCCAGTGCCTATGATATGCGCCAAGAGCTTTATAGGCTTTTAGAAGAAGGCAAAACGGACCAGCAAATTTTTGATTTTATGGTTCAGCGCTTTGGTGACTATGTGCTTTATAATCCACCCATGCGTAGTGATACCTGGTTATTATGGTATCTACCTCCTGCATTGGTCTTTTTAGGTTTGCTGCTAGCTTTTTTTCTTGTGCGCAGTCGTAAGTCCTCCCACTCAACGGCAAAAATGTCTTTATCAGAAAGACAGTTACGCATTCAAAAAATCCTTGAGTTAGAAAAAAACGCAGACCCAACCCTATCTTCATCGAATACTAAGGAATCCAAATGACCTCCTTATGGATCGGCCTCTTTCTACTAGCTGCTTTAGCAGCATTATTTTTAATTTGGCCATTATTGCGTAGAGAAAAATTAACCAAACAGCTGTTAGCCCAGCAACATGCCCGTCAATTAGCCAACATTACTCTCTACCGCCAAAAGCTAGCCCAGCTAGACCTAGATTTAGAAGAAGGTCGTATAGAAGAAGATGCTTTCCCACAAATGAAAGCAGAAATAGAAGACCTCTTGCTAGATGATGCGGATATTCGCCAACAAAAAACTTGGCACAGCCCAAGTAGTTTTTTCAAAAAAACAGCACTAGTTGTTGTTATCGGTGCTGTACTAGGAACCTCCTTCCTGCTTTATGAGCGTATTGGTGGACGCTTAGGTTTGGAATCTTGGTATGCACAACAGCAACTAATTGAAGAAGGTCGTAAGGATTTTGGTAGCCTGCTAAGGCGCTTAGAAGAAACCGTAGCAGCCAACCCAGACGATACTCAGGGCTGGTCATTATTGGCACGTGTTTACCTAGACTTAGGCCAACTAGAAAAAGGTGCTGAAGCTATAGGTGAGATTATTCGCATTGAAGGTACCAGTGCAATGTTGTTAGCTCAACAGGCACAAGCCCTTTACTTTGCAGATGGTCAGCGTTTAAGTGAGCGGGTACAAAGCCTAATAGATCAAGCCTTGGAGGTTGACCCTAAAGACCCAGCAACCCTAAGTTTATTAGGTATGGCAGCCTACCAACAGCAAGACTGGGAGGCAGCACGTGTTTATTGGGAGGCCGCTTTACCACGTGCTAGCGGTATAGAAGCAGATGAATCCTTACGTGAAGGCATTGCCGATGTACGTCAGCGCTTAGGAATGGAGCCACTAACTGCAAGTGGACCACAATTTATTGTTAACCTAAAGCTTAGTAATGCTGCCAGCTTGCTAGCCGACCCACGAGCTACAGTATTTGTTTTTGCTCAGCCTGTGGGGGGGGCTGGTGCGCCCTTAGCTGCAACACGTATTAAAGTAAGTGACTTACCCACCAGCTTAGTGCTTAGTGATGAACAAGCCATGATGCCACAAAACAACCTTTCTTCTGCAAAGCAGGTAGTTATTCAAGCGCGTATTGCAATAGGTGGTACACCTCAAGCACAAGAAGGCGATTGGCAAGGACAAACACAAGTACTAAATGTTGATGGGCAGCAGCGTGTTGAACTAGAAATTAATCAACAGTTGTAAGCAAATAACCTCGTTAGGTACTTACACTCATGCGTCTAAAATCCATCAACTTGGCGGGGTTTAAGTCTTTTGTAGACCCCACTAGGGTGAGTTTTAAAAGCAATATGACAGCGATTGTTGGGCCAAATGGCTGCGGCAAATCCAATGTTATAGATGCTGTACGCTGGGTAATGGGTGAATCTTCTGCTAAATACCTACGTGGCGAATCGATGACGGACGTTATTTTTAACGGCTCACGTAACCGAAAGCCTGTAGGACAAGCATCTATTGAACTTCTCTTTGACAACCGCTCAGGCAAAATGGGCGGTGCTTATGCCCAATATGCTGAAATTTCAGTAAAGCGAGTGGTTACCCGTGATGCACAATCAAATTACCTACTTAATGGCACTAAATGTCGCCGCCGTGATATAACCGATCTCTTCCTTGGCACAGGTTTAGGGGCAAGAAGCTACGCCATTATTGAACAAGGTATGATTTCTCGTTTAATTGAGGCGCGTCCTGAAGAGTTACGTGTTTACCTTGAAGAAGCGGCAGGTATTTCTAAATATAAAGAACGCCGCCGTGAAACCGAAAATCGCATTAAACGAACACAAGAAAACCTAGAACGCTTAAGTGATATTCGAGAAGAATTAGGCAAGCAATTAGAGCGTTTGGGTCGTCAAGCTGAAGCGGCAAGACGCTACCAACAATTAAAAGCCAGTGAACGTCGCCTGAAATCCGAATTAGCCGTTTTGCGCTGGCGAGAACTTGATCACCAGCTAGCCAGCCTACTAGAACAGCTAGCCGAATTAGAGCTAGAGCAAGAAGCCTGCTTAGTCAGTTTAAGGCAGGGTGAGGCTAGGTTAGAATCCAGTCGTGAACGCCAAGCAGAAGCCAGTGATGCGCTAGACATAGCACAAAAACTTCTGACTGAAACCAGTTTGCAAATTGCGCGCCTAGAGCAAGGTTTACAACATCGTCAACAACGTGAAAGACAGCTGCAAGCTGAATTAGAAGCGTTAAGCCAGCAACAACGCAAAGCAGAAGAAGATGAGCAGTTAGATCAAGAGCAGCTACTAGCCTTACAAGAAGAGCTGGCTGAAACAGAACCACTTGTTGAAGAACTGGCTGAATTAGAAACTATCGAACAAGAAGCTCTTGATAGCCTAGAAGAAAAGCTTCATCAACTAGAACTAACTTGGGATAGTTTTGTTGCTGGCGCAGAAAAAGACCAACGTGAAGCAGCCTTAGCTCAAGCCCGTATTCAACAGCATGAACGTAACCTACAGAACTTAGCAGAGCGCCGTACTCGATTAGAAACGCAGCAGCAAAGCTTAGCTAATCTAGAAGAAGAACAAGCTCAGCTAGAAGACTTAAGCCTAGAGCAGCAAGCAGTTCAAGAGCGCTTATTGCAACTAGAAACAAATGAAGAAAGCCTGCGTGAACAACGCACTGAAAAGCAAGAAGAGCAAAAACAGCTGCGTCAGCGCTTAAATCAGCAAACCAGCCAATTTCAGCAGCAGCAAGGCCGTCTAGCTTCGTTGCAAGCCTTGCAACAAGCTGAATTAGAAGGGCAAGATGCAGAGCTAGATGCTTGGTTAAAAAACCAAGGTTTAACCAGCTGGTCGCGTTTAGGTGAAGTATTAGAAATTGAAGCAGGTTGGGAAAAAGCAGTTGAAGTGGCCCTAGCCAATTCTTTAGCTGCTTTATTAAGTGAAGTACCGCTAGATAAAAACCTCACTCAGCGACTAGCCAGCTTGCCCGTAGGCAATCTTTTGGTTTACCAGCAAGCCAGCACTATAATAAATAACTTACCCACAGACAGTTTACTCAACAAAATTCGTAACCCAAACAAGTTACCAGCCAGTTTAGCTCAGCAGTTGGCCAACATAAAAACCGCAACCAACCTAGCAGAAGCACTAACACAACAGCAAAATTTGAGTGGAGTATTTAGCCTAATAACCGCTCAAGGTGAACAGGTTTTTGCTGATGGTATGCTATTGCAAGCAGCAACAGCACAAACAACGGGTATGCTCGCCAGACAGCAAGAAATACGCCGCCTAGAAGAGCAGCAGTCCCTCTTAGAAGAAGCGTTAAATGAACTAGAGTTTCAAGAGGCCAGTTGTTTAGAAGCTATAGAAAAGTGTGAGCAAAAGCTGGTGCAGCTTCAACAAGAGACTAGGCCTTTACAAACTCAGTTAGCAGCGCTAGGCAGCAAGCAAGCCAGCTTGCAAACAAAGGTTAAGCATAACCAGCAGCGCAGTGAACAGTTACAAGATGAATTGAGCCAATTAATCAAAGAAAGTTTAAGCTTGCAAGAAAGCTTACAAGAAGACAAAGAAGCTTGGCAGCTATCCCTTCTACAAGTAGAAGCTAACCTTGAGCAGCGTGAAGATCAGCAGCAAGGGCGAGAAATGCTACGTCAGCAGCGTGAAGCAGGTCGGCAACAGCTTCGTCTCAAGCAACAGGCATTACAAGAAGCCAGACTAAGCCAACAACAACTGCTTACTAAAGAGCAGGCAAGACACCAAGCAATACAGCGACTAGCCGAACAGCGCCAAGCTCAGCAAGAAAAATACCAAGATTTACTCCTAGAGCTAGAAGCTGCAAGAGAGCCAGGTGATGAGCAAACAGATCAATTAGATGCCTTGCTAGAAAAACATCAGCAGCAAGAGCAGCAGGTACAAGCGTTGCGTCAAATACAACAGCTAGCCCAGCAAGAACAGCGAGAGCTAGAAGCACAACGTAGCCAACAAGATAAAACGCTAGATAGACTCCGTGGCTTATTAGAAGCACAACGCCTAAAACAACAAAGCCTAATGGTTAAACGAGACAGCCACTTAGAGCAGTTGCGGGAATTAGAAACTACCCTACGTGAAGTTATGGAACACCTACCAGAAGACGCATTAGAGTCACGCTGGCAGGCAGACCTAGAAGATACCCAAGCAAGAATTCGTCGTTTAGGTGCGATTAACCTAGCTGCCATAGAAGAATACGACCAACAGGCAGAACGTAAAGATTATTTAGATGCACAAAATGATGAATTAGAAGATGCACTTAATACACTAGACACAGCAATACGACGTATAGATAAAGAAACGCGATTACGTTTTAAAGAAACTTTTGAAAAGGTTAATCAAGGTTTACAAGCGCTCTTCCCACGTATTTTTGGTGGTGGTAGTGCTTGGTTACAACTAACGGGCGATAACCTACTAGAGACAGGTGTTGCTATAATGGCGCGCCCACCAGGAAAAAAGAATGCCACAATTCATCTACTATCGGGTGGCGAAAAAGCTTTAACTGCTTTAGCCTTGGTTTTTTCAATATTTGAACTTAACCCAGCGCCTTTTTGTATGCTTGACGAAGTTGATGCACCACTTGATGATGCTAACGTTGGACGCTATGCACGTTTAGTAAAAGAAATGTCTGAACGAATACAATTTATTTATATTACACACAATAAACAAGCCATGGAGAGTGCAGAGCAGCTGATGGGTGTCACCATGCAAGAACCAGGCGTCTCTAGATTAGTGAGTGTTGATCTAGAAGAAGCTTCTGCTATGGTCGCCAATTAAGCAATTTTACTGTAACCAATAGCAAATATTGGTAAGCTTCTCGGTTTTATGGTTCAAGGGCAAGGGTTATATGGGTCTGCAAGAAGGTTTAATGCTGCTTGGTGCAGTGGTTTTTCTATTAGTACTCCTAGATGCGATACGTCGTAAGCGTGCGGCCGCACGCCGTGAAAATGATGGTTATGAAGACCCAGAAGAGCAAGAACGCCGTGCTCAATTAGCGCGAGAACTACCCAGTTTAGCGCTAGATGGTAAAAAGCCTTCATCGCAACAAGGCTTAGACCCACTATTTGATGATATTGATATCTTTGATGATGATCCTATTCCTGTACTGCGCAATAAACAGCAGCTCCCCAATATAGACAAGCAACCCTCACAGCCCAGTGAGTTAGATACTAACCCTCTAGACTCTCAAGCACCTTCTTTAAATGAAGAAAGCTTGATTCCAGAAGATTCTAATACGTATGAACCACAAAATACTGGCTCTGAAAATGAAGAAGAACTAGCCTGGGATAAAATGCGCCGCATGTTTTCTGTCGACCCTGCTTTTGCAGAAGCCTCACGAACGTCTATGGAAATGCAGCAAAAAGAACTGCAACAACTGCAAGAAAAGAAAAACAGCCTAGCTAAAGAACAGCAAGAAGAAGCACGTTTTGAACAACAAGCAACAGAAGTTGCAGCAAATAAAACCAGTAGAGCAGTAGTGAAAGATAACCTGGATGACCTGGTAGAACTAGAACACCCAAGCATTAAACAGCCTACAAAAGAAGCGTCTGTAGCTGAATCAAAAGTAAGAAAAGTTGCAGATGAAACCCTAGCCCAGCCCAAAGAAGCTGAAATTGACCCTGAAGAACAAGAGCAAACCTTGCGAACCGCTTTATTAACCAGTTTAGAAAAAAGTGCTTGGGGTGGCTCTGAGATCTTCTTAACCATTAATGTAAATGCACCGGAAGACAAGCCCTTTATAGGCAGTCACCTTTGTCAATTTATGGATATGATTGGCATGAAGCTAAGCGAAAGTGGCTTTTACCATTACATTGAAGAAAAAGATGCTCAGTCCTACCTAGGTTACTCTTTGGTGAATATGTTTTCGCCCGGTAATTTTGATCCTAACACAGAAGAAGACTTTGTTACTGCTGGCGTAGTCTTGGTTATGCCCTTGCCTAATACACCTTTACCTATGGCTGTTTTTGAGCGAATGCTAGCCACGGCTAGGGTAATGGAAAAAAACTGGGGTGCAGATTTGCAGGATGAGCAACGTAGCAATTTAACCCAGCAAACGATAGAACATTACCGCCAAACCATTAAAGATTTTGAGTACCAAACACGCATTAATGCCAAAAAAGCTGGGAAAATTAAATAGCGACGACCAAAGCCATGACTCAACTTCAAACACAGCTTGCAGATTTACGCCAGCAACTCAACGAACATAGCTACCGTTATTATGTGTTAGATGACCCAAGCTTGCCTGATGCCGAATACGATCGCCTGTTTCGACAGCTTCAAGAACTAGAAGCCAAACACCCTGAATTAGTTACCAGCGATTCACCTACTCAAAGAGTTGGCTCAACGCCTTTAAGCGACTTTCCTAGCATTAGCCACCAAGTACCTATGTTATCGCTAGGTAATGTGTTTGATGCTGAAGGCTTGCAGGCCTTTGTAAAGCGGGTAGAAAGAGAACTGGCTGATTTAGGTCGTGCTGTTATAGGCGAAGAAGGTAAGGAAGGCGAGCAATTAGAATTTTGCTGCGAACCCAAGTTAGATGGCTTGGCAGTGAGTTTGCTATACCAAAATGGCCAGCTAATACAAGGCGTAACCCGTGGCGATGGCCAAACCGGCGAAGGCATTACTGAAAATTTAAAAACCCTGCGCTCTATTCCGCTTAGCCTACGTTCTGCTGACAACCAGCCATTGCCAGAGTTGCTAGAGGTTAGGGGTGAAGTTTATATGCCGCGTTCGGCTTTTGAAGCCATGAATGAGCAAGCACGCCTAGCCGATGAAAAAACCTTTGCTAACCCACGCAATGCCGCAGCAGGTAGTTTAAGACAGTTAGACTCACGCATTACCGCCACCCGCCCTTTAGAATTTACTGCTTACCAAGTAGCGCAAATTAGCCAAGACTTTGCTGTGAAAACCCACGAAAAAGCCATGCAAGCACTTAAAAATTGGGGCTTTAAAATTAGCCCCGATTTAAAAGTCGTTAAAGGCTATACGGGTTTACAGAGTTTTTGTGATGAGCTAGCTGCCAAACGTGACCAGTTACCCTACGATATTGATGGTGCTGTTTTAAAAATTAATGATTTACGCCTGCAAGCAGAGCTAGGTTTTCGTGCTAGAGAACCCCGTTGGGCAACTTCGTTTAAATACCCAGCGCAAGAAGAAATTACTCGCCTGTTAGATGTTGAGTTCCAAGTGGGCAGAACCGGTGTTGTAACGCCTGTCGCACGCCTAGCGCCAGTGCAGGTAGCCGGTGTGACGGTTGCTAATGCCACGCTACACAATATGGATGAGATTGCTCGCTTAGAAGTACGCTTTGGCGATACAGTGATTATTCGCCGTGCTGGTGATGTGATTCCGCAAATTGTACGAGTCGTGCTTGAGCAGCGCCCTACAAATACGCAAAGCATAATTATGCCCACCAGCTGCCCAATTTGTGATTCGCATGTTGAGCGTGCTGAAGGTGAAGCCGCTTACCGTTGCACCGGTGGGCTTTATTGCCCAGCCCAGCGCAAAGAAGCCATTAAACACTTTGCTAGTCGTAAAGCGTTTGATATCGAAGGCTTGGGCGTTAAGTTAATCGACCAGCTAGTTGATAATGAACTGGTTAAAAGCCCTGCTGATTTGTACAAATTAAAAGTTGAACAGCTAGCCAACCTAGAGCGCATGGCAGAAAAATCAGCTAATAATCTGCTTGAAGCTTTAGAAGTAAGTAAAAAAACCACCCTAGCTCGCTTTATTTATGCGCTAGGTATTAGAGAAGTAGGTGAAGCTACTGCTGCTAATTTAGCCCGCTATTTTGGTCAGCTAGAAACCTTAAAGCAGGCGAGTATTGAGCAGCTATTAGAAGTGGATGATGTGGGGCCGATAGTTGCCCAGCATATTTATGCATTTTTTAATGAGCCGCATAATCTAACGACTTTAGACGATTTATTAGCCCAAGGTATTCACTGGCCAGAAACTCAAGTAAGGCGTGAAGACTTACCCTTAACAGGGCAAACTTGGGTGTTAACCGGCAGTATGCAAAGCCTAACTCGTGACCAAGCCAAAGAAAAGCTTGAAGCCTTAGGCGCAAAAGTAGCGGGTAGCGTTTCTAAAAAAACCAGCCAGCTAGTAGCAGGTGAAGCAGCGGGTTCTAAGCTTACTAGGGCAGAAAGCCTAGGCGTGCCAGTAATGGATGAGCAACAACTGTTAGAGTTATTAGCCAGTCATACCAACTAGATACTTAGCTAAAGCAGCAGTTCGGCAAAGCTAGATGCTTGTTCTGCTGTTAATGGCTCTTCTTTTAAATCTTCAATTAAGCTATTCATTGTAGATAAAAGAGCACTATTTAAAGCATTAATTTGGGTTTGGATTTGTGCTGCCTGTAAATCTTTTTGTTCTTCTGAAATATTGTTATTAGCCATCACTTTTTTAAGCGCTTGCTCTAGCTTACGCAGCTCTTCTTTCAGCTCATGAATTCTTTTTAAATGGTCTTTGATTTTGGTGGGTAAATCACTTTTATCAATCGCTTCCTTTTTCTTTTCAAGGCGTGACTTGTTTTTAGCCTCTTCAGATAGATGAAGATAAATGCGCTTATTTTCTTTAGCTGCACTATCTTCTGGTGCTACTCGTGACCTGGTTAAAGAATCATTAGTCATCGTGGTACTAGTGCCAGCCTGTGCTTTAATGGTGTTAGCTTGTTTAGAATTAGCTAAACGAAGTGAGTCAGAAGAAAAAGTTAAAGGCATCTGATATATGCTCCCTGCTAATAATTGACTAACTAACCTATCGGCTAAATAATAAAATAATTAAGAACTAACTTATTCCCTGATAACGCCCTTGTTTGTGGTTAAGGGTAAGAATCATATTCAGCACTGCGGCACCAGTAATGGATAAGAGCACTTTATCTAAAGGCAGTACCATAATTGCTAGCATGACTATGACTAAATCTACGCCCATCTGAAATTTGCCTGCGCGTATATTAAAGCGGTCTTGCAGGTAGAGCGCCAAAATATTGATGCCACCTAGGCTGGCGCGGTGACGAAATAGCAGTAACATTCCTAACCCTAAACACATACCACCTAAAGCAGCGGCATAGATGGGGTTAAGGTATTCAAATTGAATCCAGATGGGTGTTATTTCAGTTAATAGAGAAACTAAACCCACGGCACAAAAAGTGCGTAGGGTAAATTTCCAGCCCATTTGTAAATAAGCCAGTAGGTAAAAAGGTAGGTTAAGCATAAAAAATACCGGACCAAAACCCCATTCGGTCAGGTATTTAATTAAGAAAGCTAAACCGGCGGTGCTGCCGGTGAGTAGTTCGGCTTGGCTATAAAAGGTAATACCCAAAGCCACCAAAGGGGTGGCAGTGAGTAAGGCTAAAGCGTCTTCCAGCAAGCTGTGTTGCTGGTTGCTGCTTTTATCTATCATAGGCTTTTAAGCTGTTCTTGCTGTTCCTTCAGCTTGCTAGCCGTTGCTTTGGCTTGGTCTATCTTCGCCTGTTCTTTAGCAACGACTTCCGCTGGCGCTTTGCTAACAAAGGCTTCATTGCTAAGTTTCTTTTCGGTACGCTCTATCTCTTGCTGCAACTTAGCAATTTCTTTATCTAAGCGAGCAATTTCAGCATCCTTGTCGATAAAACCCGCTAAGGGTAAATGCACTTCCATTTTGCCAACTAGGTGCATGGCGCTCATGGGTAGTTCGCTGGCTAGTTCAACACTTTCTAGCTTGGCAAGTTTCTGTAAGAAGATACGGTTATCGGCCAAACGGCGCTGGTCTTCTTCGCCTGCGTTGTTAATTAAAATAGGCAAAGCAACTGCTGGTGAAATGTTGTTGGTTGCACGCAGTTCACGTACCGCCAAAATCACCCCTTTCACCCATTCAATATCGCTAACCGCAGCGGCATCAATTTTTGCTTCATTTGCCACAGGCCAGGTTGCTAGCATCAGGGAAGCGCCTTCAACGCCAGCTAAAGGTTTAACCCGCTGCCAAATTTCTTCGGTAATAAAGGGAATCATAGGATGACCAAGGCGCAACAGAGTTTCTAATACTCTAACCAAGGTGCGGCGTGTGCCACGTAAACGTGCAGCAGGCGAGGTTTCATCCCAAAGTACAGGCTTAGAAAGTTCTAAATACCAGTCGCAATAGTCATGCCATACAAACTCATAAAAAGCATTGGCAGCCAAGTCAAAACGGTAGTTTTCTAAATGGCGGGTTACGGTGCTTTCGGTTTCTTGTAAGCGTGAAATAATCCAACGGTCGGCTAGGGTTAGCTCGATTTCTGCTGTTTCATCTAAACCACAGTCTTCATTTTCAGTATTACTAAGTACGTAGCGTGCTGCATTCCAAATTTTATTACAGAAATTACGGTAGCCTTCTAGGCGTTTCATATCCCAGTTAATATCACGGCCAGTGCTTGCCATGGCTAGTAGGGTGAAGCGCAGCGCATCGGTACCGTGTGCGCTAATGCCATCGGGGAAGGCTTTTTTAGTTTGCTTGGCAATTTTTTCGGCTAACTGGGGCTGCATTAAACCGCTGGTGCGTTTTTCTAACAGCGCAGGCAGGTCTATACCGTCAATCATATCTAAAGGATCAAGCACGTTGCCCTTAGATTTAGACATTTTTTGACCGTTATCATCACGAATTAAGCCGGTGACATAAACGGTTTTAAACGGCACTTGGTCAGTAAATTTAAGGGTTAGCATTATCATGCGTGCTACCCAGAAGAAAATAATATCAAAGCCGGTGACTAGTACGCTGCTAGGGTGAAAGGTTTCTAAATCAGGCGTTTGTTCTGGCCAACCTTGGGTGCCAAAAGTCCATAAACCAGAGCTAAACCAAGTGTCCAGCACATCGGTATCTTGTTCGAGTTTAAGTGATGCGTCTAAGCTGTACTTGCTGCGAGCTTCTTCTTCAGAGGCTGCCACATAAATATTGCCTTCTGCATCGTACCAAGCTGGAACACGGTGACCCCACCAAAGCTGGCGAGAAATGCACCAGTCTTGAATATCACGCATCCAAGAGAAATACATGTTTTCATACTGCTTGGGTACAAATTGAATATCGCCATTTTCTACGGCTTTAATGGCCGGCTCGGCTAAGGGCGCAATTTTTACAAACCACTGGTCGGTTAACAGCGGCTCAATCACGACACCGGAACGGTCGCCATAGGGAAGGGTGTTGTTTACTTGTTCTACTTTTTCAAGCAGGCCTAGTTCGTCCATAGCTACAACGAGACTTTTACGGGCAACAAAACGGTCTAGGCCATGAAAAGCTTCGGGTAGGCTGGCATCCACCTCAGTATTAGTGCTGCCATCCATATTATAAACTTCAGCTTCTTCACGAATTGCGGCATCTTGGGTTAGCACATTAATTAATGGCTGGTTATGGCGCTTACCGACCTGATAGTCATTAAAATCATGCGCTGGGGTGATTTTTACGCAACCTGAACCCTTATCCATTTCAGCATGGTCATCGGCCACAATCGGAATACGACGACCGACCAGCGGTAAAATAATATCTTTGCCAATAACTGAAGCGTAGCGTTCATCTTTAGGGTTAACCGCAACACAGGTATCGCCTAATAAGGTTTCTGGGCGGGTAGTAGCAACCACTAGGTAATCTTTGCCGTCAGCGGTGGTGACACCATCGGCTAGTGGGTAGCGGAAATGCCAAAAGTTACCCTGTTGTTCTTTGTTTTCGACTTCTAAATCAGAAATGGCAGTGTGTAAGGTTGGGTCCCAGTTGACTAGGCGTTTGCCACGGTAAATTAAGCCTTCATCGTATAAACGAATAAAAACCTCTTGAACGGCTTTATAAAAGCCATCGTCCATAGTAAAGCGTTCTCGTTCCCAGTCGACTGAAGCACCTAGGCGGCGTAGCTGGTTGGTAATGTTACCGCCCGATTCTTCTTTCCATTCCCAAACTTTTTCTAGGAATTTATCACGGCCCAGGTCATGGCGTGTTTTGCCTTCTTCGGCGGCAACTTTACGTTCAACCAGCATTTGCGTGGCGATACCTGCGTGGTCGGTACCCACTTGCCAGAGGGTGTTTTTTTGCTGCATACGTTGCCAGCGGGTAAGGGCATCCATAATGGAATCTTGGAAGGCATGACCCATGTGCAGGCTGCCGGTGACGTTAGGTGGTGGAATCATAATACTAAAGGCTTCGCCCTGACCGGAGGGACGAAAGTAACCGAGTTGTTCCCATTCTTTAGCCCAACGCTTTTCTATTTCGGCGGGCTGATAGGTTTTATCAAGAGAGGCTTCTGGCTTAGTGGTCATGAGGATTCCGTAGATTGCTGGTAAAGCTGAATGTAAGATTTAATTGCAGGGATTATAGCTTTTTACTAGAAATACTGCATGGCTAAAAAACTGTTAACTGGTAGGCTGTAAAAAAGCGCTTTTCAGGTTATGCTTGTAAGTAAATAAAACTAGCTGGTTACCTTTTGAAACATTTACTAGGTGTGAAGTGAACACTATGCATGAAGCAAGTATTGTACTTAGTCTACACCCGTCTGCCTTATCTAAAGGAGCTGTTAGAGTGGAAATAAACCGCCTAACAGCAGTGATATTGCAACGTCTATTACAGCAAGAGCCAATGGTTGCTTTACCCAATGATGAGTTAAAAGCTTATCTTGAAGATTTAGGGTTAGACTTCCCTAACCCTTTGCAGTTACGTGCTTTAATTAAACAGTTACGGGAAGATATGCGTTTAGTAGGTGTGGATAACCCAGTATTACAGCTAGGCGGTGGCTTAATGATTAACCGTCACGTTAAGGTGGTTTGTGAAGAGGATGAAGGACCGGACTTGCTTGATGTTATCTATGAGGGGTTATTACCTCACCAGCAGCCCTAGGGGCTAACTTCTACCTTGAGCGCATATCATGGGTGTGTACTGGGTAGCCTCTTTCTTTGTAGAACTTCCAGTCCGCCCTTTTAGGTGCTTTTACTGCTTCATCACCGTCAATAATTTCTGCTACTCGCTGAAAACGAGAAAAGTGACTGGGTACTTTTAAGTCAAGGTTAAGTAGTACATCGTGGTGATTGCCTGGGTCATCCTGCCAGCCAATTTCAACCGGTGAAGGTGGGTGGGCATTAAGCAAACCATGAGGCACAAAGGCCTCAGGTTTAAAGCTCCATAGCTTTTCATTTAACTCAAGTGCTTGCTGCTCATTAGCTACATGAATGTAAAGCTGATGGCCGCGTCGCCAGATAGTTTCTGCTAATTGGCAGGCAAAATCTAGGCGGCTAGTGTTGGACTGTTCTGCTAGCAGGTAGAAATCAACACGGGTCATGCGTTAGCTGCTTCAATATCGAGTAGGTAGTTCACTAATAAACCTACTGGACGACCCGTAGCCCCTTTTTGTTTACCCGAATGCCAAGCCGTACCGGCGATATCTAGGTGTGCCCAAGGGTAGTTTTCTGCAAAGCGCGACAAGAAGGCTGCTGCAGTAATGGTGCCAGCAGGACGACCGCCAATGTTTTGCATATCCGCAAAGTTAGAATCTAACTGTTCTTGAAATTCTTCGGCTAGCGGTAACTGCCAAGCTGTATCATTAGCATCAGTTCCAGCTTTTAATAGTGCAGCAGCTAATTCATCATTATTACTTAATAACGCACTAATGTTGTGGCCTAGAGCAATAATGCAAGCACCAGTAAGGGTAGCTATATCGACCACACTGGCTGGGTTGAAGCGCTCAGCATAGGTTAGCGCATCACACAGCACTAAACGGCCTTCGGCATCGGTATTAAGCACTTCAACTGTTTTACCGGACATGGTCGTATAAATATCACCTGGCTTACTGGCATTACCAGACGGCATATTTTCTGCAGCGGCAATCATAAAGACTAGGTTTAACTTAGGTTTGATTTGGCGAATAACTTCTAACACACCCAGCACACTAGCTGCGCCGCACATATCAAATTTCATTTCATCCATACCTTCGCCTGGCTTTAAGCTAATACCGCCAGTGTCAAAAGTAATCCCTTTACCTAATAAGAGGTGAGGTGCTGCTTCTGGGTCTTTACTGCCCTTATATTCAACAACAATAAGGCGGGGTGGTTGTGCGCTGCCTTTACCAACCGAAAGTAGGCTGTTCATACCTAATTCTGCCATTTGGTTTTCATCTAACACCGTTGCTGTAAAATTAGAATCTTTAGACGCAAGTTCTTGCGCTATTTCAGCTAGGTGAATAGGCGTACAAACATTACCGGGACGGTTGCCTAGAGTGCGAGCAAGGTTTTTACCCTGACCTACAGCCTGACCTACCTGTAAAGCTTTTTCACCTTCAGTGCTTTGCTGGTTTTCTGGCCAGTAGAAGGCGAGTTCAGCAGGAAAGTCTTCTACTGTTGGTTTAGACTTAAACTCTGTAAAACGATAGAAACTGGTTTCTGCAATTTCAGCCATTAAGCGCAGTTTCCAGCTAGAGTCACGGTCTTTTAGAGGCGTATCCGCAAGGGTGAGCAGCGCATCATGAAGACTAAGTTGTGCCAAGTGTTCATAAGCTGCTTGGCAGGCTTTACTGAACTTGTTTTCAGTCAGCTTAGCTTGTTCGCCCATGCCTACTAACAGAATACGCTGGGCTTCAGCACCTGGAGCAAAAGGAACTAAAAAAGTTTTGCCTAGCTTGGCTTTAAAGTCACCTCGGTCAATAATTTGACGAATGAGTGATTCTGTAGCTTTATCAACACCTTCGCCAGCAGGCGTAAGGCTACCATCCTGCATCACTGGAAGTACCACACAGGCTGTTTCCGTAAGGGCTGGGGATTGGGTAACCAGTTTGAAATTCATAGCTGCTCCGTAAAAGTCTTTAGAAAGATCGTCATTTTACCTTGTTAGCAAGACAACCTTGTTGTTCATGTAGGATAATGGCTTTACTTAAGAAATGCATCGTTAGTTTGCTTGCAGGAGTTAGGATTGATCCTTTATCGATATATTGCGCGTGAAATACTAATTTCAACCCTAGCCGTGGGTAGTATTTTACTTATGGTTATAGTGGGTAGTCGCTTTGCGAGGTTTTTGGGTCGTGTCGCTTCTGGTCGTATGTCGCTTGATATTTTAGGACACCTTACACTTTTCTATACACCCTATGCATTGCAGCTAATTATTCCATTAAGCTTTGTATTGGCACTAATGTTGACTTTTGGTCGCCTGTATATGGAAAGCGAAATGTCAGTTATACAGTCAAGTGGTATTAGTCAGTGGCAATTAATGAAGCTGGTATTAGTTCTTGCTCTAGGAGTAGCCAGTCTAACGGCTTTTAGCAGTCTTTACCTTACACCTAAGGCGCAGTTTGCTAGTGAGTTGATGATACAGGAGCAACAAGAAAAAACTGGGTTTGAATCCATAGCGCCAGGGCAATTTACCAAACTTAATAAACAAACTGTTTTTGTTAGCCAACTGAGTGAAGATAAGAGCTTGTTAGGAAGGGTGTTGATTGTTCAAGCAGAAAAAGATGCAACTACCTTGGCTTTAGCTGAGCGGGGTTATCAGCAAATGAATGAAGAGTCGCGTAGTCGCTTCTTGGTTTTAGAAGATGGCTGGCGCTATGAGCTGCCTGATGCAGATTTAACCAGTAACTTTTTAGAGTTTGATCGTTATGCACTAAGGGTTGGGGTTTATACACCGCCGAGCGTAAGGGAACAGGTAGCCATGCTGCCACTGAATAAGCTTTTAGCAGATAAAAGTTTACCAGCACAAGTAGAACTGCAATGGCGTTTAGGTTTGCCTAGCTTGGTTATTGTAATGGTTTTTATTGCCTTACCTTTAACTAAAGTGAATCCCCGCCAAGGCCGCTTTATGGCTATCTTGCCTGTATTACTATTAGAGCTAATCTTTCTGGGCACGCTTATGTCTTTGCAAGGAATTATAAATAAAGGACAATGGCCTATTTGGCCAGGTATGTGGTTGGTTCATGCAGGCTTTTTGTTACTGGGTTTACTTTTATGCTGGCGGCGTGGGGTCTTTCAAAAATGAAACTACTCGGGCGCTATATAGCTAATGCTGTACTAATTAGTACCTTGGCCGTATTGATGGTGATAGTAGGGCTGGACATTGTTTTTTCACTGCTAGATGAGCTAGATAACCTAAGAGGTGACTATGGCTTTTCTCAGGTTGTTAATTACCTATTAATTCGCTTACCTAACCGTTTTTACTTATTTTTACCCATCGCTATTTTGGTGGGCGTGTTAATTGGTTTGGGTAACTTGGCTGCAACCAGTGAGTTAACGGTTATGCGTGCTGCTGGTATTTCAATTCCTAGGTTAATTTTTCAAGCTTGTAAGCCGGTATTTATTCTATTAATACTAGCTATTTTAGCCAGTGAGTTTTGGTTGCCGCGTCTTGGGCAGTTTGCCGACACCTACCGTTGGGAAAAACTGAATAAAACCCAGCAATCTAATTTAGTTACTTCGCACGATTTATGGCTAAAAGAAAACAATAACTTTTATAGTATTAATGTAGCGCGGGATGATGGGCAACTACTAGGTATAAGGATTTTTGAATTAAACGAAGATTGGTCTTTAAATAAGCTGATTACGGCTCCACGTGCAGATTACTTAGAGCAGGGTTGGCAGTTAAGTAACGTAAGAGATATAACATTTAGTGCAGACAAGCTTGAAGAGTCTACCTACCCAAAATTAGATATAAACCTGCCTATCGAGCCTCAATATGTTGCTTTACAAGCTTTTGAAGCAGAGGACTTACCACCTAGCCAGCTATGGAAATATGCTGGTTATTTAGAGTCTAAGGGTCAACCCAGTGGTTATTATTGGTTAGCTTTTTGGAAAAAAACCCTCTTACCTATTACTGTTTTTGCAGTGGTTTTATTAGGTGCTTCTTTTACTTTTGGGCCTTTACGTTCTGTACCTGCTGGCACTCGAGTGTTTCATGGCATAGTGATCGCTTTATCGGTTAAGTTTGTGCAAGACTTGCTAGGCCCTAGCGCTTTGTTATGGGGGTTTAATCCTGCTTTAGCGGTATTAATTCCAGCAGGTTTTTGTGCCGCTTTTGGTTTTTGGTTTATCTATCGAGCTAGGTAAACTTTCTTAAATAAATATGAATTGGAAGCTGTTATGCCACACGTTTTTGCTGATTTAGACGAAGTTTATTTTGCCGGATTATTTAGACGCTTAGCCGCCATTATTTATGATTCATTATTACTAGGCGCTATTTTTATGCTTTATGGTTTTATTGGCGTGTCTCTTACTGGTGGTGAAGCCAATGAGCATTTAGCTTTTCAGCTAATAGCTTGGGTTATTCCTTTTTTATTTTATGGCTACTTTTGGCGACGTGCCGGACAAACCTTGGGCATGTTAGCTTGGCGTATTCGTGTGCAAACAACGCAAGGCCAGCCGATTAATGCTAAACAAACTTTTTTACGTTTAGTCGGTGGTTTATGTTCTTGGGCTTGTTTGGGTCTGGGTTTTTTGTGGTTGTTTATAGATAAAGAAAAACGCACCTGGCCGGATATTTTTTCCGGAACCCAGGTGGTTGTTGTGCCTAAGAAAAAGAAGCGGATTTAATCAGCTAGCTGTTGGCGTATCACTTTTTTATTCAGTTTGCCAACGCTGGTTTTGGGGATTTCCTCAACCATCATAATTTGTTGTGGAATGGCCCATTTGTTGATTTTGCCTTGCTCTACATAAGTTTCTAGGTGTTTTTGAATTGCACTGGTTTCAATCGGGCGAGAAGGGTCGGTCACTACCACTAGAGCCGCTGGGCGTTCGCCCCACTGCTCATCAACTACACCGACTACGGCTACTTCTGCAACACCTGGGCATTGGCTAATGAGGTTTTCTAGCTCTAAAGAGGAGAGCCACTCGCCGCCAGTTTTAATTACATCTTTAATACGGTCACGAATCATTAAAAAGCCATGTTCATCAATGGTGGCTACATCACCGGTATGCAACCAGCCTTCTTGCCAAAGCTCTTCACTGCGGGCTTCTTCTTTATAATAAGCTTGGGTTAACCAAGGCGATCTAACCCTTATTTCGCCCACGCTTTCGCCATCGTGAGGTAAGGGCTTACCGTAGGTGTCAACGACTTCTAAATCAACAAAGGGTACTGCCACTCCCGTTTTGCAGCGCCAAGGTAGTTGGGTTTCAAAATCAGCATCGGCTATGTTTTTTGGCAGAATAGAGCCGGTTAGTAGCGGGCAGGTTTCTGACATGCCATAGGCAGAGCGAGTATCTATGCCTAAGTCCCAAGCTTTTTTAGCCAAACCTTGTGGTAAAGCACTGCCACCTATTAGAACCTTCCAGCCAGTTAATTTTACCTTGCCAGAGGTAATTGCATCGGCTGAAACCACCATATTAAGCAGGGTGGGAACACAGTGAGAAAAATCGACTTTTTCTGTCACTAACAACTTCACCAGCATTTCTGGCTCGTAACGGCCTGGGTAAACCTGATGCGCCCCCAAGAGGGTTGCTGTGTAAGGAATACCCCAGGCATGTACGTGGAACATGGGGGTGATGGGCATATAAACCTTGTCGCGGTTAAGCAATTCAAAACCTGGCGCTTGTACGCTGCTTGCTTCGGTTAGGGTATGCAAAACTAATTGGCGGTGGGTAAAAAATACGCCCTTGGGGTTACCTGTTGTGCCCGTTGTATAAAAAAGCGTAGCAACGGCATTTTCATCAAAAGTTGGGAAGTCATACTTGGTTGGTTGTTCTGCTAGTAAGGCTTCGTATTCACCCTTTAAAGGCAGGCTGCTTTTTACCTCTTCAGGTGTATCTTGGCAAAGAATATAACCACGCACTTGGGGAAGTTTGGCTGCTAGTGGTTCTAAAAGGGATAAAAACTCTTGGTGGGTTAATACAAACACATCTTCAGCGTGCTCCATGGTGTAAAGCACTTGTTCTGGTGCTAGGCGCACGTTAACCGTATGTAAAACTGCGCCTAGCATGGGAATAGCAAAGAAGCATTCTAAATAACGGTGACTATCCCAATCTAAGACTGCTACTACATCACCGGCTTTAACACCTTGGCTGGTTAATAGGTGAGCTAACTGGTGAACGCGTTTTTCAAAAGTTTTATAGCTATGGCGACTTAAATCACGATAAACAATTTTGTTTTCGCCTGCCATGCGTACACCCGATTTTAAAATATCGCCGATTAGCAGTGGCGGGTTAACCGCCGACTTAGTAGCAGGTAAAATTTTAGGTTGTATAGTTGAAGTCATTTTTAGCTCCCTTACTGTATCATTTTTTAGTTTTGTTATTGATTTTTAGCTAACACGTTCAATAATTAAAGCTATACCTTGTCCACCACCAATGCAAAGGGTGATAAGACCGTAGCGTCCTTTAATACGCTCTAGCTCATAAAGTATTTTTACGGTAAGAATACTGCCCGTTGCACCTACAGGATGCCCCATTCCCACTGCACCACCATTAGGGTTTAGCTTATCGGCTGGGAAGCCTAATTCTTGTGCCACAGCCATAGCCTGAGCAGCAAAAGCTTCGTTGGATTCAATCACATCTAAATCATTCATAGTAAGACCCGCTTGGGCTAACGCTTTTTTTACGGCTGTTACTGGGCCCATACCCATAAAAGCAGGATCAACCCCACAAAAGGCATTGGCAACTAAACGTGCTTTAACTTTAAGGCCTTGTTGTGCTGCAGTTTCTTCATTAGCTAATAATAAAGAAGCAGCACCATCGTTAATACCTGAAGCATTGCCCGCAGTCACTAAACCGTCTTTTTTGAAAGCAGGTTTTAGTTTGGCTAAATCCTCTAGGCTAACTTGGCCACGCACATGCTCATCGGTCGCAAAAAGTACTTCTTCACGGCCTTTTCTAACAGGAATAGGCACAATTTGATCGGTAAAGTGTCCAGCTTCTATTGCTGCCGCTGCTTTTTGGTGGCTGGCTAGGGCAAATTCATCGAGTTGTTGACGAGTTAAACCGTATTTAGCAGCAATGTTTTCTGCGGTTACACCCATGTGACCCGTACCAAAAGGATCACTAAGAATGCCTAAGGTTAAATCTTGCACACTGCCATCACCCATACGCAAACCTGTACGTGCTTTTGGCAATAAATAAGCGCCTTGGCTCATGGATTCCGCGCCACCCACTAAAGCTAGCTGGCTATCACCTGTTTCTATCATTTGTGCCGCAGAAATAATCGCTTGTAAGCCAGAACCACAAAGACGGTTTACATTAAAAGCTGCAGAGCTTTCATCTAGGCCAGCATTAATGGCGATATGGCGGGCTAGATAAGCATCTTGTGGCGCAGTAGTAATAATGTGCCCATAAACAGCGTGATCGATTTTTTTGGCATCCACACCGCTACGTTTAATCACTTCTTTAGCAGTGGCGATACCCATTTCAGCAGGGCTGAGGTTAGATAAACTGCCACCAAAACCACCAATAGCGGTACGTACACCTTCCACAATAACAACCGAATTAAATTTCATTTTTTATTCCTAGGGTTTTCTATCTGTTTTGTCACTTAATAAATAATTATTTGCCAAGCATGGAGCGAGCAATCACTTCTTTCATAATTTCAGAAGTACCGGCATAAATGGTTTGGATTCTTGCATCTACATAAAAACGTGAAATGGGGTATTCCAGCGTATAACCATAACCACCAAAGAGTTGTAAACATTCATCAATGGTTTGGCACTGCATTTCACTTAATTGCAGTTTTAAAATTGCTGCATCGGTGCCAGACATGCGGTTTTCACGGTAGAGCGCCACACAATGATTAAAATAAGCCCGTGCCATATCAATTTTTGCGCGTACTTCGGCTAGCTTAAAACGGGTATTTTGGAAGTTAGCAATTGGCTGACCAAAGGCAGTGCGCTCTTTAACGTAATCTAAGGTGAGCGCCAAAGCGCCTTCCATTGAACCTAGGGCTTGTGAGCCAACACCTAAGCGTTCACGAGGTAGCTCTTGCATAAGGTAAGCAAAACCAGAACCTTCTTGGCCTAAGAGTGCATCAGCCGGTAATAACATATCTTCAAAAAAGAGTTCGGCAGTGTCACTGGCATGTTGGCCTATTTTTTTAATTGGCTTGCCACGAGAAAAGCCTGCTAGGTGAGTATCCACTAAAAATAACGATACGCCTTTAGCACCAGCACTAGGGTCGGTTTTGGCACAAACGATGACCATATCCGCCATCATGCCGTTGGTAATAAAGATTTTAGAGCCGTTTAACTTCCAGCCATCGGCAACCTGTTCAGCACGGGTTTTGATATTGGCTAAATCGCTGCCTGCACCGGGTTCGGTCATGGCAATAGCACTCATGACTTCACCATTAGCCATGCGTGGCAACCAGTAGTGCTTTTGTTCTTCACTGGCTAGGTGTTCTATGTATGGAATAACGATATTGCTATGAATATTGTAACCACTGGCAAGCCCACCAAAACCACGACGGGAGATTTCTTCTATTACTAGCTGAGTAATAGCAAAATCTGCACCTGTGCCGCCATATTCTTCGGCTAGGTCAATGGCCAACATGCCTGCTTCACCTAACTTAAGCCAAAAATCACGGGGTACTTGCCCTGCTTCTTCCCAGTCAGAATAGTAAGGGTCGGCTTCTTTATCTAAAAAACGGCAAATCATTTCGTAGAAAAGCTGAGTGTTTTCGTCTTGTTCAAGCATTACTGAATATCCTTACGCAGGTGACGTTTTAGAATTTTACCTGCGGTACTTTTGGGGAGTGAATCACTAAAAACAATTTTCTTAGGTAGTTTGAAGGGTGCTAAGTGCTGGCGTGCATGTTGAATTAACTCAGCTTCAGTAGCTGAAACTCCTTCTTTAAGCACCACTACAGCAGTAATGGCTTCAATCCATTTATCATCAGGCATGCCAATAACGGCCACTTCTGATACCGCTGGATGAGTAAATAAAGCTTCTTCAACCTCGCGGCTAGCAACCACTACGCCGCCGGTATTAATAACGTCTTTAATACGGTCAACAATAAACAAATAGCCTTCTTCGTCTAAGTAGCCAACATCACCAGAATGGAACCAGCCACCTTGAAAAGCTTCTTCAGACATTTCAGGGTTATTCCAGTAGCCAGTCAGCAGTTGTGGTGAACGATGAACAATTTCACCCTGCTCACCAGCAGGTAGGTCGTTCATTTCTAAATCTACAATGCGTGTTTCTACGGTAATAATGGGTCTGCCTGCAGAAGCTGGACGATCAGCATGATCTTCAGGGCGTAGAACAGTAGCTAGGGGTGCTATTTCACTTTGTCCATAGCAGTTATAAAGCCCAACACCTGGTAAGCGCTGCTCCATTTCTTTAAGTACTGGTACTGGCATAATGGATGCACCGTAATAGGCTTTTTTAAGGCTGCTTAGGTTGCGTTTATCAAAGTCTGGGTGGCGTAGCAGTGCTATCCAAAAAGTAGGTGGCGCAAAAAAGGAAACTAAGGATTCTTGTTCTATCCACTCAAGGCACTGGTCTGGTAAAGGACTTTCCATTAGGCGTACAGTGGCACCTAAGAGTAATGCAGGCATTAAGAAGACGTGCATTTGTGCTGAGTGGTATAAAGGCAGGGCAGCTAGCATGGGTTCGTTGGGTTTTAAATCCAGCTCAACCATACAAGCCATATACTCTGCCATTAATGCTTGATGAGTCATCATAGCGGCTTTGGGCGCAGCAGTAGTGCCCGAGGTATAAAGGAACTGGGCCAAGTCATCATTGGCTAGCGCAACTTCCGGCGCATTAGCGGGTAAGTCAGCTAAGGCTAACTGTAAAATGTCGGTTTCTTTTACTTGGCTGCTATGAAAGTGCGCTTTAAAAACAAGGTTGGTGTCTTTAATTGCGGGTTCAACATTAGCGGCTAGGCTGAGGTCACTAATGATACCGCTTGCTTCAGACTGTTGAACAACATAGCGCAGCTCCTCTGCGCTCAGTGCAAAATTAGTGGGTACATGAACCAGCCCCGCTCGTAAAATAGCTAGCCAAGCTAAAACATAGGCATCAGAGTTTTTGCCATAGGCGACAACCCTGTCGCCCTTTTTAAGACCTTGTTTGAGTAGATGGTTAGCAATTTTATTAACTGCAAGATTGAGTGCTTGGTAAGTCCATTGCCTATCGAGATACTTTAACGCTACCGAAGTGGCATTTTTGCGTGCGCTACGGCTAAGCGCAGCGCTGATAGTGTTGGCTTGTGGAGAAATTGTCATCATTATAGCCCTCCTTATTTTTTAACCATTTTACAAACGCTTTCAGATAAAGGACGGAAAGCTTTGTCGGCAGGTATGGTGCGAACGATTTCAAATAAATCATCTTCATCTGCTGATTCTTGCGGTGTTTTAGCTCTTACTAGGTACATGTCATGCACCATACGACCGTCTTCACGGATATACGCATTTTTAGCGAAAATATCGTTGACTGGCGTTTCCATCATTTTTTTACGAACCGTTTGAGTATCATCTGTGCCAGTATCCTTAACGGCTTGAAGGTAATGGCGGGTACTAGAATAGAGACCAGCATGAACCATGGTTGGCATAGTGCCAGTTATTTTTTTGAATCTTTCTGCCCAAGCACGCGCTTCAGGATTAATGTCGTAATACCAGGCTTTGGTAAACTGTAACCCTTGAGCGGTTTCTAAACCTAGGCTGCGAACATCGCTACTAAATACCACCATTCCTGCCAGTATTTGCCCTGCTTGAGTAATACCAAACTCACTGGCAGTACGTATAGCATTAGTGGTGTCGGTACCTGCGTTATTTAAACTAATAACCTTTGCGCCTGAAGACTGAGCTTGCAGCATAAAAGAAGCAAAGTCGGTACTAGGGAAGGGGTGGCGAACTTTACCCACAATTTTTCCGCCATTGGCTTTAACTACCTGCTCTACGTCATTTTCTAAAGCATGACCAAAAGAATAGTCAGCACTGAGCAAGAACCAGTCTTTGTTACCTTCTTGGGTAATAGCACTAGCCGTACCGTTAGACATAGCCCAAGTATCATAAACCCAGTGAAAGTGGTTAGGACCGCAGTGCTGATTGGTTATAGACGAAGAAACTGCACCATTAACCAAACCTAGCTTGTCGTTTTCTTCTAAGAGTTTGATTGAAGCGAGCGTAACTGAAGAAGCAATTAAACCAGTAACCATATCGACCTTATCTTGGTCTATCCAACCTCTAACGATGCTTGAACCCAAGTCAGCATTATTACGGTCATCGGCACTAAAAGTAATAATTTTTGCACCATTAACCTGGCCACCAAAGTCATCTATTGCCATTTGAATGGCATCCATACCTTTAGGACCTATAGGGTCGCGATAAGGACCAGACATATCCGCTAGGTAGCCAATACGAATTTCGTTGTCACTTACAGCTGCAGCGGCTGTGGTAGAAAGACTAAAAGCACTAACTAAAGCTGCCATCATTAGGGTAGGTTTTAATAACATTTTATTACTCCGTCTCAATTTGTTATTTTTGTTTTATCTAGCAATCTCCCTGTTTCCTTGCCAAAATTCGTGTGAATAAAGCTAGGTGTGCAGGTTTGCTTGATTCATACTAGGCGCATTTAAAATTAGTATTTGGCGCTTTATGCCAAAAAATTAGCATTTCGTGCCAATCTTTAATCAGCTTAAGAAGAGTCAAAAATGGATGCATCTTCCACCACTGTCCCCATGCATTTTGTACACAATTTATTTCAGGGGATAACAACAACGTTAGCTAGACGTAAGTATTTTTTACTGCAAGCAGGTATTCCCTACTTTTTATTAGAAGCACCCCATGGGCGTGTTACCGTTTACCAGTTTGCGCGTTTGTATCGTTTATTAGCGAATGAATATGATGATGAAACGCCCGGCTTCTTTAGTCGCCCTTTGCGTGGTGGAACGCTGAAATACCTATGTTTAAGCTTATTAGATGCACCTAATCTACAAGTGGCTTTACACCGCTATAGTCAGTTTTTTAGGTTATTGCTCGATGATGTATCTTATAAATTAGTTATAGAAGATGACTTGGCTTCATTACGTTTTATAGAGAATGCACCTTTACAGGGCGATAGGGTATTGGTGCATGAGTTAATGCTTAAACTAGTGCACGGCATTGCTTCTTGGTTAATTGCTGAAAAAATCCCACCGCTAAAAATTAGTTGTGCCTACCATCAGCCACAACATAGTCATGAGTACTTGTATTTTTATCCGGGAGAAGTGGTTTTTGATCAGTCTTGGACGGCGATACATTTTGATAAAAAGTTACTGCGTAAACCCATTAGGCAAACCAAACAACAACTTAGTGCATTTTTGCAAAGAGCGCCTGCAGATTGGATTTATGTTTCTTTTGGAGAAAGGTTGCTTGCCCATCGTGTTAAAGATTTTTTAAGTGAAGTAGAGCAGACGGGTGCAGTTATTCAGCAGGTAGCAGAGGCCTTACATTTGTCGGTTAGAACTTTATCTCGCCGCTTAGCTGCTGAAGGAACCCATTTTCAAGCAATAAAAGATGAAGTTCGTCGAGATTTAGCCATTCAACAATTAACTAGTAGCTCAGTACCTTTAGCGGTATTGGCTGGGCAGTTAGGTTTTGAAGATATAGCTAGTTTTAATCGAGCTTTTCGTAACTGGACAGGCAGTACGCCCGGTACTTATAGGCGAGGCTTAGTTCAAAATCTTACTACAGAATCATAAACTTGCTTGAAGTTGGTGTATTAGTATATTATAAATTACTATATTAAGATTAGCTGTTTTGGTGATGAATGAATATTAGCAAAATGCAAAGTCAAGCTAGTGACATTTCAGAGCTATTGCAAGCCTGTTCTCATTCTTCACGTTTGATGCTTCTCTGCCAATTAAGTCAAGAAGAGCTAAATGTGGGTGAGTTAGAAGCAAAACTGGGTTTACAGCAGCCTAGTTTGTCGCAACACCTAGGTGTTTTACGTCGGCAAGGCTTAATTGAAGGTCGCCGAGCAGGACAGCAAATTTACTACAAGCTGGCTAATGACCGTGCTAAAGCTTTGGTTACTAGCCTCTATACAATTTTTTGTGAAAAATAATTTCTGATACTGGAGAGATGGGGATGAACAATTCTTGGAAGATGCTAGCTGTCGCTATGTTGGCTGGTATCTCGCTACAAGTACAGGCGCTGGAAACCCAGCCAGTTGAGCGTGCCAGCCTAGTTGAGCGAATTCAGTTAGATGGTGTGATAGAAGCGGTGCATCAGGCCACGGTATCTGCCCAAACCAGTGGTCAGGTTCGCAAAGTTTATTTTGATGTTGATGATGCAGTAGCCATGGGCGATGTGTTGGTTGAACTAGATTCCACCGAACAAAAAGCACGTTTAAACCAAGCTGAAGCTGGTTTGCGTGAAGCGCAGGCGGGCTTAAAAGATGCCAAGCAAAACTTTGCACGTATTGAAGGCATTTATAAGCGTGAACTCGCTTCTCAAGCCCAGCTAGACCAAGCTCGTAACCAACTGAGTGGTGCTGAAGCTCGCATGAGCCGTGCCGAAGCAGGTGTAGCAGAAGCACGTAAGCAAATGGATTACACTCGTATTATTGCGCCCTACGGCGGCATTATGACTGAACGCCATGTTGAAGTGGGTGCTTCAGTTAACCCAGGTCAGCCGCTCATGTCAGGTTTGTCGTTAGAAGAGTTACGCGTTGTTGTGGCTTTACCGCAGCGTTATACAGCCAGTGCTCGTGAAAAGCGTGAAGCCCAAGTTTTACTAGATACAGGCCGTGTTCTAGAAACTTCCAGCATGACTTTTTACCCCTATGCAGACCCTGCAACTCATACCTTTCGTGTGCGTATGAACTTAGAAAACCCCGAAGGTGACTTATTCCCTGGCATGTTGGTGAAGGTGAATTTACCGGTTGCCGAGCGTTCAGCTTTATGGATACCTGCATCAGCCTTAGTTCAGCGTGGCGAATTACGTGCGGTTTATATTTTAGATGATAAAAACTTGCCTCGTTTACGCCAAGTACGTATAGGAAGCCGTGAAGGTGAACAGTTAGAAGTGCTTTCTGGTTTAGGTGAAGGCGAGCGTTTAGTGCTTAGCCCAGCTGCCGCTTTAGCCAGTATGGAGGCAACGAATGAGTGATAGTAAGTTAAGGATTTCTGGCCGTATTGCGGCTGCTTTCCAAACTTCTAGGCTAACCCCTTTATTGGCGATAGCCGGTATGTTGATGGGTTTATTTGCGGTGGTGGTTACGCCTAAAGAAGAAGAGCCACAAATAGACGTCACCATGGCCGATATTTTTATTGCCTTCCCCGGTGCTAGCCCTATTGAAGTTGAACACTTAATTGCTACACCTGCCGAACAGGTGATGAGTGAAATGGCCGATGTGGAGCATGTTTACTCGGTTTCACGTCATGGTATGGCAGTTGTTACCGTCCAGTTTGATGTAGGTATTCCACGCCAAGAAGCTTTGGTCAGCCTTTATAATCAGGTGTACACCAATCAAGATTGGTTACCGCAGAATTTAGGCACTTTGCCACCTTTAATAAAAGCCAAAGGCATTGATGATGTGCCGATTATGGCGCTGACGCTTTTTAGTGACGATGCTAATTTCACTGCTGAAAATTTAACCAGCGTTGCCCATGCCTTAGAAACTGAATTAAAGCGCATTCCTGGCACACGTGACATTTACACCCTAGGTGGTGCTAAAGATGAAGTGCAGGTTATCTTCGATACCTCACGCTTGCGTGGTTACAACCTAGCGTTAAATGATATTCAGCAAGCACTAGAAGCCGCTAATGCAACCTCTCAAGAAGCTTGGGTAGTGCAAGATGGCACGGCTTTACCCGTTCAGGCTGGCAGCTTATTAAGTGAAGTGAATGAAGTGCGCCGCCTAGTCGTAGGTATGCACGAAGGTGCGCCGGTTTTCTTAGAAGATATTGCTGAAGTAACCCGTGGTGGCAAAGTGCCAGCACAAAGCGTGATGACAGGTTTTGGTCCTGCAGGTGAGCGTCCAGTTGGCCAGTTAGCTCAGGCAGTCACTTTAGCCATAGCTAAACAGCCGGGTCAGAATGCTGTTGATATTACCCAAGCGGTTACTGAACGCTTAGAACTACTTAAAGACCGAGTGATTCCACAAGGAGTTGAGGTTTTAGTTACTCGTGACTACGGTTACACAGCGGCAGATAAATCCAATACTTTAATTACTAAATTACTGTTTGCCACAGGTTCGGTGGTGCTACTTATTTTAGCGGCACTAGGCTGGCGCCAAGCATTAATAGTTGGTATTGCGGTGGTTATTACCCTAGCGATTACCCTGTTTTTCTCTTGGGCTTGGGGCTTTACGCTCAACCGAGTGTCACTTTTTGCGTTAATTTTTTCGATAGGTATTTTGGTCGACGATGCCATAGTGGTGGTGGAAAACATTCACCGACACCTGAAGCTAGGCACCAAATCCCTAGTAGGAATAATTCCTAAAGCCGTTGATGAAGTCGGTGCGCCCACTATTTTGGCAACCTTTACGGTTATAGCTGCACTCTTACCTATGGCATTTGTAACAGGTTTGATGGGGCCTTATATGAGCCCTATCCCCATTAATGCCTCGGCGGGTATGTTGATTTCGCTCATTATTGCCTTTGTAGTGACACCTTGGTTAGCCGTTAAGCTAATGAAGCATGAAGGCCATGATTCAGGTGATACTAAAGCTGAAGCCAAGAAAGATCGAGTGCTTAACTTCTTCGATAAAGTCATGCGTCCTTTCTTGGGTGAAAGCCGTAAGCGCCGTGTTATTTTAGGTGTAACGGTGGTGTTTTTAACCATAGCTGCGGCCATGTTGCCAGCCTTCCAAGCGGTAGTGATGAAAATGCTACCCTTCGACAATAAATCTGAATTTCAGGTAATTGTTGATATGCCAGAAGGCACACCCGTTGAGGAAACTCAAAGAGTACTGCTGGCGCTAGGTGAGTACCTAGAAACCGTACCCGAAGTGATGAGCTGGCAAACCTATGCTGGCACAGCGGCACCGATTAACTTTAACGGCCTAGTGCGTCAGTATTATTTACGTGCAGACCCACACATGGGCGACATTCAAGTTAACTTGGTTGACCGTCGTGATCGTAAACTAGCTTCTCACCCCATTGCTTTGTCGGTTCGTGCGCCTTTACAGGCCATAGGTGAACGCTTTAATGCCAACGTAAAAGTGGTAGAAGTACCACCGGGTCCGCCCGTTTTAGCACCGATTGTTGCTGAAATTTATGGCCCAGAACCAGCTATAAGAGCGGCGATGACTCGTAGAGTAGAAACGCTACTTAAAGGCACCGATGATGTTATTGATGTGGATACCACGTTAGAAGCAAGCGCTAATCGTTGGTTAATTCAGGTAGACCGTGATCGTGCGGCACGTTTAGGTGTAGCCCAAGGCCAACTAGTTGAAGCTTTATCCATCGCTTTAGGGCAGGTTGAATTAAGTTATCTACATGATGAACGAATGAAATACCCAGTCCCCATACGTTTACAGCTAGCCGAAGGCGATAAAGCACAAGCGTCACAGCTTTTGTCGTTAAGTGTGCGTAACCGTTCAGGCCAGCTAGTGAGTTTGTCAGAGTTTGCTAAAGTAACAGCCGCCGATTGGCAGGCTTCTATTTACCATAAAGACTTACTGCCAGTGAACTATGTAATGGCGGATATGGCTGGTAAATTAGACTCGCCGCTTTACGGTATGTTTGATGCAGTCTTTACCCTAGCCGATGAAGTGGATGCACCAGAGCAATACTTTATAAACCAACCTGTATGGCCAGATACAGCCGCCATTAAATGGGATGGTGAGTGGCAAATTACTTATGAAACCTTCCGTGATATGGGTATTGCCTATGCCGTGGGTATGATACTTATTTACATGCTAGTCGTAGCGCAGTTTAAGTCTTATCTAGTGCCTTTAGTGATTATGGCGCCGATTCCTTTAACCATGATCGGCATTATGCCAGGGCATAGCCTGTTAGGCGCACAGTTCACCGCAACCAGCATGATAGGAATGATTGCCCTAGCGGGGATAATCGTGCGTAACTCTATCTTACTTGTCGACTTTATTAACCAGTCGATTCGTGAAGGTGCTTGTTGGGAAGATGCAGTGATTAAAGCCAGTGCCGTAAGAGCCCAGCCAATTATTCTAACCGCGGTGGCAGCGATGGTGGGTGGCTTCTTTATCTTAGATGACCCCATTTTTAACGGCTTGGCCATTTCACTAATCTTTGGCTTGTTAGTATCAACCCTACTAACGCTGGTGGTCATACCGCTGCTTTACTACTCAATTTATCGTAAGCGTGGGATTCCACACGATTAAGTTTTAGTAGTAGATTTTAAAGCGGTAGTTTTTAGAGATGCAATGAAAAAGCCCCGAGCTAATAAGTTCGGGGCTTTTTTGTTTTTGCTTTTAACAGCTAAAGCACAAGCTTTAGCTCTGGCCTTGGGTTCTTGTTATCTTTTAAAGCACAAAATTCTTGCTGCTGCCCGTTGGCATAAGTAATCAGCACATTAAACCCAGCGCCAAGCGGGTGGTTTAAAAAAAGTACCCTAGATTCTTGTGGAGCTAAGCGAAAAGTTTGAATGCTTGATTGGCTATTGGAGCTGCCAAAATCTAACTTAATTGAGGTGATTTGTTGTTGGTCAGCATTGGTAAACTTGACTGCAAAACCCTCATCTGCTGTAAGCCAGCAGCCTATTACAATGCCAACAACTAACACGGCCATTGCCTTTAACCACCAAGGTGTACTACTGAAAAATGAGTTTTTTTGCTGGGTCATCTTGCTTATCTTTTTAGCTGCTGGCTACTAATCAAAGGCCGAGGTATCTACAGTTACACCTTCTTCGGCAAAAACTTGCTTAGCCACGGTTAGCGCATTAATAACACTAGGAAAACCAACGTAAGGGATAAGGTGCATAATGCAGCCGACTATTTCTTCTGGCGTTAAGCCAACGGCTAAGCCTGTTTTAATGTGCATAGCAATTTGTGGCTTACCTTGAGCGACAAGTGCAGTAATAGTGGTTAGCACCTTTTGCTTATTATCTAAACCTGGGCGTGAATAAACACCAGCAAAGGCAAACTCAACCACGTACTTTTCTAAATCAGGTGCTAGGTCTTTAAAGTCTGCACCTATGTTCATAAAACCCGTTGGGTTGTCATCGGGTGAGGCGGTTAGTTCTTGAATTTTTTTGATGCCTTTCTGGTAAAGGTCGTCTGCCATTTTATTTTCCTCTTAAATTCGTTTGCTTCAGAGCAAGCCTAGATTAATGCTGGCTATACTAGCTTAGGCTAGTAGGGTAACAAAATACTGGGTTTTTGTTAGTGGGTATTTCGGAGATGCTATGAGTAAATACCTGTCGATTATATTTAACTTAAGCTTTTGCCTAACCTGCCAGATGAAGCTATGACCGTTTTAGCTTAAGCTAGCCCCTGCTTTTTAAGCCTTAACTCAGCAACTACTCAGATGGAAAATGGAATGACCTTGTTAGCCAACCAAGTTTTACTGCCTTTATGTTTAGCCTTAATCATGTTTGTTATGGGTACTGGCCTAAGCTGGCAAAGTTTTACCCCTTTAGTGAGCAAGCCTAAAGCTGCTTTACTGGGGGTAATCGCTCAGCTATTGCTTTTGCCGGTCATTATTTGGGCGCTTATTTTAGTTTTGCGTTTACCACCCGTAATAGCGGCAGGCTTGGTTTTGTTAGCCTGTGCGCCTGGGGGTGCAACCTCTAATCTTTTTAGTAGCTTGTCTGAGGGTGATTTGCCTCTTTCGATTGCTCTTACTGCAATAGTTAGTTTGTTGTCGCCGCTTTGGATGCCTTGGGCTGCACAAATGCAGTTGGCTTGGCTGGGTTACGAGGTTGTCTTTAAGCTTTCTTACAAATTGGTGGTGCTGCAATTAACTTTGGTAACCGTTTTGCCCTTAGCTTTGGGTATGGGCTTGCGTCGGTTGAAAACCGCTTGGGTAGAAAGGTATGAGAAACAATTCAAGCAGCTATCGGTTGGGCTATTAATGCTGATGATACTGGTACTAATTAGTGTGAATTATCAGGTTTTACCTTCAGTGTTTGGGCTAAGTGCCTTAATGGTTATTCTACTGGCAAGCTTGGCGCTTGCGGCTGGTTATATGCTTGCTAGGCTTCTGGGTTTAAGTGAACGGCAGTCACGCACTTTAAGTTTTGAAACTGGTGTGCAAAATGCGGGCATGGCGATGATGATAGCTTTTAGTTTTTTACAAGCACCTGAGCTAGGCATGTTAGCGCTGATTTATGGAATTTTAATGAATATTCCGGCTTTTATTACCCTTTGGATATTTAACCGAAAGAGTTTAAAAAGCTTAACTTCAGCAGCTTAATTAAAAATCTACTTTCTTGCGCAGTGCTTTGGTAGCGCCGCGCTGTGTTTTTTGGTCAACGCGTCTACGTCTAGCACTTTTGCTTGGTTTGGTAGGGGTTCTTGGTTTGTTTATATGGGTGGCTTCTAAAATAAACTGCTGTAGGCGCTCAAAAGCTGCGTAACGGTTTTTTTCTTGGGTACGAAAGTTTTGTGCCTTAATAATCAGCACGCCATCTTTATTAATGCGACGGTCTTTGCTTTCTAGTAGCTGCTGCTTTTGAAAGTCACTTAAGCTAGAGGCTTTAATATCAAAACGTAGGTGAACTGCTGAGGAGACCTTATTAACGTTTTGGCCGCCAGAACCTTGTGCACGTATGGCACTAATTTCTACTTCGTCATCATTAAGGCTGAGGGTGTCGCTTATATAAATCATGCTACTTCTTAGATAGGATTAAAATTAGATTAGATTAAAATAAGAGCTTACACCAATAAGTGTAAGCCCTAGTACAGGGTAAAGCTTGGTATTTACCAGTAACCTAACACCTTCCACCAAATACCACCAACCACTACCCAAATAAGTAGGTTCACCACACTCATTACAAAACCAGCCTTCCACCATTCTCCTAGCTCTACATAGTTAGAGCCAAAAATTACTGGTGAAGTACCGGTAGCATAGTGGGTTAGGGTCATCATGATGGAGGAGGCAGCAGCCATCATGAGTACAAAGGCCATGGGTGGTGCACCCAGACTTAAACCTACCACTAAAAAAGCACCCATCATGGCGGTGATGTGGGCTGTGGTGCTGGCAAAGAAGTAGTGAGAATAGAGAAAAACTAAAACTAATAGCGCTGTTGCTGCAGGCCAAGGTAAACCCGTACTAACAATGCCGCTTTCAATGGTACCAGAGAACCAAGTGATTACCCCTAGCTTGTTCAGTTGAGTAGCCATCATTACTAAAGCACCAAACCACACAAGTGTATCCCACGCACTTTTTTCAGTTAGTGCGTCCTTCCAATTCAAAACCCCTGTAACAAGTAGAATGGATAGCCCTAAAAAAGCGGTGGTGGTGGCGTTAAGTTTAAAGGCAGCACCAAAAATTAAAGCGGGTATATCTGCCCAAAACAGCAGTAGCACTAAGAATACACCCAGCATAATGCCTTCATCACGGGTTAATTTACCCAAGCGAGCAAGGCGTTCGCGTGCAAAGTTAACTGCATCAGGTGTTTCTTTAATTTCGGGTGGGTACATCAAATAAATAACTAAAGGCATCAAAACTATGGCAACCAAGCCAGGCAATAGCATGGCTAAGGCCCAGGTTGTCCAGCTTAGCGTAATGGCTGCACCTGTTGCATCGGCAATCAACTTAACGGTTAAAGGGTTAGGTGCTGTTGCCGTAATAAACATGGCTGAGGTAATAGGGTTGGCATGGTAGTTCACCAAGGCTAGGTATTTACCAATTTTACTGGTGTTGCCATTTTCTGGCGTACTGTCATAGCTTTTTGCGATAGACAGCATAATTGGGTGAATAATACCGCCACCACGCGCTGTATTGCTGGGTGTAACAGGCGCTAAGATGAGTTCTGATAGCGCCAAGCCATAACCTATTCCCACGGTTTTTTTACCAAAGACGGCAATAAAATAGTAGCCAATACGCTCACCCAAGCCGGTTTTAATTAACCCACGAGAAATAATGACTGCTATGGCAATTAACCAAATTAATGGGTTATTAAAGCTTCCCAGCGCATCGCGTATGGCTGTGCCAGGGTTATCGCTAGTTACGCCACTGACAGCAACCAAGGTAATGGCGAGAATTGAAATAGCCCCAATGGGCATAACTTTACCAATAATCGCCGCTATGGTTGCTACAAAAAGGGCGAGCATTAGCCAGCCTTGAGACGAAACACCCTCAGGTGTTGGTATAAACCAGATTGCAAATCCAATAGCAATAGCCACAAGGGCTGGCTTTAGATGAAAATCAGATGTTGAAGTAGGCATCACCAAGACTCCTTTAATAATAAAACAAACTCTACTCATTCAACTAAGAAAGATCCTACAGGATAAAGACCAACCAAACGACTTAAAATCAACAAGTTAAAGCTGACAGCTCGCCATTTAGCAGCAGTCCTGCCCTTCGCTTTAGCTTGGTGCAAATACTAGGCTGTGCACCATTAGAGTGCATGTTTGTTGCATTTATTAGCTTATCTGCCTGTATTTACGGGCTTTTTTCTTGTGGCATGGAATTTGCTAACTCTTAGTTAATACAGCAATTAGCTGTGATAGTAACTTTGACTTAGAGGATTTATTTTATGCCTAACAAAACCCAAGCACTTATTCACCAGCATCAAGCCGAGTGGGTAGATTTACGCTTTACCGATACCCTAGGTAAAGAACACCACATTACTTTTCCAGCCGAAGCTTTTGATGATGAGGCCTTTGAAGAAGGAAAAATGTTTGATGGTTCATCAATTCATGGCTGGAAAGGAATTGAAGCTTCCGATATGACGCTTTTACCTGATGATTCCACGGCTGTGATGGATCCCTTTGCCAAAAAGCCAACGGTTATTCTGCGTTGTGATGTTGTTGAACCAGCTACCTTGTCTGGCTATGACCGTGACCCTCGTTCTATCGCACGCCGTGCAGAACTCTACTTACAGTCCACAGGTATTGCTGATACAGCCTACTTTGGCCCTGAACCTGAGTTTTTTGTTTTTGATTCTGTTACTTGGAAAGAAACCATGCAGGGCGTGAGCTTTGAAATTAATTCTGACGAAGGCGCTTGGGCAACAGAGCAGTTAGTTAACGGAAAAAATACCGGACACCGCCCCAGAGTTAAAGGCGGTTACTTCCCCGTACCACCGGTCGATTCGTTAGTCGATGTGCGTGTTGCCATGTGTGATGCCATGAAAGCGATGGGTTTAGAAATTGAAGTGCATCACCACGAAGTTGCTAATGCGGGGCAGTGTGAAATTGGTGTGCCGTTTAACACCTTAGTCAAAAAAGCCGATGAAGTTCAGCTATTAAAATACTGTGTACATAATGCCGCTGATGCAATGGATAAAACCGCCACTTTTATGCCTAAGCCCTTAGTAGGTGATAACGGTTCAGGTATGCATGTTCATCAGTCCTTATCTAAAGAGGGTAAAAATCTCTTTGCAGGCGATGGTTATGCTGGCCTGTCTGAAATGGCCTTGCATTATATTGGTGGCATTATCAAACATGCTCACGCCCTTAATGCGATAACCAACCCCAGCACTAACTCTTATAAGCGCCTAGTACCAGGTTATGAAGCACCGGTGATGTTGGCTTATTCTGCCCGTAATCGCTCTGCGTCCATTCGTATTCCTTGGGTAAAAAGCCCCAAAGGTAAGCGTATTGAATGCCGCTTTCCTGATCCTACCGCTAACCCTTATTTAGCTTTTTCAGCTTTATTAATGGCTGGCTTAGATGGTATAAAAAACAAAATTCATCCCGGCGATGCAATGGATAAAAACCTTTATGACTTGCCACCCGAAGAAGAAAAAAACATTCCTCAGGTTGCTTATAGCTTAGATCAAGCCTTGGATGCTTTATGGGCAGATAGAAGCTTTTTATTAGAAGGTGAAGTGTTTTCTGAAGATATGTTAAAAGCCTATATTGGTTGTAAAAAAAGCGAAGTGGCTCGTTTACGTGAGTCAGTTCACCCAGCTGAATTTGATATGTACTACAGCCTGTAAATACTTATGCCCCTTAATGGGGCATACTTATTTATTATGGAGTTAACCTGTAAGTAGCCTATTTATGAATCCACCCACCGCTTATTCAGCTAATTTAAGTCATGCACTGTTAGAGCAGCTATCGGTTGCGGTTTTGTTGCTCGATAAAAACTTGTGTGTGCTTTATGCCAATTTAGCAGCAGAGCAGCTTTTTGAAACCAGTCGTGCCCATTTATTAAATCGCCCCATTACGCTGTTTTTTTGGGAAGATGACGACTGTTTAGATGCACTTCACCAGGCTTTATTAGAAAAACGCCCTTATACCCGTCGTGAAGCATGCCTGCATTTTCCAAGCAGTGCACAGGTAATGACGCTTGATTATACCGCCACGCCCCTAAGTGAAACAGAACAGCAAGGGCAACAGTTGTTAGTAGAATTATTGCCCCAAGACCGTGTTTTACACCTAAGTCGGCAAGCCAGCCTTTTGACTGCTAACCAAGTTACACGCGCTTTAGTGCAAGGCATGGCGCATGAGGTTAAAAACCCCTTAGGTGGTATTCGTGGTGCGGCACAACTGCTTGCCCAACAATTACCCAACTCAGAATTAAAAGAATACACAGACGTTATTATTGATGAAGCCGACCGACTCAGTCAGCTAGTTGATCGTATGTTAGGTTCTCACCAGCAGATGAATTTTACTTGGATTAATATTCATCAGGTACTAGAGCGTGTTTGTCTTATTTTGCAAGCTGAAGTAGGCGATGCAATTAAGCTAGTACGTGACTATGATCCTAGCCTACCAGAACTACCTGCCGACCTAGATAGCTTGATTCAAGTCGTGCTTAATCTAGTACGTAATGCAGCCCAAGCACTTTTAGAAAACCCCAGTGAGCGCCCAGCAACCATAAGTTTACGAACACGAGCACTCAGGCAGTTTACACTTGGCACCCAAAGACACCGTTTAGTTTGCTTAGTCGAAGTAGAAGACAATGGCCCAGGTATTGATAGCAAACTACTTAAAGCTTTGTTTTACCCTATGGTCACTGGGCGCACACAAGGCACAGGCTTAGGTTTACCTATCGCCCAAGCCTTAGTGCAGCAGCATAACGGGCTAATTAAATGCGATAGCCAAGTGGGTTCTACTATTTTTCGTATTTTTCTGCCTTTTAAATCTAAGCTAGCACCCCGCTCAGGAGCCGCACGCCATGACTGATCAAGTTTGGATTATTGACGATGAAAAATCGATGCGCTGGGTTATGGACAAAGCCCTAACACGAGCTGGTTTTGTGGTTACCAGCTTTACCAGTGGTGAAGCAGCCTTAGAAAAATTAGCGACCAGCCAGCCAAGCATTTTAGTGACCGATATTCGTATGCAGGGTATGGATGGTTTGGCGGTAATGGCAGAAGTGCATCAGCGTTACTCTAACCTACCAGTAATTATAATGACCGCCCATTCAGATTTAGACAGCGCAGTTAAAGCTTACCAAAGCGGTGCTTTTGAATACCTACCTAAACCCTTTGATTTAGACGAGCTAGTTGCACTTGTGCAACGCGCCTTAGCCCATGCTCAAGAGCAGACAGCAACAAGCGAATACCCAGCCGCCAGTAGTGCCATTATTGGTGAAGCACCCGCCATGCAAGAGGTATTTCGTATTATCGGTCGCCTGTCACACTCCAGCATGACAGTGCTGATTCACGGGCAATCGGGTACAGGTAAAGAACTGGTTGCTAATGCCTTGCATTGCCATAGCCCACGTGCCCAACAGCCTTTTATTGCTTTAAATATGGCGGCTATTCCTAAAGATTTAATTGAATCTGAGCTGTTTGGTCACGAGAAAGGCGCTTTTACCGGCGCTGCTGCCAGTCGTAAAGGGCGTTTTGAACAAGCTAAAGGCGGCACGCTGTTTCTTGATGAAATTGGTGACATGCCTTTAGAAACCCAAACACGTTTATTGCGAGTGTTATCAGACGGTACTTTTTATAGGGTAGGCGGCCACCTGCCTATCGAAGTGGATGTTCGTATTATTGCCGCCACCCACCAAGATTTAGAAATTCTAGTTAACGAAGGACGTTTTCGTGAAGACCTTTACCACCGCTTGAACGTTATACGAATTCATCTGCCCAAACTAAGCGAAAGACGTGAAGATATAGCTAAACTGGCTGCCCATTTTCTACAAAAAGCAGCCAGTGAACTGAATGTTGAACCTAGAATACTCTTACCAGAAACCCAAGCCTTTTTAAGCCAGCAAGCCTGGCCGGGCAATGTTCGCCAATTAGAGAACACCTGCCGCTGGTTAACCGTTATGGCTTCTAGCCGTGAAGTGATGGTTAGCGACCTACCGCCTGAGCTTTTAAATGCAGAACCCACCCAAAGTAACGCTCAATCTTGGAAATCTTGGGAAATCGCTTTATCCCACTGGGCAGAACACAGCCTGCAACAAGGGCATAAAGGTTTGCTTAACCAAGCCTTGCCCGTGTTTGAACGCATTATGATAGAAGCCGCTTTAAAACAAGCTGCTGGTGGGCGACGAGATGCCGCTGAACTATTAGGCTGGGGGCGCAATACTTTAACCCGCAAAATTAAAGACCTAAATATAGAAGCCACAAACTTAGGGAGTGAAGGTGAGGAATAATTTTAGCCAAGCTACTACTCTATAATGATTTATTGGATAATTTTAAAAACCAAACCGCTAAGATGTACTTGACTATTGAAGTGGGGAAATTCAGTTAACCAAATAGCTCACTGTGTGTTCCTATTCTGGCAAGTTTCAGGCTTGTTTCTTCTATTTTGTAAATTAAAACTAGGTCTGGTTTAACATGGCAATCACGAAAGCCATGCCAGTTGCCTGACAAGGCATGATCAACATGTTTTTCAGGTAATGTTTTACCTAACTGTAATTGTTTTATTAAGTGACCAACTTCAACCATATCTGGTATTGGCAGTTTTGTTATTTTCCTAAAGTCTTTCTTAAATTGCGAGGAATACTCGAGTTTAAGCATTGTTAGGCTTACCCGTCTCTAAGTTACCTAGTAACTCTTCAATAGTAGATGCAGTATGCCCCCTGCCAGACTCAAGTTCTTCTATAGCCGCAGCGGTTAGCGCATTAGGTTGCTTAGCTTTTAGCTCAAATGGAATGCCACCATAGTTAATGACTGCTTTAGCAAACAGCTTTATTGCTTGAGAAGGACTTAGGCCTATTTCTTCACAAACATTGGTGAAGGCTAGTTTGGTTTCTTGATCAATTCGAGTGCTCAGCATTTCTGCTTTCATAACTTTACCCCATGCAGAATGTTGTACAATGTCTTACAAAGTATAGCAATTTGCTGAAAAATATATCAATAAGAAAGTTAGCTACTCACTTCTCACCACGCACAGCTTTGGTGCATGGCTGCGCGTTTTTAGCGCAAAGTCTTTTAATTATCCTTGCTTAAAAAATAACAGCTTAGCTGTAGCGCCCATAAAGCTTAGGTTTTTCTAAGGTTGGCTTAATCCTTGCAGAATAAAAATAAAGTGAAGCAGTCTAGGTTAATAAAACTGCCTTTTTATTTTAATTCAGATGATAGGGAGCGCCTCTATGACTCAAGCAAATTTTGGAGCTAGAACTTCAGAAATTCAAAATGCTATAGATACTGGGCTTTATGCCAATGCGGAGCATGATGCTTGCGGTGTTGGCTTTGTTGCCCAAATTAAAGGTTTAAAGTCGCACAGCATAGTGCAACAGGGTTTAAAAATTCTCGAAAATATAGATCACCGGGGTGCTGTGGGTGCTGATCCACTGATGGGTGATGGCGCAGGTTTGCTTATTCAAATACCTGATGCTTTTTATCGTAGTGAAATGGCTAAGCAAGGTGTGAAGCTGCCACCGCCGGGCGATTATGGTGTGGGTATGGTTTTTTTACCCAAAGAAGCCGCTGCTCGCCAAGCCTGTGAGCGTGAACTAGAAAGAGCAGTTGCCGCAGAAAAACAAGTGTTACTAGGCTGGCGCGATGTGCCTGTTAACCGTGATTTATCCATGTCGTCTGAGGTTTTGGCGAGTGAGCCAGTAATGCGCCAAATCTTTATCGGTCGTGGAACGGATATTTTGGTGTCCGATGCTTTGGAACGTAAGCTTTATGTTATTCGTAAAACGGCTTCGTCACGTATTGCCCGCTTAAACCTAACCCATAGTTTTGAATACTATGTGCCTAGCATGTCTTGCCGCACCATTATTTATAAAGGCTTGTTACTGGCCGATCAGGTAGGCAAATACTATTTAGATTTACAAAACGAACAGCTAACCTCTGCCTTTGCGCTAGTGCATCAGCGCTTTTCTACTAACACCTTTCCTTCTTGGCCCTTAGCTCACCCTTATCGCATGGTTGCCCACAATGGCGAAATCAACACAGTTAAAGGTAACTTTAATTGGATGCGAGCAAGGGAAGGCGTTATGGCATCGCCTGTTTTGGGTGATGACTTAAAAAAACTCTATCCCATTAGCCTTGATGGTCAGTCAGATACAGCAACTTTTGATAACACGCTGGAACTGCTAGTTATGGCGGGCTATCCCTTAGCACAAGCTGCCATGATGATGATTCCCGAAGCTTGGGAGCAGCATCAGTTTATGGATAAACAGCGCCGCGCTTTTTATGAATACCACGCAGCCATGTTAGAACCTTGGGATGGTCCAGCGGCGATGGTCTTTACAGATGGTCGCCAAATTGGTGCAACCCTGGATCGTAACGGCCTTCGTCCAGCACGTTTTGTGGTAACCGATGATGATGTAGTAGTGCTAGCTTCTGAATCAGGTGTGTTGCCGATTCCCGATGAAAAAATTGTGCGCAAATGGCGCTTACAACCAGGCAAGATGTTTTTAATCGACTTGGACCAAGGCCGCATTATTGAAGATGAAGAGCTAAAGCGCCTTTATGCTTCTGCCAAGCCTTATCGCCAGTGGATAGACAATGTACGCATTTGTTTAGAAAACTTAACCAGTGATACACCGCCTTTAGCTTTTAAAGAATCTTTATTGGTACGCCAACAAGCTTTTGGTTATAGCCAAGAAGACATTAAATACCAGCTAGCACCTATGGCAACTAAAAGCGAAGAAGGCATTGGCTCGATGGGTAACGATGCGCCAATTGCTATTTTATCTAAGCGTCAGCAACCGCTTTACCATTATTTCCGCCAGTTATTTGCCCAGGTAACTAACCCGCCGATTGATCCAATTCGTGAAGCGGTGGTTATGTCTTTGGTGTCCTTTATTGGCCCACGCCCTAACTTACTGGATATTAATGCCACCAACCCTTCGTTACGTTTAGAAATTGCTCAACCCATTTTAGATGTTGCCAATATGGCCCGCCTGCGTGCTATCGAGCAGAGCAGCGGCGGTAAATTCCGTAAAAGTGAAATTGATATTACTTACCCGCTAGCTTGGGGCAAGGAAGGTATAGAAGCCCGTGTTGCTTACCTTTGTTCAGAAGCAGTCGAGGCAATTAGTAAAGGTAGCAATATCCTTATTTTGACCGACCGCAATATGGATAGTGAGCACCTAGCCATTCCTGCTTTGCTGGCTTTATCTGCTATTCATCAGCATCTAGTAAAAAAAGGCTTACGTACTTCGGTTGGTTTGGTGGTTGAAACCGGCAGCGCTAGGGAAGTGCATCACTTTGCTGTTTTGGCAGGTTACGGTGCAGAAGCAGTGCACCCTTATTTAGCCTTAGAAACCTTGGCTGCTATTGCTCCTGATTTAGGTATTACTGCAGAAGAAGCCTCTAACCACTTTATTAAAGCGATAGGCAAAGGGCTAACCAAAATCATGTCCAAAATGGGCATAAGCACTTATATGTCTTACTGCGGTGCACAGATTTTTGAAGCCGTTGGCTTGAGTGAAGCCTTGGTTAAAAAATACTTTGCTGGTACGCCTACCCAAATTGGTGGTTTGGATATTTTTGACCTAGCCGAAGAAGCTATGCAGAGCCACGCCAAAGCTTTTAAAAAGGCCTCAGATTTTAATTCACAGCTAGCTGCCAGTGGTGATTTTGCATGGCGTGCAGGCGGTGAAGAACATGCTTGGACACCCGATGCCATAGCAAAACTCCAGCACAGTACTTTAAGCAATCGTTTTGAAACCTTTGCTGAATACGCCAAGATTATTAATGACCAATCTAAGCGTCAGATGACCTTGCGTGGTTTGTTTGAATTTCGTGCCAACCCTGAAAACAGCCTTCCACTAGAAGAAGTTGAACCTGCCAGTGAAATTGTTAAACGCTTTGTAACCGGCGCTATGTCTTTAGGTTCCATTTCTACTGAAGCCCACATGAACCTTGCCATTGCCATGAACCGTATTGGTGGCAAAAGCAATACAGGTGAAGGTGGGGAAGATCATGCCCGTTATCGCCAAGAGATGCAGGGGCAGACCATTAATGCTGGCACAAAACTCAGCGAGATTATGGATGACAACACCCTTGAGGTTGATTACATCTTGCGTGAAGGCGATAGCCTGCGCTCGAAAATTAAGCAGGTTGCTTCAGGTCGTTTTGGTGTAACCACCGAATACCTAGCCTCAGCCGATCAGATTCAAATTAAAATGGCGCAGGGTGCTAAACCCGGTGAAGGCGGTCAGTTACCCGGCGGTAAAGTGACTGAATACATCGGCAAATTACGCCACTCAGTACCGGGTGTAGGGCTTATTTCACCGCCGCCTCACCATGATATCTACTCGATAGAAGATTTAGCACAGCTTATTCATGACTTAAAAAACGTCAATCAGCGTGCTGATATTTCCGTCAAGCTAGTATCAGAAGTGGGTGTTGGTACCATTGCCGCAGGTGTAGCTAAGGCCAAAGCCGATCATATCGTTATTGCCGGACATGATGGCGGTACAGGCGCAGCGGCTTGGGGTTCTATTAAGCACGCTGGAACACCTTGGGAATTAGGTTTAGCAGAAACCCAGCAAACCCTTGTACTTAACCGTTTGCGTGGTCGAGTTCGCTTGCAGGCCGATGGTCAAATGAAAACCGGCCGTGATGTGGTTATGGGTGCTTTATTAGGTGCAGATGAATTTGGTTTTGCAACCGCACCCCTAGTGGCTTCTGGCTGCATTATGATGCGTAAATGCCACTTAAATACCTGCCCTGTGGGTATCGCCACGCAAGACCCTATTTTGCGTAAGAAGTTTTCTGGTAAGCCTGAAGCCGTAGTGAATTTCTTCTTCTTTATTGCTGAAGAAGTTCGCCAAATTATGGCGCAACTGGGTGTGCGTAAGTTCGATGAGCTAGTCGGTCGGGTGGATTTATTAGACATGCGTGAAGGTGTTGAGCATTGGAAAACCCAAGGCTTAGATTTTGCTCGTGTGTTTGCTCAATCTACAGCACCAGCAGACGTTGCTCGCCTTCACACTAGCCAGCAAGATCATGGTTTAGATAAAGCCTTAGACCAGTCTTTGATAGAACAGGCTAAACCAACCTTATTGCAGGCTAAGCCAGTAACAATTCAGACCCAAGTTAAAAACATTCACCGCACAGTGGGCGCTATGCTTTCTGGTGAATTTATTCGCCACTTCCCAGAAGGTTTAGCGGATAACACCTTACAAGTGCACTGCACAGGTACGGGTGGTCAAAGCTTTGCAGCTTTTCTAGCTAAAGGCATTACTTTTGATTTAGTGGGCGAAGCCAATGATTACACCGGCAAAGGACTTTCTGGCGGGCGGTTAATTGTTCGTCCAAGCGCAGACTTTAAAGGGCAAGCAACTAACAACATTATTGTGGGTAATACCGTGCTTTACGGTGCAACTTCTGGTGCTGCCTTCTTTAAGGGTGTAGCTGGTGAACGTTTTGCTGTACGCCTTTCCGGTGCCAGTGCAGTGGTTGAAGGTGTGGGTGACCATGCTTGCGAATACATGACTGGCGGTACAGTGGTGGTATTAGGTAAAACAGGCCGTAACTTTGCGGCAGGTATGTCGGGCGGTGTGGCCTATGTTTATGATCCAGACCAGCTATTTGCCCAAAGCTGCAATACTGCCCAAGTGGCATTAGAGCCAGTCTTAACAGAAGCAGAGCAACTTGCCGCCGCTATACCTTTGCACACAGGCAAGTCAGATGAAGCTTTATTAAAAGCCCTACTAGAAGAACATTTACAGCTAACCGCTTCGCCACAGGCTGAAATGATTTTGGCTAACTGGGAAATAGCCAGAAGCCACTTTATTAAAGTTTATCCCAATGAATATGGCCAAGCCCTAGCGCAGCTAACAACCACTGATTGGAGGGTATAAAAATGGAACATACCAAAGGTTTCCTCAACTACCAGCGCATTGAAGAAGATTATGAAGCCGTGGAGTTACGGATTAAGGATTACAAAGAATTTGTTCATGAATTAACGCCTGAACAAGCCAAGCAACAAAGTGCACGCTGTATGGATTGTGGCACGCCCTTTTGCCATAACGCCTGCCCAGTGAATAATGTTATTCCAGATTTTAATGATTTGGTGTACCGCCAAGATTGGCAAAATGCCAGTCAGGTTTTGCATTCCACCAATAACTTTCCTGAATTTACGGGAAGAATTTGCCCAGCACCTTGTGAAGCCGCTTGCACCTTAAATATCAACTCCGACCCAGTGGGCATTAAGTCGATAGAACGCGCCATAGTTGAACGTGCCAGAGCAGAAGGCTGGATTAAGCCACAAATTGCCCAACAAAAAACCGGCAAAAAAGTAGCCGTGGTGGGTTCTGGTCCAGCAGGTTTAGCTGCATCTCAGCAGTTAGCCAGAGCAGGGCACAGCGTCACCTTGTTTGAAAAAAATGACCAAGTGGGTGGTTTATTACGCTTTGGTATTCCTGACTTTAAGCTAGAAAAGGAAGCCATAGACAAGCGGGTAGAGCAGCTTAAAGCCGAAGGTGTGGAGATTCGTACTAATACCCTAGTTGGTGAACTGCCTGAAGGTACTAAAGTGACCAACTGGGCCACAACCAATGTAACGCCTGCCAGCCTGTTAGAAGACTATGATGCGGTATTGCTAACCGGCGGTTCAGAACAATCCCGCGATTTGCCTGTTCCCGGTCGTGAGCTGGAGGGTGTGCATTTTGCAATGGAGTTTTTACCCCAGCAAAACCGCGTTAACGCTGGCGTTGCTATGCCTGAGCAAATTCGTGCAGCTAATAAGCAGGTTATTGTTATTGGCGGTGGTGACACGGGTTCAGACTGTGTGGGTACATCCAACCGTCAAGGTGCAGCCAAGGTAGTGCAGTTTGAACTAATGCCTAAACCACCCGAACAGGAAGACAAGCCATTAACCTGGCCCTACTGGCCTTATAAATTACGCACTTCTTCTAGTCACCAAGAAGGGTGTGAACGTGAATTTGCCATAGCCACCAAAGAGTTTATCGGCAGTGAAGGCAAGCTAACTGGCCTTAAAACCGTGCGTGTTGAAATGAAAGACGGCAAGTTTGAAGAAGTGCCTAATAGTGAGCAAATTTGGCCAGCTGATTTAGTTTTATTGGCGATGGGTTTTGTTAGCCCAGTTGCCAGTATTTTAGAAGGTTTTGGTGTAGAAAAAGATGCCCGTGGCAATGCCAAAGCTTCAACGGATGCTAAAGATGGTTATGCTACCAACGTACCTAAAGTATTTAGTGCTGGCGATATGCGCCGTGGTCAATCGCTGGTGGTTTGGGCAATTCGTGAAGGACGTGAAGCAGCCAATGCTGTAGATGCATTTTTAATGGAGCCATTATGATTCGTATTAATGAAAGTTTTCAAAAACTACAAAACAGCTATTTATTTGCAGAAATTAGCCAGCGTATTCAGGCATTTCAACAGCAAAACCCAACGCAGGAATTAATTCGTTTAGGCATAGGTGATGTAACCCAACCCTTGCCAAGTGTTTGTGTGCAAGCCATGCACCAAGCCATTGATGAATTAACCTCAAGCAAAACTTTTCGGGGCTATGGCCCCGAGCAAGGCTATGACTTTTTGCGCGAGGCCATTGCCGAACACGACTTTCAAGCACGCGGCGCTAACATAGCGGCTGATGAAGTTTTTGTTAGCGATGGTGCTAAGTGCGACGTGGGTAACTTTCAAGAACTATTTGCCCAAGATATACGCCTAGCCATTCCCGACCCTGTTTATCCCGTGTATTTAGACACCAATGTAATGGCAGGTCGTACTGGCGTGGTTTATTTAGAGTGCAGGGCAGATAACAACTACCTGCCAGACTTACCCAAAGAACCTGTCGATTTAATTTACCTGTGTTTTCCTAATAACCCAACAGGTGCCAGTATCACCCGTGAGCAGCTAACCTTGTGGGTTAATTATGCCCTTGAAAACAAAGCCTTAATTTTGTTTGATGCCGCTTACGAAGCCTTTATTCAAGACGAAGACTTGCCGCATTCTATTTATGAAATTGAAGGCGCAGATAAAGTGGCTGTTGAATTTAGAAGCTATTCAAAAACCGCTGGATTTACCGGCGTGCGTTGCGCTTATGCGGTTGTGCCTAAAGCTTGTACAGCCTACACAGCTGCGGGTGACGCAGTATCGGTGCGTGATTTATGGATGCGCCGCCAAACCACTAAATTTAATGGCGTTTCTTATCCGGTACAACGTGCAGCAGAAGCCACTTATAGCCCAGAAGGTAAGGCGCAAGTAAAAGCCTTGATTCAGTATTATCTGAACAATGCAGCGCATATTCGTGCGGCTTTGCAGCGCATGGGTTTTTCATGCGTGGGAGGCGATAACTCGCCTTATATTTGGGTACAAGTGGAACAGGATGCTTGGGGCTTCTTTGATTTCTTACTGAATGAAGCGGGTATCGTTTGTACGCCCGGTGTGGGTTTTGGTCCTTGTGGTGAAAACCATGTGCGTATTAGTGCCTTTAACAGATTTGATAAAGTGCAAGAAGCCATGTTGCGTATTGAAGCAGCACTAAAAAACTCACCGCTATAACAGGTTGCTTTTATGCCCATTTCTAATGATTTTTCTCAACGCCTTTACCCTAAGCTGCCCGATATCGCCGCGCATTTTGGCACACCTTTTCATCTTTATGATGAAGAAGGCTTTCGTGAAACTGGTCGCCAGTTACAACAAGCTTTTTCTAAAGTAGAGGGTTTTCGTGAATACTATGCGGTTAAAGCCCTGCCTAACCCCAGCATCTTACGCATTATGGCGGACATGGGTTTTGGCTTTGATTGCAGCTCCATTGCTGAACTTATATTGTCTCGCCAAGCCGGTGCTAAAGGTGAAGACATTATGTTCACCTCCAATAATACGTCGTTAGAAGAGTTTATGGCTGCCCAAGAAGAAGGCGGCTGTATTCTTAATTTAGATGATATTAATTTAATTGATAAAGTACCTGAAATGCCTGAGCTGGTTTGTTTTCGTTATAACCCAGGTGCTGCACGTAGTGGTAATAGCATTATTGGCAAGCCCACGGAAGCCAAGTATGGCGTAACGCATGAACAAATTTTTGCCGCCTTTGAAAAAGCCCGCGCAAGAGGCGCTAAGCGTTTTGGTTTACACACCATGCTGGCCTCTAATGAATGCAATGCTAGCTATATGGTACAAACCACCCAAATGCTGCTAGACCTAGCGGCACAAATTGGTCAAACGCTTAACATTCAGTTTGAGTTTATTAACATTGGTGGCGGGCTGGGTATTCCTTACCGTCCTGAAGAAGCCGTGTTTGATGTGGCATTGTTGGGCGAAGAAACGCACAAGCTGCTAGAAGCATTTTCAGCAAAGCAGGGTTATAAGCCCAAAGTTTATATGGAAAGTGGCCGTTATATTACCGGCCCGCATGGTGTGTTAGTGACTCAAGCCATTAACAGCAAAGAAACCTACCGCAACTATGTTGGTGTGGATGCCTGTATGTCGGCTTTAATGCGCCCAGGTATGTATAATGCTTATCACCACATTGCTGTGTTGGGCAAAGAACCTAGCCCACAAGACCCGCTGGTCGATGTCGTTGGTTCCTTATGCGAAAACAACGATAAATTTGCAATACAACGTGCTTTACCTAAGGTTGAGGAAGGCGACCTGCTGATAATTCAAGATACCGGCGCACACGGGCAGGCAATGGGCTTTAACTACAACGGCAAACTTCGCCCACAAGAGTTATTGCTTAAAGCCGATGGCAGTGTAGAACGGATTCGCCGTGCAGAAACGCTAGAAGATTACTTTGCTACGTTAAGTTTTGAGCCAAAAGCTTGGAGCGGCTCTTTATAACTTAAAAAACTAAGCCAGCAGAAAAAAATACAAACCGCCCTAGTTGTAATAGCTAGGGCGGTTTTTTTATGGAATGCCAGCCTGTTCGTTTTCGCCTAGTATCAACCAATGGGTTAATAGATTTTTTTCATAAAAATCGGTAAGTTAGGTTAGAAAGTTAAATTTAATCAGCAGAGGCAATTTGAGCTAGCCTGCTAATAAAATGTTGGCTTATCAAGGAGTTAGCACAGTAAATGAGCAGGTTCTCTATAACTATTGGAAATAAAATTTTTCCATCAAAGACCGCTGCTTTAAAGTTCTACAAAAAAATATTTGATAAGTATAGTTTTGGTGAGAGCCTTAATGATGAGGATGCTAAGGATATAATTGCTTTAGCATTTAAGGATACAGGCCCATCAGATGAAGTAGAAGAGTTTGCAGAAGATGTTGTATCAGGCTTAGGTATTTTGCCTGATGAATTAAATGAAAATAAAATTTTAAGTGTAATGGTTGTCCGCCATCCAGAGTTTAGGACTACAAAATGTTTTTGTTTTGTTGGTCAGCTTGATGGAGAAATTCATGAGCAGCTTTTCAGTTACAGAATGGCAATTAGCGGAGTGCCTTCAGATTTGCAGTATTTTTCCAGTGTTTGTCGGTTTTCTGTACGTAAAAGAACTAGAGAGTTTAAAATTGAACAGTTTAAAAATAGACCTGTACAATGTGCGGTGTCAGGTAATATTGTTGAATGGGAAGAGTGTCAAGTAGATCATAAAGCGCCACTGACTTTTTCCGTTATTGTTAAGGCTTTTATAGTTGCTAATGATTTAGATGTTTCCTGTATTGATTACGCATCTGAGAACTCAATGGGAGTTTTTGCAGATTCTAGTCTTACAGAAAAGTTTGATGAGTTTCACAAAAAAATGGCAGTCTTAAGGATTGTATCAATTAATGAAAATTTAAAGCTATCGGGTTCTGCTAGAGTTAAGCCAACTAAGAGTGACGGTACAATATAATTAAGCTAACAAGATACCATGAGGTAGGCAGTATCCATTTTAATTAGCTTTTTTCAGCATTTATGCTTTACTGCTTTTAGTTGGATACCCAGCCTCATGCCAAAAAGATCGTTTCAGCCCATGCTTGGCTTACAGCCTTACAATAAACTCTCCTGCACTTTCTAGCTCTCGATAGTCGGGGGGGCTTCTTATTTAGCGTTAGTAAGGCGTTAAATTAAAAAGGATGGAATCTATGTTTACTCGAGAAGTAACAGAAGATGATATTGAACAAATCTGTAAGTTAACAGAAACACGAGAAGAGCTTTTTTACTGTTTTCCTAGAGCAACTTTTCCGTTAACCGTGGCTGATGTGCGCCTTAGCATTCAAACGCGTGCGAGTGCAACTGTGGTGGAAAAAGATGGGCATGTTGTTGCCTTTGCAAATTTTTATCGCTGGCAAGAAGGGGTATGCTCAATTGGCAATGTTATAGTTTCTTCTGACTGCAGAGGCACCGGTGTAGGCCGTTATTTAATCTCGCATATGACCAAGCTAGCCTTTGAAAAGTACCATGCCAAAACTGTAACTGTGTCGTGTTTTAACCGAAATGTAGCGGGGCTTCTTTTTTACTCAAAACTTGGTTTTTGTCCTTATGAGACTGAGTCGCGAGTAGATTATAATGGAGATCAAGTTGCTCTCATCCACTTCAAGGTTGAGCCGAATGCAATTTAACAAGGTATTTTGCAGCATTATATTTTCTTGATGGCACCTGTTAAGTGGTGCTAATAGTGATAGCTGCTCTACTTTGGGCTAGGTGTCATGCAAGTAAAGTTTTCAGAAGATGTTGTCTCTCTTTAAGATCTAAAGATTAATCTAGGAAGGGTAGTTTATCGAACTCAGGTTACAGGTCGCCCAATCCTGCTTACGAGCCGTGGTCGTGGCATAGCTGCTGTTCAAGGGCTTGAGGATTTCGAGAAAACTGCGGATGAACTTCGGTTCGTTAAGGCCGTGTGCTTATCATTTACCCGAACAGTAAACTAAAGGTGTTTTTCAGCTTTATTTCTACCTGCATTTTTGGCTTTATATAAGGCTAGGTCAGCTAGTCTATAGATGTCTGATATTGTCTTGCCGGAAAAGGAGTCTGCCACACCAAGGCTAAGCGTTACTTTTATATCATTATAGAAAACTGCAGCTTCAACCTCTTTTCGAATTTTTTCAGCTAATACTAGCGTTTGAGTAGCATCGGTTTCAGGCGTTATAATTGCAAACTCTTCACCACCTACCCTAAAAACCTCATCACTTTTACGCAGGGTGTTTTTAACTAGGTTAGAAAGCTCGATTAGTATTTTGTCACCCACTTCATGCCCATAGGTATCATTTATTTTTTTAAAATAATCAATATCATAAATTATCAAACTAAAATTTGTTTTATAACGGTTGCTTCTTTCAATTTCAGCTTCTATAGTTTTTTCATATGAATGCCTGTTTGCTAATCCAGTTAGTGAGTCGTAAGAAGCTTTAAATTCAAGGTTGTTTCTCACGTAGGAATAAACAACCCATATAACCAAGAGAACATTAATAGTGTAAATTAGTAAGATGATATAAAAATTATTAATGCCAGAAACTTTGCTTTCAGCAACCTCTTGAGCATTTAAAGTTACAAAGTTGGTTAACTCCCAAGACGCTTCGCTTTCATTTAGAATTTGTATTAAAAGAGGGGTGGTTGGGTTTGCTTGGTAGGTTGCTAACAACTTCTTGAGATGATGCCATTTATTTTGAATGATTATTATGTTTTCAATATCGAAGTCTGTATAGTCTTTAGCAAAAAATACTAGTTTTTTGTCTTCTAATAAGCTTTCAATTAGTTGGTCTGTTTCTTCAATTAGGTTGGTGTAATGGTTTCGGTTACCTGAGAGTTCTAGCTTAGTAATTCGCTGAATTGACCCTCTAATAACTCCCATACGATTAACTATACTGGCATCATTTTCTAGCACTTTAACAGTATGGAAGATGAAGAAAATCATAACCACGTTGATAAGTAGTAAAAATATGGTAAGAAAAATAAGATAAGTAGAAATACGCGTGTATTTCATACATGAATTCCATTATGCTGCATTTTTTCTTCCATATATCCTCAAGTTTTAACTATTTTTTGCAATACTAACACACCTTAGTAAGCATGAAACTGCTACAAAAGCTTTAGGTGAGCTGTAGTTTTGTGCTGCACTAGGTTTTAGATAAAAAGATTGAAGTGTAATGCTATTCAGCTTGGCCTAAACTACTCAGCTGCTATTTTAGAGAAAAAAAGACTTGAATGCTTGCGGAATCTAGGTAAGGGTTGCTAAGTGGCAACTGCTGGTTGGTTCATTAGATTAAGGGTACTTATGAGCACAGAACTCTACATTTTCTTTTTTATTACCACTGTTATGCTTGTTTTAGTGCCAGGTCCTTCAGCTATTACGGTTGCGGCTCAAGGTGCTTCAAGTAATGCAAAAATGGCATTTTTTAGTGTACTAGGCGTTGCTAGTGCTGATGCCCTGTTTTTTGCCTTATCTGCGACAGGTATTGCATCATTAATTGTGGCATCGAACCTTATATTTTCAGCTATTAAATGGTTTGGTGTGCTTTACCTTTTTTACTTGGGAATTTCGGCAATTTTTTCTAAAACAGCCGCTATTAAAGTTAAAACGCAACGCACTAAAACAACAGCGACTAAGGCTTTTTCTCAAGGCTTGATTGTTCATCTAGCTAACCCTAAAGCGCTGATGTACTTTGCTGCACTTTTACCCCAGTTTATTGACCCAAATCAACCCCTTGCTTTTCAGTTACTACTTATGGGCTTAACCTGCATTTTAGCTGATTTACTGGTTTACAGTATGTTTGGTTATGCGGGCGGTCAACTAGCAAGAAGGCAGCTAAAAAATTGGGCGGTAAGCGTTATTAATAAGGTTGCTGGTCTAGCGTTAATTGCCACAGGGATTAGAATGGTCGGTTTAGAATCACTAGGCAGCAAATGAGTAAGCAGTATTGAAATGCATTAAATTAAAGCTGGAAGCTAAGCGTGTGTAACACACGCTTAGCTTTAAGGCTAATTAGTTACCAGTTACGTTGGTGCAAGTAGTGCCAACGAAAGGATAGAAACCTTTTGTGTGGTAATCAGCAGTTGCTAAATTGGTAATACCACCATCAGCTTTAGCTGCTGCAATAGATGCATCACCTTTATTAATTAAACCAATAATCGATGTAGCACAAGCTGAACCAGATTTGCTGCCATTAAGTTCAGTTGCAGTAATAGGACCCTTTACATCAGTGATCAAACCAGTGCCTACGGGTGAAGTACCCGTTGCACAACCACCAAGTACAAATAGAGAACCAAGTGCTGCTACTGCTACGATTTTTTTAAACATAATAATCCATCCTAAGATTTTAAGAAATTTCATACGGTGCTATTTTAATAGCGGTGTGAGTATACAGACTAATAAAATTAAATGCTTAAAGTTTTAAGGTGTGATTTATATGAATGTTGTAAATTTTTTTATAAACTCGTCTAAATTAAATTCTAGCTATAAGAATGTAAAGGTGTTAAATAACAAAAAATTATTATCTAATGTATACTTACCCTAAGATTTGTAACTAAAAGCCTTCTAACCCTTAGGCTAGAAGGCTTTTAGTTTTCTTATTAAGCTTTGTTAGAAAACTCAGGGTAGGCTTCCATTCCACATTCGCTAATATCAGCACCTTGGTATTCATCTTCTGCGCTGATGCGTAGGCCAAAGAATCTTTTTAGTAGCCACCAAACAGCAAAGGAAGCGCCAAACGCCCAAATAAAGAGGGTTGCTGCACCTGCAAGCTGACCTAAGAAGCTAGTGCCTTCTGCACTTAATGGTACAACTAGCAGTCCTAATAAACCGGCTACACCATGCACAGAAATTGCACCAACTGGGTCATCAAGTTGTAGTTTGTCCATTAAAAGAATGGAGAATACGACAAGTATGCCTGCAGCAACTCCAATCAATACCGCTAACACTGGGCTAGTTGTATCTGGGCTAGCAGTAATAGCGACTAAACCAGCTAAAGCGCCGTTTAGAATCATGGTTAGGTCTGCTTTGCGAAATTTTAGGTAGCTAATAATGAGTGCTCCTAATAAGCCACCTGAAGCGGCTGCATTGGTGTTTAAGAAAACCACCGCAACGCTATGAGCACTGGTTATATCACTAAGTTTTAAGACGGATGCACCATTAAAGCCAAACCAGCCTAGCCAAAGAATGAATGTTCCCAAGGTCGCTAAGGGTAGATTAGCACCTGGAATGGCACGCACTTCACCTCGTTCACCATATTTACCAATACGAGGCCCAAGTAAAATAACACCGGCTAGGGCTGCGCTAGCACCCACAAAATGCACTAGGCCTGAGCCTGCAAAATCTTTAAAACCTAAGTCTTCAGTCAAAGAATAAAGACCAAAAACTTCTTGGCCACCCCAGCCCCAACTACCACTAATAGGATAGATGATGCTGGTCATCACTAGGGCAAAGGTTAAAAAGATCCAAAGTTTCATGCGTTCTGCGATAGCACCAGAAACAATCGACATGCAGGTTGCTACAAAAACGGCTTGAAAGAAGAAGTCGGCAGCTGGAGAGTAAATGGCAGCGCCATCAAAGCCATTTTCACGATTAGTGAATTGGGTAAGAACGGCTTGGGTATCTAATAGATCCATTCCAAACAAGAAGAATCCGCCGCCATACATAATATGGTAGCCCACGGCTAAATAAGCGGTGCAAGCCAGCCCGTAAAGTACAATGTTTTTGGTTAGGATTTCTGTGGTGTTTTTGGCACGAACTAAACCCGATTCAAGCATGGCAAAGCCTGCTGCCATCCACATAACAAAGGCGCCACCCATTAAAAAGTAAAAGGTGTCTAGGGCATATTGCAAAGCATAGATATTGTTTTCCATCTGGGTCTCCTTAGACCTAAAGGCCTAACTTAAATGGCATCTGCACCCATCTCGCCGGTACGAATACGAACAACCTGCTCTAAGTTGCTAACAAAGATTTTTCCATCGCCTATCGAGCCTGTATAAGCGGCTTGAATAATGGCACCAATTAGCTGTTCTACCTGGTCATCACCTACGGCCACTTCAACTTTAAGCTTGGGTAAAAAATCCACTACATACTCAGCACCCCGATAGAGTTCGGTATGGCCTTTTTGACGACCAAAGCCTTTTACTTCTGTCACGGTAATGCCTTGTATGCCAACTTCTGCAATGGCTTCACGTACATCATCGAGTTTGAAATGTTTAATAATTGCAGCCACTAGTTTCATAGGTTGCTCCTTCTAGTAAAAATGGTGAGTCTATTTACAAGAAAGGTAACTGCATCAGCCATGCCAATAATGAAATAGTTAAATATTTCAGATAGTTAGGTTTTTATAGAGCGGGTTTTATGTTATTTGGCGCACCGTTAAAGTGCTGTTGCACTTTTAAAGCGCAGTTGGTTTGTTTTTATTATTAGCCAGCCTTTGATTTACAAGGCTTTGTGCTATTTTTAAGGTTGGCACGTTTCTCGCTAAGTGTTTTATCTGAAAAAGTATTTATTTAGTGGAGCCTTAACGATGAGCAGTATTTCTACTCCTTTAACCTTTACCAAAATGCATGGTTTAGGTAATGATTTTATGGTGCTAGATGCTACCCAAGCACCTATTGATTTAGCGCCAGAGCAATTAACCCTTTTAGCGGATCGACATTTTGGTGTTGGTTTTGATCAGTTGCTTCTGGTGGAGTCATCGCGACAAAAGGATGTCGATTTTAATTACCGCATTTTTAATGCCGATGGTAGCGAGGTTGAGCAGTGTGGTAATGGTGCGCGTTGTTTTGCCATTTATGTGCGTGATAAAGGTTTAACCAATAAAAACCCTATTCGTGTTGCAACCAGCGCAGGCATTATTCAACTGAGCATAACCCCTACAGGGCTAGTGAAGGTCAATATGGGCATTCCTAAAACTAAGCCAAGTGAAATTCCTTTTATTACTGGGCAGGAAGCTGACTTTTATAAATTAGAAACCGGTGGTGAATTGGTAAAGCTGGCGGTGGTTAATATGGGTAATCCTCATGCTGTATTGCCGGTTGCAAGTGTTGATACTGCGCCAGTGCAACGTTTAGGTGCACTTTTGGAGTCCCATTCTTGTTTTCCTTCTAAGGTGAATGTTGGCTTTATGCAGGTGTTGGCGCCAGATGCCATTAAGCTTAGGGTTTATGAACGAGGTGCAGGCGAAACCCTTGCTTGTGGAACAGGTGCTTGTGCAGCAGTGGTGGCGGGTAGGCGTGCGGGTTGGTTGAATGAAAAAGTGAAGGTGTATTTGCCTGGTGGAGAGCTGGAAATAGAGTGGCAGGGAAATGGAACCCCCGTATTTATGGAGGGTTCTGCTACCACTTTATATGACGGTGTTTGGCGTGGCTTTTAGCAGTGGTTTAAATAACTAAACCGTTAGCTAAATGTTCCCACTGAATAGACCATTCGTGTGTTGGTCTACGCTGAAAACCACTGCGCACAAATTGCACTATGCGGCCTTCTACTATAGCCAGTAGCATACTGGCTGCAGCGGTTGTTGGTAGTACAACTTTTCTTCCTTCACGTATTTCTGTTTCTCGTAAAACTTGTTTAATTTGTACCTCAATACGATCAAATAAACGTGAAATACGATTACAAAGTGCTTCATCTTCACCCACTAGGGCTTCGCCGGTAAGTAGACGGCAGAGCCCTGGGTTATGTTCTGCAAAAGCCAGCACTAGGGTTAAAAGGTGCTCACAGCGCACCAAGGTAGCGCTTTGCTCTTTCATGATGATGTTGATTCGAGTAAAGAGGCTTTCTTCTATGAACTCGATTAATCCCTTGTACATACTGGCTTTATTGCTGAAATGGCGATAAAGAGCAGCTTCCGAAACCCCTACTTCTTTGGCAAGTGTTGCGGTGGTAATACGTCCTTGATGCTGGTCACCCAGCATTTTTGCTAACGCTTGAAGAATTTCATCCCTTCGTTGCGTGGTCCTTTTACGCTTCACTGGTTGCTGTTCTTGCACTTTGACTTATCCTATTAAGATTCGACTAAGTTAGTTGCTTCAACCGCTGCATTGGTTTGGTTGGTAATAAGTGTACCCACGCCAGCATTGGTAAAGATTTCGAGTAGGGTGGCATGAGGCACACGGCCATCTATAATGTGCGCAGTATGAACACCACCTTTTACAGCATCTAATGCACAGTTAATTTTGGGTAGCATTCCACCGTAGATGGTGCCATCGGCAATTAGTGCATCAACCTGTGCGGTTGTTAAGCCTGTTAATACCTTGCCTTTTTTATCTTGTAAGCCTGCCACGTTGGTTAACAAAATAAGTTTTTCTGCTTTTAAGGCTTCGGCAACCTTGCCAGCGACTAAGTCGGCGTTAATATTGTAAGATGCACCTTTGGCATCAACACCTATGGGCGCAATAACAGGAATAAAGTCACGGCTAGTTAACATTTCTATTAAAGAAACATCAACCGACTCTACTTCACCTACCTGACCAATATCAATAATTTCGGGCGCCATCATTTCAGGTGTTTTGTGGCTTACTTGCAGTTTTTTAGCTTTAATTAATTGGCCATCTTTACCGGTTAAACCTATGGCTTTACCGCCAGCCATATTAAGTTGGGTAACAATTTCTTTGTTAACCAAGCCGCCTAGCACCATTTGTACTACATCCATAGTGGCGCTGTCGGTAACACGCATACCATTCACAAATTTTGATTCAATTTTTAAGCGTTCAAGCAGGTCGCCAATTTGTGGGCCGCCACCGTGAATAACAACGGGGTTAATACCGACTTCTTTTAGCAATACAACGTCACGGCAGAAGGAATCGATTAAATCATCTTGAGTCATGGCGTTGCCGCCGTATTTTATAACCAGCGTTTTACCAGAAAACTTTTGAATATAGGGTAAAGCTTCTGATAAAACAGTAACAACAGTTTGTGGGCTGGCGTCAGAAGGTGTTGGTGTCATAGCGAGTCTCAATTAAAAAGTCAGCTCAAGGCTGGCATCAATTTTTGTTAGTGCAGTACGAAAAGTATCGCTTATTCTGGCAAGTGCTTCGGGCGTTTTACCTTCAAATCTAAGTACCAATACTGGTGTGGTGTTAGACGCTCGGCAAAGCCCCCAGCCATCTTCGTAATCAACACGAATACCATCTAGGGTGGTTTTTTGTCCAGCACCAAAGTCACCTTCTTGCGCTAGTCTTTGCACTAGATCAAATTTGTTTTCATCAGTGACTTCAATATTAATTTCTGGTGTGCTTAAGTCTTGCGGGTATTGGCTAAAGAAGGCATCAGCATCTAAATCTTGAGCCGCTAGAATTTCTAATAATCTGGCTGCGGCATAAAGCCCATCATCAAAGCCTAACCAACGTTCTTTAAAGAAAATATGACCACTCATTTCACCTGCTAGTAGTGCACCTGTTTCTTTCATGCGTGCTTTAATTAGGGAATGACCTGTTTGCCACATTTCTGGTTTGCCACCGGCAGCACTAATAACCTTACCTAGATTGCCGCTGCATTTTACATCGTAAATAATTTTTGCACCTGGGTTACGGCTAATGAGGTCTTCGGCAAAAGCCATCATTAGGTGATCTGGGAAAATAAGAGTACCAGAAGGTGTAATTACACCCACACGGTCGCCATCACCATCAAAACCTAGGCCTAAATCGGCTTGATTCGATTGAACATTGGCAATTAAGTCTTTTAAGTTTTCTGGCTTACCTGGGTCTGGGTGATGGTTAGGGAAGGTGCCATCAATTTCTGTAAAGAGGGGAATAACTTCGCAGCCTAGTTCTTTCATTAAGCGGGGTGCGAGTTCGCCAGCCACACCATTGCCCGTATCTACAACAACTTTAAGCGGGCGCTTTAGTTGAACGGATTCAAGAATGGCATTGATATATTCATCTTTAATGTCGTGATTTTTTTCAAAGCCTTGACCTTGCTTGAAATCGGCTTCAACTATGCGGCGGTAGAGGTCTGTAATAGCAGCACCATGTAAGGTTTCGCCAGCCAATACACATTTAAAACCGTTGTAGTCGGGTGGGTTGTGGCTGCCAGTGACCATAATACCTGAGCTGGTGCCTTCTATTTGCATGGCTGCATAGTAGAGGGTAGGTGTGGGTACCATGCCTATGTCTATTACATCACGGCCTGTTTCTAGAATGCCTTTTTTTAAGGCTTCTATCATGGCTGGGCCAGAAACACGCCCATCACGTGCTACAACAATCGTTGTCTCTCCTCTTGTGGCCGCCTCTGAACCCAGTGCTTTGCCGATAAGCTGCACTGTTTCAGGTGTTAGGGTTTTTCCAACTATGCCACGAATATCATAGGCACGAAAAATAGAAGCAGGAACATCACTCATGTTTAATCCTCTTGGCGCTAATATGGGCTGGTATTAGTGGCGACCAGAACTACCAAAACCACCTGTACCACGTTCTGTGGCTGCAAAGTCTTCCACTACCTCTAGCTCTGCCTGAATAACTGGCACTATTACATATTGAGCTAGGCGTTCACCGGGTTCTAGGGTGAAGCGGGTTTGACCGCGATTCCAGACAGAAATCATTAATTCACCTTGGTAGTCTGAATCAATTAACCCTACCAGATTTCCTAAAACAATACCGTGCTTATGGCCAAGTCCTGAGCGGGGTAAAATAATACCTGCAAGGCTAGGGTCTGCTAAATGAATGGCTAGCCCTGTGCGTACTAGGTGGGTAGAGCCAGGCTCAATTACTAGGGCTTCATCTAATAAGGCACGTAAATCCATACCTGCTGAACCTTCCGTTGCATAGCTAGGTAAAGGAAGGCTAGTACCGATTCTTGAATCGAGAATTTTTACTGCGACCTTGGGGTGTTTTATTTCAGGATGATTCATAGTATTTGCTGTTCCTTATAAAAGGCCAAGAGTTTTAACATTAATTGTTGTCCTAAAGCCTGCTTGCTGTTTAGTGGCAGAGGATCTCGGTTAATTTGTTTGCCTGAACGGGTAAATAAAATGACGCGGTTTTGATCACTACCAAAACCTATGCTGCTATCACTTACATCGTTAGCAACAATGGCATCTAAATTTTTATTAATCAGCTTGTTTTGAGCATAGTCTTCAACCTGTTGTGTTTCAGCCGCAAAGCCTACACAAAAAGGGCGCGGTTGTTGCTTGTTGTCAGTTGCTTTAGCCATAGTAGCTAGAATATCAGGGTTTTTTACTAGCTTTAAAACCAGCTCATCTTGATTAGCTTGCTTCTTTAGTTTTTGATCAGCCACCGCTTCAGCGCGGTAATCTGCCACTGCCGCACAGGCAATAAAAATATCGGTTGTGCTGCGTAGCTTTTCACAGGCTTCTAGCATTTGTTCTGCGGTAATGACTTGAGTGCAGTTTACACCAGCGGGAACGGTTAGGTTTACAGGGCCAGAGATAAGCTGTACCTCTGTACCGAGCTCTGCCGCTGCGGCTGCTAGGGCATAACCCATTTTGCCGGAGCTATGGTTAGATAAGTAGCGTACTGGGTCTAAAGGTTCTTGGGTGGGGCCAGCGGTAATCGTTATGCGTAAACCTTCCCCTAGTTTTTTAGTTAGTTTGGGCTGGTTTGTTTGAAAAAAGCTTTCTACCCAATTAAAAAGTGCTTCAGGTTCAGGTAAACGCCCAGCGCCAACATCGCCACAAGCTTGTTCACCTTCTGCCGGTGGAATAATTGTATAACCCAGTTCTTCTAATAAATGCGTATTACGTTGCGTAGCTGGGTGCTGCCACATGGCTTGGTTCATGGCTGGCGCTAGGTGAACAGGCGCTTTGCTAGCTAGGCATAAAGTGGTTAATAGATCGCCTGCTTGCCCTGTGGCTAGACGTGCCATCAAATCGGCAGTGGTGGGCGCAATCATAATTAAATCTGCCCAGCGCGCTAGCTCTATATGCCCCATACCCGCTTCAGCTTCAGGATCTAACAAGCCGGTATGCACTGGGTTGCCTGTTAAGGCTTGAAAGGTTAGCGGCTGCACAAAAGCTTGTGCGCCTTGTGTCATAACAACACGTACTTGGGCACCGGCTTTAACCAGTAAGCGTGCTAAAAAGGCACTTTTATAAGCAGCAATACCACCACTAATACCAAGCAGTAGGCGTTTATTATTAAGTCCTGTCATGGATCAATTAACCCCTGAGTAGAAGGAGGCTAACCTTACCATGTTTAGCATTTGACTGAGAAATCAGCAGGGAGGTTTCACTATGGGAATTAATGACTGGCCAGCCGATGAGCGTCCTAGAGAAAAGCTATTAGAAAAAGGCGCTTCCTACCTAACCGATGCAGAACTACTAGCCATTTTTATTAATACGGGCATTAAGGGTAAAAGTGCCGTTGATCTATCCAAAGAGCTGCTGCATTCCTTTGGTGGTTTAAGGCCTTTATTACTAGCCAGTAAAAAAGAGTTTTGTGCCCATCTTGGGTTAGGGCCAGCCAAGTTTGCTTTAATGCAGGCCATGTTAGAAATGTCGCACCGTTACCTTGAAGCAGAGCTTAAGCGTGGTGAAGGGCTAACTAGCCCTGAAGCGGCTGGGCGTTATTTAAAGCTTCAGTTACGTGATTTGCCCCATGAAGTATTTGCTTTATTACTATTAGATAACCAGCATCGTGTACTGCATTTTGAAGTTTTATTTCGTGGCACTCTAGATGGTGCTTCTGTTTATCCGCGAGAAGTTGTTAAGTTAGTCTTGGCACACAACGCTGCAGCCGTCATAATGGCGCACAATCACCCTTCGGGCATTGCTGAACCAAGTAATGCTGATGAACTGATTACAAAAAGATTGAAAGAAGCTTTAGCCTGTATTGATGTGCGAGTTTTAGATCATCTTATAATTGGTGATGGAGAACCAGTGTCTTTTGCTGCCAGAGGTCTGCTATAATACGCCAGCGTTTTAACCTGGATGGTTTGTCGGCTTGCCTGCGGGCTGCCCTTCTGGTATAAAGGCGCCTTTCATTTTTCCAACACCTGCGCCCTTAGATTGACTGGAGGCATATAATGTCCATGGTTTGCCAAGTTACCGGTAAAAAACCGCTAACCGGGAACAATGTTTCCCACTCGCAGCGTAAAACGCGTCGTCGTTTCCTGCCAAATTTGCACACTCACCGCTTTTGGGTTGAGTCAGAGAAGCGTTTTGTTAAGCTACGTGTATCCAGCAAGGGTATTCGTATGATTGACAAAAAAGGTATCGAGCAAGTTTTAGCCGATATCGCTAAGCGCGGCGAAAAAGTTTAAGTTCTGCTTAAACAATTACTGGAGCAATAAACATGCGTGAGAAAATCAAAATGGTTTCTAGTGCCGGTACTGGTCACTTTTACACCACTATGAAAAACAAGCGTAACACCCCAGAAAAACTAGAACGTAATAAATACGATCCAGTTGTTCGTAAGGTTGTTACTTACAAGGAAGCTAAAATCAAGTAATTGATTAGCCTCACTTGTTGAAAAACCCGGTCTGCGCAGGTGGCCCGGGTTTTTTTATGTTTTTTTAAATACTAACTAGGAGGCTGATATGCCAGAGTTGCCCGAAGTTGAAACAACCCGTAAAGGCATTAACCCTTGGTTAGAAGGCCGAACGATTGAAAAGCTAGAAGTACGCCAACCTAAGTTACGCTGGCCTATTCCTGAAGATTTACCGCAGCGGGTGAAAGGTTTAAAGCTGGCACCTTTGCAGCGCCGCGCTAAATATTTAATTTTTCCAGTGCTTGAAAAAGAAGCACAAGAAGCTAACTGGGGTTTTATTTGGCATTTAGGTATGTCGGGCAGTTTAAGGTTAGTTGCGCCCGATGAACCTTGGAAAAAGCATGACCATGTAGAACTGCAAGTAGCGGCTTTAGCGGAAGATTACCAAGCGCCCATGCGGCTGCGCTACCACGACCCCCGCCGTTTTGGCGCTTTATTAGATTATCAAGGCGCTGCTTCAGAACATGCGCTTTTAAAGAAGTTAGGGCCAGAACCTTTAAGTGATGCCTTTACTGCCCAAGCACTTTTTCAGCGTTCCAGAAACCGCAAGCTAGCCATTAAAGTATTTATTATGGATAACGCTCAAGTGGTGGGTGTGGGTAATATTTATGCAAGCGAAGCCTTGTTTCGTGCAGGCATCGACCCACGCAGAGCTGCTGGTACAGTAAGCCTTAAGCGTTACCAGCGTTTGGTAGAAATTATTCGTGAAGTGTTAGCAGCAGCCATAGAGCAGGGTGGTACAACGCTGCGTGACTTTGTAGGTGGTGATGGTAAACCAGGTTATTTTGCACAAGAGCTAAACGTTTATGGTCGGGGCGGCTTAGCTTGCAAGGCTTGTGGTGCTGTTTTACAAGAAGTTAAGTTAGGTCAACGTGCCAGTGTATGGTGTAAAGCCTGCCAGACCTAATGCCGATTTAATTTTGCATCTGGTAAGATACTTCTTTTTAATTTTAATAAATTTAACTTAAGGTTGGTCATTATGGGTTACGAAGCATTTAAGCACCTACACATGCTTACGATTACGATTAGTGTGGTATTTTTTGCCATTCGCGGTGCTTCTGCACTCATGGGTGCTGGCTGGATACGCAATAAATGGGTGCGTATTCTTGCTCATGGTAACGATACTGTTTTACTGATTGCCGCTTTAGCGCTTTGCTACCACCTAGGTCAGTGGCCTTTTTATAATTCTGCTTGGATAACCGCCAAGGTTGTGGGGCTGCTTGCCTATATAGCTTTTGGCACGATTGCAATTAAGCGTGGCAAGCTCTGGGCTTATGCTATGGCTTTATTAAGCGTTGCTTACATAGTTTGGGTGGCGATTAATAAAATACCCTTCCCAGCTTTATAAACTTTTTTCCTAATAACAATAAAGGTTAACTATGAATATTGAGTATCGTTGGACTGAGCCCCAATTTGTTCGTCTAGCGCTTTATGATTTTGAACTAGGGCCACGTAGTGGTCGGGGTAAGGCCACTATGTGGCTGGTTATTTTTACCCTAGCGGGTTTGCTGGCTATCAATATAGCGCATCGAGGCTTTACCTATTCAGTTTGGGATTTAGTGCTAATAGCAGCTGGCTTGTGCTGGTATGCGCTGCGTGGTGCTTTGATGATACGCATGTTTAGACGAGCTTTTAAACGCTCGGGCATGGAGGGCGTTAACCTGAAATACAATTTAGAAGAAGAAAAAATAACCATTCAAGTGGATGCTAAACCAAAGCAGACACTTGAATGGAATCAAATTAAACGGGTAGTTCGTACACAAGAAGGTTTTTTGGTTTACCCAGGCCCTATGTGGTTGCCAGCGGCACGTATCGAAGAAGGTAAAACCACTGAAGAGTTAGCCGCTTTTTTACAGCGTAAAGTGGTGGATTACCGTGACAAAAGCCAGCATAAATTAAAACTAAAAGATTAAAAAGGTTAGCAAGTATGAGTAACGAACAGCGTTTTAGCACTACTCACCAATGGGCAAAAAGAATTAATGAAACTCAAGTGAGCGTGGGTATTAGCCAACACGCTGAAGATGCTTTGGGTGATATTGTTTATGTTGAACTGCCTGAACTGGGTAAAGAAGTTGCAGCGGGCGAAGTGCTAGCCGGTATTGAATCAGTTAAAACCGCTTCTGAAATTCAGTCACCAGTCAGTGGCAAGTTAATAGCCTGTAATACAGATTTAGAAGACACGCCTGAGGTATTGAATGAAGCGCCACTCATTACGTGGATTTTTGTTCTTGAAGCCGATGCTGCTCAGCTAGATAAAGAATGGCAAAGCTTGTTAGATGCAACAGCTTATGCAGCCTTGTTGGAAACCCTTTAATTATTCAATAGGTAGAATTTAATGCAATGGGATTTAGCGCAGCCTTTTACTACACGGTTTACCGTTTCGGCTGAAGCCATAGATCATTACAGGCATGTTAATAATGCTGAATACCTACGTTATATTGAAGAGGTTAGCTGGCAGCACTCTAATAAGCTGGGTTTAACAATTGAAGATTATGAACGTTTAGACAGAGCCTTGGTAGTGATTCGCCATGAAATAGATTACCTAGCGCCAGCCTTTGAAGGTGAAACGTTAGAAATGGCAACTTGGATAGTTGAGTATGATCAACGCTTTAGGGTAGCAAGGCGCTTTCAATTAATTCGAGTCAGTGATCAAAAAACCTTAATGCGTGGTTATACCTACTTTGCCTGTGTAACCCTGAGTAGTGGTAAGTTACGTCGTTTGCCCGAAGAATTTAATACTATTTACTTACCTGCACTAGTTGTAGAAAAACCCATTAAAGGCATTTCTAAGTGAAGGTTTACCTTTACCTTAATCCTTTGCAACTCGATGTGTTGCGTCATGCACGTTTACACCTAAGCGAAGTGGCAGATCTGCTTGACCCTTACCAAAACAATGCACGCATGATTCAGCGCCAAGCTATACGGATTAGTGAAGCAGATTTTCAAAAAGAATTAAAACGCCAATTTAAAGCTTTGCCACCCCAGCTTAAAGGCTTGATGACTTGGGAAATATTTCAAGTTGAAGCACAAAAAAAACGCCCTAAAATAGAACAACAAATGAAAAAAGGACGGCAGGGTAAGCCTGCTATTTTACCCAATCCTGAGTCTTACCAAGAACTCGCCATTGCCCGTTTTTTTGCTCGTCCAGATAACCCCTTACTCTGGGATCGTTGGGCAGACCAGCACCGAGGTTTAGTGTTAGAGCTAGATACCAGCTACCCAGGTTTTAATAGTAAAAAACAAGTGTTACGGCCTGTTGTTTATGGCAAGCCTCGTCCCCAAGCAGACCATCCTGTTAAGCCTTTTCCAGCCTTGTTTCATCGCCCTGCTGAATATGCGGCAGAAGAAGAAATTAGGCTAATTCGCCCAATAGATGAAGCTAAAAGTAGTAAGCCTTTAACCAATGGTAAGCTGGTTCACTTTTATAATTTCCCACCTAAGGCTGTTTTATCAATAACGCTAGGGGTGAATGCGAGTGATGAGACGCGAGAGCAGGTGAGTAGAATTTTGAACTATGACGTTAAGTACAAGCCGGGTCGCCCCTTGCGGGAAACCCTGCTTGACCCAGATACCTTTAAACTGCATATCCGTGGTACGCTCTAGCGTTTGTTCTGTAGGGGAAAACCCCAAGCTAAAGGAATAGCTGGAAGCGATAAAACAAGCAAGAACCACAGGCTAAGCGAAGCCTGTTCAAACCAGTCTGCCACTAAACCACCTGCCAAGGGTAAGAAAAAAGACAAGCTGTAAGAAACTGTAAAAGCACCAGCGGCTAGCTTGCCAGCTTCGTGCCCTGAACGCAGTTGTGGCGGCAAAGCAACCAAAAGAATCAGTAGTATTCCTGCCCAAAAACTCAACATAAAACCAAACATTAAGCTTAGCCAGCCATTAAATAACAGCATACCTAACATGCCAGCAATGGTTGCTATTAAGCTAATTTTAATGGGTAGTATTCTAGCTATCCAACGCCTCGCCATAAATAGCATTAAAATTGAGGCGAACATCTGCGCTATGTTGAACCAGAAAAAAGCGGCTTGCAGTAAATGGCTTTCACCACGGGCTTCTAAAAAGCTACTTAAATAGGCATTACCGCCAAAAAACAATGAAGCACTGACTGCCAGTAAAAAGCCCATGCGCCATAACAAAGGGTCTGACCAGTTAGGCATCCAGCTTTTGTTGGCTTTATTGTTGGTTGCAGGTAAGGGGTGTTGCTTAGGCAAAAACAACAGCGCTACTACCAGCAAGGCAGGCAAAGACCAAACTAAAAGGGTAAGTTGCCAGCTATTATTTAACCAAGGCATTAAAATCGGCAGGGTTAAACCAGCACCAATAAATTCCCCCATTAACATGCCATTCATATAAACCGCACTACCTAAAGCGAGCTGAGTGGGTTGTAGCCAGCGGGTTAATAAGGCGGGCAGTGCAGGTTGCATTATGGCAATGCCTAGCCCCATAAAGGCGCTAAAGCTAAGTAACAAGGCTAGTTGGTCAGTTAAGCCTCTAGCGGCTGAAGCTAGCCCTACTAAAGCCAAGGCCATGGCTAGGGTAGTGCGTGCGCCTAGGTGAATAATCACCAGCGAACCTAAAATAGCTCCAACCGAAAGCATTAAAATGGGCAGGGTGGTTAGACTGCCTAAGAGCGCCTGTGGCAGATTAAAGTCATCATCTATGGCTGCGGTTAAAGGTGGTATAACCAGTATGGGTAGCCTTAAATAAAGCCCTGTTAACCATAAAATGACAAAAGCCAGCACAGGCGGCTGGCTTGTAGCTCTTGTTTTAAGAATCATAATGCTTGAAAAGTCATAAACGTACTGGAATGCCTTGATCGGCCATAAATTGCTTGGCTTCAGGAATGGTGTGTTCACCAAAGTGGAAAATGCTTGCTGCAAGCACTGCATCGGCATGACCAATTAAAACACCATCAACTAGGTGTTGTAAGTTACCCACACCCCCAGAAGCAATCACCGGCACGCTCACTGCATCGGCTATGGCACGAGTGACACCTAAATCAAAACCATTTTTGGTGCCATCTCTGTCCATACTGGTAAGTAAAAGTTCACCAGCACCTAGCTCGACCATCTTCTTCGACCATTCTATGGCATCTAGCCCCGTTGGGTTGCGGCCACCGTGGGTAAAAATTTCCCAACGGTCTGCTTCACCTTCAGCCGAAACTTTTTTAGCATCAATAGCAACTACGATGCACTGGCTACCAAAGCGTTCAGCGGCTTCTTTAACCAGTTCTGGATTAGTGACAGCAGCGGTATTGATAGAGACTTTATCGGCACCGGCATTCAGTAGGCGGCGAATGTCTTCACAGCTACGCACACCACCACCGACCGTGAGCGGAATAAAAATTTCACCAGCAATTTGTTCAACCATTTTTAGCGTAGTGCCACGGTCTTCAGTGCTGGCAGTAATGTCTAAAAAGGTAATTTCATCAGCACCTTGGTCGTTATAACGCTTGGCAATTTCAACAGGGTCGCCAGCATCACGAATACCAACAAAGTTAACGCCTTTTACTACTCGGCCTTTGTCTACATCTAAGCAAGGAATAATGCGTTTTGTTAGGGTCGTTGGTTTAATTGCGGTCATAGTTTTTCCTTAGCCTTGGTCGGCTAGCTTTTGTGCGGCGGCTAAATCAAGTGAACCTTCATAAATTGCACGGCCAGTAATAGCGCCAATAATGCCTTGGTCGGCTACTTTAACAAGGCGCTCAACATCACCTAAGTCAGTGACACCACCTGAAGCGATGACTGGTAAACCGCCCAACTGAGCCAGTTCTACTGTGGCTTCAATGTTTACACCCTGCATCATGCCATCACGACTAATATCAGTGTAAACAATGCTGCTCACACCATCATCGGCAAAGCGTTTGGCTAGGTCGGTCGCACGTTGGTTAGACACTTCTGCCCAACCATCAGTAGCAACCATGCCATTTTTAGCATCAAGACCAACAATAATATGACCAGGGAAAAGACGGCACATTTCTGTCACAAACTCGGGTTCTTTCACCGCTTTAGTACCAAGAATAACCAACTGCACACCGGCTTCTAGGTAGTGTTCAATGGTGGCAGCAGAACGGATACCGCCACCAATTTGAATGGGTAGGCCGGGGTTAGCACGGGCAATGTCAGTCACTGCTTTACCATTCACTGGCTTGCCATCAAAAGCACCGTTAAGGTCAACTAGGTGTAGGCGACGACAGCCTGCTTTCACCCAACGTGCAGCCATTTCAACTGGATCATCGCCATAGCTGGTGGATTCTTCCATACGGCCTTGTCTTAGGCGTACACACTGGCCATCTTTTAAATCAATTGCAGGAATAATTAACATGGTGACAGGTTTCCAATAGTAAAGGTCAGGGTTTCCAGTTGAGGAAGTTGTTAAGCAGTTGTAGGCCAGCTGCGGCACTTTTTTCTGGGTGAAACTGCACAGCGGCAACGTTGTTTTCTACTAGGGCGGCATCAAAATGAATTGCGCCGTAATCACAGCTAGCCAAACGCTGTTCTGGTTGCTTGGCTTCTACATAATAGCTATGCACAAAATAAAAGTATTCGGCTGCAGAAATGCCCTGCCAAAGTGCGTGGTCTTGGGTTGGTTGAACTTGGTTCCAGCCAATGTGGGGTACTTTTAAGCGCTGATCATTTGAGTCAACTAGGTTCTTACCAAAAAACTTCACCCGCCCCTGAAAATGGCCTAAACAATCAACACCGCCATTTTCTTCGCTAGTTTGCATTAGTGCTTGAAAGCCAACACAAATACCCAGAAAAGGTTTGTTTTGTAAGCACTCAGCAATAACCGGCAGTAGGCCAGTATTGGTCATTTCAGCCATGCAGTCTCGCATAGCACCCACGCCGGGTAAAATAACCCGCTCGGCTTTGCGTATCACTTCAGGGTCAGATGAAATAGCCACTGTTTTACGTCCAGCGGCTACTTTTTCTACTGCCTTGTGGGCGGAATGTAAATTACCCATACCATAGTCAATAATGACTAAATCCATAACTTAGAGCACACCCTTGGTTGAAGGCATTTGTCCTGCCATGCGTTCATCGGCAGATAGAGCCATACGTAAAGCTCGACCAAAGGCTTTAAAGATGCTTTCAGCTTGGTGGTGGGCATTCACACCTTTTAAGTTATCTATGTGCAGCGTAACGCGGGCATGGTTTACAAAGCCGTAAAAGAATTCCCATAAAGATTGCGTATCTAAACCACCAATGGCTGCACGGGTAAATTCAACCTCTTTAAATAAGCCGGGGCGACCAGAGAAGTCGATAACCACGCGAGATAAGGCTTCATCTAAAGGCACATAGGAATGGCCGTAACGCACCATGCCTTTTTTATCGCCCACGGCTTTATCAAATGCCTGACCTAGCGTAATGCCTAAGTCTTCCACGCTGTGGTGATCGTCTATATGACGGTCGCCATCCACTTCAATTTCCATATCTATCTGACCGTGGCGGGCAACCTGCTCTAGCATGTGGTCTAAAAAGCCAATCCCCGTGTTACAGGAGAAAACGCCACTGCCATCTAGATTGATTTTAACTTTAATTTTAGTTTCTAACGTGTCGCGACTTACACTTGCAATGCGTGCACTCATGGTGTTTTTAACCCTTAAAGAAGCTTTAGATAGAACAATTATAACAGTTGCAACGCTGAAAGGCAGCGCAGAGGTTTTTATGCAGGCTATAGTTTTTTGCTAAGATGCTTTTTTAAATTCAATAAAGGATAGTGGCATGCCTGTATTCTTGGTTAAAGCTGACTCTAAAGCGGTTGAAGAACAGCCAGCTTGGTTAGTTGATTTAAACAAAATTTATACTGAGGTTTTGGATGCTTCTGCACCAGCCTTTGTTGCTAAAGCTTTAACTCAACCTAATAGTTGGTTTGCTGGTGGATTGTTTAATGACCATTTGTTGGGCGCTGTGTTAGTGACCGAAGAAGCTAATTGTTGGAAGTTAACCGATTTAAGGGTAAGAAAAGTAACCCAACGCCGTGGAGTGGCAACCCGTTTATTGAATTTACTGGCTTTAGAAGCAAGTAAAACTAATCGATCGCTTCGCATAATGGATTTAGAGGCCAATGCTCCAGCTCAGGCTTTAGTAGCCAAGCTGGGTTACACAGAAAAAAGTACCGCTGAAGGTTGGGTGCTAGGCTAGGAAAGGAATAAAAGGGATGCGTAAGCCAACTCGTAAAAAAAGCACTAAACCTCACCCATTCATGCAAAAGATTAAGGCTTTATTGGCCATTCCAGTGAGTTGGTTTAAGCGCTTTGTATATTTGTTGGGCTGGATAACGCTCACTTTTTTACTAATCAGCGGTAGCTTGTTGGGTTGGTTTTTTTACAGCTTGCCAGATGTTGCCGGGCAAAGCTTTGCCGATTTACAGCAGCAGGCAGAAAAACGAGTTACCAAGCAACTTGAAGTACCAACGGCTTATTATGCTTGGGTACCCTTGCGCAAGATTAATCGCGATTTAATGTATGCCGTGGTTATGGCAGAAGATGCACGCTTTTTTCAGCACCGAGGCTTAGATTACGATGCATTATTAGATGCTTTTATTACTAATTTACGCCGTGGTGGTGTCGCTTTTGGGGGCAGCACTTTAAGCCAACAAACCGTTAAAAATCTCTTTTTGAATCAGCAACAAAGCTATTACCGCAAGCTACAAGAAGCTGTTTTAACCCGCCGTTTAGAAGCTGCCTTTAGTAAAAATGAAATTCTGGAACTTTATTTAAACTTAGCGGAGTTTGGCCCTGATGTTTATGGCGTTGCTGCAGCTTCACGCTATTATTTTTCTAAAAAACCAGCGCAAATGAATGCTGCAGAAGGGGCTTGGCTGACACTAATGCTACCTAGCCCAAGACGCTACCATTACAGCCTTTATCAAAACCGTAATTTAACCCCAGCCTTACGTCGCAAGTATCGCAATGTTTTACAGAGTATGCGGCAGGCTAACTATATCTCTCTAAGCCAGTATCAGGCTTATTTACCTAAAATTAATCAGACAAATTGGCCTAGTCGCAAACCGTGACGGGTGACTTTTGCGTTCCTTCCTTGGATAATGCTCAGTTATTCCTATTTCTCTAATTGAACCAACCCCTAGGCTAGTCTTAATACATGAAAGCTTTTATCTCTGAACACCTAGATCTTATTGTTGCCCAGCTAAAATCTGACCAACTTTTACCTGAAGATTTTCAGCCTCGCATTCAAATTGATAACACCAAGGATAAGGCGCATGGCGATTTAGCCTGCAATCTTGCTTTAATGGCTGCTAAACCAGCAGGAAAAAAGCCAAGGGATTTAGCTGAAATTATAGTGCAGCGTTTACAGGCCAATACCGATTTTTGCCAAAAAGTTTCTAAGATGGAAATTGCCGGCCCAGGCTTTATTAACTTCTTTTTATCTCAAGCTACACTCACTTCGGTGGTAAGCCAGGTGCTAGAAGATGAAGCTTTTGGTCAGAGCAATGTTGGTCAGGGTGAAAAAGTACAAATCGAGTTTGTTTCTGCTAACCCCACCGGCCCCTTACATATAGGTCATGGGCGGGGTGCTGCTGTAGGTGATTGTTTAAGCCGTTTATTAGAAGCTACTGGCTGGCAGGTAACGCGCGAGTTTTATTATAACGATGCTGGCGCTCAGATAGATAACCTAGCCTTGTCGGTACAAGCGCGTGCCAAGGGTTTAGGCCCAGAAGACGCTAGCTGGCCAAAAGATGGCTACCAAGGCGATTATATCGTTGATGTTGCCAACTCTTTTCTTGCTGGCGACACAGTCATTGCAGATGACCAGCAGGTAACAGCCAATGCTGATGTTAATGATTTAGATGCCATTCGCCGTTTTGCAGTGGCCTTCTTGCGCCGTGAACAAGATTTAGATTTAAAAGCCTTTGGTGTGGCTTTTGATGTTTATTATTTAGAATCGTCACTTTACCAAGAAGGCTTGGTTGAAGCGGCAGTAAAAAAATTAATTGATAACGGCTTTACCTACGAAGAAGGTGGTGCTTTATGGTTGCGTACTACTGACTTTGGTGATGATAAAGACCGCGTTATGCGTAAAACTGATGGTGGTTATACCTACTTTGTGCCCGATGTAGCCTACCACTTGAATAAATGGCAACGCGGCTTTAAAAAAGTAATTAATGAACAGGGTGCTGATCACCATTCAACCATTACCCGTGTAAGAGCAGGGCTACAAGCGCTAAAAGTGGACATTCCTGAAGGCTGGCCCGATTATGTGCTGCACCAGATGGTGACAGTAATGCGTGATGGTGAAGAAGTTAAAATTTCTAAGCGGGCGGGCAGCTACGTGACCCTGCGTGATTTAATTGATGAGGTAGGCTGCGATGCTACCCGTTATTTCTTAGCGGCGCGTGCGCCTAGTTCACAGCTAACTTTCGATATAGATTTAGCGCGCTCACAAACCAACGACAACCCAGTTTATTACATTCAATATGCTCACGCCCGTTTAGCTAGTGTAGCACGTCAGGCAGAAGAAAAAGGTTATAGCTGGTCTGAAAAAGCGACTGAATGCCTAGCACAACTGAATACCGATCAAGAGCAAGCGGTATTGAATTTATTAGCACGTTTCCCTGAAGTAGTAAAAAAAGCAGCAAGGGAACTTGAACCCCACCAAATTGCCCAATACCTGCGCGATTTAGCCGCAGCGATGCACTCTTGGTATAACGCTAATCAGTTTTTAGTGGAAGACGCTCAAGTTAGAACAGCAAGGCTTATGCTAGCAGCCGCAACACGGAAGGTTCTTGCTAAAGGTTTAGATCTGCTAGGTGTTACTGCACCTGATTCTATGTAGTACACCGGCTCCCTAATTAGATGTTACTAAGGAATGGAGGGGTATAATGGCTAAAGACTTTGCTAGCCGTCAACGAAAGCGCACTACACCAGAAAAAAACGAAACAACTAGGTCTCGCGGTGCAAGTCCACGCACTGTTGAAGAAGAGCCAGTTGATGTGAATTTCTGGGATCGTTTGCCCGGTTGGGGTTGGTTGACACTAGGTTTGGTGGCAGGCTTCCTTGCCGCAATTTTAAGTCAGCCCTCTAGCCAAACGCCCCTACAAGCAAAACCACCCTTAATTGCTGCTGAAGTTAAAAAAGTGCCTCAGGCTAAAAATGAAGAAAAGCCTAAAGAAGCACCAGCTAAAGCTAAAGACCAATCAACACCACGTTTTGATTTTTATACCCTGCTACCAGAAAGCGAAGTCGTAGCACCAGAAATTGAAGCCTATAAATCAACACCTAGAGAAGCTGAAGATCAGCCCCGTTTTATGTTGCAAGTTGGCTCCTTTCGTAGCGCTGCCGATGCTAAAAGGCAAGAAGAACGCTTGAAAAGTTTAGGTTATGACCGCATACGAGTGAGTGAAGTAGAAACGGGGAGTGGTGATACTTGGCACCGTGTACAAGTGGGTCCTTACCAAGATAGACGCTTACTTGCCCGAGCACAAAATGATTTAGCTAAGGCTGGACTTGATTTTATGCTGTTAAGATTGCGTGATGAACCAGAGGTTGAGCAGTCGACAGTGCCCCAATCAATAACCCCTAATTAAGGAGACGGTATGACCACCATAGTGTGCGTACGTCGAGATAACGAAGTTGTACTTGGCGGTGATGGCCAGGTTTCTTTAGGTAATACCGTGATGAAAGGCAATGCACGTAAAGTCCGTCGCCTTTATAACGATAAAATTCTAGCCGGTTTTGCCGGTGGTACAGCCGATGCCTTCACCTTGTTTGAACGCTTTGAAGGCCAGCTAGAAAAACACCACGGTCAGCTAGTTAGAGCCGCCGTTGAAATGGCTAAAGACTGGCGGACTGACCGAGCGCTAAGGCGTTTAGAAGCCATGTTAGTTGTTGCCGATGAAACCGCCACTTTATGCATTAGCGGTACAGGCGATGTCGTTGAGCCAGAACACGGCGTACTAGCCATAGGTTCGGGCGGTAATTTTGCTTTGGCAGCAGCGCGGGCGCTCCTTGAAAATACCGAGCTATCCGCTCAAGAAATTGTTGAAAAAAGTTTAGAGTTAGCCGGTGATATTTGTGTCTTTACTAACCACCAGATAACCATTGAAGGGATAAAGAAATGAGCAGCATGACGCCAAGAGAAATTGTAAGTGAGTTAGATCGTTTTATTATTGGTCAGGCTGATGCCAAACGCTCTGTTGCTATTGCCCTTCGTAACCGCTGGCGCAGAATGCAGTTAGATCCAGACTTGCGCGCAGAAGTTACCCCAAAAAATATTTTAATGATTGGTCCAACCGGTGTGGGCAAAACAGAAATTGCTCGCCGTTTAGCCAAGCTTGCCAGAGCGCCTTTTATTAAAGTTGAAGCCACTAAATTTACTGAGGTAGGTTATGTCGGCCGTGATGTAGAAACCATTATTCGTGACCTAATGGAATCGGCAGTAAAAATGCTGCGTGAAGAAGCCATGGGTAAACATAATGTATTAGCAGAAGATGCAGCTGAAGAACGCATTCTTGATGCCTTGTTACCGCCAGCCAGAGGCGAAGAAGCTAACACCGCTGCGACAGAAGAATCGGCAACTCGCCAAATGTTCCGTAAAAAATTACGTGAAGGCCAGCTAGACGATAAAGAAATAGAAATTGAAGTGGCCGGGCCACAAATTGGTGTAGAGATAATGAGCCCGCCGGGTATGGAAGAAATGACCCAGCAGCTACAAAGCATGTTCTCTAACCTAGATCAAAAAAAGCGCCGCACCACTAAGTTAAAAATTCGTGATGCCCAGCGTCAATTACGTGATGAAGAAGCGGCACGTTTGGTTAACCAAGAAGAAATTAAGCGTGAAGCGGTTGATTTAGTTGAACAAAACGGCATCGTCTTTTTAGATGAGTTAGACAAGGTATGTAAACGTGGTGAAAGTTCGGGTGGTAGTGATGTATCACGCGAAGGTGTGCAGCGTGACTTGTTACCCCTAATAGAAGGCAGTACGGTTAGCACTAAATATGGCATGGTTAAAACCGACCATATTTTATTTATAGCTTCAGGTGCTTTTCACCTAGCTAAACCTTCAGATCTAATTCCAGAGCTGCAAGGCCGCCTGCCTATTCGTGTAGAGCTTAAAGCACTGACAACCGAAGATTTTCGCCGCATTTTAACCGAACCTACGGCCTCTTTAACTCGCCAAGCAATAGCACTTTTAGCCACAGAGGGTGTAGAACTTAGCTTTACCGATGATGGTATTAATCGCTTGGCAGAAATAGCCTACGAAGTGAACGAAAACACCGACAACATTGGTGCACGCCGTTTGCATACCGTAATAGAGCGCTTATTAGAAGAAGCCAGTTTTGCAACAGAAAGCCTTAACGGTAAGCTAGTGGTTGATGCTGAGTATGTTAATAAGCAGCTAGGCGAGCTGGTTAAAGACCAAGATCTTTCACGTTACATTCTTTAAAGGTGCAACATGGCCACACCCCAGCCAACAAAAATCCATTACAGCAAAAGTCGTCATTGCTTAGAGTTGCATTATGCTGATGGAAAGCTAGTTGAACTTTCAGCTGAGCTATTAAGAGTGCTCTCGCCTTCTGCTGAAGTGCAGGGGCATGGTTCACCTAAGTTGCAAGTAGGCAAGAAAGATGTGCGTATTTGGAAAATTGAACCCGTTGGACGTTATGCCTTAAAGTTAAGTTTTGATGATGGGCATGACACAGGGCTATTCACCTGGGATTATTTTTGGCAACTAGGTGAAAATAAAGAAGTTTGGTGGCAGCGGTATTTAGATCAACTAGCAGCAGCTGGCGAAAGCCGCACTCCAAAACTTATTCCACTCGCTGTTGATGTAGGTACCCAATCATGACACAAGAGCAACAAGATAAAACAACCCACTTTGGTTACCAAGAGGTGCCGGTTGATGAAAAAGTTAAGCGGGTTGCTGGGGTTTTTGATTCCGTAGCCACTAAATATGACTTGATGAACGATATGATGTCGATGGGCATTCATCGTTTGTGGAAGAAGTTTACCCTTGAGTTATCGGGTGTGCGTAAAGGTCATAAGGTGTTAGATATCGCCGGTGGTACAGGCGATTTAACCATGCAGTTTTCACGCCTAGTGGGTGAAGAGGGTGAGGTGATTCTGGCTGATATTAATGCTTCTATGCTTAAGGTTGGCCGTGATCGTCTGCTTGATAAAGGTTATGGCGGTAATATTCGTTTTGTACAAGCCAATGCAGAAGCTTTACCTTTTCCAGACAATCACTTTGATGTCATTACCATAGCTTTTGGCTTGCGTAACGTTACTGATAAAGACAAAGCTCTGAAGGATATGGCACGTATTCTTAAGCCAGGTGGTCGCTTATTGGTACTGGAGTTCTCTAAGCCAACTAACCCACTAATGTCTAAAGCTTATGACCTTTATTCTTTTACAGCCTTACCTTTAATGGGCAAACTTTTGGCCGGTGATAGTGACTCCTACCGTTATTTGGCGGAATCCATTCGTATGCACCCAGACCAAGAAACACTAAAAGAAATGATGATTAATGCTGGTTTAAGTGATGTGGAATACCACAATATGACTTCAGGTGTGGTTGCTTTGCACCGTGGTTTTAAGCTGTAACTTACTTTCAAGGAAGCTGAAATTTTATGCAATTACCGCTGAGTGTTTTAACAGCGCTTGAAAGCTTAGTTAACCCTTTGTTAAGGCAGGCTATTCTTCAAGAGGGTGCTGCTACTGCTGCCTTTGAAAAACTACAGGGTAGCTGCATTGAGTTTCAAGTGAGTGGGTTAAATTTACAATTAAGAATGCAGGTAGCAGAAGATGGATTTTACTTTTATCGTCAAGGTGAAGCACCTGCAGATGCTTGGATACTTGCTTCAGCTCAAGACTATTTGAAGATGGCAACCAGTAAAAATGCTAATCAAATTTTATTTGGGCCAAATGTTAGTGTCGGTGGTAATACCCACCTGCTAGAAGTGTTACAAGAACTTCTTGCAGGCTTGGGTTTGGATACCCAAGAGCTAATCACACGTGCTGCTGGGCCTTTACCACTTGCTTCTATTCAAGCTGGTTTTAACCAACTGCTGCAGTTTGGGGAACGCTTAACACTTTCTGCTAGTGAAGATATTAAGTCTTACCTAGATGATGAAGCAGGTGTTTTGCCGGGCAAAGATAGCTGGCACGTGGCAGAAGATGCCTTGCATGAGCTTAGGCTAGATGTCGACCGTTTAGAAGCACGCATTAACCTATTAGAAAAGCAGTTACAGCCAATAGCAGGAGAAAAATAAGTGGGACGCTTATACCGTGCTTTTCGTATTGCTTGGATTTCTTTACGTTACCGCTTAGACAGTTTAATTCCCTTAGATCGCCTACCTTTTGCTCTAGTGCTGCTAATGCGCTTGAATCCAGCACAACTTTTCCCTATGAAAAACTATACACGGGGGGAGCGGCTGCGTTTGGCCTTAGAGGAACTCGGCCCAATTTTTACTAAGTTTGGACAAATGCTATCAACACGGCGCGACTTATTGCCGCCCGATGTAGCCGATGAGCTAAGAAAATTACAAGACCAAGTGCCACCCTTCCCAGCAGCACAGGCTAAGGCAACCATAGAAAAGGCCTTAGGTATGTCAGTGGAAGAGGCCTTTGCTGAGTTTGAAAGTGAAGCTTTAGCTTCAGCTTCTGTTGCGCAAGTTCATGCTGCTACCCTGCATACGGGAGAAAAGGTTGTTGTTAAGGTGATTCGCCCTGGGGTAGAAAAAGTTATTAAAAAAGATGTGCAGCTTTTATACATGCTGGCACATTTAGTGCTTCGCTTAGTGCCTGATGCACGTCGCCTTCATCCGGTTGCCGTGGTAGCAGATTATGAAGTTAGCTTGATGGATGAGTTAGATTTACAAAAAGAAGCAGCTAACACCTCGCAACTTAAACGCAACTTTTTAAACTCACCTTTACTTTATGTGCCATCCATCCATTGGCCTTTTACACGTAGAAATTTAATGGTGCAAGAGCGCATTTATGGTGTACCTATTGCAGAAGTAGAAACCATTAAAGCGCATCAAGTGAACATGAAAAAATTGGCAGAACGCGGCGTAGAGATTTTCTTTACCCAAGTGTTTCGCGATAACTTTTTTCATGCCGATATGCACCCAGGCAATATATTTTTAGATACCAGTAAACCAGAAAGCCCAAGGTACATTGCTATAGATTGCGGTATTGTGGGTTCTTTAAGTGTTGAAGATCAAAACTACCTGGCACGTAACCTATTAGCCTTTTTTAAGCAAGACTACCATGAGGTTGCAAGGTTACACATAGAATCTGGCTGGGTTGGCGAAGGTACACGTGCCAATGAATTTGCTGCGGCTATTCGCGCCGTTTGCGAGCCTATTTTTGAAAAGCCTTTAAAAGACATTTCTTTTGGGCAGGTGTTGTTAGGTTTATTCCAAACAGCAAGGCGTTTTAATATGGAAGTGCAGCCACAACTAGTTTTGTTACAAAAAACACTGCTGAATATTGAAGGCTTAGGTAGGCAGCTTTACCCAGAATTAGATTTGTGGACTACGGCTAAACCCTTTTTAGAAAATTGGATGAAACAACGTGTCGGTCCGCGTGGTATTCTTAAAAAAGCTCAAGAGAAATTACCCGATTGGCTAGAGTTAGTTCCTGAGCTACCTCAGTTAGCGCATGAAGGTTTAAGTCAACTAGGTAACTGGCAAAAAGATCAGCAAGCGCAGCGCCTAGTTCTTACTGAGCTAAAAAACGAAATGGCTAAAAACCGGCGTCGTAATGGCCAGCTTTTAATTGGTAGTCTGCTACTGGGTTTAGCTTTAGTTACTGGCTTGGGTGATTACCTTCTGCCCTTGCTTGAAGGCGAATGGCAGCCTTGGGTAGTGGGTGGTGTAGGGCTTTTAATATTACTTAGACGTTAGGCTGCTGGTGTATTGAGCGGGTTTTAATTATTCTTAGTTACTTTTTTTTGGTTTAACAAGGCAGTAGTGTTAATGAGTGATATCCTTCAACAGCTAGCTGTTATTTTGCAAGAACGTAAACAGGCCGACCCTACCAGTTCTTATGTCGCCCAGTTGCACCATAAAGGGCTAAACAAGATTTTAGAAAAAGTGGGCGAAGAAGCCACAGAAACAATTTTAGCAGCTAAAGATGCAGAATCCTTGGGCGCTAAAAATGAAGTCGTTGCGGAAACAGCAGATCTCTGGTTTCATTCACTCGTTATGCTGTCGCACTTAGACATAAGTTATCAAGATGTACTTAATGAGCTAGCTCGCCGTATGGGCATTTCTGGCTTGGATGAAAAAGCGAGTCGTAGTAACAAATAACAATCCTTTAATCGATAGTTTGATCTATAGTAGGAGATAATCATGGGCTTTGGTGGCATTAGTATTTGGCAGCTTCTTATTGTACTAGGCATAGTTGTTCTAATTTTTGGAACTAAAAAATTCCGTAGCTTAGGTAGCGATTTAGGCAGTGCCGTAAAAGGCTTTAAATCAGCTATGAAAGAAGGCGAGCAAGAAGCGAGTTCAGAAAACCTAGAAAAAACAGCAGCAGATAAAGACCCTATTGATGTTAAAGCAACTAAGGTTGATCAGGAGCAGGAGCGCAAATAAGCGCCCTAGTCTATGTTTGATATTGGCTTTTTTGAACTCCTAGTCATTGCTGTGGTGGGGCTGTTGGTACTAGGCCCACACCGCTTGCCGCAAGCAATTAAAACCTTGGGCTTGTATATTGGGCGTATCCGAAAAATGGTCTCTGGCATTCAGCAAGAAGTGAGTGAACAGATGCAGTTAGAGGAAATGCGTGAGCGCTTAGCTGAGCACGAAAAAAAGGTGCGTAGTGGCTTACATGAGGTAGAAAAAGAGGTTGCTGAAGAAATGGAATTAACAAAACCAAGCAATACTGATTCAGCACCTACTGCAACTCAGTCTAAGGAAGATTCTAAGTGAGTAACCCTGATATGCAGCCTTCTTCTCATCCTGAAGAGAGTACCGCTCCTGCTAGTCATGCGCCTTTAGTTGAGCATTTGATTGAACTGCGTACCCGAGTGCTGCGTATTGTTCTATCTGTTTTGGTTGTTTTTATTGGCTTATTTTACTTTGCCAATGATATTTACGCATTTATTTCACAACCTTTACGATCCATTCTGCCTGCTGGCGCACAGATGATAGCTACTGAAGTAGCCTCGCCCTTTTTAGCGCCATTTAAATTAACTTTATTTACAGCTTTCTTAGTCAGTGTGCCCTATATCCTCTACCAAATATGGAGCTTTATAGCACCAGGTTTATATGCCCATGAAAAGAAACTCGCTTTTCCTCTGTTAGGGTCTAGTATTGTTTTATTTTATGCAGGCATGGCATTTGCCTATTACGCAGTGTTTCCTTTGTTGTTTGCTTTTTTTACTACTGCAGCGCCTGAGGGTGTTGCAGTAATGACGGATATCAACGCCTACCTAAGCTTTGTACTTAAGCTTTTTTTTGCTTTTGGTATAGCCTTTGAAATACCTGTTGCAACGGTGCTACTTGTTTTGGCCGGTGTTACTAATGTTGAAAGCCTAGTAGCTAAGCGTTTATACGTAATTCTAGGCTGCTTTGTTGTTGGCATGTTATTGACACCGCCCGACATTTTTTCGCAAACCCTGCTAGCTGTACCTATGTGGTTATTGTTTGAAGTGGGTATATTGATTTCACGCTTACTACCCAAGGCTAAACAAGAAGAATAAAACAAAACTTTACATTATAAAACAATAAACCCGCCTTATCTAGCGGGTTTATTGTTTTATATCAATTGTTAAGTTAAGGATGCTTGATATATATTAAAGAAATGGAAGTATTAATGAGGCCGATGGAGTCGAAGATGGTAGAAAGTAGTAAGGTTCTATACGAAGACGATGATCACCAATACATCTGGTTTGGTTGGGAAGACCCAGATACAGATGAAAGTTTGGTACAGTCTAATCAAGTGTTAGTCGTTAATCAGGATCAAGGCTATCTATTTGATCCAGGTGGTGCTTTTATTTTTTCTGAAGTTGCTGCCGAAGTGAATAAATACCTTCCCCTAGAACAAATCCGCTACCTCTTGGCAACTCACCAAGACCCTGATGTGCTTTCATCTGTTACGCTTTGGCTAAAAGCAACCAATGCTCGTTTATTGGTTTCTCGTTTGTGGATACGTTTTGTCTCTCATTTTGGCTTTAGTGATAACAGCCGCCTTATAGCTATCGAAGACCGCGGCAAAATGATTAAGTTACCAGCCGGTGGTGAAATCGTTATGTTGCCTGCTCACTTTTTACACAGTGAAGGTAACTTCTGCTTCTATGATAGTCGCTCCAAAATTCTTTTTTCTGGTGATATCGGTGCTGCTGTTTTTCCAAGAGGTGAGCGCTACCTAATGGTAGAAGACTGGGAAACACACCTAACCTATACCGAAGGTTTCCATAAGCGTTATATGGGTAATAATGCAGCTTTACGCAAGTGGGTGGGCATGATTCGCCAGTACCCTATAGAGATGATTGTACCGCAGCATGGTGCAATTATTGGTAAAGAGCACATCCCAAAGTTTTTAGATTGGCTAGAAAACCTGCAATGTGGAACAGACTTATTGGATGAATACTACGGCTTTTGAGCTGGCTCAGTTTTACAAGCATGCATTTGTTCTAGAGTAGGCAGAATAATAATAAAGGAAGAAACCACTAGGAGCCTGTCGAGATGAATGAAATTTTAGATGATGATCGCTTGTTATATGAAGATGATGATCACCAGTTTGTTTGGTTTGGCTGGGAAGAAGAGGAAGGTTCCAATTCTTTTGTGCAAACTAACCAGTGCTTAATCATTAATGGTGGTCAGGGTTACTTGTTTGACCCAGGTGGTACTTATGTATTTCATCAGGTGTTAGAGCAGGTAACCCGCTATTTGCATCCTCGGCAGCTCAATACCCTGCTAGCCACGCATCAAGATCCCGATGTGTGTTCTTCGGCTCCTTATTGGATGAAGGCAACCGATGCCAAGTTATTAATTTCACGCCTATGGCTGCACTTTGTTTCTCACTTTGGCTTAGATGAACCTGAACGTGTTGTTCCTCTGCCAGATAAAGGCGCTAAATTACGTCTGCCAACGGGTGATCATCTTTTAATTTTGCCTGCCCACTTTTTACACAGTGAAGGTAACTTTAGTATTTTTGATGAGCGCTCGGGTATTTTGTTTACTGGTGATATTGGGGCATCCATTTACCCAGAAGGCGGCCGTGAAATTTTTGTTAAAGACTTTGAAGCACATAAGGCCTATATGGAGCCTTTTCATAAACGCTACATGCATTCTAATGCTGTATGTCGGCATTGGGTCGCTAGAATTAGAGCTTTGCCTTACAAAGTAAAAATGATAGTGCCTCAGCATGGAGCAATGTTTCAAGAAGATCAGGTAGAAGCGTTTCTAACCTGGTTTGAAGAACTGCAGTGTGGTGGCGATTATTTACAAGCCATCTACGCTGATCAGCCTTTTTAGGTTACAGACAGACTGCAAGGATATGCTATGTTTTTGCGTGATTTTGAATTAACAAGAATAACGCCTGAACACCTTCAAGTGAATCAGCCGGTGCCTTGGTCTATTTATGACGAGTTTGGTAAGTTATTAATGGCCAAGGGTTCTACTCTACGCTCAGATAGGCAAAAGGAAATCTTAACTAGAGTAGGCTTATTTGCTCAAGAAATAGAGCCAGATCCAGAAAGCCTTATACCCAAACCTATAAAGTTTCGTCGTAAAGTTAACCCTTTTGCTGAATTTGATGAGCTTTGCTTAAAATTAGAAGAAGTTTTTAAGCTAATAGAAGCAGAAAAGCGACCCGCTGGTAGTGTTATTAAAAAGCGTGTTTACGATATAGCGACGCATATTCAAGGGTTGGTTGAATATGATAGCGATGCTTTATTAGGCGCGGTGCATTTAGCTGAACAGTTTCCTTACCATGTTCATCATCCAATGCAAATTGCAGTATTAACCGAGTTAATACTTGATCGTTTGCAGGTAGAGCAAACAGTAAGGTTGTCAGTTTTAGCAGCAGCTTTAACTGGCAATATAGCAATGAACCCTTATCAGCAGCGGTTACATCAACAAAAAACACCACTAAATGATCAGCAGCGCGAAGTAATCAATCGTCACCCACTACAGAGTGCACAAAAGTTAGAAGAAGCGGGAATTGATGATTTATTATGGATAGAGCTTGTTGCTCAGCATCATGAAAAACTAGATGGTACGGGTTACCCACGTAAGTTGAAGGGCGATGCTATTCGTCGAGAAGCAAGAATCTTGGCACTAGCCGATGTTTACACAGCCATGGTAACGCACCGTCCCTATCGTAACCCTATAAAACACAAAGACTCTTTACGTGATATTTTCACTCAACGAGGCAGCAAATTCGATTCTAAACTAACACTACTGTTTTTGAATGAATTAGGTGTGTACCCGCCTGGGGTTTATGTTCGCCTTAACAATGGAGAGTTGGCAGTTGTTATTGGTCGTACGCCAGACCCACGTTCACCTTTGGTGGCTAGTATTAAGAAAACCGATGGCGATTTATTTTTATCGCCTAGACGTAGAAACACTGCCACTGAACAGTTTGCTATTCGCAGCGCTTGTAATGTTAATGAACGAATAAAAATTAACCCTGCAACCCTTTGGGGCATTAGTGCAATTAGGGTTAATTCATTTGGTGTAGATTTATCTGGTGTAGCAGACCTAATCTAAAAAAAGTAGCCCTGCTTAATAGAGGGCTACTGGTTTTAATTAAGTTAACTTAGGCTAGCTCAAGCACTTTATCAACGAGTTTAAAAATGCCGGCTTTTGCTTCAGTAATTCTGCTGGCTAGCATATAGGCAGGCGTAGTAACCACCTTGTGGTTGTTATCAACTACTATTTCGTCAACAGCACAGCTTTTGTGCAATGAGCCCATGCTAGTCATAGCACCTTCAACCGCAGCATCGTTTCCAACAGTACATAAAATACCTGGCTGAATTAACTTAGCAGTAATGGCTGGTGTGATGCACATCAGGCCAATGGGCTTTTCTGCTTGGTAAAAGGCCTGTACAAAAGCTTGTACCTTTTTATCTACCGTACAGGCAGCGCCCTCTGTAGCAAAAGTAGAAAAGTTTTTAGCTACACCAAAACCACCGGGAAGTATGACTGCGTCATAATCTTCAGGATTAGCTGTTGATAAGGCAATAATCTCTCCTCTGGCTAAACGTGCTGCTTCAACTAAAAGGTTGCGGCTTGCAGCACCTTCTGGCTGGCTGTCTTTAACCTCTTCACCTGTTAGGTGGTTAATCACATGAGCTAGTGGTTTGTCTGGCGCGATAAACTGATAGTCAGCATCTTTTTCGTCTAGGCGAAGTAGGGTTAGTACCGTTTCATAAATTTCTGCGCCGTCATAAACGCCACAACCTGCAATTAACAAAGCGACTTTCTTTTTCATTGTATTCTCCAAGGGAAGCTAGTCTGTAACAATCAAATTTAGCTAGATAAAGCGTGGGTGGCAAACTGTTGCAGTTTAAATGCAACCTTTGACTGATATACTAGAAGTAAGTTTTATCTTTATATTGCTTTTAAGAGGGTTTAAGCGTGCAAACAACTTTTCGTCAGTTTCCAGCTACTCGTATGCGTCGTATGCGTGCGGATGATTTCTCACGTCGTTTAATGCGAGAAACCGAGCTAACGCCCAATGATTTTTTAGTACCCATTTTTGTACAAGAAGGTACAAATGCCCGTAACCCTATCCCATCCATGCCAGGAGTTGATCGCCTAAGTATTGATTTACTTGTACAAGAAGCACGTGAGCTGGCTGCTTTAGGTATTCCTGGTATTGCACTTTTTCCGGTTGTTGGACAAGAAGGTAAAAGCGAATTTGCTGAAGAAGCTTACAGTGCTAACGGCCTAGTACAGCGCAGCATTAAGGCAGTAAAAGATGCCGTACCTGAGTTGGGTATTATTACGGATGTTGCGCTTGATCCTTACACAACTCATGGTCAGGATGGCATTATTGATACTCAAGGCTACGTATTAAATGACCGTACCGTTGAAACACTGGTTAAGCAAGGCTTATCTCATGCTGAAGCGGGTGCGGATGTTCTAGCCCCATCCGATATGATGGATGGACGTATAGGTGCGCTACGCCAAGTGCTAGAACAAGAAAACTTGGTAAATACACGCATTTTATCCTATGCGGCTAAGTATGCCTCCGCTTATTATGGGCCTTTCCGTGATGCGGTGGGTTCATCGGCCAACTTGGGTAAGGCTAATAAAGCCAGTTATCAAATGGACCCAGCTAATAGCGATGAAGCTTTACACGAGGTGGCTTTAGACTTAGCAGAAGGCGCTGACATGGTAATGGTTAAACCAGGTATGCCTTACCTAGATATAGTCCGCCGTGTAAAAACCCAATTTGGTGTACCTACTTTGGTTTATCAGGTCAGTGGTGAATACGCTATGCACATGGCGGCGATAGAAAAAGGCTGGTTAACAGAGGCCGTAATGATGGAAGCGCTAGTCTGTATGAAGCGTGCTGGCAGTGATGGCGTCCTAACTTATTACGGTAAACGTGCAGCAGAACTATTAAATCAATAAACGTAAGGGACAGGGATAGATGGCGATAAAAACAGAAGCAACAAATCAAGTAGAAGCCAGCACTCAAACACCTGCAACTAGCGCCCCTCGTGCTAGTTTGCGTATTAACCAGAGTAAAAGTGGTGTTAGGCGGCGTAAGCTAGATGACAGCATTGATCTTGATGCAGCTGATTTGTACTTTAATCGCGAACTATCCCACTTGCAGTTTAATATTCGAGTGCTAGAGCAGTCTTTAGATGCTAGTCACCCGCTTTTGAATCGACTATTTTTTCTTTTGATTTTCTCTAGCAACCTAGATGAGTTTTTTGAAATACGTGTGGCAGGTCTGCGCCGCCAAGTTGCCTTAGATAGAGAAAAATCTGCTATAGATGGTATGCGCCCAAGCGAAGTCTTAAAAGAAATTTCACGCTTATGCCATGAACAGGTTGAGCGTCAATATAGCCTTTTAAATGAAGTGCTAATCCCAGCGATGGAAGAAGAACAGATACGCTTTATTCGTCGTGAGCAATGGACAAAAGAACAAGCTGCTTGGGTTAAAGAGTTTTTTAATAATGAAATTTTGCCAGTCATTAGCCCTATAGGTTTAGATCCTTCTCACCCTTTTCCACGCTTGGTAAATAAAAGCTTAAACTTTATTGTTTCTTTAGAAGGCAAAGATGCTTTTGGTCGCGAAGGTGGCTTGGCTATTCTACCCGCGCCTCGTTCTTTATCACGCTTATTACGCTTGCCTGATGAACTCTGTGAAGGTGGCGATAATTTTGTTTTTTTATCTTCAATGATTCACGCCCATGCAGAATCACTTTTCCCCGGAATGAAGGTGAAAGGCTGCTACCAGTTTAGAATTACCCGCAATGCCGACCTAGCTGTGGATTCTGAAGATGTATCCGATTTAGCCAGTGCGCTACGTGGTGAGCTTTTATCTAGGCGCTATGGCGATGCAGTACGTGTTGAAGTGGCAGATAATTGCCCAGAAGAATTGGCTCAGTTTTTATTGAGGCAGTTTTCCTTAACCGATGAAGAGCTTTACCGAGTTAATGGCCCCGTTAATTTAAACCGCCTTATGGCTGTTATGGGACAGATAGATCGCCCAGACTTACACTACAAGCCTTTTACTCCCGGCCTACCTAAACCGCTGCGTAAAGAAGAAGGCTCAATTTTTAATGCCATTAGTCAGGGAGATTTATTATTACATCACCCTTTTGAAAGCTTTTCTCCGGTTGAAGACCTGCTAAGAGAAGCAGCTAATGACCCAGATGTAGTAGCCATAAAACAAACCCTTTATCGTACAGGCGCAGATTCCAATATTGTTAGTGCGCTTGTTGAAGCCGCCCGTAATGGTAAAGAAGTCACTGTTGTTATAGAGCTAAGGGCACGCTTTGATGAAGCAGACAACCTTACGCTTGCTAGCCGCTTACAAGAAGCGGGTGCTATTGTTATTTATGGTGTGGTTGCCTATAAAACCCATGCAAAAATGATGCATTTGTTGCGTCGAGAGCAGGGACGTTTACGCCCTTATGCCCACTTGGGAACAGGTAATTACCATGCAAAAACAGCACGCCTTTATACTGATTATGGTTTATTAACTGCCAATAAAGACATTTGTGAAGATGTGCATAAGGTGTTTTTGCAACTTTGTGGAATGGGACAAGTATTAAATATGCGCAAACTGCTTCATGCGCCTTTTACCCTACACAAAAAACTAATCGAAATGATTGATAGAGAAGCAGACTTTGCAAGCGCAGGCAAAAAGGCACGCATTATTATTAAAGTAAATGCTATTACTGAGCCTAAACTTATAAAAGCACTTTATCGGGCTAGCCAAGCAGGTGTTGAAATCGACTTAATTGTTCGCGGCATTTGTTGCTTAAAACCCGGCATTGCCGAAGTATCAGAAAATATTAAAGTGCGCTCTATTATTGGTCGCTTCTTAGAGCACACACGTGTTTTCTGTTTTTATAATGATGGTCAAGAAGACGTTTACTGCGCTAGTGCTGACTTTATGGAGCGTAACTTATTTCATCGTGTAGAAACCTGCTTCCCTTTATTAGACCCACGTTTGGCTAATAGAGTACGTAAAGATTTAGAAACCTATTTGTTAGATAACTGCCAAAGCTGGGAGCTACTAAGTGATGGAACTTATTTGCTGAATTCACCAGCAGAAGGCAAGGCAGAGGTTAGTGTGCAAGAAACCTTGTTAGATGCCTATGCAGAAAAGCTTGGTTAGCTGGGTAGGCAAAGGTTTTTCTTGGTGCTAGGCTGTAAGGACTAGTGAAAGTTTTAAACAGCTTTAATGGAAAGAAAAATGATTAAACAACCCTTAGATGTAACACCGCAAGTTGCTGGGCTATGTTGGATTAAAGAAGATCAGTGGTCACGTTTAATTGAAGTGGCCGAAGATAGTGCTAGCTTAGAAAAAACCTGGCAAGAGTGGCAGGAAAAAAGCTTAGAAATGATTGAGGTTTTTGCAACACGCAATATTTTAATTGAGAAGGTAGAAGTGGATGTTGAAGCTTTAATTGACTGGTGCCAAGAACGTGAAAAGCCAGTTAATGCTTCAAGTCGTGCTGAATATGTTACCGCTTTAATGATGGAACAAAAAAAGTTAAAAACGGACCAAACCACACGCCATTAAGTGTATCTTAAGGCGTTTGTTCTTCTAGGGTTGCTAGCCAAGCTGGGTCTAAATAATTTATATGAGTCGGCAGGTTTAACCCCTGCATTTGCTCTTCAGTCGCTAACTTCTCAACTTTTAACTCTAGTAGTGCAGTGTCATCACCTTCTAGGCGGTGCATTTGTTCCAGCGCCAGATGGTAAAAGCGCAATAGCTTTAATGCTTCAGGGTTATTCGTTGCTGCCAAGGCTTTAATGGTGTGCATTTTATTAGTAACACGCATTAAATTACGTTTTAAGTGCCAGCCATAGATAGCTTCTTGCATAAAAGGTTGTTTACTAAATACCAACTTAACCAGTAAGAGGGTGACTAGTAAACCAAGCAAAACACCCAGCAAATTTAGACGAAAATTATTACCGCCAGGGCTACCCCAAATAATGACTAGCAGGCTAGCCAAACCCATACCTAAAGATGCAAAAACCACAATTAAAATTAAACTGCTTTTACGTGTTTTTTGGCGATAGTCTATTGGGTCTAAGCTTTTAAGTGTAAACATAAACATCTTAATTTTACTCGTTAATGATAGCCAGCCACTTTATGCAGGCTCAGCTATGTGAGTGCTTAGTCTAACCTGCTGGGCTAATTTAAGCAGGCTACTACTGGTTGCTTGCCAATCTAAGCAGGGGTCAGTCATAGATTGACCGTAAACACCTTCTGTTGCTTGAAAAGGTTGCTGCCCTGCTACTAAAAAGCTTTCTAACATAACACCTAAAATAATTTGGCTTTCTTGCAGTTGTTGCCCAACACTTTCTAGTACCTGCTGCTGGCGTTCTGCCACCTTGCCACAATTGGCATGGCTAGCATCAATCATTACACGGTGATTAACCCCAGCGGCACGTAAAGCATGACTGGCAGCGGCTACCTGATCTGGATGGTAGTTGGGGCCAGCATTACCACCACGCAATACTAAATGACTGGACTGATTACCGGGCGAGTTAGATAAAACTAACTGTCCATGACTATTGATACGTGTAATTTGCTGAGGCTGAGCTGCTGCTTTAATGGCATTGATTGCTACTGAAAAACCACCATCAGTACCATTTTTAAAGCCGATGCTGCCAGGTAATTGGCTGGCCATTTCACGGTGGGTTTGTGATTCAGTCGTGCGTGCACCTAAGGCATACCAGCTAACTAAATCTTCAAAGTAAGGGGCTAAAAAAGGATTCAGAGCTTCGGTTGCTAAAGGTAAGCCTAGTTGAGCAACTTGCAACATAAGTTGGCGTGACCTAACCAAACCCTTAGTTAAATTGTTGCTGCCATCCCTGTCTGGGTCGTTAACCATGCCTTTCCAGCCCAAGCAGGTACGGGGTTTTTCTAAGTAAACACGCATGATTAATAAAAGCTTATCAGCAACTTTTTCTTGTAGCTTTACTAGGCGCTGAGCGTAATCTAGCGTGGCACTAATATCATGTACGGAGCAAGGGCCTACGACTACGATTAATCGCTTGTCTTCACCTGCAACAATTTTTTGAACGGCCAAGCGTTGCTGCATTATTTGTGTTTGTAAAGCCTTGGGTAAAGGCAGTTGTTGTCTTAGTTCAGCTGGTGTTGTGATAAGTCGTTCATTCGTTGGTGTGGATAGTTTACTGTTCATTGCCAAATTTTCCTTATAAAAAAACCCCGGTGATTGGACTGCACCGGGGTTTTTTTATCTATGCCTGGGCAGCCACTAGGCGCCCGCAAAAAAGCTCAGACGCGATGAATTCTGCTAAACCAATAGCCATAAAAAGAGAAGCTAGCTTTTGCTAGGCGTGTCTTTTGGTTAAGAGAACTATGCTGCATGTCTGCTGCCTTTTATTAAATATTTGTTTACTGGCTAACAACGATAAACGCCCTAATTCAGTTATGCAAGCTTTTCTGCCAAACCTTGTACTGGGTAAAGCGTATAAACTCGAAAAAACTCCTCTCTGGAGAAGGTTTTAATTAGATTCTTACTATAAGCAATTTTGCGATTTTTTTGTAAATCGAAGCCTTTGTAGTTCAGTAACTGCAAACACTCAGCACAGATTTGGCGTGAAGAGGACTCATTGCCTAGCGGTAAATCACCCGTGCGTCTGGTGCTAACCCAAACCATTTGGTTATTTGCCCAGCTTTGTGTAAGGGGGCATTGGGCTAAGTGATAGTCGGTTGCGGCTTCTAGGTAAACTGCAATACGGGTATTTTTTAAGCCCCAAGTTGCATCTGCAAAGTGCTTAAGGCGATGAAGTGGTAGCTGTTTACCCTGCTGATCTAATTCAGACCTTTCTTTACCCGTTAGGTGCTTGTCAGGATTAAATAGCTCAAAATGCCCAGCTTTACGTGCACCCATTTTTAAACGTAATACTTTGAAAGGTTCAAACTCTGTGAAATTTGGTAATTTCATTTAATTAACCACTTCATTCTTTTACTTCAAGGCTAAGTGGCTGGCGCTGTTCTTCTAAAATAGCGCGAATACGTGAGTCTGCATCGGTGCGTACCCGGAATTCAACTCGGCGTGAAAGCTCATTGTTTTCAATGCCATCACTAGTATAAATTGGTTGGGATGATGACAAGCCATTAGCGGTTAAGTATTGCTTTAACCATTCTTGTTCTTTAGCGACAGCCGCTAGGTTAATGACATACTCCAAGCTTGAGCGGGTTCTTTCTTGCGATAAACGCATATTGTTTATATAGGCTTCATTTGGTGTGCGGGCATTAGTCCAGTCACGTGAAGTGTGGCCTTCTATACGTACTTCCTCTATGTCTTCTCGGTAATTAGCAGAAGTAATAACTCGCACATAGCGGGGAAAAAAATCATTTAAAATTTCTTCAAATGCTGGTCTAAGTTGTGAAGAACCTACTTCGAATAATACGCCGCTGTCTTGGAAACTAATCACCAAGTCTGGGGTTAGTTTTGCACCCCAGCGGGGTAAATCTTCTTCAAATTCATCCAGCAGGTCTTGGTAAAGCATTTGCCTTAAATCTAGGTAAATTTCCGCAACTTCACGCATTCGCTCACTTTCTTTTTGTACTATCACCATAAAAACGACTGAAACTAATAAAAATACCATCATAAGTGCAGCCATTAAATCACTAACAGAAATCCAGTGAGCACCTTCTTCATCCGCTAGAACCTCTTCCTCTTGATTGCGCAACATGGTTCTTAAGCACTCCCACTCTTGCTGTTTTTATCGAGCTGTTCAGCAACTCTAACTAATTCACGTAGCTTGTCTGTTAGGGGGGTGTAATCACTCACAAACTTTTCAGAAAGTGCGGCCATTTGGCTGCCAAAAGTTTGTAAAGAGTGGGTGAGTTCATGCTCTAAGGCAGCATCTAACCTAACTAGTTGCTGTTCTGTTCTATCAAGCGTTGAGTTGGTTAGCTTTTGTTGGCGAGCTAGCTGTTCATCTAAGCGTGGTCCAAGTACTTCATTTAAGTTTTCAACGCTGTCAGCAACACGTTTAGCAGAACCGTCGATTAAGCGCTGCATTTGTGTGTGTTGTTTGTCTAGCTGACCGGCTAGGCCATCGGTGAGGGTATGAATACGTTCTTCTAGTTTAGGTAAACCACCACCTGCTTTATTCACTAGGTTAGCTAAAGAATCTAGGTATTTACCCAGTGATTCGGACTGCTGTTGTAAACCGCTCATTACACTGCCAAGCGTTTCAGCCACTTCATTAAAGGCTTGGGTGTGTTCTACCATGGTTTTATAGGCTTCGGTGGCCTTGTCTAATACCTTGCCGTTAGCACGCTGCTCGTTTAATAAAGCTTCTAGCTCTTCTTTGTAGTTATCTTGCCATTGCAGCATTTGCCCTACAGCCTCATTTAGCTGTTGGAAGTTTTCACCATACTGGGTGCCAATTTGCTGATTAAAATCTGCCAGCAAGCTTTGCAAGGCGGTAACTAGGGCTTTGGAGTTAGCATCGGCCATTTGTTGTTGGTAATCACCTATGCCTTTAGCAAAAGTTTTTAAGCTGGTTTCTAGGCGTTGATCAGTGCTTTTTAAATACTCATCTACCTTGGTTAATCCAGAGTTTTTTAATAGCAGGCGTATATCCCCTAGCAGTGTGGCTAGATCATCCATGGTGGCACCGGTAACTTGCACACTGCCATCCATGCCACGCACATGATTAAGCACATGGCGCATTTTTATAGTCATGGCGCCTAACAAACCGGCAATAGAAGACCAAAAAGCAGTTTTTAAGCCTTCAATTAATTGCGGAACACTGGCTTCTACATCGGCTGCATCAAAATTCATTAAACCTAGGGCAATACCCAAAAAAGTACCAAAAATACCCACGCTGGTAAGGATGGAGGGGGCGGCATTAACGGTACGCAAAGAGTAAACCGGCCCATGGAAATAGGCTGTCATTACTGTTATAAGAAAAATGAAAAATAACGTCAGTGGTGAAAAAGCACTTATAAAATTCATAAAGCGTTTATTTCTCTAGGGTTGTTTTGTTGTTGTAAGGCAATGGTTTAATAACCCGCTAGTTGAAGGGTCAAAAGCTAAGGATGTAGCCTGCTGATCTTCAGCCAGTAGCGCTTGTTCGGTAGCTAGGGCAATTTTTTTGCCTAGCTCAACACCCCATTGATCGAAGGGGTTGATGTTCCATATTGCCGCCTGTACAAAAACCTTGTGTTCATAAAGAGCAATTAGCTGACCCAGGCTATAAGGTGTTAGCTCATTAATCATTAGTGTGGTCGAGGGCTGGTTACCACGGTAAAGCATGTGTGGCATGGGTTGGTCAGCATCAAGTTTTGGTACGGCTGCATCGCCCAGCATTAATAAGCGGGATTGCGCCAAACAGTTGGCTAAAGATAAACGGTGTTGGTCTTGAAATTGACGCTTGGTTTCTGGGTCTTCTATTTCTTCATAGCGGTGAACAGGCGCAATAAAGTCACAGTTAACCGCTTCAGTACCTTGGTGAAGTAGCTGATAAAAAGCATGTTGTGCATTAGGCCCTAGCTCTCCCCAAAGCACTGGACAGGTGGCATAGTCAACCGGCTCGCCTTCGCGAGTGGTGCTTTTACCATTGGACTCCATTTCTAACTGAGTAAGGTAATCTGGAAAATATTTTAACCGACCATCGTAAGGCAAAATGGCATGAGCACGAATATTCAAAAAGTTGATATTCCAAATGCCACTTAAAGCCAGTAATACAGGCAGGTTATCTGTTAAAGGACTGGTAGCAAAGTGCTTATCTAAAGCGTGTGCTCCAGCCAGCAGTTGCCTAAAACCTTGCATACCAATTTGTAGTGCAATAGGTAAGCCTATGGCTGACCAAAGGGAATAGCGTCCGCCCACCCAATCCCAAAATAATAACTGGTTTTCTTGGGCTATACCCCATTGCGTCATTTTTTCAACCGAGCCTGAAACACCTATAAAGTGCTGTTTTAAAATAAGTTTTTCATCTCCTAGTTTATCAATTAGCCAGTGACGCGCTGTATTGGCATTACTTAGGGTATCAATGGTACTAAAAGATTTGGATGAAAAGATAAAAAGGGTAGTAGCTGGGTTAAGTTGCTTTAAGCGCTCTGCTAACTGTGAGCCATCAATAGTAGAAGCAAAGTGAATATTTACGGGTGTAATATTTTTAGGTTGAAAATCGGCTAAAGCGTGACAAACCATTAAAGGTCCTAGGTCGGAACCACCTACCCCAAGGTTAACCACATCGGTGATGGGTAAACCCGTTATGCCCCGCCACTGACCGGCATGTATTTTTTCTACTAGCTGCTGCATTTTTTCTAAACTAGCTTGTATGCTTAAATTAACATCAACACCCTCAACCCATAACTCTTCACCAGCCGGTAGGCGTAAAGCCGTGTGGAGTGCGGGTCTGTTTTCGCTATTGTTAACAGGTTGGCCACTAAGCAAGTCATGGATTTTAGTACCAAGTTGGCATTCTTCAGCAAGTTGTAATAAAAGCTGTAATGTTAAAGGCTCTAGGCGCTGTTTAGATAAGTCTAACAACAAGCCATCAAAGTGACGGCTTAGCTCCTTGAAACGCTGTTCATTATTACTCATATCGCGTAAATGACGATTGCCTGTTTGTTTTGCTTCTTGTTCTAAGGCATACCAACTGGCTAGGGTGCTGGGGCGTGACATATTTAACATTTCCTTGCTAGATCTTTTAGGAAGTTTACCTTTTTGTAGGTGCTATCCGCTACAATGCGTAGGTCTATTCCACAACAGGGCATTTTTTGTGAATAAATCTAAATTATTTTCTTGGCTGCAGTATTTATTGCCACAGCATTTATTATCGCGCTTAACCGGACGCTTAGCTGACTGTCGCGTTGGTTGGATTAAAAATCAGCTGATTAAAGCTTTTATTAAACGCTTTAATGTCGATATGAGCGAAGCGCTACAAGAAGATCCTACTGCTTTTAGTAGCTTTAATGACTTCTTTACCCGCGAGTTAAAACCTGATGCGCGTGAAATCTTAGCAGATCCTAGCCAGTTAGTTAGCCCTGCAGATGGTGCTATTAGTGAATTAGGCGAATTACAGCATGGTCAGCTAATGCAGGCTAAAGGCATTAACTACAGTCTTACCCGTTTATTGGGCGGTGATTTAGAAAAAGCACAACCTTTTATGGGTGGTAGCTTTGCCACCATTTATTTATCCCCCAAAGACTACCACCGTGTCCATATGCCTATACAGGGTCGTTTGCTAGAGACAATTTATGTACCGGGTAAGCTTTTTTCGGTTAATCAGGCTACGGCAGACAATGTACCTGGGTTATTTGCTCGTAATGAGCGTTTGGTGTGTTTTTTTGAAACGCCCGCAGGCCCTATGGCGCTCATTTTAGTGGGTGCAATGATAGTGGCAGGAATAGAAACGGTTTGGGATGGGCAAGTAGCACCACCTGCTCGCCAAGTAACCCTTAGAGATTTTAATAACCCTCAACCAGTGGTATTAGAAAAAGGTCAGGAAATGGGGCGCTTTAAGTTAGGCTCTACGGCTATCGTAGTTTTTGGGCCAGATGCCGTAGAGTGGCGTGAAGATCTACAAAATGGTACGCCAGTAAGGTTAGGTGAGGCCTTAGCAAAGCTTAAAAGCTGTAGTTAAGGGCACCAAAAACACCGCTAAGATAATTCCTGTCAACCAAAGGGCTAGCAGTAACACTCTTAGCTAGCTTACGGGTTGTTACTAGGAGTGTAAACGATGTATTAGGGCTAACTTTATAGCTAGTCAACAAGCTAGCCCTAAGCTGTACCCCATCTTTTGCTTTATAAGCATTTCGCCCTGCTTGTGCTTCATTGTTAGTCACGCCAAAGTAGTAGTCCAAAAGGTTACTGCTTTGCCAAGTGACGTTAGCGCCAGGTATAAGTAATAATTTAGAAGTAGCAGGAAATACATAGGCATAGCCTAAGTCGAAAGACTGTCCTTTATGCCTTCCTAAAGTATCGGTTAACACCTTGGCTGTATAACGATTAAAGCCTCGCTGTAAAGTTGCTCCAGCCCCTGCATCTAAGGACCATTGGCGCGTTTTCATTCCGCTTAAATAACCTGAGTCAGAAGCTTTATAGCCTTCTAAACGACCCGCCGCTAACAGTGAAAGTGTAAGCTTTTTACCTCTTTCTCCTTGACTCCAGAGATAAATACCGCCTTCAATACCTCTAAAATACCCCTTACTTCCTTCGTAGCTTAGATAGCCAGGAATCGTATTGGGGTTAGAGGCAACATCTCGGTAGGGGCTTTGACCCTTAGCAAAACCAATTCCTACACCTAATTTGGCTTGTAAATTAAAGCTAATCAATAAGGTGGTAAGGGTAAATAAAGTAACTTTAAATCTCATCTTTGACTCACTAGATAACAAATACATGCGATATTTTATCGCTAAGTGATTAGAATACATCATAAGATTAGAGTTAGGAGCTAAGATGAAAAAGAAAATACCAAGGCTCACTCTAGTGTGGTGGCGTCTTGTTGCTTTTACAGCCTTCTGCCTAGTATTTCTTTTAGCAAGTAATGCTTGGCTAGTTGGCGTAACTTCTGCAAGGCTTATCAAACCAGAAGAGGGCTGTAGGAGTGACTTTGAAGTCGCCTTAGTTTTTGGTACAAGTCAGTTTTTACGTTCAGAGCGCTCTAACCCCCATTATTATGGGCGTATTAACCTAGCTGCGCAGCTTTATCAGCAAGGAAGGGTAGAACACCTGCTTTTATCAGGTGACAATCGCAGCCTTTATTATAACGAGCCTGCCAAAATGCAGCAGGATCTTTTAGATAGAGGCGTACCGCTAGAAGCCATGACACTGGATTCCGCAGGCTTTAGCACCTTTGACAGTTTAAAGCGTAGTCGTGATGTTTATGGTTTGCATCAGTTAGTGCTCATTACACAAGAATACCATTTACCACGGGCATTATTTATTGCCGATCACTTAGGAATAGAAGCTAGTGGTTGTGCTGCCGAAGGGCCAGAATGGTCAGCAATGCGTAAAGTCTGGCTAAGAGAAGTGGCAGCCAGATTAAAAACCTTGGGTGATCTGTATATTTGGCAACGAGAGCCTCGTATTTTGGGTGATCCTCAGCCAATTAACCTTTAATGCCATTAATGTTTGGTGACAAGAAATCAGCGATAAGCAACTAGACGTTTTCTACTAAGTTACCTAGATTAAATAGACAACCGCCTATTATTTGGTTTTAACGAGCAGCTTATGAATTTAATATCTTTCTCACGTGATACAGCAACATCGAAAGAAAGTGATGATTTGCTCTATTTTACCGAAGAGCTGGAAACCTCAGCAGAGGCAGATCTAACTGAATCCACGCCAGTTTTTAAGGTTTTAATTGTAGATGATGATGAAGATATTCATCTGGCTACCCGGTTAACCCTAAAAAACATGCAATTTAAAGGCAGAAGATTAGAGTTTATTGATGCTTACTCAGGTGAAGAAGCCTATTACTTGTTACAAAGCCACCCAGACACAGCGGTTATGCTACTTGATGTGGTTATGGAAACAGAACAAGCAGGTTTAAATTTAATTGGTCAAATCCGTCATCATTTAGGCTTGCAGAGCCTCCGAATTATTTTAAGAACTGGCCAACCAGGTTATGCGCCAGAGCTAAAAACCGTTGCTCGCTATGATATTAACGACTACAAAACAAAAACAGAGTTAACTCACGACAAGCTTCATGTCATTATGATGACTGCTTTGCGTAGTTACCTGCTTTACGAAGAACTAGTTACCCTAGCTTATGACGACCCTTTAACTGGTCTATTTAATCGTAATGGCTTGTTAAATATGTTGAATTTACAGCTAGGCAGCTACTCAGAAGAAGCCGAGCAACAACTTCAGCTTGCTCTAATCGACCTGAATCAATTCTCTGTTTTAAATGACACCTTTGGTAACCAACAGGGTGACCTACTTTTAAAAGCTTTTGCCCGACGCTTAGAAAACCAAGAAGGGTGCCTAGTTGCAGCACGTTTAAATGCAGATCACTTTGCCTTGTTATACCAAGGTGATGCCGAACACTTAAAAGCTAGAGAATCACTGACCCAGCCAATTTTATTTGATGATATTGAGCACCCTCTAAGCTTTTGTATAGGTGTAGCTACCTGCACAGAAGGAATGACAGGCGATGAACTTTTAAGTTATGCCACTATGGCTTTAAAGCGAGCTAAAAATCAAGGTCATGGCAGTTGTGTTATTTTCAAGCCCGCCATGGTAGAAGAGCTGCGCCACCATTCACAAATGTTGCGTAGCCTAAAACGTGACTTAGATTTAGGGCAGTTGTTTTTAGAATATCAGCCACAAATTGACCTAGCCACCAACCAGCTTTTAGGTGTTGAAGCCTTAGTACGCTGGCACCCTGCTGGCGGGCAGCGCATACCCCCCGATCAGTTTATTCATCTTGCCGAGCAATCTGGCTTAATTATTAAGTTAGGTGACTGGGTACTTCAGCAAGCTTTATTAGATTTACAAGAGCTACTGCCAGAGTTGCCCCACCTGCGTATGGCGGTAAATGTTTCTGCATTACAGTTCAATCAGCCTGACTTTGAAAGCAAGGTCGCTAAGGTTTTAACAAGTAGTAACCTTAGCGGGCATAACCTTGACCTTGAAATTACTGAATCTGTTGGTGTGCTTGGGTCGATGGAAGTTGAAAACAAATTCTCCTACCTAAAGCAGCTAGGGGTGACACTTTCGATTGATGATTTTGGTACGGGCTTTTCTTCACTTTCTTATTTAGAAAAACTCAGTGCCGATAGATTAAAAATTGACCGGAGTTTTGTCGCTAAATTAGATGCATCGGGTTCTGGTCAACGCATAGCACAAATGATTATTGGCCTAGGTCAGCGTTTAAACTTACAGGTTTTGGCAGAAGGTATAGAAACCACCTCTCAGCTAGAAGAACTGAAAGCACTGGGCTGCCACGAAGGGCAAGGCTACCTTATTGCTCGGCCTATGCCTTTAGATGCACTCTTGGAATGGATTGATCAGTGGAACTGCTGATAGCCAGCATTCTATTTCTTAGTACAGCACTGCTGTTGGCTTTATTGTTTGTAATGCAGTGTGAAAAAACTTTAAAAGCTCGTGAAATTCAATTAGAAGCCATTTTTGATACCTCCCCAACACCCTTATTAGTGGGTTACTGGTTAGACGGTGACTACGCCACTGAACGCGTTAATTCAGCTTGGATTCAAAAGTTTCAAATTCCAGAAAAGCAAGTAGCAGGCTTTAAAGCAGGTGAGTTTTCTTGGTGGGTTTCAGCTGAGGATAGAGCACGTTTAATTAAGCAAGCTCATGCTGGTTTACCCGTCGAAGAATTTAATGTGTGGATGCGGCAAGCCAATGGCGAAGAATTTTTAGGTTCGCTTTCTTCACAAACCGTTGTGGTTAGTGGTCGTCAAATGCTAGTCATTGCCTATGAGGACATTTCCAGCAACTACCAAATGCAGGCACAGCTTAGAGAGTTGAATCGAACCCTAGAAGAAAGGGTTGAACGCCGCACTTTTGATTTAACCCAAGCCAATACCAAGCTAGAAGAAACCCTTAAAAGTTTAGAAAAAGCCCAGCAAGATTTAATTCAATCTGAAAAGTTAGCTGCCTTGGGTTCACTCGTTGCCGGTGTCGCTCATGAACTTAATACGCCCATCGGTAATGCACTTATGTCTTCAACCACCTTAGGTAATGATCTAGAAAACCTAGGTGAAGCTTTGCAAGAAGGATTAAGGCGCTCTTCACTGGAACTATTTTTAAACGAAGGGGGTCAGTCCTTGGCAATTTTGCAGCGTAATTTAGAAAGAGCTTCGGGGCTAATTAGTAGTTTTAGACAGGTAGCAGTGGATAGAACTACCTCGCAGCTAAGGGAGTTTAATTTACATCAAGTGCTAGTGGAAGCCATTACACTTTTACAGCCATTATTAAGAAACACTAATTATCAGATTTTAATTGATGTACCAGAAGATTTAGAAATAACCAGTTACCCAGGCCCTTTGGGGCAAGTAATTACTAACCTAATTCAAAATGCACTAATACACGCTTTTGAAAAGCAAGAAGAAGGTTTAATAAAACTTAAAGCAGCCTGTAAGGGTGATGAGCAGCTGGTTGAATTAAGCGTGCAGGATAATGGCGCTGGTATGAGTAAGGCCTTACAAAAAAAAGCCTTTGACCCTTTTTTTACCACTAAAATAGGCCAAGGTGGTACGGGTTTAGGTTTGCACCTAGTGCACAATATTGTTACTGGTGTGTTGGGTGGACGAATTCAGCTAAGCAGTGAGTTAGGGCAGGGCAGTTGTTTTATCCTGACCTTCCCTAGTCAGGTATAAATTCATCATTAATTAAGCTTTAGCAATCAAGGCTGTTTTGCTTTCTTCCATGGCTGTAAGCGCATCTTCATAGAAGAATTTTTCTTCACCAAAGGCCGGTTCTAAATGGTTAAGCCAGGTAGCTTGGTCGTTATATTTAGCAAAGAAAGGCTTTTGCACCCAATCGGCATCGCGGCCTTGAATTAAACGCAGTACCATAACCTTTTCACCATGAATTTCTGTAACGCCTTGAATTTCAACCTTGCCTGGGTCGGCAGACATAGATGGGCCACGCGCTGTACGGCACAAGCCGGGCACTTGCTTCATGGCGGTACGATAAATTTCCCAAGCTTCCACTAAAGGTATTTCAAAATAATGCCTTGCACCTGTGTCGCGTTCCACAAACATATAATAAGGAATCATGCCTTGTTGCACCTGCATCTTCCACATTTTAACCCACTGATCAGCATCGTCATTAATGTGGCGTAGTAAAGGCGCTTGAGTACGAATTTCTGCACCCGTGGCTCGAATACGCCTTACTGCTTCACGACAAACAGGTGTATCCATTTCTTGCCAATGATTAAAATGCGCCATAAAAGCTATGTGCTTACCGGCTGCAATTAATTCACGGAATAGCTGTAAAATTTCATTAGCGTCTTCATCGGTTACAAAGCGATAAGGCCAGAAAGAAAGGCTTTTAGAACCAATGCGAATGTTTTGCACATGGGCTAATTCAGGCTTCATTAAACCTTCTAAGTACCTACGCAAATGCTTAGCTTTCATAACCATTGGGTCGCCGCCAGTTAATAATAGGTCGGTGACTTCTGTGTGTTCAGCTAGGTAAGTATGTAGGGTTTCAGCTTCATTAGAAGAAAAGCGCAGGTCTTTATCGCCAACAAACTGCGCCCAGCGGAAGCAAAAGGTGCAATAGCTATGACAAACTTGCCCTTGGCTAGGAAAGAATAAAACCGTTTCTTGGTATTTATGTTGCATACCTTGTAAGGGCTGGCCATCTAGCAGGGGCAGGTTCATATCCATTTGTCCTGCTGGGTGAGGATTTAAATCTTCACGAATGCGTTCAACTGCTGCTTTTAATTCTGCTGCTGGCGCTTGGTTTTTTAATAGCTGCGCCACTTCATCAAAATGTTCCGGTTTTAACATTCCGCGCTGTGGAAAAGTGAGCTGAAAAACAGGGTCATTAGGCACAGCTTGCCAGTCGATAAGTTCATCAATGACATAATCATTAACACGAAAAGGGAGCACTTGGCTGACGACCTGCATATCAAAAAGTAAATCTTCAGGTAAGCCTTTTAGTGCTTCAATTTTATCAAGCTGGCGCTGGGTATAAACTTTGAAGGGGCGGGCCTCAATAGCGGGCGTGGTAAGCGTTGCACGTTGATTCATAAACCGTCTCCTCAGTTAAAGCATGGTATTTATAATCTGTATTTATAGGAGGAGGTTTTTACACAAAAATGCAAATCTTTGCAAGTAAATGGGTGTTTTCTATTGAATAAATACAAAAAAAGCCATTAATGCAAAAATATTTGCGTTAATGGCTAGGGTGGCAAACTGGGTGTTACTGTTTTTCTGCTTGATGAAAAACACGCTGAGGGTAGGGGATAGTAATTTTTTGTTCATCAAAAGAGATTTTTATTCGTTCCATTAAATCCCATTTCAAAGCCCAAAAATCACTTGAGTTAACCCAAATTCTTAGGGTGAAATCGACAGAGCTTTCACCAAAATTTAAAATGGCTACCAGTGGTGCAGGGTCTTCTAAACTGCGTTCATCAGCCTTGGCTAGTTGCAATAACAAGTCCTTAACCTTGCGTACATCGTCGTCGTAACTAACACCAACAAATAAGTCTAAACGGCGCTTAGGTTCAGTTGAGTAGTTAACTAAATTGCTATGAATTAATGAAGAGTTGGGGATCATCACAATTTTGTTGTCTGGTGTTTTTAAGTAGGTATGAGACATGGTTAACCTGTCTACACTACCACCAGTACCTGCACCTTCAATATAGTCACCTTTTTTAAAGGGTTTAAGTGCAACCAATAAAAAACCGGAAGCAAGGTTTTGCAATGAGTCTTTTAAAGCCAAACCCACAGCTAAGCCTGCAGCACCTAACGCAGCAAGCAAAGAGGTTGTATTCATACCTAGCTGACTTAGTACAGCAATAAACAGCATTATGAGCAGTACTACACGTGTGATTTGCCCTAAAAAATGCGCTGAAGCACTATCCATTTTTTTAGTTAAAAGCTTTACCACTAATTTGCGTAGCCAACCTATCGCTATCCAACCACCAATTAGCATTGCTAAGGCTGGCCAGAGCGTATTGATAATCGACCAAACTTCAGGCGTTAAACGACCTGACTCATTTAGTAAAAAGTCCATTAAAATTCCTCTAAAAAATAACTAATCTAGATTATTATGACAGAAGGCATTGGTTAAAAAAACTTGTAGGCTATATATTAGCTAAGAGTCTAATGATAAAAAAAATCAGGCACCCCGAGGGATAGCTTATGAGTAACTTGATTGCAACCTTCTTAACAACAATATTACGCGCTTTTGGCTTAAAAACGCTGGATAAACAGTTTCTATTTTCTTATGCCTTAATTTTTTTATTGGCATCAACTGCTTCGGTATCCCTTTATATGAGTCTTTCGGTTTCACCAGAAACTATCAATGTTGCTGGTGCTCAGCGGATGCTAAGTCAAAAAATGACAAAAGAAGCATTGCTCATTACTCAGGGTGTTGAAGAAAGAAAGGTGCTTGATAGTACCATCAATAGTTTTGAGCGAGCGCATCAAGACCTTTTAGTTGGGAATCGAGAACGGAATATTACGGCCTTTGATGATGAAGAAATTCACCAGCAAATGCAGCAGGTAGATCAGCTTTGGCAGCAAATGAAAGCAAGGCTTGAACAAGCGGTAAATAAGCAAGATAGCGTGAGTGTTCAAAAACTACAGGAACAATCCATGCTGCTGCTAAAAGAGATGAACACAGCGGTTGTTTTGATGACTCGTAAAGCAGAGACAAGTCAAAAACTTCAAGTGTGGCTAGCCTTTGGAAGTGTCACCATTATTTTGGTACTGGTTGTATTAGGCCGTATTTTTGGTATGAGCCAGCTAATGGATAATATTCAAGTTTTATTAGCTGGTATGCGTCGTGTAGGTGAAGGTGACTTCAAAATGCGCATGGATGTTAAGTATAAAGAAGATGAAATTGGGCAGATGTTTACTGCTTATAATCGAATGCAAGAAGAAGTTCTGCGTTTAATGGTGCAAACCAAGCAAACAGCGCAAACGACAAGTCAGCATGTAAAAGAAGTCGTTACAGCTGCTCAGGCTACAGGTGAGGGGGTTCGTCAGCAGCATGAAGATTTAGACCAGGTTGCAACTGCTATGAATGAAATGACCGCTACGGTTGCCGAGGTTGCTAACCACGCAGCTAGCGCAGCAGATGCGGCTGATGCAGCTGATGATCAAGCCAGAACAGGTCAAAAACTGGTATTACAAACTGCACAACAACTTAAGCATTTATCTAGTAATTTAAAAGAAGGCGCAAAAGACTTACAAGAGCTTCGTGAAGAAACCAATTCGGCTGGTACGGTACTCGAAGTAATAACGGCCATAGCAGAGCAAACTAACTTGCTGGCACTTAATGCTGCCATAGAAGCTGCCAGAGCGGGTGAGGCGGGTCGAGGCTTTGCGGTGGTAGCCGATGAAGTTAGAAATTTAGCCAGCCGTACGCGTGATTCAATAGGTGAAATAGAAAACATTGTGGCTAACTTACAAGCAGAAGCTGGCAAGGCTTCCAAAGCAATGGTTACCTATTCTGAAGAAGCGGCAAGCAATGTTGCACTGGTAGAAGAAGCAACAACAGCTTTAGAAGCAATAGTTGGTGCGGTAGATATGATTCGAGGTATGAATACTCAAATAGCTGCAGCAGCGGAACAACAGCACCAGGTAGCACAAGATATAGATCAACGCCTAGTACATATTGCAGGCATTGCAGACAGTAATAGCCAAGCAGCTGAACGGGTGGTTAGTACAAGTAAGCTAATTCAAACAGAAGTAGGGCAGTTGAATGATCAGTTAGATCATTTTGAAACTTAAAAATATTGAGTTATAAAAAAACCCGGTATAAACCGGGTTTTTTAGCTAGGTTATAAAATCAGCCTGGCTTTTTAACATAAGACTGACACCAGCCTTTAGCTTCTACAGAGTTTTGTGGAAAAAGCGCACAACCATTGTTTGCTGGTTTCCAGAACATGCAGTTATCGCATTCTTGACCTGCTTGATACTTAGCATGGCCTGAAGCATCGCTTGCAACTTTTACGTAGTTAAGTGCTTTTGCTTGGGGGGCATCTTCACTTAGCGGTGGTAAAGCTGCTGCAAAAGATTGAGAGGTTAAAGCTCCCATACCTAAAGGTAATGCAGCCAAACCGAAAAGGCCTTTTTTCAGAAGTGAACGACGGCTGATTTGTGACATAGGTTACATCCTCATCATCATTATTTAGTTTTTTTGGTGCTAAGTTGATTAAATATTAAACAACCTAGCTAGGCATTAATCTGTATCAATTATCGCTACTTAAGATTTGATTATGCCTTAACTGCACTTTTTCTTCCTCTAGATCTTAAGAAGAAATGCTGCGACCTGAAGCCGCAGGTTTGACTATAGCGCTTATCTAGCCAGCCGTAAAACCTTAAAAAGATGTAGTTTAGAGAAGTCTTAAATAAAAAACCCCACGCTAGGTGGGGTTTGTCTTGGCTAGTGTTAGCTAATTACTTTTGGTTAGGGCCAGCAGCAATAATTGCTTCATCAACGCCAGCAAATTTGCGGAAGTTTTCTACAAACATTCCAGCTAGTTCTTTAGCCTGGCGGTCGTAGGCATCTTTATCTTCCCAAGTTTCACGTGGGTTGAGTAGGTCGCTATCAACGCCTGGAACGTGCTTAGGCACTTCAAGGTTAAGAATAGGCAACATTTCAGTTTCAGCATCAATTAAAGCACCGTTTTGTACGGCATTAACGATAGCGCGGGTAGTAGGAATGCTGAAGCGATTACCGCCTTCACCGTAAGCGCCACCTGTCCAACCTGTATTAACTAGGTAAACACGTGAGTTGAAGCTTTTAACACGCTTAATAAGTAAGTCAGCGTAAACACGTGCTGGACGTGGAAAGAAGGGAGCACCAAAACAAGTAGAGAAGGTTGCTTCTAAACCTGAAGTAGAACCCATTTCAGTAGAGCCAACTTTTGCAGTGTAACCTGATAAGAAGTGGTAAGCCGCTGCTTCTTTAGAAAGAATTGAGACAGGTGGTAATACACCGCTCATATCGCAGGTTAAGAAGATAATCGCGTTAGGCTCGCCTGCACGGTTTTCAGCAACACGCTTTTCAACGTGCTCTAGAGGGTAAGCTGCGCGTGAGTTTTGCGTTAGGCTGTCGTCAGCATAGTTAGGTGTACGGCGGTCATCTAGAACAACGTTTTCTAGTACTGTACCAAAACGTATAGCATCCCAAATAATGGGCTCATTCTTTTGAGATAGGTCGATACATTTAGCGTAGCAACCCCCTTCAATATTGAATACTGTGTCTACACCCCAGCCGTGTTCGTCATCACCAATTAGGTAGCGCGAAGGGTCTGCTGAAAGGGTGGTTTTACCAGTACCTGATAAGCCGAAGAAGAGGGTGGTTGCACCGTCTTCACCCACATTCGCTGAACAGTGCATAGGTAGAACATCAACTTCTGGTAGTAGGAAGTTTTGCACAGAGAACATGGCTTTTTTCATTTCGCCAGCGTATTTCATGCCTGCAATAAGTACACGACGCTTAGCAAAGTTAAGAATTACACAACCATCAGAGTTGGTGCCGTCACGCGCTGGATCGCACTCAAAGTTAGCTGCGTTTAGAATTTCCCACTCATCTTTAGAGTTGTGGTTATAAGTTTCTGGACGAATAAATAAAGTACGACCAAATAAACCCTGCCAAGCAGTTTCAGTGTTAACGCGAACAGGTAGGTAGTGCTTAGGATCTGAACCTACGTGTAGTTCTGATACAAAACGGCCTTGTTCGGTTAGGTAGTCATTAACACGATCCCATAGAGCATCAAATTTTTCTGCATCAAAAGGACGGTTAGTTGCGCCCCACTCTATATCTGCTGAAGTACCAGGTTCATCAACAATAAAGCGATCCATAGGGGAGCGCCCTGTGCGTTTACCAGTATTAACTACTAGTGCACCGTTGTCGGCTAGGTTGCCTTCGCCGCGTTGAATTGCCAATTCGATTAACTGGGCATTACTTAGGTTAGTGTAAGTTTTCACAGCGCTCTCATTAATGTTTTGATTAGTGGTCAAGGGTATTTCAGACCTTTAAAAAGTGGTGCGATTATAACAAAGAAATCTTCAAGGCGTAGTGCTTGGCTTTGTTTAAAAGTGACTGAATTGCTTTGTAGCACCATTACATGAAGAATTTCTTTGTTTTATCAATCGCTTAACTAGTATAAATGTTGGTTATTTGCCTGTTGGTTAAAAAACAACCACCGCTGACTACAGCTAGCGGTGGTGTTCCATTGGTTAATGTAATCTAGCACCCGGTGGCGTCACTTGATTTTCTTCATTAAGAATCTCAGGAAGGTTAGCTTGAGTAAAAATATAGCTGGTATTACAAAAGTGGCACTGGGTTGTTAACTTGCCCTGCTCTTTTATAGCCTTGTTAAGCTCTTCTTCACCCAAGCTTGCTAGGGCATTGGCAATACGTTGGCGTGAACAGGTGCAGCCAAACTTAAGTAGCTGAGGCTCAAACACTCTTAAATTCTCTTCATGGAAAAGTCGGTGTAAAAGCTGTTGCTGTTCCAAATGCAGTAGTTCTTCATTGGTAAGGGTTGATGCAAGATGCCCAGTTCTTAGCCAAGCATCTGGGTCTTTATTCTGTGTATCTTCTGGTAGTTTTTGTAGTAGTAAACCAGCAGCAGCTTTGTTGTCAGCCGCTAACCAAAGGCGTGTTGGAAGTTGCTCTGAGCTAGCAAAGTAGCCTTCAAGGCAGGCTGCTAGAGAATCTTGGTCTAGTGCAACAATCCCTTGGTAACGCTTGCCTTCATAAGGGTCTAGGGTGATAACGAGTTGCCCACCACCTAAGAGTTCAGTTAGGGTATGGCCTTGAGGTTCGCCTTGGTAACGGGCTATGGCACGAAGTTGATCTCCGCCTTGAGCACCAGTATTACACTCAGCCATAAGTAAGCTTACTTCTCCCTTGCCTCTCGCTTCTAGTGTTAACGTACCTTCAAGCTTAACGGTTGCTGTTAAAAGTGCTGTTGCAGCTAATAGTTCACCGAGCAATTTTTCAATGGCTGCAGGGTAGTCATGCCTTATTAATACTTCTTGGTAGCTTTGCTGTAACTGAACAAGTTCACCACGTACAGCTGTATCATCAAATAAAAAGCGTTGTATTTGATCTGGTTGGGTAGGGCTAGTCATAACTTTAGTTTTCCTGTCGCTTAAAGCGATGTATTTGACGACGTGATTTTTTATCTGGGCGTTGAAGGGGTGCTTGAGTTGCCGCACCTGTAAGCCGACGGTTTTCTGTAGCTGCTTGTCGACGCTCCAAACTATTTTCGGTTTCTTGATAAAGTTTTTGTGCTTCTACAGCTGGGCCACGCTGAGAAGATAAAGCAACTACTTCAACTTCTTTTTTGTCCCAGCCTTGGGTTATTTCAATGAGTGCACCAATTTCCACTGTTCGGCTTACTTTAGGTCTTTGGCCTGCATAAAAAACTTTGCCATTTTCTATGGCTGTTTTGGCGAGTGCACGGGTTTTAAAAAAGCGAGCTGCCCATAACCATTTATCGAGGCGAAGATTCTCACTTACAAGGGTGCTTTTATTCATGGTTTGTTAACGGGCTGTAGTTCAGCAAAACGTGTAACTGCAGGAAATTCTGTCATTTGTCTTAGGGGGCTATGGCTGTCTGGCTGGCTGATGGTAATAAGCTGTGCAATACCAAATGCTTGAGCAGAAGCTAGCACGCTTTCGTTATCATCAATTAGTAGTGTGGTTGCAGGATCAAAAGGATCTACTTCCATTAAGGCATGCCAATAGCCTTGGTCTTCTTTGGGTATGCCTATATCGCTAGAACTAAAAATAAAATCAACGTATTCTTCTAGCCCTGTTAAAGGTAGTTTTAATGCTAGGCTTTTGCGGTCTGCGTTAGTGGCGAGTACGACTCTTGGGTGGGCTACTTTTAACCATTGTAAAAAATCGAGCGCATCTACACGAAAGCCAATGAGGTGTTGTATTTCTCTTTTAAGTGCAAGAATATCAACACCCAAGCGTTCACTCCAATAATCTAAGCTGTACCAGTTAAGCCGTCCTTTTTCAGCCATAATTTGTGCAATTAGGTTGGTTTGTACGCTGCTTTTTTCTAACTTGTGCAACTCAGCATAACGATGCGGTAGGTGCTCTAACCAGAAGTGACTGTCAAAGTGTAGGTCTAGCAGTGTACCATCCATATCTAGCAAAACCGTATTGATGTTCTTCCAGTCAATCATTTGTGAACCTTGTGTATTAATGCTGTTATTAGGCTTTTTTTGTTAAAAATAAAGCTGAGTTAACTAGCAATTAGCATTGATGATAAGAATAAGTAACAATTGTAGCGGAAATTTTAGACTTCAAGAAGCGGGATCACTTTTGTTATTCCAAAGGAGTGTGACAGTCATGCCCAAGCGACCAAAAATTCTACAAAGTAAAATAGTGGCTGAAAGTCGCTTATTTAAAGTTGAAGAACTACAGCTTAAGTTTACTAATGGTGTAGAGAGAACTTATGAGCGACTGGTTAGCCAGGGTCATGGTGCGGTGATGATTGTTGCCCTTAATGCACAAGAAGAGCTGGTGTTAATACGCGAATATGCCGGCGGTTTCCATGATTATGTTTTGACCTTACCTAAGGGGTTGATTGACCCAGGTGAAGATGCGCTAGTGGCTGCGAATCGCGAACTTATGGAAGAAACGGGCTTTGGTGCACACCGTTTAGAATTATTAACTCGCTTATCTTTAGCGCCTAACTATATGGGGCATAAAATGGATGTTGTGCTGGCTCGTGATCTTTACCCTTGTAAGTTAGAGGGCGATGAGCCAGAACCCTTAGAGGTGGTTTTGCATCCTTTACAAGATTTACCTAGATTAATGGCTAGTGATGATTTCCATGAAGCACGATCTATAGCGGCACTTTTTTTGACACGAGAAAAGCTAGAGTATGAAAAACAACATCAGGAATACAACGGTGATTGAGAACCCAAGCAAGCTAGCACGAGAGCTAGGACGCATTTGTTATGCTGCTGGTGAAGTCATTATGCGTATTTATGTTCGCCCAGAACTTTGGGAGGCTTCTGAAAAAGAAGATGCTTCCCCAGTAACTGCTGCAGACTTAGCTGCTAATCAGGTGATATCTAACGGTTTGGCTCAACTCATGCCACGTTTACCAGTGTTAACTGAAGAAGAAGTTGAAACAGCCTGGTCAGCAAGGCGGCAATGGGCTAGGTATTGGCTAGTTGATCCTTTAGATGGTACCAAAGAGTTTTTAGCACGTAATGGTGAGTTTAGTGTCAATATTGCTTTAATTGAACATGGGCAAACAGTGTTTGGTATGGTGCACCTGCCAGTAAGTGGCGTGACTTATTATGGTAGTCGTCATCACGGTAGTTTTTTACAGCCAAGAGAAGGCGAACCAAGAAAACTACAAACGCGGCCTTTAGCTTGGCCAAAAATGGATATTGTTGCTAGTCATCGTCATGGGCAAGAAAAACTGCAACCCCTTTTAGAAGCGCTTAAGTCTGCTGGTGCCCAAGTGAACCACCTACCCTTAGGCAGTTCGCTTAAGCTATGTAAAATTGCAGAGGGTAAGGCTGACTTTTACCCAAGAATGGGACCAACCTGTGAATGGGATACCGCTGCAGCACAAGCGGTTGTAGAGGGTGCGGGCGGCAGAGTGTTAGATTGGTCTTTTCGCTCACTTGTTTATAATCAGAAACCCGAATTAACTAACCCTGAATTTATGGTGATAGGTGATTTAAACCATCCTTGGCAAGAGTGGTTAGCTCCCTTTGTAATTAAAAAGCCTAGCTAGCCATTAATTTGCTGTGTTGGAATTAACCTTGCTTTACCCTTAGAGACAGCAGTCCAAAGTGACTGCTGTTTTTCTTGAATAGCCTCAACAGCCGCCTCTCTAACAGGTCCATAGCCACGAATTTCTGAAGGCAGTTCCGCTAGTTGAATGTAAGTGCCTAAATTATTTTTATCTAACGCTTTTACTAAGTGATTAATTAATTGCTGGTAGTCTTTCAGTAATTGTTTATCAAGCTTTCTATCTGCGGAGTAGCTGAAAGGATCAAAAACTGTACCACGAACTTTTCTTAGCCTAGCCAGAAGTTTGAAAACCTTTAGCATCCAAGATCCAAACCGAATCTTTTTAGGGCGTCCTTGATGGTCTTTGCCAAGTTTTAGCAAAGGTGGTGCTAGGTAAAAGTTAATTTTAAAGTCACCTTCAAAGGTGTTGTTCAGTTCTTTTAAAAAGTCAGTTTCAGTGAAAAGTCGTGCTACTTCATATTCATCCTTATAAGCCATTAAACGAAAAAGCTGTTGTGCAACGGCAAAGGTAAGAGGGTTATTGCTTTTGCCTAACCTATCTTCAGCAGCACGGACTTGCAGGAGTGTTGCGCTGTATTGTTCAGCCCAGCCTTTATTTTGGTAATCCACCAAATACTGGTAACGCTTGGCTAGGAGTTCATCTAAGTTAAGTGCTTTGGCTTCATCACTTGGTTGCTGCCTTAGTAAGTTGGTAATGGATTTTAAGTCTGTTGCGGCTAGACGACCCCAGCTAAATGCCTCTTTATTGCGCTCAACAGCCACACCATTTAATTCAAGTGCTTTCATTAGAGCCTTCAGTGAAAGGGGAAGTAAGCCTTGCTGCCAAGCAAAACCAAGCAGCATTACGTTAGAAAAAACAGTGTCGCCTAAGAGTTTTTCAGCCAAATCTTTGGCATTAATTTGGAAAAAGTTAGAGCTACCAACAGCCTGACTGAGTAAATCTAAACGCCTAGTTGCTTGCATATTGGCATCACGGAAGAGCACATAGTCACCTGTTGGCTGTTCTGCATTATTAATAACTAATTGAGTTAGATTAGGATTAATTACACTTAATGCTTTTTCAGAAGAGGCAACAACTAGATCACAAGCAATAATTGCATCGGCTTGACCACTGCTAATGCGAACTTGATGTAGTTTTTCTGGCGTGGGTGCTAGGCGTACATAGCTGAGAACTGTGCCACCCTTTTGAGCAAAGCCAGTAAAATCAAGAACGGAACTTCCCTTACCTTCTAAATGAGCAGCCATAGTAATTAGCTGCCCAATCGTCACTACGCCTGTACCACCTACACCTCCTACTAAAACATTGTAGGGTGTAGTTAAGTTTGTCAGCTTAGGTATAGGTAGGTCTTGTAGTTTTTTAGCAAGTAGACTGCTTGCATCCATGCTTTTAGGTTGACGTAACTGACCGCCCTCTAGGGTTACAAAGCTAGGGCAGAAACCATTGATACAAGAGAAGTCTTTGTTGCAGGATGATTGGTCAATTTTTCGTTTGCGACCTAATTCTGTTTCATGCGGTACTACCGAGAGGCAGTTAGACTGAACTGAACAATCACCACAGCCTTCACAGACATAAGAATTAATAAAAACGTGCTTGGCTGGATTAGGGTAGAGGTTACGCTTACGGCGGCGACGCTTTTCTGCTGCGCAGGTTTGATCATAAATTAAAACAGTGCAGCCAGAAATTGCTCTTAATTCTTTCTGTATAGAGTCTAGTTCTGAGCGATCATGAAAAGTAACTGTTTTGGGAAAGTGGTGTTTATGCTTGTTGTATTTTTCTGGTTCATCACTAAGAACCACAACACGCTTAACGCCTTCAGCAACCACCTGTTGCGCTATACCCTGAACAGTGATTTGACCATCAACCGGTTGGCCACCAGTCATGGCAACTGCGTCGTTAAATAGTATTTTATAAGTGATGTTAATTCCAGCTGCTACTGCTTGTCGAATAGCTAAGGAGCCAGAATGGAAGTAGGTGCCTTCACCTAAGTTTTGAAAAATATGTGGATTACCTAGGTAACGACTCTTGCCTACCCAGTTAATTCCCTCGGCGCCCATGTGCGTAAGTGATTCCGTATTGCGCCCCATCCAAGTTGCCATAACGTGACAACCTATACCAGCTTGCGCTTTACTACCTTCTGGTACTTTGGTGGAAGTATTGTGAGGACACCCTGAACAGAAATAAGGTGCACGTCTTACGCCACCAGGGTCTTTGACTGGGGTTAGGGTGTTGATTTTAGTTAGGGATTTACTGAAATCTACGCCAAAAAAGCGCTTGAGACGTGCTGCTAAAAAATTAGCTATTAGGATGGGATTAAATTCACCTACATAGGGAAGTAAGGGTCTGCCTAGTTCATCTTGTTTGCCAGTGATTAAAATTTCGCCAGGGTGATCAGGCTCAGACATGGCTTCTTTTATTTGGCTTTCAATAATGCCGCGTTTCTCTTCAACAACTAATACTTCTTGTTTATTGTGAATGAAGTTAAGAATACCACGTCGCTCTAGTGGCCAAACTAGCCCCACCTTGTAAATATCTATACCTAGCTTTTTAGCATAGTTTTCATCAATGCCAAGTAGGTCTAAGGCTTCAAGTAGATCTAAATGTGCTTTACCTGTGGTGACTAGGCCGAATTTTGCACTAGGGTTATTGTAAAGACAAAAATCTAATGGGTTGGCACGAGCAAAAGCTTGGACAGCTTCTAATTTAAACTCAATACGTGTTTCCAGCTGTGGGCCAGGCAAGTCAGGCCAGCGGTAGTGAAGTTCCGATTCAGGCGCGGTAAAGTCACTAGGTTGAACAAAAGTGGGTAGGGGTGGAATGTTTAGGGAAGCAGCACTCTCAACAGTTTCTGAAATGGCTTTAAAGCCAACCCAGCAGCCGCTATACCTAGATAGCGCAATACCCCAAAGTCCAAACTCCAAATATTCAGCAAGGTTAGCGGGGTTGATGGTAGGCATAAAAAAACTCATAAATGCAACATCAGATTGATGTGGCATGGATGAAGAAACGCAGCCATGGTCATCGCCTGCAATAACTAACACACCGCCTGTTGGGGAGCTACCGTAGGTTGTACCATGCTTAAGAGCATCACCAGAACGGTCAACCCCTGGGCCTTTTCCGTACCAAATACCAAAAACACCATCGACTTGTTTATCTTGGTCACTTTCAACCTGCTGAGTACCTAATAAAACCGTAGCGGCTAGGTCTTCGTTAATAGCAGGAACAAAGTCTATCTTATTCTCTTTAAGGAGGGTTTTGGCCTGCCATAAGGCTAGATCATAAGCACCAAGAGGAGAGCCTCTGTAACCACTAATCAGCCCAGCAGTGTTTAAACCTTGGCTACGATCAAGTGCAGCCTGCATTAGGGGTAGCTTTACCAGAGCTTGAGTTCCAGTTAAAAACACCCTGCCAGAGGTGCGCAAATAACGATCTTCTAACTGGTAATCATCAAGTGCTGGTGTTGTGGGAGGGGTTGTATCCGTGTTTTTAATAAACATGGCTAGATCCTTTTTTGTAGTTGTTATTATTAAAAGTCTAGTGGTATATCTAAGAAAGGTGCTTTCTAATTCAGCATTTAAGGGGTCAGCTAAGAAATAGTCTTCAATTACTGCTCTAAAAACTATAGATTCTTTCGTAAATTAGAGGTGTTACTAAATGAAACGGGTCGAGTTAGACAGGTTAGATAGGCGCATACTCAAAACCCTTCAATTAGATGGGCGCATTAGTAATCAGCAGCTAGCAGAGCAGGTAGGTTTGTCGCCTGCTGCTAGCTGGCGACGAGTCAAGTCTTTGCAAGATAAGGGTGTAATCAAAGGGTATAGCGCACAACTCTCTTCTGAGCATCTAGGTCAAAGCTTAGGTGTGCTAGTAAGTTTGTCATTGCAACGCCACACAATAGCAAGTAGTGAAGAAATAGAAACGCAGGTGAGCAGCTACCCTGAGGTGCTTCAATGTTTTGCAGTGACAGGCAGTGCAGACTTTATTTTAAGAGTGCTAGTAGCTGATATGGCAAGTTATGATAGATTTCTTAATGAAAAAATATTTACTTTAGAAGGAATACTGCAAGTTAACTCTAACTTTGTTTTAAGAGAGATAAAAAATACGCCTAGTATTCCAATAGATGAGAAGTAAGTGGTGCTAAGAGCTAGCGGGTTTATGCTCCTAGCACAAAATTATTAACTATTGCTGGGTGCTAGGTAAGGTAGGGGCTACTTGTACAGGCCAAGGGTTACAGTTGCGTAGCTTTACCTGGCCTTCTAAAACACTGCCACGAGAATACTCACGGAAAATGCATTCATTTTTAATTGGGTCATAATTTTCTATCCACAGGTGGTCATCCTTCCAAGTTACACCTAAATGATGCTGACCTTCAGGTATTTGTATAACCATAGAGCCGCCGTAGCGTTTTACTAAAAGCTGTTCAAGGTAAAAGTAATAAAAAGAATAGCTAGTTAGGGCAAGTACCAGAGTTATAGCAAGCGCGGGTTTGGGTTTAGAAAAACGCACAGCGAACAGATAAAAAATTGCAAAAATGATAACTAGGCTGATAATCCAGTAGAGAGTAGTAAGCATTATGACTCCTCAATTAGTAAAAATGAAAGTACACAGAAGGGTAACCTGTTAATCGACTGCAACTGACACTTTAGCTTGTTTGAGGCTCGCGTTCGACCGTTTGCTAATGAAAAAAATTATCAGTTTAGGTTGCTAGAACAATCTGCTTGCAGCAAAAAAGCCTTAGTGTTAGATTGTTCTAATTAAGTTGTTCCTTAACTTGTTGGGAGAGAGTGGCGTTATGAATATTGATCGACTATTGCTAGTTTTTGCAGGCATTATGATTTTAGTAAGTCTAGTTTTAACTGCAAAGGTACATGCCAACTTTGTTTGGTTTACTGCATTTATCGCTGTAAACATGATTCAAGCAAGCTTTACAGGTTTTTGCCCTGCGGTGATGATCTTCAAAAAGCTGGGTGTTAAAGCTGGAAGCGCATTTAAGTAAAAAAGTAGTTGCAAAGGTGGAGGTGCTCTATATAATGCCTGCTCGCTGTTGGGGCAAAGTGCTTGATCAGCAAAATTCGTTAAACATAAATAAAATTTAGTGCTTGACGAATAAAAAAAAGGTGCTATAGTTCACCTCCTTGCTTCGAGAGAGGTAAAACAGATTTAACGCTCTTTAAGAATGAAGCATCAGGAACATTCATGTGGGCGCTTGCGGGATGGCTTGTGATGAAGTCACAAGATATCAAGGCAAGCGCTTATAAGAAGCTTGATTAGGTTAGTTAACTAGCATAATTAAGATTCAAGTATTCGTTTGAAACCTTGAGCCAAGTTTAGTTCGCTTAACGAACTTATGATTTTAAACCGAAGAGTTTGATCATGGCTCAGATTGAACGCTGGCGGCAGGCCTAACACATGCAAGTCGAGCGGTAACAGG
>NZ_AULO01000010.1 GCF_000422325.1 Marinospirillum minutulum DSM 6287
TTTAAATTCTTTTAGAAAGAAACCGTTTAAAAACAATCCTTTACACCCCTTGCCAGCTTCTAAACTCAACCCCGTTTCCAAGGCCTCCCTGACAAGAGAGGCGTATTATAGGCACTAACTTTTAGAACGCAAGCCCTTTTTGAAAAAATATTACAAATCATCCAATTTGGTCTTTTTGGACGGCTTAGCAAACACTGCGTACAAAGGACCAGAAAAAGCATAGCCTACAAATAAGACCAAAAGCATAACTGCTGGGTCGATTGAAATGATGGCTAAAAATAGCACTACTGCCAAAAGCACCACAAAGGGCACTCGGTTTTTTAGATCGATACCCTTAAAACTATAGTAGCGAACATTACTTACCATCAATAAACCAACTGCAGCAATAACAAATGCAACCAAAACTTGAGGCCAAAAGGCAGCAAAACTTATGTCATGCAATACCCAAACCAGTGCAGCGACTACTGCTGCCGCTGCTGGGCTAGGCAATCCAGTAAACCAGTTTTTATCCGCACTACCTACATGTACATTAAACCTAGCTAAACGCAAAGCAGTACCTGCTACAAATATAAAGGCAACTATCCAACCTGTTTGACCCAAGTCTTTTAACATCCAGCTAAAAGCAACTAATGCAGGAGCCACACCAAAAGACACCATATCTGCCAGGCTGTCATATTCGGCACCAAAAGCACTTTCTGTTCCTGTCATACGTGCTACACGACCATCTAAACCATCTAGAATCATCGCTACAAAAATCGCAATAGCTGCCGCACTGAAGTCATGATTCATACCAGCAACAATTGCATAAAAGCCTGAAAACAAAGCACCCGTGGTAAATAAGTTAGGCAACAGGTAAATGCCACGATGCTTTTCTTTCTTACCGTTTACCTCTTCTTCTTCTACTACCTCTTCAATCACCTCATCAACTATTCGGTGCGCTCGGCGACTAAACTCACTCTCACCCTCAACTTTCTGTTCTTCTGTATTTTTAGCAGCAATCGCTTCGGAAGCGTCTTTTTCAATCGTATCTTCTTGTTGCTCTACTTCTGCTTCCGATTTTTCTAATGACATAACTTGTACCCTAAGTGTTATAAAATCCCGTAGATTATCTGGCTATACTACACCTTCAATCCAACTTTCTTAAAGCTTAGCTAGCACAAAACAAAAACGCAGCCTCGAAAGGCTGCGCAGAATAAGAAATGATTAAACTTAGTTCTTATCTTTATCAACTAGCTGGTTAGCAGTAATCCAAGGCATCATACCACGCAGTTGAGCACCCACTTTTTCGATAGGGTGTTCAGCATTGTTACGACGGTTGGCAGTCATAGAAGGATAGTTATGCGCACCTTCCGCAATGAACATTTTTGCATATTCACCATTTTGAATACGCTTAAGTGCATTACGCATGGCTTGACGTGATTCTTCGTTGATTACTTCAGGGCCAGTAACATACTCACCATACTCAGCATTATTAGAGATGGAGTAGTTCATGTTAGCAATGCCGCCTTCGTACATCAGGTCAACAATCAGCTTTAGCTCATGCAGACACTCGAAGTAAGCCATTTCAGGTGCGTAGCCCGCTTCAGTTAGTGTTTCAAAACCCGCTTTAACTAGCTCTACTGCACCACCACAAAGAACAGCTTGCTCACCAAACAGGTCAGTTTCTGTTTCATCTTTAAAGGTTGTTTCAATAATTCCTGAACGACCACCACCTACACCCATAGCATAAGAAAGTGCTAACTCTTTAGCTTTACCAGAAACATCACGGAAAATAGCGATTAAATCTGGGATACCGCCACCTTTAACAAACTCAGAGCGCACTGTATGACCTGGTGCTTTAGGCGCAATCATAATAACGTCTAGGTCGGCACGTGGCTCAACTTGGTTATAGTGAATAGAGAAACCGTGTGCAAAAGCTAGGGTAGCGCCCTGCTTAATGTTTGGCTCAATTTCTTCTTTATATAGCTGACCTTGGAATTCATCGGGTGTAAGAATCATAACCACATCAGCGCTAGCAACAGCATCAGCAACATCAGCAACTTTTAAGCCGTGAGCTTCTGCTTTTGCACGTGAAGAAGAATTAGCACGCAGACCAACAGTTACATCGACACCTGAATCTTTTAGGTTGCATGCGTGAGCATGGCCTTGTGAACCGTAACCAATAATAGAAACTTTTTTGCCTTGAATAAGCGATAGATCACAATCTTTATCGTAATAAACGGTCATTGCCATGTTGCTTCTCCTGAAAATAAATATAGTGCTTAGCACTAAATGGTTTATGCCATCAAATTTTTAATCGGCATAGATTAAGGTATTTCTTACACTGCGTAAAATACAATGCACTAATTATTAAAAACCCTGCCAACTCAATTATTGGTTGGGTGCTACAGGCTCAACACCTTTTCACCACGCGCCACACCAGACACACCAGTACGAACAACTTCTAGTAAGGTACTACTGCCTAAAGCTTGAATAAATGCATCTAGCTTACTGGCATGACCCGCCAATTGAACTGTGTAAATGCTGGGTGTTACATCAATGATTTGGCCACGGAAAATCTCCGTTGTCCGCTTTACTTCTGCACGTTGAGCACCCACCGCTTTTACCTTAACCAGCATTAGTTCACGCTCAATGTGCTGACCTTCGGTTAAATCAACCAGCTTTACTACATCAATTAACTTATTAAGCTGCTTGGTTATTTGCTCAATAACCCGCTCGTCTCCAACGGTAGTAACCGTTAAGCGAGACAAGGTAGGGTCATCGGTAGGCGCTACGTTCAAGGTTTCAATATTGAAGTTACGCTGCGAAAACAAACCAACTACTCGTGACAAAGCACCTGCTTCATTTTCCATTAAAATAGAGATGATATGTCGCATGATCAAGTCCTCTCCGTTTTAGATAACAGCATATCTTTCATAGAACCCTGCGGAACTTGCATAGGATAAACATGCTCATGTGGATCTACATAAACATCTAAAAATACTAGCTTATCTTTCATAGCAAAGGCTTTTTCAATGGCAGCATCTAAGTCTTCTGCTTTTTCTACCTTCATTGCTACGTGGCCATAGGACTCAACCAACATTTTGAAATCTGGTAGTGATTGCATATAAGACTGAGCATGACGCGCTTGATAATTTAAATCTTGCCACTGACGAACCATACCTAAGGACTGGTTATTCAGGTTGATGATTTTTACCGGAATACCAAACTGACTACAGGTAGAAAGTTCCTGCATCATCATTTGGAAACTGCCTTCACCAGTAATTAAAACTACTTCTTCATCTGGCTTATTAAGTTTTACACCCATTGCTGCTGGAAAGCCGAAACCCATCGTTCCCAAACCACCCGAGGTAATCCAATGATTCGGCTTATCGAACTTGTAGTATTGCGCGGCAAACATCTGGTGCTGACCTACGTCGGTTACAACATAAGCTTTACCTTGAGTTGCTTTCCAAACTGCTTCAACTACCTGCTGCGGTTTCATGGTTTCGCCTGGCTCTGCAGGCTCATAAATACGCCCAGCACGGCTGGCAGCCCAAGCATCTATCTGCTTCCACCAGTCAGCTAAAGCATCTGGCTCTAACTGGGTTTTACTTTCATCTAAAAGTGCTAGCATCTCTTCTAATACGCTAGTTGCTGTCCCAACAATAGGCACATCGACACGAATAGTTTTACCAATAGATGAAGGGTCGATATCAACATGAACAATACGTGCTGTTGGGCAGAACTTAGATACGTTATTGGTTGCACGGTCATCAAAACGCGCACCAATACACACCACCAAATCACTGTGGTGCATAGCTTGGTTAGCTTCAAAGCTACCATGCATACCTAACCAACCAACTGACTGGCGATCGGTTTGCGGATAAGCACCTATTCCCATTAACGATGTAGTAACAGGAAAGTTGAGCTTTTTAGCTAACTGAGTGAATAGCTCACTAGCACCACCTAAAACCAAACCACCACCACCATAAAGAATGGGGCGCTTCGCCTTAAGAATTAATTCAACTGCTTTCTTAATTTGACCCGTATGTCCACGGCCAACTGGCGTATAAGAGCGCATTTTTACCTTTTTAGGAAAAACATACTCATACTTTTCAGTGGGTGCTGTCATATCTTTTGGAATATCAACAACAACCGGACCTGGACGACCCGTAGTAGCAATATAAAAAGCCTTTCTCAGAATCATAGGAATATCTGAGGGGTGCTCAATGGTGAAGCTATGCTTAACGATAGGACGGGTAACACCAATAATATCGGTTTCCTGGAAAGCATCTTCGCCTATTAAATGGCTCGCCACCTGACCGCAAAGCACGATCATAGGGATTGAATCCATAAAAGCAGTAGCTATACCGGTTACAGCATTAGTAGCGCCTGGACCTGAAGTTACCAGCACTACACCGGGCTTACCGGTTGCACGCGCATAGCCATCTGCCATGTGCGTAGCTGCTTGTTCGTGACGAACGAGAATGTGATTAACCTTGTCTTGGCGGTGAATCGCATCGTAAATGTGTAAAGCGGCCCCGCCTGGGTAACCATAAATATACTCAACCCCTTCATCCGCTAGGAATCGGGTGATCATATCTGCGCCTGAGAGTAGTTCCACTTTCGTGAATCCTTTGAAAAAGTTCGAGTGCATAGAGTTAGTTTTACTACTAACTCCGGTTCAATAATTTAGATGCTAAAGTGAACACTCATCTAAATTGGCTGATGCAATGCCGTGTCTTGGCAAACGAGATCCGCTTTCGGATCTGCACTCTTGTCGCATTGAATGAATGCGTAGTGGGGCTTAACCTGACCAGAGGATAAAACAGGCCGGCAAGTCCTTGGAGGTGAACTAGTTATACAACTAATTCATGTGCACTTACCTAGGGGTCACCTCGATATGCTGCACCTGCTACAAGATAGGTCAAAGACTCTTATAAAACGCCTATTTTGTCAAGCAACCATCCTTGGTTGCCTGCTTTTTGCGTTAATTAAGAGCTGTTTAGTTGAAAGTTAAGATTTAATTTTAAAAATTGTCTTTTCGCCCTCTAAATCTGCTACTAATGTTTGGCCAGGTTCAAAACGGCCCGCCAAAATTTCTTGCGCTAATGGGTTCTCTATCATTTTTTGCACGGCACGCTTAAGTGGACGTGCACCGTAGACCGGGTCATAACCCTGTTCCACTAAGGCATCAACAAAATTATCTGCTAGCTCTAAAGTGAGTTCTCGCTCACTTAAACGCTCAGCTAATCTGGCTAACTGAATATCAGCAATGCGGCGAATTTGCGCTTTCTTAAGTGAATGGAAAACCACCACCTCATCTATTCGGTTAATCACTTCAGGTCGGAAATGCGTGCCGACTACTTCCATCACTGCCGACTTCATGGTGTCATAGCTTTCGTCTGTCATCTGCTGAATCAAGTCTGAACCTAGGTTAGACGTCATCACTATAACCGTATTACGGAAGTTAACGGTACGCCCTTGGCCATCGGTTAAACGGCCATCTTCTAGCACTTGCAGTAGTATATTAAACACATCCGGGTGGGCTTTTTCTACTTCATCTAGCAGCAACACAGAATACGGACGACGACGCACTGCCTCGGTTAAATAGCCACCCTGCTCATAACCCACATAACCAGGGGGCGCACCAATTAGGCGAGCAACTGAGTGTTTTTCCATGAACTCACTCATATCAATACGCACCATCGCCTCGGTTGTATCAAATAAGTAGTGCGCTAAGGACTTACATAGCTCAGTTTTACCTACACCCGTTGGACCTAAAAACAAGAAAGAGCCACTTGGACGGTTAGGGTCAGACAAACCCGCTCGTGAACGGCGCACCGCATTCGCCACCGCGACCACGGCTTCTTCTTGGCCTATTACGCTTTTGTGGAGTGCATCTTCCATTTTCAGCAGCTTTTCACGGTCAGATTCCAGCATTTTGCTCACTGGAATACCCGTCCAACGTGCCACTACTTCAGCTATCTCTTCATCGGTAACACGGTTACGCAGCAGCTTATGCTCTACACCCTCTAGCTGATCAGCCATCTGCATACTGCGTTCTAGGTCTGGAATAATGCCGTACTGAATTTCTGACATACGACCTAAATCACCCTTGCGGCGAGCAGCTTCTAAATCGATTCTGGCTTGTTCTAGCTGCTGCTTAATTTGTTGAGCGCCTTGCAGACTAGCTTTTTCGGATTTCCAAATTTCTTCTAAGTCAGCAAACTCACGGCTAAGCTCTTCAATTTCTTCTTCCAGAATTTCTAGGTGTTTTCTTGAACCTGTATCGGTTTCTTTTTTCAGGGCTTCACGCTCAATTTTTAATTGAATCAAGCGCCTTTCTAGCCTATCCATTGCCTCAGGCTTAGAGTCAATTTCCATACGAATACGACTAGCCGCTTCGTCCATTAAATCAATGGCTTTATCAGGTAACTGACGATCAGAAATATAGCGGTTAGATAGTTTAGCGGCTGCAATTACCGCACTGTCAGTAATTTCTACACCATGGTGAACTTCATAGCGTTCTTTTAAGCCACGCAAAATAGCAATGGCATCTTCTTCGGTTGGCTCACTCACTAATACTTTTTGGAAGCGGCGTTCCAGCGCTGCATCCTTTTCAATGTATTCACGGTACTCATCTAGGGTAGTAGCACCTACGCAGTGTAGTTCGCCACGGGCTAGCGCAGGCTTTAACATATTGCCAGCATCCATCGAGCCTTCGCCCTTACCCGCACCCACCATAGTGTGCAACTCATCTATAAACAGAATGACCTGACCCTGCTCTTTGTCTAACTCACTAAGCACACCTTTTAAACGTTCTTCAAATTCACCACGGAACTTAGCACCAGCAATTAAAGAACCCATATCTAAAGATAAAACACGCTTACCTTTTAAGCCTTCGGGCACTTCACCATTCACTATACGCTGTGCCAAACCTTCTACTATGGCAGTTTTACCTACCCCTGGCTCACCAATTAATACAGGGTTATTTTTTGTACGGCGTTGTAAAACTTGAATAGTGCGACGTATTTCATCGTCACGACCTATCACTGGGTCTAGCTTGCCTTCTAATGCCCGCGCGGTTAAATCAATGGTGTATTTTTCTAGCGCTTGGCGTTTTTCTTCAGCATTAGGGTCGTCCACTTTTTCCCCTCCACGCAAATTTTCTACTGCTGTCTCTAAGCGCTTTTTATTTAAACCAGCGGCTTCTAGCGCTTTACTCGTGTCATCTTTTAAATCGAGCGCAGCTAAAAGCACTAGCTCACTAGAAATGTACTGGTCACCACGCTGTTGAGAATCACGGTCGGCAAGGTTCAATAAACGACCCAAGGCTTGGGAAACGCCTACATTGCCGTCGTGCTGACCTATAGTGGCTAGTTGTTCTAGTAATTTTTTCAGCTCGCTTCTTACACGGCTCGCATCTGAGCCAGCTTGCTTAATAAGCGGTGTTAAAGGACTGCCCTGCTGATCTAACAAGGCTAAAAGTAAATGAACGGGTGCAATTTCATTATGGCTTTGACCCACAGCCATAGATTGTGCATCGGCAAAAGCATTTTGCATTTTGCTAGTTAGGCGATCGATACGCATGTAATAAACCTCTTAAGGCGTTAATTCAGTATTGCTTACTTAATGGGGGGTAATTTGCCTGAATTCAAGAGGTCTAATCTAGCCAGATAACACTTGCCATGCGTCCGCTTTGCTGTCCATCACGGCGGAAAGAATAAAAACGTTCTTCATCGGTAAGTGTACAGAAGTTACCACCAAACACCTGTTCAACACCCGCCTGTTGAAGGCGCTGAGTAGCTAAACGATACAGGTCTGCCATATAGTGCTTTAAGCGGTAAGGGCTGGGTACAAAAGCGGCAGCAGCATCTGGGTGACCGGCCATAAAAGCTTGACGAACCTCCGGCCCCACTTCAAAAACTCGTGCACCTATAGCAGGGCCTAACCAAGCTAATATTTGGCTGGGGTCAACGTCTAAGGCTTTAACGGTATTTTCTAACACACCCGCTGCTAACCCACGCCAACCCGCATGAGCAACAGCAACTTTAGTGCCTTCTGCATCACAAAAAAACACCGGCAAACAGTCAGCGGTTAGCACGACACAAGCATAATCACCCCCCGTTGCGACTGCTGCATCCGCTTGAGTATTAGGCGAGTATTCTTTTGCCACCTTAGCCGTATGCACTTGGTTCAGCCAATTCAGTGGTTTGCCGCCCGTTTCTTTTTGTAAAAGCTCTCGGCAAGCCTTCACCGTTAAAGGGTTATCACCGACATGATCAGCTGGATTAAAGCTTGCATAAGCGCCCTGACTTGGCCCAACCTCACGAGTGGTTACAAAAGCCCGCACATTGTTGGGTGCAGGCCAATGGGGATAAAGCAAACTTAGCTCTGGCTGAACAAGTGTTTTCATCGGGCACTCCGCACATCTTCCTCTAAAAGGGTTAGCAACAGCTCGAAGTCATCTGGCAAGGGTAAAGTCCAAGACATTTCTTTGCCTGTTTCTGGGTGAATAAGCTTTAAACTACGTGCGTGTAGCGCTTGGCGTGGAAAACTACGTAGCATCAGTTTCAACTCTTCATTTGCACCAGCGGGTAACTTTAATCGCCCACCATAAACAGGGTCGCCAACTAATGGATGACGAATATGTGCCATGTGTACACGTATTTGGTGAGTACGTCCGGTTTCTAAATTACAGCGCACATGGGTATGAGCACGGTAACGCTGCACCACACGGTAATGAGTCACTGAATCTTTACCACCTGTCACAACCACTGCCTGACGCTTACGGTCTTTTGGATGGCGACCTATTTGAGTAGCTACTGTTCCACCTGAAGTAAGCACACCTAAAGTTACGGCATCATATTCACGCCCCATACTGTGACTCTGTAATTGTTCAACTAGGGAGTTTTGTGCTTTAAGGGTTTTAGCCACTACCAATAAACCTGAGGTGTCTTTATCAATGCGGTGCACTATGCCAGCACGGGGCAACTCTTTTAAAGAAGGGCAATGAAACAGCAAAGCGTTTAATAAAGTACCATCAGCATGACCCGCTGCTGGGTGAACAACTAAACCGGCTGGTTTGTTTACTAATAATAAATGCTCATCTTCGTAAACAACATCCAACTCAAGGTCTTGTGCTATATCTGTTAGCTGCTCTTGCTGTTCAGCATCTAGGGTTAAAATATCACCAACACGCACTTTATTTTTTGGCTTACCCTGCTCGCCATTACACAACAAGCTACCATCCTTAAGCCACTCTTGTAGTTTTGCACGAGAGAAGTCAGGAAATAAATCTGCTGCCACTTGATCAAGTCGCTTACCTGAAGACTCTAGGGGTACTGCTGCTTGCTGCTTTATTACTTGTGTCATGGAATTCTTTCTGTGGTTTAAAGTCTTAACCTCTCGAACCCAAGAGGGGTTTCCGTTATTCTAGCACTCGAACAAGGTTTATCACCCAAAGATTCCGATTTAGAAAAGACAAACTACTCATGCCACTTAAAGCACTGCACCTTTCAAACATTTTTCGGCTGGTTGTTATTAGCCTAATTCTTGCACTTCTATCTGGCTGTGCGGGTCGCCTAGCCGATGATGAAAAAACAGAACAACAGCTTTATCAAGAAGCTCAAACGGCCTTAGATAAAAAGCGTTTTATTACTGCCATTGAACGATTACAAACGCTAGAGTCCCGTTTTCCTTTTGGAGAATATGGCGAACAAGCCCAGCTAGAACTTATTTATGCCTACCACCAAAACAATCAACACGAGCAGGCGCGTGCTGCTGCTAGTCGTTTTATTCGTTTAAATTCAGGCCATGCACAAATTGACTATGTGCTTTATTTAAGTGGCTTATCTGCTTGGGTTGCTGGTCGCCACTCATTAGAGGGTTTGAAATTAACCGATATTTCACAAAGAGACCCAGGCGCAACACGTGAAGCCTACGCTGACTTTAATCGTTTAATAACTACTTTTCCTGACAGCGACTACGCACCCGATGCCCAGCAGCGCCTTCGCTATTTAAAAAACCTGCTAGCGGCACAAGAAGTTTACATAGGCCAATTCTATTTACGCCGTAGCGCACCCATAGCTGCTATTAATCGTGGACGTGGCGTAGTTGAAGGTTACCGAGACACCCCAGCAGTGGCTGATGCACTAGCGGTAATGATAGAAGGTTATTTACACCTGGAAGATACCGAGCAGGCCAACGAACTACGCCAACTTCTAGTCGAACTTCAACCCAATCACCCACAGTTAAAAGGTAAAAAAGGCTTTGTTCAGCTTCACCCTGCGGATAAGCCAGACAAAACCTTATTACAAATACTTTCGTTTGATCTTTTCTAAAGCACACCCAGCTTTAAAGACCTAGTTTTATCATCAAGGCTCTAATTGCTATCCTAGAGCCTAAACTTCTTACAAGGTGATGAATAATGTCATTTAAAGTTTATCTCTCGGGTGAAATTCACACCAACTGGCGTGAAGAAATTATTAGTGGCTGTAAAGCCCTTAACCTAGATATTGAGTTTTATTCTGCAGTAACCGACCACGATGCTAGCGATGCCGCTGGTGACCTGCTAGGTGCTGAAGATAAAAACTTTTGGCGTGATCATAAGTCAGCCAAGGTCAATTCGATTCGTACTAAAAACTTAATTAAAAAATGCGACCTAGCCATAGTGCGTTTTGGTGATCAATACAAACAGTGGAATGCTGCTTTTGATGCTGGCTACTGTGCTGCTTTAGGCAAACCCTACATTACCCTGCATGGCGAAGATATCATTCACCCACTCAAAGAGGTGGATGCCGCAGCTATGGCTTGGGCAACCACTACTAAGCAAATAGTCACAATTATTAACTACACCCTAACAGCCTAATTAAAAGCCTTGGGTACTTTTGCTGCCCAAGGCTTTACTGTTTTTTATATAGCTCAGTTTACCCTTACAAAACAGGCCATTTGTTGACTAGCGGATAACGCCTATCTTTACCAAAAGCTTTAGGCGTAACCCGTGTACCTGGGGCAGCTTGGCAGCGTTTGTATTCATTCATATCCACCAGTTTAACCACCCGCAATACATCCTCTTGCTTAAAGCCTGCGGTAATTAAATCTGTGGCAGATAAATCTTCTTCTATGTAGCCTTGCAGCAGTTTGTCTAGTACTGGGTAGGGCGGTAAAGAATCTTCATCTTTTTGGTCGGGGGCAAGTTCAGCTGAAGGTGGGCGGTCAATCACTCGCTGAGGAATCACATACCCTTGGCTGTTGCGCCAAGTGCATAGTTCAAAGGCTTTGGTTTTATACACATCTTTAATGGCATTAAAACCACCGGCCATATCACCGTAAAGGGTGCAATAACCCACCGCCAATTCGCTTTTATTACCCGTGGTTAACAGCATTAAACCTTTTTTATTCGACAAGGCCATAAGCAATACACCACGGCAACGGGCTTGTAGGTTTTCTTCGGTCACGTCTTTATAAGCAGTATCTTTACTGGTTCCGGCAAAGGTGTCAGCCAAGCCAGCCATAAAACTTTCGACCATCGGCGCTATAGGAATAACCTGATACTCAATACCCAACAACCTTGCTTCTTCTTCAGCATCGGCAATACTCATTGCAGCAGTGTAATGGTAGGGCATCATTACACCCATTACCCTGTCAGCTCCTAAGGCATCCACGGCAATCGCCACAGACAAGGCAGAATCTAAGCCGCCCGACATACCCAAAACCACGCCTTTAAAACCACTGTTATTTACATAGCTTTTTAAACCTAATACTAGAGCGCCATATAAATAGGCTAGGTCTTCTGGCCAGCTTTTAATGGCATTGCTAGCAGTTGAACTTGCCTCCCAGCCTTGCGGGCTCACTTGCAAATTCACTAGCAAACCATCTTCTTCTAGGGCTTGGGCTTGAGCAATCACTTCACCATCCGCGTTTAAAGCAAAAGAAGCGCCATCAAACAACAATTCATCTTGCCCACCCACAAGGTTGCAATACACCAAGGGGCGTGCCAAAGCTTGGCAATGCTGCTGGGCTAGGTGTAAGCGTTCATACTGTTTGCCTTCGTGCCAAGGTGACGCATTCAAAACCAGCAAAACATCAGCGCCAGCGGCAACTGCATCAGCGGCTGGTTCTGGCTGCCAAAGGTCTTCACAAATTAAGATGCCCAGCTTGCAGCCATTAATTTCTACCACACCTGTTTGTTGCCCAGCAGTAAAATAACGCTGTTCATCAAAAACCTGCGCATTGGGAAGCAACTGCTTAAAGTATTCAGCCACCCATTCGCCTTGATGCAAGACACCAGCGGCATTAAATAACTGGCCATTTTTGGCACGTGGATAACCCACAATTAAGCTAATACCCTGCACTTCTTCTTGTAGTTGCTGCAAAGCCGTTTCTATACGGCCTTGTAAAGCAGGCCTTAGTAATAAATCTTCGGGCGGATAACCCGTTAAAGTCAGTTCAGGAAGCAGTAAAAGATCAGCCTGATTATTAACGGCTAAACTATTAGCTAACTGAATAATAGCTTGGGTGTTTGCTTGAATATCACCGACAAGCAAGCTGATTTGGGCAGAGTAAATTCGTAAGCCAGACAAGACAGGCTCCTAAAAGCTGAGGGTTAAAATGCAAAAACTGTTAGAATCAAAGTATAGATTAAACACCCAGTAAGAATAAGGAACAAAAATGAGTTTATTAATCGTGCGCCTAGTCGTTTTTGTGTTGCTGTTTTGGGCAGGTTTTCGCATTTGGCAATTCTGGCAAGCTAAGCAGCAGCTACCAGGCGACAAGTATTCCAGCCAAACTAAAGGTGATTCAGAAATGATGGTGCGCTGTGAAGAGTGCAAAGTTCACCTACCTCAAGGCAGTGCCATTAAAGCAGGTGAGTATTATTTTTGCTGCCCCGAGCATCAAGCTTCATTCGAAAAAGAATAAGCTGCCATAGCAATCTCTGCTTCACGCTTTAGTAATAGGTCACCCATAGCACGCGCTGCTGCAGGTGCTAAAACCACGCCATTACGAAAATGCCCTGCACTGGTGTAAAGGTTTCTGTAGTTGGGTACTTCGCCCATTAACGGAATGCCATCGAGACTACCTGGGCGCAAACCAGCCCAGTGTTTTTCTATTTCATAATCTCGCAATTTAGGCAGTAATTGAAAAGCCGTTTCACGCAAAGATTCCAAGGCATCTTGAGTGGTTTGTTTATCAAAGCCAACATATTCCATAGTTGAGCCAGCTAAAATACGGCCGTCTTTACGTGGAATTAAATAACGCCCTTTCATTAATACCACTCGGTTAATTAACCCAGGTGGTGCTTTAAACATTAGCATTTGCCCACAAACTGGCTTAATGGCTGTTTTTACATCTAACTTCTCAAGCAGTTTTCCTGTCCAAGCGCCTGCACATAAAACAGTGCGCCTTGCAGAAAAAATCATTTGCTTGCCCTCAACACCCAACACTTCGCCTTCATCATGATAAATGCCGTGTACTTCGGTATTTTCTAACAAGCGAATATTTTTATAGCGCTTTAAAGATGCTCTTAAGGCCTTAGCTAAACGGGGCGTACGCACACTGGCAACTTTAGGCATCCATAAAGCACTACTAAAACCCGGCGCTACATCGGGTTCTTTATCGTATAAAAAAGCCGCATCCACCTGTTCAAGCTGACGTTGTTCTTCGGCAGCCCAAGCTAAAGCCGCTTGTTCATCTGCAACCTGCAACAAGAGCAAACCATCTTCTCTAAATTCAGGGTCGATACCTGTTTCTTCTAATAGCTGTTGAGTGAATTTAGGGTAAAAGTCTTGGGCGTAAGAAGCTAAGGCAGTGATAGAAGCTGGGTAGCGCCAAGGGTAAAGAGGTGAAACAATGCCACCGCCTGCCCAGCTAGACTCTTCTCCACACTGCCCACGCTCTACCAAGGTAACGTCTGCGCCTGCATCAGCTAGCTCTCTAGCTAGCATCATCCCTATAACACCGCCTCCCACTAATAAAAAATCACTCATCAAGCTTACCTAGGTTAAACAACATAAATTTAACGGTTTAACTTCAACCTACCCTAGCCTCCATGCTTAGTGTTATAAAAACACTTAAACCACTTCATCTAAGCAATGAACTTGTTAGACTAAACCTATTCAGAGAAGGTAAACCCATGACTTTAAGCGAACTTCTAGCCCAGTTAACTCAACGCCCTGTTAGCTTCCAAACCGTTATGCAAGTAATTGAAGATGCGTATATTTTTACACCCACCCTCTTTACTAATGGCGATTTAACTAACCCTGCCAATACCAACAACGGCTCTTGTCGAATTTTTGCTTTTGGTCTAATCAATAAGCTAAGTGAACAAGCCACCTTAAATGCTTTTGGTGACTATTATACTCAAGATGTTTTACAAAACCCTGAAGGCACAGACCATCAAAATATTCGTCAGTTTATAAAAACTGGCTGGAAGGCCATTAGCTTTAGTTCAGCAGCCTTAGTTAAGAAGTAATGCCCACTTGCCTAGTGTATTAACTAGCACGACCACGAAGAATACCTACCAAAAGCCCCAACCAGCCCAAGAGCAAAGCAACACCACCCATAGGGGTAATAATGGCTAAGCGGGTATCACCTGTACTGGCCATTAGGTAGAGTGAACCAGAGAAAAGCAGCATACCCACTAGCCAACCCCAAGCAGCAAAACGAAACCCTTTATTTTTTTCTAGCCAAGTGGCTGCCAACCCCAATAAAGCTAGGGTGTGCCACATTTGGTAGGTGGTTGCTAATTTAAACCATTCCTGCGCCCGCTCATCTAAATAAGGCTTTAAACCATGCGCCGCAAAAGCACCTAAAGCTACGACTAAAAAACCACTCACTGCAACTAAAGCCAACCAACGCTGCTGATAACTAGACACTTGCCCTTCCTTACCTAAAAAGCTTTATAAAAACAAACTTGTTGATGCTAACACAAAGCATTATATTGACTGACTAGTGATTTTATTTTTCTTCTGCTGGAGCTTTGCTATGAGTCATCTTTATTATAATGCAGCACCCCAAGAAACACGGGTTGCTAAGCCTCGTAAAGCACCACGCAGCTACCCAACCCACAAACCCACTCACATCTATCTTTATGGCACCTGTGTTGTCGATTTATTTTTCCCAGAAGCTGGGATGGATGCCATTCATTTATTAGAGCGTGAAGGCATTCAAGTTAACTTTCCTCAAGCACAAAGCTGCTGCGGGCAACCCGCCTACACTTCTGGTTATAGCCAACAAGCCAAAGATGTTGCTCGCTCGCAACTCGCCTTATTTACAGAAAACTGGCCAGTGGTGGTTTGTTCAGGCTCTTGTGCGGGTATGTTCCGCGAGCATTATCCTGACCTCTTTAAAGACGAACCCGAAACGCTAACCCAAGTAAACGCTTTGGCTGAACGCACTTATGAGCTAAGCGAATTTTTATTAAAGGTATGCAAAGTAGAATTAATTGATCAAGGTGAAGCAACACAAGTGGCATTGCATACTTCCTGTTCTGCCCGCCGTGAAATGAATACCCACCTGCATGCCCGTGAATTGCTAAATCAATTAGCCCAAGTCGAACGCCTAGACCATGACCATGAAAGCGAGTGCTGCGGTTTTGGTGGTACTTTTTCGGTGCGTATGCCCGATATTTCAGGTGCTATGGTGGCGGATAAAACGCAAGCTTTACAGGCAAGTGGTGCACAGCAGGTGGTGAGTGCTGACTGCGGTTGTTTGTTGAATATTAATGGTGCTTTTGAAAAACAAAATATCCCGTTACTAGGTCAGCACCTAGCCAGTTTTTTATGGCAGCGCACCCAAGCTAAGCAGGAGCCAAACACATGAGCAGCCAACGCATTCCTACGCTTGATGTCACTGCACAAAAGCTTAAATCCAATGCACGCCTGTCATTAAAAGATCAGCAGCTGCGTACTAATATGCGTAGCGCTATGGATTCACTCATTAGCAAACGCCTTATCTCTATGCCGGATGAAGATGAACGTGAAAACCTGCGTGAGCTGGGTAATAAAATTAAAGCCAGAGCTTTATCGCAACTGCCCGATCTGCTGGAGCAACTGGAAAGCAATTTAACCAAGCAGGGTATTCAAGTGCACTGGGCCAGCACCACAGAAGAAGCCAATGCCATTGTTTTAAACATTGCCCAAGCCCGCAATGCCAAGCAGGTGATTAAAGGTAAATCCATGGTCAGTGAAGAAATGGCCATGAATGAGCACTTGACTGAACACGGCATAGAAGCGCTTGAGTCAGATATGGGTGAGTACATTATTCAGCTAGATAATGAAAAACCCACGCACATTATAATGCCAGCGATTCATAAAAATGCGCAGCAGGTGGGTAAGCTTTTCGAAAGCCGTTTAGCCCTACCCTATACTGATGATGTGGATAGCTTAATTCAGTCAGCACGCAGTATTTTAAGAGAAAAATTCTTTCAGGCCGATATTGGTATTTCAGGGGTTAACTTTGCTGTAGCAGAAACGGGCACTTTGTTGTTGGTGGAAAACGAAGGCAATGGACGCATGTCCACCTCAGTGCCGCCGGTGCATATTGCCGTAACGGGGATTGAGAAAGTGGTTGCTAATTTGCAAGACACAGTGCCGCTGCTGTCACTGCTAACCCGCTCGGCGCTGGGTCAAGGCATTACTACCTATGTGAATATGATTTCTGCCCCACGCCAGCCAGATGAGCTTGATGGCCCAGAAGAAGTGCATTTAGTGTTGCTAGATAATGGCCGTAGCCAAGCCTTTGCAGACAGTGAACTAAGGCAAACATTAAACTGCATTCGCTGTGGTGCTTGCATGAACCACTGCCCTGTTTATACACGCATTGGTGGGCAAGCTTACGGCACGGTTTACCCTGGCCCCATAGGTAAAATTATTTCGCCACATCTTTTAGGTTTGGAAAACACGCCAGACCACCCTTCAGCCTCTTCTTTATGCGGTGCTTGCGGTGAAGTCTGCCCAGTGAAGATTCCCATTCCTGCCTTGTTACGTCGCTTGCGTGAAGAAAACGTTAAATCACCCAAGCAGCAACCCCAGATAATGGCTGGGCAGGGCAGCCGTTATTCCGCCAAGGAGCGCTTGCTGTGGAAAGGTTGGCAATACTTTAATAGCCAGCCGTTGCTGTATAAAACGGGCACTTTCTTAGCTACACGCCTAGGCAAATTCACACCCAACAAGCTAGGTCCTTGGACACAAAACCACAGCGCCCCCAAGCCCGCAAAACATAGCTTGCATGAGTTGGCAAAAAAGCATTTGGAGAAAAAATCATGAGTGCACGGGATAAAATTCTAGCCAGCCTACGCCAAAGTTTAGAAGGCACTCAACCGCTAGCCAACCCTTTTGACGCTAGCTTAGTGGATAAACCTTGGCGCTATAAACCAGAAGAAAGAATCACCCGTTTAAAAGAATTAATGACTGCAGTACACAGCGAAGTGCATCTAACATCAAGCCAAGCTTGGCCTGCACTGGTGTGCAAGCTCTTAGCCGAACGAGCCATTAACAAGCTATTAGTTGCTCCAACCACAGCCCATGGCAAAGCACTGGCTAATTACTGTAAAAATGAAAATTCAGCCTTAAAACTCTTGGCTTATGACCGCCCCATTGAAGAGTGGAAGCGTGAACTCTTTGATGAAGTACCGGCCAGTTTTACCGGCACACTTGCAGGGATTGCCGCTACAGGAACCTTGGTCGTACAACCCAGCCCAGCCGAACCACGCCTAATGAGCCTAGTGCCACCGCTACATATTGCGCTACTCAAAGCCAGCCAGATTTATGACAACCTCTATCAAGCCCAACAACACTGGCCCAAACCCATGCCGAGTAACCTATTGTTAATTTCTGGCCCTTCAAAAACTGCCGATATTGAACAAGTCTTAGCTTATGGTGCTCATGGCCCTAAAGACTTAATTGTGTTGCTGGTGGATGACGCATGAGCTTACCTGCTGCTTTTTTAGCTGCTGTAGAAGAAACCCTTCCTGCTTCAAGGCTTTTTTCTGATCCGCTTTCAACACTTACTCTGGGTACAGATGCCAGCTTTTATCGCTTAATTCCCAAGCTAGTTATTCGGGTGGAATCTGAAGATGAAGTGGCTTTTATTCTAAAGCAGGCAAGTAAGCACCAGGTTGCGGTAACTTTTCGTGCCGCTGGAACTAGCTTATCTGGGCAGGCTGTTAGTGACTCTGTTTTGGTTCTTCTTGGTGATCATTGGAATAACAAAGAGGTGCTTGATAATGGGCAACGTATTCGCCTGCAACCCGGAGTTATCGGTGCCAATGCCAATCAAGCTTTAGCCCATTTAAACCGTAAAATAGGCCCAGACCCTGCTTCCATTAATGCAGCAAAAATTGGCGGCATGGTGGCTAATAATTCTAGCGGTATGTGTTGTGGTACAGCACAAAACACTTACCAAACCCTTGCTGCTATGCGTCTATTATTAGCTGATGGCAGCTGTGTAGATAGCGCAGATCCTGACAGCGTTAGCCAGTTCAGAAAAACTCACCAAGGCTTGCTGAAAGGTTTGGCTGAACTCGCTAAGCAAACCCGTGAAGATGCAGAGCTTAGCGCTAAAATTCAACACAAGTACCGAATCAAAAACACTACAGGGCTTTCGCTTAATGCGCTTATTGATTTCACCGACCCTTTAGATATTTTGACTCATCTAATGGTTGGCTCCGAAGGTACGCTTGGGTTTATTAGCTCAGTCACTTATTACACAGTGCCTGACCACCCTAGCAAGGCTACCGCCCTAGTAGTTTTTCCTGATGTTGAAACCTGTTGCCAAGCGGTGCGACTACTTAAGAAACAACCCGTAGCAGCCGTTGAATTACTAGATAGGCGTAGCTTGCGTAGCGTACAACACATGGCTGGTATGCCCGCTTGGATAGAGCAACTAGGTAACTCCGCCTGCGCCTTACTGATTGAATCCCGTGCGGCCAACCCACGTTTATTAGAAGAACAACTGCAACAAATTAATGCCAGTATTGAACACTTCCCTAAAGAAGCGCATATAGCCTTTAGCCAGGATCCCAAGGTTTATGAACTCTTGTGGCGTATGCGTAAAGATACCTTCCCTGCAGTGGGTGCGTTACGAGAAACAGGCACCACCGTTATCATTGAAGACGTAACCTTTCCTTTAGAACAACTGGCCGAAGGGGTTAATCGCCTTATCAGCTTGTTCGAAAAATACCAGTATGATGAAGCCATTTTATTTGGTCATGCACTGGATGGAAATTTACATTTTGTCTTTACTCAGCGTTTTGACCAGCCAGAAGAAGTTGCTCGTTATAGTGCTTTTATGGAAGAAGTAAGCCACCTAGTTGCGGTTGAATTTGGTGGATCACTCAAAGCTGAACATGGCACTGGCCGCAATATGGCTCCTTTTGTTGAACTGGAATGGGGGAAAGATGCCTACCAACTCATGTGGCGTATTAAACACCTGCTAGACCCGCAAGGCATTTTGAATCCTGATGTTGTTCTGTCAAAAGATGCCGGCATTCATTTAAAAAACCTTAAATCTCTACCAGCCGCCAATCCTTTAATAGACAAGTGTATTGAATGTGGGTTTTGTGAACCTGTCTGCCCAGCTGCAGGCTTAACCCTTTCGCCTCGCCAACGCATTGTTGCTTGGCGGGCTATTCAAGAGCAAAAACGTCAAGGCTTAGACACCACTCAACTGGAAAAGGATTTTCAATACCAAGGAATAGACACCTGCGCCGCAACAGGTTTATGTGCTCAGCGTTGCCCAGTAGGTATTAATACTGGTGACCTGATTCGTGAATTACGTGCTAAAAAGGCAAGGCATTCAAAAACAGCAGAGCATTTGGCTGGCTCTTTTGCCCAAATTGCCCGTGCCGCTCGCTGGTCTTTAGTGGGTGCTGAACTTGCTCGCAAATTACTTGGTGCACCAAGAATGCACCGTTGGACGCAACAGCTGCATCAACGCTTTAATAGCCTACCAGTTTACTTACCCGCCACTCCTAAAGCGGCACAACTTCCACCACTAGCAAGCACCAACCCAGCCAGCAAAAAGCCCAGAGTCGTTTACTTTGCGGCCTGTGTTTCTAATGTTATGGGGCCAGCACACCTAGATAAAGACCAAACGCCCTTAAGAGTTAAAACCCAACAACTCTTAGAAAAAGCAGGCTTTGAAGTTATTTACCCAGAAGCTTCAGCAGGTCACTGTTGTGGACAACCCTTTGCATCCAAGGGTTACCCTAAACAAGCAGACGACAAACTGCATGAATTAGAAGAGCAACTGCTTAAAGCCAGCCGTAACGGGCAAGATCCTATCTATTCAGATACCAGCCCTTGCACACTCAGGTTATTAAAAGAATTAAAAGAAACCCAATTAAAGATTTATGATTCCGCAAAGTTTTTAAATGAAGAAGTGTTGCCCCGTTTAAAACTAGAACCCTTAGACGAGAAGGTTGCAGTACACATTACCTGTGGCACACAACACCTAAATGAAACCGATAATTTGCTAGCCATCGCCAAAGCTTGTGCTACTCAGGTAATTATTCCTGAAGGAATTCATTGTTGTGGTTTTGCAGGCGACAAGGGCTTTACCCTACCCGCACTTAATCAATATGCTTTACGCAATTTGGCAGAACAGGTTGAACCGTGTACTGCTGGCTTTTCTACCAGCCGAACCTGTGAAGTGGGGTTAAGTAGTTATAGCAGTCTTAACTATCAGCATTTGGTGTATCTGGTGGATAAGGCAAGTAGGGTTAAGTACTAAAAAGCTAAACTTGTAATTAATTGCTAAACTAGCCAGCATTTAACTAACCAGTAATACAGCCTATAGCAGGGAAGACACTATGGTTAATCAAACACCCGAACAAAAAGCCCGTGATAATATTGATCTCATGCTTGCTAAGGCTGGCTGGGTGGTGCAGGACAAAAAGAAAATCAATTTTTCTGCTGCACAGGGTATTGCAGTTCGTGAGTATCAAACCGATGTTGGCCCCGCTGATTATGTGCTCTTTGTAGATAATAAAGCCGTAGGTGTCATTGAAGCCAAGCCGGAAACTTGGGGCGAGAAAATCACGACTGTTGAAGACCAATCTCAAGGTTATGCCAATGCCAACTTAAAGTGGGTTAACAACAAAGAAATCTTACGCTTTGTCTATGAAAGCACGGGGGTGATCACACGCTTTACCGATGGTGCAGACCCTCATCCACGTTCACGCGAAGTATTCAATTTTCACCGTCCAGAATCCTTAGCAAGCTGGCTGCGCGAAGCAAAAAGCTTACGTGCTCGTTTGCAAGACATGCCACCATTGCCAACCGATGGCCTGCGCGACTGCCAAATTACCGCTATTACCAACCTTGAACAATCACTTAAAGAAGACAGGCCACGCGCCTTAATTCAAATGGCCACGGGCGCAGGCAAAACCTTTACCGCTATTACGGCCAGCTACCGTTTATTAAAAGAGCCCGTGAGCGCCAAACGCATTTTATTTTTAGTGGATACGAAAAACTTAGGCGAGCAGGCCGAACAAGAGTTTATGACCTTTGTGCCTAATGACGATAATCGTAAATTTACCGAGCTTTACAGCGTGCAGCGTTTAAAAAGCTCGCATATCAGCACCGATTCACAAGTGTATATCAGCACCATTCAACGCATGTATTCCATGCTGAAAGATGAGCCATTAGACGATGCGCTCGAAGAGCAAAATCCTGCTGAACAGTTAACCAAGCCTAAAGATCCGTTGCCCGTGGTCTACAACGCAAAAATTCCGCCTGAGTTTTTCGATGTCATTATTATTGACGAATGCCATCGCTCTATTTATAACCTCTGGCGGCAAGTCATTGAATATTTTGATGCCTATTTGGTAGGTTTGACCGCCACCCCTGATGCGCGTACGTTCGGTTTTTTCCGTAAGAATGTCGTCAGTGAATACAGCCATGAAAAAGCCGTTGCCGATGGTGTAAACGTGGGCAATGAAGTGTTCATTATCGAGACGGAGAAAACCACCCAAGGCGGCAAAATCACCGCCAAGCAGCAGGTTGAAAAGCGTGAACGTACCACGCGCCGCAAACGCTGGGAAATGCAAGACGAGGAGCAAACCTACAGCGCCAAACAGTTGGATCGTGACATTGTAAACCCAGATCAAATTCGTACTGTTATTAAAACTTTTAAAGAAACCTTACCGGTTATTTTTCCTGGGCGCACTGAAGTACCCAAAACCTTAGTATTCGCCAAAACCGACAGCCACGCTGATGATATTATTCAAATCATTCGCGAGGAGTTTGGCGGCAGTAACCAGTTTTGTAAAAAAGTGACCTACCGTGTAGCGAACGATAAATTAGATGCCGAAGGCAAAGTGCTAGAAGAGGGCGAGGACCCTGCGGCCATTCTTGCGCAGCTACGCAATGATTATTACCCACGCATTGCTGTTACCGTCGATATGATCGCCACTGGCACAGATGTTAAAGCACTCGAATGCCTATTATTTATGCGTGATGTAAAAAGCAAAAACTATTTCGAACAAATGAAAGGCCGTGGCACGCGCACCCTCGATAAAGACAGCTTACAAAAAGTAACCCCATCGGCAAAAAGTGCCAAAACCCACTATGTGATTGTCGATGCCATCGGCGTTACTAAATCCATTAAAACTGCCAGCCGGCCACTAATTACCAAACCCAGCGTGGCACTGAAAGATTTAGCCATGGGCGTGATGATGGGCGCGAGCGACAGCGATACGGTGTCATCACTGGCTGGGCGCTTAGCGCGGCTCGATAAACAGCTCGATGACAAAGAGCGTGCCCGTATAGCCAAACAAGCAGGTGGTGTACCTTTATTAGCCATTGTTGGCGAACTGTTTAACGCCATTGATGGCGACCGCGTAGAACAAAAAGCTTTAGAACTTGCTGGTTTGCTCGAAGGCACCGACCCCGGCGATAGCCATCGAGATAAAGCCCAAGCCGAGCTGGTGGGTGAAGTGGCCAAAGTGTTTAATGGCGAACTGATAGAGCTTATTGACAGCATTCGCCGTGATAAAGAACAAACCGTCGTGCACGATGATTTAGATGACCTCATCAAAGCAGAATGGGCAGGCGACACCACAGAAAATGCCAAGGTGCTCACCCAAGAATTTTCCGACTACCTAAAGGAAAAAGCAGCCGAGCAAGCCGACAAAATTGATGCGCTAAGCATTTATTTTCATACCCCCGCGCGGCGCAGCGAAGTCACTTATTCACATATCAAAACCTTACTGGATGTGATTAAACAAGAGCGCCCCAAACTGGCACCGCTGCGTATCTGGCAAGCCTATGCCCACTTAGACAGCTATAAAGGCACAACACCTGTTGCGGAGCTAACCGCTTTAGTCGCTCTGATTCGCCGTGTGTGTGGCATAGACCATAGTATTACGCCGTTTGACGCCACCGTGCGTAAGAATTTCCAACGCTGGATTATGCAATACCACTCAGGCAACAGTGAAAAATTTAATGAACAACAAATGGCGTGGCTGCATATTATTCGCGACCATATCGCCAGCTCGTTTCATTGCGAACGCGAAGACCTAGAAATGGCACCCTTTGACTCACAAGGCGGACTAGGGAAAATGTACCAATTATTTGGGGATAAAATGGACTGGGTTATTGAAGTGATGAATCAGGAGTTGGTGGCGTGATGGAAAATCAAAAAGGGCTACCTAAAGACTGGGAAATCGTAAAGCTTGGTAAGTTTGTGGAGTATCAAAAGGGTAAAAAACCCAAAAAACAGTCCGTTATTAAAAGCGCAGAATACCATCTACCTTATGTTGATATAGAAGCATTTGAACACGGCATTATAAAGTCTTGGACTGATGGCGAAGGTTGTCGTTTATGTAGTGATACTGACTTCCTTATGGTCTGGGATGGCTCACGCTCAGGTCTTGTTGGCAAGGGTCTAAAAGGTGCGTTAGGAAGCACGTTGATGCGATTAAACTTTCCTAGCATGGAAAATCAGTATGCTTATTATTTCTTGCTGTCTAAATATCAAGAAATTAACACTAGAGCTAAGGGAAGTGGCACGCCGCACGTTGATCCAGATCTTTTATGGAACTATGACTTTCCTATACCGCCTTACGACGCACAAAAACTCATAGTAACCAAAATCGAAGAGCTTTTTTCAGAACTCGACAGCGGCATTGCTTCCCTAAAAACCGCCCAAGAACAACTCAAAATTTACCGCCAAGCCCTGCTCAAACACGCCTTTGAAGGCAAACTCACCGAACAATGGCGCAAAGACAACGCCGACCAACTAGAAACCCCAGAACAACTCCTCGCCCGCATCCAAACCGAACGCGAAACCCGCTACCAACAACAACTAGAAGAATGGAAGCAAGCCGTTAAAGACTGGGAAGAAAAAGGCAAAGAAGGGAAAAAGCCGAGCAAGCCAGTCTTGCCAAAAAGCTCTGATGTACATGCAAATGATGCGTACCAGAGAATAGGAGGACTCCCTGCATCATGGGCTTGGTTAAAGTTGTCGGATTTGTTGCAGAATTCGCCACAAAACGGGCTATATAAACCATCCTCATTTTATGGTTTAGGCTGTCAAATTATTAGAATTGACAATTTTTATGACGGGAGAGTAACGGATAAGCAGTCATTAAAAAGATTAGCAGTCACAGATAATGAAAAAGATACATATGGCTTAAAACTAGGTGATTTGATTGTTAACCGTGTTAATAGTATTGAATACCTTGGAAAATCAGCATTGATTCGTAAATTAGACGAACCAATTGTTTTTGAAAGCAATATAATGCGCTGCACTCTTTTATCAAAAACAATTGAACGTGAATTTATCGTGCTGTATTTGAATACTATTATTGGACGTAAAGAACTTTGTAAGAATGCAAAGCATGCGGTCAACCAAGCAAGTATAAATCAAACCGATGTTGGCAATAGTTTTTTACCTATTTGTTCTTTGGCTGAACAACAAGAAATCGTTAATCTGCTAGAAGAAAAACTATCCATCATCGAACGAAATGAAAAGGAAATTGAAGATTCTTTAATCAAAGCAGAACTACTACGACAATCCATACTTAAAAAAGCATTTTCAGGAATGCTTACTAACTTCGATAGCAACATGGAAATACCAAATGAACATAAATAATATAAAAATAAATAGAGTTATTGCGCATGAAGTTGTTAGGGCTAAAGAGCTTGAGCAAAGAGCCCCCATCGAAAGTGAAAATATAATAACGTTAGATAGCAAAGGGAATGAGCTGGTTTCTAAACGCTTAGTTGATACGTTATCTAATGGCAGCCATTGTGTAGAAGTGACAGTAGATGATGAGACTGTTAATACCCCTTTTTACCACGTAGCATTTATGCTTGACAGTACAGATGAAGATTTTATTAAAAGCTCGAAGCATTTATCAAAAGAGTTATCACGGGCACAAACAATAGGATCTATAAAAGCCGGATCAGCAATTTTTATACAAGGCACTTGCCTTGTGGATGATGGTGAAGTTAGGTTTGTTGCTATTATTAAAGCAGACTCTGATCAAGCGTTACAAAAACAGATTCGAGAAGAAGGAATTACTCTTGTTTATATCAACGATATGGTACTTGGGCAGTCCCAAAGGTTATTTAAGATTGCATTTTTTGTAGAAGTTGAAAAAGCAGAGGATAGGCTAAATAGAAGGTCAGAGGATTTTGAAATAAAAATATTCGATCACATGATGCAAAACTCAGGTAGTGGTGATGCTGCATCTTATTTTTATTCATCATTTCTTAAATGTAAGCTATCTCATAATGCTTCTAGGCAAACTAAAGAGTTTTATGAAGTAACGAGAAGTTTTATAGATACTCTTCCAATAGAGCAATCAGAAAAAGTAGAACTTAAAGGCGATGTTATTTCTTATCTAAGGAGTAACAAAGAAATAATCTCTCCTAGAGAGTTTGCAAAAGATGTGTTGCCTGTTGATCAACAAGACAAATTTATTAATTTATGTAATGAAAAGAAAATAGGACAATCTATATCCAAGGATCTCTCGCTTTTAAAAGGAAAGCTTCGAAGACAGTCTGTTAAATTTGTATCGGGGGTGACACTTTATGCCTCACCAGCTATTTTTAAGGAGTCAGTAAAGGTTGGTGTTTTTTTAGATGGCTGGACTGATATTAAAATTAAAGGAAAGGTTGAGTCTGGCGTATGAATGAGTTTGAGCTTAGAAAAGCGTACGAGGCTCGCAAACCTATACTTGAAAAGTATGGGCAATGGGTCACTGAAACTATTATTTCTGGGCTTTCTGATAAGTTAGGCTCTGCTGCTAAAGTCGAGGTTTTTTTCCAAATATGGCCTAAACCAAGAGTTAAAAAAACGGATTCATTCCTTGAAAAAGCTTTAATAAGAAAGCCAAAAGAAGATCCTCTTGAGGAAGTAACCGATCAAGTTGGTGTTAGATTTATAGTGCTACTTTTGGAAGATGTTTCTCTAATCGGAGAAGTTATTAGTTCAATAAGCTCGTGGTCTTTCTCAAAAGATAGAGACTACGAAAAAGAACGATTAGAAAGACCAGACTACTTTGCTTATCAATCCGACCATTATGTCTTAAAAAACAATGAGGTTTTTTCTTTTGAAGGGGTGTCTATACCAGTAGGAGTGAACTGTGAAGTTCAAGTAAGAACTATTCTTCAACATGCTTATGCTGAAATGGCTCATAGTAGTGACTATAAACCATCTATTAAGCTTCCAGAAGATGATAAGAAAAAAATAAGGCGCTCTCTTGCAAAAGGCGCAGCACTTATAGAAACAACAGATGATGTTTTTAGAGAAATTAAAGATAGTTTTCTTGCTTATGACAAAACTTTGAAAACTGTTCTAGATGTTTCGTCAAAAATATATTCAGAATTAACAGGTGAGCAGATTCTTTCCGAAAGTCGTTTGAGCCTCCTTATTGCTGATAGCTATAGAGATGAGTTATCTAAAGTTACAGCAAAAACACTTGAAGAATGGTATGAAAAGAAAAGGTGGATTGGTCAAGTAATAAGAGATAAAAGAAATCAATCAGTTTTTTATCGTGATTCAGTTGTTATTTTCTTAGGATGGTTAGTTAGTAATTATCAAATGACTATGCCTAGGAAGTGGCCGCTGGATTCTAAGTATCTTGAAGATATATATACAGTTTTTGGTGTTTCTACAGATGGGATATTTTAATGAGTGTAGAGCTATCGACAATTAAACTCCCCATCAACCTACTCCAGCAACGCACTATCGAAAGCGAGCGTGTGGAATACAAAGGAGGTTGGAACCTGTAGGTGTTATCCGTATCCTTTCGGCTTTTGCCAATGGTCGTCATGATTTTAGTCTGGTTATATAGTGGTTAGTAAAGTTAAAAAAATAGCTGTAAAGTATTTGTAATCACCCTTATAGGGTTGCTGAAGTTTCTCAGCTATAATTAGGCTTCAGCTGAGAGGATCATCCAATGGCTAGCGCAAATCAACTTAAAGCATTGCTTCAGTCACATTTGGAAGGCGACGATGCTCGCTTTTATTCTGTGGCGATGCAGGTTGCTGCCCATGAAGCAAAGCTCGGGCATGGCAAACTTGCTGAAGAGCTGCGTGACTTAATTGATCAAGCTAAAGCGCGCCGAATGGCCACGCAAGCAAGTAATACGGTGCCTATAAGCAAGCCTCGTGGTGAACTAGCTAATTTATTAACCGTTAGCTATCCAAAATCACGTCTTGCTGACATGGTGCTGCATGCTGAGTTAGAACAGCAGCTTGAACGTATTATTCTTGAGCAGCGTCATGCTGCCGAGATTTTGTCTCAAGGTTTGCAACCTCGCCGAAAACTATTACTGGTTGGCCCACCTGGTACTGGCAAAACTATGACGGCAGCGGTATTGGCTGGTGAGTTAGGCTTACCTCTCTTCGAAGTACGTCTCGATGGTTTAATCACAAAGTTTATGGGTGAAACGGCAGCCAAACTTCGTCAGGTCTTTGATTCGACCCAACAAACTCGTGGAGTGTATTTTTTCGATGAATTTGATGCTATAGGCTCGCAGCGTGGCTTGAGTAATGATGTGGGTGAAGTCAGGCGTATTTTAAATAGTTTTTTGCAAATGATTGAACAAGACGATTCGCATAGTTTAATTATAGGCGCAACTAACCATCCGGAAATTCTAGACAATGCACTTTTCCGTCGCTTTGATGACCTTTTGCACTATGAGCTGCCAGATGAAGAGCATATTGCCAGCGCATTAAAAGGCCGACTTTCGCGTATGGCGGTTAAAAATACGTCTTGGAAACGCCTTGCCAAAAAAGCGCTAGGGCTTAGCTATGCAGAGTTAACTAGAGCAGCAGATGAGGTGTTAAAAACCGCTTTGATAGAGCGCAGAAATACGGTTACAGAAAAAGATATTGGTGTGGCTTTAGAGGAAAGGCGCAGACTTTCGGCACGGTTAAATTACAAAGATATTTAAGGATAAGGATGTCTGATGGCTGACAATAAACAGGAAAAATACTCGCATATTGTTTTGCAAGCAAAAGCCAGTGCCGAACGCTTTAGTAGGCCATCACGCAAAATTGATCCTAAACCTATGGTGGGTAGAGATCGAACTAGACATGGTTCTGCGTTAATAACTCAAGTGCAGAATCTAGAAGCAACGTTTGCACAAGCCGCACAAGTACAGCGTGGTGCAGGCATGGATGAAGGCTTCGGTTTGCAAATTGAGTTTGAAAGTTTTCCAGATATTGAATTAGCTTTTGAATCGTTGGCAAGTGAACGTTCTGGTATCGAGCTACGCAATGTTCGTCGTGATGAGAATAAAGTTCTAGCTACAGTTTTTGTGCCTGAAGGTAGGCTAGCTTTTTTCGAGAAGCTAATTCTTGCCTATCTAGATGAGGGCAAAGATACTGAAAAAGGTCCTAAAAATCGCAAGTTATTGAATGCTATAGCCGAGATACGCGCAGCAACCTTACAGTCATTATGGACAGATACACCAGAGTCGATGCCAGTGTCAGACACTGAAACGCTTTGGTGGGAAGTATGGTTGCCAGTTAAAAAGGATAGGCAAGCTGTTACCGCGCAATTTCGCGAAATGGCAGAAAGTTTAGGGTTTGAGTTGGCTGCGGGAGAGTTGATATTCCCTGAGCGAACAGTGCTTCTCGTTTACGGTTCCGTTGGACAAATAAAACGCTCAATGATGACGCTAAATAGCATTGCTGAGTTACGTAGGGCAAAAGAAACGGCTGATTTTTTTGATTCACTAGCACCTAGTGAGCAACCAGAGTGGTCGAATGAGTTAGATGCCAGATTAACAATGCCTTTTGAGGGTGCAGATGTTCCTTATATCTGTGTACTGGATACAGGTGTTAATAATGGCCACCCACTGTTACGGCAAGCTTTAGCAAGAACCGATTTACATACTGTTGAGCCGGGATGGGGAGTGAATGATCAGCACGGACACGGCACTGAAATGGCTGGTGTCGCATTGTTTGGCGATTTGACTGACGCACTAGTAACGACACAGCTAATTACTATTGAGCATCGTTTGGAGTCAGTAAAGCTTTTACCTTTGAATGGCGCTAATAGTTCTAATGCGCAACATCATGGCTATCTCACAGTAGAAGCAGTTTCTAGACCAGCGGTTATAGCTCCAAACCGTAAACGTCTTTTTAGTATGGCGGTTACAGCTAAAGATAATCGTGATAGAGGGCGACCTTCAGCATGGTCGGCAAGCATCGACAGACTAACCTCTGATGCGGATGAACAGGGTAAAGAGCCAAAATTATTTATTGTTTCTGCAGGTAACATTGATGATCCAAATGCTTGGTTAGATTACCCCAATAGTAATACAACCGATGGCATCCATGATCCAGCACAAGCTTGGAATGCATTAACAGTAGGGGCAATGACAAACTTGGTAAATATTACCGAGTCTGGTACTCAGAATTATCAACCAATTGCTCCCTTTGGTGGTTTGAGTCCTTTTAGTACAACCTCGCAAACTTGGCAGCCGCATTGGCCACTAAAACCTGATGTGGTATTTGAGGGTGGCAATGCTGCTAAAGACAGGCTTGGAGCAGCTTGGATGCCAAGCTTAAGCGTATTAACCACTAATGCAAAAATTAATGAGCGGTTGTTTACCACTACCAATGCAACCAGTGCCGCTTCAGCAGCTGCTGCGCGGATGGCTGCTCAGCTAATGAGTCATTACCCTGAGCTTTGGCCAGAAACAATTCGAGGGTTAATGGTGCACTCTGCTGAATGGACTCAAGCAATGAAAGACGTGTTTTTATCCACTAAAGGTCAGCCAAACAAAACGCAGATAGCTAACTTGATACGCCACTGTGGCTTTGGGGAGCCTAGCATCGAGCGTGCCTTATGGAGTGCAAATAATTCTTTAACTTTGGTGTGTGAAGATTATTTGCATCCCTTTATGCGCGAGGGTAGTGCCGCACCAAAATACAAGGATATGAACCTGCACAATTTGCCTTGGCCGCTGGATGAGCTGGAGTCGTTAGGTAACACAGAGGTAGAGATGCGGGTAACACTCTCTTACTTTATTGAGCCTAATCCGTCAGCTCGTGGTGTAACTTCTCGGTATCGTTATGAGTCGCATGGTTTACGTTTTGAGGTAAAGCGTCCGCTCGAAAGCACACAAGATTTTAGAGCGCGAATTAATGCTAAAGCCCGAGAAGATGTGATCTATACATCTAGTGGTGATAGCGACCCTGCTTGGGTAGTTGGCACTTCAAACCGACATAAAGGCTCGCTGCATTCTGATATATGGAAAGGTAGCGCTGCGGAATTGGCGAGTAGGGGTGAGATTGCTATTTACCCATCCTCAGGATGGTGGAAAAGTAGGCAAGCGCTTAAGCAGTATGAGCGCGCTGTACGTTACTCTCTGATAGTATCGATTAAAGCTCCAGAAGTTGATGTTGATCTCTATACCCCTATAGCCAATAAAGTGTCCTTGCCTATTTTGCTACCGGTCTAGGCAGTCCTTTAAACTACAGCAGTTAATCTATGAGCAAACTCCCCATCAACTTAACCAACCTTCTTCACCAACGCACGATCGAAAGTGAGCGGGTGGAATACAAAGCAGGTTGGAATCCAGAAAGCGTTATCCACACGCTTTCTGCCTTTGCTAATGATTTTCATAATCTCGGTGGCGGTTATGTGGTGATCGGGGTGGCAGAGGACAACGGTCAACCTGTGTTGCCGCCCGTGGGCTTAGCGCCAGAACAAATCGATACCATTCAAAAAGAGTTGTTGAATTTGGGTAACTCAGCTATTCAGCCGCCTTACCATCCGCTTACCGCAGTTTACGAGATTGAGGGTAAACATATATTAGTGCTGTGGGCGTTTGGTGGCGAAACACGTCCTTATAAGGCCAAGGTCAGTTTGAGTCAGAAGAAATCCGACTGGGCTTATTATGTTCGCAAACATACCAGTACGGTGAAAGCGACAGGCGAGACAGAGCGCGAGCTGATTTCTTTGGCGGCAACCGTGCCTTTTGATGACCGTTATAAACAAACCGCAAAGCTGGATGATTTAGCACCGCACCTCATTCGTGAGTTTCTCACCGAAATCGGCAGTGATTTAGCTAAAAATGCTGCGAATATGTCAGTGGAGCAGTTGGCGCGGCGTTTGAATATTGTCGGTGGGCCGCCTGAGGCACTATTTCCTAAAAATGTAGACTTGCTGTTCTTCAATCCGCATCCAGAGCAGTTTTTCCCCGTTACGCAAATTGATGTGGTGTACTTCCCCGAAGGTGCGGGTGGTGATCATTTTGAAGAGAAAGTTTTTAAAGGGCCGCTTGGGCGCATTACCCGCGATGTCTTGAGTTATATTGAAGCGCAGTATTTAAAAGAGTTTGTGGTAAAGCACCCAGACCGTGCCGAAGCGGAACGCTTTTGGAATTTCCCTTACGCAGCCATTGAAGAGGCGGTGGTGAATGCGGTGTATCACCGTTCGTATGAAATTCGCGAGCCAATAGAAGTACGTATTTATAAGCATGAACTAATGGTGCTAAGTTTTCCTGGCCCTGACCGTTCTATTAAATTAGCCGACTTGCAGCAAGGTAATGCGGTTAGCCGCCGTTATCGCAATCGCCGCATTGGTGAATTTTTGAAAGAGCTGGATTTAACCGAAGGCCGCTCCACAGGTCTGCCTAAAATGTTCGATAAAATGGCACGCAACGGCTCGCCTAAACCTATTTTTGAAACCGACGAAGACCGCACTTATTTTTTAGTTCGCCTACCTGTGCATGAGAAAGTGGCGGAGCTTGAGCTGGCTAGTGAACAACCTACCCTGGAAGTCACCGCGGAAGTCACCGCGGAAGTCACAGATGAATTGGTAGCGCTTTTGAACGTGTTTAAAGGCGAGATGACGCGCACGGAGTTAATGCACGAATTGAGTCTAAAACATGCCGAGCACTTCAGGCTTCATTATTTGAATAAAGGGCTAGAGCTTGAGCTAATCGAAATGACAATTCCCGACAAGCCACGTAGCCGCTTACAAAAATACCGTTTAACCCCACTAGGCAAGCAGGTGCTTGCTGCTAAGGAAGATTATTAATGAATACTGCTTCAATCGTTTCCAGAGTCTGGAGTTTTTGCACTACCTTGCGTGATGACGGTGTGGGCTATGGTGATTACCTAGAGCAACTGACTTACCTGATCTTTTTAAAGATGGCCGATGAGTACAGCAAGCCGCCCTACAGCCGTGATGTGGGTATTCCTCAGCAATACAACTGGCAAGCGTTAACCAGCAAAAAAGGCGCAGAGCTTGAAGTGCTATACGTGGAGATTTTACGCGAACTGGGCAAGCACAAAGGCATGTTAGGGCAGATTTTCACCAAGGCACAAAATAAAATTCAGGATCCTGCCAAGCTGTTTCGCTTAATCGACATGATTGATAGTACCAGCTGGCTGGTGATGGGCGCTGATGTTAAGGGCGATATTTACGAAGGCATACTGGAGCGCAACGCAGAAGATACTAAATCAGGTGCGGGGCAGTATTTTACACCACGTTCATTAATTCGTGCCATGGTGGAATGTGTACAGCCTGAACCTAATAAAACCATTGCTGACCCATCCTGCGGTACAGGTGGCTTTTTTCTTGCTGCCTATGACTTCTTGAATAACCCTGAAAATTATCAGTTAGATAGAGACCAGAAGCATTTCCTGAAGCACAAGACTTTTTTCGGTAATGAAATTGTCGCTAACACGCGCCGCCTGTGTTTGATGAATATGTTTTTGCATAACATTGGTGAGATAGACGGTGAAAGCTTAGTGTCTCCCAACGATGCGCTTATTGCGCCTAGTCCGGTCAGCGTCGATTATGTGTTGGCTAATCCACCGTTTGGTAAGAAAAGCTCGATGAGTTTTACCAACGACGAAGGTGAGCAAGAAACAGAAGACCTAACCTATAACCGCCAAGATTTTTGGGCAACAACCTCGAACAAGCAGCTTAACTTTGTGCAGCATATTCGCAGTATGTTAAAAACCACAGGCAAAGCCGCTATTGTTGTGCCAGACAATGTTTTGTTTGAGGGCGGTGCGGGTGAGATTATCCGTAAAAAGTTGCTAGAAAATACCAAGCTGCATACTATTTTGCGTTTACCGACAGGCATTTTTTATGCGCAAGGTGTGAAAGCTAACGTATTATTTTTTGATAACCAAGCGGCCAGTCCAGAGCCTTGGACAAAAGACGTTTGGTTCTACGATTACCGCACCAATATTCACCACACCTTAAAAAGAAAACCGCTGCGCTTTGAAGATTTAACTGATTTTATCACGTGTTATAACCCTGAAAATATAAACGCCCGTACTGAAACCTGGCATGCAGAGAATAACCCTGATGGGCGCTGGCGTAAGTATAGTTATGAAGAACTGATAATACGCGATAAAACCAGCTTGGATATTTTCTGGTTAAAAGATAAAAGCCTGACAGATTTAGATAATCTGCCAGAGCCGGATGACCTAGCCGAAGAGATCATTGAAAACCTAGAAGCAGGATTAAATAGCTTTAGAGAGGTTTTAGCTGGTTTGGCGAGCAAAGGTTAGTAAATAAGGCTTAATCCACCAATTCAATTTCTAAGCTATCTAGCAATCTAGTCGCTTCAAAACGGCTAAATTTTGCATGTTTAATTTCATTTCGATAAACATCAATAGCGTAGTTAGTTGCTTCTGCAAAGTCGGCACTGGTTAGATTAGTATTGCTAAACAAGCTGTTAGTTAAGTCGGTATAGGTGAAGCTTGAATTGCTAAAATCACCTTCCCTAAAATCTACGCTATGGGCTTTGCATTCTTCTAGCACTTAAACAAGTTTGCCACTAGAACATAAAAAAGCCCAGCCAAACACTTTACGTTGGCTGGGCTTTAGTTTTGCTAAGTTAGAGTTTAAGCCTTGTGGTAAATTTTCGCTCCCGTGGCTAAGAACTCTTTGGATTTTTCTATCATGCCTTCTTGTGCTTGGGCGTTAATTGCTGCTACTTGCTTTTCATCTAAATCACGCACTTCTTGGCTTATTTTCATGGAGCAGAATTTAGGGCCGCACATGGAGCAGAAGTGAGCAACTTTGGCTGAGTCTTTAGGTAGCGTTTCATCATGGAAACTACGCGCTGTATCTGGGTCTAAACCTAGGTTGAACTGGTCTTCCCAACGAAATTCAAACCTTGCTTTAGAAAGGGCGTTATCACGACGCTGTGCCGCTGGGTGGCCTTTAGCTAAATCCGCTGCATGGGCAGCTATTTTGTAGGTGATAATGCCGGTTTTTACATCATCTTTATTCGGCAAGCCTAAGTGTTCTTTGGGCGTAACATAACAAAGCATGGCACAACCGTACCAAGCAATCATGGCCGCACCTATGCCGGAAGTAATGTGGTCGTAACCCGGTGCAATGTCGGTAGTTAAAGGGCCAAGCGTATAGAAAGGCGCTTCATCACAGCATTCTAGCTGCTTGTCCATATTTTCTTTAATTAAGTGCATAGGCACATGCCCTGGGCCTTCAATCATCACCTGCACATCGTATTTCCACGCCACTTTAGTTAGCTCGCCAAGGGTTTCTAGTTCGCTAAACTGGGCTTCATCGTTGGCATCGGCAATCGAGCCGGGGCGCAAACCATCGCCCAAAGAAAGCGCAATATCGTACTGGGTACAAATTTCACAAATTTCTTCAAAATGCGTGTAAAGAAAACTTTCTTTATGATGCGCTAAACACCATTTCGCCATTATCGAACCACCACGGGAAACAATGCCGGTTAAGCGTTTTGCAGTCAGGGGTACATAGCGCAGCAACACGCCTGAGTGAATGGTGAAATAATCCACACCCTGTTCGGCTTGCTCAATCAGTGTGTCACGGAAGATTTCCCAAGTGAGGTCTTCAGCGACGCCATTTACTTTTTCTAGCGCTTGGTAAATGGGCACAGTGCCCACGGGTACGGGCGAGTTACGAATAATCCACTCACGGGTTTCGTGAATGTGCTTGCCAGTGGATAAATCCATTATAGTGTCGGAACCCCAGCGAATCCCCCAAGTCATCTTGGCCACTTCTTCTTCAATGGAAGAACCCAAAGCTGAGTTACCGATATTGCCGTTAATTTTTACTAGGAAATTACGCCCAATAATCATTGGCTCGGTTTCTGGGTGATTAATGTTGCAAGGAATAATTGCCCGACCTTTTGCCACTTCTTCACGTACAAACTCAGCCGTTATTTCTTGTGGAATGGCTGCACCAAATGACTGGCCTGGATGCTGTTGCCCTAGCAGTTCTTCTACTGCTTCAGTGCCTAGTTCATAACGCTGCTGGTTTTCACGCAGGGCGATAAACTCCATTTCTGGAGTAATAATACCTTGGCGTGCATAGTGCAGCTGGGTAACATTTTTACCCGACTTAGCGCGGCGGGGTTGGCGTTTCAGGTTAAATCTTAGGGCTTCTAAAGTCGGGTCTTGGCTGCGGCGTTTACCAAAGTCACTGGTAGGTGCGTCAAGCAGTTCAGTGTCTTGGCGTTCTTCAATCCACTTGGCTCGTAACGCTTCTAAGCCTTGGCGAATATCTATCTTGGCTGCTGGGTCGGTGTAAGGGCCAGAGGTGTCATAAACCAAAATATCAGGATTTTTTTCTTCGCCTGAATCGGTGGCAGTGATTGCTTGGCTAATGGAGCGAAAAGGCACACGAATATCAGGGCGTGAGCCTTCTAAATAAATTTTACGGGAATTGGGTAAGGGTTGGACGCTGGCCGAATCGACTTGCGCGGTTTCTTTTAAATGCTGGCTGGTAAAGTTGGTTTCAACTAGCGAGGTTTCTGGCTTGTTCATTGAGTGCTCCCACGTTTAATTTTATTAATGCGGGAACCGGTAGTGCACAGGACGAGCAGGGCTTTTAAGCCTTGATTTGCAGGTATCTCGATTCCTACGCCGGTACTAACCGGTTCAGGTTCAACGGGTGTTATCTCAGCTTCTGCACTGTTTAAGCGCTTCGGCACCCCGTCAAGATGTCCTAGACAGTCTAGCAAGACCTCGCTAGGTAAGAAAGTGACATATTTTTAGCTTTTCATACTAAAGTTTCCTAATACCCAGCCGAAACCTTATACGTAATCATCTATACATCGGAAGGGTTGCATAAACGCCATGCGTATTGAAAACGCTTATACAAAATCACTTGAGGTTCAAGAATCACTGAACACTTCGCTGAATTCAGCGCAGGGTGCTCAGTTTTCTTTGGTCTTGAGTTTGATGATGGCGCCTGTTTATTCTCCTGACCTGCACTACCTGTATAATAATCTGCCAACGCAGAGCTATGCACCGCAGAGTATTTATCCTAGCCATATACCCACTTCTTTTGACCCGCCTGGGTTAACTAACTTTGTTAATCGCCCACCAGCACATCATAATATTACCCTGGTAGAAGATACTTACAGCCGTAGTTTGGCGCGTAATATCCAAAGCGATATGGGTGAAGCTTTAGTGCAAGGGAATTCTGGCTATTTTAGTTGGTTAAGGGCTTTAACTGAAGAATACCCCCGCCTGCAATTTATCACCACGCTTAAACCTGCCGGTGCACCTGCACCTAGCCAAGTGGCTGCCGCCTATGCCGCACAAGCCAAACCAGATACTGATACACTGATTAAAGAACTTAATAGTATTCGTACTGCTGCTTAGTTCTCTTAGCTGGAACCAATTTTTATGAGCCTTACTTCGCTGAATAAACTTCAGCCCTTACCCGTTTGTGGCGTTGTTTTGGCTGGTGGCCAAGGCTCGCGTATGGGTGGGCAAGATAAAGGCTGGGTGGTTTATCAACAGCAACCGCTTATCAAGCAAATAATCAACCGCCTTGCTCCCCAAGTTTCTGACTTAATTATCAATGCTAATCGTAACCTAGATGATTACTCCGCCTTAGGTTATCCAGTCATTACCGATATTGAAGCTGGTTTTCACGGGCCACTTATGGGTATTTTGAGCGGTTTAAAAGCGTCTACTCAAGAGTGGACACTCTTTGTACCCTGCGATGGTCCTTTCCTGCCTGAAGATTTAGCCCTGCGTTTGTACCTAGCTGCCACTGAGCAAAACTGTGATATAGCAGTAGCCAGTGATGGTGACAATCTACAGCCGGTGGTGGTCTTGTTGCGTACTTCTTTAGCGCCACAGTTACAGCAAGCCATCGTTAAGGGTGAACGTAAGCCAAGGCGCTGGTATGCAGAAGTAGGTAGCTGTAAAGTAGTCTTCAGTTCGCAAAGTTTGCGTAATTTCAATAAGTTAGATGAAATGTTCTAAACTTGCTTAAAGGCTTGCTAACTTATAGCTACCTCTTAAGATCAATATAAGCCTGCTAACTTGTATGACATATTCTCAAGTACCTTATTTCTATATGTTTTTTATGTGTCTTACTCTTAAGCGGCCTGTTATTAAATAGCCTGTTCTCAAACAGCTTGGCGACACAAAAAGGAGTCAGCGCTCAATGATTAACTACCCCTTGCCCGTACTAGGCTTTGCTGCTTGGAGTGGTACCGGTAAAACAACTTTACTTAAAGCGCTTCTGCCCCGTTTACGCCAGCGTGGATTACGCATTGGCTGTATTAAACATGCTCACCATGATTTTGATGTGGATACTCCGGGTAAAGACAGTTACGAATTACGTCATGCGGGTGCTGAACAAATGCTGATAGCCTCCCATAAGCGTTGGGCGCTAATGGTCGAAGATAGACGCAATGAGCCGCCCATGTTAAGTGAGTTATTAAGTCACCTAGCTACTGACAAGTTAGACTTAGTACTAATCGAAGGCTTTAAAAATGAAGCTTTCCCTAAAATTGAACTTAATCGCCCTTCAGTTGGCAAACCTTGGCGTTATCAAGAAGATCCGCATGTTGTTGCTGTTGCCTGTGATGATTTAACGGCTATTCCAGCCGACTGCACACTACCCCAATTAGATTTGAATAATTTAGAGCTACTTGAAGGCTTTATTTTAGATTTTTGTAAGCTAAGGAGCTGAAATGAGCCTTACTTGTTTCGAACTGACTGATCAAAAAAAACAGCTAACACTTGAAGAAGCGCTAGAAGCTTTGCTTAGTTCTGCCAACCAAACCACTCCATGCATTCAATTACCACTCAATAAAGCCGCTGGTTTTACCTTGGCTGAAACCGTTATTGCACCCATAAACGTGCCACAAAACACTAACTCAGCCATGGATGGTTATGCCTTTAATAGCCAAGATTTAGGCAAGTTTTTAACATGGAAAATAGTTGGCGAGTGCTTAGCAGGTAAAGGTTTTGATAAGCCCATTAAGGCAGGTGAAGCCGTTTATATAGCTACAGGAGCCACCTTGCCTAAGGGTGTAGATACTGTAGTAATGATTGAACAATGTGTGGTTGAAGGTAAAGAAGTTAGCTTTACTAACACCGATACAATTCAAGCTGGCAGCAATATTCGGCAAGCTGGCGAAGATATTCAAGAGGGTCAGTCTTTACTAACCACAGGCACTCGCTTAGGTGCAGTTCAATTAGGTTTACTTGCCTCTTTAGGCGTTGCCCAAGTAAAAGTTCACCAACCTTTAAAAGTCGCTATTTTTTCTACTGGCGATGAAGTTACCGCCCCTGGTGAATCGCTTCCAGCCAACGGTATTTATGATGCTAATCGCTTTACTTTGTTAGGCATGTTGCAAGCCTTAGGTTGCGAGGTAACCGACCTAGGCATTCTGCCCGATAGTCTTACAGAAGTGACTAGCGCCTTAAAAAGCGCCAGCCAAAACCACCAGCTAGTTCTCACCAGCGGGGGAGTTTCTGTAGGTGATGCCGACTTTGTTAAGCAAGCTTTACAAGCCTTAGGTGAAACCCGTTTATGGCGCTTAGCCCTTCGCCCCGGTCGCCCTTTTGCTTTTGGTCATTTAGGCAAGAATAGCAGCGGCCAAACTTGTTTATTTGCTGGTTTACCCGGCAATCCTGTCGCCACCCTAGTTACTGTTATGCTGCTTATTCAACCTTTAATTAGGCAGCTTCAAGGTGAAGGCAAGAGTCAGGCAGCTATTTGGCCAGCGCTAGCAGAAGCCAGTTTTTATAGCCGAGTCGGCCGTAGTGATTTTCATCGGGGTATTTATAGTTTTACTGCGAGCGGCCAGCTACAAGTTCGCACCACCGGCTCACAAGGTTCTGGCATTTTAACTTCTGCGCATCAGGGTAATTGTTTAATTCGTATTCCCGATGACAAAGCAGAAATTCCCGCCGGTAAAGTGGTTGCTATTTATCCTTTCCATGAATGGTTACCCAGTTATCAAGGAGCTAGCCAATGAATCAGTTAAGTCACCTGAATGCTCGTGGTGAAGCACGTATGGTGGATGTTTCAGAAAAACAGATAACTTCACGTACAGCCACCGCCTGCGCCAGCATTAAAATGCAGCCTTCTACCCTGCAGCTTATTATTGAAGGTGGTCACCCTAAAGGGGATGTGCTCGCCACCGCACGTATTGCTGGCATTATGGCAGCAAAAAAAACGCCTGAACTTATTCCACTTTGCCACCCTTTAATGCTGAGCAAGGTAGAAATTGATTTAACTGCCGATGAATCCATCCCCGGTATTCTTATTCACGCGACTTGTAAACTAGCAGGGCAAACAGGAGTAGAAATGGAAGCCCTTACTGCAGCTTCGGTTGCTGCTTTAACGGTTTATGATATGTGTAAAGCCGTTGATAAACGCATGATTATTGAAGGTATCAGGGTTTTAGAAAAGAAAGGTGGCAAGTCAGGTGATTGGGATTTTACTGCCGAAGAAACTAACGCAACGCCTAAAGCTAAGAACACTAGTGCGCCTGAAAAAGCTGTTTCAGCTACAAATACTAATTTTAGTGTGCATTTTTTTGCTGAGCTACGTGAGCAACTGGGTGTGGATAAGTTATCGCTTAGCTTGGTAGATCTGCCTAGCCCTAGCCTTGCAGAATTAGTGACTCAGCTACGCAACCGAGATAAAAAATGGGACAAGCATCTAGCCAATAGTAATTTGTTAATGGCAGTTAACCAGCAAATGGCTAAGCCTAGCTACCAAATTCAACCAGGTGATGAAGTGGCCTTCTTTCCACCGGTCACTGGGGGCTAACTCATGAATAACCGTAATTATGTTAGTGTTCAATCAAAAGTTTTTGATTTAAACCAAGAAACACAAGCACTGATCAAGGGGCGAAGTGATCTGGGTGCACTAGTCACTTTTACTGGTTATGTTAGAGACTTTAATGAAAAGCCTGATGTGCTAGCCCTAACTTTAGAGCATTACCCAGGCATGACCGAGCAGGCATTAAAAGCAATTTTACAAGAAGCGGAACAACGCTGGGCATTAAAAGGTACCCGTATTATTCACCGCATAGGTCGTATGGAACCCAGTGACCCAATTGTTTTAGTAGCTACTTCTTCAGCCCATAGACAAGATGCTTTTGATGCCTGTAACTTTATAATGGATTATCTAAAAACCCGTGCGCCCTTTTGGAAAAAAGAACATACCCTAACGGGTGATTACTGGGTTAGCGCTCGTACTAGTGATACTCAAGCAGCAGAACGCTGGAAGCCAACCTTGGAGGTAAACTCACCATGAACCAAGTTGCGCAGTTAACCAACACACTAGTAGACAACTTTGGTCGCCAAGTCACCTATGTGCGCTTATCAGTAACCGACCGTTGTGATTTTCGCTGTGTTTATTGCATGAGCGAGAGCATGACCTTCTTGCCCAAAGAAAGCATTTTAAGCCTAGAAGAAATTGGCCGCATTGCTCAAGTGTTTTCTGAACTAGGTGTCGAGAAAATTCGCCTAACCGGTGGTGAACCTTTAGTTAGGCGAGACGTCATGCAGGTGATTGATTACATAGGTGGACTAGGCCTAAAAGACTTTGCTATGACTACCAATGGCAGCCAATTACCCCGCTACGCCAAAGATTTAAAAACTGCTGGCTTACACCGTTTAAATATCAGCCTAGATTCTTTAGATGCCAAAAAGTTTAAGCGCATTACTCGCACAGGCAATTTGCAGCAGGTACTTGATGGCATAGATGCTGCTATTCAGGCAGGCTTTAAGGGTATTAAACTGAATGCGGTTATTATGAAAGGCCGCAATGAAGATGAAGTTTTAGATTTAGTGGAATTTGCACGCAGCAAAAAAATAGATATAAGTTTTATTGAAGAAATGCCCTTAGGCGTGGTTTCAGACCATGAACGAGGCGAGACTTACTGCTCGAGTGATGAAGTGCGTAAAATTATTACTAGCCGTTACGCCTTAACAGCCAATAAAGCTAAGACTGCTGGCCCTTCACGCTATTATTCTATGCCCGACTCTTCAATTAACTTAGGCTTTATTTCACCCCATTCGCATAACTTTTGTGGCGACTGCAATAGAGTAAGAGTCACTGTTGAAGGCCGTTTATTGCTTTGCTTAGGTAATGAACACTCGATTGATTTACGTCCCTACCTACGCAACCATCCACAAAATAACCAGCCACTGAAACAAGCGATTATTGATTCTATGGCCATTAAACCTGAACGCCACCATTTTACTAATGATGGTGACGTCCAGGTCGTTCGTATGATGAATATGACTGGCGGGTAAATTACTACTTACGTAGTTATCACTGTGTTAAAAACCTGCTCAAAATGCTCATTTACCCAGAAGTAAACTGCGCTTCCTCGCAGGTTTTTGCCTTGTGCTAACGTCCTCAGTAACATAATTTTATCTAGTGTTTAGACCAGTATAAATCAGCTTGTACCTAGGCGTGTTACTCGTACGGGTAAGCCTTGGCGAATTGCAGAGCCACTGATAGGTTCTAACCAAGTACCATCCACATTACGAGTGGGGTCACGGAAACCTAGGTCGTTAATATTTAGGCCAGCACGCATCCAAGGCATATCAGGCTGAGACTCACCATCAATGATATGGGGTGTTGCACCTAAATCACGGTGTCCATAACCATGCTCTATACCTAACGAACCTGGCATCACGCTTTCACTCACTAAGGCTAAACCCACAACCTCACCACCAGGGCTTTCTATGCTGATGGTGTCGCCATGCTTAATGCCAAAACGCTGGGCATCTTTAATGTTCATCTGCACGGGGTTATAAGGCTTAATCATTCTTAAACGCTCATTACCTATGGCATAAGAGTTCATCAGGTTCGACTTAAATGAGAAGGCTAGCAATGGCCATTCTTGCTCAGTAAACACTTCCCTCATTGGCTGTTTGTTAGCCAACAAAGGGTGACTGTGACGAGGCACACCTGAGTTAAACTCACCATTCATGGTATCAATACTAGTGCCTATGGTTTCACTATAAACACACAGGGTTTTAGTCCAAGCATTCTTTAACTGCTCACCTTTATAGTGGTCTGTTGCATCTTCAAAACGTCCGCCACGGGCATAAAGGAAGTTAACTGGCCCCCGCTCTTCTTCTTTTAGCGTTTTTTCTACTTCTGGCTGTAAACGCACTATGCCACTATGCGCTAAATCGTCTTCACTCGCTGAGGGTAAAGGCTTACCTAAAAAGGCAATATTGGCTGCCATGCGTAGGTAATAATCTTCAGCACGGTTTAAAGGGTGCAAATTGCCGTCTGCATCTGGAATGGCATTCTCACCAAAACCTTTTAAACCTAAACGCTTAGCCACAGCAATAAAGAAGGCATCCATACTCACAGGTTCGCCTTCAGCAGTTTTTTGCTGACGTGGTTCAACCACTGGCCAACAGGCCGTCGTTAACTTACCTAGCGCACCTTTCCAAGCACCGGTAAAACCCCAAACCTCATACATCACTGAGTCAGGCACTATATAGTCAGCAAAGCGGTTGGTTTCGTTAATAAAGCCATCCACAGCAACAAATAAACCTAAGCGCTTGGGGTCTTTTAATTTATCAGCAATAGTTGCTTCTAAACCTGCTTGGCCATAAATGGGGTTAGCCATGCAACCAATTAAGGCTTTAATTGGGTAGGGGTAGCCATCTAAAGCCGAAGGTAGGTGTTCGGTTAGTGTTGGTGGTGCAATGGGACGCCAAGGTGCACGAGAAGGGTAAGGGTTTTCACCCGCTGCAACCTTACGCTTATATTCAGACGATTTTTGGTAAGGAAAGCGTGAGCGCGATAAAAACACACCTTTAGGACCACGCTTACCTGGGAAGTCGGCCAAGTTATAACGTGGACCTTTACCAGCACCATTAAAGATACCACCACCCACTGAACTACCACCCTTACGGTTGTAGTTAGCAGCGAGTAGGTTAAGCATCTGCACACCAAAGGCTGAGTAGAAGCCGTTGCCTGACATCATGCCACCATGACAGTTCACTACTGCACGGCGACCATGACTCGCAAACTTAGCCGCTAGTTCAATAATTTTTTCTTGTGGAATACCACAATGCTCAGCATAGGTTGCTAGGTCGTATTCATTGGCCGATTCACGCAATAAAGTCATGCTGCTTTTTACTAATACCGTTTCGCCACCAACTAACTCGACTTCACGCTCAACAAATAATTCAGCGGCTAGCACAGATTCGCTGCTCACCAACTTACCTGCAGCATCAACCACCAGAGGCACATCAGCATCACTACCTGCTTCTGCTAAACCTAGGTCACTGGCTCTTAAAAAGAAGCTTTCGCGTGGGTGGACCTTAGTGGTGATAACTAAATGGGTAGCATTAGAGTGACTGACTTCATCTTTGGCATCAGCCGCTTTTTTACCCGGTAATTCTAAGAAGTCTTTAGCATAACCTTGGTTGTCTAACAGCCACTGAATAATCGCCATAGCAAACGCACTGTCAGAACCTGGGCGAATGGGTACCCAATGATTGTTATCTGCCGCATGAGAAGCCGCAGCATTCAAAGCAGGGTCAACAATTACATACTCTAGCGTACCTTGCGCACGGGCTTTAGCAATTAAGCGACCTTGTAACTTAAAAGGGTTACCCGCTTGGCTAGGTGCAGTACCTATGTACATAATAAATTCTGCGTTTTTAATATCAGGCTTAACGTGCGCATTGCTTACCAAGTTATTCATGACCGCGCCTGAGCCCATACGGAAGGCCAAGCCACAATAAGAACCATGGTGCCCATAGTTACGGGTCGCAAAAGCATTTAAGGTAAAGCGCTTTAGCAAGTCGGAACGACCATAGTCGGTCGCTTCCATCACCATTAACTGGTTAGCTTTAGGACCGTACTCAGGGTTTTCTGGGTCAATCAGCTCATCGTGGTTATGAATCGTACGTAAACCATCAACATGGCCTTCACCAAACAAATCACCGCCTTCACAAATTTCTTCAATCAGCTGTTCAAAAGAAATCTTTTCCCATTTGCGCTCACCACGTCCAGCAACACGCTTTAAGCAATGGTCAATACGGAAAGGGTTGTCTAGCTGCGACATCATGGCGTTACCACGCGCACAAGCAGTGGAACGGTTTTGCTGACCCTGCTCTGCATAAGCACTTAAGCCACGTAAGGCTTCAACCACGGGTGTTTTCATGGGTAGGTGTTCATCAGCCGATAGCGGGTGATAAGGGTTACCTGAAACACGCAAAACTTTTTCTGTGGTGTTATCAATACGTACTCTAACGCCACACTGAGTTGTACAGCCATAACAAATAGTAAAGGCAACTCGCTGATCTGGGTTAAGGGTTAGCTCACCTGTTTTCAAATCAACGCTGTATTCTGGCGCTAAAGAATTACCATGAATACGGTCTTTAGGTTTTTCGCCCGCACTACCCGTTACACCTTTAGCTAGCTTAATAAGTGGGTCTGAATAACCGGCAGCAAAGGTAGCAGCACCACCGGCAGCAACCGCACCTTTAAGTAAACGACGACGAGATTTATCCATGGCTAGTTGCTCCTTTAGCAGCTGAATCTATATTAGTAGCAGGTTGAATATCGGTTGCTACACCACCTTGTTGGGCATCACGCCAAGGAACAAACAAATCTATCAACAACATTACCGCTAGCCATAAACCAAAAGTACCAACAATCCCTAATAAACCAGAAGAACCGGCAGGAATACCATAGTGGTGGAAGCCAGCACTGTTACGTGCCACATGCTGCACATCCATTAATACTACCCAGCGGAACATCCAACCCAGGTGAATAGCCACCAAGCCTAATAACCAAACCCAAGAGTGTAAGGCTGGACGCTTGCTTGTGTTGAACAGCATATAAAGCGTTCCCACAAACAGAACAACTGCGGTAATGCTTCCCCAGAGTGCAGTAGCTCGCCAAGAATCACTAAAGCGTATCGATTCTATTGCTGCAGCAACTGAACCTTGTGGGTCGTTAATACCGCCCAATACCCAAGCCGCTGCAATCGCCGCTGCTGCCAAGGTAGCAACCAGCATCACTTTTAACATTTGGCTATTCACGGCGCTGTTTTTCATTTGCGTAACACGGTTTAAAAGCAGCATTAAACCTGCCGCTGTAATAAAACCAGTCGCTACAAACATAGGCGGTAGCCAGTGGGTATTCCATAAAGGACGTGCTTTAACTATGGCAACTTCGGCACCCGTATAAAGCATAATGCCGGTAGAAAAAACCAGCGCAATAACGCCCACAACTACCATTAAAATCTTCGGTGTTGGGCTAGTGCCTAAAGAAATCCAGCGGGAAACAAAACCTAAAAAGCCAGGTGCTTGACGGTTAGCTTGTAAAGCAGGACGCCAAGCCATCCAAGTTAAACCCATTACGCTAAACAAATAGAGTGGCAGAATCACACTACCGACCGACATCCAAGAATGGGTATTGGCATAGGCATAAAAATGCCAAAAGCGTAATGGTTGGTGCAAGTCAGCCAATAAGGCCACAGGCGCAACTAGCGTGGCACTTAAACAGGCTAAAAGTGCTAAACGTGCCGTAGGCAACCAGTCTTTTTTACCAAAAATTAACGCCGGCGCTGCTAACCAAAGGGTGGCATAAGATAAGGCAATTAAGAAAAAATACTGTACCGCCCAAGGGTACCAAGCAATGGGGTAGCGGGGTGCGAGTAACTCAATGGCCACGGAATTCATAACCCATCTCCTTACCTTGATCGTCTAGAACTTCAAGAAGTGCAGCTTCAGCCACAGGGCGTGTTACAAAGCGCTCATCCATACCCAAGTAGAACACCTGAGGAACGGTATTTTTTTCTGGCTGTAAAACCATTAACTGCTCACCATATTCAGCAATCATCTGGCTAATTTGGCTATTAGGATCACGCATATCACCAATAATACGTGCGCCACCTACACAAGATTCTACGCAAGCAGGCAATAAACCCGCTTCTAAGCGGTGTGCACAGAAGGTGCATTTATCAGCGGTTTGAGTTTTGTCATTAATAAAACGTGCATCGTAAGGGCAGGCGTTAACGCAGTAGGCACAGCCCACACAGCGGTCGCTGTCGACTACTACTATGCCATCTTGACGCTGGAAAGTTGCTTCAACGGGGCAAACAGGTACACAAGGCGGGTTTTCACAGTGGTTACACAGGCGTGGCAACATAAAGGTTGCTAGTGCACCGCTGGCTTGGTCTTCAACTTCATACTGAGAAACGGTGGTACGAAACTTACCCATAGGGGCAGCGTTTTCTATATGACAAGAAACCGTACAAGCCTGACAACCTATGCATTGGCGTAAATCAATTAGCATTCCATAGCGTTTAGTAGGGTCACCTTCACGGCGGGCGGGCTGGGCGTTTATTCCAGCAGTCGCAATGCTAGAAAGTGGAACAAGTGCTACGCCAGCACTAAGGCGAGCCAATTGTCCCAGTAGGGAACGGCGCATTAAATCCATGGTGCCTCCGGCAACAAGAAAAAGGGTGCAGTTAAAACATAAGCTTATAACCTAGTTTATTACCCCTTCATTATATAGTACTTTAGCCATACGTTGCAGCGCTTGCTGTAATTGCGTTGCAGAACAACCAAAGTTTAGTCGCACATGGCTGTTTTTGCCATAAGCCTCGCCGGGGGATAGTGCTACACCCCCATCTAAAAAAGCTTGTATTGGATTAGTTAATTGCAAAGCAGAAACATCTAACCAAGCAACAAAAGTGGCTTGAGGGCGCTGGTAGCCAATTTGCGGAAAGTCTTTAAGCCAGTCTTCTAAAATAGCTAAATTAGCATTTAAATGGACTTTAAGTGCTGCTAACCAATCATGCCCTCCCTGCCAAGCCGCTTGGGCAGCGACCAAACCTAGGTAGTTCATATCTGGCATTAGGCCACGCATTTTTTTGCGGTAACTGGCACGCAATTCTGGGTTAGGAATAACTGCAACGGCACAAGACAGGCCAGCAATATTGAAGGTTTTACTGGGTGCCATAAGGGTGACAGAATGCTGGGCAGCAGTTTCACTAACACTGGCATAAGGCACATGACGTAGACCTGGCTCTAGAATTAAATCACTCCAAATATCATCAGAAATAACCAATAAGTTATTTTCTTCTGCCATATCAGCCAGCTTTTCTAGCTCTTTTCGGCTATACACTTTGCCTAGTGGGTTTTGTGGGTTGCACAAAACTAAGGCTGATGTTTCTGGTTTTAAATAAGAGGCTAGTTTACTGGTGTTAACTGGCATATCGAGCGTAGGGCGTTTTCTTAGCTGGCCTAATACCCGAATGGGTGGATAAACTGGCGACTGAACCAATAATCCCTGCTCGGGTTTAAGCCAAGCTTCTACTGCAAGGTTAAACCCTGGCACTACACCAGGAATCCATACCAACCAATCTTTTTCTACTTGCCAGTTATATTGGCTAGCACACCAATCTATAAAAGCCTGATTAAGCCCTTGAGGCACTTCACCATAGCCAAACACACCAGCGGCTACCGCTTTACTTAAAGCCTCTTGTACCACCGGTGGTGAAGTTAAATCCATATCTGCAACCCACATGGGAATAACATCTTGCTGCTCATAACGTTGCCATTTAAGGCTAGCTGTATTTTTACGTTCCACCGGTGTTACAAAATCAAAACTCATATTTATACTCTATAAAATAGCTTAAGTTACACTTTAAACTGCCCAACCTGATTTCGTAGTCTGTCGGATAGGGCTGCTAAATCAGTGCTAGAAACTCTTGTTTGCTCAGTTGCCGAAGCATTCTCTTCGCTTAGCTGAACAAGGCGAATAATATTACGATTAATTTCTTCCGCCACTGCCGCTTGCTGCTCAGCAGCTGAAGCAATTTGATGGTTCATATCTCGAATATGCCCTACCGCACCGGCTATTGAGTTAAGTGAACCCGTTGTACTTTCTACGGCATTTACTGTTTGCTCTGTTTCTTTAATGCTTGCCGCCATTACCGTTACAGCCTTCTCAGCTTGTGCTTGTAACTGAGTAACCATGCGGTTAATTTCTTCTGTACTTTCATGCGTTCTACTTGCCAAAGAGCGGACTTCATCAGCCACCACGGCAAAACCACGTCCCGCTTCACCAGCTCGCGCTGCTTCAATCGCAGCATTGAGCGCTAGCAAGTTAGTTTGTTCAGAAACACTGCGTATTACATCCAATACTGTGCCAATATTAGAGGAATCTTCACTTAACTGGTGAATTACTTCTGTTGACTGATTTATCTGTTCAGCTAAATGCGTTATAGCTGCAGAAGCTAGCTCAACATTCTTACGACCATCTGCCGTTGATTTATCTGTATCTGTTGCGGCATTAGACGCATCACCTGCATTACGTGCCACATCTAAAAAACTGGCACTCATTTCATTCATGGCTGTAGCAACTTGATCCGTTTCTTGTGCTTGACGTGCTTGGTTATAAGCAGCTTGCTCTGATGTTGCTGACATTTGGCTAGCAGCGGCAGCAACGGATTCAACTGAATTTTTAACTTCAGTAACCAAATTCTGGATTTTATTAGTAAAAATATTAAAGTACTTGGCTAATTCCATTACTTCATCTCGACCCCGTTCACTCAGGCGAACTGTAAGATCACCATCACCCGCACCTATTTCACGCATGGCTTTTACAGTTGCATCGAGAGGGCGCGTAATAGAATTGGTAATAAACCAACCAACTAGCATTAACAAAAGTAATACCAAAAATGAAATGGCGCCCAGCGTTTTTAGACTGTCCATAAACAGGGCTTCAATATCATCCACATAAACACCAGTACCAATTAACCAATCCCATTCAGCGTTATAGCGTACATAGGTAATCTTTGGCTGAGGTAATTCACTGCCTGGGCGGTTCCAGTAATAGGGCATATAGGAATCACCCGTTGCTAAGGCTTCTTCATTTAACATACGAAAAAACTGTTTGCCGTTAACATCTTTTAGCTCTCCCAAGTTTTTACCTCTTAACTTAGGACTGGGGTGTGCCAGCATATTCATTTGGGCATCGTGTACCCATACATAATCTTTGTATTGGCCATAAGTCATGGCGCTAACTCTTTCTAACAAAGCTGCTCTTGCAGTTTTTTCTGTCATTTCACCAGCTTTTACTCTTTGCTGATAATCAATCATAACCCCTTCAGCAACATCAACTAGATGGCTAATTTCATGTAGTTTCATCCGCTCCATTTCTTTGTACTGTTGCTTTACTGCCACCAACAACATAAGCAACATACCTACCACCGCAAGCAGGTTTATTATCCAAATACGGTGTTCAATTCTAATATTACGAAGCATGATTACCTCTAGGGTTTAGCAATAATCCATTTAAAAAAATTAAAAACAGCTTTACGTTTACGTCAAGAGTAACTCTAATAGGTTTTTATTTTGTTATCAAGCACCTAGACACACCCTTGGAGATCAACCAATGTTTACCCATAAATTTTCACCCAGCTTTACTGATACTGATGCCTTAGGTCACATTAACAACACCCGTTTACCCGTTTGGTTTGAACGTGCACGCAACGATTTATTCCGCCTTTTCACACCCGATTTAGACCCTAAAAAATGGTGCTTAATTTTAGCGAGTATCAAAGTCGATTTTTTAGGCGAACTTTTTTATGGCGAAGATATAGAAATTAAAACCTATTTAGGACGCCTAGGTAACAGCTCTTTTGTGGTGGTTCAAGAGGCCTGGCAAAATGGCAAGATGGGATCACGCGGGGAAGCAACACTAGTACATTATAACTTTGCTGATAAAAAGTCGATGCCTATTGAAGGTGAGCTGCGCGAAGCACTGACAGCCCACCTAATACCAGCCGAAAGCTAAAGGCTTAAGCCAGGGATGGCTTAAAAGTGAAACATAACACCTAGATGAGGCCGAAAGAGCAGTTCGTCACTTTTACCTGTAACTGGATTATTAATACCATAAAGCATAGACACTGCACCCGTAGCTACCAAATTACGAGTAATGGGTAACTCATAACCCAAGCGCAAGTCTGCACCTAATTTAGAACTAGCACCCTTGTCTTTATCACCATACCAATAACCAGCACCTAGCTGAAAAAAACTACCACTTAAATATTTTTCGTTATAGCGCTTAAAGCCTGCCTCTACTACTTGGTAGCTTTCTCCAGATGCCAAGCCTACAACTAGCGCAGAACGACGCAAAATAGAAACCTGTAATGCTAAGTTTGCCTGCCCATCATCTTGGTTTTTATCTAGTTGCCTTGCAACATCATAGCCTAAACCTATACTTGTACTTGCTTGCAAATTGCCAACAAGCAATAAAGACATGACCAGCCCCGCAAAGAGGGAAACCCAAAAACGATTAAACATGAACAACTCCGGCTAGGTATGCAAAAGACTGAAAACGACTAAGGTTGAGCATCTTAAAATAAAAGCAGCCTGCTGCCTACTCTAATAACTGGTTAAGCGACCTACGCAACCAGCGATCCAACTCTTTTTTGCCTTTTAAAGCTAATTGCTGCTGTAATTTTAATTCAGGCACTTCTTGTAACAACAACTGCACCCAAGGCGCTAGCTGAGTAGCTTTTACCTTTTCTGCTAAAACCTGCCACAACCAAGCTTTAAGTGCTGTTCGACTTACAGCTAAAGGCCTATGCCCCTCTGCAAAGGCATTTAATTCCAACTGGTCTTGCTTACTTAAAGCCACCTTTTTTAAAGTCAAAGCTTGTAAAACAATAATTAATAAATCTGCTGGCAAGGCTTTTAACCACAGGGTTAAAGCATCGGGCAGAGTTAGGCTAAACCTTTCAACCAACTGTTGTTGCAAAGCTTTACCTTTAATAGAAATACCTTGAGCCACTTGCAGGGTATGTTCGCCACTGGCTTGATCTTTAGTGATGCCTAAACGTACTGGTTGATATCCACCCTTAAACCAAAAGGGCAATAACTCAGTTGTGGCACCAAAACTACTGCCTATTAAATCTAACTTGGGTTGCTGCTTGGCTTCCTCTAATACAAAATCTAAAAGCTGTTTTCCTACACCCTGCCGTTGTAATGCTGGATGAACAAGAATGCGCTGAATGCGCCACCAGTTTACTTCTGCTGCTTGAGCTAACCCACCATGAAAAGCTAAAGACTGAGCCAACAAATGCCCTTGCGGACGCCGCTTTCCCATAAAAATGGCTTGGGCTAACTCAGCATCAAAACCACCTTCCTCTTGAACTAAAGCCAGCGCAACCGGCAAATTGTTTTGCCAAGCACAAGCAAGGTGAATAGCGGGTGCATCTAAAAGCTGACGAAAGTCATCGGGTGTAGTGCGATAGTGAGCGAGTACCAATAAGCCAAACACCTGCTGCAATAAAGCCTCGTTTGCAGCCAAATCGACTTGCTTTAACCAAGTAAAACTTAACGGCATTTTAGTTAAAGCACCCCTAGTTAAATCTGGGTCTGTTACTTCAGCATCGAGTAACAATAAACGGTGAACCAAGGCTTCTAGTGGGTCACCCTCAGCCCAGCGCAAAGGTTGATTAATACTCAGCGCCAGCCAGTTAGGTGTGTGTTGATTTAGATGTTGAGTAAAGCGTAAAGCAAACCCCCTGCCATTGCCTTCATACCCCTGTTGGGTGGTAGCAAACACACTGCATGGGTAAGCCGCTAACAAACCTTGTAAAACGGGTACAGGTAAAGCTGCGGCTTCATCAACTAACAATAAATCGGCTTTTGGCTTTTCTTCTAACAAGGCATCGGGTGCTATAAAGCTAACCTGCGCTTGTTCTTCTGGTGGTAAATCTTCTATACGTGCAAAAATAGCAGTGGCTGCTTGGCTAGAAGGTGCTGTAACCAGTAGTTTTTTGCTAGTCGGTTGTTGAATTAATTCGCGCAACAACAAACCTAAAGCACCACTCTTACCTCTGCCTCGATTAGCTGTAATCACTAGGGGTACGACTGGTTTACTGGCAAACCAATCAACTAACTGGGTAACTAAAAGGGCTTGCTCTTCACTAACAGCACCCCAAGGTAATATTTTTAAAAAAGGCTGATTTTCAGGTTGAATGGTTACAGCAGTTAAAATGTTTGGAACAACCCAGTTACCTAGCTTCCCTTGCTGTTGGCTAAAGTGCGGTACTTGGTTTTCAATTAACAGTCTTTCACAACGCTGCACAAAATAATGGGTTAAATCTTTAGCTTCTAAAGGCCAAGCCGCCAAGCGTTTATAGTCTGGATCAACCGATGCTGACCAAGCTTCTGGCGTTAATAAATACAGCACTCCGCCAGCCTTTAGTGTTCCTGCCAAAGCACCTAAAGCATCTGGATTAAAACCGCTAAAAGCATCTATGACTAAAACCTGCTGCTCACTACCCAATAAACCACGGCTTTTAGAAGCAGAAAGAAAATTTATTCCCTTTGGAAGTTCAACCTGCGATGAGCTAGCAGCAACAGCCTGTATCCAAACACCACCTAAAGGTTGGGCTAATAATTGCTGCTGTTTTGCTAACAGCGTTAAAACTTGTTTAGAGCACCAATCAGCATCACCCGTTATCCAAATCAGTTGCCTGTGCCGATAAGCTTCAAGGGTTAGTAATAGGTTATTAAAATCAGGATCATTAAGCATGCCGCTAGAATTCATTATTTCTTAGCCAGTTACAAGTCTAAATAAATCGGCTTCAAGCCAAATAAAAAAAGACCACTGTTCGAAGGAGCGAAAGCAGTGGCCAAAAACATCAGCGGAAAGTATTTAAAATACTATTTAGTCAGTTAGCAGCTCTGGTAAGCCAGAAAATAGCTGCAAAGCTTCTGGGTTAGCTAAAGCATCTTGATTTTTAACCGGCCTTTGGTGAACAACTTCTCGCACGGCTAGCTCTACAATTTTGCCCGATAAGGTGCGTGGAATATCCGCCACTTGAATAATTTTTGCTGGCACATGGCGTGGTGTGGTTTCTGCACGGATTGTTGCGCAAATACGCTTTTTAAGTGTTTCATCTAACTGGAATCCTTCTTTAAGGCGTACAAACAACACCACGCGTACATCTTCTTTCCAGTCTTGCCCTATGCATAAGGCTTCCTGTACTTCTTTGACCTTTTCTACCTGACGATAGATTTCAGCGGTTCCTATACGAACTCCACCTGGATTAAGTACCGCATCTGAGCGACCATGAATAATCACTCCATCCTGTGCTGTAATTTCGGCGTAATCACCATGTGCCCAGATATTTTCAAACCGCTCAAAATAAGCTGCTTGGTAACGGCTAGCATCAGGATCTTTCCAAAAACCTATCGGCATAGAAGGAAAGGGCTGCACACAAACCAGTTCACCCTTTTCTCCTATCACGGGTTCGCCAGCATCGTTATAAACCTGTACATCCATACCCAAACCACGGCACTGTAATTGACCACGATAAACAGGGCGTGTTGGGCAACCCAGCGCAAAGCAGGAAACTATATCGGTACCGCCAGATATAGAAGCTAAAAGCAGGTCTGATTTAATATCGCGGTAAACGTATTCAAAGGATTCATGTGCTAGCGGAGAACCAGTCGAAAGAATTGCGCGTAATTTGGGTAGCTTATGGGTTTTATTCGGCTGTAAACCTGCTTTTTCACAAGCGGCAATGTACTTGGCACTAGTACCAAAAACACTAATTTCTTCTTGCTCTGCCATATCCCATAAAGCTTTAGGTTCTGGCGCAAAAGGCGAGCCATCAAACAAGACCAAAGTGGAGCCAACAGCCAAACCAGACACTAGCCAGTTCCACATCATCCAACCGCAGGTAGTGTAATAAAAGATGGTATCTTCACGGGTTAAGCTGGTGTGAAGCTGATGTTCTTTTAAGTGTTGTAGCAGGGTTCCACCAGCTGAATGAACGATGCACTTAGGCACACCCGTGGTACCTTAGGAATACATAATATAAAGCGGGTGATCAAAAGGCAGTTCAGCAAACGCAATTTCTTCTGCATTAGCAATACAGAAGTCAGCCCAAAGCACTGCTTCTGGTATAGGTGAAATGTCGGGCTGATTTTCAAGAAAAGGAAAAACCACTAGCTGTTCTAAACCTTCTAAGGCAGTGGCTATTTCTGCTACTTGCGGCAAGTTATTAATGTGTTTGCCGTTATAAATATAACCATCGGTGGCAAAAAGAACTTTGGGTTGTATTTGCCCAAACCTGTCTAGCACGCCATTAAAACCAAAATCAGGCGAACAAGACGACCAGATAGCGCCCAAGCTTGTTGCTGCCAACATGGCAACCAAAGCGTAATGACAGTTAGGTGTAAAGCCTGCCACTCTATCGCCTGGAAGAACACCAGCAAGTTCTAAAGCAGCAGCCACTTCTGCTACCTGCTTATAGAGCTGTGCATAAGTTAAAGCAGTGCGCTGACCATCTTCTCTTAGTGAAACAACGGCGAGAGAAGTATCTCGAAAACGTAATAAGTTTTTAGCAAAATTAAGCTTAGCATCAGGAAACCAACGCGCCCCAGGCATAAGGTTAGGGTTTTCTAAAATTCGATTGCTTCCCTTACTACCAACAACTTCTCCAAAATCCCAAACCTGATCCCAAAAACCTTCTAGGTTGCTAACGCTCCAATCAAAAAGCTCGCTATAATCTTTTAAATCTAACTTATAACGCTTGTTCACCTCTTGCATAAATTGATGCATTGGGCTTAATTCAATAACGGCAGCAGATGGCTGCCAAAGTGGCTGATTCATTGTCTATCTTCCTATTCAATCAAGTCTGAAAACGCTTGAGATCACTACTTAAACCGTCGGCTTGAAGGTGTAGTTGACGAGTGGCTTCTAACAGTTTTTCTACTCGCGACTGCTGCTGACCAACTAATCCAGCAACCTGATCCATATCGGAAGTCATGCTGCCGGTGGTTTCAGCAACTTCTGCTACTGATGTACGTACTTGATTCATACGCTTAGATGAGTCACTACTGGCTTGCTGTATTGTTTGTACTGCCTGTAAAGCTTCACTACCCTTAGTTCGACCTAAAGAAACTTGTTCACGTGCTGCCTGCACAGAAGCTATCGTGGTGTTGGTATCTCGTTGAATGCCTGTTATGCGCCCATCAATATCCTGTGTTGCTTGAGCCGTTTGCTCCGCTAAGGTACGTATCTCATCTGCAACCACCGCAAAGCCTCGGCCTGCTTCACCCACTCTGGCTGCTTCTATGGCTGCGTTTAAGGCAAGAAGATTGGTCTGCTCTGCAATACCATTAATAAGATCAAGCACACCACCTATTTGTTGTGAGTGTTCACCTAGCTGCGCTACCTGGTCATCAATATCTTGCATTCTAGAAGTGATAGCTTCCAATGCTTCAATAGCTTGTTGAATAACTTGACCACCTTGGTTAGCAGCTTCATCTGTTTGGCCTGCAGCCTCTTCAACCTCGGTTGCCGCAACAGCCATTTGATCTGTAGTAGCGCTAATTTCTTCCATAGCTGCTGCAAGAACATTGCTTCGGTCATCCAGCTGTAATCCTTCTTTTTGCAAACCACAAATTTGCTCTTCCATGGCTGTTGCCATTTGCAATAACTGCTCATTACTTGTTTGAATATCACCTACCAACCCTGTTAAAGATGCAACAGTTTGGTTCACGCCTTTAGCCAGCTGATCAAATTCATCTGTTTCAGAGGTTATTGTTAAGCGCTGGCGTAGATCACCTTCTGCAACTTTTTTTAAAAACGCCAACAAACCTTGCAAACGATTGTTAAGACGGCGATTAAGTTGAACAACCGCTAGCATTAATAACAAAGTAATAATTAACCCGTTAATTAGCATGGTGCGTTGTTGCTTATTAGCTTGCTCACCCGCCAGAAGTTCCGCTGTTTGTAGCTCTTGCCCCGCTGATTGTCGTGCAACCCGATTCAATTCTACTAGCAGGTTTTCACGCAGATTTAAAAGCTGCTGTGTTTCTGCTTCTAGCTGTAAACGCAGGTAGGTAACATAGTTACTGGTTTCTTTATAACGCTGCAGGTGAGCTGCAAAATCATCATAAAAACCTATTCGCTTCAAACTCTCCTCAAAAGTAACTATGCCTTCTTGCCAAATAGCTGTTGTAGCCTCACTAGGGTTTATAAAGAAATCTTTTTCTAAGTTACGCACATTAGTAAAGCGCGTTACCAAAGCGGATAAACCTTCTAACTCATATAGCAGTTCATTGGCTGCTGCATTTAATTCACCCTGAGTGCCATCGGTTGTATTTAGACCAAAAGCAACTTGGGATGCTAAGGTTTGTTCTAGCTGTGTAGAAAACACTTCTGCTTGATTTAGTAGCTGAGGTTGATCTTCCAGCGCTTGAATTAATTGAACGGGCAAACCCTCTAAACTTTTTTGTAGTTGTGGCAAGTGCTCCAGAGTTAGGTTTTCACGCTGTAATTCAATTTGTAGTAGTTCAGCTTCCAATGCCAAGATGTCTAAAGCTTTATTTGCTGTTGTTGCTACAGCGCTATAAGCCTTTCCTTGCTGCTGTAGGCCATATAAACCTACAGTAGTTAGAACAACCAACCCTATAACTAGCAGAGCTAATAGCCCCCACAGGGTATTTCGGAATGAAAGCTGCAACTTCATAAATCACCTATTTTTATTGTTTTTCAGACATAAGAAGGCCGTGGCTCAAAACTTAATAGCTGAACCTTCTTAAAATCTGTTAATGGGTGTTCTGTTATTACTGAGTGGTATAACCACCATCAATAACCACAGCTTGGCCAGTAATACCGCGGCCGCGGCCACTGGCTAAGAACAGGCAGTAATCAGCCACTTCTCGTGGCTCTAATAAACGCTTTTGTGGTACCAAAGGATAGATAACCTCCTCTAATACTTTCTCTAGTGGCACACCACGTGTTCTAGCCAAGTCATTCAGCTGACCACGTACCATTTCTGTATCAACATAACCTGGGCACAAGGCATTAACCGTTATGCCATATTCAGCGCCTTCCAAGGCTGCAACCTTGGTTAGCCCTATCACGCCATGTTTAGCGGAGTTGTAACCCGCCTTGCCAGAAAAACCAACCAAGCCATTGATGGAGGCAAGATTAATAATTCTGCCGCCCTTCTGACGCTTCATCACTGGGAAAACCTGCTTAATAATTAAGAAGGGTGCAACCAGCATTATGTCTAAGAGTTTACGAAAGCTATCGGAAGGAAAGTCTTCTATCGGTGCAACGTGTTGTAGACCTGCATTATTGATTAACACATCTAGCCCACCCAACTTTTCTACCACTTCATTTACTGCTGTATTTAGGGCTGCTTCATCGGTTACATCACAAGCCACACCTATACGGTCCGGCCCTGCGCCACCTAAGCGATCTAACGCCTCGGCAAGCGCTTCTTTATCTAAATCAAGAATGGCAACTCTGGCACCTTCTTCTAAAAAGGCACTGGCAATTTCAAAGCCTATTCCCTTAGCTGCACCTGTTATAAGTACTCGTTTACCCGCCATAACATTTCCCCTTTTTTTATTAATAAGGCTTAGTTGTTTTTATAAAAGACCCGGTAGCCAAAGTATGATGGCAGGGAAAATAATACAGAGAATTAAGCCTGTTACTTGTAGCAACACATAAGGAATAATTGATTTATAAATAGTTGTTATTTTAACTTTTCCTTCGGTCACACCTTTTAAATAAAAGAGTGCATAGCCAAAAGGTGGGGTTAAGAAGCTTGTTTGTAAATTGATTGCCATTAAAATACCAAACCACACTAAAGTTGCTTGAGTGGTCATACCAAAATCTAACAAGCTAATAACAGGTAATAAAAGGGGTAAAACAACATAGCTAATTTCTATCCATTCTAAGAAAAATCCTAGGATAAAAATCATTAACATAATAGATAGCAGTAAACCGTAAGGACCTAAACCAATGGATGAAACGATATCCATAATTAAGTAATCACCACCTAGCCTTTTAAATATCAAACTATAGGCAGTAGCGGCTATTACAATAAACACGATCATTGCCGTACTTTTTGCTGTGTCGTAACAAACATCTCTTAAGGTCACATAATCAAGCTTTCTAGCAATAATTGCTAAGAACATAGCGCCCAAAGCACCTATAGCAGCGGCTTCGGTTGGTGTTGCAATACCGCTCATAATAGAACCCAACACTGCCACCATAAGAAATACAGGACCGACTAAATCTCTTAACAAAGCCAAAGCTAAAGGCGTGGTATCTGTATCCAAGTCATCAGGATCAGCTAAAGGCATCCATTCAGGTTTAAGCCAGCCCATAAACAATAAATAAGCAACGTATAAAGCACCTAGCATTAAGCCCGGAATCAAAGCACCTTTAAAAAGGTCGCCCACTGAAACCTGCATAATAGACCCCATTAAAACCAGCATAATGGAGGGTGGAATAAGAATGCCCAACGTGCCAGAAGCAGCTACAACGCCTAGTGCCATTTCTTCTTTATAGTTCTGCTTAAACATAACTGGTAGCGCCAGCATACCCAGCATAACCACTGAAGCACCTACTATGCCGGTACTCGCCGCCATAACCACACCAAGCAAAGCAACAGAGATAGCTAGGCCACCACGTACTTGCCCGAACAATCTTTGTAAAGTCAATAACAGGCGACTTGCCACGCCTGATTTTTCTAGCATTAAGCCCATAAATACAAAAAGTGGAATGGCGATATACAGCCAGTTTTCAACCACGCCGCCAAAAATACGCGAGCCCATCATGCCTAAATAGGGCAGAGGAATATCACCCACCAGAGCAAAAATAATACTCAAGCCGCCTAGTACAAAGGCAACGGGATAGCCAGTAAAGATACCCAGCAGCAAACAAACCACCATTAAAATGGGCAGCATATACTCAATAAACATGGAAAGGCTCCTTAGTTGCTCGTTTAGGATCTAAAACAACCGCTAAATTATAAAAAACACGTCCTAAAGCATTAAGTGCCATAAAGAAGAGTGCGACAGATAAAGCACCTTTAATTAAGAACCTATCCGTAAGCCCACCAAAATTTGATTGTTCACCTGAATTAAAGCTCATCACTACTTGTGGCCAATAGAGGTAAGCAACCATTAAACAAAAGGGAATTAGAAAAAAAACATGCCCAACCAAGTCAACTAGGTGCTGTGTTCTTGGTGAAAAGCGCTGGTAGAGCAAATCAACTCGCACATGCGAATCGGTATGCAAGGCATAGGTTGATGAAAAAAGCACTAGAAAACCATAAAGGTACCATTGCAACTCTGTGGCGGAGTTAATCGTGAAGGCTTTATTAAAAAGAAAGACTTCACTACCCCAACGCAACAGCTCGTTCATTCCTAAAAGGTTCATAACGATGGTGGTCATGACAGCGGCTATGACTGCCAGAACAAGCCAGCTAGTCATTCTTCCCACCCAAATCCCAACCCCTATTAGGGGCTGAGAAAGGTAGTGAAGTGCCGCCGCCACTTTTAAGTGAGCGGCGTCGTTCATTATTTTAGCTCCTGCAAGTCATACCAACCGTCAATTAGCTTGGCGTGCGCCATAAGTGACTCGTAAGCCTCTTTAAAGCTGGGGTTATTAGCCATTTCTTCAGCTACTACTTCATTCCAAGCACCTTCAAGGTCTTTTAAAGTTTCATCATTAAAGCGTCTAACTTCAAAACCTTCTTTCTTTTCCATACGCGCAATAGCACGCATCTGTTCAGGTGGTGAAGCAGTCATAGACCAAGCGAGTGTTGACTGACAAGCTGTTTGGAATTGCTGCTGTTGTTTTTCGCTGTACTTATTCCACACATTTTTGTTAATGATTAGCGAGAACCAACTTGCAGACTGGTGCCAACCGGGGAAGTAGTAGTATTTAGTAATGTCATTAAAGCCCATGACTTCATCTACCTGAGGTACAGAGAATTCTGCGCCATCAATACGTCCACGCTCTAGCGCTAGGTAAATTTCACCGCCAGGCACTAGCTGAGTTGAAGCACCAAACTTATTAAGTACACGTGCACCCAAGCCAGAAATACGGAAACGCAAACCATCAAAATCTTTTACTGAGTTAATTTCTTTATTATAGAAACCACCGGTTTCTTGTGGCGATACAAAACAAGGCATTACCTTAATGTTGTAATCATCATAAGCAGCCTGAATAAACTTAGTACCGTCACCTGCCCACATCCAAGAAGCAAAAGCTTCAGGCGTTGGACCAAAAGGTAGTGCACCGTATAAGTTTAGTAGTGGGATGGTTCCTGCCCAATAACCCATCCAATCCCAACCTGCATCAATAGCGCCAGTAGAAACCGCATTAAACACTTCAAAAGCCGGTACTAGATCACCTGGCTCATGCACTCGGAATTTAATTTTGCCATCAGAAGCGATATTAACTTGCTTACCCATGTACTGGGCACCTGCTCCAAGGAAGTTATTGGTTGCGAAGGTACTAGCAACATCAATACTCTTTGGCCCATCAGCCAGTGCGGCTGTAGATAAGGCCATAGTTGCAGCAGCTATAGCGGCAACAAGTGGTTTTTTAATCATGATTACTACTCCTGATTCTTATGTTTATTCTAGGAACGACTAACCGCTTAGCAGGCGGCTTCTAAGGTAATGCAAACTACATACCAATATACAATAATTTATTTAAATTCAACAGGTTAGATGAATATATATTTTAAATCTTCTTTTAAGCAAACAAAAAAGCCCACAAATTCCTGATTTAAGGAATTTGTGGGCTTAAATAACAACAAACCTAGGGTTTACAGCGTCCTAAAATCCGAACACTTTCCTGATTTCAGGAAACCAAAGCATTTATACCTTGAAGCGCCCCGTTTGCTGCTGTAATTCTTGTGCGTAATCCGCTAAAGAGCTACTAATGCTGCCTATCTCATTAGAGCGCTCAGCACCCTCTGCTGCTAAATCATTAATTTCTGTAATGCTACGGTTTATTTCATCGACTACCTGCGTTTGCTCTTCAGTGGCTGATGCAACGCTAGCGTTCATATCAGAAATTTGTGTAATTGAATGTAGAATTTCTTGAAGCTCGGCTTCTGTATCAGCAGATAACTTCTCTGTTGCTATCGCTTCTTTACTGCCTGCTTCCATTACATGAACAACTTCCGCAACACCTGATTGCAGGTTAGCTATCATGGTTTGAATATTTTCGGTTGATTCTTGGGTACGGCTTGCCAAAGTTCTTACTTCATCAGCAACTACAGCAAAACCACGGCCATGCTCACCTGCTCTAGCTGCTTCTATTGCTGCGTTTAGGGCAAGCAAGTTAGTTTGTTCTGCTACGCCTCTAATCACATCAAGAACGGTTGTGATGTTTTCAGAATCTTCTGCTAGTTTTCTTATCGCAGTAACGGCTGTTTCAATTTGCTGAGATAGACGGCGAACTTGCACTGTTGAGTTATGAATAATCTCTGCACCTCGATTACCATTTTCTTCAGCACTTTGGGTAAGTACAGATGCCTGAGAAGCATTTCCTGCCACCTCTTCTATAGCGCTATGCATTTCATTAATAGCAGTGGCCACCATAGAAATGGCATCAACCTGTTGTGTTACACCACCCTCATTATTTTTTGCTGCCTGCGCTAAGCTTGCAGCTTCATCTTTCAAACTCACCGTTAAATTTTGTACCGCACCTATCATTTGCTGCAAATTACCTAACACAGCATTAAAGCTGCTAGACAATTGGCCTAGATCATCATTATTAGCAACAGGAATGCGTTGCCTTAGATCACCTTCTCCCTGCGCGATGTTATCGAGTTGATCTCTAATTTGCTTAATAGACTGCACAATTAATTTTAAGAAAATGAAGAATAGAGCAGCGCTTAAAGCTAGGGTTAACAGCGTTATAATTGAGACAGTGATAGAGCTAGAATAGGCCTCTCCAGAAGCTTCTTTTGCTCGTAAGTTTGCTTGCTCATCAGCATGCTCACTAATTTCATTATAAAAATTTCTAAGCTGTTTAAATAAAGGTGCTGTCTCACTAATATTTAAATTACGGGCCGCGTCTGGCTGACCTTCATCTGCCAAGGCCATAACCTTTTTTGCAGATGCCAACCACTGTGCAAAAGCTTGATCAAAACCCCTAGAGTGCTCTTCTACTCCCGTTCCCTTTAAACGGTTAACCGCTAAACCAAAACGCTCTTTAGCTTGCTGAACATTTTCATTAAAGTCTTTTAAATTATCAGTATTATTTTCACGATTAAAAGCAGCATCTACATAACTAAACTGAGCAGTTAATGCCTGATAAAGATCACGGTCACCATTAAGAATTTCACTTACTGCTGGCAGGTAGTTATCTGCTACCTCATCAACATCTGAAACCAGGTTGCGTACTGCATTTATACTAAACAACCCAATAAAAACCAAAGCAGCTGCAGTAATTATAAATGGCAGCGCTATACGTGTACGAAACCCCAGTACCGCTAATTTAGACATAGCTAAATCCTTCTATCTCATTAAACACCATTACACTTTACTACATTCTTTCACTTGCAAATACAAACAATTTGTAACTATTCAATAAAAGACTCATTAGTTAACTCATAGCGAGATAACTTGTCGTATATAGTTGTCTTCCCTATACCTAGCATTTTAGCTGCCAGCTGCCGATTGCCTTTACAAGTAATTAAAGCCTGTTCAAGTATTTCTTTTTCTGCCATAGCTAACTGCTCTTTCAGAGTGCCCGCCACTAAACTTTTATCTACAACTGAAGACCCAGCAGTTAAAGAAGAAGGTAAAGCTTGCAAAGAAATTTTATAGCCTTGGCTGAGGTAAAAAGCAGACTCAATGGCATTTTCCATTTCACGTACATTACCTGGCCAAGCGTATTCAAGCATACGAGTCAAAGCATCAGCAGTTAATTTTGGTGCTCTGCGCCCTGTTCGAGCAGCCAACCTATTTAAAAAATGCTCAGCAAGCGCTGGAATGTCTTCGCGTCTGTCTCTTAGTGGTGACAAGTCGACAGAAACGACGTTAATTCGATAATAAAGGTCTTCTCTAAACTCTCCTGCTTCAACTAGTTTTTCTAGTGGCTGGTGAGTAGCTGTAACCAAGCGCACATCAATTTTAACCAAGCGATTAGAACCCACCGCTTCTATTTCACGGTCTTGTAATACTCGTAATAACTTTGCCTGCATTGTTAGGGGCATATCACCAATTTCATCAAGAAAAAGTGTGCCCTTATCAGCTAACTGGAATTTACCTTGTTTTCCGCCGCGTTTAGCGCCAGTAAAAGCACCTTCAGCATAGCCAAACAATTCCGACTCAAGCAAATTTTCAGGAATGGCCGCACAATTAATTTTAATAAAAGGCGCTTTAGAGCGCTCCGACAACAAATGCAGTGCATGAGCATACAGCTCTTTACCCGTGCCTGACTCACCACGAATGAGCACTGAGGCATCACCACCGGCTACTTTTTTAATTTTCTCATTGACAGCTTTAATTAAAGGGCTGCGTCCAATTAAGTCGTTAATATGGTAATGAGCACCCGTTTGTTCTTTATCTAAGGCACGACGATAAAAGTCTAATTCTGAAACCAGTGCTTTAATCTGAGTATTCATTTGTCGCCATTCATGGGTGTCGTGATAGAGCACAAAACCTATTGCCCCTATCACTTTTCCTGCCTGACGTATGGGGTAGCGATTGGCTATCATGTGCCGCCCACGTATTTCTTGTAGTTTAGATAGCTCTTCCTGCCCACTTTCAACAACCAAGTGCATACGTGTGTTTTCAATTACATCAACAACATAACAACCATAGGATGTTTCTCTTTTAACACCTAGAAATTGTGCATAGGGCTGATTAATGAAGAGTATTTTTGCTGATTCATCAACGACGACTACCCATTCATCTAAAGCATCTAAGGCTAAATTCAAACTAGCTAGGTCTCTGCCTAAGTGAATACTCATACTTTTAATACTCAGTAGAGTGAAGGTGATTTGGGGTCTGGCCGTGTTTTAAAACGGCGGTGCATCCATAGGTATTGTTCTGGATTTAACCTAATCATGGCCTCAATAACTTGATTAACCTGAGTGGCATCAGCTACATCATCACCACTAGGAAAGTTTTCTAAAGGTGGTAGGTATTCTAGTGTATAGGTGTAGTTATCTGGATTCCGACACATTCTTATAGGTATCACAGGTGCTTTAGTCATTTTTGCCATACGTGCAGTCATGGTTATGCTGGCAGCTTCCACGCCAAAAAAAGGAGCAAATACACTAACTTTTCGACCAAAATCCTGATCGGGGGAATACCAGCAAGCCTTGCCTTGGCGCACTCTTCTGACTAGCTCTTTTAAGTCTTTACTAGTAATTTGTTTCGTAAAGCTTTTTGCTCGCCCTCTTTCTATAAAACGATTAAATACTGGATTTTTGTGAGGCTTATAAATGGTATCAACCTTATAAAATAAACCATGCAAAGCACCACCTAAGTCCATTATTGAAAAGTGCACCCCTAAAATAATTGCGCCTTCACCTTTTGCCAAAACCTTATCAAGATGCTCGCGCCCTTTAAAAGTGACTCGATCACTTAAAAAACTTACATCACGCACTAAGCCAGTGGCTATTTCAAACACGCCTATGCCATTGGCTAAGAAAATAGCTTTAACGAGTTTCTTTTGTTCTTCGGCTGTTTTTTCTGGAAAACAAAGCTTTATATTCACTTCAGTAATATGGCGACGACGAGCAGCTACCCCTAAAGCAAAATAACCTAACCCCTTGCCTAAAAATAGCTTTACCGACCAAGGCAAGTAGGCTGCAATAGTTAATGCACCTATAGCTAACCAAGTTAACCAATAACGTGGGTACCAAGAGTCTTTAGGGTAAGTATATTTCGCCATAGCTAATATCCTGAAAATAAAACGCAATTCTAACCCACTAGAAAAAAGAAAACCTCGGTGCTAGGCCGAGGTTTTAGTGTTACTACTAGTTGGAGATTAATTTTTAGCTTTAACTAGCCAGCCATTAAGCTCTTGCAAATCTTTTACTACTAAGCTGCCTGCGACTCGCTTTAAGCGCAACTGGTTAATAACGTAATTATAACGTGCGGCATCATAGTCACGGCGAGCACCCCATAAAGCACGCTCAGCATTTAGCACATCAACAATATTACGTGTACCTACTTCGTAGCCAGTACGTGTTGCCTCTAAAGCACTTTCTGCCGACTTAATAGCTAGTTTACGTGCTTGCACTACCAGTACATCGGTACTAACTTGGGTAAAAAGACTGCGTGTTTGCTGAAGCACTTGGCGTTTAGCCAGCTCTTCATTTGACTTAGCTTCATCCAGCATTGCAGACCCTTCACGAATACTAGCACTAGTGCGGCCACCACCATAAATTTCTATACTTGCACTAACACCTATCACTGTTTTATCACCACCCTGACCCGTTGGCAGGTCTGAGTCATCAGTATACTCAGCAAACAAACCCACTGTAGGTAGGTGCTTGCTGCGCTTAGACTTCAGGCTTTCTTCTGAGGCAGTTAACCCAGCACGGGCTGCTTGTAAAATTAAGCTTGAAGTTAAGGCTTGATCAACCCAAGCTTGGCGATCGTTAGGAACAGGGGCAGTAATGGGCAGTTCTTTATTCAAAGCATCTATTTGCTCATACCGAGTGCCAGTTATCTGTTCTAAGTCCTCATAGCTAATCATTAAAGCCGCTTCTGTACCTATGCGGGCTGCACGCGCACCATCATAAGCAGCTCTTGCTTCTAGTACGTTGGTAATAGAAATAAGGCCCACATCATACTGTTCTTGTGCTTGATCTAGCTGACGCTTAATTGCCTGCTCTTCTGCTTCTGAGGAGCGCAGGTTATCTTCGGCACGTAACACATTAAAATAAGCTTCAGCAACTCTTAGTAATAAATTCTGTTCAGCATCTGAATAGCTGGCCTCTGCGGCGTTAAAAGCCGCTTTTGCAGCGCTTCGTCCATACCAAGCTTCCCCATTAAGTAGAGCCTGTCTAGCGGATAGCGTGATATTCGTATTACTATCTACAGGTAGGTTATCACCGTCGAGTTTAGAGAAAGTACCACTGGCTGTTACTTGAGGTAATAAATAGGAAGTTGCTTGGCTAGATTGGGCACGTGACTTTTCTAAACGCGCTCGTTCTACTGCTAACTCAGCATCTTGCTTAACCGCATCCTGATAAACTTCTAACAAACCAGCAGCATGCAAAGCGGGTGACAAGAAGAAAGCCAGCGCACTGGCCAAAAGTGTTTTGCGGTACATAAGGTCAATATCCTCTAGCGCTGAAAGAAGCGGCTACACAATGATTAATTAGCTAAAAATGCAGATTAAAATTACCGAGTAAATGAGTGTAACTTAAAGCAGGAGTCTACATTAACTAGACTAGCCAGTCTACTTAAGCCGTCAAGAATTACAATAACTCAATATTAGCTTATATTAATGTATATTTCATCCCCCTAAAGCTATTTCATTTTACAGCTCGGTTGCTGATAAAAATCCTTTGCTCAACTGGCCTTCTAACTCTATGTTGAATCGCTCAGCAGAAGCCATGTGCTCACTCATCAATTGGTGCACCTTAGCTGTATCTTTGGCTCGAAAAGCTTTAATTAGCTCACGGTGATAGTGCAGATTATCTCTTGAAAAGTCTTGTTGCTCTGGTAACTGCACCTTTTTGTAGATCACCAAATCTTTAATCAGGTCATTTAAAAACTGGCCAATAAAAGCTAACAGCGGGTCTTTGCAGCGTTCTGCCAACACACTATGAAAATCTAGCTCAGCAATCCTTTGCGCTAAACGCTCATCTAAGTTTTTAGGCGGTAAAGCGCACTGTTCAGTTAAAGCTTCTAGCTTATCTAAATCTTCTTCTGTTAAATCTTCAACCACTAAAGCAGCCAACTCTGGCTCCACTAGCTTTCTTAAACGATAAATATCTGGCCCAGTTGGGTTTTGAAAATGTAGGTAATTGCGTAATAATTGAGAAGCCAAAGAAAAAGGTACTTGAGCCAAAATTGCGCCACCATTAGGCCCGGTTTTAAGGGTGACTAGCCCTTGTACCTCAAGTGATTTTAATGCTTCTCTAACTGTGCCTTTAGAGCATTCAAAAAGCTCCATCAAGGCCTTTTCATTTGGTAGACGATAACCAGGCTGTATATCTTGCACCACCACCCAACGCTTAACCGACTCAACTATTTGATCTGAGCGTTTCATTTTCTTAGGTGATGCTAGCCCCTCGAAGGGGTTACTCATAGATCAAACCTCTTAAAAACTTGTACAATTGACTTACAATTATACGGGTTAATGACAATAAACTTGATTGATTTTACAACTTACATTAGTTTTAACCTTTTACAGGAGGCAACACATGGAACGTCAGTACATGACTCTGGGTTACTACTCAGGCTTTGATAAACTTTTTAAACCCACCTTTGAAGTGATGGACTACTTAAAAAACCCTATCTGGGGTGATGCAAAAATTATTCGTGAACTGATTAAGGACAGATTGATTAAAGGTGAAAATGATTTAGAAGGACTCGCTAACCACCTTAGAGATCAAAATATTTTGCACCTTACTGGTCATTTGGTAGAAGGAATCACCCTCGACCGAGCTGTACGCGAAAGAGTGCATATAGAACTCCCGCTTAGAGAAGATGAAAAGCGCTTTGGTATGGCCTGGAGCACTATTCATAAACTTGACGCTACTAATGGTCGCCTTCGACGTAATGTAAAACTACCCATAGGCACCTTTGACAAAGACACCCCTATTATTGAAATTCTACGTGAACTTAAGCCTGCCTTCCCTTTATTTGATCTAGACTTAGCACTTACTGATGGCGTAAATAAAATGCTTCTAATTCGCCGTGAAGAGCTACTGCAGGAGCTAAGTCCGGCACAAGAATAAATCTTGTGCCATTTTAGAATACAAGCCTATTAATTATAGGCTTTGCTCTGCTACTAGCTGGCTTTCTTTACGCTGTTGCAAAAAGTTAACCAATACTAAAACCAAGGTAACTAGGCTGCCTACTAGCTGTAGCTTAAAGTCTGGGTTATAAATTGCGATAACCCCGCAAGTAAGTGCTATTCGCATCCAAGTCTGCATCCAAGTAAATAAGAAACCTTCCACCACACCTGCAAAAGCCATCAATGCCAAGCTAATTAAAAAGCCATTCCAGAGTATTAACTCAAGAGGCCCACCAATAATCAGTGCGGGATTAAATACAAAAAATAGTGGAATTAAATACAAGCCTTTAGCAAAGCGCCAAGCCTGCATACTGGTTTCCATCGTTTTACTACCCGCAATCGCTGCTGCAGCAAAAGCTGCCAAGGCCACAGGTGGCGTAACATTGGAGTCTTGTGAATACCAGAAAACCAATAGGTGCGCGACTAACAGCGGCATACCAAACTCTACGGTTAAAGCAGGGCCTACCAATACAATCAGTACAATGTAGCTAGCAGTGACGGGCAAGCCCAAACCTAAAATTAAGCTTGCAAGCGCAACCAAAAGCACCGCTAAAATTAAGCTACCACCTGAAAAAGCAATCATCATGGATGAAAACTTCAACCCTAAGCCTGTTAAGCCAACTACAGCAACCACAATACCGGCAATACCACAGGCAATACTGACTGCTACAGCATTTCTAGCACCTAGCTCTAAACCTAAGAAAAAACGATGCAGTCCATCTAGTAGGGCTAGTTTTATGCTTTCAACTAAACGGTTTTCTTGCTTACCTCGCTGCCAAGCACGCCACAAACCATTAAGACCCGCAATAACAATAATACTTATAACTGCATAAAAACCGACACGCATAGGTGAATAACCACTCGCTAGTAAAAACACCAGCAGTATCAGTGGCAATAAAAAGTACCAACCCTGACGCATAACATCCTTTACTTGGGGCAACTCATTAGAAGGCAAACCCTTCATGCCCTGCTTAATAGCAATGATATGCACAAAAAGGTAAACGGTTGAAAAGTAGAGCAGTGCAGGAAAAACACTCACTTTGATTATATCTAGATAAGGTACACGCGTGTATTCCGCGATTAAAAAAGCGCCAGCACCCATAAGTGGCGGCATAATTTGTCCGCCTGTACTAGCAGCGGCTTCTATACCTCCAGCCTGTGCCGGCTTATAGCCCAACCTTTTCATTAAAGGAATGGTAAAAGCGCCCGTTGTTACTACGTTAGCTATCGAACTACCAGAAATAGAACCCATACTTGCTGAAGCAATAACCGCTGCTTTAGCAGGGCCACCACGTTGACGACCCGTTGCCGCAAAAGCCAGATCAATAAAGAACTTACCAGCACCCGTTACTTCTAAAAAAGCGCCAAAAAGAACAAAAATAAAGACAAAGGTTGCTGCCACACCAAGCGGAATACCGTAAATCCCTTCTTGGCCTAGGTACATTTGTGCAGCCACTCTATCTAGGGTGTAACCACGGTGATTTAAAATACCAGGCAACCCTTCTCCTAACCAAGGCAGCTCACCGCGAGAACCTGCAAAAGCATAAAGAATTGCGACCACCCCGATAATCGTTAACCCCAAACCTACAGCGCGTCTGCTAGCCTCTAACAGCACTAGGGTTGTCATCACACCAACCCAGACATCTTGTTGTGTCCAAAAACCAGCACGATCAAAAATTGCATCCAGGTTATAAACTAAATAAAAGCCCGAATAAGCCGCAGCTAAAAATAGCAGTAAATCGACTAACCACATAAAGCTATTGCGTGGCGATTTTTTAAAGGGTGGAAAGAGTAAAAAGGTCAACATCAGCACTACAGCTAGGTGAACGCCACGCTGAAAAAATAAACCTAAAGGGTCAATACCAGCGGTATATAGCTGGAATAATGACAAGCCAATAGCCAAGATTATAATGGCTGCTTCAACAACCTTTGGACCACTTCGCTTAAGCTTTATATCTAACTCGGCCGAGTCATAGGTGACTTGATTACTCATAGGTGCATCTCTTTGTAAGCCCGTATTGGGTTAATTTCTTAATAATTTCAGTGTGACTCGCTGACCAGCAGCCAGTTCACTCAAGCTAAGGGTTGTTTGGCGATAAGCAAAACGATGATTCACAGCCAAAGAACCAACACGCAGCAGCATTTGGTTACCACTTATTTTTACTGCCATGTCTTTAATAAAGTAACCACCCTGCCCATCGCTTATTTGCTTGCCTCGACCCAAGGTATGCCCTAAGCCTGCTGCAAAGTCAGGCTGATGGCTAGAATCAAGTAACCATTGACCCGCTTTCACAATAAAACAGTCCTCTACTGCAAAACCAGCAACAGAGTGATTCCAGACTAAACACCAGTTTTCTTGTTCATTTAAGGGTAGGCTAAGCAATACTTGCTGATCTCTAGTCACCACCTGCAAATGGTAAGCAGGTGATGCTAGAGCTAGCGGGGTTAGTAAAAGCAGACAGCAGCCTACCAACCCTCTTATTTTCACTAACATGGGTTATTACTTAATTAGCAAGCGCTCAGGAATTGTCTCACCAATTTCTTTGTAATAACGCAGTGCACCTGGATGCAAAGGAATAGGAGTAGACCCTAAACTAAACTCAACGGTTGTATCGTTAGCTGCTGAGTGAATAGCACGTAGCTCTTCAACTTTCTCAAATAGCGTTTTAGTTATTTGATAAGCCAACTCATCAGACATAGAAGCGTTAACCGTTAGAACATTAGGAATACTCAAGGTTTGTACCGGCTTATTAACACCTTCATACAAGCCAGCACGTAGCGTGTAAGGAGCAAAAACTGGCTCTGCCTTCATTGCCTTAGCCATTTCCTGCTGGGTGAATGAAATAATTTTAATATCACGGCTAGTCGCCAAGCTTAAAATTGAGCTAGTCGGTGGACCAACGCTCCAGAAACCTGCATCGATATCACCATCACGTAACGCATCGCCTGTTTCGTTAAAATTCAAGCGTCTAGCATTTAAATCAGAGGTTTTAATACCATTCGCTTCTAGCAGAGTACGCGCATTCACTTCAGTACCACTGCCTGGTGCACCCAAAGAAACACGCTTACCTTTTAAATCACTTAAAGAATTGATACCCGAACCAGCTAGGGTCACCAACTGCACAGCATTAGGGTAAACCGAACCTAGCGCACGTACATCGGCTACTTTACGACCCTTAAAAACACCTTCGCCGTGATAAGCCTTATAAACCGAGTCGGCTAAAGCAATGGCTAAATCAGAATCTTCGCGGTGAATAAGCCCCATATTTTCTACCGAAGCACCGGTTACTTCTGCTACACCTGTGTAACCGGGAATATGACGGCCAATCATTTCTGCAAGACCACCACCAATAGGGTAATAAACCCCGCCAGTTCCACCTGTTGCAATCGAAAGGGTCTGTTCAGCTTGTACCGTCGTAGTGCCTACCAGTAGAGAAAGAGGCAAAGACAGAGCTAGTGCCGAGACAAATTTACGCATAATCTGTACTCCAATTTATATTTATTATTACTCGTGAACTTCCACAAAGAAGTCTCCAAAAAACACTAATGCAAAATGAAGCTTATGGCTAGCATTGATATTTTTTATATTCCATCGCTTGCTTTTTACAATTTATTATAATAAATGTACAGTTACAACTTGACCAGTAAACTTTAGCCTTGAGGAACAAAAATGACCCCCTTTCAGTGGCAAGACCCTTTTTTAATTGATCAACAACTAACCGACGACGAACGCCAAGTACAAGCAGCAGCGCGTTCTTACTGCCAAGATAAATTACAGCCTCGTGTGCTTAAAGGTTTCCGTGAAGAACACTTCGATAAAGAAATCATGACCGAAATGGGCGAAATGGGCTTGCTGGGTGCAACGGTTGCTGAAGAGTATGGTGGTGCAGCTATGGGGCATGTGGCTTATGGCTTAATTGCGCGTGAAGTGGAACGTGTCGATTCTGGTTACCGTTCTGCTATGAGCGTACAGTCTTCTTTGGTTATGCACCCTATTGAAGCTTACGGTTCTGAAGAACAGAAGCACAAATACCTGCCTCAGCTAGCCAGCGGCAAAATGATTGGCTGCTTTGGTCTAACCGAACCTGATCACGGTTCTGACCCAGGCGGTATGTTAACGCGTGCTAAAAAAACTGAAGGCGGCTACCTGTTAACTGGTCAAAAAATGTGGATCACTAACAGCCCTATCGCTGATATCGCCATTGTTTGGGCTAAATCTGATGCCCACGACAACAAAATTAAAGGCTTTATTGTTGAACGTGGTACGGAAGGCTTTAGTACACCAACCATTGAAGGCAAGGTTTCTTTACGTGCCTCAATTACGGGTGAAATTGTTCTTGATAACGCTTTTGTACCTGAAGAAAACCTACTACCCAAGGCTTCTGGCTTAGGCGGTCCTTTTGGTTGCCTTAACAAAGCTCGTTTTGGTATTGCTTGGGGTGTTATTGGTGCAGCAGAATTCTGCTGGCATGCAGCACGACAGTACACGCTAGACCGTAAGCAGTTTGGTCGTCCTTTAGCCGCTACTCAGTTAGTTCAGTTGAAGCTAGCCAATATGCAAACTGAAATTACACTAGGTTTACAGGCAGCACTGCAAGTGGGTCGCTTAATGGATAGCGGTAACTGGGCACCAGAAATGGTTTCTCTAATTAAGCGTAATAACTGTGGCAAGTCTTTGGATATTGCTCGTTTAGCAAGAGATATGCACGGTGGTAACGGTATTTCTGATGAATACGGTGTTATTCGCCACATGGTTAACCTAGAAACAGTGAATACCTATGAAGGCACCCACGATGTTCACGCCCTTATTTTAGGCCGTGCACAAACTGATATTCAGGCGTTCTTTTAAATGCCTGCTCAGCCATTAAAAGGTGTTCGTGTCCTTGATTTGTCCCGCATTTTAGCGGGACCTTGGAGCACTCAACAATTAGCCGACTTGGGTGCTGAGGTTATCAAGATAGAAAAACCCGGCGCGGGGGATGATACCCGCAGCTGGGGACCACCTTGGCTAGAAGGTTCGCAAGAATCGGCTTATTACTTGTCGGCTAATCGCGGCAAACAATCCGTTGCTATCGACATCTCTAAACCTGAAGGGCAAGCATTAATCCATCAGCTATTAGAAGACTGCGATGTATTAGTTGAAAACTTTAAAGTAGGTGGGCTAAAAAAATACGGCTTAGATTACGCCAGCTTAAAAGACAAAAAGCCTGACCTTATCTACTGCTCAATTACTGGTTTTGGGCAAGACGGCCCCTATGCTCACCGTGCTGGCTATGACTTTATGATTCAAGGTATGGGTGGGTTAATGAGTTTAACAGGGTTGCCTGACTCTGAACCAGGCGGTGGCCCAGTAAAAGTAGGCGTGGCTTTTGTGGATGTTTTCACTGGGCTTTATGCTTGCAATGCTATTTTGGCAGCCTTGTTTCAGCGCCAACAAACGGGTGAAGGTACGCATATCGACTTATCCTTGCTTGATGTGCAGGTGGGTGTTTTAGCTAACCAAGGCTTGAACTACCTCACTTCTGGCAAAGTACCACAACGCCTGGGCAATGCTCACCCGAATATTGTTCCCTATCAGGCTTTTGCTACGACAGATGGCTACATTATTTTAGCGGTAGGCAATGATGGTCAGTTTCAACGTTTTTGCAAGGTAGCAGGGCAAGAAGCCTTGGCAACCGATGCACGCTTTACTAGCAATCAGTTAAGGGTTGCTAACCGAGAAGTGCTTATTCCACTATTAAATAAGCTACTTTTAGAACGCACCACGCAAGATTGGCTTGGCGACTTAGAAGCAGTGGGCGTGCCTTGTGGCCCTATTAATAACCTAGAACAGGTTTTTGCAGATCAGCAGGTGCAACATCGCAATCTAGCGTTTGAACTACCTCACCCTCAAGCAGGCAAGGTTTCTTTAGTTAGCAACCCAGTTAGGTTTGATGGCAAAGCACTCAACGCAAAAACCGCACCACCCTTATTGGGCGAGCATACTTTACAACTGCTAAAAGACAAGCTAAAGCTGAGCGAAGAACAGCTTCAAGCTTTAGTGGATAAAGGCATTATTGCGGATAAAAAGCCTAGCTAAACACTAGCTTTTACGCCCTAGCGCCACATCGGTTAGGTGCAATAAAGCCTCTTTGTATTGTGAAGCAGGTAATACCTCTAGGCAGGCTTTCGCTTTTTCTGAACAAAGGCGAGCCTGCTCACGGGTGTAGTCTAGCGCACCCGTTTTATTCACGATTGCCAAGACATCATCTAAAGAATCTAACCCACCTTTGCGTATCGCTTGGCGAATTAATAACGCTTCTGCTTCGGTACCTTGTGCCATAGCGTAAATTAACGGTAGGGTTGCCTTGCCTTCGGCTAGGTCATCGCCCACGTTTTTACCCATGGTTGCGGCATCGCCTTGGTAATCTAGCAAATCATCAATTAACTGAAACGCCAAACCCAACTGAGCGCCATATTCACGCATGGCTTCTTGCTGTTCTAAAGTGGCTTCGGCCAGTACGGCAGCGGTTTGGGTAGCACCTTCAAATAACTTGGCTGTTTTGGCATAAATCACTTCACGGTACTGTTTTTCGCTTACTTTGGGGTTACGCACATTAGTGAGCTGCATTACTTCGCCTTCAGCAAGCACACAAGTTACCTTGGCAAGTATCTCCATAATCCGCATGGAATTAACCCGCACCATCATTTCAAACGAGCGTGAATAAAGAAAATCACCCACTAAAACACAAGACTGATTGCTCCATTGGGTATTAGCCGTTGGGCGACCACGGCGCATACTCGACTCATCCACCACATCATCGTGCAGCAGCGTTGAGGTGTGCATAAATTCAATTAAAGCAGCTAAAAGCAGGTGTTTGTCGCCTTGATAACCCAGCGCACGGGCAGTCAACAAAGCTAAGAGAGGACGTAAGCGTTTACCGCCACTGTCGATTATATGGTGGGCAATTTTTTCTACCAAAGGCACCTGTGAACGGCATTCATTGATAATCAGCTGGTTAACAGCTTCAAAATCATCAGCAACAACAGCGTGCAGCGAGGAACTGGCAGACATGAATTTAACACCCTAAGCGGCTAGTAAGAATAGCTAGGTATCCTAGCAGCCGCTTGGGTGCTGTCAAGCAAAGGCTGGTGTTATTGCACCAGCTCTTTTTCAGTAAAGATACCGTCAAATAGCGGCGTAGAAAGGTAGCGTTCACCTGAGTCAGGCAGAATTACCACAAACATCTTGTCTTTGTATTCAGGTAAAGCAGCTAAACGTAAAGCAGCGGCTGTGGCTGCACCACAAGAAATACCGGCAAGAATACCCTCTTTACTCATTAGTTCACGGGCGGTAGCTATGGCATCTTCGTTACTGACCTGTTCAACACGGTCAACTAAATTTAAATCTAAGTTACCTGGAATAAAGCCAGCGCCCAAGCCTTGTATTTTATGGGGTGCAGGCTTAAGTTCAGCACCCACAAGTTTCTGGCTAATCACTGGGGAATCGGTAGGCTCTACAGCAACACTGGTAATCCCCTTGCCTTGCGTCTTCTTAATATAGCGTGAAATACCAGTGATAGTCCCGCCTGTGCCTACACCGGCAACCAAGACATCAACTTTTCCGTCGGTATCCTGCCAAATTTCTGGGCCAGTGGTTTGCTCGTGAATGGCGGGGTTAGCTGGGTTTTCAAACTGTTGCAGCATAATGTAGCTATCAGGGTTAGCGTCAACCAATTCTTGCGCTTTAGCAATAGCGCCTTTCATGCCTTTAGCTGGTTCAGTCAATTCAATTTCAGCACCTAAAGCTTTAACTAGCTTGCGGCGTTCTAACGACATAGATGAAGGCATGGTTAGAATTAAACGGTAGCCTCTAGCCGCCGCTACAAAAGCAAGTGCAATACCAGTATTACCACTAGTGGGTTCAACTAGAGTAACACCAGGCTTTAATAGGCCGCTGGCTTCGGCAGCATTAATCATGCTAGCACCTATACGGCACTTCACTGAACCGGCTGGGTTACGTGATTCTAACTTGGCATAAACATTACCCGCAGGCCAAAGGTGGGCTAAACGTACTAGTGGCGTGTTACCTATAGTCTGTGAGTTATCATTAAAAACTTTCATGAGTAGCTTCCTTATATCTAAAGTAGGTCAAGGCAAAATCTATTAACCCAGTGTAACCAAATAAATGCTTAAGTCTTAGCTAGACTTGCTATAAGAATATAAAATCTTGTTAGAAAAGCGTTTCAATCTTGCTTGTTATGCCTGCTTGCATTAGAATCACGCGTCCTTTCGTCTGGACGGCTCCCTGCACGAGGGTTACCAAAGTGTTTCCCTTCATCAACAGGTATTAGTAGCCTTTCTGATCCAGAAGAAGTTAAGTAAATGGAGAGCAGCATGTACGCAGTTATTAAATCTGGTGGTAAGCAGTACCGTGTTAAAGAAGGTCAAACCCTTAAGCTAGAGAAGTTAGAAGTTGCAACTGGCGAAACCATTAACTTTGACGAAGTTCTACTAACTTCTGATGGCGAAAACATCCAAGTTGGTGCGCCTTTAGTCGCTGGTGCAAAAGTAACTGCTGAAGTTATTGATCACGGTCGTGGTGATAAAGTAACCATTATCAAATTCCGTCGTCGTAAGCACCACATGAAGCGTCAGGGCCACCGTCAGTGGTATACTGAAGTTAAGATTACTGGTATTTCCGGTTAATTTTCATCCAGAATTTGAGGTAAGACATCATGGCACATAAAAAAGCTGGTGGTAGTACTCGTAACGGTCGCGATTCCGAAAGCAAACGCCTTGGCGTTAAGCTGTTTGGTGGCCAGGTAGTTCAAGGTGGCAACATCATTATTCGTCAGCGCGGTACTAAGTTCCACGCTGGTACAAACGTAGGTGTTGGCAAAGACCACACTTTGTTTGCTAAAACTGAAGGTGTTGTTAAGTTTGAAGTAAAAGGCCCTAAGAGTCGTCGCTTTGTAAGCGTCGTACCAGCCTAATTTACTTCAACAAGTAAGTTATAGTAAGACAAGGCTCTACCAACCGGTGGAGCCTTTTTATATGGGGCATTCTGACCCCAAAGGTAGTACCTAATGCAATTTTTAGATGAAGCAAGAATTACGGTAGTCGCTGGTAAAGGCGGTAATGGCTGCATGAGTTTTCGCCGTGAAAAATACGTCCCTAGAGGCGGCCCAGATGGTGGCGATGGTGGACACGGCGGCACCGTTTACCTAGTGGGCGATGACAGCCTTAATACACTTATCGACTTTCGCTTCCAAAAACATTATCGCGCCGCTAGCGGTGAATCTGGCCGTGGTGGCCAGTGTGCAGGTAAAGCAGGCGAAGACCTTTACATTAAGGTTCCTGTTGGTACCAGCGTTGTTGATGAAGATACCTTAGAAGTAATTGGCGATATTACCGAAAATGGACAACTGCTTTTAGTGGCACAAGGCGGTCATCGTGGTCTGGGCAACATTCACTTTAAATCCTCCACTAACCGTGCGCCTCGCCAAACTACCAAAGGCACAGAAGGGGAAGAGCGCAACCTTAACCTAGAAATGAAGGTTATGGCTGATGTTGGCTTGCTTGGTTTGCCTAATGCGGGTAAATCAACGCTTATTCGTTCTGTTTCTGCTGCCAAACCTAAAGTAGCTGATTACCCTTTTACTACACTAGTACCCAACTTAGGTGTAGTTAAAGTTGGGTTTCATCAGCACTTTGTTATGGCCGATATTCCCGGATTAATTGCCGGTGCTTCTGAAGGTACAGGTTTAGGTTTTAAATTTTTACGTCACCTAACGCGCTGCCGTTTATTGCTGCACGTCATTGATATAGAACCTGTCGATCAATCCGACCCTGTAGAAGCTGCTCGCATTATTGCTAAAGAGCTAGCCAATTACAGCCAAACGCTTGCCGAACGTCCGCGCTGGTTGGTGCTTAACAAACTAGACCTAATGCTAGATGAAGATGCCGAGGCTGTTTGTGAAAAAATTATTAGTGAACTTAACTGGCAAGGCCCAGTTTTCCGCATTAGCGCTATTAGCAACCAAGGTACTGAACGCCTAAGTCAAGCAATCATGACTTGGCTACTAGAGCAGCGTGCCCTTGAAGCCAATGACCCTGAAGCCGCCCAAGCTGAAGAGCAAATTCGTGCCCGTATGGAAGCAGAAGCCGTTGCCCGTGTTGAAGCTTGGCTGAATCGTCGACACAAACGCAAAGCCGTTGATACCGATGAAGATGATGAAGACTTTGACGAAGATGATTACGATGTTGATTTTGAGTATGTGCAATAGCTATGTCGCATGAACGCCAAACCCTAACCCAAAGCCGCCGAGTCCTTGTTAAGATTGGTAGCGCTTTATTAACTAACGATGGCCAAGGGCTAGATGTTGCTGCCATTGAAGGCTGGGTAGCACAAATGGCTAGGCTTAAAGAGCAAGGCCGTGAGCTACTACTTGTCACTTCTGGCTCAGTTGCTGAAGGCATGGTGCGCTTAGGCTGGAAGCAACGCCCAAAAAGTGTTCACGAGCTTCAAGCTGCCGCTGCGGTTGGTCAAATGGGCTTAATTCAAACTTGGGAAACCGCCTTTAAAAAGTACGGCATTAACAGCGCTCAAATTTTGCTTACCCACGATGACCTCTCTAACCGCAAACGCTATTTAAATGCCCGTAGCGCCCTGCGCACTTTGGTTGATTTAGGCGTAGTGCCAATCATTAACGAGAATGACACAGTTGCCACTGACGAAATTCGTTTTGGTGACAACGACACGCTAGGCGCTTTGGTCACCAACCTACTGGAAGTGGATACGCTGGTTTTACTAACCGATCAGCTAGGTTTGTTTGATGCCGACCCACGTGAAAAACCTGATGCCAACCTTATTAGCGAAGGTAGGGCGCAAGACCCTGCACTCTTGGCCGTTGCCGGTGACGGTGGTGCTTTAGGTCGTGGTGGTATGTTCACCAAAGTACGTGCAGCACGTTTAGCCGCTCGCTCAGGCGCTAGAACGGTTATTTTAGGTGGCCGTACTGAACAAGCTTTAACTCGCCTATTTGAAGGTGAAGAGCTAGGCACACTTTTACTGCCCAATGATGAACCCATCACCGCCCGCAAACGCTGGTTAGCCGGTCATTTACAAGAAAAGGGTGTGCTAGTGCTTGATTCAGGTGCCAGTAAAGCTGTGCAACAACAAGGTAAAAGCTTATTACCGGTGGGCGTTAAAGAAGTGCGAGGCCGTTTTGCACGTGGAGAACTAGTGGCTTGTATTGATGAAAACGAACAACGCTTAGCTAAAGGCTTAATTAACTACTCATCTAGTGAAGCACGCTTGTTAGCAGGCCAACCCAGTAACCAGATTGAGCGCATTTTAGGCTATATAGAATCACCAGAGCTTATTCACCGCGACAATCTTGTGGTTATTAAATGAGCAGCCAACAGCCCAACAACCCCTTGCATGGCGTTACCTTAGAGCAGCTAGTCACCCAGCTAGAAAAGCACTATGGCTGGGAAGGCTTGGCAAAGCGTATTAATATCAACTGCTTTAAAAGTGAGCCTTCAGTTAAGTCTAGCTTGAAGTTTTTACGCCGCACACCTTGGGCGCGTGAACAGGTTGAAAAGCTTTATTTAAATACACGCTTTTAGTCACTACCTTTTCTGCTCTTCTCTATGGTAGAATCGCTTTCCCTTTATTTGGGTCTGTTGCTAAGTCTATAGATCAACAAGTTTTTGGGATTTTCTGCTGGATACAACCAGCTTTTACGATCATTGCAAAACTCCAAGGAGTTATCGTGGCCAACATCAAGTCTGCCCAGAAGCGTGCGCTTCAATCCGAAAAACGTCGTCTGCACAACAACAGCCTACGTTCTAAAGTACGTACCAGCATCAAGCGTGTACTTAAAGAAGTACAAACTGGTGACTGGGAAAAAGCTATGGCTGCTTTCCAAGCTGCACAGCCAGTTATTGATCGCATTGCTGACAAGGGTGTTTTCAACAAGAACTGGGCTGCTCGTACTAAGAGCCGTCTGAACGCTCGTGTTAAAGCACTTAAAGCTTCCTAAGTTTTAGGTAGCTAATAGAAAAACCGGCTTTTAGCCGGTTTTTTTACATATAAAGCCGAACCATGACTAAAACTACACCAGTCACACCCAAACAAGACCGTCCTCCTGAGCGCAAAAAACGCAGTTTACTTGGTTCAGGGCTGATCGTTAGTAGCATGACTTTTCTGTCACGAATTTTGGGGTTGGTGCGCGATATAGTCATTGCTTCTTTAGTGGGTGCCGGTGGTGCCGCTGATGCTTTTTTTATTGCCTTTAAAATTCCTAATTTTTTACGCCGTCTCTTTGCAGAAGGTGCGTTTAATCAAGCTTTTATTCCAGTATTAAGTGAATATGCTGAGAAAAAAACCAAAGCCGAACTCCGGCTTTTAATTGATTCTGTCGCTGGCTGCTTAGGCCTATCACTTGTTACCCTAACCTGTTTAGCCATGTTGGCCGCACCCGCTTTGGTCTGGGTATTTGCGCCTGGCTTTGCTAGCGACCCAGCAAAACAAGCCATAACAGCTGATTTGCTACGCCTTACCTTCCCCTATTTATTGCTTATCTCTTTAACCGCCTTCTCTGGCAGCATATTAAATACTTGGGGACGCTTTGCTATTCCAGCCATTACCCCCGTACTTTTAAACCTTAGCTTAATAGGCTGTGCATTATTTTTAACACCTCTGGTTAGCTCTGCTGCTGAAGCACTTGCTTGGGGCGTACTTATTGCTGGTATGGTGCAACTGGCTTTTCAGCTACCTTTTTTAGCTCAAATTGGCTTATTCCCTATTCCACGCCCTAAATGGAAGCATGAGGGGGTTAAGCGTATTCTCAAACTCATGGCACCAGCACTTTTTGGGGTTTCTATTAGTCAAATTAACCTCTTGCTAGACACTCTCTTAGCCTCTTTTTTAGAAGATGGTAGCGTAGGCTGGCTTTATTATGCTGATAGGCTAGTGGAGCTACCCTTGGGAGTATTTGGCATAGCGATAGCAACAATTATTCTGCCTGCCTTGTCACGCCAACATGCCAGCTCCGATGGTGATAAATTTGCTCAATTATTAGATTGGTCGCTGCGTATGGTGCTATTAATTGGCCTGCCTGCAACCCTCGCTTTAGTTATTCTGGCTAAACCTTTATTGATAACTTTGTTTCAATACGGCGCTATGACAGCCACAGATATCGTTATGTCTGCCCAAGCTTTACAGGCTTATGCTTTGGGTTTGTTAGCTTTTATGCTGATTAAAGTGCTAGCACCCGGCTACTTTGCTCGTCAAAACACCCGCACACCCGTAAAAATTGGCATTAAAGCCATGCTAGCCAATATGATTTTTAACCTAATTTTAATTGTGCCTTTAGCGCATGTGGGCTTGGCTTTAGCAACCGCTGCTTCGGCTTTTTTGAATGCAGGCTGGTTGGCTTTGGGGTTAAAAAAAGAAGGCGTTTTACGCTGGTCGCCTGGCTGGGGACGTTATAGTTTGCAACTGGCAACGGCTTTAACTGCAATGGTTTTATTGCTCTTGTGGCTGACACCTCAGGCTACTACTTGGCTAAGCGAAAGCTTAACAGAGAGAGTGGTTCGCCTAGCCATAATAGTTATAGCCGGTGCTGGGACCTACCTAAGCGTATTGTTTTTAGCTGGCATAAGGCTTAAACATTTTAAGCATCAGGAGTAGATGTAAGCTACGCCACTTACAAACGTTTATTTATGTGATCTTTTCAATTCAAGTCAATAAAAACTAAGACTCACCTCGCACTTTTCATCCCAACTACTAGGCTAAAAGATATTCTTGAACAAGGAGCCTAGTTCATGCCTAACAACAGCTACTCACAAGGTTTCACGCTTATAGAGCTATTACTAAGCCTATTATTAACTTCTTTAATGGTGCTAGGTATTGCCCAGTATTTAACGGTTAGCTCCAAAGTTCAATTAACTATCCAGCAAGAAACTCTGGCAGCAAGAACATTGGAAAGCTTACTTCTTCAGGCATATATCAACCCCTCTAGCCAAGAAGACTTTGAGCGTGTTTTTTCTAGTAATAGCTGCCCAACTGGTGCTTTATCTACACAGCTTGATTTTACTCATTGGTGCCAAGCTTTAGTCCAGTTACCTCAGCTAACGCTTACCTCGAACAGCACTTCTTTATCACTAGACTGGCGTGCACCAACAGGCAATAGGAAGTTAGTACGCCCAGCTTTTCAAACGAGGGAGTAAAACACATGCAAAAAGGATTCTCTTTAATCGAAATGCTGGTTGTTAGCTTATTTGGTAGCTTTCTCTTATTGGCTACTAGCCATGCCTTAACAACGCTTATTAAATACCAAACCCAACAGTCTGAATTGCTACGTTTAGCAGAACGTAGCTACCTTGCTGAAATTGCTTTAAAAAATGCCGTTAATAAAGCACAAAGAGTTTTAAAAGCTGGCGAGGCAACGAACAACTACCCTAACTTAAAGCAACTAGACACTTTGTTGGGTTACCCAAAAGACTCAACGATCAATTTTGACCAATTTGCTAGCTCTGACTGGATGTTACTTTCTCACGGACAAAATATAACCCAGCGAAGCCTTTTTCATTTAGATGATAAAACCTATGGCTATGGTCTTGCCTTTCGAGACTTTGAAAAAGATACCTCTCGCTCCGACACGCTAGTTAACCAAGTTGAATTAATGCGTTTAAGATTCTTCTATGAGGACGATAAAACTTGGGTTAAGGGTAATCAAGTAATTGATAGCAATAAAATAAGGGGTGTCCAGTTTGCATTTTTAATTACTTCAAGCCAGCCAATAAAAAAAACCAGCCCTAGTGAGTTTATTTTGTGGGATGAAAAACTGGTTCCGCCAAATGATGGTCATTATCGACAGTTAATAAGTGCCACTGCTCGGACTAGGATGTTGCAATGAAGCAAGTTGCAAAAGATAACCAAGGCTTTGTATTAGTTCCGGTCATTGTATTAATGCTGATTAGCTTATTAATGATTTTAATTGGTGGCAGAGAGCTACAACAAGCCGTGCTGATACACCACTTAAAGCTTTATCAAGACTGTACTCGGCTTGAAATACAGTTAGATTTAAAGGCTAGCCAAACTAATAAAAGCTTCTGCCAAGTTTGCTCTAAAGCAGTGGGCTGCTATGAAGATTAAAAATACTCAACAACTAGGCTTCAATCTTTTAGAAGTCTTACTCGCTTTGCTGGTTGTTAGTTTTTTAATGGGTTTTGCCGTGCCTTCTTACCAACACCTACTAGAGAAACAAAGCCAAACTGCTGAGTTAGCAAGGTTGCAAGCAGTACTTAATCATGCACGTTTAATGGCAAACTTAAAAAATGAAACTTTAAAAATTTGCAATACGAAGGATAGCAAAACTTGTAGCAGTTCAAGAGTTAGTCTAGGTGATTTGCTTATAGTGGTTGATAAAACTCAAGAGCCAGTACATTTTTCACCCGGCACGGGTTACCCAATTGTTCTTCCAAACCACTCATTAAGAATTCACCCTTTACCTACACAACAATCGGGTGGGACACTGCTTGCTTGCACAGGTTTTAGTAAAATTAGATCAAAACCTATTGTTCTTTCACCTACCGGGCGTGTCAGAGTTAGTGATAAAGATGATACTGACTTGGCTGACAAATGCCCTAACTAGCTGTTCGGCTGTTAGTAACCAGCTATCTTCTATATAATCAACTACTCAAATTCTTCTACTCAATAAACCAACCAGAGCCTAAATGGAACTGATTCGCGGCATTCATAACCTACGCAAAGAACACCAAGGCTGTGTAGCTACCATTGGTAACTTTGATGGTGTGCACCTAGGTCATCAACAAATCCTTCAGCAAGTGAGGGAGATAGCTGCACGCCTACGCCAACCAGCAACAGTAATGGTGTTTGAGCCTCAGCCCCGCGAATTTTTTGCCGGTGCAAAAGCGCCACCACGCATTAACAGTTTTCGTGAAAAAGTGGAACGCTTAACCGAGTACGGTGCAGAGCGCATTGTTTGCCTGCAATTTAATAGCCGTTTACGCCAACTCACCGCTGAAGAATTTGTTCAGCAAATTTTGGTCGATGGTTTGGGCATTGCACACCTAGTAGTGGGTGATGACTTCCGTTTTGGCTGTGATAGATCAGGCGACTTTCATTTATTGCAAAAACTAGGGCCAGAAAAAGGCTTTAGCGTTGAGCACACGCAAACTTTTTTAATGGATAATGAGCGGGTTTCTAGCACACGCGTTCGAGAGCAGTTAGTTAAAGGCAATTTAAGTGAAGCCGCTAGGCTGTTAGGCCGCCCACATAAGTTTTCTGGGCGAGTGGTTCACGGTCGCAAACTAGGTCGCACGCTTGGCGTACCTACAGCCAACCTTTTATTAGGTGATCGCAAACCTGCACTGAATGGCGTGTTTAGTGTGTTAGTAAAAATGCCAAACGGATTACCACGCCCAGGCATTGCCAATATAGGACTGCGCCCTACGGTAGATGGCCTAGTTCCAGCGCTAGAAGTGCATTTACTTGGCTTTAATGGCAACCTTTATGGTAAACGCCTTAATGTTTTTGCACTTGCTAAGCTTAGAGACGAACAGAAATTTGATGGTTTAGAAGCACTAACCACCCAAATAAATAAAGACATTACTCAGTGCCGCCAGTTTTTTATGCAGCATAACGCGCAATGGCAGCCCGGCGAATATTGGTTAGCGAGTGATCTAGCTAAACTACTAGCTCCTGCTCCACTAACCCAAGCGCCCCTTTAATTTCCAGTTAACCGCAACCTTGATGACACAATAACCATGACCGATAAGAATACCGACCAATACAAAGCAACCTTAAACCTTCCTGAAACCGCCTTTCCTATGCGTGGCAACTTGCCAACGCGTGAGCCAGAGCGCCTAAAGCAATGGCAGGAAATGGATATTTATGCACGTATGCGTGAACAGGCTAAAGGTCGCCCTACGTTTATTCTTCACGATGGCCCTCCCTATGCCAACGGCGATATTCACATAGGTCATGCGGTTAACAAAATCATTAAAGACTTTATTGTTAAAGCCCGCACCCTAGATGGTTACGATGCGCCCTACGTGCCCGGTTGGGATTGCCACGGCTTGCCGATTGAACACAAGGTTGAAGTAACCCACGGTAAAAACTTGCCTGCCGATAAAGCCCGTGAACTCTGCCGTGACTACGCTGGCGAACAGATTCAAGGCCAGATGCAAGATTTTATTCGTTTAGGCGTGATAGGTGACTGGAAAAAACCTTACCGCACTATGGATTTTGAAAACGAAGCCGGTGAAATTCGTGCGCTAGCAGAAATGGTTAAAGGCGGTTATGTATTTAAAGGCTTAAAGCCAGTGAACTGGTGTTTTGATTGCCGTTCCGCCTTGGCCGAAGCCGAAGTGGAATACGCCGATAAAAAATCCGACGCTATCGACGTTGCCTTTACCTGTAACGACACAGCCGAACTTGCAGCAGCCTTTGGCTTGGCTGAATTAAGCAAGCCAGCGGCAGTGGTTATTTGGACAACTACTCCTTGGACCATTCCTGCTAACCAAGCACTTAACGTTCACCCAGAGTTTGTTTATGCCCTAGTGGATACTGGCGAGCGTTTATTATTGCTGGCCGAAACCTTGGTTGAATCTAGCCTTGTCCGTTACCAGTTAGAAGGTAAGGTGATTGCCACAACTACAGGCGATAAACTAGAAAACATCCGCTTTAAGCACCCTTTTTACGAGCGTTTATCACCAGTATATTTAGCCGATTACGTTGAAGCAGAAATTGGTAGCACGGGCATTGTTCACTCAGCGCCTGCCTATGGCTTAGATGACTTTATCTCTTGCCGTGCGCATGGCATGGAATTTGACGACATTATCAGCCCTGTACAAAGCAACGGTGTTTATTCTGACGATTTAGGTTTTTTTGGCGGCCAGATGATTTGGAAAGCTAACCCACAGATAGTGGCCAAGCTTGCCGAAGTGGGCGCACTGATGAACCACCAAGAAATTACCCACAGCTACATGCACTGCTGGCGACACAAAAGCCCAGTCATTTACCGAGCCACTGCCCAATGGTTTGTGGGTATGGATTTGCCTAGCAAAACCGATGGTAAAACGCTAAGAGAAAAAGCCCTAGCCGGTATTGAACAAACCCAATTTGTACCGGCTTGGGGACAAGCCCGCCTGCATTCGATGATTGCTAACCGCCCAGACTGGTGTATTTCCCGTCAGCGCAGTTGGGGTGTGCCCATTCCTTTCTTTTTACACAAGGCAACTGGTGAACTTCACCCACGCACCACTGAATTAATGGAAGCCGTGGCAGTTAAAGTGGCAGAAAAAGGCATTAATGCTTGGTTCCAAATGGAAGCCAGCGAACTGCTGGGCGAAGAAGCCGCAGACTATGAAAAGGTTACCGATACTTTAGATGTGTGGTTTGATTCAGGCACCACCCATTGGCATGTTTTGCGTGGTTCCCACCCACTAGGTCACCAAGAAGGCCCCCGTGCGGATCTTTACCTAGAAGGTTCTGACCAACACCGTGGCTGGTTCCATTCTTCGCTATTAACTGGCTGCGCTATCGACGGTCATCCGCCTTACCGCCAACTTTTAACCCATGGTTTTACGGTCGATGCTAAAGGCCGCAAAATGTCCAAGTCGATGGGCAACGTAGTCGCGCCCCAGTCGGTTATGGATAAAATGGGTGCGGATATTCTGCGCCTTTGGGTGGCTTCAACCGATTATTCAGGTGAAATGGCCGTTTCTGATGAAATTCTAAAGCGCACTGCCGATTCTTACCGCCGCATTCGTAACACTGCACGTTTCTTGCTTTCTAACCTGAATGGTTTTGACCCAGCCAAAGACTTGTTACCTAAAGATGAATTGCTCGCCCTAGACCGCTGGGCAGTGGATGCCGCTTTACAACTGCAAGAGCGCATTACTAAGGCCTTTGCTGACTACCGCTTCCTAGATGTTTACCAACAGGTGCACCACTTCTGTGTGCGTGAGTTGGGTGGTTTTTACCTAGACATTATCAAAGACCGTCAATACACCATGCAGCAAGACTCACGTGGTCGCCGTTCTTGCCAAACCGCCTTGTTCCACATTGCTGAAGCCTTAACCCGTTGGATTACGCCCATTCTTAGCTTCACCGCTGAAGAAATTAACGAAGCCTTACCAGGGCAGCGTCCCGATTCAGTCTTGCTAACCACTTGGTACGATGGCCTCTATGCACTACCAGCAGAAAGTGATTTAAGCCGTGATTACTGGAACCGTTTAATTGAAGTAAAAGATGCGGTCAACAAATGCTTAGAAGATGCACGTAATGAAAAGCTGGTTAAAGGCTCTTTAAGTGCAGAAGCGATTCTTTATGTTAGTGATGAACTAAAAGCCGACTTAGAACGCCTTGGTGAAGAGTTGCGCTTTGTGTTGCTCACCTCAGAAGTGACTTTAAAGCCACTTGCCGAAGGAGTGGATGCACGCACTACTGACCTAGCCAGCCTGAAGGTTAGTGTTCAAGCCTCTGAAAAAGCCAAGTGTGCGCGCTGCTGGCACCACCGCGAAGACGTAGGCAGCCATGCAGAGCACCCAAGCCTTTGTGGTCGTTGCATTACTAACCTGCCAGAAGGTGAGGGCGAAAGCCGCAGCTATGCCTAATTCAATTAATCAGGAAAGTAAGCAGCAAAACTGGATAAAGCAGGGCTTAAGCAGCCTTGCTTTTCAAAGGCGAAGCCTGCCTTGGCTGTTAATTGCAGTGATTGTTATTGCAATGGATTTAGCCACTAAAGCTTGGGTTACTAGCCATTTTAGTTACGGTCAAAGGCTAGAAGTTTTGCCCGTATTTGATTTGGTATTACTGCACAACACGGGTGCTGCCTTTAGCTTTTTAGCTAACAGTGGCGGCTGGCAACGTTGGTTTTTTGTAGGCATAGCCCTAGTTGCTAGCTTAGTGATTTGGGGCTGGTTAAATCGTTTAAAACCCACAGAAAAAATCACTGCTTTAGCTTTAGCGCTTATTTTAGGTGGTGCCTTAGGCAACCTACACGACCGTTTTTTTTACGGCTATGTAGTCGATTTTTTAGCCTTTCATTGGCAATACCGCTACTTCCCTGCGTTTAACCTTGCTGATAGCGCCATAACGCTAGGAGCAATACTACTTATATGGGAAACATTTTTTGGAGCTAAAGAGAAGTAAGCGTTAATTATTACTAAAACTTTACTTCAGTAAAAGAGTTTAACCAGTTGTTAAATAGCTTACATTTTTGGCGTATTAAACTTAAGCCTATTTCTTGAGAAATCATTAGCCCATGGCGTCTTTTTTTGTAGCTGTAGTTGGTGCAAAGCCGTGTAATAAGCTTTGATGGTGCGTACTCAGGGTTAGTATTGATATGCTCCGGTGTTTCGTATTTTCTTATGATTGATTGTAGTTTCTCTTCTGTGATCTCAATTTTATTGGCCAGTATACTTGGGCTACTAAACAGCAAGGCTTCAAATTCGTGCATTTGAATGTAAGGTATAAAACGCTTTTCTAAATGCTTAACATCGGGTAATTTTTCTTTTAGCTTTTTTGTTGTTGCTGTTTGAAGAATATCAAGCTTAGTTGCAAGTTCCACCTTTTCACCACCAGCTTCTCTTTTACTAATTTCTGCCATACCAGGCCAGTCAGGGTCTAAGCGAAAATAATCAATCATGGTGGTTACTAGCGTAGTATTTTGCTGTTTTAAGTAGTTTCTAATATCCGTAAACATACGGTCAAATTTTATATTGCCGCCCTTATGACCAGACCTACCCACTACCGATGCATTTATGTATATTCCTTGGCTACCAAGCATAGGCGCAACAACTGAGTTTATAAAAGCGCGTTCGCTTGGGCCTTCAACAACCACATTAATTACTAAACTAGTCATAGCTTGGCGCTCCTACAATTACATTTTTACGCCACAACTCGCCTAATGAGTAATCCTCTAGCCAACTGCTAAGGTCATCATTATTTAAACGCTCAAAAATTGAAGCACCCTGCTTTCGGTTAACCACCACCACATCATTAGGTTCAAAGTAATCAACTAACAAGGGCGATTGGGTAGAAATAATTACCTGTGTTCTTTCTGAGGTCGCTTGAATTAACTCAGCTAAAACTTCTATGGCAAAAGGGTGTAAACCCAGCTCTGGCTCATCAATTAAAATAGTGGATGGCAGTTTAGAGCTTGGCTGTAACAGTGCCGTTGCTAAACATATAAAGCGTATAGAACCATCAGATAAATGATAGGGCTGCATGGGGTAATCAGAACCCTTTTGCCGCCAAGTTAAACGCACTTTTTCAGCCTCACCAAATTGGCGTGGCTCCAGTAAAAAATCATCAAAAAAAGGAATTACTAACCTTATATTTTCGACTATTTTTAAATAGTCTGCTTTATAGGTTGCATGGTTTTTTAGGTTTAACAAAAAAGCCGCAATATTAGATGCATCCTGCTCAAGTGCGTTGTGGTGCTCTACAATTTCATAACGGCGCATAGGTGCATTAGCACTGGTGTCGTGAAAGTGATAAACCACCCAGCTAGAAATTGCTTGGTAAACGTAGTAACCAACACCCCGCTCAGTATGTATCCCTGTACGATTTTTGGCATTATTTAATGCACTTTCTAGTGATTGCTCGGCAATGAAATTCCAGTTTCCTAGCTTAAATTTCTGTTCTTCTTCAAGAATTATAAAAGCTTCATCGGCTGTGGTAGCTAACTTAAAGCGGTACTCATTAGCACCAAACTTAAAGTGCATTAAAATTTCACTGGTGGCTTTAGGGCCGTTAAAAAAGAAACCATCAGCAGAGCCATTAGCTAAGGTATAGCCACGTAAATTTTCATCCACCATGGCACGTAACAAACGAAAAACTTCAATAAAGTTACTTTTACCCGCACCATTACCGCCAATTAAGATATTCAAGTTTTCTAGCTTGAATGCTTCTAGTGAGCGAATGGATTTAAAACCAGCGATTGATAAAGCATCTAACTTTCTACTCATGGCTTATTCCACTAGTGGCAATAGTAAAAACCTTGTCTATTTCTAACATTAGTCTGGCTGTTTCTGTTAAAGCGACAATTATTTTTTGGTAATGCTGAATATCATCAAAGCTTAGTTCTCTGCCTTGACGATCTTTTAACCATTTTTGTGCTGGTTGGTAACCACCTATATAAAACTCCCAAGCCTGTAAGGGTACGCTATCAAAGTACTGGTTGTCGTTAATCCAAACCTTGCCTTGTGTATCACTGGTTGCTTCATAGCCGGGGCTAGTTTTGGTAATTTTGCGCTTAACTAGGTTATCGCCACTCATCGGGTATTGGGTGATGGGTGTATCTAAAAGCGGTGATTCCATTAAGTGCAGCAAACGAATTTGGTCGCCTAACTCAACCAACTGCCAGAAATTTTTAGGGTCTGGGTAAGGGATTTTTGGGAAGTCAGTTTTTAAAAACTCTTGGTAAGTTTCACGATAATTGGGGCTATGCAGCACTGCATAGATATAGTCCAAAATATCAATCGGTGTAAATTCAGTTGGCAAGTTGTTACTTGAGTTAAAAGGCTTAAGCAAGCAAGAAGGTACAAAAGATTTTTCTAAGTTTTCAGCCTTAAAAGGCAGGTTTAAGGCTTTTTCAAAAGCTTTGATTTCATCCAAGTTGAGGTTGGGCAGGCGCTCACTGCCATCGTCAGGGTAGAGGTAAAGAGGGAATAAAACACCACCACCACGGTAATAAACATTCAAATCTACAATATGGTTAGATATGAAACATAGGTTCCATGATAAGTTACCAACTGCCTGCCCTTGTCGTCCAACAATAATTGCTGTGTTATCTTTATCAAAAATATGACTCATAAACTTGCCTCTAGGCATACAATGAATCCCTTTTGATGTTCCTGTATAATAAGTAAATCTACTATCAAAAGGGCGGTATAAAATAGAGGTAGTATGTTTTTTGAAGTTTTGCCCAGATTTAATTATATCTTCTTTAGCTAAATGAACTTTCCAGTCCCTAACATCAGGGCCTAGCTTATAATATAGTCTTGCCTCTTCGTTATTTTTAACCATAAAATCAGAAATTGTTTCTTCAACTTTATCCTTAGTATAGTGAATCGTAAACTTGTCCCTAGCAGTAAAACCACCATTAGACTTTTCAATAAATAAATTATTAATTGAGAAATAATCACCATACACTCCTTGAAGCTCAAAATCTTTTGGCACCATAAAGTACATGGGTGCAACATTGGGTATTGCTTGATAAGGCACATCTTTAAAATTATTCTTTTCTAAAAATGCATACTTATCAACTCGCTCACCATAAAGGTCATGGTGGAATATTTGCCCTAAATCGCCCTTCTTTTTAATACGGGAACCATTTTTTACTAATATATTAATACTTACACCTTGCTCAATATCAAAGACATTTTCATCAATTGAGCCATCAGGCGCCGTTTCTTTTTTCTTAGCATTACCGTGTAGGTCTATGGTATAAATTTCATCGTAGGTTTTAAGTAGATTCCAGCGCATACCACGAAAAGTTGGATTATCTAAAAAACCATGTGGATTAATAAAGGCTAAAACACCTTCACCATTTTTTTCAATAAAATGCTGACCAAAACGCATAAATTTAACGTAATCATCATTTATCCATTTAGAGTTACGCTCTTGCAGCTTTTGCTTACCACCCGGCTCTTTTTTATAGTCATCCATTAAAGACATTATCCAGTCGCCTTTACTGGTACTTTCGCCTAGATAAGGCGGATTACCCATAACTACCATTACAGGTGTGTCTTTTTTTACTGTATTGGCTTCACGGGCTTCATCACTTAGCCACTGTGAAAACAGGGTATGCGTATCTGGATGATATTCTTCTAATGAATTAGTAAGAAAAATACGTAAACGGTTATTGAGTGAAGTGCTAGAGCTTGCTTGGTAGCCTGTTTCGCTAAGTAGCATATCTAATTTTAAATGTGCCATAGCATAAGAAGCCATTAACAGCTCAAAGCCATTTAAGCGTGGAATTAAATCTTTTTCTACATAACTAGGCCAAATGCCTTGCATATTTTTAAAGCGGGTTTGATAAAGGTATTTAACAGTTTCGGCTAAAAAAGTTCCTGTACCTGTAGCTGGGTCTAAAATTTGCACCCTATGAACTTCTACTTCTTCTGTTATGGCTTGGCCTTTACTTTTACCTTTAGTAACTTTAGTACCTTGGGCTTCTCGTTTTATAGTGGTTTTACTGTTATCTGCCAAGCCATCTTTTAAATTAAATTTACTTTTTAACACTTCATCTACTGCACGAACAATAAATTTAACCACTGGCTCGGGTGTGTACCAAACTCCCCGTGATTTGCGTAAAGCTGGGTCATATTTAGTTAGGAAGGTTTCATAAAAATGAATGATCGGGTCGGTTTGTGCCGTGCTTTTACCATAGTCGCCTAAAATTTCTTTTACATTGGCGTGGCGAAATACTTCTGCAAGGTTATCTACCGTTGTGGTTATGCGATCATCAATATTGTGGCCAGCAATGGATTGAAAAAGATTACGCAATAAGGGATTAGATTTTGGTATTAAGCGGGCAGCTTCGTTACGGTCGAAGGTTTCTAAAATTGGGTCGTGATAACGAGCTGCAAACATACCATAGGCTAGGGTTTGTGCGTAAAGGTCTGCAAACTGTTGGGGAGTTAAATCATGAATTAACATGGTTTTAAATACTTGAAACTGATTAGTTAGCTCAGTTTGCTGTTCATTTTCTAAGTCTTTATTCAAGGCTTCTTTTAAAATGCTTTCTAGTAACCGTGCTTTACCGGCCATTAGCTCGGCAAGCTTACTGGCATTTTTAATTGCTTGAGTGACTTTAACGGAAAACTCTTTTATTAAGTTTTCAAATTTACTAATAGTATCGCTATCTGCTAGTTCTATTTTATTGGCATTATCAGGTGCAAACTGGCCTAGGCGAATTTCAGCAATCATTTCACCTTCTACAAAAAACTGAAACCACACATAGTCAGTGATAATTAAGTTATCGAGTGCTTTTTTGTAGCGATTAAACTGTTCGTTGTATAGTTTGTGGTTAAGGTTTTTGCCTATGTCTTTGGCTTCTATATAACCAACCGGTATTCCTTGGCGGGTAATAACAAAGTCTGGGTTTCCGCAGTCAGTAATTTGTGACGGTTCATTTGTAATTGTGTGGTTAGGTAGCAAATGACTTAGTAGCTGCTCTAGGTCAGCTCTGAAAGTGTGTTCGCTGGTATGGCCTTGTGCCAAACGGCTGTTAATTTTTTCAATATACTGACTAACATCCATAAACCTTTACCTTTCCTTAATTTTTATAGCGCTTAGTTTACAGGCTATTGCAGAACAAAAAAAAGCCTCCAATTAAGAAGGCTTTTAGTTTAGTAGTTAAGAGTTAAAACTCTTCCCACTCATCATCGCTTTGGCGCTTGAGTGCTGGTAAGGGTTTACCAGTTTTTCTTGGTGCTTCAACTGGTTTTGGCTTAGGTGCTGGTGTTTTAGCTTGGTTAGCCGCTAACTTAGGCTGTGCTCCACTCGGCTTTTTGTTTTGCTTGGGTTGGCTAGCTGCATTGTTAATACGAAACTCTGCTACTGCCTTATCTAAAGCAATAACTTGTTCTTCTAGTGATTCAGCTGCCGCTGCCGCTTCTTCAACAAGCGCTGCGTTTTGCTGGGTTACACCGTCCATCTGCATTACTGCTTGGTTAACCTGCTCTATGCCTTGGCTTTGTTCGTCTGAAGCTGCTGAAATTTCGCCCATAATATCGGTTACACGTCTAACAGAACCAATAATTTCTTCCATGCTTTCGCCAGACTCATTCACCATTTGGCTAGTCGCACTAACAATTTCACCATCTAGCTTAATTAAGTCTTGAATTTCTTTAGCTGCTGCGGCAGAGCGTTGTGCTAAGGAGCGCACTTCACCTGCAACCACTGCAAAACCACGCCCTTGTTCACCTGCTCTGGCAGCTTCAACTGCTGCGTTTAATGCCAAAATATTAGTCTGGAAGGCAATACCATCTATAACACTAATAATTTCACTCATTTTATTGGCACTAGCAGACAGCTCGTTCATTTTGGTTACTGTATGACGAACCTTCTCACCACCTTTAACCGCTTCTTCATTAGCTGCGGCTGAAAGCTGGTTAGCCTGACGTGCGTTGTCTGCATTTTGTCTAACGGTAGAGGTTAATTCTTCTAGGCTTGCGGCGGTTTCTTCAAGGCTAGAAGCTTGCTCTTCTGTACGCTGAGATAAGTCTGAGTTACCTGCAGCAATTTCACTAGAGGCTGTACCAATACTACTAACCGACGCTTTAATACCGCTGATTAACTCATTTAAATGGTCAACCATTTCTTGCAAGGCTACAGCTAAACCACCTATTTCATCGGAGCGGCGCAGGTGTTTAGGGTCTATACGCTGAGTTAAGTCGCCTGCGGCTATGGCTTTGGCAAAATTCACCCCATCAATCAGTGGGCGGGTAATTAAGCGAGACAAAATCATGCCTAGCAGCAAACCTATAACGATGGCGACAAATACACCTATAGTAATAATTTTGATGCTCTGGTTTTGTGTCGCAACCATTTGTTGAGCACCTTCTTCTGCTGCTCTTTCTGCCTGACTAATAACTTCCTGACCTAAAGAAGCCATACGTGGCAAAATTTCTTTAGTTAGCTTGTCATCATTTTCTATCCAGGCAGCAGCGGCTGAAAAGTACTCATCGGTCGCTGTTCTTGCTTCATTAACCGACCTATCTATACGATTTGGGTCTAGCTGATTAAAGTAGCCTTCTAATTTTTTGCGTAGCTCTAACATACTGTTGTAATGCTTACGGTCGGCATGAATGCGTTCTTCTTTTTCATTACGCATAATTTCTAATGCAGTTGTCCAAACACCTAAAGCTGCACTTGAAGCTTCTCTTTGGTATTGGTTCTCTGCTAACTCTGCAACTTTTAAACCATTTTTTATCATTAGCTGTACTGCAGCTTCGTTAGCCTGCAAAGCTTTAACACCAGCATCATAGCCTTTACGGTATTCGTTAGTGCCAGTACGTGCTGTTTTGGAACGGTTTAATAGCCCCTGATCTTCGCTTGTAGCATCTATTTTATCTAGCGCACCTAGAATGACATTCATGTTGTTTAGGGCGCTTTGATGTATTTCTTCTTTACCTTCTAAGAGGTAATTTTTTTCATCTAAAATGGTTAGGTAGGCATAGCGCTCTACCTGTGTTGCTTGCAACAAGCCTTCGAACTTATCGCGTATTTCGTTTAGGTTCATTATTGCAGTAACACCTAGCAAGCTTAAAATAGCTAAAACAGCTACAAAGCCTGCCAAAATTTGCTTTCCTAGCGTCCAGCTAAAAATTCCTGATGGTTGACTACTTTTATTCATCTTCACTTCTCCGCTCAGCAAGTCAAACCGTTTAATGCTTTAGCATCCGGCTTACATAATGCAATAATACTTAACTTAAGTAAGAAATATCAGCATTAAATTACATTTTATGCATAAATGTTTTTTTCCTCAAAACCTAACCTCTAGCTTAACCCTAAAACCAACGACTAGGCAGGTAACTAACCAACAATCATGCTAAAGTTTACTTTTCTTATTTTTGCTGGAAAACACCATGAAAGACTTAAAAATCAGTGAAGGTACTCGGGTTGTACTTCATTTTGCATTGCTTTTAGAAGATGGCGAAGCTGTAGATTCTACTTTTGATAAAGAACCAGCAACACTAACCTTTGGTGACGGTAATTTGCCCGAAGGGTTTGAGTCTTGCCTCTTAGGTTTGCAGGCGGGCGATATAAAGAGCTTTACAGTGCTTCCAGAAAAAGCCTTTGGTCAGCATAACCCAAGCAATGTGCAACAGTTTGCGCGTACTACCTTCACTAATATTGATGAACTGGAAGAAGGTATGATTATTGGTTTTACTGATAAGTCTGGCGGCGAGTTACCCGGCGTTATTGTTGAAATTAATGACCGTCAGGTAGAAGTTGACTTTAACCACCCGTTAGCAGGACGCACGCTAACCTTTAAAGTTGAAATTGTGGATGTAACTCCAGCAACGCTTCAGTAATACAGGTAGAAATAAACTATGAACAAAAGCATTCAGTTAGCAAATCCTCGGGGCTTTTGTGCCGGTGTTGATCGTGCCATTGAAATAGTTAACCGAGCGCTGGATGTGTTTGGACCACCCATCTATGTTCGCCATGAGGTGGTTCATAATCGGTTTGTGGTGGAAACACTACGTGAGCGAGGTGCGGTTTTTGTTGATGAGCTGCATGAAATTCCTGATGACGTTATTGTTATTTTTTCAGCTCATGGTGTTTCTCATGCCGTGGAACAAGAAGCTGAACAGCGTAACTTAAAGGTTTTTGATGCTACCTGCCCACTCGTTACCAAGGTGCACATGGAGGTACTAAGGTACGCGCGTTTAGGTCAAGACTGCGTGCTTATTGGTCATGCAGGTCATCCTGAAGTTGAAGGCACTATGGGGCGTTATGATACTAGTCATGGTGGGCATATTTATTTAGTAGAAAGTGAAGCTGACGTTGCCAGCTTGGAAGTAAATAACCCTGAAAACCTTGCCTATGTAACGCAAACAACTTTATCTATGGATGATACCGCTCGGGTTATTGATGCACTGCGCCAGCGCTTTCCTAAAATAACCGGCCCACGTAAAGATGACATTTGTTATGCCACTCAAAACCGTCAAGATGCGGTTAAAACCTTGGCAGAAACTTCTGATCTAGTCTTGGTGGTGGGGAGTCCTAATAGTTCTAACTCTAACCGCTTACGCGAATTAGCGGAGCGTATGGGTGCTAGGGCATTTTTAATTGATGGTGTTAACGACCTTCAAAAAGAATGGCTAGACTCTGCTGAACGCATAGGCATTACGGCTGGGGCTTCTGCACCAGAAGTGCTGGTTGGTGATGTCATTAAACAGCTAATTAGCTGGGGTGCCAAGCCGCCCTTAGAGTTGCCTGGCCGCCCAGAAAACATTACTTTTTCTATGCCAAAAGAGTTGCGTTTAACACCTATAGACTAGCTTTTAAGCTTCTTGCTTACTTGAATATCCCAAAATAGAAAAGGTTGAATTTTCTTTAGCATCGCCTGATTAAGCATTTTTTGAATTGCATAATCAGGGTTGCTACTGTCCCTTCTAGGTGGCGGTAAATAGCTTCGCCCATCTGCACCCCGAAGAGCCGCACATACAGGCTCGTTAATTTTTACACCTCGCTCAATAACAACGGCAGTATCACCATTGGCTAGAGAAACTAGGCTAGCTGGCGGATATATACCTAATTGGCTTAAAAACACCTGCCCTAGTTTTTTATCAAGCAGCTCTTGTTCTTCACCCAACATTTCTCGCATTGCCTGACGTGGCGTTAATAAGGGCCGGTACTCTCTCCAAACTGTCATAGCTGTATAACTATCCGCTAGGGCAATTAAACGTGCTGCAAGGCTAATTGCATCGCCTTGTAGTTTTTTTGGGTAGCCAGAACCATCTAACCTTTCATGGTGCTGCATAACTGCTTCTAGCCACAGCTCATTAGTTACCCCTAAGCTTTGCAGTAAAAATACTGATTTTTCTGGGTGGGCAAAAATACGGCTTTTTTGAATAGTATCTAGGGGTTTTTGCTGACTATTCAGTTTTTCTTGTAGCTCCAACATGCTTATATTAGCTGTTAAAGCTGCACTAACAGTCGCTTCTGCAACCTCTGTTGGCAACTTAAGCTTTTCTGCAACAACGGCTATTACTACCGCACAGCGTAAGCTACTCATTAAGCTGACAGAAGGTAAGTCTTTAGGCCAGTGTGCTGCACCTAACAAAGCATTAGGAGCGGCTTTGGCAATTTTTAATAATTCTTTAGCTATACGAACAACCGTTGACTCAACCGCTGAGGGTTTACGTCCTTCGCTTAAGTCTTTTGTAATTTTAAATAAACTTGAATAAAAAGCTTCTAAATCTAAAAAAGGGTTAACTTCTGAAGTGTAGCTTTGCCCTTTAAAATCTGGTGCTGTTCCATCACGGGTAATTTCTTTTTCATCAGGATCGTAGTAGCCCATCATCAATAAAGATTCTGTTTGTTGCTTGCTCTCAACTAAAGACCCACGTGACAGCAGTAATACTCGGTTACGAGTATAGATATTCAGTGGCACCCTATCCCCTACAATTAATTGCCTTGGCTGCACCTTGCGCAGTCTGACCATTATGCCTCCAAGCATTTTTAGATTTATTTGCAACAGATTAACTAACAGCCACTTTAGCCCGCCTTATTCATGAGATATAGCTGAAAAGCGGGTGTGGCTTTGGTATGCTGTTGAAATATAACAAGTTCCGGCAAGAACGGTTTGTCTCAACAACCAAAGCCACGGGTGAAACTATACCACCATGAAAACCTCATTCAATGCCTCCGTGAATCTTTCGCTCACCAGTCAGATGCGTACCGTCATTCTGCAACGCGCTCTGGGCTGGAGTGCTCTGCCGAACAGTTGCTGGATCTGTACCGCAAAAGAGGCAAGGCCGAAGCCCATATGGGCGAGTTAAAATCCACCCTGGATCTGCACCTGCCTTCAACCAATCGAGGGGCATCAACGGTTCAGCAGGTGATGGCCCGTAATCAGGTCAACCTGCTGCTGAATCTTTACGCCTATCAGCTGATGCACAGCCTGCGCTACCTGATGCAAGAAAAAACCGGCAAGGGCTGGAGCCTGAGGCGTCTGAGAGAGCAGCTGCTGAAAGTGGCCGCCACCCTGACCGTTCATGCCCGGCAGATCAAGGTCAATCTGGGTGCTGCCGCCAACAAGTGGTGGCCGATCTTGCTGGAAGCCCTTTACCGACCGCGAACAGAGTAGCTGACATCAGCTGGCATCGAGGCAGTTATCCACAACGCATTATCGGCAACAGCCGAGAATCACGGCTGCCTGTGAGTCGAAAATCAGGCTCAGGAAAGCTGGAAAGTGACAAAAAATCAGTTAAAAAGGCCACATAGGGTCGCTGGTAGCAGGGTCAAACAGCGGTTCGGAGAGGCTGATTCACAGCCTCATGAATAATGCGGGGTAATACCCTTCCATTAAGCGACCCAAGTTGTCGCCTCGCTCCATTACTCTGCCGCTATATCTAAAGTTGTACCTTATTAAGCCAATTACATGTTTATTTGGTTGCCATTTTTGGTTAGTCTGACAAGCGCCGAGACATGGAGAAGAGGAATGTCGGAAAACAAGGATACCCTGCTCAGGTTACTTGCTACCCTGCAGCTGATCCCACGCCACCCAGGACGTATTGCAACCACCACATTGCAAGACAAGCTGGCTGACCGTGGCTTTAAGATTGATCTGCGATCTTTACAGCGCGACCTCAAGGATAAGCTATCCAGCCATTTTCCTTTGCACTGTGATGAATCTGTACGCCCCTACCGCTGGAGTTTTGTAGCCGATACCCAGATCAACTTGCCAGAACTGGATACCCCTGCAGCCCTGACCCTGTGTCTGGCGGAAGAGCAACTCTGAAGCCTGCTGCCAGCCAGCGTTGCTGATCAGCTTAAACCTCAGTTTCAGGCCGCCCGCCAGCATCTCAACAGCCTTGAATACAACCAGCTGGCAGACTGGGCAAAACGCGTCAGAGCACTCCCCAATGGCAAAGCACTGATACCTGCCCCACTGAATGACGATGTCTGGGCAAGAGTCAGCGAAGCACTGCTGCATCAAAAACAGTTACAAGTCACCTATTTAAGCCGTGCCCAGCAACAAGCCAAAACCTTTACCCTGCACCCGGTCGGGCTGGTATCCCGTTATGCACTCAGTTACCTGATTGCACAGGTGGAAGGTTATGACAACCTGCGCCACTTTGCCCTGCACCGTATCCAAACCGCTGTTCTGCTGGATCAAGCCAGCAACCACCACCCGGACTTTGATCTGGATGCATACATTCAAAGCGGTGCCCTAAGCCTGACTACAGAAGATGGCAGCACCCTGCTAGTGGCCGATGTTCACCCACAACTGGCTTGGATACTCAGGGAAACCCCGCTCAGTACAGAACAAACCCTGACCCCGATTGAAAACAGCGACTGGGAACGATTGGAAGCCAAAGTGCTGCAAGACAAGGAAACCCTGTGGTGGGTTTATGGCCTGAACGACAAAATTCACCTGCATCAGCCTCAAGCCTGGGTGGAAGAAATCAAACAAACCCTGAGCCAACTTAATAGTTTTTACGGCACAACAGAAGGAGCGGCAGAATGATCAAGCCTCAGCCTTTTGAACTGATCTGCAAACAATGCGGCTGGAGCAAAACCTTTGCCCCGAGAAGCGATGTGTTCATGCCAGGACACGACTATGTAAGCAATTGCCCCAAGTGCGGGAATAGTGAGTTGGAACATAAAGCAGCAGGGCCAGTGAAAGGCTTGCTGGCAGAGTTGCAGGCGCAGCTTAAACATCAATGAACACTGTTGACAACCATGTACGGGATACACGCTTCACATACAAATTACATTGAGAGAGTGAAAAATGCACCAACTTAATATTGATACTTTACGAATGGAAGCCAAGCGCCAACTGGCACAATTGAAGAGCCTATTAGAAAAAGCACAACAAAAAGGATTGGTAGATGAACCCGCAGCTGATGACCACAATCGCGCAACCTTTGACACCCAATCAATAGCCAAAGTACTGGAAGTTCTGGATGGTGAGAGTTACAAGCTTGATCACCTAGACATGGTGCTGGCTGTAGTTGGCACCATGAAGGCGGGCAAGTCCACCAGCATCAATGCCATCGTCGGTGCAGAAGTACTTCCAAACCGTAATCGCCCAATGACTACGCTGCCCACACTAATTCGACATACACCAGGTGTACTGCAGCCTCGTTTGATTTTTGAAAAGATACAGCCGCTCAATGAGCTGCTGGTTGCATTGTCTCAGGCCATCAAGTCGGCAAATCCAGAGGCTCTGACGGAACTGCAAAACGACAAAGATATGAAAGAACTCTTGATACAAATTCGACAGCAGAACTTTTTTGAGTCACAGCATGAGGGTGCTGAAAATATTTTCCGATTCCTTAAAAGCCTCAACGACCTAGTTCGTCTGTGCTTTACATTGAAAGCCACGTTTCCTTTTGATGCTTATGCAACAGTAGAGGCCATGCCTGTAATTGAGGTTGAGTTTTCACACCTTAAGGATACGCCTGTTACACAGGGGCGACTGACATTACTGGATACCCCCGGCCCCAACGAAGCAGGACAGCAGCATTTGCGCCACATGCTCAAAGATCAGTTAAAAAAAGCATCAGCAGTATTAGCTGTACTTGATTACACCCAACTCAAGTCTGATGCAGATGAACAGGTGCGTGAGAACCTGATGGAAATCTCCTATACGGCCAAGGATAGGATGTATGCGCTTGTCAACAAATTTGATCAGAAAGACCGAAATGGGGATGATGAGCCGGCAGTGAAGAAGTACGTAGCGCAGACACTTATGAAAAATGTTATGGCTGAAAGCTCTGTATTTCCTGTTTCTTCCAAGCAAGGGTACCTGGCCAGTCGAGCACGAAATGAGCTTGAACGGAATGGTAAGCTACCGAACAACGAGTGCTGGGTTGAGGATTTTGGTAAAGAAAGATTTGGAGGTATGTGGGTGGATTTTATTAATGATCCACAAATGGTTAAGGCTGGAGCAGACAAACTTTGGCAAGAGTCGGGCTTTTCTATTCCCTTAGAACAAGTTATTTTTGAAGCTCACCGTAATGCTGCTATGGAAGCATTACGTTCAGCTGCCTCTAAACTGGACAACTTTGCCAAAGATACCGGTAACTTCTTTAAAGCCAATGTTGGCTCCCTAAAGAAAAGTGTTGCAGAGCTCCAGAAAAATATCGACCGACTCCAGCAAGATATTGAAAATATAGCCAAAATAGAAGCATCCACTGAAGATGCGCTCAAGGGTATATTGAAAGGCACCCAAAGAAAAATAGAGACTGCTGCTGCAGAAGTTCAAAAAGAAGTAACTGAAAAAATAGAGAGTTACTTCAAGGAAGGGAAAACTGCCGAGTCTGATAACCTTCAGAAAAAAGATCAAACCAAAGGTTCATCGAACTCCAAAGAAAAAACAACTCCCATCAATGGTTTTTTTGGTGTTGCATTCGCTTCAATTCTAGGTAATAAGAGAGAAGAGAAAGACCCTACACTTGACTTCGATCCAAGCAGTCCGATTATCAAACTTGATGATCGGGCCGAAGCTCAAGACTTCATTAAGCGCATTGAAAGCTCCATCAAAACCCTCATGGATAAGGCGGAAAGTGATTGCAACTCCTGTATTCAATCTGGAATAGATAATTTTTCAAGTGAGTTCGAAGGTCATCGCATTGATGCACTTGAGAAAATAAAAGAATCAATAAAGCGAAATCTAGATGATTTCGATATTATGGTTAATCTGCCGAATACTGAGAACATAAAAATCGACTCTCCTGTTTCCAGCCTAATGAAAAATGCCATCATGGAAAAAACAAGAACTGTAACTAAACACAGGAGGCAGGATGGGTTATGGGGGACTATTTGTAGGGTGTTTGATACAGATCACTGGGGGTGGGAGTCTTACCAGGATAGTGAAAACTATTTTGAGATAGATATTATACAAATAGACAAGTCAACAAGGCTGGCTATTGATGCAGTTTTTGAGTCCGCTAATGATATCTTAAATAAGGATATTTATCCTCAACTGCAAAATGGAGTGGAAGATTTTTTTTGTGCGTTTAGGAAGAGGGTAGAAAATATCCGTGGTGATCTTATTGCTGGTGTCCAAAAGCATAGCTTAGATCATGCAAGAAAAGCAGATATATTAGCAGTATCATCAGAAATGGCAATTGAAGCAGCTGCCTTGGAAAAGGACTGCATAACTTTAAATGACTCCGCTGAAACACTGCGCTATAAAGAAAGCCCATCCTCAACAAGGATTGAGGTGCAGGTATGAGTAATGATCTTGCACCCATCACGCCAAACTCAACTCTTTGCCAAACACTAAGCTGCTTGCAGGAAAAGTTTGTGGTGGATTTTGCCAATGGTATAGATGTTACGCGCGATCATATACGTGTGCAGCGTCAACGCACAGGTTTTTTTGCACGAATGTATGATGGCTTTACAGGTAAAGGTGCTCGCAGGCAGACCGAAATTAATGCCAGCTTAGTTGATGGTGTAGAAGCATCATTGAAGTGGCTAACTGAGCTTACTGAATCCATGGCACAAAGTAATCTGGCAATCACACAGGTCAACGATCGCGTGTCAATCTTGAGTGGAAGCATGGTCGAGCTAAGCCATTACAGTATCGACACACGAGAACAGCTGCAAGAAATGGCTTACCGATTGGATAAACGAATGCATGATATGGCACAAGAAATTTCACGCATCGACTTCATTCAAAAAGCAAAACTAAATATAGATATTACATTCAGTAAGTGGGAAGCAGGTCATTTTTCTGTATTATCGCCTGCAGGTCGCTGCTATGCTGCCATGGAAGAACTGCACTGGGGGTCTTTAGGTGATTATTGTCGCTGCTTAGATAATCCAGCGCACCAGCGCAGAGAGTTCTTGCAGTTGGTGATTGATCGTTCCACAAAACAGCTGGCAGTGGATGCTGCTGTCGAATTACAAACACCAGCGGAAATGGCAACTGTCTGGCTGGCTGCCCCATCTATCTCACGCAGTAGTAATGGTATTGACATGCCGCAAGCCTTGTCTTGGCTAGCTGATCAAATGACCATTGATAGTACACCCTTTATATATAGCGCAGCACATATAACTAAAAATTTACCAAGCAAGGTGCCTTTAATAGCACAAGCTAGGCGTATTGCAGAAGCAATGACACATGAAGTCTTCCCATTGGAGACACTTGATGCCTGACACTACAGTTTTTTCTGAATCCCCTTCTACAGGCCTTGTACTCTCCGGCGGTGGGGCAAAAGGTGCTTACCAAGTGGGCGTGCTAAGGGCATTAACCGAACTAGATATTCGTGTAGATATGGTAGCTGGTGCAAGCATTGGTGCATTAAATGGTGCCGTATTAGCCTGTGCACCCTCGCTGCCTGTAGGGGTACAGCGTCTTGAAGAGTTATGGATTAGATTATCAAAGGAGTCGCCACTTCAAACTAACACACCGCAATACTTTAAGCTGTTGGCAGCAGCAGGACTGACTCTGGGCACACCCCTTTTATCCAAACTATTAATGACTTTGGGTGCAACAAGTAGTGACTCATTACTATCTGATCAACCTTTGAAGCGACTAATTGATGAATACTTGGATATTGAAGGTCTGATGCGTGGTCTTCCACTGTATGTCTCTGTTTATGAAACCCTAGGTGGTATGACTGATATACTACGCTGTGTTTTAGCTGACACTGGATTGGTCGATACGCCGCCCTCGGACTTTATGCATGTGCAAGCATTACCAGACGACGAGCGCAAAGATGCTTTGCTTGCATCTGCTGCTCTACCGTTATTGTACCAAGCACGCCAGATAGGTGGAAAAAAATATACAGATGGCGGGCAAGGCGGATGGCAAACCTCGCAAGGGAATACACCGATAACGCCTTTAGTCAAAGCTGGCTGCCAACAAGTTATCGTGACGCACCTGAGTGATGGATCGCTATGGAGCCGCCATAATTTTCCAGATACAACAATCCTCGAGATACGTCCTCAATCTAACATTACTCAAGGTAGCGAATTAAAAGCATTACTTGGCTTCGATGGAGCAAGCATAACCAGACTGATGGAACAAGGCTATCATGATACACTTCACTGCATATGTCGCGTTACAAAAGCATCTAACTCACGCAAAGCTCTCCAACATTCGCAGCTTCTTCTCGATAGCAGCTTAAAGCGAGGCATTAATCAGGATGCTGATCTGCTCAATGCAATGGAAAAAATACGACTCAGTAATCAGAACAGTCCGAATAAATTTATAGCTGCATCTGAGATCAGCACTAATGAAAAGTAGACCTCATGTGACAAAACTCACCAACCACAAGCATGGGTGGAAGTAATCAAAAAGACCCTGGAAGTTACAGCAGAATAACTTTACTAAACATATACGCCTGCTTAATCCATCGAATATACGCAGAGCGTGGGGCAGCTACCATCGGTTTGATGAAATGATGGATACCGTCATTGCCAGACTGCAATCCAGTAGCTTCATCGAGCAAAAAAATCAATCCAATGATCCCGTAGTCCAACGTCTGGAGCGTCTGCAAAGCTTGTTCGATAAAGGATTGGTAAGTGAAGCTGAGTTTGAGATGAAACGAAGCCAGCTGCTGAATGAAATCTAAAAACTCGATAAATCAGTAAAGCGACTCAACCTGACGCTTGCATGGTGATAATCAGATCTACAACATGCAAAAAAGGAGTATCACCATGAGTCAATTTTCTTCCTGTACCCTGGCTACACTGTTTGGCGCTGCTGTTGGCGCTGGCGTGACTTACATGCTGTTAAAAGACAAGGATGAACTCGCAGAGCATTTTGATGAAGGAATGCAGATCATCGACAAGGTTGCTGAGGACTTGGAAGAACGAGTCACAGAGTTTTTTGATTCTGTCGAAAAGTCCTTTTCATCTGAAACAGATAGCAAGGACGTAACTGACACAAAACAATCTGACGACAGCACAAGCACTGTGGAGGTTAGTGATACCGGCGCTGATCCTAAACCAGCCGTGTGATGCTTTTATTACAGGGTATAAACAAAAACGGAAAGACATTTTTCACAAATATTGCTTAATGGAGAAGGTTCAATGAAAAGTTTTTTCAGAATTAATTTCGGGGTTCTGTTATTTTCGTGTGTATTTTTTTTGGTCGGATGCAGTAGTGGAGCGCCAAGCGGTACAGACTCGGACGTAAAGGAACTTGTCTTACAAATCGCTAAGGATGAAATACGTGATCAGATTGCACCTTTGATGTATCAGAAGGTAACAAATGTTCCGGTCGGTATGCTGGGAATGAAAATAACTTACGACACTTTAGTGCAGGAAAAAGATAAAGAAAAGGTGCCAGAAGTTTTAAAGGCAATAGATGCTGCAATGGGGGAGATGGCTATCTCCCTGGAAAATATTCGACCTGAGTCCGTTAATGACGAGCTAAAGAAATCAGAGAGTTCGGCCGATCTGGTGGTTAATGGGGAAAAGAATCCAATATCTTATACAGCACAATTTAACTCTGATGGTGATCTTTATGTGGAAGTTTATGGGCTTAGGTGATATCCAGAACGCTATCAATGAACAATCTTAACAAGTTAATTGGATGAACTATATGAAGGTGGTCTGAGCTGACAGCTCAGACCACCTTCATTAAATCCAGTTGTTGTAAACTGTACAATTAACTTATGCAGCCAACACGATTGAGGGTTAATGATGTCAGAAGATAAATTCAGCTCGGCTTATTCAGATAGCAGTTTTTGGGAGAAGGTTAAGGGTTATGCAAAGGTGGCTGGCGAGGGTGTTTTGGAGCCAGCATTAAAAATGTATTACGCCGCCTTGGATGCAAATACACCAGCTTGGGCTAAAGCAACAATAATTGGTGCTTTAGGCTACTTTATTTCACCAGTCGATGCCATTCCTGATATTGTTCCAGTGGTCGGCTATTCTGATGATCTTGGCGTTTTGGCAGCCGCACTTGCCGCAACAGCCGCGCATATTAAAGATGAGCATGTAAAAAAAGCAAAAGAAACATTGGCGCAGTGGTTTTCGTAAACGATTACTGCAGAACCTTTTTTCGGCACAGCGTTACAATTAATTTATTGGAACAGGATCAAGGATTACAATGGATATTAAATTTTTAAACCCACTTGCAAAGCCAGCCTCAGACTTGCTGATTGAAGGTATGAAACAGTTAGGTCGGGTACAAGGTGTCGTTCATGATGCATTTGAAGCAGAAGTGGCGGGTGAAAAAGGCTTCATCGTTTGGGACAGCATCATCATGAATGAAGTTTATTTCATGCCTAACGATAACAAATTGACGATTCAATCTTTCTTGATAACCATGGCTTGTACTGGTCAAGCCCAAGTGGACACTTTTAATTGATAATTTTCATACTCAACTGGGGTCATGTCACCATTAGATGTATGAAGCCTTTTTAGGTTGTAATATTTCATATATGCACCAACATCGGCTGCCATAGATTCGTAAGTTGGGTGTTGAGCTTTGAGTATCCAGTCGTGTTTTAAGCTACCAAAAAAGCGTTCAACAACGGCATTGTCCCAACAAGCACCAACATCACCCATCGACTGCAAAACAAGGTTGCTTGTCATGCGTTTGTTAATAGACCAGCCGATGATTCGGCGAGAATACAAGTCCATAACAACGCTTAAATACATCCAACCTTGCCCAGTTCTTAAATAGGAAATATCGCCTGCCCATACTTGATTAGGTTGAGCTGGATTAAAGTCCATATTAATCAGGTTAGGTGCCGCTAAATGGCGCTCGTCACGCTTGGTCGTTACCTTGTAAGCCACGCGCTGGCGTACCACCAAACCTAGCTTACGCATGATTGTGCGTGTTTTATAACGGCCTATAAAATAACCTTGTTTACGCAAAGCTTTCATCAACTCACGGCTTCCTAAGCTGTAACGACTTTCTTTAAATAGTCGCTTAGCTTCACGGTATAACATCAGCGTATCTTTAGTAATAAGCTGTGCTGGGCGCTTTTCCCAAGCATAATAGCCTGAACGACTTAAGCCTAAAGCTTTGCAACACAGACTTACTGAGTAGCCTTCTTGCACCTTGGAATGAACAAACTTAAAACTTATTTCATTTCCCTGGCGAAGAAGGCCGATGCCTTTTTTAAGATGTCTTTCTCAATCTTTAAACGCTTATTTTCAGCACGGAGCTTTATCAGTTCGGTACGTTCGTTGTCGTTCAGCAGGGTGCCTTTAACTTGCTCTTCTTGTTGATTCTTCCAATTATAAATCTGGTTGGGGTTTACCCCGACCGCTTCAGCTGCTTCACTAACGCTGTAACCCTGATCATTGACTAGAGATACCGCTTCTTCTTTGAACTCTTTAGAGTAGGTTTTATATTTACGTTTCTGATTCATCGTTCACCTCAAGCTAGACTGGGTCTATTGTCTCTCATTGAAGTGTCTATTTGAATTAGACCAGAACAAGTAGCCATGTTGATGAGTTTTAAAATTAATTTTATTAAAGGTGAGTAAAGCATGAGAAATATTTTTATTACGATAGAGGGTGTTGACGGTGTTGGGAAGACTGCAACTGTAAAATCTCTTGCTGAATTAATGGGTGCTACTGTAATTCAGACGCCATCGATTAAGTTTTTAAATGAAAGGGCTGTTTTGGAAAGTGAGTGCATTAAAAGGGATAAGTTTTTATTTTATTCTAATGCAATAATTGATCAGCAGAGCGAGATAGACAATCTTCTTAATAGTGGTATTGTTGTATGTGATAGATATATTCACTCTACGTTTGCTTATCAGTCAGATGATTTTAGTGACAAGTCTTCACAGATAAATACTTTTTTTGAAAAGATAAGGCGTCCGGATTATTCTTTCTTGTTGACTGCTGAAAAAAAAGAAAGATTGAATAGGATAAAAAGCAGAGAGATGCAGGCGGGCTTTGTCAATGATATGGATTATCGCTTTGATGTTATAGATGATGCGGAAGTGAGATACTTGAGTATGAGTGATTTAATACATGTTGATACAAGTGGCAAGAGTATTGATGAGGTGTGTAGCTTTATTTTAAAAAGGATTGACTTATGATTGAAAGAATTTCTTTTGAAGATATATTAAAGATTGCTGATTGGTGGAAAGAGTCAGGAGGGTCATCAAAAGTTGAAATAGCTGCGCTAGAGCCTACTTTGTGGAAAGATGGAGATCGAGATATATGCGACATTGTAAAGTATCTGAAAGAAAATGGTTTTATAGTGTCCATAACAACCAATGGCTCCACATTATCTAAATACAGTAAGTCAATCAAAGAAGCAGGAGTTGACTTGTTGAGAATTAGCTGGCACTCTCTCGATGATGATGTTTTTAAAGATATAACTGGAGGCGGCAATCAAGAGATTGTGGTAAGAGGGTTGCTAAAATCAATTGAACTTGGAATAAATGTAAAAATAAATCGTGTGTTGCTGAGAGGGTATACAAAAGATATTAGGGATAAGGTGGGTTTAATTGATAAATACAAGCTCAAAATAAAGCTCCTGGATCTTTATTGGACTCCTTCTAGTAATGACTTTTATGAAAAATATTACATTTCTCCTCAGGAAGTTATTTTGAATGAGTTGGACGGTTTTTATTTGGAGAAAGTAGATAATATTGAGGCATCAGGAAGAAGTAGAGTAACTTATAGAACTAAGAATGGTGGAGTTGTTGAGTACAAGGTAAAGGAGAGCGCAGAAAAAAATCATGAATACTGTAAGGAGTGCAAGTTTAAGGATGAGTGCTTAGAAGGTTACGGAGACTACTTTAGAGTTTTCCCAGACTCTTCTGCATCACTGTGTTACTTGAGAAAAGACTTGGCAACTTATGATTACAGCTCAATCTTTAAGGAAGAAACACCACTCAGGTTTGTTCTAGAAGGTAGGTGCAATTTTAATTGTGGGTTTCCTGGTTCAAAGACATCCTGGTGTTTAAAGCAAGGGAGAGGGTTTTCTTTTCCAAGTAGAAAAGAGGTAATAAAAATTGAATTATAAAAATGAAAAAATTGCAGTTTTAGAAAAAATAAAAAAAAACTTGCTTGAGTCAATAAATCAAGCAAAAAGATCAATTTCAGACGCTCAGTCTGAAGCAAATTATCATGTGGGAGCTATGCAGAGTCGCTATGATACGTTTAAGGAAGAAGCGCAGTATTTGGCAACTGCTCAAAAAATTAGACTAATCGAGCTTGAGAATAGTTTTGCACAATGCGAGATTATAATAAAGAAGATTTTGAGTGAAAGCTTCGTTTTCAAAAAAGTTGAGCTAGGAGCTTTATTTACGGTCAGTAGTAGTGATGGCGCAAAAAGCTACTTCATAGTTCCAACCTCAACTGGTGAGGTTGAAAAATTATGCGGACTAGATGTTTTTTGTATAAATATGAGCGCACCAGTAATAAAAAAATATATTGGTCTTGTTGAGGGAGATGAGCCAGAAGATAGTGAAAAAGAAGAGTATATCGAGTCTATTTTTTGAACGCGCCATGCCTTAGTAGTCGATAGGGAGTAATTTATTAAGGGGGCGCGAGACGCAAGAACCACTGTTGCAGGCCTCATTTTTGCATGAAAAATTCACTGAGATGGAAGTGACGGGTAAAATAATTAACGCTCCAAGTTTAAATGATGTAATTTATCTGTAAATACCCCATTTATAACACAGTCATCTCGTAGAGAATTTATGCCGCATTTCGGTACTCTAACGGCGTCATGTCATTCAGTGAGTCGTGTGGTCGTTCAGTGTTATATAACTCAATCCAGTCTTCGGTTATTTGCTTTACCTCATTCAGGTTGTTGAAAATATATAAATCCAGTACATCATCACGATACGTTCGGTTAAATCGCTCAATGTATGCGTTCTGGTAAGGGCAACCAGGTTTGATGTAATCAATCATAATGCCATGCACTTTTGCCCAGCTGGTGAAGACTTCTGAGGTAAATTCACTGCCGTTATCAACGCGAATTTTCTCAGGGTAACCGTGCCATTCAGCCAGTTGGTCCAGATAACGTATTACACGCAACGATGGCATACTGGTCGCGATATCAATGCCGAGTATTTCACGGTTAAAATCATCAATAACATTGAATGTCCGAAACCGGACTTTGTTGTGTAAGCTGTCGCTCATAAAGTCCATTGACCAGCACTTACCCAGCGCACTAGGCGCAGCCAGAGGCTCAGGGTTGCGGTTAGGCACGCGTCGCTTGCCTTTGCGCCGCAGGTTCAGTTTTAACTCAGTATAAACACGATATACTCGCTTGTGATTCCAGCTGTGGCCTAGCTTGCGAAGACGTTTGAAGCACTTAGGAAAACCCCAGCGATGATGCAGCATCACTGAAAACAGGTGCTTGGATACCATTCAATGTATGAGAATAAAAGAGTCTGGGCGTTCATCTACAGGACAGCATCAAATGCTAAGGTCGGAATCAACATCACCAGACTCACCGGAACAGAGGTAGCTAACCTCAGCTCCAAGAGAGATACAAGGTCGTCCATCTGATGAACTGCGAGAATGATGCCATGACCTGAGCTATCAGGCCGACAGCTGGGCAAACCCGCGCAGGGTGGTACTGGTCGTTCAGGAAAAGCCCGATGACCTTTTCCTGCACGCCTTCTTCATCGTCACCAACCTGCAGGAATATGAGTGCTCTGCCGAAAAGTTGCTGGATCTGTACCGCAAAAGAGGCAAGGCCGAAGCCCATATGGGCGAGTTAAAATCCACCCTGGATCTGCACCTGCCTTCAACCAATCGAGGGGCATTAACGGTTCAGCAGGTGATGGCCCGTAATCAGGTTAACCTGCTGCTGAGTCTTTACGCCTATCAGCTGATGCACAGCCTGCGCTACCTGATGGAAGAAAAAACCGGCAACGGCTGGAGCTTGAGACGCCTGAGAGAGCAGCTGCTGAAAGTGGCCGCCACCCTGACCGTTCATGCCCGGCAGATCAAGGTCAATCTGGGAGCTGCCGCCAACAAGTGGTGGCCGATCTTGCTGGAAGCCCTTTATCGACCACAAACAGAATAACCACCGTCAGCAGGCAGTCAGGCAAGTATCCACAAGGGGTTATCGGCAACAGCCGAGAAGCTCGGCTGCCTGCGAGTCGAAAATCAGGCTCAGGAAAGCTGGAAAGTGACAAAAAATCAGTTAAAAAGGCCAGTAAGCTCAGTAAAAAATGAGTATCAAAACATAGGGTCGCTGGTAGCAGGGTCAAACAGCGGTTCGGAGAGGCTGATTCACAGCCTCATGAATAATGCGGGTTTAGATGTATTGGGCTGGATCAATAGCCATAACTGGTAGTAAAAACATATAAATTTTCAAAAGTTTTTTAACGACTTAATTTGCTATGCTCTAGGGCAGAAAAGTTTACCCCGATTAAGGAAGTAAGATGACTGCTAACTCACCTAAACTCATGCCTATTGCTCAAGCCTTAGAACAAATGCTAGAGCAAATTACACCCTTACAACAAACCAAACAACTGGCATTGCTTAAAGCCAACCAACGTATTTTAGCAGTTGATCAGTTAGCACCCATCAATGTACCTCCTGCAGATAATTCCAGCATGGATGGTTATGCCTTAGCTTTTGCTGACAGAGGAAAGTCCTTAGTTGTTTCACAGCGCATTACTGCTGGTAGTAGCCCCAGCCCTTTACAAGCTGGAACTTGCGCTCGTATCTTCACTGGAGCTGAAATTCCAGCCGGTGCAGACACAGTTGTTATTCAAGAAAAAGTAACGCTTGATGATGCAGCTAAGGCAAAAATACCTGCTGACTTAACGCTTGGACAAAATGTACGCCCACTTGGACAGGATATAAAGCAGGGCGATTTAGTTATAGCCGCAGGTACACGCCTTGATTACCGCCATCTAGGGTTACTAGCCAGTATAGGTTTAGCTGAAGTGCCTGTTTTTCGCCGACCCAAGGTTGCCCTGCTAGCCAGTGGTGATGAGCTAGCCAATGCAGGTGAGTCACTAAAGCCTGGTCAAATTTACAATTCTAACCAACCGCTTTTAACTAGCCTATTAGAAGACCTAGGTGCTGAAGTTATTCATGCTGAAAAACTAGCCGACACCCAAATAGCCACTGAACAAGCCCTAGCCCTAGCAGCCGAACAAGCAGACCTTATTTTATCCACAGGCGGTGTATCAGTCGGCGAAGAAGACCATATTAAACCAGCGGTAGAAAAGCTAGGAAAGTTGGGGTTATGGCGTATTGCTATGAAGCCGGGCAAACCTTTAGCTTTTGGTGAAATTAAGGGCGTACCTTTTCTTGGTTTACCGGGTAACCCCGTTGCTGTTTTTGTGGGTGCAAAAATTTTTCTAAGTCCTCTATTAGCAAAACTTAGCGGTGCTTTATTTGAACCACTAGAACCTGCTTTGCAAAAAGCAACAGCCCTGTTCACCGCAACAACTCAAATACGCCAAGAGTACTTAAGGGTTAGAGCTACAAAAGTTAAGGGTGAATGGCTACTAGAAGCCTACTCTAATCAAAACTCTGGTGTTCTTAGCTCTGTTGTTTGGGCAAATGCACTGGCTGTACTTCCTCCTGATAGCAATATTAAGCCGGGTGACAAGGTAAGTTTTATGGAAATTAATTAAACCGCTATTCACCTTGGGCTAACTTGCTGAATCCGCTAGAATAGCGCCCCGCGTTTCTATACCTGTCGCTTTTAGGAGCTTTTTTTGATGTCTGCTACTTCTGCCCAACACCCTCTATTTATTCCTGGCCAGCGCTGGATCAGCGATGCTGAAATTGAACTAGGTTTGGGCACCATTTTGCAGTGTGATAAACGCAGTGTAACCCTACTTTTTAATCACAATGGTGAAACACGAACCTATTCCACATCTACAGCACCTTTAACTCGTGTAGTGTTTAGTGAAGGGGATCAGGTTACGCATCAAGATGGTTGGAGTATGCGAGTAGCAGCAACTGAATCCATTGACGGCCTGCTTATTTACCTTGGCTCTAATAAAGAGGGCGAGCCACTTGAGCTAATGGAAACCCAGCTAGCGCCACAAGTTCGCTTCCAAGGCCCTAGAGAGCGGCTGTTAACTGGCCAAATCGACCGCAATAATGAATTTATGTTGCGTGCCCTTAGTCGCCAAGCTCAAACCCGTTTAGCTAAAGACCCTTTACGTGGTTTGCGTGGCCCTAGAGTGGGGCTTATTCCTCATCAACTTTACATTGCTCATGAAGTGGGTCGCCGCCTTGCACCTAGAGTTTTGTTAGCCGATGAAGTGGGTTTGGGTAAAACCATTGAAGCGGGTTTAATTCTGCACCAACAGCTAATTACTGGCCGTGCACGTAGAGCCTTAATTTTGGTTCCCGGTAGTTTATGCCATCAGTGGTTGGTTGAATTGCTGCGCCGTTTTGGTTTGCCGGTTACTTTAGTCGATGCTGACCGTGCCCAAGCCACTGGTGCACCTTTTGCTGATGCCACTATCGCCTTAGCGAGTATTAATTGGTTAACACATGATGAACCAGCAAAGCAGCAAGCACTTGCTGAAGATTGGGACTTGCTCATTGTTGACGAAGCCCACCACCTGCGCTGGTCGCCTAATGAAGCCAGCCCTGAATACGAGTGTGTGCGCCAGCTTGCAGAACCTATCCCCGGCTTATTATTACTTACCGCAACACCTGAACAATCAGGCGAGGCTGGATTTTTTGCCCAGTTACAACTCCTAGATCCTGCACGCTACCCCAGCCTAGAACAATTTTTAGCTGAAGAAGAAGGCTACCGCACCTGTGCCACAGCCATAGCCCGATTAGAAGCCCAGCAACCACTTGAACCAGCAGACTTAGCCGCCTTACAAGAACGCTTAAGTGGCGATAGTTTGGCACTGTTAGACTTATTGGACAATCCACAAAGTGACGATGCCCAGCGTGATTCAGCCCGCCAACAGCTAACCGAGCAGCTATTAGACCGCTACGGTACAGGACGCGTGTTATTCCGTAATCGCCGCGCCAGCGTACCAGGCTTTCCCGAGCGCAAGGTTTTCCCTGTCGCCTTAGATTGCCCAACCGTTTATAAAGAAGTATTAGATGAATACGATGAGCCACATAAACAAATGATGGCTTCTGCCTTAACAGGACAAGACTGGCCCTATGCAGGCCTTTATCCTGAACGCCTTTATGCAATTCAAAAACGTGAAGAAGGGGATTGGTGGAACTTCGATCCAAGAGTAGATTGGCTGCTAGAGAAACTAAGCGAGCTTAACAATGAAAAAATTCTGCTTATTTGTGCACATGCCGATACTGCCCTTGATTTAAGCGATGCCCTTCGTCGTAGAGCAGGTATTTTAGCTGCAGTTTTCCATGAAGACATGCCACTGATTGAGCGTGACCGTGCAGCGGCTTGGTTTGCTGACGATGAAGACGGCGCACCCATTTTAATTTGTTCAGAAATAGGTAGTGAAGGACGCAACTTTCAGTTTGCTCACCACCTAGTTTTATTTGATTTACCTGCCCACCCAGATTTATTAGAACAGCGCATAGGGCGTTTAGATCGCATAGGTCAAACGGAAACGGTTAAAATTCATGTGCCCTACCTAACCAATACGCCGCAAGAACCTTGGCTAGCTTGGTGTGGCGAAGAGGGCTTAGACCAATTCAGTCACCCTCGCCCTGTGGGTGCAACCCTTTGGCAGCAATACCAAGAAGAGCTGCATAATTTATTAGAAGGCATTTTAGAGGTTGACGACTTTTTACCTGAAGTAAAAGCTACACGCCAAGCAGCAGAAATAGAACTAGAAGCAGGTCGTCATCGTTTATTAGAACTGGCTTCGCATCGCCCTGAAGTTTCAGCCCAGCTAGTTGAACAGCTAGCCGATGATGAAATGGACAAAGAGCTAAGAAACTACCTAGAGGTGGCACTGGATGTTTACCGTATTCAAAATGAAGACCTAGATGCCAATACTTGGTATTTAAAGCCTGGGCAAGAGTCAGACACGGCTATTTTTACTGATGTGCATTTTGATATGGAAGAAGGCAGTTCAGGTACTTTCTTGCGTGACAAAGCCTTGGCGCGTGATGACTTGCACTTTCTTACTTGGGAACACCCCTTAACACGCAATTGTTTAGAGGCTGCTACCAGCACAGTACAGGGCAATGTCACTGTGGCTCTGTTAAAAAATCCCGCTTTACCCGCAGGCACACTGCTAATTGAAGTTTTCTTTTGTTTGGAAACTTCCCAGCAAGAAGGTTTAGATATAAACCGTTATTTACCTCCACTAAGCCTACGTTTACTGCTAGATGGTCAGGGCAATAATCTAAGTAGCAAGGTTAAATTTAAAGGCTTATCGCGCCAGCTAGTTAGAATGAAAAAAGGATTAGCACGTGAAGTAGTTAAGTTACGTAAAGACCAGTTACGCCAGTTGTTAGACAAAGCAGAAACCCTAGCCGAAGAAGAGCTACCTTCCATGCTAGAGCTAGCACAACAAGACATGCGTGACCTGCTAGATCCTGAAATTGCACGCTTAACTGCTTTGCAAAAAAATAACCCAGCTGTACGTAACGAAGAAGTTGAGCAGTTAGTAGAACAACGCAAACAGCTAGATTCCGCCTTAAATGCTGCTAGCCTAAGACTGGATGCCCTCAGAGTTATTGTTGCTGGTGGACAAGAGTAGAACGACTACAAGACAGGGTTAAGATGCGATTATTTACTTTATTTAGTGGTTTATTACTTCTTAGCCTGCCTAGTTTATTACTAGCCGAAAAGCCCAAGTGTGCAGAGTCTATCGTTGGCTGCTTTCAAACTTCCGAACAATCGGCTTTAAGTGTTTATGAGCCCATGTACTTAATTGCTGGCGGAGAATACGGTGAAGACTTAAAAGGGCGCTTTCAATTTAGCTTTAAATACAAGCTATTTGATGATCAATCTTCCTTAATTAAATCAGCGCCTTGGCTAGACAGTTTTCATCTTGCTTACACACAAACCAGCTTATGGAATTGGTCAAAAGAATCTTTACCCTTTGAGGACACTAGCTACAAACCCTCTTTCTACTTCACCTTAGATGCAAGCCCTGCTTATGATTTATTAGCCTTTGGCTATGCCCATGAATCTAACGGTCAAGCCGAGGAAATATCGCGCAGTATGGATGCGATGTTTATTCAACCTGTTTGGAGCTTCCCTTTAGCTAATAGCTCTTTAATTCTATACCCTCGCTTTTTATATTATTTTAGAAAAGGAGAGTTTAATGAAGACCTTGCCGATTACCGTGGTTATGTTGATTTAAAACTGCGCTACGGTAATCAAGATAGCTGGGGGATTAACACCCTTTATCGTTACGGAAAGTCTGGCCAATACAGTGTGCAGGTCGATCTTACCTACCCTATAAGAACACCTATTTCGATACGCACAGGTGGTTTTTTGTACCTTCAATACTTCCAAGGTTATGGCGAAAGTATGCTGAGCTACAATAAAGCAGTTGGCCCAATTTTTAGAATTGGGCTGGGTATAGTGCGTTAAGCATTAATAATTGCTGCTAAGGCTTGGTCTATTTCTGAGTAGCTAAATTCAAAACCTTCCTCTATTAATCGTTGTGGAAGCATTTTAGCACTCACCAACAACAGCTCGGCCATTTCACCAAACAACACTTTTAATACTGCTTCTGGCATAGGGAAAATAGTAGGACGGTTTAGGGCTTTACCTAAAGCCTTAGTAAATTCAGCATTGGTTACTGGATTAGGTGCACTGGCATTAAACACCCCACTAACCTGTTTATTTTTTACCAACCAAGCATAAATTTTAGCCATGTCGGTTAGGTGAACCCAAGGAAACCAGTGCTGACCACTGCCTAAACGACCACCTGCACCTAAACGAAAAGCCGGTAGCATTTTTGCTAATGAACCACCGCCCTTACCTAGCACTACACCCGTGCGTACTAAACAAACGCGCACACCCAGTTTTTCAGCAGCTAAAGCGGCTGCTTCCCAAGCCACACATAAATCATGCGTAAAGCCTGTTGCAGGTTGCGTTTGCTCCGTTACCGCATTATTGCCCTGCTCACCATAAAAACCCACAGCAGATGAGGATACCAAAACTTCTGGCTTAACCGTTTGCGCTTCTATCCAAGCGACTAGCTGCTCCGTTGTTTTTACTCTTGAGCTTATTAGTAAGTTTTTACGCTCTGTTGACCAGCGTTTGTCGGCAATACCCGCACCAGCAAGATTAATAATAGCTTCTACAGAGTTAGGCTCTAACTCACTAAGCTGGTTTACATATTCGGTTACACCCTCAGGTAAACTAGGGTTAAGCTGCCTTGTCCATAAAACTAACTCATGCCCTTGACTAACCAACAAGGGACAAAGTGTTTTACCAATAAAACCTGTACCACCTGTAATTAAAATACGCATGATCACCTCAACTGATTTCTATACAATTACTATACATTACTTTTATATAACACTGAGTAAAGCTAAGTTAACGCTATGAAAAATATTCACCACGCTATTATTGGTGCTGGTTTGGCAGGTCTTGCCTGTGCTAACCGCTTGCAAACTGCTGGGCAAAAGGTTGAGATTTTTGAAAAAGCACGTGGACCAGGTGGACGTTTAAGTAGCCGCCGCCGTTTAAATACCACTATTGATTTAGGCTGCCAGCAATTAAACGCTTCAACACCCGAGTTCAACCAACAGCTTAAGCTATGGCAAAAACAGGGCTGGGTTGCTAGTCATAATCAACAAAGCTTCTACGGCATACCACGCATGAGCGGTTTAACCCGACACCTCAGCCAGTCTTTAAAGCTGCACTTAGCAACACGCATCACCTGCTTACATAAACAAGGCAAGGACTGGTGGTTAGAAGATGAGCTAGGCAAGCTTTACGGCCCTTATCAACAAATAACCCTTGCTACCCCCGCAGCACAAGCTTTGCCATTAATAGCCAAGCACAGCACTCAACTTAGCCAACAAATAGCTAAAGCTAAGCATTTACCTTGCTGGGTTGCTTATTTTATTTTGCCTAAAAACATAGCCGTGGCGGAAAGCCCACAAAGCAACTCTTCTCAGCCATTAAGTCGCTGGACTTTATTGAATAACAAACCAGAGCAACAAGCACAATTATCAAGGTGGGTTGTGCAGGCTTCACCTGAATGGAGCCAAGCGCATCAAGATTTAAGTGCCAAGTTAGCAGCGCAAAAACTCTTTGCGCACTGGTGCAATGATGCGGCACTTAGCCTAGTTGAACCGCCTTTGTTATTAGAAGCTCACCGTTGGCTTTATGCATTTACTAGCCAACCCTTAGGCATAGCTTACTTACAAGACCTAGCACAAGGCCTCAATGTTTGTGGTGACTACTGCTTGGGTTCTCTTGCCGAAGATGCTTGGCTTTCAGGTGATAAGCTAGGCAAACAACTGATAAAAACCAGCAACTAAATTTAAAATGAAAGAGTTAAACCTATGCCGCGTCAGCTAGTTTGGTTTCGTAGTGATTTACGCCTTGAAGATAACCCAGCACTTTTTCGAGCCTGTCAGCAGGGTGAAGTGGTAGCCGTTTTTGTTCATTCGCCAGAGCAATGGCAAGAACATGGCTGGGGCGATTTAAAAACTGCTTTTGTACTCAGCAACCTTCATGCCCTAGCCCAGCAACTGCGCCAGCTTAATATTCCTTTAAAAATTCTAACCGTGACCCGTTTTAGCTATGCGCCCCAAGCCTTGTTAGAACTGGCAAAAGAACTGGGCATAAGCAAACTGCTATTCAATGATGAATATGAGTGGAATGAGCAGCAGCGTGATAACGCAGTGGTAGAAGCCTTTACTCAAGCAGGCATTAATGTTGAGCGTTTTACTGATCAGGTTATTTTCCCTCCTGGTAGCATTCGTACTGGCAAGGGTGATTTTTATACAGTTTTCACTCCCTTTTACCGTAATTGGCTAAGCCAGCTTAAACCAGAACACCTAGTGCCTTTGCCAGCGCCCCAAGCCCAAGCACCGACTCAACTAGCCAATGACCCTTTACCCGCCTTTGTTAGCAGCCAACAACTTGAGCATTGGCCAGCCGGTGAAGCAGCAGCCCATAAAAAGCTGCAAGACTTTGCTGAACAAGGGTTGAATAACTACGACCAACAAAGGGACTTCCCAGCCCTTGCTGGCACTAGCCAAATCTCTGCTTATTTAGCCGCTGGCGTATTATCACCTCGTCAAGGTTTAGCAGCAGCACAAATGCATTCAGCTGGTCGGTTTATGGATAAAAGCACCGGCGCTGGCGTATGGGTTTCAGAATTAGTCTGGCGGGAATTTTATCGTCATTTGCTAATTGGCTTTCCACGTATCAGCAAAGGCCGAGCTTTTAAACCAGCAACAGAAAAGTTAGCTTGGCGCTCGATTGAAAACTCTAAAGTACAAAGGGATTTGCAGGCTTGGCAAACGGGTAATACTGGCTTTCCTATTATTGATGCTGCCATGCGCCAACTGTTAGAAACCGGCTGGATGCACAACCGTTTAAGAATGTTAGTGGCGATGTTTTTAAGCAAAAACTTGTTGATAGACTGGCGAGTGGGTGAAGCCTTTTTTATGCAGCATTTAATTGATGGCGATTTAGCGGCCAATAATGGCGGCTGGCAATGGGCAGCTTCAACCGGCACCGATGCTGTGCCCTACTTTCGTATTTTTAACCCCTACACCCAATCCGCCAAATTTGACCCAGAAGGCAAGTTTATTCGCCATTATGTGCCAGAACTAGCCCACTTAAATAATAAACAAATTCACCAACCACCTGCTAACCTGTCATTTAATCAGCAACGGGCTGTGGATAAGTTAACCAGTGATTTGTTTGGGAGTAGAAGTGGTGAGAGCAGCAGCTACCCAGCACCCATTATAGATTTAAAGCTAAGCCGAGACAGAGTGATGCAAGCTTTTGAAGCGATAAAATAGGCTATACTTTAATTCATGAAAAAGATTAGATGGAATAAAGAGAAAAATAAGCTGCTGCAAAAGGAAAGAGGCATTAGCTTTGAGGATGTGGTTTTTCAGATGTCAGTTGGTAATATTTTAGATACTGTTGAACATCCAAATAAAGAACACTATCCAAACCAGCAGATACACGTAATTAGAATAGAAAAGTATGCTTATCTAGTTCCTTTTGTCGAATCAGAAAATGAAGTTTTTCTGAAAACGATTATTCCGAGCCGAAAAGCGACTAAAACCTATTTAGGAGATCCAAAATGAATAGGCTAAATAAAGAAGAGCAAGCTCTACTTGATGCTTTTGAAAACGAAGAGCTACATCAGGTATCAAGTTTTGAAAATAAGAAAGTTCAGCACCAGAAATATGCTCAAGAAAAATTAAAACAAGAAGCTGCTATTAGTATCAACTTGTCATCTATCGACTTACAAAAACTACAAAAGCATGCTCTAGCAGAAGGTGTTTCTTATCAAAAGCTGGTCGCTAACATCTTGCATAAATACTTAGAAGGCCAACTACACGAAGCTTAGTTCTGTTAACAAAAGCTCAAACAAAAAGGCAGCTCAAGAGCTGCCTTTTTAAATCAAAAAAAGACTAAGCCTTTTTAACAAACTCTGTTTTTAGTTTCATCGGGCCTATACCATCAATTTTGCAATCAATGTCGTGATCACCATCGACTAGGCGAATATTCTTCACCTTTGTGCCTACTTTAACCACAGATGAAGAGCCTTTAACTTTTAGGTCTTTAATTACGGTAATGCTGTCACCATCGACTAAAACAGTACCGTGAGCATCTTTATACACTTTTTCTTCTTCGCCGCTGGCTTCAACAGCATCTTTTGACCATTCGTGCGCACATTCAGGGCAAACATACTGAATGCTGTCATCATAAGTGTATTCAGAGCCACATTTTGGGCAGTTGGGTAAACCACTCATCGTAAAATTTTCCTTACAAAAAATATAAAACGCCTAGGCGTAACCAACCGCCAGTATAACCTAAAGACCTGCCGCTGCTTTTAGTTCGGCAATGCGGTCGGTTTTTTCCCAAGGGAAGGCAGTGAAAGTTTCAACCATTTCTTGGCCATGATCATCTTTCCAAGTATAGCTAGTATCAAAAGCTTCACGGCCAAAGTGACCATAGGCAGCGGTTAGTTGATACATGGGGTGCAGTAAATCAAGCATCCGTGTAATGGCATAAGGGCGCAGATCAAAACATTCACGCACTAGCTGATTAATTTTTTGCTCGGAAATTTTGCCTGTACCAAAAGTATTAACCGAAACAGAGGTAGGTTCAGCCACACCGATAGCATAAGAAACTTGAATTTCACAACGGTCGGCTAAACCTGCCGCAACCAAGTTTTTAGCCACATAACGGCCAGCATAGGCTGCTGAGCGGTCAACTTTGGAAGGGTCTTTACCCGAGAAAGCACCACCGCCATGACGCGCCATGCCACCGTAGGTATCTACAATAATTTTACGGCCGGTTAAACCACAGTCACCCACTGGGCCACCTATCACAAATTTACCCGTTGGGTTAATGTGGAATTTGGTGTTTTTATCGAGCAAGTTAGCTGGAATCACTTGCTTAATAATCAGCTCCATCACCGCTTCTTGTAAGTCTTTTTGGCTTACTTCAGGGTTGTGCTGAGTCGAAAGAACTATGGCATCTATACCCACTACCTTGCCATCTTCATAACGGCAGGTTACTTGGCTTTTAGCATCGGGACGCAGCCAGTTTAGCTGACCACTTTTACGCACTTCAGCCTGACGCTCAACTAAACGGTGCGCAAGGGTAATGGGTGCTGGCATTAATACTTCAGTTTCATTCGAGGCATAACCAAACATTAAACCTTGGTCACCAGCACCTTGGTCTTCAGGGCTTTGGCGATCAACACCCTGAGCAATATCTACCGACTGCTTACCAATAATGTTAATCACGCCACAGGTATCACCATCAAAACCCACTTCAGATGAGTTGTAGCCAATGTCTTTAATAACACCACGCACTAGGTCTTCTAAATCAACCCAAGCCGAAGTGGTAATTTCGCCACCGACTATTGCTACACCGGTTTTAACCATAGTTTCACAGGCAACACGGGCTTGTTTATCTCGGGCAATTAACGCGTCTAACACTGCGTCAGAAATTTGGTCAGCTAGTTTGTCTGGGTGACCTTCGGAAACAGATTCAGAGGTAAATAAAGAGTATTCACTCATGCCAGTAGAGCTCCTGATAGCTTTTTTTATGTATGCCCGACATTCTACCCAGCCTACCCTTATATTGCACTTGAAAAAGACCCACCCTAAAGATGAACAGAAATCTTTTATTAGTTAGCTGCAAGATTTTAAAGAATCCCTTTTCATAAGCTTCTAGGGGCGGCCTCTGTCAAGATAGTATTAAATACTTATTACTTAACCGTGCTCAGTTATTATCTGGGGTGGTAGGTTTAACTCAGATACTTGAAGCAAAATGCTAAGCCAAAAAAATCAAGTGTCAGGCAATTTTTTTCATAAAAGACCCATCAATATAATAAGGGTAGTTTGGAGTGCAAAATTACACCCAAAAGTTTGAGTTGCTAATGGAGCTTTACTCAAGAAGGATTAATTAACTTTTTCAAGCTGTAAAATATTTTCATCAGGAACTAACAAACCCTCACTAAAAAACATAACCTCACTACCAACATAGTGCTTTTGTGCTGAGTAATTAAGACCGTATGAAAGGGATTGGCTTAAAGAGTACATTTCACAAATTTCTTTAACATTATCGTAAGAAACCATCCAACGCTGCTTAAAGCTTGGGGCTTGTAAAACTTTAGCAATTTGTACATGATCATCATGTTCATAAAAATTTCGGTATAACCCCTTACCTTTAACATAATAGGGTGGATCCAAATAAATTAAAGAATCAAAAGGCAGGAAATCATTGCATCTATTAAGAAGTGATAGTGAATCTTCACAATAGACAGTTATATTATTTGATTTTTCTGCTATTTTTTCTATACGTGAAATAAGAACGTTTTTATTAAACCTAGCATCTAATTTATATTCACCACTTTGTTCTTTACCACCAATAACTCCTGCTTTTAAAATTCCAGAACGATTAGCTCTATTCATAAAAAGGGTAGCAAAACCCTTTTCCACGATATTTGTGTTGTTTTCGTCACGTAAAATTGTGCGCCACTTGAACCATTCCTCGATAATTACTGGAGTAGAATCTAATAGCTCTAACAATGCACCTGTATGCTGAGTTACAGCAAGCCAAAAGGAATAAATTGCAGGATCTGCATCATTAATGTGTATGTGGCTAGCATGGCCTTCTAAAAGTAAGTAAAGCGCTACACCTGCACCACCGGCATAGGGTTCAAAGTAATGACCACCTGTAACCCCATTAATTTTCATAAGGTTGGCAACAAAAGGAGAGAATCGCGCCTTACCTCCAGGGTAACGTAAAGGGCTGTATATTTTTTTAGGGTGCATTAGTCACCTGCTTTAGCTTCACTTTTAAGACCTCAAGCTTTGTCAAATTAACTGTATACCCTTTATTCATGGCATAGTTTAACGCAGCTTTAAAATCATTTAAAAACTTATTACTTAATTCTGGGTGTTTTTTAACCCAGTAACTCCAAGGGTTATAGAGATTGGTTAACCTACCAACTAAACTTTGTATTTTCTCTTCCTTATAAAATCGTTTAAACACCTCTCTAACTTTCTTGTTTTTTTGTTTTATATTCCCATCAACTTCTTCTTTATATTTTTCAATACTTAATCTTAAATCAATTTTTTCGTCATTAATAGAAAAAGTATTTAACACTTCACTTGCACAATTAGTAAAAACTGAATGTGTAAACTGTATTTCATTATCCCAAAACTCATTATCTTTAGGTAGATTATATAAAAACTCAAAAATCAACTGATCTGGTGGCAATTCGCCTGGCAATAAAACTATTGTTTTGTAGTTTTTATCAGCAATTTCTGCTTGCTGGTCAGCATCCAAGCAAATAACACTACGCTCTGAAAACTCAGTAATATTGTTTTTTATTAACTGTATATAATTAGAGCAGCCAAGGGTTATTTCTGGAAGTGGTTTTGTGAATTTCTTGATTGTTTGACGAGTCATTAGCGCATTGTAAAAATCTGAAGCCTCTTTATCTTCAAAATAAACATTAACTTTTGGTAGATTAACATTTTTTGGCGCTTTTATAGTTTCAGTATTAATATCTGCATTAATTCTCATCCACGACCAGTCATCCCCTACTTGTATTCTGCCATGAGTGTTGCTTAAATAAATTGTTTTATACCTTCTACGATACAGCTGACCTTGCTCATAAGCATAATCAATAATACTTGGTGAGTGTGACGTAATAACAACTTGTAGATTTAATTTCCTACACTCCCTTTCAAGTATTTTTAACAATTTAATTTGTGCTGCAGGAAATAAACCTGCATCTGCTTCATCTATTAGAAGCAAGCCACCTTTATAGTCTTTATATTCACTTTGTAACTTTTTAAATGACATTAAAGCTAAAATTATTTGACCAGCATTATCTTCGCCAGCAGAAACTGATTGGTGATCATAATCATCACCATGAGAAACAGCAGACTTAATAATTCCACTTGTGCTCGTGGCACTTGACGCCCTACGATTTAAAAGCTCATTGGTAAGTCCTATAAACTCTTTTTTATGGTTTTCTAGGTATTCAAAGTTTAGTGTTTTGTAATCTCTTGATGCAATTGGATATAGACGTTTTAAACTTAAAAATATTACTGGATGGGTAAAATTCCTACTCGTATTAGCACCATCTGGAACGGTACTATTGTGCCTAACAACCGCTCTAGGGACATTGTCACGTGTCGTTAAACTAAGGTTGCCTGTTGCATCTTTTTCTGTATAACCATCATATAGTTCAAGACTAACCTTCATCGAGCCTGTGGTATCGAATTCTTCTGACATTCTAAAATGTTCAGTATATTGAGATTTAAATAAATCACCCGTAATTTGACGATAATTTAATTTACTACCTTTTACATAATCCTTCTCAAAGCTAAAAACTTGTGCTGCTATACCAAGAATTGATGATTTTGATGTACCATTTTTACCACAAATAACTGTAATACTATCAGCGAACTCAATATCAACATCCTCAAGACCACGAAAACTTTCTATATTTATTTTTTTTAATCGTGTAACTGACATGCCACATCCCTTTATTTTCTATTTTTCTTACGTAATCTTCTTGATATAGACAACTACTAACTAAAACACCTTTGCCGTATACCGTCAAAGTTAACTTCCACCGCATTTAAAATTACTAACTGTATTAGCTTTTCTGGATTAAGAGCTAACAACGTGAGGTTCTGTAACATCGCCTTAGCCACTAGCACATGAATTTTCACCATAAGATCCATCTATAATAATGTGGTAGTAGTTAGGGTGAAAAATGTCAACCATGCTATTTGAGTTAACTTAGCAGAGCTATAAACACCTATCTACTCAAAACATAACAAGAGTTGTAATTTATTGGCGTTAGAGACTCACAGCCATATCTTGACATGTTAGCAATAATCTAACGGATAAAAGAAAACTAGGAGCAAGAGCTTTTATGCACTCTGTGCCTTAATTTCAGATAATAAAATACGAAATTATGCTAATCATTCTACACAAACCACCCCTAGATTGCACTTGAAAAACCTATAGCTTAAAGATGAAGCAAACTCTCCTTAGTGCAAGTCTTAATACAAGTTTGCTACTCGCTGCTAGATGCGGGAAAATAGCGCAAAATTTTATAACCCTCTAATGACTTGTCTTGATAACTAACCCCTAGGGGCAGGAGTGTATTACCCATGACTTCACGTTTTGATCGTGCCAACGCCATACGCGCACTGGCTATGGATGCTGTACAGAAAGCTAAATCTGGCCATCCGGGTGCGCCCATGGGCATGGCGGACATCGCCGAAGTGTTATGGAACGACTACCTAAAGCACAACCCAACCAACCCTGAGTGGGCAGACCGTGACCGTTTTATCCTTTCTAACGGCCATGGTTCCATGCTTATTTATGCACTCTTGCACCTATCAGGTTATGACTTATCTATCGAAGATTTAAAAAACTTTCGTCAGCTGCATAGCAAAACCCCTGGCCACCCAGAATATGGCTACACGCCTGGTGTTGAAACCACCACCGGCCCTTTAGGTCAAGGTGTTGCTAATGCAGTGGGTATGGCGCTGGCAGAAAAAACCTTAGCGGCTCAATTCAACCGCCCTAACCATGAAATAGTTAACCACCATACCTACACCTTTTTAGGTGATGGCTGCATGATGGAAGGCATTTCACATGAAGTGTGCTCGCTAGCTGGCACGCTAGGCTTGGGTAAGTTAATTGCCTTTTATGATGACAATGGCATTTCTATTGATGGTGAAGTCGATGGTTGGTTTACCGACAATACCGCCCAGCGTTTTGAAGCTTACGGTTGGCAAGTATTGCGTGCTGATGGGCATAAACCGGAAGAAATTAAAGCGGCGATTGAAATGGCGCGTGAAAATGACGACCGTCCTAGCCTAATTATTTGTAAAACCCAAATTGGTTTTGGCTCACCCAATAAAGCCAACACCGCCGACAGCCACGGTGCGCCACTAGGCGATGATGAAATTGCCTTAACGCGTAAGCAGCTAGGTTGGAAGGCTGCACCTTTTGAAATTCCTGCTGATATTGCTGCCCAGTGGAACGCCCAAGAAAAAGGCCAGCAAGCCGAAGCCGCTTGGAACCAACGTTTTGCAGCTTACCAACAAGCTTTTCCTGAACTGGCTGCTGAATTTAAGCGCCGCTTAGCTGGCGATTTACCTGCCGACTTTACTGCTTCGGTTGATGCCTATATTCAAGAACTACAAGCTGCAGGCGAAACGGTTGCTAGCCGTAAAGCCAGCCAAAATGTGCTGAATAAACTGGCACCCCAGCTACCTGAATTATTAGGTGGCTCAGCTGATTTAGCCCCTTCCAACTTAACTTTTTGGAAGGGCGCACAAGCCATTACGGCTAAAGATGCTTCCGGCAACTACCTGCATTACGGTGTACGTGAATTTGGTATGGCGGCAATCATTAACGGTATTGCTTTGCACGGTGGTTTTATTCCTTACGGCGCAACCTTCTTAATTTTTATGGAATATGCCCGTAATGCACTGCGTATGGCAGCCTTAATGGGTGTTCAGCACATTGAAGTTTTCACCCATGACTCGATTGGTTTAGGTGAAGATGGCCCAACGCACCAGCCGATTGAACAGCTAGCCAGCTTGCGTGGCACACCGAACATGAGTGTTTGGCGCCCTGCCGATGCGGTAGAAACAGCCGTGGCTTGGAAGGCGGCACTGGAGCGCAAAACTGGCCCTACTGCGCTAATTTTCTCGCGCCAAAACTTGCCCCACCAAACCCGTGATGCAGCCCAGCTAGCCAATATCGCCCGTGGTGGTTATATCTTAAAAGACTGCCAAGGCGAGCCAGAAGCCATTATTATTGCGACAGGTTCTGAAATTGGTTTAGCCATGCAAGCGGCTGAAAAGCTCAATGCTGAAGGCAAAAAAATCCGTGTGGTCAGCCTACCCAGCACTGATGTATTTGAGCAGCAAGATGCTGAATACCGTCAGTCAGTGATTCCAGCTGAAGTCGCTGCCCGTTTAGTGATTGAAGCCTCGCATAAAGACTGGTGGTACAAGTACGCTGGTTTAGAAGGCACCATTATTGGTATGGAAAGCTTTGGTGAATCGGCACCCGCCGAGCAACTCTTTGCAGAGTTTGGCTTTACTTTAGATAACGTCTTGGCTTGCTTAGAAGAGTTATTAGAAGGGTTAGATGACTAGCCTTAAGCCTGCTAACTAGCTTTTAGCTTATTCGCTTAAGAAAAAGGCGCTTTCCTATCAAGGTTAGCGCCTTTTTTGTTGTCCTTAACTTTTGTTGTTCTTAGCTTAGAGTTTTAATAAGCCCAAACTATCACCAAGAGTAAAACCCAAGCTAAAAAAGAAGCGGCAATAATAGTGTAAGTTGCTGACATACTTACGGTAATATCCCCTGATTCTTTACTTAAAGACTTACAGCCTTGGTAAACCAAGATAATCGATAAGACAAGTGCCAAGCCCACCACCAAGACATTAAATAGCAAAATCGGCACCAGTAAAGCAAAGGATGAAAGCCACAAAGGCAAGGGCGCAATGGCTGCTAAAAGGTAAGTGTCTTGATAGCTAACTGTTAAACCATGCCCCTCTAAAACTGAGTGGATTAACCAACCCATAACAAAGAAGGTAAGCAACTCAGCCAAAAACAAGGTAGTGGTTATAAAGTGCCAGTCTTTACTAGCAAAGCCAGGTAAAAAGCTATCACCATAATGGGTACCTGCATAATAGATAAGCACTGGGGGCACAAAAGACATAGGCAATACCAACAACCAAGCAAGTTGAGGTATAGATAAGTTTCTTAACTGTAATTCTGACCAACCCTTAGTTGAAAAAGGTAAGCCAAATAGCATTGAGATATTCATAACGACCTCCACAAGTATCACGGCATGATACTTATTTTATAGTCTAGTTTTCCAAGGCTGGCAAGGCGTTTTTAATCAACAGGTAAAAAAATGACCCAATTAAGCAAACAGGATTTTAAAAAACTATCTGATTTTCGCTATCGACTTAGAGCTTTTCAGCGAAGCAGCGAAGAGATCTGTAAAAGCCATGGCTTAACTTCTTTGCAGTATTTATTACTTCTACACTTAAAGGGTTTTGAATCTAGGGAATGGGCAACCATTAGTGAGCTAGCAGAAAAGCTACAATCTAAACACCATGCAACCGTGATGCTAATAGATCGTTCGAGTGAATTAGGTTTAGTTGAAAGGCGTGTTTCCGCCACGGATAAACGCTGCATGGAAATTCACTTGCTACCTAAAGGTGAGAAACTGGTAGAAGCCATTGCTTGGCAACATAGACCTGAGCTTAATTATTTACAGCAAGAATTTCCGTTAACTAAATAAATTTAGCCCCCCGTTTTCACACCTAACACAACATCAAACTGTCATATTTAGAAGATAAAATAATTCAAGTGCATTTTTATGACATAAATCAACAAACAACCAAGAGGCAAGCTCTAGCATGGCAAACCCTTTTAGCTTTAACTCTAAAATCAACCCTTTTCATAAGGCTAAACAGCCTAAAAATAATAAATAGCTTGGAGGTTTCCTGCGGTGAAAAACAATCAACCCGTCACTCAAAAAGAATATGTTGTCCGTTCTGATTGCGCCATTATTTCTCATACTGATGCCGCAGGAAACATAACCTATGTGAATGATGAGTTTGTAGAATATGCCGGTTTTTCACGAGCTGAACTTCTAGGTCAGCCACACAATATTATTCGTCACCCTGATATGCCCAGAGAAGCCTTTCGTGATATGTGGGCAACACTTAAAAGTGGGCGAGCTTGGCAGGGAATAGTTAAAAATCGCCGCGCTAACGGTGATCATTATTGGGTAAAAGCAACCGCCACACCTCTGCCTAATGGTGGTTATATGAGCGTTCGCTTAAAACCCACCCAAGCCGAAGTTTCTCAAGCTGCCGCTTTGTATGCTCGTATGCAAGCAGGTAGTTCCGACAAGCTTTCTGGTGGCTATCATTTAAGTGGACTTTACTCTCGGTTTTCACATTTTTACCAGGGCATTAATTTAACACCTACCGCCATGCTCCCTATGTTTTTCTTCCTTTTAGCTACGCTAGGAATGCTTTTAGGCTGGCATTTTTATATTAATGATTCTGCTACCCATAAAATCATGCTACCTATAGCCTCAGGTATTTTAGTGATTGGCGGTATTGCTTTTATGTGGCTCTACTTTGTTATGCGTGAGCAAACACGCAGAATTAACTATTTAAAAACTGTTGCCTTAGAAATAGGTTCAGGCAACTTGGTTGGACCTGCGCCCATGGGTAAAGCAGATGAAATAGGCGGTGTTTTTAATGCCGTTCAAATCATGCGCAACCATCTGCTAGAAGTTGCTTTTCAAATGAGCCAGTCAACTAAATCACTTAATTTAGCTGCGACGGAAATGTTAGCTGCTAGTAAAGCAACATCTGAAGGTGCAGCCTCTCAATCTAGCTCATCTGCTAGCATGGCAGCAGCCCTAGAAGAGTTAAGCGCATCGGTTGATCAAATAGGAGAAAGCGCTACAGCTGCTCATGCTGCTTCTAATAAAGCGGGTGAAGTATCCAAGGCGGAGCCGAAGCTGTTTATGCAAGCACCAAGGAAATTAGCGCTATTGCCGGTGTAGTTAATAACGCATCAACTAAACTGCAAGACTTAGAACATTTATCAGGCAATATCGGAAAAATTGTCTCTACCATTCGTGAAATTGCTGAACAAACCAATTTATTAGCTTTAAATGCTGCCATAGAAGCAGCTCGTGCTGGTGAACATGGGCGAGGTTTTGCAGTTGTAGCAGATGAAGTGCGTAACCTAGCCGAACGAACCGCTAATTCGACTGTTGAAATTTCTGACATGGTGACTCAAATTCAAAAACGCACAGAAGAAGCCGTAACAGAAATGGATGCCAGCGTTTTGCAGGTAGATGAAGGCGTTAGTAAAGCAGAACGTGCTGGCCAGTCAGTTGCAGCAATAGAAACAGAAACCAGCAAGGTTGTTCAAACCACCCTAGACATTCAGGCCATTCTTCAAGAGCAGGCTTTGGCAGCCAAAGAAGTTGCTGAAACTATTGAAGGAATCGCCCGTTTAGCTGAGTGCAATGCTGCTCAAGCATCACAAACATTGATTGCTAGCCAAAATGTGCAAAACACTACCCAGGTGTTAAACAGTCTTTGTAAACAATTTAAGGTCTACCCAGGTTAATCAAGGTAAAGGCAACAAGGTTAGTTCGTGGGCTGCTACACTAGGCTCACCTTTAGGAGCTAATTATGCACGAACATCCATTTGCCGAACTTACCCCAGACCTTGTTTTAGATGCTGTAGAAAGCCTTGGCTTGATAAGTGATGCGCGGGTACTCACGCTAAATAGTTATGAAAACCGTGTTTTTCAAGTAGGCATTGAAGCTGAAGCTCCTTTAATAGCAAAGTTTTATCGCCCAAATCGCTGGAGCGATGCTCAAATTCTAGAAGAACACAGCCTTTCGTTTGAGCTAGCTGAGTTAGATATTCCCCTAGTTGCCCCCATAAAATTTAACGACAAAAGCTTATTTGAATACAAGGGTTTTCGCTTTTGCTTATTTGAACGCCGTGGTGGTCGTGCCCCAGAAGCGGGGGATTTAGACCAGCTTTATCGCCTAGGGCAATTACTCGGTCGTTTACATGCTGTGGGTGCTAAAAAACCTTTTCTTGAACGACCAGAACTTAATGTTGCTACCTATGGTCAGGCATCCTTTGAATTTTTACGTAATAACAACTTCCTGCCCAAAAGCCTAGCAGCTAGATGGGAAGCTCTAGTAGAAGACCTATTAAAAACTCTCACCACCCTCTTTGCTGAAAACCCCTACACCTCCCTTCGTATTCATGGTGATTGTCACCCTGGTAACCTGCTTTGTCGTGATGATAGCTTTTTTATTGTAGATTTAGATGATTGCCGCAAAGGTCCAGCAGTACAAGACTTATGGATGATGCTAACAGGTGATCGTCAAGAACAAACCCTACAGCTTTCTGAATTAATTAGTGGCTACAATGAGTTTTATGATTTTTCACCAAGCGAATTGCCGCTAATTGAAGGATTACGCACACTTAGAATTTTGCACTACAGTGCTTGGCTAGCTAGGCGTTGGAAAGACCCAGCCTTTCCGTATAGCTTTCCTTGGTTTGGTACAGAGCATTATTGGAATGAACAAATTTCAATATTAAATGAACAGCAGTTTGCTTTAGACCAACCCTACTTACAGTTGTTTTAACTCATTAATTTCTTACATTAAAAGGAAACCATCATGTCGCGTTTAAAAAACAAAGTTGCCATCATTACTGGTGCTGCTCAAGGTATGGGTGCTGCTCATGCTCGCTTATTTATTGCCGAAGGTGCTCAGGTTGCTTTAACGGACTTGAATGAAGAAAAAGGGCAGGCGCTTGCTAAAGAGCTAGGCGACAAGGCTATTTTTATTCAACACAATGTTACCAGTGAAGAAGATTGGGCTAGAGTAGTTGCCACCACTGAACAGAGCTTTGGCCCTATTAATGTTCTAGTTAATAATGCAGGCATCACCATGGCTAAGCCTTTGGCTGATACCTCTTTGGAAGATTACCGCCGTATTGTTGATATCAACCAGGTTTCAGTGTTTTTAGGTATAAAAGCTGTTGTTGCTTCCATGAAAAAAGCTAAAAACGGTTCTATTGTTAATATCTCTTCCATCAACGGGCTGGTAGGTGGTGCACTTGGCTATACCGACACCAAGTTTGCTGTACGCGGTATGACTAAAGCAGCCGCTTTAGAGTTATCGCCTTTAGGTATAAGGGTTAACTCGGTTCACCCAGGCGTTATTGAAACCCCTATGATAATGCAGGGTGACACCAAGGCAGCAGTAGAAGAATTTGCCAAACAAATTCCTTTACGCCGTATAGCAAAACCAGAAGAAATTTCTAACTTGGTTTTATTTTTAGCTTCTGATGATTCCAGTTATTCAACAGGTGCTGAGTTTGTTGCTGATGGCGGTGTGACTGCACAATAATGAGCTAATTATTTTATTATTAATAGGCTGGTTAGACTAGAAGATAAAAAAGCTGTAAAATGCAGCGCTTTTACGGATAGACTAACCATGCCACTGACATCTACACGCTTCCGTTTAATTAATTTAAAAAACCTAATTATTTTACTGGCATTTTTTGTTGCCTTTATTACCCTTGCCAATGGCTTTTTTGCTAATTATCAGGTGCAAAGAAACCAACTTTTAAAACATACACTTGAAACTAATCATGCCTACACGCAAAAACTTGCAGCCGCTACCAACAACTTTATTGAAGCAGCACTGCAACAACTTGCCTACACCGCTAAAATTGTAGAAAAAAACCTAGACAACCAAAGCTTATTAACAGCTGAAGCTGAGCGCCTACACCAACAAACATCAAGCTTTAATTCGGTTGCTATCGTTAATAAAGAAGGCATTGCCTTAGCCGCATCACCTAACACGCTCGGTATTTTAGGTGGCAAGCTTGTATCGGCTGGTGTATTAGAAACTCTAGCAGCAAAAAAACCGCTAGTTAGCACACCCTACCTTTCAACGGTTGGCAATTTACTGGTTCTTATTTCTTCCCCCATCTTTGACGCATCGGGCAATTACTTGGGCTATGTTGGTGGTACTATTTATTTAAAAGAAAAAAGTATCCTTAATGACCTGCTTGGAAAACACTTCCACCGAGATGGCTCTTACATTTATGTTGTAGATCAAAACAAACAAATTATTTATCACCCCAACCCAAAACGTGTTGGCTCTTATATTGAAAACAATGAAGCTATAAATAGTGTTATTAAAAACATCAGCGGGTCAGCACAAGTAACCAATAGTTTAGGTGTTGAAATGTTAGCTGGTTTCTCACCCATTACAACCACCAACTGGGGTGTTGTTGCTCAGCGTCCTGTTACCGCCACACTAAGTTCACTAGACGATTTAATGAAGCGAGTGGTTTATCGTACTTTGCCCCTAGCATTATTTACTTTTTTTATTATTTGGCTACTGGCTAACTACATTTCTCGCCCTTTGCGCCAGCTAGCAACCACAGCTAAAGAAATGGATTCACCTAGCGCACACTCCAACTTAGCCAAGGTTGAGTCTTGGTATTTTGAAAGCAAAGAGTTAAAGCAAGCCATGTTAAAAGGGTTAGGCTTACTGAACACTCAAATAAGTCAGTTAAAAGAAGATGCTGCAACAGATCCTTTAACCGGTGTTTTTAACCGACGCAGCCTGCAGTTATTACTTAAACAGCTAGAACAAAAAGGTATCCCTTTTTCTGTACTGGCTGTTGACATTGACCACTTCAAAAAAGTTAACGACACCTTTGGTCATGCTGCTGGCGATAAGGCTTTAATTGAACTAACCAAAATGATGCGCCAAATCTCAAGAGAAGAAGACCTAGTAGCCAGAACGGGTGGTGAGGAGTTTTTATTAATTCTGCCAAACACGACCACCTCTAGCGCACAGGCTATAGCTGAAAGGTTACGTAAACTGGTTGCCCAAACGCAGATAGACCCTGTTGGTTCAATACAAGTGTCTATCGGCATAGCAACTCTCTCAGCCAAGGGTGGTTCAAGCGATGAAGTACTTAATCAAGCTGATGAGGCGCTTTATCAAGCAAAAAGGTTAGGCCGTAATCGCTGTGAAGTTTATACACCTTAAAAAAGAACACTGAAATTTGCGCCTTTTAGCTGAATACGTGAAAATAGCCAACCATTTACAATTAAGGTAATCACCAAACCAATGAAACCTAGGCTTGCCATTAATGGATATGGACGTATAGGGCAATGCATTCTTCGTGCTTGGGCAGAGCGTGATGATTGCCGTGGCTTAGATATGGTTGCTTTGAATGAATTATCCGATTTAGACACCCTTGCCTACCTAACGCGCTACGACACTATTCATGGCCGCTTTCCTGGCAAGGTAGAAACACGTAATGAACAGCTATGGATAGATAACCACCCCATTAGTGTTTTGTGTAGTGCCACTCCCGAGGGCTTGCCTTGGGCAGACTTAAATATTGATTTACTACTTGAATGTACGGGCAGTTTTAAAGACCGTGCTACTGCTGAATTACACTTAGAAGCTGGTGCTAAACGCCTACTTTTTTCTCACCCTGCTGAAGCCGATGTGGATGCTACTATTGTTCGTGGTGTGAATCTTGATCAGCTAACCCCTGACATGCGCATTGTTTCAGCCGCTTCTTGTACTACCAACTGTGTTATTCCCCTACTTAAATTACTCGATGAAAATTTTGGAATAGAACACGCTACCACCACAACCATCCATTCGGTGATGAACGACCAGCCAGTAAGCGATGCTTACAATAAAAATGATCTGCGCTTAACCCGCTCGGCTATGGCTTCGATTATTCCGGTTGAAACAGGTTTAGCTAAAGGTATTTATCGTTTACTGCCGCATTTAGAAGGGCGCATAGCCAGTACCCACTTACGAGTTCCTACCCTTAACGTTTCTGCTATGGATTTAACCCTTTGTGTGCAGCGCGATACCACTGTGGCAGAGATAAACCAGCTTTTGCGTAATGCCAGCGAAGGCGCTTTGCAAGGCATTATGGGCTATACAGAAGAACCTAATGCCTCGGTCGACTTTAACCATGACCCCCGCTCTAGCATTGTTGATGCCACCCAAACTCACGTAGCAGGCAAGCGTTTAGTTAAGCTTTTATGCTGGTTTGATAACGAATGGGGCTTTGCTAACCGCATGTTAGATATAGCAATCCATTGGCTAGCACTTGAAAAAAACACCAAAAAATAATGACTCAACCCGTTATAAATATGAGGACTATACATGCAAGTAATTAAAATGACCGATTTAAACCTAGCGGGTAAGCGAGTACTTATTCGCGAAGATTTAAACGTACCCATTAAAGACGGCAAGGTCTCTTCCGATGCGCGTATTCGTGCCAGCCTACCCACCCTTCAGCTAGCCATTAAAGCCGGTGCTAAGGTGATGCTTATGTCGCACCTAGGCCGTCCAGAAGAAGGTGTTTACGATGAAGCCAGCTCTTTAGCACCAGTAGCTGAACACCTAAGCGGCTTATTAGGCCAGCCGGTTAAGTTGGTTAAAGATTACCTAACAGGCGTGGAAGTGGCGGCGGGTGAAGTGGTGCTTTTAGAAAACGTACGCTTTAATAAAGGCGAGAAAAAAGACCAAGACGATTTATCTAAAGCTTATGCCGCCCTTTGTGATGTGTTTGTGATGGATGCTTTTGGTACTGCGCACCGTGCCCAAGCTTCAACCCACGGCGTAGCTCGTTTTGCTCCGATTGCTTGCGCTGGCCCTTTATTAGCTGCTGAATTAGATGCGCTAGAAAAAGCCCTTGCTCAGCCAGCCAAACCACTGGTAGCTATAGTGGGTGGCTCTAAGGTGTCTACCAAGCTTGAAGTGCTAAATGCTTTATCTGAAAAGTGTGATCAAATAATTGTGGGTGGTGGTATCGCCAATACCTTCTTAGCTGCAGCTGGTTTCCCTGTTGGTAAATCTTTATACGAAGCTGATTTGGTTGATAAAGCTAAGCAGTTAATGACACAGGTAAACATTCCTTTACCTACCGATGTGGTAGTAGCTAAAGCGTTTTCTGAAACGGCAGAAGCAACCATTAAGCAAGTAGCAGAGGTTGCCGAAGACGAGATGATTTTAGATATTGGCCCAGATTCTGCTTCTGCTTTAGCTTTATTGCTAAAAGAGGCTGGCACTATTTTGTGGAATGGCCCTGTGGGTGTTTTTGAAATTCAGCAGTTTAGCAGCGGTACTCAAGTGCTTGCTAAGGCCATTGCCGAAAGCGCTGGCTTCTCCATTGCTGGCGGTGGTGATACCCTAGCAGCCATAGACAAGTACGGCATTGCAGATCAGGTATCCTACATCTCTACTGGTGGCGGTGCTTTCTTAGAATACGTGGAAGGCAAAGAATTACCTGCTGTCGCTGCATTAAAAGCTGCAGCTAATAAATAAAACCAACAATTAAACACACCCTTATTATAAAAGGTAAAAATATTATGGCTCTAATTACCCTACGCCAAATGTTGGATCACGCAGCCGAATACGGCTATGGCGTTCCTGCATTCAACGTGAATAACCTAGAACAAATGCGCGCTATTATGGAAGCTGCCGACCGCACCGATTCACCTGTAATTGTGCAGGCTTCAGCCGGTGCACGTAGCTATGCCGGTGCGCCTTTTTTACGCCACCTCATTTTAGCAGCTATTGAAGAATGGCCACACATTCCTGTGTGTATGCACCAAGACCACGGTACTAGCCCTGCGGTGTGCCAGCGTTCCATTCAGCTAGGTTTTAGCTCAGTAATGATGGACGGTTCTTTAGGTGAAGACGGCAAAACACCCACCAGCTATGAATACAACGTCGATGTTACCCGTCGCACCGTTGAAATGGCACACGCTTGCGGTGTTTCTGTTGAAGGTGAACTGGGTTGTTTAGGTAGCTTAGAAACCGGACAAGCTGGCGAAGAAGATGGTATAGGCGCAGAAGGTACCTTAAGCATGGAACAAATGCTCACCGACCCAGAAGAAGCGGCTGACTTTGTTAAGAAAACTCAGGTTGATGCTTTGGCTATAGCGATAGGTACTAGCCACGGTGCTTATAAGTTCACCAAGCCACCCACAGGCGACACACTCGCGATTGACCGCATTAAGGCCATTCATGAACGCATTCCTAACACCCACTTGGTTATGCATGGCTCTTCATCAGTTCCGCAAGAATGGCTGGCCATTATTAATGAATTTGGTGGCAAAATTCCTGAAACCTACGGTGTACCTGTAGAAGAAATTGTTGAGGGTATTAAATACGGTGTGCGTAAGGTGAATATTGATACTGACCTACGCCTTGCTTCAACGGGTGCGATTCGCCGCTTCTTAGCGGAAAACCCAGCAGAATTTGACCCACGCAAATACCTGAAAGCGTCACAAACAGCCATGACGGATATTTGTATTAACCGTTATGAAGCCTTTGGTACAGCAGGCCAGGCTAGTAAAATGCGTGCACTTAGCCTAGATGCCATGACAGAGCGTTACTTAACAGGCGAACTTGATCCTAAAATCAAGTAAACCTTTAAACCTCTGGTTAGCCCTAAGGGTTAATCAGAGGTATTAATTGCTTCCACAAATGCATCTAAAGCTAAAGGGTGGCCAATATAATAACCCTGCCCTAAATGGCAGCCTGCTTTTGCTAAATAATCCCACTGCATTTTAGTTTCTATTCCTTCAGCAACAACCTGCATACCTAGCCCACAACCCAAACCTATAACGGCATCAATAATGCTGGTATTGCTATCTTTGGTGTTTAAATCCTGCACAAAGGTTTGGTCAATTTTTAAAGTATTTACAGGAAAGTTGCGCAAGTAAGCCATGGACGAATAGCCGGTACCAAAATCATCTATAGCGAGCTGTACGCCTAAATCACGTAGGCTTTGCATGGTTACTATGGCTTCATCAACCTTCTCCATTACCATGCTTTCAGTGATTTCTAGTTCAACTTGGCTAGGGTTAATACCACTAAAAGCAATGGCTTCCATCACTAACTCTCTTAAGCCTGGGCGCTGAAATTGACGCATAGAAAGGTTAACGGCTACTTGTAAAGGGTAACCCACAGCTTGGCTGGCTTTAACTGTGTCTGATAGAGCAGTGAAAAGTATCCAGCGACCGAGAGGGTTTATCATGCCGGTATCTTCAGCCAAGGGAATAAACTCTGCTGGCAAAATCATACCATCACAAGTTGGCCAGCGAATCAGTGCCTCCATTCCAGTGATTTTGCCCGTTTTTAAATCTTGCTTGGGCTGGTAGTGAAGCAAAAAACTGTCGTGTTGCAGTGCTTTGCGCATTTTAGCTTCTAAACGAACCCTGTGCGCACTACTTATATTTAAATCTTCGGAGAAGAAACGGTAACCTCCCTTGCCTTCACCTTTGACTAAATTTAATGCTGTCTCGGCACAACGCAACAAGTCATCTTCCGTTTGAGCATTGTCTGGATAAATAGCTAAACCTAGGCTGGCTGAAACATAAACCTCTTCACCTTGAATATTAAACGGCTCTTCAAGGCAGCTAATGAGACGCTCCGCTACAATGCTGGCATCGTCTGGTTTACGCAGTTCACTAAGAATAAAAGAAAAATCATTGCCGCCCATACGCGACAACATATCTGCATCCCTTTCTTGACGGCTTTCTTGGCGAGCTAGTAGGTCTGTACGTCTAATTCCTGTTTGTAAGCGCTTGGCTACATCAATTAATAACTGATCGCCCGCAGCAAAACCAAAGGCATCATTAATAAGTTTGAAGCGGTCGACATTAAGTAACACTAAGCCAGTTCGGGTGTTATGACGCGAAGAAATATTAAATTCATGCCCCAAACGGTTACGAAATAAAATACGGTTAGGCAGTTCGGTTAGAGGGTCATAGTGGGTTAAACGTTCTAATTCTGCTTCGCTACGGTGCAAAGCAGAAAGCTCACTAAAAATTGCAAAATAATAGCTAACTTCACCCTTTTCATCGGTGACAGCTTCAATATTCAAATGCTTAAGGTAAGAGTTACCACTAGAGAAATAATCCCAAACTTCACCTTCCCAACGCCCTGTTTTATTCAGCTCTGCCTGTAAGGTTTTATAAAAGGCCGCATCGTGATGACCCGATTGGTTAATGCGCGGTGTTTTACCTAGGGCTTGTTCTTTTCTGATACCAGTTAGGTTTTCGTAGGCTGAGTTAACATAAACAATCGTCTGCTGTTGGTCAGTTACCACAACTGCATGAGGTATTTTTTCAACGATAGCCATTAATAAAGCGGCTTCTAAGTGCTGCAAGGTTATCTCCTGATTCCGTTCAAGGTTTTAATTAAACTACCTTAAAAAAAACTGCAAGTCATTAGGCTTTAGGCTTAACGGTTAACTCTTGGCGCAAGGTAGCTATGCGCTGGTCTTTCTCTTGCCATAACTGATTAATCCAATCTTGAAATGCGCTTCTAAAAACAGGGTCTTCTTGATAATCGCCAACCAGCAGAGCTTTAGGTAAAGGTTGTTTTTGTATATCAATAATCACCCGCCCAACCCTACCGCTAAGCAAGTCCCAAAAAGTAGGCGGCTGCTTACTAGCATAAACCAGTGTGACATCTAGGTAACTATGCAGCTGCTCATTCATTGCACTTAAAGTGAAGGCTACGCCGCCTGATTTTGGCTTTAATAAATACTGATAGGGTGATTGCTGCTGCTCTTTTTTTGCAGGAGTGAAGCGTGTGCCTTCTAGGTAATTAACTAAAGAAACTGGGCGCCCCCTTAAACGGTCGCAAGCCTTACGGGTTATCGCTAAATCTTCACCGCGTAACTGTGGATTTTTTTCCAACTGCTCTTTGGTATGACGACGCATAAAAGGGTATTCTAAAGCCCACCAAGCTAAACCCAGTAAGGGAACCCAAATAAGTTCTCGCTTTAAAAAGAAGGTAAAAAAAGGTGCTTTGCCGTGGATAGCTGCCATTAGGGCAGGAATATCGACCCAGCTTTGGTGGTTAGATATTACTAACAAGGATTCTTGACGACTTAGCTTTTGCTGCCCACGAATATCCCAATAGGTGGGTGTAAGGTAACGAAAGATTAGAATGTTGATGCTTATCCAGGTAGCTGCAATAAAACGTACTGCCTCAAAGCAAAAATCTCTAAACCACTGAATAGGAACAAGCAGCTTTAGTAATGCAAAAAAAAGCAGGGGCACCATTCCTACTAAGGTGTTAAGCAATAACAGCAAACTAGTCGCTATGCCAGTCAATAACTTATGCATTATCGAGTCTCAAATAGTGATTCTTAGTTAACTTAACCACTGCTATACTCAAACAACAGTAGTTTAACCCTGACTTAAATATGTTACTTTACATCATTACAGCTAGGTAACTTGGAATTTCTTATGTCTTCTCTACAGCAGCAGTTAAGCGGTTTAGTCTATTCTACTGACCAAGGCAAGCTATGTCCTGCCTGTAAAGAATCACTTACCTCTTGTTGCTGTGCAGAACTTGCTGACCAGCAACGTTTAGAGTCACTCGATGGGATAGTACGCCTTCGCCGAGAAACTTCTGGGCGTAAAGGTAAGGGTGTTACTACAATTCAGGGTGTGCCCTTGAATAAAAATGAATTAAAGTCTTTAACGGCTGAACTAAAAAAACGCTGTGGAACAGGCGGTGCTTTAAAAAATGATATTATTGAAATTCAGGGTGATCAACGAACAGTCATTAAGTCCCTACTGGAAGCAAAGGGATTTCGAGTTAAGCTAAGTGGTGGCTAGGTTTTATGTCCATTAAATCTTTTTTTTCAAAAAATAAGTTGGTTATTTATTCAGTCTTTACTGTCCTCGCCTTTTTTATTTTAATAGCACAAGCAATAGGCCAAGGTTACGCATCTCAATTACCAGAAAGTTTTTTTGATGAGTATGGCTCACCCATGCTGATTATCGACCCTAAAACTGGTGCTATACGCGATGCTAATAAAGCTGCTGCTAAATTTTATGGCTACACTATTGAGCAGTTAAAGCAGCTTAATATTCAAAAAATTAACGCGCTAGACTCTGAAGATGTAAAGCTTGAGCGAGAACTCGCTGAACAAGAAAACCGCAACTACTTTGTTTTTCCTCACCGTTTAGCTTCAGGTGAAGTACGCACTGTTGAAGTTTATTCCTGGCCCTTAAAAACGGATAAAGGTGAAAGGCTACTCTTTTCCGTTATCTTAGATATTACTGGCAAAAAAATAGCTGAAGCCAGTGTTTTAGAGTACAAAGACCGCTTAGAATCTCTAGCCGAATCACGTTACCAGCAGCTAGTCACTACCCAAGGGCGCATTAACCAAATCCGCTGGATCACTACCTTTGTTCTATTGGTGATTATTGCTTTCCTTGTATGGAATATTTTTAACCGACGCAAAGCAGAACATAAGCTGCGTGAAAAAACGACCATGCTTGAAGGCTTGCTTAACTCCATTCCTGAAATGATCTTTTTTAAAAACAAAGAAGGTCAGTACCTAGGTTGTAATAGTGAGTTTGCTAATTTTGTAAATCACACCCCAGCTTCTGTCTTAGGCAAAACAGACTTTAATTTTTTTGCAGAAGCTTTAGCAAACAAATACCGCAAAGCAGATCAGCAAGTAGTAGAAACTCGTGATCAGGTTCGCCTAGAAGAGTGGACACGTTTCCCCGATGGCTCAGACCGCCTACTCGATAAAATTAAAGCGCCCCTGTTAGATGCAAACAATCAGTTTATTGGCGTGTTAGGGATAAGCCGCGATATTACTGAGCATTACCAACATAAGCAGCGGATAGAGTTTTTAGCCTACTACGACCCTTTAACCAACCTGCCTAACCGTTATTTGTTTCAAGAGAAACTGCTTGCTAGCGCCAAACAGCTGAAAGCAGGCAAAGCACTCATGGTGCTAGCAATTATTGACCTAGACCACTTCAAAAACATTAATGATGCGCTAGGACACACCAAAGGCGATGAATTACTCATTGCTATTTCAAAACGCCTTAATGGTTTACTTCAGCCTAAAGAAACCCTAGCTCGCTTTGGCGGTGATGAGTTTGTTTTATTGTTAATTCAAGAAGACTCAGACCTAAAACTTGCTGAACAAAAATTAGAAGAGCGCCTAGAAGTTTTTCAAAGCAGTCTCACCCACCCCCTTCGCCTTGGTGAAAATGAATACCTACTTGGCTGCAGTTTGGGTGCTTCTTTTAATTCAGACTTTACTCGATCTTTTACAGACTTACTTAAAGAAGCAGATATTGCGCTTTATGCCGCTAAAGAAGCAGGGCGTGGAACTTGGCGACGCTTTAAAGCAAGCATGCAAACTCAGGTTGAGAACCGTTTTGAACTAGAGGGTGAGCTAAGAAAAGGCCTAGAAAGCCAACAGTTACGCCTTTATTTACAACCTAAAACCAAGCTAAATGGCGTTGTTTACGGCACTGAGTCTTTAGTACGTTGGGAACATCCTGAAAAAGGCTTAATTCCACCCGACCAATTTATTCCTTTAGCCGAAGATACCGGCATGATTATTCCCTTGGGTGAATGGGTTTTGAAAGAAACTCTATTGCTCATGAAAGCTAACCCTAGCTTAACCTTTGCTGTAAATATCAGCCCTCGTCAGTTCCGTAACTGTGATTTTGTTGAGCGGGTTCAGCAACTAATAGATGAAACCGGCGCTGACCCAAAACGCTTAACCTTAGAAGTAACAGAAGGCTTGCTAATTACCGACTTTAACCAGTCATCTAAACGGATGCTGGAATTGCAAAAGCTAGGGATAAGTTTTTCTATTGATGATTTTGGTACAGGTTATTCATCTTTGTCTTACCTGAAAAAGCTACCTATCAATGAATTAAAAATTGATCGTTCCTTTGTTGATGGACTACCCGATGACTCAAGTGATGCGCTACTTATTGAAACCATGATGGCTGTAGCCAAGCATTTAAACCTGCTAGTTGTAGCAGAGGGTGTAGAAACAAAAGAGCAGCAAGCCTACCTTTATTCGGTAGGTTGCAATCATCATCAGGGTTATTTTTATGGTAAACCTGAACCAGCAAACCAGCTACTGGCTCGGTTAAAATAAGCTTAATCTAAAGGTATTAAAGGGGCAAAACCTAGCACCAGCCATTTTTCCCCTACCCCTTCAAAGTTGATTAGTAGGCGAGTGCGCTCGCCCTGCCCTTCAGCATGCAAAATAACGCCTATACCAAACTTTTTATGCTCAACTCGCTGACCAATTCTTAAATTGGCTGCTTCGGCACTTTCTTTTGCGCCACTTAACGGATTGCCCGCACCAACACCACCCACACGCACTCCAGCTTGCTTGGGTCGGTCCTTCGCAAAATGCATAGGGCGACTAACAGAAGCGCTTAATCTAACTTCATTAAGTAACTCAGCAGGTAACTCGGTTAAAAACCGTGAAGGGCGGCAGTATTTTTCTTGTCCAAAGATGCGCCTAGTTTCTGCATGAGTCAGGTAAAGGGTTTTCATAGCACGGGTAATGCCCACATAACAAAGGCGGCGCTCTTCCTCTAAGCCATCATCTCCTGATTCCATCGCCATAGAATGAGGAAACAAACCTTCTTCCATGCCTGCCAAAAATACCAGTGGGAACTCTAAACCCTTAGCGGTATGCAGGGTCATTAACTGTGCGGCATCTTCATCTTCTTCTGCTTGTTTATCGCCTGCGTCTAGACTCGCTTCGGTTAAAAACACGGCTAGGGCTTGGCGTCCTTCAAGATTAATTGCTTCATTAGCTTCATCTTCTAAAGTTAAAATAGGCTCATAATGATGCACAGCACTTATCAGCTCTTTAAGGTTTTCTACCCTTGCTAAGCCTTTTTCGCCCTTTTCTTTTCCATGAAAATCTATAAGTTCGCTTAATTCCAAAGTAAGCTCAACGCTTTCACGCAGGCTTAAAGGCAGCGTTTCTTCATCCATTCGCTCAATCAGTTCAATAAATTTCTGTACTGAGGTAACGGCTCTACCCGTGAGTAATTGCTTAGTCACCATTTCAACTGAGGCATCCCATAAACCTAAGCCTTCATCCCTTGCATAGGCTCGAATTTTTTCTAGGCTGGTCGTTCCTATACCTCGCGTGGGGGTATTAATAATGCGCTCAAAGGCTGCATCATCTTGGCGATTAACCATTAATTTTAGGTAACCCAAAGCATTTTTTATTTCCATGCGCTCATAAAAACGGTGCCCACCATAAACACGGTAAGGCATGCCTTGACGCAAAAAGGCTTCTTCTAAAGAGCGTGACTGGGCATTGGAGCGATAAAGCACCGCACAATCACTACGCAAACCACCTTCTTTTACATGCTGGGCAATAATGTCAACAATAAAGCGGGCTTCGTCCTGCTCATTAAACGCTGCATAAACACGAATAGGGTCGCCGGCTTGGTCATCTGTCCAGAGTGCTTTACCTAAGCGCCCTGTATTGTTTTTTATCAGTGCATTGGCTGCATCTAGAATCGTTGAAGTTGAGCGGTAGTTTTGCTCTAGCTTAAGTAATTGTGAACCTGCAAAGTCTTCGGTGAAATTATGAATATTTTCAATTTTAGCGCCGCGCCAACCATAAATAGACTGATCATCATCACCCACAGCCATAATGCACCCATTAGCGCCTCGTAACAGCTTTAACCAAGCATACTGTAGGCTGTTAGTATCCTGAAACTCATCAACTAAAAGGTTAGAAAAACGCTGCTGGTAGTGTTTTAACAAAGCTGGTGTATCTCGCAAAACTTCTAAAGACCTTAAAAGCAGTTCTGCAAAATCAACCAAGCCTTGACGCTGACAAAGGTCTTCATAGGCTTGATAAATTTCTTGCAAGCGCCGTTCATACATGCCTAGAGATAGCACATGGGCTGCCCTTCTGCCTTCTTCTTTATGGCCATTAATAAAAGACTGAGCTTGTTTAGCAGGTGTGCTTTCTGTGTCTATGTTTAGCTCTTTCATTAAGCGTTTAATCAAGCTTAACTGGTCGTCGCTGTCTAATATTTGAAAATGCTGAGGCAATTTAGCTTCTTGCCAATGAGTGCGTAGCAAGCGATGCGCTAAACCATGAAAAGTACCTACCCACATACTACGCAGGTTCATATTAAGCTCGGTTTCTAGCCTTAGCCGCATTTCCTTGGCTGCTTTGTTAGTAAATGTAACTGCCAGAATTTCGTGGGGAGACAAGCCTTCTTGCCGAATTAGCCAAGCTATACGCTGTACTAGGACCCTTGTTTTACCGCTACCAGCACCAGCAAGCACTAACAAGTCTTGCCGTGGTGCAGCAACCACTGCAGCCTGAGCAGGATTAAGGTTTTTTAACAAAGGGTGAGAAGCAGCAGAGGTCATGGTAAGCCCAATCAATTTTGATTAAAAAAGCAGCAAGCGAGTCAATTCAAGCCAGCAGATTATACAAAATACTAACATACTCTGTATGGCTAACCTCTTGTTACTCTGATATAAAATGTGATGTGCGTTTCTGAATAACAATAATATTGGAAGCCAGAGTACTAAATGGATAAACATAATCTTACTAAGCAGCGTGCAAAAAAACGCCTTATATTGCACTACTACTCAGCCACTGCTTTTTTAGCCCTAGTTGCCCTGTGGTTTATTTTTTTCTACACCACCAACGCAATTAGTCTTTTACAAGTTGCTTTAATTGCTTTCTTTAGCCTGCCATTAATCGCGGGCAGCTACGTTCTTTATAGCCAACAGAAAAATCTCCACCAAGAAATTGCTAACCATCAAACAACCCTTAGCGAATTGGCAGATCAACGCCAGAAAATTAGCCAAGCCATGGAAGCTAGCAAGCTAGCACTTTGGGAGTGGGACTTAGAAACAGATTCTATTTACCATTCACACTTTTTTGATATTTTTGGTTATAAAGAAGATGAAATTCCGCACTTTATGGGGCACTTACAACCCCTAGTACACCCAGATGACTACCCTCGCTTAAGGCAAGCGCTGATAGATTCACTTAAAGGCCGCAATGCTCACTTTCAATGCCGCTTTAGAGTAAAGCACAAGTCAGGGGAATGGCGCTGGCTAGAAGACCATGGTGAAGTAGTTGAGCGGAATAGCGTAACGGGTACCGCAAAAAAAATGCTAGGTACGCGCCGCGATATAACCGAAGAGCAAGAAAAAGACGACTATTTGCAACTGGCTTGGAAAGCCTTCGAGTCCTCGGGTGAAGCAACCTATATTATTAGTCCTGACAGCAAAATAATTTTTGTTAACCAAGCCTTTGTTGATATTACGGGCTACTCACGGCAAGAACTACTAGACAAAGATTTTTGGTCAGTCGACTGTTTTGCTGCTACTCGCGACTTTTATAAGTCCATCTCTCGTAGCTTAAAAATGGAAGGCCGTTGGGAAGGCGAGCTAGTTCAACAGCGTGCCAATGGTGAAAGCTACCCACAGTGGTTAAGAGTGGTAAGAGTTCTCAACTCTTCTCAACAAAAACCTTTTACTATTGCTATTTTTTCTGATTTAACACAAAGCAGAGAAGTTGAAGCTAGGCTGAACTACCTAGCTGAATATGATGAGTTAACTGGCTTGGCTAATCGTGGGCAGTTTTATGATCGTATGCATCAAAGGCTGGCTCAAGCACGCCTTTATAAAGAAAAGCTGTCCTTAATTGTTTTTAATATAGACCGCTTTAAAGCCTACAACAACTCTTTGGGGCATCATGCCGGTGACAAGCTACTTAAACTTGCCGCTGAGCGTATTTCTAATGTACTAACCAGTGCGGTTATTATTTCACGTACAGGTGGTAATGAGTTTGCTGTACTTATTAACGGTGATGAAGATCAAGCCTTGCTGCTTAGTGAAGAACTACAAGAACAAATGCACCTACCCTTTAATGTCGATCGCCAAGAGTTACGCCTTACATTAAGTGTTGGTATTAGTAGCTATCCAGATCATGCTCACGAGTTACAAGTGCTACTTAACCAAGCTGACCAAGCAAGGTTAAGCTGCAAATCTTTAGGTGGTAACCGTATTCAGGTTTACAACGACACCATTCGTCAGAGTAGCCTTGAGCTGCTGCGCTTAGAGCAAGATCTACGTAAAGTTTTAGAAACCAACGAAATAGAAGTTCACTTTCAACCCAAGCTAGACTTAAAAACTGGCAAAATCACTGCGGCAGAAGCTTTGGCGCGTTGGCATCACCCAGAACAAGGCTATATTTCACCTGCCGTCTTTATTCCCTTGGCTGAACGCACTGGTTTAATTGAAACCTTAGGCATACAAGTGCTTGAGCAGTCCTGCCAACAGGCAGCCCAATGGTACTATCAGGGCATAGAAATTCAGGTTGCAGTGAATATTGCCGCCCAACAACTCGATAGCGGCTCGTTAGTGCAACAGGTAGATGAGTTGCTAAATAAATATGAATTACCTGCCAGCCTGTTAGAGCTAGAGCTAACAGAAAGTACCCTTATGGAAGATGCAGAAGCCGCTATTGTTGAAATGCAAAGCCTGCGTAATCGTGGCATTTCTCTTGCCATAGATGACTTTGGTACTGGCTACTCTTCTCTTAGCTATTTACAACGCTTTCCCTTAGATGTTTTAAAAATTGATCGCAGCTTTTTAATGACAGATCAAGGCAGTAAAAACCAGGGCACGCTCACTCGTGCCATTATTGCCTTAGGCCATGGTTTAGGTATGCGGGTTGTTGCAGAAGGGGTTGAGGACTCACAACAGCTTGAGGAGTTAAAACAACTAGGCTGTGATTTTGCACAAGGCTTTATTATTAGTAAGCCTGTTCCAGCAGAAAGTTTTACCCAACTACTAGAACAGCAATATTAAGCCAGTGTTTAACGCAACCTGTCTGGCAGTCGCAAACCTTGCAAACTACGTTTAACCACCTGCAAGTGTTCTATTAGCTTTGGACCCCGCATTTTTGCCACACCAACCGCCAAAACATCAATAACTACTAGGTGCGCTATACGCGAGCTCATGGGTGTATAAATTTCTGTATCTTCTGGCACGTCCATAAATAAAGGCAAGGTCACCATATCTGCTAAGGGCGAACCAGAAGGGCATAAACCTATAACATTTGCCCCAACTTCTTTTGCTAGCTGCACACTTTGCATTAAAGACTTAGTACGCCCAGTTTGTGAAATAGCAACAACCACATCACCTGGTTTTAAGGTAACGGCTGACATATTTTGCATGTGAGGGTCGGAGTAGGCAGCGGTCGACATTTGTAGGCGAAAAAACTTGTGCTGTGCATCGACTGCAACCGCACCCGAAGCACCAAAACCATAAAACTCGACTCGATTTGCATTGGTAAGCAAATGAATCGCTTCTTGCAGCTTGGGTGTTTCTAATTTATCTCTAACCTGTAACAATCCACCAATTGTTGAATCAAAAATACTCCGTGAAAACTCTGCAACGGTATCGCCATCGTTCATAGAGAACTGAGCAAAGCTGATATCCGTTGCCAATACTTGTGCCAAACGTAGCTTAAAGTCTTGAAAACCATCGCAACCCAGCGCACGACAAAAGCGTACAACGGTTGGCTCGCTAACATGAGCTTCAGTGGCTAGATCGACTATACGCATGTGAATCACTTCGTTAGGATTCTTCAGTACATAGTTTCCTACCTTCTGCTCTGAGCGGCGAAAGGTGTCCATCGTATTACGTAGGTGTTCCAGAATATTAATCACGTTCAGTCAATTCTTATAAAAGGTACATTTATCCGTTCTACCCATGTCAGACCTTAGGTATGAACCTAATTTATATTTTCTAGTCGAACATTGCAGTCAATTTTGCAGCATTAGCATAAAAAATGCAGCCTATTCTGCATAATATCTATTAATCAGCGTTAAACCCCAGCTAACTTGAAGAAGGGAACCCTTTTGAACAAACTTTTTAGCCTTAAGTTACTAAAACAGCAGGGCATCTTACTCACCTTAATAGGCTCGGCTTTAATTCTAGTTTTGGCTGTTGCTTATGAAAAAATTACCGGTCTTTTACCCTGCCCACTTTGTTGGTTGCAACGCGGTATTTTTGTTGGTTTCTTTTTACTTAGCCTAGTGGCATTTTTACTAAAGCGTATAACGCTTATGCGTTGGTTGCTTATTGCTGCTTTTACCTTGGTTACTGCAACGGGCATAGGGATAGCTTTACGCCACCTATATATTAAGTTAAATCCACTAAGTGTGGGTTGCGGCTTAGATGTAGAAACACTACTTGATTTTTTTCCAGTACAAGAAGCCTTAACACAAATGCTGGTGGGTTCTTCAGATTGTGCTCAAGCTGCCAACTTATTTGGCTTGCCTCTGCCTGTGTGGAGTTTAGCAGGTTACCTTCTTCTAGGTGGTTTGGCAGTTTACAGTCTAATTAAGCCAACTAAGTCTTCTGCATAAAATAAAAAAATAGCCCCTAAGTGGTTAACCTTTACTTGGGGGCTAATCAAGCTTCTCTAACTTTTACTTAGTGGTGGTTATTTAAAAGTTCTTGGGCGTAGGTTATCTGGCTTAACAAAATCTTTTTCACCAAAGTTTTCATGGTCACCTAACAAGCGACCTTGCTTTTCTAAACCATAGTTAGTGTGCTTATGAAAGGTATCTAGGTACTTGGCACGGGTATCTTTTACATCACCCGTGAAGCGTGGTTCTTGCGGACGTTCTTGGCTATCAATGTATTCGGCAATATCCCAAGACTCCTGCACACTCATGGTCATTGGCTGACCTAAGGGCATATTACTACGAATAAACCCAGCAAGCGTATGCATACGTGAAATACCCGCACCCCAGTTGTAAGATAAATCACCCCAAACTGCTGGGAAGTGGGGTGTGCCATCCACTCGCATACCGCTGCCATCATCTGAGTGACAAATAGCACAGTTTTCTGTGTATAGCTTCTTACCACGATCATAAGAAGGTGTACTAGGTGCTTTTTCTATTGGATAACCAGCACCATAGAAATTCTTTCTTTCAAAGATAGGCAAACCCTTAGCTAGCCACTGGTGATATGAAGTTAAAGCAATCATATCGTCACTGCCGTAAGCGGGTGGTTTACCATTCATAGAGAAAGCAAAACAGCCAGCTATGCGTTCTTCTAGGTTGTTAACATGCTGGTTTTTACCACGAAAGTTAGGCATGGCTATAGCCGCACGCCAAACTGGTGCAGCAAAAGGTAAACGACCTTCACCCATGTGACAGCTTTTGCAGTTCATATCATTAAAGACATTTTCACCACGTAGCTGCTGGGTATTCATAAATAAATCATAGCCACGGCGAATGGTTCGCTTTAACTCAGGATGCAAGTTAGAAGCTTCTAAATCATCCATTGTTGGTGGCACATGAACAACCTGACCTTCTTTAGGCTCGGGCATATTAATTGGGAAACGTAGCTCCTGCTTAGCTAGTGCACTAGTGCTAAGGCTCATAGCTAAAACTAGACCAGCTAACAGAGCAATACTTTTAATTTTCATGATAATGCTCCTTAGTGTGCAGGCTGAGTAGACAACCAAGCCGCTACGGCCTTGATGTCACGATCATTCATACGTTCAGCAATAGCTAACATTAGGTGTTGCGGATCATTGTCGCGCTTGCCTTCTTGCCAAGCTATTAGCTGACTTTCTAAATAGCCTGCATGTTGGCCTGCAATACCAGGAAAGTGTGCGCCAGCACCTTTATTGCCAGGGCCATGACAACTAGCACAGGGCACGATGTAGCGATCCCAGTCACCTTGAGTAACTAGCTTTTCACCATAAGCTAGTAGCTCAGTATCGGTTCCGCCACCAGCCGCTTTACCCGCTGATTGCTGACTGTAATAAACAGCTAAGTCTTTCATTTGCTGGTCATTAAGCATCATTGCAAAAGGTGCCATGCTGGCGTTGACACGTTTACCACTTTTAAACTCTACTAGCTGTTTATAAATATAATTGGCATCCATTCCTGCAAGGCGCGGCCAAGATTCGCCACCCGGGATATTCATGCCATTACCATCAGCTTGGTGGCAGGCCATACAAATAGCAGAACTTGCTTTTCCGGCAGCTGCATCACCGTCTAATGCAACTACTGGCAGGCTAAAAAATAGCCCTAACAACAACGCACTGAACTTTATTTTAGTTTTGCTTTCCATAAGCTTCCCCTCATTATTATCTAACTAGCTTTTATAGCCATCATCACCTTACTTTCTTTGTGCTCATACAGGTACTAGTAAATTATTCACCCAACTAGGGATTTCCTTTAGTGGATTTACTCCTTAAAAAGAAAAAGCTAAGGGCAAGCCCAGTAGCATGGCTGCATGGACTAATTCAGCCAAAGAATTAACCTGCATTTTTTGCATTAGGTTGTGCCTATGCACATCCACTGTTTTTGGGCTTATATTCAGGTTAGCCGCTATTTTTTTAGCCTGTACTCCACAAATGAGTTGCAACATAACCTGCTGCTCTCTTTCTGTTAGCTCTGCATAACGCTGTGTTAGCTTGGTTAAAAGCTGTTGCTTAGTGAGTGCTAGTCGGTGGCTAGCTATCGCAGCTTGTAAACTGTCGAGTAATTGCTGGTCATTAAAGGGTTTTTCAAAAAAATCTGCAGCACCTAGCTTCATTGCTCTAACTGCCATAGTTACATCAGCATGGCCACTCATTAAAATACTAGGTAAAAGGATTTTTTGTTTTTTTAATGCTTGAAGCAGGTCTAAACCACTAGCTAATGGCATACGCACATCCATCAACAAGCAGCCTGGCTGCTGATCTAAAGGTAGGTTCAGTAACTCTAATGCGCTATTAATAGTGCATGTTTCTAAACCTACGGTTTGCAGTAGCCACTGCAAAGACTCAACCACCTGTGGCTCATCATCTAAAAGCCAAACGATGGCTGGTAGCTCTGTTTTATTCATAGTTAACTCACTATAGGCCACTCTAAGCGGGCACACACACCACCTGTTGAATGCGGGAGGAGTTCAAGTCTAGCACCCTGAGCGGCTGCCAAGCTTCTACTAAGACTTAACCCTAACCCCATTCCATGTGTACGCGTGGTAAAAAAAGGCTCAAAAATATGCTGACTAGCTTCTGGCGTTAGCCCTTCACCCTCATCTATCACATCAAAAACTAAAACCTTAGCGGCAAGGTTTAGGCTAAGGTGAATGGCTATTTTCCCGCCTAGCTTAAACTGCATAGCATCTAAAGCATTACTTAGTAAATTGATAACTATCTGTAAAAACTCAACACGGTTGGCTTTTATGTGCGGCAGCTCTTCTGGCAGATATAGCTTTAGTTCAACCTGTTGCTGCTTCAAGCTGGCCTCCATAAACAGCCTAACTTCTTGCAGTAGCTTTTTTGGGTCTAGCTGTTCTTGACTGCTACTGCCTTTACGCATGAAGGCCCTTAGGTTACGTATAATTTCTGCCGCGCGTTCACCCTGCGCAGTTATTTTTTGTGCCGCAGCCAACAAGTTTGCTTTTTGCGGAAAGTCTTGAGTAGTTACTGCTTGTAATAAGCGCTGGCTGCCCTGTGCATAATTAACTATGGCTGTTAGGGGTTGATTCAATTCATGCGCCAAGCCTGATGCTAGTTCTCCCATAAGGGTAAAGCGAGAGAGGTGGGCTAGCTCTTGTTGTTTTTCTTGGTTGGTTTGCATTACTTCTTCTAAGGCTTGGCTACGTTTACGCACCAAGTAACCCACTCGAATATGGTGAGCAAATAATAAAACTAGTAATCCTGAACCCAGCATTAAAAGGTAACGGTAGCGGTAAACTGCGTTTAATAGAGGGTTGTGCGGAAAGGCTTCAAAAGGCCCAAGGCGTAGTCGTTCAAATAAATTATAAACAGGCTGATAAGAAAGAGGGGCTGACCACTGGGCTGGTTTACCTTCTCTAGGCTTAAGTAATGCCTGCAATACTTGGGAGGCTTCAGCGGCAGTCGGTTTGCCAGTGCTTAAAAATGGCCAGTCGGGGTAGAGCTGACTTGAAGTAAGACAGGGGTAACCTGAATGTTGTCGTTCACCAATGACACGGTAATCAGCAAGGTTAATTCGCCCTTCTGCTGCTAACACTTCTGCCAAGCAACTACGCACAATAATACCATCAACCTCACCCCTGGCTAGCTGGTCAAATAACTGTTCCATAGGAAAGCCAGTTAGCTGCCATTGTGCAAAATCTTTTTTAGGGTCTAAGCCTTCTTGCGCCAACTCATCCCAAATAAGCTGAAAACCACCAAAGGCATCAAAGGTTACCGCACCTAATTTTAACCCCTGTAAATCTTGCCAGGTATGAATAGTTTGATTTTCTACAGGCACAAGTAGAACAGAGCCAACGGCTTGTTGAGCCAGTTCAAAGAAGGGATTATTTAGTGTTGCTAAGGGTGCTAGCTGGAAGGTTTGGCTAAGTTGAATGTAATGCCCAGGATTGGTAATGACATAGTCGAGCTTTTGTTGTGCTAAAGCGTCAGCAATACCTTCTAAGCTTAACTGATGTAGCTCTATTTGCTTGTCTGGAAACTGCTGCTTAAGTGCAGCCAGTGTTGGCTCCCAACTACTGGCTGCTTTTGCTTCATCTCGCCAATCTAAAACACCTAGTGCAATTACTGAGCTGGCATAAGCTGGCAGACCAGTAATTGCTAGTAGGTAAAAGCAAATTAAAACGCCTAGGCTTCTACCTAACATGCTTTACCCTTATTAAAGGTTAGTGAAGAACACCACTAAAACAGCAACAGGTGCTAAAAACCGAGTAATCATATTCCATAGGCTAAAGTCATAAATATCCAGACCCAGCTCTTCACGAACGCTTTCTTTATCTAAATGCCAAGCTACAAACACAATACCGCCTAAACCTGTTAAAGGCAGCATAAATTTGCTGGTGACTTGATCAAGCAGATCGAAGATGTTCAAGCCAAAAATTAAAAAGTCGCCTAGTAAATTAAATGACAAGAGTGCCAGCAAACCTAAGGCCCAAGCAGCGATACCTGAGACAAGCGTAGACTTAACACGATTTAAAGGTGTGCGCTCTTCGACGAACTCGACAACTGGCTCTAAAAGAGAAATGGCTGAAGTAATGGCTGCAAAGGTTAGCAAAACAAAGAAGGCGACACCGACAAACCAGCCGCCGGTAATATTACCAAAAGCCAAGGGTAGGGTTACAAAAATTAAGCCGGGTCCTGAGCTTAAATCTAAACCTTCTGCAAAAACAATAGGAAAAATTGCCATACCAGCAGCAAGGGCAATAACCGTATCCATTATAACCACGGTACGTGCTGTTTGTAGCAGGTTGATGCTTTGACCCATGTAAGAACCGTAGGCCATCATAATGCCCATACCCAAAGATAAGGTGAAGAAAGCATGACCTAAGGCTGCCAGCACTACTTCACCCGTAAGCTGTGACCAATCAGGGCTGAACATAAAGGTTAATGCACGACCAAAACCACTGGTGGTTGCACCATAAATGACTAGCAGTAAAAGCAGCGCAGCTAAAGCAGGCATAAGAACAGTAGCAGCACCTTCTAGCCCTTTAGTAACACCACGCGCCACTATACCTATAGTAATTAGCATAAATAAGCTGTGCCAAACTAATAGTGTGACAGGGCTGGCTAACAAACCACCAAAGATAGCGCCAATACCCTCGGCATCTTGTCCAGCAAAATTACTCACCACGGCATCTTTAATATAAGACAGTGACCAGCCACCTATCACGCTATAAAAAGAAAGAATTAAAAAGGCACCTAACACACCGCTGATACCCACTAAAACCCAAGCCTTGCTAGCCTTATTTTTTTCAGCTAAGTCACGCATGGTATTTACTGGGTTTTTTTGCCCACGGCGACCTAATAACCATTCACTCACAAGAATGGGCAAACCTATTAAAAATATACAGGCCAAGTAAACAAGCACAAAAGCTGCGCCGCCACTTTCTCCGACCATATAAGGGAACTTCCAAATGTTGCCCAAACCTACTGCTGAGCCGGTAGCGGCCAGCACAAAGCCCATACGGGATGACCACTGGGCATGTACTTTGGTTGATGCGTTCATAAATTTACCTTAAATCGGATGTTTATATTTATTGCTTACCAAACAGGGCGTTAGAATATAGCCTTGAGCAATTTGCAGCAAACCTAAGTTAAGAGCATTTTAGCCAGCCCAAGATGGCGACTTTTCTTCTAAGCCTCTGTTAAACTGAGTCAATTCTTTTTTATTATTTATTACATAATCGCTTTTGGAGCCAAATATCCCATGACGCAGCAAAGCGCCCCTACCACTGAAACCAACCCAGCCACTACTACCGAAAAACCTTGGGGTGGTCGTTTTAGCGAACCTACTGATGCCTTTGTAGAGGGTTTTACTGCCTCGGTAACCTTTGACAAGCGCCTTTACCACCATGATATTCAAGGCTCTATTGCTCATGCCACCATGTTAACCCGTGTTGGTGTGCTAACAGAGGCTGAGCTAAAAGATATAACTACAGGCTTAGAAGCCATTCGCCAAGAAATAGAAAGTGGCAACTTTCAATGGTCAGTTAGCTTGGAAGATGTGCATATGAACATTGAAGCCGCTTTGACTGAACGCATAGGCATTACGGGCAAAAAGCTGCACACAGGCCGCTCACGTAATGATCAAGTAGCCACCGATGTACGCCTATATTTGCGTGATGAAATTGATGTATTAGCGGCTGAGTTATCTCGCTTACAAACGGGTTTAATTACCCTAGCTGCTGCAGAAGCTAACACCATTATGCCAGGCTTTACTCATTTACAAACTGCCCAACCAGTTACTTTTGGCCATCACCTACTGGCTTGGAATGAAATGCTGCAGCGTGATTACGAGCGCCTAATGGACACACGTAAAAGGGTGAATGTTCTACCCTTAGGTGCTGCTGCTTTAGCAGGAACAACCTACCCTATTAACCGTAACTTAACGGCTGAATTGCTTGGTTTTGATCGTGCTTCTGAAAACTCTTTAGATTCTGTTTCTGACCGTGATTTTGCCATTGAATTCTGTAGCTTTGCTGCCCTTCTACTAATGCACATGTCGCGCATGAGTGAAGAACTCGTACTTTGGACCAGCTCCCAGTTTGACTTTATTAACCTGCCAGACCGCTTTTGTACGGGTAGCTCCATTATGCCGCAGAAGAAAAACCCCGATGTGCCAGAACTGGTGCGCGGTAAAAGTGGTCGTGTTTATGGTCATCTAATGAGTCTGCTAACGCTTATGAAGTCTCAACCCTTGGCTTACAACAAAGACAACCAAGAAGACAAAGAGCCTTTGTTTGATACGATTGATACGGTAAAAGGCTGCTTACGGGCTTTTGCTGACATGATTCCAGCCCTAGAGCCACGCCGTGATGTAATGCGTGAAGCTGCACGCCGTGGTTTTGCAACCGCGACTGACCTAGCCGATTACCTAGTTCGCAAAGGTTTACCTTTCCGTGATGCACACGAAGTTGTTGGTAAATCCGTAGCTTTTGGTGTAGCTGAAAACCGTGATTTATCAGAAATGACTTTAGAAGAATTACAGCAATTCTCAACCATTATTACTGCCGATGTGTTTGATGTATTAACCCTAGAAGGCTCGGTAGCAGCCAGAGATCATCTAGGTGGTACTGCGCCAGCACAAGTCACTGCAGCAGCTAAACGTGCTTTAGCCTTGGTTGCTCAGCGTGATGAGTAAAGTCTTTAAATTTTTTGTGCTTAGCCTGCTCCTACTACTAGCCGTTGGCTGTGGTCAAAAAGGTGACTTATACCTACCCGAGCCAGAAGCCAAACTAACTCAGGATACAAGAGCTTAATGACTATGGAATTTTTTACTTACCGTGAAAACCAGCTTTATGCTGAAGATTTAGCAGTCCAACAATTAGCACAAGAGTTTGGTACTCCGCTTTATGTTTATTCCCGCGCCAGCTTAGAAGAGCGCTACCAAGCCTATGCAGAACCCTTGGCTGGTCGTCCACATTTAATTTGCTACGCTGTTAAAGCTAACTCTAATCTAGGTGTACTTAATGTTTTAGCTCGTTTGGGTGCAGGTTTTGATATTGTATCTGCAGGTGAATTAGAACGCGTTTTAGCTGCTGGCGGTGACCCTGCCCGCGTTGTTTTTTCAGGCGTAGGCAAACAAACCGATGAAATTCGCCGTGCGCTTACTGTGGGTATTAAATGCTTCAACGTAGAATCTATTCCAGAGCTTTTGCGCATAGAAGCAGTAGCAGAAGAAATGGGTCAGGTAGCCCCCATTTCTATTCGGGTAAACCCAGATGTTGACCCTAAAACCCACCCATATATTTCTACAGGTTTAAAAGCCAATAAGTTTGGTATTGCTTTTGAACTTGCTAGAGAGGTTTATCAACAAGCTTCATCGCTACAACACCTTAAAGTAATCGGTGTTGACTGCCACATTGGCTCGCAAATTACCCAGCTATCACCTTTTTTAGATGCCCTAGATCGCATTTTACTACTCGTCGATCAACTAAAAGAAGATGGTATTGAAATCCGTCACCTAGATTTAGGCGGTGGCTTGGGTGTACGTTATCAAGATGAAACACCCCCCTCTCCAGCCGAATACGTTGAAGCGCTTTTAGAGAAACTAGGCGACCGTGAATTTGAGTTAATTTTTGAGCCAGGTCGCGCCATTGCTGCTAATGCAGGCATTCTATTAACGCGTGTTGAATACCTAAAAGAAGGCGAAGAGAAAAACTTTGCCATAGTGGATGCCGCCATGAACGACCTCTTGCGACCTGCGCTTTATGACGCTTGGCAAGGCATTATTCCTGCTTCAATAAAAGAAGACGGTTCAAATAAAACTTGGGATATTGTTGGTCCTGTCTGCGAAACAGGTGACTTCCTAGGTAAAGACAGAGAGCTTAACCTAACAGCCGGTGATCTTTTAGCTGTAACCTCAGCAGGTGCCTATAGCTTTGCCATGGCCTCTAACTACAACAGCCGCAATCGCCCTGCGGAAGTTATTGTTGATGGGGCAGAGCGTCACTTGGTGCGCCAACGTGAAAGCTATGAACAGCAAATGGCTGGTGAGCATAGCTTACCTAAATAATGAGTTAAGAAAATGCTAGTTCATTTCACCAAAATGCACGGTTTAGGCAACGACTTTATGGTGGTAGATCAAATATCCCAAAAGGTTAGACTTCGCCCTGAACATGTACGTCGCTTATCTGACCGTAATCTTGGTGTAGGTTTTGATCAGCTATTAATTGTTGACCCCCCATCTAACCCTGAGTTTGATTTCTGCTACCGAATTTTTAATGCTGACGGTACAGAAGAAAAAAACTCAGGAAATGGCGCCCGCTGCTTTGCCGTTTTTGTGCATGAAAAAAAACTAACCTGCAAAAAAACACTAAAAGTAGAAACCGCTGGTGGCCCATTAATTGTAACCTTGAATGACAAGGGTCATGTAACGGTAGATATGGGAGTGCCTTGTTTAGACCCTTCTAGTCTACCTTTTCAAGTTGAAGCCCCAGCAATTAGCTACTCGCTAAACCTAGCTCAACAACCTATAGAGATTGGCGCAATTTCTATAGGCAACCCCCATGCCATTACGCGTGTTGAAGACGTAGCTACTGCTGAGGTTAACAAGCTAGGTGCAGAAATAGAAAACCATCCCTACTTTCCTAATCGAGTAAATGCTGGTTTTTTACAGGTGCTTTCTCGCACGCAAGGGCGATTAAGGGTTTATGAGCGAGGTATAGGCGAAATTCTTGCTTCTGGCACTGGTGCTTCTGCGGCTATGGTTTATGGTCGATTACAGGGCTGGTTTGATTCACGTGTTGAAATTCAATTACCCGGTGGCAGATTACAAATTGAGTGGCCAGGAGAAGGACATTCAGTCAAGCTAACTGGGCCAGTACAAAGAGTTTTTGAAGGACAGATTTTCTTATGAGCTTGGTAACACCCAACCAAAACAAACAAAACCCTACAAATCAAGTGTTAAACGCTGAACAGGTGGCTAATTGGCTTAGCCAAAATAGTGACTTTTTTATTGGTCGAGAAAATATTCTGGCTAGTATGCAGTTAAATCACAACTGTGGTGACTCAGCAGAATCCTTACTGCTTTATCAACTAAAACTACTACGCCAAGAACTCAACCAGCATAAACAAAATCATGAACAATTACTGAATACTGCACGAGACAATGAAAAGCGCTTAAAGCGTATTGAGCGGTTACTGGTAAAGCTATTAGAAGCAGAAAATACCGAAGAGTTGGTTACGCTTCTTAAAGAAGAACTAGAGCAAAACTTTAATCTGCCTTACCTAAGGGTTTGGAGCCATAGCAAAATTGAAAACCTTCCAAAAGCTACGGAAGAACAGCAGCAAGCCCAACTAGCCTTGCTAGCTAATAAGTCTTCAATAAACTTACAGCTAGATACTAAAAAAGCAACGCTCTTTGGCTTAGATGAATTGCAGCAGGGCTCGGCGATTGTTTGTCGTTTAAGTCATTCAAACCACCTTGGCCTGCTGGTGATTGCTCACCCTTCCAGCAATCACTTCCGCCAGCAAGATACTTTATTTGTGGAATACCTAGGCGCTATAGTTAGTGCTCTAATTCATCGTCATCAGCCAAAGAATCAAGCGTTTTAGCATAAGCACCTAGCTCAAACCACGCATCTAATTTATCCCAAGCTTCAGCTGTACCATCGCTCTTCAAAGATGAAAACAGCTGTACGCTTAAATCACCTGCCATTTTATTCAACTCATTACGTACAGCTTGTAACTGGTTGGCAGCTGGGCCACGTTTTAACTTATCTGCTTTGGTTAGCAAAACATGTACGGGCAGGTCCCGACTCGTCGCTACATCTATAAGCTGCAAGTCAAAATCCGTTAGCGGGTGGCGAATATCCATCATTATCACCATGCCAGCTAAACATTGGCGCTGAGTAACGTAATCACCTAAATGCTGCCCCCAGTCTTTACGTATTGCGTTAGGAACCTTGGCATAACCGTAACCAGGTAGATCAACTAAACGTCGCTGTTCATCTAAACTAAAGAAGTTAATTAGCTGTGTACGACCCGGTGTTTTACTTGTTCTAGCTAAACGAGCTGATGTAAGACAATTAAGTGCACTTGATTTACCTGCGTTAGAACGCCCAGCAAAAGCAACTTCCCAGCCTTCATCTAAGGGGCAAAGTGCTAGCGTTGGCGCACTTATTAAAAAGCTAGTAGCGTTATAATGCTTGGGCTGCAGCACTTTTACAGGCTGGGAAGCAGGCTCATAAATAATTTTCTTAAAAGGCTTTTTTTTCTTAACCTGACGCATGGATAGGGGTCATCTACAAGAAATTAAACAAAAGGGATTAGACTACTGGCATTCCAGTTAGCTTAAGCCTTAGCTATAATGCGGTAACTAATAAGGTTAATAGTTTATCACTCACCGTCCGTAGGCGCGATGCTAGTGCCAGTTAACGGACAAATGATTTTAAAGACTAGCAAAAGACGAGACCCAACCGATGATGAAAAAACTACTGTTAAGCCTAACTCTAGCTGCTGGTGTTGCTGGAATGGCCAATGCACAAAGCGTAGAAATGAAAACAGCTACCTGTACGGCTTGCCATGGCGGTGAAGGTATCAGCATGGTTCCTAACTGGCCTAATCTTGCTGGCCAAGGCAGCAACTATTTATACAAACAAATTATTGATATTCGCGATGGTCGTCGTGATATTCCAGAAATGGTTGGTATGGTTGATCATTTTACCGATGAAGATGTGCGTGAAATTGCTAACTTTTATGCCAGCAAGCCAGCTAACCTAGGTCAAACTGACCCAGCTTTAGCAGAAAAAGGCCGCAATCTTTACCGTGCAGGCGATATGGCTAAAGGCATTCCTGCTTGTACTGCTTGTCACCTACCCAATGGCGGTGGTAACAAGCCAGCAGCCTTCCCAGCAGTTTCTGGCCAACACCCAACTTACACAGTTAACCAGCTAACAGCCTTCCGTGCGGGTGAGCGTACCAATGACCCTAACTCGATGATGCGCCTAATCGCAGAAAAAATGTCTGATGCAGAAATGGAAGCCGTTGCCTCTTACATGTATGGTCTACACGGTACTAACCGTTAATAGCTCAAAATAGCTTTTTAAAGATAACCAGAAAGGGGTGGCAACACCCCTTTCTGTTTTGGAGTTTTATGTATGAAGAAAACACTTCGCAACCTACTATTCATTACCTTCAGCCTGCTTTCAATCGAAGCATTTGCTCAAGGCTATACCACCCTAAAAGATCAAGCACCCTTACAGGTTGCGCCTGATAAAATTGAAGTGACCTCTGTTTTCTCTTATACCTGCCCCTATTGCTATCAGCTAGAGCCACTTTTACAAACCTGGGCAGCACAACAAGATTCAGATATTGAAGTTGTACACCTGCCAGCTGCTTTTAATAAGCAATGGGAACACCTAGCTCGTGCCTACTACATTATGGATGCCTTAGATTTAAGCGAACAGGCACACATGGGACTTTTTAACGCTATCCATCAAGAAAATGCCAACCTTGGCAGTCAGCGAGCCTTAGGCAAGTTTTTTGAACGCTATGGCGCAAAAAGTGAACAGGTAAATCAGCTTTACGCCAGCTTTGGTGTAGAAAGCCGTTTGCGCCAAGACCTAGCTCGCCTAAAGGCTTACCGTGTTACTGGTGTGCCTGCCATTGTTATTGATGGTCGCTACGTTGTTGATGGTAAGTCAGCTGGCAGTTTAGCCAATATGCTAAAAGTAGCCGATGAGCTTATTGCCGAGCTTCGTAAATCACGCTAAGTGCGCTACAAATAACTGCAAAGTTATGTTGCGTGTTACAGGTTGAAACGGACAAGCACCAACAAAACATTTATCATGCGTATCTACCTTCTACTAGATACACAGTGGTTTTGCTGTGAATATGCCAGACGATAATTATGGAATAGACTCTACACCTTTGGGTAGTAGATCAAAAGATCAGGATACTTGGGCTACTAATCAGAAAACCAACTCTGAAGAAGCCAAGGAAAGTCGTGCTGCCCGAGAAAAAGAACGCCTTCTCTGGGAAGAAGAAGAGCGGCAGAAAAAAATCAAAGAAAGAGAAGAGGCTGAAAAGCAGCGTTTAGAAGCAGAAAGACGTGCACTTTATGCTGAACTTGAAAGCCTAGACTATGACTTGCTTTCGCTCTTAGACTTCCCAACAGACCACGAGCTTTATGCTGCTAAGCGTGCTAGAACTCTGTGGTTTATAGCTTTGGGTTCGGCGCTCTTTCTTTTTCTTGCTAGCCTTCTAAGCTTAACCAGCCCTTGGGTTGGTGGTATTGCTGGTGGCATTGCCTTTGTACTTTGGCTAACCCACGGTGCTGGCATGATGAGCTACTTCCCTTCTCTTAACCGCTACCCAGCTTTAGTAACCCAGCGCAAACGCTTAAAGCGTGACCTAATTGAATACATTCGTAACCTAGAAGGTCGATTAGGTTACATGCATCGTATTTATCCACTAGTCGAGTACAACCCGCGCTTAGGCTCTAGAAAGTTTAAGCGCCTAGCTTTAATGTCAAAAGAACACACCCTACTAGCCAACCTGCGCACCCTACAAGATACGCGAGCCTACCATGAGTATATGGTTGAAGCGCTACGCGGCTATCAGGAAATGTTACAACAAGAAAAAGAAGATAAATTTGTTGAATCTATGGATTTTGATCCAGACCTGCTTGAAGAAAATGCCCAGCAAAAAAATAATGCTGACCAGCAAACCAAAGAGGCCGAGCAAGCAACAGAAGAAGAACAGGAAACTAGCGCCTCTAGCAATCAAGACACTAGCCTTTTTCCACCTAAAGATTAAGCAAACTTCAACTTTCTAAGCTATTGCTTGGCTTTTAACAAATGCTCATAACGTTGATCAGTCAGTGTTTTCATAAAAGCTACTAACGCATCTATCCGTCGGTCATCTAAAGCCGGCCCCATCGTTAGCAAATCCATTGAAATATTCTCTGCTATTTCTGGTTCACCCCAAAGCTCACCCGTTTCAGGGTTAATCTGCCGTTTAGCTGCCTTGCTGTTAAATTTGTTGTAAAACAGTACCACCGTACGTAAGTCTTCAAACACCCCGTTATGCATATATGGGCCAGTCACTGCCACATTACGCAGGGTTGGAGTACGAAACTTGCCACGCTGGGCAGGGTCGTTTACGTCTGGGTGCTGAAACAAACCCTCATCTAACACCTTCACCCCATTCATAGCCCGCAGCGCTTTATTTTCTGGTACGCCAATATTGTGGTACTCGAAGTTGGTAAACACTTCGCCGCTACGGTTAGGCGTTGTTTCTAACTGATGACATTGGTTGCAGTTAGTAAATTGCTGCGAAAAAAACAAAGTACGCCCCAATTCTTCTTCATCAGTAAAGGTGTATTCACCGCGTTGTTCACGGTCATATTTAGAGTCATAAGGATTAAACAAAGCGGTTCTTTCAAAAGCAGCAATTGCATCTGCCATCGCTTTATAAGCGGTATCTGAATCTGCAAATACCTGTTCGCCATACAACTGTTTAAAGGCGGCAACATAGTTAGAATTCAGTTTTAGGCGTGCAACCACTTCAGCAGCAGAGGTCATACCCATTTCAATCGGATTGAGTGGCGGTCCTTCGGCTTGTTCTGCCAAGGTTGCTGCTCTTCCATCTAAAAATAAACCACCAGCATAAATGCCATTAGCTTTTAAATGAAAGGGTGGAATAGCTGCCGCATAGGTGACTGTGGGTGCATTACGGTCGCCCAAAGAATGGCCGTCATCACCCAAGGAAACTGCTGCCGCAACACCCTGACCACGCTTATCGACAAAGGCTTGACCTACTTGGTGACAGCTAGCACAAGATTGGGTGAAATTCTTAGACAAGGCTGTGTCAAAAAATAGCTGTTGGCCTAGGTGTTCTTTTTGGGTTGCCAAGGTGTTAGCTGTTGCTGGCAAAGCAAAAGCTAATCCGAGCAAAACAAGGGTGTGCCTACTGAACATTTTAATTTCCTTTTAAATCATACCAAATGATAACGATTTTTATTAAATTAATTATTTCCAATCATAATGAGAAGTGTTACCGTTAACAACGATTTTCACACCTCTAAAGGATCTTTTTTTATGCGTCTACTTACAGGACTAGCGCTAGCCTTCAGTTTAACCGGCTGCGCTTCATTAACAACACCTTCTAAACCTGCTGAACCTGCTGATATATTAACGACTTATAGTGAAATAGCTGAAGCTGGGTATAGCGATTCAGTTGCCCTTGCAAAGGTTTTGCGTACTAAAGTTCATGCTTTGTTAGCGAATCCAACGGAAGCTAATTTACAAGCTGCACGTGAAGCCTGGATAGCCTCACGTGTGCCTTACCAACAAACTGAAGTTTACCGTTTTGGTAATGAAATCGTTGATGATTGGGAAGGACGAGTCAATGCTTGGCCTTTAGATGAAGGCTTAATTGATTACGTAGATACCAGCAGTTATGGCGAAGAATCTGATGAAAACCTACTTTATACCGCCAACGTAATTGCCAATACCAGCCTACGTTTAGGCAGCCAAAAAATTGATACCAGCAAAATAACTGCTGAGCTACTTGCTGAAACCCTACACGAAGCAGATGAAATTGAAGCTAACGTAGCCACCGGTTACCACGCTATAGAGTTTTTGCTTTGGGGTCAGGATTTATACGGCACTGAACCCGGTTCAGGCGAGCGCCCAGCTACTGATTACAGCCTAGATAACTGTACTGGTGGTAACTGTGACCGTCGCCGTGACTACCTAAGCGTAGCGACAGATTTACTGATTAGTGACCTAGAAGAAATGGCTGCTAACTGGCAAGAAGGTGGCGAAGCACGTGCAGCCTTAGCCGCTAAGGGGACAGAGGGTGGTTTAGCCACTATTTTAATTGGTATGGGTAGCCTGTCTTACGGTGAACTTGCGGGTGAGCGAACCAAACTAGGCCTTATGTTGCATGACCCAGAAGAAGAGCACGACTGCTTCTCAGATAACACGCACAACTCCCACTTCTACGATGTGGTAGGCATTCGTAATGTTTACCTAGGCGAATACACCCGTGTTGATGGTAGCAAAGTTAAAGGCCCTAGCCTCTCAGACCTAGTAAAAGCTAAGGATGCTGCACTCGATAAACAGTTACGTGCAGAGCTAGATGCTTCTTTAAATGCCGCTTCAGCTATTGTTAAATCAGCAGAACAAGGCTCACCTTTTGATGTGTTAATTGCCGCAGGCAACAAACAAGGCAATACCCTAGTGCAAGGCTTGGTGGATGGTTTAACCACACAAACTCGCTCAATTGAAGCCGTAATGAGCTTGCTTGGTATAGAGAATACTGAACTTGAAGGTTCTGATAGCCTAGACAACCCAGCTAGCGTGATGTAAACCTTAATTTATGACTAACAAACCCTTGTTAGCCAGTTTAGCAATCCGCAGTAGACTAATAACTTTGGTTCTACTGTTGGTTGCTTCTTCTTGGCTTAATGCAAACCCTTTATTGCCTGGAGGCGAAACAACCGCTGCTAGCCTGAAGGGCAAACATGCTTTTTCACAGCCTGCAGCAAATATGTCACTTGAAGAGCGGATGAATTTTAATCTAGGTGAGGCAATTTTTGGCAAACTCTGGGTTTCTTCACCTTCTTCTACCACCGCTAGTGATGGTTTAGGGCCGCTTTACAATGCCCGTTCTTGCTTGCGCTGCCATGTGAATAATGGTCGTGGCAAACCGCCTGAACCTGACCTAGCCCAAAGCAATGCTCGCTCTTTATTTTTACGTTTAAGCATTCCGCCACAAAATTCAGAAGACCCCAGTGGCAAGCTTGCTGCTATTCCTGAGCCTGTTTACGGTGCACAATTACAAGACCAGTCCATTCAAGGCTTGGCTGCTGAGGGTCGAGTTCGCCTAACCTATACCTATTCAACCCTCACCCTTGCCGGTGGCGAAGAAGTGGAGCTGCGCCAACCTCATTATTTCATTGACCAACTAGCCTATGGTGACTTACACCCGCAATTACGCACCTCAGCCCGCGTTACACCACCCATGTTAGGCCTAGGTTTATTAGAAGCCATTCCAGAAAGTGAACTAGAAAAAAATGTAGCAACCCAGCAAAAGCACCCTGAAATTAGCGGCAAACTTAATAAAGTGTGGGATCATCAATTACAAAAAACTGTGGTAGGGCGCTTTGGCTGGAAGGCAATTCAACCCAACTTAAAGCAGCAAAATGCGGCGGCTTTTATTGAAGATATTGGTATTTCAACAACTATTTTTCCGCAAGGTTATGGCGGCTGCACTAGCGCACAAACCGACTGCCGATTACTGCCCGATGGTAATAGCGAACATTTAGGCGGTGTAGAAGCTTCACCGATTATGACTCAAGTGCTGGAGTTTTACACTCAAACCCTAGCTGTTCCACCTAGGCGTAACGCCCAAGATGCCCAAGTATTAGCCGGTGAAAAAATTTTTAAACAGTTGGATTGTGCGGCTTGCCACCGCCCTAATTACACCACTGCAAAAAATGCACTGCCACTCTTAAAAAACCAAAGCATCTGGCCTTACACTGATTTACTATTGCATGACATGGGCGCAGGTCTTGCCGATAATCATAGCGAGTTTTTAGCCAGTGGCAGCCAATGGCGCACACCGCCGCTTTGGGGTGTGGGTTTAACCCAGCTTATTAGTGGTCATTCGCAGCTATTACACGATGGCCGTGCTCGCTCTATTCAAGAAGCCATTCTTTGGCACGGTGGCGAAGCCGAAGCATCCAAGCAGCAGTTTATCGCCTTACCTAAAAGCCAGCGCCAGCAGCTTATACACTTTGTGGAGTCTCTTTAATGCCATCTTTACCTATCTTTTCCACGAAATTCACTGCCAAAGCCTCACTTATTGCTTTGGTGCTGACTTCAACTAGCCAAGCTTTAGCAGCTCCTAGCCAAGACCAGTGGCAAGCGTATAACCAAGCGGCTATTAACCAGTTGGTAGTTCCTGGCTATCAACAACTCACCCAAGCCTTAGAAGCTAGCCAAACTCAAGTCAATGCCTTGTGTGAAGCAAGCAAACTTACCAAATCACAAAAGCTAGCCAAGCTAGAAGCAGCACAAGTGGCCTATCAAACAGCCATGAACCAATGGCAAGCGATACAACACATTCAATACGGCCCTGTTACTTTACTCATGCGTAACTACGGATTGCACTACTGGCCAGACAAGCGAGGCACAGGTGCTAGCCAACTTCGCAGTGCCTTGCTGCTAGACGATGCTGTTTATAATGATGACTTTTTTCAATCTTCTAGTATTAGCTTAAAAGGCTTTCCTGCCATGGAAAAACTGCTATTTGATGCCGATGCACTAGAAAACCTTCAGCCCAACACTACTTCTTGCCGCTTTTTAATGGGTGTTAATCATTATATGGCGATGGTTGCTAAAGAAATTGAACAAGACTGGATGCTTCAAGCAGAAAGGCAGCTAAACCCAGGCAGCAATCCTTATTACGACACGCCAGCAGAAGCCGCCATTCCTTTAATGAAATCCTTGGCTGAGCCGCTACAGGTGATAATGGATTACAAGCTGGATTACCCACTGGGTAGTAGCTTTGAGAAAGCCCGTTGGACCCGCAGTGAATCTTGGCGCAGTAATCAATCCATTCGCAATATCAACACCAACCTAGAAGCCTTGCACCAGCTTTACAGTGGCTTAAAGCCTGTTAGCGTGTATTCTTTATTGCTGGAAGCAGGCGAAAAAAACCTAGCCAACACGATAGAAACAAGCTTCAAAACTCTGAATCAACAGTTTCAAAAAATACCCGAAGTTAATCAAAAAGATTTAATGACTAACACCGACCAGCAACTACGCCAGTTGCGCCCAGCAATTGAAGAACTGCAAAAAAACCTTCAGTTAGCTATGGCAGTACTTGAAATTCACCTAGGGTTTAATAGTCGTGATGGTGACTAATTCAATGCAAGGCATTAACCGCCGCCAACTACTGGGCTGGTTGGCTGCTGCGCCTTTGCTGGCAAAAGCACAGTTAAGCCAAGCCAGTGAAACGCAGGTGATTGAACAGCAGCTTTATGCCTCTGCCGCTAAAAATGTGCAGGGTGGTTATTACCTCAGTTTTTTTAACGCTTTAGGCCAAAAACAAACCAGTCACCCCTTGCCAGCAAGGGCGCATCAAGTATTAGCCGACCCAGTCAGGGGCTGGTTATTTACCCTTGCCCGCCGCCCTGGGGAGTTTATTGCTATTTATGACTACCGCAATCAACAAGCCATCACAACCTTAGCCGTTCAAGCTGGCCATTATTTACAAGGCCATGCACTTTTATCACCCGATGGTCGCTACCTTTATACCAGCGAAACCCGCTTAGAAAGTGACCAAGGCTACCTAGTGGTTCGTGATTTAGACGATGATTTTAAAGTGGTAAAAGAATTGCCAACCTACGGCATAGAACCCCATGAGTTTTTATGGATGCCTGATGGTAAAACGCTGGTGGTTGCCAACGGTGGCATTAAAACTAAAGGCCGAGAAAAGCTTAACCTAGCGACCATGCAATCCACTTTGGTTTACTTAAATAGCCAAACGGGTGAGTTAATCGAAAAGCAGCAACTTGCTGATGAATTTCACCAGTGTAGCCTTCGTCACCTAGACGTTGCGCCTGATGGTCAGGTTATTATCGCTTTACAATACCAAGGCCACCCAGCCGATTCAGTGCCCCTAGTTTTAGCCCACCGCCAAGGTGAAGCCCTTGTTTCAATGGCACTACCTGAACGCCTGTATAGCCAGCTTAAGCACTATTGTGGCAGCGCTTGCTTTGATACTTCCGGCAGGTTTGCGGCTATTTCTGCACCCAGAGGTAATCACGTTATCTTGTGGGATATGCAGCGAAGGGCGTTTTTATCAAGCATCTATGCAGCCGATGGCTGTGGATTAGCGGCAACCAATAAAGCAGGTGAGTTTTTAGTTAGCACAGGGCGTGGCAAGGTGTATCAATTCAGCGCCTTAACAGGTGAACAACAGCTTCTACCGCTAGAAGAAAGCAGCCAATGGCAATGGGATAACCACCTAACGGCTATTTAACTAACCGCTAGTTAACGACTCACTGTTAGCTAGCAACTTCTAGATTTAAAGGCTTAAGCCCCACCTGTTGAATTTTGTTGTTTTCAACTTCAACCACCACCCAGCGAATACCGTGCCATTCCATTTGGTCACCCACTACGGTTTGACCACCAAAGCGGCGAATTAACAGCTCACTTAACGTCAGTCCAGCTTGTTCTGGGCTAATGGTTAACCCGTAAAGATCGGCTATATCTTTCAGCGGCGCATCACCTGATAAAGTAAAATCACCAAAGAAAGTACGGTTCTTTTCTTTGTCAGGTTGAGAGTCACTATTAAACATTTTGCTCAGTACAGGCAAGTCAGACTCGCGACCAATAATGCACAGCTGATCGCCTTCTTTAAGCTGCGTACTACCCGAAGGATGAATCAGTTTTCTGCCACGGAATAAAGCGGCTATACGTGCGCCAGAAGGGAAGCGTAAACAGCGCAGCTCTACGCCATCTAAAGTGCCGCCTTTTACGGAATAAACAAAGGTTTCAAAATCATCTTCAGCAAAGACACCCAGCAAAGATCGGTTTTTAGGCATAAAACCAGCTGGTACTTCTACTTTTAACCAACGTGCCGCCCAAGGCAGACTTGCCCCCTGCACCAGCAAGGACATTAAAACTACAAAGAAAGCAATATTAAAATACAAGCTGGCATTGTCCACCTGAGCGATAACAGGGAAGATTGCCAATACTATCGGCACTGCTCCACGCAGACCGACCCAAGAAATAAACGTAAGTTCTCGCCAACTAAATTTGAAAAAAGGTTTAATACAAAACAGCACAGCAATGGGGCGTACAACTAGAATCATACCAATAGAAAGCAGTGTCGCTGGTATGGCTGTTTCAAGCATTTCATGGGGGGTTACTAACAAGCCAAGAATTAAAAACAAGCCAATTTGACTTAGCCAAGCAAAACCATCGTGTACAGGTAAAACGTGCCCTAACTTGGCCGAACGGCTGTTACCTATCATTAGGCCTGCTAAATAAATGGCTAAAAAACCACTGCCGCCTAGCATATTGGTGGTAGCAAATAAGGCTAGGCCTGCACCAGTAATTAACAGGGGGTAGAAACCCGTTGAAAGCTGTAGTTTTTTTAATACTTGTGCAAAAAACCAACCACCGGCAATCCCCATAGGAATAGCGATTCCAAACTGCTGCACAAACATCAGCAAAGCACTAGCTAGGTCGGCATTATCTTGAGTTAGCAGAGTAATTAAGGTGATGGTTAGAAAAATAGCCATAGGGTCGTTAGTGCCCGACTCTATTTCCAAGGTGGCACTTACCCGTTCATTTAGGCTAACACCTTTACCGCTAAGCATAGAGAAAACTGCAGCAGCATCGGTTGAACCCACGATAGCGCCTACTAATAAACCTTCTAAAATAGAAAGGTTAAATATCCACATGGCTAGCAGGCCAGTTAACCCAGAGGTAATTAATACACCACCAGTAGCCAGCACCAAGGCAGGCCGCAAACCCACCCTAAAGGTTTTCATGCGGGTTCGCATACCGCCATCTAGCAGTATAACCGCCAAAGCTAAATGCCCTATTACATAAGCCGCTTCAAAGCTGGCAAACTTTAAACCGCCAACACCATCTTCACCGGCCAGCATACCTACCGCCAGAAACACCAAGAGCAATGGCATTCCGATACGTGCAGAAATAACCGTAGCCAAAATACTTAGGCACAGCAAAATAGAAACAACTAAAAACCAGGAATTTAAATCTTCCACATCAGCACTTTAATTTCAGCCTAAAAATAAGGCACTTAGTATGCCACAAATCGAGTGTCACTTAGGCTACAAAAGCGAACCGTTAAGGTTATTTTTGAGCTTTGCCTTTACTAAATTTACCTAAAAGCTAAATCTCTCAAAAACAACGCTATTTGCGGGAAAAGAATAATTAAGCCAGCCACTAGAACCAACATAAAAACAAAAGGTGGTGTACCTCTAATTACTTCCCAGTAAGGGCGCTTAAAAATAGCTATGGCAGTAAAAATATCACAGCCAAAAGGTGGCGTAGCTGAACCAATCGCCACAATTAAAGTAATCAACACCCCAACTAGAACAGGATCTAAACCAGTACTTGCTATAGCCGGTGCAAAAATAGGTGTTAAAACTAAAATCACCACTATAGGGTCAACAAACATACAGGCCACAAAAAATGTAAGGGCAATAATAACCAACACACCATGCGGCCCTGCCTCGTTAATACCTATGCCAGCTAAAAGCGTTTGTGGAATATGTGCAAAAGAAATAATCCACGAGAAACCATTACCCACTGCTACCAAAATAAATACCACAGCAGTAATTAAGCCCGTTGATTTGGCTATTTTGTAAATATCAGCCATTTTTAAGGATCGAAAAACAACAAACTCCAAAATAACTGCATAAAGCACACAGGCAGCCGCTGCTTCTGTTGGACTAAACACGCCACCATAAATACCACCCACAATAAGCACAGGGAAACCTAAAGGCCAAAGTGCTTGGCGTAGCGCTGTTAAGCGCTCAGACCAACTAGCACGAGGTTCTGTCGGTACTTTATTAAGGGTTGCGTAAATAACACAGTAGATAGAAAAAACAAATAAAATCAGTAAACCTGGTCCAATACCCGCAATGAATAGCTCGCCAATTGAAGTGCCTGAAATAACACCATAGATAATCATGCCGATGCTGGGCGGAATTAAAAAAGCGATATCACTAGAATTGACTATCAGCGCTAAAATAAAAGAGTCTTTATAGCCTGCCTTCAACATTCTTGGTCGCATAGGTGAACCTACTGCAACCACTGTTGCTTGGGTAGAGCCAGAAACAGCACCAAACAAGGTACAAGAAGCAGCCGTACTAACTGCCAATCCACCTTTAATATGGCCTATAAAAGCCATAACTAAATCGACTAGGCGATTAGCTGACTGCCCACGCGTCATTACATCGGCAGCAAAAATAAACATAGGCACAGCAATGAGAGCCGTTGGCCTTATACCGCCCAACATTTGCTGTATAAACGTATCTATTTGACCAAAACCATCAAACATCATTACAAAACCAATAACAGCCGCCACTGTTAAAGGAATCATCATAGGAAAGCCCAGCAGCAATAGAAGAACCATGCTAGACAACATTATTAACATCATCTTCTAGATCTCCTTATCTTTACAGCTAGCTTCTTCATAACCATCTTGTACTTGAGTAGATAGATGCACTTCGGTAGAAGTAAAGTTTTTTATTCCCGTAAAGAAATACTGAACCCCCGTTACAAAGAAACCAACAGGCACCCATAAAAACATCAGATAAACAGGAATACTTAAGGTGGGAAGCAAGCGCCCAGTGGCATAAGCGCCTTGCACATAACTAATAGAAAACCAGCCTAAAAAAAACATGACACCGCCGGTTGAAAAGGCAATAAACATCATTAAGTAACGACGCATATTTTTAGGGAGCAAGTCATAAAAAGCCGACATACGAATATGCCGACCATGCCTTGCTGCATAACCCAAACCAGCAAAAGTTATTAGCACAATTAAAATGCGGTTTACTTCTTCAACAAAAAATAAACTTTCACCAAAAGCAAAGCGGCTAACAATATTTGCAACCGTATTAAGTGCCATCAACAAAACACCCAAGGCTAAAATAACCGACTCTACTGAACTGATTGCCTTGTCGATAGGACCTAAAAAGCCAGGTAAACTCGAATCTGGTTCTTGCGATAAATCATCCATCTATTACCTACCTCCTAGTGCTCTAGGCCACCTTCCTTGGCAGCCCAATAGCCATTACTTACTTAGTCGCAGTAGCTTCTAAGTCAGCTTTAAACTGTTCTAACAGTTTTTGACCACGCTCACCGGTTATCTCAATAAACTTTTGTTCAACCTGAGGCGCTCGATCCATAAAGGCTTGGCGCTCTGCATCGGTTAAACGAGTAACCGTTACTTCATCGCTTGCATCAAGAATTGCTTGTAGCTTTCTTTCACCTAAACCTGGCACATACTCAGTTATGTAGTTAAAAGCATAGCTAGTTGCATCTTTTATTAACTGCTGATTTTCTGCAGAAAGACCATCATAAAACTCTTTATTAGCCATCATTGCTGTAGTGAACTGGTTGTGACCTGTAAAGGTTAGGTTAGGAGAAACTTCATACAAACCACCCGACTCTATCCAAAATAAAGGGTTTTCTTGACCTTGAATAATATTGGTTTGTAAGCCACCGTAGACCTCGCCCCAAGGTAAGAGTGTAGGAATACCACCAAAGGCTTTATAGGTTTCTAACAATAGCGGGTTAGTCATGGTACGAATATTCTTACCCTGTAAATCTTCAGGTGTACGAATAGGCTCATCTGCCGTTAGTACTGTTTCGCCTTCTGGGTACATAGTCAGCAGCTCTAAACCTTGTTCAGCATAAAGTTTAGGGAACTCTTCTTTAATAGCCTTACTTTTTTTGAAGAACTCAATAATGTGCGTTTCTTCAACAGGCAAAAGGTAGGGGATAAAAAAGATTTGTGCTTCTGGAATTAGCGAGCCGGTAAAGCCTGGTGACTGGTTAACAAACTGCAAAATACCCGCTTGTGTTTGCTCCATAATGTCGTCAGATTCACCTAGTTCACCAAAACGGAATACTTCAATGGTGTTTTCTGAGTTGGCTTCGATATACTCTTTAAACTTATAAGCAAAAACATCCTGCACATCATTTTCGTATTCTTCGTGAGCATAACGCCAATTTTGACCTTTAGGCTCTGCAACAGCATTTGAAGTCGATTTTTCTTCATCACCACCACAGGCAACCATGCCTGTTAGCAGAACACCTGCTATCGCTGTGCCTAGAACTTTTTTAAGCAACATTGATCCATCCTCTTTTTTGGTTTCAGCTGAATAGTCAGCCACAATAAAATATTGAAATAACCTTTACGCCACGAAGAATGACAAATGAATTTATGCATATCAAGCTTTTTGATTATTTATTTTTATACTAAAGGTTAACTTACTAAGGGAAAACCTAATAATGAAAGCACTATTACAAAGGGTTAGCCGTGCTAAAGTTACGGTGGAAGGTAAGCGAGTAGGCGAGATAGGCGCTGGGCTGCTAGTGTTTTTGGGTGTTGATAAAGATGACACACCAGCCCTAGCAGAAAAACTTTTACAGAAGGTTTTAAGTTATCGTATTTTTGCTGATGATGCAGGTAAAATGAATCTCGGCTTAAAAGAAACCGAAGGTGGTCTACTGGTAGTTTCACAATTCACCTTGTCTGCAGAAACCCATAAGGGGTTACGACCTGGTTTTTCTTCCGCTGCTGAACCTATAAAAGGTGAATTACTCTATAATCACTTTTTAACCTCTGCCAAAGCTAACCACCCCAAGGTTGCAAGTGGTCAGTTTGGTGCCAATATGCAGGTTGAGCTCATTAACGATGGGCCCGTTACTTTTTTACTAGAAAGTAAATAGCATTTTTAAGGAGTTCTATTTTGAGTGAATCTAAATCACGCCCCGTTGCTCTGGTTACTGGCGGGGCACAAGGTATAGGTCGTGGTATTTCTAGTGCTCTTTTGCAGCAAGGCTGGCAGGTAATGGTTGCCGATATTGACGGAGAAGCAGGAACAGAATGCATTCATCTTTTTGATAGCCTAGGCAAGGTTGCTTTTCACCCTGTTGATGTTTCTCGTGAAGACCAAGTAAAAGAATTAATTAAAGTAACCAACGAAAAATTGGGGCCTATTAGTTTACTAGTCAATAATGCAGGTTTAGCTAACCCCTACACAGGCGCTTTAGAAGATTTAGATTTAACTACTTGGCAACGTTACCTAGATGTTAATTTAACGGGTGTGTTTTTGTGCTGCAAATATGCCGCAGCCGATTTACGCGCTACCCAAGGCAGCATTATTAACCTAGGCTCTACCCGTGCAACCCAGTCCGAGCCGGATACCGAAGCCTATTCTGCAAGCAAAGGTGGTGTTTTGTCTTTAACTCACTCGCTTGCCATTAGTCTTGGCCCAGATGTGCGTGTCAATGCTATTAGCCCAGGCTGGATAGAAGTGGGCGAGTGGCAAAAAAACAGCTCCCGCTACCAGCCCTTTCATTCAGATGAAGACCATGAACAACACCCTGTCGGCCGTATGGGTAAGCCAGATGACGTTGCAGGAATGGTGTTATGGCTAGCATCTGACTTGGCCGGTTTTGTAACTGGGCAAAACTTTATTCTTGATGGTGGCATGAGTCGTAAAATGGTTTATAAAGAAGATTAAAGCCCTAGCGCATTGGTACGTGTCTCTAGCGCTTCACTGCTCTCTAACCATTCCATTTCTAGCGTTTCTAGCTCCTGCTCTAAACGCCCTTGTTCTTTTAACAGTTTTTGCAGCTCGTCTTTACGCTGGTTGTCAGTGTAAAGTTCTGCGTCGCCAAGTGTGGTTTCTATCGCTTTAAGCTGGCTTTGAATTGAACTCATTTGCTGTTCTAACTTATCCACCTGTTTCTTTAAAGGTCGCAACAACTCCCTTAGCCGAGCAGCCTCTTTACGGTCTAGTTTTTTATTAACCCCAGGTGCTGCCGCTGCTTCTTGTGGCTTTTCTGTTTTTTCAGTTCTACGAGCCGCCTGCTGACGTTCTTTTAACCAGTGTGCATAATCGGTTAAATCGCCATCAAAGTCTTCTACCTTGCCATCAGCAACTAGCCAGTATTCATCCACTGTATTATTTAATAGGTGGCGATCATGCGAAACCACTAGCACTGCACCTGAAAACCCCTGTAGTGCCAAAGTTAACGCATGGCGCATTTCTAAATCTAAGTGGTTGGTCGGCTCATCTAATAGCAGCAGGTTAGGTTTTTTCCAAGCAATCATCGCTAAAGCCAAGCGGGCTTTTTCTCCACCAGAAAAACGCCCTACCTCTGCCAGCACTTCATCACCTTGAAAACCAAAACCACCTAAAAAGTTGCGTAATTCTTGCTCCCTAGCATCAGGTGATAAACGCTGTAGGTGTAACAAAGGCGATGCATCAACATCCAAAGCTTCTAACTGGTGCTGCGCAAAGTAACCAATATATAAATGCTCGCCCTGGGTACGCTGCCCTGTAAGGGGTGCTAGATCACCGACTAGGGTTTTAATTAAGGTTGATTTACCTGCACCGTTAGGGCCAAGCAAACCTATGCGCTGACCAGGATGAAGTGTAAAACCCACTTTATTAAGCACTGGCTTAGCTGGATAGCCTAAATCAGCTTCACGCATCACTAACAAAGGATCTGAAAACTGGCTAGCTTCAGGAAACACAAAATGAAAAGGCGAATCAACATGAGCAGCCGCTATTTTTTCCATTCGCTCTAAAGATTTAATACGGCTTTGTGCCTGTTTAGCCTTGGTTGCCTTGGCCTTAAAACGGCGTACAAAATCTTCCATGTGGGCAATTTCACGCTGTTGTTTTTCATACATGGATTGTTGTTGCGCTAAGCGTTCTGAGCGCTGGCGTTCAAAAGCCGAATAACCGCCCTTGTATAAATGCAGTTGTTTGTGTTCAACGTGTAGCAAGTGATCGACTACATTGTCTAAAAAATCACGGTCATGCGAAATAAGAATTAAAGTACCTTGATAACTACGCAGCCAGCCTTCTAGCCAAAGGGTGGCATCTAAATCTAAGTGGTTGGTTGGCTCATCTAACAACATTAAATCAGAGGGCATAAACAAGGTGCGGGCTAAATTTAAGCGAATACGCCAACCACCAGAAAAACTATCCACAGGGTTAGTAAAAACCGCCTGCGGAAAACCCAAACCAGCTAATAACTGTTCGGCTTCGGCCTTTTTGGAGTAGCCTTGCAACAAGTCATACTGGCCATAAAGTTCAGCTAGGCGGTGATTGTCCCCTGCGAGTTCGGCCGCTGCTAAATCTAACTCTACTTGCTTTAACGCTTGGTGACCTTCTAACACATAATCTAAAGCTGCAAGCTGTAAACTAGGTACTTCTTGTGCCATATAGGCTATGCGATCGTAACCCGACATTTGTAGCTCACCAGCATCTGGTGTAAGTTCACCCAGCAGGAGTTTAAATAATGATGACTTGCCCGCACCATTGGCACCAGTAAGACCGACTTTCCAGCCTGAATGAAGACTAACGCTAGCGTTTTCTAGCAAGCGTAAATCGCCTCGTTGCAGTGTAAGTCCAGCTAATGTCATCATAGTCACTACTCCCGACCTATTCCCATGATTTGGAAGGATAAAAAATGCTGCTGCATGATAACCCTTTCTGGCGTTTTTCGCTGAGCCTCTATCAGCTAAAGCGAATAAAAGATGCTTGTTTACAGCTACAAGATGACGGTGGTGCTAATATTAATTTAGTATTTTTTGCTATCTGGACAGCGCAACAACGGCTACGCTTCAGCCCCGATTGGCGTAAAGCCTTTCAACAGTTTGAAAATTGGCATAGAGATTACACACTTCAGCTTAGGCGGCAACGAAATGAGCTTAAATTAATTGCCGAAAAAGCCGATAAGAATGAAGATGGCCCCTTGCATAGAATGCGTGAGCATATTCAAAAAGCAGAGCTTCTAGCAGAACAACAAGAGCAAGCCGTCCTTTATTTTTATTACCAAGCGCGACAAGGTTTAATAGACTGTGAAAACCGTGAAGCTGCTTTATTGGAAAACCTAGCCTACTGCTTTGACGACCCAAGACTAGTCGATGATGAGCCTATTAAAGTTTTGCTAAACATTATGTTGGATGAAAAAGACGTTGAGCTTACCTCGGTGCGCCTACGTGAACACTTAGAAAAACGCTTTATACGAAGTCAGGGAACTAATCCCTCGACCTAAACCCTAAACTTAGACTGCAAAACTTCATCACTCATTAAGGAGTACCCATGTATAAATCTTTTGCCAAGCTAACGCTAGCCACCTCTCTTAGTCTAGCCGTTGCTTTGCCTAGCCTTGCCTTAGCTGCCCCCAAAACAGAAGAAGAGCGTATTGGCTACAGCCTAGGTATTATGGTTGGCCGCCAGCTACAGCAAGATATTAGTGACCTAGATACCGACAGCTTTGGTGAGGCATTAAAAGACCTTTATGAAGGCAACACGCCTAGTTTAGATGATGAAGAAATAGCGAAGGTTTTAGACCAATTGCAGCAGAAACTAGCGGCTCAAGCTCAAGCCGAAGCAACAGCTGCTGCTGAAGCCAACCAAGCTAAGGGTGAAAAATTTCTTGCTGACAATGCTAAAAAGAAAAGCGTAAAAGTTACTGATAGCGGCTTGCAATACAAAGTTATTAAACAGGGTAAGGGAGACAAGCCTGCTGCTACCTCTAGTGTTAAAGTTCACTATGAAGGCAAGCTAATTGACGACACGGTATTTGATAGTTCTTATCAGCGTGGTGAGCCAGTAACTTTTAAAGTGAACCAGGTTATTTCTGGCTGGCAAGAAGCGTTACAGCTAATGCCTGAAGGCAGTGAGTGGGAAGTTTATATTCCTGCAAGCCTAGCTTATGGCCCTGCAGGTGCTGGTGGTTCGATTGGCCCTAATGAAACACTAGTATTTAAAGTTGAACTACTAGAAATAGAAAAATAATATTTTTTAGCTAGTTTAGAAATAAAAATCCCCGCTTGAGCGGGGATTTTTTTGTCTTGCTTTTAAAGATTAAGCTTCTGGGTTTGCCGCAGCAAAAGCCGCTTTATCTTCTTCTGTTACTTCTTTAATAGACAGCTTCACACGGTTACGGTTATCAATATCAATGACTTTAACCAAAATTTCTTGGCCTTCAGTTAGATAATCTTTAACGGCTTCAACGCGCTTGTTGTCTATCTGAGAAATGTGTACTAAACCATCTTGACCTGGCAAGAAGGTAACAAAAGCACCAAAGTCTGCTAGGCGTGCAACCTTGCCCATATAAACCTTGTCGATTTCAGCAGAAGCCGTTAAGCCAATAATCATATCTATCGCAGCTTTAGCTGATTCCGCTGAATCACCGTAAACTTTGATTTCGCCTGAATCGTCGATATCAACCGAAGCGCCGGTTTTTTCAGTAATACTACGGATGGTTGCACCACCCTTACCGATAACATCACGAATCTTATCAGTATCAATTTTAATTGTGCTCATGGTGGGTGCATTGTCAGACAGCTCGGTACGGGCAGAAGGTAATACTTTATTCATCTGCTCTAGTATGTCTAAACGTGCAGCCAAAGCCTGCTCTAAAGCGGCTTCCATAATTTCTTCGTTGATACCTTCAATTTTAATATCCATTTGCAAGGCAGTAATACCTGCAGCAGAACCGGCTACTTTAAAGTCCATATCACCTAAATGGTCTTCGTCGCCTAAAATATCGGTTAATACAGCAAAGCGCTCGCCATCTTTAACCAAGCCCATTGCAATACCGGCTACGGGTGCTTTTAAAGGCACACCTGCATCCATAAGGGCAAGTGAAGAACCGCACACAGAAGCCATAGAGCTAGAACCGTTAGATTCAGTAATTTCTGATACTACACGCAGGGTGTAAGGGAAGTCAGCTTCGCTGGGCAGCATAGACTGAACGCCCCGCTTAGCTAGGCGACCGTGACCAATTTCACGGCGCTTAGGGCCACCCATAAAGCCTGCTTCACCTACCGAGAAAGGAGGGAAGTTATAGTGGAATAAGAAGCTGTCTTTAAACTCACCCTCTAGGCTTTCAATGATTTGTGCATCACGGCTAGTACCGAGTGTTGCCACAACTAAAGCCTGAGTTTCGCCACGAGTAAACAAGGCAGAACCGTGAACTTTAGGTAGAACGCCAACTTCAATGGTTAAGGGGCGAACGGTTTTGTGGTCACGACCATCAATTCTTGGCGAACCATCTAGCACGTTGTTACGTACCACTTCTTTTTCAATTTGTGCAAAAACCGCTTTAACTTCGTCTTTAGTAGGTGCTGTTTCGGCATCAGTCACTAGTTGATCAACAACGCTTTGACGCACTTCACCTAAGCGGTCATAACGCTGCATTTTGTCTGTAATTTTATAGGCTTCACGAATACCTGCTTCTGCTAAAGGACGAACTAAAGCTTCCGTTGTGGTATCTGCAGGTGCTGGCTGCCAATCCCAAGCAGGTTTACCTGCTTCAGCGGCAAACTCTCTGATGGCTTGAATAGCAACTTGCATTTCTTCGTGAGCAAAAAGTACACCACCTAGCATTTGGTCTTCAGTTAGCTCTTTGGCTTCTGATTCAACCATTAGCACGGCACCTTCTGTACCCGCTACCACCATGTTTAAACGTGAATCAACTAGCTGGGCAGAATTAGGGTTAAGCATGTAGCCGTCTGCATCGGTATAACCAACACGCGCTGCTGCTAAAGGACCATTAAAAGGCACACCAGAAATACTTAGCGCTGCTGAAGCACCAATCATTGCCGCTATATCAGATTCCATACCCCGCTCAGCAGAAACAACGGAACAGATAATCTGAACTTCGTTCATAAAGCCCTCTGGGAAAAGAGGACGAATTGGACGGTCGATTAAACGTGAAATTAGGGTTTCTTTTTCAGTAGGACGACCTTCGCGCTTAAAGAAGCCACCAGGAATTTTACCTACGGCATAGGTTTTTTCTTGATAGAAAACAGCTAGTGGAAAGAAGTCTTGCGTTGGACTAACGTCTTTTTTTGCTACGGCGGTACACAACACGCTTGTATTATCGACAGTAACAAGTACCGCACCAGTTGCCTGACGTGCAATACGGCCAGTTTCTAGAGTTACGGTATTCTGACCATATTGGAAAGTTTTTTTGATAGCTACGGGATTCACAGATTTATCCTTTAAATTCAATTTTTTTCGCCATTAATTAGCCCCTTAATCATACGCTGACTAGCAGCACAAACAAAGTACTAGCGGCTAGAATGCAAAACCCCCCGCTGCTTTCGCAACGAGGGGTCTTAAGATTCGCTAGGGAATCTATAACTTAGCGACGTAGACCTAAACGCTTAATTAGATCTGCATAACGCGTTACGTCTTTTTTCTTCAAGTAGTCTAGCAGCTTACGACGCTGACTAACCTTACGAATTAGACCACGACGGCTGTGGTGATCTTTTTTGTTAGTTTCGAAGTGAGATTGTAGTGCATTGATATCAAAAGTTAGCAAGGCAACCTGTACTTCAGGTGAGCCGGTATCATTTTCAGCACGCGCGAATTCTTTTACGATTTCAGCTTTACGTTCAGTAGTTAACATTTTAAAACTCCACAGTCGCTTAGTGACAAGGGCAAAGCCGTGCGACGTTACAGCCTGCCTGAAAATTTTATTTAGTTTAGGCGGTGCTTTGTATTTTAACGGGCTGCAACATTAAGCTTGTTTCACTTGGTTGCACCTGAGCTAAACCCAAAAAACTTTTATCTAAAGCATAAAGGCGCACATTTTGTCCGATAGTTAAGCTTGAGTCCAGAAGTTTTATTGCTTGGCCATTTAATAGCTGGCTTGCTTCAACTTCATTCACTGTATAAGTTGCTAGGTGCTTAATTAAATAATCGGTTGGTTTCAGTAACGAAGCAACGGCTTCTTCACCTTCTGCTTCATGTAAATCAATTAAGCTTTGCAGGCTAACCAGTTCGTTTTCAGCAACACTGCCAGAAACTGTGCGGCGAAGCGCACTTAAATAACCACCGCTACCTAGCGCTTTGGCTAGATCTTCACCTAGTACCCGTATATAAGTGCCTTTGGAACAGCTCACTTCAAGGCTTAGGCTGTCTTTGGTAAAGCCTACCAAGGCTAGCTTAAAGATGGTGATGTCTCTAGGTGGACGCTCTATAGTTTGCCCAGCGCGGGCTAGCTCATACAGCTTTTTACCCTGAAATTTTAAGGCAGAATACATGGGGGGTATTTGTTGTTGCTCGCCTAAAAAACCTGACAAAACTTGTTCTATTTTTGCCTGCGTCATTTCTGGTAAGGGGAAGCGCTCAATCACTTCACCTTCAGCATCGGCCGTGTCTCTTGTTTCGCCTAGCTGAATGGTGGTTAGATAAGTTTTATTAGCTTCTAAACCATAGCTAGCAAACTTGGTTGCCTCACCAAAACAAAGGGGTAAAACCCCCGTTGCTAGCGGGTCTAAATTACCGGTATGACCTGCCTTTTTGGCTTTTAGCAACCATTTAACTTTTTGCAAAGCTTGATTGCTAGACAAACCTAAGGGTTTATCTAGCAGCAGTACGCCATTAACAATTTTACGGGGAATCTTTTTTTGCATAGCTGTGATAGAGGTTTATTCCTCTTCAGACCCTTTTGCTCGCTTAGCATCTTCATTAACTGCACGTTCAATTAGGCTACTAAGGTACTGACCCCGCTGCACGCTTTCATCGTAATGAAAACGTAATTGTGGAATAACACGCAATTTAATGCTTTGCCCTATGCGGCCACGTAAAAACCCTGCTGCTTGCTTAAGTATTGCCATATTTTCGGCAATAATTTCTGGGTTATCTTCCTTGCCTAATACTGTGACATAAACATCTGCATAGCCTAGGTCTTTACTTACCTTCACACCGCTAACGGTAATCATGGCATCTAGTCTGGGGTCTTTAACTTCACGTTGAATCATTACTGCTAATTCACGTTGCATTTGATCAGCAATACGATCTAAACGACTAAATTCTTTCATAGCTGTCTTCCAATAAAAACAGCCTCGATTCTGACTTATCAGAAAACCGAGGCTGCTTAACGTCTTTATGGACTCGTGGTTTAAAGGGTTCTTTCTACTCTGACCTTGTCAAAAACTTCGATCTTATCGCCGACTTTGACGTCATTATAGTTCTTAACACCTATACCACATTCCATACCATTACGTACTTCAGCAGCATCATCTTTAAAGCGACGTAGGGATTCTAGCTCGCCTTCATAAATAACTACGTTGTCACGTAAAACACGGATTTTCTTATTACGGTAAACGGTTCCTTCAACCACCATACAACCGGCAACCTGACCCAGTTTTGGTGAACGGAACACATCACGCACTTCTGCAATACCAACGATATCTTCACGGTATTCAGGTGCTAGTTTACCTGTCATGGCTTGTTTAATTTCTTCTATCAGCTCATAAATAATGCTGTAGTAGCGTAGGTCGATTTCTTCACGCTCAATGATGGCTCGGGCAGAAGCATCGGCACGTACGTTAAAGCCAAGAAGAATGGCATCTGAAGCAAGTGCAAGGTTAGCATCGGTTTCGGTAATACCACCCACACCAGAAGAAACCACGTTAACTTTTACTTCGTCTGTTTCTAGCTCTCTTAATGCACCTATTATGGCTTCAACTGTGCCGCGAACATCCGATTTAAGGATGATATTAACGCTGGCAACTTCACCTGTTTCTAGGTGGCTGAACACATTTTCTAGCTTGGCTTTTTGCTGACGTGCTAGTTTAACTTCACGGTATTTACCTTGACGGAAAAGCGCAACTTCACGTGCTTTTTTCTCGTCCTGAACAACCATGAATTCATCACCTGCTTCAGGCGTACCATCTAGACCTAGAATTTCAACTGGAATAGAAGGGCCAGCAGAGTCAATCTGTTTGCCGTTCTCATCAATTAGTGCACGTACACGACCATAGTTAAGGCCAGCAAGAACGATATCGCCTTTGCGTAAGGTACCATTTTGAACTAGTACGGTAGCAACTGGACCACGACCACGGTCTAGGCGTGATTCTACAACAACACCTTTACCGGGAGCTTCTGGTACTGCTGTTAGCTCTAGCATTTCAGACTGAAGCAATACTGCTTCTAGCAAGGCCTCAAGGCCAGTACCTTGTTTAGCTGAAACGTGGACAAAAGGTGTGTCTCCACCCCATTCTTCAGAAATCACTTCGTATTGCGATAGCTCGTTACGAATACGCTCTGGGTCAGCGGTTTCTTTATCAATTTTGTTAACTGCAACAACTAGGGGGACACCAGCCGCTTTAGAGTGTTGAACGGCTTCAATCGTTTGTGGCATAACACCATCGTCGGCAGCAACAACCAGAATAACAACGTCGGTTGCTTTAGCACCACGGGCACGCATGGCTGTGAAGGCTGCGTGTCCTGGGGTATCTAAAAAAGTAACCATGTTACCCGTTGAGGTTTCTACGTGATAAGCACCAATATGCTGGGTAATACCACCGGCTTCTGCATCGGCCACACTAGCGCGACGAATGTAGTCAAGTAGTGAGGTTTTACCATGGTCTACGTGACCCATAACAGTAACAACGGGGGCACGTGTAATGGCTGTACCTTCGTAGCTAATGGTGTCGATGACTTCTGTTTCTATAGCGTTATCTTTTTGAAGCTTAGGCTGATGACCCATTTCTTCAACAACTATCGCAGCTGTGTCTTGGTCAATTACTTGGTTGATGGTTGCCATAGCACCCATCTTAAACATTACCTTAATTACTTCAGAGCCTTTAACTGCCATGCGATCAGCTAGCTCTGCAACGGTAATACTTTCAGGAATAAGAACTTCCCGTGTTACCGGTGCTGTTGGCTTTTCAAAACCATGTTCACGTGCTGCACCGCCTGAAGAACGACGACCACCTTTACGCTTGTCATCTTTATTACCACGACGGCTTAAACGACGATCATCAAAGCTATCTTCACGCTTGCCACCGGTTTTTTTACCACCTGCAGACTTGCGGTTACCTGGCTTAGATGTTTTGGGTTTTTCATCAACTGCTGCAACTTTAGTATTTTTTAGCAAAGCTTCTTCTGGTTCCTCACGGGTGTCGTCTTCAACACCTGTTACTACTGGATTAGCTCGCGCTTTTCGTGCTTGTTCAGCACGGCGCTTTTCATCTTGCTTGCGGCGTTCTTTGTCAGCTTCTGCTTTTTTCTGCGCTTCAGCATCTAAAGCAGGCTCAGCAACTTTGGACTCTTGCTTAGCTTTGCGTTGAGCTTCTTCTTCAGCTAAAGCAATGCGTGCTGCTTCTTCCGCTTCACGGCGTGCTTTTTCATTAATTTTACGCTTTTCTTCTGCCTCAGCTTCTGCTTTTTGTAGTGCTTCAGCCTCCGCCGCTTTAAGGGCAGCTTCTTGCTTAGCTTCAGCAGCTTTATCAGCCTGCTCTTCTACTTCGCTACGCTTAACAAAAGTACGCTTTTTACGAACTTCTACATTAACGCTTTTACGACCATCAGTTTTTAACTGTTGAGTCGTTTTACGTGTCATGGTTATCCGTGTTGGTTCATCACCACTACCGCTTGCACGTTTCAAAAACTCAAGCAGGGTTTGTTTATCTTTTTCGGATACTTTCTGATCTTCACTTTTGTGCTGTAAACCTGCTTTTTTCATCTGATCAAGCAGACTATCAACAGGGCGCCCTATGGCTTCAGCAAATTCTTTAACGGTATTCTCTGCCACTATGCATCTCCTCTAACTACGACCTGGTACGCTCAAGCTTCATCTTCAAACCAGTGAGCGCGGGCCGCCATAATCATTTTACCGGCACGCTCTTCGGTCATAGCCTCGATATCCATAAGGTCATCAATGGATTGTTCGGCAAGATCATCAAGGGTGGTTAAGCCTTTAAGTGCAAGTGCTGACGCTAAGGTACGGTCCATACCCTCAAGGTTAAGCAGGGCTTCTTCTGGACTAGCAACTGCTAAAGCTTCTTCAGAGGCTATCTCTAAGGTCAGCAATTCGTTCTTCGCACGGCGGCGAAGCTCATTAACCAGGTCTTCATCTAAACCTTCAATTTCAAGGAATTCTTCTAGTGGCACATAAGCCACTTCTTCCAAGCTGGTAAAACCTTCATCAACTAACGTTCTAGCTAAATCATCATCAATATCTAGGTGCTGAATAAAATATTGAATAAGAACATCGGCTTCTTGCTCTTGTTTGCCAGTAGCTTCTTGTTCTGTCATTACATTAAGACGCCAGCCTGTTAGGTCTCTTGCCAGTTTAACGTTTTGACCACCACGACCTATGGCTTGCGCTAGATTATCTTCAGCAACAGCCACGTCCATTGAGTGCGCATCTTCATCAACTATAATGGATGCAACTTCTGCTGGCGCCATGGCGTTAATAACTAGCTGTGCAGGGTTGTCATCCCACAAAACTATGTCGACTCGCTCGTTGCTTAGTTCAGTAGAAACGGCTTGTACACGTGAACCACGCATACCAACACAAGCACCAACTGGATCTATGCGGCGATCATTGGTTTTAACGGCAATTTTAGCACGTGAACCAGGATCTCGCGCAGCACCACGAATTTCTATTAGCTGCTCTGAAATTTCTGGCACTTCAATTTTAAATAGCTCAACCAGCATTTCTGGGCAAGTGCGCGATAGCACTAGCTGTGGACCACGGTTATTAGGGTTCACTTCTAGTAAAATGGCGCGAACGCGATCATTCATGCGGAATTTTTCGCCGGGAATCATTTCGTGGCGTGAAAGGTAAGCTTCTGCATTGCCACCTAAGTCAATGATTAAACCGTCTCGAGTCGTTTTCTTAACAATACCCGATACCAGCCCACCTTGTTGATCTAGGTATTGGCGAACAACTTCTGCTCGCTCGGCTTCACGCACTTTTTGCACTATTACTTGCTTAGCAGTTTGTGCAGCAATACGGCCAAACTCTATGGAGGGTATTTTTTCTTCTTTTACATCACCAACCACCAAGTCTTCTTCTTTTGCTGCCGTTGCTGGAAGCTCATATTCTGGCTCAGAAAAATCTTCGTCATCTACAACTAACCAACGACGGAAGCTATCGTATTCACCCGTTTTACGGTCGATGCTGACACGGATATCAACGCCTTCTTCCATAAAACGTTTTTTGGTTGCACTTGCTAGCGCAGCTTCTATTGCTTCAAAAATGGTCTCTTTGGGAACGCCTTTTTCATTGGAGACGGCATCCACCACCAAAAGGATTTCTTTACTCATGCCTTAGCCTCTTAGAAACAGTCCTTGTTACTTGTTTGGTTTTTCCAGGACAGGTTTAACTCTTGCCTGGTCGATAGTTTCAAACGGAAAACAGTATTCATCCTCGTCTACCTGAAGAATAATCTCATCTTCTTCTACACCTTTTAAAAGGCCGGTAAATTTGCGCTGACCTTCATAAGCTAGGCGTAATTTTAGTTGTACTTGATGACCTGCAAAACGCTGATAATGATCGAGTTTATATAGTGGTCTATCCATACCGGGTGATGACACTTCTAGGTTGTACTCACTTTCGATAGGGTCTTCAACATCCATCAGCGCACTAATCTGACGACTAACCTGGGCACAGTTTTCAACTGTAATACCCTGCTCACTCTCAATATATATTCGTAGCAGCGTATGTTGCCCACGACCACTGAATTCTAGTCCCCAGAACTCGAATCCAAGAGACTGAACAACCGGCTCAATTAGCTGCTCTAGTAGCTTATCTTTACTTGACACAGAAAAGGCTCCAGCTCTGCATTTGCAGATCAGATGATCAAAGGCCGGAAAACTTCGGGGGATAAGGCTGTACGGCGCCACCTGCGCGAAGATTTTTTCGACCTAACAAAAAGCCCCTTAAAAAAGGGGCTTCTGATTAAATCTTGGTAGCGGGGGCTGGATTTGAACCAACGACCTTCGGGTTATGAGCCCGACGAGCTACCAGGCTGCTCCACCCCGCATCAGAGAAGCAGGAATTATAGGGGCTGAACTAGGTTACGTCAACCGCTAACTACAATTCCTTTATAACTAACAAAACACACCTTGGTGCCGAAGGCGGGACTCGAACCCGCACAGGCTTTAGCCCACTACCACCTCAAGGTAGCGCGTCTACCAATTCCGCCACTTCGGCTTAGCTATTCAAAACTTACTAGAACTTCCAAGGCGGCCAAATGATAGTGCCGCTAAGGGTGCTTGGCAAGCCCTAAGACAAAATAAACTTATTGCTTACTGGTTTTGCTGGTTTTCAATTACATCACTGTCATCAAGTAGTGGTAAGCGCTCTCGCTCAAACTCTTCAATGACTTCATCTGAGGGCATACCTAAATCAGGTGAATATTGTTGAGTGGCTAAATAAGCCAGCCCCATACTGGTTGCAAAAAAAGCCGCAGCAAGTAGGCCTGTCATTTTTCCTAGAAAACCTACTGGACCTAAGCTACCAAAAACAGTATTGGAAGCACCGCCACCAAAAGAGGCACCTGCTTCAGCACCCTTACCTTGCTGCATAAGTACCAACAAAATCACACCAAGACCCAGCATTACATGAATTACTAAAACGATACTATGCATCTTTATTATTCCGCTGCTTTTCCGATTGCTAAAAATTGATCAGCATCTAATGATGCTCCACCAATCAACCCGCCATCTATATCTGGCATTTTAAGTAATGACGCAGCATTATCAGGCTTCATACTACCGCCATACAAGAACAACATTTTTGCTGCCAATTCTTTATCTACCTTAGCTACAACTGAACGAAGGAAGGCATGTACTTCTTGCGCTTGCTCAGGTGTTGCAGTTAAGCCTGTACCTATTGCCCACACGGGTTCGTAGGCTACCACTACTTTTTGAAGCTGTGCTAAGGTTAGCTTTTCTATTAGCGGTGTAAGCTGCTGTAAAACCACCTTGTTAGTTTCACCTGCTTCACGCTGGGCTAGGGTTTCACCCACACAGACAACAGGAATTAAATCAGCTGCCAAAACACGCTTGGCTTTTTCTAACACTAGGGCATCTGTTTCTGCATGGTACTGACGGCGCTCTGAGTGCCCTAGCAAAACATGGCTAACACCTAAATCTGCCAGCATTTTTGCAGAAACTTCGCCAGTATAAGCGCCCTCATCTGCTTGCGAACAGTCTTGTGCGCCTATGCCTATTTCACTCTTAGCTAAAAGCTGTATTGCCTGAGACAAATAAGGGTAGGGCGGAAAAACCAATAATTTAGCGCTAGGTGCTTGCTGGCTAAGCATTTTTTCAAGCAAATGTTTAACCATCTGCTGACTGCCATGCATCTTCCAGTTGCCTGCTACCAATTTTTGTCGCATTAATTCAGCCTATAAACAATTCAGGGGCATGGATTCTATTAAAAATCTGCTCTAAGCTCAACTAGCAACATCAGTAATGACTGCCGCTATCTCTTCTGCCAAGGCTTGAACCACTTCTTTTTCATCACCTTCAACCATTACTCTAAGCAATGGCTCAGTGCCCGATGGGCGCAATAAAATTCTACCGCGACCGTTCATACGAGCTTCAACATCTTTTATTTTAGCTTGCACTTGCGGGTGGCGGATTAGTGCGTCTTTGTTGTCATCGGTGCGAATATTAACCAAGCTTTGAGGCATTTTTTTCATGCCCTTTAGCAAAACATCGACTTGCCCATCGGCTTCCTGAATGGCTTGCAAAACTTGCAATGCAGCAACTATACCATCACCTGTGGATTGCACATGACGGCAAACCAAGTGGCCAGAATTTTCACCACCTACCAGCCAGTTGTTTTTTTGTAATTCAGCCATTACATAGCGATCACCCACTTTTGCTCGCACAAAAGGTATGTCTGCTTCTTTTAAGGCCAACTCTAAGCCAAGGTTACTCATTTCAGTACCAACAATACCGCCTTGCAACTGACCTTTATTTTGTAAGTTTTTAGCTAATATATACAGAAGGTCATCGCCATCTAACAAACGACCAGTACGAGTGACCATGACTAGGCGATCACCATCACCATCAAAGCCTACACCTAAGTCTGCCCCTATTTCTAACACTCTATCCTGCAAGGCACGTGGATTAGTTGAACCATAACCCTTGTTAATATTTAAACCATCTGGCTCGGCACCTATCACATCAACCCTAGCGCCCAACTCACTAAAAACCTCAGGTGCTATGTGGTAAGTAGCACCATGCGCACAGTCTACAACGAGAGATACGCCCTGTAAGCTAGCATTAAAAGGCAGGGTATTTTTACAAAACTCTATATAGCGGCCTGCAGCATCGTTAATGCGTCGCGCTTTACCTAAAAGGGCTGGAGCGACTGTTTCCATGGGTTTGTCTAACCAAGACTCTATTTCTAGCTCAACATCATCGGGTAACTTTTCACCACTTCTGGAAAAAAACTTAATGCCGTTATCTTCAAAAGAATTGTGTGAGGCGCTAATAACAATACCTGCATCGGCGTGGAAGGTTTGTGTTAGGTAAGCAATGCCTGGTGTTGGCATAGGACCCAATAAATACACATCAACTCCTGCCGCAGACAAACCTGCTTCAAGTGCTGACTCAAACATATAGCCAGATAAGCGCGTATCTTTACCAATTAAAATGCGCTTTTTACCTTGTTTAGCAAACACCTTACCTGCTGCCCAGCCTAGCTTTAGTACAAAATCAGGGGTAATTGGATGCTCACCCACACGCCCACGAATACCATCTGTACCAAAATATTTTCTAGTCATTATTTATCCTGAGTTTTAGTAAGGTTTAAAGCCTGAGCCGTTGCTTGCCAAACTTGCAAAGCATCTTTTAAGCCTGCAACTGAATGAACACGCAAAATTTTAGCACCCTGCTGAGCTGCTAACAAATGCGCTGCAATACCTGCAGCATCCCTTTCTAGTGCTGGTTTACCAGTAATTTCACCCAGCATACGCTTGCGTGACATACCAACCAGTAAAGGTCGGTTTAAGCTGGTTAGTTTGTTTAGGTTAGCTAACAAGGTTAAATTGTGGGGTAGCAGTTTGGCAAAGCCAAAACCTGGGTCTAGCAAAATTTTATCTTCAGCTATACCGGCAGCAATGCAAACCTGCATACGCTTAACTAACCAGTCTTTAACTTCTGTAACCACATCAGCATAGGTTGTTTGCTGCTGCATGGAAGATGGTTCGCCACGCATGTGCATAATACAAACAGGCAAACCGGTTGCTTGAGCAGCTTCTAGTGCACCCTCTCGGGTAAAGGAACGCACATCATTCAACAAGTTAGCACCTAGCTTAGCAGCCTCTTGCATAAGCTTAGGATTGCTCGTATCAATTGAAATCATTACTGCCGATTCTTTACGCAAACCTTCAAGCACAGGTAGAACACGATCTAACTCTTCTTGCTCTGCTACACCCTCAGCTCCTGGACGAGTTGACTCACCACCTAAATCAATAAACGTAGCACCTTCTTTTTCTAAGGCTAAGGCTTGCTTAATTGCTAGGTCAACCGTTGTATAGCGACCGCCGTCTGAGAAAGAATCAGGTGTTACATTTACTATCCCCATAATTTGGGGCTGATTTAGATCAACTTGTGGAAAAATATCTGCAAACATGGTTTTTATATTGGTCGGTTTTATCACATAAAGAAAACCCCGCTAAAGCGGGGCTAAACTAAACAAGCTAGTCGTTAGTGAACTGAGCCACCTAACGGGTCGGCAGGCTTAATATCTGGCTTCTTTTCATCTTCGGTAGACTCTTGTTCGCCACTTGCAGCGCTAGAGTCAACAGGAACACCACCTTCACCATCATCATTCCAGTCTTTAGGTGGCTGCGGCTTAATGCCTTTCATTATGTCGTCAATTTGGCTGGCATCAATGGTTTCATATTCCATTAACGCATCTTTCATTAACTCCATAGCATCACGGTTTTCTTCTAACAGCCTAACCGCTTCTGCGTAACAGTCATCGAGTATTTTTCTAATTTCAGCATCTAGCAACTTAGCAGTTTCGCCACTTACATTCATGCCACCACTGTCGCCACCGCCACCTTTAAGGAAAGGATCGCTGTCGCCTTCACTGTAAAGTACCGGGCCAGCTTTATCAGACAAACCCCATTTGGTGACCATATTACGCGCCATTTTAGTGGCTTGCTGAATATCATTGGATGCACCAGTTGATACACCGTCTGCACCATAGAACATTTCTTCAGCAATACGACCACCATAGGCAGAAGTAATACGGCTTAGTAAATAACGGCGGCTGTAGGAAACCTTGTCTTCTTCAGGTAGAAACATGGTTACACCCAAGGCACGACCACGTGGGATGATAGAAACCTTGTAAACAGGGTCATGGTCGGGCAGTAGGCGACCCAAAATAGCGTGGCCTGCTTCATGGTAGGCAGTCATGGTTTTGTCTTTTTCAGTCATCACCATGGACTTACGTTCGGCGCCCATCATAATTTTATCTTTAGCTTTATCAAACTCTTCCATGCCCACCAAACGGCGACCCGTACGAGCCGAAAAAAGTGCCGCTTCGTTAACCAGGTTTGCTAAGTCAGCACCTGAGAAGCCTGGCGTACCACGTGCAATGTAAGAAGGATTAACATCGTCTGCCAAAGGTACTTTACGCATGTGCACTTTAAGAATTTGTTCACGGCCACGAATATCTGGTAAAGCCACAACCACTTGACGGTCAAAACGGCCAGGGCGTAGCAAGGCTTGGTCAAGTACATCAGGGCGGTTAGTTGCAGCTATAACAATAACGCCGTCGTTAGCTTCAAAACCATCCATTTCTACTAGTAGCTGGTTAAGCGTTTGTTCACGCTCATCGTTACCACCACCCATACCCGCACCACGGTGGCGACCAACAGCATCAATTTCATCAATAAAAATAATACAGGGTGCGCTTTTTTTGGCTTGCTCAAACATATCACGTACACGAGAAGCACCCACACCAACAAACATTTCTACGAAGTCTGAACCCGAAATACTAAAAAAAGGTACTTTAGCTTCACCAGCGACGGCTTTAGCTAGCAGTGTTTTACCAGTACCAGGGCTACCCACCATTAAAACACCGCGAGGAATTTTACCGCCTAAGCGCTGAAATTTGCCTGGGTCACGTAAAAACTCAACGAGTTCTGCAACGTCTTCTTTAGCTTCATCACACCCAGCAACATCAGCAAAAGTAGTTTTAATTTGATCTTGGGTTAACAGCCGCGCCTTAGATTTACCAAAACTCATAGGGCCGCCTTTACCACCAGCACCACCCTGCATTTGGCGCATAAAAAACATAAATACAGCCATAATTAACAAGATAGGAAAGCTAGCAACTAATAAGCGCATCCAAATACTCTGTCCTTCAGGCTTTTTACCTTCAACCAGAACATTATTGCTAAGCAGATCATCCATTAAGCGAGGGTCATCTGCAGCCGGACGTATCGTTTGGAAGCGAGAACCATCAACTCGCTCACCGAAGATATCGTAGCCATCAATAACAACTTTCTTTACTCTTTTTTGCTGCACTTCATGCACAAACTGCGAATAGTTTGTGGTGTTTGGCGTGGTTTCAACATTAAAGCTGTTAAACACCGTCAGCAAAACTGCTGCGATGACCAGCCATAGAATGAGATTTTTGGCCATATCGTTCAAGGCAATGCCCTCTTTGTAGATTTTGCCTGACCAATAAACAATTGATTAAAATCAGGCTAAACAGAAAACCTATACTACATCACTTAACAGCTAAGACCGATACCAAAGGGTAACAATTCCATTTATTCTTTTAATGATGACCCTAGTTAAAATTAATTGGTTAGCAACCTTTTTTAACCTTTGTAGCCTCTAGCCAACAAATAAACTTCACGAGACCTAGCTCTAGATGCTACCGGCTTACGCGTTAAAACTTTAGTGAAGCGACTACGCAACAACTTCAAATAGTCTTCATAACCTTCACCTTGAAAAACCTTGGCTAATAAATCGCCGCCCGGCTTAAGCACTTGTTCTGCTAAATCTAGCGCTAGTTCAACTAAATACATCGCCTTAGGCTGATCTATAGCATTCATTCCACTGAGATTGGGTGCCATATCAGAAATTACAAGGTCTGCCTGTTTTCCTTGCATGGACTCAAGCAGTAATTCAAGAATTGCATCTTCAGTAAAATCCCCTTGAATAAACTCCACATCGGGAATGGCATCCATAGGTAAAATATCTGAAGCAAGAATTTTCCCTTCACTACCCAACCTTTCAGATAACAACTGCGACCAACCACCCGGTGCTGAACCCAAATCTATAACAGTCATACCTGGGCGAAACAAACGGTCTTTATCATCAATTTCAGCTAGTTTATAGGTAGCACGTGAGCGATAACCATCTTTTTGTGCTTTTTGTACCCACACATCATCTACATGCTCTTTTAACCAAGCCGCACTCGTTTTTGAACGTGCCACAACAACCTCACAAAAAATTAGCTAGCTTAAAGGATGACCTATACCACCCTCAGGCACTAGAATAGGCAAAACAGCAACTGCTGCCCTAATAAACTAAAGCTGAGTAGATTAACATGAGCCTGAAAGGCACACAAAAGAAACAACTAAGAGCACTAGGCCACGACTTAAACCCCGTGGTATTGATTGCAGAGAATGGCTTGTCAGAAGGCGTTGTAAAAGAAGCTGACCGCGCACTGACCGACCACGAACTCATTAAAATACGCTTTAATATGGATGACCGTGATGAGCGCAATGCCATGATGGCGCAACTAGCGAACAAACTACAGGCAGAATTAGTACAAACCATTGGCAAAATGGGGCTTTACTACCGCGCTGCTCGCAAACCCAACCCCAAGCTTTCCAACTTATTACGCTTTGCTGACTAGCTGATAGTAATTATTTATTAGGCTGTTTTCTATAATACATTGGGCATCTTGATCATTTTTTACTAACCTCAAACTGTGCTGATCATTTGATCGCCTTTAAGGAGTATAAAAAATGAGTGATAAACCTAAGTTAACATCCGTTTCTGGGTGCCCAATAGCCAACAACCAAGATAGCCTAACAGCCGGTGCTCGTGGCCCGATGCTACTACAGGATGTTTGGTTTTTAGAAAAACTAGCCCACTTTGACAGAGAAGTCATTCCTGAGCGGCGTATGCATGCTAAAGGCTCGGGTGCCTTTGGAAGCTTCACTGTCACTCACGATATTACCCAATACACCAAGGCCAAACTTTTTGAAGAAGTGGGCAAGCAAACAGAAATGTTTGTGCGCTTTTCTACTGTGGCAGGTGAACGTGGCGCAGCCGATGCAGAACGTGATATTCGCGGCTTTGCGATGCGTTTTTACACCGAACAAGGCAACTGGGACCTAGTCGGTAACAACACGCCAGTTTTCTTCTTCCGCGACCCATTAAAATTCCCCGACCTAAACCATGCCGTTAAGCGTGACCCACGCACCAACATGCGTAGCGCTACGAATAATTGGGATTTTTGGACAGGCCTACCCGAAGCATTACACCAGATCACTATTTTAATGAGTGACCGAGGCATTCCTGCTTCTTATCGTCATATGCACGGCTTTGGTTCGCATACCTTTAGCTTTATTAATGCAGATAATGAGCGCTTTTGGGTTAAGTTCCACTTTAAAACCCAACAAGGCATTAAAAACTTAACCGATCAAGAAGCAGCAGAACTGGTTGGTCAAGACCGTGAAAGCTCGCAGCGTGATTTATACGAAGCCATTGAAGGTGGTGATTTCCCACGCTGGACTATGTATGTGCAAGTTATGCCCGAAGCTGATGCTGCCAAAGTACCTTACCATCCCTTTGATTTAACCAAAATTTGGCCCAAGGGTGACTACCCTTTAATTGAAGTGGGTTATTTTGAACTAAACAAAAACCCAGAAAACTACTTTGCCGATGTTGAGCAAGCTGCATTCAACCCTGCACACATTGTTCCTGGCATTGGTTTCTCGCCAGACCGCATGTTGCAAGGTCGCTTGTTTTCTTACGGCGATGCTCAGCGCTACCGCCTAGGTGTGAACCATTCACAAATTCCTGTGAATACACCCCGTTGCCCTGTACATAACTACCACCGCGATGGCGCAATGCGCGTTGATGGTAACCAGGGTAGCCGTTTGCATTATGAGCCTAACAGCCAAGGTGAGTGGCAAGAGCAGCCCGACTTCTCAGAACCACCTTTAGCCCTTGAAGGTGCAGCTGACCGCTTTGATTTTTGGGAAGATGAGCCAGACTACTTCACTCAGCCCGGCAACCTGTTCCGCTTGTTAAGCCCAGCAGAGCAACAGGTGTTGTTTGAAAATACTGCGAGAAACATGAAGGGCGTGCCAGAAGAAATAAAACGCAAACACATTGAGCATTGTAGTAAAGCAGACCCCGCTTATGGTGAAGGTGTTGCTGCTGCCATGGGATTAAAGCTAAGTCAGTAAGTTTTGCCCATAAAAAAACCGTACTGCCTTAGTTCAAGTCAGTACGGTTTTAATTTTACAAATGAATAAGAAGCTTAGTCTTCTTCACCGTAACGAATTTCACCTATCTCAAACTCAACATCACCCTTAGGGGTTTTAATGTGAGCAACATCGCCTTCTTCTTTACCTATTAGGCCACGCGCTATAGGTGAGGTGTAAGAAATCTTGCCAATTTTTACATCGGCTTCATCTTCACCCACTAGGGTATAGGTCACTTCTTCATCAGTATCTAGGTTGACTAAATCAACCGTAACACCAAAGACTACTTTGCCCACTTTAGGCAAGGTGGTGACATCTATAACCTGAGCATTAGATAATTTACCTTCAATTTCTTGAATACGACCTTCAATAAAGCCCTGCTGCTCTCGTGCAGCATGGTATTCTGCATTTTCTTTCAAATCACCATGCTCACGCGCTTCTGCAATAGCAGCAATAACTTTGGGGCGGTCTACACTTTTTAGCTGGTTTAGCTCTTCTCGTAGACTTTTTTCACCCGCTACTGTCATTGGACTTTTTTGCATAACTATACTTCTCCTTGATGCAGATCCTGCAAACGACGCACTTGAATGTTCATACCATATTCAAGTGCTTGGCACAGGGCAGCCGCTCCGGCTAGGGTAGTGCTATAAGGCACCTTATGTTGTAACGCTGCACGTCGAATACCAGCAGAGTCTGCCGTAGCCTGACGCCCTTCAGTAGTATTCACTATGTAGGCTAGCTCATCATTTTTAACTTTATCTACTATGTGCGGACGACCTTCGGCAACCTTGTTCACTATTTGTGTTTCATAGCCTGCTGCTTTTAATACTGCCGCAGTACCACTGGTTGCTATTAACTTAAAGCCTAGCTTGTCTAAAGAGGCAGCAACACCTGCAATAAAGGGTTTGTCTGCTTCTCTAACAGAAAGGAAAGCTAAACCGCCCGCTTTAGGCATTTTTTCGCCTGCACCTAGCTGTGATTTCATAAAGGCTTCAGCAAAGGTAGCACCACTACCCATCACTTCACCTGTCGATTTCATTTCTGGACCAAGGATAGGGTCAACACCTTGGAATTTATTGAAAGGGAAAACGGCTTCTTTAACACTAAAGAAAGGTGGAATAATTTCCTTTTCAAAACCCTGATCTTTCAGGCTAGTACCTGCCATGCAGCGGGCAGCAATTTGAGCTAAAGAAACACCAATGCACTTAGAAACAAACGGCACTGTACGCGAAGCACGTGGGTTCACTTCTATCACATAAATAGTGTCATCTTGGTAAGCTAGCTGTACGTTCATTAAGCCAACCACGCCTAGCTCACGTGCCATTTTTGCAATAACCACACGCATTCTGTCCTGTACTTCGGCAGGTAAAGAATAAGGCGGTAAGGAACAGGCTGAATCACCTGAGTGAACACCGGCTTGTTCGATATGCTGCATAATGCCACCTATCACCACATCTTTACCGTCACACACTGCATCAACATCAATTTCAATCGCAGCGTTTAAGAAGTGATCTAGCAGTACAGGGCTGTCGTTAGATACTTTAACAGCACTGGTTAGGTAGCGTTCTAATTCTTCTGGGCCATAAACAATTTCCATTGCCCGACCACCTAACACGTAGGAAGGACGCACAACGAGCGGATAACCAATGTTTTCTGCTTTGGCTAGGGCTTCATCGAAACTACGTACAGTAGCGTTAGGTGGCTGTATTAAACCTAGCTTTTCTATCATTTGCTGGAAACGCTCACGGTCTTCAGCACGGTCGATAGCATCAGGTGTTGTACCAATAATTGGCACACCAGCCGCTTCTAATTCACGCGCCAGCTTCAGTGGGGTTTGACCACCAAACTGTACTATCACACCTTTAGGCTGTTCTTTTTGAACAATTTCTAATACGTCTTCTAGGGTTACTGGTTCAAAGTAGAGACGATCAGAAGTGTCATAGTCAGTAGAAACGGTTTCTGGATTACAGTTCACCATGATGGTTTCGTAACCATCATCGCGCATAGCAAAGGCTGCATGAACACAGCAATAATCAAACTCTATACCCTGACCTATACGGTTAGGTCCGCCACCCAGCACCATGATTTTATCGCGGTTTGAAGGGTTGGCTTCGCATTCTTCTTCGTAGGTGGAATACATATAAGCTGTATTTGTTGCAAACTCTGCCGCACAGGTATCCACACGCTTGTAAGTAGGGTGCACCTTGAGCTGATGACGCAGCTTACGGAAAGAACTTTCAGACACGCCGAGCAATTGTGCTAAACGGGCATCAGAAAAGCCTTTGCGTTTAAGGCGATAAACCTTGTCATAATCCAAATCACCAAAGCCGGTACGAGCCACTTCTGCTTCTAAGTTAATTAACTCTTCTAGTTGAACTAGATACCAATGATCTACGTGGGTTAAACGGTGAATTTCTTCTAAATCCATACCTGAACGGAAGGCATCACCTATGTACCAAATACGATCAGCGCCTGGGTTTTGTAGTTCACGGCGAAGGTTAGCTAAAGATTCTGTATCAAACTTTTCTAGCTTAGGATCTAAACCATTCACACCCACTTCTAGGCCACGCAAAGCTTTTTGCAAAGACTCTTGAAAAGTACGACCTATTGCCATGACTTCACCTACCGACTTCATTTGAGTGGTTAGGCGATCATTAGCTTGGGGGAATTTTTCAAAGGTGAAACGAGGAATTTTAGTTACAACATAGTCTATGGTTGGCTCAAAGGATGCCGGTGTTAAACCACCGGTAATATCATTCTGTAGCTCATCCAAGGTATAACCTACCGCTAACTTGGCAGCAATTTTTGCAATTGGGAAGCCAGTTGCCTTAGATGCTAAAGCTGATGAACGGCTAACACGCGGGTTCATTTCTATAACAACCATGCGGCCAGTATCGGGGCAGATACCAAACTGTACGTTAGAACCGCCCGTTTCAACACCAATTTCGCGCAAAACAGCCAAGGAGGCGTCACGCATGATTTGGTATTCTTTGTCGGTTAGGGTTTGTGCTGGTGCTACAGTAATTGAATCGCCGGTATGCACACCCATGGCATCAAAGTTTTCTATAGAGCAGACAATAATGCAGTTGTCATTTTTGTCGCGCACTACTTCCATTTCATATTCTTTCCAGCCAATGAGCGACTCATCAATTAACAGCTCTTTGGTGGGCGAAAGGTCTAGACCGCGCAAACAAATTTCTTCGAATTCTTCTTTGTTGTAAGCAATACCACCACCAGAACCACCCATGGTGAAAGAAGGACGAATAATGCAGGGAAAACCTAAGTCTGCCTGTACCTGCCAAGCTTCTTCCATACTATGAGCAATTTTGGCACGCGGGCATTCTAAGCCAATCTTTTTCATTGCAGTGTCAAAACGCTGACGGTCTTCTGCTTTGTCGATAGTGTCAGCATTAGCACCTATCATTTCTACGCCATACTTTTCTAGTACACCGTATTTTTCTAAATCTAACGCGCAGTTAAGTGCAGTTTGCCCCCCCATGGTAGGCAACAAAGCATCGGGGCGCTCTTTTTCAATAATTTTTTCTACAACTTCCCAAAGTATCGGCTCAATGTAGGTTGCATCAGCCATTACTGGGTCAGTCATAATGGTGGCGGGGTTAGAGTTAACCAAAATAACTCGATAACCCTCTTCACGCAGTGCTTTACAGGCTTGCGCACCTGAGTAGTCAAATTCACAGGCCTGGCCTATAACAATTGGTCCAGCACCTAGAATCAGTATGCTTTTAATATCTGTACGTTTTGGCATAAAACTCTCAATTTCTAACGGGTTCAGGCGGCCGAATTTTTACGGGCTTCGATCAAAGCAATAAAGCGATCAAACAAGGAAGAAACATCCTTGGGACCTGAGCTAGCTTCTGGGTGACCTTGGAAACTAAAAGCAGCTTTATCAGTACGTTCAATACCTTGCAGCGTGCCATCGAATAGTGACTTGTGTGTAGCACGCAAAGTTGTAGGTAAGGATGCTTCGTCCACTGCAAAGCCATGATTTTGGCTAGTAATCATCACTGCCTTGGTGTCTAAGTCTTGTACTGGGTGGTTAGCACCATGGTGACCAGTGGGCATTTTTACCGTTTTAGCGCCTGAGGCTAGGGCTAATAGCTGGTGACCTAAGCAAATACCAAATACAGGAAGGTCTGTTTCTAGTATTTCAGCGATGGCTTTAATGGCGTAATCACAAGGTTCTGGATCACCCGGACCATTGGTTAAAAACACGCCGTCTGGATTCATTGCTAAAACTTCAGCAGCAGGAGTGCTTGCAGGTACTAGAGTGACACGGCAACCACGGCTAGCCAACATGCGTAACATGTTGAACTTCACACCATAGTCATAAGCCACTACATGGTAAGACTGCTTAGCTGGGTCTTGCTGAGGGTAGCCTACACCTAGTTCCCAAACACCTTCAGTCCAGTTTTGAATCGTTTTAGTCGTAACCTCTTTAACAAGATCTAAACCTTTCAAACCTTCTGAGTTTTTTGCAGCAGCTATGGCTTGCTCTTCCGCAGCGCCAACAGCAGCGGCTTCACCTGCTAGAATACAGCCTTTTAACGTGCCTTTATTACGCAACAGGTGCGTTAAACGGCGCGTATCAATTTCACTAATAGCAACGAGGTTGTTCTTTTTTAGGTAAGCTTCTAGCGACATTTCACTACGAAAATTACTCGCTACCAAGGGTAGGTCACGGATAATTAAGCCCGCAGCCCCCATAGCGGCCGATTCAATATCTTCAGAGTTAATGCCGGTGTTACCTATATGCGGGTAGGTGAGAGTCACCAGTTGGCGGGTATAAGATGGGTCAGTCAGAATTTCTTGATAGCCGGTCATTGAGGTGTTGAATACTACCTCACCGACTGTTTGTCCATCGGCACCTATAGCGATACCTCTGAACACACTGCCGTCTTCTAGGGCCAGAATAGCGGGTCTGGTCAAAACAGTTTCCTCCCATAACAGGCTTTCAGCAGGGCCGTCTGTTCACGACCAATACCGATTTTGGGTTGCAAAAAAGCGAGATGAACTGGTGTCCATCCCGCTTTTTTATATAATTTGGTAGGTAAGCTTTTGCCCTGCAATTGGACGCTTATCTAAGCAATTCTACCGCAAAAAGCCTTGAAAGGTCTACAACCAAATTATTTTAAATTAAGTACGTCCTGCATATCATAAAGACCTGCGGGTTTTTCCTCTAACCAAGCTGCTGCTCTTACCGCTCCCTTAGCAAAAGTCATACGGCTTGAGGCTTTGTGTGTAATCTCTACTCTTTCACCTTCATTTCCAAAGACTACGGTGTGATCACCCACCACATCACCCACACGCATAGTGGCAAAACCTATAGTTTCTGGCTTACGCGCACCGGTTTGACCTTCTCTGCCATAAACTGCCACTTCTTTTAAGTTACGACCCAAGGCTTTAGCCACCACTTCACCCATACCCAAAGCAGTGCCTGAAGGCGCATCTACCTTATGGCGATGGTGAGCTTCAACTATTTCTACATCATAATCATCACCCAACGCAGCCGCTGCGAGTTCTAACAAGCGAAAACAGACATTCACACCCACACTCATATTGGGTGCAAAAACAATCGGTGCATTTTGTGCTGCAGCAGCTAGCTCAGCTTTTTCATCATCATTTAAACCTGTGGTACCTATAACCATTGCTTTGCCATTGGCTGCACAAAAAGCAGCATTAGCCAAGGTTACAGTAGGAGCTGTGAAGTCGATTAATAAATCAAAATCGTTCACCACTGCTTCCAAGGTGTCCGCTACCTGGATACCTACTCGACCCACGCTTGCCAGCTCGCCTAAATCAACACCCACTAGACTAGAGCCCGGCTCAACTATCCCTGCTGCTAACTTTACTTTGCTGCTTTCACTTACTGCTTGTATCAAGGTTTTTCCCATGCGGCCACCCGCACCCATGACTGCAACTCTGACCATAACCTTCCCCATAAAATTTAATAAAGTTAAGATGCTTGGCATTATACTTTAATTTTGTCAGTCTAAGGCACTCGAGACTTAGCAAGCTGTATTTGTGAAGCAGTTCACCTTTCTGAGAAGGCTTTTTGCTAAGATAAGTTTTTTATATGCTGTTAAACTAGGGATCAATAATGACACCTATGCCCTCTTCTAACCCTAGCTACGAGCGCGTCAAACGTTTAAATGCCATAGGGGTCGCTCTTTCAGCTCAGAAAGATCAAAGCAAGCTACTAGAAATGATCCTTAATAGCGCCCGCGAACTTACACACGCAGATGCAGGCACGCTTTATATGGTTGAGCCGAATAATGACTCCCTTCGGTTTGTTATGGTGCAAAACGATCAACTCAATATTCATTTGGGTGGTAGCGGCCAACCCGTTGGTGATAGCTTTTCACTTATTCCCTTGCACCTACCCGATGGCTCACCTAATGAGCGCATGATCGTTGCTTGGTCAGTGCTTAACAAAAAAACAGCACGTATTAAAGATGCTTACCACGAGAAGGGCTTCGACTTCTCAGGGACACGTGCCTTTGATGAAAAAACAGGTTATCGCTCTAAATCTTTTTTAACCATTCCACTGCTTAATCATGAAGGCGAAGTAATAGCCGCACTACAACTCTTAAATAAAATTGATAGTGCAGGGACTACCGTTGAGTTTGATGAAGAAGATCAAGGTATTGCTGAATCTCTAGCATCGCAAGCCGCCGTGGCGTTAACCAACCGTCGACTTATTGATGAACTGCGCACCCTTTTTGATAGCTTCACTCAAGTAATCGCTAGTGCCATTGACTCCAAGTCTGCACACACGGGTGCGCATTGTCGCCGTGTACCTGACGTAACACTCATGCTTGCTGAAGCGGCCAACGGAATTAACTTCCCGGGTCTTGAAGGTTTTAGCATGACGGATGAAGACAGGTATGAGCTTAAAACAGCAGCCTGGCTACATGACTGCGGCAAGGTTGTTACACCTCATCACATAATGGAAAAATCAACCAAGTTAGAAACCCTTGTTGATCGCATCCATTTTATTGCCGACCGCTTTGAAATTTTACGCCGCGATTTAGAAATTGCGAAACTCAAAGAAACGTTAGCTGCAGCGAAGCAAGGTAAGCAACTCGATGAATCCCGCTTAACCTTTTATAACCAACTTGAAACACAGCTAAAAGATGACCTTGCCTTTTTACAACTAGCCAATACGGGCGGCGAGTTTATGGCAGACGAACATCTAGCCAGAGTTGCCAACCTAAGCAAACAAGGCTGGATAGATGCAAATGGGCAGCGTAAAGCCTTGCTGAGTGATGACGAGGTTGCCAACCTATGCATACGTCGCGGCACGCTTAATCAAGATGAGCGCAAAATTATGGAAGGGCACATGGTTCATACACTAGCCATGTTAGAGCAGCTACCCTTTCCACGTCATCTACAGCGAGTACCAGAGTATGCTGGTGGGCATCACGAGCGAATGGATGGCAAAGGCTACCCAAGAGGCTTAACACGCGATCAAATGTCGATACCCGCACGCATTATGGGTATAGCAGATGTATTTGAAGCCTTAACTGCCCATGAAAGGCCCTATAAAAAACCCATGCCCTTATCTCAGGCGCTTACCATTATGGGGCGAATGGTTGAAGACAAGCATTTAGATGGTGATATTTACACCTTATTTGTTTACAAAAAAGTTTACCTTGATTACGCTAAAAAACATTTGCGTGATGAACAAATTGATGAAGTAGACATTAACACCCTTCCTGGGATTCAGCTGCAGTCAATTAATGATATAAAAGCAAGGAACTAGCGATGAAGGTAGAAATTTTAGGCTGTAGTGGCGGTATGGGGGCAGAGCAATACACCACCTGTTACCGAGTTAACGACCACATCTTACTAGATGCTGGTACCGGCCTAGGCAAACTAACGCATGACGAACAGTTAAAAATTAAGCACATATTTATAACGCATTCGCATATGGATCATATTTGTTTTTTGCCGCTGCTTATTGACAACCTGTTTGAGCATCTTGAAGAACCACTTCAAGTTTATGCACTACCTGAAGTGCTCGAAACTTTACGCGTTCATATTTTTAACTGGGAAATTTGGCCTGACTTTTCAACCCTGCCTAATGATAAAACGCCCGTTGTTAAATTTAATGCCATAACACCGCATAAGCCTTTAACGATTGAAGACCTAACCTTTACCGCCTTTCCCGTTGAACATATTGTACCCACTTGTGGTTATCACCTAGTTGACCAACAAGGAAAGTCCTTGGCTTTTACTGGTGACACCACCTTTGGGCCAGAGGTTTTGAAAGAGCTAAACAAGCTAGGCAAACTCGATGTACTAATGACCGAATGCGCCTTTCCTAACCGGTTAGACGAGCTAGCTAAACTAGCCAAACACCTCACCCCCTCGTTACTAGACAAATTTATTCATGCCCTAGATAAATCCCCCAAACAAATTTGGCTATCGCACTTAAAACCTAGCCAAACAGAAGAGATTAAAGGAGAGCTAGCACAGCTTAATTTAGACACCCAAGTAAGGTTGCTTGAGTCGGGTGAGCTGTTAGCGGTTTGATAAAGCTTAGTAAAGCTTTTATTTACAAGTCTTTGTCATATCGCTTCTAAGGCTTCGCTTAACCGGCTAACGCCTATCACCTGCATACCGGCTGGCATGTCTTTAGGCACATTGCCTTTGGGTACTATAGCTCGGGTAAAACCATGCTTAGCCGCTTCTCTAATTCTTTCTTGGCCACTGGGTACTGGGCGTATTTCACCCGATAAACCTACTTCGCCTATTACCATTAACTCATGGGGTAAGGGCTGGTTTTTTAGTGAAGAAACAATTGCCATAACAGCGGCTAGGTCAGCGCTAGTTTCTAGCACTTTTACGCCACCTACCACGTTCAAGAACACATCTTGGTCACCCGTAAAAATGCCACCATGCCGGTTTAAAACGGCCAAGAGCATAGACAAATGATTACCATCTAGCCCAACTGCAACTCGCCGTGGGTTGCCTAGCTGAGACTCATCCACCAATGCTTGCACTTCCACTAACAAGGGGCGTGTGCCTTCCCAAGTTGCCATAACCACACTACCAGCTGCTGGCTCTTCATCACGCGATAAAAAAATAGCTGAGGGGTTTTTAACTTCTTTTAGCCCGCCTTCCAGCATGGCAAACACACCCAGCTCATTCACTGCCCCAAAGCGGTTTTTTTGACCTCTTAAAGTACGAAAGCGTGAATCACCATCGCCTTCTAATAAAAGTGAGGCATCAATCATGTGCTCTAACACTTTTGGTCCAGCCAAAGAACCATCTTTAGTTACATGACCCACTAAAAAAAGCACCGTGTGGGTCTGTTTAGCAAAGCGAGTTAAAAATGCAGCGGATTCTCTAACCTGAGCCACACCACCTGGCGCTGACTGAATATCGCTAACATGCATGGTTTGTATGGAGTCCACAATGAGTACTTGGGGCTTTTCTACTTCTGCTACCGCCAAAATATTTTCAACGCTAGTTTCTGCCAGCATTTTTAAGCCTTGAGTAGGCAGTCCTAAGCGCTGCGCTCTTAAGGCCACCTGCTGCAAAGATTCTTCACCTGTGACATAAAGCACTTTCATTAACTGCGCTAGCTTACAAGCCGTTTGTAGTAGCAGGGTAGACTTACCTGCACCGGGATGACCGCCCAGCAAAACAGCAGAACCGGGTACTAAACCACCACCTAGAACGCGATCAAATTCATTAAAGGTGGTTGAAAACCTAGGAAGGTCTTGTAAGTTTATATCGGAAAGGTCTTGCACCTGCTTAGATAATCCACCAGCAAACCCACTGCGCGCAGCAGTAACGGGTGCGCTCCTACTTGTTGCACCTAGGCGAATTTCTTGTACGCTATTCCATTCTTTGCAGGCGGTACACTGACCCTGCCACTTACTATATTCTGCTCCGCATTCTATACAAACGTAGGCGGTTTTTTGTTTTGCCATAACACCCTGCTTTTTATTGACAGTTATAAGAAACACATTCAATATAACCAAAAGTTAAATCTTGCTTAAAATAAGGATACACAGATGAAACGTGAAACGCTTGCACTACACCATGCTTATGAACCCGATGGCCAACATGCGGTTGCTGTACCTATTCACCAAACCACTTCTTTTAGTTTTGATTCTGCCCAACATGCAGCGGATCTTTTTGATTTAAAAGTACCTGGCAACATTTACACCCGCATAATGAACCCAACTTGTGATGTGCTAGAAAAACGCATCGCAGCTTTAGAAGGCGGTATAGCTGCATTAGCTGTAGCTTCTGGCATGGCCGCTATTACTTACACCATTCAAACTATAGCGCAAGCTGGCGACAATATTGTTTCTATTAGCGAGCTTTATGGTGGTACTTACAACCTTTTTGCTCACACCTTACCTCGTCAAGGTATAGAAGTACGCTTTGCAGATAAAAATGATCTAGCTGGCCTAGAAGCATTAATTGATAAAAATACCAAAGCTGTTTTTTGTGAATCCATTGGCAACCCTTCGGGTGGTGTTGTTGATATGGCTGCCTTGGTTGAAGTGGCTCATCGCCATGGAGTACCAGTCGTTGTAGACAACACAGTAGCAACACCTTTCTTATGGCGCCCTATTGAGCAGGGTGCAGACATAGTTATCCACTCAGCAACCAAATACATAGGTGGACACGGCACAACCTTGGGTGGCGTTATAGTTGATTCAGGCAAGTTCCCTTGGGCAGAACATGCAGAACGCTTCCCGCTACTTAATGAGCCAGATGCTTCTTATCATGGTGTTAGCTATACGCGTGACGTAGGTGCTGCCGCTTTTATTACCCGTGCTCGCGTTGTGCCTTTACGCAATATGGGTGCTGCACTGTCTGCCCAAGCGGCGTGGAACTTATTGATGGGTTTAGAAACACTTGCGCTACGCATAGAGCGTACTTGTGAGAATGCACAAAAGGTTGCTGAATACCTTAAGCAACACCCCCAGGTTTCTTGGGTTAACTATGCTGGTTTAACCGACCACCCTGACCACGCCTTAACCCAGAAGTATATGGAAGGTAAGGCCTCTGGCATTCTTAGTTTTGGTATTAAAGGTGGCAAAGAAGCAGGTGTGAAGTTTTATGATGCACTGCAATTATTTAACCGCTTAGTTAATATTGGCGATGCTAAAAGTTGCTCTTCTATCCCTGCTTCAACTACTCACCGTCAACTTAATGCTGAAGAGTTAGCTAATGCTGGCGTTAGTGAAGATATGGTGCGTTTATCTGTAGGCATAGAACATATTGATGACCTATTAGCAGATTTAGAACAGGCTCTAACTGCTGCCAAATAGGTTTTTAATACTTTTAATGCCCTGCTGGCGATGACTAGCAGGGCATTTTTTATGCTTGTCATTCAGTCTTTAGGGCGGCAATCTAGTTGTGGATAAACTATAAAACCATAACAACAATAAGGAACTAACCATGTCAGCACCTCTTAGCCCTTACTTTAACCTACCAACAGAAATTACAGACCTGCCACAAGATATTCAAAAAACAATTCTTGAAGTTCAGGAGAAAGCAGGCTTTGTACCCAATGTGTTTTTAATGCTTGCCTACCGACCTGATGAGTTTCGTGCATTTTTTTCTTATTACAATGCCATCATGGAAAGAGAGTCAGAAACCTTAACCTTGGCAGAAAAAGAGATGATAGTGGTAACAACCAGTGCACAAAATCACTGCCTCTACTGTGTGGTTGCTCATGGTGCTTTACTGCGTATTTACAGCAAAGATCCACTGATTGCAGACCAAGTAGCCATTAATCACCGTACCGCTCCACTGAGTGAGCGTCATAGGGTAATGTTAGATTTTGCTTTATACGTTAGCTTAGAAGCAGGCGAGCTTAATGAAGCCTGGGTAGAAGAATTAGAAGCCGTAGGTTTTACGCGTGAAGATATTTGGGATATAGGTGCTGTGTGTGCTTTTTTTGGACTATCTAACCGCATGGTATCGCTAACAGGCACACCACCCAATCAGGAATTTTACCTGCTTGGGCGGCAGCCTAAGAGCAACTAAACCTTAACGCTTATTTAGCTGACGGCTTCTTTTTAGAAGCTGTTGGCTTAGGTTTAGTTTGATTCGCTTTTGTTGAAGTGGCTGCTGAAGCAGCTGGTTTTTCTTCAACCCTACCTTCAGGTGGAGGACAAGGATCGGGTGTTCCAGGCTTTTTGTTTGGAATATATACGGGTGGCTCATCCTGCAAGAAGTCAGTAACCAACTCTAAAAACTCGGCAAGCAATCGCTTACTTACCACAAAGATATGGCCTACATTCTTCTCAATGGTACGATTCAAACCACCACAAGTCATTTGCAAGTTGCCTTCTTTACGACCCCACCTTTCACTCGTTAAGCACGAGCCAACGGGTGCAATAGGATCACGCAAGCCACGGTAATCAAAGAGCGCGACATCAGCTAGATTCAACATATCCATATTTACTGGCTTACCATCTAACTCTGGGTACTTAGAAGGCAGAGCATACTTCCCTTCCCAAATTTCGTTATCTAGGAAAATTTTCTGAATCCATTCACGGTGCGCACGTGCTGGAAAACGAGTACCCGAGTTTAGCCAATGCATAAAAGGTGCAGCATCATCGATTGCACCCGGGAAGTTAGCACGGGCATAAAAACCTTCGGCAACACTAAAGGCAACACCTGGCTGAATCGCATGCATACCGACTTCAATTGTTTGCGGTGGAACGTTTGAGCCAGCATAGAAGGTTTTCATTACTTCTGGTGAATAATGCTCGCGTATTACATCACGCATGGGTTTATGACCACTAGCTTCATCATCAAAGAAAATAGGTGCAGTCATAAGTACTACCTGACGTATTTGTAGCTCACCACCTTCAATGTTTAATTCTTCAATTCTACGAGCTAGGTAAGGCATAAACAGAGTACCACCCATGCAATAAGACATTACATCAATGCTTTGCTTGGGATGGCGCTCAATAATCATCTCTAAGTATTTGTCATGAACTGTTTTACCGTAAAAGCTCAAACCTAAGTTGGCTTGGTCTGGTTCAGGGTTGCCATAATCAACCATGTAAAGGTCATAACCCTGCTGCAACATGCCTTCAACAACGGATTTGCCTGGGGCAAGGTCAAAAATTTCACAGCGGTTAATCATAGGACTAACCATGTAAAGTGTTTTGCCGTTAGGCTTAACACCCTTGGGTAGCGGGTAATGCCTTAGTTTTACAGAATAAAGGGCAGAACCAGGTACTTCTTCCCACTCACAAGCACCTAGAAAGGAAGCGGGCGACTCTAAAGCAAAGCGGCGTACATCAAAAGCATCACGGGCTAACAATGCAAGCAAACGCAATTCACAGTCTGCTAAATACTTATCGTCTTCTTGCACCTTTTCACCTTCAGGTGTGAGCTTGCGATAAGGATTACGCTTTAAGTCACTTAAAGGTTCACCAGCAATAACTTGTAAGAGTGAACGCAATAATTTTTTCATTGCTCTTAAGCGTGTTTGACCAAAACTATGGTACTGCCATTCCAAACGCTGAAAGGCAGCCAAACTGCTTAGCAACCAAGCTTGTCCTGCTGCTTGTTCACACACTCGATCACAAGCTGCTCGGTCAAAAACTAATTTATAACCTTTACGCGTAACATCATCACGACCCGATGCTATTTCTTCTTCTGTTGCTTTAACTTCTTTAGTTAGAGCAATAACTAAACGCTTAATCCGTGCAGCATAAGCTGACTCAATTCGAATATTGTCTGTTGCAACAGGGTCTGGGTCACGGCCAGAAGCGACTGCTTCGTGCGTTGCTTTAACTAAAGGCTTAAGCCAACCAGTAAATAGTTCAGAAGGCACACCAAAGGGCGCAAAAAAATTACTTTGCTGATGTGAAAAAGACATCATGCCTTTAAGGATTTGACCATTGTAGTTACTTAACCAATGGTTAGTATCTTTTAACCGAGACACGTTATCTGCAGGTGTCACGGTTAAAAAGCTATCTAGTTGATCTGCAGTAAAACGAGGCACAGGTGTGGCTATTCCTTTTAGCATAGTTGAAAGCACATTTGGCAACTCATCATTCATTGTAAACATTGATACACACCTCAGTTTGCTGGTTACATTTTGTAATATTAGCAAAACCTTAAAAAACAATAAAGCCTAGCTTCTACTTCGAATTATGGTACGGCACACTTAACTCATGCACGGCATCAATTAAAACCTTGGCATGTTCCGGATTCACAAACTGGTTAATACCATGGCCCAGATTAAAAACATGCCCATTGCCAGGACCATAGCTTTCTAAAATACGACCTACCTCTGCACGAATAGCAGCAGGTGGTGCAAAAAGACCGCTAGGGTCAAAGTTACCTTGTAAAGCTACACGATGACCCACACGGGCACGTGCATCACTCATTTCTGTTGTCCAGTCTAAGCCCAATGCATCGGCACCCACTGCCGCCATGTGCTCTAGCCATTGACCACCACCCTTAGTAAACAAAATAACCGGTACTTTGCGGCCATCGTGTTCACGAATAAGACCGTGGACTATTTGTTCCATGTATTTCAAAGAAAACTCTAGGTAAGCAGGCGTTGATAAAGTACCACCCCAGGAGTCAAAAATTTGTACAGCTTGAGCACCAGCACGTATTTGTGCGTTCAAGTAGTCAGTCACCGTGCGTGCTAATTTGTCTAGTAGCTGATGCATTACATCGGGCTGACCGTAAAGCATACCTTTAGCGTGACGGTATTCTTTACTGCCTTGGCCTTCAATCATGTAGGTTGCCAAAGTCCAAGGGCTACCTGAAAAACCAATTAAAGGCACACGGCCATTCAGTTCTTTACGAATACTGCTAACAGCATCGGTCACGTAACCTAAATCACTTTCAATATTAGGAATGGGCAGGTCTTCTACATCTTTTGCGGTACGGATGGTTTTTTTGAAACGTGGGCCTTCACCGGTTTCAAAGTAAAGACCTAAACCCATTGCATCAGGAATGGTTAAAATATCTGAAAACAAAATAGCCGCGTCTAAATCGAAGCGCTCTAGTGGTTGCAGGGTTACCTCAGTAGCTAACTCGGTATTACGGCAAAGATCCATAAAAGTCCCAGCCTCTTTACGAGTCGCTAAATATTCAGGTAAATAACGCCCTGCCTGACGCATCATCCAAACCGGCGTAGCATCAACTGACTCACCATTAAGCGCACGTAGAAAACGATCATTTTTTAATTCAGACATGGAACCTTCCCTAAACAGTATTGACTTAAAAACCACTTGATTTGTTAACATTCTAGCCGCCTTATCGCTGGAGGTCAGTTTAATTACAAGAAATACCTTCTTGCAATTGCTGCCTTAACGCTAGTTAGCGAGTAGAATAGCCCAACTTTAATTCCTAAAACTGTGAGACTAACCCTGTGACTTTGCGTTTTGTTGCTGCTTCCCGCTTACCTACCCCTTGGGCTGTATTTACTATGCATGGCTTTGAGGACAGTGAAACTGGTAAAGAACACCTAGTGTTAACCCTTGGTGAGTTAGACAACACCGAACCTGTATTAGCTCGCATTCACTCAGAATGTTTAACTGGTGATGCCTTATTTTCTTTACGTTGTGACTGTGGCTTTCAACTACAAGAAGCACTCAAACGCATTGCTGCTGAAGGCCGTGGTGCCTTATTTTATTTACGTCAGGAAGGTCGTGGCATAGGCCTTCTCAATAAAATTCGTGCTTACCACCTGCAAGATGCAGGTGCAGACACAGTAGAAGCAAATGAGCAGCTAGGGTTTGGGGCAGATATGCGCACCTACGCCATGTTACCTGCCATGTTAGAGCATCTAGGTATAAAAAGTGTTCGCCTGATGACCAACAACCCCCGCAAGGTTGATGCCTTTACTAGTTACGGCATTAAGGTGGATGAACGCCTTCCCCTTACAACAGGCCTTAATCCTCATAACGCTGACTACCTTGAAACTAAAGCCAACAAGCTAGGGCACTTAATGAAGCCTGAAGACTATGAAAAATAACTAGTCGCCCACTACCATAACGGCTTCTGCTTCAAAGGCTACGCCCTTAGGCAACGCAACCACCTGTACGGCAGCTCTGGCTGGGTAGGGTTTGCTGAAATAGCGTGCCATCACATCGTTCACTACAGCAAAGTTAGCTAAATCTATTAAGTAGAGGTTAACTTTTACTACGTCATCCATACTTCCGCCAGCAGCCTCGCACACAGCCTGCAAGTTTTCAAATACCTGTACGGCCTGGGCTTCAAACCCCCCTTCAACAACTTCCATTGTTGAAGGTACTAGCGGAATTTGTCCAGACAAGTAAACGGTATTCCCTGCCTTTACAGCTTGGGAGTAGGTACCTATTGCCTGAGGCGCTTTATCGGTATTTATTACAGCACGATTACTCATAGCATCTTTCTCTTAATATTGAATCTAACGTAGGCGAACCACTCGGTTCACTTCTGGAATTAATCTGAGCTTTTTCATTAACCTAGCTAGGTGCACTCTATTTTTAATTAAGACACCCAAGGTTAAGGTTGAAATTCGGGCATCCCGCTCATCAACACTAATACGATCTATACCTACATCCATTTCTGCCGCTAGCGTTGCAATACGGGCAATAATTCCACGTTGATGTTCTATTTCTAAACGTAGGTTAAGACCAAACTCACCTTCAACTGTATCAGCCCAGCTTAAGGTGACACATTTTTCTGGGTTATTTCTTATTTCAGTTAGGTTGCGACAGGTATCACGGTGAACCACTATGCCGCTACCAAAACTTATATGACCAAGAATAGAATCATCGGGTATAGGGTGACAGCAACGCGCAAAACTCACCACCATACCTTCTGTACCATGAATGACCATTGAGCCTTCTTGGTTTGAATCAGTATCAGCCAGAGTGGTTTTATCATCTAGCAATCGCCGTACAACTACATAGGCCATACGCTTACCTAAACCTATCGCTTCCAAAAGCTCTTGTAAGGAACCTACTTCCATTTCTTTAAGCAGCGGTGCTAAACGTTCATCACTGATTTGTTCTAAATGAACATCAAATTGGCTCAGGGCTTTATCTAATAAGCGACGCCCCAAAGTTTCTGATTCGGTGCGCTGTTGCTGTTTTAAATAATGGCGAATCGCTGAACGTGCCCGAGCCGTAGTTACAAAAGATAGCCAGGCCAAGTTTGGACGTGCGCCTGGTGCAGTAATAATTTCTATTGTTTGCCCACTATGCAGTTTTGCTGACAAAGGCGCTAGCTTACGATCAATACGGCAAGCAACGCAGGCATGACCAATATCTGTGTGTACAGCATAAGCAAAATCGACTGGTGTAGAGCCTTTAGGCAGCTCCATAATTTCACCGCGTGGGGTGAAAACATAGACTTCATCAGGAAATAGGTCGACCTTAACGTGCTCAATAAACTCTAACGAATCACCTGCCCGTTGCTGCATTTCTAACAGGCCTTTAACCCATTGTCTTGCCCGTGCATGACTACCTTCGGCAATGGGGTGATCTGTTTGACCCGCTTTATATAACCAATGAGCAGCCACGCCATTATTTGCCATGGCCTCCATTTCTCGCGTGCGTATTTGCACTTCTATTGGCATACCACTTAAGCCAAATAAAGAAGTGTGCAAAGATTGGTAACCATTGGCCTTAGGGATTGCAACGTAATCTTTAAAGCGTCCAGGCACTGGCTTATAGGTATTGTGTACCGTACCTAGTACACGATAACAGTCATCGACTGACTCAGTAAGAATACGGAAAGCATAAACATCCATAATTTCACTGAAGGACTTCTTTTGGTACTTCATTTTGTTGTAGAGGGAGAGAAGATTTTTTTCTCGCCCAACCACTCGGCCTTTCAAGCCATCTTGTTCTAGCCTTTCTTGTAGGCGTACTTGGATTTTTTTAACAACTTCTTTACGGTTGCCTCGCACCTGTAAAACTGCCCGCTTTAAGCGTTCATATCGCATAGGGTAAATGGCTTGAAAACTTAAATCCTCAAGCTCTAAACGTAGGGTATTAATACCTAAACGGTTAGCAATGGGGGCATAAATATCGAGGGTTTCACGGGCAATGCGCCGTTTTTTATCGGGCCTTAGTACACCCAGAGTACGCATATTGTGTAGTCGGTCGGCTAGCTTCACTATAATAACGCGTATATCTTCCGCCATGGCTAAGACCATTTTACGGAAGTTTTCTGCTTGCGCTTCAGCTTTAGATTCAAAGGTAATCTGGGTTAGTTTAGAAACACCATCCACCAGTTCAGCAACCACTTCACCAAATTGGCGTGTAACCGCTTCTTTATTAATGCCTGTATCTTCAATGACATCATGCAGCAAGGCAGCAATTAATGCCTGATGATCCATGTGCAAATTAGCTAAGATAGTTGCTACGGCAAGTGGATGGGTAACATAAGGCTCACCTGAGCTACGTTTCTGCCCATCATGAGCCTGTTCGGAGTAAAAATAGGCGCGACGAACCTGCTGTACTTCGTCAGCAGGAAGGTAGCCTTTTAATCGATCACAAAGATCATCAATGGTATTCATCACCCTACCTTTTAAGAGTTCAGTACAGCAACAAGGTGGGCAATCAATAGCATGGGATTAGTACTCCTGCGGTGCTTGCTCTTCAACAACTACAGCAGGCTTAACTTCAGCTTCATCTAAAATAGCTGCTGTAGTCATTCCTTCAGCAACTTCTCTTAGGGCAACCACTGTAGCCTTGTCATTTTCCCAAGCTAAACGAGGCTCCTTGCCACCGATTGTTAGTTGGCGGGCACGCTTGCTAGCCACCATAACGAGTTCAAAACGGTTAGCAACATTTTCTAGACAATCTTCAACAGTAACTCGAGCCATTAAGGAACACCTGCTTAAATTTTAATTTAGGGGGGAAAAGATTTACCGATTAACCTAGTGTAACGGAGCAACACACCTTACAACAAGGGGCATCAGTCTTCTGTTGGTACTAGCTCGGCTAATAAAGCTGCATTTTTTTCTTGTTGCCTTGCTAACTCTAACCTGTTGGCAACAAAAATAGCTTTTAATTCACTTAGTGCTAACGAGAAGTCATCATTCACTAGCAGGTAGTCATATTCTTGCCAATGACTCATTTCACTTATTGCCTGCCGCATTCTACCTTGAATCACCTCTGCTGAATCCTGCCCTCGTGCATTAAGGCGCTCTTCAAGTGCCGACAAAGAAGGCGGTAAAATAAATATGCCTATCGCTTCAGGCATTTGCTTTCTCACCTGCTGCGCACCCTGCCAGTCTATCTCTAAAATAACATCGACACCTGCCTCTAAGCGCTCTTGTACCGCTAGGCGTGAAGTACCATAAAAGTTACCAAATACTTCAGCATGTTCAAAAAAAGCACCCGCATCAACCAAGGCTTGAAAAGCTTGCTTCTCAACAAAATGGTAATTAACTCCATCTTTTTCACCAGGACGCATTAAACGTGTGGTATGAGAAACCGATACTTCTAGCTGATTTAATTCTTTTAAAAGTGCAGCGACTAAACTTGTTTTACCTGCACCTGAAGGCGCAGAAATCACATAAAGACGGCCTTTTGATTGCGACATAGCCAACCCTCTAAAAAATAGTTGTTTAATAGTTTACTTGCTCACCAAAAAAGAAGCTAAAAACTTAATGCATTACTTGCCGTAATAATCAGCCTGAGGTATAAATAACACTGTATATATTATCAGGAGGATCGCCATGCTAGTCAGCTTAAGCATTAGACAACTTGCTATTGTAGACCACCTAGAACTTGAGTTTCGCAAGGGCATGACAGTCATTACCGGTGAAACAGGCGCAGGTAAGTCCATACTACTACAAGCACTTGGCCTAGCCTTGGGTGACCGATCTGACAATGACAGCATTCGCCATGGCGCCGACAGGGCAGAAATAACAGCCAGCTTCGACTTAAGCCAATTACCCCAAGCAAAAGAATGGCTTGCAGCAAGAGAACTAGATACTAGCGAGTGCATTCTTCGCCGTAGCCTACTTAATAATGGTCGATCTAAAGCCTGGATAAACGGACAACCCTGCCCAGTACAGCACCTTAAAGAACTAGGTAGCTTGTTACTTGATATTCATGGGCAACACGCGCATCAATCCCTGTTACGCAAAGAAACCCACCTAGAAACACTCGATCAGTATGCTGGCCTAGAAAAACAAACCTCACAACTAACGGCTAGCTACCGAGCTTGGCAGGCTACACATAAACGCCTAGAGAACCTTCGCCAGCAAGATGATTCTCAAAGGGCGCGTATTCAGCTATTACGTTATCAGGTAGAAGAGCTAGATCAACTAGCAATTCAGCCCGATGAGTTATCAGAGTTAGAGGCAGAACAACAACAGCTAGCCAATGCCGAAGCACTTATTCAAACCAGTCAAGCGGCACTCCAGCTTTGTGATAGCGAAGAAGGGGCAGCTCTGCAACAAGTAAACCAGGCCTTACAACTACTTAGCGGCCTTAAAGTTGCCAACCTGCAACCTGTACAACAAATGCTTCAAGAAGCACAAATTCAATTACAAGAAACTAGCCGAGAGCTAGAACACTACGCCAGTACGCTTGAAGTTGACCCTACTCGCCTACAGTGGGTTGAAGACCGCTTGAGCAGCATTTATCAAACAGCTCGCAAACACCACTTGCAAGCGGAAGAACTGGCTGCGCATCACGCACAATTAAAGCAGGAGTTAGATGAACTAGATACAGGTGAGTCAAGCTTAGATGTACTCAGCAATGAATTAGAGAAATTAAGCACTGCCTATCAAATTCAAGCTAAGAAGCTACACCAAAACCGAATCAGTGCTGCTACCAAGCTACAAAAAGCAGTTGACGAGCAGCTGGCGTATTTAGGTATGGAAAAAAGCCAGTTTAGGGTTAGCTTTAAACCTTTAGATGGCTTACATGCCTTAGGCACAGATGACATAGAGTTTCTAATTGCACCCAACCCAGGTCAGCCAGCCAAACCCTTGGTGCGTATTGCTTCTGGCGGAGAATTATCAAGAATTAGCTTAGCAATTCAAGTAATAGCAGCACAAACCAGCAGCATACCAACCTTGGTGTTTGATGAGGTGGATGTTGGTATTTCTGGTGCAACGGCTGAAATTGTAGGTCGCCTACTAAAACAACTAGCAAAACGTGGGCAAATTCTATGTGTTACTCATTTGCCCCAAGTAGCGGCTCAAGGTGATCAACACCTACACATTCATAAACAAATTGATCAAGACACCACCCTCACACAAATGGCGTTACTAGATGAAAAGGGCAGAATCACTGAGCTTGCACGTATGTTGGGCGGTATAAAACTATCAGAACGCACCTTAGCTCACGCTAAAGAAATGCTAAAAGGTAGCCGCCACTAAAGGCGGCTGTTGTTTTAAAGCTAGCTTTGTTTTTTTCGTACATAAAGAACCAACGAGTGATCGACTAACTCTAACCCATGAGACTCTGCTAGCTTGTGCTGTAGTTCTTCTAGCTCCTCATTGTAGAACTCAATTACATCGCCAGTTTCAACATCAACCATATGGTCATGATGCTCCTCAGCCGATAGCTCAAATACTGCATAGCCACCATCAAAGTTATGCTTGTCTACCAAGCCCGCTGCTTCAAATTGTGTTAGAACACGGTAGACTGTTGCTAAACCAACATCTTCACCCGCTTCAATTAACGCCTTATAAACATCTTCTGCGCTTAAGTGGTCGTCTGCATGACGCTCCAACACCTGCAGAATTTTGATACGTGGCAAGGTCACTTTAAGACCTGCTTTTCTCAATTCTTGGTTTTTATCAGCCATCAGAACTCTCAATACAAAAGTGATCAGAACACTTCGCTGTAGAGCAAAGTTTAAGTATCATGTAAACACTACTATTATTGACCGAAGTAAAACAGAGTTAAACACCTAGATGAATAAAAAACCCACTAAAATACTCACCTTTATGCTAATTGCCTTTTTCTTAGGTGGTTGTAGCTGGTTCAGCCCCTACAAACAGGGTATTCAACAAGGCAACATTTTGGATGAAGAAGCCATAGAACAACTAAAAATTGGTATGAGCCAAGAACAGGTTGTCTATCTGCTAGGCACACCTCTGCTTAAATCACCCAACAACCCCTACCAATGGGATTACATTTATCAGCTGCGCCAAGGTCAAAAATTAATTGAGCGCGAAACACTAAGAGTCAACTTTGAAACCAATGCCAAAGGCGAGCTAAGGTTAAGTAAGTTTGTTCACCAGCCTTAAAGTTAGTCGGCTTTTTTCTCAGCACGCTTAGCGCGTGACGCTTTAGGATCAGCTATCAAAGGGCGATAAATTTCTACTCTATCGCCTTGTTTTACTTCTTGCTCTGCTGGTTTAGCTACCAGCTTACCAAAAACTCCCAAGCGGGCAGAGGCAATATCTAAGTCAGGAAAATAATTTTCCATACCTGAATTTAAAGCTGCATCATACACGTTTGTACCTTCAGCCACTTTAACACTTAAAATCTTTTGCTTAGCTGGCAAAGCAAAAGCCACTTCAATTTCTAACTGTTTACCCTGTTCACTAGCCATGCTTTCCGTAGACCTCATCCGCTCGCTTAACAAAAGCTTCAACTTGACTGGCTGCCATTTGGCTAAACAAAGGCGTTAAAGCGGCAGAAACTAATCGACCACCAGCAATTTCAAACTCAATATCAAAGTGAACTTTGCAAGCGTTTTCATTCAAAGGTTGGAAATACCAGCTACCTTCAAGTTTTTTAAAAGGACCATCGAGTAGTTTCAGCTCTATACGTTCTGGCTCAAATAATGCATTACGTGTTGTGAAACTATACTTCATACCCGCTTTAGAAAGCTCTAACTCACCTATTAAATAATCGTCTTCTCGGTGAATCAAACGTGCATTACTGCAACCGGGAAGGAATTTAGGGTAAGATTCACAATCATTAACCAGCTCAAACATTTCTTTCGCAGAATGCATGACTAAAGCGGAGCGACTGATACGGCTCATAATTCACTCCAATTTCTTATCAGTATGGACTGAATTCTAACATGACAGCCAATGACTGCACCTTACCAAAAATCTTTTTATAGTTATAAAACATCAAGAGCTAACAGATAATGGCTAAAAAACCTAAAAAAAAGCTTAGTAGCAACACTATAGCGGTAAACCGCCGCGCTAGGCATGAATACCACATACAAGAAACTTTTGAAGCTGGCTTGGTTTTAGCTGGCTGGGAAGTTAAAAGCCTTAGAGCTGGAAAGTGCCAGCTAACAGATACCTATATTCTCATTAAGGAACAAGAAGCTTGGCTATTAGGCTCGCACATTACGCCACTACTTAGCGCCTCTACGCATGTAGTTGCCGACCCAACACGAACACGCAAACTTTTATTACACCGAAAAGAAATTGCACGCCTACTGGGGCAAATTAATCAAAAGGGCTTTACCTGCGTACCCTTATCACTTTATTGGAAAGGCAATAAAGTTAAATGTGAAATTGCTTTAGTTAAAGGCAAGCAAACACATGACAAACGTGCTACGGACAAAGACCGTGATTGGGAAAGGCAGAAAGGCCGTATTATGCGAGAAAGAAACAAATAAAGTTAATTAACGGAACTTTTTCTTTTGCTTGTGGTTTAACTAGTTGACTGTGGTAGAATACAAGATCACTTAAAGGGGACGTCCTGGCTTCGACGCCGGTAGCAAAACCTAAGGTGCATGCCGAGAGGGAAGTGACTCTCGTAAATAAATTACTTCAAACATTATAGTCGCAAACGACGACAATTACGCTCTAGCCGCTTAAGGCTACTCATGAAGCCATGTTGCCTATCGCCGGTGAATTGAGATTATGAGCGCAGCCAGATAGGATCGCAGCAATGATAGCCTTCGTCGGCGCTGCTAAAACTAAATCGAAGGATCGCTGAAGGGTATCCTGTTCGTCGGAGACCTAACAGTTAAAACAAATGACGAAACTAAGCATGTAGATCCAAGGGCAGAGTGCCGACGGACGCGGGTTCAACTCCCGCCGTCTCCACCAAATACGAAACCCCAACTGTTATCAGTTGGGGTTTTTTATTGCCTGAAACCCGCGCTACAGGCCCTGTATGGCAAGGGTTTACGGACTTCGCACCATTCTTAATCACGGACTTTTCAAGGAAAATATTCTCTAAATAGCCGGATACTCTCTGCGTCTCTCCCCTCCCTGAATACCCAAAGTCCATGACTAGAGAATAGAGAACCCTTTAAAATCAGTGTCTTATTAGTGGACTAATCAAAAGGTTTGTAGGAGGATTGGATAAAGGAAGTAAAACGAACTGTTTATTTAAACAGTATTTATATTGAACTAAAACAGACCTTGATGTACTCTACCGACAGTCGTAACAACAGAGAAGAATAGCTATGGAGCAAGCATTAACTGTTAAACAAGTTGCTGAGCTTCTAAATGTTAACGAACGAACTATCTATAGGATGGCAGCATCTGGAAAAATCCCAGGATTTAAAGTTGCTGACAGCTGGAGATTTCTTCCTAAAGATATCCAAAACTGGATTGAAGACCAAAAAGCTCAAAGCGCAACCAGGGTAGATAGCCAATGAATCATTTAGAAGTGTTAAGCAACGCTTATCCAACATCTTTAACGGATGAATTTAGAAAAAGAGCTACGGGCTGTTATTACTCTCATAAATCAATTGCTGTTCAAATGTTCACCCCCCTGCTGCTGGAAGCTGAATTCGTTAATTCATCCAAGTTAAAGATATTTGACCCATTTGCAGGAGATGGACGCTTAGTAATTTGGCTAATTGAACTCTGCATTGCCCATAACATGCCTAAAGAGTGGGATGTGTACCTATTTGATATCAACCCGTCAGGTCTGCAGGAAGCAGAAGACAGCCTCGAAAAACTAAAGGATAAAGGGGCTGTGATTAACTACACGATAAAATCAGGGGACGCATTTAAAGTTGCTGAATTCTATAAAGAGAAAGCCGATATTGTGGTGACCAACCCTCCTTGGGAGCTACTAAAACCTGATGCGAGAGAACTAAAACAGTTAGATGAGGAGGCAAAGAAAGATTACATTTCATCAATGAGAGGCTATGACAGATTTTTATCTGACAACTATCCAGTTTCACAACCAAAAAGTAAATTTGCTGGGTGGGGCACCAATCTATCTAGAGTGGGCGCTGAACTAAGCCATCGCCTTTTAAAGGAAAATGGCTATTGCTGTATTGTTTTACCAGCATCATTTTTTGCAGATGATCAATCTGAATTAATCCGTAAAGAAATAATTTCGAGTTCAAAACTGATTGATTTAGCTTACTATCCAGCAGAAGCTAAGCTATTCGACAAAGCAGATGTTTCATCTTCCTCTTTGACATATAAGAAGTGCCATAAGCTTGAGAAGAAAACAAAGTTAACTATTTTCAACAAGTTCCTAGAAATTAAATCATCTGGAGAAATAATTCTTGAAGAAGATGATAGCGACGGCTTTATGATACCGATAACACTAGGATCAGAAGCACTAAAAGTATTTCACAAACTCAAGAAAGGAACTCCAGCATGGCGGGAGATAGAAAAAGATAAGTTAGAACTTTGGGCAGGAAGAGAAATTGACGAAACAGGGAGTAAAAAGTGGCTATCTAGTGATGAGGCAGGACTTCAGTTCATCAAAGGACGGATGGTGAATAGATTTGAATTAGACAACCAAGAAATCCTTTACGCAAACAAACCTAACTACTCACCTCCAGAGAGCACGTCTTATAACAGAATTGCGTGGAGAGATGTTTCTAGGCCAAGTCAGAAAAGGCGAGTTATTGCAACAATAATCCCTAAAGATACTATCGCTGGAAATTCTCTAGGCGTTACGTTTTATAGAAATGGAGACGAAAAAAGCCTGTTATCACTGCTAGGAATAGTGAGTTCTTTGTGTTTTGAATTTCAGTTACGTTTCCACTTAGCTACTGGGCATGTATCGCTATCAGCCATAAGAAAAGTTCACATTCCTCCTCAAGGGGTTGTATCTGAACTGACAGAACTTGCAAAAATTTGTGAAGATAGAATCAAAGGTGATATTGCCTCAGATGCAAAAATAGAAGCAGTAGTAGCACGCCAAGTTTATGGTCTTACTAAAAATGAATTTGAACTTGTTATTGATTCATTTGAAAAGGTAACTAAAGAGGAAAAGGATTTAATTTTATCCGAATTTGAACAGCTAATTATGAATAAAAAAACAAGTCATCATTTAATCCCGAATCACTTAAGTTCGAAATTAAGTGAGCTCGATATGAGAATAGTACATTCTGTTCCTCCAGGAGGTAATTGGAAGAATATTCCAGAAGATATCCCCTCAAAAAGAATCGCACAAATACGCGAAAGTTATGCTCAGGGAAAAGGTAGCCGATCAACATATTACGGCAGATTAAGGGCAGATATGCCTTCATATACAATCAATACATATTTCAATAGACCTGGGAATGGTTGTCATATTCACTTCTCACAAGATCGAGTTATTTCTCAAAGAGAGGCTGCGAGGCTGCAATCCTTCCCTGATAACTTCGAGTTCTCTGGACCTCAAACAATAGTAAACACTCAAATAGGAAATGCAGTACCTCCGCTTTTGTCATTTCAAATCGCACAAGAAATAACGAAAAGTATTGGAAAGACAGGTGTTTTTATTGACTTATTCTCAGGAGCTGGAGGAATGGGATTAGGCTTTAAGTGGGCAGGTTGGAAACCTTTGTTGGCTAATGACATTGAATCTCGATTTCTGGAAACTTACGCCAAAAATGTTCACGAAAACATAATGTGTGGAAGTATTTCAGATGATGAATTTTTCAAAAACTTAGTTGATGAGTGTAAAAGACTTAGATCTATGCATTCATCAACCCCGTTTTGGATATTAGGCGGCCCTCCATGTCAAGGGTTCTCAACTGCTGGCAACAAGCGATCGATGGATGATGAGCGGAATTCACTATTTGTCCATTACAAAGAACTTCTTGAAGAGGTTGCACCTGATGGTTTCGTTTTTGAAAACGTAGCTGGCTTATTGAGCATGGAGAAAGGGGCAGTTTTTGAAAGAGTAAAATCTGAGTTTAGTAGTGTTATGAAAAACTTAACAGGGTGGGTTTTAAATAGTGAGAATTATGCAATACCGCAACGAAGAAAGAGGGTGATACTTGTTGGTTCAAAAGAACATGATTTTCGCATCCAACCACCTGAGCCAAAAACTAGCAATAACAAAAAAGACCTTTTTTCAGACTTAAAAAGCTGGGTAACAGTAGAAGATGCTATTTCAGATCTCCCTCCAATATCTCAAGCGGAGAATGGTTCCCATCTAAACTACACATCGCCCCCAACAGGTCACTATCAAAAATTAATGAGAGGAAAAATATCGCCTGAAACTTACCTTTCCTATTTTTCCTAGGATAAGCCACTGTTTTTTTTATGACGCTGAACTGTTTGTGGGTTTAGCGTCATAAAACTTATATTCTTTAGCTTAAAAACAATTAACTAACATCCTCAAACTCTTCCCTTACATACCGATCACTATCCCACATTGAGCTAATCGCATTCCCCACAACTAACATTGCCGAACTCAATACTTTCTTAGCTTTTTCAAATGACTCTATTTCCTGTGAAGGAAAGGTTTGAGCCCACTCTCTAAGAGCATATTCAGATCTACCACCTTCCTGAGAAAAAATAATTTCTTTAATTTCATCATCTAATCTCTGAACTTCCGTATTTGAACAACTTAATATATTAATAGCCTCTTTAACTAACTCCGACACTGCTTCAGCTTCAACTTCAAATCCATGCCTGTTATTCTTCTCAATATAGGTTCTTAGCGCCTCAAAACCTATTCGGATACGCCGGGATTTCTGTTCACTCGAGTATTTTGTCGTCCTAGGTTCTTCGAGCAGGCTGTCAAATATAGTGACAAATTTTTCAGATCTCAAATTTTCAAATTCAACTTTTCGATCGGCATAATGAAGTTCAAGAAGGTACACAAGAAATGCATATTTTTCGCTCTCGAATATAGAGCAAAGTATTTTCATCGCATTTCTTTGATTATCTCTAAGCATCTTTGATAGCCTTAAAGCCTTTTCATCGCTATCCACACTTAGTTTGCGCTGATCCCACAATGGCTTAGCATACCAAGACGCAACCGAGATATCTTTATTTTCACACTCGATCAAATACAGAACGTCTTCCAGAGACATTCTATTATTTTTAGCAGAGTTTGCTGCCTTACTTAAAAGCTTAAACTCAGGGCGATGGCAAAAGCCAAGAGACAATGGACCAATATGATCCGCTGTTGGTGGGCCTTCCCCTCCATCTGCATTGGGTTCATTTCTTAGAAGAGTTTTAACCAATCCCATAAGGCGGTCAGCTGCTATCCAATCACCTTCAGACCAGAATTCAAAAACACGCCTGTCAGTAGTATAACTTCTCAAGTTCGCAGCATGCCTACCAGTGTCAGCCTTCCCCCTACAGCACCGGTTGAAAGAATGAAATCCATCGAATCTGTCCGGCGCGTTTGACATAACGCCAGGACTTAAAATCGATGGTTCATTAGGAATATAGTCATTATCTAGCCAACTGAATATATCATCAATATTTCTTCCTAAATCAGGAATCAAAGCATCCTTAGTACTAAATATTTTTTTAAACGAAGAAAATAGATTTTCAGGGGATAAATCATATGCACGTTGAACCGCTTCGTGAATTGGCTCCATAGTGGATATTTCAAAGTCTTCACCAAGATACTTTTTAAATCTTTTTATTAGATTTGCCTGTGGATAAACATAGGCAATTCTCATTATCTCTCCGCACCTTTTACATGGCTTTTCACCAGTTGGATGAATTTTCTTAGCCGTTTTACTTATCCATTGATCTTTTTTGGTATCAATTCCTAGGCTTTCTGCTTTTGCTCTCCACCAATCTCGTCTTTTATTATGTGTAAATTGGTATTGGCCACCTGATCGGTTAGACGGAGCCTCCCATTGAATTTTTCCATCATCCTTTACTGCATCAGGCATTCCATTGTATGTCGGATGAGTTACTATTGCCTTCATATATGCAACAAATTCGCTTGCCCAGGACTGGCCCTTACTCCCATATTGGGAAGGGTCATCTATAATCTCATTCTTTTCCATACCAAAAACGCCCAAAAGTCGATATAATCACATGATTATATCAGTAGGCTTTTTCAGAACAATGCTTTATATAGATTTTTCCTTCGATCGCTCGGCGAGTTACCAATCCACTTAACATTCGACCACCAGCCCAAACCCACCTAACTAGCTGGGCGGGTACTTCACTATGAGCCTGTCGATTAACCTTCCTGCGTAACGTCGAACACTGAAACGCGCCGGAGCCTAAGTTGTAAGTGAACGATACAAGCGCATCAAAGTAAGCGTTCATTCTAGGGCGTTCTTGACTCATACCTAAATAAGCTATTTAACTTCTTTAAGTGGTGTCAGAAGCTCTGGGGAGACTTTGTATTGTTTACGCCCATCTTCATCTTGGCCTAACACTATCACGCTTTTTCGATTGATTTTGGTTACTAAACCTACCTTAATCCCATCGCGGGCTTCAAAGGTTGCTTTCATGCCTACATGCAGCCTAACTAAAGCCTGAAGGGTCTCTTTTTCACGTAATTCATCAATACGGCGGCAAATTAGATGGTTCAGTTCAAGTAACTGATCCAGTGTAAAACCTTCAAAATTCATGGTGTTTATTCTCTACAGGCTTGATTGTCGCTGAGGGTGGCGTGGGTCGATTAACGCACGTAATGGATTGTCGGCAAATCGTTCTTTCCATAGCCGTGGGGTCAGTTCATTAACTTTGCTAGCCGGGTGCTGACTGATTCGCTGCAATACATCGACTAGGTAGGTGTAGGGATTGAGGTCGTGTAATTTACAGGTACTGATTAGGCTTTGGATGATGCCTAAGTGTTCAGCACCCAGTTCCGTCCAGCAGAACAGCCAGTTCTTACGGCCCAGTGGAATGGGGTGCAGGGTGCGTTCTAAATGATTAGTGTCGGGTTGTACGTCTGAGTCTTCTAAGAAGACGCTTAGGCTGGCTTCACGTTTGAGCACATAATTAAGTGCTTTACTCAGTGGATCACTCGGTAGCAGACCACTGTTTTCCAGTTGGTCTTGGCACCACTGGAAGAAGTGACTGACTAGAGGTTGGGTGTGGTCTTGGCGGTATTGGTGTTTTTTTGGGCTTCAATAAAATAGCGGCGGCTGTGTACCCAACACTGGGCATGAGTGATGTTTTTTTGTGCGGCAGCATAGCGTGCATAAGCGGCATAGCCATCACTGATAAGCGTGCCTGAGAACTGTGATTTCAGCACTTGCTCAATATGAAGCTTGCCTCGACTATTTGAGTAGGTAAACACCACTTCATCGGCATCGCCATACATTGGCCAGAACCACCCGGATTTCATTTTGCCTTTTTGTGCTCCAGGCCGCTTTTGGTGACCGGCTTTAATGGGTGTTTCATCCATTGCCAGCACTCGACTGCGTAAAATGCTGTCGGTTTGGGCATCAACGATGGGGCGCAATAAATCAATGCTGCGTTTAACTAAATTGGTGAGGGTGCTGCGACTAACGGTGATACCCGCTTGTGCCCAAGCCTTAAACCTGAAGCCCAAGCGGTCGAGTTACCCCAGCTATCAGCAGGCAGTTTAACCGAACGTGTACAGCAGCCCTTGATGTCGTGGCTAATGGTGAACTTGCACCAGATACAGCAGCGCAATTTATTAGCAGTGTTGGAATGCTGGCGCGAGTAGTAGAAATTGATGAACTACAGCAACGACTTGAAGCCCTAGAGCGCACAACGACCACCGCAAACAACGACACTATGAAACTAATTACATTGTCTGCACCAGAACAACAAATAAACGGCCTTGCGCATAGTGGTGAACACATTAAGCGCCAGCCAGATGAAAGCCTAGACGTATTACAGCAACGCGCCGTTGCAAGATGGTACACAGGTCAGCCGATTGTATGCGCGGTTATGGGCTGAGTTATGGGCATAGCACCAGAACGAATAAAGCCTAGCTTAACCACTGGGCTTTTTTATACCTACAAGATAACCAGCCTTATTCTTTGTAGTGAACAACATTAAGCGCCAGCAAGAGAATATCTTTAAGTCTGCTGATGCTGTTATACTTGCTGCCTGATTTATTTAAGAACTTTGATTAAGGGCTTTTTCAAAGTCAGTATCAACAAGCTAGGCTAAAGTATCAGATTAAGCCCTAGCCCCTTAAAAATGTTGGTACATACGTTGGTACATTGGAAAGCGGCAGCTTGAAAAGCGTTATAAAACAGTAAGTTAGACTAACTATTCAACTCCCGCCGTCTCCACCAAACACCTAAAAAAGCCCCCGCCTTACAAGGTTGGGGCTTTTTTATCTTTAGTAGTTGATTATAAAAAAACAGGTGCTGTATGCGTATTCTGCTCTACTCAGACTACCCAGCTTTGTTAGAGGCATTACAAGATGAGTCCCGCCGCTACTCTGGGCTGGATGTAATTCAGGCACACCCAGAAACCGAGCTGCTGACTCTACCAGACTTTCAGTTTATGCTTCTAGCGCCCCTTGGTGATACCACGGAAGCGGGTGCAACTAGCAGTACCGCTAATCAGCTAGACTCATGGCAAGAAAAAATTTCAGCACTCGTTGAACTGTGTAGCCTAAGGCAAGCACAAATAATATTAATTTCTTCCGACTTAGTTTTTTCACCTGATCAACCAAGTATTAGTGAACTAGACTCGCCAAGCAACCCATCTTCCTTGGCAAAAAGTCTTTTAGAGCTAGAAAGCAAAGTAGCCGAGCTTCCTAAATCTATTATTTTACGAACCGCACCCAGCCTAAGCTCTTCCATTAGCGGCGGTTTAGCACAACTAGTGGCCAACTGCAAAGCAGGTAAGCCTGCTGAAGCTTTGGCTTACCGTGGTTTACAACCACTAGATGACTTGGCTAGAATTTTATTAGGCATAATATTACAAATTGATGCCGGAGCAAAAGCCTGGGGTCTCTATCACTATGCAGGCAATGAGCCTGTCAGCCAGAGTGAGCTTTATTCAACTTTAGCGCGTTATCTAAACCTAGAACCTCAAACTGTAAAGCCCTCCATAGCTAACCAGCAAACTATGTCTAGCCAACATTTATTAGATACTTTTGGTGTGCACCCACGTGCATGGCGAGAAAAACTACCTGAACTATTGGAGCAGCTGAATGAGTCAGCCCAAACCTCGTAAACCTCGCCCACTAGGCAGTCTTTTATTCTACTTTGGTTATTTTTTTGCCTTATTAGTTATTGGTGCTCCTATGGCTATTTTGTCCATTCCTTTACCATTAAGGCAGCGCTTTTCACTACTCAACGTGTACAACCGCTTTGTGCTTTTTTGGCTAAGAGTTACTTGTGGTATTGAGTATCGTTTTGAAGGCCTAGAAAACATACCTGTCAACAATCATGTAATGGTTGCCAACCATCAAAGTGAGTGGGAAACCATTATTCTTCACACGCTTAAACCACCCCTTTGTGTTGTACTAAAGCAAGAATTATTGAATATACCTATTTTTGGCTGGGGTCTGCGTTTAATCAAACCCATTCCCTTAGATCGTAGCCAGCCAGCTAAAATGCTACGTAAAGTTTTAAAAGTAGGGGGAGAGCGACTTGAAGAAGGTCTATCTGTTCTTATCTTTCCTGAAGGCACTCGTGTTGCACCAGGCCAACGTAAACCCTTTAGCAAAAGTGCTGCCATGATTGCCTGTAAAGCAGGTGTACCTCTAGTGCCTGTTGCCCACAATGCTGGTGAACACTGGGATCCAAAATCTTGGATTAAAATGTCTGGCACACTAACCCTGCGCATAGGCAAACCTATACCAACCCTTGGCCGTAGAGCTGATGAAGTTATAGCTGAAGCCCAAGACTGGGTTGAAAAGCAGCTAGCAGAAATATCTGCTATTCCTCGACCGCCACTATAAAAATTCAGTAAAAAATAACCCCAAACCCTTTAAAGGTTTGGGGTTATTTTATTCTTGCTTAAAAGCTAGATTAGGCTTGCTGATAACGCTTAAAGACTAAGCAAGCATTAGTGCCACCAAAACCAAAGCTGTTCGATAAAACGCTATTTAAAGTCACATTTTCACGTGCCTTACCAATAACTATATCTAAACCAGCCGCAGCTTCATCCAAGTTATCTACGTTGGCAGAAGCGGCAATAAAGTTATTTTCCATCATTATTAAGGAATAAATAGCTTCTTGCACACTCGTTGCACCTAAGGAGTGACCTGTTAAAGACTTGGTTGAGCTAAGTGGGGGGCAAGCATCACCAAACACTTCACGTATAGCTTTCAACTCAGCCATATCACCTACTGGTGTAGAAGTACCATGAGTATTAATGTAATCAACCTTGCCGCCTTCTAAACCAGCCATAGCCTGCTGCATACAACGAACAGCACCTTCTCCAGAGGGAGCAACCATGTCGTAACCATCAGAGGTTGCGCCATAGCCGACTAGCTCAGCATAAATTTTTGCGCCACGTGCTTTTGCATGTTCTAGCTCTTCCAACACCAACATGCCGCCACCGCCAGCAATAACAAAGCCGTCACGGTCTGCGTCATAGGCACGAGAAGCTTTATCTGGGGTTTCATTGAAGTTGGTAGAAAGTGCGCCCATGGCATCAAACAAAGAAGACATAGTCCAGTGCTCTTCTTCACCGCCACCTGCAAAAACCACATCTTGCTTGCCTAGTTGAATCATCTCCATTGCATTACCAATACAATGCGCTGAAGTAGCACAGGCAGAAGAGATAGAGTAGTTAACACCCTTAATTTTAAAAGGTGTAGCCAAGCAAGCAGAAACAGTGCTACCCATGGTACGAGTGACACGGTAAGGCCCTACACGACGCAAGCCTTTCTCACGCAATATATCCGCAGCTTCCACCTGATTAGCAGAAGAAGCACCGCCAGAACCAGCAATTAGCCCGGTGCGCACGTTAGAAACCTGTTCTTCACTTAAACCCGAGTCTTCTATCGCTTGCTGCATAGATAAATAAGCAAAAGCTGCTGCATCACCCATAAAACGTTTTAGTTTACGGTCTATTAATTCATCTAAATTTAGATCAATACTACCTGCGACTTGGCTTCGAAAACCTTTGTCTGCGTATTCTTGTTTGAACTTGATGCCAGAGCGCCCCTGACGTAATGAATCAAGAACGCTTGCCTTATCTGATCCTAGGCATGAAATAATACCCAGACCGGTAACGACGACTCGTCTCATCAATTTGTCCTCTCTTAGAAGCCACTAGTACTGGAAAATAAACCAACTCGCAAATCCTTTGCCTCATAAATTTTACGACCGTCTACTTCCATTACACCGTCCGCAATACCTAAAATTAATTTGCGGCTCATGGTGCGCTTAATATCAATACGGTAGGTTACCAGCTTGGCAGAAGGTAGTACTTGACCAGTAAACTTCACTTCGCCACTACCTAGAGCACGACCGCGCCCAGGGTTGCCTTGCCAACCTAAGTAAAAGCCAACCAGTTGCCACATAGCATCTAAACCTAAGCAGCCAGGCATCACTGGATCACCAGGAAAATGGCAGTCAAAAAACCATAATTCTGGCTTAATATCTAACTCAGCGATAATTTGTCCTTTACCGTAAGACCCACCATCTTTGTCGATTGTTAGAATACGGTCTAACATTAACATGTTGGGTGTTGGTAGTTGGGCGTTGCCAGGGCCAAAAAGTTCACCACGGCCACAAGCTAAAAGTTCTTCATAAGTGTAGGAATTTTGTTGGGTCACTAGATACTTCCGTTTTTAGATTCTTGTTTAGGGGTATTAGAATTAAGTTTACTATCTGCCGTAGTTTACTGACAAAGTTAGTGATTTGCATCTGCTCCAACTTAATTGATGTCAAGTTATAACACTTAATCTACACCCACGCCTTTAACCTGCTACAATATGTGCTTCTAATATTCCATTAAATACGGCAGCACTTGCGACTCCTGTTACCATGAAAATAAACCTGCCAGTTACTGACAAAGAAATACCTTTAACCAACCAAGACAGGTTGGTTTCTACTACTAACCTTAAGGGCAGCACCACTTACGCCAATGATGATTTTCAACGCATCAGTGGCTTTTCTAGTGATGAATTAGTAGGTAAAAATCACAACCTAGTTCGCCACCCAGATATGCCTCCTTTGGCCTTTGCTGACTTATGGGCTCGTATAAAAGCTGGCGATTCTTGGATGGGCGTTGTTAAAAATCGCTGTAAAAATGGGGACACCTACTGGGTTGATGCTTACGTCTCACCCATTTTTGAAAACAACCAACATATAGGCTACCAGTCCGTAAGAGTTAAGCCTGAAGAAAGCCTCGTAAAACGTGCTGAGCGTACCTACACAGCAATCCGTACTGGCAAACAAAAAGCACCCCGCAAGCGTTGGTCAGCCTATGGTCTTTTGTTGGGTTTAGTCTTACTGCAAATTCTTTCTACCCTAACAACACTTTACCTAGTTGATAACCGAAGTTTGGCAGGTTTTACTGTTGGATTTTTTGGGTTAATTATTCTAGGTTCTGCTGCAGTGTTTCTAAACCCGCTTAAAAACATCTACCAAAAAGCACTGAATATAGTAGACAACCCTGTAGCGCAACAAGTTTACAACGGTAGTATGAATGAATTTGGTGCACTTGATTTAGCACTACGTATGCAGCAAGCACAACTACGAACAGTCATAGGCCGAGTGCAAGATGCCACTCACTCTTTAGGTGAAGTTGCTAATACAACAGAAGAAGCCATGCATCAATCTGAGCAGAGTGTAGGAAACCAAGAAGCTCATTTAAATGACTTGGCCAGCATGATAGAACAACTTGATACAAGTATCCGAGAAATTGATCAAAGCATTGAAGGCATTAACCAAGCCAGCCAACACATGGATCAAGAAACTCACCGTGGTCAAGCCAGTGTTGAAGCCAGCGTAGCAAGTGTACACCGCATGGCTGAACAGCTTGACTTGGCAACCACCAGTATTGAAAGCCTGCGTGAAGATGCAGCCTCTATTAGTGAAAGCATTCGCGCCATTACTGATATAGCAGACCAAACCAACCTTTTAGCACTCAATGCAGCCATAGAAGCTGCCAGAGCCGGTGAATCGGGTCGCGGATTTGCAGTCGTAGCCGATGCCGTTCGCCAACTAGCTAGCAGTACGCAAGATGTAACAGAAACTATTACTAGCCGTATAAAAGTTATTCAGCAAAATATCAGCCAAGCTGTAAAACAAATGGGTGAAAGCCACCAAGAAAGCCAAAATACTGTTGAACAAATAGAGCAAGCTGGCCAAGTATTAAGTGAAATGACTAGCGCGGCTGATCAGGTTCTTAACTCTAGCCAGCGAGTAGCAACTGCCGTACATCAACAGTCTCAAGCCAGCTGTAGTGTAATAGAAAGCTTGCAGCAGTTACGTGAGGTAGCAAATAGTACCCGAACTCAAGCTGCTGCCACCTCACGTAGCGCAGACCATCTAACCGAACAAATTAGGCAAATGCACTCACTAGCTAAAGCCTTTTCGGAAAAATAACTCGATGAGCAGCCTTTCAATCTCAATTGCTAGCTTGTTAACTTTTCTACCCCTATCACTAGCCTTAGGTTTTTTTCTTGGTCAGCTGTTTAAAAGCTACCGCAACCGATCAAAAAGAATGACTTTAAGGCTTATGAGTGAGGTTTTTGACCACACTCATGATGGTGTAACCATTACCGATGCCACAGGTACCATAGTTTCAGTTAACCGTACTTTTACGCAGGTTACAGGTTATAGTGAAAAAGAAGTTTTAGGTGAAAACCCACGTATCTTAAACTCTGGCTATCACGACCAAGACTTCTACAAAGAGTATTGGCAAGCACTAATTAATAAAGGCATCTGGCAGGGAGAAATATGGAACCGTCGCAAAGATGGTGAAGTTTACCTAGAGTGGCTAACTTGCAAAGCAGTAAAAGATAATAAAGGCAAGCTTACCCATTTTGTTGCTATTTTTAGTGATATTACTGAGCACCGCCGACAAGAAGCGCGTCTTGCACAAGCAACAGAAAATGACCGCCTTACAGGCCTACCCAACACTGCCAATCTTTTAAGAAAACTAACCAAAAACCTACCTAGCCTCCAAAGGCAGTGGTGTGTATTGCTAGTAGATATCAACAACTTCAAGCTGGTTAACTCTAGCTACGGCTTTAGTGTCGGTGATCAGCTTTTAAATAATATAGCTAAACGCTTACAAAAATGCTGCTCACAAGGCTTGGTTGCCCGCCATTCTGCTGATGTGTTTATTCTAGCCGTACCTGTCATCAACAGCAGTGAAGCAGAACAGCTGGCTGAAATAAGCAGCTTAAGAAAATGCCTCAGCAAACCCTTTTCTATCTTAGGTCGTCTTATGGAGTTCAATATCTCTATAGGCGTTACCATTTGGGATGATGCTAGCCTAACTACCAGCTCAGTTTTACAAGAAGCAGAGTTAGCGCTTCATGCCGCCAAAAGCAAGGGTGCCGGGCAAACTCGCTTTTTTACCGAAGATTTACGCTCAGAAAAAAACCCCTTAGCTTACTTACAGGGACTTCGTGAAGCTTTAAGTAAAAATGAGCTTAGTTTGTTTTATCAGCCACTTATTACAGCAGCAACAGGCAAAACTCATGCGCTAGAGGTATTGTTACGCTGGATACACCCTACTTTGGGCACCATTCCACCCGATGATTTTATTCCACTTGCTGAGCGTCACGGATTAATGGAACCACTTGGCCACTGGATATTGCAACAAGCCCTAAAGCAATTTGCTAAATGGCAGCAGGAAGGGATAGCACCGCCCCGTATAGCTGTTAATGTGTCTCCTGTTGAGTTTCAAAGTGAGCATTTTGTAGGCAATGTGCTTAAAGCTTTAGCTAACTATCAAGTAGACCCAAGCTGCTTAGAGCTAGAGTTAACAGAAGGTGTGTTTGTGGAGCAAGACCCAACCACCTTAGAAAAACTAAACGAGCTTTCTAAAAGTGGGATTAGTCTAGCAATTGATGATTTTGGTACAGGCTACTCTTCTTTAGCTTACTTAAAGCACCTGCCAGTTAATCAATTAAAAATTGATAGGGCTTTTGTTAAAGGTTTACCAGAAAATGAAGCTGATAGAGCAATAATTGAATCAACCTTAGCACTCTGCCGTGGTTTAAAAATGAGTGTGGTTGCTGAAGGGGTGGAAAGTATAGAGCAGGCAAATTACCTACGCCAAGAGGGCTGCGACTATCTGCAAGGTTATTTTTATGGCCGGCCTGCTGACAAAGAGCAAACCAGCCTTAGATTAAAAAAACAAAAACAACCCTTAGTTTAATTGTTGGTTTCTTTATAACGCTGATGAACTAAATGATTCAGCCCCTTGAGTAACGCCCTGCTCTGCACTTCGGCCTTGCTCATCATTTCTACTATCCTCTCGCGCTCAGCAGCACTCGATTGACGGTAAAGTACTGCTGCCTCAGCAAGCTGACTTTGCATTAAACTATAGTTTTTGCGAACTTCATCAAAGCCCTTCAGTTGTGAAGTCTTGGTTGCTGTTGACTGATTTAGCCAATCTTGTAAACGACTAGCAATGGGTGCTTCAGTTTGATTAGACGAGCTTTCAGACTGATTAAAGTTGGCATAGTCACGCTGCTTATTAATGACATGATCTACTTTTAATAGGGAGGCAAAACTTAAGTCTTTAATGTATTCCACTTGCTGTAAAGTCTGACTAGCATCTTCTGCCACCTCGGCAAAACGCTGCTGAAAACCCTCAACCTCACTAATAATTAACTCGGCTAATTCTTTACTCTCTCTTGCGCCTTCAAGCGAAGTTCCAACCTGCTCGTTAAAACCTTGCAAGGTAGAGCCAATGCTTAAAGCGGCTTCTTTTGTTTTATTTGAAAGCTGTTTAACTTCATCAGCAACAACAGCAAAACCTCGGCCTTGCTCACCGGCTCGTGCCGCCTCTATGGAAGCATTAAGAGCGAGCAAGCTAGTTTGATCAGATATATCGGTTATCGCTTGCAGGGAACTCGTAACCGCTTCACTTTGTTCATTTAGCTCTTCTACTGTGCGACCAACCAAAATAACGCTTGCAGTAATTTTTTGTAGCAAACCACCCAACTTAACTGCACTTTCTTGGCTGATCAAAGCATTTTCAGCATTTTTTTCAGAAGATCGAGCTATAGCATTCATCAGCTCACTAATTTCTTTTAAATCTTGCTGACTCAACTCTAAGTTTTCACGCAAATTAAGGGTATTTAGTTTATGTAGTTGTGTTCCTAAGCGGTTTTGTTCTGTAAAAGCATCGTTTGCCTGCATCGCTTCAATTGATTGATTAACGCTTTCTAAGGATCGAGCAAACTCACCTGGCAAACCTTTTGATAAAGCTTTGCGTGAATAGTTTTTTTCTGCCACCGCAGCAAAAGCTGAGTTTACTTCCTTAAAGTAGGTTTCAATTAAGTCTAAAAAGTCATTTAAATCCCAGCTAACCTGCCCTACTTCACCCAACCCCCTTGTGCGAGTTATTCGATGATGCATTTCGCCTACTCTTGCCTTTTGCAGAGCGGAATAAATAAGTGAGAGGGTCATTAAAGGCTTGTGCGAATAACGAGCGACATAAATAGTAAATAACAAAGCAAGTATTGATGGAATTACAACCCAAATCCAGCTAGAACTAAAATAAGCTGCCAAGGCTGTAATGAGTGTTAGTAGGTTAAAAACAACACAAACAATTAAAAACTTACTGCCTAAAAAGGGAATGCCTTTTGAGATATGAGGGCCTTTAGCTGCTCGAAACATGGGCTACTCCTCTAGTCCTTCAAGCCGTGTAAGCAATTCATTATAGCTGCATCCCTGTTGCTTTATTTGCTCTTTTAGCCATAAGAAAGAGGCTTCAGGTGCACGACTAGCCGTTTCTTTAGACTCAATTACCAACATTTTTTTGTACCATTCATTTACCTGCTTAACCGCTGCATAGTTAGGTCGACGACGCACAGAAAAATAACCCGCTAGGCTAGAATCAGTCTTGTAATCAGGCGTAATGTTAGCAAAAACCCAATAAAAGCCACCATCAGAAGTTGCGTTCTTTACGTAACCAAAAAACTCTTCTTTTTGTTGTAAGGTGTGCCACAAAAAACGAAACACACCTCTTGGCATGTCTTTATGGCGAATCAAGTTATGTGGTTTTCCTAACAGCTCTGGCTCAGCATAGCCTGCTATTTGCATAAAGCGTCTATTGGCATAGGTAATTCGACCTTTGGGGTCAGTTTTACTAACAATAATATCGCTTTCACTGAGCTTAACTTCCCGCTCGTGAGACATTATCTAACTCCTGACTAAAATTGGGTGGTGGTCTAGTAAAAGCAAGTAACTCTTAAGAATACTAATGGAGCACTCGTTTACTTGCTTAACAATCAAGAGAAAGTTTAATACAAGTCAATTAGTTTAGTTGCAAAATTTACATAATAAACTTATCCCCATTTATTCACAGAGATATCCACAAGCTAAAAAAGACTTCTTGTACCACTGCTAGCTAAGCTTTCCACTAGCAGGCTAACACCTAACATTAAAATAAAACACCCACCCAAAACCACTAATAAAGCACTAAGCCTAGTTAAAGCCTTGCTTTGCAGTTTAATTAAGCGTTTTGCCAGCAAACGTGCCTTTACTGCTAAAATGGCTAAAAAAGCTACTGTTAGTGCAGTTCCCAAAGCCATTGCTAAAGTAGCCAATACACCTACCCACCACAGCCCTAATAAATTGGTAGCAACCAACACCAAAACTGCACCTGAACAAGGCCGCAAACCGATAGAAAAGACCAAGCTTAGGTTTTGTAACCGGCTACCTCCACTAAGTTGTTCTGGCGTTACGTGGTGTGCTTTACCACAATGACTGCAAGCGCTAGAAGCTAAGCTAGTAGATGAAAGCTGTAAACTCACTGGAGCGTGCGATGATGAAACACTAGTTGCCGATTTTAAAGGTTTAAATTGCAAACTAGGTTTAACAGGTAATAACTGCTTTATCCCCCGAAGCACTAGCAACAAACCCAGCAAAGTAACCAGTAAAAAACTAGCAGCTTCGATATAAACCACACTGGCTAAGGCTTCCTTAGCCAGCCAGCCCAAGCCATGCACTAAAAATGCCACCAATAAAATGGCCGTAATACCCTGAAGCATTGCCGCCATAAAAGAAAGCTGCACACCTTGGCGTAACTTTTCTGGTTGGGTTAATAAATAAGTGGTTAAAACTGCCTTGCCATGCCCAGGCCCTGCGGCGTGAAAAACACCATATAAAAAGCTAAGCAATAATAATAACCAAGTATTTTGTAAGGTCTGCTGTTCATTTAGTGCTTCAATTTTAGCAGAAAGACTACGATGGTATTCGCGCTGCTTTTGCATTACCCAAAAAGTAAATTCTTGCCATCGACTAGCCCTAGTTTTAACTAGGCTTGATTCAGTTGAAAGCTGAGCTACCACTGACGGTTGCTCATTCTTAGGTTCAGTTGCTGGAATACCAGGTAGGGGTGAAGCAATTAAGAAGGAAGTATAAAAAAGGAGTGTAGCTAGCAGGTATTTCATTCTAGGCAACCCAAGGTTACTTGTTCAGCAAAATGCTTACCTAACTCAGGATCTTCTGAAGTTTCCGTTTTATCTAAAGCCAAGGCTTGTTCAATTAAATTAGACGAGGGCGTAGGTGCTTTTAGTTCTAGCTGGCAACCAGCTGTTAGCCCCGTTTTATCTAACCCTGCCTCAGTGGCATGTAGCATTTCAATGTAATAAGTGGGGTCATAAATTTGGTAGTTAAATGAGCTATCTTTTAATAGTAAGGGTTGCGCTAAAGGCAAGTAAAACCTCAGCTCTAAGCGCTGGCCTCTTCTTAAAAGTGTTGCTTCCGTTACCTGCCCCCATTGACTCGCTGCTTGTAAAAAATACCCCTGAGTAAAAAAGTTAACGCTATTTAAGTTTTTTACTATCTCCCAAGCTAACTGGTCATAGCGTTCTTCTAATTCAGCAGCTATCCCGCCCTTTTCTAGTTCTTCGATTAACACCAAACTATAAAAAGGGTCAAAACGCCAAGCTTGCTCTAATCCCAAGAGCGCACTCTGCTCATTCATAACTGGCTTAATGCGTAGGTCTATCCATACATGCGGATGAGCATTAACTTTGGTTGCTGTAATTAACAAGAGCAAAAGGATAAGCAAAACACCCTTTAGCATTCGATACCTACGCATTAGCCTGTCCTTATCTAATTAAATACTTCTATTCTAACGTGGTTAGAAGCGTCTCCAAATTGTGCTGCATCATTTCTAAGTAGCTTGCAGCTGGGCCAGACGCTTCAGATAAGGCGTCGGAATAAAGTGTACCGCCTAGCTTGGCTTTTGTTTCACGTTTTAACTGCTCGACTAAACGTGGGTCGCCAGTATTCTCCATAAAAATAGCCGCTACCCGTTGCTCACGAATTTGTTCTACTAGGTGAGCCATTTCTGAAGCAGAAGGTTCTGAAGTGGTACTAACGCCTTGCGGTGAAACAAACGTTAGCCCATAAGCAGAAGCTAAGTAGCCAAAGGCAGCATGGGGTGTCATAACCTTGCGCTGACTTACCGGCAAGCGATCAAAGCGCGACTTCATAGATTTATGCAAGGCTTGTAAACGTTGAATATAAGCTGCGGCTTGCGCCTCATAATAAGCCTGACCTTGCGGGTCAACTTGAATTAAGCCATCACGAATATTACGTACATACTGTTGAGCAGCCACTAAACTTTGCCAAGCATGAGGATCATACTCACCATGCTGATGTTCATTTTTAGCATGGTCATGGTCATGGTCATGATCGTGGTCGTCCTCTCCCAACATGCTAATTGCTGCAACCCCTTGTGCAGCAATTACTCTTAAACCTTTATATTCACTAGCTGCAACCAAGCGGTTCATCCAGCCTTCAAACTCCAAACCATTTTCTATCACTAAGTCAGCCTTAGCTAATTTGCGTGAATCGGAAGGCTTAGGCTGGTAGGTATGCGAGTCTTCATTAATACCAACTAGCGTTACAACTTCGGCACGATCACCTACTAGCTGCTGAGTCATATCTTGTAAAATACTGAAGCTGGTGACAACTAATAGCTTTTCTTTAGCCTGAAGCTCTTTAACTTGAAGCAGAGATACACCTAAGCCCAGTAAAAGTACAAAAAACAGCCTGCCCATTTTTTTACTCATGTTTTTAACCATCAACGCCATTTTAATCACTCCAAATTAAGATTTAAGGTGTTTATTAGGATGCAGCCAGCGTTTTAGCAATCCATCGCGGCCTGCAAAAAGTGAAAAGATATGCAAACTACCCAGCACTAAAATAATGGCTGGGCCTGTGGGTAAGTCTAAATGCCAAGACATAAGCAAACCTAGCCAGCAACCTAGCAAGGCCAAGCCCAAAGCTACTAACAAGAGTTGGTCTAACTGCCTTGCCCAAAAACGTGCCGCTGTTGCTGGCAGAATCATAATACCCACCGCCATAAGTGTGCCTAAGGCCTGAAAACCCGCCACTAGGTTAAGCACTACTAAGGCTAAAAAAACTAAGTGGGTGGTTGTACCCACCTTGCTATGACGACGCAGAAAATCAGGGTCTAGGCATTCTAAAATTAAAGGCCGCAAAAACACTGCCAACAAAATTAACGTAATGGTGGCTATGCCTGCTAAAAGTATTAGGGCTTCGTTATCTAGCGCCAGCACGCTACCAAACAACAAATGCAATAAATCAATATTGCGGCTTTGCGTAGAAACCAACAGCACACCTAAGGCTAATGAGAGCAGATAAAAAACCGCTAAATTAGCATCTTCTTTAAGCACCGTAATGCGTGCCAAACCACCCGACAACAAAGCCACTACCCAACCCGCAATTAAACCGCCCAAGGTCATAGCGCCTAACGACAAACCCGCCACCATATAGCCCAAGGCAGCGCCCGGCAGAATGGCGTGAGCGATAGCATCGCCAGTTAAACTCATACGCCTTAGCATTAAAAAAACACCCACAGGCGTGGCACTAATACTTAACGCTATACAACCCACCAGGGCCCGGCGCATAAAGCCAAAATCTATAAAAGGTGCAAATAAAGCCTGATAAACCCAATCAATCATCCCTGCACCTCAACTTCATCTAGGTCACAAATAGGTGCTAAAGGATCGGCCAACACCTGCATTTTGCGGGCTTTAGCAAGGTTTTCAGCTGTTAATACTGTTTCTGTGACACCCATGCCTAAAACATCACGGGCTAATAATAAACACTTAGGGAAGTGGGTTCGTACTTGGTGTAAATCATGCAAAACCGCAATAACGGTTCTTCCTTCAGCTTGCCACTGCTTAATTAATGCAAGCAAATCTTCGGTGGTCGCTTCATCTACAGCGGCAAAAGGTTCATCTAAAAGAATTAAAGGGGCATCTTCTAATAATAACCGTGCAAAAAGTACCCTTTGTAATTGCCCACCTGAAAGAGAGTCTAACGAACGTTTACCAAAGCCTGTTAAGCCCACTGCTTTTAATGCCTGCTCTACTGCCTGCTTATCTGTACTTTTAATTGCAGCAAAAGCACCGCGCCTAGGCCAATGACCTAGGCTTACAAAATCGGCTACTCGTAAAGGAAAATCTAAATCTAAGCGAGCACGCTGGGGTAAATAGGCAAGCTGCGAGCGACCTAGTGGCCAGCTAATAGTGCCACCTAAAGGCCGAATTTCTTCCATTAAGCCTTTTAAAAGGGTAGATTTTCCACCCCCGTTAGGGCCGACCACTGCCAGCAAGTCACCGGTTAAAATCTGGCCATGCAAATGGTGTACGGCTGGGTGCATTTCATAACCTAGCGTTAGGTTATTGAATTGTATTAAAGCTTGGGCTGGGTTGTTTGTCATAACAGCATTAACTCATAGCCCAGCGGGTAAGTAGCCATAAAAGAGCGACTAGCGGCATAATTGCTAAAAGGCGAGTAACAACGCCTAGCTGTAAAAGAGAGAAATCGAAAAACTTCATTGCAGACACCAAATGTTATAACATAACAATTAATGCGCAAAGATAGCAGAAGTTATTTTCTGCTACCAGCTTTTTTTAATGAATTATTTCTGTTCTAGCGAAGCATCGACACCCTCATCTTGGCTAGGGTCTTCTACATCAGCAACACCATTACCCAGCATAACTGCTACCCACTGGGTTGAAGAGGATTGTTCTAAAGCAATTTTGGCTATCATGGTAAGTGGTATTGAAAGAAACATACCGGCCGCACCAAATAACCAGCCCCATAGAATCAATGATAAAAACACCACCAAAGGCGACAGACCTAAGCCCTTGCCCATAAAGCGAGGTTCAACCAAATTACCCATAACCAAGTTAACTGCCACATAACCACTAGCAATCAAACCTGCTTGAGGAAAACCTAGCTGCACTATGGCTAATAAAATAGCGGGGATGGCGGCTAAAATAGAGCCCACATTAGGTATAAAATTCATTAGCATGGCTATCAGACCCCACAAGAGTGGAAAATCTAATCCTAAAAACCAAACCCATAGAGCTATTAAGCTACCAGTAACAAGGCTAACGGTTGATTTAATAACCAAGTACTTATTAACCTGCACAACAAACTGACTGGCATTACGCAGTGACTTATCTGCATTAGGTAGCGCTTGGCGTAGTTTCAAAGGAAAGCTAGCCTCTTCTAAAAGCAAAAAAACCACAATAAAAATAATTAAAAATAGGTTGGTTAATAAAGCGCCTAGGTTAGTTAATGCCTTGGCAACCCAATCCATTACTTGTGATGGATTAAAATGCGTTAGTAGTTGTTTACTAGAAACGGGGGCACCAAACCGTTCTAAAGCTGGTAATAGCCCGATCATTTCCGCTTCTAAGCGCTGCTGATAATCAGGTAAACGAGTAATAAAGCTATCAATAGCTGTAGTAACCACCATGCCTAACAAACCACCAAACACCACTAAAAAACTAACAATAATTAAAATAGCTAAAATAGGTGGTACTTTTAGGCGGGTTAAAAAGTGCAGCGGGGGTGTACAAATAATTCCAATAAAAAGCGCTAGCATCACTGGAATTACTATGGCTTCCGCAGCTTTTAAGCCCGCTAAGATTACAATAACTGCAGCTAGCCCTAATAACCAAGCTAACCCCGGGCTTCTTATATCAAATGAACCAGGCATTTCTTTTCCTTGTTAGCGTTTTAATCGCTTTTGGTTTCTGTGTTTTCACTTGTCTGTAAATGGCGCTTTAGTGCATGTACCTTCATCACACCTTTGCGACGCTGTGCATAAATAACATCCAGCTTAAGCTGAAGCGCTTCTGCATCTTCAGGATCAGTGTCAATTTTATCAGCCAGCTTAGCACGCAAATCACGCTCTTTATTTTTTAGTTCTTTTAGTACAGTACGAATTGACTTGATCTCTTCCTGCTGAGTTTTACTATCAGCATCTAAAAACTGACTAAGCAAGGCTAGGAGTTTTTTTGCTTTCATTTTTTTGCCTCAAGACTATTCATGCCTTAAATTAGCTTTAGGATTCTAAAGAGGTAAACCTGCTTCTTTATCTATGAGTTGCTGAATTTCTACATCGTCTAAATTAAAAGACTCAGCCGTCTCTTGCGCTTCTTTAGTTAACAGAGCATGGACTGCTGAAATCAAATTATTGGCTATATCCGTTACGTAATTTTCATCATTCATAATAGAGGTAGCAATATTGGCGGTTAAGCGGCGATAACGAATCATCTCATCTAGCTCATCTGTCATAGTACGACTGGCTTTTTGAACCGATAACCTAAGTGAATCGAGTGCTAATGCCGTTGTACTAGTAGGCTCTTCGGCTAATAAAACTTGCAGCTCTCTTAATAGCCTTGCCAACTGTAGGCGAATTTGGTCATACCTATCTCTTACCGCTAAATTGGCAGATAGCCCATAGCGTGACAGGTTATTATGTAAATGTTTCATTCCTTTTACAGCACTAACTATATCTCGGCTTGCTTGGCGTAATACATACAGCTCTTCCGTTGCAGCACGAGTTGATTCACGCATTTGCGCTTCACTAATAAAAGCAATAATCTCGCTATGTAAACTTTTTATTTTTTCTTCGTAGGCATTTTCTACATCAATTGGAAAAATCCGTCTTGTTGCTTTTACCGCTGCAGATAAAGACTCTTCTGATTCTAGGGTGCTACGCTTAAGGCTTAAACCACTAGCCAGCAAACCAAAAGCATTATCAAACAAATGCTGCACTTCTTTACGAACAGCAGCCACCACGGTAGAAGGCGTTTCTAAAACTTCTGGATAAATATAAATAGGCTGCTCAATACTCTTAGGCACAAAGCGTATGACTTTTATTAAAAAGCTTTCTACCTGACTAATAAAAGGCATAAACACCACTGCACCCAAAACTCTGAAAAGGGTTTGAAAAAGCGCCAGTTTCAATAAATAGTCTTCTGCACCTATACCAAGGCAGCTAGACATCCAATCAACTAGCTGCATTAAAGGATTAATTAGCAGCATAGCCAGCAGGGTAGTAACCAAACTAAACAACACCTGAGCGGCTGCTAATCTTTTACCACCCAGGTTAGCCGCAAAGCCAGCTATAACAGCGCTAATAGCGCTACCTAAACTGGCACCAATAGAAAGTGCTAAAGCATTCTCATAACTAACCTGACCTACAGCTAAAGCAGCAATAACAATTAATAAGGTGGCATGGCTAGATTGCATTACAAAAGTAATTAGCGTACCTATTAAGGTAAAAAGCAAAACACCATAAACACCTGTCATACTGTATGTAGAAAGATCAAAACCTAGTTGGAAAGCTGTAAAACCTTCCTTCATAAAATGAATACCAAAAAACAAAAAACCCACACCTAAAACTAGGTTGCCCACCCCTTTAATAATTTTGCTTTTTTGCATTAATAACAGCACACCAAAAACCAACATAGGCATGGCATAGCTAGCTATATCAACTTTTAAACCCAAGCCTGCAATCAACCAAGCGCCCGTACTGGTTCCTATATTGGCACCTAAAATAATGCCTATACCCCCAGCGAGGGCAATCATTTCTGAACTAACAAAGGAAATGGTGATTAAGGAGACAAGGGTGCTAGATTGCATGAGTGTAGTACTGGTAAAACCTAGCAGAAGACTTTTCCAAAGGCGGTTAGTTGAATTTTGTAAAAGGGTTTCTAGGGCACCACCTGCAAAGGTTTTAAAGCCATCTTCTAAGCAGATCATACCAAAAATAAAGAAGGCTACACCTAGCGCCAGCTCCATAAACTCTGAGCCAACCCAAAGCACATAGGCAAGAAAAAGTAGCACTAATGGTAGGGTAAACCTTCTTAACATACCGCCCACCTAACTAGCTAAAGTTTAATTGTTGGCTTCTTTTAAAAATAAGGAAGGGTTAACACGTGCAGCATTTAAGCTCATGGTCCAATGTAAATGGGGGCCAGTAGAGCGACCCGTTGTTCCTACTTCACCTATCAGCTGCCCTGCCTCTACCTCATCTCCTACTTTTAAGTCAGCAAAACGACTCATGTGGCAGTATAAGCTAGTTAATCCTTGTCCGTGATCTATAACCAAAGTATTGCCATTAAAGAAATAGTTGTTTTTTGCGGTAATACGTCCTGGCAAGGCTGCTTTTATGGGCGTTCCTTGAGGTGCGGCTATATCTAAACCACTGTGCGGGTTTCTTGACTCACCATTAAATACACGACGAAACCCAAACGAACTAGATTTTCTACCTTCTGTGGGTTGAACCAAGTTAGGCAAGGGCAAAACTATGGGTCGAAAATTATTCATTGCACCCCTTAGCTCTGGCGTTTCTTTTCTAACCCTAGCTAAGTCTTCTGAAGACAAATTCACATGCTTGGGTGCTACCTTGAGTTCTTGAACAGGGTAATCTTTATGCTTTACCTGAAAAGGCAGGGGTAAATCACCATCACGCGTACGCCAATAAACTTGTGCCTTACCAGTTTTTTGATTTAAAGGGATACCCACCCAAGCGTACCACTGGTTATTTTTTTTAACGGTATAAACACGCTGCTTGTTAAAAAATACCTGAGGTGGTGCTTCACTCTGCTGGGGTATTTTAATAATCGCTATACCGCCAGGCACGCGCTCCTCTCTTGGCCAGGTAGCTGCTTGAACAAGGGAGCTAACTAGCACCAAACATAAAGTGAGACTTAACCAACCGAAACGCATAACCACTCCTTAATTTCTTACTGCTTTGGGCAGAGTTTGTTCCACTCGACACTCTAGCGCCCCTTCCGCTAGCCTAAGGGTAATAAGATCACCCACCGCTACCTGACTCGCTGTTCTTATTAACTGGTTAGCCTGTGTTTGAGCTAAAGCATAACCTCTATTTAAAGTATTTAATGGGCTTAGACTGTGCAAGCGGCTAACAGCTTGCCTTAGCTTTAAATGCCTTATTTCTTGCTGATTATTTAAGCTGGTTTGTAAACGTCTGCTTAGCTGTACTAAACGCTGTTGCTGCTCTTTTATTTGCTTAGCGGGTGTTGCTGTCGCTAAGCGGTTAGTAAGCTGATGTAGCTGGTTTTGTGTACGTTGCAAACGCTGTTGTGGGTGTTGGCTAGCCAAACGCTTGGCTAGGTAGTGTAAGGCTTGTTGTTTTTGCTGCCCTAGGCGCAAAGGTGCTTCAGCTTTAAGCGACAAATGATCTAAACGCTGTTGTAGGCCACGTAAATAGCTTGTCATAGCAAGGTTTAAATTTTGCCTTAAACGCTCAAGCTGCTGTAAAAGACTAGCCGCATCAGGACTGGCTGTTTCTGCTGCAACAGAAGGAGTAGCTGCACGCTGGTCAGCAACAAAATCTACTAGGGTGAAATCGGTCTCATGACCAACGCCTGTAATAACAGGCATAGCTGAAGCAGCCACCATACGCGCCAGCGTTTCATCATTAAATGCCTGCAAGTCTTCTAAACTTCCACCCCCCCTTGTTAGGAGGATGACTTCTGGTTGACCATGATACTGAGCTAAAGCAAGCGCTCTACGCAAGCTAGCTGGCGCTTCTACACCCTGCACTTGAGCGGGATAAACCAACACCTGCGCTAAAGGCCAGCGGCGCTGTAATACTTGCAAAACATCTTGTAAAGCAGCCCCTTGCAAAGAAGAAATAACACCCAGAGTTAAAGGCATTTTAGGCAGAGCACGTTTATGCTCAGGGGCAAACAAGCCTTCTTCAGCCAACTTCTTTTTTAAGGCCTCTAAACGAGCAAGTAGATCGCCCTCACCACTAAAGCGTAGGGCTTCAGCCAAAAGCTGATACTGACCTCGACCCTCATAAAGACTAAGACTACCTTTTAATAATAAACGGTCGCCATTGTTAGGGCGACGAGGCGTTAAAGCATTGCGCCCAGCAAACATCACACAAGGTAGCTGAGCCTGCTCATCTTTTAAAATAAAATACCAATGTCCTGCGCTGGAGGCAGTGAAATTAGATACCTCACCTTCAACCCACACCTGAGCTAGGTTTCGCTCTAGTAGCTGACGTGCACGTGCATTCAGTTGGCTAACAGTTAAGCTAGCTTGTAACTGATGCTGCTCGGCAGGTTGCAAGTGACTGTTAGCCATAGCCTAAAAACCAATAAATCTGGCTACTGGCAGACCAGCTAACTGGGCTAGAGTGCCAACAAGCAAGCTAGAAAGTAGGTTAATACCTAAAAACACAAAGATTGGCGATAAATCTAAACCACCTAAGCTGGGAATAATTCTTCTAACCGGCGCCATGACTGGCTCGGTTAATTGATAAACCAATACTGCACCTGGGTGGTTTGCCTGAGGTGCAACCCAGCTAAGTACAATAGAAATTATTAACATAAAGAAGTACAAATCTAAAATGGTTTTTACTACTCCAGCAACACTGCCAATAAGAATATTGCCAATGCCTGCTCCTGCTAACAAACCAGTTAAATAAAGGGCTAGCGCTATACCTAAGGCTTTTATTGCTAGGGCAAAAAGTAGGCTGGCTAAATCTAATCGCCCTTGCGGTTTAATTATTGCTTGAAGCGGTAAAATAACTGGATTCGTTGCTTTTACTACGCCCTGAGTAATAGGGTTGAAATAATCTGCTTTACTTAAATGCAGTAAAAACCTTAGCACCACTATAAAAGTAGCCATGCTGAATAACAGCTGAACAAAAGAAGCCAAACCTGCGCCCATTCCCATATTAATACTCCGCTAACTTAGCTCAATAATTGTTTTCTTTTACTATTCTACGTTATGCGCCCTGAACCTAGCAGCCTTTTAGTTCTTCTGCTAATTCTGCCGCTCGATTTGCTGCTGCCTGTGCTGCGCTTTCTACTAACTTAGGCAACCCCTGCTCAATAAATGTTTTTAGTGCCTGCTCTGTTGTTCCACCGGGTGAAGTAACCTTACGCCTTAGTTCAGCTGGCAAGTCTTCTGATTCAACCAGCATTTTACCAGCCCCTGCCGCGGTTGCCTTGGCTAACTCTAAAGCCAGCTCAGAACTCAAACCTAATTTTTCTCCCGCCACTGCCAAGGCCTCGGTAAATAAAAAGTAATAGGCAGGGCCTGAACCAGAAATGGCTGTCACTGCATCTAACTGCTGTTCTTCTTCCACCCAATAAGCTTGACCAACCGCTTGCGTAATTTGTTCAACCCAAGCACGCTGCTGTTCATTCACCCTAGCCGTAGCATAAAGCCCTGCAACCCCAGCACCTAAAAGCGAAGGCGTGTTTGGCATAGAACGTACCAGAGGCAGGTTGCCACCCAGCCAACCAAGTAGAAGATCGCTAGTTAACCCCGCAGCTATGCTTAAGATTAGAGGCTTTTTTTCTTGCACCACCTCTACCAAGGACAAGCACACCTCCTGCATGACTTGAGGCTTAACACCTAAAACCAGCATATCTGCCCAAGCAGCTGCTTGTTGGTTATCCGTCGTAATGGTTATGCCGGTTTCTTTTGCTAACAACTCTAAGCTTTCTAAATCTCGACTCGTAGCCATTAAAGAGGCTGCGGGAAAACCTTGTTTTATTAGGCCACGTAGAATGGCACCACCCATATTACCCGCACCTATAAAAGCGACTCGGGGTTGATCTTTAGTGTTTAACTGCTTCATCTTATTTTCCTATCACTTAAACCTTAGGCTCACGAGCACCGAAAATTGCTGTGCCAATTCTAACGAGAGTACTACCTTCTGCTATTGCCGCCTCTAAATCACCACTCATACCCATAGACAAGGTGGTTAAGTTTAATTCGGGTAAGGCTTGCATTAGTTGGGCTTGTAAATCAGCCAACTGGGCAAAAGCTTGGCGCTGCTGGGTAAAATCTTCGCTGACTTTAGGTATACACATTAAACCGCATACTTCCAAACGGGGCAGCTCAAGTAGTTGCTTGGCAAAACCTAAGACTTCAGAAGGCAGTATTCCAGCCTTGCTGGCTTCATTACTAATATTTACTTGAATAAGCACCTTTAACTTAGGCAACTTAGCTGGCCGCTGGTCATTTAGCCGTTGGGCTATTTTTTGCCTAGCTAGGGTATGTAGCCAAGCAAAGTTCTCCGCTATTTCTCGTGTTTTATTGGACTGAACAGCCCCAATAAAGTGCCACTCTAGTTCGGGTAAATCTGCTAGCTCTTGTTGTTTTTGCAAAGCTTCTTGTAAGTAGTTTTCACCAAAGGCTTGCTGGCCTGTTGCTGCCGCAACCCTTATTGCTTCAGCAGGCTGAGTTTTACTCACCGCTAAAACTTTGACCTCCGAGGGGTTACGACCAAATTTATGACAAGCTTGCTCTACCTGTTGGCGAACCTTTGCGATATGCTCAGTAATGACAGAATGCAACATTAGGTTATTCTTTTTTCAAGGGTTGTGAATGGATATTACAGAATTACTCGCCTTTTGCGCAAAACAGAAGGCTTCTGATCTGCACCTTTCTGCAGATCTTCCCCCGATGATTCGAGTCGATGGCGATATACGTCGTGTCAATGTTCCGGCCATGAGTCATAAGGAAGTTCATGCTTTAGTTTATGACATAATGAATGACAAGCAACGACGTGACTACGAAGAGTTTTTAGAAGTCGACTTTTCTTTTGAGTTGCCTGGTCTGGCTCGCTTTAGGGTTAATGCATTTAACCATAACCGTGGCGCAGGTGCTGTTTTCCGTTTAATTCCATCGCAAGTGCTCACACTCGATGAACTAGGCATGGGTGATGTGTTTCGTAACCTTGCTATGTTGCAGCGTGGTTTGGTGCTGGTTACTGGTCCAACGGGTTCTGGTAAATCGACCACCCTTGCCGCCATGATAGATTACGTTAATGAACGTAAAAATGCTCACATCCTTACCATTGAAGACCCTATAGAGTTTGTGCATGAATCTAAAAAGTGCCTAGTTAATCAGCGTGAAGTCCACCGCGACACCCTTGGCTTTTCTGAAGCACTGCGCTCAGCTTTAAGAGAAGACCCAGACATTATTCTTGTGGGTGAACTACGCGACTTAGAAACCATTCGCCTAGCCTTAACAGCAGCAGAAACCGGTCACACTGTTTTTGGCACGCTACACACCACGGGTGCAGCCAAAACCATTGACCGTATTGTGGATGTTTTCCCTGCGGAAGAAAAATCCATGGTGCGCTCCATGTTGTCGGAATCTTTGCAAGGCGTGGTATCACAGATGCTGCTAAAAAAAGAAGGGGGTGGGCGTATTGCCGCTCACGAAATAATGATAGGCACACCTGCTATTCGTAACCTTATTAGAGAAGATAAAATTGCTCAAATGTACTCGGCTATTCAAACGGGTGCAGTCCACGGTATGCAAACCATGGATCAGTCACTTAAACAGCTGGTTTCTAAGGGGCTAATAACAAAAGAAGCCGCACGTGAAAAAGCCAAACAACCCGAAAGCTTTTAACCTATGAAATTTACTGACTTTTTAAAAACGATGGCAGAGCGCAAAGGCTCTGACTTATTTATTACTACTGGCATGGCACCCTCAATGAAAGTTGACGGGCAACTAGAAGCCTTAGTTGATCAAAAGCTATCCGCAGATCAGGCACGAGAACTGGTTCTTGGCATAATGAATCAAGAACAACGAGAAGAGTTTCGTGCCAAAAAAGAGTGTAACTTTGCCATTAGTGCGGCTGGTATAGGTCGCTTTAGGGTCAGTGCTTTTTATCAACGTAACCAAGCGGGTATGGTTCTTCGCCGTATTGAATTTGATATTCCGCAGCTAGATGCACTTAATCTACCGGAAATCATTAAAGACCTTGCCATGACTAAGCGGGGCTTGATTCTTTTTGTTGGTGCAACAGGTACAGGTAAATCCACCTCTTTGGCTTCAATGATTCAATACCGTAATGAAAACTCACGTGGCCACATTATTAGTATTGAAGACCCAATTGAGTTTATTCACCAACATAAGCAGTGCATTGTTACTCAACGAGAAGTTGGAATAGATACAGAAAGCTTTGAAGTGGCACTTAAAAATACACTACGCCAAGCACCTGACGTTATTATGATAGGTGAAGTGCGTAATCGAGAAACCATGGAGTATGCACTCGCTTTTGCTGAAACTGGCCACCTTTGTTTAGCCACGCTTCATGCCAATAATGCTGACCAAGCACTGGAAAGGGTTATTCACTTTTTTCCAACCGAACGCCACCCACAAATTTTTATGGATTTATCACTTAACCTAAGGGGTATTATTGCTCAACAGCTAGTACCTACGCCTGATGGCAAGGGGCGCAGAGCAGCGATAGAAATATTGCTTAATACACCCTTGGTTTCAGACATTATTCGTAAAGGTGAAATTCATCAATTAAAAAACCTAATGAAAAAATCACGTGACTTAGGTATGCAAACCTTTGATCAGGCTTTATTTGATTTATTCAACCAAGGTTTAGTGAGTGAGCAGGAAGCCTTATTACATGCTGACTCACCCAATGATTTACGTCTAATGATTAAGTTGGGTAGTGACAGTGCGGGTGACTCTTCTGGCTCTAATATTTTTGACAAAGCAGCTAGTAAGTTTACCTTGCAAGATGATTAACTAAGTAAAAAAAAGCCACCCTGGGGGAGGGGTGGCAAAGACTCGCTTGATGATGAGGAGAACCTGAAAAGAGCGGGAACCTACCGCACAGCTAAAAGCTTAAATTCTTTCAGGCTTAGAGATCTCTCGACCTGTTAATTAATGATAATCAGTCTCATTATCTTTGGCAAGTCTTTTTTTGAGAATAATTCGTATTTATTTCTTTGTTGGTAAGGGTAAGGTGGGTAGCTGTCTCTGCAAGCCTTGCATAGCAAGCTTTTGAAAGAAATCTGCTTTACGCTCTTCACCCAAAGCGAGGTAAAGTTGCGACATTTCTGCACAAAGCTGATCTTTAACTTCCAACTGGTAGCTCGCCTGATAGTACTCTAACGCTTTTCCCCACAAGGCTTGCTGTTGGCTAATTCTAGCGAGCGCATGAAGTAGTACTGGGTCATTCGGTCGTTCTTTTAACCATTGTTCTGCCTCTAATAGGCGTCGTTTAGGCTCAGCTTCTTTAGGTAACAAACCATAGTGTTCTACAAGCTTAGCCGACCAGGTATCTTTTAAACTTCGATTAAGTAACTGTTCAGCTAAACCTAGCTCTCCCTGCTTAATCAATACCTTTAGCCAAGCCAGTATTAGCTCGTCTTCGAGTTTCATTCTTGAGGGCAAGCCTTCCCATAAATCTTTGACTGCCATAAAGTTATCGGCAAGGCGCACATCCCTTAATAGCTCATCTAACCTACGTAAATAGACCTGCCTTTCTAGCTGATTTAATTCTTCTAATGAGCCAATTTGATGACGACGTAACTCTGGTAAAAGCTGTATAAGGGGTTTCCAGTCAGCCAAGGCTAGGTGTACATCTCTTAGTTGGCGCAATACCACTGGGTGACTAGGCACTTTTTCATGTAAACGAACCAGGGTAGCTAAGGCTTGTTCATAGTGACCTTGATCTAGCTGAATTCGAGCCTGCAAAAAATCTATTGCTATGCCAGCAGAAGGTGTTGATTTTTCTGCTTCTTTTAGAAAGGTTTCAACGTCTGCATTCTTGCCTTCATAATGAGCAGCTTGAGCAGCCGCTAGGTAGTTTATTAGGGGTGCACCACTATATTTAGCCGACTTAGAAAGCAGTTTTCTTGCTCTACGCCAACGCCCTTGCGCTAATTCAACTAATCCTTTTACTGTTAGTTTAAGTGCCCGTTGGTTTTTAAAGCGCAAATGCCTATCTTTTAAACCACGCAAAGGGTGAACCAACCAGCCTAGAAAGTGTAATAGCCAAGCAGCAACCCACCAACTAATAACCACTAGTACCAAGGCTGTCCAAAAAGACATTTCTATACTGGTTTTTCCGTCGGGCAATACCAGTAAAAAATAACCTGTACCTTTTAATAGTTGCTGCCCTACTAGCACCGCAGCAGCAAGAAAAAACAACCATAAAAAGACGCGCTTAATCATGGCTGCACCTCTTGTTTCATTGTTTCTGAGGGGGCTTCTTCAGGTGAAACCGGTAGTTTTAAGCTATAACGCTGAACAATAAAGGCTTGCAAACTAGCTAGGCTGGTTTCGGTTTCTGGTAGTTTTTGCTGTACTTTTTGTGCTATCAAAGCGTGTAGTTGGGTATTAAAGGTTTGGGTTGCTGGTTGGTTAGTATCAAAGCCTTCTAAACGCTTCTGCGCACCCGCCATACTCGTTTCATAAAGCTGCTGTTCGCCTCTTAGTGCTGCCCAAGACGCTTGAAGCAAGAGTGAGCTGAGTTGATGACGCAGCTCTAGCTCTTCGGCTGTAAAGGGCAGGGCTTCTAGGGGTAGCTCACGTTGGCGCACCACAATTAGGTTCTTAACTTCTTGCCATAGGTATTGGTACCAAGTAAGTTCTGCTGCAATTTCACTAGCCTTAGCTAGATTAAGTGAGGGGGCTTCTGGGAGAGGCTGAACCTTTAATACTAATGCTTGATCTGCTAATTTTTGTAAGCCTAGCGCTATAGAAACCCTATCAATTTTAGGCAAGGCTTTAAGTTCTTCTATGTCTTCTAATAAATCACTGCGTACGCCTAAAGTGCCGGGTACATTAGCTTGTTTTAAACGCTGATCAGCCGTTGTCAGTAGTGTTAAAGCACCTTCAATATCTTCTTCAAGTTGTAAGCGTTGATTAGCTAAGCGCAACAGGTATTCAACTTCTGCCAATAACCAATCATGCGGCTTAGGTTCACTCGACTTGGCTAACGATTGTTGTATATCAGTCAAATGAAGCTGTTGATTTTCAAAACTTCTCTGAAGGTAGAGCTGGCGATCTTGTATATCACCTATAGCTGTTAAGCTTTTTAAAGGTGCTTGTAATGCTTGTTTTGTTGGTCTGTCTGCTAGCTGTTGCTCTAGTTGTATTAGTTGTTGATAACCATGCCAACCAAGCAAAGCCGTTGCAGCAAGGGCAGTTAACACCAAAACAAATAACCCCGTTGTTACTAGCCAGATTTTATTTTTTGCAGGTTTTTTAAGGGTGGCAGCAGTGGAGGGCGTTTTTTGCGGTGATGTGGCTTGCTTAGCACTGGATGTCGCTTTAGTTTGCTCAGCTTCTTTTTTGTCAGCCGGTTCTGCCGTCTGTTTGTTATTTTCGTTTGCTGATTGCTTCGCAGACATAACCTTTCCTCTTAAATGCCTAGCTCTTTAATTTATAAAGCTAAAGCCTTAATTGCGGCTAAAATAGCTTCTGACCCTGCACCATCTGTATTAACAACTCGGTTAAAACCCATTTCTCGTGCTTGTTGTTCTATTCGGTAACTAGGTACTAATAACCAGCAGCGATTCAGCTGTTCTTCTAGTCTTGGTGAATCAGTGAACCTAGTTTTTACAAAAGCTAAATATTGGGCTAAAGCATCGCCACTGGTCACGACTAAAACTTGGTGGCTCCCGGCTAATAACTCTTCAACCTGTTGCGGGTTTAACTTAGGTTTTACTCGTTCATAAAGCGGCAACACACTGACTTTAGCACCTCGGGCGGTTAGGCTGTCATACAATAAATCTCGCCCACCTAGCCCTTTAACTAATAAGGCTTTTTCACCGGCTAGCTGGTGTAATTCTGGGTGCAATAATAGGTCTTCGCTTTTATCGCCTTGTTCAGGACAAACGGCTTCAATGCCTGCTTGCGCTAACCTGAGTTTAGTCCCTTGACCTACTGTGTACCAGTTCACACCTACCGGCCACTGCGGCCAAAAGTCTTCTAATAGTTCTAACAAAACATCGGCAGCACTAGGGCTAATAACCACCACACGCTGAAACAGGTCTAAATCCATTAACCACTGTTTTTGTTGGGCTTGCAAAGTCAGCGGTTCAATCGCCAATAAAGGCACATTGTTCACTTGGTAGCCTGCCGCTTGCAGGGGCAAAACCAACCGCTCTGCCATGGCTTCAGGGCGGGTGGTTAATATTTTAATGGGCAAAGTTTAATCTACCTTAAAACCATAAACTTTAGACAAAATTTCACCTGCACCCTGAGATAAAAGGTCTTCGGCTACTTTAATTCCTAAAGCAACAGGGTCACTGGCTGGGCCTTTAGCTTCAGCACGTAAAATAAGCGTTCCTTCCGGTTCGCCCACTAGCGCACGTAGCCACAGCTGATCGCCTTCTAAAATAGCATAGCCACCAATTGGCACCTGACAACCGCCTTGCAAGCGAGTGTTCATGGCTCTTTCTGCCAACACGCAAGTAGCAGAAGGTACATCGTTTAAAGGTGCAACCAAAGCAGCGCAGCGTTCGTCGTCTTCTCGCAGTTCTATGCCTAAAGCACCCTGACCACAAGCCGGTAAAGAAATTTCGGCTGGAATGTCTAAGCGCACTCGCTCACCCAAGCCCATGCGTTGCAGGCCAGAAGTAGCTAATAAAATAGCATCGTAATCACCAGCATCTAGCTTGCCCATACGAGTTTGAATATTACCGCGCAGCCATTCCACTTTTAAATCGGGGCGGTTAGCCAAAATTTGGCAACTGCGGCGCAGGCTAGAAGTACCTACAATACTGCCGGCTGGCATAGCATCAAAGGAATCATACTTATTTGATACAAAAGCATCGGTAGGTGCATGGCGTTCTAAAATGGGACCAAGCATCAAACCTTCTGGAAATTCCATAGGTACATCTTTCATGGAATGCACGGCTATGTCGGCTTCGCCATTTAACATGCAGGCTTCTAGCTCTTTAACAAACAAACCTTTGCCGCCAATTTTTGACAAGGGCGTGTTTAAAATAATATCGCCCTGCGTTTTAATGGGAACCAACACCACTTCTAAATTAGGGTGCAAAGCTTCTAAACGGGCTTTAACGTGTTCCGCCTGCCACAAGGCTAAAGGACTACGACGCGTGGCAATTTTTAACTGAGACACAAGAACTCCAAAATTTTAAGCGGTTTATCTAATCTACAAACTATTCAACAGTAACAGACTTAGCCAAGTTACGCGGCTGGTCTACGTCGGTGCCTTTAAGTACAGCTACATGATAAGAAAGCAACTGTAAGGGCAGGGTGTAAATAATAGGAGCCAATACATCATGTATAGCAGGAAGGTGGATAACCTTCATGCCTTCTTCTAGCTCTAAGAAACTATCTGGGTCGGCAAATACAAACAGTTCACCGCCCCGCGCTCGCACTTCTTGCAGGTTAGATTTTAGCTTTTCAACTAGGTCGTCTTTAGGTGCCACTGCAATGACTGGCATAGTGTCATCTACTAAAGCTAAAGGACCATGCTTTAACTCACCGGCTGGGTAGGCCTCGGCATGAATGTAAGAAATCTCTTTTAGCTTTAATGCGCCTTCAAGCGCAATGGGGTAATGGCTACCACGGCCTAGGAATAAGGCATGGTTTTTCTCGGCAAAATCTTGTGCCATCACTTCTATTTGCTTGTCTAGCTGTAAGCTTGCTTCTGCAATACGTGGCAAAGAACGCAAGGCCTGAACCAACTCAGCTTCCACTGCATCTTTTGCTTGTGGATCGGGCAGGTGGGCACGGCGCAAAGACAAGGTTAACAACAGCAAGGCGGTTAGCTGAGTAGTGAAAGCTTTGGTTGAAGCCACGCCAATTTCTGGACCGGCTTGGGTCATAAGGCTTAGATCAGACTCGCGCACCAACGAAGAACCTGGCGCATTACAAATGGCCAGCGAGCCTAAATAGCCAGCGTTTTTAGCAAAGCGTAACGCTGCAAGGGTATCGGCGGTTTCGCCCGATTGGGAAATGGTTACAAACAAGCAGTTTTCGGCAACCACCACATCGCGGTAACGGTATTCGCTAGCCACTTCCACTTGGCAGGGCAAACCAGCTAGGCGTTCTATCCAATAACGCGCCACCATGCCAGCATGGTAACTTGTACCGCAGGCGATAATTTGCACCTGTTTAACCTTGGGCAATAATTCCATAGCCACTGCGCCCAAAGCCTGTGGCAAAACTCGGCTGTCGGAGATACGGCCTTCTAGCGTGGCAGCAATAACGGCAGGCTGTTCATAAATTTCTTTCAGCATAAAGTGGCGGTATTCGCCTTTTTCTGCTGCTTGGTTGCCGTGTTCCCATTGCAGGATTGGGCGTTCAATTTTTTCGCCCTGCTGATTAATAATGCGCTGTTCGGTTAAAGTTAGGGTGGCAAGGTCGCCTTCTTCTAGGTAAATAAAGCGGTCGGTTACTTGCAACAAGGCTAGAGGATCTGAAGCACAGAAGGTTTCGCCTATGCCCACACCTATAACCAGCGGACTGCCTTTTCGGGCGCAAACCAGTTCATTTGGGTGTTGTTGATGAATAACCGCCAAAGCATAAGCACCCTCTAGTTGAGCAATGGTTTGTCTAACGGCTTCGGTCAAGTCTTGGGTTTGCTGATAAATTTGGTGAACCAAGTGCGCCACCACTTCAGTGTCTGTTTCTGAAGTAAATTGATAACCTGCCGCTTGTAACTGCTTTCTTAAGGGTTCGTGGTTTTCAATAATGCCGTTATGTACTAAGGCCAACTCATCACTAGAAAGGTGGGGGTGAGCATTATTTTCACTTGGCTTGCCGTGGGTTGCCCAGCGGGTGTGTGCCACACCCAAATGACCTAAGAGGGGGTTAGCCAACAATTTGTTTTCAACTTCAATAACTTTGCCTTGGGCACGGCAACGCTGTAACTTTTTTTCCGTGTTAATGATTGCCAAACCAGCCGAATCATAGCCTCGGTACTCTAAACGCTTCAAACCTTCTAATAAAATGGCGCTGACATTACGTTCAGCCACTGCACCAACAATACCGCACATAGTAGTTTTCCTATTTTTTAACCGGTTTAGGCCAGTTAGCTTTTTGTAATTGTTTGGCTCGGGTCACTGCAAGTGCATTATCATCAACTTTACGAGTAATGGTTGATCCTGCACCCACGGTGGCTCCTGCTCCTATTTCTACTGGTGCAACTAGGCTGCTATTAGAGCCAATAAAAGCACCAGCACCAATTTTAGTGAAGTGTTTATTCACACCATCATAGTTACAGGTAATTGTGCCAGCACCAATATTGGCATTAGCACCTACATCTGCATCACCTATATAACTTAGGTGGTTAATTTTAGCGCCCTGCCCCACCTGCGTTTTTTTGGTCTCAACAAAGTTACCAATTTTGGCACCTGTTTCTAGGTGGGTTCCAGGACGTAAACGAGCAAAAGGGCCAACTTGGTTGTCGCCATCCAGTGTTACATCTTCTAAATGACTAAAAGCCGCTAGCTTAACGCCTGGACCTAAACGGGCATTTTTTAGAATACTATAAGGGCCAACCTCTACCCCTTCGGCTAGTTCAACTTGGCCTTCAAAAATACAGCCTACGTCTATAAAAACATCACGGGCGGTACTTAGTTCACCGCGCACATCTAAACGGGCTGGGTCGGCTAGGCTGACTCCAGCGGTCATTAACTTATCGGCTTGCTCTAGTTGATAAACCCTTTCTAATTCTGCTAGCTGTAAGCGATTATTAACCCCTTCCACCTCAGCGGTAGAAGCTGGCTGTACGGTTTCTATTAGCGTGCCTTCTTGATAAGCCATAGCAATAATGTCGGTTAAATAATATTCGCCCTGTGCATTATTGTTAGAAAGCTGGGGTAGCCAACGATTTAGTTGCTTGCTGGTAACCGCTAGAATGCCGGTATTTATTTCTTGCACGGCTAGCTGCTGCTCATTGGCATCTTTTTGTTCAACTATTGCCGCTACCTTTTGTTGTTCATCACGAATAATCCGACCATAGCCGCTGGGGTTATCTAACTTAACGGTTAGCAAACCTAGGCTAGTTGCTGTGGCATGAACTAAGAGTTTTTCTAGGGTAGCGGCTTTGATGAGTGGCACATCACCATAAAGAATTAGCACTTGGCTGTTTTCACTTAGCTTAGGCAAGGCTTGAGTCACCGCATGACCAGTGCCTAGTTGTTCAAGTTGTTCTACAAAGGCCACATCATCTGCAGCTAAGGATGCACGTACTTTATCTGCACCATGACCTACCACTAGGTAAATACCACTAGCCTTTAAACTACGAACAGTGTCAACCACATGGCCAACCATAGGCTTGCCAGCAATAGGGTGAAGCACTTTTGGTAGGGATGAGCGCATTCTTGTTCCCTGACCAGCAGCTAGAATCACAACTTCAAGCGTCATAACAACTCCACAAAAATGATTTTAATTAAAAGGCTAAGACAGAGGTGGCAATAGCAAAGTAAATAAGTACGCCTATAATATCAGCAATCGAGGTTACTAAGGGGCCGCTTGCAGTTGCTGGATCCCAGCCTACTTTAAGCAGTAAAAAAGGCAGGGTTAAACCAATTAAACTGCCGACCAGTACAATAAGCACCATGCTGTAAGCGACTACTTGAGCTATTTCTATACCACCACGCCAAAAACCTATACCCACGATGGCAAGTGCCATGGTTAAACCTAAAAAGGAAGCGACAATTAACTCGCGTATTAATAACCTGCCCCAGTCTTTAATGCCTATATCACCTGTGGCTAGACCACGAATCATTAGGGTAGAGGCTTGTGATCCTGCATTGCCACCACTAGCAACCAACAAGGGTAAAAAGAATACTAGCACCACATAGGCTTCTATCATTTCTTCATAAAAGGCTATGCCCGCGCCAGAAAGAATATTGGCAAATACTAAAAGCACTAACCAGTTAACTCGGCGACTATAGAGGTTACGAATAGTGGCCTGCCCAAAACCTTCATCGGATGGGCCAATAGATGCACCCTTATGCATATCTTCCGTAGCTTCTGCTTCTGCTACATCCATAGCATCATCGTAAGTCACTATGCCAACAAGGCACTGCTTATCATCAACTGCGGGTAAAGCTAATAAATCATAGCGGCTAATTAATCTTGCTGCTTCTTCTCTTGGTTCAGCAGCATTTATGCTAACCAGCTCTTTGGTCATTACCCTATCAACCTGAGCATCTGGTTTGGCTAGAATTAACTGCCTTAAAGATATTCCACCTACTAGCTGATGGTCTTCATTCAGTATAAATATTTGATAGATGGTTTCTGCATTAGGCGCAGTATGACGTACAACTTCTAGGGCTTGAGCAACGTTAGTTCCTGCAACAACGGTGACATAATCACTCGACATAACTGAGCCAGTCGTGCCTTCTTCATAACTTGCTAAACGGCGTATATCTTCTCGCTCTTCTTTTGCTAAGTGCCTTAAGATACTTTGCCGTTTTATTTCAGATAAACCATTAAAAAAGTCAGCTCGTTCATCTGAGTTCATATGAACAAAAAGCTGGGACAAACCTTTTTCTGTCATTTCCTCAGCTAAACCACACTGACTGGCAACGTCTAGATAACCAAAAACATCTGCGCGTTCTTCTAAGCGTAGGTAGGTTAAAAGCTTTAGACCCAACTCAGGTGTTTGTCGACGAACAAATTCAGCTAAATCAGCTGGCTGAATATCTATGACCAGCTGCTCAAGTACCAGCGTGTCATCTTCTGCCATGGCTTTATGTAAACTAGCTACCTGCTCGTCACTTATCATGTTTTTTTCCTAAACAACAAAACCAGCTTAACGGAGAATTTTTTTGGTTAATTCTTCACCCAAGGTTTGCGCTAAACTATTAGATACTTGAGTTTGCCAAGTATCCTTATTTTTACTTATTAACAGCACCTTAATATTTTCACGGTTTGCTAAATTCAAACTGGCTTCAGTTCCCAACACCATAAAAGCGGTAGCCCAAGCATCTGCAACGGCATTACTAGGATGGATAACAGTAACTGAGGCTAAATTATGTGCAATTGGCCAACCTGTTTTAGGGTTAATGGTGTGCGACATACGCTGACCATCTAGTTCATAAAAATTACGGTAATCACCTGAAGTGGCAACTGATTCGTTGGTTACTTGTAAAATATGGTGGGCAGTTTGTTGGCTTCCATCGGGTACTTCTATACCGACTCGCCAAGGCTGTTGTTCAGCTCTGTAACCAGCAACTATTATTTCGCCACCTACATTGACTAGAAAGTTACTAACACCCTGTTCACCTAACCACTGGGCAACTTTATCGACCGCATAGCCCTTAGCTACACCTGATAAGTCAACAAAACTATTGGTAAGGCGTCGGGCAGCCTGTTGCTCGGCATCTAGCTCTAGGTATTTGTAACCTGTTTCAGCTAAGCGTTCTTCAAGTAAATTGCTGCTAGGAATAGCCTCGGGTCTGGCTTCTGGCCCAAAGCTCCATAGATTAACTAAACCACCAAGCGTTACATCAAAAGCACCTTGGCTAGCCTGAGCAACTGATTGGCTGATACTAAACACTTCAAAAAGGGGGGCAGAAATTTCAACCCACTCATTCAGTGGTGCTTGATTAAACCGATTTAGCTCTGATTCTGGTTTATAGGTAGACATAGCAAGATCCACCTTATCTAGCTCGCCTTGGATACCTTCTTGTAATACTTTAATCTGCTCTGGCGTCCATTCATCTGGCAGGGTTGCTAGCCAAAAGCTTCCAAAAATTTGCCCTTGTAGGCGTACTGGTTGCTTTGTTGTCTCTTCTGTACAGGCCGCTAAGCTGAATAAAAGTACTAGGAGGCTTAGCTTTAAACATAGGTTGAGTTTTCTAAACATGTATTTTCTCTTTTACTGTAACAACAAATAGTTAGCACAAAATTAATGCAAACCTAGCAACCAGGTAGCTAAAGCAAAATAAGTAACTACGCCTCCTGCGTCTGCTAGGGTAGTAACCAGCGGAGTAGAAGCTGTTGCGGGGTCCCATTTTAAACGATGAAGCAAGAAAGGTAGGCTCATACCTAATAAACTTCCGAACAACACTATAACAACCATGCTTAAACCAACAACTAGAGCTATATCTGTACCACCACGAAACATTCCTATAGGCGACACAGCAATTGCCATGGTTAAGCCTAGGGCACCAGCAACTAAAAGTTCTCGACCTAGAAGTCTTGTCCAGTCACCTAAACCCACATCACCTACCGCTAAACCACGCACCATTAGTGTAGAAGCTTGCGCTCCTGCATTACCACCACTCCCAATAAGCAAGGGTAAGAAGAACACCAAGGCAACCTTAGCTGAGATGGTGTCTTCAAAAAAAGTAATGCCTACACCAGAAACCAAGTTGGCAAAAATAAGTAAAATTAACCACATCACACGGCTGCGGTAGAGGTTAACTAGACTGGTACGTAATAAACCTTCTTCTAAAGGCGCAACACTAGCACTTAAGTGAATATCTTCTGTGTCTTCTTCTTCCACAACATCCATTGCATCATCATAAGTAATGATGCCAAGCAAGCGCTGACTTTCATCGACGACAGGCAGGGCTAATAAGTCATAGCGGCTTACCAGTCTAGCGGCTTCCTGTTGATGCTGGTCTGGCAAAATAGTGACCAGTTCTTCTGTCATTAGTTTGTCTAAACTAGCTTTAGGTGGTGCAAGAATTAACTCACGCAAAGAAACCACACCAACAAGCCTGTGGCGTGGGTCAACAATATAGGTATGGTAAATGGTTTCTGAGCCTGCAGCTGTCCGTCGCAAAATTTCTAACGCTCTCTGAACAGTAATACCCGTCGGTAATAGCGATATTTCAGAGGTCATTAAAGCACCCGCAGTACCAACAGGGTAACGGGAAAGGTGCTCTAGAGTGGCACGATTACGGGCTGGAAGGTCTCTTAGTAAATCAGCTTGCTGGTCTGGAGTAAGAAGATTAAATAAATCAGCGGCACTATCTGAGGGGAGTTCTTCTAATAACTCCATTAAAGAATCTAAACTAAAAACAGCAGCAACTTCTTCTTGTATACCCTCGGGTAGGTAATCAAAAATTTCGGTGCGGCGTACTAGGGGTAACAAGTCTAAACAGGCAGCAATTTCTTCTGCTGTTAATAAAGCAGTTAATTGATCAGCAACATCGACAGGCTGTAGATTAGCTTGTGCAAACCGCCAACTTACATCACTTGGCAGAGGTAATTCACTGGCAAGGTTAAGCTCTAGCGGTTTAGTTTCATTGGGTTCGGTCATCAGCTGCCTTCTCCTGCTTTAAATAGTTAACAGTCAAAAGCAGAAAAGGCGACCAAAGCCGCCTTTTCTGACTGTGCAGTAAACTGCACCTAACGCTAATAATAAGTAGAGTTACTTACTTATTACGTATACCTTTCAGTAGCTGAATAGTGCGGAGCTGAGCAGCAGCCTGCTCATAACTCAATTCAACACTTTCATTGTCAACAGCGCGTCTAGCAGCTTCTAAGGCTTCTTTAGCAGCAGCTTCATCTAGGTTTACAGCACGTTCAGCAGAATCTGCCAAAACAGTAACTGTTGAAGACTGTACTTCTAAAAAACCACTAGAAACATAAATTAGCTCTTCAGCACCGCCCTGTTTGGTTAGCTTAATGGTTCCTGGTTTTAGCTCAGATAATAGTGGAGCGTGGCCAGGCAAAATGCCCAGCTCACCCATTACACCTGAGGCCACAAGAAACTCAATTCGGCCATCAAACAGTTTTTTTTCAGCACTGACAACATTGCAATGCATTGTCATCGCCATGGGTATCCCCCTTGGGTTATCCCGTCAAACTTACTTCATACCCTTAGCTTTTTCGACTGCTTCTTCGATAGAGCCAACCATGTAGAAAGCCTGTTCGGGCAGATGATCGTAATCACCGTCCAAAATACCCTGGAAACCACGGATAGTATCTTTCAGAGAAACGTACTTACCAGGTGAACCGGTAAATACTTCTGCAACGAAGAAGGGCTGTGACAGAAAACGCTGAATTTTACGAGCGCGTGATACTGATAGCTTATCTTCTTCTGAAAGCTCATCCATACCCAGAATGGCGATGATGTCTTTTAGTTCTTTATAACGCTGTAGAACCGTTTGCACACCACGAGCAGCTGTATAGTGCTCAACACCTACTACTAGCGGATCTAGCTGGCGCGAAGTAGAGTCTAGAGGATCAACTGCTGGGTAAATACCTAGCGAGGCGATATCACGAGACAGTACAACGGTAGCATCCAAGTGAGAGAAGGTGGTTGCTGGAGAAGGGTCAGTTAAGTCATCGGCAGGTACGTAAACGGCCTGTACCGAGGTGATAGAACCTGTTTTTGTAGAAGTAATACGCTCCTGCAAAACACCCATTTCTTCAGCTAGTGTAGGCTGGTAACCAACCGCAGAAGGCATACGACCTAAGAGTGCAGATACTTCTGTACCGGCTAGGGTATAACGGTAGATGTTGTCTACAAAGAAGAGAACATCACGGCCTTCGTCACGGAATTTCTCAGCCATGGTTAAGCCAGTTAACGCTACACGCAGACGGTTGCCTGGTGGTTCGTTCATCTGACCATAAACCAAAGATACTTTGTCGAGTACGTTGGAATCTTTCATCTCGTGATAGAAGTCGTTACCTTCACGAGTACGCTCACCAACACCAGCAAATACAGAGAAACCTGAGTGCTCTATCGCAATGTTACGAATAAGCTCCATCATGTTTACTGTTTTACCTACACCGGCACCACCAAACAGACCCACTTTACCAGCCTTAGCAAAGGGGCAAACTAGGTCGATTACTTTGATGCCCGTTTCTAGCAGTTCAACCGAGCTAGATTGTTCATCATAGGAAGGTGCTTTACGGTGAATACCCCAACGCTCTTCTTCACCAATCGGACCGGCTTCGTCGATAGGACGGCCTAGAACATCCATGATGCGTCCTAGGGTTTTAACGCCCACAGGAACTTGAATTGGTTCATTAGTGTTATTTGCCACCAGGCCACGTTTTAGACCTTCGGTGGAACCCATTGCAATGCAACGCACGATACCATCACCGAGCTGTTGCTGAACTTCGAGTATCATTTCGCTGCCGTCGACTGTCAGGGCGTCGTACACTTTGGGTACGTCTGCCCGATCAAATTCTACGTCGATAACGGCACCGATGATCTGTACGATATGTCCGCTACTCATCTTGGTTCCTCTCAAACCTGCAAATAAAATCTGCTACCCTTTTAACTTCTATTGAAAAAATAGAAGCACTCATCAGATCGCTGCAGCTCCGCCAACAATTTCGGCGATTTCTTGTGTGATTGCTGCCTGACGCGCTTTGTTGTAAATAAGCTGTAACTCATCAATAAAGTCACCCGCATTATCTGTTGCACTTTTCATTGCAACCATACGCGCAGACTGCTCACAAGCAATGTTTTCGACTACAGCTTGGTAAACCTGAGATTCTATGTACCTGACCAACAAAGTATCCAAAAGGATTCTTGGGTCTGGCTCATAAAGGTAATCCCAACCGGCTACCTTACTCTTGTCACTTTCCTGTTCTGCTTCAGCTTCCAGGGGTAACAGCTGCCGGACCAATGGCTTTTGAGACATGGTATTAATAAATTCATTATAAACCACGTAAAGCCTATCAATTCTGCCTTCTTCATAGGCATCCAGCATGACTTTAACACTACCCACTAGCTCACTAGCACTAGGAGTGTCACCCAGCCCGCTCTTGGCAGCCACCAGACTTCCACCATAACGGCGGAAGAAACTGCCAGCCTTACTGCCGATAGCACAAATATCTACTTCTGCGCCCTTGTCTTTCCATTCAACAATTTCTTTAACAGCTGCTTTGAACAAGTTAATGTTCAAACCACCACAAAGACCACGATCGGATGAAATAACAATAAAACCTACCCTTTTTACGTCACGTTCTTGCATATATACATGACGGTACTCAGGTGTAGCATCAGCAAGATGACTGACCACGTTTCTGATCTGCGTGGCATAAGGGTGGCTGGCTGCCATGCGATCCTGAGCTTTACGCATCTTCGACGCAGCTACCATTTGCATAGCGCTGGTGATTTTCTGCGTATTCTTTATGCTCCCTATTTGGGAGCGGATCTCTTTACCGACTGCCATACGCTTTCGCCTTCTTAGCCAACAAGTGCTTGAGTTGGTTGAATAAAATCAGCCAACTCTAAGCAACTTACCAGGACTGGGTTGCCTTAAACTGCTCTACAGCAGATTTGAGGGCCGCTTCAATATCTTTAGAGTAATCGCCGCTTTCGTTGATCTGATCGATCAAGTCTGCATGCTCGCTTGCCATATAGGCATGTAAAGCTTTTTCGAAAGGCAGTACTTTACGAACTTCAACGTCATCTAAGAAATTGTTTTCTGCAGCAAATAGGGAAATACCCATTTGTGCAATAGTCATCGGGCTGTACTGATCTTGTTTCATCAGTTCAGTAACACGCTGACCATGTTCTAGCTGCTTACGTGTCGCTTCATCTAAATCAGAAGCAAACTGAGAGAAAGCTTCTAGCTCACGGAATTGAGCTAAAGCTAGACTAATACCACCGCCCAGTTTCTTAATGATTTTAGTTTGCGCTGCACCACCAACACGAGAAACCGATACACCGGCGTTCATCGCAGGACGAATACCTGAGTTAAACAGGTTAGTCTCTACGAAAATCTGACCATCGGTAATGGAGATTACGTTAGTTGGTACGAAAGCAGATACGTCACCACCTTGGGTTTCGATAATAGGTAGAGCAGTTAAAGAACCTGTCTGACCTTTAACGGCACCTTTAGTGAACTGTTCTACATACTCTTCACTAACACGTGAAGCACGCTCTAGTAAGCGAGAGTGTAAGTAGAAAACGTCACCAGGGTAGGCTTCTCGGCCAGGTGGGCGCTTAAGCAAGAGTGAAATTTGACGATAAGCCCAAGCTTGCTTGGTTAAATCATCATAAACGATTAGGGCATCTTGACCGCGATCGCGGAAATACTCACCCATGGTGCAACCTGAGTAGGGCGCAATAAATTGTAGTGCAGCTGCTTCAGAGGCAGAGGCAACAACAATAATTGTGTGTGCTAAAGCACCGTGCTCTTCAAGTTTGCGTACTACGTTAGCAATGGTTGATTGCTTCTGACCAACAGCTACGTAAACACACTTAACACCGGTATTTTTTTGGTTGATGATGGCATCAACTGCAATGGCTGTTTTACCGATTTGACGGTCACCGATAATCAGCTCACGCTGACCACGACCCACAGGAACCATGGCATCTATAGCCTTGTAACCTGTTTGTAGAGGCTCATCTACACTTTTACGCCAAATAACACCCGGTGCTACTTTTTCAACTGCGTCTGTTTCTTTTGCTTCGATGGGGCCTTTACCATCGATAGGATTACCTAGTGCATCGACTACACGACCTAGGAGTTCATCACCCACAGGTACTTCTAGAATACGGCCAGTACAACGAGCGGTTTGACCTTCAGCTAAGCCAAGGTAATCGCCCAGTACTACCACACCTACGGAGTCGCGCTCCAAGTTCAGGGCCATACCAAAGGCGCCCTGTTCAAATTCAATCATCTCGCCATACATAACATCGCCAAGACCGTGAATTTTCACGATACCATCAGCAACGCTTACTATGGTGCCCTCGTTTTGGGCGTTCGAAGTGACATCCAAGTTACCGATGCGCTTCTTGATAATGTCACTGATCTCGGATGGATTCAGTTGCTGCATGCCTTGTCCCTCAAAATCAGGATTTCAATGACTCGGCCAGTTTCGCGATTTTTCCGCGAATCGAGCCATCTATCACCAGGTCACCGGTGCGAATAACTACACCGCCAATGAGTCGCTTGTCTATTTCTACCTTGAGTGTTACCTCACGGTTTAAACGCTTGCGTAATGCATCTACTAGCAGTTGCTGCTGCTCACTTTCTATTTCAAAAGCAGAAGTGACTAATGCTTCAACAGACTTTTCCTGCTCGGCCTTAAAGGCCTCATACATTCCAGCAATGACTGGAATTAATGGTAAACGGCTTTTTTCACTTAACAGCTTGATAAAGTTACGACTCTGATCATCGATTTTTGCTTGGCAAATTTCGAGCAGGAGTTCTGCTTTTGCATCACTGTTTAGCGAGGGATTGAGTAAAAATTGTGCTACTTCTTTATTTGTAGCAGCTTCAGCAACTAGTCCTAACATAGCGGACCATTCACTTAGCTTGCCTTCACTCAACGCATACTCAAAAGCGGCCTTCGCATAGGGCCTAGCGAGCGTGTTGTAATCTGCCATAGACACCTCGCTTAGAGCTGTTCGGCAAGTTTGCCGATCAACTTGCTGTGTGCTTTTGCATCAACCGAGCTTTCTAGGATTTGCTCTGTGCCTTGAATAATTAAATCAGACATTTGAGCGCGTAAATCATCCTTAGCACGGTTAATTTCTTGACTAATTTCAGCTTTAGCAGCTTCTACTAGTCTTACACCTTCAGCACGAGCCTGTTCTTTGGCTTCTTCGATCAACAGACTGGCACGCTTATTAGTCTGTTCCAGAATTTGGGCAGACTGTTCTTTCGCTTCACGCAAAAGTTGAGTCGCCTTTTCTTGTGCTAGCTCTAAATCACGCTGTGCACGACTTGCTGAATCTAAGCCTTCAGCAATCTTTTTCTGGCGTTCGCGCATGGCAGTTGTAATAAACGGCCATATATACTTCATGCAAAACCAGACAAAGAGCGCGAAGGAAATAGATTGACCCAAAAGAGTCATATTCATATTCATTGCGATACACCTTTTGTCATTATTTAAGGTTTCGAAAAGTGATATAGGGTGTTAGCAGACTAACGCCCTAGCACTTCGTCTTAACCAGCAACAACAAAAATCAGGTACATCGCCATACCAACACCGATCATTGGAATAGCATCAAGTAGACCAGCCATTAGGAAGGTTTTTACTTGTAGCTGTCCGCCAAGCTCAGGCTGACGTGCAGTGGATTCCAGCAGCTTGCCACCTAAAAGTGCGAAGCCAATGCCAGTGCCCAGTGCACCCATACCAATCATAATAGCGGCTGCAATGTATACGAGTTCCATGAGTTACTCCTAAGGTTACTAAGGTTGATTAAAGGTGGGTTAAGGTTTTTACTACTAAAACTCACCAACCTGCCTTACGGCAAGTTGGCTGGTTACTGGTTAATGCTCTTCGTGTGCTGCACTGAGATAAACTACAGTTAACACCATGAAGATAAACGCCTGCAAGGGAATTACGAGTACGTGGAACACTGCCCACAACCACTGCAAACTAATGCCAAGTGCGCCCATAAATAGGCCTGCACCGTACATAAGAGCAATCAAAATAAAGACAACTTCACCTGCGTACATGTTACCAAACAAACGCAAGGCTAAACTTACTGGCTTAGTGAATAGACCAATTAACTCTAAAACCAAGTTCACAGGTATAAGTAACCAGTGGTTAAAGGGTGTTAATGAAAGTTCTTTAGCAAAGCCACCAACGCCCTTCATTTTTATGCTGTAAAACAGAATTAGGATAAATACGCCAATCGACATACCAAAGGTCGCATTTGGATCAGCGGTAGGTACAATTTTGAAGTATTCAGCACCCATTGCCTGTGCCAAGCTAGGAATCCAGTCTACGGGTAGCCATTTAAGGCTGTTCATTAAGAAAATCCAGACAAAAATGGTTAAAGCTAGGGGGGCAATTAGTGCGTTTTTACCGTGAAAGGTTTCTTTAACAAGACCGTCAACAAACTCAACACAAACTTCGACAAAGTTTTGTAAGCCGCCAGGCACACCGGAAGTTGCTTTTTTAGCAGCCATGCGGAATAAAAACAAAAACACCAACCCCATACCAATCGACCAAGCCATGGTATCAAGGTGAATAGCCATAAAGCCCATATCTGCAGCTTCTTGTGCTGTTTCTGCCATCTTCCAACCTAACTCAGGGTGCTGCCCATAAGTCATGTTTTGCAGGTGATGCTTAATATACTCTACAGGTGTACCAGCCATGATCTACCTCAAACTGTAATTTACAGTTGTGTTTCTTTACTTTATTAGCCAAAAATTCAACCAATGAAGTAAAACAACTGCCGCATAAGTGCTTAAAAGTGAAATTGGGTTTGAGGGTTGCACTAAAACAAAAACAGCTACAAAAAGTACCACCGTCAAACCAAACTTAATACCTTCAGCTAAAAACATCATTTTTATCTGATTTTGTTGCTGTCTCGCTCCCTGATACATAAAAACCAAATAGCCAAAAACCACCTGTGGAATAAAGGCAATAAAGCTACCCAGCAGCGCATCTAACAAGCTTTCTGGCCAAATGATTACAGCTACACCGCAGATAAAAACCAGAGCTATAAACTGTTTAAAAAACAATTTAAATAACGGGGGACGCGGAAGTTTTGCCATAATTTTTTATATGCCTTTTAACCGCTTCCCTTCTAAAACCTGCTACAAATTAGCTAAAAGCCACGGGATTATAGAGACTTAGCGGCTTAGCTTCAAGAAGACTCGCTCGCTTTGTTAAATAGATGCGACCAATGTCTATATTTGCTGACTAACGTAGATGCCGCAAAATACCGTCTAGTTCAGCTAAACTTGAATAACCTATTTCTAACTTGCCCTTGCCTTTAGCCGAGTGCTGTATTTTTACACTTGTGCCTAAGCTTGCCTGCAATTGTGCTTCTAACCTTGCTATATCTGGGTCTTTAACTGGTTTTGTTTTCTGCTCAGCTGGGTTTTCCTGCTCTTTTCTAACCAGAGCTTCGGTTTGCCTTACTGACATTCCTTTAGCCACTACCTGCCGAGCAACAACTAATTGTTTAGTTTCTGTTAAGCCTAATAAAGCACGAGCATGACCCATTTCTAAATCACCGTGCTCTAGCATACGCTGTACATCTTTATGAAGCTGTAATAAACGTAGAAGATTCGTTACTGAGCTGCGGGACTTACCGACAGCTTCGGCTACCTGCTGCTGGGTTAACTCAAACTCTTTTTGTAAACGCTGTAGGGCTATAGCTTCTTCTAGCGGATTAAGATCTTCGCGCTGCAAGTTTTCTATTAAAGCTAAAGCAATAACGTCTCTGTCTTCAGCATTTCTTACTAAAGCAGGAATAAATTCTAACTCAGCTAATTGAGCTGCTCGCCAACGGCGCTCACCGGCGATAATTTCATATTGTCCTCCAGCTATAGGGCGTACCACCACTGGTTGCATAACACCTTGCTGGCGTATAGATGCGGCTAACTCTTCCAGAGCCTCAGGATGCATATCACGACGAGGCTGGTATTTGCCTGGTCTAAGTCTTTCTATAGCTAGTTTTTTAAGCTCACCTTCCTTTGAGCTTTGTTCACTCGTGTTACTAGAATCTATTTGAGTAGGCTCTTGGGTGGCATCACTAAGCAGTGCATCTAAGCCGCGTCCAAGACCTCTTTTTTTTGCAGGTATCATAAGCTCTTGCTAACAATTAAATTACAGGGAATTACGCCTAAGTATCTCACCTGCCAAGGCTAAGTAAGCTAAACTTCCCTTAGATTTAGCATCATAACTGAGTACTGGCATACCATAACTGGGGGCTTCGGCTAAACGCACGTTACGTGGGATTACTGTGCCCAGCACTTGGTCTTTAAAATATTCTGTTAATTGATTCGAAACATCTTGCGTTAAACTAGTGCGTGGATCGTACATAGTACGCAATATCCCCATAACCTCAAGACCGGGGTTAACTGTACTAGCTACCCGCTTTAAAGTATCAAGCAGTGATGCCAAGCCTTCCAAAGCATAATACTCGCATTGTACTGGTACTAGCACACCCCGAGCGGCTGTTAAGGCATTAATCGTCAGTAGGTTCAGGGAAGGAGGGCAGTCAATTAAAATGAAGTCGTATTCTTTTTTAATGCTGTCTAACGCTTCTGCTAAGCGCCTTTCTCTTTGTGGCTCATTTATTAAGTTAACCTCTGCTCCGGCTAAATCAACATTTGCAGGTAGTAGATCATACCCAGCAGGATCGGTTTTTAACCGTACATCTTCAGCTGAAGCTTCTCCCATTAATAAATCATACACTGAGAGTTTTAAATCTTTTTTATCGACACCACTTCCTAAAGTTGCATGACCCTGTGGGTCCATATCAACTAACAACACCTTACGTTTGGTAGCGATAAGCGAGGCTGCAAGATTTACGCAGGTGGTCGTTTTTCCTACTCCACCTTTTTGGTTAGTTACTGCAAATATTTTTGTCACAGCTTTATCCTTTCATCTGCTTAACTAAAACCAGCAGGTGACGCTGTCCTTCTTCCTTAGGTACTTGTAGCAAGTGTGTTTGCTCACAAACATACCCTTCTGGTAGTTCGGCTAGCTCATCTTCTGGGTACAAGCCTTTCATTGCCAACCAACGCGCATCTTCAGCTGCAAAAGGCTCGGTCAAATTTACAAAGTCTTTCAGACTAGCAAATGCACGACTAACCAACTGTTTACTTCTTGTGCTAAGTTGCAAAGCTTCAGCACGAACCTGCTGTACATCAAAGTTTTTTAGATTCAACGTTGTTTTTACTTGAAACTGAAAACGGGTTTTTTTGCCGTTAGAATCTAAGGATAATACCTGCAATTCTGGTTTCATTATTGCAAGCGGAATACCCGGCAAACCTGCACCTGACCCTATATCAGTTAGCTCGCCTTCTGTTAGGTAGGGCAAAATAGATAAACTATCAAACAAGTGACGGTAAATCATTTCTATCGGATCACGGACAGCTGTCAAGTTATATGCTTGATTCCACTTAATTAATAACTGCAAATAACTAAGTAGCTGATTCACTTGGAATTCACTGGCGTTAATCTGCATTTCGTTAAGGCCAGATCTAAGTGTTTGTTCAAGCTGAGTATCTATATCCATACCTACTTTACCAACAAAGAACGTTTTTTTAGATGAACGAGCAACATCGAAACAGCCGCTGGTGTTACACCAGGAATACGACCCGCCTGCGCTAAGGTAGCAGGTTTTACATTGGCTAATTTGTTTTTAATTTCATTTGATAGCCCGCTAACTTGGGTATAATCCAAATCTAAAGGCAAACGAGTGTCTTCTTGCCGTCTAACTCTAAGTATTTCTTCTGCCTGACGATCAATATAACCTGCGTACTTAACTTGAATTTGAACCTGTTCTTGAACCTGTGGGTCTAGTGGTAGTTCGCCAGGCGCTAAATGTGCTAAATCCCAGTAATCTAATTCAGGTCTTTTTAGTAAATCTAACAAGGGATGCTCTTTACTTAAAGGCTGTTCTAACTTACTAGCCAAAGCATTTGCCGCAGCAGTGTTAGGGTGAATAAAAGTGCCTTTTAGGCGTGCTTTTTCTAACTCTATGGCATCACGCTTAGTTTCAAAAGCTTGCCAGCGTAAATCATCAATTAAACCTAATTCGCGGCCTTTTTCTGTTAAACGTAAGTCTGCATTATCTTCACGAAGCAAAAGACGGTATTCAGCCCGCGATGTAAACATACGGTAAGGCTCTGAAGTACCTAGTGTAATTAAGTCATCTATCAATACACCAAGATAAGCTTCATCACGCCTTGGGCTCCAACTTTCTTTTTCTTGCACCCTACGTGCTGCATTCATTCCAGCTAACAAACCTTGAGCTGCAGCCTCTTCATAGCCAGTTGTGCCGTTAATTTGTCCGGCAAAAAATAGGTTGTGGATAACTTTAGTTTCTAGACTTGGCTGTAAATCTTGTGGATTAAAGTAGTCATACTCAATGGCATAGCCTGGACGAATAATATGCGCCTTTTCTAAGCCTCTTATGGTACGAACTAGTTCTATTTGCACATCAAAAGGTAGGGAGGTAGAAATACCATTAGGGTAAAGTTCGTGTGTGGTAAGCCCTTCAGGTTCCATAAAAATCTGATGGCTAGCTTTGTCTGCAAAGCGATGGATTTTATCTTCTATGGAAGGACAGTAACGTGGCCCAACCCCTTCTATAACACCAGCATACATAGGTGATCTATCGAGATTATTACGAATAATTTCGTGTGTACGCTCGTTTGTGTGGGTGATATAGCAACTTATTTGCTCTGGATGATCTTCAGGTTTACCCAAAAATGACATGACCGGTAGAGTTTCATCACTTGGCTGAGCTTCCATAAGTGAAAAGTCTACACTTCTTGCATCAATACGCGGTGGTGTACCTGTTTTTAAGCGGCCTACACGGAGAGGCAATTCTCTTAATCTTGCTGCTAAAGCCGTAGAAGGTGGATCACCCGCACGGCCACCAGAATAATTTTGCAAGCCTAGGTGAATAACACCACCTAAAAATGTACCTGTGGTGAGAACAACGCTAGTAGCATAAATTTTTATACCTGTTTGAGTTACAGCACCACAAACTTTGTCGCCTTGAACAATTAAGTCATCTGCAGCTTGTTGAAAAATTTGTAAGTTAGGCTGATTTTCTAATATTTTTCTAATGGCTGCTTTGTAAAGCACTCTATCTGCTTGCGCTCTAGTTGCTCTTACAGCAGGGCCTTTACGTGAATTTAATACTCTAAATTGAATCCCTGCCAAGTCAGTTGCTTGAGCCATAGCCCCACCTAGCGCATCAACTTCACGAACCAGATGACTTTTTCCAATTCCACCTATAGCAGGGTTACAGGACATTTGCCCAAGCGTTTCAACATTGTGGGTCAACAACAAAGTATTACAACCCATCCGTGCTGCAGCTAACGCGGCTTCCGTTCCTGCGTGGCCACCGCCAATTACTAGCACATCAAAGCGGGTTGGATAATCCACAGGTCACCTCAAAAGAATTCTTTTAACTTAGCGGGCGATTATAGCCTGAATGTAGCCCAACTACAGCACAAATCTACTTTATCCCCACTAAGTAACAATAGTAATAGTTGTTAAAGGTTTTTTATAACTACTGTTATTACTAGTGTGGACACTTTCTGTGGATAACTAGCGCTAGGCCTTATTTTATAGTAGTTACAGAACTGGATAAGTAAGTGCGTTTACTTGGGAGAAGGTGTAACCAACCTGCTGACTGCTTGTAGATAACTCGCTATCTTATACACAGGCGCTAGTTATTCGGCTAGTTAAGCCCAGCTTATTTACTGTTAAACTCTTGAGTTATCCCCAACCATAAGTTGTTTATTTGGAGAAAAACGATGGCTTACAACATTGTTTTAAAGCGTGTTTATCAAGCGATAGAGACAAAAGATGGTTTTAGACTGCTGGCTGATCGATTATGGCCAAGAGGTTTTAAGAAGGATTCATTGAATTTAGACTTGTGGTTACCAAAAATTTGCCCTAGCAATGCACTTAGAAAAAAGTGGCATGATCAAGTGCTAACTTTTGATGAATTTAGTCAGCAGTACCGAGAAGAACTCTCAGAAGTTGAAGAGGACTTACTTCCTTTGCTTATTGCAGCTCGTAAAGGACGCTTAACGCTATTGAGTGCGGTAAAAAATCTAGAGGAGTCTCACCTATCCATTTTAAAAAATAAGGTATTAGACTTGTTAAGGCAGGAAGATAGATTGGATAAAGGCAATGAACAGACTTCATCGCCTTGCTATATGAATGAATTTAATTCTTGGTAATTGCTATTTACCGATACAGAATTCTCCAAAAATCTTGCCTAGTAAATCATCAGCAGTAAATTGCCCTGTTATTTCTGCTAGGCTTTCTTGTGCGCTGCGTAGGTCTTCTGCTAAGAGTTCCCCTGCACCATTTAACTCTAACTGTAGTTTTCCCTTGTGGATAACTTGACTTGCTCTTTGAAGCGCATCTAGGTGTCGTCTTCGGGCAGAAAACCCTCCTTCCGTTGTATTTTGAAACCCCATAACTTCTTTAAGGTGCTTCCTTAAGTTATCCACACCCACTAGCTGTTTAGCTGCAATACGAATAACAGGAGGGCTGGTGGATAAGTCAGCTACGGGGTCTTCCGCTGTTAAATCTATTTTATTTCTAACCAGCGTTAAACGCTCTGGATGAGGTAGGCGTTTAACAAATTCTGGCCAAATTTCGAAAGGGTCTAAACTAGTTGTTTCTTGAGCATCAACTAAAAGTAAAATACGGTCGGCTTTTTCAATTTCTTGCCAAGCTCGTTCCACACCAAGTTGCTCTACTAGGTCTTCCGTTTCTCTTAGGCCAGCAGTATCTATTAAATGTAGGGGCATACCATCAAGGTGGATATGTTCTTTTAAAACATCACGGGTAGTGCCTGCTATTTCAGTCACTAGAGCTTTATCATAACCAGCCAAAGCATTCATTAGGCTAGACTTACCAGCGTTAGGTCTGCCAGCTAACACCACATTCATGCCTTCGCGCATTAAAAAGCCTTGTTGCGCTTCGTTTTTTACTGCATCTAATTGCCTAATTATTGCGTTTAAATCTTCTTTAACCTTGCCATCACTTATAAAATCGATTTCTTCTTCAGGAAAATCTATGGCTGCTTCAACATACATGCGCAGATAGATTAACTTATCCACAAGGGTATGAACTTTTTGTGAAAAAACACCCTGTAAAGATTTAAGTGCATTGTCAGCTGCTTGGCGTGAGGTGGCATCAATCATATCCGCTATCGCTTCTGCCTGAGCTAAGTCTAACTTATCGTTTAAAAAAGCCCTTTGTGAAAATTCGCCAGGTTCTGCCAACCTTACACCTAGTTGTAATAAGTTTTCTAATAGCCTATCTAGCAATACAGGTCCACCATGGCCTTGAAACTCTAAAACATCTTCGCCTGTAAATGAGTTAGGGCCAGGGAAATACAAAGCTAACCCTTCATCAATAACGTCACCCTGCACATCTAAAAATGGTAGGTAGTGTGCGTAACGTGGGGTAGGGGTTATACCCAGCAGCTTTTTAGCTAGTATTTTGCATAAAGCGCCAGATACCCTAACAATACCAACGCCACCTCTACCTGGTGGTGTGGCAACTGCGGCAATGGTGTCTTGCTGACTCATGTTTTTTTACTCTTAGATAGCAAAACCCCCTCACTGGGAGGGGGTTAGGTTAAATCAAGTTTTGGCTAATTTATCTTTTTCTTTATCTTCTTTTTCAATTTTTTGAGTAATGTACCACTGCTGTAAAATTGATAAGAGGTTGTTTACTACCCAGTAAAGTACTAGCCCTGCTGGGAAGAAGAGGAAAAAGAAGGTGAAAATGATAGGCAGCATCTTCATTATTTTTGCCTGCATAGGATCTGGAGGCGTAGGGTTAAGCATCTGCTGAACAAACATACTTGCACCCATAATGATTGGGAGTACAAAGTAGGGGTCTTTCATGGAAAGGTCAGCTATCCATAAAACAAATGGCGCATGACGTAACTCCACCGACTCCATTAGCATCCAGTAGAGGGCAATAAATACTGGCATCTGCACTAAAATTGGCAAACACCCACCCATGGGGTTAATTTTTTCTTTGCGGTAAAGTTCCATCATAGCTTGTGAAAGCTTTTGACGGTCATCCCCTGCTTCTTCTTTTATGCGGGTTAGCTTAGGTGCAACTCGACGCATATTAGCCATAGAGCGGTAAGCTGTTGCTGATAACTTATAGAAGGCTAGTTTGATTACTACAGTAACTAGGATAATAGAAAAACCCCAGTTACCAATAAAGCCATGAAACCAGTTCAGCAACCAAAACAAAGGTTGTGCAATAAACCAAAGCCAACCGTAATCAACAGTTAAATCTAGGTTAGGAGCAACAGCTTCCATGTCTTTCTGTATTTTAGGGCCAATGTAAATGCCTGCAGAAAGGTTAGTACTTGTTCCTGGTTCAACTAGGTATTCAGAACCATTAAAGCCAACAATGTGATTGCCAGCTCTGTCAGTACGGGTACTAAAGAAATTGCTTTCATTTTGAGGCGGTATCCAAGAAGTAATAAAGTAGTGTTGAAGCATAGCAGCCCAACCACCTACTGAATCAGCTTGAAAACCTTTGCTTTTAATGTCATCAAAATCTATTTTTTGATAGCGTTTTTCATCAGTAGAAAAAGCACCACCTAAGTAGGCTTGCATACCCATGGATTCACTTTTGCTTGGGTCTGCACTGGCATCACGCTTAATTAAACCTATAAAGCTAGTCGTTAGGGTACGGTCAGATTGGTTATTAAGCTGGTAATCAACACTAATCAAATGACTAGCACGTTTGAAGGTAAAGGTTTTTGTTAGCTCTACACCTTCAACATTAGCGGTTAAGTGAACTTCTAGCTCATCCTGCCCTTTAGACAAAACATAAGCATTTTTTGGGCTTGTTAGCAGTAAGCGTTGCTTGTTACCTAGACCACTTAAATCACTTTGCACCACATAGTGACGTAAATTGTCATCCTGAAGGAGTACAAAAGGCTGGTCAGAATCAACCTTAGTTTTGTGGTTTAACAAAGCAGCATAAACTATATCACCGCCTTTAGGATTAATCCGAATATCAAAGGTATCGGTCTTAACACTAATTAAATTTTGTGTACTGGCGGTGGTACTGGTTGCTGTTTGAATTGTATTGGCTGGTTCACCTAGTTTCAGAACTTCGTTATCTTCAGTTGCTGAATCATTATTGGTTATTATTTGCTGTACTTGAGGTGCCTGAGCTTGTACATCTTGCTGCTGGTAGTCTTTATTCCACTGAAGCATCAGCAGATAGGCGACTACCGCCAGGGATGAAAAGAGCACTATGCGTTTTACGTCCATGGGATCATTGCCGCTTAATCGAGGAGGATAATTTTGCAGTCGCTTTGTTTACGCGTCTACCGAGTTGTGGCCAAGCTTCAGTCAGGCTTTTGCTGAGTTCATCAGTCGTGACTTGGTTGGCACCTTTGATAGCAAGAACAATAATATCAATGCTCGGCAGCTGGTGTTGATTTAACCGAAAAGATTCACGAAAAATTCGTTTAATTCTGTTGCGGTTAACTGCAAGTTTGACATTTTTCTTGCCTATTACAAAGCCTAGTCGAGTTACTTTATGCCTGCTTGGTGTTGCAAGCAACAAAAAACCTGGACAGTAAACTTTGTAATGGGTGTTTTCAAAAACATAACGGAAATCCCCAGGCTTAAGAAGTCTAAGTTGCCGGGGATAACCGAAAATTTTCATCGCTAGACTGTCGCTTAAGCTGACAGACGCTGACGACCTTTGGCACGACGACGAGCCAGAACTTGACGACCAGCTTTAGTGGCCATACGAGCACGAAAACCGTGATTACGCTTGCGTTTTAGAACGCTGGGCTGAAAAGTACGTTTCATTTTTTTACTTCCACATGGTGTTGCAGGTTTAAGGAATCTCCATGGGTTGGAGACCCTAGAGAAACTTTTTTTGTTACAAGACCGGCGATTTTAAAGCCTTCTGAAGCAAAGCGCAATTTTTCCTTGAAGTTTATGTTTTAATCCCACAAGAAATAACTAGATATAAGTATTTAAAAGGTCTTTAACTACTATTACTATAATAAGAGGCGCTTTTATCTGTTAGTAAGTCAATTTTTTATTTATTAAACAATAGGTTAGCTTGTTTGTACTTGGGTCTGTTAGCTTGTTCACAGGCTTAGTGCAACCTGTACTCTCCTTGTTGATAACTTGGTGCTTTATCCACACGCCAATTTATCCTCAAGGTTATGCCTAGTTTGTGCAACCCTTTTAGCTCTAGTTATCCACACCTATTTTTCTCTGCTTTGAAATAAGTTTTATTTTTGCTTGTGGATAACTTAGGGTTAAGCAGTTAGAATATGGTCATTATTAAGAGGAGTGGAAACGTGTCAGTTGATGATTTGTGGTCGCAGTGTTTAGCGATTTTAGAAAAAGAAATACCTGCCCAGCAGATATCGACATGGATACGACCCTTGCAAGCAGAAATGAATGGTCGTAGCTTGCAATTATTAGCACCTAACCGTTTTGTTTTGCAGTGGGTTACAGATAAATATTCCGACCGTCTAGAACAGTTGTTGCAAGAGTTATCTGCTGGACAGGTAGCAGATGTACGCTTTGCCGTAGGCAGTAAGTCGCAACCGAGTGTTGGCTCTGCACCGAGTGTTCCGGTAATGCCTAGTAGCGCTAGCCAAGCTGTTGGTGGTGTAACACAAACGCCGTTTACTGAATACCAGGCCAAATCTGCTGATCACGTTGAAACGACTACTGCGTCTAAAGCTCCTAAAGCTAAAGCGCGTAAACGTGAAGGTGTTCAGGTAGAAGGTGGAATAAAGCATAACTCCTCACTAAACCCTGCACATACATTTGATAGTTTAGTTGAAGGTAAGTCTAACCAATTAGCCCGTGCGGCATCTTTTCAAGTGGCAGAGAATCCCGGTAGTGCTTATAACCCTCTGTTTATTTATGGAGGTGTTGGTTTAGGTAAAACGCACTTAATGCACGCCGTTGGTAATCAAATTCTTAAGCAAAATCCTAATGCTAAGGTGGTTTACCTTAATTCAGAACGCTTTGTTCAAGATATGGTTAAGGCCTTGCAGTTAGGCGCTATAAATGAATTTAAACGCTACTACCGTAATTTAGATGCTTTATTGATAGATGATATCCAATTTTTTGTCGGTAAAGACCGCACTCAAGAAGAATTTTTCCATACTTTTAATGCACTATTGGAAGGTGGGCAGCAAATTATTCTAACTTCTGACCGTTATCCAAAAGAAATTGGTGTTGAAGAAAGATTGAAGAGTCGTTTCGGCTGGGGTTTAACCGTTGCTATAGATCCACCTGAGCTAGAGTTACGTGTTGCTATCCTTATGAAAAAAGCTGAAATAGCAAAAGTCGATCTACCCCAAGAAGTTGCTTTTTTTATTGCTCAAAAAATTCGCTCTCATGTTAGAGATCTTGAAGGCGCTCTCAATAGAGTCATTGCCGACTCTAGATTTAAAGGCCAAGCCATAAGTGTAGAGCTAGTTAGAGAATCACTAAAAGACTTGTTTGCTGTACAAGACAAGCAAGTAGGCGTTGAAAACATACAGCGTACAGTGGCTGATTATTATAAAATTAAAATTGCTGATTTACACTCTAAACGCCGTAACAGGTCTATTGCTAGACCTAGACAATTAGCTATGGCTTTAGCAAAAGAATTAACGAATCATTCATTGCCAGAAATTGGTGATGCTTTTGGTGGGCGTGATCACACAACTGTTTTACATGCTTGTCGAAAAATTAAGTCTTTACAGGATGAAAGCCCTGATATTCGTGAAGACTGGAAAAACCTACTCCGTTTATTGACCAGCTAATTTTTAAGGTTACCAAGATGAAATTTTCCGTATCCCGTGAAACACTTTTACGACCACTTTCTATTATGGTTGGTGTTGTTGCACGTCGACCAACCCTTCCTATACTTTCTCATTTACGTATAGAAGCTAATGAAGAAGGTTTTACGCTAACAGGTTTAGATTTAGAAGTAGAGCTGACTTGGCAGTTAAGCTTACATAGGCTGGATGTTGGTGGAAGCATTACTGTACCGGCTAAAAAACTATCTGATATTTGCCGTTCGTTAAGCGAAGGCTCTTTGCTGGAATTTAGTTTAGATGATCAGCGTGTGGTGGTTAAGTCAGGTCGTAGTCGTTTTGTGCTAGCTACCTTACCCTCCTCTGAATTTCCTTCAATTCAACTGAGTCCCATTAAACACCAGGTTACCCTGCCACAAGGTCAGCTACTTAATTTGATACGTCGTAATGACTTTGCTATGGCCAGGCAAGATGTTCGCTTCTATCTAAATGGTATGTATTTTGAACTTGCTACTAACCGCTTAAGAGCAGTTGCCACTGATGGACACCGTTTAGCTATGGCAGATGCAGCTGTTCAAACAGGTGAGGTTGAAAAGTCGAGCATGATAGTTCCTGCTAAGGCTGTAAATGACCTAGCAAAGCTTCTAGATGAAATTGAAGACCCTGTAACCTTAATTTTTGGTGAACAGCATTTCCAAGTCAATATGCCTAATGCTACTTTTGTGTCTAAGCACATTGAAGGGCGCTACCCAGACTATGAACAGGTTATTCCACGTCAAAGTGATAAGCTGGTTGTGTGTGATCGTTTAGAGTTACGTAACATGCTATCTAGAATTAGTATTCTAGCTAACGAAAAGCTCTTAGGTATTCATTTGCAGCTAACAGAAAATACCCTAACCCTAATAGCTAAAAACCCAGATCAAGAAGAAGCAGAAGAAAGTATTAATATTAATTATCAAGGTGAGCCGCTAGATATTGGCTTTAATGTGGGTTACTTAGTTGATGTGATGGATAACATAGGCGATCAAGTTGAGCAGGTTCAAATAGCACTTTCTTCACCTACCTCCAGTGCTTTAATTCAAGCCGCTGGCGGGGGCGATGCTTTTTACGTTGTTATGCCCATGCGTCTTTAAATCTTTTTAGCCAGTTTGCCCTAGGTGAACTGGCTAGCCCTCTCTCAATGACAATCCAAAGTCTTAAGTTAACTAATTTTCGTAATATTACTTCTGCTGAAATATTTCCATCTGCAGGCGTAAATTTATTAGTGGGTGAAAACGCTAGTGGTAAAACTTCTATACTGGAAGCTATTTATCTGCTGAGTATGGTTCGCTCCTTTCGTAGTAAAAAAACTAAAAATCTAATAAATCATACTGCAGATCAATTCACTGTTTTTGCTAACCTTAATGCTGGGGAAGCTAATACTTACAGTCTTGGTATTCAACGACACCAGCAAGCTGCTGATACTGATATTTTATTCCGTGGGCAAAAACCCTCGGGTGTTGCAGAATTAACGGCAGCACTTCCTGTGCAGCTTATTAACCCTGATGCATTTCGTTTACTTGAAGGAAGTCCTAAAGATCGAAGGCAGTTTTTAGACTGGGGGGTGTTCCACGTGGAACCAACCTTTATGCACTGTTGGAAGCGCTTTCAGCGGGCGCTAAAACAGCGCAATAGCCTGCTTAGGCATGGTAGAATAGATGAGTTAGAACTGCAGTTATGGGAGAAGGAATTAGCAGTCAATGGTGAGCAAATAACAGCCTTAAGACAGGCTTATCTTGCTAGCTTGAAACCAATTTTTGCTAACTTGTTAGATAGGTTTCTTGGCTTGCAAAATTTTACGCTTAACTTTCAACGTGGCTGGGATAAAAATGTAGATTTAACCGAGTCTTTATTTTTATCTAGAGTTAAAGATCGTGAGCAAGGATTTACTCAAGCTGGCCCACAACGAGCTGATATTCGCGTTGCCATGAACGGCTATACAGCAATGGATGTTTTATCAAGAGGGCAGCAGAAACTTGTTGTATCAGCTTTAAAGCTGGCACAAGGAGCTCTACTTTCAGAAGCAAGAAACAAACAGTGTGTTTATTTAATTGATGATTTGCCAGCAGAATTAGATAAACAACATAGAAGAATTTTTTGTGAAGTGCTAGAGAAGCAGTCAGGGCAAGTATTTATTACTGGTGTTGATGCTGAAGCACTTGCAGATGGGTGGCAAAAGCCAGAAAGTATTTCATGGTTTCACGTGGAACATGGACAAATCAGTCTAAAGCCATGCCCTAGCACCAAGTAAATACATTTGAGTTTATTTGGTACTAGGAATTAAGGGGAGTGGGTAATGAGCGAAAATAATTCCTATGACTCATCCAGCATTAAAGTGCTGAAAGGGTTAGACGCAGTACGTAAACGACCTGGTATGTATATCGGGGATACCGATGATGGTACGGGTTTACACCATATGGTGTTTGAGTTAGTAGATAACTCAATTGATGAAGCCTTAGCAGGCCACTGTAATGAAGTGAAGGTTATTATTCATCAGGATGAATCAGTTAGTGTTTCAGATGATGGTCGAGGTATGCCTGCAGATATTCATGAAGAAGAAGGTGTGTCTGCCGCAGAAGTAATTATGACGGTACTTCATGCGGGCGGTAAGTTTGACGATAACTCCTACAAAGTATCCGGTGGTTTGCACGGTGTTGGTGTTTCTGTAGTGAATGCTTTATCTGAAGAGTTAACCCTTACTATTTGGCGTGATAAGCAGGTTTATGAGCAGGTATATCGTCATGGTGTTCCACAGACACCCTTAACTGTTATTGGCTCGACTGATAAAAGTGGAACGCTGGTACGCTTCCGTCCATCCAATGAAACCTTTACTAATATTGAATTTAGCTTTGATACTTTGGCTAAACGTTTACGTGAATTATCTTTCCTAAACTCAGGTGTAAAAATATCCTTGGTCGATGAACGTAATGGTCGGGAAGAAATATTTCATTACGAAGGTGGACTAAGGGCTTTTGTTGACCATTTGAATACTAATAAAACTACCCTAGGAAAGGTGTTCTATTTTAGTAATCAACGTGAAGAAGATGGTGTAAACGTTGAAGTGGCCATGCAGTGGAATGATGGTTATTCAGAAAATATTTATTGCTACACTAACAACATTCCTCAGCGCGATGGTGGCGCACACCTTGCTGGCTTTAGAGGTGCGTTAACCCGTGTACTTAACCAATATATAGAGCAAGAAGGCCTAGCTAAAAAAGCCAAGGTAAGCACTACGGGTGATGATGCTAGAGAAGGTTTAACCGCCATCGTTTCGGTTAAAGTGCCAGACCCTAAATTCTCCTCACAAACAAAAGACAAGTTAGTATCTTCAGAAGTGCGAACAGCTGTAGAGCAAGAAATGGGTAAGACCTTTTCTGATTTCTTATTAGAGTTTCCACAAGAAGCAAAAGCTATTGTCAGTAAAATGTTAGATGCAGCAAGAGCACGTGAAGCTGCTCGTAAAGCCCGTGAAATGACTCGCCGTAAAGGTGCTTTAGATATTGCAGGCTTGCCTGGCAAACTAGCTGACTGTCAGGAAAAAGACCCCGCACTTTCAGAAATTTACCTAGTAGAGGGTGATTCTGCTGGTGGTTCAGCCAAGCAAGGCCGTGATCGTAGAACTCAGGCTATACTGCCGTTAAAGGGTAAAATTCTTAACGTAGAAAAAGCCCGCTTTGACAAAATGCTTTCCTCAGCAGAAGTAGGAACGTTAATTACAGCTTTGGGTTGCGGTATAGGGCGTGAAGAGTTCAATCCAGATAAGTTACGTTACCACTCCATCATTATTATGACGGATGCTGATGTGGATGGTTCGCATATACGTACGCTACTCTTAACCTTCTTTTTCCGCCAAACGCTAGAGCTAATAGAGCGCGGACATATATTTATTGCCCAGCCACCCTTATATAAAATTAAGCGTGGTAAACACGAACAGTATTTAAAAGATGAAGCTGCCTTAGAAGATTATCTAACTCAGACTGCTTTAGAGGGTACTTCGCTTTATACTAACCCTGAAGCACCAGGAATTTCTGGAAGGGCTTTGGAAGAATTGGTAATTAATTACCGTACAACCAGAGCACGTATTGAGCGACTATCTAGGGTTTATCCAGAATTTGTGCTTACTCAGATGATTGATGCCGCTACTTTAAATACAGAAGATTTAAAAAATAAAGCGAAGGTCGCAGCTTGGGTAGAACAGCTAGAGGAATGGGTCGTTTTAGCAGCCAGCGAAACCACTCAAGTACACATGCATATTGTTGAAGATAGTGAACGTGGACTTTTCCTACCTGCCGCTGAAGTTATAGCGCACGGTGTTCCAACTGATTATGTCTTTAATATGGATTTCTTTAAGTCGGCAGACTATGCCGCACTAAGAGCCTATGGTGAAGAGATGGATGGTTTGCTAGAAGAAGGCGCCTATATCGCTCGTGGTGAAAAGAAGAAACCAGTAAAACGCTTTGAAGATGTGCTTGACTGGATGATGGTTGAAGCACGTCGAGGTGTGAACATTCAGCGTTATAAAGGGCTAGGTGAGATGAACCCAGAGCAATTATGGGATACCACCATGAACCCAGAAACACGCCGTATGCTACAAGTAACCATTGATGATGCTGTAGCTGCAGACATGATGTTTACTACTCTGATGGGTGATGAAGTAGAACCCCGCCGTCAGTTTATTGAGAAGAATGCACTGTCGGTATCTAACTTAGATATCTAAGTTATTTACTAGCCAATAAAAAGCCCGAAGAACACTAATTTCTTCGGGCTTTTTTGTATTAAAAGTTTTATTTTAATTAAATAGCAAGCAGGTAATCAGCTAATTCAGCCAGATTATCCACAATCATTACTCCCTCTAACCCCTCATCTGTAGCTAGGGTTTTCATACCCTTGCCGGTACGTACTAATACAGCTTGGCAGCCTTTTGCTTGCCCTGCTTGTAAGTCACGTAAGGCATCACCCACCATAAAACCACCTGTTAAATCTAGATCTAATGCTTGGCTTATTTGATCTAAAAGACCTGCTTTAGGTTTACGGCAGTTACAGCCATCATCCGGTCCATGAGGACACCAGGCAATATGGTGAAGATCGCCACCAGCTTGGTGAATCAGGTTAAGCATTTTTGTATGTTGGTTATCCAAGTCTAGTGGACTAAATTTTCCACGCGCTAAGCCAGATTGGTTAGTGGCAACTGCTAATATCCAACCTGCTTTATAAAGCTTAGCAATTGCTTCTATTGAACCAGGTAAAGGAATCCATTCAGCAGCACTTTTAACAAAAGCATCTGAATCTTGGTTAATGACACCATCACGGTCGAGGATTAGTATTTTTTTCATGGTGCTAGCCAAATTTTACCTAAAAAAAGGGGCCCTTAAGGCCCCAAATTAGTTATTAGTGTTGCAGTTGAGCTATGTCAGCTGTGTGCATAAACAAAGCTTGTAAGGAAGCTAACAAAGCTAAGCGGTTATTCCGTACAGCCTCATCTTCTGTCATTACCATCACATCATTAAAGAAATTATCTACAGCTTCACGTAAGCCAGCTAAACAATGTAAGGCAGCTTGGTAGTCGCCCTTAGCGTAATGAGGTGCAACTTCTAAGCTTTTAGCTGCTACCTGCTTAGCTAGTTCTATTTCAGCAGCTTCAGTTAAGAGGTTGCTGTTAACTTCCGTTGTTGCTGAGTAGTTTTGCTTACTAAGAATGTTATTAACACGCTTATTTGCTTCGGCCAAAGCAGCAGCTTCATCTAGCTTGCTAAAGCTAGCAACGGCTTGTACACGGCGGTCAAAGTCATAAGGGTGGGTAACACCTCGACCACGCACTGCCAAGAAAACACCAGTAGCAATGGCTTGCGCTTGATACCAAGCACGGAAGCGGTCAAGCATGTAATCGAGTAGTTCTTTTTCTACTTCAGCAGCCTTAGGCAAGTTTTTATGCTGCTCTAGCGCTAGATGAATGAGTTCTTTAAGGTCTAAGTCTAGCTGGCGATTAACCAAAATATTTAACACGGCTAAAGCGGCGCGACGTAGAGCAAAAGGATCTCTAGCACCGCTAGGCTTTTGGCCTAAACCAAAAATACCGGTTAGAGTATCTAAACGGTCTGCTAAAGCTAGGCAAGTACCTACACCAGAGGTTGGAAGGCTGTCGCTAGGGTTGCGAGGTAAATACTGTTCTCGTAAAGCTAGACTAACTTCCGCAGGCTCACCATCGTGGATAGCATAGGCTTCACCCATAATGCCTTGCAACTCGGGGAACTCTAAAACCATTTCAGTGTTTAAGTCGCACTTACTTAAATAAGCTGCCCGCTCAACAAGCTTGGAATCCGCTTGGATCTTTTTAGCAATGGCTTGTGCGATAACGCTAACCCTTTGGCTTTTATCGGCTAAAGTTCCTAGCTGTTTTTGGAAGACGACACTTTCTAAGCCGGTGTAACGACTTGCTAGGGGGGTCTTTTTATCTGACTCAAAAAAGAAAGCGGCATCGGCTAAACGTGGACGAATGACTTTTTCATTACCAGCAATGACGACTGCTGGCTCATGGCTTTCAATGTTGCTAATGGTAGTAAATAAAGGTAATAAAGCGCCTTTAGCATCAACCATGTGAAAGTATTTTTGATTGGCTTTCATAGAAGAAATTAAGCAGGCATCAGGCACTTCTAAAAAACGCTCTTCGAAACTACCTGTTAAAGCAACCGGCCATTCAACCAAACCGGTGACTTCATCTAGCAAGTCTTCGTCAATAACAGCCGTTGCTTGGTGTTGCTTAGCTTCGGTTAAAACCTGCTGGTGAATCACTTCACGGCGCTCTGCAAAAGAGGGCAATACCTTGGCAGCTTTTAAGCTAGGTAAATAAGCGGCAGGGTCAACCAGTTGAATCGCTTCTGGTGCATGGAAACGGTGACCAAAAGTAAGACGGTCAGCCGTTAAACCCATCACTTCAGCAGGTACAACCTGGTTTCCGTGTAAAAGCACTAACCAGTGTACTGGGCGAGAAAATTCAATTCGGCTTGAACCCCAGCGCATACGCTTAGGTACTGGCAGGTTAGCAAAGGCTTTGGTTACTATTTCAGGTAAGAGACTTGCTGTTGTTTGCCCTTTTTGGGTAGCACGGAAAACTAACCAACTACCTTTATCTGTTTCCAGTTTTTCTAAAGTATCTAACGCTACGCCACAAGAGGCAGCAAAGCCTAAAGCAGCTTTACTGGGCTGACCATCTTTATAAGCTGCGGCTAAAGCTGGTCCGCGGCGCTCTATGGCTTGATCGGGTTGGTAGCTAGCTAAGTTTTTAACAATAACAGCTAAGCGACGCGGTGTGGCATAAACGTCAGTGGCGGCGAAAGGAATACCTGCTTCAGTTAAGCCACTTTCGATACTTGTCATCAAGGCTTCAGACAGGGGTTTTAATAAAGCAGGGGGTAGTTCTTCGCAACCTAATTCAAGTAGTAAATCTGCAGCTGCCATTATGCTTTCTCCTCATCAGAAGCCAGTTGAGCCAACACTTCTTCAGCTAGTTGTTTGGGAGCTAAGGGGAAACCAGCAGCTTTACGTGTATTAAAATAAAGTACTGCTACCTCTCTAGCTAGGGTTCGAACACGCAGAATAAAACGCTGACGTTCGGTAACTGAAATAGCATGACGTGCATCTAACAAGTTAAAAGTATGTGAGGCTTTTAACACTTGTTCGTAGGCAGGTAGTGGCAGTTTGGCAGCAAGGAGTTTATTGCATTCTTTTTCACACTGATCAAACCAAGCAAAAAGCGCATCAACATCGGCATGTTCAAAGTTGTAAGCACTTTGCTCTTGTTCGTTTTGTAGCCAAACATCGCCATAGGTAACAGGCTTGCCTTCAGGGTCGAGGGTCCAAACTAAATCATAAACACTATCAACACCTTGCAAATACATAGCAATGCGTTCTAGCCCGTAGGTGATTTCACCGGTGACTGGGTAGCACTCTATACCACCGGCTTGTTGGAAATAGGTAAACTGAGTTACTTCCATGCCATTCAACCAGACTTCCCAGCCTAAGCCCCAAGCCCCAAGCGTGGGCGATTCCCAGTTATCTTCAACAAAACGCACGTCATGCACTAGAGGATCAACGCCCATCATGCGCAAAGAGCCTAAATAAAGCTCTTGGAAGTCTTTAGGTGAAGGCTTCATTACCACTTGAAACTGGTAGTAATGTTGTAAACGGTTAGGGTTTTCACCATAGCGACCATCGGTAGGGCGGCGCGAGGGTTGAACGTAAGCTGAGTTCCAAGTTTCTGGGCCTAAGGCTTTAAGAAAAGTGGCTGGGTGAAAGGTGCCTGCACCTACTTCCATATCAAGGGGTTGTAAAATAACGCAGCCTTGATTGGCCCAGTATTGTTGTAGGGCAAGAATTAAGCCCTGAAAAGTTGAGACATCTGGCGCTGACGAGTTCATGGTCAAAACTGCCCTTGCATCGGTGAATGGAGATGAATGGGCTAGATTATACCTTATCCTTTTTTAGCTTTCAGGTTCTGAATTAAAGCAGCATAAACAGCAAGGTTTTTATGACTAACTTTTTCAGGTGTAGCATCTTTTAATTGGCCATGGGCATCTCGTGTTATACGAGTACGTAGTGGCACACTGTTATAAAGAACTTTGATCATTTCTATTAAAGAATCAACATCATTCTTTTTAAAAAGTAAGCCATTACTACGGTGCCTTATAAACTCTGTAAAACCAGAAACCCTGCTAGCAATAACAGGAATATGGAAGTTCATTGCATGAAGTAAACCCGTAAAAGACTCCGCCTGGTTAGCTGGATCAATATAGATATTCATAATAGAAAAATAGTCACCTAGGTGTTTAGGTTCACCTACAAAGTCAATATTTTGTAAACCATCACTCGCTTTTTTTAGTTTGTTTTTCTGTGGTCCTTCACCTAAAACAACAAAAATAATATTAGGTAGGTCTTTTTGAAGTGCTTCAGCACACTCGAGTAACAGCTGTTGATTACCATCAGCGGAAATATAACCACTGTGACCTATTACAAAGCGGCCTTGATAATGGCTGCGTAATTGAGTCATAGCCATGGGGTTGGTATCTAAGGGGAATACAGCACTAGGTAGCCTTTTAACTGCGCAGTAGGCTTTTTCGCGCATAGCTAGCTCTACAGGGATAGAGTTAACGAGTAGTGCCTGGGCATTTTTTAATAGGCTCTTTTTGAGTGGGTTAATGGAAGCCTCATCTGGAAAGTACCAACTCATTAACCAAGGAGTACCACGCAAACGGTTTTGCCAACTAGCCCACTTGGCTGCTGTTAGGTCGTGCGCATGCACTAACCCTTTTCTTGGAACTTTAAAATGCCCTGACCAAAGGTTATTTACAGTAACTAGGGGCAGGTTACGAAGGTGGCTCAAGCGGTTGTGTAGCGCTGAATTTTTACGGCAAACTAAAAGCTGTTTTATTTTTTTTTCGGCTAGGGTACGAATTAGCATTTCAGCTTGTTGTGTCTGGCCATCATAATCATTATTAAGGCAAACTTGGATTAGTCGCATAAATAAACAACCCTGTTTTCAAAGTAACTAGATGACCCTAGTGTTACAGTTTTTTGTAGAGGTTTAGGTGAAGTTAGCCAGCTTTTTTGCAAGTGGGTGTTGCTTACAGCTAGCTAGCGTAACCAGCCATAAAAGCTTGCAACCAGAGCTTGGTTTTATTTGCATTCAATTTAGCAAAGGCACGTTCTAACCGAGTAATATTGCTAGCAGCTAGCTTGAAGTTGGGTTTGGTTAGTTGGCAGCGATCAAAATCAATTAACCAAACTTTATTAAGGTTAGGGTTAACTAAAATATTGCGTGGATTTAAATCAACGTGATTAAGGCCTGCTGCATGAAATTGCTGAACAGTTTTGCCAACTTGGTGCAATAAGTCTGCTAGTTTGGATGCGTTGTCAGCTTCTAAAAAGTCCATTAAAGGCTGGGCAGCCGGTAAACGCAGGGTTATTAAATCTGCGGTATAAAACAAACCTTTAGGTTTAACACAGGCCGCAAGAGGGGTAGGGACAGGTAAACCCCTAGCTAATAGCTGGGCAGTTAATTTGAATTCTTGCCAAGCACGCGTTTTCTCTAAGCCTTGCCAAACGTAGCTGTCTTTAATGCAGCGACCGACCAAGCCACCTCGGTAGTAATGTCGCCAAACAGCTTCTCCGGCGGGGGTTTCTATAAATAGGCTAGTGCCTCGCCCGGGTGCACCGCCTATAACTGCCTGCTGTGTTTGCCAATAATTTAAGTCGAACCAGTCGGCGCTGATTTGTGGGATTTGTGCAGTGTCATATAGAATAACCAATCCCTTATCTTTTAGCTGTTGGAAATTACTCATGCCGTCTTTGTCGTCCAGTCTTAAACTTGGTGATCTATGTATTTTGCGGCTTTCTGCACTAGGTGATGTTTGCAACCTAGTGCCCGCCGTTCGAGCTTTGCAAAAGCAGCAACCAGAAATAAATATTACCTGGGTTATTGGTCGTGCTGAGTATAACTTACTGGCTGGCTTGGAAGGTGTCGACTTTTTTATCTACGATAAAAAAACTGGCTTAAAAGGTATGTGGGCATTACGCCAAGAAATAATGGCTAAGCGTAAAGGTAAACCTTTTGATATTTTGTTACACATGCAAGCAGCCTTAAGGGCGAGCATTTTATCCCGCTTTATCCCTGCTAAACACCGTATAGGTTTTGATGCTGCAAGGGCTAAAGATAATCAAAGCTGGTTTGTTAACGAACAAATTCCTGCCAACCCTAATGCCCGAGTTGGCCAAGGCTTTATGGATTTTGCTCATTATTTAGGTGTAGTTAAAACAGAGCCAGAATGGAAGATTCCTGTACCAGAGGCAGACCAAACCACAGCTAAACAACTGGTGGTTGGTTTAGAAAAATATTTGGTGATTAGCCCTTGCAGTAGTTTTAGAAAACGTAACTGGCGTAATTGGGAAGACTTTGCAGGTTGGGCAGAGGTTATAGATTATGCCCAGCAAACCTATGGCCTAACTACCGTGCTAGTAGGTGGACAAACAGAACTAGAAAAAAATGCTACCGCACAAATAATTAAGCACTCGCAATCCAAAATTTTAGACTTAATGGGCAAAACCAATTTAAAAACCCTGTTGGCTGTAATTGATGGTGCTGAGCTGGTAATAGCACCTGATTCTGGTCCTATTCATATGGCAGCGGCTAGAGGCAAACCTGCGTTGGGCTTGTATGCAACCAGCAACCCTGCACGCACAGGCCCTTGGTTTGATGATTATGTAGTAAATCGTTACCCAGAAGCTGTGGCTAAATATTTAAAGCAGTCTCTAGCGACTGTTGCGTGGGGTAAACGGGTTAGAAGCCCCGATGCCATGAGTTTAATTACTGCCCAAGATATTATAGAAAAACTAGATCTTATCGCTGCTAATAAAGGTTTAGAGAACCCTTAAGGATTTATATCAATGAAAATTAACTTTGCAGCCTTTGAGCAGGCAAATGTACTGGTTGCTGGTGATGTGATGCTAGATCGCTATTGGCAAGGGGCAACTACACGCATTTCTCCTGAAGCACCTGTACCAGTGGTAAGAGTGCAGTCCCAAGACGATCGCCCTGGGGGTGCAGCTAACGTTGCTTTAAACCTAGTAAGCCTAGGGGCTAATGCTGGCTTAGCAGGCATAGTAGGTCGAGACGACAATGCGCGTATTCTTGACAGCCGTTTAGAGCAACTAGGCGTAAAAACTTTCTTTGATCGCTCTGATTCTCAGCCAACGGTTACTAAAGTAAGAATTATGAGCCGAAATCAGCAGCTTATCCGTTTAGATTTTGAAGAAAAACTAGAAGCTGGAGAAAGCCTTTTGACCGCTTATGCTGCGGGCTTAGAAAATACGGATCTAGTCATTTTATCTGATTACGCCAAGGGTACGCTTAGCCAAGTGCAAGCTATGATACAGCTAGCACGTAAAGCGGGTAAAAGGGTATTGGTTGACCCTAAAGGGCATGACTTTTCTATTTACCGCCAAGCCAGTGTTTTAACACCTAACCTTAGTGAATTTGAAGCGGTGGTAGGTGAATGTAAAGACGAAGCAGAGTTAGAGCAAAAGGGTGAAGTATTACGAAGCGAGTTAGAGTTAGAAGCCTTATTAATTACGCGTAGCGAAAAGGGTATGACTCTTATTCGAGAAAACCTTGCTCCTATACACTTACCAACCCATGCCCAAGAAATTTATGATGTAACCGGTGCTGGTGATACCGTTATAGCAGTACTCGGTTTGGCCTTGGCTTCAGGGCATGATTTTCCTGAAGCGATGATGCTGGCTAATTTGGCCGCTGGTTTAGTGGTTGCCAAGCCTGGCACTGCTACCGTTAGTATGGGTGAAATCTATACAGCATTACACAGTGATACGCTGTTGGAATATGGTGTATTGCCAGCAGAGCAGTTAGCTAAGCTTGTCACTATGGCAAAAAATAAAGGTGAAAAAGTTGTTTTCACCAACGGTTGTTTTGACTTACTTCATGCAGGGCACGTTGCCTACCTAGAAGAAGCAGGTAAGCTAGGCGATCGACTTATTGTAGCGGTTAACTCTGATGCTTCAGTGAGCCGCTTAAAAGGCCCTTCACGCCCCATTAATGCCTTAGACAGACGTATGCGTGTTTTGGCTGGTTTGCAATCAGTGGATTGGGTAGTCCCTTTTGAAGAAGATACGCCAGCAGAAATTATTGCTCAATTAATGCCTAATGTTCTAGTTAAAGGTGGTGATTACCAAGTAGAAGACATCGCTGGTGCAGATACCGTTTTAGCGGCCGGTGGTGAAGTCAAAGTGCTGAGTTTTGTCGATGGTGTATCTACAACGGCGATGGTGCGCTCTATTTTGGATAAAAACTAACCTAGGTAATAACCAATGCTCTCCCTGTCACGTTTAGCCTATACAGCTTTATTAACTTTACTTTCACCTTGGGCTAAAAAGCGTATGGCGCGTGAGAAGGTCAATGAGTTTTCAGAGCGCCAACGTGCAGGGCATTTATCGCCTTTTGAAAAGCCAGTAATTTGGGCGCATTGTGCCTCTATGGGAGAGGTGTTGGCGGCAGAACCTTTACTCAAAGCCTTGCAAGAGCGTCACCCGACCAAGCAGCTGGTAGTTACTACTATGACTGCTACAGGTGCAGCCCAAGTTAGGCAGCGTTTACCTGAAGCAAGGCATTACCTAATACCACTAGACCTACCTTGGAATACCCAGCGATTTGTTAAAACCTTAAAGCCTTTGGTAGGCATTATTTTTGAAACCGAAATTTGGCCCAACCTGATTCATTCCTGCCACCAAGCCGGTGTGCCGCTGATTATTGCCAATGGTCGTTTATCACCCAAGGCCTTTACCGCTTATAAAAAAATACGCCCTTTAATGGCGGATGCCTTAAAAAAAATCACTTATTTAGCAGCTAAGTCTGATGAAGATGCCGAACGCTTTATTGCTTTAGGTTTTCCTAAAGGCCGAGTGGAAGTCACGGGCAGTATTAAGTATGACTTGCAATTACCTAGTGATTTTCAGCAACAACTAGCTGCGTTAAAAGAAAAGTTAACTATCGGTGAACGCCCTGTTTGGATAGCTGCCAGTACCCACGAAGGAGAAGACGCGCCTTTATTGGCTGCTCACCAGCAAGTATTAGCCCAGCAGCCTAATGCATTATTAATACTCGTACCCCGCCACCCACAACGCTTTGATGCCGTAGCTAAATTAATTGAAGATAAAGGTTTAAGCCTAGCAAGGCGTAGTTTAGAAGAACCGATTAATGCAACAACGCAAGTGTATTTAGGCGATACGCTAGGTGAAATGCTCTTGCTTTACGCCTTGGCAGACTTAGCCTTTGTCGCAGGTAGCTTAGAACCCATAGGTGGGCATAATCTATTAGAACCAGCCGCCGTGGGTGTGCCGGTGATTACTGGGCCACATTTACAAAACTTTAGTGAAGTAGCCGATATACTGCGCCAAGCCGATAGCTTAAAAGAAGTAAAACGTGCTGAAGAATTGCCTTTATTGCTCGAACAACTTTGGGCAGATAAAATGGTTTGTCAGGTAATGACAAATGCAGCACTAGCCGTAGTTGAAGCTAACAAGGGCGCTATGAATAAACAGCTAACCCTTGTTGAAAGTTTGTTGCCTTGATTAATAGCTATTATTTGCTTGCTACTATTTTTTTGGATAAACCAAACGCTCAACACCTTCCGAGCTACCCAAGAGCAAAACATCGGCTTGGCGATGGGCAAAAATGCCATTACAAACCACGCCAGTAATATTGTTAATCATGCTTTCAAGCTTAATTGGGTCATCCAACATAAAGTTGTAGCAGTCGATAATCCAGTTGCCATTATCCGTTGTTACGCCCTGTCGCCATTGTGGATCGGCACCAATTTTTACTAGTTCACGCCCAACATGGCTACGCGCCATAGGTAGCACTTCAACGGGTAAAGGGAAGTTACCTAAAATATCCACTTTTTTACTGGCATCAGCAATACAAATAAAAGTATCACTGCAAGCGGCTACAATTTTTTCACGCGTTAAAGCTGCACCACCACCTTTAATCATTTGTAGGCGGCCATTCACTTCATCAGCACCATCAATATAAAAAGGTAACTGACCTGCTGAGTTTAAATCAACAACTCGAATGCCGTGAGCTTCTAGGCGTTTAGCGCTGGCTTCAGAACTGGCCACCGCACCATCAAAGTCTTGTTTAAGCTTGGCTAGTTCATCAATAAAAAAATTAGCGGTAGAGCCAGTGCCAATACCAATAATCATGTCTTTTTCTAATTGATGACGAATTTCATCAAGTGCAGCCTTGGCAACAGCCTGCTTCATTTCATTTTGGTTCATTTTTAGGTACCTAGGTTAGCGAGTCATTAATTGTTGTGCAGTATAACAAGAAGCCAAGCACAAAAATCGCCAGACAAGTTTACTAGACGCAAGCGCAGCAAAACGACACAATGGTGCGTTATTCAATTCTAAGGTTATTAGTGGAAAAGCCCTATCATGCTTGAGCATTACGTAAAGAAAATTCTACAGGCACGTGTTTATGATGTTGCCCTAGAAACCCCGTTATCTGAAGCACGCTTTATGTCTAAACGCCTGAATAATCAGGTGTGGATTAAGCGTGAAGACTTACAGCCAGTCTATTCTTTTAAAATACGTGGTGCTTACAACAAAATGGCTCAGCTAACAGAAGCTGAAAAAGCCAAGGGCGTTATTGCTGCTTCTGCTGGTAATCATGCTCAGGGCTTAGCTATGGCGGCTAAAGTGATGGGTGTTAAAGCCGTCATTGTAATGCCACGCATTACGCCTGATATTAAAGTTCAGGCAGTAAGGGCCAGAGGTGCAAGGGTTATTTTAAAAGGCGATGCTTTTGATGAAGCCTTAGAACACGCCCTAGAACTGATTAAAGAACATGGTTATACCTATGTTCCACCCTACGATGACCCAGACGTTATTGCAGGCCAAGGCACTGTGGGTATGGAAATACTGCGCCAGCACCCCAACCCTATTCATGCCATTTTTGTACCCGTGGGTGGTGGTGGCTTAATTGCAGGTATAGCGGCCTATGTAAAATACCTACGCCCAGAAATTAAAATTATTGGTGTAGAAGCAGAAGATGCCGCCTGTTTAAAAGCCGCCTTAGATAAAGGTAAGCGAGTTATCTTAGATCAGGTAGGTATTTTTGCTGAAGGAGTAGCTGTTGCGCAAATCGGTAAAGAACCTTTTAAAATTTGTAAAAACTACGTTGATCAAGTTATTACCATTAATACCGATGAAATGTGCGCAGCAGTTAAAGATATATTTGAAGATACCCGTGGGGTTGCCGAGCCATCAGGAGCCTTGTCTTTAGCTGGCTTAAAAAAATACGTTGAAGAAACAGGCATTACCGCTAGTAACCTTATTTGTATTAATTCAGGTGCTAATACCAACTTTGAGCGCTTACAACATATAGCTGAGCGTACCGAGCTAGGTGAAAAACGTGAAGCCATTTTAGCGGTTGGAATTCCAGAGCGCCCCGGTAGCTTTAAAAACTTCTGCAAAATTATTGGCCGTCGCCGTATGGTCACTGAGTTTAACTACCGTTATGCCGACCCAGACAATGCACAGGTTTATGTGGGGGTTCAAGTAAAACAGGGTGGCGAAGACAGATTAGAACTTATTCTGCTGTTAAAGGAAGCCGGTTATCCAGTAGTAGATTTAACAGATAACGAGCTAGCCAAGCTGCATATTCGCCACCTAGGTGGTGGGCGCACGCCTTCAGACTGTAATGAAGAAATTTATCGTTTTGAGTTTCCAGAACGCCCAGGGGCATTGCTGAACTTTCTTAACAACCTTGGTCAAGATTGGAACATTTCACTTTTTCATTATCGTAATCATGGTGCTGCCTACGGCCGTGTTTTAGTAGGCTTACAAGTACCCAATGGTGATAGGCCAAATGTAGAGGCTTACCTAGATAAAATTAGTTACCGCTATTGGCGCGAAAGTGACAACCCTGCTTACCAACTATTTTTACGCTAACTGGGATCTAGCTCACAAATTAACCTAAGAACGTGTAAAAAATACATTAGTACACTTGTTCTAGGGTTATAAAAGTAATAAATTAGTTTAACCTTGTAATCACAAGGGTTTTCTAGCTAGAAGCCTGACTTAGCTAGTTCTTATTTTGTAAAAATATTGTCATGCTTAAATAAATGCATATTTAAGTTAAGCTGGAAGGTAGTACTATGAAAAAGAAACCTGACTTAATGCTGGTGTTAGCACTAGTGTTTATTCTAGGCCTGTTAGTGACTGGTTACGCACAAAGCTTCTTTTTGAGTTAAGTTGGGTAAACTTGGGAAGGAGTTACTATTCCCGTTAAAGGAACATCCCAAGGTTCAAGAGGAAGTTGCTCTACCTTTTGGCACTCATGTGCCAACCCTATAAGTTTGGGTCGTTTAAATTCATTAGGCCTTATTGCCAAAGTGCGGTCGTAAAAACCTCCTCCCATACCTAGCCTACCACCTTGTGAGTCGAAGCCAACTAAAGGCATCAGTAGCAAATCTAATGCTTGCACCCTGCAGCTATTTGCTCGCTTTAGACCATAACCCTTTAAACGGGGTTCTAAAATACCAAAGCGGTTTTTCTCTAGTGGTGTTTGGGGTGTAAAACGAATAAATAATAAGTGGTTGGTATTGAGAGGGTGCAAAACAGGCAAATAAACCTTTTTACCCATACCCTGCGCCATAAGTGCAATAGGTAAGGGGTCGACTTCACCATCGACAGCCATGTATATGGCTAAACTTGAAGCCTTAATAAACCAAGGTTGTTGTCTCACTAGCTGACAGACTTGGCGGCTAGCTAGCTTTTGTTGGTGTGTAGTGAGCAGGCGGCGCTTTTGTCTTAAATGGCGACGCAAAGAGGAACGATTAATAAGGGAAGAAGGCTGCATAGTAGGTCTTGTATAGGCCCCAAGGTGCCGCTGTCGTCGTATTCCTTGAACCGTAAAGTTCAAGGTGGAAGTGACCGATTTACCTAAGGCTTTCCGCTACTAGGCGGACCTGCACACGAGTAAAGTCAGGGATACTCCCAGTTGGTACAACATAGGCTCGAGGACTTGGACAACTGGCCAACACCCCAGGGTTGCCTTTAGTCTAACAAATAATAAAAGCTTTATGGGACTTTTCGTGACTCAACAAGAGTATCGAGTTCTGCTATTGCTGAATCCATCTTATGGTTAAGCTGAACTATCTTGGCATCCTTGCTAAGGTTAGCTTCATCTAAATTCAAAAACTCATGAGTAATATTTAGCGCAGCAATAATGGCTAGGCGTTCTAAGCTAAGTACCTTACCAGCATGGCGTATATCAGCCATTTTTTTATTTAAATATTGGGCGGCACGCAAAAGACTGTCTTGCTCGTCTTTTGAGCAAGCAATCAAGTATTTGCGATCCAGCAGGGTAATTTCAGTGGTATTCTTGTCACTGCTCATACATCTGGCTCCAATGCCCTTATAAAGCAATAAAACACTATAATGCGACCTCAGTAATTGGTCAATTGTCGCACTGCTAGTAACTATACGCTACTTCTGTAAAATCTATTAATTATTTGAAAAGATGAGAAAATTTTATGTCGTCTGAAAAGGCTCAAGTTCCTACTGTTGATTTTGATGAGCTGGCAGACTTATGTTTGCGCCATCGCTGTTTTCAATCGCCCTCACTTTTTCATGGAGTTTTGGCTGGTCAGCTTTGTGGACAAGAACGCTTTCCGCGTGAGCAGTGGTTAGTTCTTTTTGCTCAACTACTGGGTAATGAAACAACTCAGTTAGAAGGTTTAGACAAGCAACTAGCACTAAAGCTATTAGACCAAACCCTAGAGCAGTTGAGTGCTAGCAGTTTAGATTTTGAACCCTTGTTGCCAGATGAGTTATATGAACTAGAAGAACGCTTTGAAGCTTTAGTTAAGTGGGCGCAAGGTTTTCTAAAGTCACTAAAAGCTGCCAAGCTAGAAGTAACTGAACTATCCGCAGAGGCACAAGAAGGTTTGCAAGATTTAGAAAGGCTTGTCGCCCTAGATAAAGAAAACTTGCCTGCTGATGAAGAAAATGAAAAAGATTTAACAGCCATTACTGAGTTTGTCCGTATGGTTATTATGCTGCTCTATACTGAACTACACCCAGGTCAGCCTCAGGTAGAGCAAACTAAAAACCCAAGAAACCTGCACTAGGTTATTGCTGGAGCAACAATGAAACACCTTCCTGTAGAAACCTTTATTAAGCGTCGTCAGCAACTTATGGATAGTCTGCCTGACAAGGCCTTGTTGCTAGTACCTTCAGCAACCTTGGTCACCAGAAGTCGAGATACGGAGCACCCTTTTCGGCAAGACAGTGATTTTTGGTATTTAACAGGCTTTAATGAACCCGATGCTTTGTTGGTGCTCATGAAGGGTTCTACTTTAGGAGAGCAGCTACTATTTAACCAACCTAAAGATAAAATAATGGAAACCTGGACAGGTGTTCGTCTTGGTCAAGAAGCAGCAGTTATTCAACTAGGTTTTGATAAGGCTTTTACCCTGGCAGAAATAGATGCCCAGTTACCAAAACTATTAGTGGAAGCTAGCGAAGTTTGGATGCCCATTGAAGATGAAGCCCTTTATTCACGCTATCTCGCTTGGCGTCAGCAAGCAAGAGCAAGGTTTAGAAAACAAGCTAGCCTACCCAATAGAATAACTGATTTGAGTCAGCAATTAGGTGAAATGCGCCTTATCAAAACCCCAGAAGAAATAGAATTAATGAAAGAGGCGGCACGCATTTCTGCAGAGGCTCATAATCGTGCAATGCAAGTTTGCCGTCCAGGTATGTATGAATACCAGCTACAAGCAGAGTTAGAACACGAATTTAAAATGCAAGGCGCTAGTGGGCCAGCTTATGGCAGCATTGTTGGTTCAGGTGAAAACGCTTGTGTGCTGCACTATGTCGAAAATAAAGATGTAATACAGAAGGGTGACCTAGTATTAATTGATGCAGGTGCTGAGTACCAAGGTTATGCCGGTGATATTACCCGCACTTTTCCAGTAAGTGGTGTGTTTTCTTTGCAGCAAAAACAACTTTACAACCTAGTGTTAAAAGCTAATCAACTGGCCATTAGCTTAACTAAACCGGGTGTTACCCTTGAGGAACTGCATCAGGCTAGTGTGCACTGTTTAGTGACTGGCCTAGTTGAACTAGGCTTGTTAAAAGGTGAGGTGCCACACTTAATAGAAGCTGAAGCCTATAAAACCTTTTATATGCACGGTACAAGTCATTGGTTAGGCTTAGATGTGCATGATGTAGGGCTTTACCGGCAAGAAGGCCAAGCACGTTTATTAGAGCCAGGCATGGTGTTTACTATAGAGCCAGGCTTATACATTGCGCCTGATCAACAAGGTATAGACCCACTTTGGTGCGGCATAGGTATACGTATAGAAGACGATGTTTTAGTCACCGAAACCGGTTGTGAAGTTTTAACCAGCGCTGTTCCAAAAACCATTGAGGGCATAGAAGGCCTGATGAAGGGTGAAGTTTATGCAGCAACAAGAATATGACCTAGCAATTGTAGGTGGAGGCTTGGTGGGTGCTAGTTTGGCTATTGCACTACAGCCTTTAGCAGAAAAGCTTAACTGGAAAATCTGTCTAATAGAAAACCAACCCCCAAGGGATGAACCCAGCATTAAAGACTGGCAGCCAAGTTTTGATGCACGTTCAACCGCTATCTCTTGGGGCACTAGGTTAATTTATGAACAACTGGGTTTATGGCAAGACTTAAAAGAGCATGCCAACCCCATAAAACACATTCAAATTACTGATCGAGGTTTTTTAGGGTCAAGCCAATTACACAACACTGAACAACAGGTTGCTGCCTTGGGTTATGTAGTACCTAACCTTTGGTTAGGTAAAGTTTTGTGGCAAGGTTTGGCGGCAGCAAAAAATACGCAAGTTTTAGCGCCAGCTACTATTCATTACGTTAGCTTTCCCAACCCTGAACAGGCGTTCTTAGAAGGCGAGTTAGAAGATAAACCACTAGCACTAAAAGCCAAACTAGTTATTTTGGCTGATGGTGGTCGCTCTGGAATCAAGCAGCAGCTAGGTATAGCTGATGACGTGCATGATTATGAACAAACAGCCATTATCGCTAATGTACGCATGTCTAAGCCACACCAAAGCTGGGCTTATGAACGCTTTGCTGCCGATGGTCCTATGGCTTTATTACCCTTAGCGGGTCGTGATATGGCTTTAGTTTGGACGCGCACTAACGAACAAGCCGCAAACGATGCTGTATTGGGCGATGCTGAATTTCTACAAGCCATTCAAAAAAGCTTTGGTAATAGGGCTGGGCGTTTTCAAAAGGTGGGTGAGCGCTTTGCCTACCCCTTAAAAAAAGTACGCTCTAAAGAACAGGTAAGGCAAAACTTGGTTTTGCTGGGTAACACAGCACACTACCTTCATCCAGTTGCAGGACAAGGCTACAACCTTGCTATAAGAGGCGTTATAACTCTGGCAGAAGCGCTTGCTAAGGGTGCTCAGCAGTCAAGAGAACAAGGCCTAGCCTTTCATCCAGGTGATCTGCCCTTACTGGAAAAGTGGCAAGCAGCAAGGCAAGGTGATCAAGCAGGCGTTATAGGTTTTAGTCATGGCTTAATAGCCTTGTTTGCCAACGATACCCCACTTTTAGGTCATGCACGTGCAGCAGGTTTAATCGGACTAAATTTAACCGCCCCCCTCAGACGTTGGATAACCGCTAAGGCTATGGGAGTTTAAGATGCAGCAACCAAAAGCAACTAAAAGCTATGATGTTGTGATCGTTGGCGGTGGTATGGCTGGTTTAGCACTTGCCGCGGGTTTGGCAGCAACAAACCTAAAGTTAGCACTAGTAGAAGCGGCAGAACAACCACCTAATTGGCAAGCTAGCATTTTTAATACACGGGTTAGCGCCTTATCAGAAACCAGTCGCCAGCTCTTAGAGAGTTTAGGTGCTTGGTCTGCTATGGAAAAGCGGCGAGTAAATCCCTACCAAGGTATGCATGTTTGGGATGGTGAAGGCACAGCAGAGGTTGCTTTTGATGCAGCAGAAGCAGGTGTTTCTAATTTGGGATATTTAGTTGAAAATGCTGTAACTCAGCTAGGTTTATTAGAAGCCGTTGCCAATCAGGCTAACCTAGACTGGTATCAAGGCGTAGAAGCTACCGAGTTAAGTGAGCCAGCCAGTGCTCAGGGTAAGCGAAGCTTAGTATTAAATGATGGACGTTGTTTAGAAGCCGCACTGATTGTAGGTGCTGATGGTGCCAATTCAAAAATACGCCAACTAGCCAACTTTAAAACAAGAGAGTGGAACTATGGCCATCATGCTTTAGTCACCAGTGTGCGTATGGAAAAATCTCACGGCAATACTGCTTGGCAAAACTTTACTGAAAAAGGGGTTTTGGCTTTTCTACCCTTAAACTTAGAGGGCGATAACCATTGGTGCTCTATCGTTTGGTCTACTCACCCAGAACAAGCCGCAGAATTATTAGCATTAGATGAGCAGGCTTTTAACCAACAACTAGCTCAAGCTTTTGAAGGGCGTTTAGGTAAGGTGGAATTAAGCCAAACACGCCAAGTTGTGCCTTTACGTCAGCGCCATGCTATTGATTATGTAAAACCAGGTTTGGCACTCATTGCTGATGCTGCACATACCATTCACCCTTTAGCTGGACAGGGTATTAACCTAGGTTTTGCTGATACTGCTGTTCTAACACAGGTTATCAAACAAGCTGCAGCAGACAACAAACCCTTGGGTAGTTTAATGGTATTAAACACTTATCAGCGCCAGCGCAAGCCAGACAACCTAGCAATGATGGCGCTAATGGAAAGCTTTAAACGCTTATTTGCAACGCAAAAGTTGCCTGTACTTTTACTGCGTAACCTAGGTATGAAGCTAGTGAATGCTAATCCTTGGATAAAGCGCCAGTTAATTGCTCAGGCGTTAGGTTTACGCCCCTTAGCTAAATAAGTTAGCTAAGGAGAAAAGGTTAGTGTTGGTTTAAGGCAAGGCTTAGTGGCGGCTTTTAAAAATCACTAATCCACGTAGAAGGTTTAAAGCTTCATTCAAAGGGTAGTCTTCCGCTGTGTCTAGGCGAGCAGTAATTTTTTTACTACTAGAAGGTTTAAACTCATTGTTGATGTGTCCATCTAGGTCAGCTTCTTTTGTTGCCTGATAAGCCTCTAGCGGTGTAATGCGTGCATTGACTACTTCTATATCTGGTTGAATGCCTTCAGCCTGAATTGACCGACCATTGGGTGTGTAATAAAGCGCAGTGGTCATTTTTAATGCTCTATCATTATTCATGGGCAACACCGTTTGTACTGAACCCTTACCAAAACTAGCAGTACCCATAACTAAAGCTCGTTGGTGGTCTTGCAAGGCACCGGCAACAATTTCTGAAGCTGAAGCTGAACCACCATTAATTAAAACCACCAGTGGAACACCATCTAAGCTATCGCCTGGGTTGGCTTCAAAGCGCATTTGCGTATCGGGCAAGCGACCCTTGGTATAAACAATTAAGCCACTGTCTAAGAATACATCAACAACGTCTGCCGCTGCTTGTAATACACCGCCTGGGTTGTTGCGTAAATCTAAAATTAAACCTTCTAAAGGCCCTTCATTTTCTTTAGCTAGTCTTGCTAGCCCTTCTTGCACCTCTTCACCACTACGGTTTTGAAACTGACTAATTCTAAGGTAGCCAAACCCGGGTTCAAGTATTTTTTCTTTCACACTGGTAATACGAATTAACCCTCGCTCTAACTCTACTTTAAGGGGTTGGCTAAGTGTTTCACGTTGAATGGTGAGTTCTATTTTAGTGCCTGGTTCACCACGCATTAACTCCATGGCTTTATCAACCGACATTTCGCGAGTCGGTGTATCGTTAATGCGAATAATTAAATCATGTGGCTGTAACCCTGCTCGAGAAGCTGGGGTGTCATCAATAGGACTAATAACTTTTATATAGCCTTCTTCTATACCTATTTCGATGCCTAACCCACCAAACTCGCCCTGCGTTGACTCTATAAGATCACGAAAGGCTTCAGGCTCTAGGTAGGAAGAGTGAGGGTCTAGGCCAGATAACATGCCTTTAATTGCATTTTCTAATAATTCTCGGTCAGCTACTTCGTGCACATAAGCCTGCTTAATACGCTCGTAGACTTCTGCAAAACTACGTAGCTCATCCAGTGGCAGGTCATATTCTGGGTCGAGAGGGTAATCTAAGTTAGAGTGATTATCGGCAAAGGTGGCTGGCGCTAAAACAGTAAAGCTTAACAATAAAGCAACACCTAGCCACCGTAGAGTGGGATTAGGTGTTTTGTGACTAGGTGTTAAAAAATACATAAAAATACCTGTTATAAAAATTAAAAGTTAGCGGCCTGCTATCCAGCTTATGGGGTCGAGTGGTTGCCCATCACTTCTTATTTCAAAATAAAGGCCGTTGTTTTGTTGGCCGCCAGTAGACCCCGCTGTAGCAATAACTTCACCACCATGCACCCAGTCACCGGGCTGCTTGTTAAGTGTTTGATTATAACCGTAGAGGCTCATATAACCCTCGCCATGGTCAATAATTAACATAAAACCAAAGCCCCTTAACCAGTCAGCAAATACAACCCTTCCACCGTGAATAGAACGTACTGCATCCCCTTCACGGGCTTGAATTAACATGCCATGACTCGTTAAGCGGTTGTTGTATTGTTTGCTACCGTAGGCACTAAGTACACGACCTTTAATTGGCCAGGGTAACTTGCCACGCATTTGTGGAAAGGGGCTAGCGTCTCTGGGGGGTGGAAGCTTAATGATTGCTTCAGTTACGGCTTCTAAGAGTTGTTCTAAGCGTTTTTGGTCAGCGAGTAGTTTTTTTAATTCATCACCCCGACCAGCAATTTCTTGGCTAAGTTGCTTTACAACAGCTTGGCGTTTCTTTTGTTCAGCTAGTAGTTCGCTGCGTCGGTTTTGTAAACTGCGCCTAACCTGCTCAAGTGTTTTGCCACGGGTAATTATCTCTGACTGAACAACACTAAGCTGACGTGCTGTACCTAGGTATTCCTCTATCTGTTCGGTTCTTTTTTTGTTGATATAGTCGTAATACCTTAACAGTCTAGCCACCCTGTCTGGCTCTTGCTGATTAAGTAGCACCTTTAGGTATTCTTGTCTGCCCATGGCGTAGGCAGAACGTATTTGTTGGCGCAAATAGCCAGCCTGCTGGTCAAGCTGTGTTTGCAAACTGCGCTGTTCACTGCGTAAGCGCATAAGTCTTTGTTCAAGTTCTGCTGCTTCATTACTGTTTTCAGCTATACGGGAAACCAGCTGGCCTATTTGCACCTCTGTTTCACGTAAGCGATTTTCTAGTTGAGAGTGCTCGCCACGCGCTTCTGTTAGCCAGCCTTGCAGTTTACTAATGTCTTTTCGTAAGGCTTTAAGTTGCTGTTCGCTAACCTCCTCTTGAGCGGAAGGGTTAGCAGCTAAGGCTAGATTAGCTGCCAGCAGGCTTACTAGTAAGGTGGCTACTAAGGCAAAACGGCGCATAACTAATCCCTGTTCTCTGCTGGCTGCATCAATTAACCTTCCGTCTTATCAAATTCAACTAGCGCACGGCCAGTCATTTCTTCTGGCTGTTCTAACCCCATGGCTTTAAGCATTGTAGGTGCTAGATCAGATAAGCGGCCACCATCTAAAAGGCGAGCTTTGCGATTTTTTGGTGGCACATAAATAAGAGGAACAGGAAAGGTGGTGTGGGCTGTTTGTGCTTGCCCAGTGGTTTCATCAAGCATTTGCTCAGCATTACCATGATCAGCAGTAATAAAGGCTTGTCCATTAACGGCTTGAAGGGCTTCAACTACTCGCCCAACACAAACATCTAGGGTTTCTATGGCTTTTACTGTGGCATCAAAATCACCCGTATGGCCAACCATATCACCATTAGCATAGTTGCAAATAATGGCATCATAGTCACCAGAATGAATGGCCGCGACCAGTTTATCGGTTACTTCCGGTGCACTCATCTCAGGTTGTAAATCGTAGGTAGCAACTTGAGGGGAAGAAACTAACACGCGTGTTTCACCTGCAAAGGGTTCTTCTCTACCACCAGAGAAAAAGAAAGTAACGTGAGCATACTTTTCAGTTTCTGCAATGCGTAGCTGGGTTTTACCTAAGTTGGCTAGGTATTCACCCAAGGTATTGGTTAGGTTAGCAGGTGGAAAAGCAGCAGGTGCATCTATGTCTTCTGCATATTGAGTAAGCATAACAAAGCTGCTTAAGCGTGGCCAAGCACGGCGGGCAAAGCCTTTAAAGTTAGCTTCGGTAAAGGCACGAGTAATTTCTCTGGCACGGTCGGCACGGAAATTCATAAAAACAACGGCATCGCCATCTTCTATTTGGCAGGGTAGACCTATAGCTGTGGCTTTAACAAACTCATCATTTTCATCACGGTTATAGGCTGCTTCTAAGCCAGCAATTGCAGAGTCGGCATTAAACTCAGCCTGACCAAGGGTTAAAAGGTTGTAAGCTTGTTCAACCCTATCCCAGCGGTTATCGCGGTCCATAGCATAGTAGCGGCCAATTAAGCTTGCGACTCTACCTACACCCAGTTCTTTAAATTTACGGTCTGCTGCTTCAATAGACGCTTTGGCGCTGCGTGGCGGGGTATCACGGCCATCTAAGAAAGCATGTAAGAAAACTTGTTTGGCGCCACGTTTAACAGCCAATTCTGCCATGGCAAATAAATGATCTTCATGACTATGCACACCACCAGGGGATAAAAGCCCCATAAGATGTACAGCACCTTTTTTTGCAACAGCGTCATCAATAGCAGCAGTTAAAGTAGGGTTAGAAAAAAAGCTGCCATCTTTAATAGCTTGAGTAACACGGGTGAAGTCTTGGTAAACAATGCGCCCAGCACCTAGGTTCATGTGTCCTACTTCAGAGTTACCCATTTGTCCTTCAGGAAGGCCAACATGCATGCCATCGGTATGAATTTGGCTGCTAGGTAATTCTGCACGAAGGCGATCCATAACAGGTGTCTTGGCGTGGAAAATTGCATTATTGTCGCTGGCTGGGTTATCACCGTAACCATCAAGAATAATTAGGGCAGTAGGAAAACGTTGAGAACTCATAAGATTATTGGATCACTCTTTAAGGTCTGAATAGGCGCGGGCCAGAAGAATTAATGAAGCTATAATAGCGCTACCGGCCTTAAATCTCCATCTTACGGATGCCTTGATTGTTACTCTGGTGTATCCTAAACCACAAAATTTTTGTAACAAAAAAGAGATAGATAATGTTAGAGCAAATTATTGAATTTAGTATTAACAACCCCATGCTAGTAAGTGCCTTTGTTATTCTCTTAGCTTTGATTGCTTTTAACGAGAGCCGTACCGCTGGCAATAGCGTAGGTGTTGCAGAAGCAGTGCGCTTAATGAACCGTGAAGAAGCAATTACGCTTGATATTCGTGATCGCAAAAACTTTACGCAAGGGCACATAGCTGGCTCTATTAATATTCCAACAGCTAATCTTGATAGCCGCCTACAAGAATTGGAAAAGCATAAAGAAAAGAAAATATTAGTGGTTTGTAACACGGGTTCGTCTACAGGCATTGCAATTGCCAAGTTACAAAAAGCGGGCTTTGAACAGGTTTTACGTCTTAAAGGCGGTATTATGCAGTGGCAGAGTGACTCTATGCCGGTGGTTAAAAAGTAACACAGGTTAAAAATCAAAAATAAGGAAACTAAAATAATGAGTGAAGCACCACAAACCCAATTTGCTCTACAGCGTCTTTACCTAAGCGATGTATCTTTTGAAGCGCCTAACAGCCCTGAAGTTTTTATGGTTAAAGACCAGCCGCATGTAGATGTAAAGCTAGATACCAGCAATCGCCAAATTAACGAAGAGCTTTATGAAGTCACTGTCAAAATTACTGCTCAGGTTACCTTTGGCGAAAAAACAGCTTTCTTAGCAGAAATAGAACAGAGCGGTGCTTTTCAAATTGCTGGCATAGAAGGTGATAACTTAGAACATGCGCTCGGTGCGTTCAGTCCTAACATTCTTTTCCCCTATGCAAGAGAAGCCATAGATAACCTAGTAGTTAAAGGTGGCTTTCCTCCTTTAATGATTGCACCGGTTAACTTTGAAGCTATCTTTGCTGAGCGCAAACAGCGTGAAGCACAAACAACCCAGTAAGAACTAGCGTGCGGCGCTTTTATTCATCTCAACCCCTGGCTGGACAGTCTCAAATAGAGCTAGAAGGTCAGGTGGTGCGTCACATGATACAAGTGCTAAGAATACAGCCAGGAGAACAGTTGCATCTGTTTGATGGGCTGCACTGTTATTTAGCACAGCTTATAGAAGGCAATAAAAACCGAGCTTTATTAGCCTTGTTAGCCCCAGTTGAGTCTGCAGCCCCTTCACCTTTAACCACCCATCTTGGTCAAGCCATTTCTAAAGGCGATAAGATGGAATGGATCATTCAAAAAGCTACCGAGCTAGGTGTAACTGAAATTACCCCGCTTTATACCCAACTAGGCGATGTGAGATTAAAAGGTGAAAGAGAGCAAAAGAAGTTACAGCAATGGCAGCAAATAGCGATTAGCGCCTGCGAACAAAGTGGCCGTAATGACTTGCCTATTATTCATTCACCCCAACCATTAACTAATTGGTTAGCAGGGCGACAGGAGGCAATGAAACTCCTCTTGCACCCTTATGGTCAAAGCGGTGAACTGGCAGTTAAAGACATTACTCGTGTTGCCTTATTAATAGGTCCTGAAGGTGGCTTAACCGAAGCTGAGGTCGATTTAGCTAAGCAGCAAGGTTTTACTGGCTTACGTTTAGGGCCACGAATTTTACGAACAGAAACCGCGCCTCTTGCGGCACTTAGCCTAGTGCAGCATTGGTGGGGTGATTTCAAATAATTACCTAACAGTGTGCCAGTGTAGGAGGCAAAATGACTAAGCAGGTTGTAGTGGGTGTGGTAATGGATCCAATAGCGGATATTACCTACAAAAAAGATACTACGCTGGCGCTCTTGTTAGCAGCTAAAAAGCGTTGCTGGAAACTTAAGTACATGGAAATGGGTGACCTGTATTTACAGCAAGGCAAAGCTTGGGCGCGTATGGCCGATTTAGATGTTTTTGCTGACCCTAATAAATGGTACACCCTAGGCGAAGCTAAAGCCGCCTCCATGGCCGAGCTAGATGTGTTGTTAATGCGTAAAGACCCACCCTTTGATAACAACTTTTTAACTTCTACCTGGTTATTAGAAGCAGCCGAGCGTGAAGGCGTGCTAGTGGTTAACAAGCCGCAAAGCCTGCGTGACTGTAATGAAAAACTTTTTGCACAAGAGTTTCCAGAATGCTGCCCACCTACCTTGGTTAGCAGCAATAGTGAATTAATTCGCGCCTTTCATAAAGAACACCAAGACATTATTTTGAAGCCGCTTGATGGTATGGGTGGTATGGGCATCTTCCGCGCTAAAGAAGAAGGCTTAAACCTAGGTGCAATTATTGAAGAGTTAACCGACAACAACCAGCGTCAAATAATGGTGCAAAGGTATGTGCCCGAAATAAAAGACGGTGATACCCGTATTCTGGTAATTAACGGTGAAGCAGTCCCCTACGGTTTAGCACGTGTACCTATGGCGGGCGAAACCCGTGGCAACCTAGCGGCTGGAGGTAGCGGCATTGCTCGTAAATTAACCGAACGTGACTATTGGATAGTTAACCAAGTAGCCCCTGCACTAAAAGAAAAAGACCTGATGTTTGTTGGCCTAGACGTAATAGGTGATTACCTTACTGAAATTAACGTAACCAGCCCCACCTGTGTTCGTGAGTTAGATGAGCAGTGTGGTCTTGATATTGGCGGTGAGTTAATGGCTTATATAGCTGAACGCCTAGGTCGGGATTGATTGTCTGCTGAGTTGAAACGCTTAGTTAAAAGGCAGCGTCCACTAATTTGGGCGCTGCTGCTTGCTTTTACTTTGCACCTTTTGTTGTTGATTATTGCACTTCCATCCAAAGAAATTAGCCTAGAAGAGCGCTTTTTCCAAGCAACAGAAGTGATTCTTTATGATCAAGAAACAGTTGTTCAAGAAGTTGAAGCTAGCCAAGTGTTACCAACGGAAGAAATCATTCCCCCCCCAAATGAAGCAAAACTTGCCAGCTCACAAGAAGCCGAGCAAGTAGTAGAAGAAAAGCTTACAAGTGGGCCAGCAGAACCATTACCGCCTGAAAAAACACCACCAACCCCCCGTTTATCTAAAAATTTAATAGCGCGAAGTTTAGAAATAGCTCGCCTTGAAGCTGAATTAGCTGCTATGCAAACGAACTATGCCCAACAAACAAGGGTAAGGCGCATTAGTTCAGGCGCTAAGATGACCAGTGAAGAAGCACTTTACTTAAAACAGTGGGAACAAAAAGTAGAAAGAATAGGTAACTTAAATTACCCAGAAGAAGCAAGAAAGCAAAACCTAGGTGGCAGGTTACGTTTAATGGTTGTTATCGCTGCTGATGGTCGTATTCTAGAAGCACAATTACTGACTAGTTCCGGACATGTTTTGCTTGATGATGCAGCAGTACGCATTTTAAATTTAGCTGCACCTTTTGCGCCCCTGCCAGAATCAATAAAAGCAGATGCAGATGTGCTAGAAATTATTCGCACTTGGCAGTTTGGTGATGGTTGGTATGCCAATTAATTAAGAGTTGAGTCAAAGCCTTTCAATACCCGTATAATTTAGCCAGAATCAACTAGTAGATGCACAACAAAGAGAAAACTGTGAATACACTTAGGGACCATTTCCTTTTAGCTATGCCGCAACTTAAAGACCCGCACTTTGGTGGAAGCTTAACCTACCTTTGTGAACAAAATGAACAGGGTGCTTTAGGTTTAATCATTAACAAACCTCTGCCACTAACCTTTGCTGAACTAATGGAGCAAATGGATATAGAAATGACTTCTACGCTTCATCTAGACAAACAGGTGTTTCGAGGTGGGCCAGTTCATGTGGATCGAGGCTTTGTATTGCATACCGGCGCTTCTGATTGGAAAGCAAGTTTACCAATCAGCGAACAGCTTAGCCTAACAACCTCCTTAGATATTTTGGAAGCGCTAGCTAAGGGCGAAGGACCAGAGCACTTTCTTATTGCGCTAGGTTGTGCTGGCTGGGAAGTAGGACAACTAGAACAAGAGCTACTCGATAATGCTTGGTTAACCTGCCCTGCTAGTGAGAGTGTGCTTTTTGCAACCTTGGCAGAAGACCGTTTAACGGCAGCAGCAACCAGCTTAGGTATTAATTTAGATTTAATGACCGGACAAGCAGGTCATGCCTAATACTACTAAACCACGTTTAATCATGGCTTTTGATTTTGGCAGCAAACGTCATGGTGCTGCTTTAGGCAATGAGTTAACGCGTACTGTTAACCCTTTAACGGAGATACCTGCCAAAGAGGGTATTCCGGCTTGGGAAATTTTAGATTCACTAATTAAAGAATGGCAACCAGATGCCTTTGTTGTAGGACTGCCTTTAGACGAAGCTTTAGAAGAAACACCTTTAAGCCAACGCGCAAGAAAGTTTGCAAAGCGGTTATTTGGGCGTTATGGCAAAGCTTGTTATGGCATGAATGAGCGAGGCTCTACTCGTACAGCTAAAGAAATAGTTAAGCGCCAAGGTGGGCATAAGGGTAACTTTCGAGAAGACCCAGTTGACCGTTTAGCCGCCGCAGTAATTTTAGAAGAATGGCTACAGCTAGATCCCAAGGGGGATAGTGTTTATTTGAAGCAAATAGCAGGGCCAAACTTCGTTAAATCCTAATTTTTATAAGAGTGATCACTAGTATGGGGTATCAGAAACAGGAAGATTTTTTACCAGAAGTAGCGCCGCTGCTTGATAACCTAGCAGTTAAGTTAACCAGCTACCTAAAAGAGCAAGGCATTAGCCAACCACTTCTAATTGGAATACACACAGGCGGTGTATGGGTTGCAGAAGCGCTACGCCAGAAGATGCAAGTAAATTGGCCGTTGGGTACTTTAGATATTGCTTTTTATCGTGATGACTTTTCCAAAACCGGTTTAAACCCCAGTGTTAAGCCTTCAAACCTCCCTTTTGCTACGGAAAACCAACACCTGGTTTTGATTGATGATGTGCTGATGTCTGGCCGAACCATTCGCGCTGCCATGAATGAAATTTTTGATTATGGGCGGCCAGCCTCCATTACTTTAGTTACCCTACTTTCTTTATCGGGTAGAGAGTTACCCATTCAAGCAGACTGTTATGGTTTACAGCTAGAGCTACCACCTACTAAGCGAATTAAGCTATCTGGCCCAGACCCACTTGAGTTTAATTTAGTTATTCGCCCCCTTGACGCAGAGGAACCCGTATGAGTAGTGCACTCAATAATCCGGCTCATCCCCGTAATGTGCAGCTAACGTCCGATGGGCGTTTAAAACATTTTCTTAGCATTAATGGTTTATCTAAAGCCTTGTTGACAGAAATTCTTGATACTGCCGAATCCTTTGCCAATATGGGTGAGCAGGCGGTTAAAAAAGTGCCTTTGTTGCGTGGTAAAACCATAGTGAATTTGTTTTTTGAAAACTCAACACGTACTCGCGCTACCTTTGAATTAGCTGCTAAGCGTCTTTCGGCAGATGTACTTAATTTAGACATTAAAACCTCTTCAACCGCCAAGGGAGAAACCTTGATGGATACGCTACAAAACATTGAAGCCATGTATGCTGATATGTTTGTAGTACGCCATGCCGATTCAGGTGCAGCACATTTTATAGCAAGCCAAATAACGCCTAGAGTTGCCATTATTAATGCAGGTGATGGTCGTCATGCCCATCCAACACAAGCCATGTTAGATATGTTTACTATTAGAAAACATAAGGGTGGCTTTGAAGGGTTAAAAGTAGCAATAGTCGGCGATATTCTGCATTCAAGGGTGGCACGCTCACAAATACGAGCACTCAATACCCTAGGTGCAGCTGAAGTGCGTTTAGTTGCTCCTAAAACACTTCTACCCATAGGAATTGAAGAAATGGGTGCCAAAATTTATACCCGTATGGAAGAAGGCATAAAAGATGTAGATGTAGTGATTATGCTGCGGTTACAAAAAGAACGGATGACCGGAGCACTACTGCCTTCCGAAGCAGAGTTTTATCGCCTTTATGGACTAACAACTGAAAAACTAAGTTATGCACACCCAGAAGCCATCGTTATGCATCCCGGGCCAATTAACCGTGGTGTAGAGATAGAGTCAGCCGTAGCCGATGGACCTCGCTCGGTTATTTTGCAGCAGGTAGGCTATGGGATTGCTACACGCATGGCGGTCATGAGTATGGCAATGAGTGGACAGATGCACGAAAGGGCGCAGATACAATGAAAATATCCATTCTAGGTGGTCGTGTTATCGACCCTGCTCAGGTGTTAGACCAAATTATTGATGTGCATATTCAAGAAGGAAAAATCCTAGCTTTAGGTGATTGCCCAACAGGTTTTAAAGCAGAGCAAACCATTAATGCTGAAGGGCTAATTGTTTGTCCAGGCTTTATCGACCTATGTAGCCATTTACGAGAGCCAGGACCTAGCTATAAAGGCAATATTGCTAGCGAAACCCAAGCTGCTTTAGCAGGTGGCTTTACTCAAGTTTGTGCACGTCCAGATACCCAGCCTCCACTCGATTCACCTGCTGTTATTCGAGTTGTTAGAGAGAGAGCAGAGCTAGCAGGCAAAGCCAAAGTTTTACCTATAGGTGCGCTGACTCAAGGCTTAGAAGGACAGCTACTGAGCAATATGTCCAGTTTACAAGCTGCTGGCTGCGTTGCTCTTACTAACTTACGCCGCCCTGTGCAAGACAACTTAATTTTACGGCGCTGTTTAGAGTATGCTGCCACTTTTGATATATTGGTTGTTTTTTATCCAGAAGACAGTGCGCTTAAAGGGTCTGGTTTTGCACATGAAGGCTCCTTGTCTTCACAGTTAGGTTTAGAAGGTATTCCAGAAACAGCAGAAACCCTTGCCCTAGCTCAAACCCTGTTATTAGTAGAGCAAACAGGTATTAGGGCACACTTTGCTCACCTTTCAACAGCTAGAGCTGTGACACAAGTAGCAGAAGCCAAAGCAAGAGGCCTAGCTGTAACGGCAGACGTAGCCTTAAGCCACCTCTTGTTCACTGAAGCCTGCCTAGAATCTTTCGATAGCAATTTTCATTTAGAGCCACCTTTGCGAAGTGAAGCAGATCGCCTAGGGCTTTTACAAGGCTTAAAAGATGGCACTATCTCAGCCGTGTCTAGTAGCCATTTACCGCATGAGGCGGCTGCAAAAATGGCACCCTTCTCAGTTTCAGAACCTGGAATGAGTAGCTTGGAAGTGGTTTTACCACAAATGTTAGCCCTAGTTGAAAATGGCTGGTTAAACCTAGGTGATTTAGTTAAACGCTTGGCTTTAGCACCTGCAAAGCTGTTAGGAATTGAATCGGGTGCGCTATGGCCAGGCTATGCTGCCGACCTAATTTTAGTTGATCCAGAAGCTAATTGGGTACTCGATGAACAAACGAGTTTTTCTGCTGGGCAAAACACCCCTTTTTGGAAGCAATCACTAAAAGGGCGAGTGGTAACCAGTTTGGTCGATGGCGAAATTCGCTTTAACCTTAATTAAAACTAACCCTTGTCTTAAGCGAGCAGTAACAAAATGAGCCATACAGCCTTTAATTCACACCTTATGGGTGACAGTAACGCCTGGCCTTTAGGTAAGCTAGTTTGTGTCGGGCGTAATTATGCAGAACATGCCGCTGAGTTGAATAACCCCATTCCAGAGCAACCATTATTATTTATTAAACCTGCAACCAGCGCAGTTGCTATGCAAGAGCCAGTGTACTTACCTAAGGGTGTAGGCGATGTGCATTACGAAACTGAAATTGCACTTTTAATAGGAAGTCCTATCAGCAAAGCACAGCCTGCAAAAGCACTAGAAGCAGTTATAGGTGTTGGCTTGGCTTTAGACCTTACGCTTAGAGATTTACAAACAGAATTAAAAAAACTAGGCCACCCTTGGGAAAGGGCTAAAGCTTGGGATGGTGCTTGCCCCTTGTCGAGCTTTGTACCCGTTGCAGAAGTTAAGGATTGGCAAGAATTAGAGTTAAGCTTGGCAATTAATGGCATAGAAAAGCAACGAGGTAAGGCAAAACAAATGCTAACCCCTATTGCTGAGTTGTTAAGCCATATTAGCCAAACCTTCACCTTAATGCCTGGTGATGTCGTTATTACAGGCACACCCGCAGGTGTTGGCAAGCTAGCTGACGGAGATCAGCTAGACGTGCAACTAACAAACTTATTAAAGGTAACAACCCAAGTGGTTTCACTCTAAATAGGTGTAACCACTTAAGCCTTCTTCAAAGAGTTGTAAAAACTGCGCTTTTTCAGAAGTGGAAAGCTGACTAACACTTAACTGCTCTGCTACTGAAGCTAGCAAGGTTTGCGGGTCAAAGTTTACATAACGTAAAACTGTTTCAACGGTGTCGCCCTTAATTAAATTTTCTAATAAGGGTTGACCCTCTTCATCTAACACCACATCAACAGAGTCAGTGTCACCAAACAAGTTATGCAAATCACCTAAAATTTCTTGGTAAGCACCGGTTAAGAAAAAGCCTAAAAGTTTTTCTTCATCTTCTGCCCACTCAGGTATTTGTAGTGTCGATTGCAGTCCTTGGCTGTTTACGTATTGGTCGATACGCCCATCTGAATCGCAGGTAATGTCTTGCACTATGCCGCGACGCACTAGGGGCTTATCTAAACCAGAAAGTGGCAAAATAGGAAATACCTGCTTAATACCCCAAACATCGGGCAAGGATTGAAATAAAGAAAAGTTAACAAACAGCTTATCGGCCAGCTTTTCATTTAACTCATCATGAATTTCTAGGTGTACTCTGTTAGCAAGGTTGAGCTGCTGGTGAATATGCTCTGCTGCACAGGTGTAGAGGCGTTCTGCTAAAGCGCGCTGAGTTAAATTAAGCAAACCGTGAATATACATATCCTGCGCTTCAGACAAGGCTTGTAAAACATCGTGCCAAGTTTCAACTAAAGACCGCTCATCTATCCATTCAACCGATGATTCCTGATACACGCGCCATAGTTCGTGCAGAACCAGAGGGTCATCTTCTTTAGGTTGGTCGGGCGGGGTTAAATCGGGCTGCTCTATATCAATAATGTTTGTTATTAATACGGCATGATGAGCAGTTAAAGCTCGACCAGACTCACTAATTAAGTGGGGGTGAGGTAAGTCGTTGGCAGTGCAAACTTGGTGCAAGGCGTGCACCACATTATTGGCGTACTCCAGCATGGAATAGTTTACAGAGCAAACATCCCTAGAACGTGTGCCATCGTAATCTATGCCCAAGCCGCCGCCCACATCAACTACCTTAATGGGTGCGCCTGCGGCTAAGAGTTCTTGATAAAAGCGCCCACACTCTTTTAGTCCACGCTGAATATCACGGATATTGCCAATTTGAGAGCCAAGGTGGAAATGCAAGAGTTGTAAGCAGTCTAAAGAATTAGCCGCTTTAAGCTGTTCTACCATTTGTAAAAGCTGGCTAGCAGCCAAACCAAACTTAGACTTAGCACCGCCGCTATCTTGCCAGTGTCCTTTGCTAACAGAAGACAAACGTGCACGTACACCTAGTCTCGGCCTAACGCCTAGCTTTCTGCCCTCTTCTAATGCCAAAGCAACTTCAGAAGGCTTTTCAACAACAATGTAAACCTTGTGACCTAGCCGCTCCCCCATAAGGGCTAGCTTTACGTATTCACGGTCTTTATAGCCATTACACACCAAAGTAGAGGGGGTGTTGCCTGCTAGAGCCAGTACGGCAATCAGTTCAGGCTTACTACCAGCTTCTAGGCCAACGCGCGAATCAACCCTAGCTTGGCTTTCTAGCAACTCTTCAACCACACGGCGTTGTTGATTCACTTTTATTGGGTAGACAGCAGTATAACCACCCTGGTAGTCGTAACTGGCAATGGCTTGATCAAAAGCATCACAAAGCTTATTGACTCTATCTTGCAGAATGTCAGGAAAACGAACCAAAATAGGTAGCGTTAAACCAGCCTTACATAAATCACCAACGAGTTTTTTTAAGTTTAGTTGTTCAGGGTTAGATGCACTGGGTTTCACCATTACCTGACCCTGATCACTAACAGAAAAATAGTGACTGCCCCAATGACGAATATTGTAAACCTTGTTGGCATCTTGACTGGATGGCTGGCTCACTCAATGCTCCTTTATTAACAACTATTGGCTTAAACGGCGTCTTTGCCCTTTTCACCAGTACGAATGCGGATGACTTGGTCTAGAGGGGAAACAAAAATTTTGCCATCACCTATCTTGCCGGTATTGGCAACATTAATAATAGAATCGATAACCTGCTCTGCCATGGCATCATCTACTGCGATTTCCAACTTAATTTTAGGTAGAAAATCGACCACATATTCAGCACCGCGATAAAGCTCGGTATGCCCTTTTTGACGTCCAAAACCCTTAACCTCAGTTACAGTAATGCCCTGAACACCAATTTCAGATAAGGCTTCACGTACATCATCGAGTTTAAAAGGTTTAATAATTGCAGTAATTAATTTCATGGGTACTTCCTTAGTGACTTAACAAGCTTAGCCAATGGTAAAGCCTCTTGAGGTAAATAACCAAAAAGAGATGCGTTTTTTTCTTGCTAGAAGCTTGACCTAATTCATAGAGTCGTTAAAAACTGCTATGTTAGGCTGCTCAGCAAGGAGATAAAAATGCTTAAACCCGAACATTTACAAAAAATATCCGATGAACTAACCGCAAAATTAAGTGGTTTTAACCAGCCGTTAGCTTCTGGCCAGGCTCTAAAAAGTCTAGTTAAAGAAGCCGTGGCTAAACTCGATTTAGTTAGCCGTGAAGATTATGACCGCTTATTACAAATACACCAACGTACTAGGCAAAAGGTTGATGAGCTTAGCTCGCGTGTTACAGAGCTAGAGACTAAGCTTAAAAACTAAGTTTTAGCAATTAAGTAATAAACAAGGAGGTTGGTTATGTCGCTGGCGCTGGTTGCAAGTCGAGCATTGGTTGGGCTCAATGCTCCTGAAGTTCGAGTTGAAGTGCACCTTGCTAATGGCTTACCAGCTTTTAATCTTGTTGGTATGCCTGAAACAGCAGTAAGAGAAAGCCGTGACCGAGTTAGAAGCGCCCTACTTACTGCAGGTTTTGAATTTCCAGCTAGGCGCATTACGGTTAACCTTTCGCCAGCCGATCTTCCTAAAGAAGGTGGGCGTTACGATTTACCTATAGCGCTAGGTATTTTAGTTGCTTCTAAACAGTTAGCACAAAGCTGTTTAAATGGCCGTGAATTTATAGGTGAGCTAGCTTTAAATGGTGAGCTAAGACAAGTTAAAGGTGTTTTGCCTACCGCCTTAGCAACCGCTAAAGCAAATAATTTTCTAGTTTTACCAGCAGAAAACCTAGCAGAAGCAAGCTTGGTTTCTAGTTTAAAGATGGGAGGCGCTAGCCACCTACTCGATGTTGCCGCAGCATTGCGAGGGCAAGCTGCTTTTGCCGAACCCACTGAAATATCAGAGCTAGCTGCTAGCCCTAGCTTTACGGATTTACTAGAAGTAAAAGGGCAGCAGGCTGCTAAACGTGCCCTAATGTTGGCTGCAGCGGGGCAGCATAACCTACTCTTTTGTGGCCCTCCGGGCAGTGGTAAAACCCTGCTCGCTCGCTGCCTGCCGGGTTTGTTACCTGAACCAACTGAAGAAGAAGCTTTAGAAGTTGCAGCTATTCAATCCATTGTTAGTGGTTTTGATATAACCCATTGGCGACAACGCCCCTTTCGTTCACCTCACCATACCTCCTCAGCTGTTGCTCTGGTCGGTGGTGGCAGCAACCCTTTACCGGGTGAAATCTCCTTAGCCCACCGAGGTATTCTATTTTTAGATGAGTTACCAGAATTTGGGCGGCAAGTTTTAGAAGTATTACGGGAACCTTTAGAAGCTGGTGTTATCCATTTAGCTAGATCAAAAAGAAAAACCACCTACCCAGCAGCATTTCTATTAATTGCTGCAATGAACCCTTGCCCCTGCGGTCACCTCGGTGATCCACGAAAAAGCTGTACTTGTGCACCGGGTTTAATTAACCGCTATCAGTCTCGCCTTTCTGGGCCCCTGTTAGACCGAATAGATTTACATTTAGAAGTACCTGCCTTGCCAGCAGATTGTTTATGGCAGCCTGCCGAAGGTGATAGTTCAGCCGTGGTTCGTAATCGGGTAATGGAAGCAAGGCAGCGCCAACTACATAGAGCTGGCAAACCTAACTCCCAGTTATCTCCAGCTGAATTAGAAAGGTATGCACCCTTAGGAAAAGAGCAACAGCAGCTATTAACACGAGCAATGAATAAAATACATCTGTCAGCCAGAGCTGCACATCGTATAATTAAAGTAGCGTTAACCTTAGCAGACTTGGATACCAAGCCAAGAATAGCTTCTAAGCACCTATTAGAAGCGCTAAGTTATCGAAAACTTCCTTGGTCAGACTAAATTAAGGATTAACCATGCAGTTTCCAACTCTGGAATCGCTTGCAACGCGTCAGGTTATTAGCCTAGATGAGCAAGCCAGCTTAGCTGATGCACTTGCTTTAATGAACCAGCACGCCATTCGTAGTTTGCTAGTTTGCACGGCCAAGGGTTATCGTTTGTTGCAAGCAAAAGATTTAATGGCTTTTCATCTTCAGGGTGTTAGTTTTAATGTGCCCCTTGCCCAAGTTCTGCTGCCTAGAGCTTTGTGCTTACCACCAGAAGCAGATATTCAAGAAGCAATCAAACTTATAAGCTTGCACCAAGCTGAGCAAGTTTGTTTGGTTGATGCCAACAACCAACTCTGCGGCATAGTCACCTATACAGACCTAGTACAAAATTTAGACCCAGATGCTCTAGCTGAAAGTCAGCGTTTAGGTGACTTGTTGCGTGGTATGTTGCTGCTGCAAGTTAATAAAGAAATGCCTGTAAGTCTTGTGCTTAGCCTAATGCAACAGCAGGGCGTTAATACCGCTTTAATTAGTGAAAACCGTAAACCTTTAGGCATACTAACCCTGTCTGATGTGATGCGTTTACTTTCTCAAGGGCAGGAGCTTTCCTGTCGAGTAGAACAAGTAATGTCTAGCCCAGTAGACACCCTGCCAGAACACTTTTCAGTTAGGCAAGCGGTTAACAGTATGCGAGAAAAAAGCTTTAAACGGCTAGTGGTGGTAAATGACAAGCAGCTGGTGGTGGGTTTAATTAGTCAACAAGACCTAGTCAACCTCTATTACAGTCAATGGTTTGCCTTAATTAAAAAGCAACAACAAGATTTATTAGAAAACAACCAACGTCTAGAACAGAAAAACCAAGTGTGTCTGCAACTATTGGAAGCCTTAGACTACCCAGCATTATTATTAGATGCCAAGGGTCAGCTAGACCAATACAACCAAGCAACCCAGCAAATCTTTGGCAAAGAAAAGCTAGTGCCAGGCACTAGTTTAGTTGAGTTAATGCAGGGCAACCCCTCTGTAGCCAATATAAAAGCTATTTTTACTAAGATAGAAGCAGGCCAAGCTGCCAAGGCAGAAGTGATGTTTAAGTCGGCAAGGGGTTACTATCAGGCATATCAATTAACCTGCCAACCCTTAGAAAATACCGGCCGTAGTTTTATGTTACTTAGTTTTAAACCACGGCAGGCATTAGACACACTTAACTTAAAGTAAATTATTTTCTTAGGTTATTGACCACAGCTAAGGAAGCCTTAGCTTGATTAAGGGTATAAAAATGCAGGCTAGGTGCACCGCCATCAATTAATTGCTGGCACAGGTTAGAAATGACCTCTTCACCAAACTTAATAATACTCTCAGAATCATCACCATAAGACTCTAGCTGCTTTCTTATCCAGCGCGGTAGTTCCGCACCACAGGCATCTGAAAAACGTGCCAGCTTAGTGTAGTTGGTAATAGGCATAATACCCGGAATAATCGGGATCTCTATACCTGCTGCTCTAACCTTATCTACAAAATAAAAATAAGCATCCGCATTAAAAAAGTATTGCGTAATTGCGCTGTCTGCACCAGCTTGGCACTTACGCACAAAGTTTTTAATGTCTTCATCTAGGTTGGCTGCTTGTGGATGAGCCTCAGGGTAAGCTGCTACTTCAATAATAAAATCCTGCCCAAACTCTTGGCGAATAAACTCAACCAACTCATTGGCATAACGCAGTTCGCCACCTCTACCCATACCTGAAGGAAGGTCACCACGCAGAGCCACTATACGGTGAATACCTTTGTCCTTGTAACCCTGTAGCTGGTTGCGTAATTCAGCACGACTTGCACCTATGCAAGACATGTGTGGCGCTGTGTCTATACCACTTTCACGCAAGGCTAAAACCGTTTGTAAAGTGCCGTCTTGGGTAGAGCCACCTGCACCATAAGTAACAGAGAAAAATTCTGGATTAGTAGCAGCTAACTCATCACGTACTAGCAAAAGCTTTTCTTGGCCAGCAGGTGTTTTAGGGGGAAAAAACTCAAAGCTAACGGGTAGGGAAGGCATAAATTATCTCAATAGTATTAATGTGACTCATCTTATCTTGCTAGTTTAGATGAATAAAATAAGAGGTAGTTGAAACTTATTGGCAGACTAGATGAAGTTAATTCATTTTTTAGCTGCTTGGCTAGGCTTTAAAAAAGTGGCTAAAATAATGCCACTAAAAATTAGTAGCATTCCAGCCCAATGAAAACCTTCTAGCTGTTCGGCTAAAAACACACTGGCTAAAATTAACCCCCAAACAGGAATTAAGTGAATAAAATACCCAGCACGGCTAGCGGTCAGTATTTCTACGCCCCGATTCCAGAATAAGAAAGCACCTATGGAAGCAAATAAACCAACATAACCAATGCTTAATAAGCTGGTAAGGTTAATACTAAAGCTACGTTCTTGCACAAAAAGTTCATAAAGGTAGAAGGGCGTTAGTTGTATCCAGCCTAGAACAACGGTTAAAGCAAAGAAGGCTAAACCACTTAAGCCAGCAGGACGTGTACGCAACATAACGGAATAAATAGCCCAGCTAAGCACTGCTGCAAGCACCCAAAGGTTACCATTGCCGCCACCTAGCTGGTTAAAAATTTGGGTTGGGTTGCCCTTGCTCACCAAGACACTAATGCCTGCTAAGGAAACCACTAGTCCAATTATTTGTTTTAGATTGATGGGGTCACCAAAAAACCACCAAGAGAAAGCTAGAATAAACAGTGGGCAGGCAGATAACAGCAAAATACCATTGCTTGCAGGCAGGGTTTGTAATCCCATATAAACCAGTGTGTTGAAACCGGTTACACCAAAGAGTGCCATTAAGGTTAATTTAAGCCAGCTTTTAGCAACGAGCTGCCTGGCTTGCCAAAGTTGCTGCCCAGCAAAGGGTAAAATAATTAACATAGCAAGAAGCCAGCGCCACCAAGCTAAAGCTAAAGGGGGAATTTCAGCATGTACTGCGCGTGCAACAACAAAGTTACCGCCCCAAAATAAAGTAGTTAAAACTAATAAAAGGTAGGCTAGCCACTGGGTTTTTTTAAGGCTTGCAGGGTTAAGCATAGAGAACTCATTCGATTAAAGCAGAAAATTGAACACAGGTTGAACTAGGTGTTTTGTGTTTTGACCTAGAATATCATGTATTCTTGCTGAACTAATTTAACTTTATATATGAGGACTGCAAAGTGCAGGCAATAGCACTGATCATTCGATTAATCAGTCGATTCAACATCCTTCTAGGACAGTTTTTTTCCTGGTTTTCTTTAGGCATAGTGCTGGTATGTTTTGCTGTAGTCGTGCTTCGCTATGTTTTTTCTATAAGCCAAGTGTGGATGCAAGACCTTTATGTTTGGCTTAATGCCATGATGTTTATGGGCTTGGCTGGTTATGCTTTATTCAATAACTCCCATGTAAGAGTCGATATTTTTTATCGTCCAGCCAGCTTACGCCATAAAGCTTGGGTTGATATGTTCGGTAGCCTCTTTTTTATTGCTCCTTTTGTTAGCATTTTAGTTTATTGGAGTCTGCCCTACGTTATGCGCTCTTGGAAATGGTTAGAGGGTTCATCTAACTATGGTGGTATGCCGGGGCTTTATATCATCAAGAGTTTTATTATTATTTTTGCTTTTGTTGTGGCTTTACAAGGTTTGGCTATGTTTTTAAGGGGTATCCTGGTGCTTTTTAATCAACAAGGTTTATTGCCTAAAGAATACCGCTATCGGGAGAATCACTAATTATGGATCCGCTATTGATTGGTGAAGTGCTTTCGGTGGTGATGTTTTTTGGCATTATTGGTGTGTTGATGCTGGGTTACCCCGTAGCTTTTTCACTGGCTGGGGTATCACTATTTTTTGCTGGTTTAGGCTGGTTGTTAGGCGCCTTTGACCCCTCTAACTTTAGTAGTCTGGCCTCGCGCTATATTGGGGTAATGCTAAACGAAGTTTTAGTTGCTGTGCCTTTATTTATTTTTATGGGCATGATGTTAGAGCGATCAGGTATTGCAGAAAAGCTATTAATTACCATGGGGCGGTTATTTGGCACCCTGCGTGGTGGTTTGGGTTTATCCGTTATTCTTGTGGGTGCTTTATTAGCTGCGTCTACCGGCATTATAGGTGCAACCGTAGTAACCATGGGGCTGCTATCTTTACCCGCCATGATTCGTGCTGGTTATGACCCCCGCCTGGCAACGGGTGTTATCTGTGCTTCAGGAACGCTAGGGCAAATCATACCTCCTTCTACCGTACTTATTTTTATGGGTGATATGCTGTCGGGTATTAATGCGCAAGTACAAATGGAAAAAGGTAACTTTGCACCTTCTGCTGTTTCTGTGGGCGACTTATTTGCCGGTGCTTTTATGCCGGGCTTAATGTTAGTTAGCTTTTATATGTTGTGGATGATTTATAAAGCCATTAGAGATCCAAAAAGCTGCCCAGCTTTAGAAGTAACACCAGAAGAAAAAGCCAGCTTAGGGCGTGATGTGTTAACCAGTCTTTTACCGCCACTTGTATTAATTATGGCTGTTTTAGGTTCTATTTTAGCTGGTATAGCCACACCAACAGAGTCAGCAGCGGTTGGTGCAGTTGGTGCTATGTTGCTTGCGGCAGTAAAACGCAAGCTAACCCTAACCAACTTGCGTCAATGCATGGCTGCTACAGCAAACACCACGACGATGGTTTTTGTTATTCTCTTGGGTGCTTCTGTTTTTTCATTGGTTTTCCGTATGTTGGGCGGTGATGAACTGGTTGCAGACTTCCTTGGTAATTTACCTGGTGGAACCCTTGGCGCAATTTTGTTTGTTATGCTGCTCATGTTCTTGCTGGGTTTTATCCTAGATACCTTCGAGATTATTTTTATCGTTTTACCTATCACTGCACCTATCTTGTTGATGATGGATGTTAACCCTATCTGGTTAGGGGTAATGGTAGCGATTAACCTACAAACAAGTTTCTTAACACCACCTTTTGGTTTTGCACTTTTCTACCTAAGGGGCGTGGCGCCTTCATCGGTTTCAACTCGAATGATTTATGAGGGGGTTTTGCCTTTTGTTGCTATACAGCTAATTGCTTTAGTCACGCTGATTATTTTCCCAGAGATAGTCACTTGGTTACCAAACAAGCTTTACGGCAACTAATTTTTCAGCAAAACAGCACAAAAAAAGCGCACCTAATAAATTTAGGTGCGCTTGGTTGTTTATAAGCTACTAGTTAAAAAACTACTTATAAATAAAGTGCTTCTCACGGGCTAAACCAAAGCGCTGGTCTACCTGCTCTGTACGAGTACGCAAAATAGTTAAGCTCTTAACAAAGCTTTCTGCGGTTTCACGCGTTAGGGCATCTTTATGCTCACGTAGCTCAGTCATAATATTCATTGCAGCTTTGGCGCCTGCTTCCAAAATGTCATCAGGGAAGTTGCGTATATTAACACCGTGTTTTTCAACCAGCTGCTTAAGCGCAATAGGGTCATTAGCGTAGAAATCTGAAGCTACTTGGTCGTACTCTGCCTGACAAGCCACTTCAACAATTTGCTGCAAGTCTTTAGGTAGCTTAGCAAACTCAGACTTATTCACGACCAACTCCGTTGCCAAACCTGGCTCAGTAAAGCTAGGCATGTAGTATTCTTTACAGATTTGGTGGAAGCCTAAAGCCAAGTCGTTATAAGGACCAACAAATTCTGCTGCATCCAGTGCGCCTGTTTGTAGTGCTTGGAAAATTTCACCCGCAGGTAGGTTTACAACGCTGGCACCAATTGACTGCCAAACCTTACCAGACAAACCTGGCGTACGAAATTTAAGGCCTTTAACATCTTCTATGCTATTAACTTCTTTACGGAACCAGCCACCTGCCTGGGTGCCTGTGTCACCAGAAAGGAAGCCCTTAACACCAAACTGGTCATAAACCTTGTCCCAGATTTCTTGTCCGCCCATGTAGCGTATCCAAGCGGTTAGCTCGCGAGACGTCATACCATAAGGAACACCGGTGAAAAAGGAGTTGGCTTCACTTTTGTTTTGCCAGTAGTAGGCAGCACTGTGACACATTTCTGCAGAGCCTTCGATAACCGCATCAAAAGACTGGAGTGCCGGTACTAGCTCGTTAGCAGAATAAACACGAATGTTTAAGCGACCATTCGACATGGTATTAATGCGATCAGCTAAACGCTGTGCACCCACACCTAGGCCGGGGAAGTTGCGAGGCCAGGTAGTTACCATACGCCAGTTATATTTTTTCTCAGCAATTGAGGGCGCAGCAACACTGGCTGCAGCAACAGCACCTGCACCTATGGCTGCAGATTTAATGAAACCACGTTTACTTTGGTCGATAGACTTATCTTTCATGATGATGAAGCTCCAACAAGTTTTATAAGAGTAGATTTTATTATTTTAAGCTGCAGGTTTAGCGTCCTGTTAAGTAATCTACTAGAATGCCATTTCTACTGAACAGCTTCTTCAATATTACACGCAAAAACAGCAGGGTAGAAAATATTATTACTTTGTTGATCTATGAGGTTGATTTAAATGCAAAATGAACATCCAGATGCACGTAAACCAGACCTATTACGCAGCAAATTAACGTTAGAAACAGCCTTAATAAGCTGGCGCGAATTAGAGGTACACCATGCACGCGGCTGCGTAGTGCAGGTAAGTGCAGCGTTAGATTTAACCGAAGTTGGTTTTCAGTTAACTGAAGATAACCGAGCACAATTTCAACAATGGTTAGATTCAGGTGAGGTGGGCGCTGTGGCCGATGAAGATGCCCATGCTTGGCACCAAGAAAACACCCAGCTTTGGGCTTTGGTTGTTGCGCCTTGGGTGTTAGTACAATACCGCCCAAAAAAGCCTGCTGACTCTCGTTTACAATGAATCAGTTAGTAACAAATCAAGCACCACCCGCTTTAGATTACCAGCCACCAACAGAGCCTTGGTTAACGATTCTTTACCAAGATGATTATTTGCTAGTTGTTAATAAGCCAGAGGGTTTGTTGTCTACCCCAGGAAGGGGTGAAGGGCTATACGACAGCGTAGAAGCACGGGCTAAACAAATATCGCCCTATGCAGAACTTGCTCACCGGCTAGACATGGCAACTTCGGGTGTTTTGGTTGTTACGCTACGAAAAGATGCTGAACGCTCGATAAGAATGCAGTTTCAAAACCGCCAAACCAGAAAAGTTTACATCGCACAGGTTTGGGGTTGCCCGACAGAAACAGAAGGTGAAATTAACCTGCCGCTGATATGCGATTGGCCCAACCGCCCATTACAAAAAGTCTGTTATGAAAGGGGTAAGCCCTCGTTAACCCATTACCGTGTTTTAGAAACTAATGGCAAAACCAGCCGCCTAGAACTTAATCCCATTACTGGGCGGTCACATCAGTTAAGAGTGCATTTACAGGCACTAGGTCACCCAATTTTAGGCGATAGGTTTTATTCACAAGGCGAAGCCCTAGCCGCTAGCAGCCGTTTACTGCTTCATGCCCAAGAACTAGAAATAAGTCATCCTATAACAGAAGAACGCATGACCTTTATTGCGCCTTGTCCTTTTTAGCTCGGACTCCTGTTAGATAAACCCAGTTGTTAGTAAGCCAAGCATCTGCTGCAGGGAGCAGCAGCTGAGCCTACATGGACGTATTCACGGCGTCTTGGCGAACAACAGCTGGGTTTTATTTTCATTTAAAAGCTAAATAAACCTTAATAACGATAAGTCTCTGGCTTAAATGGACCCGCTTGTGGCACACCTAAGTAGTCGGCTTGATCGCCTGTTAGCTTAGTAATTACGCCACCAAAACCCTGCACCATATACTGAGCCACTTCTTCATCTAACTGCTTAGGTAAAACCTCAACAGTAATTTTGCTGGCTTTCTGGTCTGCTGGTAGGTTAGCAAAGCCTTGTTCAAACAAATGAACTTGCGCCAGTACTTGGTTAGCAAAAGAACCATCCATAATACGGCTAGGGTGACCCGTTGCATTACCTAGGTTCACTAGGCGGCCTTCAGAAAGCAGAATTAAATAATCATTGCTGGCTTCATCAAACTGACCTGGTTTGCCATCACGGAAAACTTTATGAACCTGAGGCTTAATTTCCTGCCAAGCCCAGTTTTTGCGTGTGTAAGCCGTATCAATTTCGTTATCGAAGTGACCTATGTTGCACACCACAGCACCTTTTTTCAGGGCTTTCATCATGGGTGCATCACACACATTCACGTTACCAGTGGTGGTTACTAGTAGATCAATTTTACCTAATAGCTGTTTATCTACACCGTCATCTTTACCGGTATTAACGCCATTAAGGTAAGGAGAAACCACCTCGTAGCCGTCCATGCAGGCTTGCATTGCGCAGATAGGATCAATCTCAGTAACACGTACAATCATACCTTCTTGTCTTAAAGAAGCGGCAGAACCCTTACCTACATCACCATAGCCAATAACCAAAGCTTGCTTACCAGAAAGCAGGTGATCGGTGGCACGCTTAACTGCATCGTTTAAGCTATGACGGCAGCCGTACTTGTTGTCGTTCTTAGATTTGGTAACCGCATCGTTTACGTTGATAGCAGGAATCTTCAGCGTGCCTTTCTGCATCATTTCAATTAAACGGTGCACGCCTGTGGTGGTTTCTTCAGAAACACCGTGAATGGCTTCAATTAACTGAGGGTAGTCATCGTGCAGAATAGCGGTTAAGTCACCACCATCGTCTAGCACCATGTTGGGTTCCCAACCGTCTTTACCTTCAATGGTTTGTTTAATGCACCAGAGGTATTCTTCTTCGGTTTCGCCCTTCCAAGCAAAAACAGGAATACCCGCCGCTGCTATAGCCGCTGCGGCATGATCTTGGGTAGAGAAAATATTACAAGAAGACCAACGAACTTCAGCGCCTAAATCAATTAGGGTTTCAATTAGCACGCCAGTTTGAATGGTCATGTGAATACAGCCAGCAATACGCGCACCTTTAAGCGGTTGCTGGTCACGGTATTTAGCACGAATGGTCATAAGTGCAGGCATTTCACTTTCTGCGATACGTAATTCTTTACGACCCCAGTCAGCTAGGTTGATATCGGCTACTTTGTAATCAGTAAATTCAGACATAAAACACTCCGTTTAGCAGAATTGATAACTAATAAACAATTACTAGCTATCGCATCGGTTTAACGGGCGCCGTTAATCTTTAATTCCTGATCTGAGCCTGACAGAAAATGCTGCTGCAGCGCCCCTCAGTACAGGGAAGAACCATTATAACCTAGCTATTCAGCCCTTGCAGCTAGCTAGTGCGCTTGTAGATTAAATCCCACACTCCATGACCTAGTTTTTCACCCCTTAGCTCAAACTTGGTTAATGGGCGAGATTCAGGCCTTGGCACAAAATCGCCTTGGGTTGCAGTGTTTTCATAACCAGGTGCATTATTCATTACATCGCGCATGTGTTCTGCATAGGCTTCCCAATCGGTTGCCAAATGAAAACGCCCGCCTACTTTTAGCTTTTTACGAACTGTTTCAACAAAGGGGGGTTGCACTATGCGGCGCTTATGGTGTTTCTTCTTATGCCAAGGGTCAGGAAAAAATAGCTGAAAGAGATCAATCGAGTTATCAGGAATACACTGATTAAAAACCTCAACGGCATCTTCGTGGTAAACCCTTAAGTTATCCACACCCAAGTCACCAGCCTCACCCAGCAACTTACCCACACCAGGTAGGTGAACCTCAATACCCACAAAATTGTGGTCAGGCATAGCTTGTACTTGTTCTAGTAAAGAACCGCCCATGCCAAAACCCACCTCAACTACTAGGGGTGCTTCACGCCCAAAAACTTGGGCAGCATCAAAAGCACCGTCTTCGAGTGTTAGGCCTAGTTTGGGTAAAAACTCATCTATGCCCCTTTGCTGCAAGCCAGTCATGCGGCCTTGGCGTAATACAAAACTACGAATGCGTTTGTCGTGAATGGCATCATCAGCACGATCATGCTTGTTCGATGAGGCGTTGTTATCCAAGTTGCTCATTAATTAATTAGTCCTTCCAGCGGTGAGCTGGCACTGGCATAGGCTTTTTTGGTCATTCGGCCAGCTAAAAAGGCTTCACGTCCTGCTTGAATCGCCTTTTTCATGGCGCTGGCCATAAGTACTGGGTTGTTAGCATGGGCAATGGCAGTGTTCATTAATACACCCGTACAGCCCATTTCCATTGCAAAGGCAGCATCAGAAGCGGTACCAACACCTGCATCAACCAACACGGGCACTTTAGCTTCTTCCATAATTAAACGAATATTGTGCGGGTTAAGAATGCCCAAGCCAGAACCAATTAAAGAACCTAACGGCATAATGGCAACACAACCCATATCTTCAAGCTCTTTGGCGGCTATAGGGTCATCGTTGCAATACACCATCACTTCAAAGCCTTCGGCCATTAGTTGTTCAGTGGCTATAAGGGTTTCACGCATATTGGGGTAGAGGGTTTTTTGGTCACCCAGCACTTCAAGCTTTACTAGGTTGTGTCCATCTAATAGCTCGCGAGCCAATAGGCAGGTACGCACAGAATCTTTTGCGTTATAACAGCCAGCTGTATTGGGAAGGAGGGTATAACGGTCTGGAGAAATAACGTCTAGTAAATTAGGTTCATCTTGATTTTGCCCAATATTAGTACGGCGAACAGCAAAGGTAACAATTTCAGCACCAGTCATTTCAATGGCTGCTGCCGTTTCTTGCAGGTCTTTATATTTGCCTGTACCAACCAATAGACGGGATGAAAATTCGCGCTGACCTATTTTAAAAGTGTCTGGGTTCATCACTTGGTCTCTTTTAATAGTCTTAGGGTTTATTACTAGTAAATTTAGCCACCACCTATGGCATGTACTATCTCTACCTGGTCATTTGCTTGCAGCAAGGTTGCGGCATGACGGCTTTTGGGGATAATTTCTTCATTAATTTCAACAGCTAGCCGTTTACCAGTTAAATCTAACTGCTGTAGCAGATCGACAATACTGGCTGATTCGGCAAGGGTGTAAGGCTGCCCGTTCAAACGTATTTGCATGTCCACCTCCTTCATAAAGGTGGATATTCTAACGGATTTTAGCTGGCGGTGGGGGCCGGTGGTACAGAATAGGTTGCAACCACATGAGCAACTAGGTCGGTTTCACCTTCACTGTAAAGCGCTACTTCACCTATCACTAGGCGCTTACCCTGCTTCAATAGGCTGGCTTTAGCCATAATGGCACGGTCTGCACGGGGCTTGTTTAAGAAGTGAATAGTGAAATCAGTGGTCACTGCTAAAGCGACAGGCCCAATTTTGGAAAGAATAGCAACATAAAGTGCAACATCGGCTAATGCCATTAAAGTAGGGCCAGATACAGTGCCACCTGGACGAAGGTGGGTTTGATCTATGGGTTGGCGTAATAGGCTGTAATCTTCCTCTACTTCACAAACTTCACCCACATACTGAGGGAACTCTGTCTGCAAAAAACTTACCATAGCTTGGCGATTCATTTTTATACTGCTAGTAGTCATAAGTACTTCTCTATTTGAGTAAATTAGAATAGAAAAATTATGCAGTAAATATCACTCATTGTAAGTAGATTGCAGACGTTAAGTGTGACTTGAGAGTTTTCGGTTAAAAGTTTAAACGAAAACCAATGTGTGGTCCTTTTTCTAAGGCATCATCAAACCTTGTGTTGCCAGACTTTTCATTTTTAAGTCTTAAATAGCGAAAACCCGCAAAAATATCGGTGTTTTGAATAACACGGAAAGCAATGCGACCACCTACCTCGTAAATTCGTTCTGTGTCACCAAAGCTAGTAACTTGGGGTGCATACCAAGCATAACCACCCGCAGATAAGCGCTGAGCCCCAGGAATAGTGTGGTAAAACATACCACCCACGGCAATGGCTGCACCATTAAGGTTGCCATAATCGTAAAGGTACAAGCGACCACCAACAGCAGCTCGGTAGGTAGCATTATCTGTTTCTACACCTTGAAAACCGACAGTGCCAACAAGGGCAGAGCTATTACTGTTTTCTTCAGTGTAAAGTAGGCTAGCATTTACATAGAGATTCGAGGTTTTTGGCAGCAGCGTATCAAATTCAGCTTGGGCGGTATCTTCACTAAGGTTAGCTTCAACTGAGCTAGCTGCAAAAGTGCTTGAAGCAGTAGCAGAAATTAATAAAGCGCTAGATAAAGCAATGAATGTACTTTTATTTAACATATTAGCTTGGCTCCGTAAGAAAAAAGTTAAACACCATAAGCTTGATGGTAGGCTTTAATGGCATCGACATGTGGCGTTAACTCGGGTTGATGAGATGCAAACTCCAGCACATCTTCTAAAGCAATAATGCTAATGACTGGAATACCTAAATCTTGCTCTACTTCTTGAATAGCAGACCTTTCGCCCTGACCTCGCTCTTGGCGATTTAAGGCAATAACCACACCAGCAACTACGCCGCCCGCCTCTTCTATTAAAGGTAAAACCTCACGAATGGCTGTGCCCGCCGTAATAACATCATCAATAATTAAGACACGCTTACCCTGCATAGCTGCACCCACTAGCTGACCACCTTCGCCATGGGCCTTAACTTCTTTTCGGTTAAAAGCAAAAGGCGTAGGACGCTGATGGTGCTCTGCCAGCATGGAGGCAGTAGCTGAACCCAGAGGAATGCCCTTGTATGCAGGGCCAAATAATACATCAAACGCAATTTCAGACCGAATGATGGTTTCAGCGTAGCTTTTACCTAGCTCGACCAAAGCCTCACCAGAATTAAATAAGCCAGCATTAAAAAAATAGGGGCTAGTACGACCAGACTTTAAAGTAAACTCACCAAAACGCAGAACTTCCTGTCTTAGCGCAAAGTTAATAAAGTCTTTTTGGTAATCGAGCATGTAGAGTTCCAGTAACTTATTTCTTAAATTGTATTAAATGCATTGTGCATTATGTAGCCAGTTGCGGCAAAATGACTCATATAAGCGACCAAGGGCAAGAGTAATTCCCTAAAGGTCTGTAGGCAGGTATCATACACTTTATCCAAATTAGTCACACGCTGGAATGGGAACAACCACGCATGAAAGTTATCAGCCTTAATGTTGGCGGAATTAAGCAAGCCGTTGAAAAAGGGTTTCTAGACTGGTTGAAAGACCAGGATGCTGATGTTGTATGCGTTCAAGATGTGCGTACAAAAAGCTGGAAGTTGGGTGATGCCATAGAGCGCCCAGAGGGTTGGGAAGGGTATTTTTTTGATGCCGAACAAGATGATTTCTCTGGTACAGGTATCTACTGCCGCAAAACACCTAAAGCCGTTATGACAGGCCTAGGTTTTGAGTTGGCTGACAGAGAAGGTCGTTTTATGCAGGCCGACTTTGAAAAAGTGAGTGTTGCTAGCTTTCTTATGCCCTCAGGTGCTAACCCTGCTGAGAAAAAACTTTTTCTAGAACAGTTTTTAGAGTTTCTAACCAAGTTACGTCGTAAACGCCGTGAATTTATTATTTGTGGCACTTGGAATATAGCCCATAAAACTATTGATCTAGCTAACTGGCAAGATAACCAGCTAAGCATAGGTTTTCGTCCTGAAGAACGCGCCTGGATGGATCAAGTGTTTGGGCCGCTAAGTTTTATTGATGCCTTTAGAGAAGTAAACCGTGATACAGACCAGTTTACTTTTTGGCCAAATGCTAACTTAGAACGCCAAAGGCAAGAGGGCTGGCGCTTAGATTATCAAGTGGTTGGGCCTAACCTACGCAAAAACATTAAAGATGCCTGGATAGATAGAAGTGTGAAGTTTTCTGACCATGCACCCATTTTTGTAGAGTACGATATTTAGCTATAAAAAACCGGAGCTTTTAGTTACTCAATTACTGAGTTAAAGCTCCGGTTAGCTGTTTATTAAAGTTCTTGTAGCGCCTGCTGCTGAATAACCAATAGCTCACGGCAACCCTTCTCAGCTAGCTCTAGCATGGCATTCATTTCATCACGACTAAAAGCTACCCCTTCCGCAGTACCTTGCACCTCAATAAACTTACCCTCCTGCGTCATCACCACGTTCATGTCGGTTTCGCAGTTAGAGTCTTCTGGGTAGTCTAAATCTAAGACAGCTTCGCCCTTATACATGCCCACCGATACCGAAGCGACAAACTGCTTAAACGGATCAGTTTTAATGCTCTTGTTTAACTGCAAGCTGCGTAAAGCATCAACCAAAGCAACACAAGCGCCAGTAATAGAAGCAGTGCGTGTGCCGCCGTCGGCTTGAATAACGTCGCAATCAAGCGTGATAGTAAACTCACCCAGCTTTTTAAGGTCTAGGGCTGCGCGTAACGAGCGACCAATTAAACGCTGAATTTCTAAAGTGCGCCCACCCTGCTTGCCGCTAGTCGCTTCACGTCTATTACGTGTATGAGTAGATCTTGGTAACATGCCGTATTCAGCAGTAATCCAGCCTTGGCCTTTGCCCTGTAGCCAGCGAGGCACGCCTTTTTCTACACTAGCGGTGCAAATCACCTGAGTATTACCGAAGCAAACCAGTACAGACCCTTCGGCATGGCTGGTAAAATGACGGATGATTTTAACTTCTCGTGCTTGATCGGGAGCTCTGCCACTTGGACGCATTAATCGTTTCCTGAATCTGTTAATTTAAAAGAGTTAGCTAGTATATCACCCACAAGGATATTCCATGACTGCCAGTATGACCGCTTTTGCCCGCCGTGAAACTCACCAAGATTGGGGTAGCCTTAGCTGGGAAATTCGCTCAGTTAATCAACGCTACCTAGAACCAGCTTTTCGCCTACCAGAAACACTAAGAGACCTAGAGCCAGTACTACGTAACCAACTACGCCAAGCCCTATCACGCGGCAAGCTAGATATAACCTTAAGGTTTTACCCTGCTGAAGATAATGCCCAGTTAGAAGTGAACACCGCTTTGCTAGAGCAACTAATAACAGCAGCCGACCAAATTTATAATCGTACCCCCGCAGCTTCTTTAGATCCCTTGCGCCTTCTACAGTGGCCAGGCGTTATGCAAAGCAAACAAGCCGATGAAGAAGCAGTTAAAGAAACGGCACTTGAATTATTTCAACAAACCCTCGCTGACTTAAAAGCCCATCGAGAAAGGGAGGGTACAGAGCTAGCTAAGTTAATTGAAGAACGCCTAGCAAAAATTAGCCAACACCTAGTTAGCGCACAAAACTATCTGCCCGAAGCCTTAGAAGCTTGGCGCACCAACCTATTAGAAAGAGCACAAAAGCTACAAGTTGAACTAGACCCAGCCCGCTTAGAACAAGAAGTAGTCATGCTGGCGCAAAAACAAGATGTAATGGAAGAGCTAGATAGACTAACCACGCATACAAAAGAAGTACGCCGCGCCCTAACCAGCAAACAACCCATAGGCCGCCGTTTAGACTTTTTAATGCAAGAAATGAACCGCGAAGCCAATACCCTAGGTTCAAAAGCTATTAGTATGGAAATGACCCAAGTGTCGGTGGATTTAAAAGTATTAATCGAGCAAATGAGGGAGCAGATTCAAAATATAGAGTAGTTTTTTTATCCGTCTAAGAATGTCTTAAAAGCCCTGTATTACCTTGTAAAGAACATTGAAAATGCAGGGTTATTTTAATTTCCCTCGTCCAAATCGGTTTACAGGTGTCTGCTAAAAACTACCAGTTGAGTGGTGGGCATAATGCTGGGCAGCCACCTCATTTTGGCTCAAGAAGCGTTTTGCGGTGAGCTAACTGGTGAGCAGTAAGTACCCAGTTTTTGCATTTAACTTGCCACCACAACAGGTTAGATGCTGATTCAATAGGCAAGCTCAGAAACGTTATTAAAAACAAGAATAGCCGTCACTGGACGCTGATCTAATGGGTAGCGAGAGGGGTGCTGTTGATGTGATTTTAATATTAATAATGCTAAATGGCCGTATATTCGTACCATCTCGTGATGATCCACGAAATGGTTAGTAATCTTTAGCTGCTTCGATTGCTTCCAATATAGCCAATTTAACCGACTCCGGATAATCGTCGTCATAAAGTACTGAGCTGATGATCTGACGTAATAGATCCTTGTCGATAACGTTATCAGCAACCCAAACGACGATGTTTTCCATCTCTTTGGCAAAGCGCTTTACCACATAGTCAAAACCGTTTAATTCAAGGAAATAAGCGCCTAACACCAACGATGATCGCTTATTACCATCGTTAAAAGCATGGTTTTTATTAATGGAAAATACTAAGTGAGTCAGCTTGTCTTCCATTTCTGGGTAATACCAGTCATTTTGTATGTGCTCTAAGGGGCTTTCTAACTGACCAATGTCTTTGGTGCCTGCTAATCCACCAGAATACTCAATGACCCAATCGTGAACGCTGATCGCATGCGCCACATCGAAATAGAAAAAACGTAAGCCTGTGTCTGTAGAGTCACTCATAACCACATTCCTTTGCTTACCGATCTTTCAAACGCTTGAGTACTGCTAATGTTTCTGGGTCACTTAATTGCTCTTCCAAAGAACGACTTTTTTCACCCAAAAAGCGATCAAAGTCAGCTTCAGGCACCGATTCTATATAAGCTTCCAGCTTTTCATGTAAGGCATCACGAAAACAGAGGTCGCGACTGGCCATTTTTGTTCTAGCATCCAAAATCAAAGGCTTAAAAAGAGGATGTTTTTCAAAGCTAGCAATTAAGCTTTCCGCTTCTTTTTGTGTGAGTTTACGTCCTTGTAATTTACTCGCATGCTCTAACTCATGAGCTATGCCAGCCTCAAAGCTAGCAATCAAATTAACCACTTCTGAATACATGGTTTCACGAATTTTGTCCTTTTCTGCCAGATTTAATACCTTTTTATACTCAGTGGCATTCTCATGAAAAATACTTTTATAAATAAGGTTGGTAAAACGGGGATACTTCCATTGATTTCCTTCAACAAAAAAATCAAGCGCATCCGTAAATTGTTTTCGGTAGTTCTCCTCTTGAAAAGCCGCTAACAGATAGTTTTCATCACGCTGATTAATAAACTTAGTATGGCCACCCACACGCTCAGCCATTACATCTAGTACAATATCCAGCAGACGTGAACGCAAAAGGCGTGCGGACTCACTTTCTGTTAGTAACATCCCTATGTTGAGCACAGCACGAAAACTGAACAAACCCAGCATGGTGGTTTTGGTACCGTCATTGATGTCGGTACCAGATATTAGCTCCTTGAATTCTTTTAATTTTTTACCTTTTAGCACCTGATAGCCGTTGCTTTTTAACTCATTGGCATGGCTGGCCAAATAGCGTTCAATAGTACGGTCTGTAACGTCATAGAGTGACGCCACTTGTGCCTTGGTTAATACAGTCTCACCTTCAAAAGTGACACCACCTAAACCTAAGTGCTGTTCGGCTTGTTGTAGGGCGTAGCGGTTGTTAAGAATATTTTGGCGGTCATGTGATGATGCGGTTAGGTCTTTAGCCATGCTACTACATACTCCTTGAACTTCCCCTAAACAATTGGACACTCTTAAGTTAGAATACACACCTTAGGAGATTAACATGTTAAAACCTCACTACACACCAGAGTTTAGAGCAGAAGCAATCAAGCAGGTCACTGAGTTGAACTTTAGGTGTGTTGGCTGTCATTCTCTTCACCTTCTACATAATTGATAACACCCCTTTTTCACACCATTGCCTCTTCGTACACTTTTTCAACCTCGGTAAACTTAGCTACACTCTCTAGGCGAGTTAAGGTTGTGAGTTTCATCGAGTTTTTCATTGGACGATGTGGCACGTTGGTCACTGGTGTTTGTAGCAAGAGTGGTTTGCCTAGCTCAAATAAATAATACAAATCAGCAGAACTAGACTTCTTACCCGCTTGATCTTCGGTAATAGCGTAGCGTGGCAAAACAGTGACTCGTTTAACCGGCCAAAGTTTGTCAATTTGCTTGGTTGAACTTTGGGTGTCTGAGGTAGAGGCTAATGCTAAATAGCGAATTTCCTCGGCAATATGCTGCTTAAATTTCTGCAAAAACGTGCTTTGCGGCAGGTGATACCACTGCGCTGTACCTTGTTCAAATTTTTCAAAGTAGCCATTATCACGGCCACGTTGCCCACCCAATGCCACTGTCATCGTTAAGTCTGGGTATAGCACTTGGTGCATACCGTAGTAAGGTATTCTCGCAGCTTCTTGTACGTAGAGCCTTTCGGCCATCCCAGCCATAGCCTTATTACCTTGTCCTGCTTGTGTATTTGGCGCTGTGCCAATTTGGGCTTGCAAGAACTCTAGCAACCACTGGTGACCGGAATAATCGTACTCCATCTGGCTAGGTAACAGGGCAAACGCACCAATACCCACTTCCTCTATCGCGGCTGCGTAGGGGTTTGGATTTGTAGCTTGATCAAAAAAGCCAGGGTATAAAGCAAAAGCACCAAAAACAGGGCGGCTTTTCTTTGCGGATTGGCCGACTATTGAACTGGATGGAAACTCAGACAAGCGGATGAGAGCATCACGGTAACGGTGCATTTGGTTAATGGCATCGTCTGGTACGTAATTAGTGCTTTCAATATCTTCACTATTATCATCAAAGCGGTTTTTCTCGGTTTTAATGCGGTACTTGGCATCAAACAACCAAATAAACTGCTTTTTTTCTGAAGAATCTGAGCCTGAGCTGGCGGTTTTAGGCAACGTCACTTCCAACACAATATCCGGCTTTTGGTTCACTAGATACGAACGTATCTGGCTTGCTTTATTGAAAGTCGGTTCATGAGCGAGTCTTGCCGTAACTCCATCAGCACGCTTAAAACGAAATGCTCCACGCATACCATCTTTTAGTTGGTACTCAAAAAAGTCATTTTGGGCGAGCTTATTCGCGCTGTTTTCAACCAATTCAAAGCCAAGCTCTTGCTCTAAAATCTGCTTCAAACACAAAAAACACCACACTTCGTAAATCTCAGCCACCGACTTCATTGAAATGCTCGACTGATTGCCAAACACATCTAAATAAAATTTCAGCTCCTGCCAAATACGATACACCGTGCTGTAACCGGTTTTTTGCTGAAGCACTAACGACTCACGGTTTAACCCTGTGTATGCGCCAACCTCTTTTAAAAAACTTTGACCTAATACTTTTTGCAGCGGTTGTTGCCAACTATGCAGCTCATTTAAAAATGAATCCGACAACCGTTGCCGTTCTGGTGCTTGGTTACTTTGCCTAAGCTTTTGTTCAAACTCCGCTAATTGCCGCTTGCTTTTACTCACTGCCATTTTGATAAAGCGGTTTTCTGGGGTATCGACACTGAGTTGCTTTTTTTCGATAGTGTAGTGTTTATCGTACAGGCCATTAACAAAGTCTTGCTTAAGCTTTTCAGCTAACTTATGTGGCAAGCGGCCTTTTAATTTAGCAGCTTTAATATTGGTCACTGTGGGTTGTAAACGGCTATGAGGTGCGGCACAAATCACTTTTAAGCCTTGCTCAAAGCGCTCTCTTAACGCCACAAAATTAGCCAGCCACATGAGTGGAAAGTGACCGCGTTGCTGGCTAGTTGCCGCGTCTTGCTCAGTTTTTTCTACCAAACTAAAGCGCCAAAGGGGGTAAACCTTGTCAATGGCTTGGTACATGGCGGGCAAGTCTTGGTGCAGCGCCATTTTGGTGGGAAGCACTTCAAACGCAATATGCTGAGTCTGTGTTTTGTCATTAAGCTCAAAAGTGAGAGGCAAACGTAACCACCCTACATCATTGCCGGTATTGATAGTGCCGGTTAAACGTGCGGGTACAATGCCCCTTGCGGTTTTTACTTCGGGAGCAAAACGGAATGCCTCATTCACACTTTGACTACGATGGGTCAAACGCGCGTTAGTTACTTCACTAAAAAATATCCACTCAAACTGGTACTGGGTATTTTCAAAAAATAATGGTGAGTTTAAGGTCAGCTCTGTGTATTTTGTTAACCTGCTTTTTACTAAACAATCTGCAACTAGCCCTTGTGGTTCAATGGTATTACTAAGTTCAGCCGCTGGCGCAAAGCGAATTTCATAACTGGGCTGCGTGGGTTTAGCATCAAGGTACATATTGGCTGCTAAACTCGCCCTGTTTGCTACGGTATTCTGATAAACCTTGGTTCGCTGGCTAATATCATTAGCCCAGACTGAAAATTCATAGTCAAGGGTTTGTAATCGTATTAACTCTGGCATTCCCTACCACTCCTACCGTCACGTATTAAGGCCAAAAACTGGTGAAAGTGGCACTTGCTAAACGATCACTCATCCATTTCAATTTAGCTTTTGAACGGCACGGAATGAACAGTATTTTTTCCTCATCAGGAACACCATCGGCCACGATGTTCTCACGATACAAGTCAGGGCGTTGATTCTTGTCGCCTTGTTCTGCTTGCCAAATAGGGGCTAACAGGTCTGCTAGCACGGTATCAAGTTCTGCCAACAAAGCCTTACCATCTGGTGTGGTGAGTTTGTCGGTATCGCCTTCTATACGCGGCAGAACCTTACACATCATAAAGTCGTCCCATACGGCTTTTAGGGTCAGTTCATCTTGTGGTTGGCTGCTGGCAACCGCTAGAAGAAGTTCATTGAGCGCACGGAACGCTAATTCAAACGGTGTATTTTTTAGCACTGCATTAACGGCCGATAAAAACGCAACCGTTTTTGTGCCATCCGCATCAAACGTATCAGCTAAATCCGCTGTGCAGGCGTTTGACCAAATAGGATAGCTAAGGCGTTTATTGCAGCTAGTTGGGGTGAAAAAGTCGTTATAGTCATTAGGGAAAAACGCACCAAAATCAAAGCTAAGCGCACGGTCAATCACTTTGCGAGAAAAGCCATGCGTGGTTTCATCCATATTTACCGTGCCCGCGACAAGCAGGTTGAACGGAATACCTAAACCATATTGGCAAATTAACTGCCATAACTCATTGTACTCAGGCGCTTCAAAACCCAACGCCTCGCGCAGTTTGTTATTATCTTCTACCTCTTTTATTGTTGCAGGCTTTAATAGCGCATCACTGCTGTAGGTAAAGCTGTCACCTGTCCAACGCCATTCGCGGGTTTCCAGTACCGATAAATAGTCGGCAAAATACTGCTCAACAGGGGCAAGGTTCATTTCATCCAAGCACAGCCAGTAAGGCAAAACCTTTTCTAGCGCATCATGCTCACCTGTTACCACTAACTGCTTGCCTTGGTCCTCGCTATTTTTAGCTTCAACGGTTAAGCCGCTATCAGCAATGGCACGCCAAGCTTTGGCGACAAACTGTAATACATCGGTAGTAATATATTCAGCGTCGCCATTTAAGCGCGATATATAGCCAAGCAAATCACTCGGCTCATGCCAATCGGGGCGCACTGAGGTTAAACAATAGGTTTCTGTAAACTGCCCCGAGGTTTTAGCCTGTTCACGCACAAAGCGAGTTTTACCTGTGCCAGAGATGCCAGCTAGCAGGAGGAAGGGTTTGGAAAGAGGCAGTGCTTTTTCTAAGAGTTTTTTTACTTCATCGGAGTTTGGTTTTTCTAAAACATACTCACATATTTTTTGAATTGTAGAATCATATCCGAGAATGTACTTATCAAAACTCAACTCCAATTCTTCAAAAAGGTGGGGGAGATTTTTATCAGAACGGTACTTCCGAGAAATATCTTGAAGGGTTATTTTATTGTCATTTATGGCATTTATTAAGGATTTGACAAGACAAACGGGTATAAATCTCAAAGGATTCCCATCTTGGCCACCCCGAACATAGATTACTTCATTTGTGACGTTTTCAATCTTGAGCGCGCGTGCACCCTCGCCAAGAATTAATCCTTTTTTTAAAATCAATGCCATCTAGTTTGATCTCCCAATTAAAAAAATAGCAGTAAGTCATGTTTGGCAATTCATGATGCAATTGCGTGTAACCATTGGTTAATTACCGCTTCAACATCACTGTCTTGTGGTACATGGGCAAGTGTTAAAGGTTGAATAAGTGCTTCCACCTGTTGAAGAGTGCTAATTCTATTTTTCATTATTTACTACTACTAAAAATTCTTGATGAATGACTGTAGGGCGAAGCGTGTTTTTTGTACTTTGCATTGCAACTAAGTTGTACTTTCCTAGTGTTTTTAATGTTCTCGACACATTACTAACCGCTCGACCGGTAAGCGCAGCCAATTCCGTAACCGATTGGGGCTGTTGCTCGGCTATCACTTTTAACAAATGCTGGTTTTCTTTCGACAGCACATTCGCCACCGATTTCAGCGAATCGAACCAGATATCGACGGGGTAATCGGGGTCGGTTGTTTGCCCCTTAATACCGATTACACAGCGCATTTGTTTGGTATTTTTCATTTCTTTACTCGACTAGTTGCTCGCTAGATTGCAAGCAAGTGCATAAAACAGCGTTTGGTCAATCAAAAGGCTGTACGCTTATACATAAGGCGTATATCTTATCAATTGCTGATAATAGCGCAAGGGTATTTTCCGTTTAGGACGATTACAAGCCCCCCTGCACAGTAAGTGCACAACCTGTATTCTAGCGGTACTGTCCGTGTTGGACTTCAAGTATCGTTAGGTATTTATGTTGACTGGCGGTACGCTGCAAGACGACAAGCCCATACAGGGTTCATCGCCTCGTTAGTTATCCAATATACTGCCTTTAATACAATACATGCGTGGGCGGGTATTGTTGGGCAGGCTTACTTTGCGCTGTGGTCGTTTGCCATCGGGGATTAGGTAGCCTGCGGCCATCAGTGCTTTGGCGGCGCGATCTGGGCTTAGGCCTTCGGTGGCTTTACGCCAGCCAGTTGGGTAAAAAAGATATTTAGGAGAAGGTGGTGCAGTCTTCCAATCGAGGCTTGTTAGCTCAAGTATCAGCGGCTCACCTAGTTAGCCACTTTTATATGCTGGTGATTCCGGCTTTACTTCCTGTATTGCCAGAAATGATGCAGGTTAACTTTATGCAGCTAGGTTTTGCCTTGGCTGTGTTTGGTGTGGTGTCTGCATTGGTGCAAGCCCCCATCGGCTTTTTGGTGGACAAATGGGGTGCTAAATCGCTGCTTAAAGGAGCTTTGTTTTTAGGTGGGTTAAGTTATTTACTGCTGGCATTGATGCCTAGTTACCCTGTTTTAATCTTGGCGATGGCTTTGTCAGGTTTAGCCAATGGTGTTTATCACCCAGCTGACTATGCGCTGCTTTCTAAAGGAATGCCCCGTGAGCGTATGGGACGTGCTTTTTCCATTCACACCTTTTCAGGTTATTTAGGTGCTGCCTTAGCGCCGCCGATTATTATAGCTATTTCCTTTACCTTAGATGTGCGCTGGGCTTTTGCCTTTGCTGCCTTGTTAGGTTTTTTGGTTTGGGCACTTTTGCAGTTACGCTCGTTTGAAATTGCGCCCATTAATGTTGGATTAGCAAAAGAAGGTAAGCCAGCCGTAGAGGTTCGCCCCTTGCGCTTGCCGGTATTTACTCTTGGCGTTTTAACTCTGCTATTTATGCTGCTAAGTTTAAGCACGGGTTCGATAGAAAAGTTTTCTGTTACCGCCTTGGTAGAAGGCTTCAATACACCCTTAAATTTGGCTAACCAAGCATTAACCGGATTTTTATTTGCCAGCGCCTTTGGGGTGCTTTTTGGTGGATATTTAGCTGATAAAACTACTAAACACGGTTTTTTAGCAGCCCTAACTTTTGGCTTGGCAGCTGTACTGGTGTTGTTAGTTATTTACTTGCCTTTAGCTGGTTTTGTTTTAGTAGGAACACTAACACTAATCGGCTTCTTGACTGGAGTCGTCGCGCCTTCAAGGGATATGTTGGTTAGAGCTGCAGCGCCAGAAGGTTCAGAAGGTAAAGTGTTTGGAATTGTATCTACAGGCTTTAATTTTGGTGCAATTGCAGGGCCTTTACTCTTCGGTTGGTTGGTTGATAAGCAACTAGCCACCGGTGTGTTTTGGGCAAGCTTTAGCTTTATGGTTGCTACTAGCCTACTGGTGCTAGCACAGGAAATAAAACCCGCAAAAAAGCAGTTTTTAGCTATTGATTAGCATTAAAACACTAGGAGCAAGCACTTATGGTTAGTTTTAAAAGCACACTTGTAGTGCTATTTATTTTATTGTTAGGAGCTGGAAAAGCTATGGCTAGTGAAGAAGCAGACTATACGCTAATGATTAAAGAAGGTGATTTTGAGTTACGAAGCTATGCACCGCAGGTGGTAGCAGAAACCTTGGTAGCAGGTAGCTTTAGTAATGTTGGCAATAAAGCCTTTATGCGTTTATTTAAATACATCACTGGCAACAATACTTCTCAGCAAAAAGTTGCTACGACCTCCCCCGTTACTCAAAGCTCAGAAAGCGAAAAAATTGCCATGACTTCGCCTGTTACTCAGCACCCAGTTAAAAATAGTTGGGCAATAAGTTTTACTATGCCAGCAGGAACAACTTTGGAAACTTTGCCTACGCCAAATGATCCACAGGTTACCTTGCGCCAAGTTCCAGAGCGTCACCTAGCGGTAATTCGCTATTCAGGTTTATGGACAGAAAAAGGTTATTTAGAAAACAAGACCAAGCTAGAAGACTGGCTAGAAGAAAAGGGTTATACCGTTATTGGTGAGCCAGTTTGGGCAAGGTATGATCCGCCATTTAAACCTTGGTTTTTAAGAAGAAATGAAGTGTTATTACCCATAGAGGCGCCTTGATGTCCATACCTAAATCTGTACTTATTGTTGGTGGTTCTAGCCAAATTGGTTTAGCAATTGCCAAAGAATGCAGCGCAGCAGGAGCTGTGGTCAGTGTGATTAGCCGCCAAGCTAAACCTGAATTATTAGCACCTAAAACAGCACCTTTATACTGGTTTCAAGATGCTGAGCAAAGTGAAGAAAGCTGTAAGCAGCAGGTAGACTTAGCTTTAGAACAACAGCCCGAAACTATTTTTATTTGTAATGGTGTGCTGCACAATGATGAGGGTATGCCAGAAAAGAACCTGCTACAGCTAAAGAGCCAGCTACTAGAAAAACGATTTCACTCTAATGTAACGGTTCCTGCACTCTATTTGCAGGCTTTGTATCGTTATTTAACCAAAAAACAAAATATAAAAGTTTTAGTCCTTAGCGCCAAGGTGGGTAGCATTAGTGATAATAAGTTGGGTGGCTGGTATAGCTATAGAATGACCAAAGCAGCACTTAACATGCTAATAAAAAACCTTAGTATAGAAATTGGCAGGGTTAATAAAAGTGCGTGTTTAGTAACTTTGCACCCAGGCACAACAGCTACGCCCTTATCTGAACCTTTCCAAAAAAACTTACCAGAAGGCCAGCTACAAACACCTCACCAAACAGCCATACGGCTTTTAAAGGTAAGTGAAAACCTAAAGCCCGAGCAAAATGGTCAGTTATTAAACTGGGATGCAACTAAAATACCTTTTTAAACTTGCAAGATTAAGGTGTATTGTATATGGCTAATATATTATAAAAGCTGCTAAAGCAGTAAGGCATCGCTGATGAAAACATTTACTCCCTCCCTCTTGCTACGCTTGCTTGCCCTATTACTACTAACATTGTTTTTGGTAGGAAACCTGCAAGCGGCTGATAAACCTTCACAAACCACGGCTGACCACAGTAAGTTTAAAGTGCTGCAGGGCGAATTTAAAACCGCGCCTGAAGTGACTGAAGCTTGTTTAAGTTGCCATACTGAAGCTGCCAGTCAGGTTAAAAAAACCACCCACTGGACTTGGCTTTATGACCATGAAGAAACCGGTCAGCAGCTAGGTAAAAGCAAGGTGATGAACAGCTTTTGCGGCATGGTCGTCACTAACGAACCACGCTGTACTTCTTGCCATATAGGTTATGGCTGGAAAGACATGAACCAACCCCCACCCGAAGCCGACAGCGCTGTGGACTGTTTAGTTTGCCACGACACCACTGGCGGTTATAAGAAGTTCCCAGTTTTGTCGGGCTTGCCTACAGAAATTCCCCGTGAATGGCCTAAGGGCAGCGGCAAAATGGTTTTACCGCCCGATTTAACCGAAATTGCTCAGCATGTGGGTGCTAGTAACCGTGCTACCTGTGGTAGTTGCCACTTTTATGGCGGCGGTGGCGATGGTGTTAAACACGGTGATTTAGACTCTTCTTTGCATAACCCCAAAGCCAGTTTAGATGTGCACATGGCAGCCGATGGCCTGAACTTTAGCTGTTCTGAATGCCACAGCACTTGGGGGCATGATGTTGCTGGTAGCCGTTACCAAGTGAATGCCAAAGATACCCAAGGCGTGGTTAACCCAGGGCATGGCAAAGTTAAAGCCGCTAGTTGTGAATCTTGCCACAATAATGATCCCCACCCGCAAGCCAAGCTTAACCAGCACTCAGAAAAAATTGCCTGCCAAAGCTGCCATATTCCTGAATATGCCCGTGGCGGTGTTGCCACTAAAATGTGGTGGGATTGGTCAACGGCTGGTCGTTTAACTGAAGAAGGCAAGCAGATTAACCAAAAAGATGAACAAGGCCGCTTGGTTTATAGCAGCCAAAAAGGTGACTTTGGTTACGGTGAAAACGTGGTTCCTACCTATGCTTGGTTTAATGGCACGGTGGAATACACCCAAATTGAAGACGAGTTTGATGTGAGTAAACCGCCCTTAGGCGTTAACCGCATTCAAGGCAGTGCGGGTGATCCTGATTCACGCATTTGGCCTTTTAAAGTGATGCGTGGCAAACAGCCTTACGACACTAAACACAATACACTTTTAGCTACTCACGTATTTGGTGCTGACGACACTTCTTTCTGGAAAAACTTTGACTGGCACAAGGCGTTGCAAGAGGCCAGCGACAAAACAGGCTTTGCTTTTAGTGGAGAATACGACTTTATAGAAACCACCATGCACTGGCCAATTACCCACATGGTGCCTTCTGCCGATCAAGCCTTAGAGTGTGCCGCTTGCCACAGTGCCGACAGCCGCCTAGCCGGTTTGCCGGGTATTTATATGCCAGGCCATGACAGCAATGTTTGGCTAGACCGCTTAGGTTGGTTAGCCGTTTTTCTTACCCTAGCTGGCGTAGTGGTGCATAGAGTTGCATTAAGTATTTCTAAAAGAATAAACCAAGCGTGAAGTCGCAAAGGAACCTTATATGAATCAGGAAAGTACGAGCCAGGAAATGATTTTTAAACGTTTTGAGCGGTTTTGGCATTGGTCGCAAGCCCTGCTTATTTTTACGCTAATCGGTACAGGCTTTGAAATTCACGGCAGTTATTCACTGCTAAGTTTTGCCACTGCGGTTGAAGTTCACACCTTTGCTGCTTGGGCGTTAATTGTTTTGTGGGTATTTGCTATTTTTTGGCACTTAACCACGGGTGAGTGGAAGCATTACTTGCCAACCAGCAAAGGCTTGTTTGCCGTTGCTTATTACTATGCGGTTGGTGCGTTTAAGGGCGAAGACCACCCTTATAAAAAAACCACCAATGCCAAGCACAACCCTTTGCAGCGTTTAGCTTATTTGGGTTTTAAATTACTTATCTCACCGGTTATCTGGGTTTCAGGTATGCTGTATTTGTTTTACAGCGATTGGCCAGCCGCTTTGGCTGATGTTTTGTCGCTGCAAAGCGTTGCTTATGTTCACACCGCCGCCGCTTTTGCGATGATGGTGTTTATTATTGGGCATGTGTATATGACAACCTTAGGTAAAACAGTATTTAGTCATATTAAGCCCATGATTACCGGCTATGAAGAGCCAGAAAAACAGGAAAGCCAAGCCAAGGATAGCTAGACTTTAACGCCTACTGTTGGGAAAAGTTCTTAAAAAACGGTATCTTACCTAGTAGAACTACTAATTGGAGGCGTTATGAAAGGCTATCAAGTCCGTAACTTAGATATAAAAGTTGGTACTTTTAAAGGTCAGATTCAGGCGTTAAGTGATCATCAGCAGTATTTTGATCCAACAGGCAGTGCTGCAAAAGCAGGTATTTGTTCTGCGAGTTGGAGTATGTTTGGGCAGCTTTGGCCGGCTAGTCAGGTCTTAGCTAAAGCGGTTAAAAAAATTGAAATAGATGGACGCAGAGTGCTAGAACTAGGCTGTGGTTTGGGTTTACCTAGCCTAGTGTTGCAATACCGTGGTGCAAACATTACCGCCAGTGACCACCACCCCTTAAGTGAAACCTTTCTGAACCACAATACCAACCTAAATAATTTGCCACTTATTCCTTATATGGATTTACCTTGGGGCGTAGTTGGGCCAGAGATAGAGCGTTTTGATTTGATAGTGGGTAGTGATCTTTTATATGAGCCTAATCATGCCGAGTTGCTAGCGGGTTTAATTGGGCGAGTTGCTAAACCTAGCTCTAAAGTAATTATTAGCTGTCCAGGTCGTGGTTACAGAAATAGCTTTAGCCGTTCCATGGCAAAACTAGGCTATACACTTACAGAAAAGCGCCTACCCTTTTCTTTAGGCGAGAAGCCACCCTTTAAAGGCCGCTTACTAACTTATAGGCGCGAAGGTTAGTTAACGTTTAAGGGGTTGAGTAGCTAGTGCATAAATAATGGCTTCAATACGGCGGTTCATTTTATGTGCCTGCTCATTATCTTTAGTATCAAGTAATCGAGATTCGCCATAACCCTTACCCGTTACAAGTTTAGGGTCAAGGTTGTACTCTTTTACTAGCACTTCCACTACTGCCTTAGCTCTAGCTGTAGAAAGCTTCAAGTTGTATTCTTCTGAGCCTGGTGCGGAGGTATGCCCACCAATTTCAACGGCTGTTTCAGGATGCTGCGCCATAAAATCGGCTACTTTTTTAATTTCAGGGTAGTAAGCAGGGTCAATATAGCTAGAGTCATTAGGGAAAAGAACATTAACCCTTATAGCAATAAGAAACTGTTCAACAATAGAACAACCATCTTCATTTACTAGGTGTGTAATGGGCGTATTAGGGCAAAGGTCTAAGCGGTCAACAACACCGTCTTTATCTGAATCAATAATCGGTGCAGGAATAATAACGGTTTGTACGGGCTTGTGAGGATGAATAAAGTCAACTTCACTGGTGTAAAGCCGGTAACGCACGCCTCCTTTAATGCCATAATCCGTGAAGCTTTCTTTCATGCCTTGGTAAACAACACCTTCTGCAAATAAAGACCAGCGTGAAACTAAAGGAAGACTTGCCCCAAGACCCAAATTAACAGCGGAATGACCTTCTCCAGGGGTAAGGCTTTTAAAGCCAGCAAAGGTGTAGAGGTGGTTTTTTTCAGTAAAACGGTACATTAAATCTAAGCCAAGGCGGCGTTCATTATCGCCTTTGGCAAGGTTTGAAGCACGATTATAGTCCTGCTCTGCCCATTCTAGTCTTGCTCCCCACGAAGGGGTAAAAAGTACACTTAGTTCTAATCCTGGCCCTTTGCCCTTATCTAAATAGTCATAAGCCGCTCTGCTTCTTTTCATTTCATCTGTAGTAACCGACTCATAAAAGCCACCAATATAAACACCTTCCTGTGCTGGTAAAAAAACTGGGTAGCCACAAACAAGGCTTAGTAGCAGAAGTCTGCTGATACGCATTCTGAACCTCAAAATTTAAAAAAGTAAAAAACGGCATAAAGCAGCTCTGCTCTATACCGTTGTCCTAGTTTAGGTTAATCGTTTGTAAATCAGCAATAATTACCAGCCACAGGGTTGGTCATCATAAGTTGAAGGCTCTAGTTCATCATTATTTGAATGATCAGTTGCATCAAATAATGAATCGCTATTGCCTTGATCTTCTTCGGTTTGTGAAAGCCAGTTTTGATCTGCTGGCGCTTCTTCAACACCCTTTTCTAAAGCATCCAATAGGGCTTGTTCATTGCCGTTACCAAATATAAACAAGTCATTCATAGCAGCAAAGTCAGCTGGCTCTTGATTCGGGTCACCAAATTCGTTTGCTTCATTAGTGTTTAAAGAATCACTAACATGCGCCTCAAATTCACTTTGATTAGAATACTGCTCTAACATTCTTTGTACATGATCCATCGCTTGCTGTTCGGTTATGGCTGTTTTGCCAGCTAGTTCAACAGCATCGCGAACCTCTTCTTCTGTCGCTGTACGCAGGTCTAGTACAACACCCTCATAAGCAGCATGAATTTCTGGTGTGATAGTAATACCATTGTCTGCATTATCATCCTTATCTAAGGACTGTATAAAAACAGCCATGTTTTCAACGTATTCATCATTCAAGTCTGCACGAGATACATTGGCCATATCTTGAAGGAATACTGCATTCTGTACTAAGTCTTCAGGGCTTGCTTCACCTAGCACTAGGTCACCAACTTTAAAGGTAACGGAGTCACCTTCCCTATATTGGAAACTGCCTTGGCTATCAGTAAAACCAAAGTGTCCAGAAGTGGTGGTATAGGCTATGCCTTCAATAACACCATCAATAAGGGTGTTGGTTTGTAGTGCGCTAAGGTCGTCACTGGTATCTGTTGTACCCATATCTTCAGTAGAAATTGCACTAGCTTCTAGGTGCAAGCCACCAGGGCCATCAGGTATCAGCTGATTAGGTGTGGTTAACTTTAATCCAACTAATTGATCTGTGGTTAGCACTATAGATCCATCAGTAATGAGTAAAGTGTCACCTGCAGCATTAGCTAATAAGCTGTTTGTAGGGATGCCATCAAGTCTTAAAGTTAAGGTTTCACTAGCATCCGTTAGCGCAGCATCAAGGGTAAGGTCATAAGAGAAGCTACCGTCACCATTATCAGTTTCATTAGACAAGTAAGAAGCTGATAAATCAGGCTGATCAGCTAGAGGCGTTACTTCTAAATTAAAGGTTTGGGTAACAGGAGTATTTAGAACAGCCGTACCATCAACAGTTTTAATGCTGGCTTCCATTGCCATAGTGCCGCTGTAGTTTTCTGGTGGATGAATTGCTATGGCTTCAACTTGGGCTGCTGTTAAACCATCAAAGGTAATGCTATTACCATCTACCACTCCTGTAACTAGCGTGCCATCAACCAAGAAGGAAGAGCCTTCCTCATAGCCGCTAAGGGTAAGGTTTAAGAGTTCAGAGCTGTCTTCAAGGGTTAGTTTTAAGCCTAGATTGATACTGCTATCTTCTTCACCGCTACCACCAGCGGTATCAATAGTGAACTGGTCTGCTAGGGGGTTGACTGTTACTTCAACGGTTTTTTCAACTGGTGTAGCTAAAGTATCAATGACATTGCCCGTAGCATCTAACTCAACTGTTTGCACTTTAACGGTTAGGTCGAACTTGCCCTTGTAGTTTTCTGGTGGTACTAGCTTAATGGTTTGAGCTTCAGCAGCAGTTAAGTAGCTGGTATCGGTTAGCGTTTGTTGAGCACCCGCTTCATCAGTATAAGTTGCAGTAAAGTTTTCATCTGCAAACTCATCACTAAAAGTAATTTTTAGTTTCTCACTGCCGTCTAAATCCACCATGATAACGTCTAGATTTAAAGGCATACCAGCGTTGTCTTCATCACCAATTACAAGGTTGGTTTCGGCACTGCCTGCATCAACTTGTGTAATGCCGCTTGCAACAGGGGTGATAGATAAAGTGACGGTATCTGAACCTACCTCTATTTCTTTGGTTACTTTATCAAAGCTATAGGCAGTAATAGCTAGCTTAAATTCGCCGCCATAAGTTCCGGTGGTGTCATGCAGTGTTAGGCCACCAGCGGTAGGTACTTCAGAGCCTTTTAATACCACACTAACTGTGCCATCACTGTTAGCACTGTAGTTACCTATTTTATTGCCATTGGCATCTTGAATAAAAAGCGCATCAGGAATACCACTAATTCTAACCGATGCCATTTCACTGCCATCACTGTCGTGTTGTATAACGGATAAATTTAAGGGGTAGTCTTCAGCTTCATTAATCGTGTTAGTAGAAGGGGTGACTGCTACATCAATTTGATCGACCTGAGACTCTATCGTGATTTTAAAGCTAGTTGTGATGGTTTCAGAAACATTAGCACCACCGTTGGCATCAACGTCTATCCAAGTATAAGTAATACCAAACTCATACTCACCGTGCGTATAGGCATTAGGTACAAAAGCAACGCTACCTAGGTTAGCTGGTGAAACAGTGTAAGAGCCATCAGCATTAGCTGTAACACCTGGTCCAGTTAAGCTGCCGCCATCTTTTGGTGTGAGGGTAATATCGCCTTGTAGCTTTTCAGAGCCGTCAGTATCGTCTGAGGTAATTTGAATATTCAGCGCAATACTTTCTTCTGCACTACCCTCAGCAACAGCATTGGTTTCAGTTCCACCCTCTGCACTCACCTTGCTCTCATCTAGCACAGGGTTAATATCTAAAGTGATGTCTTTAGTTACAGATGCTTGTTTACCATTAGTACCGGTGGCTATAACTTCAATTGTAAAACCAGCATCGCCATTAAACTCATCGGTAGGGTCAAAGTTAATTTGACCTGTACCAACAAAGCTACCATCAGGTAGTTGGTACATGCCGGTAACGTCAACAGCACCATTTGAAACATTGCTAATGACATAAGATAAGGTTGCGCCTTCTGATACGGTTGTGCCTTCAAGTACATTAGTCAGAAGGGTGTCTTCAAGCCCTACATTTTTATTATGCAGGTCTATAACGGGTAAGCTGTTATCACCACCACCGCCTCCAGTAACAGGGGTGTATTCAATAGTAAAGTCACGAGGATCACCAAAAAGAGTACCAGCAGGGTTTTCTGAACTAGCATCATTTTCTTTACTGACGGGTGTAATTTGAAGGTCTAAGGTTCCGTCACCGGTAAAGTCTAGTATTTTTATATTGGCTGAATTTAAAGCTTCTTCAGAAACAACCCATATACCCTTACCAACATTAATTGCGCCTTCAATCATCCAGCTGGTGTTGTCTGCTCCACTTTGATTCTGAACTATATAATACTCAGATTCAGAGGTGTCTGAAGCCGCACCGCCTGCTCCAGGTGTTTCATCGTGGTAGGTATCTTCGATATTTTTATTGTTAGTCACGATAGAGCTTAAAGGTGTAGGTGTGTTGTCAGTAGTTTTGTCTACATTTGAATCAACAACGGTAAACCCTTCACTAGTCCAACCATCTGCTACACCAGTTACTTCAACAGTGTGACCTGTTACTACTTCATCAATATGCACATAGGGCAGGCCGTTAGCATCCAGAGCGCCATCATCAATGGAGTCTTTTAAATAGCGATGGAATTCAATATTAGAAATATCATCATTTGAATGCATCGGCGGAAGAATTTCGACGGAGTCTAGGTCATTTTGATTCAGATAAACTGTGCCTGTAGAGTAATCAATGGCTAAATTATCACCCTTAACCTGTAAATGCTCGCCTGTTTCACCAAGGTTAGGTAGCGTAATTTTTAGATCGTAGCTAGTGCCATTAAAATCATACTGACCTTCTACTAGCGTATCACCATCTTTTGAGCCAATAATTAGGTCTTCACCAATTTTAATCCAGCTATCTTCACTGCCAGATGATTTGCTAGCCTTGTAGTTTTCAACCTTAGGCATAACAACAAGATTCATCGTGTAGTCTGCTACTAGGGTGTCTGTTTCTTGACCTGCATCGCTATCTGTATCTAAAACAGTGACACGAATACCAAAAGATAACTTCCCGCTCATATCTGCTTCAGGTGTTTTTAACTGAATGGCGTAGTCACCAGCGTTGATTTTTTGTAGCGTGTCGTTATCAATTCGCCAATCAGTTGCGCCTGATGCATTTACATTAGCAAGAACTAGTTGATCAAAAAGCTCGTTACCATTTTGGTCAACAACCCTTAAACCGAAGTCTTTAGGTAGGTTTTTAATCAGTGCATAAACATCTTCAGATTGATGCTGGGTTTCACCCGATGCTATTTGAAAACCTGAAATGTCTTGCCAGTCGCTGCTTTCTGTTAACTCTAAGGGTGTGTCTACCCCACTAACTATTGGGTTATCTGCCACACCCGTTAGCTGTACTTCAAAGGTGTCGGTAACAACCTTGGTTTGACTACCGCCTACGCTACTATCCCAACTAGGCTCGGTTGCCGTTTGGTGTAGAGTTAAAGTGAAGTCTTCATTGCTATCCTGTGGTGGTACAAGTTTGAGGTTTTCAACAAAGCTATTAAAAGCACCTTTAGAGGTTAATACTAAGTCACCTGCTTGAGCCGTGTAGTTGCCGTTAGGGTCTAAAACAATTTTTATGCTAGTTTCACCCGATGCATTCAGTAAATTGCCGCTTTTATCAAAAATAAACGCATCGGCTGGAATACCTTGAATTTCAAGCTCTATCACTTCGGTATTGGTGTAATTGCTTTGGCTAAAGTTAATTTTTAAATCAATGGCTTCAGATATATCGTAAGTACCATCAGCGTTTTGGATTAACTCACCCGTATCTTTATTTCGACCACTATCTTCTGGGGCGATAACGCTGGTTGCAGAAATCAAGCTTTCAGAAAGGTCAGCGCTACCTGCAACCTGAATAGTTAAGGTATCTGCCTCACCCCAAGTTTGATCTACTTTGCCCTTGTCACTCCAAGTCTTGTCAGAACCTTTGCCATCCTCATCCCTATCAATAACGGCGGTTTTTATCTTAAGACTAAGCTCGCCATTAAAGTTATCAGGCGTTTTAATTTGTAGGGTGTCTAGCTTATCCGCAGGAATATCTACGTGTGTGTTTGATGAGCTGAAACGGAATGTTTGTGTGTTTCCATCCGCATCTTCGTAGCGTAATCTTGTGCCACTAGGTAGGTTGGTATCTTGGTCTGTAAAAAACCTAACAAGTGTATTACTTTCACTGCCATCTGCATCACCCGTTGATGCGGTAAGCTCGTTAAAGACATTAGTGCCATCGGTCCAGCCAGCATCTAATGCTGTCCAACCAGCATCTTCTAACAAGGTATTTTGATAGGTGACTGTTTCAGACCCTAGCTTTCCTAGTGTCCAAGGTTGATCAGCTTCTGGGCTAATAACGATAGACTGAACAAAAGTATCGATAGAGCCGTCAGTCAAGGTAACTTCATAGCTTAATTCGATATCTTTGCTGCTATCAACGGCGGGTGTAAGCGTTAACTCTTGTGTGGCTTGCCAGCTATTAAGGGTGTAAGAACCATTTGTCACGGTGATAGGGTTGCCGTCACCATCTTTTAAAATAGCATTATTAGGAATGCCAGAGATTTTTATGGAAGCAAACTCATCGCCTGTGTAAATTTGATCTAGGTTTTCTAAGACTTCAATGTTCCAATTACCATCTTCTTGGGTATTTTTGTTGTCTTCCACCACTGCAAAATCTAGGTCACGAATAGTAGTTGTAACCGTGGCATCGTCGTAGGTTACGGTTTCATAAGCACCACTGCCATCACTGGTATTAGCAGCATCTTCACTATAAGAACCTTTAACTAGGGATACAGTAAAAGTTTCACCGTTATCGGCTAGCGCATCGTTTATAGCGGTAGCACTGAAGGCCGCACCTAAAGTAACCGTGGTGCTACTAACAGTATAATCAGCATTGCTGGTGGTGCCGTTATTTTTAAAGTTAACCTCAACATTACCGGCAGGTTGGTCTGCCAGTAGAGCACCGAATTCATCCACTGCTTTGACTACATAATAAGCACTGGTCTCAGCATCTTCATGAATCTGCGTAGCATCAACAGGGTTGCCATTATCATCTAATAAAAGATTGCCCTGATTATCCGAAGCAAATAACTTTAGAGTATAGGCCGAGTCATTGTCACTGGTGTCGGCTGGGTCATTGGCCGTTTCATCAAGAATAGTGGTGGTTACTGTGGCTTTATCGTAAGTCACGGTTTCATAAGCACCACTACCATCGGCAGTATTGGCGGCATCTTGGTTGTAAGACTTATCCACCAAAGACACGGTAAAGGTTTCGCCACTATCCGCTAAGGCATCGTCGACTGCTGTGGCACTAAAAGCAGTACCTAGAGTAACGGTGGTATTGCTGGTGGTGTAATCTGCATTGCTGGTGGTGCCGTTATTCTTAAAGTTAACCTCAACCTCACCTGTTGGCTGATTA
>NZ_AULO01000011.1 GCF_000422325.1 Marinospirillum minutulum DSM 6287
CAAACGTCACCAAGCACCTGGTAAACCTAAAGCCAAACAACTCATTCCTGCCAGCGAATTTCAGTTTGACCCAATCACAATGACCTGCATTTGCCCAGCAGGACAGACTATTAGTAGCCGAGGCACCCGAAACAATCCCCAAGGTCAACCGACTGCCTATTTTGAAGGGCGATTACTGCAATGTAGGCACTGCCCTAAAAAACACCAATGCATGAAAACACCTTCCGCAGCCAACCACCGCAAAGGTGCAGGCCGACAAGTCAGCTTCCCATTAAATGGAAAAAGAGCAGCCAACTACACTGACTGGATGAAACACCGTGTGGATAACCCCCTAGGAAAAGCCGTTTATGCGCACCGCATGTCGGTTGTTGAGCCAGTGTTTGGCAATATCGGTACCAATAAACGGTTGAACCGCTTTAGCCTGAGGGGTAAAACTAAGGTGCAAGGCCAGTGGCAACTCTTTTGCTTAGTGCACAATGTTGAGAAGCTAGCCCGTTATGGCAAACTGAACCAATGAAAAGGATGATTAGCCCATAAAACGCATTAAAATCACGTATAAATAGAAAGTTATTAGAAGCCAGCAACAAAAAGCTAGAAATACACTGAACAAATAAGTTGCCAGCTAAAATGGGCAACAAAATATAAATTACAGAAAACGAGCTATTGGTGGGAAAGCTGGCTGAAAACAGGTTTTTCTACAGCCTCGTTAGCATTTACCAAATAAGGAAGTCATTATGAGCTCTAAACCTCAAATATTGTTCTTGTCGCATGGCGGCGGGCCAATGCCTCTTTTGGGCGATGCTGGGCATACAGAAATGGTTGATTGCTTGAAAAGCATAACATCTTTATTACGTAAACCATCGGCCATTGTGGTTGTGAGTGCACATTGGGAAGAGAAATTGCCAACAATTACTGCTGGCGAGAGCCCATCGCTTATATATGATTATTATGGATTTCCAGAAGAGTCTTACAGTATTACCTATCCCTGCAAGGGCGAGGCACTGCTTGCAAATAAAATCCGCGAAAAGCTAGAGCGTGCTGGCATTGCTTGCAATCTCGATAAACAAAGGGGCTTTGATCACGGTTTGTTCATACCACTAAAAATAATGTACCCAGATGCTGATATTCCTTGTATTCAGTTGTCGCTTATGAATAACTTAAGTCCTGCCGAGCATATTAGTATTGGTCAGGCGCTACAGGGCTTAGACTATGAAAATTTACTTTTAATAGGGTCAGGATTTTCTTTTCACAATATGAAGGCCTTTTTTACTCCAGAAACTACGGAGTCAAAAGATTTGAATGAAGCATTTGAGTCTTGGTTATTGGATACCTGTTCAAACACAAATATCTCTGAAGAAGAAAGAAAACAAAGATTGTGTGAATGGGTAAAAGCGCCGGGTGCTCGGTTTTGCCACCCTCGAGAAGAGCACCTATTGCCTTTGCATGTCTGCTACGGCTTAGCAGGCGGCGCATGTGCAGAATCGTTCGAGCTGAAGATTCTCAATAAGAAGTCAAGTATGTACCTATGGTAAGCAGAATGCTAACAAGGCGCTCAAAATCGGCCACAAAATACGTGGCCTCGGACGCTCACTTCTTTCGCGCCGTTTAGCGCGTCGTTATATCGCAATGAGTTCTTCGGCATTTTGGATTTTTTGGCTACAAATGATTATAGGTATTGTGTGACACGTGATCTGGGTGAAAATCTTCTAGCGTTTCCAATCAACATTGGGGCCACACTAAAGCATCTTCGTCAAGATATGAGGGATGATTGGTTCTATGATGCTGTGCGGTATGAAGATCTTCTATCAAATGGCAAGAACCTTCACGAGATTCTTTCGCAAAATCTTGAGTTAAATCATGGTGAATATAAGTCTGGTCATAAGGCTATATATGATGTTCCCAAGAGAGCGCTAGGGCTACGGTATACATTGGAATTGGACTTTTATGACAGGTTCCTATACCAAGCGATTTGTAGCTACCTAATTCCATATTTCGATCCACTTTTATCAAATCGTGTATTTAGCCATCGATACAATAAGTATGGTAAAGAGAAGTATCTTTTTAAGCATCGAATTGAACTGTGGAATTCGTTCGAGAACATTAGCTATCTTGCGTTAGTCGATGATAAAACCCTTTTGGTAACTGATCTACTCAATTATTTTGAGCAGATATCAATAGATGCTATTGAGAATGCATTTGTTGAAATGATATCTGAAATTCAAGCAAGTGGGTCCGATAAAAATAAAATACGAAGCGCAGTAAGCACGTTGAAGGTATTGCTGGAAAAGTGGTGTTACAGTGAGAGACATGGTTTGCCACAAAATCGCGATGCATCTTCATTTATTGCGAATGTGGTACTTGATGCGGTTGATAAAAGTATGGTTGCCAAGGGGTATGATTATTTTCGCTATGTCGATGATATTAGAATCATATGCTCTGACGAACATCAAGCTAAAAGAGCGCTTAATGATCTAATTTTTGAATTAAGAAAGCTTGGTCTAAATATAAACTCAAAGAAAACTGTAATTCTTGATAAGGATAGTGAAAATATCCAAGAGTTCTTTCCAAGTTCAGATGACACTATGACTCTTATAGATACCATGTGGAGGTCTAAGAGTAGGAAAGTGATCGCTCGGTCGATACCGGTGTTATTTGAGTTTCTACAGAAACAATTAGATGAGGGAGAGACACAGAGCCGCCCTTTTCGTTACTGCATAAATCGATTTAAAACATTGATTTCTTCAAACCTTTTTGATTCTAAATCGATTTTGGCCAGTGAGATTGCAGATACCCTAATTCGAGAATTTGATAGGCAGCCAGTGTCTACTGATCAGTTTTGTAAATTGTTGATGGATTTGGATTTATCTAATGCTCAAAATCAATCAATTGCAGATTTCATAATGAATAAAGATATCGCCATACATGGTTGGCAAAATTATCACCTTCTTTTACTTCTGGCATATAAGAAATTCAAAGCTGCTGACCTAGTGGAATACTGTAAAGCTCTGATTAGACAAGATGTTCATTGCCCCGAGGTCCCTGCGTGTTTTATATACCTTGCATCTATCGGGCTTGAAAGTGCAGTTGAAGAATTCATTGAGGATTTTAAGGAAACTTGGCCTTATCAGCACCAGAGATACTTTTTAATTGCGCTTCAGAATACACCAAAGGAAAAACTGAAGCCCATGTTCGGTAAGGTCGGATATCGTCTACGGGGGACTGTGAATAGACTGCAGGGGAATAAAAGTTTTCAAGGAGATACGGTGTATTTAAGGGATTTCAATACGACACTTATCGATGAAATATATGATGAGATATCTCCGTATGAGTAAGGGAAGGACTGTATATTTCACGTACCAGAAAGATTTTTCTGAAAGTGGTAGGGATCGATATTTTATATATGATGGTGAAGCTTTCACCGAAGTTTCTTCAGAAAATGTTGTTGCACTTGATTGTTTCGTTGTGACTCATGATTTCTGGTTGATTTCGAGCTCGTTATTTAAAAAGCATAATAGCTTGCCCTCAAAAGTTATAGATGTTGTTCTGCTGTCAAAGATAGCGATTGGAGTTAAATCGGTAGACGGAGATGTTCAGCCGTGGGATGTATCCAAAACTATTAAACCACTATTCCAGGTTAGTGATGACTTTGATAGTTATATGGATATGTATTATCGGCGTAAAGAATTGGTTTATGATGTATACATGCTTTTTTCTCACAAGCTTGCTGAATACTTCGAGAAATTATCAATCTTGGCGTTAAACTCAGGAGAAATGGAAAGATTTTATAGTTTGGAGCTCCCTGTTTTTAACAAGCTAACGTTTTCAGCTTGCAGAGGTATTCGAGTAGACAATAGTGTTGTTAGAGAACACAAAGAAAATCTTAAATTGGATTTCTATCGGCAGCTTAAGTTGTTCGCTGATAAGCATCAAGTGCTTTACGAAATCCCCAGCGATGGGGATGTCAGGGAGAAATTGTTCAAGCTAGGCTATAACGTTCAGGATTATAGTCTTGAGTTTTTGCTTGATTTTTTGCCTTCGCATGATGGCTATTCCGATGACCTGCGAAGCCTTCGAAAGACGAATAAAACGTATAGGATATTTAATTCAATTTCGTCTGGTTCTAATCGACTGAAACCGATCGTTGAATCTCACTGGACATCAACATCAAGAATATACCATAAGTCGCCAAACCTTCAGAACATATCCAAAAAATATCGGAACATTTTTATCCCTGATGAAGGGATGTCTCTTTGTTACGTGGATTATGACCAGTTTGAAGTTGGCATTATGGCAGCCATTTCATCTGATCCAAAAATGAAAGATATATATAATAATGGAGACGCCTATAACGATTTTTCTGTTCGCGTATTTAATGATGAAGAAATGAGGAAAACGGCTAAAATATTGTTTCTTTCTTATGTGTATGGAATGTCCCTCGAAAACATTGCCAGCGCTGTTACAGGGTTGGGAGGGAATCAAAAAAATGCTCGCGATTATTTCTCTGGTTTTTCTGTGTTTGAGGCTTGGAAAGAATCGGTAAATAATGAGTTCTTGAAAAATGGCAGGGTTTCGACTATCGCAGCTAATTATTTAAATAGATACTCAGATTCTGAGTTAACTGATAAAGAGAAAAGAATCTCCGTCAATCATGTTATTCAAGGTACTGCCACATATATTTTTAAGAGAGCGCTGTTAGAACTTTCTGATCTTGAAGGAGTTCAAATACTAATACCAATGCATGATGCTGCTTTATTTCAGCATACAAAACAAGTAGAACCTCATTCAGTGGTTAAAATCTTTGAAGATGTAATGACTAGGGAGCTGTCCGGAAAGGTAGTCGGCAAGGCGTCTATTGAACCATTTTATAAGATAAGTAATTGAGCACATGCAAGTCGAGAGACGATATAACAAGGCGCTGCTGGCGGACAAATTTTACGCTGCGCTCCAAATTTGCCGCAGAGCGCGGCGTTATGTTTCTGGAGATTTCTGAATGAACATTAGAGAGGCTGAAAGAAAAGATTGGGACTTAATTTGGCCAATCTTTAATGAGGTTGTAAAAGCCGGAGAAACCTACGCATACGAAACTGAAACAACCAAAGACCAAGCGGAAAAAATTTGGCTAGACGCTCCCAGAAAAACATTTGTGGCCGAAGAAAATGGAAAAATTTATGGAACTTATTACATAAAAACAAACCAGGCTGGCCCCGGTAATCATGTGTGCAATTGTGGCTATATGGTTTCCTCAATTGCCCGAGGTCGGGGTTTGGCTACAACCATGTGTGAGCACTCACAAGAAATGGCTTTAAAGTTGGGTTATAAAGCAATGCAGTTTAATTTTGTTGCTTCAAGCAATGAAGGCGCTGTTCGGTTGTGGAATAAACTTGGTTTTGAAACTGTGGGGCGCTTGCCTAGTGCATTTAATCATCCAACAAAAGGCTACGTAGATGCTTTGGTAATGTTCAAATGGCTAGCTAAAACATAACAAGGTGCTGCCGTTGAGCACGGCGTTAAATTTTTTGCCTAACCTCGCAGACCATGCTGTAATACGTTGTAGTCACTAGGTATGAGGGGGGCATAGTCATGAGCGTCACCACGGTTCGCCTTCAGGCAGAAGTTGAACAGCGTTTGGAAGCAATCGCCAGCAGGCTGCACCGTAGCAAAAGCTGGGTGATCAACCAGGCACTGTCGGAATACATAGAAAAGCAGCAGCTTGAGCAAGAGCGTTGGAAACAAACGTTAGAGGCAATGGAGGCTGCTGCCCAAGGCAAGGTTGTTGATGCCAGCGAGGTTCACAGTTGGCTTAATAGCTGGGGAACCGAAAACGAGCAGGATGCGCCAAGGTCAAGTAAGTGAAGCTGGCTTACACGGATGAGGCCATTGATGATTTGAAACGCCTCAGGGAGTTCGTTGCGATGTACAACCCGTCGGCGGCAGCCAGGATTGCCACCGAACTGGTTGGCAAAATCGAATTACTTCCAGAATTCCCCAAAATGGGCACACCAGTTGAAATGGCGCCGGTGCCTGACTCCATTCGAGATATGGTTTTTGGAAAATACGTTGTTCGCTATTCGGTTCATACCAGTGCCATTATTATTCTTAGGGTGTGGCATAGCTTGGAAGGTGAGCGGTAATAATTTAACAAGGCGCTGCTGCTAGACAAGTTTTCCGCTGCGCTTCAAACTTGCCACAGAGCGCGGCGTTAAGTTTCGTCAGCAATAAACACCCGAGTATATTTGTGAGATATTTTAATGATTGAAGTCTTAATTTTGGCAGTAGCACTGAGCATGGACGCATTTGCGGTTTCTATAGGGCTTGGATCAAAGCGTGTCAAGAAGACAAAGTCGCTAGCTATAATTGCTGCAATATATTTCGGGTTATTCCAAGCGCTAATGCCATTTATAGGCTACTTTGGTGGAAAAGGTGTGCTCGGCTGGGTTGAGAATTATGCACATTGGATTGCATTCTTCCTTCTTATAACAGTTGGAGGAAAAATGATTTATGAAGCCATTAGCGAGGGTGTTGAAGAAGATATTGCACAAATCACTCATAAAGTGATGCTTATTTTAGCTATTGCTACGAGTATAGATGCAATGGCTGCTGGGTTTACATTAAATCTACTCGAAGTCAACCCGATAGTTGCTTGCGGAATCATTGGTGTTACGACATTTATATTCAGCTTGGTTGGTGTGTTTATTGGTGCTAGAAGTGGGACATGGCTAGAAAGCAAGGCAGAGCTTTTGGGCGGTATAATACTCATTATAATTGGGTTGAAGTTTCTGGTATTTTGAGACTCTGCAGTGAAGCCAAAAACACATAACAATCGCAGTCACAGCGACGGCTTTTTCGTTGCGGCTTCGCCTCCACTACAAAGCCGCGCGTGCTGCGGGCGTTAAGTGTTAAAGGCTAGGCTTGCAAATCATGGAGAAGGTATGCCTCACAAAATATCGAATCTAGTAATATTAGAAGAACTAAAGGCTATTGCACTAGAGAGTTGAATCTAGAGTAATTAAAAACTAGGGTTGAATTTATGGGTAATCAAGACTTTAAACAGCTTTTAGGTACTGACTTGCCTATTATTCAAGCCCCTATGGCGGGTGTTCAGGGCAGTGCTTTGGCTGTTGCGGTAAGCGAGGCGGGTGGTTTAGGTTCTTTACCCTGCGCTATGTTAAGTCCTGAACAGTTGATTGCTGAAATTAACCGCATTAAAGCTGCCACAGCCAAACCTGTTAATTTTAATTTTTTCTGTCATGAAATGCCTGCCTTTGATGAAAAGAAGCAAGCGGCTTGGCAAGTAAGGCTTAAACCTTATTTTGATGAGCTGGACATAGATTCAGATAGCTTACCTGCTGGTGCTAGCCGCACACCTTTTAATCCTACTACGGCAGATTTACTTGAAGCCTATAAACCAGAAATTATTAGCTTTCATTTTGGCCTGCCCAATAAAGAGCTAATGGCACGTATTAAAGGTTGGGGTACTAAAATCATTTCTACTGCTACAACACTTAAAGAAGCTTTGTGGTTAGAAGCTAAGGGTGTTGATGCCATTATTGCTCAGGGCTTAGAAGCCGGTGGGCATAGAGGGATGTTTTTATCGGCGGATATAACCACGCAAGTTGGTTTGGCTGCTTTAGTGCCGCAAATTGTCAGCCAAGTGAAAGTGCCGGTAATTGCAGCCGGTGGCCTTGCCGATGCGAAAGGTGTACAGGCTGCTTTATTGCTGGGTGCGACAGCAGTGCAAGTAGGTACTGCTTACTTGCTGTGTAATGAAGCTAACACCAGTCAGCTGCACCGTGCGGCGTTAAAAAGCACTCAAGCTGAACACACGGCTTTAACGACTATTTTTACGGGTAAGCCAGCTAGAGGCATAGTGAATCGAGCCATTAAAGAGCTGGGTTATATTAGTAAAGAAGCGCCAGCTTTTCCTTATGCTTCGATTGAAATGGGTAAGTTGCGTGCTGCTGCTGAAAAGAACAATTCCGCAGAATTTTCATCGCTTTGGTCGGGTCAAAACCCATCTGGCTGTAAAGAAATTTCAGCGAGTGAATTAACCAAGCAGTTAGCAGGATTTTGATCACCAGACTTGATAAATCAGGAAAACTATTGCTGGAGCGGAGGTTGCTGCTTGGCTGTTAATATTACTTCAAATGATTTTGAGGTAATTGTGATTGGCTAAGAACCGCAACAATCAGAATAAAGCCATCTTCGTTGGTAAAGTAGGTAATGTGCTTTCCAACTGGGAAGTAGAAGCCATTAGTGTAAAGTTCATCACAGCTTCTTCCAACTGCAGGGTTGTCTGCAAGCATTTGAAAAACAGTAAGTAGCTTGTCCCTGTAGGTGTTCCATTGCGCTTCTGAGAAGTTTGCAACGGTGTAGTTTCTGATCTTGTATAGGTGGCTTTGCGCCAACTTACTCAGTTTATATTTTTTGGCAGCCATGCTTTAGGTTACAAACTCTTTAGGAATGTTTCACCATCGACTAGCTTGCCTTGTGCTAAGTCTTCTTTTGCAGACTCAAAGCAATGTTTAATGTAATCCGCTTTCATCACTTCAAGTTCTTCGAAGTCTTTAATTGACATAACAACGGCAGTGTCTTTGTTGTTTTTGCTGATCTTCACTGGCGCTCGTTGAGCACTCAGAAGTAGTTCGCCAAAATTACGTTTAGCGTCATTTGCTGTTAGCGTGTGCATGTTCTAGCTCCAAAACCGTGTTATTAGTTAGATTGTAGGCGTTAGCACAAAAAGATCAAATTAATTAAATCGTGCGATTCCTTAAAATAAGCTGACAAGTCTTCTCTGATATTTAGCTAAGGCACTAGCTTTAATTTGCTTCGGGTATTCTGCTCGATATCTTTTTCTGCTAAGTGTTGTGGGTAGTAGCGCCCTTCACTATAAGCCTTGGCTTGGTCTGAATAGTGTTTATCAAACTTCACGCCGCTTTGCCCTACTGGGTTAATACCTAAGGCTTGTTCGGGCGCAGCAAAATCAATTAACCGGCGGGTTGATGGGCCGTATTCCACTGCCCAAGGTGCGCTGCTGTAACTGGTTGATAAATTATTAGGTAGCTCATGGCCACCTGGTACTGCAAAACCACCTACATTAAATAGCTTGTCTAAAGGTTTTTGTGCGCCTAAAGGGTGATTGTGCGTAAGCGTATGCGCTTTGCCCCATTGCCAATCGTCTAGCTTAGGGCCAAGTGTTTTATTAAGGTGCTTTAAAGTTGCCTGCCAAGCTTGGCCAACGACCACTTGGCGAGCTTGGTTGGTACCGGCTTGTTGGTTATTCCACCAAGGCGAAGCAGGGTCGGCAGCTAGTAAGGGTAGGGCGCTGTCAATAATCCGTGTGCTAAGCAGGTTATTAAAGGTTGCTTCGCCTAATTCATCTAAAAAAGTGGCTATTAATAGCTGGTAGGTAAATTCCGTAAACACTGTTGGTAAATAGCTGTTAGTTGGGAAGTTGCCTGGCCATTTTGCTAACTGGTTAATCAGTAGGGTTTCTTCTTTACTGCTGGCGCTGGCGTATAAATCGCCTAATAAGGGTTTTAGCAGGCGTGGTGCATAGCCACTTTGTTCGCCTAGCTGTACGGCTTGGCTGTTTTGGGTATTCCATTGTTTGTTGGGCTGACTAAGTTCTTTGATTAGCTGCTCGCCACGGTCGGCTAGGTTGTAATAGCCAGGCAGTGGTACTTGATTAGGTGAAGCCGGCAGGTAGTTTGCAGAAACGATATAACCTCGTTTGGGGTTTTCTTCTTGCGGGTTATCGCTAAAAGGGTAGAAGCCGTATTTTTTAGCTTGGGCTGTTTGGCTGTCGAGTATAAAAGCAGGCTGAGTGCTGGTATCACGAATTGGCATTTTACCTGCAGCCCACCAAGCAATGTCGCCTTCAGCATTAGCCCAAACCAAATTTAACCCAGGGGCATGAATTTTACTGGCTGCTGCACGGGCTTTTTCTAGTGTGTTAGCACGGTTGAAGTCGTAAAAAGCTTCTAGAATGGGGTTTTCGGTTTCTAAAAAAGCCCACCAGAGTGCAATGGGCGTGTCGGGTATTTCTTCACCTAGCGCTGCGTTAATAATGGGGCCAAAGTCTGAGCTATAAAGGGTTAGCTCTTCAGCTGGCTGGCCTTTTATGGCGATTAGCTCGGTATGACTGGTTAAATTATCCCAGTTAGGTGGCAGGGCGATTAGGTCTAAGTCATCATTTTGAAACATGGTTAGTGACCAGCCAAATGCTTGGTTATGGCCTAAGAGTGCAAAAGGGTTCAAGGCTTGAAAATGCCCATACAATTCAAAACTGGGTGTTTGTAGATGCGCTTCATACCAAACGGCCGGTACAGAAAAACCGATATGCGGGTCGCCAGCCAACAGGGGCTTGCCGCTTTGGGTTTTACTGCCTGCCATGACCCAAGCATTGCTGCCTTCAAACTGAGGAAGGTTAGGTTCAAAAAGAGCCGCTTGGCTAACTTCTGCCAAAGCATTTAAACCCTGCCAATCTTTTGCGGTAAGTTTACTGCTGCTTGGTGAATTGGTGTGTGGCGTTTCAGGATAGATAACATCGCCTTGGCTGGGGGTGTTTAAATCAAAAATGCGTAAATAGTCTTCGCCTAATTCATCACGAATATAGGTGAGCACTGGCTCGGTACGAAAAGCGGCGGCAAAGCTGTAGGCTAAATAACCGGCCACGCTGATGGTATCTTCGGCTGTAAAAGGGCGAGGGGTAATGCCTAATAAATCGAACTCTAGGGGTTTAGCGCGGGTGGCTTGGTATTGGTTAATGCCATCTAAATATGCATTTAAGCTTTGCATGGATGGGCTGCTAGGGTCTAGCGTTGTTAAATAGCTTTTGGCGTGTTGGTGAAGGCGCAGGGTACGAAACAGCCGGTCGATTTTAACGGTTTTTTCGCCTAGCACTTCAGAAAGCTGGCCTTGGGCTAAGCGACGTACCATTTCCATTTGAAATAAACGGTCTTGGGCGTGCACATAACCCAGCGCACGGTAAGCATCTAGCTCGGTTGCGGCTTGAATGTGCGGCACACCGCGTTCATCGTAACGAACACTCACCGCTTCGCTTAGCTGCTCTAGTTTTATTTCACCACTCCGCTGGGGTAGCTTTTGTTGGATAAACCCATAGCCACCTAGGGTAAGTGTTATTAGTAAAACTAGAATAAAAATAGCTAAGCGTTTCATCAAAATATCCTTTTTTAGTTAAGCCCTTAAAAACTTCACATTTCTGGTACTTGTGCCAAAGCTTCTTCTAATAACTCAACACCTGCGCCGGTTATATGTGCGCCTTCGCTTAATATTCGGCGAAAGCGTCTAGCGCCTGGTACGCCTTGAAAAACGCCTAGTAAGGGGCGCATTAAGGGATTAAGGCGATCACCAGCAATCAGTCTTTCTTCTACATAGGGTAGGTAATTACGAATAGCCTGATGCTGGGTTAAGCCATTATCTGCTTCACCATAAAGTTGTTGGTCTACTTGGGCAACCAGCCAAGGGTTGTTCCAAAGGGCTCGCCCTAGCATCACAGAGTCAACTTTTTCTAAGTGGGTTTTGCATTCTTCTAGGGTATTAATGCCGCCATTTATAGCAATGACTAAATCTGGGTGTTGGGCTTTTAAGCGTTCCACACGGGCGTAATTAAGGGGTGGCACTTCACGGTTTTGTTTGGGCGATAAACCTTGTAACCAAGCTTTTCTGGCATGCAGAATAAAAATCTTACAACCAGCGGCTTTGATCTGTTCAATAAAGGCTTCTAAATCTTCGTCTTCATCTTGGTCATCAATACCAATGCGGCACTTAATGGTAACCGGCAGGTGAGTGGCGGCTTGCATGGCTTGAAAGCAATCGCTAACCAGTTGAGGGTGTGCCATTAAGCAAGCGCCCATTAAGTTGTTTTGTACTCTATCGCTTGGGCAACCCACATTCAGGTTAACTTCGTTATAGCCCCACTCGGTAGCCATTTTTGTGCAAAGTGCTAGGTCTGTAGGGTTGCTACCACCTAGCTGTAAAGCAACTGGCTGTTCTTCGGCTGAAAAATCTAAAAACCTTTGTGGATCTTTGCCATGCAAAAGAGCACCGGTGGTAATCATTTCTGTATAAAGCAGGGTTTTATTACTTAATAGGCGTAAAAAATACCGAAAATGGCGGTTGGTAACGTCCAGCATGGGGGCTAAAGAAAAACGAGGGTAGGGTTGGTTACCCCAAAGCTGTAAAGGCATATATTAAGGTCACTAGCTAACTAAAAGACTAGCAAGTGTAACCTTAGAAAAATAAAATGGCGACTCTTACAGGGGGGGGGGAGGTAAGGTCGCCGAGGCATTGCAAGTATGCAGTTTAGGGTGATAACAGGAAATTTATACAGAACAAGTAGGTAATTATTTTATAAAAATTGATGTTTGTGAAGGTGGCTTAATGTCGCAGAAAGTGTTGGCAATGCACTCAGTGCTGGAATCTCTTATACTTAGAGCTTGGGTTTTATTTTTATTTTCTTTGTCAGCAGGATGAACAAGCATGACTGTGCGCACTCGTATTGCTCCATCACCCACCGGTGATCCCCACGTTGGTACCGCTTATATCGCGTTGTTTAACTTATGTTTTGCCCGTCAACATCAGGGTAAGTTTATTCTGCGGATTGAAGACACTGATCAACAGCGTTCAACTGCTGCATCTGAACAAAAGATTTTTGATTCCTTACGCTGGTTAGGTTTGGATTGGGATGAGGGGCCGGATGTAGGCGGTGAATTTGGCCCTTATCGCCAAAGCGAGCGCCGTGATATTTATGGTAAATATGCGCAAGAGCTGCTGGATAAAGGCAAGGCGTTTAAATGCTATCGTACACCTGAAGAACTAGATGAATTGCGCCGTGAGCGTCAGCTAGCGGGGCATTCAACGGCTTTAAAACCTTCAGACTTATATTTACCTGAGGAAGAAGTGGCTAGGCGTAGTGCGGCTAATGCGCCTTTTGTGGTGCGTATGCTAGTGCCTGAGGGTGAAGGTGCCTGTGAGATAGATGATTTGCTGCGTGGCAAAATTGAATTGGACTGGAGCATGGTGGATGCACAGATTCTTTTAAAATCAGACGGTATGCCCACCTACCATTTAGCTAACGTGGTCGATGATCATTTAATGCAGATAACCCACGTTTTGCGGGGTGAAGAATGGATTAACTCGGCACCTAAGCATAAATTGTTGTATGAATATTTTGGTTGGGAAATGCCGGTGCTTTGTCACTTACCGCTTTTACGTAACCCAGATAAATCCAAGCTGTCTAAACGTAAGAACCCTACCTCGATTAATTTTTACCAGCGCATGGGTTACTTCCCTCAAGCCTTGCTTAACTATTTAGGTCGTATGGGCTGGTCTATGCCTAACGAGCAAGAAAAATTCAGCCTAGAAGAAATGGTTGCTAACTTTGATATTGCAAGGGTTTCTTTAGGTGGTCCGGTATTTGATGTTGAAAAACTGAGCTGGCTGAATGGCTTGTATTTGCGTGAAGATTATAACGACGAAGAGTTAATTGCCGAACTGGTTAAGTGGGCATTTAATAGCGATTACGTTAAGCAAATTATGCCGCAGCTGCGTCCGCGCATTGAAATGCTGTCTGATATAGCGCCTTTGGCGAGCTTTTTCTTTAGCGGTATGCCTAAGGTAACTAAAGCTGACTATTTAGACCTAGGTATAGAAGAAGCCGACCTGGTTGAGTTATTTCAGTTGTTAGTTTGGGAAATGGATAGCCTAACCGACTGGAACAAAGATGCCATTTTAAATACGGTTAAAGCCTTGGCTGATAATGCTGGCTTAAAAATGAAAGGCTATTTGCAGCCAGTTTTTGTAGCCATTAGCGGCAGCACTACTTCAACGTCAGTCTTAGATGCCATGGTTATTCTAGGGCCAGACATGAGTCGTGCACGTTTGCGCTTTGCTTTAAATCTGCTAACCAATGGGCAAGGGCCTTCTAAAAAGCAGATTAAGAAGCTTGAAAAGGCTTATCAAGCCTTTTTGGTAACTAAAAATGCATCTAATTAAAATAATTTAAAATAAAGCTTGACGGTGCGTAGGGTGCAGCCTATTATACGCACCGTCTTCAGGACATCGTGGGGGTATAGCTCAGCTGGGAGAGCGCTTGCATGGCATGCAAGAGGTCTGCGGTTCGATCCCGCATATCTCCACCAACAAATGCAGTAAAAGTATCAACGTCCCATTCGTCTAGTGGTCCAGGACACCGCCCTTTCACGGCGGTAACAGGGGTTCGAACCCCCTATGGGACGCCAATTTTACAGCAGCACCTTTTCAAGTTGTTCATTTTTGCTATTTATCCACAAATTAACCAACCTATTAATCAGACTTAGATTCTGATTTTTCTTGTTTTAATTTTTATAATAAATTCTGCTAGCTGGTTATTGCAGCTTGGCTTCTATTGCTGATGAATACTGGCTTGTGCTGTTTATCTAGTTAGGCCTGATTAAAAAATGAGCTTTTTAAGGTGGGGGTTATGCCTGTTGGCCTAGGCCTAATTATTAAGGTGTTGTCCACTACCTTATCCACAGATCTTGTGGATAAGGCTTAGAGGTCATTAAGTAGTAGGTCGTTAAATAGCTGGTACTTGGCAGGGTCTTCAGGCAGTAGTTTTTTCTTGCTGTCAGGTAGAGTAGAGAGCTTTAAGTCTTTGTGCTCTAAAGGTTGGTTAGTCAGTTTATTAAATACTAAGCGAACAATAGAAGGGTGGCTGTTTTGGTCCTGCCGCTTTACAAAACCTAGGTCACCATTCTCAAAGGCTACTAAAGAGCCTAGAGGGTAAAGCCCTTGGCGCTTAATTAGCTGTTGAATAGAAGCTAAGTCTAGTTTGTCACGCATAGCTAAAAGGCGCTTGTAGGCTAAAGCATGAGGCAAACCAGCACGGTAGCTACGACCATTGGTCATAGCATCAAACACATCAATAACGGCAGCTAGCTTACCTATAGGGCTAATAGAAATGCTTTTTAAGTGTTCTGGGTGTCCGCTGCCATCTAAGCGTTCACAGTTTTGCGTAGCTATGGTGAGTGCTAAGTCTGGCATACCCTGTTGTCTGGAAAGAATTTCACGGGTAAGTAAGGAATGCTTGTGCATTACCTTGGCTTCTTGTTCGCTAAGTACACCAGACTTACTAACAATTCGATCAGGTATTAGGCCTTTACCTAGATCGTGACATAAACCAGCAAAGATAATGTTGCGCAGGTAGTCTAAATCACGCGACTTAGGGTTGTTCTGATTAAACATAGTTTGATCAGCTAGCAAGACAGCAAGGCTAACTGAGTGCTCATAAAGGTAGTTGGCTGGTGTGCGTATGCGGGTAACTAAAATAAGCTGCTGACGATCTTTCTGTAGTTTATCTAACAGTAGGTCAGTGACTTCCCAAGTTTGGGCAATGGGTAAGGCTGTTTTTTCGCGTAGGCTATTAACAAGCATTTGTACGCAGCGAACAGCCTTGTGGTGCACTTCTTCTGTGGTGAACTTCTCTAACTCTTCTGCTTCTTCTTCTGCTTCAGAAATAGCGTCTTTGTTATTTTCTTTTCCTAGGGCGTCTAGAAAGAGTTCTGATATGGGTGCAGAGCTATTGCCTGAGCTAGAGCGAGCGTTATCTCTTTGGAGTTCGTTAACAATAAAAGAAATTTTACGATCAAGCTTGGGATCCATATTAATAAGCTGGCAACCTAGACTGCTAATGTCTCGTTTTTCGTCATAACCTACGTGACGTATTGCTATGCCTAAATCGAGAAGGTGGCCGTTAGGAAAAATAATATGGCAGCAAGAGTACTCGGTATTTTTAGGTAGGGTTTCGCGTAAATCACCCTTGGCTTCTATTTGGCAACCCTGAGCAGATAAGTCACGCAATAAACCTTCATGCTCCCAAGTAGGGCTTTGAGGAATAATGTTGTCGTACTCATCTCTTTTGATTGGAGGAACACTAACGCCCAGCCGAACATTGATGTTTAAAGATAGACGTACAGGCGCACGGTAGAATTGTCGGCGCTGTAAAAAATGTAATTCAGCGGGGAAGGGGACTTTATAAACTGGGCTGTCTTCCTTAACGGCACGACCCACGGCTTGAAGTTTTTCAGCACTTATTTTACAGCCGTCATGGTAGCTATCAAAATGAAAAGGGATAGCCTTTGCCATGAGTTCATCACCCCATTTAGGGGTGACTTCATCTAGCAAAATGTAGCCTTCTTTGAAGTTAACGGCGAGCACCATACTGGTATAGTGATCTGCTACGGAATCGAAACGTAGTTTTAACGGCGTGTGCTTAACCTGTAGTCGACGCATCAGGCGGTAAATACCCTCGCGTGACTTAATGAGTTGGCCTTCTTCCTTTGGTTCTTCTGAACCTGTTCCGTTATTGCTGTGTGTCATGCCCACAAAATTAAATCCTGAATGCTTGGGTTCTCATTAACCAATAAAGCTTAATACCTGTTCAGCTATTAAAAATCAAGAACTGCTGAAACTATCTGCAAAATCAATGCGCTTACTTAAGGTTGGGCTTGAATGCTCTCATTCTTCTTAAAAGGCTGGAAGTATCCCAGCGCCCACCACCTTGTTGCTGAACTTCGGCATAAAATTGATCGACCAAGGCGGTAACGGGTAACTGTGCATCAAGAGCACGTGCTTGGTCTAGGCAGATAGCAAAATCTTTACGCATCCAGTCTACAGCAAAACCGTGTTCATATTCATCGGAAATCATGGTTTTGTGACGGTTATTCATTTGCCAAGAACCTGCCGCACCTAAACTGATTACATCAATAACCTTTTGTTGGTCTAGGCCTGCTTTATCGGCAAAGTTAAGGCCTTCAGCCAAGGCTTGAACTAAACCACCAATACAAATTTGGTTAACCATTTTAGTCATTTGACCTGCACCCGCTTCACCCATGTAGGTAACTGCTTTTGCAAATAACTGCATTAAAGGTTCAGCCGCATTATAAGCCGTTTCATCACCACCCACCATGACAGTTAGCTGGCCATTAATAGCGCCCTGTTCTCCACCTGATACGGGTGCATCTAAAAAGTGTATTTGTTGCTTTAGGCAAGCTGTTGCCATTTCTTTAGCAAGGGTAGCAGAGGCCGTTGTGTGGTCAATGATTAGACTGCCAGCTTTTAGCGTTTTTAAAATGCCCTGCTCGCCTGTTACTACTTCACGAACATCTTCATCTTTACCAACACATAAAAATACCAAGTCTGCCTTGGCAGCTGCTTCTGCCGGTGTTGTCGCAGAGTTATGGTTGGGGTGGTTTGCAACCCATTGCGCTGCTTTGGCTGGTGTGCGATTAAAAACTGTAAGCTGATGCCCTGCTTTAGCAAGGTGGCCAGCCATAGGGCCGCCCATTACGCCTAGACCAATAAAAGCAATTTTTTTAGGTGTGCTCATTTTTCTGCTCCAAACAATAAAAAAGGCTGCCTTTAGCAGCCTTTATAGAACAAGTGTTACTTAGCGATTAGGTAGATCACGCTGAGGTGCGCCAGTATAAAGCTGACGTGGGCGACCTATTTTGTAATCGTTGCTAATCATTTCGTTCCAATGTGAAATCCAGCCAATAGTACGGCTCATGGCAAAGATAACAGTGAACATATTGGTAGGAATGCCTATGGCTTTAAGAATAATACCTGAATAGAAATCTACGTTGGGATAAAGTTGACGTTCTACAAAGTATTCATCTTCTAGCGCAATTTGTTCTAGGCGCTTAGCAATTTTTAGCTGTGGATCATCAGACAAACCTAGTTCAGCTAGTACTTCGTCACAAGTTTCTTTCATAACTTTAGCGCGGGGGTCAAAGTTACGGTAAACACGGTGACCAAAACCCATTAGCTTGAAAGGATCATCTTTGTCTTTAGCGCGGGCTACAAACTCTTCAATGCGTGATTCATCACCTATTTCATCTAGCATGGTGAGTACAGCTTCGTTAGCACCACCGTGCGCAGGACCCCAAAGTGCAGCAATACCAGCCGCTATACAAGCGAAGGGGTTAGCACCCGTAGAGCCAGCTAAACGAACGGTTGAAGTGGAAGCATTTTGTTCGTGATCTGCGTGCAGCATGAAAATACGATCCATTGCTTTAGCAAACACGGGGCTGATTTTATATTCTTCACAGGGTGTAGCAAACATCATGTGTAAGAAATTTTCAGCGTAAGAAAGATCATTGCGTGGGTAAACAAAAGGCTGACCAGTTGAATATTTGTAACACATGGCAGCAATGGTTGGCATTTTAGCGATTAAGCGGTGTGCAGAAACCTCGCGATGATAAGCATCACTGATATCCATTGCATCATGGTAGAACGCAGATAGTGCACCAACAACACCACACATAACTGCCATGGGGTGAGCATCACGACGGAAGCCTTTGAAGAACTGGGTTAGCTGCTCATGCACCATAGTGTGGCGGCTAATGGTTGCTTCAAACTTTTTGCGTTCTTCTGTGGTCGGTAGTTCACCGTTGAGCAGTAAGAAGCAAAGTTCAAGGTAATCAGACTTAGCTGCTAGTTGATCAATAGGATAACCACGGTGGAGTAGTACACCTTTGCCACCATCAATGAACGTTATTTTTGATTCACAGGATGCGGTAGCCATAAAGCCAGGGTCGTAAGTGAATACGCCTGTTGAACCTAAGCTACGTACATCAATTACATCTGGGCCAAGGGTACCTGTAAGAATAGGAAGTTCGACGGTCTGTTCAATGCCATCGATCGTAAGTACTGCTTTCTTATCAGCCATAAGGCCTCCTTATTAGTTTTGATCACACTTGCAGTTTGAAAATGAAGGTGGCACTACTATAGAAGCGAAAATTCTCCTGTCAATTACGCTAAATGTGTAGAGTATTTGATGTTCAGCTTGCTAGAATGCGCCACGCCTTAAGTTCAAGGCTTGGTATTAGATTCGCTTATTTTAATGCAGTGCACAACCTTTGGATAGATTGCGTAACTATTTGTTGGTTCATATAATCAGTGACCTGCACTTGGGGGATGAGTGCTGCAGCAGAAAAATGCTTAGAAATTTAAGCATTTTTCTGGCGAGTGCTTTTAAATATAATCGCTTGTTGCCGGGGAAACCTGTGCAAGCACTATAAAAGAGTGTGTAAAGCCGTGAAAAGCAATAGACCTGTAAATCTCGATTTATCGACGATAAAATTTCCTTTATCAGCGTTGGCATCGATAACTCACCGCATTAGCGGCGTTATTTTATTTGTTGGCCTGATTTTTATGTTCTGGGCATTTGATGTGTCTTTATCTTCTCCAGATGGTTTTGAAAGTGTCAAAACCACCCTGCAAGATAACTTCCTTGCGAAGTTTGTGCTTTGGGGAATGCTGACCGCTCTAGGTTATCACTGCCTAGCAGGTGTTAAGCACATCATTATGGATTTCGATATAGGCGTGAACCTTGAAAACGGTCACACCATGTCGCAAGTTGTATTTATCCTAGCAGCTGTATTAGCTGTGTTGGCAGGAGTCTGGGTATGGTAACCAATATCACAAATTTTGGCCGCAGCGGTTTGGCTGATTGGTTAATACAACGTGTAACAGCAGTTATTATGCTGGCTTACACTTTGTTTTTGTTAGGTTTTTTCTTAATGAATGGCGATCTTGACTTTGTAACCTGGAAGCTTTTGTTTCAAGGTACTGCAATGCGTATTTTCAGTTTGTTAGCACTGCTTTCAATTGCTGCTCATGCGTGGATAGGTTTGTGGACTGTTGCAACCGACTACATTAAGCCAACGGGTCTTCGTGTAGCTTTTCATTTGGTTGTCATTCTAGCCCTTTTTGCCTATGTAGTTTGGGGCGTTCAAGTTTTGTGGGGAGCTTAATCCATGTCAACACTTCGTACACTAGAGTTTGATGCCATCATTGTTGGTGGTGGTGGTGCAGGTCTGCGTGCTGCACTGCAGTTAGCTCAGTCTGGTCGTAAAACAGCTGTTATTTCTAAAGTTTTCCCTACGCGTTCACATACCGTGTCTGCACAGGGTGGTATTACTTGTGCTATTGCCTCTGATGATCCTAACGATGATTGGCGCTGGCACATGTACGATACCGTTAAAGGTTCTGATTATATCGGTGACCAAGACGCTATCGAATACATGTGTAGTGAAGGCCCTAAAGCGGTATTTGAGCTAGAGCACATGGGTTTACCCTTCTCACGTACTGAGCAAGGTCGTATTTACCAGCGTCCTTTTGGTGGTCAGTCAAAAGATTTTGGTAAAGGTGGCCAGGCTGCGAGAACTTGTGCTGCTGCTGACCGTACTGGTCATGCACTTTTGCATACGCTTTATCAGGGCAACTTGAAAAACGAAGCAACCTTCCTAAATGAATGGTATGCCGTTGATCTAGTAAAAAATGCTAAAGGCGATGTGGTTGGTTGTATTGCTATTTGTATTGAAAACGGCGAAACCATTTTCATTAAAGCTAAAGCAACGGTTATGGCAACAGGTGGTGCAGGTCGTATTTATGCATCTACCACAAACGCCCTTATTAATACCGGTGACGGTGTGGGTATGGCGCTACGTGCTGGTTTTGCTATGCAAGATATGGAAATGTGGCAGTTCCACCCAACGGGTATTTATGGTGCAGGTACTTTGGTGACTGAAGGTTGCCGTGGTGAAGGTGGCTACCTAATCAATAAAGATGGCGAGCGTTTTATGGAGCGTTACGCACCTAATGCTAAAGATTTGGCAGGTCGTGATGTTGTTGCTCGCTCCATGGTTATGGAAATTCTAGAAGGTCGTGGTGCGGGTGAGCATGGTGATCACGTCTTCTTGAAACTAGATCACCTAGGTGAAGAGGTGTTGAATAAGCGCCTACCGGGTATCTGTGAGCTTTCTAAAACCTTTGCGCATGTTGACCCAGTTAAAGCGCCAATTCCTGTTGTACCTACTTGTCACTACATGATGGGTGGTATTCCAACTAACGTTCATGGTCAGGCAATTACTGTTGATGAAAATGGTAATGATCATATCGTGAATGGCTTGTTTGCTTGTGGTGAAGTGGCTTGTGTATCAGTACACGGTGCTAACCGTTTAGGTGGTAACTCGCTACTCGACTTAGTCGTGTTCGGTCGTGCTGTAGGCTTATACATTGAGCAAGCATTAGACCAAGGTATTCAGTATGACGATGCTTCTGAATCAGACATTGAGTCAGCTTTAGCGCGTATGAATCGTTGGAATGAATCCAAAGGTGGTGAATCTGTTCATGCGCTGCGTACAGAGCTACAAAACTGCATGCAGAATTACTTTGGTGTATTCCGTGACGGTGAGTTCATGGAAAAAGGTATTGAGCAGTTAAAAGATTTACGTGAGCGTATTAGCAAAGCCCACCTAGAAGATAAGAGTCAGGCATTCAATACCGGTCGTATTGAAGCGCTAGAGCTAGATAACCTTCTTGAAGTTGCTGAAGCGACAGCTATTTCTGCTTATGAGCGCCGTGAAAGTCGTGGTGCCCACAGCCGTAATGACTTTACTGAACGTGATGATGAAAACTGGTTGATGCACTCAGTTTATTCGCCTGCAACTAAAACTCTGAGTAAGCGCGAAGTTAACCGTGCTCCTAAGATGATTCAGGGCGAGATGTTGAAGCATTTTGAGCCAAAAGTGCGTACTTACTAATCAGAATTAGATGTTGGGAGAGTAAAGATGCTTCAGGTATCAGTTTATCGTTACAATCCGGAAACGGATAAAAAGCCCTACATGCAGGACTTTGAAATCGACACCAAGGGTAAAGATATAATGGTGTTAGATGTGCTGCATCTAGTTAAAGAAAAAGACAATGGTATGTCTTACCGTCGTTCTTGCCGTGAAGGCGTGTGCGGTTCTGACGGTTTGAACATGAATGGTAAGAATGGTTTGGCTTGTATTACACCTGTGTCTGAGGTGGTAAAAAACAATAAGTTAATCATTCGCCCTTTACCAGGTTTGCCGGTAATTCGTGATCTAGTGGTTGATATGACGCTTTTCTACAAGCAGTACGAGCGCATTAAACCTTTCTTAATTAACGATACGCCAGAACCTGCAATTGAACGCCTACAATCACCAGAAGAGCGTGAGAAGTTAGACGGCCTGTACGAGTGTATTCTTTGTGCATGTTGTTCAACGGCTTGCCCATCTTTCTGGTGGAATCCCGATAAGTTTGTTGGCCCATCAGGCTTGCTACAAGCTTACCGCTTCCTAATTGATAGTCGCGATACTGCAACAAAAGAGCGTTTAGCAGAATTAGATGATCCTTTCAGTGTTTTCCGTTGCCACGGTATTATGAACTGTGTAGCGGTTTGTCCTAAGGGTCTAAATCCAACACGTGCTATAGGTAATATTCGTAGCATGTTGTTGAATAACGCTACTTAAGTTGTAAAAAAAGTAAAAAGACTTTCTAAGCCGAAAGTCTTGAATAAAACCCTGTATCTCCTACTGTCTGTTTTTTTGTCAGTGAGGTACAATACCCAAGACGAAGCCAGTGCAGGTCACTGGCTTCTGACTATAATTTAGTAACCATCAGGGGATACGGGTTTTCCCCGTTTGTTCGCAGCGGCCAGGGGAACTGAGTGTTTATTTGATTCAGTGGTCAAAGCGAATGGACTCCCCTTCATGCAGGGTGATAACAGAATGCAAGAAGGCAGCATGGAGTTGATGTGGAATTCCTCTCATACTTATGGGGGCAACATCCACTATATCGAAGAACTCTACGAAGAGTATCTTAACGACCCTAACGCCGTACCGGAGCAATGGCGTGAGTATTTCAATAAGCTCCCCCGTCCGGAAGGCGCATCAGCGCAGGATCTTCCTTTAGCGCCTGTTCGCGATCACTTCTCCCGTTTGGCCCGTCAACGAATTACACGCACTGCCAGTGGTAGCAGCGATAACCTGAGCGATAAAAAACAGGTTAAAGTGCTACAGCTGATCAATGCCTACCGTTTTCGTGGTCACCAACAAGCTAACCTAGATCCACTAGGCTTAATGCAGCGCAAGGCAATTGCTGATCTAGAACTAAGCTATCATCAGTTGAGTAACGATGATCTAGATCAGGAATTCCAGACAGGTTCGCTTTTTATAGGTAAAGAAGAAAAAGCAACTCTGCGTGAAATTCATGAAGCAATCAGCCAAACTTACTGTGGCACTATCGGTGCAGAATTTATGCACATAGTAGATACAGAAGAAAAGCGCTGGTTGCAGCAACGCTTTGAATCCGTTCGTTCTAAACCAAACTATAGCCCTGAAGTGCGTGAGCACTTATTAGAGCGTTTAGTCGCTGCTGAAGGTCTAGAAAATTATCTGGCCTCTAAATACCCAGGCACTAAACGTTTTGGTTTGGAAGGTGGTGAATCCTATATTCCTTTAATGGATGAAATTATCCAGCGCTCAGGTTCTTATGGCGTGAAGGAAGTTGTTATAGGCATGGCACACCGTGGTCGCTTAAACACTCTAATTAATATTTTAGGTAAAAGCCCCGCTGAGCTATTTGAAGAATTTGACGGTAAAATTGTTGTTGAGTCAGGTTCTGGTGACGTTAAGTACCACCAAGGCTTCTCATCTAACGTGATGACACCCGGTGGCGAAGTTCACCTAGCCATGGCTTTTAACCCTTCTCACCTAGAAATTGTTTCACCCGTAATTGAAGGTTCGGTAAGAGCACGCCAAGATCGTCGTGACGACACAGAAGGCCAGCTAGTGCTACCTATTTCAATTCATGGTGACTCGGCTTTCTCTGGTCAGGGTGTGGTTATGGAGACTTTCCAAATGTCCCAAACCCGCGCCTACAAGACTGGCGGTACTATTCATGTTGTTATCAATAACCAGGTTGGCTTTACTACGGCAAAACCTGAAGATACACGTTCATCTGAATACTGTACCGATGTAGCAAAAATGGTTTCTGCACCCATTTTCCACGTTAATGGTGATGACCCAGAAGCAGTGCTACATGTAACTCAGGTTGCTGTTGACTACCGTATGCAGTTTAAACGTGATGTGGTCATTAACCTTGTTTGTTACCGTCGCCGTGGTCATAACGAAGCGGATGAGCCATCAGGTACTCAGCCTTTGATGTACCAAAAAATTGCCAAGCACCCAACAACCCGTACTATCTACGGTAAAAAACTGGTGGCAGAAGGTTTAATTACTGCTGAAGAAGATAAAAAGCTAAGTGATGACTACCGTGATGCTTTAGATAACGGTCAGCACGTTGCTAACGCTTTGGTAAAAGAACCCAATAAAGCTTTATTTGTTGATTGGACACCTTACCTAGGTCATGAATGGACAGCTGAATACGACACCAGTGTCGAAATGAAAAAGCTTCAAGAACTTGCTGGTAAAATGTGCGAAGTTCCTGAAGGTTTTCAAATGCAGCGTCAGGTTTCAAAAATCTACGAAGACCGCCGTAAGATGCAAGCCGGTGCTATGGCTATTAACTGGGGCTTTGCTGAAGTTTTGGCCTATGCAACTCTAATAGATGCAGACCTGCCGATTCGTATTACCGGTCAAGATGTTGGGCGGGGTACTTTCTCGCACCGTCATGCGGTTCTACATGACTTCAATGACGGCCGTGTGTTTGTTCCGCTACAAAACATAAAGCCTAATCAGCGTAAATTCATTATTCATGACTCCTTCTTATCTGAAGAAGCCGTACTAGCTTTTGAGTATGGCTATGCAACAACTAAGCCCGATGCTTTAGTTATTTGGGAAGCACAGTTTGGTGACTTTGCTAACGGTGCTCAGGTAGTTATCGATCAGTTTATCTCTTCTGGCGAAACTAAATGGGGTCGTTTGTGTGGTTTAACCATGTTGTTACCTCATGGTTATGAAGGGCAAGGGCCAGAACACTCTTCTGCACGTCTAGAGCGCTACTTACAGTTATGTGCTGAGCACAATATGCAGGTTTGTACGCCTACCACCCCCGCACAAATTTTCCACCTTCTACGTCGTCAGGCACTACGCCCACTACGTAAACCTTTAGTGGTTATGTCACCAAAAAGCTTACTGCGTCATAAAGATGCTACTTCAACACTAGAAGACTTAGCTAATGGTCGCTTTGAATGCATTATAGGTGACAAAGGAAACCTAGAAGCGAAGAAGGTTAAGAAAGTTATCCTGTGTGGTGGTAAAGTTTATTATGACTTGGTTGCTAAACGTGAAGAGTTAGGTTGTGAAGACACGGCTATTGTACGTATTGAACAACTTTACCCCTTCCCAGAAAAAGACTTAGAAGTCGAGTTGGCTCAGTTTACTAACCTTGAAAGCGTGGTTTGGTGTCAAGAAGAACCACAAAACCAAGGTGCTTGGTACTCTAGTCAACACCACATGCGCAATGTACTTAATCTAATTAAGCCTGAACTTAATCAGAAGTTTAGCTTTGCTGGTCGTCCTGCTTCTGCAGCACCAGCATCAGGTTATGTTAGTGTGCACGTAGAACAGCAAAATCGCTTGGTTGCTGACGCCTTTGAGGCATAACAGCAAATAAACTTCAGCTTCTGGGTCTAATTTAGGCCCAGAATACAAGAATAAGTAGGATAGGGTATAACATGGCTATTGATATTAAAGCTCCAACTTTCCCTGAGTCAGTGGCTGAGGGCAGTGTTGCAACTTGGCACAAGCAACCAGGTGAAGCGATTAGTCGCGATGAAATTCTGGTTGATATAGAAACAGATAAAGTTGTTTTAGAAGTACCTGCACCTGTTGATGGCGTGCTAGAAGAAATTTTAGCACAGGAAGGTGAAACGGTTGTTTCTGAGCAACTTTTAGCACGTATTAAAGAAGGTGCAGTTGCTGCTGCACCTGCGGCTAAAGCAGAAACCGAAGCAGCACCTACTGCTGCAACAGAAGAAGCTGAAGTAGTTGGTGATTTACGCGTTGCGCCAGCAGCACGTAAACTAGCTGCAGAAAAAGGCCTAGACCTTGCCAGCATTAAAGGTAGTGGCAAAGGTGGTTTAATTACTAAAGAAGACGTAATGAACGCACCTAGCGCACCTGCCGCTAAGTCTGCTGCTTCACCGGTACAAGTGAATGTGGCGCCAGGCGAGCGTATTGAAAAACGCGTGCCTATGAGCCGTATGCGTCAAACCATTGCTAAGCGTCTAGTTCATGCACAGCAAACAGCTGCCATGTTAACGACTTACAATGAAGTTGATATGAAACCCATTATGGAAATGCGCAAACAGTACAAAGACCTGTTTGAAAAGCGTCATGATGGTGTTCGTCTAGGCTTTATGTCTTTCTTTGTTAAAGCGGCAACTGAAGCACTTAAACGCTTCCCAGATGTTAACGCTTCTATTGATGGTACAGACATCGTTTACCACGGTTACCAAGACATCGGTGTTGCCGTTTCAACCGCTCGCGGTTTAATGGTACCTGTATTGCGTGATTGCGATTCCATGAACTTAGCTGATATCGAAGGCACCATTGCAGACTTTGGTAAGCGTGGTCGTGAAGGCAAAATTGGTATAGATGATTTGCAAGGCGGTACTTTCACCATTACTAACGGTGGCGTTTTTGGTTCGTTAATGTCCACACCTATCATCAACCCACCACAAACAGCTATTTTAGGTATGCACAAGATTCAAGAGCGACCTATGGCTATTAATGGTGAAGTTGTTATTCGTCCAATGATGTACTTGGCGCTTTCTTACGATCACCGCATGATTGATGGTAAAGATGCTGTACAATTCCTTGTTACCATTAAAGAACTCTTGGAAGACCCAGCACGTATTCTGCTGGATGTATAAAGGTCTGGAAGCGTATTAATCCTGCTACTCTGAAACAGGAACAGAAAGATGTCTAATAAATTTGATGTTGTAGTAATCGGTGCAGGGCCTGGCGGTTATGTTGCTGCTATTCGCGCTGCACAGCTCGGCCTAAAAACCGCTTGTATTGAAAAGTGGGTTAACAAAGAAGGCAAAAGTGTACTGGGTGGTACTTGCTTAAACGTAGGCTGTATTCCTTCTAAAGCACTGCTAGAAGCATCTCACAAGTTTCATGAAGCGACCCATGATTTTGATGACTTTGGTATTCAAACCAAGGGCGTCACCATGGATGTTAAAAAAATGGTCGGCCGTAAAGACAAGATCGTTAATCAGCTAACTGGCGGTATTGCCATGCTGTTTAAAGCCAACGGTGTTACCTCTTTTGAAGGTACCGGTAAGCTTTTAGCAGGTAAAAAAGTTGAGGTGGTTGGTCATAACGGTGAAACACAAGTTTTAGAAGCAGAAAATATTATTGTTGCTTCTGGTTCAGTACCGGTAGAAATTCCACCTGCACCTTTAACTGAAGGCCTAATTGTCGATTCAACTGGTGCTTTAGACTTCACTGAAACACCTAAGCGTTTAGGTGTTATTGGTGGTGGTGTTATTGGCCTAGAACTAGGTTCTGTTTGGAGCCGCTTAGGTTCTGAAGTGACCGTATTTGAAGCAATGGATACTTTCCTTGCCTCTGTAGACCAGCAAATTGCTAAAGAAGTGAAAAAATCACTGACTAAGCAAGGCCTACAAATTGAACTAGGTGCTCGTGTTACAGCAACTGAAATTAAAGGTAAAGAAGTTGAAGTTACCTTTGCTGATGCCAAGGGCGAACACAAAAAAGTATTTGATAAACTCATTGTTTGTGTGGGCCGCAAGCCTTACACCCAAGGTGTTTTAGCCGATGACTCAGGCGTTACCCTAGATGAGCGTGGATTTATCTTTGTAGACGACAACTGCCGTACTTCAGTACCCGGTGTTTATGCTATAGGCGATGCAGTGCGTGGCCCTATGTTGGCACACAAAGCATCGGATGAAGGCGTTGCGGTTGCTGACCTAATTGCTGGTCGCAAAGCAGAAGTGAATTATGATGCTATTCCTAGCGTTATTTATACCTTCCCAGAAGTTGCCGCTGTAGGTAAAACTGAAGAAGAATTAAAAGCGTCCAATGTTGCCTATAAAACGGGTGTATTCCCCTTTGCAGCAGCAGGTCGTGCTATGACTAATGGCTCTACTGAAGGCATGGTTAAAATTTTAGCTCACGCTGAAACTGACCGTGTGTTAGGTATGCATATTTTTGGCCAACACGCAGGTGAATTAATTCACACGGGCGTTATTGCGCTTGAATTTGCATCCTCAGCAGAAGATTTGGCCTTGATGTGCTTTGCACACCCAACCTTGTCTGAAGCTGTGCATGAAGCTGCACTGGCCGTGGATGGTCATGCCATACACATGGCTAATCGTAAGAAGCGCTGATTTATCAGCAAAAAGTTTGTAGGTTGCTTAACCAGGTAACCTACGGGGGATACACCTAACTTAGTTGCTAGTTACCACTGGTGTTTAGTTAGGTGTATCAAGATCACAAGTAACAAACAAACAACGGCATTATAAATATGAACCTGCACGAATATCAGGGTAAAAAACTGTTCGCCGATTACGGTCTTCCAGTTTCCACCGGTTATGCTGTAGATACACCGGAAGAAGCAATTGAAGCTTGTAAGAAAATTGGCGGCAACATGTGGGTCGTTAAGGCTCAAGTTCACGCTGGTGGACGCGGTAAAGCTGGCGGCGTAAAGCTAATCAAATCTGCTGAAGAAGCAGGTGAGTTTGCCAAACAGTGGCTAGGTAAAAATCTAGTAACCTACCAGACTGACAAAAATGGTCAGCCTGTTAGCAAAATTCTAGTTGAGAGCTGTACAGACATCGCTAATGAGCTTTATCTAGGTGCTGTTCTTGACCGTGCAACACGTCGTGTTGTTTTCATGGCATCAACAGAAGGTGGCGTGGAAATTGAGAAGGTTGCAGAAGAAACCCCAGAAAAAATTCTTAAAGCAATCATCGATCCTCTAGTTGGCGCACAACCTTACCAGGCACGTGAGTTAGCATTTAAGCTAGGTCTAAACCCTGAGCAAATTAAGCAGTTCACTAAGATTTTCTTAGGTCTTGCCCAGTTGTTCACTGATAAAGATTTGGCACTACTAGAAATCAACCCGCTAGTAATTACTGATGAAGGCAACTTGCACTGCCTAGATGCTAAGTTAGTTATTGATGGTAACGCCTTGTATCGTCATAAAGACCTACAAGAAATGCGTGACCCTAGCCAAGAAGACGAACGCGAAGCAACCGCTGCTAAGTGGGAGCTTAACTACGTAGCACTTGATGGTAACATCGGTTGCATGGTTAACGGTGCTGGTCTTGCTATGGGTACTATGGATATCGTAAATATCCACGGTGGTCAGCCTGCTAACTTCCTAGACGTAGGTGGCGGTGCTACTAAAGAACGCGTTGCAGAAGCATTCAAAATCATTCTTTCAGACGAGAATGTAAAAGCAGTTCTAGTTAACATCTTCGGTGGTATTGTACGTTGTGACATGATTGCTGAAGGTATTATTGGTGCTGTAGAACAGGTTGGCGTTAAAGTACCTGTTGTTGTCCGCCTTGAAGGTAACAACGCAGAACTGGGTTCCAAAAAATTGGCTGAAAGCGGTCTAAACATCATCGCGGCCACTAGCCTAACGGATGCAGCTCAGCAAGTTGTTAAAGCGGCGGAGGGCAAATAATGAGCGTATTAATTAATAAAGATACCAAGGTAATTTGTCAGGGTTTCACTGGTGGTCAGGGTACTTTCCACTCAGAACAAGCCATTGCTTATGGTACAAAAATGGTTGGCGGTGTAACGCCAGGTAAAGGTGGTACAACGCACCTAGGTCTACCTGTTTTTAACACTGTAAAAGATGCAGTAGAAGCAACAGGCGCTGACGCTTCTGTTATCTACGTTCCAGCACCTTTCTGTAAAGACTCTATCCTAGAAGCTGCTAACGCTGGTATTAAGCTAATTGTAGCTATTACTGAAGGCATACCTACCTTAGACATGCTTGAGTGTAAAGTTAAGTGTGATGAGCTAGGCGTTGTTCTTATCGGTCCTAACTGCCCAGGTGTTATTACACCCGGCGAATGTAAGATCGGTATTATGCCAGCACAAATTCACCAGCCAGGTAAAGTAGGTATTGTATCGCGTTCAGGTACACTAACTTATGAAGCCGTTAAGCAAACGACCGACCACGGTTTTGGTCAGTCAACTTGTGTAGGTATTGGTGGTGACCCTATCCCAGGTTCAAGCTTTATCGATATTCTTAAGCTTTTCCAAGAAGATCCTAAAACTGAAGCGATTGTAATGATCGGTGAAATTGGCGGTTCTGCTGAAGAAGAAGCGGCTGCTTACATTAAAGCTAACGTAACCAAGCCTGTTGTTTCTTACATTGCAGGTGTTACAGCACCTCCAGGTAAGCGCATGGGGCATGCTGGTGCGATCATTTCTGGTGGTAAGGGTACTGCAGATGAAAAATTTGCTGCTCTTGAAGATGCCGGTGTTAAAACTGTGCGTTCTTTAGCCGATATTGGTGCTGCATTAAAAGAAGTGACTGGCTGGTAATTCCTAGCTAAGTTGTTTTAAGTTATACCAACCGCCTGCTTAATAGCAGGCGGTTTTTTTTCAGCTAATAAACAGTGCTTATTGTTTGTTAGCAGCAGGAGCAAGAGCAGGTTTTTTAATTAAACGTGCTGCAAAAGTCTGAAGGCGTGGTGCGCCAATTAAAATAAGTACAAAAGCAATGGGCCAAGCAATGTAAAAGGCACGCCACCAGCGCATTAAAAAGTCACCCTCATGGCCAGTGTTCACTAAGGTTATTACGCAGGTCATAATGGTAACCATATAGATAGACATAACAGTAGAAAACACATAACGTGCATAACGTGCAGGGAAAATCATTTTATTCTCCTAGATTAATTTAGTTTTTGCTTATTTTACCTAATAAAATTCAAGCTTGTACAATGCATTTCTGCTATGCAATCAATAGCCACTCTTGTAACCACCTTAGCTGGTATAAAAAATGACTAACGACCAACTCAAGCAAGGGATAAGCCGCTTTATGGGTTTAATCCCTCACTGTAAACAGCTAAACATGCAGGTTGAATCTGTTTGTGAAACTCACCTAGTGCTTTCCATAGAGGGTGATGAGCGTTTTCTGGGGAATAAAGAAGAAGGCTTAATTCATGGTGGTGTTTTAAGTGTACTAATGGATAGCGCCTGTGGTTCTGCAGCTGTTATTGCTTCACCAGAACCAGAAGTGTGCCCAACGGTTGATTTAAGAATGGATCATTACCGAGCAGCCAAGGTAGGTAAAAAAATCTATTGCCGTGCAGAGGTAACTCACCTAGCAAGGCAAATTGTTTTTACTGAAGGCTTAATTTGGCAAGACGAAGACAAACCTATTTGTAAAGGTACAGGCACTTTTATGCGCCTAGGAGCTGAGCGAACACCTAAAGGTTTTGCTGAGCATATTTTTGGTGCTGCTCAGGAGAAAAAAGCATGAATGAAAGTGATTTGCAGCCAGGAAAACTTGGCAAACACCTAGCAGCTAAAGAAGTTAACCTTTGGTTGGCGCTAATACCCTACGCACAACTTATAGGTGTAGAGGCAGAAGACAGAGGCGAAAATCTAATTTTTACGCTTCAACCTAAATCAACCAATATTGGCAACCCTTTGCTTCCTGCTTTACATGGTGGCGTGGTTGCCGCCTATTTGGAAACAGCCGCTATTTTAAATGTAATGGCCTATACCCAAGGCAAACGCATTCCTAAAGTAATTGATTTTTCAATTGATTACCTACGTTCTGCACGCACAGAAATTACCTATGCACGTTGTGAGTTAGGTCGTTTAGGTAAGCGAGTGGTTAATGTTTCTGTAACTGCTTGGCAGGGCAATAGAGAAGCAGAACCCATAGCTTTAGCACGCGCTCACTTAATTTGGCCTGAAAGCTAGTTATAAAAATTATACCTTGAAATATTTTGCCTAGACCCCATTACACTGAACATCACTTTAATACATTAACCTTGATGCTCAGGAGTTCGCTGATAATGAGTCAGGCAGAAAAACAAACACTCGGTTTCCAAACAGAAGTTAAGCAACTGCTTCACTTAATGGTGCATGCGCTTTACTCCAACCGTGAAATCTTCTTGCGTGAGCTAATCTCTAACGCCTCAGATGCTTGTGACAAGTTGCGTTTTGAAGCAATAGCCAAGCCTGCACTTTTAGAAGAAGACCCAGATCTAAAAGTAAAAATCAGTTATGACGAACAAGCCAACAGCTTAACGCTAGAAGATAACGGCATAGGTATGAACCGTGATGACGTTATAGCTAATCTAGGTACTATTGCACGTTCTGGTACAGCTGAGTTTCTACAGCAGCTAACAGGGGATCAGAAAAAAGATTCAGGCTTAATTGGTCAGTTTGGGGTAGGTTTCTACTCGGCTTTTATTGTGGCAGATGAAGTAACCGTTGAAACACGCAAAGCTGGTTTAACGGCAGAAGAAGGCGTGCGTTGGACTTCAAAAGGTGATGGCGAATTTACGGTAGAAACCATCAATAAGCCAGGCCGTGGTACTCAAATTACCTTAACCCTAAAAGACGATGCCAAAGAATACGCTAATGGCTACCGTCTACGTAATATTATCCAAAAGTATTCAGACCATATTGGCTTACCTATTCAGCTACAAAAAGATGTAGACGTGGAGGGTGATGAAGCTGAAGCAGCAGACCAAGCGACGGCGGTTGAGTGGGAAACCATCAATAAAGCCAATGCACTTTGGACACGCAGTAAAAATGAAATTAAAGACGAAGAGTACCAAGAGTTTTATAAGCACGTAGCTCACGACTTTGAAGACCCTTTAGCTTGGAGCCATAACAAGGTTGAAGGTAAGCAGGAATACACTTCATTACTTTATATTCCTAAGCGTGCACCTTTTGATCTTTATCAGCGTGAAGTGCCCCGTGGCTTAAAGCTCTATGTGCAGCGTGTCTTTATACTAGATAATGCAGAACAATTCTTGCCGCTTTATTTACGCTTTATTAAAGGTGTGGTTGATTCATCTGACCTACCACTCAATATTTCACGTGAAATATTGCAACAAAACCCACAAATAGACAGCATGAAGTCAGCGCTTACTAAGCGTGTACTAAGCTTGTTAGATAAAATGACTGACGACCAAGACAAGTACTATGAGTTTTGGAAAGAGTTTGGTCAGGTGCTTAAAGAAGGCCCAGGTGAAGACTTTGCTAACCGTGAACGTATAGCTGGCTTGCTACGCTTTAGTTCAACAGAACAAAGCGAGCAACGTGTAAGCCTAGCGGATTACGTTAGCCGTATGAAAGAAGGCCAAGATAAAATTTACTACCTAATTGGTGAAAGCTTAGCTCAGGTTAAATCTAGCCCACACCTAGAAGTCTTCCGCAAAAAAGGCATAGAAGTATTACTCTTAACCGATCGTATTGATGAATGGTTAATGAGCCACTTGAATGAGTTTGATGGTAAAGCTTTAGTGGATGTTGCCCGTGGTGATTTAGACCTAGGCTCACTCGACACAGAAGAAGACAAAAAAGCGCAAGAAGAAGCAACAGAAACCAAAAAAGACCTGCTGGAACGCATTAAAAAATCACTAGAAGAGCGGGTTAGTGAAGTACGTGTTTCAACCCGTTTAACCGATTCACCCGCAGTTTTAGTTATAGGTGCAGGTGATTTAGGTTTACAAATGCGTAAAATTCTAGAAGCTTCTGGACAGCAGGTACCTGATAGCAAGCCCATTCTAGAAATTAACCCTAACCACCCTCTGGTTGAGCGTTTAGAAGCTGAAGCACAAGAGGCTAACTTTACCGACTTAGCCAGCTTGCTTTGTGATCAAGCAGCACTGGCGGCAGGTGAAAGCCTTGAAGACCCAGGTCAGTTTGTGCAACGACTTAACCGCTTGCTGTTAGAGTTAGCTGGCAAGTAAATAGCTTAAACTACCTAAGCCCGGCCTAATAACCGGGCTTTTTTGTAGTTATTCTGGACACACTTGCTATCTGTCGGTAAAGTTCACCTATTACACATCATAATGATTAGTTAGGATGGAGCGGGTAGTGGATCGCAGAACACTTTTAAAAGCCTTGTCACTCTCTGGTTTTGTTGCCTTAGGTAGTGGCTCAGTATTGCGTCAAGTTAACCTGACCGATAAATTACAAAAAAGCTTTGGCATGGGTGCATTACAAGGGCAATGGGCAGCTACTAACCTGCAGCATGGCATGGAAGACATTCTGCCTACTCAGCTTAGTGAAGCTTTGTCTGTCGCTCACCAAGAAGCGGCTGCTCAAGCGGTGGCGGCTGGCTCAACTAATGCAGAAACTCGTACACGCTATTTTGAAAGTGTGTTTGATGACGACTACTTCTTGCCAGAAGAAAAACGCGCCACCATGCTTTTGGCTTATCAGCGTTTGGACCGTTTGCAATCCTTTGTAGGTCACGGCAACTTCAACCTTTTATCTTTTGATGAAGCACTCAGGTTTGCTCGCAATTATCCAGATATAGGCAACTTTACCCAAGCTGAAATGGATTTTTTAGACGAGCTTTACCATATTGATGCACGCTTGTATGGCTTTTATGGTGACCGTGTTTTAGACACTTTGACCAGTAAAGTGAACAAAGACGATGTTCAAAGTGTAGGGCGTACCGGTCACTACCTGTTTAAAGGCAAGTCGAGTGTGTTTTATGATCGCCTGCTTAGTAAAGTGGGTGATGACCTAGTGCTTACTTCAGGTGTGCGTAGCATGGTTAAGCAGATGCACCTCTTTCTGGCTAAAGCAGAGCAATCAGCTGGCAATATGTCAAAAGCCTCTCGTTCTTTAGCACCCCCAGGCTATTCTTACCATGCTGTGGGCGACTTTGATGTAGGTAAGGTTGGCTTTGGTTACCGCAACTTTAGTGATGATTTTGCTGAAACCGATGTTTATAAGCGCTTACAAGATTTAGGCTTTGTTGAAATACGTTACACCACAGATAACAACTTTGGTGTGCGTTACGAGCCTTGGCATATACAAGTCAGTTAACCCAAAGTTTGCTATAACAAAATTCCGGCCGATGGGGCCGGTTTTTTTTGTCCTAAGTATAAAATGTAATAAGTAAAAGGAATGTTTGAATGCAAGTAGTTCGTACTAAACCCCCCATTGTTTTTCATTTATTAATTGCACTTTCTTTATTGATTGGGCTTTTTGCACTAATAAATGAATGGTTAGAGCCTAAGCCACAGTTAAAGCCATTTACCCTAGTGTTAGAAAATCCACTGACTTCAATGCCAGATTATAGTGATATTACGCATGTGCCTTGGCGCAAAGATATTTTCTTTAAAACTTTGCTACCCCTAGTGCTTTATGAAAATGAACGCATAAGCTGGCAGCGTGAACAACTTATGGCAGCCAAGCAGCTGATTGATCAAGGACAGACGTTAGCTGGTAAAGACTTGCAAACCATTACTAAAATTGTTCGCTACTATGGTTTGGAATGGCCGTTAACAGCAAAAGAATGGGCTACTTTAGACAGGCGTGTACACCAAGTACCAGCAGATTTAGTTTTAATGCAAGCAGCCAATGAATCTGCTTGGGGAACCTCACGATTTGCACGTGAAGGTAACAACCTTTTTGGTCAGTGGTGCTTTAGCAAAGGTTGTGGCTTGGTACCTTCTGGGCGTGAAGCGGGTAAAAACCATGAAGTACGCAAGTTCGCTACTATTTTAGAAAGCGTTCAAGCCTATATGCGTAATATCAATACGCACCGTGCTTATCGCCAACTACGTGCGCTAAGGCAGCAGCTTGCCAAGGCAGGTGAAGAGGTAGGCGGAGTCGATTTAGCACCGGGTTTAATAAGTTATTCTGAACGCCGCCAAGCCTACGTTGATGAGCTAATTGAAATGATAAATAGCAATGCAACCTACGTTGATGCAGCCATGCAGGAAGTTGGGCAACCTTTTTTAGATCAGCAATAATTTGTTTCTAGCTTTATAAATAATCACCCAAGGGCTATAGTTGAGTAATATGCTTGGTTATACACCTTGGGGATTAGTATGCAGTTACACACGCTTGAATTTGTTAAACGCTTTACCCACCTTCCTAAGCGTTTTTACCAGTTAAAACAGCCTACCCCTTTGCGTGGGCAGCTAGCCCTAGTTGCAGTGAGTGCCGATGCTGCGCAACTTATAGATTTAAACCTCTGTGAACAAGACCAGCAACAACTGATAGACTTTTTAGCAGGGCGTTGGCTACCAAAAAATACCCAACCCCTTGCCATGAAGTATGCGGGTCATCAGTTTGGTTTTTATAACCCCGACCTAGGCGATGGACGAGGTTTGTTGTTAGGTGAAGTGCGTAATAAACAAGGTGAGTGTTGGGACTTGCACTTAAAAGGCGCAGGACAAACGGCCTGGTCACGTTTTGCCGATGGACGAGCCGTTTTGCGTTCGTCCATTCGTGAGTTTTTAGGCAGTGAAGCACTTTTTCATTTAGGTATTCCCACCACCCGCGCTTTAGCCCTAGTTACCAGTAGTGAGCCAGTAAGACGTGAAAGAATAGAAGCAGCAACAACCTTGTTACGCTTAACGGCTAGCCATATACGTTTTGGGCACTTTGAGCACCTCTATTATTCTAACGATTTAGAAGGCCTGAAATTGTTAGTTAACTTCGTTATAGAGCACCACTTTCCTGCATTAAAAACCAGCCCAGATCCAGCAGCAGCTTTATTAGCCCAAGTGCTAGAACGTAGCGCCTTGCTAGTGGCTAGGTGGCAAGCTTATGGTTTTTGTCATGGTGTGCTGAATACCGACAATATGTCGATTCTAGGTGAAACCTTCGATTTTGGTCCCTATGCGTTTTTAGATACCTACCAGCCTAGCTTTGTTGGTAATCACAGCGATGACCAAGGGCGTTATGCGTTTAATCGCCAACCTTCTATCGTGCATTGGAATTTAATCTGTTTAGGTCAAGCCTTGTTGCCTTTAAGTAATGAGCAGGCAATCCGCCAAGTTTTAGATAGTTTTGCTGCTAGTTATGACCAGCATTACCGACAAACAATGGCAGCTAGGTTGGGTGTTCACCCTGTCAATGATTGGATATTAGTAGAACGCTTTCTAAATTTTTGTGAAGCAACCACTTGCGACTGGACGCGTGTGTTACGTGCGCTAGCTGAAGGCGAGCTAAAAGAAGCCAGTGCTTTAATGCAAAACAAAGCGAATCAAGAACCAGCAGGTTGGCAGGTATGGCTAGAAGAGTGGCAGGAGTGCCTAGCTAAACTTTTTTCTAGCCAAAAAGCAGTAATTGAAGCTTTAACTCAAGTTAACCCTTGTGTGTTACCCAGAACACATTTGCTGCAACAAGCCATTCAGCAAGCAGAAGCCGGTGACTTTACCGAAGTTAATCGCTTATTGGCTGTTTTTCGTCACCCCTTTACTCGGCAAGGAAAACAGCCAGAAGATATGGCTTCTGCGCCTAGCTGGGCAGAAGAATTCACTTTATCCTGTTCATCTTAAAAATTCCCAGCATCTATACCCTGCTAAGCAGGCTTGAGTAGGTTACAATAAGCCTTAATTAGTTTTAATTGGTATTAGAAAGGAATTTCATGGCTAAAGGTCTTATTGTCACTGTGTTGGGTGGTGGAAGTTTTGGTACTGCCCTGTCATCTATCGCTGCTAACAATGGTTTTACTACCCGTCTATGGGTGCGTGATGCTGCTTTAGCTGAACAAATTAATGAACAACACCGCAACCCACGTTATTTATCAGACTTAGAACTACCTGCCAGTATTCAAGCCACTAGCATTTTAGAAAGTGCTTTAGAGGGTGCTGGCTTAGTTTTTATGGCCATTCCTAGCAAGGGGTTTGCTCAAGTATTAGAACAAGCCCTGCCTTTTATGAAGCCTGAACAAATTATTGTGAGCACCACCAAGGGCTTTGAAGAAAAAGGCTTTAAGTTAATGAGCCAAATTCTGCAAGAAACCACCGGTTTTCAACACCTAGGTATTTTGTCTGGCCCTAATCTGGCTAGTGAAGTCGCTAAAAAACACCTTACCGCTACAGTAATAGCTAGCCCTGACGACTTAACAAGAATTACGGTTCAAGAAGTTTTGGGTAATCATTATTTTCGTGTCTACGCCAATACCGATATGTATGGTGCAGAACTTGGTGGCGCTTTAAAAAACATTTATGCAATAGCTGTTGGCATGGCAGTAGCTTTGGGTATGGGTGAAAATACCAAAAGCATGTTAATGACCCGAGCGCTGGCTGAAATGAGCCGCTTTGCTGTTAGCCTTGGCGCTAACCCCATGACTTTTTTAGGGCTTTCTGGCGTAGGCGATTTAATTGTTACCTGCTCCTCCCCCTTGTCACGTAACTACCGAGTAGGTTATGCCCTAGGTGAAGGCAAAAGTTTAGATGAAATAGTCGCTGCTTTAGGTCAAGTAGCCGAAGGCGTCAACACCGTGAGGCTTGTAAAAGCACAAGCAGATAAACTAGGTATTTATATGCCGCTAGTACAAGCTTTATATTTAGTTTTATTTGAAGGCCATAACCCCAAAGAAATGGCAAGTTCATTGATGGGGCGTGAGCAAAGTACCGATGTTGAATTTGTTTTACCGCACGATGAAATGCTTAAGTCAGCTCAAAAAATTACCCGTATAACGTCCTAATTAGGGAGATAAATCGAAATGACTGAACCGACAATCAAAGAACGATTAAAAGATGAAAACTTTTGGTTGCGCCTACCTTTTATGCTGCTGTTTTTCTTTGCATGGCGACTAGCAGAGCTAGTTTTGCTAGGCGTAATTTTTGTACAAGTTGTTTTTCGCTTATTTAAAGGCGAACCACAAGAGCAGCTACTTCAGCTAGGCTCTCAGCTAACCTGTTTTAGTTATCAAACTTTCCGTTACTTAACGTTTAACTCAGAAGCTAAGCCCTTTCCTTTTGCTGATTGGCCCAAGGCTGAGGCGGCTGATAACAACCCTTACGTACCAAAAGATTCAGCAGAAATGACTGAAACAACACCTGAATAAAATTAATAGCAGTTTTACCTGCTTTGGAAAAACTTTACATGTGGAATAATATGCTTTGGCCTCTGGCTGCTATGCAGCAGGGCGTTGATCTAGTAAACCGTCAAATGCTGGCTAACCAGTGCCGTTTGTTACGTGATTACCTAGACGAATTTAAAGCGGGTGGACGTTTGCCTCACGATATGGAAGTCACCACCTTTCAAATTAAGGGGCGTGATGCTGAATTAATTAGTCCAAAAGGCAGTGCTACCCAGCGTTATGTACTCTATTTGCATGGTGGTGGTTTTGCATTGGGTTCTTTAGACACTCACCGTGACCTAGTGACCGCTTTTGCACGTCATTCTGATGCTAGAGTTTTAGCTATAGACTACCGTTTAGCACCTGATTACCCCTGGCCCGCAGGCTTAGACGATTCCTATGCTGCTTATCAGTGGTTAATAGATCAAGGTGTTACACCTGATCGAATTGCGCTTTGTGGAGACTCTGCTGGTGGTGGTTTAGCCGTTTCACTTTTGCAAAAGTTAAGCCAAAAAAAGCTAAGCCAGCCAGCTGCTTGCGTGCTTTTATCGCCTTGGGTTGATCTATCTTGTTCAAGTGAGTCAATGGATTTGAACGCAGCAACTGACCCGCTCTTAAACCGAGTACAAATGCATGCTTTTGCAGAGCTTTATGCCAATAAAATGCCTTTAGCGAGTCCAGAAATTTCTCCCTTATTTGGTGACCTTTATGGCCTAGCACCCTTGCATATTCAAGTTAGCTCACAAGAGTTACTGCGTGATGATGCGCGTCGATTAGTACAAGCCATTCAAAAGCAGGGCGGACGAGCAGAAATTATTGAAACCCCTTGGATGCCACATGTTTGGCAACTGCTTTACCGCTATTTGCCTCAAGCGGCTGCTAGTGTGCGCCAAGCGTCACGCTTTATTAAACTACTGACTGCTGGCTAGAATTTTTTCTAAGCAGAGGCGGGTTTGTTCTGGGTACTCAAGTGGAAACATATGACCGCCCGGAACTTGGTAAATTTCAAAACCCATTTTACGTAAGCGCTGTTCGCGTTGATTAGTAATTAAATCGCTTGATTCACCACGAATAATGCTAGCAGGTACTTTTAGTTTACGGTGACTGCCTGTTAGGTTATCCGCTAAATTACGGAAAATGGCTAGCTCAACTGCTGGACTAAAACGTAACTGAATACCCCCCGTGGCACGCGGTTCGGTTCCAAATTCAACGTAATCCTGTAAGGCTTGGGGGTGAAAGTTTTTAAACAAGCCTTTACTTGCAAAGTAGTTTACTGCACTCGCTTGATCAGGAAAGTGACTGCGGCGACCTTTAGTAATACCAGCAGGCGTTATTTTATCTATAAAACCAAAACGCTTACCTAGCTTTAAACCCAAGCTGTCTATGCCAGTCATCAGCGGTGGGTCTAATAAAATAATTTTTGAAAAGCGTTCTGGTGCTTTGAGTGCTGCCATATAAGTGACAACACCACCAAGCGAATGCCCTAAGCCAACCACTGGTTGATTACCACAGGTTTTATCTAGGTGGTTTAATAGCTCATCAACTAAAGCTTGCCAGTTATTATTAACCGGAAAGTTAGGTTGGTGGCCTAAACGATCAAGTACTTTAATTTGCCACTGATTTTGCATTGGCTCTAATAAAATACGATAACTTTGTCCTGGAAAACCGTTAGCGTGTGCAAAATGCAAAAGAGGCTGACTCATGCGTAACCCTTATAGTCGAAATAAGCCAATAGTAGAACGCCTGTTTGAATTAAATGCAAGACCTGCTAAGCCTGTTAGAATGTAAACTTGGACTAGCCAGTCAAATTTACCCTAGTAACCAATCTAATCTGTTAAGAGTAGCCAGCTATGCACAATAATAAACCTAAGCGTAAAACCGCAATTCGCAATTTAGTATTTTTAGCCGTTGTTCTCCTAGGTATTATTTACGCCTTGGCTAGTCAGTAATGGATCTTTTCCTAAGTACGTTAAGCTTTACGCTTAATGTTACTGCTCCAGTTTTTATACTGGTTTTCTTAGGGTTATTTTTTGCACGCATTGGACTGGTTAATGATGAATTTAACCGAGTAGCTTCTCGTTTAGTCTTTAACGTTACCCTGCCTACGCTGGTTTTTTTAACCCTCTTAAATACCGACTTAACGCAAGTTTTTGCCCTAGATCTACTCCTTTATGCTGGTTTAGTTACCCTTATGGGCTTTGCTGTGCTTGTTTGGCGTGCGCGTTTAATTCCAGCCAATGAAGATAAGGGCGTGTTTGTACAGGGTGGTTTTCGTGGCAACCTAGGCATTTTGGGTTTAGCTTTAGCAGGTAACCAATACGGTGATGCCGGTTTAGCACTCACCTCTATACTCTTGGCGCTACTCATTATCATTTATAACTTACTTTCTGTAGTGGCGTTAAATTTATGGCGAGATACCCAAGAAGGGCAGGGCGTAAACTGGCGGCGCATTTTAATTGATATTGTAAAAAACCCACTGATTATTGCTGTTGTTTTAGCCATACCCACCTCACTTTTTGAATTGCCCCTGCCAGATTTAGCTTTAAAAGTGGGTAATTACTTTGCCAGCATGACACTTCCCCTAGCACTTTTATGTATTGGTGCAGCGCTGGATTTAAAAGCCTTACGTGCCACCAGCAGCCTAGCACTTAAAGCAACGGCATATAAATTATTGCTTTTGCCCATTCCTATGGTTTTGGGTGCTTGGTTATTAGGCTATGAAGGCATGACTTTGGGTGTGTTATTTTTAGTTTTTAGCTGTCCAACCGCAGCGGCTAGTTATGTTATGGCACGGGCTATGGGCGGTAATGCGGTACTTGCAGCAAATATTGTTGCGTTAACTACTTTATTTGGCACTCTAACCATTAGTATTGGCGTATTTGCCTTGCATTGGTTTGGATTAAGTTAAGGTTTATAAATGTCTTTGAATCAAACCCTGTCAGCCGTTCCTGAAGGCGCAGAAGAAATACGTTTAAAATTACCTCATTTAGAATTAGCCGCTTTGGCTTGGGGTGACCCTGAAGAAGGTAAGCCATTATTAGCACTGCATGGTTGGTTAGATAATGCCATGACTTTTGTAAAACTAGCACCTGCCCTGGCAGCAGCGGGCTACCGTGTCGTCGCCTTAGATTTTGCTGGGCATGGTTTTTCAGACTGGCGACCCGCTGGGCAAACCTACCTGTTATTAGATAATTGCTTTGATGTGCAAGCAGCTGTTATGGCCTTGGGGTGGAAAAACTTTACACTCATTGGACACTCCATGGGGGCAGGTGTGGCTTCTTTACTTGCTGGCGCTCACCCTAAAGGTATAGAAAAACTAGTGCTAATAGATGGTATAGGCACTTTAACCACAGCAGATAAAGATGCGGCTGACCAACTAGGGCAAGCTATGGCACGTTGGATAGGCCACCAAGAAAAAAACCGAGAAAAAGATGTTTTATCTTCTTTCTCTGGCAAAATTTATCCTAGTATAGAATTAGCAGCTAAAGCACGCATGTTAGGCGTTGGTGCAGTAGATTACCCAGCTGCCTTACACCTTTGCCAACGCGCTTTACAAGCGGCCGACCCAGCAGATGCATCAACTGGCTGGTTTTGGCGCAGTGACTCACGTTTACGCCACCCTTCTGCTTTTCGTTTAACAGAAGCACAAAACTTATCTTTTATGGCAGCAATTGAAGCGCCAACCTTGATGTTAGAAGGTGATAAGGGGCTTATGGTAAAGCGTCCGGAAATTGCGACTCGTGTGCAAACCATTAAAAATGCGCAAAAATTATTACTTGCTGGTGGTCATCATTTGCACTTAGAAGAAGCCAGTTGTGAAGCTACCACAGCAGAAATTATAAAGTTTCTGAGTTAATTCTTGGGTTAGTTCAAGGGGTAAGAAAAGCATGGTGCGTAATTCGTTAAGTATTCGCTCTTCCCACAATAAACGTGTTGCACTTGTATTAGGTTCTGGTGGAGCTAGAGGGTTTGCTCATATAGGTGTAATAGAAGAACTAGAAGCCAGAGGTTATGAAATTGTCGGTATTTCTGGCTGCTCCATGGGCGCTCTAATTGGTGGGCTTTATGCTGCTGGCAAGTTAAAAGAATATAAGAAATGGGTGACAGGACTTAACTATTTTGACTTATTTCGCCTAGTGGATGTTACTTGGAGTTCCATGGGTGCCATTAAAGGCGAAAAAGTGATGGAAGTGATCACCAGTATGTTAAATGGTCGTACTATTGAATCCTTACCCATTCCTTTCACTGCCGTTGCTACCGATCTTGTCAGCCAAAAAGAAGTCTGGTTTCAAGAAGGCTCCTTAGAAAAAGCCATTCGTGCCTCAGTCGCTGTGCCAGGCATTATTACACCCGTACAAGACCGAGGGCGCACCCTAGTTGATGGCGGCCTATTAAACCCTTTGCCAATTACCCCAGCCGTTGCTTGGCATGCTGATTTAATTGTTGCAGTGAACGTTACTTCACAAAGGTCTGGGGAAACACTAGATGAATTAGTTCCTATCAAAAAGAAACGCCATAAAAAAGATTCAGAACCCACTGCAGTGGGTGAGTGGATGCATAAAGTGCGTGGTAGAACCGGCGGCCTATTGGAGCGTTTTAGCTTTTTAGAGGGCGATGTAAGCAACTCAGAAAGCTCAAGTGAAAGCACTGAAGGAACTTGGGGAAAACTGAATATTATGGTGCAATCTTTTGAAACAACCCAAGCTGCTTTAGCCCAGTACAAAGTTGCTGGTTATCCTCCCGATGTTTTAATCGACGTGCCCCGCAGTGTCTGTAAAAGTTTTGATTTTCACCGAGCAGAACAGCTTATTAAACTAGGACAAAAAATTGCCAAAAAACAGCTGGATAAATGGGAAGCTAGCCAACCTGTTTTTAGCGGTGATTTAGATGGTTAAACTGGATATTAAAGGTACTTGGCTGGGTTTTAAACGCCTTCTGCCTTTATCCATGTTTGTTATTGCTTTTGGTTTAGCTTTTGGTTTGGCGGCCGCTCAAGCAGAAATGACTAAACTAGAAGCAATGCTAATGAGTGGCCTAGTTTTTGCTGGTGCTTCACAGTTTGCCGTATTAGAACTAATGCGCGAAGAAATACCACTGTTAGCAATTATGATTACTACTTTTGCCATTAACGCTCGCCATTTATTAATGGGCGCATCGCTTTACCCTTGGTTGAAGGAAATACCCACTGCAAAACGCTATGGCATTCTTACTTTTATTAGTGATGCTAATTGGGCTATAGCCGCTCAAGATTACCAACAAGGCGAGCGTAACCTAGGCATTATTTTAGGCGGTGGTTTAGCACTATGGTTGGCTTGGGTGCTAGGAACCTGGTTGGGCTTAGTGCTTACGCAGGGAATTCCAGACCCTCAGGCTTTAGGCTTAGACATGGTGCTAGGCTGTTTTTTGCTGACTATGGCAGTAGGTGGAAAAAAAGATTTAAGGGTTTTAGTGATTTGGGCAACAGCAGCTTTAGTTGCTTTAATCGCACTCAAGTTTTTACCACCGAATAGCCATGTAATAGCCGGAGCTTTAGCAGGTGGCTTAGTGGGTGCTTTTTGGTTACCAACAACCCAAGTGAAGGAGGCAAAATAATGGACTTAAGTAATACAGCCTCTGCCACTTATATTGTTATAGCAGCCATGACGTTAGTAACACTTGTTACCCGTTATGGTGGTGTTTTTATAATGAGTTTTGTGCCCTTAAACCGCCGAGTAGAAGGGTTTATTAATGGTATGTCTGGCTCGGTACTGGTTGCTTTAATAGTGCCTATGGCAGTAGAAGGTGATACAGCAGCTCGCCTAGCCTTGTTAACCAGTTTAATAATGGTGCTATGGCTTAAAAAACCATTGCCAGCCATAGCCGCAGGGTTATTAGTAACGGCCGCTTGGCGTTATTTTGTGGGTTAGTTCTTAATGCTTAAATAAACAGCCTTTACCCAGCTGTTTGACCTCGGTACAACCAAGAAGTGCAAGAGTTCTATCGGCTTCCGTTTGAATTATTTCCAGTGCTTTATCTGCACCCGCTTGGCCACCAGCAGCCAAGCCATAAAGGGGTGCTCTACCGCTGGTTACTAAATTTGCACCTAAGCAAAGGGCTTTAATAAGATCGCTACCACGGCGTACACCACCATCAACGATTAGTAAGAAATCTTGCCCAACGGCTTGGCGAATTTCTGGTAACACATCCATAGGGCTAGGCACAGAGTCTAATTGGCGACCACCGTGGTTAGAAATAATAATACCATCTACCCCCAAGGCTTTAGCTTGAAGCGCATCTTCACTGGCTAGAATACCTTTAATAATTAACTTACCCGGCCAAATTTCACGCAACCAAGTAACATCTTGCCAACTTAAAGATGCCGACATTTCTTCGGTTAAAAAACTGGCCGCATTTTTAGCGCTGGCTTTTTCAGGCGGTAAAAAATCACCTAAGTTACTAAATTTAGGCATACCTTTAGGCACTAAAATATCCCAAATCCAAGCAGGGCGAGTAGCTAGGTGAAATAGGTTAGGCAAGTTTAGCTTCATAGGTGCTTTATAGTTGCGTTTATCCCAAGTGCGGTTGCCAATAATTGAAGTATCTACCGTTAGCACCAAAGCTTCACAGCCCGCTTTTTCAGCACGTGCAATAATACCTTTTAGGTTATCTCTGTTTTTAAATAGGTATAACTGCATCCAATGGCGCACACCCGTTGCGGCAATACGCTCTAAAGAAACTGTAGACACCATGCTTTGAATAAAGGGGATACCGGCTTTTTTAGCCGCCAAAGCAAGTTTTAAATCCCCCTCATGGCTAAGCAAACCATTAAAGCCCGTGGGTGAAATAGCAAAAGGAAAGTTAATAGACTCACCAAAAACTTGGGTAGACAAATCCCGCTGTGTAATGTCTACCAGCATTCTAGGCTTAAAAAGAATCTTGTCATAAACTTGGCGATTGTGTTTAAGCGTTAGTTCATCATCAGCACCCCCTTCAAGGTACTCCCTACAAAAATTAGGTAGCCTTTTAAATGCACGAGCACGCAAGTCATCTAAGTTTTGGGCGCGATTAAGGTTAGAACCAGAGTAAAGACTTCTTAACACAAGCCTGTTCCTTTAAATTTTGAACTGAAAAGTTTGGTTTAGTAGCGGCTGGATTTCAATGTGGGTGGGTAAAAGCTTACCTGTTTCTGTAAAGCGTAGGGGACTGGCAATAAGGAAACCCCAATACTCTAAAAAGCGAGTTATAAAACGTACCTCAATAATACGAGTAAGCATTTGTTCTGAGCTAGAATAAATGCTTTCAGGTAGTTGACCAAGCAACTGGGGAAAGGCAACTGCCACTTCTTCACCTAACTTATCGACTGAAGCATGACTTTGTAATCGCCAAAGCATAAATAGCCAAAATTCACGTAAATCTACACTATCTTCCCAGCCATCTAGGTAGCGCCAGTTATATTGAGTAGTTACTGCTTCTAACATAGGTAAGAAGAAAGCTTGAATACCTGCTTTTTCATACTGTTTTTGTGCCGTTTTTTTAATATGAAAACGACCACTTCTTAAATATATAATACCTGCAATTTCTGCTAAAACACGGGCATAGTGAAGGGCGTTTATTTTACCTTCACTACTGCCCATATAATCACTAATAGTAATATTTGTATTATGTTTGGCTAGAGCAAACTCTGGCAGTAACGCACTAGCATTTTTTGCTAACTTGGCTGGCAAGTTGCCTCTAGTTGTTGCTTTAAAAGAGCCACCCTGCTGCATTGCTTCATCTAAGATTAATTCTAAATAACGCATAACTGGGCAAGAGGATAAATCGCTAGGGGTGCTGATACTTACCCAATCTAGCTCTTTAAAAGGAGCATGAAGCCAGTTGAGCATTTGATTAGGTGAAAGACCACAAAAGTCAGGGTGGCCTTGATTATTACTTTTATTTACATGCTTCTCAGCAACTAAATTAAGCTCATCAAAGGTTAAATCTGGGTTCATAGCCAAAACTGCTGCTAGCTCATCGCGTAGTGCAAGGTGCTGCTCTGAAGCAGTGTGAATACAACAGTGTTTGTACTTTTTGCCACTGTCGCAGGGGCAAGGGTCGTTACGGCCAACTTTCATATTAAAATACTCTCTATTACTTTTTTGCTATTGCCAGATAAACACCACCAAAGCTAAGACGTTCAGGTGAAACTTAAAAATATCACGCAAAGAGGTCTGCTGAAAAAAACTTGGCACCTAACCGACAGCTTACCTTTGCTTTTTTCTAAGCCAGCAGAAATACTGCGTAATTTATTTAGTTTTAAACTGCTTAACATTTAGCTCTAATACCTTGGCTAGTTCTTCAAGCTCTCTACTTGCTGTTGTTATCTTGGTCGCTTCTTCTTCGGCCTCTAGTGCAGAACTAGTAATTTGATTAAAATTCTCACTTATTTCAACCGCTCCTGCAGACTGTTGATCTGTTGTTGCAGCTATTTGGTGGTTCATATCTGTAATTCGTGTAACAGATGCATTAATTGCGTTAAGTGCATCACCAGCCAGTTTTGCTTGATTTACGCTTAAGGTTGCTTGTTCTTGACCTTGATTCATAACAACAACCGCTTTGTCTGAGCTGGATTGCATTTTCTCAATAACTTGATGAATTTCACGCGTTGAATCTTGGGTTCTTAAAGCCAGGTTGCGTACTTCATCTGCTACTACAGCAAAGCCACGGCCTTGATCACCTGCTCTGGCTGCTTCAATAGCTGCGTTTAATGCAAGCAGGTTGGTTTGCTCTGCAATACTTTCAATTACTTCCATTACACGGCTAATTTCTTTGCTATCTTCAGATAGGTGGTGAATAACTTGGGCTGCCTCAACAACTTTACTGGCTAAATCGTTAATATTTAACTGTGTTTTGTTTACTTCGGCTTGACCTGCTGTAAATTCTGTCATGGCTGTCTGTGCCAGCGAAGCTGCTTCACTGGTATGGCTTGCCACTTCCGCAACAGCATCAGACATTTCAGCAATAGCGGTAGCACCACGTTGGGTCGATTCTTTTTGGTTGCTAATTAACTCTTCGTTGTGTTGTGCAGTTAGCAGAAGGTGTTTAGACGCTAAGCTTAGTTTGTTCGCTGTATTTATTGAATTTTTTGTAATGTCTGTTAAATAACTTCTTAAGTCTTCTACGGCACTGAGAATACTATTTTTATTTGCTTTAACGTCCACAGTTAAGTCACCAGATGCAATAGTATTAATAATTAAAGCAGCATCTTCAGGCTCGCCACCAATAATTTCTTTTAAATTTCTAACAACACTAAGCGCAACTAAAACAATTATTATTAATGCAAGAAGGGTAGTAATAAGCATTGTTTTTTGGAAACTGGTTGTTTCACTAACTGCGGTAGCTACAAGGCTTTGAATAGAAGCTTCTTGATAATCTATTAGTAGGTTAATACGCGCAAGCCATTCAGTATAAGCAGGAGAGGCCTCGTTAAGTAAATAGTCATTAGCTAATTCAAACTGATTACTATTAATTAGTTCAAGAAGCTTATCTGTAATGATTAAGGTGCTTTTTTCAATAGCTTTAATATCTTTAAGCATTTTTTCTTCAGTTGGTGAATGCTTAAGCTTTGCAAACATAGTATCAAGTACACGAGCTGATTCTTGATAAAACTTATCTAGTGCTTGAATATTATTTTGGTGCTTTGAGGAAGCTTGAATATCAGCCACCAGAACTGCATCACGTATGGCTATAGCACGGTCGTGTACACTACCTCTAAAGTTAATAGCTTGCCGTTGTTCAACTGCTGTTTGTTGGGACAGTTGCGTTAAGCTATTGTCTGCAATATTAATTTTATATAAGCCGAACAAAGTTATTGCTAGCATTATTAATAAAAGAACTGCAAAGCCAAAATAAATACGATTAATGATTTTCATGCTTATTCCTAACTTTTAACCTGTTGATTGCTAAAAAATTACGCTAGCTTGCTTGACTACCAAATATGGCGAGAAGGTTACGCTTTATTACAAAGAAGTTAAAGCCCTGTCTAGCCTAGTTGTTGGTTGGTAATCTGCAATCTTAGGCATTCAATAAACTTTTCTGCTAGTGCTTTGACCACTGCAACCCCAAGAAGTGCTAAATCGCTAGCTAGGCTTTGAAGCTATTTTGCTGCAGAAATGTGCTACTTTTTGAATTTTAAGCACCCAAGCGTTGAAGCTCTAATCTTAGGGTACTCTATCTTCAAGTCACCCTCACTAAAACTACCCAAGCATAATGGGCATTTCTACTAGAAGGCAAGGCTTTGAACCATGTAGCCTAAGTTGTTATTGGGGTTGAATAATGGATGTTCTTTGAGGTTTCGAGGGTTATTTATTATCATTTTTTGGCAGCAGCACAGATTGCACTGTTGCTGATTTACCCCAAGAGTGAAAAGGATGACCTGACACTTGCTGAATGTAAGGCATTGAAACAAATTGTTGAACGGTGGAGGTAATAACACTATGAGTACATTTTTTGATGAGCTACTGGAAAGCGTACAACAGATGGATGAAATTGTTAAAGGCGAGCGTGTAGCAGCCCGCGATTTTCATGTTGATGCTTTTGCGGTCAAAAATATTCGCAAAGCGACTGGGTTAACTCAGGATGCTTTTAGATGCAGGCTTAAAAACTACCGATACAGAAATACCTTTCAAAACTTGGGATGCCTTACCCGACCTTGCTTTGTTAGCCATAAAACACCACCAAAAAGACGGAAAGAGCTTTTGGCACTGGGTGGTATTTAAACGCATTGATGGCAAGCCAGTGGTTCTAGACTCAGCAGCTTAGCTGCCAGAGAACATAAGACAAGACTTCGAAGCCATGCAGCCCAAGTGGTTTATTGGGGTTGAGGGAGCTAATATAAAGTACAATCACTTAGTATAGAGATTAGTGTCAAGCTAAACAAAAAGACGAGAGGTGAGTCATGCAAACAAACCTATCACTGAATAGCGTCCTTCTTAAGGAGGCAGAGCGTTTAGGAGTTAATGTCGTGCATTCAGCAGAAGAAGGGATTACAGAGGCTGTGAAGCTGCATAAACAAGAAAACTGGTTGAAAGATAATGCCGAGGCTATCGCAAGCTCTAATACCTATGTTGAAGCTAACGGATTACCTCTTGCAAAGTATCGCCAATTCTAATGGCTCGATTTGATGTTTTTGAAAATAAAGGTGGAGCCGGTTTTTTACTGGATGTTCAGTCAGATCTTCTTGGTGGCTTGAATAGCCGAGTTGTTGTTCCACTGTTGCCTAAAGCTTTGGCGCCTTCCCCTGCTCATAGATTAAATCCTGTATTTAATATTGAAGGCCAAGAGGTGGTAATGGTTACTCAGTATATGGCTAGTATATTAGCAAGTGAATTACGTTTAGGTGTAGGCAGCCTTGCTGAACAGCAGGATGAAATATCCATAGCTTTAGATATGCTATTTCTAGGCTTTTAACCTAAAAGCACTTCCGCTAGATACTGCCTAGCCAACCATAATGGTTACTTCTACTTGAGAACGGTTGGGGCGATTAATGGTGCGGGTTATCTAATCACTGCTTTAGCTTGCTTCCAGTCAAGATAATCTGTTGAGTCATGCTTTTCCCAAAACTGCCTTTCTTCAGCTTCAGTCTTAAAGTTGGGTATTTGCTTAGATTTGTTTATAAATATTCCTCTCTTTTTGGTGCATATCACGTGCAGATATAACACGAATTAAAGTCTCAGAAGAACGCAATGTATAAGTGATGTGCAGCTTCCTTGCTGCTTAAAAATACAAGCAATTACCCAGCCATCATGGCTATGCCTACTTTTGAGCGGTTGGGGCGGTTGATGGTGCGGGTTATCCAATCGCCGGTGGCGGCTAGTTTGGTTAGGTTGATGCCGCTTTTTATACCTAGGCCGTTTAATAGGTAAACCACATCTTCACTGGCGACATTACCGGCTGCGCCTTTGGCGTAGGGACAGCCACCTAAGCCAGCCACCGAGCTATCAATGACTGCTATGCCTTCTTCTAATACAGCGTAAAGGTTGGCTAGGGCTTGGCCGTAGGTGTCGTGAAAGTGGGCGGCTAGCTTGTTCATGGGAATATGTTGGTTAACTGCTTCTAACATACGCTTGGCTTTAAGTGGTGTGCCTACACCTACGGTATCGCCAAGGGAGATTTCATAGCAGCCCATATCAAACAAGGTTTTACTTACTTCAGCGACTTTGCTAGGTGCTATGTCGCCTTCGTAAGGGCAGCCCATCACGGTTGAAACATAACCACGCACTGGAATGTTGGATTTTTTCGCCAGTTCTATAACAGGTGCAAAGCGTTCCAGTGATTCAGCAATGCTACAGTTGATATTTTTTTGGGTGAAGCTTTCTGAAGCCGCACCAAATACCGCCACTTCTTGAACACCACACTCTAAAGCACTTTCTAAACCTTTTAGGTTGGGCGTTAAGGCTGCATAGGTAATGCCTGAGCGGCGTTGAATACCAGTCATTACTTCACGTGCATCGCCCATTTGTGGCACCCATTTAGGTGATACAAAGCTGGCGGCTTCTATGTAGCTAAGGCCAGCATCACCTAAGCGGTCGATCAGTTCTAGCTTAATAGCGGTGCTAACGGGATTGGCTTCGTTTTGAAGGCCATCTCTAGCACCCACCTCGACTAATCGTACATATTCTGGAAAAGCCATTCATTTTCTCCTAATAACTATCTACGTAGCTATTACTGCGTTAAAAATCTGCTCAAAATGCTCATTTACAAATACGTAAACTGCGCTTTCTCACAGATTTTTGCCTTGTACTAGCGTCCTCGATTACGTTATTACATATTTATGTTTAAGCAGACCAGCCTGCTACTAGCCTTATTCTTCGTTGGCTTCAAACTTCAGCAACTCTGCACCTTGCGAAACCAAATCTCCGGCAGCGTAGAAGAACTCTGCAACTTTACCGTCAGCGGGTGCGCTTAGGGTGTGTTCCATTTTCATGGCTTCTATCACGATTAAGGAATCACCTTTTTTAACTTCTGCACCGGCTTCAACTAGCAGGGTAACTACTGAACCGTTCATAGGTGCGGTTAGGCTAGCGGTGGCTTCTTCAAGCTCGTGGCTGTCTAGGTCTGGGCGTAACCACTGGCAGGCGAAGTGTTCGTCTTGGGTGAAGAGGGTTAGGTTATTATTTAAGTCGGCGACATGAATGGTGCGGTGATGGCCATTAACCACGGCATCAAGGCGATCTTTGGTTAGGCTGCCTTCCACCAATAGTTTGTGTTCACCCACAAAAACAGTCCAGAAGTGTTTGGCGCTGTTACTTTTAGCAATCACACGAATAGCAATCGGCTCTTCTTGGCCTTCTACGGCAAAGCGTAGGTTTAGGCTAGGGTCGGTGTTCATTCGCCAGCCGCCAAAGCCATGCCAAGGTGAGTAGGGGTCGCTAGAATGCTTGGCTTCTGCTTGGCGTTCTTGGTCTAGTTTAAGTAGTGCATAAAGTGAAGCTAAAGCCAGCAGGTTAGGGCTGTAGCTACCGCCTTTTTTGCTGAAGAGTAGGTCTTCATAGCGCTCAATAAAGCTGGTATCAACGTCAAAGTTTTGAAAAGGTGCTGCTTCGGCTAAACGCTTTAAAAAGCGGGTATTGGTTTTAACGCCAGCAATGCGGTATTCACCTAAAGCTTGTGCCATGCGGCTTAGTGCTGCTTCTCGGTTGGTATCCCAAACAATTAGCTTGGCAATCATGGGGTCGTAATAAATGCTGACTTCATCGCCTTCAAGCACACCTGTATCGACTCGTACATGGCGAGTTTCGGCAGGGGTGCGAACATAGCTTAAGGTGCCAGTTGCCGGTAAGAAGTCTTGGTCTGGGTCTTCGGCATAAATACGGGCTTCAAAGGCGTGACCATGAATTTCTAGTTCATTTTGCTGTTTGGGTAAGGGTAAACCTGCAGCAATTTTTAACTGCCATTCCACTAGGTCTTCACCGGTAATCATTTCGGTGATGGGGTGCTCAACCTGTAAGCGGGTGTTCATTTCCATAAAGAAGAAGCTGCCATCGGCATCAAGCAGAAACTCTACGGTTCCCGCATTTACATAACCTATGGCTTGTGCGGCTTTAAGGGCAGCATCACCCATTTTGGCACGCAGTTCTTCGGTCATGCCTGGGGCGGGTGCTTCTTCAATGACTTTTTGGTGGCGACGCTGTACCGAACAGTCACGCTCGAACAAGTAAACACCTTGGCCTTGTGAATCACAGAACACCTGAAATTCAACGTGACGAGGTTTTACTAGGTATTTTTCTACCAGCATGGTGTCGTCGCCAAAACCATTCATGGCTTCACGCTTGGCTGCGGCTAGGGCTTCATCAAATTCGCTGGACTTTTCAACAATACGCATACCCTTACCACCACCGCCAGCCGTGGCTTTAAGGAGTACTGGGTAGCCAATTTTTTCGGCTTCTGCTTTGATTAGTTCGGGCGATTGATCGGCACCGTGGTAGCCAGGCACTAGCGGTACGCCAGCGTTTTCCATAATGATTTTAGCGGCAGATTTAGAACCCATGGCTTCAATGGCTTTAATGGGTGGGCCGATAAACACTAAACCAGCGGCATCACAGGCGGCTACAAACTGGCTGTTTTCAGCTAAAAAGCCATAACCTGGGTGAATGGCTTCAGCGCCGGTTTGTTTGGCGGCAGCGATTACCTTGTCGATTTGTAGGTAGCTGTCTCTGGCTGGCGCTGCACCTAGATAAACGGCTTCATCGGCCATTTTTACGTGTAGGGAGTCTCGGTCTGCATCGGAATAAACAGCAACGCAGCGAATGCCCATTTGGTGGGCGGTACGAATAACGCGGCAAGCAATTTCACCACGGTTGGCAATGAGTATCTTACGGAACATGGTCAGTTCCTCTTTTTATATTGTTTAATTTGTTTTTAAGAAACCACTGTTGCAGCCCATCTGCTTTCGGTGTATTCGGCTGTCCTTGCCTCAAACACCGCGTTGCGCAGTCCCTGCTTCACTTGTCGCAGAAGAAGGCTGCCGTGGTTTCTTAAGCCTGTTTATTTAAACTGTATAGGTGTTTACTTCTGCCAATTAGCCGCTCGCTTTTCAAAGAAGGCGCTCAGTCCTTCTTGGCCTTCGGCGGATACACGGATTTTGGCAATTAAATCGGTGGTGTAGTCTTGCGTTGTTAAGTCGGCTGGGCGGTCGGCAACCAAGTGAACTAACGCTTTGGTGTGGGCGACGGCTTGCGGGCTATTGGCGAGCAAAACTTTTACCAGTTGTTCTATTTCAGTATCTAACGCTTCTTCGGCAACCACTTCATCAACCAAACCTAGCTGCTGGGCTTTTTCTACGTCTATTACTTCAGCGGTTAAGGCATAGCGGCGCATGGCACGCACACCTAAAGCTCTAACCACATAGGGGCTAATAACGGCGGGTGATAAGCCAATTTTCACTTCAGATAAGCAAAAACGTGCTTTGCCAGTCGCTACCACTAGGTCGCAGCAAGCCGCTAAACCAACAGCACCACCATAGGCAGCACCTTGCACACGGCAAATAGTCGGGCAGGGTAGGGTGTCGAGTTCGTGCATTAATCTGGCGAGTTCTTGGGCATCTTTTTTGTTTTCGGCTTGGCTGTATTCGGCCATGCGTTTCATCCAACCTAGGTCGGCACCGGCAGAAAAGCTTTTGCCTTCTGATCCAAAAACTAACACTCGGGCTTTGGCATCACGCACTGTGGCTAGCTTGTTGAGTATTTCTGCTATTAAAAGATCATCAAAAGCGTTGTGAACTTCAGGACGGTTAAGCGTTAGGTAAGCCACACCACGTTGGTCGATAGTTAGCAGAACGGTTTGATTAGTGGTCGTCATTTTCTTCTCCTTAAGCAGCGCTTACATGCGGAACACGCCAAAACGTGTCGGCTTATTGGCGGCATTTAATGAGGCTGAAATGGCTAAACCTAGGGTGTCACGGGTTTGAATGGGGTCAAGAATACCGTCATCCCATAAACGTGCACTGGCAAAATAAGGGTGGCCTTGGTGCTCGTACATTTCACGAGTGGGCTTTTTGAAAGCTTCTTCTTCTGCTGCTGACCAGTCAGTACCGTTGCGTTCGTGCTGCTCACGCTTAACTTGTGCCAGTACGTTGGCAGCTTGTTCGCCACCCATGACAGAAATACGAGCATTCGGCCACATCCACATAAAGTTAGGGTCGTAAGCACGGCCACACATACCGTAGTTACCGGCACCAAAACTACCACCAATTAGAATGGTGAATTTAGGCACTTGAGCACAGGCAACAGCGGTGACCATTTTGGCACCGTGTTTGGCGATACCTTCATGCTCGTAACGAGAACCCACCATAAAGCCGGTGATATTTTGTAGGAACACAAGAGGAATGCCACGCTGGGCACAAAGCTCGATAAAGTGAGCGCCTTTTTGAGCGGATTCAGAAAAAAGTACGCCATTGTTGGCCAAAATACCGACTGGATAGCCATGAATACGGGCAAAGCCAGTGACTAGCGTTTCACCGTACCAGCGTTTAAATTCATCAAATTCAGAGCCATCAACCACACGGGCAATTACTTCACGCACATCGTAGGGCTTGCGTAAATCAGTACCCACAATGCCGTAGATTTCTTCTGGATCGTAAAGGGGTGGGCGTGAAGGTTGAATGTCGAGTTCACCCAGTTTTTTCCAGTTCAAGCGACTAACCGCACGGCGCACCAGTTGTAGGGCATGTTCATCGCTGAGTGCGTAATGGTCAACCACACCAGAAATACGTGCGTGAACATCGGCACCGCCTAGGTCTTCAGCCGTGACCACTTCACCTGTGGCGGCTTTAACTAAGGGTGGGCCTGCTAGAAAAATAGTGCCTTGTTCTTTAACGATAATAGATTCATCGGCCATGGCAGGTACATAAGCACCACCGGCAGTACAAGAGCCCATAACTGAAGCAATTTGGGGAATGCCTTCGCTAGACATGGTGGCTTGGTTGTAGAAAATACGACCAAAGTGATCACGGTCGGGGAAGACTTCATCTTGGTTAGGTAGGTTAGCACCGCCGGAATCGACTAGGTAAATACAGGGAAGGCGATTTTTACGGGCAATTTCTTGCGCTCGCAAGTGCTTTTTAACCGTGAGCGGATAATAAGTACCGCCTTTGGTGGTGGCATCGTTGGCAACAATAATGCATTCCACACCGGAGACACGGCCAATGCCGGTAATAATGCCAGCGCTGGGTACAAAATCATCGTAAACATCAAGGGCGGCAAGTTGTGAGAATTCTAAAAAAGGTGCGCCTTGGTCGAGTAGGCGTTCAATACGTTCACGGGGCAGAAGCTTGCCACGACTTAGGTGACGTTCTTGCGCTTTAGCACCGCCACCTTGTTTCACTTCGTCTAATTTTTTGTGCAGATCGGCAATAACTTCACGCATCGCTGCTTCGTTTTCAGCAAACTGCGGCGCTCGAGTATTTACCTGCGTTTTAATCACAGTCATTTCAGTGATCCTTTTATTGTAATAGTGCAGCTGGGTGGTATCGCTAGTGCTTTTATTTGCGTATTAGCAGGTGCTTTATGGCGTAGGTGTTATTACATCGGGGCGCAGCAAGTACGTCCATGTATGCTCTACTGCTGCGTCCTGCAGCAGAAGCCCGATGAATAACAGCCCACGCCAAGCACATAACTCATCAGCTAACGGTGTTTTTTAATATCGAGTTAACCTAGCTGCTTTTATTGTTTGGTGGCGATTTAAACTCAGTAGTTCGATATTCGTTAGCCTAGCTTGTTGTTTCTTGGGCTTCTGCAACATGGATGTTGCAGTTGAGTTTACAGGGCAGTTTTTTGCTCCTGCAAAAACTGCATTTCCGCCATCCTTGGCGGTCAGACGTATTCACAACGACCCAAGAAATAATAACTAGGCTAGAACGATAAGCTCCTAGCGAGATTCGTTAAAAATCTCACGCCCAATCAACATGCGTCGTACTTCGCTGGTACCTGCGCCAATTTCGTAGAGCTTGGCATCACGCAGTAAGCGGCCAGTAGCATATTCATTGGTGTAACCATTACCGCCTAGCAGCTGAATGGAATCTAAAGCAACCTGAGTGGCTTTTTCAGCACAGTAAAGAATAACGCCAGCAGCATCTTTACGGCTGACTTCGCCACGGTCGCAACCTGCCGCAACAGCATATAAATAAGCACGGCAAGCAGACATGGTGGTGTACATATCAGCAATTTTGCCTTGTACTAGCTGGAATTCACCTATGGACTGATCAAACTGCTTACGCTCGTGAATATAAGGAACCACGATATCCATTGCCGCCTGCATAATGCCGATAGGGCCAGCAGCTAAAACAGTACGCTCAAAATCTAGGCCGCTCATAAGCACGCGAACCCCTTTACCTACTTCACCCAGTACGTTTTCTTCAGGCACTTCACAGTCTTGGAAAACCAACTCACAAGTGTTAGAACCACGCATACCTAGCTTGTCTAATTTTTGGTGGCGTGAAAAACCTGGGGAATCGCCTTCAACGATAAAAGCGGTAATGCCTTTAGAGCCTGCAGAGGTATCGGTTTTAGCGTAGATAACAAAGGTGTGAGCATCAGGACCATTAGTGATCCACATTTTGTTACCATTAAGAACGTACTTATCACCTTTTTTGTCGGCACGTAGCTTCATGCTTACTACGTCTGAACCGGCGTTTGGTTCTGACATGGCTAAAGCGCCAATGTGTTCGCCAGAGCAAAGCTTAGGTAAGTATTTTTCTTTTTGCGCTTGGGTGCCATTAATTTTAATTTGGTTAACACAAAGGTTAGAGTGCGCACCGTAAGACAGGCCTACAGAAGCAGAGGCACGAGAAATTTCTTCAACTGCGATACAGTGAGCCAAATAGCCCATGCCTGAACCGCCGAACTCTTCTGGTACAGTAATGCCAAGTAAGCCCATATCGCCAAACTTTTTCCATAAGTCCATAGGAAATTCGTTGGTTTTATCTATTTCAGCAGCACGAGGCGCAATTTCAGCAGCAGCGAAAGCGTTGATTGATTCGCGCAGCATATTTAAGTCATCGTCTAAGCCGAAGTTCATATCTTTAAAGATGGATTGCATGGTGTGTCCCTCTGCTGGTGTTTTATATGAGTGCTTTGTTATTTATTAAGCTAACTTTAGGGTAAGTTGACGTTAACGTAAAGCTAAATTTTCTGACTGAAACGTCATTTTTATAAAGGAATTAAAAACCTTAGTCTTGCTGTTGTTATTTTTTTGATCTAGTTCTAATCTAGGCAAGCAATCTACGCTAGCTCTATAACGCATTTTGAATATCATGAGAAACTAACTTGAGTGTTGAAACCTTAAACCGTCAGCAAGCAATTCTAGAAGCCGCTAATGAACTAATAGCGACTGTTTCGATGGATCAGCGCCTAACCTATATCAATTTGGCAGGTCGTCGAATGCTTGGTATTCCAGTTTCGTTAAATTTAGACCTAGAAAGGCTCCATGTTAGAGACTTTCATCCTTCCGACAGCTATCAGCTACTTAACGAACAAATTTTTCCTCAAGTTGTCGCTAGTTGTGAAACTTGGGAGGGTGAGTTAGAGCTACGTAATTTAAAGGGTGAAGTGTTTCCTGCTCATCTGACACTTGTTCCCCATACCTCTGAGGCTAAGGATGAGGTCTTGTGGATTACAGGCATCTTTAGGGATTTACGCCGCAGAAAAGAATTTGAGGCACAAAGACGTTTAGCCATGCGGGTTTTTGAGTCAACCATTGAGGGCATAATGGTGACTGATGGTCGAGCTAGAATTCAGCAGGTAAATGCTGCTTTTACAGATATAACAGGCTACCAGCCAGAAGAAGTACTAGGGCTTACGCCTAAGGTTTTGCAATCCAAACACCATGACAAAGCTTTTTATAAAGCTATGTGGGATAGCATTGCAGAGGTAGATCACTGGAAAGGTGAGGTGTGGAACCGGCGTAAAGATGGCAGTGTTTACCTACAATGGCTGTCCATTAACTGTGTACGTAATGAACTAGGCGAAATTGAAAACTACATTTCTATTATTCATGACCTAAGTGAATTACGTGCTAAAGAAGCACAAATACAACATTTAGCTCATCACGATGTTTTAACTGGGTTAGGTAATCGCCACCAGCTGAATGAACGCTTGAATCATGCTGTGCGCCAAGCTAAAAGCCAGCAAGAAGAGCTGGCTTTGCTTTTAGTTGATTTAGGCCATATTCAAATTATTAACGAAACCTTTGGTCATAACTGGTGCGATAAGTTAATTAGCGAGCAAAGTAAAAAGTTACGCAAACGCGTAGGCGATGCCGATATGCTAGTGCGTGTTGGTGCTGATGAGTTTGCCTTGCTGGTTGAAGATTATGATCTGGTTCATGATATTACCCAGTTAGCCAACGATATAAAAAATACTCTGCAAAAGCCGGTAGTTATTGAAGGTAAACAGGTGGCATTAAGCCCCTCCATAGGCGTGGCGTTTTTTCCAGTTGATGGCCTAGATGCAGATACCCTATTAAGCAATGCTCAAGCAGCATTAAGTGAAGCCAAAAATGCAGGGCGTGATGCCTTTCGTTTTTTTGACCATAAAATGACTGAAGAAGCGCGTAACCTGCTTAATCTTGAACAGGCTCTACGAACCGCTATTGAGGGTAAGGGTTTAAGCTTGCATTTTCAGCCTAAGGTGCAACTAATTGATCAACAAATTTATGGTGTTGAGGCTTTAATACGTTGGCAGCACCCTGAATTAGGTAGCCTGTCTCCTGCTGTTTTTATTCCTCTAGCTGAAGAGTCGGGTTTAATCATAGAAATAGGGGCTTGGGTAGTTGAGGAAACTTGCCGTGCCCTAGTAAGGTGGCGTGATGCAGGTTTAGTTCTACCTAGGGTTGCCATTAATATTGCTGTACAGCAATTAGATAACGCAGCTTTTCCTGACTGGTTTGAAAGCTTGCTTAAGCATTATAACTTGGGTTTAGATAACTTTGAGTTAGAAATCACTGAAACAGGATTAATGCAGAATGAGCTGTGTGCTTTAGATACCTTAAGCATGTTAAAGCAAAAAGGCTTCCGTATTGCCTTAGATGATTTTGGTACAGGTTATTCTAGTCTGTCTTACCTACGTAAGTTACCGCTATCTACCTTAAAAATAGACCGTTCTTTTATACAAGACATGGGAAGTGATGATGCTAGCCTGAGCATAGTAAAAACAATTGTGCAGCTGGCGCATAACTTAAAACTAGACTTAGTGGCGGAAGGGGTTGAAGAAGAAGCGCAAGCGCTACAACTTTTAACCATGGGTTGTCAGCAGGCGCAGGGCTTTTTATATTACAAACCCTTACCTGAGAAGGAGCTGGTAAAACTACTTAAGTCGCTTTAAGCAGCTGAATCATTTGGCGGGCTGCATTCGATAAGGTGCGCTCACGGTGATATAAAAAACCCAGCGGACGGGTTATGGGTGAATGATTAATTTTTAATACTGCTAGGCTTTTATCTATCAGCGTTTCAGGCAGCAAACTCCAACCCAAACCTATCGAGACCATCATTTTTATGGTTTCCATGTAGTTGGTCGAAAGCGTTACGTTTAATTCCAATCCCTGTTCTTTGAACACCTTGCTTACTATGCCACGCGTAAAAGTCTGTTGCCCTGGTAATACTGCATCGTGCTGGGTTAAATCTTCTAATTTTAAATTAGCTTGCTGGCTTAAAGGGTGGTCTTTAGCCACCACAAAACGCAGTTGATCTTGCCACACTGGTACTACTACTAATGCTGGGTCGGGCAGGGGGGCTAAGGTAACGATGGCTAATTCTAAATCACCGGTTAATACGCCAGCATAGGCTTGCTCAGAGTCTTGAAAGCGCATATCGAGCTTTACTTGGGGGTGGGCTTGGGTAAAGGCTTTTAATAAGGGCGGTAAGCGGTGCAGGCCAATGTGGTGGCTGGTTGCCAGTATAAGCGAGCCTTGAATTTCACCACTTAAGTTAGCCAGCATCCGGCGAGTGTCTTTTAAATCAGCTAACAAATGCTTAGCTCTAGGTAAGAGTGCACTACCGGCTTGGGTTAATTTAATATTACGCCCTATGCGATCAAACAACTTTTGGTTGAGTTGTTCTTCTAGGCTAGCAATACGCTTGCTTACTGCTGGCTGGGTTAAATGCAGCTCATCGCCAGCACGAGAAAAAGATTCTTGTTCTGCCACTGCAACAAACGCTTGTAGTGCTTGAATGTCCACTTTAATCAGTATTCCAAAAAGTTATGCTTAATATGAATGCTATGAATTGGTTTTATTAAAGCCTAACCATTAAGATGTTAGCAAGCCTAAATAAAGGCTACCCATTTGAGGAGAAGAAAAAAATGGCTCAAACCCTATATGACAAATTGTGGGATGCCCACCTAGTTAAGCAGCGCGATGATGGTACGGCACTTATTTATATTGACCGTCATTTATTGCATGAAGTAACTTCGCCCCAAGCCTTTGAAGGCTTGCGTTTGGCCGGTCGTAAGCCGTGGCGTATTTCAGCTAACTTAGCTACGCCGGATCATAACGTGCCTACGACAGTTAAAGAACGTGCGCAGGGTGTGAGCGGTATTGAAGATGAAACTTCACGTATTCAAGTGCAAACCTTGGATGATAACTGTGAAGAATTTGGTATTACTGAATTTAAAATTAATGACCCTCGCCAAGGTATTGTTCATGTGGTTGGCCCAGAACAGGGCGCAACATTACCGGGTATGACGCTAGTGTGTGGTGATTCCCATACAGCCACTCATGGTGCTTTTGCTGCCTTAGCTCACGGTGTGGGTACTTCTGAGGTTGAGCACGTATTAGCAACCCAGTGTTTAATTCAGCGCAAAATGAAAAACTTGCTGATTCAAGTCGATGGCAAGTTACAAAAGGGCGTGACCGCTAAAGATATCGTATTGGCAGTTATTGGTGAGATAGGTACAGCGGGTGGTACCGGTTACGCCATGGAGTTTGCTGGCTCAGCCATTGCCGACTTGTCGATGGAAGGCCGTATGACCATTTGTAATATGGCCATAGAAGCAGGCGCAAGGGTTGGCCTAGTGGGTTGTGACCAAACCACGATTGATTATGTAGAAGGCCGTCCTTTTGCACCTAAGGGTAAAGATTGGGATATGGCGGTTGAGTGGTGGAAAACACTGCATTCTGATGCCGATGCTAAGTTTGATAAAGTGGTTAAGTTAGATGCTGCGGCTATTGAGCCACAGGTTAGCTGGGGTACTTCACCTGAAATGGTTGGCTCAGTGAACAGCCTTGTACCTGATCCTGCTAAGGCCGGTGATGAAAACCTACGTAAAAGCTGGGAGTCAGCTTTAAAATACATGGGTTTAAAAGCTAATCAGGCCATTACGGATATTAAACTAGACAGAGTTTTTATTGGCTCTTGTACTAACTCACGTATTGAAGACCTACGTGCTGCGGCTGAAGTGGCTAAAGGCCGTAAAGTATCGCCCACCTTAATGCAGGCCTTGGTTGTTCCTGGCTCTGGTTTGGTTAAAAAGCAGGCCGAAGACGAAGGTTTAGATAAAATCTTTATTGAAGCGGGCTTTGAATGGCGTGAGCCGGGCTGTTCTATGTGTTTAGCGATGAATGCCGATAAGTTGGGGCAGGGTGAGCATTGTGCTTCTACCTCTAACCGTAACTTTGAAGGTCGCCAAGGCTACGGTGGTCGTACCCACTTGGTTAGCCCAGCTATGGCAGCAGCGGCGGCAATTGCCGGTCACTTTGTTGATGTGCGTGAGTGGAGTTAAAAATGCAAAAGTTTACCCAATTAAATGGTTTGGTTGCGCCTTTAGACAGAGCCAACGTCGATACTGACCTAATTATTCCTAAGCAGTTTTTGAAATCCATTAAACGCACAGGTTTTGGTCCTAACCTGTTTGATGAACTGCGTTATTTAGACGAAGGCTTTCCTGGGCAAGATGTAACCAATCGCCCACTGAACCAAGATTTTGTACTGAATAAGCCGCGCTACCAAAATAGTGAAGTGCTTTTATCACGTGCTAACTTTGGTTGTGGTTCTTCACGTGAGCACGCACCTTGGGCTTTGGTTGACTATGGCTTTAGAGCCATTATTGCACCCAGCTTTGCGGATATTTTCTTTAATAACGCACCCAAAAATGGCTTGCTGTTAATTCAGCTAGACGATGCAATTATTGATCGCCTGTTTAACGAAGTAGAAGCCACAGAAGGCTACCGTTTATTAGTCGATTTACCAGCGCAAACAGTGACTACGCCAAGCGGTGAAGTTTTAAGCTTTGAAATGGATCAATTCCGTAAACATTGCTTAATTGAAGGCTTAGATGATATTGGCTTAACGCTGAAAGATGCAGCCGATATTAAAGCTTATGAAGAAGCACGCGCTAAAGTAACCCCGTGGATTTTTGCCTAAATTGCTACCTGCGTAGCTAGCACTGTGTTAAAAATCTGCTCAAAATGCTCATTTACAAACACGTAAACTGCGCTTTCTTGCATTTTTTTGCCTTGTGCTAGCGTCCTCGGTTACGCAATTGGTGATAGGGCGTTGGTAATCAATAAGTTAGTAAAATAACAGTTTTCTAAAATAGAGATTTTGTAATGACTCAACATATTCTAGTGTTACCCGGTGACGGTATTGGTCCAGAAATTACTGCCCAAGCAGTCAAGGTAATGGAAGTTTGCCGTGATGATTTTGGTGTGGATATTAGCTGGGAAGAAGCCCCTGTCGGTGGTGCGGGTTATGATGCAGCGGGTCATCCTTTACCGCCTGAAACGCTAGCCAAGGCTAAAGCGGCTGATGCGATAGTTCTAGGTGCGGTGGGTGGCCCTAAGTGGGATAAGCTAGAAGACATTAGTTTGCGTCCAGAGCGTGGCCTGCTAGGTATTCGTAAAGAGTTAGCGCTGTTTGGTAACCTGCGCCCAGCACTTTTATACCCTCAGCTTGCCGATGCTTCTAGCCTTAAGCCTGAAGTGGTGTCAGGTTTAGACATTATGATCGTTCGTGAGCTAACGGGTGGCATTTACTTTGGTCAGCCACGCGGCATTCGTACCCTAGAAAATGGCGAAAAAGAAGGCTTTAATACTTACGTTTATTCTGAAAGTGAAATTCGCCGTATCGCTAAAGTGGCTTTTGAAATGGCACGTAAGCGTAACAAGCGTTTATGTTCGGTCGATAAAGCCAACGTGTTAGAAGTGACCATGCTATGGCGTGATGTGATGGAAGAAGTCGCTAAAGACTACCCAGACGTTGAGCTGTCACACATGTACGTTGATAACGCGGCCATGCAGTTAGTGCGTGCGCCTAAGCAGTTTGATGTAATGGTCACAGGTAATATGTTTGGTGATATTTTATCGGATGCAGCGGCCATGCTAACCGGTTCAATCGGTATGTTGCCTTCGGCTTCTTTAGATGAAAATGCTAAGGGTATGTACGAGCCTTGCCACGGTTCAGCGCCCGATATTGCTGGTAAAGATATGGCTAACCCCTTGGCGTGTATTTTATCCATTGCCATGATGCTACGCTATTCCTTCGACAAGGCAGAGGTAGCAGGTAAAATTGAGCAGGCAGTTAGCGATGTGCTAGATGAAGGTTTGCGTACTGCTGATATACTCTCTGCTGGCATGACAAAAGTAGGCACAGTTGAAATGGGTGCCGCTGTTGTTAAAGCCCTAAAAGCACTTAAATAAGAGGATACTATGAGTAAACTCACGGTAGGTTTAGTTGGCTGGCGCGGAATGGTCGGTTCGGTACTAATGCAGCGGATGCAGGAAGAAAATGATTTTGACTTGATTGAGGCGGTTTATTTTACAACCTCTCAGGCAGGTAAAGCGGGTCCTGATGGTCAGCCTTTACAAAGCGCTACAGACCTAGACGCACTAAAAAAACTAGACGTAGTGCTTACCTGTCAAGGTGGTGATTACACTAAAGAAGTCTATGGTCCTTTACGTGCTGCTGGCTGGCAGGGGCATTGGATAGACGCAGCTTCTAGCCTGCGTATGGCAGACGATAGCATTGTTGTGTTAGATCCAGTAAACCGTAGGGTAATTGATGCTGGCTTACAAAAAGGCATAAAAACCTTTGTTGGCGGCAACTGCACCGTAAGTTTAATGCTTATGGGTTTGGGCGGCTTGTTTGAAAAAGGCTTGATTGAGTGGATGACCTCCATGACTTATCAAGCAGCTTCAGGCGCTGGCGCTCAAAATATGCGTGAATTGCTTAACCAAATGGGCGCTTTGCGTGATTCAGTGGCTAGTGAATTGGCAGACCCAGCTTCAGCGATTTTAGATATCGACCGTAAAGTTGCTGCGGCTATGCGCTCTAAAGACTTCCCAACCGACAAGTTTGGAATGCCTTTGGCGGGAAGCTTGATTCCCTACATAGACACTCAGCTAGATAACTTGCAAAGCCGTGAAGAATGGAAAGGCCATGCCGAAACCAATAAAATTTTAGGTTTAGCCAACAATCCTATTCCTATTGATGGTCTTTGTGTGCGTATTGGTGCGATGCGTTGCCATAGCCAAGCCTTCACCATTAAGTTAAAGCAAGATGTGCCTATGGATGAAATTCATGGCCTGCTAGCAGCGCATAATGACTGGGTGAAAGTAGTGCCTAACGAACGTGAAGCGTCGATTCGTGACCTAGGTCCAACCGCAGTGACAGGAACCTTGTCTGTTCCAGTTGGTCGTTTAAGAAAAATGAATATGGGTCCTCAATACCTATCGGCATTTTCTGTGGGTGACCAGCTGTTGTGGGGTGCTGCAGAACCGTTAAGAAGAATGTTACGCATTCTTTTAGAGCGTAAATAAGTTAATAAGCATAAAAAAACGGCAGCTTTGACTGCCGTTTTTTAAATCAGCAATGACAAAGTGCGTAAAAACTGTTAAAAACGCTTATTAATAAAAATTGGGTAAGCTAAGAGGCAGGGTATGGAGAGTAAGTTGAGCGGAGTAAGTTCTTGGTTGCTAGCAGGTTTGACAGCTGTTGTTGTAGCAGTGCCATCCATTTCTTGGTCGGTAGCACTTAGTAATGAAGAATTACGCACTGCTTATGCATCTACTTCTGCTACTACTAATCGTCAGCGTACAGTTCAAGTTGGACCAAGAGATACTTTATGGAGTATCGCTCGCACCACCCGTCCTAATAATAGCGTCACTATCAAACAGGCTATGCTAGCTATACGTGATGCTAACCCCACTGCTTTTCCTACGGGTAATATTAATGAAATGGAAATGGGTGTGCGTTTAGTTATTCCTTCAAATAAGGCAATGACTAGCCGTAGCGCTATGCAGGCAGAGCAAGAAGTTAGGCGTCAAAACCAAGCTTGGGTTGCTAGTCGTGCTGCACCTGTTGCTAAAAAGCCTGTAGCCAAACCCAAAGCGCCTGTTATAACCGAAGTACCTAAACCTAAGCCCGAGCCTGTAACACCTAGCAAAACACTTGATTTGCCTGATAACACACCTAATCAGCAAGACCTAACCCTAGTTACCCCAAAAGTTAATGAAGCCCAGCAGCAACGTATTAATGACTTAGAAAATGATTTAGCCAGCAGTGAAGAAAACCTGCAAATTGCAGAGCGTGAAAAAGATGAGCTAGCCGAGCGTATTTCTGATATGCAGCAGCAAGTCAGTACACTACAACAGCTTATTCAGCTAAAAGATAAGCAGTTAGCTGACATGGAAGAGCAGCTAGCTTTAGAGCAAGCCCAGCCAGGGGCTAGCCGTACAATTCTACCCAAAGCACCAGAACCACAAGATTTAGCGAGTCAAATAAAACGTCAGCCAGAACTTTATGGTGCTTTGGCGGGGTCTGTTTTTCTTTTATTAATTTTATTTTTTGCTCTACTTTCAGCGCGTAAAAAGCTTAAAAAAGCCAACCAGCAACAAGCTGGCAGTGATACAGGTTTAACATCTGCTTTTGCTGAAGATCAGGCCAGTTCCAAAGATTTTGATTTAGACCTGAATGCACAACCACTTGAAGGTTTAGAAGAACTTGAGTCGCTAGACTTTGATGATGACTTAACCTCTGACCTTAGCTTAGATGACCTAGGTGACCTAGATGAAGCACTAGAAACAGCCAGCTCTAAACCTGAGACGGTAGCGCCTAGCCAGGCAAAACCCAAAGATGCGCTAGAAGAAGCAGAAACCTTCATTGCTTATGGGCGTTTAGAACAAGCCGCTGGTTTCTTACAAACTGCCTTGGCTCAAGAGCCTGCACGTGAAGACTTGCGTATTAAGCTTTTAGAGGTTTTGGTTGAGTTAAACGATGAAGAAACCTTCCGCCAGCAGCAAGAGCAACTCCAAGCTAATTCAGCATCTACTGCTGGCTTAGCACGAGCAGAGGAGTTGGCGTCATTGTTTGTTGCTGCTAACACACCAACGGCTACAGCTTCACCTGAAGCCTCGTCTGAAGTAACTGAAGAAGATTTAGGCGAGTTAGATTTAGGCGAAATGAATTTAGATGATTTAGACGACTTAGATTTAATCTTCCCAGGTGAAGAGGAAGTTGCTAAAACACCTGCCGCAGCTGAAGTGCCTGCAACAGAATTAGTTGCAGACGGTGTGATTGATGACTCAACTGACGACTTAGCTGATTTAGATTCCTTAGAAGCTGATTTAGATGGTTTGATAGCAAGCAAAGAACCAGTAGAGCCAAGTGTAGAAGAGCCAGTAGAAGAAGATGACTTTGATTTTGATGAGTTAGATGAATCCAGCCTAGAGAACTTGGAGTTAGAACTTGACCTTGAAAAACCCTTGGATGCACAGGAGTTAGAAGATCAAGGTGATGATTCAGCAGACTTTGAACCCGTCGATTACAAGTCTGATGCTGACGACTTTATGCAGGCTTTAGATAGCTTGAATTTAAATGACGAACCTGAAACAACTGCTTCTGAAACTGAACAGCAAGACCCTCAACAAGCACCTGGCGTTGATGAAGAACTCGCTGAGCTAAATGAAAATTTTGCCGAGCTAGAAGCCTTTACAGAAAGTCAGCCAGCTGTTACTGATGACTTAAGTGACCTAGATGACTTGGGTGGCTTGGATGATTTAGCTGATCTAGACGATTTAAGTGATTTGGGTGACCAAGACTTAGATTTAGATGACGTTGAAGGCAGTATGACCACTCAGTTAGACCTAGCAACGGCCTATATAGAAATGGGTGACAAAGAAGGTGCTAGAGAAATTTTAGAAAAGGTAGCAAAAGAGGGCGATGCAGATTTAAAAGCTACGGCACAACAAATGTTAGAGACCTTAGCTAACTAACATGCGCTTGTCTGATCCTTTTGCTTTATATGCTATTGATAATGCTACACCCGGGCGGATAGCCTTGGGTGTAGAGTACCTAGGCAGCAACTACCGTGGTTGGCAAACGCAGCAGGCTGGTGTGCCCAGTATTCAACCGCTGGTTGAAAAAGCTTTGCAAAAAATTGCCTTAGAGCCAATTACAGTGCATTGTGCTGGCCGTACCGATGCCGAAGTGCATGCTTGCTGTCAGGTGGTTCATTTTGATACTTCAGCCGCCCGCCCAAGTCGAGCTTGGGTATTAGGTACGAATAATAACCTACCACCCGATATACGTATTCGTTGGTCTAAGCCAGTAGTTGATGACTTTCATGCACGTCACTCTGCTTTAGCTAGGCGTTACCGTTATGTTATTTACAATAGCGCCGTGCCTTTTGCACAAATGCACGACCAGCTTACTTGGCACATGAAGCCCCTAGATGCTGAGAAAATGCACTTGGCGGCTCAGTTGTTGGTGGGTGAAAAAGACTTTTCTGCTTTTCGTTCTGTACGCTGTCAGTCATCGACACCTTGGCGGCATCTACACTTTATACGTGTGTATCGCCGTGGTCAGCTAATTATAATTGATATTCAAGGCAATGCATTTTTACACCACATGGTACGCAACCTTGCCGGTGCTTTAATGGAAGTGGGTGAAGGCTTGCAACCCGCTGAATGGTTAACTGAATTGTTAGAAGCAAAGCAAAGAGCCGCAGCCGGTATAACCGCACCAGCCCAAGGCTTATACATGACAGCTGTGCACTACCCAGAGAAGTTTGGTTTGCCGCTAGAACCACTAGGGCCGCACTTTATGCACTTGTTAGCGGCTGAACACCCTGATGATCCTTACCCTAAGTTTTTGCCTGAATGGTATCGAAGTGACTTAACCCGTTCGCAGCAAAAAATAACCTACCCACAAAAAGAGGTAGGTTAAAGTGCGAATTAAAATTTGTGGTTTAACTCAGTTAGAAGATGCTCAAATAGCTGTTAAAGCAGGTGCAGATGCCCTAGGTTTTGTTTTTTATCCACCCAGCCCAAGAGCCATTACACCCGAACAAGCCGCTAAAATTATTCAACAGCTACCCCCTTTTGTGATGATGGTCGGCCTATTTGTAGACCCTAAGCCAGAATGGGTAACGGAAGTTCTTAAGCAAGTACCTTTAGATTTATTACAGTTTCATGGCGATGAACCTGAAGCTTTTTGTCAAAGTTTTGGTCGGCCTTATATAAAAGCACTGCGAATGAAACCTGATTTTGACCCTGAACAGGCAGCAGCAGGTTGGCCTAGTGCCAGAGGCTTTTTACTTGATGCTTACACACCCGGTATTCCGGGTGGTACAGGTGAGGTTTTTGATTGGCAGCGCTTTCCAGCAAGTGAATCGCCCAGTTGGATTCTTGCTGGAGGCCTAACACCAACGAATGTTGCCCAAGCAATCCGCATCACCCAACCTTATGCGGTCGATGTTTCCGGTGGAGTTGAAAGCAGTCGGGGTATAAAATGTCCGACAAAAATTCATGCCTTTATTAAGGCTGCTAGAAGTTAAGGGGTATAAAGCGTGTCTAAATATGCTGATTTGCTAAACCTGCCAGATGCTAAAGGCCACTTTGGTCCTTATGGCGGTCGTTTTGTATCAGAAACCCTGAGCTATGCTTTGGAACAGTTAGAAGAGCAGTATGCTCGTTTAAGTGCTGATCCTGCTTTTCAGGCCGAGTTTGATAAAGACCTAGCACAATATGTAGGTCGTCCTTCGCCGCTTTATCATGCTGAGCGTTGGTCTAACCACCTAGGTGGTGCGCAAATTTGGCTTAAGCGTGAAGATTTAAACCATACGGGCGCTCACAAGGTTAACAATACTGTGGGGCAGGCTTTACTTGCCAAATACTCTGGAAAAAAACGCATTATTGCAGAAACCGGTGCAGGGCAGCATGGTGTGGCTACAGCAACGGTTGCAGCGCGTTTAGGCCTTAAATGCCAAGTCTATATGGGTGCAGAAGATGTAAAACGCCAAGCACCTAACGTTTACCGTATGAAGCTTTTAGGCGCCGAAGTTATTGCAGTTGAATCAGGCTCTAAAACCTTAAAAGACGCCATGAACGAAGCCATGCGTGATTGGGTAACTAACGTAGATGATACCTTCTACATTATTGGCACTGTTGCCGGTCCGCACCCTTACCCTATGTTAGTGCGTGATTTTAACTCAGTGGCAGGGCGTGAAGCACGTGAGCAATCACTTAAGCAGATAGGCCGTTTACCCGATGCGCTTATTGCTTGTATTGGTGGCGGTTCTAATGCTCTAGGTTTGTTCCATCCTTTTTTAACCGACGATGACGTAGAAATGTACGGTGTGGAAGCCGGTGGTGAAGGTATCGCTTCGGGTCGTCATGCTGCGCCTTTAAATGCAGGTCGTCCCGGTGTATTGCACGGCAACCGTACTTATTTAATGGAAGACGATGCAGGACAAATTACCCCAACTCACTCTATTTCTGCTGGCTTAGATTACCCAGGTGTTGGTCCTGAACATGCTTATTTGAAAGATGTTGGTCGTGTTAAGTATGAAGTAGCTACGGATGCTGAGGTGATGGAAGCCTTTGCTGACTTGTGTGCTTTTGAAGGCATTATTCCAGCGCTAGAATCTAGCCATGCTTTGGCTTTTGCTAAACGTTTAGCGCCCACCTTAGGTACAGACAAACACCTAATTGTGAACTTGTCTGGCCGTGGCGATAAAGACATCATGACCGTTGCTAAAATGCAAGGTATCACCCTTTAACTGCGTCTGATGGAGAAAAGCATGAGCCGTATTAAAACCACCTTTGCTAAGTTAAAGCAGCAAGGACGCAAAGCATTAATTCCTTTTATTACCGCTGGCGACCCTAAACCCGATGCCACTCTAGGTTACATGCACGCTTTAGTTGAAGCTGGTGCAGATATTATTGAACTGGGTGTCCCTTTTTCAGACCCTATGGCTGATGGGCCGGTTATTCAAAAAGCTTGTGAAAGGGCCTTGTTGCACGGTACACGCTTAATTGATGTGCTAGGCATGGTTGCTGAATTCCGTAAAACGAACGATACCACGCCAGTCGTTTTAATGGGTTATTTGAACCCAGTAGAAGCGCTAGGTTATGAAAACTTTGTGAATGAAGCGGCAAAAGCAGGCTTAGACGGTGCGCTTATTGTTGACTTACCACCCGAAGAAGCAGCAGAGTTTTCAGCTTTATTAACCGCCCAAGAAATGGATTCAATTTTCTTATTAGCACCAACAACAACCTTAGAGAGAGCCAAGAAAATCTGTGCTGCTACCACAGGCTATTTGTACTATGTTTCTCTTAAAGGGGTGACTGGTTCTGCTACACTAGACGTGGCTGCAGTAGCAGAAAAATTAAAAGTATTTGCTGGAATTACCGATTTACCTCTAGCAGTAGGCTTTGGTATTCGTGATGGTGCTACAGCAGCTGCTTTAGGCGCAGTCTCTGATGGAGTCATAGTTGGCAGCGCACTAGTTGGAAAAATTGCCGAACTAGAAGCTGAACCAGAAAAAATTGCACCGGCCATGAGTAAGGTGCTGAATGAAATGCGTCAAGCCTTGGATAAATTGCCAGGCTAAATAAATTACAACCCAGTCTTAGGTCTGGGTTAAACTGTCCTTATTAAATTTAGATTACAGAGTTTATTATGAGCTGGTTAAACCGAATTGTTCCATCCATCATCCGTTCTGAAGCGAGTGACCGTAAAGCGAATGTACCTGAGGGTTTATGGCGCAACTGCCCTAAATGTATCTCAGCTATTTACCGTCCTGAACTAGAAAAAAATCAGCTAGTTTGTCCTAAGTGCGATCACCACATGCGTATTTCAGCACGCAAGCGCTTAGAAAGTTTTTTAGATAAGGATACGGGTAGTGAGCTTTTTGCTGACTTAGAACCAGTAGACCGTTTGAAATTCCGTGATTCAAAAAAATACAAAGACCGCTTAACTGCTGCACAACGCGCAACAGGTGAAAAAGATGCATTGGTTGCTATGCGTGGCGAGTTAACGGGTATAGCAGTGGTGGCGGTTGCCTTTGAGTTTAACTTTATGGGCGGCTCTATGGGTTCTGTGGTTGGTGAGAAGTTTGTTCGTGCTGCAGAGCTTGCACTAAAAGAACGCATTCCTTTAGTTTGTTTTTCTGCTTCTGGCGGTGCACGCATGCAAGAAGCACTTTTCTCGCTAATGCAGATGGCAAAAACCTCGGCAGCCCTAGAGCGCATGAAGCAAGCGGGTGTGCCTTATATCTCTGTGTTAACTGATCCCGTTTATGGCGGTGTTTCTGCTTCCTTAGCTATGTTAGGTGATCTGAACGTTTCTGAGCCTTATGCCTTGTGTGGTTTTGCTGGCCCGCGTGTAATTGAGCAAACCGTGCGTGAAAAACTACCTGAAGGCTTCCAGCGTGCCGAGTTTTTACTCTCGCATGGTACGGTTGATATGATTATTCATCGTCATGAGCTAGCTGAAAAACTCGGTGGCTTATTACGTAAAATGACCCAACAACCTACAGCCTGCTGAAAACACTAGTGACCTCAAAATTACAGCTGGGTGCTTCCACAAGTTTGGACACCTGGCTTAAGCATTTAGAAAACCTGCATTCCCGCGAAATAGACTTGGGTTTAGCCAGGGTAAGCGCAGTAGCGCAACGCTTGAAGCTGCCCTTAACGTCTGAGCAACGTAAACAGCAAGTTATAGTCTTTTCTGGTACTAACGGTAAAGGCTCCACACTTGCGCTGACTGAATCTATGGCGCTTGCTCAAGGTTTAACGGTTGGCAGTTATACTTCACCGCATTTTTTGCACTTTAATGAACGCATTAAAATAAATGGCAGGTCGGTTAGTGATGAAGCGATAACTGCTGCCTTTACTCGTATTGAAGCGGCAAGGTTGGAAAGCGAACCTGTTTCACTGAGTTATTTTGAATTTGCTACCCTAGCTGGCTTGCTAATTTTTGAAGAAGCAGCGGTTGATTTATGGTTGCTAGAAGTCGGTTTAGGTGGTCGGCTAGATGCAGTGAATATTGTTGATGCAAACCTTGCGGTGCTTGTGACTGTTGCCCAAGACCATGCCGAGTATTTAGGTGCAGATTTAGAAGTGATAGGGCAAGAGAAAGCCGGTACTTTTCGTCAAAACTGCCCTGTGGTTTTGGGTAGTAACAACCTTCCTGCTAGCGTTTATAAAACTGCTGAGCAATTGAATTGCCCTGTATTTCAATTGGGTAAAGATTTTCAGCGTGGTGTTGAAGCAGAAGGTTTATGGGCATGGCAGGGTTTAACTAACCAGTTAAAAGCTATTTATCTAACAGACCTACCCCTTACTGCCTTGCCTGCTAATAATGCTGCTACAGCAGTTCAAGCCTTGCTGCTGGTCTATCCTCAATTAAGTGAGCAGGCCATTAAACAAGGATTAGCGCAAGCGAAGCTAACGGGTCGTATGCAGCGTGAAGGTGCTTGGCTCTTAGATGTTGCTCATAACCCTGAAGCAGCAAGTTATTTGGCTGCTAGGCTGGCAGAGCAGCCAGGTAAAAAGCGCCTAGCGCTGGTGGGGATGATGGCTGATAAAGATATTCCTGCAACCCTGTCACCCTTGTTGCCATTGATAGATGCTTGGGTGGTTACTAGCTTGCCTTTACCCAGAGCAATTAAGGCAGAAAAACTAGCCGCTTTAATTGCCAAACTAGGGGCTAGGGTGCTATTAGCTGATTCAGATGAGCAAGGCAACTTGGCTTTTGCTACTGCTCAACAACAACTGCTTGAAGGCTATGATGAGGTTTTAGTCATGGGTTCTTTCTTTACACTAGCGCAGGTGCTGCGTCAGTTACAAAAGACGGAGGCCTAGTATGCGTTATGGCTTAAAAGAACGCCTCTTAGGTGCATTGGTTTTAATTGCTTTGGCAGTTATTTTTGTACCTTTTCTTTTAGAAGAAAAGCGTCCTTCTGCACCAATTTCTGATAAAATCATCACACCAGAACCACCAGCACCAGTAAAATCTGTCGTAGAAAAGCCTGTTGCACCCAAATTACCTCCTAGTCTTAATGAGCAGCAAAAACAGCAAATTGCTTCTAATAATAGTCAGTTACCTAACTCTGGTTTAACACTTAACCCTGAAGGCGGTGTTGATGCTTGGGCCATACAGGTAGCATCTTTTGGTGATTCTACCAACGCTAAGCGTTTGCTTAGCGAATTAGAGAAAAAGCAATACCACGCTTATTGGCGCAAAATAAACGGTATGGCGGTGGTGTTTGTTGGCCCTTATATCAGTCAAAATGAAGGGCGAGAAGTGCAAGATAAATTATTGCAGCAGCAAGGACTAAAAACACTCTTAACCAGCTATGTACCCGAGTATGAAGCAAGAATTCAGGGCAGTTTGCCTACTAGTGATGACTAGCTAACTTCTTAAGGAGCAGAAGAATGAATATGATAGATATAGGTATTTTAGTAATTGTTTTTGCTTCAATCTTATTGGCTTTCTGGAAGGGCTTTGTTCAACAAGCCATTTCTTTAGCAGGTTGGGTCGTTGCTTTATTAGCTGCTCGCTTATTAGCTAAAGAACTAGCACCCTTATTTGCTTCAATTTTTGCTGATCAAAAATTTCAGTTAGCGGCTGCTTATGTCGTTATCACGATGGTTGTTCTTCTTGCAACTAAGGTGGTTTCTAGTGCTTTTGGAACCTTGGTGCAAAAAATAGGTTTGGGGTATTTAGACAGGCTGCTAGGCGTTGTCTTTGGTGGTTTGCGTGGCGTGATTATTGTTGTGCTGCTAGTCGCTGTGTTTAGTTTAACGGGGTTACGTGAAAGTGCGGCATGGCAAGAATCACAACTAATGCCTTATATGGAGCAAATTCGCGATTGGACTGCTGGGCAATTTGACGATTATTCAAAGAGATAGGTGAAAGCTTCATGTGTGGAATAGCAGGCATTATGGCTCATGAGTCAGTGAATCAGTTATTGTTTGACAGTCTGACCGTGTTACAGCATAGGGGCCAAGATGCCGCGGGTATCATGACCTGTGATAAAGGGCGTTTTTATCTGCGTAAAAGCAATGGGTTGGCTAGGGACGTTTTTCGTACACGTCACATGAAAAACCTAATAGGCAATATGGGAATAGGGCATGTTCGCTATCCTACTGCCGGTTCTTCAACAGAAGCTGAATCCCAGCCTTTTTACGTTAACTCACCCTATGGTATTGCGCTAGCACACAATGGCAACCTAACCAATTCAGAAGCATTAAGTGATGAAGTTTTTCGTGCCGACCTTCGCCACATTAATACCAATTCAGATTCTGAAGTGCTGCTGAATGTGTTTGCACACGAGCTAAGCAAACAGGGTATGAGCTTAACACCTGATGATATTTTTGCTGCTATTGGTCGTCTTTATGAGCGTTGTGAAGGTGGTTATGCCGCTGTTGCCATGATTAGTGGTTATGGCTTGGTTGGTTTCCGTGACCCTAACGCCATACGTCCTATAGTCATAGGTCAGCGTGAAACAGCGCAAGGCATGGAGTATATGATTGCCTCGGAAAGCGTTGCGTTAGACGTAGTGGGCTTTGAGTTGATTCGTGATGTGCAGCCGGGTGAAGCCGTTTATTTAGATACCCAAGGCCAACTTCATACGCGTATTTGTACTAGCAAAACTCAGCTAGCACCTTGTATTTTTGAGCATGTTTATTTAGCTCGTCCTGACTCCATTATGGATGGTATTAATATTTACCATGCACGTATGCAGATGGGTGAAAAGCTTGCTGAAAAAATTATGCGTGTCATGCCTAACCACGATATCGACGTGGTTATTCCTATTCCAGATACCAGCCGTACTTCTGCCTTAGAATTAGCTCAGCACCTAGGTGTTACCTACCGTGAAGGCTTTATTAAAAACCGTTACATTGGCCGTACCTTTATTATGCCTGGGCAAACCCTTCGTAAAAAATCGGTTCGCCAAAAGCTAAACGCTATCGGTATGGAGTTTAAAGGCAAAAATGTTTTACTAGTTGATGACTCCATAGTGCGCGGCACCACCTGTAATGAAATTATTATGATGGCGCGTGATGCGGGTGCAAATAAGGTTTATTTTGCTTCTGCAGCACCGCCTGTTCGCTATCCGAATGTGTATGGTATTGATATGCCAGCGGCCAAAGAGTTGATTGCTCATGGACGTACGGAAGATGAAATTTGTAAGTTAATTGGTGCTGACTGGTTGGTTTACCAAGATTTAGATGATTTGATTGATGCTTGTAAAGAGCTAAATCCTGAAGTTAAGCAGTTTGATTGTTCGGTTTTTAATGGTGAATACATTACCGGCGGTATAGATCAAGCCTACCTTAATAACTTAGAAAAACAGCGGAGCGATTCTGCTAATAAAGAAAAGGATTCTGCTGACTCTGCCATTGAGTTGCATAACGATAACTCTGCAGAAACTGAAGATTAAGCTATAAAAGATAAAACCATGAACGATAAAAACATGACAGATAAAGCATCCTGGGGTTTAAGCACCCTTGCCTTGCGTACGGGTCAGCAGCGCACTGCAGAACGTGAACATGCAGAACCTATTTTTACTACCTCTAGCTATATTTTTGAATCAGCGGCTCATGCTGCTGAATGCTTTGCCAATGAAACAGGTGAGCACAACATTTATTCGCGCTTTACTAACCCAACCGTGCGTTGCTTTGAAGACCGTTTAGCGGCTTTAGAAGGCGGTGAACGGGCGATAGCTACTAGTTCAGGTATGGCGGCTATCTTGTCAGTTTGTATGGCTTTTTTGCAGCAGGGCGATGAAATTGTTTGTTCACGCAGTGTGTTTGGTTCAACCATTGGTTTGTTTAGCCGCATGATGAACCGCTTTGGCATTACTACCCACTTTGTTGAGCTGCAAAACTTAGCTGCTTGGGAAGCGGCTTGTAATGATAAAACACGTCTGCTTTTTGTTGAAACACCTTCTAACCCTTTAAGTGAAATTGCTGATTTAGCTGCTTTGTCTGCTTTGGCAAAACGCAAAGGCTTGCGTTTAGTCGTCGATAACTGCTTTTGTACGCCTGCGCTACAACTGCCTTTACAGCTAGGTGCCGATATCGTCGTTCATTCAGCGACCAAATACCTAGATGGTCAAGGCCGGATGATAGGTGGTGCAGTGGTGGGCAGTGATAAAGACATGGCAGAAGTATTTAGTGTGGTCCGCACCGCTGGCCCTTGCATGAGTCCTTTTAATGCTTGGGTATTTTTGAAAGGTTTAGAAACTTTACGCCTACGTATGGATGCCCACTCTGCTAGTGCCTTAGAGCTAGCCATCTGGTTAGAGCAGCAGCCAAGCGTTGCTAAGGTGCACTATGCTGGTTTAACCAGTCACCCGCAGCATGAGCTGGCTAAAAAACAAATGCGTGGTTTTGGTGGCGTGTTATCGTTTGAGATGGTTGGTGGTAAAGAAGCGGCTTGGAAGGTGATTGATAACACCCAAATGCTGTCTATTACTGGTAATTTGGGTGATGCAAAAACAACCATTACTCACCCTGCAACGACCACTCATGGTAAGTTAACACCTGAGGCGCGTGCTGAAGTAGGCATTGCAGAAGGCCTTATTCGTGTATCGGTCGGCTTAGAAGATGTAGCCGATATTAAGGCGGATTTAATGCGTGGCATGGGTTAACGAAGCTTTAGGCTAGAGAAACAAAAAACGGGGCTTTAGCCCCGTTTTTGCTTTCTGTTTTTAAGGTTTAGCGTATGCCTAGCTCTTCCATACTTAAATCACGCATTTTAAATTTCTGAATTTTACCTGTAACTGTCATAGGGAATTCCTGGGTGAATTTAAAGTAGCGCGGCACTTTGTAGTGGGCAATTTTTCCTTTACAGAAGGCTTTAAGCTCTTCTTCATCTAACGATTTGCCTTCATGGACTTTAACCCAAGCCATGACTTCTTCACCGTATTTCTGGTCTGGAATACCTATCACCTGTACATCAGAAATTGCTGGGTGGGTGTAGAAAAACTCTTCTAGCTCACGTGGGTAGATATTTTCACCGCCACGTATAATTAAGTCTTTAATGCGTCCAGTAATAGCAACATAGCCTTCTTCATCCATTTCAGCTAGGTCACCTGTGTGCATCCAGCCATTAACAATGGATTCCTGAGTTGCTTGTTCGTTGTTCCAATAACCCAGCATCACACTGTAACCACGCGTGCATAGCTCGCCTTTTTCACCCCGTTCAACTACAGCACCTGATTCAGGGTCAACCAGTTTTACTTCTAGGTGAGGGTGAATAGTGCCAACGGTAGATACACGTTTTTCAAGCGGTGCATCCATACGGGTTTGGAAGCTTACTGGGCTGGTTTCCGTCATGCCGTAACAGATGGTGACATCTTTCATATTCATCTGGTCGATGACTTTTTTCATCACCTCTATCGGGCAGTTAGAGCCAGCCATAATGCCTGTGCGTAGGTGGCTAAGGTCATAGTTAGCAAAGTTGGGGTGTTCCAGTTCGGCAATAAACATGGTGGGTACGCCGTAAAGTGCCGTGGCTTTTTCTTCTGCAACCGTTTGCAGGGTAATTTCTGGGTCAAAACCATCCGAAGGGTAGATCATGGTTGCGCCGTGCGTAATGCAGCCCAAATTACCCATCACCATGCCAAAGCAGTGATAAAGCGGTACAGGAATAACAACGCGATCTTGGTCGGTTAAGTCCATGCCCTCGGCTACAAAGTAACCATTATTTAAAATGTTGTGGTGCGAAAGGGTTGCGCCTTTAGGTGCGCCAGTGGTACCTGAGGTGTACTGAATATTGATTGGGTCATCAAACTGGAGCGTTTTTTGAACATCGGCAAGGGCTGCTTCAGTTACCTGATCATGCATAGCCATTAAATCAGACCAGGTGTACATACCTTCGGTTGCTAGGTCTTCATCCAAACAAACAACCCGCTTAAGCTCAGGTAGTTTTTTGCTAACTAGGTTTTGTGGTGTGCTAGTCAGGAGTTCAGGTACTAGCTCACAAATAATTTTGGCGTATTGAGACTGTTTAAACTCACCTTCAAGAATTAAGGTGTTAGTTGCCGACTGTTTAAGGGCGTATTCTAGCTCGTGGGTGCGGTAGCTAGGATTAATGTTAACTAAAATGGCACCAATTTTTGCTGTGGCAAACTGGGTAATGCACCACTGGGCATTGTTGGGTGACCAAATACCAACACGCTCGCCCTTGGTAACCCCCATTTTTAATAAACCACGAGCACAGCGATTAACTTCTTCCTGTAGCTCTTTATAGGTATAACGAAGGTTTTGATGGCGCGAAATTAGCGCATCATTATTAGGGAAGCTGGCCACTGTTTGGTCAAAAAGATCACCAATGGTCATTCCAATTAAAGGACGTTCACTGGTACCACTGACGTAGCTTAGCTGCTTGCTCATAAACCCACCTCTTAATATTGTCTTTGTTGTGTGTTGGTTTTGAACAGTAGGGTAAGCAGAAAAACGTATTACCCTACTTTTCGTTCTGGTGATGAAGCCTTTTTCTTATCACGTTGGCGCACTTTTACTAGTGCATCTTGGCAACGCGATTCAGCAATATCGAGTTCCTTTTGCAGACGTTGAATATCGCTTAGCTGTTGGCGCATGTCGGCTTGCTTTTTAGATAAAATATCGAGCATGTACAACAGCTGTTTTTCATTGCCTTGCGTAGTGGAATCATACATATCAAACAGTTCTTTGCTTTCGGCCAGGCTAAAACCTAAACGCTTGCCACGCAAAGTTAGCATTAACCTAACCCGGTCTTTGGGGCTGTAAATGCGTGTTTGACCTTGGCGTGCAGGATTAAGTAAACCCTGCTGTTCATAAAAGCGGATGGTTCGTGTAGTTACATCAAATTCTTTAGCAAGATCACTGATACTAAAGGTACGAATCTTCACCTGTTTGTTCATTATGTGTAATTTCCAAAATTCTTATAGATCAACTCTAATCAAGGTTGACGTTTACGTAAAGGAAAATGTGCTATTATTTTTAATAACGATTAACACGTCGGTAATTTCCGGGGCTAACGCCCATAACTTTTTTAAATAATCGTGAGAAATAATAGCTGTCTTCATAGCCTAGTTGCTCAGCTATGCTGCTAATGCTGGATTCACCAGTATCTAGCAGGTAGCAGGCACGTTCAATTTTCATGTGTAGGTAGTGCTGTATGGGTGTTTCACCCGTTATTTGCTTATAGCGAGCGATGAAATGATACCTTGATAGGCCAGCAGTTGCAGCTAGGCTATCGAGGTCTAATCGTGAATTTAGATGATCTCGCATTTGTTCTTGTAGTAGGGGTAGGTTTAATTCCGCTTGTTGCTTAATTTGTGGCCTTTTATGTGATAAAGGCAGGGCGGTTAAAAGTTGCCTTAAGCGGTTGCTAGCATGAATTAAAGGCTGTTCTTGGAAGCCACTGTCTTGAACAGATAACAGCCCATTAAAATCAACAAGTAAGCGTGGCTGACGACCTAGACTAATGCGCCTGTTCATGCCACTAAAGCCTAAGTATTGGCGGAAATAACTCGCTAAAGGGCCTGAATAGTGTACCCAGTGAATAGTCCAAGGGTTGCTGTCTAGCGTAGTGTAACGATGCGCTTCGCCAGCGGGTAAATAAAGTAGATCACCTGCCACGATAGTGAGTGTTTGCTGACCAGTTGTTACCTCTGCCTCGCCTTCGGTGCAGTAGATAAGCAGCTCGTCCTTATGCTGGCTTCTATGCATGGTGTGTCCCTTGGCTCTTTGATAATGCCCAAAAGAAATAGGGTAAAGCTCTCGGGTAAGCGGGTGTTTTTCTAATAGTTTTATTAGGCGCTGCGGAATAATGTAGCGCAAACTGCCAGCGGGTAGCGGCCAATCAGAAGTCTGTGACATGATGAGTTCCTTTGCCTTGATCGCAATATAATCCATCTGTTGCACAACTTAGTCAATTTACCTAAGTGTTAAGACTTGTTAAATTTTCAAACAACCTAGCAGATGCTTGGTTTTATAACCCAAGCTAAATGGCCTTAAATAGGGTCGATACTGACAAAAAGAACTAAGAGGAAGGCGAATGAATTTTAACTTAACAGAAGACCAGGTTGCTTTTCGTGATGCAGCTAAAGCTTTTGCTCAGAATGAAATGGCGCCCCATGCAGCAGAATGGGATGCCGAGCATATTTTTCCTGTTGATGTTATTCGTGAAGCCGGAGAAATGGGCTTTTGTGGTATGTACACACCTGAAGATTTAGGTGGTATGGGCTTATCTCGCCTAGATACCAGTGTAATAGTTGAAGAGCTAGCCGCGGCTTGTCCTTCTACAGCTGCTTATCTCACCATTCATAATATGGTGTGCTGGATGGTGGCTAGCTTTGCCCAAGCTGAAGTAGCTAAGGCTATTGTACCGCGCCTAGCTAGTGGTGAGCTGCTAGCTTCCTACTGCCTAACCGAACCTGGTGCTGGCTCTGATGCTGCTAGCCTGCGTACTAAAGCCGTAAAAGAAGGCGACGAGTATGTGCTAGAAGGCTCGAAAATGTTTATTTCAGGTGCAGGTAGTACCGATATTCTTGTAGTTATGGCACGCACTGGCAGCCAAGAAGAGGGTGCTCGCGGTATTTCTGCCTTTGTTGTGGATGCTAAAACTGCTGGTATTGAATACGGTAAGAGCGAAGACAAATTAGGTTGGAATAGTCAGCCAACGCGTTTAATTACCTTTGATAAAGTTCGCGTACCTGCTGCAAATTTATTAGGTAAAGAAGGTGAAGGCTTTAAGTTCGCAATGAAGGGTTTAGATGGTGGACGCTTAAATATTGCTACCTGTTCTTTGGGTGCAGCCCAAGCAGCCATTACTTTAGCGCGTAACTACCTGCATGAGCGCAAACAGTTTGGTAAAGAGTTAGCTGACTTCCAAGCGTTACAATTCAAAATTGCAGATATGGCAACTGAACTTACAGCAGCTAGACAAATGGTTCGTTTAGCCGCCTTTAAACTAGATGAAGCTGACCCAGAAGCAACGCTTTTCTGTGCTATGGCCAAGCGTTTTGCAACCGATGCCTGCTTCCAAGTAATAGACGATGCCCTGCAATTGCATGGTGGTTATGGTTATATTCGTGAATACCCTTTAGAGCGTTACTTGCGTGATACGCGTGTACATCGCATTCTAGAAGGCACAAATGAGGTGATGCGCTTAATTGTAGCGCGTCGAGTTCTTGAAGAAGGTGTTTTGGAGGCTATCTACTAATGACCCCTTTATTAAAGTATGAAAAACGTGGCCACATTGCTGTTGTTACGATTAACAACCCACCGGCTAATACTTGGAATGAAGAATCTTTGTCTGGCTTAAAAAGCTTAGTAGAAGGTTTGAATGAAGACCGTGACATTTATGCACTTGTCATTACTGGTCAGGGTGAAAAGTTTTTCTCTGCTGGTGCAGATTTAAACAAGTTTGCTGATGGCGATAAAGCCGTGGCACGTGATATGGCGCGTCATTTTGGTTTAGCATTTGAAGCACTTACTAATTTCCGTGGTGTTTCTATTGCAGCAATTAATGGCTATGCCATGGGTGGTGGTTTGGAGTGCGCTCTGTCTTGCGACCTGCGTGTTGCTGAAGAACAAGCACAAATGGCTTTGCCTGAAGCAAAAGTAGGCCTCTTGCCCTGCGCTGGTGGTACACAAAACCTGCCTTGGATAGTGGGTGAAGGTTGGGCGAAGCGTTTAATTCTATGTGGTGAGCGTATTAAAGCCGATAAAGCCCTAGAAATTGGCTTAGTTGAAGAAGTAGTGCCTCAGGGTAAATCCTTAGAGCGTGCCTTAGAGCTAGCCGAAATGGCTTGCCAGCAGTCGCCTTCTTCCATTGCTTCTTGTAAACAATTAGTAATGCATTCGCGTGAGTCTAGCAGTCACGAACAAGGCTGGCGTTTAGAGCGTGAGTTGTTTGTTGACCTCTTCGATACTGAAGACCAAAAAGAAGGTGTACAGGCTTTTCTAGAGAAGCGTACCGCCCAATGGAAAAACCGCTGAGGTGATGTATGAGTGATCTACCCGTGCTGTTTAGCGAATTACCGCTGAACAATGGCCAGAAAATTGGGGTGGCAACCTTGAATGCCCCCCGTGCTTTAAATGCCTTGTCTTTAGAAATGATAGACCAGCTTTTAGCTAAGTTTGAAAACTGGGCTGTTGACGAGCAAATTGCAGCCGTTTGGTTAGAGGGTACAGGCGACAAAGCCTTTTGTGCCGGTGGCGATATAGTTGCACTTTACCGCTCTATGACTGAATACACAGGTGGTACTGACCCAGCAAAAGAAAACCCTTATGCAGAAAGGTTCTTTACTACTGAGTATAAGTTAGATTATTTAATTCATACCTATCCTAAGCCCTTAATTGTTTGGGGTAACGGCATAGTGATGGGCGGTGGTATGGGGCTTTTTGCCGGTGCGGCCTTCCGGGTAGTCACTGAGTCTTCACGCTTAGCTATGCCAGAAGTTACTATCGGTCTTTATCCCGATGTGGGTGGTAGCTGGTTCTTAAACCGTATGCCAGGGCGTTGTGGTTTATTTTTAGGCTTAACTGGTGCGCACTTTAATGCGACTGATGCTTTGTTTGTAGGCTTAGCAGACCGTTTTATTACTAATGACAAACGTAATAAGGTGCTTGCCGCTTTAGAAGAAGCACCTTGGCGTAAAGATCATTTCCGTACTGTTAGCCAAGTGCTGCGTAAATTTGAAGCAGAAAGCCTTACTGAATTACCGGCTGCTCAGGTTGAGACTAACTTTGCTGAAATTCAACAGTTAACAGATGCTGATTCTGACTTAGAGCGAGCCAAAAAAATAGCGGCTTATGCTGGTGAAGATAAGTGGTTAAAGCGTGCTGCTGCCAGCCTTGCTGCTGGATCACCTACGGCCAGGTTGCTAATTCAAGAACAATTACGCCGCACTCGCCATGCCTCTTTGCAGGAAGTATTTCAGCAAGAACTTAATCTTTCCGTCCAAGCAAGTTTAAAGGGTGAGTTTGCTGAAGGTATCCGTGCCTTGCTAATTGATAAGGATAAAAACCCTCGTTGGAATTATCCTACTATTGATGCGGTTGAACAGCAGTGGATTGATAGTTTTTTTGAGCCGCTTTGGTCGGTTAGTCCTTTGCAAACTTTCTAAGTAAAACAATAAGATGGAGTTAGTTTATGAGTAAAATTGCATTTATAGGTTTAGGTAACATGGGCGGCCCTATGGCGCACAACCTAGTTAAAGCAGGCCATACAGTGACTGGCTTCGATTTAAGTGCTGATGCATTAAAGGCATTAGAAGAAGCAGGTGGCAAAGCGGCTGCTTCTGCACTTGAAGCCGTTACGGGTGTTGAAGTTGTGGTTTCTATGTTGCCTGCTAGCCATCATGTTGCCGGTCTTTATTTAGGTGAAAACGGCTTATTTAGCCAGATGCCTGCTGGTACTTTGGTTATCGACTCTTCTACTATCGCTTCAGACACTTCTCGTGAAGTAGGAAAGGCAGCAGCAGAGAAGGGTATTAAGTTTATTGATGCGCCCGTTTCTGGTGGTGTGGGTGGAGCTAAAGCCGGAACTTTAAGTTTTATTGTAGGCGGTAGCGCAGATGACTTTGCTCAAGCAAAACCCCTACTAGAAAGCATGGGTAAGAATATTTTCCATGCAGGTGAAACCGGTGCAGGTCAGGTAGCGAAAGTTTGTAACAACATGTTACTATCTATTTTAATGGCAGGTACTACTGAGGCGTTGGCTTTAGGTGTAAAAAATGGTTTAGACCCTGCTGTTTTATCTGAAATTATGAAGCAAAGCTCTGGTGGTAACTGGGCACTGAATGTTTACAACCCTTGGCCTGGTGTGATGGAGGGTGTTCCTGCCTCTAATAATTATCAGGGTGGTTTTCAGGTTGATCTAATGACTAAAGACTTAGGTTTAGCTTGGGAAACAGCACTAAACAGCAAGTCGTCTATTCCTATGGGTTCTTTGGCGCGTAACCTGTTTGCACTTCATGCCCAAAAAGGTAATGGCGCACTAGATTTTTCTAGTATTCAGCAAATGTTTGCTGACTAGTGGTGGTTAAAGTTAGAAATTAAAATTTTAGAAAGAGGCAAAGTAGTTTGCCTCGCTTTGCCTCTATACAAAAATAAACAGATATGGGGTTTTATTATGCAAGCAAAGGACGCACGTGCGCGTGCACTTCAAAATCCTAGCGCCTTTTGGGCCGAGCAGGCTGATCAGATTGACTGGTTTAAAAAACCGACTCAAATTCTGCAAGAAAACGCTGATGGTACGCATACTTGGTATGCTGATGGTGAACTGAATTCTTGTTTTTTAGCCTTAGATCGCCATGTTGCCGCCGGTAAAGGTGATCGTATTGCCTTAATTTACGATTCACCGGTTACCAATACTAAAAAAACCTACACCTACAAAGCGCTTTTAGATGCCGTTGCCTTGTTTGCTGGCGCACTTAAAGCACAGGGAGTAGGCAAGGGCGATGGTGTGGTTATTTATATGCCAATGGTACCAGAGGCGGGCATAGCGATGCTGGCTTGTTCTCGCATAGGTGCAGTTCATTCAGTTGTGTTTGGTGGTTTTGCAGCCCACGAGCTGGGTGTGCGTATTGATGACTCTAAACCAAAAATTGTTTTGTCTGCCTCTTGTGGTATTGAGTTCACTAAAATCATTGAATACAAGCCGCTGGTCGATTCAGCTATAGAACAGGCGACGCACAAACCTGAAAAGGTCATTATGCTGCAACGCCCAGAAGCTAAAGCAGAAATGATTGCTGGTCGTGATTTAGACTGGTATGAAATTCAACAAGGTGTAGCGCCTGCTGCTTGCGAGCCTATGACCGCCACCGACCCTTTGTACATCATGTACACCTCGGGTACTACGGGTAAACCTAAGGGCGTACTGCGTGATAATGGCAGCTATGCCGTGGCACTTAACTTTGCCTTACGCAATATATACAACATGCAAGAAGGCGATGTTTGGTGGGGTATTTCTGATATCGGTTGGGTTGTGGGTCATTCCTTTATTATGTATGGGCCTTTAATGGGTGGCTGTACAACCGTTTTCTATGAGGGTAAGCCTGTTCGTACACCTGATGCTGGCGCTTTGTGGCGTGTTATTCAGGAATATGGTGTGAACGGTATCTTCTGTGCGCCTACTGCTTTCCGTGCAATTCGTAAAGAAGACCCAGAAGGTGAGTTATTCCGCAAATACGATGTTTCTTCACTCAAACACATTTTTGTGGCCGGTGAAAAGCTTGATTCACCGACCTACCATTGGCTGCGTGAAATGTCACAGAAGCCAGTATTTGATCACTGGTGGCAAACAGAAACTGGCTGGCCTGTAACGGCACCCTTAACGGGTATGGGTGAAAGTGATTTACGTATCGGCTCAACCAACCGTGGTGTGCCAGGTTATAACGTGCAAGTTTTGCGCCCCGATGGCTCTTTGGCTGATGCCGATGAAATGGGCTCAATTGTTATTAAGCTGCCTTTACCACCCGGTGTTGCGCAAACACTTTGGGGTGACCACCAGCGTTACCTAAGCTCTTACCTACAAACCTTTAAGGGGTATTACCACACGGGTGATGGTGGTTACATCGATAAAGACGGCTTTGTTTACATTATGGGCCGTACAGATGATGTTATTAACGTCTCTGGTCACCGCTTGTCTACGGGCGAAATGGAAGAAGTGGTAGCCACTCACCCGGCGGTAGCTGAATGTGCTGTGATTGCCGTTTCTGACGAGGTTAAGGGTCAGTTACCTATTGGACTGATTCTTCTAAAAGATGGTGTGACCATTGAGCAAGATGCCTTAGAAAAAGAGCTGGTTGCTTTAGTTAGGCAAAAAATTGGTGCGTTGGCTTGCTTCCAAAAAGCGTTAATCGTTAAGCGTTTACCAAAAACACGTTCAGGCAAAATTTTGCGTGCTATTTTGCGTAAGATTGCTGAAGGTGAAGATTATGCGCCCCCCTCAACCATTGATGATTTATCCATTCTTCCTGAAATAGGTGAGTCATTAAAGGCAGCAGGTATAACAAAAACTTGATATAAGTTAAAAAACGCAAAATAATCTAAATCAGAGCTTGTAGGATGTGTCTTTTTGGTTTACGTTTACGTCAAGGTCACAAAAAAGATCTTGAAGAAAGACAGGTTCTACAAGGTCAACGACAAGCTGGTATAAAAACAACAGGGCTAAGCCCACAGCAAGAGGATTTACAATGAGCCAGGAGTTCGTGTTAGAAACGCGAGGTCTGACTAAAGAGTTTCGCGGCTTCACTGCTGTTGACTCGGTTAACCTGCAAGTGAAAGAAGGGAATATTCATGCGCTTATCGGCCCTAACGGTGCAGGTAAGACAACACTTTTTAACCTTCTAACTAAATACCTACCTATTACACGTGGCGATATCTTATACCGTGGTAAGTCCATAGCTAAGATGAAGTCCAGCGAGATAGCGCGTTTAGGCGTGGTACGTTCTTTTCAGATTTCGGCTGTTTTCCCACACATGACTGTATTGGAAAACGTGCGTGTAGCTCTACAGCGTCCTATGGGCAACTCTTTCCACTTTTGGAAACATGAAAAAGTTCTAAATCAGTTAAATGATCGTGCGATGGACTTACTTGAGTCCGTAGGCTTAGAAGAGTATGCCGACAATATTACGGTTGAATTACCCTATGGTCGTAAGCGTGCTTTGGAACTAGCAACCACCTTGGCAATGGAACCCACCATTATGTTGTTAGATGAGCCAACGCAGGGTATGGGTTTGGAAGATGTTGATCGCGTAACGGAGCTTATTCGTAAAGCAGCCGTGGGTCGTACTATCTTGATGGTAGAACATAACCTGCGTGTGGTTAGCAAACTTTGTAACCAGGTAACTGTATTAGCTCGCGGCACGGTTATTGCTGAGGGTGATTATGCAAGTGTCTCTGCTAACCCTCAGGTTAAAGAGGCCTATATGGGTTCAGAAGCCGATGAAGAGCAGGAGACTGCATCATGAGTAAAACTTACGAGCAGTTAAATATTACTGAGTTACATGCTTATTACGGTGAATCGCATATTTTGCATGGCATTGACTTGCAAATAAACCGAGGTGAGCTAGTTACCCTGCTTGGTCGCAATGGTTCAGGACGTAGTACAACGCTTAAATCCATTATGAATATGGTGGGTCGCCGTACTGGTTCCATCGTTATCAATGGTAATGAAACCATTGAAACTGCTCCTCACCATATTGCACGTTTAGGTGTGGGCTACTGCCCAGAAGAAAGGGGTATTTTTTCAAGCCTTAATGTAGAAGAAAACTTGTTGTTACCACCGACGGTACGTAGTGGTGGTATGTCACTTGATGAAATCTACGATATGTTCCCTAACCTTTATGAGCGTCGTAAGAGTGTAGGTACACGTCTTTCTGGTGGTGAACAGCAGATGTTGGCTTTAGCACGTATTTTACGTACTGGTGCAAACATGCTTTTGCTAGATGAAATTACCGAAGGTTTGGCACCCGTTATTGTACAAAAACTGGCCGAAGTATTAACCCAGCTTAAAGAAAAAGGGTTAACTATTTTGCTGGTAGAGCAAAGCTTCCGCTTTGCAGCACCGATTGCTGATCGTCATTACCTAATGGAACACGGTCAAATTGTAGAAGAAGTTAAAAAAGACGAATTAGAAAGTAAGAAAGAAATACTTAACACCTATTTAGGCGTTTAACTACCTAGGTGTTGCTGTAAAAAGTTGGACTGGAACACTTAGCACTTAGCTATTCATGGATGATAAACAAAACAACAACAAAAGCCGGCAAGGCATCGGAGTAGACGAATGAAACTAATAAAAAAAGTACTAACAGCTGCAGTTGCAACAGCAATGACCGCAGGGGCTGCTCAGGCAGCAATCACCGATAACGAAGTGCGTATTGGTTATTTGGCAGATATGTCAGGTACCTACCGTGATTTAGCAGGTCCTAATGGTTTAGAAGCCTTGCGTATGGCGGTTGAAGACTTTGGTGGTACGGTTAAAGGTAAAAAAGTTGTGGTGATGAGTGCTGATGACCGTAACAGCCCAGACGTTGCTTCTAGTACTGTTCGCCAGTGGCTAGATAGTGACAAGGTAGACATGGTTGCAGGTTTGGTTGCTTCCTCTGTAACTATTGCTGCTACTAAGGTGTTGAACGGTTCAGATGCTATTGGTCTGGTAAACGGTTCTGCGGCTTCTAGTATTACTAACGAACACTGTACCCCTAACCATATTCACTGGGCTTATGATACCTACCCACTAGCTAACTCAACAGCATCAGCTATTGTTGCTGAAGGCGGTAAAAGCTGGTTTCTAGTGACTGCTGACTATGCTTTTGGCCACTCGCTAGAAAATGACGTGCGTACGGTTGTTGAGCGTGAAGGTGGAAAAATTGTTGATACAGTTCGTCACCCGCTAGCAACAAGTGACTTCTCTTCTTATATTTTACAGGCACAAGCTTCTGGCGCTCAGGTGGTTGGTTTTGCCAACGCTGGTGGCGATACCGTTAACTCGGTAATCACTGCCGGTGAGTTTGGTTTAGCGCAATCAGGTCAAACCGTTGCTGCACTACTTTTCTTCTTGACTGACGTTCACGCCTTAGGTGTACAAACGGCCCAAGGTATTCAGCTAGTTACTGGTTGGTACTGGGATAAAGATAAAGATGCACGCGCTTGGTCAGACAAGTTTTACAAGCGTACCAATGCACGTCCTAGCATGGTTCATGCCGGTATCTACTCAAGCACCATGCATTACCTAAAAGCCGTTGAAGCGACAGGTAGTGATAATGCCAAGGTAGTACGCGCTGAAATGGCTAAAAACAAGGTTAACGACATGTTCACCAAGGGTGGTTACATCCGTGAAGATGGTCGTATGGTTCACGATATGTACCTAGCCCAGGTTAAAACGCCTGCTGAGTCTAAAAATGAGTGGGACCTTTACAAGATCGTACGTACTATTCCAGCCGATGGCGCTTTCCGTCCTTTGTCTGAGAGTAAGTGCTCTTTAGTAAAGAAGTAAGTCATTAAGCTACAGACTAGCGGGATCCTTCTGATCCCGCTTTATAAATAAGAATTTTGTTAAAGGATGGTACGCAGATGACCATGATATTTGGAGTGCCTGCAGCCGCATTTTTCGGTCAGTTGCTGCTAGGTCTGATCAACGGCGCTTTTTACGCTCTCCTGAGCCTAGGGTTGGCAATTATTTTTGGCCTACTCAAGATAATCAATTTTGCGCATGGTGCCCAGTACATGCTGGGGGCTTTTGCAGCTTATCTGTTGCTAAATTTACTGGGTATCAACTATTGGGCTGCCTTGTTTTTAGCACCGCTTATAGTGGGTATTATTGGCGCACTAATCGAACGCTACCTACTACGCCGTATTACACACATTGACCATATTTATGGCCTGCTACTTACCTTTGGTCTAGCGCTAATTATTCAAGGTTTGTTTACCAATTTGTTTGGGGTTTCTGGTAACCGTTACCCAGTTCCTAGCGAGCTAAGTGGTGGTATTAATCTTGGGTTTATGTTCTTGCCCTTCTACCGTGGCTGGATAGTAGCTATTGCTGTGGTGGTTTGTATTGCGGTTTGGTTCTTAATTGAAAAAACTAAACTCGGTGGTTATTTAAGAGCGGGTACTGAAAACCCTGCCTTAATGCAGGCCTTTGGTATCAACGTACCGCTCCTTGTAACCCTAACTTATGGTTTTGGTGTTGCCTTGGCCGCTTTTGCAGGTGTGTTAGCCGCTCCTATCTACTCAGTTGCTCCGGGTATGGGTGCTAACCTACTTATAGTGGTGTTTGCCGTGGTTGTTATTGGTGGTATGGGTTCCATTATGGGTGCCATAGTGACTGGCCTAGCCATGGGTATAGTTGAAGGTTTAACCAAGGTTTATTACCCAGAGGCTTCAAATACGGTAATTTTCCTTGTAATGATATTTGTACTGCTGCTTCGTCCAGCAGGACTATTTGGTAAGGAGGCATAGATCATGGCTATGACCGAAACTACAAAAGCTAGAGTGAGTGCTGTGCAGGAGTCTAAAAAGGCTGCTAACCGCAGACGCATAATGATTTACCTTGCTCTACTAGCTGTTGCATTGATTGCGCCTTTTCTTGCTTACCCAGTTTTTTTAATGAAAATACTGTGTTTTGCACTCTTTGCCTGTGCTTTTAATTTAGTGCTTGGCTATACAGGGTTGCTGTCTTTTGGCCATGCTGCCTTTTTAGCAACCGGTGGTTACTTCACTGGCTACCTGCTTAGCCAACATGCTGTAACGCCTGAAGTAGGTATTCTTGTAGGTACACTAGCGGCAATTATTTTAGGTACTTTCTTTGGCTTGCTGTCGATACGTCGTCAGGGTATTTATTTTGCAATGATTACCCTAGCTTTGGCACAGCTAGTATTCTTCTTCTATCTCCAGGCTGACTTTACTGGTGGTGAAGATGGAATGCAGGGTGTACCTCGTGGCTACCTATTTGGCTTTATTGACTTAGAAAATAACCTATCTATGTACTACTTTGTACTGGCTGTTTTCTTGATCGGCTTTATGCTTATTCAGCGGACTATTCACTCGCCTTTTGGGCAGGTATTAAAAGCCATTCGTGAAAATGAGCCACGTGCAACTTCACTAGGTTACAACGTAGATGCTTATAAGTTGGTTGCCTTTGTTATTTCTGCAGGTTTGGCGGGTTTAGCTGGCTCCACTAAAACAGTTGTGTTCCAGCTAGCTTCTTTAAACGATGCACATTGGCACATGTCAGGTGAAGTTATTCTAATGACCTTGGTAGGTGGTGTAGGTACTTTGGTTGGACCCATTGTTGGTGCTACCTTTGTATTAACACTTACTCACCAATTAGCACAAAGTGCTTTGGGTGATTGGGTTAACGTCATTCTTGGTGTGGTGTTTGTGGCCTGTGTTATGGCTTTCCGTGCTGGTATTGTAGGTGAGCTTCAAAAGTTCGCTAAAAAGAACTTTAAGTAACATCTAGCTTTTTTTATGTAGCTCTGTGGGTCACTCTCTGTGCCCTTGTTTGACCTGCCAGGCAACTGGCAGGTCTTTTTTATTTATACTCACATCAACCGCGGCATGTAGTAACATACGCCAAATAATAAATGATACTAGCAGGGTTATAATCAATGAAAACACATCAGCGTTTTCTATCCGCAGCTTTTTTATTGTCAGTTTTTACCTATTCATCCTTAGGTTTAGCAACCACCCAAACCTGTGACTCCTATGCTTCATTAAAGCGTATGGAAGGTCAGGTGCAGCTGGTTAAAGCTAACTCGCCCTTTCCAGTGCGTAACCCTGAATTACCTTATGCACTTTGCACGGGTGATCTAGTACAAACTGTTTCTAAAGCACAAGCACTTATTAGTCATGTGGGTGGAGAAGTGGTGCTAGCAGAAAACAGCCGTTTAGAAGTGTTAGATGCCGACAGCTTATCTTTAGCTGAAGGAGCTGCTTTATTTCAAATTGCTCAGCGTGAAGGGCATAGGTTTGTTGCTAAAACCCCTTTAATTGTCATAGGCGTTAAAGGCACTGAATTTTTAGTAAGTAGTCAAACAGCACGGAATGATGTGGCTTTGTTTAAAGGTGCAGTGGGTGTAGAGCGCCAAGATGGTCAAGCGATGGCTTACTTTCGTACCAAGCCAGTTTCTGAAATGAGTTTTGAGGAGTATCAGGCGTATCAAAAAAAATCTTTTTCAGAGTATAAGAATAGTTTAGATCAAGCTTTTAATGACTATAAAGAGCAGCAAATGGCTGAATTTAAAGCTTATGTCAGCGGTGTTGATCTACAAACAGGTCGCCAGTTAACTCTTAATAGTGATGGTGAAAAACCTGAAGCTATAGATGCTCCTGTCAATAAGGCGGTAGAACAGCTACAGAAACAGCTACATTTATGGTTAGAGTAATAAATAGCTTGGGTTTATTTAAAAAGAACGGGATTAGCCTGCTAAAAAAACATGGGTTTTACCTATTAGGTTTTATTTTATTGCTACTAACTTATCAGCTAGCTTTGCACCCGCCTTTGATAATTCAATCTTTAGCAAGTGCGCTAACCGATGATTACTTTCATTGGAATAAGCGTAAGCCATCAGAAAAACTAGTGTTTATTGATATAGAAAATACCAGTGTTCGAGCTCATGGACGTTGGCCTTGGTCACGTGATTTAGTTGCCAAAGGGGTTGCGCAGCTAAATACTGCGGAAGTAATAGGTCTCGATATATTGTTTTCTGAACCTACGGTAGCTACACATGATCAAGCGCTTTCCAATGCAATTAGCCGTTTAGAAAATAAAGTTATAGGTGGTGTGTTTTTAAATGGCCCACAAGCAGAAACACTCACAAAAGATAATGCAGGCTATCAACATTTACTTTATTCATCTTTAAATCGTACAGAAAATGCTCAATTAATTGATAGTCAACGAGCAGAAATACCTATAACAAAAATACGCGAAGCTTTTCCTTTATTGGCAGCACTCAATACCAGCCCAGATGCAGATCAAAAAATTCGTCATTATCCTTTAGCTTTTTGGTTGCAAGATGCGGCTATACCTAATATGGGCGTACAAATGTGGCGTTTAGGTCACTTTGTAGATTTAGAATTAAATGGCACTCAAGCTTTATTAGGTGAGCAGCCACTTGCAGTAGATAAAAAAACACGTGCCCGAATTAACTACTATCCAGTAGGTACTTGGCAAAGAATCGCTTTTACTGAACTGCTTCAGCCTGATTGGGATCCACAGCGCTTGGCTGGGCGCTGGGTACTGGTTGGGGTAAGCGAGGCAGGTGTTACCGATATGCGTGTGACTCCTTTAGGAGAATTGCCCGGTCCTCTGATACATCTAACTTTTGTCTCCAATCTTTTGGACAACAGTTTGCTAACAGATATTAACGGTTGGGAGTTATTAGCTGTCCTACTGGCTGTCTTTATCTTTGTAATTTTTATTTGGCAATTCAGCCAGCCTTGGTTGCGTTTGCTCTTGTTTTTTTTGCTGGGTTTAAGCATTGCTGGAATAGGTGTTGCTGGCTATGCTTTTTTTAACCTTTGGCTAGAGATTTTTTACCCACTAGTGTTCTTACTACTTACTGTACTAGTTGGAGAGGTATGGTTCTTTGTTATGAGCCGAGCAGAAACTGCTTATCTAAGGTCTGCTTTTAGTAGTTATGTGGCACCTGCCTTGGTTGATAAGTTGGTTAAACAAGGTGATGAGTTGCAGTTGGGTGGTAAGCGCCAACAGCTAACCGTTTTGTTTAGTGATTTACGAGACTTCACACCGACCACCGAGTTACTAGAAACCGAGGAATTAGTTAGTCATCTTAACCGTTACTTTGGATCAATGATTGAAGAAGTGCACCGCTATAACGGTACTCTAGACAAACTAATGGGCGATGCTGTTATGGCACTATTTAATGCGCCCTTAGCTGATGAAGACCACGCCTACCACGCTTGTTTAGCAGCTGCCGGAATGATGCAAGCTTTAGATGCTTTTAATCTACCCTATTCGGTGGATGATCCTCATTACTTAAGAATGGGTATAGGCATTAATACCGGCGAGGCTGTAGTTGGTAATATTGGTGCTGCTAACCGCTTTAATTTTACTGCCATAGGTGATGCGGTAAATACTGCAGCACGCTTAGAAAGCATGACCAAAGAAGTTAACTGTAATTGGCAGGCTAGCAAGCAGGCAGGTGAAGTTAAGCCCTGTGAAACCGTAGATATAATTATTGGCGAAAAAACCTTTGCGGCAGTTAAAGATAGGTTGCCTTGTTATCCGGTAATTGGCCTAGAGTTAAAAGGTAAGTTGCAAGCCCAAGATGTTTGGGTTTTAGATTGGCGAAAAATGATTGCACAAGGACGCTTGCCCTAAAAAGCATTTCTCTATATTCTTAAAGGTAATTTATAGGGGTTTTCTTATAACCTTTTCCTTGTTGGAGACTTTGCCATGAAATTGCAGCAATTACGGTATATTTGGGAAGTGGCACACAATAATTTAAATGTGTCCGCCACAGCACAAAACCTATTTACTTCTCAGCCAGGTGTTAGTAAGCAAATCCGTTTGCTAGAAGATGAGTTAGGCATTGAGATTTTTGTGCGAAGTGGCAAACACCTCACTCGAATAACACCTGCAGGCCAAGCTGTCATTGATATGGCAGGGCAAATTTTACAACTAGCTGAGAACATTAAAAAAGTTGCTTTTGATTTTAGTAATGAGCGACGAGGAAGTTTAGTTTTAGCAACCACCCATACTCAGGCTCGCTATATTCTTCCTGAAGTTATTCAGCAGTTTATGGAAAGGTACCCAGATGTAACACTCAGTTTAAAGCAAGGAACACCACCACAAATTGCGCAAATGGTTGCAGAGGGGGAAGCTGATTTAGCCGTGGCCACCGAGTCCATTGCCAATACTAGTGATCTAGTAACCTTTCCTTGTTACCAATGGAACCGCTGTATTCTAGTACCTAAAAAACATCCCCTAGCAAAAGTGAAAAAACTGACGCTCAAAAATCTAGCCGATTATCCACTGGTTACTTATATTAATGGTTTTACTGGACGCGCTAAGGTAGATGAAGCTTTTGTTAAAGCAGGGTTAGAACCAAAAATTGTTTTTACTGCCGCTGACTCTGACGTTATTAAAACCTATGTGCGTCTTGGTGTAGGCGTGGGTATAGTGGCGCACATGGCTGCTGATAAGCGTGATGATGACCTGGAAGTAATTGATGCTAGCCACTTATTTGAGCCAAGCATTACGCGCTTAGGCATACGCCGGGGTACGTTTATGCGAGGTTACCTCTATCATTTTATTGAAAAGCTAGCTGCTCATTTAGATAAAGAAACCCTAGATAAAGGTTTAATGGCTGCCAATAAGCAAGAAGTTGATCAGCTGTTTACAAAGCTAGAGCTGCCGACACGCTAATAAACCTTTATAATTAATTTTTTAACCCTGCTACTGTTTAAGGATTGTTATGGAACTGGCTTGTTTAGACCTAGAAGGGGTTTTGGTACCCGAAATCTGGATTGCTTTTGCTGAAAAAACTGGCATAGATGAACTAAAAGCAACCACGCGTGATATTCCTGATTATGATGTGCTTATGCGTCAGCGTTTACGCATTTTAGATGAACACAATTTAAAACTGCCCGATATTCAAGCAGTCATTGCTGAATTAGAGCCGCTACCTGGAGCAGTTGAGTTTATCAACTGGCTTAGAGAGCGCTTCCAAGTCATTATTTTATCCGACACTTTTTATGAGTTTTCACAACCCCTGATGCGTCAGCTAGGTTTTCCTACCCTGCTTTGCCATAAGCTGGAAGTAGATGAAGAAGGTCGAGTGGTTGATTATAAACTACGTCAGCGTGATCCCAAGCGCCAAAGCGTTAGAGCCTTGCAGCTATTGAACTACCGTGTAATTGCCGCAGGCGACTCTTATAACGACACTACCATGTTGAAACAAGCGGAGCAGGGCATTCTTTTCCACGCACCCAAAAATGTGATTGAAGAATTTCCACAGTTCCCAGCAGTGCAAACATTTGAAGACTTAAAGAAAGCTTTTATTAATGCAAGCGATCGTGAATTGGCGCTCTAATGACTCAAATATTACAAGGTAAAAAAGCTTGGATTACCGGTGCTAGTTCTGGCATCGGTGCCGCTACTGCTCGGCGTTTAGCCTCTGCTGGCGTGAATCTAGTATTATCTGCCCGCCGTATTGAACGCTTAGAAGCCTTGGCGGCTGAATTAAAAGCCAAGGGTGTTGAAGTAACCCTAGAGCCGGTCGATGTGTCGGACCGTGTAGCCATGGCAGCAGTGGGTGAACGCCTTGCTGCTCAGGGTGGTGTCGACCTACTCATCAACAATGCCGGAACCATGCCCATTAGCCCCATTCTTTCGGGTCGGGTAGATGAGTGGGAGCAGATGATTGATGTGAATATTAAGGGCGTTCTTTACGCTATTCATGCGGTTTATTCTGGCATGGTTGAACGCAAACAAGGGCATATTGTTAATATTAGCTCAGTGGCGGCACGTATTACCTTCCAAAGTGCGGGCGTTTATGCAGGCACTAAACACGCAGTTAGAGCCATTTCTGATACCTTGCGTAAAGAAGCACTACGCTATGGAATTCGTGTTACCGATATTCAGCCTGGCTCGGTTGCTACCGAACTGCCTGATTCAATTAAGCATGACAAAATACGTAATGCGGTAAAAGCTAATCTCTATGCAGACCCTAAGGCTTTATTGCAACCTGAAGATATAGCCGAAGCAATCTTTTATGCGGTTTCTCAACCTGCACATGTTGATGTTAGCGAACTGCTTATTCGCCCACAAAGCATGGAAGACTAAAAAGTGCTGCTATTTATTCATGGTTTTGGTTCTAGTGGTCGGGGTGATAAAGCGCAAATGTTGAAAGCTTGGTGCCAAGAACAAGGCATTCATTTTATGTCGCCTTCTTTACCGAATATCCCTGAATTAGCCATAGAAACTTTGCAGGAAATAATAGAAGTCATACAAAAGCATGAGCCAGTCGGTTTGGTTGGTTCATCTTTGGGTGGTTTTTATGCAACCTGGCTGGCTAACCACTACAACTTGCCTTATGTATTGGTGAACCCTTCTGTAGAGCCTTATATCACCTTGGAGCGGGCAATCGGTCAGGGCGTTAACTTTCATGACCAAAGTAGTTATGAATGGAATGCACAGCACACTGAGAGTTTGTTGCAGTTTAAGGTCGCTAAGCCCAACATGGAAGGTTGTTTGTTAATGGTGCAAACAGGTGATGAGCTACTTGATTACCGCCAAGCAGTAGACTACTACTCAGCGGCAAAGCAACTAGTTGAAGAAGGGGGGAATCATGGTTTTATAGGTTTTGATAGACACTTAAAAACCATTACTGACTTTCTTCAAGTTTAATTTTTTTAAAACTTAAACTCACTCCAAACGGGCGCATGGTCAGAAGGTTTTTCCATGCCCCGTATTGCGTAATCTATACCGGTATTCACACAAAAAGGTGCTAAGCCCTTACTTGCTAAGAGTAGGTCAATACGAAGGCCACGCTTAGGGTCATCTTCAAAGCCTTTACTACGGTAATCAAACCAGCTAAAAAATTCATTGCAAGTAGGGTTTTGTTCACGGTAACTATCGGTAAACCCCCAAGCCATTAGGCGATCCATCCATTCACGTTCTTCGGGTTGGAAGCTGGTTTTACCTGTTTGTAGCCAGCGCTTACGGTTTTTATCGCCTATGCCTATATCTAAGTCTGTACTAGAAATATTAAAGTCACCCACCACTAATACTCGCTGATCTGGCGTGTAACTATTTTCTAAAAGCTGCTGTAGATCGTTATAAAACTTACGTTTAGCAGGAAACTTAACTTCATGCTTAATGTTTTCACCTTGAGGAAAGTAGCCGTTAATCACTGTTAAAGGCTTACCATCAGGACACTCATGGCTAGTAATGATTAAGCGTTTTTGTGAAGTTTCATCGTCGGTTACAAAACCTTTTTGCACACTTAAGGGTGGCTTTTTTGAAAGGGTAGCTACACCGTAGTGCGTTTTTTGACCGTGAAATTCAACGTGATAACCCAAGTCTTCAATCATTGCATGTGGAAAGTCAGGGTCATTCACCTTGGTTTCTTGCAGAGCAATAATTTCTGGCTGGTGAGCCTCAACCAGTGCTTCCATTTGGTGGGGGCGAGCACGTAGGCTATTGATATTAAAACTAACCACTTTTATCACAGGGTAACTTCCTTCTAAAATAAGATTTGCCCCTTCTGGGGAAATAGAATAAGAGAGATTTTAACATCTTTGTTCTGTTAGAATGCCTAGGTTTTTATTTAAACTTTTTTCGGCTGAGTTGGGGACGTTTTATGAGTATCAAATCGGATCACTGGATTCGCCGTATGTCACAAGAAACAGGCATGATTGAGCCTTTTGAAGCTGGGCAAGTACGTGAAGCAGAAGGCGAGAAAATCATTTCTTACGGCACATCAAGCTATGGTTATGACGTGCGCTGTGCGGATGAGTTTAAGATTTTTACCAATATTAACTCCACCATAGTTGACCCAAAGAATTTTGATGAAAAAAACTTTATCGACTTCAAAGGCGACCGTTGCATTATTCCGCCCAACTCTTTTGCTTTAGCTCGCACGGTGGAACGCTTTAAAATTCCGCGTGATGTGTTAGTGGTTTGTTTGGGTAAAAGCACCTATGCCCGTTGCGGTATTATTGTGAATGTCACACCACTAGAGCCAGAGTGGGAAGGTTATGTGACGTTGGAGTTTTCTAATACCACCACCTTGCCCGCTGTTATTTATGCTAACGAAGGTGTTGCCCAAATGCTGTTTTTTGGTGGTGATCAAGTGTGTGATGTGTCTTATAAAGACCGAGGCGGTAAGTATCAAGGGCAACAGGGTGTGACACTGCCTAAAGCCTAAGCGTATTTATTGAATGATTTAAAACATTAGCCGTTGCTAACAGCTGTAGGTAATAAATAAAAACAATTTAACTCTGTATTTAATGCAGCCAAAGGCTAGAATTCACGCTGTTTTTGGTGTGTGTTATTTAATCAGGAGTTTTTGTGCGCCTAGTTCATTGTCTGTTAGCAGCTATAGCTTTTGTAGTTATACGCTTTTGGTTACCCCTAGAAGCAGAGGTTGCTGCTGGGTTAGCCTTGGTTGCTGTTATCGCTTGGTTATGGCTAAGCGAAGCCTTGCATGTCAGTGTTACTGCCTTACTTGTGCCTTTTTTAGCAACAGTAACTGGTATTTTTACCCTACCTAAAGCTTTATCCCATTTCTCTGATCCTATTATCTTCTTATTTTTAGGTGGTTTTGCCTTGGCCGCTGGCCTAAGGCAGCAAAAGCTTGATCGGTGGATGGCCGCTTGGGTAATGCAACGTGCTGGTGGCGAGTTAGGTCGTGCTGCACGTTGGCTATTTGCGTTAACTGCCGTGTTATCTATGTGGATAAGCAACACTGCCACAGCAGCTATGATGCTGCCTTTGGCTTTGGGTTTGCTAGCACCCTTGGATTATAACCGCTTCCGTAATACTTGGGTTTACGTGCTTTTAGGCGTGGCTTTTAGTGCCAATATTGGTGGCATAGGTACTTTAGTGGGTAGCCCACCAAACGCGATTGCTGCTGCGGCTGTAGGTTTGAGTTTTGGGCAATGGTTAATTTGGGGTGTGCCACTTGTTCTTGTGCTCTTGCCCCTTATGGATTGGGTTTTACGCAAGGTTTTGAAGCCTGCATTGACAGCAGAGGTTAGCGTTGTTGATGTAGAAATGGCTTGGACGCCTTCACATACCGGTATGCTGTTGGTTTTTTCATTAACGGTTTTGCTATGGGTTTTTGGAGCGCCTTTGGGTGCGGCTTTAGGTATAAGTAAAGGTTATGATGCTGCGGTTGCTCTCTTAGCTTTATTGCTTCTACACACCTTTAATTTGGCAAGCTGGCGCGAGATAGAAAAAAGCGCAGACTGGGGTGTATTACTTTTATTTGGGGGTGGCATTACGCTGAGTGCCGCGCTTTCTGCTAGTGGCGCTGGTGCGTGGTTAGCTGCTTTGGTAGGTGGTGGTTTTGCGATTATGCCTGCTTTAGTCGTGCTGGCGCTAATGGCGCTTTTTACTATGGCCTTAACCGAACTAGCCAGTAATACTGCGAGTGCAGCCTTGTTAGTGCCTTTGTTTATTGGTATGACACCCAATATAGACCCAAGTGTTGTTGCTGTTATTGTTGCGGTTGCCGCTTCTTGTGCTTTCTTGCTGCCTGTTGCAACACCACCCAACGCCATTATTTTTGGTAGTGGTAAGGTTAAGCAGCAAGACATGCTAGTGAATGGTGGCTGGGTCACTTTAATGGCTTGGCCGGTTATTATTCTTGCAGCAGCTGTTGCACTTTTTGTTTAACTTGTTGCTAACCATTCTTGTAAACCTTTTGCCAAGGTAGGCGAAAGGTCTAGCGCGTTGGAAGGATGGGGGACGGAGTTGCTAGTGATTACCGCCTTGGTGTGGGATTCTTTTAGTAGCTCCCAAGCCTTGGCTGCAAATAAGCCATGAGTACCTATGCAAACGGCAGGTTTCATTCCTGCTTTCTTTAGGTGCTCTAAGGTGCTTAACAGGGTACGCCCACTAGAAATAATATCGTCAATTAATACGGGTGTATGTTCCTTGTAAGCGTCTACTTGAGGAACGGAAACTGCTACGTCTAAATCACCACTGCGTACTTTTTCGAGTATTTCAAAAGGTGCCTTGGCAAGCTCTGCCACTTCAGCAACCCATTGCTCACTTTCACTGTCTGGGCCTAATAATAAAGGCTTAGTGGTATTTTCTTCTAGCCACTGAGCAATGCTGCTGACAGAGCTCATTACCCTGCTAGGAATACCATAGATTTCATCCAAGCTTTGATAGCGGTGAAGGTGAGGGTCTGCAGTAATTAAAAAGTCAAAACTGCGGGAAATAAGGCTAGCAAAATGCCGTGAAGTAATACTTTCACCGGTTTTAAAGCGTTTATCTTGGCGCATATAACCTAAATAGGGTGCAACTAAAGCAACCCGCTTAGCACCTAGCTCTTTTAATGTTTCGGCAACAAAGATAAGCGGTAGAAAACGTGGGTTAGGATTGTAAAGGCTACAGACAAGAAGGCAATCACGTCCTGCAGCTTGGCTAAGAAGACGTAGGTAGCTTTCACCGTCTGGAAATTGGCGATACTCCAAGGCTCCTGCCTCTGCATTAAGTAGCCTAACCAGTTTAGGTGCAAGGCTTGAAGTGGGCGTGTTGGCTTCTTCAAAGAGCGCATCTAAATTAAAAACCAGTGGCGGGTTGTTGGGTTTATTCATGAATAATCTCAATTATTTTGGCTTGAGTTTCTAAAAAGTTAATAGCGTACTGCAATTCACCGGGGCTTTCAGCATGAAGGGTTAGAATTAGCTGGCCAGGCTTAATGGTTTGATTTAACTCTAGGTGCAAGGTAACACCCGCTGTTGGGTCTTCAGGTGCTCCAGCCAGTTTTGCTAGCTGCGAAAGCTGGCGGTTATCTATGCTGGCAACTCTACCAGCAACTTTGCTAACCCAATTGTACTTGTAAGGCGCAACACCAGGTTCTTTAAAGCCACCCTGGGCTTCACAAATTGCCATGAATTTTGTTAAAGCTAAACCAGAATCTAAGGTTGCAGTTGCTAGGGCTAACCCTTGACCAGGTTCACTTAGGTTAGCCATTTCTAATAGTTCTGCGGCTAGGGTTAACGAGCGGTTGCGTAAATCTTTAGGTGCGTCTGCTTGGTTACGTAGCACCGCCAATAAATCGTGTGCTTCTAAAGCCGGCCCAATGCCACGACCCACAGGTTGAGTACCATCGGTGTACAGAATGCGTACATCTAAATTCAAGGCTTGTCCCGTTTTAATTAGGTATTCACTCAAGAGATCGGCTGCTTCTTGTGAACGCACTTTGGCGGTGGGTCCAATGGGAATATCAATAAGTACATGCGTCGAACCTGCAGCAGCTTTTTTAGAGAGCACTGAAGCAACCATTTGTCCCTCACTGTCTAAATCTAACATCCGCTCTATACGGATAAGAATGTCATCGGCTGGTGACAGGTTAATCGAACCACCCCAAGCAAGGCAGCCCCCTTGTTCTTTGACTACCTTTTGCAAGGTCGTTAGCTTTAAATCTACTTGCGTCATGGTTGCCAGGGTATCGGCAGTACCTGCAGGTGAAGTAATGGCACGTGATGAGGTTTTAGGCATAACGCCACCACAAGCCGTCACTAGAGCAACAACTATAGGTGTGGTGCGATTACCGGCTAAACCACCAACACAGTGCTTATCCACCACACAGCTTTTATCCCACTTTAGTTGCTGTCCCGATTTAAGCATGGCCTTGGTTAATGCAATAATTTCATCTAAATTCATGGCATTACCAGCACAGCTAGTAACAAAGCTTGAGAGGTGAACATCGGCGTAGCGACCAGCCACTATATCGTCGATAATGGCTTGGGTTTGAACTTCATTTAAACGGTGGCCGTAAACTTTGTGCCTTAGGTGACTTAAAGAAACTACAGGGTTAGGGTGGCTAATTTGCGCTTCACTAGTGGGTGCTGGGTTAAGTTTTTTCCAGGCTGACTCAGATAAACCCATTTCACCCGGTTGAAGCAGTTGGTCATTATCAATAATGCACAGCGTGGCAAGTATCCAGCGGTCATCTATGCGAATATGAACTCGATTACTTGAGGTAAAGCCTTCTGATCGGCATACATGGCTATTGCGGCGCAGGTAAACAACCAGCTCTTGGTGGGTATCTATACCCAAACGTACAGCTTTAAGTGGATAAGCCAAACCATCTGATGCTAAAGCAGCAACCATGTAAAATCCTTATTGAACAAAAACTTATATTTATATTAGAAGCAGTTGACTAGGTGTGGCAAGGCGTTTTCTATGTTATTAATACACCGCAGATGCAGCAATTACATTGGCACTAACTCGCTTCTAAGCCTAGAATGACTTTTTTCATTTAACCTGATTATAAAGAAGGTAGCTAAGTAATCCATGGAACATACCTATACTCTGACTATTTCCTGCCCTGATAAAATAGGCATTGTCGCCAAGGTGAGTAACTTTTTAGCAATGTATGGTGGCTGGATCACTGAAGCTAACCACCATTCCGATTTAGACGTAAATCGCTTTTTTATGCGCCACGAAATACGTGCTACTACTCTACCTTTTGGTTTAGATGAATTTCGTACTGCTTTTAGCCCTATTGCCCGTGAATACGATATGGATTGGGATATTAGCGACTCTGAAATTAAAAAACGTGTGGTGCTGATGTGTTCTAAAGACTCGCATTGCATGGTTGATTTATTGCACCGTTGGCAAAGTGGTGAGCTGGCTTGTGATATTCCTTTGGTTATTTCTAACCACAATGATTTACGTGAACTAGTTGAATGGCATGGTATACCTTACGTTCATGTGCCCGTAAATAAAGAAAACAAAGCAGAAGCCTATGCAGAAGTTGAACGCCTAATTGATGAAGCCCAAGCCGATTGCGTGGTGTTAGCCCGCTATATGCAGATTATTCCCCCAGCTTTATGCCAAAAATACCAACATCAAATTATTAATATTCACCATAGTTTTTTACCTTCTTTTGCAGGTGCTAAGCCTTATCACCAAGCTTATGAGCGAGGGGTGAAGCTCATTGGTGCTACCTGCCATTATGTAACCGAAGAACTCGATGCAGGCCCCATTATTGACCAAGACACAGTGCGAGTGAATCATCGTCAAACAGCACAAGATATGGTGCGCTTAGGGCGTGATGTTGAAAAAAGTGTATTAGCACGTGGCTTGGTTTGGCATTTACAAGACCGAGTGCTGGTGTATGGCAACAAAACGGTCGTGTTTAACTAAGTGGCCTTAACAAAATAACTAGGGAGGAGTGGCGTGTTAGAAGGTTTTGCAGTTCTTTTATTATTTCAGTTAATCGGTGAGTTAATCACTCGCTTATCTGGCATTCCTGTACCTGGCCCAGTTTTGGGTATGGCGCTGTTACTTTTAGCTGTGTTACTACTAAAGAAAGTGCCAGGCGGTGTGCGTAGTGCTTCAGAAGGGTTGTTGCGCTACCTACCACTTTTATTTGTACCGGCTGGGGTAGGGCTAATTAACCATGGCCTGCTGTTAAAGCAAGACATTTGGGTAATTAGTATTACTTTGGTGGTGAGTACTATTTTAACCCTAATAGTAACCGTATTGGTTTTACAGGGTTTAAAGAAGCTGTGGGGGATAGAAAAAGATGCCTGAAGTGATTTTTGAGCTTTGGGTGTATATGGCGGCTAGCCCTTTGCTACACCTACTTTTAACCTTGTTGGCCTTCTTTTTGGCGCAGTGGATTAATCGCCGTGCGGGTGGCTCGCCCTTGCTTCACCCTGTATTAGTTGCCATTGCTCTTCTAGTAGGTTTCTTACTTATAACCAACACGCCTTACGCTACCTATTTTGAAGGTGCGCAGTTTATTCACTTTTTAATGGGGCCGGCGATAGTGTCTTTGGCGGTACCCTTGTTTGAACACCGTGAAAGAATTAGGCGTGAATTTATTCCTTTAATGCTGGCATGTGTGGCTGGAATTTTTACTGCGGTTATTTCCACAGTGGTACTGGTGCGGCTGTTGGGTGGGCGTGAAGATACGATGCTTTCTTTAGTGCCAAAATCAGTAACAACACCTATCGCCATGGGTATTGCTGAACAAATTGGTGGTTTTCCAGCCTTAGCTGCTGGCATCGTATTAATTACTGGTGCTATAGGTTGTTTGTTGGGTCCGCCAATCTTTAAGCTATTAAAAATAAAAGACCATGCTGTGCAAGGCTTTGCGATGGGTTTGGCGGCGCATGGGTTTGGTACGGCCCAGTGCTTTAGTCTCAGCAACCTTGCTGGCGCTTTTGCCGGTTTAGCAATGGGCGTAACCGGGTTACTGAGTGCTTTTTTAATACCTTTGATTATGCGATTCTTTGCCTAATCCAAGCATTGAGTTCGGGCACAGTATTAGCAATAAAATCTGCGCCCCAACTACTAGGCTGTTCGTGAATGCCTATGTAACCAAAGCCTGCTACTAGCGTTTGCATACCGGCTCGGCGACCTGCTTCTATATCACGCACATGGTCGCCTACATAAAGGCATTGCTCTGGCGGTGTTGCCAACTGCCTAGCTGCTAGTAAAAGTGGTGCTGGGTCTGGTTTGCTAACACCTAAGTCCTCTGGGCAAACCACTGCAGCAGCGTTGATGCGTAATTCGCGCAGTAGTAAATCGGTATAAATACGCGGCTTGTTAGTCACTATGCCCCAAGGCACAGGCTGGCGATCGAACTCTTTTAAAAGTTCTTCTAAACCAGTAAAGATACTGCTGTGTTCAGCAACATTTTCTTGATAGAGGTTGAGTAAACGCTGGCGCAGCTCTGGCTGATTAGGCTCGCCTAGTTTGACACCAAAACCTAGCTCGACTAATGCATTGCCACCGTTAGAGACTTGATCGCGAATAACAGCATAAGGCAGTTCTGCTTTGCCTTCTTCGACTAATAAGCGGTTTAAAGCTGCCGCTAAATCGGGGGCTGAATCGACTAGGGTTCCATCAAGATCAAAAAGCACCGCCCGCACTGCGGACGGCTGTTGAGTATCACTGTCCAAGCAAATAACCTCTAAGTGTTTTGCCATTATGGCTTTTAAGAATTAAAGCACCGTTTTCGTTAATATCAAACTGACTGATTTCATTGAATGTTTCTAAAAACTTCTGTTCTTGATTCATCAAGGCTTCTGGGCAAGCCATTTTAGTGGCTAGGCTCTGTCCAAAAGTTAAACCTTCGCTGGTCAGTTCATAGCTGCTGCCATAGCGGTTACAAGTGGCACTACCATACACTTGGCCTTTATCATCAAACGTAATGGTTAAGTGAGAGCTGTCAATAATGCCTTCACCGTTAATGTCTTCTATTTGCCATTCGCCAAGCAATAATTCAAGTGGGTTACCACCACAACCTTGTAAGGTTTTACCTGCAACCGTTACTTCTGCTTGCCAAGGGTAGGGCATACCTGTCATGGAATCATGACAAATGTTGGGTGTTAAGGCAGCAGTTAACTCTTTTTTATCGCCTGCTGTTATAACCACCCTGCCAGCTTGTCGTTGTTCAACTAGTGTAAATTGTTGAGACTTTTGTTCGTAGCCTTGGACTAATTCAAGGTGAGAAGCCGTAATTGTTAGCTGCCAAGCAGGTTCATTGCTTTGGGCTTTGAATGGTAGGCTAGGGCTAATGATATCGCTAGTAGCATAATCGGCTGGCTTATCATTCATGGCGCTACAACCAGCTAAGCTTAAAGCAGTAATAAGAGCGGTTACGGGTGCAATTAGTTGTTTCAACAAAGTTGACTCACTTATATTTCTTTAGGTTCGGTTAGTTATTCAGGCTTAGTGCAGCGCATTAGGTAGTTTACCTGTACATCATTAGGCGTTAACTTGTAGCGTTTGGTTAAAGGGTTGTAAGTCATGCCCATTAACTCTGCGACATTCAAATCGGCTTCTCGCGCCCATTGCCCCATTTCGGAGGGTTTAATAAATTTGCTGTATTCGTGCGTGCCACGAGGCAGCATACGCATGACATATTCTGCACCAATAATCGCAAATAAATAAGACTTAGGGTTGCGGTTAAGGGTAGAGAAGAATACTTGACCACCTGGCTTCACTAAAGTTGCACAGGCTTGAATAACGGCTGCTGGGTCGGGTACGTGTTCAAGCATTTCTAAACAAGTAACCACATCAAAGCTATTGGGAGCTTCTTCGGCTAGTTGCTCGGCAGTCATTTGGCGGTAATCAACTTGCAAACCAGATTCTAGCTGGTGTAAACGCGCAACAGCCAGTGGTGCTTCACCCATATCTATACCTGTTACTTCAGCACCGCGCTGAGCCAGCGCTTCTGATAACAAACCACCGCCACAACCAATATCGGCGACACGCTTACCCGCAACCGCAGCGTGTTTGTCTATCCAGTTAGCTCTTAGTGGGTTGATATCATGTAAGGGCTTGAATTCACTTTCTGGATCCCACCAGCGCGAGGCTAGGGCTTCAAATTTAGCTACTTCACCTAGATCAACGTTTTTAAGGGTTTCAGGCTTAGTCATGTAATTTTCCTTTAAAGGGCATTGCTGTGAATACTAGACGAATAAGTGCCAGTTTAGCACTGATATTCAAACCTTGTTGTGGGTGAAATAATTACATCTTATACAGGCAATTGTAATTCTGTACGCGGATGCTTGTGCCACTGTACAATGTGCAAGTTTACTGTCGGCTGCGAAGGCGCTGCCCTTGCTGCTTTCCATTCTTTTAGCTAATTGTGAGAAGAACTCTATGCTACGAACTTTATTTGCATTGATTGTTGCAATGTTGGTTTCTGCACCAGTTTTTGCTAGTGGTTCCACTGAAGCGGTGGATCATCTAAATGCCACGGGTACCCTTGCAGGGTATTTAGCAGTTTTTGTTTTTGCTATTGCTTACCTAGTTGTTGTAGGTGAAGAAAAACTCCAGCTTCGCAAGTCAAAACCAGTCTTAATCGCCGCCGGTATTATCTGGGTTCTAGTTGGAATAGTCAGTACTGATCATACGGCAACCAAGGCAGCCTTTAGTAGAAACTTTTTAGATTTTAGTGAGCTAATGCTCTTTTTATTAGTTGCTATGACCTATATAAGTGCCATGGAAGAGCGTCGTATCTTTGAAGGCTTACGAGCTTGGATGGTACAAAAAGGGTTTAGCTATAAGTCTTTGTTTTGGATTACCGGTATTCTTGCTTTTTTAATTTCTCCCATCGCTGATAACTTAACAACTGCGCTTTTAATGTGTGCAGTGGTTCTTAAAGTGGCTGAAGGTCAAAAGCGCTTTATAGCCATGGCCTGTGTAAACATTGTAGTAGCAGCTAACGCTGGCGGTGCTTTTAGTCCTTTTGGTGATATAACCACACTAATGGTATGGCAGGCGGGTAAGGTACAGTTCTTAGAGTTTTTTGACCTTTTCTTACCCTCGGTTGTTAACTTTGCAGTTCCTGCTTTAATCATGACTCTATTTTTACCCAAGGGAAAACCTGCCAGTATTTCAGAAGAAGTTGAGTTGAAACGTGGCTCTAAGCGAATTATGGTTCTGTTTTTATTAACCATTGCTACTGCAGTTTGTGGTCACCAATTCTTAGGCTTACCCCCAGTATTTGGTATGATGGTTGGTTTAGGTTACTTACAGTTCTTTGGTTACTTCTTACGTGTAAGTTTGCCAAAGTCGTTAGAAAGAAAGCGTACCGTTGCAGAAGAAAAAGCAGACCGAGAAAAATTGCGTTACCTTGGTGGCGTTGTACCTTTTGATATTTTTAGAAACGTTGCTCGCGCTGAGTGGGATACGCTTTTATTCTTCTATGGTGTTGTGATGTGTGTAGGTGGCTTGGGCTACTTTGGTTACTTACAATTGGTTTCTGTTTTCTTGTTTGAAGATGTAGGTGCAACCTGGGCAGCCTTTGGAGTTGGCGTTATTTCTGCAATTGTTGATAACATTCCGGTAATGTTTGCTGTGTTAGAAATGAACCCTACTATTAGTCATGGTCATTGGTTGCTAGTAACCTTAGCTGCTGGTGTGGGCGGTAGCTTGCTTTCAGTTGGTTCGGCGGCTGGTGTAGCACTGATGGGTGCGGCGCGTGGTCACTATACATTTATGAGCCATCTACGTTGGACACCTGTTATTTTCTTAGGTTACGTGGCGAGTATGCTGGTACACCTTTGGTTAGGTAATATTTTAGGTGTATTTGAGCTATACAACTAAAGTTAGCTGAATAAAAAAAGAGCGCTTAATTTTGAGTTAATCAAAACTAGGCGCTCTTTTTGTTTGGCTAGGCTGTTTTACTTATCTTTGCGAATAACTTCAATGAGTGCATTCAAGGCATCAGTGGCTGTAAAAATGCCGTAAAGCTGATCTTCTTCTACCACTATAATGCTACCTACTTTTTTCTCAGACATAATAAGCGCAACTTCTTCTAGAGGCGTAGTGCTGCTTAAAGTTAGAGGGTTAGGTGACATGATTTCGCCCGCATTTACCTGATATTTTTCAGCATCAGACAGCCCAGCAAAAAGACGGATATCACGGTCACTAATAATGCCAACCACTTGACCCTGACCAACAACGGGTAAATGGCGCACACCCGCACCTTCCATAAGCATCATTAGCTCATCTATGGCGGTATCTTCAGTTACAGTAATAGGGTTTTCTGTGGTGTAATCTTTAAGTGGTAGTCGTATGGGTTGCATTATTTTTCCTTAGCAAAATAAAACTTAAAATATGAGATAAGTCTAAGGTACTCAATAAAAGCTCACAACTCTAATTTAGTTTTCTACGCTGCCTCTAAGAAAAACTATGCTGGCTCGTCTAAATTCTTGCATTTACAAAATCAGCGGCTATAATGTCGCATCTTAAATAGGACTATAGCTCAGTTGGTTAGAGCGCTACCTTGACATGGTAGAGGTCCCCGGTTCGAGTCCGGGTAGTTCTACCAAGAAATTCTTCAGTAAAATCAAGTGCTTACAGTCAAGCTCAACTAACTAGGTTGAGTTTTTTTTGGTCTTTTTTTGGCTCCGTGCCCATTCTGTGCCCACTTTGTGCCCAAAACCTGCATGTCTGACCTTTATTTTCTGAGTACTATCTTTTCCTAAATTAATGGATTCTTGCGGACTACCTACAAGCATTTAGATCTTTTTTGTCTAAGAAAGCTGTTTTAAATATTTTATTTTGATTTTTTTGTCCTTAGTTTTCTCTAAAATATTAACCCGAATTTCTTAGTGATTTTCTTTCTGTGATTTAGAACGGTAAATTACAGGAAGAAGTAAAGGTAACTTATTGTCCGCCTTAGTTATTTTAATAAAAGACGGCTCCTATCTTCAAGCTTTTAAATTACAGCGCTATTAGTAGCTTATTATCTTGCTAGTGTAAATCGTAACTCTAATTAGAAGCGGCTCTATTTTTATAGCTAGAATATCAGAGTAAACAAAATAGAATTTTTTTCTTAAAACTATAAAATAGTTTTATTTTTACTAGTTGCGCATAAGTTTTTTTGTGTTAATAATTTAGGACGACACAATGAAACGGAGAATGAAAATGAAATCAATTAATCCTGTTTGCCTAGTAGACCCAGCTACGGAGCCAGACTTGAACACGAAAGTCATTCACGAAATGGATGTTATTTTATCAGCAATTAATAATATAAAGTTTGATAAAATTATGGATGCTATCAACATGAATGCCAACTATGTTTTACCCGCCTTTAATGTTGAATCCATTAGTGATCTAAGCATTGCCCAAGTTGCTGAAGCTATTGTGCTTGCTCGAGATGGGCAATTTGAAAGGGTAGTTATAAACCCACCCTTAGATGATTTTCTTTACTAATCAATAGCGTTTAATAAATAAGGTCTTTAACCTAGCTTACTTTTTAGTGAGCTAGGTTAAGTTAATTAAAATAAGGCTAGCAATGAATCAGCAACTGATAACAACCACCTTGAATGAAATGCCAGATAAAGAAACATTTAATGCCACCTTGTGGGTTAGGTATGTACCACTGGATTTAGGTTCAATTATTATTTTGACAGGGCTTAGCTCAAATATGGGTAAATCCATTACTTGGGGTATTGAATACTATGCCCCAGCCGTTGCTAGTAAACTGGGTTTAAAGGTTGAATATTGTCATTTTTTTATTCACTCACCAGTCATTATTGAGTCACCCGAATTAGCAGCAAGGCTAAAGTTGCCTCCAGAGTTTGATGCTACTTACATGCAAGTAAATGTTAGCAGCTTAATGTGTGATGATTATCAACGTTTATGTGCCGACCGTTACACCCTAACTGAACCTAGTTTAAAAATGGCCAGCTTATTAGAGAAATACTTAAATCAACCCTTAACCAAGCATTTGGGTAGGCCTGGAGTGTTTTATACGCAGGATGCCGATACCCTTGTACGCAAGATTTCAGCTTATGATGGAAAAAATTATTATGTTTGTGGCAGCCAAGGCCAACACCAAAAAATAAAAGGGCAATTGGTAGGGTTTGATGATGAGTAGCTAGAGATCTAGGTAAAAGCCTTCTTTAACCCTCATGCAGCGTAAGAAAAGCTGTTCACCATCTAAATACCCTGCAAAGATTGACACTTCCCAGCCGGGTTTAAGAATATCAGCAATATTTCCACCAAAGCTAACTAGGTGTTCCAATATGGCTTTAGTTTTACCAAATACTTCCAATTCACTTTTAACACCTGGTAAAACTAAATCCCATGAAGTATTAGATATCCATACCTTGTACTTCGGGCATTTTTTCGCCGCAGTTTTGGGTACAGTTCTCCAGTCATTATCAATATGGATAAAGTCTTGAAACGCTTCACCTAAAAGTTCGGGTAGGTTTAGCTGGATTATATTGCTAGCTTCTTGCTTAGTAGTTGATTTTTTTGATCTCAAGAATAGTCCTCTAAATTATTTTCATCGAGCATAATAACGTTTTGCTTAATTGCGCCTTCATAAGACCCTTCATCTAGCTCAATAACCATCCACTGGTCGCAATGCTCACACTGAAAAGGTTCGTTATTATCCAGTTGGTCGTCAAAAACAATAGCTTCATCACAATTTAGACAGTGCATAGGTTAACTCTAGAGTTGGGCCAAAATAAACAAGCTTCCTGTTTAAAAAACACTAAGCCTCTTTCTTGAAGAGGCTTAGTGAGTGTATTGTTTAAAATAGTAGATAAGCTGTCAATACTACAGACTTTTAGTTGTATTTTGCACTCAACGAATGTTTTCAGCTACTTGCTGTTTTTTATAGCCTTTCTAAAAAAACGTAATGGTACTTTTTTTTGTAGTTCTGTTTTGAGTTCTTTAATTGTATAGCTTTTTTCCCTGATCAATAACTTTAGCCACTCACCAACACTGGCATGATTATCTATGCCTACTGAGAGATCTAGGTATTTTGATAGGCCGTAGCCAGATTCAATTTTATTTTCTTTAATAAACCACTTAGCAAAATTATTGAGCTGGTAAGTTTGCCATTGGCTTAAATCATAGCTTTTGAAGTATTGACAAACAGGGCATAAATTCTTGTTGTCGTTATTCATCTTCGCTAAACCCCTGCGTTGTAAGTAAAGAGTTCATCGCGGCACCATCGGTACGCGTTAGGTTAGGTATATACCTAGAATAAACAGTAAACAGCATGCGTGTGGTTGTATGCCCCATTTGTCGTGCAATCCACTCAGGGTTTTCACCTGCAGCTAGCCATAAAGAAGCAGCGGTATGCCGAGTTTGGTAGGGGTTTCTTCTTTTTAGTCCTAAGGTATCAAGAAGCGGGTACCACACACGTTGAGTTACGTTGCGGTGATTAAGTGGATTACCCTTTAAATTAGGGAAAACAAATTTGCAGCTACTTTTTTTGCTAGCATTAAGGCGTACAAAGGCATCATAAACAGGCTGTGACATTTGCACGCCACGACGTGATTCGGGCGTTTTAGTCGTAGTGACCTTACCTTCAACCACTGTTTCGCGTACTAATATCACTTTATTGGCTAAGTCTACGTACTTCCACTGTAAGCCATCTATTTCAGCTGTTCTTAAACCAGTAAAAAAGCGCACCAAAAAATAATCGCGGTAATCAGGCCGTACATTTGTTAAAATTTGATGTACTTCAGCAAACGAGAAGGGTTCAATATCCCTATGAACAACCTTCAATACCTTGATGTTTCTGTAGGGCGTGTTAAATTCGTAACGGTCGGCAGCTTCATCTAGAATCATTCGTAAGGGCGTCATTATATGATTAACCCTATCGTTTGAAATGGTGACTTCTTGATCTCCGAGTTGACCTTTGGCGAGTGAGGCTCGGAATTTCAAAATGCTAGCTCTAGTAATTTTGCTGACTGCCTGATCTCCAAAACTGGGGATCAGGTATTTGTCTAGTGTAATTCTAACCACCTTCCTGTAAGACTCCTTCCAGCGAATAGTATTTTCATCAAACCATTCCTCACAAAATTCTTTAAACAGGGGTGTTTCGTGCTCTTCTATGCTGGTAACTACTCCTTCAAATTTTTCAGCTATAGGGCTATTAGGAAAAAAATTGCGGTAATTAAAAGTGCCTTCGTTAATTTCCTTCTCTATACGATTCAAAACAGTTTGAAGTTTGCGCCGGTTTACCACCGTGTCTTTTAGTAAAGTTTGTTCACGGCAGCGAACTCCTCGGTAACGAAAGTCAAAAAATAACGCATCATTATCTTGGCGTGATCGTATGCTAGCCATAGCAGACACCTCCGTTGCTCATAGGAATAGCTGTGCTAGTTTCCTCTTCTGAATAACGCATCATTTCTTCTTCAATAGCCTCCCAAATATAAAGAACACGGCGTCCACCAAAGGGACGGATATAATGCTTACCCTCAAACAAAACCTTATCTTTAAGGGCTTGGTTGATGTAACGAGGGTGATAGTGCAACCGCTCTGCTAATTGATTCGCTGTGATATATGTGCTCATTTGCTGCCTCCGCTGGTGCTTAATATGCTTCTATAGTGCCATAAATGACACGTCAGTCAACTTGTTTTTAGCATATTTGCTACTAATGAGGTAAATAAGGGATAATTAACGAAATTTAATGTGAGAGTGGCTATGATTCGTTTTCGTCTAAAAGAGCTGATGGCTGATAAAGCCTTTAAAGAAAACCGTAGGATTACTATGGATGAAATATCGGCCGCTACTGATGTACACAGAACAACCTTATCTAGAATTGCCAATAAACAGGGCTATAGCACTTCAACAGATGTGTTGGGCGCTTTATGTGAGTACTTTGACTGCGAGGTAGGGGACATCGCCGAAAGGGTTAGAGAAAAGCCTGAAGAGTGAGGCTAAGTACGCCAAGGAGAGGTTCAGATAGATGATGCAGCTTTTAGGTGAAACAAAAACTTCATTTTGCCGGATCAACTGGCGTCTATATCTGACCCTTTTAATAACAGCAGCATTTCCGATCATTTATACAACAACAAGAATCCACTTTTTAGGTGATCTACCTAATGAGTGGGGTTTTAATATTGCCTCTCAGCTTGCTTGGGTTAATTTAGGTTTAGAAGTAATTCAAGAAGCTATCTTATTGCCCCTTTTCTACTTACTAGGCAAAAGCATACATGACTCTAAAGCTACGATTAATAAGCTTAAAACTGGGCTCTTAGTGACTTTTATAGTTTTTGCTTTAGCTGCAGGTTTGATCGTGATTTTTGCAGAGCTACTTGTTAATGCAATGGCACAGGCCACAGAGCAAGTGCCAGCAACCATTGAATATATCCGCCTTGAAATGATTGCCGCCACCCTTTTTAACTCGGTTCGTTTTTTGATGATTTTTTTTGTTCTGCTGAGCTGGCAAAAGGTCATTTACTCTATTTTGGGCATTCAAGTTATAACAAGTATTACGCTTGATACCTTGCTACTCAGCAAGTTTGAATTTAGCTATCAAATGGGTGTTAATGGGATTGCATACAGCAACATTGTTGCAAGCCTCGCTACTTTGGCTTTTTCATTATTAGTCATCTATAAACACTATAGATTGAATAAAACTGCTTGGTTTGCAAAGCCTGATTTTAGTTGGTTAAGAGAGTGGTGGACTGTCGGCCAGTGGAGTGGTGTCGATTCATTGATTCGCAATGCTTTTTTCTTGGTATTTATTATCCGGATGATTAATGTAGTAGAAGAGCAAGGCACCTTCTGGGTTGTAAATGGTTTTATTTGGGGTTGGTTGCTTTTACCTTTCTTACCGCTAGCTGATTTAGTTAAACAAGATACGGCGCAAGGCCAGCGATTACCTCACCAGAAAAAAATGCTAGGTTATTTTGCAGCCTGTATTTTTATTGCTAGTTGCTGGTTAATTTTAATACCTGGCTTTGGCTGGTTTTTTGAGCAAGTACTAAACGTAGAATCTAAGGTTCATGTGAAATTAGTGGTTTTATTTTTACCTTTTTATTTGTTTTTCATGCTGAATACCACCATGGATAGCGTACTTTATGGCCAAGGTAGAACTAGCTACCTCGCTTTACAGTCACTGATTACCAATGTAACTGTTTATGGAAGCGCTTATTTTCTATACCTTCAAGGGGTTATCCAACCAACACTGATTGGCATTGTTCTACTTTTCGGTATAGGGATATTCGTTGATACGTTAGTTACTTGGTGGTTGTACAAACGCCATTTGAAGCAAGTTGAGTATTTTATCTAGCCAGCTTACGCCCTGTTACAAAAATCCTACACAATGAACCACCCCCATCCAGTATTTCAAACCCTTTAGGGTACTTAAAACTATGGAAGGAAGTGCCTGATGAAAAATAAATGGGTAAGCGGATTAAATGGTTGATCTTACCTTTGCATGAGAGTGAGACAGACCGGCATCTCATCGGATTATCTGGTTGATGCTTCACCTACTGCTGGTGCATGTTTCCTTCGCTAATTCCAGCAAGAACCCCACACGCCTCAACTTCCCGGTCATCGTTGCAACTCGCTCTCAGTGAAACGAGTTGTTTCTCAAGCGCTTGCAGAGCGGTTATCTGCGACCGCACATGAGAGATGTGATCATCGAGCAAGGCGTTGACGGCGGTACAAGGCTGATGAGGGTCGTCCTGATAGCTCTGTAGTTCGTGAATCTCAGCCAGTGACAGGCCCAGGATTCTGCAGCGACGGATGAAGGCCAGCCCCTCACCATGCTTCTCGGTATAGACACGGTAACCGTTGTCCTGCCGATCAGGCGGCGGCAACAAGCCCTGCTGTTCATAGAAGCGGATCGTCTGTGTTTCGACCCCTACCAACTGCGCCAACTGACCAATGCGCATCAGCCTCCTCCCCAACGGATTCTTTACTCTATTGACCTTATAGTAGCTTTATAGTTTAAAATGGTACCACAACATTGTTCAAGTGGAGTCGTATCATGAGCAAATCCTGTGGTGGCGCCTGTGGCGGTGATGCAACGTCCGCAGCGGATACCGATATACAGGCCTCCTCCGAGGCGCCAGGGAGATGGGTCAGTGTTTATGCCGTGCCGAAGATGGACTGTCCATCAGAAGAACGAATGATTCGCCTAGCCCTGAGCGGCTTTGAGGAGATTCGAGCGCTGTCCTTCGACTTGTCGAACCGCCGGCTGAAGGTCGTGCATGACGGCGAGGTCGAGCCCGTCACATCGAAACTGAAGACCTTGGGGCTAGGCGCCGCGCTTCAGGAAAGCGTTGCTGCAAATCCGGAGACCATCAAGGCCGCCGAGTTCTCGGCAGCTTCTGCTGAGCAAGAATCCGGGACCCTGCGCTGGTTGCTCGGTATCAATGCACTTCTGTTCGTGGTGGAAATGACTGCCGGTCTGATGGCTCAGTCAACTGGCCTCATTGCAGAGTCCCTGGACAATTTTGCTGATGCGGCAGTGTACGGACTCGCTCTTTATGCGGTTGGGCATAGCGTGAAAAGGCAGGTCCGTGTTGCGCACGTTGCTGGTGTGGTCCAACTGGTTTTGGCTGTTGGCGTACTCGTAGAGGTCGTGAGACGCTTTGTATTCGGTAGTGAGCCTGAATCGCTGGTGATGATGGCTATCGCATTCGTCGCATTGATTGCCAATACCAGTTGTCTGCTGCTCATATCCAAACATCGGGAAGGCGGGGCGCACATGAAGGCTAGCTGGATATTTTCGGCCAACGACGTGGTGATCAACCTGGGGGTCATCACCGCCGGCGCCCTGGTCGCGTGGACCGGGTCCAATTATCCGGATCTGATTATCGGCACCATCGCGGGGGGCATTGTACTTAACGGTGCCAGACGCATTCTGGCGTTGAAGGGTTAAATAATGCTCATTATTGGCAAAAAGCTCTCGCCGTATGCCCTATTGTCCATATCGGGCCTGCTGGCAGCGTCTGATCAGGCTGTAAAGTGGCTGGTGCAGCAATCAATGGCCTATGGCGAGTATGTTTCGGTGACCCCGTTCTTTAACTGGGTGCACCTATGGAACACCGGTGCCGCATTCAGTCTTTTTGCGAATGGTGGAGGCTGGCAGCGCTACTTTTTTATCGGAATCGCGGTAGTGGTCTCGATTTTTCTGATCAAGCTGATCCATCGGTTACGGACTGCCGGACTTCGCAGAGGAACTCAACTACGGAGTCGATCTATCAACCATCTGAGGGTGGTATCAGATTGATGGGGTGAAGGTGCCCCATCAACCATTAAATCCGTATACCCAAATAAATATGTAAGACCTGAGTATTACTTGATTACTAAAAACTTCTTAACCGGCAATAACCTTTTTGTTTCGCCTTTACTGAATCAGGAGGGTGAAGAACGAAAAACTGTTGGGTTAGAGTTTTTAGTTGCTGCACCAGCCGATTACCAGAATACTGATCCTGAAGTAATCAGTGTGTTTTTAGATAAGCAAGGTGTTGAGCGGGACTTAGCTGAAAATAACTATCAAATTCAATGCCATAAGCTTTGCAGCAACAAAATATTTAACAGCTGGGCTGAGCGTGCCATTAAAACCTTCAACGTCACCAACAACTCGGGTCTAATTTCATTAGACTTTAATGATTTAGTTGAAACACTTGAAGTCACAAAAAAAACATCGATTTGTCTTTAAAACCATTGCTGCCTCAGAAATACTTGAGGGTAGTAATGCTTTAGAAGGGGTAGCTAGCACCTCTAATACTCTTGCTTATATAGCTAATGCAGCAGATATTTCACTGGAAGAGTTTCAGGCTATTGCAGAAGCTATATCAAATCAGGCTGACAAAAAAACTCTGCTCAATATCGCATTTTTTAACTCGCCTGAAGCAGAAGTGACGGAAGTATCACTTCTGTACGCTCAAAAAAATAACTTTTAAGGAGGAGGGTAATGAATAAAAACTGGCTTAGTTTAGTAAGTAGGAATAAATTTTAGGTATACATATATTTTTTTAGTGACCTTATACGTTTACAGGTAATAAAGCTTATTGAGGATAATATGAAGCCACAAGTTTTTGCTTTTGCTAAAGTCGATAATGACTCTGCCAGAGCTATGGTCTATGCAGAAATCATGAAAGGTAAATCTCGTTTTGGAATGTGGGATCAAGAAACTTCACTTATTAATGAATATCATGGTGGCAACGGGTTCCTTCTAAAAATCAAGGCGGGCGATTGGATAGTTCACGTTAACTCTCCAAAATATGGACATTGTGTTGCAGTACAGGCGACAGGTACTTATCAATACGATGAAGGTTTAAAGTGTTCTTGGGGTATCGATTTCTGTAACTTTATACCGATAAACCCTGAGACAATAGTGGAGTTCGACCGAAATGATGAAAGGATTTTACCTTCAGTTAACCTTCGTCCCATGCGTCGTGGTCAGCGAGTTAAACAGGTTGAAGACTTCTTACAAAGCTTAGAAAATTTGAAGTGTAAAAATACAGAGATTCTAGAAGGAGAGTTGAGGGGAGTCCTTCACCTTAGAGCAAAGTTTAATACAGACCTACTTCCCAAAATTACAAAATATATTCATGAGTTGAACCGTAGTAAAGAACTAGAAAAGCTCCTTCATTCTGTTTTTAATTCAATACCCAACGTTGAGTCTACAATGAATGGATTTGGCTGGAAATCAGATCATGGCGCAGACCTTATTGTAGAGTTTCTTAATCCACTTTCATGTTTAAGCTTGTCTAGTAAGTTAATTGTTCAAGTTAAATCCTATGCTGGAGAACATACAGAATTGACTGCTATTAACCAGATAGCTGAAGGAATTGACAAGTATTATGGTGATGGAGGGTTATTAATTACTACCGGTAATACGAGTGAGCAATTAGAGGAATATGCTCATCTTGTTAGTGAGAGGCTTGGAAAACCAATTGATATTATTGCTGGTGTAGAAGTTTCACGTTTTATACTTAGGCATGCTCCAAGCTTAATTATTGGGCTTGGCAGTAAGTAAAGTATAAGTCTAGATGTTGTTTAGGCGTTTAACTATCTACGTGGATGTACAAATAATTTAATTGCACTTAACCCCCTAAGCCACCTAACTCTAGCTAGATGGCTTTTTTTATTCCTATTAATAGCTTTAGCATTTTACTTGGGTAGGTTTGGCCATTTGCCGCCCCAGTTAAGTATTTCTTTCATGGCTGCTTCTTGTTCTTGGTGGCACCAAATTCCCCAGTAGCGGCTTTTCTCTCCGGTATTAACGTCTACACATTGCACAAAGGCGTAGTGTTGGCCGTGCTGTCCGGTTTCTAGCTTTAAAAAGCAACGTGGGTCACTGTCATCAAAAACTAAATTGGTGGGTGTGGTTACACGCATTTTGTCTCCTTAATCTTTTCTTCCTGCTGCAAACAAAGATTTTTTAGGTATTTTGGTTTCCGGTTCAGGCTGGTTAACCTGTTCTGTAATTGCTGTTATTGTTGTTGCTGTTTCTGGTGCTGCTTCAATAGTGGGTTGTTCTGGCTGTACTGGGGTTTGAAGGGGTGCTAGTAGTTCAACTGCCTTAGCCACCAAATCAAACTCACTGGCTTGTGCCATGCCTTTTTGTGTTGCTAGCAGCATAATTTGATCAGCTAAACCCGATTGCTCCAGTAAATACCCCATACGCAACAAGCGACGACCGCCATAGCTATCGCCATTTTTGGCCAGCCATGCTCTTAACTCAGGGGTAATGTTGTTATCTAGGTAAATGGTGATTTTTTTGTTTCTAGTCACTGTCATGGTCTTTGCTCCTGACTCAGCTCAGGTACTGCATGATTTTTAGAAAACCACGCGCATTAGCAAAACGCGGTCTTTCGGGAATAAAAATGCTGTGACCAGTAATAAACTGCTTTAACTGTTCGGCACCACCGCCTAAATAACAAAAGCCTTCTAGGTGAGGCACTTTGCCAGTTCGACGTTCTATCTCACGGGTAATTCGGCCTGCAATAGTTTGGGTGGCTTGCTGGGTTTCTTCAGTGACTTCCTGCACCTTGCCCCTGCCTAAATCAATTTTACCGCTGGCTAACACTTGGTACATAGCTAACATATTGATAGTGCCCACCCCATAACGTTGGCTAATCAAGCGATTGGCTTCTGCAGCTATATCTAAACAGCCAATGTTTAAGGTGCTGGTGTATTCGGTTATTAAGCTGTAATCCGGCAGCACTACACAAATATCCGTGGTACGGCCACCGATATCAGCCACGGCAACAGCATGGCTTTGTGAAGCTTTTTCATGACCTAAGCGATCAATTCTTGCATCCACCCAACCGGCTAAACCTTCAGGGCAGACTTGCTGACAAACCAAATTAACGCCAGAACCTTGTACCGGCTTAAGAAGTGCAGCTTGTTTGCGTTGAATGGCACTTTTATTAATGCCTTGCTCAGTGAAGTAATGATTCAGTGGCAAGCCGGTACTGATGCTGACTTCATTGTTTAAACTGTTCTCTGCTACCAGCTTATTAAGGGTGTGATGGGTAAGCACCGTATTTAAAGTGGAGTAGGAGAAAGAATCAAAACGAGTGTCTTCTGCATCCACGGCATTTTCATCGGCAGTCCATTGTTCACCTTCGCAGGTATAGCTATAACCTTGAGAACCACTTAGCGTGATATTGGCACGTCCGGAACGAACCAAGGAGGGAGTTGAACTCTCAACCCATTGCTGTTCTTCATTAAGAAAAGCCGTTTTGTTAAAAGCACAACCGCTGTCTAAACCCACTGCTATCTTGCTCATATCGACCTCGTATCTATTGGATACCTATTGGGTATCTATCTGATGTCCACTTCTTGTCTAGCAAATAGCTAGCTCAAATAGACTGACTTTATATTGTTTGTATTGCTTGAGCCTGTATTAAATAAACAATATAGAGTTAGTTTATAGCTATAAAATAGATAGTGTCAATCAAATTAATAATATATTGGTAGTTTTGGCTGAATCTGAAAAAGAGGGGTGAAAGCTGTAAAAAAGGACTGGGGTAAGAAGGGAGTTTAGGTAAGGTTATTACTTCTTCCTTACCTAATTATTACTATACATATAAGGCTGTAAGCCCTGTTTTATGGCTGTTTAGAATAGATATTACCTTTATTACCCTTTTCCCTAGGTGGCTAGGCAGGGCTAAAAATTGGCATTTTAGGCGTGTTATTGCTTTACGTTGAATACCCAGCAGCTCAGGGTACGTTTTTTAATTCGGCTCCAAACCTTCTTCTGTTCCCTGTAGGGGTAACGGCTGGAATTAGGCAGGTATTTTTTTAATTCCTTAGGATCAAACATGGGCTGGTTGAAGGTACGGCAAAGATCCATAAAGTGCGGAATGTTAATGGCGATGTCTGTATCAGGACTATTACTATGGTTAAGCTGGTTTTCTTGGTCGTTAATGTAATGGTAGGTTTCCCAAAATTCTTCAATTATAGGGTTATCACCCGCAATGCGTTTATGCCGTTCAGCTAACATGGTTAGCACTTCTGTTTCACAGGTTTGAAGCATAGCGTCACTGATGTATTGCTTACCAAAAATCATCGGTAGCGTGGCTACAGCGGCCATTAGCTGTAAATGGTTAAGTACTAGGCGGTTGTTCTTAATGGCTTGGCTGTTGTGTCCTGTTAGCGGTGCATTCCATAAAGTCTCTTCATAGGCTTTCATGCCTTTTTCAAAGCATTCTAGCCAAGCTTTTTCTTGTTTAATGACTTGGGGTAAGAAGCTAGCAAAGTTATCTTCTTTAGAGGCATTAATTAATCGCTGGGCTGCAGGTATGGTTTCACGTTTGGCGCGGTTAAAACGTAGGGCAAGAATACGCTCTAAAGTTGCCTGTTCACCTTGTACTTCAGTGTTTTGAGCGATAACTATTGCTCCTTGGAACATGGCTTCTTCAGTATCATTACCTCGGTTAGCTATACCGATAGCACCGGTTCCCCGACCATCGTAAAGGGGCTTAATCGAGTCAAAGGTAAATTGGGCTAAGTGTTTCTTTTCTTCGGTGTAATCCGACTCAATCAACACCACAGGTAGGTTAGCCACTTGGTTAAAGGTACGCCTAATGGCAGCGGGTCTGGCTTTAGCAGGATCAAAACCTTCATAATCGCGCCCACAAGCCGCCCAAAGAATTTCGATTAAGGTTGATTTACCTGCCCCTGGCTCACCCGTGACTTCAAAAAAAGGCAGGCTTTTGTGCTGGCTGCGAATTTGTTGCGCAAAGAGGGTGGCAGTCCAGAAGCCCAAAGTAATCAGTCCTTTAGCACCAAAGGCCGCCCATAAATCACTGACCCAAGCAGGGTTAAAACCACTGGCATAGTTGATGTGGGGGCTTTTTAGATTAGTTTTTAGCCCTAGCTTACCTAATTCAAAGTAACCATCGTTATTGCGTTCAATCACCCGGCCATCACGCACCGCAAAGGTTTGATAAACGTAGGTTTTAGAAAGGCGGTCATAACCAATAAAAGGCAGGCTTTGAATGGTGCGAATGGTTTTAAACCAGCGATTTTGCAGGGTATTTAAGTCTTGGGTGTTACCGGTAAATAACGCACCTGAACCCCTTTGGAGTAAGGCTTTATTTAGGCTACTGGGGGAATCAATGCAGCTACCGGGCAATAGAATGATTTGATCAGGGTGGCCGTTCTCGTAACGCAGTTTAAGCACATAGTTTTGATCATCGGCCAGTTCATCCCGTTCAATGTACAAAAACTCTTGAGTGCAGTTACTGATTTTGCGAATTTTACTGGCTTTATGAAAAGCCGTGCTAGGGGTGGTGCTTTCTTGCAGCTCTTTTTCATACTCATTGCTATCCACACTAATTGACCAAGTAGCCTTGGCATACTCAAATACACAGCGGCTAAAGCTTTTATGCTCATACATGACTTTTGCATAACCACTGGCTGACTCTGCCTGCAGTAGCTTGCCACGGTAATGGCAAGCTTCCCAAAAGCTAGAATCATTAAGCTTGCCTAAACGGTGGCAGTCATCCCAATCCAAATCTTTAGACGGGGTGAGGGCAATTGATACCTTTTGCTCTAGTTCAATTAACTGCTGCTTAAATTTAAGTGCTGCTCGAGTACCGGCTGCATCAGCGTCATAAGCCAACACCCATTCAATGTCTAAGGCTTGGTGCTGTTCAATAAATTCAGTTGGTAGGTTGTTACAGCTAAAGGCAGCAATGCTTTTAATGTCGTACATCCACAAAGCAATCGCATCAAAAATGCCTTCAACAATATAAACACTGTCACCTTTTTGAAGCTGCATATTAGGCGGTACCCAGCACTTGCCCGAGTATTTTACCCCCGCACTGAAACGCGCTTTTTTAGCCTGACCTTCAGGTACATCTAATAAAGGGATTAGGTCGGTATCTAGCACTCGCTGCCAGTAGTGATTACCCCACAAAGGAAACTTAACCGTGGCAGCAAAAGAGCCATTCTTTAAAGGAAGCGCACCCTGCTGCCACACATTACCCAAAAGCGTTAAATTAAACTGTCGATCGTATTTTAAGTAAGCACGGGCAGTAGCAAGCGCGTCACTGGCTGAAGCAGGAAAGCGTTCTGACCAGTTGGCAAACAAATCAGCAAACAAGCTACGGGCAGTATGACTTGCACCACAGTTATTTAAACGACCACAGAAAATAACGTAGGGTTGATCTACCTTCGTAAAAGCTTCCGCCTTACCACAGGAAGGACAAAGCCCCCGTAAATAGTCGCCCTGCTGCTTAAACTGATACTCACTGACTAAGCGCTGAGTAATGGCCAGCGTTAAATCTTTATCTAACATGATGAATCACGCTGTTTTTCAAGCATTAAGCGCAAAGCATCCATATCAATCATTCGGTGCTTACCAATTTTGACTGTAGGCAAAGCTTTACGCTGCACCATGCCATTCACCACCGTCGGGCCAGCCAAAGCTAAGCCTGTTTCAGCAGCAAACTTTTTTAAAGTCATTACCGGTATAGGGTTATCAGCAAGGGATGAAGTATTAACCGTTTTGTCGGGCTTTTTCATGCAGTCACCTAATAAAATTGTTAATATTTGAGCAATATTTGAAGAAAGCTACAAAATTACTAACATGTTGTTCTTTATGTGAATCCTAACAGCAAACTAACAATATACAAGTAGTTTTGTCGTTTATTGTTGCTCAGTGTTGGTTATTGAGCAGTTTGAACACTGTTAAAGAGAGGCAGCATGTCCAATCAAGACGATGATTTAGGCAAGAAAATACAGCAAGCAAGAAAGGCTGAAGGTTATACCCAAGTAGAAATAGCTGACATTGCTGGCATACCACACAGCACCTACCGCTATTTAGAACAGCGTGGGCTAACCAGCTATGAAAACCTGCAGTTGGTATTGGATTGCCCAAGAATGAAGCGTTACACCCTTTGGGCAATGACCGGCCTAGTAGCCCCCAATGTTGGGCAAATTAGCCCTGAGCTAATGAAAAAATTAGGGGGCGGCAAACAGCTAACTGATGAAGAGCTGTTTGAGCTATGTGAAGTAGAAGCCTCCAGCCTAAAACCCATCGACCTAGATAAGATGCAAGCCGAGCTTAATGAAAAAGTAGCCAGTGTGCTAAACCAATACAAATAAACCCTTAAAGCAAAGCTAGCTAAAGGGAACGGGGAATAGGTAATAAAGGTAAGAATGCCTAGAAGCCCGATAAGTGAAGGGTTTTAGGCTGACAGAGCTAGGTAATTAAAAGGTAGGAGGGTTACCTTTTGGGTGCGCAGAGCCCTTAATAGGCTTAGCAACAACATTAATGGTGACATTAGGCGCTATGATTGGTGGAACTGTAAGTTCGGTATTAGGCAACCGTGCAGAGGTTTTTGGTGGCCTTACCCTTATAGGTGTGGGGGTTTGGATTTTGATAGGACACTTTTAATTAGTAGCTGATTGGTAAAATTAACTTACTTAGCCTCTGCTGATTAACTGAGTATTATGCTCAGTTAATCAACGAGGCTATATCTTAATCGCTAAGTTTTAACTGACTTAATTCAATTTAATTACCCTCAAACGGAGAGCATTGGCAATAACACTCACCGAAGACAGTGACATAGCTGCAGCTGCAAAAATCGGAGACAAAAGTATCCCAGCAAATGGGTAGAGTAGGCCGGCGGCAATCGGCATACCCGCTGCGTTATAGATAAAGGCAAAAAATAGGTTTTGCCGGATATTACGCATGGTGGCGATTGATAAGTGACGCGCTTCCACAATACCCATCAAGTCCCCACGTAAAAGGGTAATGCCTGCGCTTTCTATAGCCACATCCGTGCCGGTGCCCATAGCAACACCCACATCAGCCGTAGCCAGCGCAGGGGCATCATTCACGCCGTCACCGGCCATCACTACAATACGGCCCTCGTCTTTTAGGCGCTCTACTACCTTCGCTTTGTCTTCTGGTAGCACTTCCGCTTCTACTTCATCAATATGAAGCTTGCGGGCGACGGCTTCGGCGGAAGTCCGGTTATCTCCAGTCAGCATGACTACACGGATGCCATCCTTTTGCAGCGCAGAAATAGCCGCCTTTGTAGTTTCTTTGATTGGATCTGCTATGGCAATCAAACCACACACCTGATTTTCCACCGCAGTGAAGATCACCGTTGCACCATCCACGCGAAGTTGATCTGCTTCCTCGTCATAGGCCGAGGTATCAACGCCTTCTAACTCCATCAACAATCGGTTACCAATCAGAACACTTTTCCCATCAATCTTGCCGGTTACACCTTTACCGTTCGGCGAATCAAAATCTTCGGCATCCGGCAAGGTGATTTTCATGGCTTTGGCTTTATCAAGAATTGCATGCGCCAGTGGATGCTCACTGCCTTTTTCCAATCCACCGGCATATCGCATCAGGTCTTTCTCACTGAAACCATTTGCAGGAACTAGCTTAGTCACCTGAGGTTTACCTTCGGTCAGTGTGCCGGTTTTATCAACCACCACCGTATCGACCTTTTCCATGCGTTCCAGCGCCTCAGCATCGCGAATCAGCACTCCATTCTGAGCGCCTCTCCCTACACCAACCATAATTGACATAGGTGTTGCCAAGCCCAGCGCACATGGGCAAGCAATAATTAGTACACTCACCGCTGCTATAAGACCATATGCCATGGGTGGTATTGGCCCAATAGCTGACCATACAATAAAGGCAATGACGGCGATGACTATGACTAGCGGAACAAACCAGCCGGACACCTTGTCTGCCAAAGCTTGAATCGGCGCACGACTGCGTTGTGCATTGGCTACCATCTGTACAATTTGCGACAACATAGTGTCGCGCCCAACCTTGTCAGCTCGCATAATAAAGCTGCCCTGTTGGTTCATGCTACCACCGATTACCTGGTCACCCACCTGCTTACTCACCGCCAAGGGTTCACCCGTCACCAGTGATTCGTCGACATTGGAGCGCCCTTCCAGAATCTCGCCATCCAAGGGTACTTTATCGCCTGGGCGGACTCGCAAGCGGTCACCGACCTTAACCTGATCCAGAGAGACATCAGACTCTCCACCATTATCATCTAGCTTTCTTGCGGTGGACGGCGCCAAATCCAACAGAGCCTTTATCGCTCCCGAGGTTTTTTCTCGAGCACGAAGTTCCAGTACTTGTCCAAGTAATACCAACACCACAATGACGGCTGCCGCTTCAAAATACACAGCAACAGAGCCGTCCACTTGTCGGAAAGCATCGGGGAAAATTTGTGGAGCTAAAGTTGCGACAAAGCTATAGATCAACGCGACGCCGGTACCCATAGCGATTAGCGTGAACATGTTCAGATTACGGCTGAGCACTGATTTCCAGCCTCGAACAAAGAACGGCCAACCACACCAGACAACCACAGGTGTCGCCAGTACCAATTGAAGCCAGTTAGAAACTTGTGGCGATACGATTTGATCAAGGCCGGTAAAGTGGCCTCCCATTTCAAGCAGAAATACGGGGAGCGCTAGAACTAGGCCAACCCAGAATCGACGCGTCATATCGGTAAGCTCTGCCGACGGGCCATCGTCGAGGCTCACTTGCTCCGGCTCCAGACCCATACCACAAATTGGGCAATCACCAAACCCTAATTGACGGATCTCTGGGTGCATTGGGCAAGTGTACATAGTGCCGGGGGCAACCGGCTCCGCGGGCACTTGCGCCTTATCAAGGTGCTTCTCTGGAGCCTCTTCAAACTTTGACTGGCATCGGGAAGAGCAGAAATACCAAGTTTTGCCAGCATGTTGACTGCGATACTCTGCCGTATGAGGGTCTACAGACATCCCGCAGACTGGGTCTTTTACTGCATGTTCAGAGTGATGCTTACCTTGATCGTGCTTATGTTCACTCATTTTGCACTCCTGATTTTGCTTTGTCTGCTGGCCAATTCGAAAATGCAATGAAGTATAAGAATGCTAGGTTCACCATCGGTATTATAACCAGAACTCCTATCCAGCCAGGATAACCAGCGCGCTGACTAATTCGCCAAGTAGGTATTATGACAATAATGGCAATGACCAACATCCATAGCCAATGTCCAACCCACATAGTATTAAAAAACATATTCCCGTCCATCATGACAGTACTCTCCAATTTATTACGGATTCAAATACTCTCAATTCTTTTACACTAGGTTTGTTCTTAAAAGACAAGCCTACGCCCAATAACGCAAATCAACCCTCTGTGCTATTACCACCAATCTTTAAAAATACTCTATAATCAAAGAGTTGCGTTAGTGATCAATGCCTATCTATTCTAGTAGACGTGTTTTTATATCCTAAACTTAACTTGCTAGTGCAACAGCCTGTAGTTCTTCAAATACTTGACCTGAAAATACAGCTTTTCTGCTTACTACTGCCGCTGAGTGATAGCTTTCTGTCTAGCTAAGGCCTGCTTTGGCCAGTGGCTTTTTATATAGGCAAGGCTTGCGCGTATTTCATCATCACTCAGCAAGTTTTTGTAGGCTGGCATATCACTTGTATAACCAGGTGGTGCGGTGACTCCAGGCACTAAGCCATTTTTGGTAATATCAAATAGCATTGAATCTGGATGATGCCAAGTGTGGCCCGTTTCATCGTGTGGCGGAGCAGGTAGGCGACCGTTAGCTTTACGTAACTGCCAATTGGGTTCTCCTTCTAGCTTTCTACCATGGCAAGATGCACAGTTAGCCTCATAAACCTGCTTACCTTTTGTCACTAGTTTTTGGTTAGAAGGATTAATATAAGAGGACTTAAAGCCTAAAGAGAACCCACCAACTAATACACTGATCCCGAGTATTAAAACGCCAGACACTCCCGCTAGTGTTGCTACTTTTTTTAAGCTCATCGCCATTTTGCTTTCTCTATTTGACTAGTTTTTAGAAGTTAAACTAATTGTAGAGATCCCAACTGTCGGCTAGATGACTGAATCATTACATTTTTGTAATGTGAGCTAGCCACTGAATCAGTTATATTGAGTGGCTTTTTAGTGAGGTTTATTTTGTGGCAAGAAAACCGGCATCTTTAGCTTTACACCTAACGGTTACCATTGGCGCTGTTATTACTTGTGTGTTACTTGCTTTTGGTTGGGTGGTCGAGCGTTCAATTGATTCGCATTTTATTCAACAGGACGTTGATGAGCTAAATGCTGTTATACAAGCGGTAGCAGAAGTGCTTAGGAAGGCACCACCCAATGAATTTGATGAAGAGCTAAGTCAACGCTTAGCAGGTGCCGTTTCAGGTCATCATAATGCACAATTTCGTCTCCTCGATGCGAATTATAAGGAAATTTATACTTCTTCTAACTTAAAGCTTGATGATTTCCAGCCAGCCGTTCTTTTTAACTCAAATATCATTACTGAAACAGTTGAAGTTTGGCAAAACGCAGGTAAAACCTATCGAGGTGCTGCAGTTCAGCTACTGTCTCCTACTCTTTTAATTAGGCAACCCCTTATTTTAACGGTGGTGACTGACATTGATTTTCATCTGCATTATTTAGAGGGCTTTCGGAATTATCTAAAACTGATAACTTTAATAGCCAGCCTAATTGCTATTTTTGCAACTTGGCTGGCTGTTTATCTAGGTCATGCGCCATTAAGGCGTATTAGCCAAGAGATTCAACAAATAAAGTCTGATCATTTATTCATTCGACTTGATCCTGATTCAGTCCCAATAGAATTAACTGAGTTAGCTATCTCTTTTAACGCCATGCTTAGTCGCATTGAAGAAGGATTTCAGCGCCTTTCAAATTTTTCAGCTGATATAGCACATGAATTGCGAACACCCATTACTAATTTAAAAACTCAGACGGAAGTCGTTCTCTCAAAGCCACGTACTAATGAAGAATACCAAGAAGTTTTGTATTCCTGCCTAGAGGAATATGAGCGGATGGCTAAAATGGTTGGCGATATGCTGTTTTTAGCTCAAGCTGATAATAATCAACTTAAAAAAGAGCTTGATAAGGTAAGTTTAAATGATGAAGTAAAGGCACTCTTTGATTACTTTGAGGCTTGGGCAGAAGAGCAACAAATAACGCTGACTTGTGAAGGGGTTGTACCCCTTATAGTAGGGGATCGTCTTATGCTTCGCCGTGCTTTAAGTAATATTTTATCTAATGCAATACGCTATACCACTCAAGGCGAGGAAATAAAAGTTCACCTCGAACAGAAGAAGACAAAGGTCATTATTTGCATTTCTAACCAAGGGATACCGGTTAGTTCAGAGCATTTACCTAAATTATTTGACCGTTTTTATCGTGTTGATCCTTCTCGACAACGTAAAAATGAAGGGACAGGGCTAGGTTTAGCAATAACCCAGTCAATTATTGCTAGTCATGGCGGCACTATTACTGCTAAAAATAGCAAAGGTATCATGACTTTTGAGCTAGTGTTACCTATCAACTAGTTAGCTTGGTTTAAGGTATAGCCCATACCCCTTATGGTCTTAATAAGTTTAAGTTCATAAGGCTCGTCAATTTTGGCTCGTAAGCGACGAATAGCAACATCAATAACATTGGTGTCACTGTCAAAATTCATATCCCATACTAAAGAAGCAATCAAAGAGCGTGGTAACACCTCATCCTGGCGACGAACCAGCAGTTCTAACAAAGTAAATTCTTTATTGGTCAGATGAATAAGCCCCCCAGCACGAGTAACTTGGCGACGAGGCAAGTCTAATTTTAGATCAGCGACTGCTAGTTGGTTGTTTTCTACTTGCGGTGTACCACGGCGCAACAAAGAGCGTACCCGAGCCAGTAACTCAGAAAAAGCGAAGGGCTTAACTAAATAATCATCAGCCCCAAGCTCTAATCCTTTAACCCTATCTTCAACACTGTCTTTTGCTGTTAAAAACAAGATGGGTATTTGTTTATCTTTGCTGCGTAAGGTTTCCACAATACGCCAACCATCAAGATCAGGCAGCATGATATCAACAATAAGAAGGTCGTAAGGTTCGTTGATAGCCTGATAAAGCCCATCGAGGCCATTTCTAGAAAGATCAACCACAAAGCCTGCTTCACTAAGCCCTGTTTGCAGGTAGTCACCTGTTTTTTGCTCATCTTCTATTACTAAAACTTTCATTGCTGCCCCTTAATTAAATACCGAAGGCTTCTTATAAAAGCTTAGTTTACATCAATCTAGGGGAGCAATAGATGACAAGTTTGTAATGCAGCCGTCATCTTACCGACAGAGACTATTGTTTACTATTTAATCAGTAATTAATTCACATTGTTAAATTTTAAGGAAAGAAAATGAATAAAGTACTATCCGTTTTATTGCTATCTTTATTGCCAATGCTTGCGATAGCAGCGAGTGAACAAACTAACCATCATGGCGGCGATCATAGGCATAAAATGTCTAACCAAGGTGGACAGCATAATCACGAGATGATGCGTAGAAATCATCATAAAAATAATATGTCAGGCATAAATCATAATATGGGCAGCCATGATCACAAGATGGAGGGTATCGGGCAGCCAGGTCTAGCGACTGAAGTGACTCGTACTATTGAGCTAGTGATGAAGGATAATATGCGTTTCATACCTGAGAAACTAGAGGTGTCTGCTGGAGAAACTGTACGTTTAAAGGTTGTTAATGAAGGTAGAATAGATCATGAGCTAGTTATAGGTGAGATGGAGTCACTTTTAGAACATGCTAAAGAAATGCGTATGATGCCTAATATGGTGCACGACGACCCTAATGCAATCACTTTGAAGCCTGGTGCAAAGGGTGAGTTAATCTGGAAGTTTGATCAAGCTGGGGTTGTTGATTTTGCTTGCTTACTACCAGGGCATTTTGAAGCAGGTATGAAAGGTCAGGTAAAAGTTAAGTAAGCTGGAGTAGCCCACAATTAATAGGGTAGTTACCTGATTTTAACTACAGAATCACCTCACTTCACCTTAGGCAAATCGTTCCAACGGGTTGTATAGGCTGGGGAGAGGTGTTCTCTTTTCATTGCCCAAGTGTTGGTGTTGCAGTTTCCTTGGCTAGCTAAAGTCACTGTACCTAAACCGCTTTCATTAATTTGATCGACCGCTGCCATTAACTTTTTACTGCGGTATTTCTTGGTCATATCTTCAAACAAGCTGGGTTGGCTGGCATTCTGGTCATAAAAATCAGCCAGCATCACGCCACCTTTGTTATAGCGGTATCCATCTCGCCAAATACTTTCTAGCAGTTGCATGGCTAAACGCGTTAAAGCCCTTGAATCATTACTTGGCTCGGGGAGTTGGCCTGTGGCTGAGTTGCTATAACTGGGTTGATCGGTTTTAAATCGATTGGTTTGAATAAAGACTGTCAGCACCTTAGCTTGTTGATCTTCAGCCCTTAGCTTTTCTGCTGCACGGGCGGCGTGCCGAGCTATGGCTTGGCGCATATTATCTAATTCAGTAACCACCTGACCAAAGGATCGGCTGCTGATAATCTGTTTTCTCTTAGCAGGAACTTCTTCTAATTCAAGGCAAGCAATGCCGTTTAATTCATGGACTGTTCTTTCCAACACAATAGAAAACTGGTTTCTAATCTGTTGAGGGTCGGTTTGCGCTAAATCTAACGCTGTTGTAATACCCATTGCATTCAAGCGTTTAGTCAGTTGCCTGCCAACACCCCATACTTCTTCAACTGGGGTAATCGCCATTAATTTTTCTTGCCTGACTCTTGCAGTTAAGTCGACGACGCCACCCGTTGCTGGGTATTGCTTGGCACCATGATTAGCCAGCTTTGCTAAAGTTTTAGTGGTGCAATACCCACACAGACTTGAATGCCGGTGTCTTTATCAACCTTAGCTTTAACCTGCTTACCAAAACTTTCTAAATCAAAAAGCTTATCAAGCCCTGATAAATCTAAAAAAGCCTCGTCTATGGAATAGACCTCAACCCTAGGTGCTAAAGCCTCTAAGGTGCGCATCACACGGCTGCTCATATCAGCATAAAGCGGGTAATTAGATGAAAAAACCTGGATCTTATGTTTAGCGATTAACTGCTTAATCTTAAAAACTGGCACACCCATCTTAATGCCTAAGGCTTTTGCTTCCCTAGACCTTGCCACAACACAACCATCATTATTGGAAAGCACCAGCACCGGTACATTTTTAAGTTGTGGAGCAAACAACTTCTCACAGCTGGCATAGAAATTATTGCAATCCACCAGCGCAAAAATTTGGCTCATGGTTGGCAAGTGGTGCGATTACGCAGGTTACGAACCACATTAGTCACCACACCAAAAATCTCCAAATCACCACCTTCAGGAATATCAATCGGTGGGTAAGCAGGGTTATGGGGTAATAAATATGGTTTAGCACCCAGCACTAACTCTTTAACCGTAAACTCGCCGTAAAGACTAGCCACCACAATATCGCCCTGAACCGCCTGAATAGAGCGATCAACCACCAGAATATCGTTCGGAAAAATACCCGCATTAATCATCGAGTCACCTTCCACCCGAACAAAAAACGTTGCAGCAGGGTGCTTAATGCAAAGCTCATTTAGATCAAGGGTTTGCTCAATATAGTCCTGCGCAGGCGAAGGAAAACCCGCTGAAATTGCATCACTAAATAAAGGAATGGCTAGGTAATTCTGCTGCAACTGAACAGCATCACCGCTAACACCCATGTAAGTCACACGCATAAAGGCCTCTGTACTCTATTTAACCACTAGATAGCTGGTTGTTTGTACAGTAGGGTAAGCCGTTTTAGTTTTGACAGCAACCTAAAGAACTTAACCTTTGTGATCTTATACAGTCTATTTTTGTTATTGGACTAAAAAAGGCACGTTTAGCCTTTAGGCTTGGCACACTAATTAACTTACCAATAGATTTAAGCTTTATAATTCAATCGGTTCCATATTAAACAGGAAGGATAGTGTGCCTGCTCTTAGCAAGATAGGCGGCGTGCTTGAATTGTAACCAATGGCTAGCTTGTTTTTACTGATTAAACCTTTAGTATTCAGAGCCATACATTAATTTTTAGTAAGCAAGCCAAAGCGACAAAACGAGCATGCCTACTAATACGCTGTTATGCAATCAAGGAGGACAAGTTACGTGATCACTGACCGAGAAACTGAACTGGCTGAGCGACTAATCAAGCTACATGACGGAAGGAGCTATCGGGAACTCCAAGAAATGTCGGCGCTGCCTAAAGACCCGAATGACGATGGGAAGATCACTGAAGACATGTATCTGGATATGTGTCGGGATATAGAGAACGAAATGGGTGCGTTGGAAAGCATCGAGTCTATAGATTGCCTACCGAGAAATGAGTCCAAGTTGACGTTGTGGAAGGCGAAGTACAGCAAAAGTGATATCAAAGTGTTTTGGGCGATTGGATTCGACTCGGAGACACTGAAAGTTCAAGACGTTTTGGTCCAATGGTAAATGCATAACAAGGCCAGTCACGGCGACGTCTACTACATTGCGGCTTCGCCTTCATTCCGTAGCCGCGCATGCTGGCTGGCGTTATGTGCTTACTTAGGAATTCCCAATGATCGAATTATTAAAAAAAATTGAAGCGCTAAAAGAGATATACGACATATCTGAATTTGAATGGGAAATACCTAGAAGCTGTCCACTGCCAATTCCGGAAAAAAGGGCTAGTAGCTTTCAAAAAAATGTTTATTTAAAGAAGAATCTAAAATCTATTATTAGCGATGATAAAACATTATCTACGCATTATTGGGTTATTCAGGATTGGGGTGGCATTGGGTCTTTTAAGAAAAATGAGCGAAATGACAAGAGGATCGTTAAGTTTCTTGAAGAGCTTAAAGATGGAAAGCTTACTAAAGCAAATTTTGACGCTATTTCATCTCTTTCAAAAGTTGCATCATTCATGCATCCTGAAGAATATGTCATTTATGATTCAAGAGTAATATATGGTTTAAATTGGTTACTATTTAATTTTTCAGATAGTAAGAAGCTTTTTCCTCAACCAGTTGGTCGTAGCGCTGCTCTATCGAAATATGATATGCAAACAATATTCAGGCTATCTGGTAAGCACTACGAGTATTATTCACACAAAGAAGCATTTCATGAATACTGTAAATTGATCAAACAACTATCATCAGATAAGACAGCTCCATACCTATTAGAGATGTTTATTTTTGCCATTGCCCCCTCATGGGTAGTTCAAGATATACAAGAAACAGTATCGCTTAAAATTAGTCATGCACATAACAAGTCAAAGCACGCTGACGCAGTAAGCTGCGCCGGTGTTTGAGGCGTTAGGCTGCAAAAGGATACAGAGAATCATATGAAATTGTCAGAAGCTGAAGAAGGTTTAGATAAGCACGTACACGACTTAATAGATATATGCCCACATTGTGGAGCAAAGTCACATATTGAAAGGCAGTGGGCAGGCAGTCACATTCTGGCCAATCGTAATGCAGAGTTTTATGTGATTTTTAGATGTAAGCCATGTCGTAGGTTAATTCTCAAAACTTTTTTCCTTCTTCAAAATGAATATTCGAGAGATGAAAACTTTGAAATTAAGGGGTGGGATGAGAAATTCCCCGCTGTTATAGATGACCAATTGACTGAGGAAGAACTAGCATTTATTGATCCAGAAGTTCTGCTGGACTATAAAGAGGCATTGAAATGTATGAGCATTGGAGCCGACAGAGCCGCGTGCTCTATGTTTCGGCGTGCGCTCCAGTCATCGCTAGTAATTCTCGGAGCAAACCCTAAGGATGATCTTATTAAGCAGATTAACTCACTCCCTTCTTTGCCGGAGGATATCAAAGACTGGGCACATCAAATAAGAATATTTGGAAACTGGGGCGCGCATCCGGATGTGGACCAATTGAAGAATGTCGAACCAGAAGATACAGAAGAAGTACATGATTTTTTGGCGAAGTTTTTTATGTATACATTTGTTATGCCAGAGAAAGTAAAACGTTCACGAGTTCGCCGCGATGAAAAGGTTAAGGTCAATGATCATGCTGATAAATAGTGGTTGCAAGAGATCAAGCCTAACAAGCGTTTGCAGTACATTACGGCCCTGCGGGCCTCCATCGGACAGCTACTGCGTAGCTGCCGCTGAAAACGGTCGTTAGCTCCTATTCAGGTGTCACCAATAAATAAGGATGTATATAAATTGTCTCAATACTTAAAGTTAGGCGATGACCAATCGCCAGTAGAGTTAGCTCCTTACGGTGATAATGGTGCTTTTAAAGTTATAGGTGGCTGCGTTTGGGCAAAAGCTGAAGATGAAATTACTCCAGACTCTTTACGCTCAAGAATCGAACCTTGGTTAACTGCACTTTTTCAATCTGAACACCTTAATTTACTTCTTGGTGCAGGTCTTAGCACTGCGGTTCAGCAGTCTGCAACAGGGCAAAGTCCACAAGGTATGGGGTGGATAGAAGATCTTAAAGTTTGTAAGTCAGAGATAGACGCTTATGTAGAAAAAACCGCTAAAGCTGCGGGTAGAGAGAAGGGAAATATTGAAGACCAAATTCGTTCAATTAATGAATTAATCAAAGGTTTAGAAATACTAGTCGCGTTAAATCCAGCTCCTATAGTTCCACCTCCACCACCAAACCCACCTTATAGATATTTTCCGACTGAGTTGAATCAGCTAAAAGAAGAGCTTTCACGATGTTTACAGTTGTTTGCTCAATCGGTTAGCAATGGTGAAAAATCAATCCGCGATGCAGAGCGTGAACAAAAAACTGAAACGTTTAATTATTTAGTTAATTTTTTGATGAGTTTTTCAAGCCGAATAGCAACGCGTGATAGATTGCATATTTTCACGACTAATTATGATCGCATAATTGAAACGGGTGCTGAATTGGCAGGCCTTAGGTTGGTTGATCGGTTTGTTGGTAGTATTGCGCCAATTTTCAGGTCATCACGTTTGGAGGTTGATTATCATTATAACCCACCAGGTATACGTGGTGAGCCAAGATATTTAGAAGGTGTAGCTCGTTTTACCAAACTTCACGGTTCATTAGATTGGTATGAAAACGAAGGGGCTATAAGGCGTTTTGGATTACCTTTTGGAGCGGCTTCTGTAGAGCCATTTTTACAAGTCGAAGGTGCTGGTACAGCTAACTACCAACAGTTGATGATTTATCCAAATTCAGTCAAAGATCGTGAAACATCAGAATACCCCTATGTAGAATTGTTTAGAGATTTAGCATCAGCAACATGCCGCCCAAATAGCACCCTTGTCACCTATGGCTATAGCTTTGGTGACGAGCATATAAATCGAGTTCTAACAGATATGCTAACAATACCCTCAACGCATATCGTGATTATTGCCTATGGCGATCCACTTGGAAGAATAATGAGTTTTATAAAGGATAGTGGGCGTCAGGCTCAAATATCTTTATTACTAGGCAGTCATTTTGGAGACTTAAAAACATTAGTTGATTACTACCTTCCTAAAGCCGCAATCGATCGCACTTCAATTCGAATGGCTGAACTTTTGAAATCAAGAGGCTTATATCCAGCTGCAATTCAAAACACAATTGGTGGTGAATCATGAGCTCGCTACCAGTTGAGCAAGGAGAACAATTAAGAGTCGGTACTGTTGATTTTGTATCACCAAATGAAATAAGAGCTGTCCTTGATATTGATTCACCAGATTCTGTCGCCTTAAATGCGGGAACTCCGAGAAACTTCCCAAGAGTAAATAGTTATGTTTTAGTATCTTGTGATAATGGTTATCTAGTTGGACAAATTGAGTGGCTAGCCGTTGAACGTTCACCTTATCCTAAACAAAGGGATATCCAAGATTTTGGTTTAGTGAATCTACCTTTCCCACAAAAAAAAATCAGTCTAAATCCTGTAGGAACTTTAAAACGAGTTTCAAAGCAAGGTATTGATACTTTCAAGTTTCAGCGAGGTTCAGAATCATTTCCATCTATTGGTTCTGCTATCTTACTACCAACAGATTTACAGCTTAGATCTATTGTTGAATCTGGCAATAATCGTAGAGTTGTCATCGGACAAAGCCCGCTTGCGAATAACGCTAACGTTGCAGTCGATCCTGACCGCTTATTTGGCCGCCATATTGCTGTACTAGGAAATACAGGTAGTGGCAAATCTTGTTCAGTTGCCGGTCTTATTCAATGGTCGTTAGAAGCCGCTATGGAATCAGAATCGAAACCAAATGCTCGGTTTATTGTGCTTGATCCAAATGGTGAATATACACGAGCTTTAGGCCCGGATACAAAATTTAAAGGCCGAGTATTTAAAGTTGAAGCTGGGCAAGGTGAAAACCAACTACAAGTACCTTCTTGGTTCTGGAACAGTGCTGAATGGGCGTCTTTCACGCAAGCAAGTCCTAGAGCGCAATTACCATTGCTAAAGCGCTCTTTAAGAGCAATGCGAAATGAAGACTTTAAACTTGAAGCAGATTCAAATATTGAGATAAAACGATTTCTAGGTAATGTGTTAGTAACTTTAAAACATGATAAAAGCTCAGGAAAACCATTTGGCGGATATGGTCCTGCTATTGGATTTTGGGAGCTACTAAAAAAGTGGAAAGCAAGCTTAGAGCATTATCGCGACCTTACTGGTGCTACACAATTAAGTAATCCAATATTAAATATGCAGTCATATATAGATGAGAGAACTAAGACTGAGACTAAAAGAAATGTGACCATGCAAGCCAGCGTCCCTGAAATTGATTTATTAATTCAATCTATTAAATTGGCTTTCGAATCTTTCGGAGGAAATGAAGCTGATTTATTTCCCAAAAGCGAAGATATACCAGTTCCCTTTGAAGGTGAAAATTTAGTTTCCTATTTAGAAGCATTGGCGCAAGAAAATGGCAGTGAGCAATATGTTGAATATTTAGTGGCACGTATACGGACAATGCTATCTGATACAAGAATGAAGCCTATCACTAACGATGCAGAACAAAGAGTAGATTTGGCTAAATGGTTAGAAAACTACATAGGTAAGGATGGAACTGGAGAGGATGACAGTTGTGTGTCAATTATTGATCTTTCTCTAGTGCCAAATGAAATCACCCACCTTGTAACCGCTGTTATTTCAAGGATTATATTTGAATCATTGCAACGCTATAGACGACTAAATAATAAATCCTTACCAACAGTTCTTGTGGCTGAAGAAGCGCATACATTTATTAAACGTTATCGAGATGATTCTGAAAATCAGGATGTTGCAGCTGTGTGTTGCCAAGTCTTTGAAAAAATAGCACGTGAAGGGAGAAAGTTTGGTCTTGGTATGGTGGTTTCTTCGCAGCGCCCTTCGGAGTTATCACCAACGGTTTTATCTCAATGTAATACTTTTTTACTACATAGGATTAGTAACGATAGAGATCAGGAACAGGTGCATAAAATGGTACCAGATAATTTACGTGGGCTACTTCGTGAGTTGCCTTCTCTGCCATCTCAGCATGCAATACTTATGGGTTGGGCATCTGAGCTTCCTGTTTTGGTTAAAATGAAGAGCTTAACAAAAGAGCAGCAACCACATTCAGACGATCCTGACTTCTGGGATGTTTGGACAAGAAAAGATGAAAATGGGAATGTAGTCGAGCGAAATGCTGATTGGGATAAAGTTGTTAAGGAATGGCAGCAGAGCTAACAAGCCACTGCACTCGGGAATTTTACTCGCTCCGCTCCCAAAGTTCCGGTGAGTGGAGCGTTAGCTGAAAAAAATAGAATGGAGCAGTATGCGAAAACAAAATTTGAATATCGCTGTTTATATTGACATGGAAAATGTCGCCTCATCTGATTTTGTTCTGGAGGAGGTGATGAATTCATTTTTAAGTACAGATGAAGATTATAATTGCATATTTGCAATAAAAGCAGCGTATGGGAATCAAAGCGCAGCAAAGAAAGCGCTCAAAAACCAAATCGTTGAGCATAATTTCAATATAATTGATACGCCAAAGATTGGGAGCGAGAAAAATAGAGCAGATTTGCTTTTAAGTTTGGATGCTTTTGAAACTTTATATTTGAATAACCCTCGAATTGATCGCTATTGCTTCATGACAAGTGATGCTGACTTTACTGTTGTTGCAGATAAATTGAGAAAGTTTGGAAAGGAAGTGTGGTTAGTCTGTAAGAAATCTGACAAAGACCGTGCAATTCTTACAAAGTCCTTTGATAATCTTCTCTTCTTAGAAGACTTCTGCCCTGAAACAACACCTAAAATTACAAGCAAAATAGAAAGGCTTTTTGTTCAGGCTGTACGAAACATGAATCAGAGTAAACTTCCAAATAATGTTTCTGTTGCAAATGACAAGATGAAGGCCATTGATCCAAGTTTTCGCATAACAAATACAGAATATAAAACCTTTATGAAGCTTATTAAGGATATGGAGAAAAAAGGATATATTAAATCTGAAACTCTCGCCACAGGTGAGAATCGGATAATTGAGATTTGTGTATAATTATCAGCTATAGGACCAAGCACGGCGACAGCTTTGCCTAATGCTCCTTAACTAGCGATTTTCTCGGCTTGCACTTACAATGTTCCTTCGAAATTAGTCGCTTTAAGTAAAAGGATCTATCGTGAACAAACAGCAACTCGCCGCTAAAATCTGGGAATCTGCTAACCAAATGCGCTCTAAGATAGAGGCGAATGAATACAAGGACTACATTCTCGGTTTTATCTTTTATAAGTACCTTTCAGACAAGCTAGAACAGTTCGCTAAAAGCCAAGATTTTAGTGATGAAGATATTCGTGCGCTTTCTGAAGATGACACAGAAACGGTAGATTTTATTAAGCGCAACCTAGGTTACTTCATTACCCACGAGAACCTTTTTTCAACTTGGATAGAGCAGGGCGGTGACTTTGAAGTCTCCCAAGTACGCGATGCTCTATCAGCCTTTAATCGTCACATTCATTCAGGTCATAAAAATCTTTTTGAAGGCATTTTCAGAACGCTGGAAACAGGGTTAAGTAAGCTAGGTGATACAGCAGCTAGGCAAACCAAGGCGATCAGCGAGCTAATTCAGCTTATTAAAGTTATCCCTATGGATGGCCGCCAAAGCTATGATGTACTTGGGTTTATCTATGAATACCTTATTAGCATGTTCGCTGCTAATGCGGGTAAAAAGGCAGGTGAGTTCTATACCCCGCATGAAGTTTCAGTACTTATATCTGAAATTATTGCCGATCATGTAAAGGGTAAAGAAACCATTGATATCTATGACTCAACCAGTGGTTCTGGCTCGTTACTATTAAATATCGGTGAGTCCATTGCCAAGCACATGGGCAATAAAGGCAACATTAAATACTACGCTCAAGAACTAAAAGAAAACACCTACAACCTTACCCGCATGAACTTGGTAATGCGTGGCATTCTTCCCGACAATATTTTTACCCGAAATGGTGACACCCTAGAAGATGACTGGCCATTTTTTGACGAGAATGACCCTGTTAACTCTTACCAGCCACTTTATCTTGATGCAGTAGTTTCTAATCCGCCTTACTCACAAAAGTGGGATCCTGAGCATAAAGAAGCTGATCCACGTTATGCACGTTTTGGGCTGGCACCTAAGTCAAAAGCTGACTATGCATTTTTGCTGCACGATCTTTACCACTTAAAGCCCGATGGCATTATGGCCATTGTTTTGCCGCATGGTGTACTTTTTCGTGGTGGTGAAGAAGGTCAAATACGTAAAAACCTGATAGAAAACGATCACCTAGACACCGTCATAGGCCTGCCAGCCAATATTTTCTTTGGCACAGGTATCCCAACCATTATTTTGGTGCTTAAACAAAAGCGTAATAACAATGATGTTCTAATCGTCGATGCTTCAAAAGGCTTCGCTAAAGAAGGTAAGAGCAACAAGTTACGTGCTAGCGATATTAAAAAAATCTGCGATACCGTTATTGGCAGACAAGATGTACCCCAGTACAGCCGTGTGGTTTCTAAAAGCGAAATACAAGACAACAACTATAACCTCAATATTCCGCGCTACGTTGACTCATCTGAACCCACTGAAAGCTGGGATCTTTACGCCTCTATGTTTGGTGGCATTCCACAAAGTGAATTAGCAGCACTAGATCACTATTGGCAAGCTTTCCCAAGTTTGCGTGAAGCGCTTTTTAATAACCTAGATACACCTTACCTAACACTTAAGGTGGAAGACCTTGCCCAAGCCATTAAACAGCACGATCAGGTACAGGGGTTTAAAAAGCAGTTTGCCCAAGCCTTTGCTGACTTCCCAAGCTATTTAAAAAACCACCTAATTGAACAGATAGAAACTTTACACCTAGCTAGCCAAAAGCCTTTGCTAGGCGATAATATTTTTGAACGCCTTGCACCCTTTACCTTGATTGATAAATATCAGGCTTATCAACTACTAGATGACCAGTGGCAAGAAATAGCGATTGATTTAGAGATTCTACAAACAGAAGGTTTAAGTGCTGCCAAAGTAGTCGACCCTAATTTAGTAAATAAAAAGCAAAAAGGTAAAGATGTTGAAGTACAAGAAGGCTGGAAGGGGCGTGTTTTACCCTTTGAGCTAGTACAAAAAACACTTTTAGCAGATCAACTAGCAGAACTTAATAACCATGAAACACGCTTGGCTGAAATAGCGGCTTCTTTTGACGAAACCCTTGAAAGCTTTAGTGAAGAAGAAAAAGAAGATGCGCAAGCACAAGAAATACTCAACGAAGCCGGTGATAAGTTTATAAATGCTGCCGTTATTAAAGAAGCTAAACAACTCGAGTTAGATGCTAAAAAGTCTGGCAACTTTGAGGAGGACTCTTACGAAGCAAGGGTTATCCAACTAGCTGCTTGGATTCTTGAAGAAAGAGCGCTTAAAGCCACGATAAAAAAAGAAGCCGACGCACTGCACTTGCAGACTAAAGAAACAATTGAAGCCTTGAATGATGAGCAAGTTAAACAGCTTTTAGAGGGTAAATGGATTACGCCACTTACTGAAGCCCTGCATCAACTACCGATTCAACAACTAGCTACCTTTACTACTAAGTTGCAGGCCCTGGCAGAAAAATACCAAATCACCTTTGCCGATAATGCCCGTGAAATTCAACAGACAGAAAATGAACTGGCCAGCATGATGGATGAACTGGATGCTAATGAGTTTGACCTTAAAGGCTTGGCTGAGCTTAAGAACTTGTTGGTGGGTAACTAAGATGACGGAGCAAATAGCTAGAAAGGTGCCACAAATTAGATTTCATGGTTTTTTTAATGAGTGGAAGGAAGAGCAGCTAGAGAATAAAGTAGAGTTTTTTAGTGGTTTAACTTACTCACCTAGTAACGTACAAAAAGGTGTAGGGACATTTGTTCTGCGTTCGTCTAACGTTAAGAATGGTGAGATTATCGATGCTGATAATGTTTACGTTGACTCTGAGATAGTTAATTGTAAAAAGGTTGAAGTCGGTGATATTGCAGTTGTTGTCCGAAATGGTTCGCGATCGCTCATTGGAAAGCATGCACAAATAAAGAAAGAAATGGTGGACACAGTTATTGGCGCATTCATGACTGGAATAAAGTCACAACGGCCTGATTTTATTACTGCCTTGCTTGATACTGCTCAATTTAGTAGTGAGATTGCTAAAAATCTTGGAGCCACTATTAACCAAATTACAACTGGTGCATTTCGAGAAATGTGCTTTAATTTCACGGAAGATAAAGAAGAAATAAAAATCGGTACCTATTTTAAAAACCTAGATCAAGTGATTGAGCTGCACCAGCAAAAGCATAAAAAGCTGATAACGCTGAAAAAAGCGATGCTGCAAAAGATGTTTCCACAAAATGGTGCTACTAGCCCTGAAATACGCTTTAAAGGTTTTGAAGATAGTTGGAAAATAAAAAAACTAAAGGATATAAGTAAACGAGCACAAGGAAATGATGGAAGGATGAGCCTACCAACTCTTACTATTTCAGCTGCTAGAGGGTGGTTAGACCAACGTGAGCGCTTTTTTGACAATATTGCTGGTTCTGAGCAAAAAAACTATACTTTATTAAAAAAAGGTGAGCTCTCATATAACAAAGGGAACTCAAAAACTGCAAAGTTTGGTGTGGTTTTTGAGTTAACAAACTTTAGTGAAGCACTTGTTCCTAGGGTGTATCACAGTTTTAAAATACTACACAATAACTCAGCTTCTTTTATAGAATACCTTTTTCATACAAAAATACCTGATAATGAGTTAAGTAAGCTTATTTCTTCTGGCGCAAGAATGGATGGGCTTCTAAATATTAGCTTTTCTGACTTTATAGAAATACCTGTTCTAATACCTGAGCCAGAAGAACAACAAAAAATCGGTAATTACTTCCGTAAGCTAGACACACTTATTTCACAACAAGCTACCCAGTTAAAAAAGCTAAAGCAGATTAAAGCAGCCTGCTTAGAAAAAATGTTTGTTTAACACCAGTGCAATCAACTTAATTCAAGGACAGATGGTATGACTACTTTTTCAGATGAAGCCACCTTTGAACGTGCGGTAATCAAAGAGTTAACGCAGCGTGGCTGGGCAAAAGAAGTAATAACCAACCCAAATGAAAAAGACCTGTTAACTAACTGGGCAAACATTTTATTTGAGAATAATAAAGGCATAGACCGCCTCAATGGTATTCCCCTAACCAACAGTGAAATGCAGCAGATTATGGAGCAGGTAATCGAGCTGCGCACACCGCTGAAGTTAAATGGCTTTATCAATGGAAAAACCGTAGCCATTACCCGTGATAACCCAGCAGACGAGCTGCACTTTGGTAAAGAGATTAGCTTAAAAATTTATGATCGCCACGAGATAGCAGCCGGGCAAAGTCGTTACCAAATAGTTCAGCAACCACAATTTGAGCGTGGCTCTAAACTACTGAATGATCGCCGAGGCGATTTGCTACTTTTAATTAACGGTATGCCAGTTATTCATATTGAATTAAAGAAAAGCGGTGTACCGGTAAGCCATGCCTATAACCAAATTCAAAACTATTCCCGAGAAGGCATTTTTAGTGGTTTATTTTCTTTAGTGCAGTTGTTTGTAGCCATGCAGCCGCAAGAAACCCTCTACTTTACCAACCCAGGCCCCGACGCTGCTTTTAACAAAGATTACGCCTTTCACTGGGCAGACTTTAACAACGAACCAATAAATGACTGGAAAGCCATTGTTTCTAGTTTATTGTCTATCCCTATGGCGCATCAGTTAATCGGCTTTTATACCGTCGCCGATGAATCTGACGGTGTACTAAAAGTATTACGCAGTTATCAATACTACGCAGCCCACGCTATCTCCGATAAAATCGCAAAAACTGATTGGCAAAACCCAAACCGTTTAGGTGGTTATATTTGGCATACCACGGGTTCTGGTAAAACCATGACCAGTTTTAAGTCGGCTCAGCTTATTGCTAGTTCAAATGACGCAGATAAAGTGATTTTTTTACTTGATCGCGTTGAGCTAGGTACACAAACACTGGAAGCTTACCGAGACTTTGCCGGCGATAACCACAGCGTACAGGCCACTGAGCACACCGGCATTCTAGTGAGTAAGCTTAAAAGCACTAACCCAGCCGATACTTTGATTGTTACTTCTATCCAAAAAATGAGCCGCTTAAAAAATGAAGAGGGCGGTTTAAACACCCATGATTTAGAAAAAATACGTGCCAAGCGCCTAGTATTTATTATTGATGAATGCCACCGCTCAACCTTTGGCAATATGTTGACCGACATTAAGCAAAGCTTTAAAGGCGCGGTGTTGTTTGGTTTTAGTGGTACTCCCATACACGAAGAAAATACCCGTAAAGATTCCACCACAACCGATGTGTTTGGTGATGAGCTGCACCGTTACAGTATTGCCGATGGTATTCGTGATAAAAACGTATTGGGTTTTGATCCTTATATGGTGGCAACCTACCGAGATAGGGATGTACGTGAGGCAGTCGCGTTAGAAAAAGCCAAAGCTAGCAGCGCAGAGGAAGCCTTTGATGACCCTAGCAAAAAGAAAGTTTTTAACCATTATATGAAAGAAGTACCTATGGCAGGCTTTAAAGATGCTTTTGGCAAGTACCAAAAAGGTATAGAAGATTACTTACCAGCCAGCCAATACAGCTGTGATAAGCACCGCAATGCCGTGGTTAAAGACATCGCCGATAACTGGCTTACCCTTAGCCAAAACAATAAATTTCATGCAATTTTTGCCACCCATAGCATTCCAGAAGCCATTCGCTATTACCGACTGATTAAAGCCCAGTGCCCAGATTTAAAAATTACCGCGTTATTTGATCCTAACGTTGACTACGATGATGACAGTGCCGACAGCGTTGCATTAAAAACTGACGGACTGGTTGAGCTGCTGGAGGATTATAATTTAGCCTATGATCAAAACTTTGACTTAGGTACGCATGGCAAATTTAAAAAAGACATTACCGCTAGGCTTGCGCACAAACGGCCTTATACACGGATAGAAACAGAACCCAGTAAACAGTTAGATTTATTGATAGTGGTCGACCAAATGCTGACTGGCTTTGACTCTAAGTGGGTGAACACCCTTTACTTAGACAAGGTGCTGACCTACGAGAATATTATTCAAGCCTTTTCCCGTACTAACCGCCTGTTTGGACCAGACAAACCCTTTGGTACTATCCGTTACTATCGTAAACCGCACACCATGAAGCGCAATGTGGCGGATGCGGTAAAGCTTTACTCTGGTGATAGACCCATAGGGCTTTTTGTAGACCGCTTACCAGATAATGTACAGCGCTTAAATACAAGCTTTGCCGAGATAAATGCTGTATTCAAAAGTGCAGGTATTGAAGACTTTAAAAAACTGCCAAGCAAACAAGCTGAGGCAGCAGTGTTTGCTAAACACTTCCAAGAGTTTAATGCAGCCCTTGAAGCAGCCAAAATACAGGGCTTCACTTGGGAACAAACCGAATACCCACTAGAAGATGACCCCACAAGCACAATTACGCTGAATACTAACGAGCAAGAATACCTAACCTTAGTACTGCGATATAAAGAGCTTAGTAGCCGTCGTAGCGAAAGTGAGTCAACTAATGAAGACATAGCTTTTGATCTTGCCACCCATATTACCGAGATAGATACGGGTAAGATTGATACCGACTATATGAACTCAAATTTTGAGAAATACCTTAAAGCCTTACAGATGGGTGACCAAAACGCGCTAGATGAAACGCTCAGCGAGCTACAACGTTCATTTGCAACCCTGACACAAGAAGAACAAAAGTTTGCCGAGATTTTTATACGCGATATACAGCGTGGCGATATTGAGGTTAACCCCCAGCAAAGCTTTCGAGATTACCTAACCAGCTACCAAGCAAAGGCCAAAAACAAAGAAGTTGAAGCGGTGGTAGAATATTTGGGCATTGATGCCAATAAACTTACCGACTTTATGAATACCAAAATCTCAGAAGCAAACCTGAATGCGTATGGCCGTTTTGACGAGCTGAAAGAAACAATCGACAAGCAAAAAGCCAAAACCTACTTCGAACTCCTAGAAGGGCAAGCTATTCCGCCTTTTAAAGTGAATATTAAAGCAGCCGACCTACTGCGCAACTTTATTTTTAGTGGTGGTATAGAAATTGAAGAGCCTGAAAAGAAACCGAAGGGTTAACGCTAATTTAATACGCTTAGGATTCAAAACTAGGCAATGTTAAGCTTACTTAAATACAATTTAGTATAGGTTACTTAAAACACCATGAGTGCGATAAATACACTATCCATTGCAGGTTTCAGGTCCATTCGTAAGTTGGAAAACCTGCGTTTATCTAACTTAAATGTGCTGATTGGTGCCAATGGTTCGGGTAAAAGTAATTTTGTAGCTTACTTTCGTATGCTTTCAGAATTAGTTGAAGGGCGGTTGCAAGTTTGGGTTAGTAAGCAGGGTGGGGCAGATAGAGTATTGAGTTACGGCATTAAAGAAACCTCCAGCTTAAGTACTTCGATCCGTTTTGGTACTAATGGCTACGCCATTGAATTAGAGCCAACGCTAGAAGGTGGTTTTACTTTTACTTCTGAAATGCTTTATTTAAACGACCCGGCTTCTGGTGCTAAGCACTCAAAGCTAGGTTCAGGACAAACTGAATCCAAATTAAAGTATGAAAAAGAACAAAGCACTGATAAGAATATTGCGGGCTTTTGTTACGATGCAATCTTAGGCTGGAAGGTTTACCACTTTCACGATACGAGTGATACAGCAGGGGTGAAACGTCAAAGCTCAGTGCATGATAATGACTTTTTACGGATGGATGCTTCTAACTTAGCTGCTTTTTTGTTGCGCTTAAAAGGTGAGTTTCCTACTGTTTATCAGCAGATCCGTAAAACGGTACGCCTAGCTGTCCCTTTTTTTGATGACTTTGTGCTTAAACCCACAACCTTACCGACGGAAGAACAGCAGGTAAGGTTGCTTTGGAAGCAAAAAGACAATGATTATGCGCTTTGGCCTAGCCAGTTATCTGATGGTTCTTTACGTTTTATATGTTTAGTCACGGTTTTACTTCAGCCTAACCCACCCAGCACGATTATTATTGATGAGCCAGAGTTGGGTCTTCACCCTTATGCAATTACCTTGCTGGGTGCATTATTACGTTCTGCCTCTACTCGAACCCAAGTTATAGTATCAACACAGTCCGTTGCATTACTGAATGAGTTTGAAATTGATGATCTGATTGTTGTTGACCGAGAAGATGGTGGTTCTGTGTTTAAGCGCCTTGATGAAGCAGAATTTACAGCTTGGCTTGAGGATTACACTATTGGCGAGCTGTGGCAGAAAAATATCTTAGGTGGGAGACCTTCACGATGATTCGTGTGCATGTGATTTGCTGAACAATTTACCAGCCCAGAACATATTAACGACAGCCCTCATACTGCACCTAGTAAACGTATAGAAGCTTTAATCAATGATTATGAAAAGCCTTTAATGGGTACTTTAACAGCACTAGAAGTAGGCTTGAGTACAATGCGTAAAAAATGTACTTTATTTGATGCTTGGTTAAGTAGGCTGGAAGCTTTAAAAAATTAAGTCTAAGGTATCATTATTTATTCTGCTTCGAATAACTCATAGCCTTTGGTAGTAATACGGTATTTTTGTAGACGGCTAGTTGGCTTATCAGGAAGGGTGTATTCCACATAATCTCCATCTAATAAGTCTTTAATTGTTCTTTTAAATGCACCTGTTTTTGATTGTAGCTGCAAAGCACCAACTAGCTCATTGGCTGATAACGGTTCTTTAATCAAGCATTGTAAGATAGCTTTTGCCTGAACTTCCGACTGGGCCCTTGACTGGGCCCTTGACTGGGCCCCTTGATCTAATTCAAGCAATATGGGTTCATGTAGCCAGATTCTTAAACGCAAACCGGTAGCAATTTCGGTAATCGTAGGCTCTGGTAAACCTAGTGTAACTGCTTCAGAGAAAATACGTTTTACGCCACTTCCCCATTGCTCAATTAAACCTAACTCACGAAATACACGAGCAATAACAGGGTTACGAATTCTCGACACCCCACTTTTCATATCTTCTATGGTCATACCCGATAGCAGCAAGCCAGGGCTTTCAATGTCAATACGGTCATCAAAAAAAGCAATGCGGATAGGTGAGCCACGCTGCGAGTAGTCGCTATGGACTAAGGCATTAACAATGGCTTCCCTTAAAATCACCAGTGGAATACTCCACACGTCTTCACGCTGCATCGCGCCAAACTTGGCACTTTTAAAAGCGTGTTTCTTTAAGAAAAGTTCAATTTCAGTAACGGCATTAGGTAAATGTTCATGGATTTCAGCTTGATCAAAAATATGTACCTTATCTACACCACGAAAACGGCCACACTGTATCCAAGCGTCAGGAAAATAACCTTCCCGATTTTTACCAAACAGCAGTATCCCACCTTGGGTAGGTACTAAGCGGTTTTGTTCTTTACGCAGTAATTTAAGAGTAATTAATGCTTCATCATTAAGCTGTTGCCGTTTACCTAGTTGTTCTTGTATTGCAACTAGGTCTAAATCTTCTTTGCTAAGCTCAGGTATAGGTAGCTCATCAAATACTAAACCAGCAGCTGAGCGTTGTAGCTCTGCTACTAAATCTTTACCCGCCTGACGATTACTAGAGCCTAAGCGAACATATACACCTTTCTCTAAACCTAATTTGGTTAGGTAATGGGGGCGCATACCACTAGGAAATACTTCAAGTGCTAATAGTGTGTATCCGTCATAGCTCATGAGCTCAACATTAGGAACTAAACGTGGTGAAATTGAATCTGCGATTAAGCCACAAATACGCTCTTCTTCTAGCAAAGGATCATCAACGCCCACGAGTTGCTTATCATCATTAACACCTACAATGATACGACCACCGGCAGAGTTAGCAAAGCCTACTAATGTTTTTAGTACATTACGCGGTGAAGATAAATCGCGCTTAAATTCTAGCGTTTTGCTTTCAGGCAGCTGTAATAACTGTTTAGTGGTAGTCATTTCATATTCCATGTTTTTTAACACTTTTTAGTAGGGTGTCGTAAGTACAAGGATCTCATTCTTGGGTAAAAGAGTATGGATAATGCCATACTGCTAAGGGGTTTTCGACACAAATGATGTCTAATACTGCCCTGTTTAAAATTTATACTTATAGGTTGATTAACTTAACTAAATCTTTTGCCTTTCTACTTTTCAGTTTCAACTGACTTTTCCTTGAGCGCATATTGGGTACAAGCTCAGTAATAAGCTTGCCGCGTAAAATTTCATCGTCATCTTTTTTGTGTACTCTTTTCAAAGCATGCTGCATTACTTCATAAAATGAATGAATATAAACCTGAAACAAGGTGTTGGTTGTTTTATGACCAAATAGTTTGATTATGTGTATAAAAGCAGTGATATTGGCCTCAGAAACAGGTTCTCTAGGTGCTTCACCAAAAAAAATACGCAAATTTTCTATGCCTTCTTTCTTAAAAAACCAATGCGATTGATCGGCAAGTTGCTTACTAAAACCCGGATAGCGGCAAGTGTACCAACGAAGAAATAAGTGAGATGCAAATGAGTGGCGTAGCAAGTGTAAGTCTGCTTCTGGGCCAGCTTGTTCTTTTAAGTTCACAAGCGCATCTCTAACGACTGTTTTAGCTGTATTGTTGCGGCAGTCCCTAGTGGTACTTAACAGATAAACTTCTTTCCTTAGTAGTACTTCTTCCTTTTTCTTTCTTGCATCACGTAAATACACATCGTAATCAATTCGCCTTTGATCAGTATACGAGCGAATAGCATCAACCACTTTAGGTGGTGCTATTAGGTGGAGTGTAGTGGTCAAGTAAAACTAGCCACCGGTTTATAGTTATTCCAGTAGTTTTCTTCAGCCTGATTGGGACTCATGCCGCCGTTGTGCTGATGTGGTCTTAACTGGCTGTAATAACCGATTAAATACTTCACTATGTGATGTTTTGCTTGGGTAAATGAGTGATAACCATATGTTGGCACCCACTCAACCTTTAAACTTCTTCAGCAACGCTTTACTTTATAGAATAAAATCACTTAGTTGATCACGGTTAGCTAGGTCAATTTGGTGTGCTTTAGGGTTATTTTTGCTTTGTTCTTCTGTCCCAATTCTGAGTTCAACAACCATATATTTTACTAGTGGTGCACGCAGTTTAACTTTCAGCCTTTTACTTGCTCCCATGGCGTAATCATCTGCTACTAACTGTTGTTGCTCAGTTTTTAGTGCAGGGTTAGGAATTAAAATCACCTCTACCTTTTTAGCCCATTCGGTATCTAGTTTAGGTTCTGCTATAGCTAATCGCTCGCTATCAATTTCGGGCACAGACTCGAAGCGGTGCAACATAAAGTCTTTGAATTTTCGACTTTTTTCACAAAAAGCTCTTACATGCCAACGACTGCCTGCTGATACCAAACTGTGTGGAGCGATTAAGCGTTCTTCGCCATTAGGTTTTGACAGTGAGCGATAACAGGCACAAATACGTTGTTTTTCTGCTATTGCTCGGAGGATAACTCGGACTACTTCTGGATTAACTGGGCGAGTAAGGGCTTGTAGCTTAGTTATGGGAGGTTGACTAGCTTGGAGAGTGTAGAGGTGTTTTGCTGGTAAGTTCTCCTTGTGCAGTAAGTCAAGGTACTCATGTACTTCACCGTAACTAAAGCTAGGTTTAAAGGTATTGCTTGGAAGGAACCCCCTTGCTTGATTGCAATGAAATATGTTGTTAGGCATTACCTGTTGATAGTTTCTTATAATCTCTGAGGCTTTACTTCTACCAATTGAAAAAGCCGTTTGAAGATGATTGCTAGTTAAGCGCCCTTCCCAAAGTAAAAGAACTTCCATTAGGTGGAACTGTGTTGCACGTTCCCAACTGAGAACAAAGTTAGTATTGCTAGTCATAATAAAGCTGAGTCTGGTTGAAAATCAGGCAGATTGTAAATTCATTCAGTATCGCACAATAAACTAGGCTGAGGCATTCTCGTTAGTAACGTTAGTTTAAAGGGATATTCTGGAATGGCTTACTCACAAATGCAAATTGGTCTGTCGGCAATGGGGCTGAATAAAAATCTAAACCAGGTCACTGTTTACCGTTACCAAGTAGTTATTGAATCAGCTGTTGATGAAAAAGATTCAAGCGTACAACTAACACGAAAAGTGGCAAGGCTTACCGCTTCAAAAAATGGTTGGCAACCAGTAACAGATATAAGTAGCTTTTCAATTATTTCCTTACAGCCATTAAAACTCCTAACTATTCAAGCTTTTGGCTTGAATTTTACGTTAAAACAGGATGGGCAGCTTGCCTTGAATGCAGAGAAAGAAAATGAGCGTGCTGCTATTGAACGTTTGTTGAACCAAGACCTTTACTCGGCTGTTTATCGTTTATCAGTTGATAGAGGTAGACAAGGTGGAAAACCTTTTAAGGCTATTCGGCATAGGGCTGGTTGGGCAGAAATAGAAGAAACACAGCCATCAGAGCGTATTCGAGTTAATTCTGATTACTTAGATTTATTTAAAACTCTGCGTCTAATTCCAGAATTACTGCCTAATGGTCAGGTAATTTTAGGCTTATCACTAGGTCATAAAATATGTGCTCGTAATGGCATTACTTTAGATTGGGTTATTAAAAATCGTAAAGGTTGGCTTCCAAATATTAAACGCGTGCGTCATCGCTATTCAAACCAAGGTCAAGCACCTGCTGTAGCAGATTTTTATGGCTTAGTCGCAGATAAAACTGCTGAATCATTAGTACCTGGAACCGAGTTAAGTCTATATAAATACCATGCCTCAAAAAACAACTTCTCTCCAGAGCAACAAGTGAGTGTAAGTGCTAGCCAGGTGGTAAGTGTGGGTTATGGACCTAAACATAAATATGAGCACCTAGCAGCATTACTAGAACCTATGTTTGATTTTGAAACCTTGCAGAAAATTGATAGCCCTTTGCTTAATCGAATTGCTCAAGGCTTAAAATGGCCCGTTATGGAACGCTTAAGAACTTCTGGAGAAATGGTTAAAGGCTTAATGCTGCCTAGCTTTGCTGCTCAAGTGATACAGGCTAAACCTTTAGAGCAAGCTGTTGAAAATATTTGCCCTAACTTTAAGTTAAGTTTTTATCAAGGACGACCTGGCAGTTCTGAAAAAGATGTACTGCGTTTAAAAGCATTTCAAGGTATGACACTTAGCCAAGTTGTTTGTTTGGCGGTTGGCACTCAAGCCAGTCCAGCTAACTTAAGCAATCATTTTATAAAACTACAAGCAGCTTGCCAGCGCCTTAGTGGAGAGCCGTTACCAGAATGGCGAGGGGTGACATCAGTTCAACCACTAAAAGATGCAATGGAGCTAGATGCACGGCTGAGCAAAAAACCACAAAAAAATACCTTGTTAGTGATTGCCATTGATAAAACAGTTAATAAAGCTGAAGTTCGTGATGTGGCTTTTCGTCATAAGTTAGCCTGCCAGTTTATGCTGACAGATCATCAACCTAAAACTTATCAACCCAGCTATTACAATAATTTGGCAGCTGGTGTGTTTAGTAAAGGTGGTGGGCTGATTTGTGGACTAGAAGAAATGCCAGGTGATGTTGATTTGTTTATTGGTTTAGATATGGGTGGTGTAACTCAAAAAGCACCAGGGTCTGCATTTTTATTTACTCGTAACGGTGCTCAGTTAGGTTGGCAATTGGCTGATCTACAAAAGGGTGAGCGGCTAGAAGATGAAGCTTTAAAAAACCTGTTAAGTAAAAGTATTCAGGAGTATGCACGCAACCACGAAGGTGCTTTGCCTCGTAAGCTAGTCGTTCATCGTGATGGTCGGTTTTTTGAAAGCTTGGATATTGTGCAAGCCATAGAGCGTCAATATGGTATTAATATCAGTGTGTTGGAAGTCATTAAAAGTGGTGCGCCTATTTTGTTTCGTAAGTACCAACAAGCAGGAAAGATGCAGTACAGGAACCCAGAAGTGGGTGATGTTTATCGTTACTTAGGGCTCGATGAATTAATTATAGCGACTTATAGTGGTCAAGAACTGGGGGCTTGGGGAGAAAAGGTGAGTGTACGTCCCTTGCGTTTGCGTAAGCGTTATGGCGATGAGACGTTAGATAATTTAGCTAAGCAAGTGCTACTGCTTACCCGTATTCATGGTGCTTCACTTTATCGGCATCCACGATTACCTGTTACTACCCACCATGCCGACCGTTTTGCGACCTTACGCCAGTCTTGTTCTCTGGAAGCCTTGTCGCACATGGACAGAACCTGCCCAGTTTATTTGTAAATAGGTGTTTCTAGCTAAAAGGTGGCTTTACTTTTACTTCTGAAATGCTTTATTTAAACAACCCAGTTTCTGGTGCTAAGCACTTAAAGCTAGGTTCAGGGCATATTGAGTCCAAATTAAAGCATGAAAAAGAACAAAGTACTGATAAGAAATATTAACGACAGCCCTCATACTGGGCCTTTGACTGAGCCTTTGACTGGGCCCTTGAATATTACAAACACTAGGTAAAAACATCACCTTAGCTATGAAGCGCGGTAAAATTTGTTACTGGCATTAATAAATACGAGATATAAATGACACCAGCAATCAATATAACCAAGAAGAGTAAAGTTTCTCATAAGATACATGAGTACACTCATGATGATTCAAGTGAATCCTATGGGCTTGAGGCTGCCGAGAAAATGGGCGTACCAGAAGAAAGGGTTTTCAAGACCTTGGTAGTAACTCTGGACAACAAGGAATTAGCCGTAGGCGTAATCCCTGTTTCATTTAAGCTAAGTATGAAGCTTATCGCCAAGGTTGCTGGTGCAAAGAAGGCAGCAATGGCAGACAAATCCGATGTTGAGCGTTCGACAGGCTATGTTCTAGGTGGGGTAAGTCCACTGGGTCAAAAAAAGCGACTTAAAACCATTATTCATTCATCTGCAAAAAAATATTCTACGATTTACGTTAGTGCTGGCCGTAGAGGGCTAGAAATAGAACTGAGTCCTGATGATTTAGCGCAACTAACAAATGCAAAGCTTGCTGAAATTTGTCAGTAACTCCCTAAAGATGATTGGAAAAATGGCCGCTTTCCCACTATTCCTGGCGATGACAAAGAGTTTATTCCGCTGTAAAGCTCACTAGCCACAAAAGCCACTGTTAGTAAATTTCAGTGGCTTTTTTTATGGTTACTAATCCTTAAATTTAACCAACTGCTTGTTCATTCAGCTAGCTCCTTGCAATAGCTAAGTAATTAATAATTCATAAGGTTTGCAACTTTAGCTGACCCTTGGCAAAGCGTCTAGCTAAGAGCACTGGGTTTAGGGGCATCACTAGCTTTGCATTACTTTCTTTGTAAGAATGCCAAGTTATTGATAATAAAAGATTATGGAAGTGAAATATGAAAGGGCAGGTTTACCTCTACGACCAGGCGCAAAAGGGCTTATTTAAAGGCATGAACCCTTTTATGACCCTAGTGTCCATTTTCATGGTGCTGGGTACGGTATTTTTAGGCGTGTTTTATGCTGAAGAAAGTGCCTATTGGGTAGCGGCTTTAAGGGATTGGTTAACACCTTTTTTAGAATGGTATTACGTTTTACTCGTTGCCTTCTTACTTTTTTTTATGATTTGGCTAGGTGTAGGGCGCTATAAGAACGTGCGCTTGGGTATGGAGCATGAACGCCCAGAGTTCACCTTCTTTTCTTGGGTCACCATGTTGTTTGCTGCAGGTACGGGTGTCGGTATTCTTTTCTGGTCCGTTGCCCAGCCCATTATGCAGTTTCAAAACAACCCTTTTTTAGATTTAGCAGCCAGTGATGCCGATGCAGCAGTGATAGCTATGCGCCTGTCATTTTTTCACTGGGGCATAAATGGCTGGGCTATCTTTTCTTTTGTGGGTTTAGCTTTAGCCTATTTTTCATATCGTCATAATTTACCCTTAACCATTCGCTCGGTGCTCTACCCCCTTTTTGGTGAAAGGGTAAGAGGGCGCTTAGGTGATTTTGTTGATTTATTAGCAGTCTTTGGCACGGTCTTTGGTATTGCCACCACCTTAGGTTTGGGTGTTCAGCAGCTTAATGCGGGTTTAAAAGAAGTGTTTGGCTTTGCAGATTCAACCGGGCTGCAATTAACGATTATTAGCGTAATTATGTTTATAGCCACTTTATCCGTGGCTTCGGGTTTGTCACGCGGAGTAAGGCTGCTTTCAGAAATGAACTTCTGGATGAGTATTGCGGCTGTGTTATTTATTTTGCTTTTAGGGCCTACCCAGTACCTTATAGGTATCACCATTGAAGCGACAGGTGATTACATTCAAAACCTATTACGCATGACTTTTCATACCAATGTAACCCACGGCAGTGCTTGGCAGGCAGAGTGGACAGTGTTTTTCTGGGGCTGGTGGTTAGCCTGGTCACCTTTTGTAGGTATATTTATTGCGCAAATTTCACGCGGTCGCACTTTTCGTGAATACGTTGCAGGGGTGCTATTAGTACCTACGGGTATTACTATTGTTTGGATAGGTTTGTTTGGTGGCACAGCCCTTTATCAAGAATTATTTACCGGTGGTGGTGTTGTTGAAGCGGTCGATAAAGACATAGCCACGGCCTTGTTTGCTACCATTGCTGGTATGCAGTTGCCAGACATGGCTACATCTATTGTTTCAGGATTACTAATAATCTTGTTAGGCACTTATTTAATCACTTCTGCTAATGCCGGTACTTTGGTTATTAATACTTTGCTATCAGGTGGTGATGCTGATCCTCCTGTTATTCATCGTATTTTGTGGGGTATCTTCTTAGCGTTACTAACGGCTGTTTTACTTTTGGCTGGTGGTTTAGAAACCTTGCAGGCAATGGTTATAGCGGCTGCCTTGCCTTTTTCTGTGGTAGTGATAGGTATGATTATTGGCTTGCTTAGAGAGCTTCGTAGCGAACGCTTTTCACCTCGCTCGGGTGAAAGGGTGGCTCCCCTGGCAGAGCCTTGGGTGGTTGCAGAAGAATTAGCAACTGAACACACTGAAGAAGCAGAAATTACTAGTGAATCAACAAAATAGGGTGAAAAACTCTGTTGAACAGGTTACTTTCTACTTAGATGTTGTAATCAATCAATAATAAGAAAGCGAGAGCGAGCAATGGAAATACTAAATAACCTAGTTACAGCAATTAATGGTGTTGTATGGGGTCCTTTAATGCTGGTGCTTATTCTAGGCGTGGGTTTGTTTTTATCCATTGGATTAAAGCTAATGCCCATTTTAAAAATTGGCACAGGTTTTCGCCTAATGCTGGCTAGCACTAAGGCTAAGCAAGGTGAAGAAAACTCAGGTGAAATTCCTCCTTTTCAAGCATTAATGACGGCGCTTTCTGCCACCGTAGGTACGGGTAATATTGCAGGTGTTGCAACGGCAATTTTCTTAGGTGGACCAGGTGCTTTATTTTGGATGTGGATGACAGCCTTGGTTGGTATGGCTACCAAGTATTCAGAAGCTGTGTTAGCAGTAAAATTTCGTGAAGTGGATGCAAGAGGCAACCATGTGGGCGGCCCTATGTATTACATTAAAAACGGCTTAGGGTCTAAGTGGGCTTGGCTAGGTACAACCTTTGCCATTTTTGGTGGTGTGGCTGCCTTTGGTATAGGTAATACGGTTCAAGCCAACTCTATGGCAGATGTACTGCATGCTAACTTTCAAATTCCAACCTGGGTAACTGGCTTTATTATTATGCTATTGGTTGGCCTAGTGTTAATTGGCGGTATTCGCAGAATTGGCCGAGTTGCAGCTGCACTTGTTCCTTTTATGGCAGTTTCTTACCTAACGGCTGGCCTAATTGTTTTAGTGCTTAATGCTGGTGCTATTCCTGCCGCTTTTTCTATGATTGTTGAATATGCTTTTACACCCCTTGCGGCTCAGGGTGGTTTTGCTGGTGCTATGGTGTGGGCAGCTATACGTTTTGGTGTGGCTAGGGGTATTTTTTCTAACGAGGCAGGCTTGGGTTCTGCACCTATTGCTCATGCAGCAGCACAAACCAAAGACCCAGTGCGCCAAGGTTTAATTGCCATGCTGGGTACTTTTATAGATACGCTGGTTATTTGTACTATTACTGGCCTAGTTATAGTAACAACTGGCGTTTGGACAAGTGGTGAATCAGGTGCAGCTTTAACCAGTGCGGCTTTTAGTGCCAGTTTACCGGTTGTTGGTGAATACATTGTACCTTTTGCTTTAGCAATTTTTGCTTTTACCACAATTTTGGGTTGGTCTTTTTACGGTGAACGCTGTGCAGAGTTTTTGTTCGGCATTAAAGCCATTAAGCCTTACCGTGTTTTATGGGTGCTTGCTATTCCTATGGGCGCCATGGTGAGTTTAGATTTTATTTGGCTTTTAGCAGATACCCTAAATGCTATGATGGCGATTCCCAACCTAGTTGCTTTAGCGCTACTTAGCCCAGTGGTGTTTAAGTTGACCCGAGATTATTTTAATGATTCAAGAAGTTAGTGGTACACGCCTTAATAAATACATCAGTGAAACAGGAATATGCTCGCGCAGGGAAGCCGATCGCTTAATTGAAGAAGGACGAGTAAAGGTGAACGGCAAGGTGGCCGATATGGGTTTGCGGGTAACCGATGCAGACTTTATTGCCGTGGGTGGCAAACCTTTAAAAGCTAAGCCTGCGCCTGTGTACTTGGTGTACAACAAACCAGTGGGTATTACTTGTACGACCGACCCAGAAGTACCAGAAAACATTGTTAGTGCAGTCAATTACAGAAAAGGGCGTATTTTTCCTATAGGGCGGTTAGATAAACCGTCCGAGGGTTTAATTCTGCTAACCAATGATGGCGATATCGTTAATAAAATTTTGCGTGCTGGCAATGCGCACGATAAGGAATATATCGTTTCAGTTGATAAACCCTTTGATGCAGAATTTGTGCGCCGTATGTCATCGGGTATTCCTATTTTGGGTACAGTTACCAAGCCCTGTAAGGTGCGGCAACTTTCCCCCACCAGTTTTAACATTATTTTGCACCAAGGCTTAAACCGCCAAATTCGTCGTATGACAGAGTATTTAGGCTATAACGTCACCCGCCTTAAACGGGTACGTATTATGAATATTAGTCTAGGTAGTTTAAAAGTGGGGCAGTGGCGGTTATTGAATCAAAAAGAACTGGCTATTATTACCGCTATGTTGGCAGAGTCTAGCTCCACCGTTGATGCCGAGCCTCAGAAGAAAAAGCGTTTTAAACCAGCCAGTGCAAATAAGGTAGATAAACCGCCAAGGGCAAAAAACAAATCTTCTAAAGGTGCTAAACCCGTGGCTAGCAAGCGTTCAGGTAAAAAGCTAGTAGGGAAGAAAAAAGGCTCAGGTGGCAAAAGTATTAAACGACCCTAGTTTTATGAAATTGCTGGTATAATCCAGCCCTTTGGCTTGCCATGAAACAATAATAACAAGATCGCTAGTGCAAGGTTATTAAAATCCTTAAGCGAGATTGAACAATGTCTGATGCAACAAGAATTCACTGCCCAATGCTGCGAAAAAAAGTAATGACGGCAGAAGAAGCGGCTGAACTAATACCAGCTGGCGCTAATGTGGGTATGAGTGGATTTACTGGTGCAGGCTACCCTAAAGCCGTTCCAGGTGCCTTGGCTGAACGTATTCGTAAGCACAATGCACAAGAAGGTAACAAACCTTTTCGTATTAATGTTTGGACAGGCGCTTCCACAGCACCTGAGCTAGATGGCACGCTAGCCGAAGTTGATGGCATAGAAATGCGCCTGCCTTTTCAAAGTGACCCCATCTGCCGTGAACGTATTAACACCGGCAAGATGGATTACGTTGATCTACACCTGTCTGAAGTTTCTCAATATGCCTGGTCTGGCTTTTTAGGCAAGATGAACATTGCTCTAATAGAAGTGGCAGGCATTCGAGAAGATGGCAGTTTAATTCCGTCTTCATCCTTGGGTAATAATAAAACCTGGATAGAGCAGGCAGACAAGGTAATTTTAGAGGTGAACTCTAAACAAAACGCTAAGCTAGAAGGTATGCACGATATTTATTACGGCACAGCCATGCCGCCTAACCGCAAGCCCATTATGATGACTCATCCGGCTGACCGTATTGGCGAAGCTTACCTGCGTTGCCCTGCAGAAAAGGTTATTGCCGTAGTTGAAACCAACTCAACCGACCGCAATTCAGCTTTTAAAGCTCCTGATGCCGACTCAACTAAAATTGCTGAACATATTCTAGCGTTTTTTCAAAAAGAAATTGAAATAGGGCGTTTACCCAAGAACCTACTACCCTTGCAGTCAGGCGTGGGTAATATTGCTAATGCAGTATTAGAAGGCTTAAATGCAGGCCCTTTTAAAAACCTAACCGCTTTTACCGAAGTAATTCAAGACGGCATGTTAAAAATGCTTAAGTCTGGCACTTTAGATGTGGCTTCGGCAACAGCTTTTTCATTAAGCCCTGAAGGGTTAAAAGAATTCGACGACAATATAGACCTTTACCGCGAAAAAATTATTCTACGTCAGCAAGACCTTAGCAACCACCCAGAGTTAGCACGTCGTATGGGCATTATTGCCATGAACGGTTTAATTGAAGTGGACATTTACGGCAATGTGAATTCAACCCACATTATGGGTACGCGCATGATGAATGGCATAGGGGGTTCAGGCGACTTTGCACGCAATGGCTACCTATCCATTTTTATGACACCTTCAATTGCTAAAGACGGTGCTATTTCATCCATCGTTCCTATGGTTTCACACGTAGACCACACAGAACACGATGTGAAAATTATAGTTACTGAACAAGGTTTAGCCGACTTACGTGGTTTATCGCCCCGCAAACGCGCACTAGAAATCATCAACAACTGCGCCCACCCAGACTATCGTGACGAATTGTTAGATTACTTTGAACGCGCCTGCGCCAATGGTGGTGGCTTGCACACACCCCACCTTTTAGGCGAAGCCCTAAGCTGGCACCAGCGTTATGAAGAAACCGGCCAGATGAAACCTAAACAGTCAGACTAGGAGTTTTTATGTCAGCTTCACCCAATAACCCTTTCGATAATTCAGCTAAAAACTGGGATACACGCCGTATGTCGGTGCAGCTAGCAGAAGTGGCAAATTTATTGTTGCCTCAGTTGGTGTTAAATGACCGCCAGCACTGGCTAGATTTTGGTTCTGGCACTGGATTATTGAGTGTGCCGCTTGCGGCAAGGGTGGAGCAGGTAACGGCTTTAGATACATCAGAAAAAATGTTGGAAGTGTTAGCCGAGAAGGGTGTCGCTAATATTCAAACGCTAAACCAAAATGTTTTTTCTGGCTTACCTTGTGATTACGATGGTGTTGTCAGCTGCATGGCGCTGCACCATGTTGAATCAACCGAAGCGTTATTAAAGCAGTTCTACCAGCATTTAAATAATGATGGTCAACTAGCGCTAGTCGATTTATACGCAGAAGATGGTAGCTTTCATGGTGACAACGAAGCCAAGGGCGTGAAACACCATGGCTTTGATATAGAAGAACTAAGAGCAACAGCCGAAGCTATAGGTTTTGTAGAAGTAAGCTTTGCTGAAATTATGCAGCTACAGCACCGTAATGGTCGTGAATACCCCTTGTTTGTGATGCTGGCGCGGCGCAGTTAATTGTTAGAATAAACTAACTTTTAGAGCGTTTAGCTATAGCTTTATTTACAGCCTTTACTATTTGCTGACCATTAAAGGGTTTTAAAATATAGCCATCGGCACCTGTGCGTATAGCTTGCTGTACGGTGCTGGTGTCGCTATTGGCAGTTACCATAATAACAATAATATTTTTATTACTGGTTTTTATGCTGGCTAAGGCATCTAGGCCACTTACTTCTGGCATGTTGATATCAAGACAAATGACGTCTGGCTTTAGTTGGTTAGCCAGTTCAATTGCTGAACTACCTGAGTTAGCTTGACCAACCACTTCGTATTCTAAATCAACAAGGATGTCGTTAAGCATTTCACGAATTAAAGGCTCGTCATCAACAACTAAAAAACGTAATGCAGGCGCTTCAGACATAGGTTCCTCGATTGGCATTTTTTCAGCCAGCTAAGCAAGATTTAAGATGCTCTTTTTACCATAATTAACGCTTGAAGACCAATGCTCTGGTGCGCTAGGCAAGGGTTTTTTAGCGGCTAACATTCGTGCTGCATTTATCCAGCCTGCATGACCAACAACCAAGCGTGTTTCAGTGGTTGTGCGGCTTAACCAGCTTTCTACACGATTAAACAGCTGTTTTAAATTTTCCCCACCACCTGGGGCATAATCAGCAAAATTATTGCACCAACTATCCATTTCATGGCGGTCAATTTGTTCCCAAGGTAAACCATCCCAAGTGCCAAAATTAAACTCAATTAACAAAGGGTCTATTTTTACCTGCCAGCCTTGTTTGGCTAAAAATTCCCCCACGCCTCTTGAACGCTGCAAAGGGCTAACGTGCAGCACAGGCGCTAACTCTAATCGTTTGGCTTCTTGTTGCACTTTATACGCTAAGTTTCTGGTACGCCTAGGGTCTACAGCTAAATCGGTATGGCCTAAACAAATGCCAGCTGCATTAAGGGGTTTAGGGTGCCGCCAAATAATAACGCTCATAGTTATTTCTTTCCTTATTCCTCTAGCTGTTTGTTAAAATTAAAACTGACCACCAGCTAAAATTGCAAAAGCTAGGTAAGCAGCTAGCTCAGTTAACTGTTGGGTCGCCCCCAAACCATCGCCGGTATAGCCGCCTAAGCGCCTGTTAAGTAACCTAGCCATATAGCTGGTAGCAAGCAGCATAAGTAGCAAGGCCAAAAGCAAGCTGGCTGTAGGAAAGCTGTTTAGTAATAACCAAGGCAATAAAAAGCTTGGTAACAGGGTAAGCAGTGCAAAAGCCGCTTGGCGCTTATCTAGGCTTTGTGCCATAGGTTTAGCTTTGGCATGTTCCACATCACCGGCATAGGGCAAAAAGCTTAATAGTAGAATGCTAAAAAAGCGTGAAAAACCCTGGGCTAACACCAAAGCTACCACCGCTAAAGGTAGGCTTAAACTGGCTAGAAGTGAAACTTTTAACGCTAAAGCCATCACCAAACCCAAAGTGCCGTAAGTACCAAGGCGGGAGTCTTTCATTATAGTTAACGCGCCTTCACGGGTGAAGCTGCCACCTAAACCATCGCAGCTATCGGCTAGGCCATCTTCGTGAAAAGCACCAGTTAAGCGAATACTAAAAGCCGTGCTACCAATTGCTGCTACCCAAGGGTTAATAAGCCAGAATAAAGCCGCAAATACCAAAGCGGTTAAGCTACCTAGCAACAAACCCGTTAACGGAAAATACCGCGCACTTTGCTGTAACCAAAGGGGCTGATAATTGTTAAGTGTTGGCATAGGTAAGCGGGTTAAAAACTGCACTGCCACGCTGAATAATTTTGCTTCATGAACTAAGCGTTGAACTAGGCTAGGCATTAGGCTTTATTACTCACACCAGCAGTAGAAAAACTGGCCATTTCATTTAAAAAGCCCAGTGCCGATTTTAATAAGGGGAAGGCAACTACTGCACCCGTGCCTTCACCTAAACACATTTGTAAATCTAACAGGGGTGTGGCTTCGAGTAGTTTCAATAATTGACTATGCCCAGGCTCTGCTGAATGGTGGCTGAAAACTGCAAAGTCTTTTACGCCAGGTTGTAATTTTTCTGCCACTAGCAAAGCGCTGGAGGCAATAAAACCATCAATCAATAAAATACGTCGCTGGCTAGCAGCTTGCAGTAGTGCGCCGACCATCATGGCGATTTCTAAACCACCCATGGCAGCTAATACTTCAAGGGGATTTTTAAGGTTGCGGTGCTTGTGTAAAACCTGAGCCAATACCTGTGTTTTATGTTTTATACCGTTATCTTGTAATCCTGTGCCAGGGCCAACACAGGTTTCGATAGGTACACCGCCCAGTTTGCTTAATAACAGGCTAGCGGCAGAAGTGTTGCCTATACCCATTTCACCCACAATGAGCAGGTTGCCAGGGGCTTCTCTTACCAAACCCATGCCACAAACTACCGCTTGAATGCATTCATCAGCATTCATGGCAGCCGTTTGTAGGCTGTTGCGAGTACCACGCATTACTTTTAAGGCAATTAAATCTGGGTGGGCTGTAAAATCGCCATCTACACCGGCATCCACTACTTTTAAGCTAATACCATGCTGGCGAGCAAACACATTAATTGCCGCACCACCGGCTAAAAAATTCAACACCATTTGTTGGGTAACGGCTTTAGGAAAGGCTGAAACGCCTTCATCGGTTAAACCATGGTCGGCAGCAAACACACGTATTTGTGGGTCTACAATTTGTGGGTTGGTGGAATTTAAAATTAACCCTAGCTGTATCGCTAAGCTTTCTAATCGGCCTAAAGAACCGGGCGGCTTAGTTTTTTGGTCAATACGTTCTTTTAGTTCAGCTTCCAATTTAGGGTTAGCCAGTGTAGGTAGGCTGGGTAATTCAAGGCGGTGACGTGCAGTAAACATGGCTTATCCAATAGATGAATAGGGAAAAAATAGCGTTTGGCCTGCTATCTGAGTAGTGATTAAACGCTGGCGATAGAGTTTTTCTAAGGCGGGCAGTTGCAGCATAATAGTTTTTTCGCCCCAACAGGCTTGCCCATCTGGGTAGAGCAACAAAATATGGCTACAAAACCGAGCGGCAAGGTTAATATCATGCAAGGCCATCACCGCACTTTTACCGGCTTGTACTTGTTGGTGAATAATTTCTAACACCGCCATTTGGTGATGCAGGTCTAAATGGTTGGTGGGTTCATCAAGCAGCAGTAAAGCAGGGTTTTGGGTAAGCAACACAGCCAAGGCTAAACGCTGCCTTTCACCGCCGGATAAGGTTTGAATGCTACGGTTTTCTAATTCAGTTAATTCCATTTGCGCTAAGGCTTGTTTAGCTAAATCAATATCGGCTTGGCTTTCGGTTTGCCAGCTTCTTAAATAAGGATGCCGACCCATTAAAGCTGTGGCTAATACCGTGGCAGGAAAATCATCTTGCTGCTGTTGAAAAACTAAGCCTAGTTGTTGTGCACGTTGCTGCATTGTATAGCTGGTAATTGGCTGCTTAGCTAATAAAACTTGACCACTGCGAGGGGCTTTTAAACCGGCCAAAGTTAATAATAAAGTGGTTTTTCCTGCACCATTGGGGCCTAAAATGCCCCAGCTTTGCCCCGCTTCTATTTGCCAGTTCAAGGCATCCATCTTAGGGCGGCTAGGAATGTGCATGATTAAATCGTCTGTTTGCATCATCAGCGGTTGTTCCTGTAAAGCAGCAACAAAAATACCGGCACACCTAACAGGGCGGTAATTACCCCAACGGGGAGTTGCTGGGGTGCTATTACAATGCGTGCCAAGGTATCGGCTAGCACCAGCAGGCTACCACCAGCTAAAGCGCTGGCAGGCAATAAAATACGTTGGTCGTAACCAAACACCATACGCATTAAATGCGGCACAATTAAACCCACAAAACCTATGCTACCTGCCACAGTCACCGCTATGGCAGTTAACAAAGCCGCCAAGCCAAAAATCATTAATTCCACTTTTTTAACTGACACACCCAAAGCTGCCGCTTGCAACGCACCTCTGGCCAGCACATTTAAGGTTCGCCCTAAAGGAATCAGTAGCAACAAAACTACCACTAACACCAACCAAGGAATCACCGGGCTAGGGGCGTGGGATAAATCACCCATGAGCCAATAAAGCATGCCTGGGAGTTGATGCGCTTGGCTGGTGGCTAGTAAAAAGCTAATTAAAGCGCCCCAGCCCGAAGCCACCACCACGCCAGTTAACAACAAGCGAGTAGCCGAAGCCTGCCCACTGCCATAAGCCAAACCAAAGACCAAAAAGGTAGAAAATAAAGCACCGCCAAACGCTGCACTAGACACCCAAAACACACCCACGCCAGCCAGCATAGCTAACAAAGCCGCAACTGCCGCACCGCCGGATAAACCTAATACATAAGGGTCTGCTAAAGGATTACGCAATAACACCTGCATTAAAGCGCCAGCTATGGCTAATAAACCGCCCGTTGCAAAAGCCGCTAAAACGCGTGGCAAGCGTAGGTCTAAAATTAAGGTTTTGTGTAAAGGCGACCCTTGCCCTGTTAAAACTGCAGTTATAGATTCCAGCGGCAAATTAACGCTACCCAGCAACAAGCCCAAGAGCATCACCAAAAGGGCAATGCAAGCTAAAAGCATTAAACGTGGCAGTAAATTTAAAACCATTAGAAGTTTCTAGCCGCTTGTAATTTATCGCAGATGATTTTTGTACCTTGTAAAAAACGCGGTGTTGGGCGCTGTACTAGGGAAGGGGGAATAAAATACAGTTTCTTTTCTTGAACAGCTTGCAAGGATCTGTACTTCTTCCAGCTTTCTAACCAAGCCGGTGTAGCTTCACCCATGCCACCGCCCATAATCACTTCTGGGTTTTGGGCTAAGACCACTTCACGGCTAATCACCGGCACTAGCTGGTTTAAGTCAGCAAAAATATTCACGCCACCACACAAGCTAAGCCCTTCACTAATTAAATGCTCACCGTTTAAAGTCATTAAAGGCTGTTCCCAAACTTGATAAAACACCCTAACCGGACGCTGCTGGGCATATTCAGCTTTAAGCTGTTCCGCACCTTCTTCAAAAGCCAAGGCTGCTGCTTCTGCTTGGGCTTCTTTGCCCGTTAAACGACCTAATTGGCGTAGTTCATGACTAACAGCGGCAAAGCTGCGGGGTTCTGTGTAATAAATAGGAATACCTAAACCGGCTAAGCGTTCTAACTGAGCAACGGGATTGCCACTGTGCCAAGCAATAATTAAATCCGGTTCTAGCGCTACTAGGCCTTCAATATCCAACTGATTATAGCCACCAATTAATGGAATTTGCTTGGCTGCTTCTGGGTAGTCGCTGTATTCCACCGCACCAACAATTAAATTGCCAGCACCGATTGCAAAGAGGTTTTCAGTAATGTGTGGTGAAAGGCTAATCATGCGCTGAGCGGTTTTGGCTAGCTGTAAAACCTGTCCGGTATCATCAGTAATTTCTACAGCAGCAGTTTTTAAAGGTGCAGCCAAAGCACTAGCTGCAAGGGCTAGCTGTAGAGCTAATAACGGCAATACCACCCAAAACCTTGATTGATGCATAAAAAAGCCTTTATTAAGTTGGCGCATTGGAAAAACGCGCATTATACGTGTATTCTTTGCGACCTTCGAGGTACTTGGGAAGTCAGTGCACTAAAGCTTGGTAAAGCCTAGTAAGTCTGACGCTGCCCCCGCAACGGTAATTCATGTGCTGCTTCAGCAAGAAGCAAAACACCTTCATATAAGTCACTGTGCTAACGCATGGGAAGGCAGAAGGGGTTGTCTAATCAGGAAAGTGCATTAGACCACAGTTAAGCCCGGAGACCGGCCTAGAAGAAAACCAAATTAATTATTACTTAGTAGCTACTGAGTAGCATTACTAAGCCCAATGCATGCGGGCGGCGTGCAGGAAAATATCATGAAAAAACACACTTCTTCTAAGTGGCTAGGCACAGCCGCGCTTGGATTATTTGTACTTAGCCCTATCAGCCAAGTTTTGGCAGAGACAAAAGCTAACAACCTAGAGCCAGTGGTAGTAACTGCCAACCGTATTGATCTGCTAGATACTGAAGCACCCTACGCAACAGAAATTTATACTTGGGATCAAATACAGAAAACAGGCTCAACCAATATTTATGATTTTCTAGGTCGCCATACCTCTATGATGGTTACGCCTGGTTCTGGTAATCCTTTTGCTCAAAAAATTGATATGCGTGGCTTTGGTGTAGGTGATGGCTATCAAAATATTATTGTAACGATTGATGGTCGTCGTATGAATAATATTGATATGCAACCACAGCTTTTAACCAGTATTCCGTTAATCAATATTGAACGAATTGAAATTATTAAGGGTAGTGGTTCAGTGGCGCAAGGTGATGGTGCAACTGCTGGTACTTTAAATATAGTTACCCGTAAACGCAGTGGTGGTAGCGCATCAGTATTTGCTGGTAGTCAAGGAAAGCTAGCGAGCAGCGTTAACCTAGGTGTAGTTAAAGATAAGTACGCTCTTAATTTAAGTGCCGATAACGCTAGCTATGATGGTTTTCGTGATGCAAATTCTAAAGGTCAAAAAGATGCTAGTACTGCTAACAATTTAAAGGCCGACTTACAGGTTTTTCCAACAGAAATACTTGAGTTAAGAGTTGGTGCTGCAGTAACTAGAATTGATACGGCTTATGGTAGCCCTATGACTAAAGCTGAATTTAATGCTAAGCCAGAACAAATGACTTACCCATCTTGGGGCGGTGAAGATGATGCTTTTACCTTACAGCGTTTAGAGTCTGATGTACTGTCTTTAGGTGCAAGTGTTAATTTAACAGACACTCTAACACTAGCTGTAGACCATGCTAGAGAAGATAAAATGTCTCAGTATAAAGGGTCAAAAGGTGCAGATTATGAGTATAACTCCACCGATTTATCATTAAAATACACAGCTAATGGTTTTAGTTTAATTGCTGGTGCCCAAGCTTTTGATGGTGAGCGTGATGCCTTTGGTAGTGAAACCACCAAAGATAATTTAGGTGCTTTTTTACAAAGCCAATATAAGTTTGGCTCTAGCCTTGTTAGTGTAGGTGTGCGCCATGAAAAAGTGACCTATGAATACAAGCCCACCACAGGAACTCAATTAAAAGATGATCATAAGTTAACCGCTTGGGATGTTGGTTTTAATCAGCAATTTAGTAAAGCAGTTAGTGGTTTTATCAACTTAAATCAAGCCTTTCAGGCACCAGATATAGATAGGTTCTTTAAATTTGGTGGTGGTTTTAACGACTTTATAGAGCCAGCAGAAACTAAAACAATTAATCTTGGTGTTAATCATGTGCAAGAAAATAATAAGTTAAAAGCTACTGCTTTTTACACCCAGCTAGAAAATGAGATTTATTACTATAATGTAAGTTTTGCCGATAAAAATACTAATATTGATAAATCTTATAAGTATGGTGTTGAAGTTCAAGACAAGTTTAAGCTCACCAGTCAATTAAGCGGTTCAGTTAACTATACTTGGTTAAAGGCTATAATTGATAAAGAAAATGAAGCTGCTGGTGCTTATAACGGTAAAGACCTACCAGGTGTTTCAGAACACAACATTTCTTTAAGCCTAGACTATGCGATTACTGACAAGTCTACTGTGATGTTAACGCAAGTTTGGCGTAGCAAGGCTTATGCTGCAGAAGACTTTGCTAATAATTTCAGTCAGAAGCAAAAAGCTTATAACCTAACCAACCTAGGTTATAGTCATAAGCTAGAGCAAGTTACTTTGTTTGCTCAAGTAGACAATGTTTTTGACAAAGCTAATGGTATCTGGGTTAAAGATGATGCTATCTACCCAGTTAATTTCACTCGTACTTGGCAGTTAGGTGCGCGTTTAGACTTCTAAGCTTAAATAAATAAGCCCTTAATTACTCAGTAGTTAAGGGCTTTTTAACAGAGGTGAGTATGACCGATTCAAACAAACCCGAGCGCCATAAAAAGCGTATGGAACGCCACAAGGAAGTAGTCGATAGTAAAATTGCTCAAGCCACCACAGAACGCGGTGTAGTGGTGGTGCATACCGGCAATGGTAAAGGTAAAAGTACCGCAGGCTTTGGTATGGCGGCCCGTGCGCTAGGTCATGGTATGCAAGTGGGCATAGTGCAATTTATTAAAGGCAGTTTTAGTACGGGAGAAGAAGCTTTTTTTCGCCGTTTCCCCGAAGTTAGCTACCATGTAATGGGTCAAGGCTACACTTGGGATACGCAAGATTTAGAAAAAGATATAGCCACCGCTGCTAAAGGTTGGGCGCAGGCTAAGGCTTTTTTAGAAGATGAGAAGGTTGATTTAGTGGTGTTAGATGAGCTGAATATCGCCTTAAAATATAACTACATTGCCATGCAAGACATATTAGATGCCCTAGCTAATCGCCCAGCCATGCAGCATGTAGTCATTACTGGCCGTGGTGCAAGAGACGAATTAATCGCCGCTGCCGATACAGTTTCAGAACATAAAGAAATTAAACACGCCTTCCACGCTGGGGTAATAGCGCAGAAGGGAGTGGAGCTTTAAAAAACTTTGGCTTTATTAAACCAAATGCCAAGTTTGGGTGGTTGTTTCGTATTCTGCTAAGCCTACAGCGACTAAGGACTGTAAGCCTTCTTCAATGCTTTTTACGGGTTTGCGTTTAAAGATGTCGGCTAAACTTTCTAGAGTATAAGAGCTTTCTGCTAAGGTTTCTCTAAGCACTTTTAACTGTTCTGGCACGGTTTTGGGGAAGGTGGCTTTGTCTTTGGCTGCAACTATTTTTGGTTTGCTGGTTGCAACCGTTTCAAGTGCAAGGTCAGTTTGCTCTTGAGCGTCATCAGGTGCTTGGTAGTCTGGGCGTAACCAGCGAACAACACCCTTGGCTTCTTCTTCAGCACGTTGTTTATTGAGTGCTACCAAGCGCATTAACAGCTCTTCTTCTGCTTCAGCTTGCTCTGTAGGTTTGTCGGGGTAGGGCGTTGTTGCACCAGGTTTACCGACTAGTTTTTCAACTAAATCTGTCCAGCCATAAGCTTCAAAAACTGCGGTATCCAGCTCATCGTGGTATTCAGCCAATAAAGCAATTAAGCCTTGTTGATGGGTGGTTTTTTCTTTAGCTGTTAGTTCTTCGCCTAATCTAAGCTTTTCTAAGACGTTATACATATCCGTCATGGTTAGATTAGGGTATTCGGCTTGCTGGCGCTTACGGTGTTTGTCGATACTTTCTGCTAGCTCTGAAATTTTTTCTGAAAGTTCTGGTGACGTTGTAGGAAAGGGGAAGGTTTCAAAGCATTGCGTTTTAGGGTAAACAGGTGTTGCGCCAAGTGAGCTGCCGTTAGCTAAAGCCCATAAGGTATGAATACGACTAGATAAAAATCCTAAATAATAAGCTTTAGCTAGTGCAATATTGATAAGCTTATTATCAGGAAGGATTGATGAATCTAAGAACTGAAAGATACGGTGCTTAGCTGTTTCAACTGTAGTTATATAGCGTGGTAAATCGCCCAGCTGACTCCTTAATTTAGGGTTTGTTTCACCAAATAACCACCAATTATTTCTGCGGCTAGCTCTTTTATTATTATCTCTTTCTGGTTTGACTCTTTCTAGAACCCACTGATACAAGTCTGGGAATTCACTCCTTACTTTATCTAAGTCTAAACCATATAAGTCGATAACCATTACATTGCGTGATGATTGTAATAAGTCTCGCCCATTTCTATAGTCTCTTATATGTTTTTCTATTTTAGGTTTAATGCCTAGTCCTAGGTTGTTTGCTTCTTGCTTAGTAATAATAAACCCACTTCCAAACAATGATACACCGCGATTACTTATATCAAAATTTGCTTTTAAGGCTAAAGCACTAGAAACATCAGCACCAATCGTTAGGTCTGAATAGGTTTTACCAGTTCGCTGCGTAAGTTGTACATCACGCGCTTCTTTTTCTTCAGTTGAAGATTCTTTAACTAGAAGATTAAGCTGACCTGCATAATTACCTGCAACACCTACAGTCATCGCAATTCTTACTGCGGCACCATCGTTACCATCTACCCAAGGGTGATCGGGTACTGCATATAAAATAGACAGCGGTTTTTTTGCATTGCTAAGGTGCGTTTCTATAACACGGCGATTAAAGGTCTGTTTAATACTATTGGTAGTAATAAAGCCAAACCTAAAAGCTTCACCTAAACGTACTTTTTCAGCGGCAATATGCCACCAAAACATTACAAAGTCGGCAGATTCAGGTACTACTTTTTTATACACTTTTCGAACAGCATCGACATAACCATCACCTAGCGACCGGCGCATGGTGGAAGCACCAATAAAAGGCGGATTACCAATTATATAATCGGCTTTTGGCCAGTCGGTTTGGCGTGGGTTTTTGTATTGATAAACCGTGGCTTGCCCAGTTTCATCGGGTATTAAGTTACCCGTGGTTGGGCTAACTTTCATGCTTATACCATCCCAAATAGTGACAACTTTGCCTTGGGCATCTAGCTTGGGTTCACGGCTGTCATATTCAATTAGCGCATCACGGCATTCAATGTTTTTAAAGTCTTTAAGAATGGGTTCAGGAATGTTTAGGTTGCCATTTAAACGGTAGTGCCATTGCAAATAACCTATCCAAAGCACTAGCTCGGCAATTTGTGCGGCTCGGGGGTTAATTTCTAAACCTAAAAACTGGTGGGGGCTAACAGTTAAGCCTTCGGCATCTAGGGCGCTTTGTCCGCCACTTAATTCAGCAATAAAGGCAAGCACTTCACCCTCTAAACGTTTCATGTGTTCTAACGCAACATAAAGAAAGTTGGCGCTACCGCAGGCTGGGTCTAATACTCGGGTTTGGCAAAGCTTAAAATGAAAGGCTTGAACTTCTTCTAGGGCTTTATCTTGTTTGCCTTGGCGCAACAGGGTTTCAGCAGCGGCACGAATATCGCCCCAGCGTTCACGCAAGGGGTTAATTAGGGTTGGCATTACTAAGCGTTCGACATAGGCGCGGGGCGTGTAGTGAGCGCCTAATTTATGGCGTTCTCTTGGGTCTAATGCCCTTTCTAGTAAAGTACCAAATATAGCCGGTTCAACATAACGCCAGTCGGCACTTGCGGCATCTATAAGTAGTTGAATTTGGTTAACGTCCAGCGCTATGGGGTCTATGCCTTTAAACAGCCCACCATTAAAGCACTTAACATTAATCATTAAGCGTTCACTGTAGCCACCCGTATTCATGGTTTCCCATAGGCCTTTTACAGCATGAGTGAAGGCTTCTGGATTACGCGACTAATAGGCTGTAGAAGGATTCTTTAGGCAGTAGGTCAACATCTTCGGCAAACATGGTGAATAAGCAGCGCTTTAAGAAACTAGCAACGCGTTCTACGCCATAACCGCTAGCTTCTAAAGATTTGCCAAGCTCTGCTAGTTTGGCACTTACCTGACGGGTTACTTTAGCGGCGTGCTTGCTTGGGTCTAGGCTAAGTGGGTCTAGCCAGAGTGCACGTAGGCGATGCTGTGTTTCTGGTTTATGTAAGTCATCAAGGCGAATTTCGTGGTGGCGTGGGTCGGGAAAAGCGACGTAGTTACCACCTGTTCGGGTAAATTCAGAATAGGTGTAAATGGCATTGCCAACATCAACCACAATAATAAAAGGTGGGCGACCTTCTTCTATTTCATTGGCTGGTAAGCCACGAACATAGCGCTCTGCTTGGGCGACAGCGGCATTAATGGCGTTTTGATGGGTTTTTGAAGCGAGTTCTTTATTGGTTTGTTTGCCTTCTAATACAAAGTGATTGCGTTTGTAGAGGTCGATAAAGCGCTTTTCAGTGGTGGAGTCAGCTCGTTGGGGAGCGATAAAGCGTTCAAAAATATAGGCATTTTTATTATTATCGCCTTCACCTGGGTCGGGTTGGGGTAGTTCTAAAAGCGTACAAAGGTCGCCAATAAATGACTGGAAATTAGATTTTTCACTGCCGGTATTACCTTTCCAGCGTTTAAGAAAATCTTCAACAGCAGCAGGGGTGGCGATGGCATCCAAGCTATTTTGCTCCTTAATAAGAACTGGGTGTTATGCTTTTAAGCTAGATTATACAGTTTATTTCTTTAGGCGTGTATGGCGTGCAGGTAAGCTGAGTTAGTGATTGAGTATTTCTTGAAAACTACGGGTGTATTGGCTATATTGCTTGCACTCTTTAGAACTAGGACGAATTCGTCTAGTCGGGTGTTTAGCCAGACTCTAACTTATTGAACGGGTTTATGCTTGCGGTGTTTCCGCAACCTTAACTCGTTCCTCATTAAGGTTGCGGAAACACCGCTTCCTCTAGTAAAGAGCAAAGCCCAAGAGTTACTTCTTGGGCTTTTTTTTGGGGTATATTAGTAATGAGCTTTCTTAGGGTGCTAGCATCCAAGGTAAACAAAACAGAAACTGAAGTAATTCAGTACTTGGCTAATGCGCCCTTAAAATACAAAGTTTATACAATACCTAAGCGCACTAGCGGTAACCGTGTTATTGCTCAGCCTACAAAAGAATTAAAAGAGTACCAAAGAGCATTTTTACAGATTAAGTCTTTTCCTGTACACCAGGTAGCAACTGCATATTGCTTAGGTTTAAGTATAAAAGACAACGCACTAAGCCATAAAGCTAACTCATATTTATTAAAAATGGATTTAAAAAACTTTTTTAATTCAATAAATAATAATCTGTTTTGGAAGATTTGGGCCGTAAACAAAAAGCTACCAGAAGCAAAAGATAAAGAGTTAATAGAGAAGTTATTGTTTTGGTCTCCGAGCAAGTCTTTGCAAGGCAAGCTAATTTTAAGTGTAGGGGCACCTAGTTCGCCATTGCTCTCAAATTTTATTATGTATAGCTTTGATGAACATTTATTTAAAGCTTGTAATAAGTTGAATGTAACTTACACACGCTATGCTGATGATTTAACTTTTTCTACTAATAAGAAAGATATTTTATTTAAAGTTCCTAACCTTGTTGCTGAGCAGTTACGCTTTGAGTTTGGCAGCAGTATAATTGTAAATAGAAAAAAAACAAAGTTCTCTTCAAAAGCACATAATAGGCATGTGACTGGTATAACATTAAATAACAATCAAGCCATTTCTTTGGGAAGAAAAAGAAAGCGTTATATTAAGCATTTAGTTCACCAGCTTTTATTGAATAAGCTAACAGTAGACGATATTAATCATTTAAAAGGATTGTTAGCTTTTGCAAAACATATTGAGCCAACCTTTATCTTAAGTTTAGAGAAGAAATACTCGTTAGCTAAAATTACGCATATTTTTGAGGCAGAAAATGAATAATTCTAACAAAGAAAATAATAGAGGCATAAAAGGCCTAATAAAAAATGCTAATAAAGGTAATGTACTATCTATGTTTGAGCTTTATGAGAGCTATCTTTCTGGTAAGTACGTGGCAGAAAAAAATGAAGCGTTAGCTACAGATTACTTAAATAAAATTCGTGAAAATACTATTGAAGCAAGGTTTTTTATTAAATCATTAAGTCTTTACGATTTTAGGCGGTTTAAGAATCTCGATATTGAATTTAATAAAAGTATTACGGTTATTGTTGGTGAAAATGGTGCTGGTAAAACAAGTATTGTAGAAAGTTTAGCACGATTATTAACTTGGTTTAATAGTCGTATTTTAAAAGCTGGCGGAAATGGAAAAAGAATAGTTGAGGGTGATATTAATAACCAAGCTAAGAGCTATGCTGAGATTAATGGTTCGTTTGGTTTTAATGAAAATACTGATATAAATATTTCCATGGTTCGGCCTGTAGAAGGTATTTCAGCTAGTGCTTCTTCAGACTTAGGTGTCTCTGACCAGGTAGGAAAAATTTACCGTTTATTAGCAGAAGATAAAAAATTTTATTTGCCTTTATTTGCTTTTTATTCGGTCGAGCGTTCCTTGGTTGATTTTTCATGTAATATTTCTGAAAGTAGGTTAAGAGCTGATTTTAATGCAAGATTCAGTGCTTTAAAAGATAGTTTAGATGCAAGTGCATATTTAGATGGTTTTTTTGAGCGTTATTTAGTATTGGTTAATTTATCTGAAAATGCTGAAGCAGCACTAGCAAAAAAATATTTAAAACTGCTAACTTTAATTAACTATGCTATCGAATCATTGGTAAGTGATGTTAAAAATATAAAAGTTGAACGCAGCTCCGGTAAAGCAGAAATCACCTTAGATATTTTTGGTGTTCGAGTGAGTGTTTCACAGTTATCACAAGGTCAAAAAACTTTACTTGCATTAGCAGGAGATATAGCTCTGCGTTTAGCAACTTTAAATCCAGACAGTGAGAATGCTTTAAATAGCTTTGGTATTATAGTTATTGATGAAATTGATCTTCACCTACACCCTAAGTGGCAGCAACAAATAATTCCTGGGCTTAAAAATACCTTTCCTAATATTCAGTTTATTATTACAACACACAGTCCTCAGGTGTTGTCAACTGTTGATAAGAAAACTATACGTATGTTGTCATTTAATGAAGAAGGTGAAGCTTTTGTAACAATACCTGAGTATCAGACTAAGGGTGTTAAAAGTTCAGATGTGTTAGAGCAAATTATGGATGTGATAGCTACACCAGCTATTGAAGAAGCTGAATGGGTCTCTGACTACTCAGCACTTATTGTTCAAAATATTCATGATACTGATGAAGGTATGAAATTACGCAAAAATTTAATTGATCATTTTAAATTAGAGCACCCAGTAATAAAAAAATTAGATGCAGATATTCGGGTAGCTGAGTTTAAGCGTAAAGTAGAAAAATTAAAATAGGGTGAGTTATGCGTTTTTTAGTTAGAGGCGATGCCCCCAATTGTTTAAATTTATTCAAGCATGGAAAAGATAAATGGAGCGTTATTAGCCAGAATAGAAAAACAGATGAAATTTGGCAATCTATTAATAAAATGCAACAAGGTTTTTGTGCTTATTGCGAACGTAAATTAAAAAATAATAGTAGAAGTAAGCACCTAGAGCATTTTTTCCCTCGAAGAAGTAATCCTAAACTTACTTTTAGCTGGCCCAATATTTTTGGTTCTTGCTCTACTCCTAATTCTTGTGGTGATTTTAAAGATAATAACTTAGAAGCTAAAAAAATTGATCTAAACAGTGTTTGTAAACCTGATGTAGACAACCCTGAAGGCTACCTAGTTTTTTTGAGTGATGGAAAAGTAAGACCAAAACATGGCTTGGGTGTTTCAGATAAGAAAAAAGCTTTAAATACCATTCAGGTTTTCAACTTAGATGAGCAAAGCAAATTAGTTAATAGCCGCCACCAGGCGATTGCAAATGAAAAGCAGCTTGCAGATAAGTTTTGGGAAGCTATGAGTGATAACGATGGCTCAGAAGAGTGGCAAAAGATTTTAGAAGATGAGCGTTTGGAAGCATTAACTAGAATTGAGAGCCAAGCACATAGAACAGCATTAAAACAGCTTTGGGAGTTTAATTAGGTCGGCTTTCTTAAAGTCTACCTCTTTAGAGTTAGTCATCTACCCATTTTAAGTTTTGTTTTAGTTAAAGATACCTTTATAGTGTTGGTTTACTGGTGATTAACTTAAGAGGGTAATGTTATGGAACTCGGTACAATCAAAGTTGCTAATATGCAAGGTGAAACCTGCGTAACAACAATTAATAATGCCTTAAGTGAGCTAGCTGGTGTGGTGAGTGCTAAGGTATCTTTAGCTAACCAAAATGTTGCGGTTAGCTTTGATGAAACAGTGACTTCTTTAGACAAGCTAAAAGAAGCCGTAGTAGCCAGCGGCTTCAATTTAGCTGTTCACGGTGAAGATGGTAATTGTTGTGGTGGTTGCGGTAGTTAAAACCTAGCTAAATTCTTTAAAAAAATAGCCCTAGCTTTAAGTAGGGCTATTTAATTCAAGTTAAACTTTATTTTTTATCTTTAAAATACTCTAAACCCCAAACCATTTCTTGAGAACTGGCAGTTAGCATATCGTTCACTATTGCTTGGTAAATGGCTGGTTTGGCCTGCATTTCATAGGTTACAGTGCTGTCAGAGCTTGACGAACCACCAGCTACAGCGCTTAACATGCCCATCGTGTTTTTAAACCCTGAAACTGCCTTATCCGTGGTTGAAGTAGCCTCTAGCGTTTCACCAAAAGCCCTTACTCCCTGATAGGGGTTATCTGTTGCTAAAGTAAAATACAACTCTTTACCTTTAGGGCTAATAGCAAGGAGTCCAGTCCTGCCTGGGTGTAGGTGAATATTCTGCCCAGTACTTACTTTAGCATTGGCATAAACTGAGTTGGTTTCGAATCGTTTACCTGCTTTGGCGGATGAATCAAACGAGCTGTAATCTACTACATAAGAAACGTGTAACAGTGTTACGCCCATATCACTTGCCACTTTAGGTAAACAAAGGCTTTGAAATAAAGGGTCGAGCTGCTTACACATAAAAGTTTCTTCTAATAAAGGTAAGCCTGTGGGTGAATAAATAGGGTATTGCTTAAGGTCGGCTTTATTATCTACAAACATTTTTTTCATGGCTTTAAGCGCTGATTCACTTTGGCCATTTTCACGCTTTTCTAATTTTTGAAATTCTTTATTAGCTGTTACTTTATCTAAAGGTAAAAGATTAAAGCCTTGTACGGTTAAACCTTGGCTAAAATTACGATAAGCGTTATCTGTAATTTGCTGCATTAGTTCTGAATCCACACCCGTTAAGGTTGTTTTTATGGTTGCGCTAGCGCTTGCTTTACCTCTACTACCCCAGCGACCTTTATCTGCTGCAGTTTGGGTTCGTTTGCCTTCTGTTACGAATAGCACACGAAAAGAAGCGATGGCGATTGGTTGATCTGCTTTTATACCAGCCGGATTACCACTGGTTTGAAAAGAAGGTTTTTCGCCTGAATCTTTAGTAGATGGTAGGGTTTGATTGCCGCCACAACCTACAAGTGAAGCAGTTATTGCTGCAGCTATTAGTAATTTCTTATAGTTTCTCATGTGTTTTCCCCATAAAGAGCAGATTTAATAGCCAATAATATAAGGCGAAATTAAAAGTCACTCTATCCCCCTGAATAGGGGGGTTAAAGCAGGCTAGTTGTTTTATAATTGAAAAAAACTACAGAGAAAACTAGCTTGCTTAGATTACGCTTATATTCAGGTTTACTGTTTTTATTACTAGCGCTAGTGTTGGTGATTACTAGTGCGCTAATGCTGCCAGAAACTGCTTGGCAGTTTTCTGTTACTGAGCAGCAGCTTTTGCAGGTTAAAAAGCCAGATCAAACACCATTCACTGTGGTTAGTTTTCATGCGGGTGAAGAAAGTTTTCCAGCTTCTTTTCATTTAGCACTAGAAGAGCCTGACACACTAGAAACTTACCAAGAGTTTAATAGTTTAATGGCACTAAATAGCCAATTATTAAGCCATTTAAAACAGCAAAACTTAACCATGTTGTTAAGTAATACCAGTGTTGAAAAATTAGAGGCTAAATCACGCAGATTAAAAGACTTGCCTGCAATGTTTTGGTTGCAAATTACTTGTGGAAGCTTGGGCTTTTTAATTTGTGTGCTTATTAAAAGTGTACGCCCTAACTATCAAGGGGTTAACGCCTTTGTTTTAACGGGTTTTAGTTATTTATTATTTACTTTTGCGGCTGCTGTTTATAGCACCCGAAATTTTTTAATTGATGGGCAGTTGTTTCATGCCTTGTCTTTGCTTAACCATGCTGGCGCTATGCTATTTTCTGCCTCTTTAACTGCATTTTTGTGGAGCTACCCACGGGCGATTACTAAATATGCAATTAGCCTCTTTGCCTACTTGGTTTTTGCCGCCAATTTGTTGGTCGATGGTTTTCAGCTTACCCAAGGGCCAGCAACGGGTTCTTATTTATGGGTGTTTAGCCTGTTTTTATTTGGCTTATTAGGCTCGTTTGTGCAGTGGTGGTTGGCACGCAACAAGCCTTTAGATAGGGGCGCTGTGCGTTGGATGTTGCTGTCTATTTATGCTGGTACAGTATTTTTTGCAGGGGGCATCATGTTGCCTATTTTACTGCAAATGCCGCCTTTAGCTTCACAAGGCTTAATGTTTACTACTTTTTTGCTGATGTATGGTGGCTTGGCCTTAGGTGTGTTGCGTTACCGTTTATTCGATTTAGAACGCTGGTGGTTTTCTATTTGGGCTTGGTTTTTGGGTGGCGTGGCTATTTTGTTAATGGATCTGCTCTTGGCAAGTTTTTTAACCCTTTCTAATGCTTCAGCCTTGGCTTTGGCAACGGCAGTGGTGGGCTGGTTATATTTTCCGCTGCGTCAGTGGGCTTGGCACCGCATTAGTTTTCGTAAGGGCTTGGCAATAGAGGCTTGGTTGCCCAAGGCGGTTGCTAGGCTGGTGAATGTAAAAACATTATTGCAGTTAGAAAATGCTTGGCAGCAAAGTTTACAAGCTTTATTTCAACCGCTCATTGTTAATTATGACGCTGTGACTAGGCAGGACATTAGAATTTTAAATAATGGTTTGCAATTAGCTTTGCCTAGCATAACGCAAGAAAGCAGCTTAACTATTCAAAATGCGGGGCAGGGGCAGCGTTTATTTACTAAAAACGACATTAAAAATGCCCAAACATTGTTTGCCATGTATCAATTAACGGCTAAAGCTTTAGTGGCAAAAACGGAAGGGGCTAATAATGAGCGTGATCGTATTAGGCAAGACATTCACGATGATTTGGGTGCTAAGTTATTAAGTATTTTACATTCTGCTAAAGAACCACGCCCAGCCCAGCTAGCAAAAGAAGCCTTGAATGATTTAAGAAACTTGTTACAAAGTATAGAAATCGAGCCTATTGATCTTGGTTATGCCCTAGCGCACTGGCAAAGGGAAGCAAGGGAAAGAGTGCCTGAAGGGGTGCAGCTAAGTTGGGAAGAAACACTGTCTGACCAGCTAGTAGAATTGCAGCCAGAGTTCTTTTCGCACTTAACGCGAGCACTAAGGGAATGTTTAACCAATGCGTTGCGCCATGCAAAAGCCAGCCAAATTAGCGTTGTGATAGCCCTAGATGAAAAACTAACTATTTTAGTGACTAATAATGGTGTGAACTCAACCGCTAATCCGCCGTTAGCAGGCAGGGGCAGTGATATTTTAAAAAGCCGTTGCCAAAGTTTGGGTGGAAGTTTTCACAGCCAGCAACTAGGCACAAGTTGGCAGGCTAAGATTAGTATTCCAATTTCTTGCCTGAACTAACCAAGCCTAGCTCATAGGCTTTTAAGGTTGCATCGGCACGGTTATTCACTTGCAGCTTTTTATACACCTGTTTTAAGTAGCCTGCCGCCGTGTGATGAGAAATAGCCAGTAAGTTAGCAGCATCAGGCACATTGTAACCCTTGGCAATTAGGCTAAGTATTTGTTCTTCTCTTGGTGACAAACTGGCGGTTAAGTCTTTTTCAGGCCTAAAGGCTTGCAGCATTTTTTTAGCTACAGCCGGTGACAAGGGCGGCTTGCCTAATAAAATGCCTTTTAAGTGCTCTGCTACCTGCTCAGTGCTTTCACTTTTTAAAATGTAGCCATCCGCACCGTATTTAAGTGCGGTAAACAAGTATTCAGACGCATCAAAAATGCTAGTCACTACGCAGTAACAGGCTTCATCTTGTTGTTTTATTAGCTTTAAAGCATCTAATCCAGAACCATCAGGTAACCCAATATCAAGCAAGGCAAGCTTGTATTGATTAGTCTTTAGTAAATCTAAAGCTTCAGTTAAAGTAGCTGCGGTGTGAATTTCATCGCTAGTAAAATGGCTTTGTACCATGCCTTCTAGCCAGGCTTTTACATCGGGAAGGTCTTCTAAAATAAGTATTTTATGCATTAGGGTAGACTTAACCAAAAGAAGCCGTTGTAGCCAGTGGCTTTAAGCTAGCTGTGCACGGTGAAGATGGTAATTGCTGTGGTGGTTGCGGTAGCTAGAAGCGCACTTCTGGCAAGCTTTCAAATGCAGGCCTTGCAAAGTAGTAGCCTTGCATCAGCTCTATGCCTGCATTTTTAAGCCACAAAAACTCTTCTTCGGTTTCTATACCTTCTGCTAAGGGGCGAATGCCCAAGTCTTTAAACATGCTCAAGCAGTTTTTAATTATGTGCTGACGAGCTTTGTTGCTAGCTATACCACGAATAAGTTCCATATCTAGCTTTATTATGTCGGTTTGAAAATCTGCCAGTAAATTCAAGCCTGAATAGCCTGAACCAAAGTCATCTGTGGCAGTTTTAAAGCCAAGTGATTGATAATATTCAACTACTGTACGTATGTGCTTGTTATCTTCCAGCTTTTCTACTTCTGTAAATTCAAACATAATGTTTTCAGTTGGGAAGTTGTACTTATGTGCTGCTTCTAAGGTGGTTCTTATGCAGCGTTCTGGCTTATAAATGGCATTAGGTAAAAAGTTAATGCTTAACATACTGGTTATTTTTAATCTGGTTGCTAGCTCTATCGCTTTAATCCGACAAAGCTGATCAAAAATATAGCGGTTATCTTCATTAATTTGCGAAATAATGGAGTAGGCAGATTCATTATTTAAGCCTCTTACTAGGGCTTCATAGCCAAAAATTTCTTTAGTTTGGCAGTTAATAATGGGTTGAAATGCCATAGTAAAATCAAAGCCTAAGCCAGTAGCATCAGCACACTGGCTACATAAAAAGCGTTTTATTTCAATTTCATCGTTCATGGATATCTTCCTAGTTCAGCCACTGAGCATTATTGTTCCACTGCTCTAGCCAGAGTAAAAATTGGTCTTTAGGTAAGGGGCGGCTAATGCCATACCCCTGTACCCATTTGCAGCCTAATTCTTGTAAGCGTAGGCCGTGTTGTTGGGTTTCTACCCCTTCAGCTATAACTGCTAGTTTAAACGTATCTGCCATACTTATAACACCTTTGACTATAGCTAGGTCGTCTGCATCATCTATTAAATTGCGTACAAAGCTTTGGTCTATTTTTAAGGTGTTTACTGGCAGGTGTTTAAGGTAGCTTAAAGAGGAATAACCTGTGCCAAAGTCATCAATAGAAATGAGTACGCCTTGTTTTCTTATTTGTAGTAAAACTTGTGATGTTTTTTCTAAGTCATCTACGGCAATATTTTCTAGTACTTCAATTTCTAGGTTATTAGGGTTAAGGTGGGGGTAGTCAATAAACACCTGTTTTAAGTTAGTTATAAAGTCTGGATCATGTAATAGGTTAGAGTCCATATTAATGCTAATTGGGCAGTTTATACCTGCTTGCTGCCATTCATTAAGTTGCTTGGCTGCATTTTGCATTACCCAATAGCTAACTTGTTGCATAATAGTGTGGTTACTAATATCTGGTAAAAACAACCCAGGTGCTAATAACCCTTTAACTGGGTGATTCCAACGTATAAGCGCTTCAGCACCTATAACCTGGTTAGTTTGGCTATTTATTTTAGGTTGGTAGTAGAGTTCAAATTCATTATTATCAAGTGCTTTTTGAACTTCTTTTGCCTTGGTTGATAAATTACGTAGGTTTAGATCCAGCTGTGGGTCAAAAACTTCAAAGCAGTTTTTACCTTGTTGTTTGGCTGCGTACATGGCTTGGTCTGCATGGCGTATTAACTGCTCTGTGTCGCTTGGGTCTTGGGGGTAGTAGGTAACTCCTAGGCTTGCTGTAACCTTTACTATTTCATCATTAGCCAAGCTGCGTTTAGCGATAGTAGCTAATAGCTCGTTAAGTAGCGCCGTAGACTGCTGAATGTTCTCAAGCTGGGTAAAAACTAAGATAAACTCATCCCCGCTTAATCTTCCAAACAGGTCTTCTGGCTTAAGCAGTCTTTTTATTCGCTTGGTTAATTCAATTAATAGCTGATCCCCTGTTTCATGCCCATACTTGTCGTTTACTTTTTTAAAGCTATCTAAATCGAAATACACTACGGCAAGCTGGGTGTTTTGTGCATCTGCTTGAATAATGGCTTGGCGTAATTGTTGCGTTATTAGCCGTTCATTAGGTAGGTTGGTTAGGGTGTCGTAGTGGGCAAGGTATTGCAGTTGTTTTTCGTTGTCTTTTATATGGGTAATATCAGCTGCTACTGCTAGGTAGTTGGTAATTTCTTTAGGGAATTTTTCATTGTAAATGGTGTTGACAGATAAAATAACAGCATAAGGTTCACCGTTACTTTTTGTGCTCCACAGCTCACCCTGCCAGTGGCCTGTATAAGCTAGCGCCTTTTTAATTTCTTGGTAGGTTTCTGTGTCTTGTTGGTTTGATTGGAGCCAGCTAGGGTTTTTACCTACCAGTTCGGCTTTTGTATAACCAGAAATACGCTCAAAGGCGTTGTTTAAATCAACGATTATTCCGTTTTGGTCGGTAATGATTATGGCATCGTAAGACTGTTCAAACACTGTTGCCGCTAGTTGCAGTTCTTGGAGGTGTTTTTCTTGAGTGAGGCTGTTCTTTTTTTCTCGCGAGTAACTGGCAAATAAACCAATAAAACCGAGCAGTGCAACACCAGAATGGGTTAGGAGCAGTTTGTATTTGTGTGAATTGTAATTGGCTAGGTAGGGTTCTAATAAAACAGAGGCAGCAATACCACCGCGCACCTCTCCAACCTTATAACCTTGGTGGGCGTGGCAGCTTAGGCATTCAGCTTTAACATAAAAAGGATGAATGCTTTTGAAATAGGCTTGGTTGTTAACTTCAACTAGTTCGGTAATAGGTTCTTTTTGGTTGGTAAAGCTGGCTAGTATTTTTTCTTCCCATGGATCGGCTTGATTCTTAGGGTTGATGGGGTTTCTGCTGATTAGCCGCGTTTTTATGCCTAGTTCTGTTACTGAGTGTTCTTGCAGATCACGAATTAAATAGGCGGGGTTTAATAGAGTTAGGGCTATACCTTCTTGGGTGGTTAGGTCTTTTAATGGGTGTACTAAATAAGGGTTGGAGTCTGTCCCTTGATTTGCAAAAACGTAAACGCCGCCCTTTTTTGCAGCCCAGCTTCTAAAGCTAATGTCTCTATTGACTGTAGCTTCTGCGGCAACGCTGGCATTTTTTAGGGTTTCTTGGTAGGCAGCGTTAATGTTATAAACGAGCGAAGCTAGAACGGCTAACACCCAAAAAAATTGAAGAAGTAAGTATTTTCTAATCATTAGAAGCTGTCTTTTAGGGCTGTTTTGCAAGAAAAATAGGAATCGGCCTAGGGCTTCCATAGCAGGGTTTATTCTAACTCATGATTCATGCCATTGTTACACCGAATATCATGATCTAACAACTAAAATCATTTATTTTTGACTGATTGCTTTATTTAACTATTTGTTACAGATTTGCCTTAGAATCCTGCTGGTTTCAGAAGTGGTGGTTTAAGCAGTTGGCTTGTCTGCTAGTCTGGTCGCTAGGGTTTGGAGGTAGGATGCTGTTCTTAAATAAATTTAGGTGGGTGCTCTTTTTGGGCTTATTGTTTTTTTCGGCTCAAACCTTTGCCGCACCTGTTTTTGTGGGGAAAGATGTAGCTTATCAGTTGTATATTGATAATGAACATCAGCTAGACTTTGAAGGGTTTAGAGAACTTGTAAAGCAAGGTAATTTGCAAACACAGCATAAACCCTTGTCTAGGGGCTATGTTCGGCCTACTTTTTGGCTGCATTGGGTTTTTCCTGCCGAACACTTTGTTAACCAAGACCAGTTACTGCTGATTACGCCTAACTTTGTAGATGAAGTAACTATTTATTACCGACCAGTGGGGGATTCTGCTGCTGAATGGGTTAAGCGGGAAGCTGGCGATCTTACACCTGGAATAAGAGGGGATTTAGACTACCGCTTCCCTGTATTCAAAATTCCACAAACCCAATCACCGCATTTAGGTTACGAGTTTGTGGTGCGTATCAAAACAATTAGTACGGTAATTTTTGAAGCCAGTTTGTGGCAACCTCAAGCGTTTGTAGAGTACACGGCTAAACAAACCAGTTATTTAAGCTTTTATTTGGGCTTGGCTGCTATCTCAACTTTTTTGGCCGTTGTTTTAGCTTTTATTATACGATCTAGACTACTCTGGGCTGTTACGGGTTATTCGTCTGTCTACCTTCTTATTGCTTCTATTCAAGGCTATGTAACTTGGCTTCTGCCCAGTATTAATTTTCCTTTACAGCACTATTCAACGAATATTGCTTCGCTAGTTTCTTATGCGTTTTTAATCTGGGTAAGTGTAGAAGCTTTAAACCTTAAAACCTATTTGCCAAAAATTTATAAATTTATGTTAGGTTTTATGTTGTTGGTTGTCTCTCAGGTGGCATTAACACCTTTAGATCTTTATGGTAAGGGTTTTGAAGTTCAAGGCATTATTTATTTAATAATTGCAATTGTATTTTTTATTAGCTTTTTTTATGTTTGGCATAAAGAAAAATATCGACCACTAACTTTACTGCTTGGTCTAAGCCCTTTTATTTGTTTTTTAGCTAGTTTTTTATCTTTAGCAATTCTTTTAGGCTGGATTAGTTATGACCGGCGGATTTACTTAATTTGGCAATATGCACCAATTTTTAATACGCTTTTAGTCACTGTGCTGGCAGTTATGCGTTCTTATGAAGAAAAAGGATTACGGCAAGAGCATTTGTTAATGAAGCGAGAGTTGCAGATTGAGCGTGAAGCTGGCTTTCATCAAAGGCAATTTATGGGTATGGTTTCACATGAATTTCGTACACCCTTAAGTGTTATCTCTATGGCAATACAAAATCTCTGCTTAATGAAGCAAGATGAACCCCAAGTAACTCAGCGCTATCAGCGCATTCAAAAAGCGATAGACCGTTTGGTGCAATTAACCGATAACTGCCTAGCTGATTCACGCATTTCAGCTAAAGCCTTGAACTTAGAAAAAGAGCAAACAGATTGGGGACAACTTTTAGAAGAATCCTGCTCCTTAGCTTCACTTTCTGAGCAGCATGTTTTAAAAATATCCTTTGCAGGTAAGCCAATCAGTTTTACAGAGCTAGAGGATTACACTGTAATGGCTGACAAGGCTTTGTTACAAATTGCTTTGTCTAACCTGCTTGATAATGCCGTTAAGTACACCCGCAAAGGGCAGATTCACGTGGATTTAAGTATAAAAAATAACCAATATTTTTTAAATGTTAAAGACCAAGGCGGTGGTATTGCGCCTGAGTTGATTGAATTTTTGTTCGAACGTTACCAGCGTAACTTATCGCAAAAAAGTGAATGTTCCACAAGTACCAAAGGCTATGGTTTAGGTTTGTACGTTGCTTTACAAATTGTTAAAACACACGGTGGCGACTTGCAGTTAATTAAAAATACGCCTCAAGGCTGTACCTTTCAATTAAGCCTACCCAAGGTCTAAATTTTAACTAAAAAGTAGGATGAAAATAATAATGTTAAAAAAACCGACTATTGCAATAATTGAAGATAATAATGACCTTCAAGAAGAGCTTAGTTTTTTTCTGGAAGCTAAAGGTTTTGAGTGTTGGAATGCGACCAGTGCTGAAGATTTTTGGCGCAAATTACATTTACAAAAAGCCGATATATTTTTAGTGGATATCGGGTTGCCGGGCGAAGATGGCTTTAGCCTTATTAGTCATTTAAGTAAGTTGGGTGATTTTGGTTTAGTTATTATTACTGCCAGAGGTGGTAAAAAAGACTATTTAAATGGTTTAAGTTTGGGTGCAGACCTTTATCTTGTAAAGCCAGTAAACTTTGCAGAGCTTAATGAAAAGTTAGAAGCCCTATGGCAGCGTATGCAGCTTGATAAACAGGAAGGTACTTTACCTTTAAAGGCAGAAAATAAAAGTCCTAACTGGGCAATAGACTACTCAGCTTGTAACCTTGTAAACCCTAAGGGAGAAAACTTACTTTTAACACAGCAAGAAAAAGAATTGTTAGCTCTACTTTTAGAGCAAACTAACCAAATACTTACCCGTACTTATTTGAATGATGTTTTATTCAGGCATCAAGACTATTCAGAAGATACACACCGTGTTGATGTGATTGTTAGCCGTTTACGCAAAAAAGCCCGTGAGCAAGCATTTAACCTTCCACTTAAGTCTATTTTTGGTAAAGGTTTGGTTTTTATTGTTGAGTAATTAATAAGAAAAAAACCAGCCGTAGTGGAAGTCTAGGCTGGTAAAAGTGTGAAGCGTTTAAAATAATGTTGGGTTTATATATTAGCTTAAAAGCTGTATTTAGCACTTAACCAAAAGCGTGGGTCATTACCTTTGGTATCGGCTTGTGAGTCACCACCAGAAAGTGCCCAAGCTAGGTTGGCATCTAGTTGTAGTGTTTTCCAAGCATAGCTACTACCCAAGCCTGCACCTGAAATACGGCGCTTAGAACCATCCACATCACCCCGAGCGGTTTGGCCTGCATCCACAAAGGTGTAGGGGGTTAAACCATAGGCTGTAGCGTAGCGCACTTCCATTTGAACTACTAAACCACGGCTATCCGAACCTTCAGAAACAGGGTAGGCACGCACTGCTTGTGGGCCACCCAGTGAAAAGCTTTCAGACCCGTCTAAGTCTTTTTTATCTGTCCACTGCGTATCTAATTTAGTAACTAGTGTTAAACGCTCGGCCAGGCTTTGTAAACGCACCACTTGCAAATTCAGCTTGGTAAAACTTTGATCCTTCGCTGCCGCGCCGAACTGTTCTATGTCTAATTGCCCTGGCGTTACAATAAACTGACCATAGGTAATACCACCGCCTGCAAAAGCGTCACGCTTATCAAAACTTATCTGTAGCGGCAAACTATGGCTAGCCGTAGCTTTTTTAAAGCCAGACAAACCCTTGTCATCTAAATCTTTGTATTGGTAAGTCATTTGTACAGACACGTTAGCTTGCTGACTACGAATGACTGGGTAGCTTAACCCAGCAGAACTTACCGCAGCCGTACCTTCATAACCTTCAAAACCCTTGCCCAAGGTGTAATCGGTATGCGCATAACCTACATTAGCTGTTAAGCCAGAACTGCCTACTGGTAAGCTGTATTGTAAGCCACCTAACCAAGTTTCTTCACTGGAATACAACCAAGAAAAGCTTAATTGATCGCCTACGGTAAGTAAGCGATTGGCTTTAATAACACCACTGGCACGGTAAGCACCTGAAAAACGGCTGCCATGATTGTCTAAGCTAACTTCACCTGACACACGTTTTTCTGGCGTTACTTTTACTTCTAAATCACCTGCACCTTGAGTGTCGCTGGGGCGAATAATAGGCGTGGCTTGCACACCAGGCAGGTCGGTAATTAGAAGTAGGCTGCGCTCTAAAGGCTTGGAAGCTATAACTTCACCCGTTTTTAAAGGGGTTAAAAAGGATTGGGCTTTAGCAGCCAGTGCTGCAGTATTACTGGTGGCTTCTACTTCACCAAACTTGCCTTCCACGATTTGAATTTGTAGCTTGCCTTGGGTTAAGGTTTGCGCTGGCAATAAAGCACGGGCAAAGGGGTAACCGCTGGCACGATAAAAGTTAGTAATTTGTTCAGTCATATTGCGCAAACCGGCTAAGTCTTGTGGTTGCTGTAATGCTTCACCCAGTTCTGCTAATAACACTTCATCTGTAAAAACGGTGTTGCCACTGAAAGCAACTGTAATTAACTCAACGGTTTTTCCACCTGGTTGAACTGCTTGCCCAGTATCGCCGGGCAGCTGTAGATTAATTTCTGACTTTTTAGGTGCAATTTCCTTAGCTTGGTTTTGTTGTAAAACCTGCCCAGCCCCCAAGGGGGCATCTTGTGCGGTTGCTGCATTGGCTGTAAAAAAAGCTAAGGTTAAAACCGACAGTGGCAGTAATTTAATATGAGTGTTCTTCATGGTTTCTCTCCTATAAATAAGTGGTTTTAAATTACTGTTCACTGTTATCTAGGTCGCTGATATTAAGACCGCCTTCAATCACAAACACCTGCATTAAACCGCTGTTGTTGGTGTTTGCATTAGCAAAGTTGTTACCGGCAGACTCATCCACTTCAACCAGTTCTAAACTACCGGTTTGTTGAGAAAAGTTGGCCGTTGAGCTATCAAAATTAGCAGCATTAAATGAACCTAATCTAGCGTTGGTGCTGGTTTGTTGCTGAATGCTGGCAATAAGATTATTTGCTTTACTACCGCTGCCGCCAGAAGTACCTCCACCTGTAGCGCCGCTACCGCCAGTAGTACCTCCACCTGCAGTGCCGCTGCCGCCAGAAGTACCTCCACCTGTAGAGTTTGATGGTCCTATAACCCACACTTTTTTATAGCCTTTAGAAGTGTCCTGCCAAGCTAAAAATGGGGTTCTGGTACTAAGGCTGCTGTCTACTACTAAATCCCAACCTTCAAAAGTTGCAGCATTTTGTAGTTCGGCAGTAGTTTTTCCGTACCTTGCCTCATCATGTGCACCAGTAGTTGTCGTTTTATCATAGTAAGAATTGGTTATTGTTGAGCCAGGGGAACCACCAGCAATGCCGCCGGTTCGAGAGTCTTTTCCAGAGGCACTTACTTCAGCGGTTGAATAGGAGTTGTTAATGGTTATACCTAGAGCAAGTCCAACAAGACCACCGGCATGTGAGCCGAGCTCTGTAGAAGTTACTTTAGCCGTTGAATAAGAGTTGGCTAATGTTCCCTTGTAATCAGGAGCATTTCCAAAACGCCCAACAATACCACCCACTGAAGAGCCACCCGTAACTTCGCCTGATGTGAAGACATTAGATATTGATACACCGCTGTCTACTGAATCAGTATCAAACCCAACAAGTATGCCAGTAGCTAGTGTACCCTTAACATTGGCATTAGTAACACCAATATTCTTTATAATGGCACCGCCATTTATATAGCCAAATAATCCAACGTGGTTAACACGGTCGATATAAAGGCTATCGATGGTATGACCTAAACCATCAAAATTCCCATTAAATTGTGTGACATTTCCACCAAGAGGATTCCAGCCTTGGTCACCGTTAGCCAAAGCAGCCCCATCTTTTACTTGCATGGTGTAGCCATCGGTTGTAGTGCCTAAGTTATTTGATAAATTAAAATAATAACCTTTATTAACAACATTGATGTTGCCTACGTTTTGCAGTTGATTCCAATTGCTGATGGTATAGGCATTGCCATCAACACCCATTCCGCCTGCGAACAAAGTGGTGACTCCAGACTTGTCTGCATTTCTTGTGACATTTGTAAGATAGGGAAGTAGTGTTACTTCATAGCCCGCAACAGCTGCACCACCAGCGTGTGTTGACCAGCCTGCTACACTGGAAAGAGCAGCTGATATTTGAGCTTTGGTTTTACCTAAAGCACTATCCCCCATAACAGCAGTATTTGTTTCTTTGTCATAAAATGAGTTAGTTATATTTGCAGGGCTACCTTCTCCAATTAATCCGCCAGTGAATGTAGACCCTGTAACAGTGTTTGAGCTGTAAGAGTTTTCTAACTTGGAACGTGTTAAGGTACCAACCAGCCCACCCACTTCACTAGCACCGCTAACTGATCCTGTGGCGTAGGAATTTTTAATGTTATTTAGGTTGCTAGAAAGTGTAGAATCTGACGAACCTACTAGGCCACCTACTTTAGAATTGCCTACTACACTGCCAACAGAATATGAAGAGCTTAAATTCGACATATTTAGACTGCCAATTAAACCGCCAGTGTAATCGACACCTGTAACATTAACATTAGAGATTAAGTGCTGGAGATTACTAAATTGGTTAATATCCCCAGAGTTACTTGTACCTAAAATTCCACCTATATAGTCGTTTCCTTTTACTTTACCCTGCACAGAAACATTAGATACATCTCCGCGCCCATACCCTACAAGCCCTGCAACATAATTTTTACCCTCTATATCGACATTGGATAACTGAATGTTTTTTATTAAAGAAGTTGTGTCTGTTGATCCAAAAAGTCCTATATAATCTTTTGAACTATCGCTTATATGCAAATTAGAAATAGTATGGCCTAAGCCATCAAACATGCCTGAGAATAAGTCACTATTTATTCCTATGGGGGTCCAGTTGTCTGTTCCAGTAAGAGTTAAGTCAGTTCCTAGTGCGTAGTTCTTAGTAGCATCTCCGAGTGTCATAGCTTGCATAGCAGCGGCATCAGTTACAACCGTCCAGTCAACCACGGCACCATCACTACCCAACTTGGTAGAAAAATTCTGACCAGCCGTTAAATCAACTGGGGCTTTAATAGAATAATCAGATGTATTGCCTGATGCAGCACTGCCCTGACCATATAAAAGCTCAAGCTTTCCTGAGGCCTGAATGCCTTGGTAACTTGTACCACTCCAATCAACACTGCCTATAGCTATTGAGTTGGCATCGGCAACTGCAATAGCACCAACATTAGTAGCACTTAAGATTTCGATATCATTGGTAGCAGTTTTTAAATTGACTGTATCAGAATTAAGTACTAAGAGGTTTTTAGCTTTAATCGTGCTAGTAGAGTCAGAAGTGATTGTTCCTTTAGAACCATCAGTACCGTCTAATACCACTAACCCTTGGCTGGTAATATTGGAAGCATTGTTAATATTGATGGCATTGCTACCAGTAACTTTCTTGCCAGAAATTGAGATAGTGCCTGTGCCTGCTGAAATACTGCCGTCTTTTCTTGTCCTTGCACCATCACCTAATGCTACCGCATCCGAATCACCCGACGAAAACCCATGTATGTCAATCGTTCCTGTACCGTTAGTTTTGATATCACTATTAATACTGACACCGCGTGCAAAAGTTCCGCTCTTGCCTCGGCCTCGAATGTTAATATTTCCACCCGCGGCATCAAGCGAACCGCCTAGTGTTACTCCACGAGTCTCCTGAGCACTTCCAGCTACACCTTTTGCATAGCCAGTGAGAGGATCAGTTCCACCGCCAATGGTGATATTGCCACCATTACTATGAACAGAAGAGTTTTCCTTTAGCCATACACTGCCAGCTTGTGTATCGGTTGCCTCTTGATCTCCGCCTGCACGTGCCCAAAAAACCAGGTTCAACTTACCGGATGTAGATGATATTTCTTTATTGCTATCAACTGTAATGCTGCGGTCCGCTTTTAGAGTAAGCGTGGTATCTGTGTTACCACTGGTCACTTTAATATCATCATTAACAAAAATATTACCATTGGTTCCAGTTAAGGTGTCGCACGCGGCACCAGTACATGATCCAGTAGCACTGGTGTCTAAGGTAACGTTGTTTGTTTGTAACGCTGTGGCTAATGCGGCACCGGTAATATTACCGCCAGTAGCGGCGATAGTAATATCTACGGGGTCTATCAACCAAGTGCCGGTTTTGCCTTGCTTGGCTAGGGTAGTAACTTTTACATCATTAATTTGCACCTTAGCCGCACTGGTTTCTATAAAGCCGCCATTGCCTTTATTGAGTGCGCTGGCATCGAGCGTGCCTGCGACTTGCACTAGGCCGCTATTCATATCGCCCATTAGCATAATCGTGCCATCTTCACCGCTGGCTAGGGTTTGGGCCTGGGTAATGCCGGTGTGGTTAATAACACTGCTGGTCAGAGCATTGGCGGCTTTGGCGGTTAAATAAACCGTGCCACCATCGGCTTTAATTGCACCACCTTGTTCGATGTAGGTTTCAAGCTCTGATGCTTGAACTTCAATTTTAACGGGGCCGCCTAGGTCTAAAACCACCTTGTTACCTGCACCCATTAAGGTGTTGCCTTTAGGTGTGGTAATGCTGCCAGTATTAATAATTTTGGCAGCAATAAATGCGACTGTGCCGCCATTTAAGGTTTGAATATTGCCCTGGTTAATAACCGCATTGCTACTACTGCCTTCAAAACGGTAATTGCCATTCATAAAGTTTTGATTGCTAATGTTTAGGGTAGAAGCCACCAAAGAACCCACATCCACTCGCGCAGTTTGGCTAAATAGAATGCCGTTGGGGTTAACTAAAAACACTTGGCCGTTGGCTTTTAGTGCACCACGAATGTTAGAGACTTGATTACCTAACACACGGTTTAGCGCTGCGGCTTGAGTGTTGGGTTGTACAAAGTTTACGCTGGCATCTTTACCAATAGAAAAGCTTTGCCAATCCACCACCATATTTTGGCTGGTTTGGTTAATGGTCATATTTTGACCCTTGCTGCTAATTTGCCCGTTACCAACAGTAACTTGGCCGCCTGTTGGTAGATTATTAGCTAAAGCAAAGGAGGGGAGGGTAATAATTAACAGGCTGCCTGCAGCGAACTGGGATAAAAGGTTTTTAAGTGAAAGATTAGCACCTTGGCGAGTGCCGCTACTGGCTTTAGTGGCTTTACCATTACTGGATGCATATTCAGAAACGGCTTGCCAAACTTGGCGGTTTTTATTCCAGACAACTTTAAACAGGTTGTTCATAGACACCTCAACTTACATTGCTTAACAGAAATAACGATTAGCTGTAGTTTGAAGTGTTTTTTTTTATTGTGTCAGTCTCAATTCTCTCAAAACTCACAAGAAACAACATAAGTTAGGGTGTTTTTTTATGTTTTGTTACAAATCTTTTTTAAATTCAGCTAGGCAGACTCGGTTTCTGCCTTGGGTTTTGGCTTGGTAAAGGGCTTTATCGGCTCGGTTAAGGGTGCTTTCAATGGATTCTTGGCTGGCGATACTCATTTCTGCTACGCCTATACTGGTGGTTATTTTTATCTTGGTGGATTCATCTAGTTTAATGTTGTGTTCTGCAATGCCTTGGCGAATGCGTTCAGCACACTCTTTTGCTGCTTGGCTGTTAGCACTGGGCAGGAGAATAACAAATTCTTCACCACCAAAACGGGCAATTAAATCTTGTTCTCGGCTAAGTTTTTGAAAAATACTGGCAACTTCAATTAACACTAAATCACCTGCTTTATGCCCGTGCTGGTCATTTATAGCTTTAAAATGGTCTATATCAAGCATCATCACTGCTAGTTGGTCATTGGTTTGCTGCGCTTTTTCAACTAGGTGGGTGGCCTCTACTAAAAAATAACGGCGGTTATAAAGCTGGGTAAGAGGATCGGTAGCCGCTTGCTTGGTTAGTTCGGCTTGTTTAGAGCGGATGCTCTCTAGTATTTTTATGCGGTGAGAAATAATAAAGGCTAGGGTTAGCGCTTCTAAAACTATGCCAATACCTACGCCGTGGCTGTTTACATAGTTGGGTTCTACTAGCCCTTTGTAGTAAAGAACGGCATAAGCATTAAAAATAACAAAAAAGGTGTGGCCAATTAAAAAGTATTTTACTAGCGGGTTGCCTTTGCGGAATAAGGAAATACTAACCGAGAAGGTAACTAGCATCATAATTAAAGCCAGGTTGCTGGCGTATTTTAACGCGCTGGAAATATTAAATAAGCCATAAATAAAGCCAACAACTAATAAGGCTAGAATAGCTTGCAAGCCTTTATGCTCTTTGGGGTAGGTTTGCGAGGTTTCAAAAATGGCCATCATAAACAACACCAAAAAAATGGGCATGGTGAAGACGGTTAGATTAAGCATAAACACCCAATCACCATAGGCATTGAAGGCTTTGCTAACTAATCCGTAGGCAAGGGCTATCCAAAGCTGACCTGAAACTAGGTAAAGGGAATAGAGAATGTTTTCTTTTTTGCTGGTGGCTAGGTAAAGAAGGCTGTTATAGAAGACTAGCGCGACCATCATGCCGACTAAGAGTGCTATATCTAAATGCCCACCAACCAATGCTTTACGCGAGTGTTCATCGTCGTAAATTTCTGCTGCAAACCATTGGTGAGAATAGGCGTGGCTTTTAATGTATAAAGTTGTGCTGGTTAGTGCAGGCAGTACAAAGGGATAAACCACTGTGCCTTGGTACATTAAGGGATGGCTGCTGGCAGTATTAAGGTTAATTAAGGTTTGGTTAACCAACAGCGGTAAGTTATTGGCTCGGCTAGACTCTTCAACAATTGCAACTGAGCGTAGGTGGTAGGCTTTGGGTAGATGCAAGTAAAGTTTTTGCTGTTGTTTTTCTTGGTTATCTAGTTTTATTCGGTACCAAGTAACGGATGCTTGATTACCTAGGGTAGTGGTGTTGTTGGTTGGTTGAAAAGTTTGATTGCGTAGCTGCTCAAAACCCATTACTTGTGAGGTGTCGGTAAAATATTCTAGGGTATAATTTTTTAGCTTTATTGCGCCTTGGTTGATGTTGATTGCAGGCGAGGCTAGTGCACTTAAACTAAAGATGCACAAGAAAAATGACAGTAAAAATAGGCGATAGCTAGCCACTAAAAGAACCTTATTTATTGGTTAGGGCGTTAAGAAAAATATTTTAGCAGCCTTTGTTCATTAAAGTATCGCATAGGTAAGGGTTTTATTTTTGGCATTGAGATTTCTATTTAGGGGTGACTATGCGTCAGCTTATTTTAGGTGGTGTGCGTTCAGGCAAAAGTCGTTATGCAGAAAGCTTAGCTAAAGAAGTGGGTTTGCCAGTGAATTATATCGCTACGGCAAGGGCAGGTGATGATGAAATGAAGCAGCGCATTCAACAGCATCAAGCCTACCGACCTGCTAACTGGGTTACTTGGGAATTGGTTGATGCTGAACTGCCTAAACAGCTTGCCAAGCTTATGCAGCAACCTGGGGTAGTTTTGTTAGATTGTTTAACCCTTTGGCTTACGCAGTTACTGTGTGAAGCACCTTTAAATGAGGCTTTATTGCAAAAAGTAGATAGGGTGCTAGATGAGCTAGTGGAAGTAGTTGCCGCTGGTGGGCAGGCAGAGTTAATTCTGGTGGGTAATGAAACCGGTTTAGGCATTATGCCTATAGATGCTTTGTCACGGGCTTTTGGTGATAGAGCAGGGTTATTGCATCAGCGTTTGGCTGAGGTTTGTGAGCGAGTGGTGTTAACTGTGGCAGGCTTGCCATTAAGTGTTAAAAGCTAGGCATAAAAAAACCCTTGATGAATCAAGGGCTTACAAAATAAGTTGGTGGAGGGCCAGGGATTCGAACCCTGGGAGGGCTCACACCCTCGTCGGTTTTCAAGACCGGTGCTTTCGACCACTCAGCCAACCCTCCAACACGGGGCGTATATTACCACTAGATTTCTTTGCGTCAAGGCTTTTTATTTATTATTCACTATTTACCTATTTTCTAGTTGAATCAAAGGGATATCAATTGCATCCATTAGCCTTGGTGCTGCGGAAAGATCATAAATTTCGCCGTCTTTTGCTGACCTAGAATTAATATCTAAACTTTTGGCAAATTCACAATGCGCATCTTGGTGATAATCCTCGCCGTGCATGGCTAATAGGTGTTTGGGGCGTAACCATTCGTATAACTGACGTATTTCATCCTGTGCTGGGTGGCCTGAAGCATGAATTAAGCCATCTTCATCCGTTAATAGTTGAATGTTACGTGCGGCTAGCTGTTCTGTTAGGCGTTCAACGGCTTCTTCATTGCCAGGAATGGTTTTAGAAGAAAAAATAACCTGGTCACCTGCTTCTAGTTCTAGGAACTGATGCTTGCCTTCTGCCAGCCTAGCCAGTGCTGCTTTGGGTTCGCCTTGGCTGCCCGTACAAATAATTAACTGTTCATGGCGTGGTAGGTAGCCTAGCTCTTGTGCGGGCACTAATTCTGGGAAGTCATTCAGGTAATTGAGTTTTTTACCTATGCCATGAATTCGCTGCATACTTCTACCTAAAAGGGTGACTTGCCGCTTAGTTAACTGTGCAATTTTACCTAGGCTATAAATACGTGCCAAATTACTAGCAAAGCAGGTGACCAATACGCGATTAGGTAAGGGTCGAATCATTTCTAATAAACCTTTTTGTACACAGGTTTCTGATGCGCTGTGCCCAGCTAAAGGTGCATTGGTTGAGTCGCCAATAATAATGTCTATACCTTGCTTACCTATAGCCTGTAAGCGATTGATTGCCGTTGTTTTACCTAAAACGGGAGCAGGGTCTAGTTTCCAATCCCCAGTATGGTAGAGGCTTCGTCCGTTGACTTGAATAAACAACCCATTGGCTTCGGGTATTGAGTGGGTTACAGGAATCCACTCCACCTTAAAAGGACCAAACTCATAACTTTTAAGTGGTTCTATAGTATGCAGCTGGCTAAGCAAGCGCTTGTCTTTTATGCGAGAAGCTATTAGCTCTAGGGCAAAGGGTGCTGAGTAAACAGGGCATTTAAGTTTTTTCCAAAGATGCGGTAAAGCACCTATATGGTCTTCATGCCCGTGGGTAATCAATATGGCTTGTATTTTTATACCGTTATCTTTTGCAGCTTGTAGGTCAGGAATCAAAACCTGTGGGTCACCACTGGGGTTGTTAATAAAGCCTTGGCCGCAGTCAACGGCTATCCAATAACCTTCGCTACCATACAAATAAAAGTTGGCTCCTATTTCACCTGCTCCACCTAGGGGCATAAAAAACGGGCCTTTTCCTTGTTTGATTAGTGATTTTACTGTGTTTAACACTATTGATCCTAAAAAGTTGATAGTAAGTTTTTACTAAAAATAAGCTGTATATAAACCTATACTGTGCAAATAAACAGTTATGAGGTTTTTATGATGATGACAGCAGAGTACGTTACTAGCCTCTCGATTAGAAGAGGTACAGCCGACCGTAAGTGGGTAGCTTTGGTTGATGTTAACAATTTTTATGTTAGCTGCGAGCGAGCTTTTGCTCCCAGATTAATAGGTCGGCCAGTTGCCGTACTTTCTAATAATGATGGTTGTGTTATCGCTAGAAGTGATGAATTAAAAGCTTTGGGTGTGGAAATGGGCACACCAACCTATAAACTTAACCACCTTGTAAGGCGTTACCGTGCTGTTCTTATGAGTTCTAACTATGCGCTTTATGCTGATATGAGTCGTCGCTTTAATGATGTGTTAGGGCGCTTTTCAGATGAGGTAGAGTCTTATTCTATTGATGAATCTTTTGTTGCTATGCCCGGTTTTTTTACAGCCACCTTGCGTGAGTTAGGGCAAGCAATTGAGCAGTCAGTAGCTAAAGAAGTGCATTTGCCGGTTGGGGTAGGCATTGCACCTAACCGCACGCTAGCCAAGTTGGCTAATCGGTTTGCAAAAAAACAACCTGAAGGGCAGCGGGTGTGTTTATTAGAACCAGACTCAGAAGAAACAGTTAACTTATTAAAAACTACTGCTATAGGTGATGTGTGGGGCATTGGTGCTAGGTTGTCTGAGCGCCTACAGGCATTGGGTATTCATAATGCTTGGCAATTGCGTGAATGTTCAGAAAACCTAATTAAAAAACGCTTTTCTGTGAACTTGCAGCGCACGCAATTAGAGTTGCGTGGTATTAGTTGCCAGCCTGCTACCCAACAGGCTAAGTCACGTAAACAACTGGTTGTGTCTCGTTCTTTTGGTCAGGCAAGCGATGAAATGTTAGATGTAGCTGAAGCTATACGTAGTCATGTTAATCGTGCGGCAGAAAGACTAAGAAAGCAAAAAAGTGTAGCTAAGGCTATGACGGTGTTTATTAGAACCAACCCGTTTAACCAAGATAAACCACAGCATAGTGATTCACTAGTCTGGGTGTTTGATGAGCCAACTTCGGATACTTCTGAAATGCTTCATGCAGCGCAAAGGCTTTTAAGGCGAATATGGCGCAAGGGTTATTATTATCAGAAAGCTGGGGTGCAGCTAATGGATTTAACTGATCAATCGTCTGCCCAGTTGCCCTTATTAGACCAACCAAAGCTTGCAGAGCAGCGTGTTAGAAATCAGCGTTTGATGGATGTAATGGATAGTATCAACCAACAGCAGGGGCGTGAAACTTTAGTGTTGGGTGCTAGTCGTAAGGTTGCTGCTTGGCATACTAAGCAAACAGCCTGTTCACCGGCTTATACAACTTCCTGGACTGATTTACCTAGGGTTGCTGCACGATGAACAGACGCTAGGTTATTTAGGCCGACTTTTTGATTGCACAGGTGGCGGCTGATTGACTTGAGGATGAGGCGCTTTCCATAGCAGTGTTAGTAGAAATTACAGCCTTTTCTTGAGTATTGGTTTTTTCAGTGTCTGCTATGCTGCTGATTGCGACACAAAAACCACCGGCTGTTGCTACATAACCTTTATTAGACATAGTTGTCTCCTGCTCTTCGTAAGGTTGAGGAAAGGAGCGGTAAGCGAGTACCACTGATGTGTGTTTTTAGGTTCGGAAAAGACAATAACTGCTTTTTTATGTAAAGGAAAGCCTTTTTTTGTGCATTGCACAAAAGGTCTAATAGAAATCAATTGTCTGCTTTTAGCTTCAAATGAGTTCTTCTAGCAGAAATTTGCCCTGAGTTCCTTGTATTAGCAACGCATTAAGTTCAGGTAGCAGGCTCTTAAAATCTGTAGCTAGGGAGTAGGGTGGATTGATGATTAACATGCCGCTACCCGTCATGCCCTGGCCACTGGTTAAGGGTAAAGGTGAGTGTTCAATTTTTAATAGGTTAGGTAGGCCTGCTTTTTGAAAGCGCTTTATCCAAGCATTGGTTGTTTGAGCTTGGAGTACAGGATACCAAATAGCATAGGTTCCTGTGGCAAAACGCTCTAAGCCATTTTTGACAGCTTTTATAAGAAGATTGTAGTCGGTTTTAACTTCATAAGAAGGGTCAATAAATATTAAGCCACGCCTTTCTTTGGGTGGCAGTTGTGCTTTTAAAGCAGCAAAACCATCACTCGCTTCTACCCTGACGCGTTTATCTTGATGGAAGGTGTTGCTTAGTAGTTGGTAATCTTTGGGGTGTAATTCATGCAGGGCAAGTCTATCTGTTGGGCGCATTAATTTAGCTGCAATAGCGGGTGAACCAGGATAAAAGTCTAAACGCTCTGCTGTATTAAAGCTGCTAATCAATGCTTTGAATTCTTTTAAAAATGGATGCTTGGGATCGGCTGCAAATAAGCGAGCAATGCCTTCTCTATACTCTGCTGTTTTCTCAGCTTCTGGGGAGTGAAGTGAATAAAACCCTGCACCTGCATGAGTATCTAGGTAAAAGTAGGGTTTGTCTTTACGGTTTAAATAGTTAAGTAGGTAGACTTGGGTAAGGTGTTTAAGCAGGTCGGCAAAGTTGCCAGCGTGGAAGCTGTGACGGTAGCTAAGCATTACTAGGTATCCAAAAAGTTTAGGGGTGCAAATTTCTGTGCCTAGAATAGCAAAAAAGCCGCACTTGGCGGCTCTTTTGTTACTTTAGCTGCTAGGCGTTAAATCCAGCCTTGGCTTTTAGCGTGGGCTTCCATTTCTGTGTAGCCGCCTATGTGGGTTTTATCAAAGAAAACTTGTGGAACGGTATTTACCGGCTTGCCAATGGTTTTTTCCATGTCTTCTTGTGTAATGCCTTCGGCATGAATATCAATATAACGGTGCGTTGCGCCTTGAGAGGCTTCTAGCTTTTCTGCTAGCTCTACGGCTCTTACACAGAAGGGGCAACCAGGACGACCAAAAATTACAATGTGCATTTTTTCACCTCGAAAATAGAGTGGGTAACTATTACTGAATTCATACTTAGTATTTTCGCCTAGTATTCTATCTAATTCCAATCTAAAAAAACTAATCGATTGATTAGAACTTTATATCTCTTATTTTCGATGCGGGTTTCTAATAACGAAACACCCCGCTTTGAGAGCGGGGCGTAGACAGCAGATCTCGTGAATCTGTGACTTCTCAACTGCTATTGAGATTCTTGCCTGTTGAGCTGCTGGACTCCTTGTCCTAACGCTCGGCACCTATACTAGCGATACAAAAATACTGGGTATAGGTGCATTTGACTTAGGCTCTTGTAGGAGATTGCGTACAAAACCCTATTTGTTTAACGGGTATTGCATAAGTAGGTTAGCCAATCGTATTTATCGCTAGCTAAAGAAGGGAACTCTGCTGCCAGCCAGCCTTGATACCCTTGTTGGTTCAGCAAATTAAAAATAGCTTTAAAATCTAGCTTTCCACTGCCAGGGTGGCTGCGTTCTGGATAGTCTGCAAATTGTATATGGGCAATCTTGCTGCTGTATTGCCTAATTAAAGGAATTAAATCTTCTTCCATTTTTGCTGCATGGTATAAGTCGAGCTGTAGGCCAAAATTAGGTTGAGCCACTTTTTTTGCTAGCTGATTCCAGTCGGCAACGCTTGGCGTTAAGTAATTTGCTTGATCTAAGTTATTGATTGGCTCACAGGTTACAGTTAAGGGAAAATCAGCCAAAGCTTCACAGGTCTGAATAAGGTTGCTTGCTAATTGGTTTAAGCAGGCTTGTTGGCTAAAAGTTGCTACCTTTCTACCTGCTAAAACATTTACAACATTAGGTTGCAGCTTTTCTATATAAGGCAAGCTTAATTCTAGTGCTTGGGTAAATTCAGCTTGGCGTTTTGGGTGGCAGGCAAGTCCATCACCCCCTTGCATAAAGTCGCCCGCTGGCAGGTTTAATAAAATAAGTGGTAGTTCAGCTTCTTCGAGCAACCCTTGCCAAGCTTCAACTGGGAGTTCATAAGGAAACTGCACTTCTATTCCTTGAAAACCCAGTTCAGCCGCTTTTTTAGGGCGTTCATGTAGGGGTAAATCTTTAAACATTAGGCTGATATTGGCTGCAATTTGCATGGTTTTATTCTTTAACTTGGGTTAAATCATTAATGTACTGGCGTTTTACACGAGGTAAAAGGCAGGTAAGAAGGGTGTAGCTGATGGTGTCACAATAGCCTGCTACTTCATTTACCGATAAGTTTTCTCCCCAAAGAATAACCTCATCGCCTACTTGAGCGCTCGGATTATTGGTTAGGTCGACCATGAGCATATCCATAGAAACGCGCCCAGCAAGGTGGCATTTTATACCGTTAACTAATAAGGGGGTGCCATCCTTAGCTTGCCTTGGGTAACCATCACCATAACCACAGGCAACCACACCTATTTTGGTGGGTTTTTTAGTTGTGAAACGTGCACCGTAACCGACACTTTCGCCTGCAGGTAGGTCTCTAACACTGATCAGTTGGCTTTTTAGAGTCATAACGGTTTTGAGTTGGTCGCCTAAGTTATGCCCAGCTGCAAAGGGTGACGCGCCGTAAAGCATGATGCCGGGGCGTAAATAACCTTCTTGTGCTGCGGGCCAACCTAAGGTTGCTGGTGAGTTAGCAATACTAATAGGGCAGTTAAGCTGTTGCTGTAAACTTTTTAGCTGTTCTAACTGTTTGGGCGTTGCTTGGTTGGTTAAATCATCGGCACAAGCAAAATGACTGGTTAAGGTTATTAGGTTAATGGCAGTTAAGCTATTTAGTTGCTTATAAGCATGGGCGGCCTGCTCTAGCGGGAAACCTAAGCGGTGCATACCCGTGTCTACTTTTAACCAGACATTTAAACTAGCAGCGGGTAGTTTATGTTTTGCTAGGTAGTTGGTTAGCTCATCTAGTTGCCACTGGCTATGAATCAGCGGTTGATAGCTTCTGGCAAAAATAATGGGCAGTTCGCTAGCATCAAAAAAACCTTCTAGCAGGGTAATAGGTTGGGTAATTCCTGCAGCTACTAACGCTTCTGCCTCTTCTATACTGGCGACAGCAAAAGCAGGGGCAAGGTCTGCTAAATTAAGTGCAACTTTAACGGCACCATGACCATAAGCATCAGCTTTTACAACGGCTAAGGCAGAAGCGGTTGCAGATTGACTAAGTGCCAGTTGATAATTGTGTCTTAATGCAGCTAGATTGATTTCTGCAACTAGGGGGCGAGCCATGCCTAACTCCAAATAGTTGGATTTTAGAGAATTTATTGAATGTTAACGAATATTTTGAATGTCTGCTCATGTTGATGAGTTTAGTGATTGCCCATAGGGGTGCAAAGGGTGCTGCTCCAGAAAATACTTTACGTGCTATTCAGCTAGCTGCAGACCAAGGTGCTGAATGGGTTGAGCTAGATGTAATGCTTACAGCTGATGAAGTACCAATTATTTTCCATGATCAAGTGCTTAGTTTATCAGCCGAAGTGCCTGTTTTAGTGAAAGACACCCCTTGGAAACGCATGCAAAACCTACAAGTTGCTGCACCTGTTGGCAGTAGTGAACCTTCTGCCCCCATTGCAACACTGGCGCAGGCTGTTCATTTAATTCATCAGTTGGGCTTGGGGTTAAACCTAGAAATTAAACCTGCTGCCAAAGGGTTGGGGGAGGTAACGCTTGAGCGTAGTTTAGAAGTGCTTAAAAGCTGCCCAGCTATTAACCTAGTTATATCCAGTTTTGATTTTAGTGCTTTGCAGGCAGCCCAGCGTTTAGCTCCAAACTTGGCTCGTGCACTTTTGTATGAAACTTTAGCAGTAGACTGGCGTGATGCAGTGCGCAAATTTGAAGTTAGGTCGATTCATCTAGCCAATTTAGATAGTTTAGACACCGCAACTATTGCTAGTATTCGTGAGCTAGGGTTAGAAGCCTATGTTTATACCGTTAACTCTTTAGCTAGAGCAGAAGAACTGGTTGCTTGGGGGGTTAGTGGTGTTTTTACTGATTTTCCAGATCGCTTTACTCGTTTACTCGCCTCTAAGAGTAAACGAGTCAGTGCTTATGGTGATCCACTTTAGTGGCAATTAATTACTATCTGATGCTTGCAGTAGCTGGGTTAGCTCATCGTGAATGCCAGGTGTAGTAATAACCCAGTCACGTGTATCTAAGTAAAAAGAGGTGTAATCACTAGGGTAAAGGTGACTTAACTTTGCGCCTGCTTCTTCAGCTATAAGCACTGCAGCGGCAAAGTCCCATAGGCTTAGGCTTTCGTAATAGCCATCTAAAGAGCCATTGGCAACATGACAAATGTCTAAGGCTGCAGATCCACAGCGACGCAAGTCTTGGCATTCTGGTAAAATTGTAGCTAAACGATCTATCAAATGCCTTAATTGACTCTTATCGTAAGGAAAACCTGTAGCAATTAGGGCTGGGCGCAACTTGTTTAAGCCGCTAACCTTGATAGGTTGTTGATTTAAAAAAGCACCTTGTCCTTTAATTGCTGTGAAGGTTTCTTGTAAAAAAGGGGAGTGAACAACACCCACTTGAGGGATTCCTTTAGAATAAAAACCAATAGATACAGCTACATGAGGTTGGCCATGGGCAAAGTTGATCGTTCCATCTATAGGGTCTAATATCCAAAGGCCATCAACTTTCTCTGCATTCTCGCTGTCGGTATCATTTTCTTCACTAAGGATTTTATCTTCAGGAAAAGCAGAACTAAGTTCGCGGCAAAGAAAATCGTCAATTTCTTTGTCGACACTGGTGACTAGTTCTTCATGACCTTTATAGGTTTGACTGAAATCACCTGTTTGACGAGCTTTAAGCATTATTTCACCCGCTTGCAGGGCTAAACTTAGCGCAACTGACTGACGTTCTTCGAGTTCTTCTTGGGTGTAGGTGGCAGTTTTAAATATATTCAATTTTTCGGCTTCCAGTTGACTTTGTTATATGCAAGGGTAGCATTCTGGGCACTTTAAACAAAAGGCTAGGTAAAATGGATGGAAGAATAGCAATAGGTTTAGGCTGGTTTTTTGGCTGTTCATTAATCTTGGTTGGCTTTTGGCTAACAGGCTTTTATTTTTTATCAGGTTTGGCTTTGGCCTTAACTGGCTTTTTATGGTGGCCACCTTCAAGACAGCAAATCATTCAGTGTTTAGGTTTGCCTAGTATGCCGGTGTTACATGCCGCTTTAACCCTTTGCTTGTTAGTTGTTGCCTTGTTTGCTTTTATTGGCCGTTATTCTGCCCTATTAGAAGAACAAGCACTAGAGGCTGGCTACCCAACAATTGAAGCTTGGCAAGAAGCCCAGCACCAAGAAAAGAAACTGAAAAACTAATGTCTAAAGACCTGCATTTACACCCATTACAAGAAGATGAACTAGCACTAGGTTTAAAGCTACCTTGGACTATTTATAGTGCCAGTGGTCAGCTTTTAATGAAAGAAGGTGCTGTTATAGATAACCAACGTAAGCTAGATAACCTGCTTATGAATGGGCATCGTGAAAAATCTGGCAAGCCGGGTCAAGATGAAACTGAGCAAGGTCCGCCACCCGATGAGCCTCAACCAGTTAAATTTGCAGAAAACACCAATCCCTTTGCTGAGTTAGATGAAATAGGTTACCAGCTAAAAACCTTGTTTAAACGTATAGATGAGCAGCGTGTTAAACCCGGTGAGGTAGAGCGTAAGTTTTATGAAATGGCTAGCCAAATTCAGGGTTTAGTTTTATTCAATAGTGATGCCGTTTTAGGTGCGGTGCATTTAAACCGTCAGCATGAATACATAATTCAGCACCCATTACATGTAACGGTTATGGCGGCCTTAGTGGGTAAAACACTGCAAATACCACAAAAAGTTCAGTTATCTATGCTGGCTGCTTCTTTAACGCAGAATATTGGTATGAATGGCTATCAAATGCGCCTACATGCCCAAGCCGAACCCCTAGATAAAGAACAGCGTAAAAGGGTAGACCAACACCCTTTGGTTGGTGTGAAAATGTTAACTGAGGCGGGTGTTACAGATAAGTTGTGGCTTCAAATCGTTTTTCAGCACCATGAAAAAACCAATGGAACAGGCTACCCTAAGCAGCTTAAAGGTAATCAGATACGTGCTGAAGCCCGCATCGTTGCTTTAGGTGATGTTTATTCTGCTCTGGTTAGTGGTCGACCACACCGTCCTGGGTTAAGCGCACAACAAAGCCTGCGCTCCATCTTCCTAGAGCGTGGGCAACAGTTTGACGAAAAACTAAGCCGTGTGTTTCTTAATGAGCTAGGACTTTACCCGCCTGGTTCTTGTGTAAAACTACATAACGGTGAGGTAGGTGTAGTGGTTAAGCGTACTTCAGATAGTCGCGCTCCTCGAGTCACTAGCGTTATGGATGAATATGGTCAACTGTTTATGCGTATGCAAGAGCGTGATACCAGTGACCCTAAATATGCTTTAGTCGCCAATGTAAACCCACAGCTAATGCCACGACTTAACCCTACCTTGTTATGGGGCATTAAGCTTAAAAGAGTGAGTTAAGAAAAATGTTGTCTAATTTAGTGCGTTTTATGGCAAGTTTGCTTCTAACTGGCTGGATTACAACTGCCATTGCCCAGCCTCAAAATACTACTGAGGGCATCAGTGCTGAAGATGTTAATCTTCGCATAGATACCTTTGATGAAATAGATCAGCTTTTTAAAGCTTTAAGGTTCAAGGTTGTTAATCAAAGAAGCACTAATCGTGAAGCAGCCTTAGATTATTCTAGCAAACTGGTTAAGCTTTCTTACCGTTTACCCGATTTGTTTGATTTACCTTCGTCACGTGAAAGCTTTCCGCAAAGCCGTTCTCGCCCTGAAATATGGACTAAAAAAGAGTATTTTGATCAGCAGCTAGAAGCCTTTGTTGTTAATCTAGAAAAAATAGATGATGAAATTAGAGCAGGCGACCTAAGCAGAGCAGGGCGCTTGATAGATGAAACTGCAAAAGGCTGCCGTCGCTGTCATAATGGCTTCCGTTATAGGTAAGCAGCCAGTGTATATTTTTTAAGAATAGGATTTTATTTATGTCTAAATTTGATTTTGATTTGTTAGTTATAGGTGCAGGTTCTGGTGGTGTACGTGCAGCACGTACCGCTGCAACACAGGGTATCAAGGTAGGTATTATTGAAGACCGTTATTGGGGTGGCACTTGTGTAAACGTGGGCTGTGTACCTAAAAAACTTTATTCTTATGCGGCTCACTTTGCTGAAGATTTTGCCGATGCAGCCGGTTACGGCTGGACAGTGGCTAAGCCCGAATTTCATTGGCCTACTTTGCGCGATAACCGTGCGGCAGAAATTTTACGTTTGAATGGCATTTATAACCGTTTGTTAGAAGGTAGCGGCGTACAAAGAATTGAAGGTCGCGGTAAAATTCTTACACCAACTAGTGTAGAGGTAGGCGGTAAAACCTACACAGCTGAGCGACTATTAATTGCTACTGGCTCTTGGCCTTTTATACCTGAGTTTCCTGGCGCTGAGCATTGCATAACTTCCAATGAAATTTTTGATTTGCCAGACTTCCCAAAACGCTTCTTGGTTTATGGTGGTGGCTATATTGCTGTTGAATTTGCTTCTATTTTTAATGGTTTAGGTGCAGAAACCCACTTGGTTTACCGTGGTGAAAAACCTTTGCGTGGCTTTGATGAAGAAGTACGTGATTTTGTTCAAAACGAAATTAGCAACCACGGGGTAAAACTGGAGTTAGGCTGTCAAATAACTGCGATAGAAAAGCAGGCAACAGGGCTGCTAGTGAAATTAAGCGATGGCCGTAGTATAGAAGTTGATACCGTGCTTAGTGCAACAGGTCGCCGTGGTAATGTTGAAAACCTAGGTTTAGAAAATGTTGGCTTAGAAGTCAATGAAAGCGGTGAATTGGCTGTAGATAGCAACTTTTGCACTCAAGTACCCAGCATTTATGCGCTAGGTGATCTTATCGGTGGGCCTCAGTTAACACCGGTGGCACTGGCTGAAGCTATGGTATTAGTGCATAACCTCTATAGCGGTAAAGAGCCACGAAAAATGGATTATAAAAATATTCCAACAGCGGTTTTCTGCCACCCTAATATCGGTACAGTAGGTCTTGGTGAAGAAGAAGCGCGTAAGGTTTATCCGGCCATACGTGTTTATTCAACGAGCTTTAAGCCGATGCGTAATACCTTATCTGGTAACCCTGGCCGCACGTTAATGAAGCTAATTGTTGAAGATGCCACCGATAAAGTGGTTGGCTGTCATGTAGTGGGTGCAGATGCAGGTGAGCTGGTACAGGGCATAGGTATTGCCGTTAAAGCAGGTTTAACCAAAGCAGATTTTGATGCCACTATAGGCATTCACCCAACTTCAGCAGAAGAGCTAGTCACTATGCGTACGCTAACGCGTAATTAATTTTTATCTACTTTTTCTACTGGTAGTTTAACGGCCTTCGGGCCGTTTTTTTGTTTTTATTTCCCCATTAAGACTTATTGTCATAATTTTAAATTATGGATTAGCAGCTTATTGATAATAAAGCATTTGATTTATGCTGCTGAGCTGTTATCCTTGTTGTCATCTTAGACAGAGACCCAAGTTTTTATGCCTTCCGAAAATCTGAAGATTAGAAAACCCAATGCCAATGATGGCGTGGCTATTCATCAGCTCATTGAGAATTGTCCCCCGCTTGATCTAAATTCAACTTACCTTTATTTGCTGCAATGCACTCATTTTTCTGAAACCTGCGTAGTTGCAGAAATTGACGGCCAAGTAGCAGCCTTTCTTTCTGGTTACATCAAACCTAATTCCCCCAATACCTTTTTTCTATGGCAGGTTGCTGTAGGTGATGTGGCAAGAGGTAAAGGCATGGCTAAACAGCTAATTAACGAAGTTTTAAAGCGTGAAGCCTGTAACCAAGTTGAGTTTTTAGAAACCACCATAACACCCGATAACCAAGCCTCTTGGGGGTTGTTTCGTAGCTTTGCTAAAGAGCGTTCAGCTCAGCTTGAAGATAAGGTGTTTTTTACTAGCCAGCAGCTAGGTGGGGAACACGAACAAGAAGTTTTAGTAAAAATTGGTCCATTTAAATAAATTAATAGGTAAAACAATGACAACTGCACATGTGAACTCAGAATCTTTAGAACGTTTAGAGTCAGAAGTTCGTACTTATAGCCGCTCTTTTCCTACTATTTTTACTCGCGCTCGTGGCTCCACACTTTATGATGAGAACAATAAAGAGTACATCGACTTTTTAGCCGGTGCGGGTACGTTAAACTATGGTCATAACAACCCTAAACTTAAAAAAGTGCTTTTAGACTATATGATGGATGATGGTCTAACTCACGGTTTAGATATGTGGACTACGGCTAAGCGTGACTTTGTTGAAACGCTAGAAGAGTTAATTTTTAAGCCCCGTGGTTTAGAGTATGTAGTACAGTTTTGTGGCCCTACGGGTACTAACGCCATTGAAGCAGCCTTAAGAATTGCACGTAATGCAACAGGCCGTACTAACGTGGTTTCTTTCACTAATGCTTTCCATGGTGTAACCCTTGGTGCTTTAGCGGCAACAGCTAATGGTAAATTCCGTCATGCAGCTGCTATGCCAACCCAGGGGGTTTCTTTCATGCCCTACTGTGGTTACATGGAAGGTGGTTCTTCAAGCTTAGCTTTCCTTGAAAAGACACTGACAGATAATTCTAGTGGTGTTGATTTACCTGCTGCTATCTTGTTAGAAACCGTACAGGGTGAGGGTGGTATTAATGTTGCTTCTATCGAATGGCTAAAAGGCATTGATAAAATCTGTAAAAAGCACGGTATTTTACTGATAATTGATGACATTCAAACGGGTTGTGGTCGTACGGGTAAATACTTTAGCTTTGAACATGCTGATATTTCACCAGACATAGTAACCACCTCTAAATCTTTATCGGGTTACGGTCTACCTTTTGCTGCGGTATTTATGAAGCCTGAATTAGACCAGTGGAAACCAGGTGAATATAACGGTACTTTCCGTGGTAATAACCTAGCTTTTGTTACTTCTACAGTTGCTATGCGTGAATATTGGGCTAATGATGATCTAGCCAAAGAAGTTACGCGTAAAGGCACTATTGTTGAATACCGCTTTAAACAACTAGCACGAGCTTATCAAGAAGTAGGCATTGAAGCTGAAGAGCGGGGTCGCGGCTTAATGCGTGGCTTAGATATAGTTGATGGTGAACTTGCCGATGAGCTAGTTACTGAGTGTTTTGAACAGGGTCTAGTGATTGAAACGTGTGGCCCAGATGGTCAAGTCGTTAAGTGCCTCTGCCCACTGTTAATTACTGACGATGAGCTAAACAAAGGCTTAGATATTTTAGAAGCGGCTGTTCAAAAGCAACTTAAAACACTCGCTGCAAAACAAGCTAAAAAAACTGCTTAAGGATATTTTGATTTATGTTTGTTAGAAACTTAGAAGAAGCACGTAAAGAAGGCCGTATGGTTACCGCTGAGGGCGGTAACTGGGATTCAACTCGTTTAGTTCTAGCTGAAGACAAGATGAACTATTCGTTTCATATCACCCGTATTTACGCTGATACTGAAACCCCCATTCACTACAAGCACCACCTAGAAACGGTTTACTGTATTGAAGGTGAGGGCGAAGTAGAAACAGTTGCGGATGGCAAAATTTGGCCTATTAAGCCAGGTGATGTGTATGTGCTAGATAAACACGACCAACACCTACTAAGAGCCAGCAAAACCATGACTTTGGCCTGTGTTTTCTACCCAGCCATTACAGGTACTGAGCGTCACCGTGCTGACGGTTCTTATGCGCCAGCGGATGAAGTAGAAAGCTAGGCTAGTGTTAAATAGTTAGCCACGGCTTTAGCTGATGCCTGCTCTAAATAGGGGACTTCTCCTAAACAAGGTGCAGGCATTAGCTGTTTTAAACTGGCTAAATTTTCTTCCAAGTACGAACAATTAGCATCAACTCCATTCGCAACCCAGCCTGCCAATTTTAAACCATCATTTATAATGGCTTCTGCAGTTAAAACAGCATGGTTAATACAGCCTAATTTTACCCCCACCACTAAAATAACCGGTAGCTTTAAAGCGATAGCCAAGTCAGATAAAAATGCTTGGTTGCTTAAGGGAACCCGCCAACCACCTGCGCCTTCTATTAAAGTTAAATCGGCTTGCTCTTGTAAAATAACTTGCGCTGCTGAGTATAAATCACTGACATTTAGCTCAAGGCCCACTTCTTTAGCTGCTAAATGGGGTGCAATCGGTGGAGCAAAAGCGTAAGGATTTACCGCTTGATAAGCCAGTTTAATACTGCTTTGTGCCATTAAAGCTAAGGCATCACTGTTGCGTAAACCTTGTTTGGTCATTTCACAGCCCGATGCCAGCGGCTTCATAGCCAAGGTACTTAGTTGCTGTTGCTTGGCTGCATATAAAAAACCTGCTGCAAGGGTTGTTTTACCTGCATCAGTATCAGTACCGGTAATAAAATAAGCGGCTTTCATTCAGGTATTTTGCCTTAAATTTTTCTTAAAATGCCATAAACAATTTGCCAGCTAGCAGGCAAACCCTGAGGTTTACGGAAACTTTCGTAGCCAGCTAAAAGGCGTTGATAGCCTTGTCTGCTGATAAGCCCAGCGGCGCGGCCAGTTTGAATAGAGTCTGCACCCAACTGTTTGAGTTCATTCGTTAATTCAATAACTTGGTTATAAAAATAAAGGTGCTTATGGCAATGCAGGTTAATTACTTGTAAGTCGCAGGCATTAATAAGGCTTTGATACTGGCTGAACGAGCGAAACTGGTTAACATGCCTTGCTGTATCCACGGCTTGCCAACTTAGATTAAGCTCAACAAGCGAACCTTCAGCAACACTGGTAAATAATAAAACCCCACCAGGCTTTAAAACGCGTGTAACTTCAGCTAAAACCGCAGAAAAATTACCACACCACTGCAAGGCTAGGCTGCTAAAAACTAAATCTTGGCTAGCCTTTGCTAAGGGAAGCTGTTCAGCATCGGCACATAAATAACTAACCTTAAGCTTACGTGCCTGAGAAACACGCAACATGCCTTCAGCTAGGTCTAAGCCTATTCCTTTTGCTGCTGACCATTGCCTAGCTAACTCTTGGCAAAAATAACCTGTACCACAACCTAAATCTAACCAGTTATTAACCTCAAAATTGGGGTTTAAAGATGAATTGCCTAAACCCAACAGTCGATTACCTACGGCTTGTTGCAAATGGGCAACCTGATCATAACTATTAGCAGCACGTGAAAAAGCTGCGGCTAGCTGCTGTTTATTCACTTGTGCTTCTTGAAGTTCAAGCATTGGACTTATCCAAAATAAAAGCGGCTAGGTGTTTAGCTAGTAAACGTGGTTCTGCAATAGGGCTGGCATGGCTTTGGCCTAGCAAGGCGACCCTGGCCAGTGGGTTTAATGCTTGCAAATCACTGGCGACTTTAGAAGGCACTAAAGCATCTTTGCCAGCCAATAAATGCAACTGCCGCCCAGTAAAGTCTGTGATAGCGGGGCGATTGTCTAAATTAGCCAGTAAATTTAACCCTGCAAGGGCAGTGGCAGTGTTTTGTACTAAAGCCATTGCTGGTAATTTTTTATCTAACAGACGAGCTTCTTCTGCTCCTTGGCTAGAAAGCAGGCTAAAGCGCTTTAATCCTTTGGATAAATCTTCTTGGCATAACTGATAAAAGGCATCAAAAGTGTTGCTATCCAAAGCATTGGGCCAGTGTTTATTGGCTAGAAAACAAGCATTGCTGGCATAGCTAATCACACCAGCACAAGCAGTTTGCCGCTGGGCAGCCAAGGCGGTGGCCAACATGCCGCCTAATGACCAACCAACCAGCCAAGAATTTTGGGGTAATTCTTTATCCAACTGCTGAACAAGCGCTTCAGGGCATTTATCTAACGGGTTGGGTAAGGGGTGAAGTTGCAAGTTAAAGCTAGGTAAAAGGCGTTGCAATTCATCAAGCAAGGGTTGCAATGCTTGGCTTTTTAGCCCCCAACCGGGTAACAAAACCAGCGGGTTAGTCATGGTTTGCTCCTAGTTTGCAAGAAGCTAAGGCATTTAATAGCAGGTCTACTTGTTGGCTAGTATGGGCTGCGGTTAGGGTAATGCGTAAACGAGCAGTAGCTTTAGGAACGGTAGGTGGACGAATAGCAGCGACCAAAATACCTTTTTGGCGTAATTGACTAGCTAGGACTAGGGTTTTAGCTGAATCACCCACAATAATGGGCTGAATAGGGGTGTTGCTAGCCAGTAAATTCAAGCCTAAAGCTTGAGCGCCAGCACGAAATTGTTTAACCAGTTGGGTTAGTTGTTCTCTACGCCAAGTTTCTTCTTGTAAGAGTTTTAAACTGGTTAAACTGGCATAGGCCAGTGCAGGGGGTGAGCTGGTGGTGTAAATGTAAGGTCTGGCAAACTGAATTAAAGTTTCAATCACTTCATTGCTGGCGGCTACAAAAGCACCGGCTGTACCAAAAGACTTACCTAGAGTTCCAACCAAAATTTGTACGTCTTCTTTACCCATGCCTTGGGCTTCGACTAGGCCACCGCCCTTTTTACCCAGCACACCAAAGCCGTGGGCATCATCCACCATTAACCAAGCCTTGTTAGCTTTGGCTAAGGCAGCTAATTCTGGCAAGGGAGCTAGGTCACCATCCATGCTGAATACACCATCAGTGGCTATCAGTCTATTGCCTTGGGCTGCCGCTAGGTGTTTGGTTAAGCTTTGGGTGTCTTTATGCAAATAGCGTCTAAAACGTGCACCCGATAAAAGCCCAGCATCTAGCAAGGAAGCATGGTTTAAGCGGTCATGCAGCAGGGTATCGCCTTGGCTAAGCAAAGCAGTAATCACTGCTAAATTAGCCATATAACCACTAGACAGCAATAAAACCCGCTCATAGCCAGTAAATTCAGCAAGGGCAAGCTCTAGCTGGTGATGCGGTTGGCTATGCCCTATAACCAAGTGAGAAGCACCGCCACCCACACCCCAACGCTGAGCACCTTCGCTTAAAGCAGCTATGACTTGGGGGTGATTGGCTAAACCTAGGTAGTCATTGGATAAAAAAGCCAAATAGTTTTTACCCTCAATTTGTATTTCTGGTTGTTGCGGGCTTTCTATTAGTGATCTTTGTCGAAAGAGATTTTCTGAACGGCGTTTAGCTAGCCGTTCAGTAAGACCAAAGTTACTTGTTAAAGAAGAATTCATGCCATTTGCTCAAGGTCTAGTCTAGCGTGTAAACTGTAATTAAATATAAGGTTAACAGCCTGTAAAGCTAGAGTCGATGCCTTGGAGAAAATTTTGAGTCGAAATAATCAGTGGATGCAACGTGATTTAGCGGTTTTATGGCACCCTTGCACGCAAATGAAAGACCATGAAACCCTACCCCTAGTGCCTATTCGCAAAGGCCAAGGAATTTGGTTAGAAGATTTTGATGGCAAGCGTTATTTAGATGCGGTTAGCTCTTGGTGGACAAATATTTTTGGGCATTGTAATCCGCGTATTAATGAACGCATTAAGCAGCAACTAGATGAGTTAGAGCATGTCATTCTAGGCGGGTTTAGCCATGCACCTGTGATTGAGCTTTCTGAACGCTTAGTGCAGCTAACGCCTAAGGGTTTAGACAAGGTTTTTTATGCTGACAATGGTTCTTCAGGCATAGAAGTGACTTTAAAAATGAGTCACCACTACTGGCAAAATATGGGGCAGCCTAAGAAAAAGCGTTTTGTGACTATTTCTAATGGCTATCATGGTGAAACGCTCGCAACTTTAGCCGTAGGTGATGTAGCCCTTTATACCCAAACTTATAAAGCTTTGCTGATGGATTGCATTAAAGTGCCCAGCCCTGATTGTTACCACCGCCCAGAAGGGGTGAGTTGGGAGGCTCATTCACGCACTAGGTTTGAATACATGCGGCAAACACTAGAAGAAAACCACCAAGAAGTCGCCGCAGTTATTTTAGAGCCTTTGCTACAAGGCGCCGGTGGTATGCGTATGTATCACCCTATTTATTTAACTTTATTGCGTGAAGCTTGTGATTATTATGGCGTGCATTTAATTCTTGATGAAATAGCTACTGGCTTTGGTCGAACGGGCAGCATGTTTGCTTGTGAGCAGGCAGGTATTACACCTGACTTTATGATTCTGTCTAAAGCTTTAACTGGTGGTTATTTGCCTATGGCAGCCATTTTAACTTCTAATCAGGTGTATGACGCTTTTTATGATGACTACGACACCTTACGCGCTTTTCTGCATTCACATACTTATACCGGCAACCCCTTAGCCTGTGCCGCAGCCTTGGCCACCCTAGATATTTTTGCTGAAGATAAGGTAATAGAAAAAAACCAACTGTTAGCATCTAAAATGGGAGAGGCAACAGAACACCTAAAAGACCACCCTTATGTGGGTGAAGTAAGGCAAACGGGTATGGTGTTAGCAATTGAAATGGTTAAAGATAAAGCGACTAAAACACCTTTTGCTTGGCAAGAAAGGCGCGGCTTGCAAGTGTATAAACATGCTATGCAGCAAGGTGCGCTTTTACGGCCTTTAGGCAATGTAGTGTATTTTTTGCCGCCTTATATTATTACGCCTGAGCAAATTAGCTGGCTAGCTAAGGTGGCAACCGAGGGCATAGATTTAGCAACCCAAGGTTAACCTAAGGTTTAGTGCTGCTTATATCTTGGAAACCCTTGCTGGTATAAAGCAGTATGCGGTTACGACCCGTACGTTTAGCGCTATACATAGCTTGGTCGGCTGCTTTAACTAGGCTATCAGCATCTTCAAATTGTTGATCTGGGTTGTTTGGCTCTCTTAAGTCATGTACTGCTAGTCCCATAGAAGCTGAGATATAAATGTCTTCTTTGTTATGGCTAAGGAGCGGTGTAATTGCTAGGTGTTCTTGTAGCCGTTTAGCAAAGATAAGGGCTTTTTCTTGGCTATAGCCTGGCATAAGTACCACAAACTCTTCACCACCATAACGCCCAGCCATACAGCCAACATCAAGCTCTTGTTCAAGTGTTGAAGCAAAAGCGCGTAGCGCGGCATCGCCTAAGGCATGGCCATACTGGTCATTAATGGTTTTGAAAAAGTCTAAATCTATAAAAACAACAGCTAAGCAGTTATCTATGCTTGGCATAGTGGCAAAGTATTTGTTTAGTTTCTTTTCAGTAAATTGACGGTTAAAAATACCAGTTAAAGGGTCTTTCTTTAATTGCTCTTTTAGCTTTTCTGAATTTTTACGTAATTCATCAATTTCACGCTGCTGCTTTTCTAGTTTTTGCATCATGCGTAGATTACGCTCAACCAAAAGCTGTTTAGCTTCTTGTAATAGGTTATAAGTGTCTATCTTGGCTGGTGCGCTTATTTCAAATAACTTAGTAACTTCGGGTAGCTTATCTTGAATACCTAGGAGTAGGTGACTAAATTGCTGTTCGTCCATACCTAGATAGTCTTGGCTAGCCTGGTAAGCCAGGGTCATGGCCATTTCTTGGTTATCAGACACCCAAGGGTCAGCTAGTAGTCCTGACAAGGCTAAAACTTTTTCTGTCGTAGCGCTTGCTGGTATTTTTTTTGCCATTTGATGGCTAGAGGCGATAAGCCGAGTGTATTTTTCGGGTAGTCCCCAGAGTGTACCTAACCAGTAGCCAACATGAAGATGGCAGGTGCCGTATTCTCTTTCTTCAAAGGAAGCCAGTTGACGGTGTGAACGGGAGCTGTGGAAAATTACACCATAAATATCAGGGTCTAGCTCGTTTAATGCCAGCATTCCTATGTCTTGAATTATGGCGGCTAGGAAGGTGGTTTCTACATCAAATTTAAGGTTTAGTTGTTTTTTTACTTCTCTAACAACCATGCCACTAATAACAGAACGCTTCCAGAAGGTGTCTAAACACATGCCATTTCTTTTTTGTTTAGAGTGGCGTGTAAGCCCAAAGCTTAGTGCTAGAGAAAGCGCTGAGTCCATACCCATTCGATTAATGGCATGTTGTAGGCTGCTGTGTTCATCACTACCATAAAATACCGAGTTGGCTGCCGATAAAATTTTAGCGCTAAGGGAGGGGTCACTGGCGATAAGTTCTGCTAAATCGCTTGTGCCAGCACTAGGTGAGCGTGCCAGCTCAATTATTTTAAGTGCAATAATGGGTAGCGATGGTAGGGTTTTACAACCCTTAAGCTTTTCTAATAAGGCGTCTGGCATAACAGGCGCAGTAAATTCTGGCATTCAATGTATCCTGAATAGCTAAGATCCTTTAGTGTTCACTATACAGCACCCAGCCAACCCTGCAAAAGTTAGCTAGGTTATTTTTACATTTTTTGCAAAGCTTCTATATGACGATGCACAGAGCGGGCTAAAGAATTCAAATCATAACCACCTTCAAGCACTGAAACCAAGCGTCCATCACACTGACTTTTTGCTTGATCCATTAAAAAGTTGGTAATCCAGTGGTAGTCATCGTCTTCTAAATTAAGTTCACCCATAGGGTCTTCGCGGTGGGCATCAAACCCAGCTGAAACAAGAATAAGCTGTGGCTTGAACTTTTGTATTGCTGGTAACCAACTGGCTTCAATAGCACGACGAAATTCTAAACTGCCAGAATGGGCATCTAGCGGTGTATTTACGATATTTTCCCATTCGGTTTCAGCATAGCGCCAAGGGTAGAAGGGGTGCTGGAAGCTGGAGCAAACAAGTACACGCGGGTCATTACGAAAAACATCCACTGTGCCATTGCCGTGATGAACGTCGAAATCAAAAATAGCGACTCTATCTAACTTGTGATGCTCTAAGGCATGAAGTGCGCCAACAGCCACATTGTTATAAAAGCAAAACCCCATGCTTTCTACCCGCTCAGCATGGTGACCGGGTGGGCGAACCGCACAAAAAACGTTATCTGCTTGGTTTTTGAATATTTGATCGACACCACGCACCACGGCACCCGCAGCATAGGAGGCTGCTTCTAAAGACCTAGGTGCAAGTAGGGTTTCATCTTCAATGCTAGTGAAACCTTCTTCTGGTAGGCTGAGCTGCAAAGAACGCACGTGGGCTTTGGGGTGAGCACGAAATAGCTGCTCGTCAGTCACTGGGCGTGCCTTATACTGCATGAGCTGGTTCATTAAGCCACTAAGCTTTAGCTGCTCAATAATTGCATTTAGGCGCATCGGATTCTCTGGGTGCCAAGGCCCCATATCATGAAGTGCGCAGTCTTCGTGAGTGATAAACGATGTAATCATGTTAAGGTCCGTTTAAGTTTAGATAGAGTGTAATCTTGTTGCGGATTAATGGATACTGGGCAAACGTCGCAAGGTTTGCAAGAATATTAAGTAGATTAAACCAATTCAAGCATGGAGGTTATAGATGAGCACACGTTTTTTAAGGTATTTCTTTGAGCCAAAAAGCCTAGTGGTTCTAGGTGCTTCAGAAAAAAACTTTAGCCTGGGTGGGCAGGTTGTAGCTAACATGCTTGATGCCAAGTTCCCTGGCGATATTTGGGTAGTAAACCCTAAGCCCTATGAAACAGTGCATGGTTGCCCCTGTTTTGATGAAATTACTGAACTACCCAAAATACCCGATTTAGCCGTTGTTTGCTCACCGGCTGCAACTGCCCCCGATGTTGTTGCTGAACTGGGGCGGTTTGGCGTGAAAGCGGCTTTGGTTTTAACGTCTAACCAAGGTCACCGCCAAACTAACTATAAAGCACGTTTGTTAGAAGCGGCTCAATCATCCGGTATTCGTGTTATGGGGCCTGAGTGCATGGGTATTCTGGTTCCATCACGCAAGCTCAACGCTAGTTATGCGCCACAAAACATTAAGCCGGGTAAAGTTGCCTATATCGGTCAATCTGGCATGTTAGGCAATGCCATTATTGATTGGGCTAATGGGCGGGGTATTGGGTTTTCGCACCTGATTACCCTAGGTGATAGCGTTGACGTGCGTTTAGCTGACGTTATTGATTACGTTAATCGTTATTCTGGTGCACAAGCTATACTGCTGCACTTAGAAGACGTGCCCGATTCCCGCCATTTTATGACGGCAGTTCGTGAAGCTTCGCGTAACAAGCTGGTCCTAGTTATTAAATCGGGCCGAACCATGGAGGCTCAGGGCGACCCGGATGTTTTTACTCCTGGATTAATCAACCGCGACCCTATCTATAACGCTGCTTTTTCTCGTGCGGGTATGGTACGAGTTGATAATAGCGAAGAACTTTTTGATGCCCTAGAAACACTCACCCGCATGAGGCCTGTAAGGGGCGGGCGCTTGGCAATTATTAGTAATGGGTTAGGGCCAAGCATGTTGGCGGTTGACCGTTTAATTCACCAAGGTGGTAATTTGGCTGAACTAACAGAGGAAACCCAAGCAAAGTTACAAGACTGGCTGCCCAGTGACCGTGAGCGGGTAAACCCTTTAGATATAGGGGGTGGGGCAACACCACAAATGTTTGTAGAAGCAGTGCAAATGGTAACGGAAGACCCCGGCGTTGATGCAGTGCTGGTTGTTCATGCTCCAACACGTTTAGCACCAAGCAAATCAACTGCCTTGGCTTTAATTGCTAATAAAAAACTATTCAAGCGCAACCTCTTAACTAGCTGGATGGGTTTAGAACATGCTATTCCTGCCCGCCATGAATTTAATTTAGCTGGTATACCAACCTACATTTCACCTGAAAAAGCCGTTCAGGCTTTTATGCACCTAGTGAACTATCAGCGTAACCAGCAGCTTTTACAAGAAACGCCGCCTAGCCTACCTTTTGAAACCACACAAGATTCAAGAAAGGAAGTACGTGACCTGCTAGAGGCAGTTGCAGCTGAAGGGCGTGATCATTTAAGTCACGAAGAAACTCATCGGCTTTTAACTGCCTATGGTATTGAAGTTGCGCCTGTGCTTTATCCTAAGTCGCTTGACGAAGCAGCGGCTATGTCTGCACGTTTTCCAGGGCCTAAGGCATTAAAAATTAACCATAGCGCTAATTCTTACCCTTTTGTTTACCGTAAGCACCCACACAGATTTTCTTCTGGCCTGTTACAAGATTTAGAAACCGAAGACGATGTGCGTAATGCAGCCAAGCGGCTAGTAGATAAAGTAGAAGAAAAGTTCCCAACAAGTAAGTTTCATTCTTTTGTGCTACAGCCGATGCAACGTGGTAAGCATTCGATGCAGCTTAACTTAGGCATTACCCGTGACCCACTTTTTGGCCCTATTATTCTTTTTGGAATAGGCGGTTACAAGGTCAATATTCTTGTTGATCGCCAAGTTGCCTTGCCGCCTTTAAATATGAGCTTGGCTAAAGACCTAGTGATGCGTAGCCATGCAGGGCAGCTAATAAAAGAGCATAGCAATGATCCAAAAGATGATTTAGAAAGGGTCTGTGTTTTATTGGTTAAGCTTTCACAGCTTTGTTCAGATATGCCGTTAATTAAAGGCTTAGAAATTAATCCTCTACTACTTAACAGCCAAGAAATGTTCGCCATAGATGTACAGTGCGACTTAGGTGCACCTGCCTATCATGCCATTATGCCTTACCCAGAAGACCTGCGAAAACTTGCAGAGCTTAAAGATGGTAGAGCAGTAGAAGTTCGGCCCATTCGTGGTGAAGATGCCGTTGCTTTATTGCGTTTTCATAGCCGTTTATCAGAAGAAAGCATACGTTTCCGTTATTTTCACAACAAGGCTGACTTAACCAAGCGAGACTTATCTTTACTTACCCAAATTAATTATGACCGCCAGATGGCATTTATAGCAGAAGAATTGAAGGAAGATGGTAGCCGTGAAATTCTTGGCGTATCAAGAATTTGGACAGACCCAGATAACATTCGTACCGAGTTCTCGGTCATTATTCGTGATGACTTACAAGGTTTAGGTTTAGGCTCATTACTGATGAATGCCATAATTGACTATTCTCGCAGCGTTGGTACTTTGGAAATGATTGGTAAAATAATGGTAGAAAACCACCCCATGCGGGGGCTAATGAAGTACCTAGGCTTTAAAGCAACTTACAATATGGAAGAGCAGGTTATTGATGCAGTACTACCACTCAATGAACCAACAACTGAGTGGCAGCAACACCGATTAAATAATGCTATAGATTAATTAGACACAGGGCTAGGGAGAAAGCCGCTCTCTAGTCCACTGCTGGTCTTCTGTATTTAACTTGAAGCGAAGACGATCATGAAGGCGGCTAGGTTGACCTTGCCAAAACTCTATACTGGTAGGAATAACCTGATAGCCACCCCAGTGAGGAGGGCGAGGTAAAATATCGATGCCTGCATATTGTTCAGTAATTATCGCCTCACGTTCATTTAACGCTTCGCGACCTGTAATTACTTGGCTTTGTTCCGAAACCCAAGCGCCAAGTTGGCTTTCGCGAGGGCGGCTAGTGTAGTAGTGATCAGACTCTTCTTCACTTAATTTTTGCACATAACCTTCAACCCTTACTTGGCGTTCTAAGAGTTCCCACCAAAAAAGTAGCGAGCAGCGTGGGTTGTTTTTAAGTTCTTCGCCTTTGTCGCTTGTATAGTTGGTGTAAAATACCCAGCCCAGCTCTTTAGAAAAACCTTTTAAGAGCACAATGCGGGCTTTAGGCTGACCTGCTGCATCTACGGTTGCTAGGGTCATAGCATTAGGGTCAAGCGTTTCTGTTTTAGCTGCTTCAGCCATCCAACGGTTAAATAAAGCAAAAGGACAGGGTCCGGCGTTTGCTTCTGCTAGGTCATTGGCCTTATAAACACGCCGCATGTCTGCTAATTCGCGATTCATCTTGCTATCCTCTTGCAGTAAAGTAAAACTAGTTAACAACCTCAACTTAATTTAGGAGCTTCTTATTAATGACACCACCTAATACCAACCAGAATATCAAAGTATGGGACTGGTCTATACGAGTTTTTCATTGGTCTTTACCCTTACTGATATTTTTACTTTGGTTTTCACAAGATCAAGGGGAAATGGCACGTCATTTTCTTTTTGGTCAAATCTTACTAGCTATGCTGGTTTATCGCGTTATCTGGGGTTTTATAGGTACACCCTATGCAAGGTTCAAGCATTTTTTGTATGGACCTAAAGCTTTCTTAGCTTATTTTAAGCATTTTTTTTCTAGCAATAAACCTCGCTACTTAAGCCATAACCCTATGGGTGGCTTTATGGTTTTAGTGTTAATGGGTGGTGTCATCTTTCAGCTAGTGACAGGCCTTTTTACTACCGATGATATTTTTACCTTTGGGCCTTTGTATGAAACAGTCAGCCGTTCTACTTCTGCTTGGATGTCGCGCTGGCACTATTTGTTTTTTGATTGGTTGCTGATACTCATTGGCTTACATCTAGCCGCTATTTTGTTATACAAAATACGGGGTGAAGGCTTGGTTAAGGCTATGTTTAGTGGCAAAAAAGCAGCCTCTGAGCAGGATCAAGACCAGTTAGCTGCGAATGCAATGCAAAGCTTCCCTTGGTTACGTTTTGTCTTGGCTGTTGCCCTTACTTTGCTGGTTGTTTTTATTGTTTTCCATGTAGATTACGCATAAAAAAAGCCCCAAGTGGTTCTAAACCACTTGGGGCTGAGTGTAAGCTAAGTATTATTTAGCGCGGTAGTCATCGTGACAACCTTTACAGCCTTGCAAAACAGCACCAACTAGCGGACGGGCACTTTTTGCATCAAAACCAGGCTTGCCAGATGCTTCTATTAATTCACCTAGTGCCTTACCAAAAGTTTGACCTTTAGATTGGAAGTCTTCCATGTTGCTCCAAGCCGCAGCTTTTAGCTTAGACTCTTTAACATCGCGGGTAGCTGGGAAATAGGTATCACCCAACATAGGTGCAATTTTACCTAGGTTGTTTGCACGCTTATTAATCTCAGCAGCATCAAAAGGAATTTTACCTTGTACCATGCCGCCCATTACACCGGCTTGTGCTGAAAAAACTTGATAAATTGCTTGGCGGTACTTAACAGCATCTTCAGCTTTGAATAAATCTGCCGACTGTACACCAGTGCTGCCTAAAAAAGTCAGTGCGACTAGGGCGATTGCTTTCTTGAACATAGCGAGAACTCCATTTAATTATTGGGGTGGGTATTTATAAGTGGTTGCTTAAGGAAGGAGGAACTTTACAATAAAACCTTGCTTTACGCAAAAGAATACCGTTAATAGCAGGTAAACACTTAAGAAAACGTAATAAGTATTTTTTAAGCACTTTTTACCTAAAAGCACCAAGCGTGTTTTTAAGTAAAAAAATATTATTGGCAGCAACAAAAGCCTTGTTTCTAGGGCTGTTCAAACGGTGTAAGACTGTTATTATAGGTCACTGCGACTTGATAGCTTGTCTTAGGATTAAGCAAATAACCGATGTAACTAAAACTTAAGGATCGCAATATGGATCTTGCTACACTACTTGGCCTGGTACTGGGATTTACGCTCATCATCTTGGCTATCGTAACCAGTGCCGACCTAGGCTTGTTTCTCAGCCTTCCTAGTATTCTGATTGTAGTAGGTGGTACTTTTGCCGCAGCTCTAATCAAGTTTCGGGTACAAAGCTACTTAACAGGGATAAAAGAAGGGGTGTCTTCTGCCTTCTTCGATCGCAGTGACAATCCACGTGAAATTATTGCCCTAGCTAACCGTCTTTCGCGCATAGCGCGTCGTAATGGTCTTCTAGGCTTAGAAGATGAGCCAATCGACAACCCTTTTTTCCAAAAAGGGGTACAAATGTGTGTTGATGGTAGTGCGCCAGAGTTTATTCAAGAAGTACTCCAAAAAGAAATGCTGCTAACCATTGATAGAAAGTCGGTGGCCGAAAAGGTGTTTCGTGCTTTTGGTGATCTAGCACCTGCCTTTGGTATGATAGGTACTCTTGTTGGTCTAATTGCCATGCTTAACAACCTAGATGACCCAACAAAGCTGGGGCCGGGTATGGCTTTAGCACTTATAACTACCCTCTATGGTTCAGTATTAGCTCAGCTCATTTTTATTCCTTTAGCCGACAAGCTAGAAATGAAAAACGATGAGTTAAGAAACAACATGGCTCTCATTGTTGATTCAGTAATGGGTATTTACAACGGTATGAACCCACAAGTGCTTGATGAGCTACTTGAAACCTATCTACCTGAATATCAGCGTGGCGCCATGAACATGACTGAAGAAATAGAGTAGCTATTTATGAGTAAGGGAGCATTACCAGAAAAAAAGAAAAAAGAAATCAAAGGAACACCCATTGCCCCTTGGATGGTGACCTTTGCCGACATGATGACACTCTTGTTGGTTTTCTTTGTTCTTATCCTATCTTTCTCTACCATGGAAGTAGAAAAGTTTCGTGCTGTCTCCATGGCCTTGCAGAACTCTTTTGGTTTTCAAATGATGAATCCACTGAATATGATTCCAGTGGATAACCCGCCTCGTACAGAAAATATCATTGCACCTATCAAACCTGAGCCACCTACCACTGAAAATACAGGTATGGAAAATCAGCTAGATTCTTTAGGCAACCGATTACAGACCAACTTCATTGATGAGATAGAGCGGGGACTAATTATTGTTGAACAGGATGAAGACCACATTATTATCCGTTTCCCCGATGATGCAGCTTTTGGCTCTGGAAGTGATTGGTTAGAACCACAAATGGTGCCAATTATTCAAAGGGTAGGTGACTTGATTTCAGACTTTGATATGTACGTGGTGGTTGGTGGTCATACCGATAATATACCCATTAACTCTGAGCGTTACAGATCTAACTGGGAGCTTTCTTCAGCACGTGCCACTTCTGTCGCTCATGAACTAACATGGATGAGCGACCTTAACGAAGAATACCTTTATGTCGTCGGTAATGGTGATGCCAGACCTATAGCTTCTAACGCTACACCAGAAGGGCGGGTTAAAAACCGTAGAGTAGACATTCTACTTATGGAGCGTGATCTAACCGAAGAGCGCGAAGTTTTCCAAGGTATTCAGCAAATTCCAACCTATCGCTAATGCATGTTTTAGCGAGTACTAAGCCTGTTATTTAACGAGTAACAGGCTTTTTTTATGGTTAGATTTTTATTCCTTGCCAACGCCTGCGCTGCCAAACTCTTACAAACACTGCAGAGTTAATCATGCGATAGGCTAGCTGAGCTAACCAAATACCTAGCAACCCCCCTTGTAAATAAATACCTAAAAACCAAGCCATAGGTAGAAAAAATAACCACTGTATAGAAAGACTAATTTGCATAACCGACCTGTGTGCACCAGCACCTTGCAAGGCTTGGTTAAAAACTAAGGCTGCTGAATCCAGAGTAATCATAATGCCCGTTAGCATTAAAGGAATTTTACCTAACTCAATTAAGCTATCCTGATGTAAAAATAAGCCTAAAATAGCTTCAGGCAATAGCAGCATAGGTAAACCTAAAACAGCTAGAATAAGTGCAGCTAGGCGCATGCCTTCCCAGCCCCAGCTATGGGCTTCTTCCTGATTATTTTCACCTAAGCTATTACCCACGAGAGTCATAGCAGCCATACCTAAACCTACACCGGGTAAAATTAAGAGTAATGAAAGGTGTACTAAGACATGCCCCACCGCAACACTGGCTGTACTTATTTGCCCTAAAAACCAGAACAAAACGGCATAGCTAACGGCAAACAAAAACTGCTGCAAAGAGTTAGGTGCAGCTAAACGTAGTGTTTGCCAAAGTAGGTTAAGGTTGGGTAATTTAACAAGAAAACCACTCGGGCGGGCAGATTGCCAAGTGAGCCAACCCCAAACTAAAGCACCGGCAGTAATAGAAATACTGGTAGCCAGTGCCGCCCCTGTTGCTCCTAAAGCCGCTACACCCAAACCGCCATGAATCAGCCAAATACTTAAAAGAATATTTAAAGCATGGGTGAAAATAATAATACGAAAATAGATCCCAGTTTTTTGAATACCATGCCAATAACCACGGAAACTAAGGGTTAAGGCAATAGGAAGCAAACCAATAATACGCCACTGAAAATAGCTATTGGCTACTTCTTGTACTTCAGTTGTTTGATTAATGCTGGCGATTAGCCAGTTGGAGTTAAACCAGCCTAGAAAACTTAAAGGTAAGGTAACCATTAGCGCCAGTAATATTGCTGCATTTAGCGGCAAAGCCCTAAGGGTAAACTCTTTTGCACCATGCCGTCGCGCAACCTGAGATTGTACGCCTGAACTTAACCCAGCGATCATCGCAGATAACATAAAAATAGCGTAGCCACCCACTCCTACGCCCGCTAATACGGTTTCGCCTAAACTGCCCACTAAAATAGCATCAACCAAGTTAAGCAAACTCTGGCTTAGCATCCCACCCATAATGGGTAGGGCTAAGGCCAGAATTCTTTGTGTGCGCTGTTGCGGCATGGTGTACAGGCAGCTAACTAAGCTTGATCAGGGTCATAGCTTAGAGCAGGTAACAACCAGCGCTCTAAAGTGTCGGCCGCCATGCCCTTATGCTTAGCAGCTGATTCCACTTGGTCACGGGTAATTTTACCTAGGTTAAAGTACTTACTGTCTGGGTGCGCAAAGTACCAACCCGAGACAGCGGCAGTGGGATACATAGCAAAGCTTTCAGTCAGAATTAAGCTGGTATGTTCGGTGGCATTTAACAGCTCAAACAAGCCTTCTTTTTCCGTATGGTCAGGGCAGGCGGGGTAACCAGGTGCAGGGCGAATGCCTTGGTAGGCTTCTTTAATTAACGCATTGTTATCTAACTGCTCATCACTTACGTACCCCCAAAACTCTTTGCGTACTCGCTGGTGCAGGCATTCAGCAAAGGCTTCAGCTAGGCGATCGGCAAGGGCTTTTAGCATAATGGCACTGTAATCGTCTAGCTCGGCTTCATAAACCTTGGCTAGTTCATCAACACCAATACCTGAAGTGACGGCAAAGCCACCTATCCAGTCAGGAATACCGCTTTCCTTGGGTGCAATAAAATCGGCTAAGGATTTACAAAATCCTTGTTTATCGGGCGTTTGTTGACGTAACTGGGTTAGTTTTTTGATGACCACTTAGCGGGTTTCATCGGCATAAACTTCGATCACATCATCGTCAACACTGTTAGCAGGCCACAGCCCAATAACACCTCGGGCTTCAATTTGCTGCTTGCTAACCATTTGTTTTAGCATGGCTTGGGCATCAGTAAATAACTTTTTAGCTTCTTCACCCACTATCTTGTCTTCAAAAATAGCGGGGTATTTACCTACCAAGTTCCAGCTAATAAAGAAGGGTGTCCAATCAACGTATTCAACCAGTTCTTCTAGCGAATAATTAGTAAAGGCTTGCACGCCCAACTGCTTGGGTGCAACTGGGGGCTTGGTTACAAAATCTAATTTAAGCTTACGGCTACGGGCTTCGGCATAATCACAAGAAGCACCCTTTAAAACTCGCTTACTTTGACGAACCCTTACCTGCTCATATTCTTCACGAATGCTTGCCATGTAATCAGGCTTGTGTTCAGAAGAAAGCAGATTGCTAGCAACACCCACTGCACGAGAAGCATCGCTAACATAAACCACTGCTTCGTTATAATGCGGATCAATTTTAACGGCAGTATGGGCTTTTGAAGTGGTCGCACCGCCTATCATTAAGGGAATAGTAAAACCTTGACGCTGCATTTCTTTAGCGACGTTCACCATTTCATCTAGGGAAGGGGTGATTAAACCGGACAAACCTATAATATCAACCTTTTCTTCACGGGCTTTTTCTAGAATTTTATTGGCAGGCACCATCACGCCCATATCCACTACTTCGTAGTTGTTACACTGCAAAACCACGCCAACAATATTTTTACCTATATCGTGAACATCGCCCTTAACCGTGGCCATTAAAATCTTGCCTTTGGTTTGCACTTCGCCCGATTTTTCAGCTTCAATGTAAGGAATAAGGATCGCCACCGCTTGTTTCATTACACGGGCTGACTTTACCACTTGCGGTAAGAACATTTTACCTGCTCCAAACAGATCACCCACCACATTCATGCCAGCCATGAGCGGGCCTTCAATCACATGGATGGGGCGGTCGGCCTGTTGGCGAGCTTCTTCTACGTCCACATCAATAAAAGCTGTAATGCCTTTAACTAGCGCATGAGAAATGCGCTCATTGACAGGTAAAGAGCGCCATTCTAAGTCTTCTTTTTTCTCAGCAGTAGAACCATCACCACGGTATTTTTCGGCAATATCTAAGAGGCGTTCCGTACCATCATCACGGCGGTTAAGCACTACATCTTCAACGGCATCACGCAATTCTGCGGGCAAATCATCGTATAAGGCTAATTGCCCAGCGTTCACTATACCCATGCTCATGCCCACTTTAATGGCATGGTATAAAAAGACCGAGTGAATCGCTTCACGAACTGGGTTGTTTCCACGGAAGGAGAAAGATACGTTGGACACACCGCCGGAGATAAGCGCATGAGGCAGGTTGTTGTGTATCCACTCGGTTGCCTGAATAAAATCAACCCCGTAGTTGTTGTGCTCTTCTATACCCGTAGCAATCGCAAAGACGTTAGGGTCAAAAATAATGTCTTCAGCAGGAAAACCAATTTCATCCACTAAAAGACGGTAAGCCCTTTCACAAATTTCAGTTTTACGTTCAAAAGTATCGGCTTGGCCTACTTCATCAAAGGCCATCACAATAATGGCCGCACCATAACGCTTACACAGTAGCGCTTGTTCACGGAAGGCTACTTCGCCTTCTTTCATGGAAATGGAGTTAACAATCGGCTTGCCTTGCACACACTTCAAGCCCGCTTCTAAAATTGACCATTTAGAAGAGTCCAACATAATCGGAACTCTGGCAATGTCTGGCTCACCGGCAATTAGGTTCAGGAATTTCACCATAGCGGCTTCTGAGTCCAACATGCCTTCATCCATGTTGATATCAATCACCTGAGCACCGTTTTCTACCTGCTCTAAAGCCACTTCTAAAGCCGTGTTGTAATCTTCAGCAATAATTAGCTTTTTAAAACGTGCCGAGCCAGTAATGTTGGTTCTTTCACCCACATTCACAAATAAAGAATCCGCAGTAATGTTAAAGGGCTCTAGGCCAGATAAGCGGCAAGCGGGTGCAATATCGGGTACTTGGCGTGGTTTTATTCCAGCAACGGCTTCGGCTATTTTTTTAATGTGTTCTGGTGACGAACCACAGCAGCCACCCACAATATTCATTAACCCAGCTTGAGCAAATTCAAGTAGAATTTCGGCCATTTCTTCGGGTGTTTGGTCGTATTCACCAAAGGCATTGGGCAAGCCTGCGTTGGGGTGAGCAGAAACATGGGTGTCCGCTATGCGTGAAAGCTCTTCAACGTAGGGGCGTAAATCTTCAGCACCCAAGGCGCAGTTTAAGCCCACAGAAATAGGGCGGGCGTGACGGATACTGTTCCAAAAAGCTTCAGTGGTTTGACCGGAAAGTGTGCGGCCAGAAGCATCGGTGATGGTACCGGAAATCATAATCGGCAGCTCATAACCCTGCTTAGCAAAGACTTCTTGAACCGCAAAAATAGCCGCTTTAGCGTTCAAGGTATCAAAAATGGTTTCGATCATGATTAAATCGACACCACCACGAATCAAGGCTTCGGTGGATTCTATGTAGTTCTCTACTAATGCATCAAAAGTAACGTTACGAAAGCTTGCATCGTTTACATCAGGTGAAATAGAAGCGGTACGGCTGGTGGGGCCAAGAACACCAGCAACATAACGGGGCTTTTCTGGTGTAGAATACTCATCCGCTGCTTGGCGAGCTAGGCGTGCACCGGCTTCGTTTATTTCAGCAGCCAGTTCCTGCATGCCGTAATCGGCTTGTGAAAGGCGGGTCGAGTTAAAGGTGTTGGTTTCAACTATGTCAGCACCGGCAGCAAAATATTCACCGTGCAAACGACGAATTAAATCGGGCTGAGAAAGAACTAAAAGGTCGTTATTGCCCTTAACATCGCTAGGCCAGTCAACAAAGCGTTCGCCTCTAAAATCGGCTTCTTCAAGCTTTTGATTTTGTATAAGGGTACCCATGCCACCGTCAAGAATAACGAGGCGTTGCTCTAGGCTTTGTTTAAGGGTGGCAATACGTGCCTTGGCGGCGTTAGCAGGGGTATTCATTGAGAAGACTAGCTCCGAAATAAAAATTTGCGCTAGTGTAACAAAAACAGCTAGTTGTGGTCATATAAAAAGACCCATTAAAACACTAGGGTATTGTCCTTCAGGCTTGATTTGTCATAAGATGCTCACAAATTAAGCCTTATCTCTTAAGAGGAAGCAAAACCAATGAGTGATACCGAAGTTATTAGTAAACCACTAGAAATTACTGCCAGCGCTGAAAGCTACTTAGCTGAGCTACTGTCTAAGCAAGATGTTGAAGGCATGTCGGTGAGAGTTTTTATTACTCAGCCAGGTACGCCCTATGCTGAAACCTGCTTGGCTTATAGTCGCCCGGGTGAAGAAGAACCAACGGATGAGTTGTTGCAACTAGAAAAAATTAAAGTCTATTTAGAAAAAAATAGTTTAGCTTTTTTAGATGAAGCCGTCGTTGATTTTAACCCAGACCGCATGGGTGGCCAGCTCACCATTAAAGCACCCAATGCTAAAATGCCTAAGGTCAGTGCTGATAGCCCCTTAGCAGACCAAATTAACTACATTCTTTACAGTGATATTAACCCAGGTTTGGCCGCTCATGGTGGTGAAATTAAACTGGTTGAGTTAACCGAAGATAATGTTGCCGTATTGCAGTTTGGTGGTGGTTGTCAGGGTTGTTCAGCAGTTGATTTAACCCTAAAAGACGGTGTAGAAAAAACCTTGTTAGAGCGTTTACCGCAATTACGTGGTATTCGTGATGAAACAGACCACACGGTAACTGAGAACGCTTATTATAAATAAACTTAAACTAAATCAGTGAATTGGTTTGACAGATAGCTAGTGACTGCCTAAATTCAGGGTGTAGGATAAAACGAATAAAAACTGCTTGGGAGAATAAAAGCATGTCAATGCTAAGAAAAACACTGGCAACAGCGGTTGTCACTGCAGGCATAGGTTTAGGTGCAGCAGCTATTAGCTCTGCCGCACTGGCTGCAGAGCAGAGCTTTATTACAGTAGGAACTGGTGGTGTTACTGGGGTTTATTACCCAACAGGTGGCGCTATTTGTCGTTTAGTAAACCGTACCCGTAAAGAGCATGGTATTCGTTGTTCCGTTGAAAGCACCGGTGGTTCTGCTTATAACGTCAACACCATTCGTGCTGGTGAGTTAGATTTTGGTATTGCCCAGTCTGATGTTCAGTATAACGCTTACCGTGGTGAAGGGCAGTTTAATGAATCAGGTGCTTATACTGATTTACGTGCGGTTTTCTCCCTACACCCTGAAGCCTTTACTGTGGTGGCTCGTGCCGATGCCAAGGCTACTGAGTTTGATGACTTACAAGATAAGCGCGTTAACGTGGGCAACCCAGGTTCTGGTCAGCGTTCAACTATGGAGCAGCTACTAGACTTACGCGGTCAAGATATGGGTGTCTTTTCTCTAGCGGCAGACTTACGTGCTGCAGAAATGTCGAGCGCCCTTTGTGATAACCGTATAGATGCAATGATTTATGTTGTAGGTCACCCAAGCGGCTCTATTAAAGAAGCCACTAGTAGCTGTGACAGCAACCTAGTTAACGTACGTGGTGACTATGTTGACCAACTACTAAGAAAGTACCCTTACTACCGTCGTGCGGTTATTAAAGGTGGTGAGTACAACGGTAATCCTAAAGACACTCACACCTTTGGTGTAGCAGCAACACTAGTGACTAGTGCACAAACTTCTGATGAACAGGTTTATCAGTTAGTTAAAGCAGTATTCGATAACTTCGATACCTTTACACGTCTACACCCTGCCTTTGCAGACCTAGACAAGAAAGATATGGTAAGCGCAGGCCTTTCTGCTCCACTTCATCCTGGTGCTTTAAAGTACTATCGTGAAGCAGGCTTACTTAAATAAGTAGTCTGTACCCGAGTAGGTAAGCGGGTAAATAAAAACCAGCTATTCAGCAATTGACTAGCTGGTTTTTTTATCTGCCAGCAAACTAATAATAAAGATGGGCTGACCTGCAAGAGGCAAGTTTAAATGACAGAAAATAATAGCAGCAAACGTATAAGTATAGATGACACTTCTATAAATGAAGCAGAAAGATTGGTTGAATCTGAGAGTGGCTCGCGGCTTCCAGCAGGGTTAAGTGGCAAATTAATTCTATTGGTTGCGTTAAGTTGGTCGCTCTTTCAACTTTGGTACGCTTCACCTTTCTCTCTTATAAGTTCATCCTTTGCACGTCCAATGCATTTGGCTTTTGCTATTTTTCTAGCCTTTTTAGCCTATCCCGCCTTTAAAAAATCACCGCAAAGCAGAATTCCTTGGCATGATTGGCTGCTCGCTTTGCTGGGTGTTGCCTCGGCTACCTATTTAGTCTTTGCTTATGAAGCCTTATCTACCCGGCCAGGTATTCCCAATACAGCTGATTTAATTTTTGCAGGCATGGGAATGCTGCTGCTGTTAGAGGCAACTAGAAGAGCCCTAGGCCCTCCCTTAATGGTGGTTGCGGCGGTCTTCTTAATTTATACCTATTTTGGCCCTTATTTTCCTGAAGTTATTTCACACCGTGGTGCCAGCTTAGAGCGGCTTTTATCTCACCAATGGTTAACCTCTGAAGGGGTGTTTGGTGTTGCAATAGGTGTTTCTGTTAGTTTTGTTTTTCTTTTTGTACTTTTTGGCGCTTTGTTAGAAAAAGCAGGCGCTGGTAATTATTTTATAAAAGTTGCTTTCTCTCTTTTAGGGCATTTGCGTGGTGGTCCAGCTAAAGCAGCCGTTGTTGCATCAGGCATGTCGGGCTTAATTTCAGGTTCCTCTATTGCCAACGTGGTGACTACGGGTACTTTTACTATTCCTTTGATGAAACGTGTCGGTTTTCCTGCGACTAAAGCCGGTGCGGTTGAAGTTGCAGCTTCAACAAACGGCCAGTTAACGCCACCCATTATGGGGGCAGCCGCTTTTTTAATGGTTGAATATGTAGGCATTCCTTATTTGGATGTTATTAAACATGCCATTTTACCTGCTCTAATTTCTTACTTTGCTTTGTTTTATATTGTTCACCTAGAAGCCTGTAAAGCAGATATGAAGGCTTTACCTCGTCGCCATGAAACTAAGTTTATTTACTTATTAATTAACTTTATCAGTGCTTTTTTAGTTCTAGCTGTGCTTACCCTAGTGGTTTATTACGGCATTGGCTGGATAAAAACCTACCTAGGCGACTGGGCTTTACCCGTGGTTTTGTTTTTAGTTGCTGCTGCCTATGTTGGCTTAATTGCTTACGCTTGCCGTTACCCAGAATTGGAAATGGACGACCCTGAAGCAGAGGTTTTAGAGCTTCCAGAGGTTGGGCCTACGGTTAAGTCTGGGCTTTATTTTTTACTGCCCGTCGTAGTATTGGTTTGGTGTTTAGCAGTAGAAAAATTCTCACCAGGTTTAGCAGCTTTCTGGGCAACCATCTTTATGATTTTTATTGTGGTAACTCAGCGACCTTTAAAAAACTTCTTCCGTAAAAAAGACAACTACCTAGCAGCAACCCGCCAAGGGTTTAATGAGCTTTTGTTGGGCATGATTAACGGTGCTCGCAACATGATAGGTATAGGTGTTGCAACGGCTGCCGCTGGTATAGTGGTTGGTACTGTAACTCTGACAGGTATTGGTCTTGTTATGACAGATTTTGTCGAGTTTATCTCAGGTGGTAGCCTAGTTTTAATTTTGCTTTTTACTGCAGTTATCAGCCTAGTTTTAGGTATGGGCTTGCCTACTACAGCTAACTATATAGTGGTTTCTACGCTTATGGCGCCGGTTATAGTAGAGCTAGGCGCACAGCATGGCTTAATGGTGCCTTTAATAGCAGTGCATTTGTTTGTTTTCTACTTTGGCATACTGGCTGATGATACGCCACCTGTGGGGTTAGCCGCTTTTGCCGCTGCTGCTGTCGCCAAAGCAGATCCAATTAAAACGGGGGTACAAGGTTTTACCTACGATATACGTACCGCCATTCTTCCTTTTATGTTTATCTTTAATACCAACTTATTACTTATCGACCTAGACAGTGCTTTCCATTTTATAACCGTTGTTTTTGGTGCAATCACCGCCATGCTGGTATTTGCTGCGGCAACACAACATTGGTGGCTGACTAAAAACCGCATTTGGGAAACCCTAGCACTCTTGTTAATTACTTTTACCTTGTTTAGACCTGGTTTTTGGTGGGATATGATTTACCCACCCACCCAAACTCATGCTGCAACAGAAATTTTTGAATTAGCAGAAAAACAGCCGGTTAATTCTTCCTTAAAAATTTGGGTAAGTGGAGAAAGCCTTGATGGGCGAGAAATTAAAAAGCTAGTAAGTTTGCCTTTAGCTGAAGCAGGAACAGGTGAAGAACGACTAGAAGCTGCAGGGCTTTTATTAATTGCTGAAGAGGATAGAGTAGAGGTTGATTTAATTGCTTTTGATTCGCCAGCAGAAAAAATTGGTATCGACTTTGGGTGGGAAATCAGTGCTATTCAAGAAGAGCTAGACCAACCAGCTAAAGAGTGGATGATGATACCACCGCTACTTCTATTAGGTTTAATTGCTTGGTTACAAAAGCGCCGTATTCGTTTAGCAAAAGTTAAAACAAAAGGTGTCCAGCATGTTTAAACAGCTTCTATTACCCGTTGATATTTCTTGCGGCACTAATCAGCAAACCTTAAAAGCAATTAAAACTTCAGTAGAGCTAGCCACTGCCTATGAAGCACAGTTGCACATTTTAACCGTTTTACCAGGTTTTGGCTCGCCTATGGTGGCGAGTTACTTTCCTAAGCAAGATTTAAGCAAGCTTTTGGATAGTATTTATCTAAAGTTACGCCAAATGGTTGAGCCACATATACCTAATGACCTAAATGTTAAACTTAGGGCAGTGGAAGGCACACCTCACCAAGCCATTCTTAAAGAAGCTAAGCGTATTAAGGCAGATTTGATTGTACTTCCTAGCCATGACCCCAAGCGTATGGAGCGCTTCTTTCTAGGTTCTGTGGCTGCCAAGGTGGTTGAGCGTTCACATGTCTCTGTCATGGTGGTTCGTCCCGACCGCGATTAATATAGGTTTTTGCTATGCCTTTAAAAAATTTGAAAGTTTTAGATTTCTCAACTCTTTTGCCTGGACCTTATGCCACCATGATGCTGGCAGATATGGGCGCTGAGGTTTTACGTGTTGAAGCACCTAACCGACCAGAAATTACCCGAGAAATGCCACCCTTTGATGATCAAGGCGTTAACTTTATTCATTCCTACCTTAATCGCTCTAAACGCTCTATTGGCTTAGACCTAAAAAAACCAGCAGCGATAGAAATTATTAAGAAACTAGTAGTAGAGTATGACCTAGTGATAGATCAGTTTCGTCCTGGGGTGATGGACAGGCTAGGTATTGGCTATGAAACATTAAAGGCGATTAATCCACGCTTAATCTACTGTGCTATTACTGGCTATGGTCAAACTGGCCCTTATAAGAATCGTCCTGGACACGATATTAACTACTTGGCACTAGCTGGTGTTGCTAGTTATACAGGCCGTCCAGAACAAGGGCCTTTACCCTTGGGTATTCAGGTTGCCGATATTGCTGGTGGTTCTATGCATGCTTTGGTTGGCCTACTAGCCGCTGTAATAGAGCGCCAGCAAAGTAATTTAGGGCAGTTTATTGATATTAGTATGACTGACACAGCTTTTGCTTTAAATGCTATGACAGGTGCTGGTGCTTTAGGAACGGGGGTTTCACCAGAGTTAGGGCAGGGTATTCTTAATGGTGGATCCTTCTATGATTATTACCAAACAGCTGATGGTCGCTATTTTTCTGTAGGCAGCCTAGAGCCGCAGTTTTTAAAGCTTTTGTGTGAAACACTGGAGCGTCCTGAATTAATTCAGTTAGGCATGAGCCAAAAACCTGAAGATCAGCAGCAGTTACGTAAAGAATTAACCGATATTTTTGCTAGTAAAAGTTATACAGCCTGGCAGGCTATTTTTGAATCGGTTGATGCCTGTGTTGAACCTGTCTTAACGATTACCGAAGCGGCTAATCACCCACAGCTGGTTGAACGTGAAATGCTAGTTGAGGTTGAAACTAGCTATGGCACCAAGATTAAACAACTTGCTTGCCCAATTAAGTTCTCTCGTAATTCAGCAACATACAAGCACACAGGCACAGACCTAGGTGCAGCTAGTCAGCAGGTTTTACAAGCACTAGGCTATGATAACGAGGCAATAAATCAATTAGCTGCAGAGGGGGTTCTTGGCTAACTGATTAAACCATAATTAATGGGGCAGGACGGCTGGCACTTGCTAGCGCTGCCTTGAGTTCATTAATTAGTTGGTTTTTATTGGTTAATTCAGCATTAAACTCTTCTAGCTTAGCCAACCAAGCCGTTTGCTTCTCTGCTAACTGAGCTTCTAGCCGATCACTTCTTGCTTCCAACTGCTCTAGTTGCTTAAGCAGGTTCTCTTCTCTTATTTGTTTGCCTTGTAATTCAATAAGTTGTTGTTGAGCCTTTTCTTGGCTGGTTTTTAGCTGCTCCTCTAGTGTTTTTATTTGTTTCTTAGCTTCAGCGGCTTCTTGCTGAGTTGCTTCCTTCAAACTAGCCGTTTGTTGACGCGCTATATCTACTTCTTGCATCCAACGCAATTGGTTTTCTTCATTTCTCTGTTGCTCATGGGCGAGGGCAGCTTGCTGTTCTTCTTTTTGCTTCTGTAAAGCCAGTTGTTGTTCTTTTTGTTGCTCTACTAAAGCCTGTTCTATGCGAGCAATTTGTTGCTTAGCCGCTGTTTCCTTGGCTTGGCTTGCGGTTGTTAAACTGCTTAACTGTTGGTTACTGGTTTCTAACTGGGTTTCTAAACGGCTTAACTGAGCAGCCTGCTGTTTTAAGTCGGTTAAGAGCGCATTATTTTTTTTATCAATTATCAGGTTTTTTTCTTCCATGCGCTGTGCTTCTTCTAAAGCGAGCTGTTTGTCGGTTAAGGCTTGGCGTATTTCTGTATCCGCTTGTTGCTGATAGCTGTGTAGCTTTTCATCAGCTTCTGAACAGGCTTGTTGCCAAAACGCTTGCGCCATTTTAACCAGGCTAGCGGGCAAATCTTGTGACTCCTGCTGCAAGGGTGTGGCGTTACGTTGATTAGCACGCCATTGCTTTAAGTGTTCACTAATAGTAGTGAAGCTGCCAGTTCCCAACCATTCTCTAATGCGTTGTATGGTTGGGTTATCACCCTGTTTTTGAAGCTGAACGGCAGCTTCAACCACTTCTTCGTATTGCACACCCATTCTAGCCATCTTAGTAAACCTCTTTTTTGTTGCTGCTGCCTAGCGGTAGGCGCTTTGTCGTATTTTATTCATAATAATATGTATTACGTAATATGTAAAATTACTTACAGCAATAAGTATTAATTCATGATAACCACTATTATCATGAATGCTAAAATTATGAGATACTACGAAATGCACCACCTATGCCAGTAACAGAGATATGCTTAGCTATGACCAATAAAATACCCAGTTCGGCCAATAAGTTCGCTTTACCTATCGCGCCGCTAGAATCTTTGCCAAAACTGCCCGATGAATTAAATGGTCGCTTTGGTGAGAACCGTCCACCCGCCACGCAGATTTGCCAAATTGCCGCGAATACTGATTTAGAAGCGGTTCAGTCTTGGTTGATGGAGTATCAAGAACAGCCGCAAACCTTTCGTGCTTACCGTAAAGAAGCTGAAAGGCTGTTACTTTGGTGCTGGTTAGAGTTAGGCAAACCTTTTTCTAGCTTGAATCGTCAAGATTTAGCGGTTTATCAAGGATTTTTAGCTGACCCTCAACCTGCAGCGCGTTGGTGCGGGCATGGGCGCACTCCGCGGCATTCTGAGGAATGGCGTCCTTTCCAGGGTGGTTTAAGTGCCACTAGCCAACAACATGCACTTAGGGTTTTAAAAGGTTTGTTTCAATATTTGCATTCGGCTGGCTACTTAGCTGGCAATCCCTTAGCTTTAATGCGTAAAAGAGAAGTTCGCCAAGACTCACGCAATGTAAGAGAAAGGCATTTAGACCAAGAAACTTGGGATGCTTTGGTTGATTACCTGCAACACCAAAAAACTGAAGATGTACAGCGACTAAGGCAAGTAGAACGCTGGCGTTTGTTGCTGGCTTTTTTGTACTTGTTAGCACCACGTGTACATGAAGTGGCACAAGCTAAAATGAATGATTTTTTTCAACGCCGTGGTGATTGGTGGTGGGCTGTAGAAGGCAAAGGTAAAAAATACGCTGAAATACCGGTGAATGAAGCCTTAATCAATGCTTTAAAGCGTTATAGAGAATTTTTGAACCTCCCTGCTCTACCTGATAGTGAAGACTTTAGCCCAGTAATACGCAACTTGGCAGGTAATCAAGGCATAGGTGCGAATATGATTTATCGCACCATGAAAGACTTAACCGATGAAGCCAGTCAAGCTTTTGAAATTTCTAATCCAGACATAGCCAAGCGACTAGCTAAAACCTCAACCCATTGGTTTAGGCATACCTCGATAACCCACCAAGCCGATGCCGGTGTTGAATTAAGGTTTTTAGCGCGTAATGCACGTCATTCAAACCTTGCTACAACACGTATTTACTTGCATGAAGAGGATGAAGCCTGGCAAGAGCAAAACAAAAAGCAAGACTGGCAAGCGCCTTGGGCTGACAAACGTTAGTTTACTGACAGTTAAGTGCCTGGCTGTTAGTATAACCCCTAGTTTTAATCCTATTTTATGATGCGGAGTCAGCATGTTAGGTAAATTGCTAATAACGGCAATCCTTGGTGGTATAGTCTACTTTTTATGGCGAAAGCAGCAGAGTGAAAGCAATGCCTTGACTGAAACCACAGGAAATTCACGCCCTGCACTAACTGCCACTAACCCTAAACCTCCTATTAAGTTAATATTTTCAGGTGTATTAGCCGTTATTCTTTTAGCGACAGCCGCTTGGATGGTTTATGACTGGAAAGACCAGCGCACCCTACTAGAAGTAAAGGTTATTACCCCCAATACAGCAAATATAAACACCTACCAAGTTTATAAAAAAGATTTGCAAGAACGTGGTTTTAAAACCCGTGATGGACAACTGATTCGTATTGCCAACAGTGAACGCATGGAAGTGCGTCGGTTGGATGTTCACTAATTCTGGAGACTTACCTTGTCAGCACAAGAAGCCCAACAATCACTACTAGAAGAATTTGAGTTTTTTGATAACTGGATGGATCGTTATCAGTACATTATTGATTTAGGTAAAGCCTTACCTGACTATCCTGAGGAATGGAAAACGCCTGAATATAAAATAGAGGGTTGTCAGTCTCAGGTTTGGATACGCCCTGAAGCTAAAGATGGCGTAATTTCTTTTGCAGCTATTAGTGATGCAGCTATTGTTTCAGGCTTAATTGCATTACTTATGCGGATTTATAATGGCCGTACCGCAGCAGAAATTCTAGCTACTCCGCCTGATTTTTTGCAAGTATTAGGGTTAGATAAACACCTAAGCCCTACGCGCAGTAACGGTTTACATGCCATGTTGGAACGTATTTTTGCCATTGCTAAAGCAACCCAAGGCTAAGTTAAAATGGCTGAGCCGCTGATTAATCAATATGGGCCAGAAATCCCACGTCAAATAGCCGCACAAATTAAGGCTGTTGCTAGTGAGTTTCAGGACCAAGCTTTTATTGATAGCGCCTTAGCTGGATATGAAAAACTCGACCTAATGGCGCGTGGCAAGCAGTTAGCTAAAACTTTGCACGCCTACTTACCGCCCAATTATGAAGAAGCCATAGATTTGCTAGTTGCTTCTATGGGGCCTCGTTTAGAGCGGGATATGGGTAATGGCATGGCGCCCTTTATTTATTTGCCGCATAGCTTTTATATAGCTAACTATGGCTTAAATCATTTTGAAGCTTCAATGCAGGCTATTTATCAGCTAACCAAACGCTTTACGGGTGAGTTTTGTATTCGTCCTTTTCTTGAACAGCATACCCAAGCTACCCTAGAACGTTTACACCTTTGGGCAGACGATGACTGCCATTATGTTCGGCGTTTAGTCTCTGAAGGCCCCCGCCCTCGCCTACCTTGGGCTAGTCACTTACAAGTATTTAAAGAAAACCCTACCCCCGTTTTAGAACTGCTTGAAAAGTTAAAAGATGACCCAGAGCTGTATGTAAGGCGCTCGGTTGCTAACAACTTGAATGATATAGGTAAAGACCACCCTAGCTTATTACTAGCAACAACAAAAAGCTGGCTTAAAAATGCCGATGCTAATCGTCAATGGTTAATTCGCCACGCTTTACGTTCTTTAGTTAAACAAAGCCACCCCCAAGCCTTGGAACAACTAGGTTATGGGCAAACACCTCAGGTTGAGGTTACACAGGTAAGTTTCACACCTAAAAGCATTAAACTCGGCGAAACCGTCGAGTTAAGCTTTGAATTATTAAGCGCTAGTAAAGAGCCGCAAAAGCTATTAATTGATTTTTGTGTGTACTTTGTTAAAGCTAACGGTACAACTAGTAGTGGCAAGGTTTTTAAATTAAAAACACTCACTTTAGCTGCTAATTCAAGCGAGTTGTTAAAGAAGAATATCAGTTTTGCTAAGATAAATACTCGCAAGCATTACCCAGGTGAACATCAAGTAGAACTACTCATTAACGGAAAAAGCTACCCCTTAGGTAGCTTTTTAGTAACCAGTTAAGCTGCTTTCAAGCGTTACGTTTTAAAATAACACCCTGGTTGCCTACTGCAAAGACACTAGTATCAGTAAGCACACAAATAGCTCTAAGGCTTGCATTGGGTGTGGTTTCTGAGAGCCATTGTTGACCATCAAACCTTAATATACTGCCATGCGTACCTACGGCATAAATACAGTTATTAGATAACCCGTCTAACGCCATTAAATCATCACGTGCACGTATGGGGGTTAAATTCCATTTCTCGCCATTAAAGTGTACCAGTGTGCCAGAAAGGCCAACAATAAAGATATTGTCTAAAGCATCACCCCAGACATCAAAAAGAAAGTTTTCAGTTCCAGCGTAAAACTCAGCCCAGTTTTCGCCATTCCAGCGTAATACCAACCCAAAATCACCCACAGTTAACAGGTGTTTGTCATCATAACCCCAAATACTGTACAAAGTGGTTTTGGTACCACTAATCATACGGTGCCAGATCAAACCATTCCAATGCAGAATTAAGCCCTCATCGCCCACGGCATAAATAGAGTCTGGCCCACTGCCCCACATAGATAAAATGGTTATATCTAGGTTTAAATTAAAGGCTAGCTCCCAAGTTTTTCCATCATAATGGTAAATTTGTCCCATAGCGCAACCGGCATAAATTCCACCTTGGTAATCTGTCCATAAGCAGTGCACGGATAGTTCACTATTGGCCTTTGGCAAGCTTTGCCACTGCTGTGACTTATACTCTAAAACGGTACCACTGTCGCCACAGGCAAAAACACGGCCATCAGCAAGTGCATGTAGCCCCCAAAGGTTGTGCTCTGTTCCTGATTCCATTAGCTCCCAAATAGGCTGTACTTGTTGAGCAGTTTTTTTAGGTGCTAAGGCTTCTGAAAAATTAGCTGCAGCCGTCATAATGGTAGAAAAGTCACCCACAGCTAGTGCTTCACCACTAGGCAAGGGAATGATATCCATTAAATCATGGTGCGTATCGGTGCGTAATTGACTTAAACGCTCACCTTCTAGGTAGAATAAATGGCCTTGATCACCAGCAATTAACACACCTTTTTTATAAGTACGCAGTGCTCTAAGGCGAGGAATTTCTTGAGTCGTTTCTATTTTAGTAAACTCGCCTTTATGCCAGCGCACTAGCTCACCACGAAAACCACCGGCATCAACAAAATAACGTCCACCAGCTAATAACAGCTCATCATCTGCAAGGGCTAAAACAGCAATAAAACCCGCACCTATAGGGCAGTCTAGTTTTTCCCACTGGCCATCCCCCTTGCTAGTAATAACCGTACCTTCAGCTCCAACTGCAAAGAGTTGACCCTTGGGTGTAAGGGTAATACCCCGTAAATTTAATCTTGTTGGGCTTTGTTCTTGCTGCCATTCTTTACCATCAAAAGCCAAAAGGGTGCCATTATCACCAACTGCCCAAGCACGGCCCTTTTCATCGCCTGTGATTGCAAATAAGGGGTTGTTTTCTGAACAAGCCACAAAACCCTGAGTTTCTGGGTCTATTAATCCACCACGGCGATGATGCCACTCTTTACCGTCAAAACTTAAAACTGTACCCATCCAACCTACAGCATGAAGCTCTTTGCTGTTTCTACCCCAAATAGAATGCAGTGGTAACTGAGTTGGTGTTTGCATATTCAGCCACAAACCCTCTTGGCTAGTTGAAGAAGCATCAAAGTGCAGAACCACACCTTCATCACCCACCACAAATATTTCATCATCCGCTGCCCAACCAGACCAAAGGACATCGCCTTCGCCTGCACCCACTTGAGCTACACGCCGCCATACAGCTTGACGTGGAGAGTTAGGGTCAGCTGCTGCAGCTATTTTTCGGAATAGGTTTCTTCTAGCCGGATTAGTGGGCGCACTTTCAGTAGAGTGACTCATTTATCTTCCCCACTAGAGGTGGCGAGGCGTTTTTGTTCAGCGCCCAGTAGTTGAGCTAAAGCATGTCGAACAGCCTCACGCTCTTCACTGGGCATCCCTTCTAACGATGCCTCAAGTTCAGGTGATAACAAATTACTTTCAAGCGCTTCATTGATAGACTCCACAGCGGTTTCAGCAAAATGTTTACTGGCGTGTTGAATGCAAGCATCAATCACGGGTGCAAAAGCTACAGCTACCGCACTGGTGGGGCGTTTTAAAAGATCGGGTAGGCCTTCATCTGAGCCACTGGCTAAATGAGGATCTAAAGGAATTTGAGTTAAGGATTTGATACCAACAGCATTGAGTTTTTCTGTTAATCCGCCATTAGGAAAAAGGTGAAATTCACCACTACAATGAGGACAAGTAATACCCGACATGTTTTCGACAACACCTAATATTGGCATTTGGCGGTCTTGGCAAAAGCGTAGAGCTTTTAGACTATCCATTAAGGCAATTTCTTGCGGACTCGTTACCAAAATGGCCGAAGTATTGGCTGTTTCTAGCATATCACTAAGGGTGATTAGCTCATTGCCTGTACCGGGAGGCATATCGACAATTAAGTAATCCAACTCTTCCCAGTTAAAAGAACCGATTAAATGGTGCATAAAGTCATGCTTGTAAGAGTCACGCCAAACAATGGGAGTTTCGTCACTTTCCATTAAAAAGGCTAAAGAGCCAACTTTTATTGGCTGCTTGATAGCAGGGTTTTGAAAGTTACAAGTGGCTAAGCCTTTTTGGGTGACTTTGATATGTGAACCAACAAAGCCAAAAAAGCGGCTTTGATTAGGGCCATGAATATCTGCGTCGGCCACGCCCACACGGTAACCCTGTGCAGCAAGTCCAGCTGCCAAATTAGCCGAAATGGTACTTTTGCCTACTCCGCCCTTATTAGCCATCACTAGAATAATTTGATCAATAGATGCAAGCCGCGCTTCAATCAATAACTTTTCATGGCGTGACTTGTCTAGGGTGCAATCAGGGTCTTTAGGGCAGAACTGACAAGCATGGCCTAGCCCACAAGCTGGCTGGTCAGATAGATTCTTGGTTTCATCAATATTGATATGTTTTATCTGCACTTGTCGCCTCGTATCATTACTAATGAAATTTAACCCATTTATTTAAGCGACAATTATTTAGCCGCTAAGTCCATCAAAACCCAACCCAAGGTCACCATTTTATTGCCGTCACGCTGTTCATCTTCACCTTGCCATAGCGCAAAAGCGATAGGAACTATACCTTTCTTTAAAGCAATTTGGTGTTTTCCCTTGGTTTTTATTTCACGAGACATAACTAAGCGACGTTGATTATTTTGTGGATTTTTATCAACCTTGTAGGTTGCTTTGCCTGTCACTGTTTGCTCAGGAAGATGGGTCGTACTACCAAAACCACCGGCAGCTAAGTTTTGCACGTCTGTATCGCTGGCAGTCCAAAACCAAATATTAACAGGCATGTCTGGCCCAGTGCCCATCATATAGGAGGTGTTTTCACCTTTAAGTGCAAACTGAATAGCTGCACTATCACTGAAGGCATCAACTGTTTTTGCACTATTATCGGTTGCATCTTTCCAGCGCATACGCACATAAAAGCGATCTGCTGTACGTGCTAGCTGAAAATAAACCTGACCATTTTGGGCTGGGTTAAACCTAAGTAAAGTAGAGCTATGAACTGGTGGTGCAGCATTTACGGCAATACGATAAGTGGGGATACGATCCCAAATAATATCATCTGGGTCATTAGGATCTCTTAAATAAATATTTTCAGGTAAACGAGAAACTTTTACTGTTTCACCTGTAAAAACTTCTTTAATGGTAGGGTCAGGTTCGCTTTGCGTTGCTGCATTCAAGATAAAAGAACTAGCGGTAAGCGTGAGCAAAATGCCTAAGGTGGTTATCTTTTTGATTAAAGTGCTTTTCGTTGCCGTCATAGTCAACTCCTTAATTCCAAAGGTTCTGTGCCAAGCTTGCAGGACGTTCAACCTTATCCGCTAATTTAGCAGCACTAAGACCTACTAGGGTTTCTAACTCACTTAGCTGTTGGCGTAACCAAAGTGGAAGGTCTTCGATCAAGCGTACTAAAGTTGCATCTAGTTCTAAGTTGGTTTGTGATGTCAGCTTTTGATTAATGGTTTCAAACAAGGGCACTAGGTAGGCTTGTAAAAAATCACGCTGGGCAAGTCGATAAGCCTTAGGGTCTATGCCACGCTTAAGGGCTTGTGCTTCAAGGTGATGTAGCACTACCATACACTCCAACATAGTTACTAAATGGTCTGGTTCTTCGTTGCGACCTTCGTCAGTAGTTGCTGCCTTCAAGCCAAAGTTTTTATAAAAAGCCTGAAGATTCAGCATGTAAATGGATCGAGACAAACCTTCTAGTAAACTCCCATAGTCACCAGCTAAAAGATTGATATTAGGTTTACCGCGTTTACCATGTGTAAAAGCAGCAATATAACCAGCTTCTAGGGTTGCAAAATCTTTGCTTACAGGACTTTTTGGCCACTCACGACCCGTAACGCTATACCAGGCCTTGTTAAAGGTTTCATAAAATCTTCCTTCAACTAAGGCATCCTGAAACTCAGGTAGGGGATGCCCCAGTGCAACCGCTGCTAGTTGGTAAATTGAAGCACAGGCTAACGCACGTTCAGGCGTATTGACCCTGGCTAAAGGTTGTTGGCTTACCATAGTTTTAGCGCCTTAATTTAGCTGAGCTTAAACATTTCGGAATGTACAAAACCGATCAAGGTATCCATTAACTCGCTTTCTTTGCCCTCTGCTTTGGCTTGGCGCTCCTTTTCTACTGTAGCTAGCGCTTCTTTTACTTTAGGGCCAAATAAGCTTTCTAGGTATTCCAGCGGAATTCTTGATTCATCAAGCACTTCACCATTTTTGCCATACTTAGGTGGTGAGGTGGGTGGAATATAAAATACGTTAGGTTGAGTGCCCCATTCAGGGTGTAAGGGCAAGGCAACCTTGTATTTATTTACTAGGGTATGAATAGGACCTTCGACATCATCAAGGTAGCCAACCCAACGGATACGACCAACACATTGACGTGCACAAGCAGGCGGTAGGCCTTTTTCAACACGTGGGTAACAGAAAATACATTTTTCAGATTTGGAGATTTTTTCGTTAAAGTAAACTTTTTTATAGGGACAAGCATTAACACAATAGCGGTAACCACGGCAGCGCTCTTGATCAACTAGTACGATACCGTCTTCTTGACGCTTGTAGATAGCGTTACGTGAACAAGCCGCCAAACAAGCAGGGTTAGCACAGTGGTTACAAAGCCTTGGTAGGTAAAAGTAGTAGCTGTTTGGGTAATCACCCTCCCCTTCGTCTTCGTCCCAGTTAGCGCCCCAAGTGGGTTTAACATTGGGACGCATCCAAGGATCAGTACCGGTCATTAGGGCATCGGTATAGTTGTACTCCCATGGAATACCGTAATCTTCCTTGCTTGGCTGCTTGCCTAGCTTAAGACCACCACCGGCATCAAATCCACCCCCCATGTTTTGGTAATCACGTGGGTAACCTAAGCCTGGTTGAGTTTCAACATTATTCCAATACATAAACTCGCGGCCATTTCGGTTAGTCCACATAAGTTTACAAGCCGTTGTACAGGTTTGGCAGCCTATGCATTTGTTTAAATCTAGAACCATGCTTAGTTGACGTTTAACAGTCATAATTTTCTCCCCTTACACGGCTCTTGGTTCGTTAATGTCTTTATCTTTGGCTAGTTCGATGTCGTAGCAGCTTTCATGGATATGCTGGTTAGCATTCCATTTTGCATAGATAAATTTAAGATGACCCCAGCCACCAACTAGTTCGAGTGGTTGTAGAAAAATAGCATTCGAAATATTCATGTTTTTACGTTGAATGTACTGATGCGGCTCCCAGCCGTGCTCCATCATGATGGAGTTTACTGGAATGCTAGGATAAAACTTGGCCTGGGCAAAAAACTCACCATTGCCATTAAACAAGCGTACTGTGTCACCGTCTTTAATCCCACGCTGCTCTGCTAACTGGGGATTGATATAAATATTAGGTTCACCACGCTGCAACCGCAGCATAAACTTATTAGAACGCCAGTTAGAGTGAATGCCCCAACGTGCATGAGGTGAATAGAAGTTTAACGGGTAGTCTGAAGCTTCGGGTCCTGCATGTTGACGTGCAGTGGGTACTGTAGACTTTAACTTAACAAACCTTGGGTGGTCACAATAGAAGGTGATACGACCCGTTAAGGTTTCATAGGGTTTTTTATCGTCAGTTTGTGCGGTAAAGGGGTTATAGGGTTGATCAGGCTTAAGTGGTTGATTTAAACCAGCCTGCTCATTCATAACTATAAAGCCACGTTCAGAGGCTTCTTCTACGCTGACACCGCCAAATTCAGGTGAGTTTTCAATAATGTATTTAAATACATCATAATCAGTGTTCAGGGCTCCTTGACGAGTAAAGTCATCGTGAATAGTGTGCAGGTCACGAGTAACCTCACCATCTTGAATAGGCCCAATACCACGGGCTAGCGCACGCTCCTGAATTTTTTTAGTCAAAAGCGCCATAATGTCCCAGTCAGGTTTGGAGTCCCCTACAGGCTCTACTGAGCGGGTAAAAACATTAGCAAAACGATGGTAGCCTTGGGTTCGTATATCCCAGGCCTCATAGTGACTAGCGGCGGGTAGCACATAGTCAGCCCATTCGGCAGTAGAGTCCATACGCACATTAATATTCACATACAGCTCTTCAGCTTGGCGCAAATGCTCTTCACGGTATTTATCTGACATTTTGTTACGACGGAAAGTATTGTCAGCAATGGAAATCATGCCTTTAATTTCGCCATAATAGGGCATCCAGCCCTCTTCTATTGACTCGTTCATCATCTCTTCCATTTCATCGAGATCGAAGCCAACGCGCTTTTTAAGCTTAGCGTTATTAAAATGTTTGCGTGCACCTTCCATCATGCCGCCACGTAAAAATTCACCTAGGCCACCAGCTTCATAACGGGCTGATTTTTTACCTTCAAAGTTTGCTAGTTCACTCCAGCGCGGGTGATTCCAAACTACCCAAGAAGTATCTAAGCCACCAGTACGTCCACCATGACCAGTTAAAGCTAAAGCTAGTGCATAACCCCAACCAGTATAAAGGCAGTTGGAATAACTAGAAGTAATGTAGCCTAGCATGATGATGGCTTTTTTAGCTGCCGCTAGGTGACGCACTTCTTGGCGCACGACATCTGGATGAATATTAGTATCTTTAAAAGTTTTTTCTGGTGTGTATTTGGCAGCTTCTAGCTTAACTTTTTCGAAAACTGTGGTGACTTTAATGCCTTCTACTCTAAAGGTTCCCTCAATAGCAGGGTCAACCTTGCCTAGCCTTAAAGTTTTATCCTCAGCACCCATAGAACCTTTAGCTTGCACTGCCTGCTTGGTGTTTAAATCCCAATGGTAAAAAACCTCATCAGAGCCACCTTTAACTAGATCAGCTTCACGCAACAGCTTGCCGTTATCAACCCTCACCAACATGGGTAAGTCGGTCTGTTCTTTCATAAAGTCAGGTTTGAATAACTTTTCTTCAATAATGACGTTAACAAATGCCATGGCTAAGAAGGGATCAGAACCTTGGTTAATAGGCATCCAGAGGTCGGTATGAATAGAACTAGGGTTGTAATCAGGCGCTGTACTGGTAATGCGTGCGCCGTTGTATTTAGCTTCCCAAATGTAATGAGCATCGGGTATACGTGTGGCATTAGGGTTAATCATACCCAGCATGATGTAATCGGCATCAAACCAAGCATCAGAAGTGAAGCTTTCTAAAGGGTTGCCATAAGCAAGGTGCGCACCAGTATTTAAGTCACCTACTACAGTAAAGCCATCTAGTTGAATACCGCCAACTAGGGAGGCAAAACGGTTAGGTGCCGACTGGCGCACCATAGTTTGGTTGCCTGAGCCTTGGTGGGTTTTAAGCTTACCTGGACCGTATTTAACAAAGATATCAATGATTTTATCGGCAATTTCTTCAGTCGCCTGATCCCATGAAATCCGTTGCCACTTACCTGCACCTCTTTCACCTGTACGCTTAAGTGGGTAGCGGATACGGTCAGCTTCGTACATGGCGGTAGAGTGAATAGCACCTTTTTGGCAACCGCGAGGATTAGCATCGGGCACTTTGACATTAATTTGTGGGTATTGTGCTATTTGCTCTTCACGCAGCACTATCCCATCTTTGGTGAAGATATTCCAAGCACAGTTACCCATGCAGTTAATACAGTGAGCAGCTTTTCCTACTTTATCCCAAGACCACTCGTTGCGATAAAGGTCTTCCCAACCGCGATAGGGGTAGTCTGCTTTTAAGGTGTCTCCGATGGGTTCTAAGCGATTAAGTGCCCAAGTGTTACTGCTACTTAAAACACCAGCTCCGGCACTTACCACACCTAAACCTTTTAAAAAATTTCGGCGATTCACTTGCTGCATAGGTCTACTCCTTCTAGCCTTAGTGACAAGCCTGCTCACTAGTGCTTGGTCTATACTTAATGCTGATGACTTCTACTTATAAGCACCTTACTAGTATTGTTTAGTTAAAAATATGACTCACGTCAATTTTTTAAAAGCAGTAAATTCAAAGATATAGCAATGGCGATGTTCAGCCAAATTCAATTAAAGGTCTAGCTTTGGGGCTTGCTTTATTTTTTTAACGATTTTTCAGGTACCATATCTACACCACCTTCATGCAAGGGGTGGCATTTACCTAAGCGTTTAATAGCTAGCCAAAAACCTTTAAAAGGGCCGTGAGTTTGTACGGCCTCTATCGCATAGCTAGAACAGGTGGGATAAAAACGGCAGCTAGGGGGTTTAAGTGGGCTAATAAATAATTGATAGAAGCGAAATAATCCTATCAAGAGCTTTTTAAGCAACCAAGCCAGTAATTTTAATGGTGTTAACAGCCAATCTATTAGCGTCTTAGGCTTAGGTTTTGGCTGAGTTATTAGCTGTTTTTCTGGCATAGCTGGCTTTAAAGCTATTTATACAGGCTAGCAGGGTCAACTTCTGGCGCAGTAAGCACTTCTAATTGCTCACCTTTTAGGCCTAAGTAGAAACAGCTTTTACGACCTGTGTGGCAGGCTGGGCCTTGCTGATCGACTTCTAGCAACAAAGCATCACCGTCACAATCTACCCGCAGCCCTTTTAGCCACTGAACCTGACCAGAAGATTCGCCCTTGCGCCATAGTTTTTGGCGTGAACGGGACCAATAGCAGGCTCGTCCTTCTTCAAGCGAAATCAATAAAGACTCTTTATTCATCCAAGCCAGCATCAATACCTCTTGGGTATCGAACTGCTGAGCTATGGCGGTGATTAAGCCTTGCTCATTGAATACTAAGCGATCAACTATTTTAGAAATGTTACGTTGTGAGCCAACAGGCGCTGTTTCTAAATCGAGCCAAAACTGATTATTTGATGCCATTAGCTAGCCTTAATTAACGGTTAAAAGTAAGACGCTGACCATGGATACTTTGACCTAACTCACCCTCATGCCAAGCAAAACCACCATTAACCAGAGTAGTAACAATACGGCTATTGAAGGTATGGCCTTCAAAGGGTGACCAGCCACATTTATAAAGAATGGATTCTTTAGTTACGGTGGTGGTGGCTTGTAAATCAACTAAAACCAAGTCGGCAAAATAACCTTCACGCAAATAGCCTCGGTCTTTTACTTGAAAAGCTTCGGCTGGGTTATGGCAAGCCTTTTGTACCAAGGTTTGTAGCGATAAGCGCCCTGCATGGTAATGATCAAACAAGCTAGGTAAAGCATGTTGCACTAAAGGTAAACCAGCTGGTGCTTTAAAGTAGCTGCGTTGTTTTTCTTCCCAAGTATGGGGTGCGTGGTCGGTAGCGATAACATCAATACGACCTTCTGTTATGGCTTGTAAAATGGCATCGCGGTCTTCTTTACGCTTAACGGCGGGGTTACATTTAATTTGTGCACCCAAGCGTTCATAATCTTCTTCACTAAACCAAAGGTGGTGTACACAGGCTTCTGCTGTAATACGTTTACCTTTTAAAGCGCCTGGCTCAAATAATTCCAACTCTTTAGCTGTGGTTATGTGTAATACATGCAGGCGAGTATTGTGTTTTTTAGCCAGCTCTACTGCATAGGATGAAGATTTCCAGCAGGCCGCTTCAGAACGAATATAAGGGTGTTCACTAAAAGGAACCTCATCACCGTATTTTTCACGCGCCGCTTCTTCGTTAGCAGTAATCATGGGCGTGTCTTCACAATGGGTTGCTACTAAAATGGGCGCATGTTCAAAAATGGCTTCTAAGGTTTCTGGGTTGTCTACCAGCATATTGCCGGTTGAAGCACCCATGAAAATTTTAACACCACAAGCCGCTTGCGGGTCTAGGTTTTTAATTTCTTCTAGGTTGTCATTACTTGCGCCTAGATAAAAAGCAAAGTTAGCGCGTGAACGGCCTGCTGCACGTTGGTACTTATCTTCCAAAGCCTGCGCATTAATGGTTAGCGGGTCTACATTGGGCATTTCCATGTAGGTAGTAATACCGCCAGCCACTGCTGCCGCTGATTCTGTTGCTATATCGCCTTTATGAGTTAAACCTGGCTCACGAAAATGCACTTGGTCGTCTATCATGCCTGGTAAAAGGTGTAAACCAGTTGCGTCTATCACTTGCTTAGCAGGTGCTGAAGATAAATCGGGCGCTATAGCAGCAATACGCTGATCAGACACAGCAACATCAGCTTTAGTTAAATGACCTTCATTAACTAGGGTGGCGTTTAAAATAAGTAAATCATACATGGGCTGGCTCCCTAAGGTGTTTGTCTGGTTGGCAGTCTTGACACCTGCCATGCACTTCTATGGTTTTTTTCTCAACACTAAAGCCTTGTTTAGCGGCGGCGGCATCTAGGCGCTGGTCAATTAAATCTTCGTGTAGCTCTTGCACATAACCACAGACTTCACAAATAAGCAGTTGGTAGGCTTGAACATGCTCTGGACAGGTGCAACGAACATAAGCATTTAATGATTCTATACGATGAATTAGACCATTGCTGAGTAAAAAATCGATGGCACGGTAAACGGTGGGTGGTCTAGCTGAGGAGTTCTCTAGGGCTAGCCTATCTAGGAGGTCGTAAGCTTTAGCGCCTCCTGGACTTTGGACAATTAGTTCCAAAACGCGGCGGCGAGTAGGCGTTAATCTTAACCCCTCACGCTGGCAAAAGGCATCTGCTTTTGCCATTAACTCATCTGGTACCTGACTCATTCTATTAGCTTCTTTAAACAGTGTGAGCTTATTCTACGTTGAGCGGGCTAACAGAACAAACTTGCCTAGCAAATAGTTGCTGTGCCACCTTTACTCTGACTTCACTCACCTCTGCTGGGCCTCTTAGTTGCGCCCTATGTTGATCAATTGCTTCTAGTCTAGGTTTTAAGCCAGCGCCATTAGCCATTTGAATGGCTAAACCAGGGCGGGCATTCAGCTCTAACAACAAAGGCCCCAGTTCAGCATCAACCACTAAATCGGCACCTAGGTAGCCTAAACCAGTCATATCATAACAACCTGCGGCTAATTCAAGGAGGTACTGCCAGTTTTGAATACGTAGTTTTTGTAACACACTGCCCGTATCTGGGTGCACAAACACTGGGCGATCATCTTGTACTGCTTGAATCGCTGTACCTAGGGTTAAATCAATACCTACACCTAACGCGCCTTGGTGAAGGTTGGCTTTACCATCGGAAGCACGTGTAGAAAGACGCATCATCGCCATAATGGGATAACCATGATAAATAATTACCCGTATATCCGGCACGCCTTCAAAAGTAAAATCAGCAAACTCTTTAGCACTATGAATCAGGCTTTCAATAATGGCGGCATCTGGGTGACCCCCTAGGCTATAAAGCCCTGAAATAAGGTTGGATAAATGCCGCTCTACGGCTTGCCGTGAAATCCACTCCCCTGAAGCTTTTAGGTATTTATCACCACTGGCAAACTGAATAACTAAAATACCTTTACCACCACTTCCTTTAGCAGGTTTGATAACAAAGCCACCCTGCTTAGGTAGGTAATCTTCAAACTTGGCTATTTCAGCTTGATGACGAATAGTACCCAGCAAGGCAGGTGTTGCAATTTGGTAATCCTGAGCTAAGAGTTTGGTTAGTAATTTATCATCAACGGAAGGAAAACTAGAGCGAGGATTATGGGCGCTAATGCAGGCAAGATTACGTTCATTTAACCCAAGCACACCTAACTGACGTAACTGGCTAGGGCTAACAAAATTGTTTTTTAGCCAACGCAGCATGGTCTACTCCCCGCCCTTGGGTTGGTTAGCTAAAGGGCTAAAGCGCCAAAGTTCTAGCAGGCGATAACCGGTATAACTGCCTACTATTAAAATAAGTGCCAGAACCACTAGCTGTAGCCCTAAAAAGTTGAACATCCAATAACGCACTTCATAAATATCCATCAATAAAAAAGCAACCGTTGCAGTAATCAAACTACCGCCACCCTGCTTAACCACTTCTAAGGGACCCTCCTCTTCCCAAAGAATCGACATGCGCTCAATAGTCCAAGCTAAAATAATCATTGGGAAAAGGGTTACTTTCATGCCAGTCGTGATTCCTGTATGAAAGGAAATAACCGCAAACAAGGCAATCATGCCAATTACACAAACAATCACTGCCGCTACACGGGCAACTAATAACAAGTTTAAATGCGCCAAAAGTTGCCGAAGTACTAAGCCTGCGCTGACAAGTATTAAAAAGGTAATTAAGCCAGCGGATAAAGACATTTCTAAAAAGGCCAAAGCAATTAGCAGTGGCATAAAAGTACCTGACGTTTTTAAACCCACAAACACCCTTAAAAGCACCACAACCAAAGCACCTAAAGGCAGTAACAAGAGGGTTTTGAACAAGGCTTGTTCAGAAATAGGCAGGCTATGAATGGAAAGGCTTAATAAAGCATCTTTAACGGCTAGCGCATTAACACTACTGCTGGCAGGCTCATGGGTAGTCAGCATAGAAAAAGTGACTTTAGATTCGTGCGCTCCTTCAACTTCTAAAATAGGCCCCGCTTGCTGCTGCCATAACAGGTAGTTATTGCCCGTTATATCTAAGCTTATTGCAGAATTTACATCAAAAAGTTGCCAATTTTGACCACTAAACACTTGTACTAGCTGTTGTAAAGCTTGGCGGCGGCGACCATCTTCAAGCTTTACACCATAAAGGACTCTTGCTGGAATTTTGGCATCATTTAAAAGATTAACCATGGCTTCAGAAGCCGTCATTTCACTTAATAATAACCGTCCATTTTGATTGTTTTCATTACTAATACGCTCAGCCAGTGCTTTAGCTAAACTAAAAGGATCGGCTGACTCTTGCCATGAACGGCGTAGAATTTGTGCTGCCGCTGCTTTCAAGGGTAGCGACCAGGTGCTTGGCATTAACTCTGGCGCATGGTCTACCGCTGGAATATGACGCTTAGGATCAAACTGAAATTGGGCACGGTAATACAGCCATTGTGTGCCTGTCGCACTACGAATACTCCACTCAGCAAAGCGTTGATCGCCTTCTACAAAGCTAACACCAAAGCCCGGTGAAGCGGTGTGTTCAGAGCGCATTAAAAAGCCCGGCTGACTTTGGGGTATGGCTAAGCGCACCTTAACAGGCGCACCTTCTGCTTCCATTTCAACACGGGCTTCTAAATCCCAATAGGTTTGCTGGCTACCGGGTAAAAGCGGCACTTGGTGTACAAAATGCCGCCAAGCGGTGTGCATACCACCCAGTAAAACAAGTAGTAGTGCAGTCCAAAGTAAAGTAGAGCGCCCCTGCTTCATAGTGATGACTCTTCAGGCTTACCTTGTACATAGGCTTTGCTAACATCGATTACAGCAATATCCATAAAGAAACGTCGCCCCAGAAGCACAGGAAAAGTTAGGTTGCCTCTATCAGTCAAAGTGAATTCAACTGTTTGAGTTAAATTACCTAATTGTATGGGTAAAGAAACCACAGGACGTGTTTCTGAGCCGCTAGCCTGGGTAACAGTTACCTTGCGAATCATTTGAGCTTCCACTTCTACTTTAGATGCTGGTTGATCTTTTTCTGGCTGGAAATGGGTTTCAAACCTAACCCAAGTTTTGCCATCGCGTTCAAACTGCTGCAAGTTAATAGCATGTAAAGAAGAGGTATTGGCACCTGAATCAATTCGCGCCGGTAAAACAAGTTTTTGAGCAGGAAAATAAACCCACTCATGCTGACCCAAGAGCATTTTGCCATCTTCCTGAACAACTTCGGTCAGAGGGGTAGTAGAGAAACTTGGCTCTAATAATTTGCCTAGCTGTTGTATTTGAGAGGAATGTTGCTGTTGAAGCTTTAAGTTTTCTTGCTGAAAGTTTTTAACCAGTGTTCTTAACTGCTGTAGTTCTTTAGCCTGCTGTTTTTGGTTGGTTAACTGCCGTTCTTCTAAAGCGGCTAATGCTTGTTGGAAGTTAGCTTGCAAGGCTTGGCTGGAAGCCTGTAATTCTTTAGTGGTAACCAACACCTGCTTTTCTTCATTGGTTGGCAATAGCTGGCAGCCAGTTAAGAAAAACACTAGGAAAAAAATTAATAAACGGCCTAAGAGTTGGGTGCTGCCAGTCATAAAGTAAAAGCCTTAAGCTAGAAAGTTAAGGCCAGCTATACTAATGATTTGTATTCGTCGGTGTAGTGTCTCGTGCGGGCGACAAGCTAGGTTTGGCTGTGGCACTAGGCTCTATGTCTTGCAAGATGCCTCGAAAACTAACATTAAGATCACGCCCTGCTGCTAAAGCCTTAAGGGTTTTGGAATGAAATTCACGGCGATACAAAATACCTACAACAGCCACCGTGGAAAAAATTAAAACCAGCGGATGCAAAAACCAGCCCAATAAAGCCAAACCAAAATAGTAAGCTCTTAGGCCATAATTAAACTGGTTGGCAGCTAGGTCGATTACATTTGCAGCCTGCACAGCAAAAGCATTTCTCGCACCTGGCGTAATATCCTTTTCGCTAGGCAGCGGTGCACTAGCAATCAGAATGGCGCAAAAATTGTATTGGCGCATAGACCAAGTAAAGGTAAAAAATGCGTAGATAAAAATACCAATCAGTAGAAGCAGTTTTATTTCTATTCCTAACTGACTAGGTAATACCCTAGTAAAAGGCAGCTCATTAACAATAGTGAGTGCTTTTTCAGCAGCACCTAATAGGCTAAACAAGGCAGCTAAAATTAACAAAGAGCTAGAAGCAAAAAACGCACCATTGCGCTCTAGGTGAGTCATAATGGTAGCATCAGCAATTCGCACTTCTCTATCGACCATCCGCTTCATCCAGTCATAGCGATAACCATGCATGGTTGCAGCTAAGCAGCGCTTAGTCCGTAAGCGTAAGCGGCAGTAATAGTAATACCAAGTCCAACAAATAAAAAAGCAGCCAATAGCTAACCAATCTAGCCAGCTGAAAGTCTCTAGTAAGCTACTAGGCAAGGCAAACTCCTTAAAAAATTTTCTAGTCAATCGGAGCAAAATTCACTTGCTCTTAACAAGCCATTATGTGCAACAAGGTTATTTTGTTATACTCAGTCTAACTTCCATAGGTTACAAGTGCGGTAAATTTTAGTGAATAGCATTAAAACGACAGAACAGCCAGCAGTTAAAAGCGATAAGCGACAAACCATTATAGATGCTGCCTCTGAAGCATTTTTAGAGAATGGCTACCAAAACACCAGCATGGAAACCATTTCAAGCAAGGCAGGTGTGGCTAAGCAAACGCTTTATAACTATTTTGGCAATAAAGATGCACTATTTATTGCCGTTGTTGATCAAAAATGTGATTACCACGACAACGCCACCATGCGTTCAAGTGATATTACAAGCGAAAACGTTGAAGAAGTATTAAAAAAGTATGCGCAAAGTAAGCTAGCGGACTTAGTCTCACCGGAGAATACCGCTATGTTCCGAATGATGATTTCTGAAGCCATTCGCTTCCCTAACCTTGGTGAAATGTTCTTCAAAGCTGGGTTAGAAAAAGACCGCCTACTTTTGGTTGACTTCTTAACCTTACAAAATCAAGCAGGCAACCTAGTAGTAGATGATCCAGAACAAGCTGCTTTATTTTTCCAAGGTGCGCTGAATGCTTACTTTCGTCCTAAGTTTATAATGACAGGTGAAATACCCAGTAAAGAAGCGATACAGCAGTACATAGACTACTGTATCAAAAAGTTCTTACTTATCTACCGGCCGACCCCATAGGTCATGCTCATCTGCTTCGGTAACTTCTACCTGTAAGCGCTGTCCTGGCTTAAGGTGAGAAGCACCAAGTAAGAAAATTTGCCCGTCAATTTCTGGAGCATCGGCTTGAGTACGTGCTGCGGCACCATCATCACCCACTTCATCAACTAAAACCTCTAAGGTCTTGCCTATTTTTTGTTGCAGTTTTGCTGCACTTATTTGTGCCTGCTTTTCCATAAAACGTGCTAAACGCTCTTCTTTAACTTCTTCAGGAACTGGGTTAGCTAGTTGATTTGCCGTAGCACCTTCAACAGGTGAATAGGTAAAGCAGCCCACCCTGTCTAGCTGTGCTTCATCAAGAAAGTCGAGCAGGTATTCAAACTGTGCTTCTGTTTCACCAGGGAAGCCAACAATAAAAGTAGACCGGAGTGTTAAATCTGGACAAGTCTCTCGCCAAGATTGAATGCGTTGCAAGGTTTTTTCACTGGCCGCTGGGCGCTTCATGGCGCGCAATACATCTGGGTGAGCGTGCTGAAAAGGAATATCTAAATAAGGAAGAATTTTATTCTCAGCCATTAACGGCATAATGTCATCCACGTGCGGATAAGGGTAAACATAGTGCATTCTTACCCAGCTACCTAACTGGCCTAGCTCTTCACAAAGTTCTTTCATGCGTGTTTTAATTGGTCGTCCCTGCCAAAAACCTGTGCGGTACTTTAAATCTAAGCCATAAGCACTGGTATCCTGAGAAACAACCAACAGCTCTTGTACACCAGCATTAACCAAGCGTTCAGCTTCACCTAAAACCTCACCTATAGGACGAGAAACTAAATCGCCCCTTAATGAAGGGATAATGCAGAAGCTGCATCGATGGTTGCAGCCTTCAGAAATCTTTAAATAAGAATAGTGCCGTGGTGTTAGCTTAATACCCTGAGGCGGCAATAAATCTAGGTAAGGATTATGATCTACTTTGGGTGGCAAATGCTGATGCACTGCCTTCACTACTTGCTCATATTGCTGCGGGCCAGTTACAGCCAACACCTGCGGGTGCAAATCACGAATTAAAGCTTCGTCTACACCCATGCAGCCAGTAACGATTACGCGGCCATTCTCATTAATTGCTTCACCTATAGCATCCAAGGACTCAGCCTTGGCAGCATCAATAAAACCACAGGTATTTACTACTACTAAATCAGCATCTTCATAGCTAGGAACTAAGTCATACCCCTCACCCCTTAATTGCGTGAGAATACGCTCGGAATCAACTAATGCCTTAGGGCAACCTAAACTGACAAAGCCAACTTTATGTGTATCGCTAGTTGAAGCGGTGCTTGAAGCCATAAAAACTTTACTCTAGTGTTTAAATTTTATGCGGCATTCTAGCTGTTTGTACTAGCCTAAAAAAGAACTTTTTAAAACCAACCAAGCTAAAAGAAGTGCTGACTTGCGTTCCCAAGCTGAGTTAGCTGTTTTGCTTTAGTTTCTGGTATTCTATTTATTGAATTTTGCTCGCTGTAATTTAGAGGTAAGTGAACGTGACTCGCGTATTGATTGTAGATGACCACATTCTAGTTAGAACTGGAATAGAACGTATGCTTTCTGAAACAGAAGGTATAGAAGTTATAGGTCAAGCCTCTGATGGTGAAGAAGCGGTTCAAAAATCACGCGAGCTATTACCAGACATTGTTTTGATGGACGTTAAAATGCCAGGTATAGGTGGCGTTGAAGCAACCAGAAAAATAACCCGTACAAACCCATCTATTGGTGTTATAGGCTTAACCGCCAGTGGCGATGAAACCTTTGTACAACGCTTATTGCAAGCTGGTGCCAAAGGCTATTTAACCAAGGGTACCAGTTACGAAGAAGTCGTACGTGCTATAAGATTGGTTTCTGCTGGTCAGTTTTACGTAGACCCAACGCTTGCCAGCGGTATGCTGGTGCGTGATCCACAAAACAACAACCCTTTTTCGCAGCTTTCAGATCGTGAAATGCAGGTTACGCTTATGATAGTTAACTGCCAAAAAGTACAAGAAATAGCCGACAGTCTTTTTGTTAGCCCCCGCACCATTAATACCTACCGTTACAGAATTTTTGAAAAGCTAGCAGTACGCAATGACGTTGAACTCACCCACCTAGCCATGCGTCATAAGCTAGTAGATGTCACCGACTAGGCTAGAAACTATAGTGTCTGATACAGCAACAGCAGCTTTTGATTCGTCCACCTTCTTAAAGCAGGCCACTCAATCCCCAGGCATTTACCAAATGTTTGCGGCAGACGGTAAGATTCTTTATGTCGGTAAGGCTCGCAACTTAAAAAAACGCCTTGCCAGCTATTTTCGTACCAGTGGTCTGCCCATTAAAACCCAGGCCCTAGTTGCAAAAATTCATAACATTGAATTAACGATTACCCGCACCGAAACAGAAGCCCTGCTGCTTGAACAAAATTTAATTAAAGCGCTAAAACCACCCTACAATATTTTATTGCGCGATGATAAATCCTACCCTTTTTTACATTTTTCAGACCATGCTTGGCCAGCCCTAACCATAAAGCGAGCAAGGCATCAGCGGGGTGCTGGCCAGTGGTTCGGTCCTTACCCCAGCGCTTCTAGTGTAAGAGACACCCTGCAACTGCTTTACCGAGTGTTTCAATTACGCCAATGCGATGACACCACCTTTGCTAACCGTAGTCGCCCTTGCTTGCAATACCAAATAAAACGCTGTTCAGCACCCTGCACAGGTGAAATAACAGCTGAAGCCTATGCGGAAGACCTGCGTCATGCCAAGTTGTTGCTCGAAGGTAAAAGTAACCAAGTAACAGACACACTAGCAGAAAAAATGGAAGCGGCAGCCGCAACGCTTGCCTTTGAAAAAGCCAGTCATTACCGTGATCAAATACAGCAATTAAGGCAACTACAAACTCAGCAAGATGTAGATACTGGCGTAGGAGAAGCTGATATATTCGGCTTGGTTTCTTCTGAAGGTAATAGCAGCATTAGCCTATTGCAAATTCGTCAAGGTCGTTTAATTAGTACCCGTCACTTCAACTTTAAAAACCCTTTAGATGAAACAGACAGTGCAACCCTTACTGCTTTTGTAGCCCAATATTATTTAACACGTACTTCGTTACCACCCGCTGCAGAACTACTCTTAAGCCATGAGCTAGAAGAAGGTGAGACTCTACAAGCTGCATTGGAAGAGCGCTTCGGTTTTAAATCTCGCCTTGCCCATAAAGTACGCAGTCAAAGAGCTCGCTGGTTAGAGCTAGCCATAACCAATGCAGAACAACAGCTTTCCACCCACCGTGGTAAGGTTGGTCAACAGCAGCAGCGCATGAAAGCTTTACAAGAGGCTTTAGGCTTTAGCCAGCCTATTCAACGTATGGAATGCTTTGATATTAGCCACAGTCACGGCGAAGCAACGGTTGCTTCTTGTGTAGTGTTTGATGCCGAAGGCCCTCGCAAACAAGACTATCGTCGTTTCAACATAGAAGGTATAACCGGTGGTGATGATTATGCAGCCATGAGTCAAGCTCTTGAAAGACGGTATAAACGTGCAAAAGCTGGTGAAACAACCCTGCCAGATCTACTTCTAGTTGATGGTGGTAAGGGGCAATTAAATGCAGCAAAAGCCATTCTGGAATCGCTTGATTTAACCAACATCCACCTTTTGGGTGTTGCTAAAGGCACAACAAGAAAAGCTGGTTTAGAGACACTTTTCCTAGAAACGATAACTAATCAACTGGCTTTACCTGGCCATTCCCCAGCCTTGCATTTAATTCAACAAATACGTGATGAGGCGCACCGCTTTGCTATTACAGGACACAGACAAAGACGAGACAAGGCAAGGACTAGCTCAGGTTTAGAAGATATACCTGGCGTTGGTCCTAAGCGCCGCCAAGCACTTTTACGCCACTTCGGTGGGCGCAAAGCCATAGCTGAAGCAAGCGTTGAAGCTTTATGCCAAGTTGATGGTATAAATCGCGCCCTAGCTGAAGAAATTCATGCTACTCTTCACACCAGTTAAAACTAACTTTAGAGTCTATTTCTAAGTGCCTATTTTCAAGAGCTAATGCAATGAACTTCCCTACCCTTCTAACACTATTTCGTATTTTTATTATTCCACTACTAGTGGTTATCTATTACCTACCGCTAGAGAGTAAGTATTTAATCTGTGCTGGCCTTTTTGGCCTAGCAGCCTTAACCGATTGGCTTGATGGCTTTTTGGCAAGGCGCTGGAACCAAATGACGCCTTTTGGTGCATTTTTAGACCCAGTAGCCGATAAGTTAATGGTTGCAGTAGCCTTGGGTGTACTAATAGAGGCCTATGCAAACTGGTGGTTAACCTTGCCTGCCTTAGTTATTATTGGTCGTGAAATTGTTATTTCTGCCTTGCGCGAATGGATGGCAGAACTAGGTAAAAGTGCCAAAGTTGCTGTTAGCTGGCTAGGAAAGGTAAAAACCACCTTTCAAATGGTATCTATTTTTCTACTCTTATTAGTACCACCAGGTGAATTAATTGGATGGGTTGGCTTAGGTGTACTTTACCTTGCCGCCTTTTTAACCCTTTGGTCTATGTTTAGCTATTTGCGAGCGGCTCTCCCTCATCTTTTGCCTAGTGAAAGTAAGTAAATTGGCTAAGTCTTTGGCCTATCTGAAGTTTTTTTAAAATAATTTCATTTATTTTGTTGACAAGGAAAAAATTCTACCTATAATGTGCAACCAGATCGAGCGGGAATAGCTCAGTGGTAGAGCACAACCTTGCCAAGGTTGGGGTCGCGAGTTCGAATCTCGTTTCCCGCTCCAATAGATTTAAAGCTGGAATTAAGAAAGAAAAAAGGCTGGATGGCAGAGTGGTCATGCAGCGGATTGCAAATCCGTCAACGCCGGTTCGATTCCGACTCCAGCCTCCATTTTTAAATCTGTTTAGCAAGAAGTAAGAGCTGCAATAGCTCTGTAACAAATGCCCGGATGGTGGAATCGGTAGACACAAGGGATTTAAAATCCCTCGCTCTTATGAGTGTGCGAGTTCAAGTCTCGCTCCGGGCACCACTAATCACTTCAGTTAGACTAAGCTTAATAACATCTAGTATTCTCCCTCCTAAAATATATTCAAAAAATTCAATATACTTTAAGTTATTTATTACTATATTTAGTTGTGCTTACCGCATGAACTTAATTTTTAGCTCGCCCGCAGGCAATACCTTAACGGATTAATGTTAAGTATTTTTTTATATTCTTTCCATTACTGGTCTTTTTTGTGTCTTTTTAGTAAATTACAGCTTGTAACTAAATAGCATTGATTAAGGGAATAATATGCCAGCTTTTACCCCTCTAGAGCAAACTACAACCAATTCAACCAAACGTATTAACCTTGAGAAATTTGTTGGCTATCCTCTAGGGTTAGAGATAAATACACCCAGCCACCCTAGACCATTATTCTGGCGCTCATTAGATGAAGGAGGCTTAACAACCAAAAGCACTTTTTTAGAAGCAACGGGGTTTTCTTTAGATGTTATAGTTTCTGAAAAAGAGTTAGCTAGATTACCTAGTAAAGTGCTAGAAATAGTCAATATGCTACCTGCTAAAAGTTACCAAATTCTACAAGCTATTTTGATTAGTTCTGCAGCTAAAGAATTAGCCTTATCTAACCCTTTGCTTTTTATATTGTTAATTATAGAAGCACAAAAACAAGGCTTGAGTGAACAAGCTTTTAAAGCACTCGTAAAAGAAAAAAGAACAAAAATTTTAAGCTACTTAAATTTACCTGCTAGGCCTTCAGTGGTAAGGATATTGGCTCGCACTAAGTTTACTTTTGATTTTGCAACCGACTTAGACATGCTTCCTCAAGTTCTTAACAACTCTAATTTTTTACAAGTAATTCAGCATGTTAAGCAGCCCAGCATGCAACACTTTCTATTTGCTAGACGCTACGCAAGAACCTTAACCACTAAACTTCTAAATTTAATTACACCTGATACAACTAGGCAAGCAGTCAACCATATTTCAGTAATCCTAAATGACTGCTGGCGTATGGAAATGCAGTTAAACCAGCTAAATTCAATAGCCAGCCTAGCGGAGCTTGATGCCCTGCATGATCGCCTAGTGGTTCGATATAACCTTGCTCAAACTGAACGACAAGAAAAGTTTCAACTAGATAACCATGGTGATTACCCTAAACCACCTCTACCAGGGAACAAAATGATTGTTCCACTCACAAGTTGGCTTGAATTAATGATGGAGGGCGCACAAATGAAGCATTGTGTTGCTTCTTATCATTCATTAGTAGCTAACGGGGAAGTATTTATCTACCAAGTTCATGCCAGCAAACGCTTAACCTTGGCTGTAAATTTAAGAGAAAATAAATGGGTACTGGGTGAAATTAAAGGTGTAGCGAATACGAACCCGATTAAAGAAGACCTAGAGCTGATACATGAATGGTATTTTGAAGCGACAAATCAAGAAAAAAATCAAAAAGCTGGCTAGAAACTTGGCTTAATTTTTAGTATCCAGTTAGAATAAAGGCTGTACAAATAAACAGTCTTAGGTTGCCATGGATATTAATCAAACGTTTACTGCCTTGTCACGTAATGCCTCTACAGAAATCAACGCTAGCACCGAGATGACTGGCTTTCCTAGCCCTGCAGGAGGTAGAGAAGCCAGTTCGCTATCTTTAGATAAGTATTTAGCACCCCGCCCTTCTTCAACCTACTACTGCCGAGTAGTTGGTGATGCGATGAAAAATGCGGGCATTAACGACGGCGACCTGCTCGTTGTAGACTCATCACTTACCCCTAGCCACAACAAAATTGTTGTGGCTATTCTATTTGGTGAAATGATTGTTCGTCGCCTTATTATCAATCCTAAAGGTAGCTGGTTAGTAGCGGAATCTAATAATAGCGTTTATCAACCCGTAAACATTAGCCGTTACGATCATGGCACACTTTTTTGGGGTGTTGTTACTTGGGTATTACATCAGCCCTAGCTCTACAACCTTTAAAGTTAAAAAACTGTTGGGCGGTACGTCCACTATAAGAAGCACGAGCTTGTGCAAACTGCCGTGCTTCTTGCATTAACGCCTGCCAATCTCCTTCATAACCTTCAAAATAGCTTTTAACTAAAGTTAAGTAATCGTCTAGGTTACCTGAATAAAATGAAAGGCTTAAACCAAACCTATCCGCTAAAGAAATGCGTTCTTCTACGCTGTCACTTAAATGCAATTCACCCCGCTCACCTACCGTTGCTTGTTGGTTATCACTCATATACTCCGGTACTAGGTGGCGACGATTGCTTGTAGCATAAACACGAATATTCTCTGGTGGTGTTTCTAACGAGCCTTCCATAATACTTTTTAAGCCTTTGTAGCCACTTTCGCCGCTTTCAAAACTTAAATCATCACAAAAAATAATAAAGCGATAGGGTAATAAGCGCAGTTCATCAGAAATTTCAGGTAACCAGCTTAGGCTTTCACGCGGAATTTCTATGATTTTTAAATTTGATACATGATAACGGTATAAAAGTGCACGAATTAATGAGCTTTTACCTGTACCACGGCTACCCCATAAGAGCACATGATTACTAGCTTCACCGGCAATAAATTGTTCGGTGTTCTTTACCAAAGCAGCTTTCTGGCGCTCAATACCCAGCAGTCTATCTAAGGGTAAGGCTGAAAAATCCATAATTGGCTTTAGGCGTTTAGCATGGACTCGCCATACTGCGCCTTTAGCTTTATTCCAATCAATTCCTGAAGCAAGCATCGTTGTTTAACCCTAATCTTGATTAATAAACTGGCTTAGTGTTTCGGCTTGGCTAGTAATGGAGTTAAGGCCATCTAAATGTCCCCAATCGCCTTCAATTTCAGCATAAAAACTTCTTTTCCCTAAGCTTAATAGCGCTTGGTGAATTTTTTTCGCTAAGGCTGGCCTTAATAATAAATCATTAGTGGCAGGTAAGAACAAACACTTGGCTTGAATTTTCTGTAGCCCTTCGGTTAGTGTTTTACCCTGCCCAGCAATAAATAGCTGATTAGCACGAATTAAATACAGTAAGTGATTGGCATCGGCATATTTTGTTTGTGCCAAACTTTGAGCTTTAAAATAGTCCACCATACGAAAGTTCTGACGGATGGCTTTTGCTGGGGCTTCTTCTAAAGGGTAATGCTTTTTAAAAGTACGGTTTATAATGGTAGGTGACATAGCCGCTAAGCTAATTTGCATTAGCGTTTGTTGCACTCCAGCAACCGGCGATGCACCGTTATAATAATTGCCTTCACACCACAAAGGGTCATTTAGAATGGGTTCTGCCCATTGCTGCAACCCTAAGCAGCTCCACGCATCAGCCTCACCCATGCCTATCACTGAGATCATGCGCTTAACTGCTTCTGGGTAGGCTATAGACCATTCTAAAGCTTGCAGTGAACCCATCGAAGGGCCAATAACAGCATAAAGTGCTTCAATGCCTAAAGAAAGCAATAAAGACCGCTGCACTTCTACAAAATCACGAATGGTTACAACGGGGAAATCTAACCCCCAAGGCTTGCCCGTTGCAGGGTTAATAGTCGCAGGCCCCGTGGTAATCACCCTAGGGTTAAATGGCTCTTGGTTAACCAGTGTATCGCTACTAATAATAAAGTATTTATCGGTATCCAAAGGTTTGCCAGGGCCGATGATGCTATCCCAATAGCCTGCAAGCAGGTCATCTTCTTGGTAACGTCCAGCCGCATGGCTAGCGCCTGAAAAATAATGGGTAACCAGAATAGCGTTATCACGCTGGGCATTCAGCTTACCCCAGCTTTCCCAGCCAACCTCAACTTCTGGAATGAATTGTCCGTTAGAAGTGGTAAAGCCCTGCAACTTATAGTGTTTTTTCTCAACCAGCATTAAAAGCTATCCTTAAGTAAGTCCTTTGCCCTAGTTATCAAACAGGTCTAAGATGTGCACTATAAACCTTGTGAGGAGAATAAAGTGACAGAAGGCGTAAAGCATATTATTGCCGTTGCTTCAGGTAAAGGCGGCGTTGGTAAATCGACTGTAACAGCTAACCTAGCAATGGCAATGGCTGCCAAAGGTAAGCGTGTGGGTATTTTAGATGCCGATATTTATGGCCCTAGCCAAGCTGCCATGTTTGCAGTACCAGCTGAAACTAAGCCTAAGTCTGAAGATGGTAAAAGTTTTGATCCTGTTATTGCCCACGGCATACAAATTATGTCGATGGCTTTTTTAGTGGATGCTAAAACACCGATGATTTGGCGTGGCCCTATGGCTGCGGGTGCTTTTCAACAGCTACTCGATCAAACCCGTTGGCAAGATTTAGATTACCTGTTTATTGATATGCCACCAGGCACGGGTGATATTCAGCTAACTATGGCGCAAAAAGTTAAAGTTACTGGTGCTGTTATTGTTACAACACCACAAGATATCGCCCTTTTAGATGCCAAGCGCGGTATTGAAATGTTCCGTCAGGTAAAAGTGCCAGTGTTAGGTGTGGTAGAAAACATGAGCTTACACACCTGCTCTGAGTGTGGGCACAGCGAGCCTATTTTTGGTGAAGGTGGCGGTGAAAGAATCGCTGAAGAATACCAAACTGACCTACTTGGCCAGCTGCCTCTATCATTAAATATTCGTAAGCAAATGGACTTAGGCCAACCCCTGGCCATTAGTGAACCAGATAGCAAAGCAGCGAGTATTTTTGCTGAAATAGCAGCCAAGGTTGACGAAAAAATACAGGCAATGACTGAATCAGCAGGGCCGGAAATAAGTATGGGCGACTAATTTAACGCTAGCCACCCAATAAGAAGCTAGCTAAGTAGCTAGCTTCTGCTTAAATCACTTACTTTTCCAAACACCTAAAATACCCACTAGCACTGCAATACCACCGGTTACATAGTACTGCCAAACCTGCTCTGGCATCTCACCGGTTATCTGCTTAATAATTTCCGTATCTAAGCGCTGCTGTAAATCATAGCCCCAATACAAAAGCAGAATACCGATAACAATAAGCACTAAACTGATTGCGCGTCTCATAATTCATCTTCCTTTTTAAGGTTGGAATGGCTAATTAACTGGCTTAAAGGCGCTGAAAAACGCTGAGCTTCTTCTTTTTGTAAGGCAGCAAGGCTCTCACGTACTTCTTGCAAAGGGTTAAGTGAAGCAGGCCAGTCTTCTACAGGTGGTAAACGCCAAGGCAAGGCTTGTAGCCAGCTGGCAAAACTTATGCGGTTAAAATCTCGACCGGGCAACCAGACTTCACGCTCAGCATCAAAAACAACCCATTGATTTGCTTGTAGCCACTGCATATTGGCTTGCCAGTCTTCTGCATTTTCACTAGCAGCTAAATTACGCAGCTGATTATCTTCTACACCCTCAGCTTTTGCAAAAGCTTCCCAAAGTGCTCTTAACACCAGCAACATTTGTAAACCTGGCTGCAATTTATCCTTGTCTGTAGTTTCTGCTGGCAACCCCCTAACCGCTACCCATTGAGCACAAAGCAAAATCATCATCCAAGCAATATAAATCCACATTAAAAATAGTGGAAAGGCAGCAAAAGCACCGTAAATCAATTCATAGCTGGGAAAACTACTAACAAACCAAGTAAAGGTTTTTTTGGCCGTTTCAAAAAGAACAGCCATAGCTAAACCGCCTACGGCAGCGTCTCTAAACCTAACTGAACAATGGGGCACAGCCCAATAGAGCAGGGTAAAAGCCAGTATGCTGAACATAAAAGGTAGGAACTTCCAAAGACTAGCAACACCGCCACCTGTATAACCGTTAAGCCTGTCGAGCAAAGGTAGCGTAGTTAAATATGAACTGAGCAGCAGCCCTGCACCTAGCAACATGGGGCCTAAAGTCAGCACTGTCCAATAAATGAGTAAAGCTTGTAAACCGCGGCGAGGTTTTTCAACCCGCCAAATATGGTTGAAAGCTTTTTCAATGCTAACAATCATCATGCCAGCGGTAACAATTAAAACAATGGCACCAACAAGTGTCATTTGCCTTGCTTGTTTGGCAAAACCGCTCATATAGTCTTGTATAACCTCACCCGTAGCAGGTACTAGGTTATTAAATAGCATTGCTTGTAATTCATCGCCCACACCCTGAAAAATAGGCAGAGCCGCTAGCATGGAATAAACCACCATCAGCATAGGCACGACAGCAAAAAGCGAAGTGTAGGTTAAGGCAGCGGCATTGCGAGGACCGTTATCCCTTAAAAAACGCTGAAAAACCCGCCAAGCATAGTTAATGCCTTTTAAACGCAGGGTGTTATTGAGTAAAGATTGGAGTCTTTGCATGTCAGAGGTTTAATCCCTATCACAGACTGGTAGAATGGCCTTATTCTAACACCTATAATCGATGTAATAAGAGATACCTTATGTCATTAGTTTTTTACCACAATCCACGCTGCTCAAAATCACGCCAAGCCCTTCAACTGCTTGAAGAAAAAGGCATACAACCTGAAATTCGCAAATACCTAGAAGCCCCATTAAGTACAGAAGAACTGACTAGCCTATTAACTCAGTTAGGTAAAAAGCCAGCTGAATTAATTCGAAAAGATGAAGACCTTTATAAAGAGCTGAATTTAGGGGCGGTAGAGGTTACTGAAGCGCAATTAATTCAGGCAATGGTTGATCACCCTAAGCTCATTGAGCGCCCAATTTTAAGTAATGGTCAGCAAGCACGTATTGGCCGCCCACCCGAGCAAGTGCTTGAACTGATTTAAGTTTAAGGAATAAATATATGTCACAACCCTATATTTTAGTGCTTTATTACTCACGTAAGGGTAGTACAGCTAAGATGGCACGCGCCTTGGCAGAAGGTGTTGAGCAAGTGAGTGGAATCGAAGCACGTTTACGCACTGTGCCAGCGGTATCTACTGTTAATGAAGCAACTGCACCTGCCGTGCCAGAAGAAGGTGCGGTTTATTGTACAGAAGAGGATTTACGCCACTGCTCAGGCTTATTGTTAGGTAGCCCCACACGCTTTGGTAATATGGCCGCGCCCATGAAATATTTTATCGATTCAACCAGTGGTTTGTGGTTATCGGGCGCTTTAATAGACAAGCCTGCAGGTACCTTCACTTCAACTTCAAGCTTGCATGGTGGGCAAGAAACAACCCTAGTAACCATGGCAATTCCTTTAATTCATCACGGTATGCTTTGGGCAGGTATTCCCTACTCTCATCCTGAGCTTACTAGCACGACCGAAGGCGGTACACCCTATGGTGCCAGTCATGTTGCGGGCGTTAAAGGTAACAGCGAACTCAGCACAACAGAACTAAAGCTGTGCCATGAACAAGGCAAACGCATTGCACGTTTAGCCTTAAAGCTTCATAGCGCATAAATTAATTGACTAGGAATTTTAATCACCCGTGAAACCAGCCACCCCACTACCCCGTAAAGAACTTAACCTCAAACTAAAGGTTAGCCGCTGGCTAACTTTAATCAGCTATTTTGGCTTGTTAGCTATTCTTTTAGCGGGGTTAATTGTCTTTCCCCTTCCAGAAGAAAGCCGTTTGTGGGTTATTTTGACAGTGCTTTGGTTACCCCTCTTAGCTTTTTTGCCAGCCGTACTTATGCGTAATCCACGTGGGCACGCTTGGCTATGCTTTGTCAGCTTGGTTTATTTTATGCAGGGTACAACAACATTTATTGTGCCAGGTAAGGCAGGCATAGGCGCGTTGCAAGCCCTCTTAGCGATTACGCTTTTTACGGCAGCTATGATGTATGGGCGCTGGAGAGGTATGGAGCTGCGCGGCGCAGTAATCGACGACACAGCTACATAATTAGAAGGTTTTACAACTAAGGAAGTTGTAGGGTTAATAAACCTAAGCGGTGTACTTCTTGTGCGAGCTCAACAGTTTTGAGTTCGCGCATTTGGCTAATTACTTTTTCAAGCAATAACTCTGGCTCATTAGGTTCAGGTAGTTCAGCCACACCAACGCTAGAATGAATACGTAGTGTTGGAAACTCAGAATATTTAACCTTGGCTAATGCACGGTTAATTTTATCTGCCAAGGTTAGGCCGTCATTCTGCCCTTTACCTGGCATTAAAATACACAGCTTACGGCCACTAAAACGAGCACAAATATCTTCGCGGGTAGCAGCATGACGTAGCAGATTACCCATATTACGAAGCACTCGATCACCAACACTTTGCCCAAACTGAGAGTTAATGTCATGCAAGTTTTTCATGTCGATAACTATCAAGGTTAAGCGTAAACCGTCTGGCCCAACTTCTTTTACTAAATCACGGAAAATTTGCAGAAAGGTATCACGCTGATAAAGCTGCGTTGTTTTATCTTGACGCGACTCTGTTTGTGCATCGGCCAAAAGATTGTGCACTTCATCTGTCACCGCTACACGTTCTGCTATATCACGACCGTTAGCTAAAACAAATTCACGTCCATCAATTTGAATTAACTGAAGGCGGAATTCAAAATCATGATCATTGCCTATGCTACGGCGCACAGGTGTAACTAAAACGGTTCCTTCACCTTCATCAAGAATGCGTAGATTCTCAAGTATGCCTTCTAATTCAGCGGCAGACATTTCAGGCATAAACTCTATTGGCAGTTTATCCATCAGGTCGGCAGCTGTGTAACCTAGCCAGTTAGCACCATGCTCATTTACAAACATTAGAGTTAAATCACCAGGATCGAGTATTAAAACCAGATCGAGTGATTGCTGAAGAATATGTGTTACTTCCTGCTCAGAGATTCTAGCCAAGACCTTTTCCTTCTGACACTAACAGCTACAGTTTGCTTAAATACTAATCTTAGAATACCTATAGATTAACCCTAAGCAACCCACAAGTGAAAGATTAAATCACAACTATATGTAACAACAAGCAAATATTACCAATTTAGTGCCTGACGAACAAAGGGAATCGTTAATTTACGTTGTTCTTTTAAACTGGCTTCGTCTAACACATCCAGCAAGGCAAATAGTCCACTTAGTTTTCTGGGGCTACGGTGTATTAAATAACGAATAACTTCATCGGGTACATCCATGCCTCTTTGCCTTGCACGTAATTTAAAAGCCAGTAGCTTTTCATCATCTTGTAGGGCTTGCAAATGGTAGGTCAGCCCCCAAGAAAGCCGTGATAATAAATCAGGTAAAACAATACCTAAGTGGGAGGACCCGCTTAGAGCTGAGAAAACTAATAAACCCTGTTGCTCTCGAATGCGGTTAAACAGGTGAAAAAGCCCTTCTTCCCAAGCAGCCTGCCCTGCAACAGCTTGTAGGTTATCTATACAAACCACCTTGCTACTTATACTGGTTAATACTTCTGCCTTAGCTTCTTGGGCTAAGTTTAGGTAACAAGTCGTTTTTGAAAGCTGCTTAGCCTGCTGACAAACGGCTTTTAGAAGATGCGTTTTACCTGAATCCTCTGAACCCCAGAGGTAAACAAAACGAAAAGTCTCCTCTTCTGGCGTAAACAGCTCTTGTAGCTGGGCTAAAACAGCTGAATTTTGACCGGCTAAAAAATTATCAAAATGCAGGTCATCCTGCAGGCTTACGCCAAGTGATAATTGCATAGGCTGAAAAGTCATAAGTAGGGCACTTTTTTAGTTGGCTTGCCAGCGAAAATAAGCATCAGCCTGCTCTGTAGAGGGCTTTTCTGGCTGATCTGTAACGGCTTTTTGTGAGTAGCTGCTGGTTTGTTGCAGACCAAAAAAAGACTCTTCTTTTAATCGTCCATCGAGTGCAAGGTTAGCCCTTAATTGGTCTAAACCTCCACGCAGCGTTAATTCAAATAAAATGCGCTGATCTGCAGATTGAGCAACACGCACTTTACTTGCTAGGGATAAGCCGTTGAGGTAGTTACTAATGGCTGCATAGTCTTGCACTCTTTTAACATTACTGACCATCACTTGATAAGTACCTGCACCCTGTCCTACTTGGCTAGCATAGCGTTTAGATAACTCTTCAGCAGTAAAGTGCACCCCCTCCTGCAAAGCCTCCCTTAAAGTAGTTGCAGTGGCGCTGTGCCAAACACTTCCCATGCCAGTAAATAACCGCCATTCAACACGCCAACTATTGCCAGATGCTCTTATTTTCCCTACAGCAACCGCATCGGGTTCGTAGGGTTCAGAGGCAGCAATAATTTGTTGGCTAAAGCCACCCCAAATATCAGAAAACAAGGTATCTGTCGCAGGGTGAATATTAAAATCAGGTAACTGATAAGGAAGGCCCCTTTCCTCACTTTGATCAGTTAATACTTTTGAAAGGGGGGCATTGGACTCTTGTGTTATTAGTGTGCGCCCATTCCTGCTTTCTAAGGCCACCCAAAACAAAACCTTCGGACGGTTAGCATCCCACACCTGTGTATTTAGGCGGCGCAACAGGTTTTTAACCCCATCTTCATCAAAGGTTAGCTCTAAATGTTGTCCCTTAACCACTTCACCATTAGTTAGAGTTACTGGTTCATTGCTTGCCGTATAACTAAATTGGTTAATGAGGTGTTGAGCAGAGGAAAGTTCCTTCCAAAGCTCATAGCTGGGGTGTTCGCTATAGAGTTCAAGAAACTCCGTTTCATTATCTTGATCTTGGTTTATAAGGCGCTTACTAAAGTCTTCGGGAGGCATTTTTTCTAGTACAGCAACTGTGCCCGAAACTTTGACGAAAAGTTTTTTTAATAACTCGTTAGCAACCAGCGCACGCTGCTCATCAGAAGTGTCGGCTACCCAACTACTTAAGGTATAAAGATTCGTTACCCGTTCAGCAGAAGCAGGCTGGGCTAACCAAAGCGTTACTAACAGCAACTGACCTATTTTTAATGCGTATTTTTTCAATTTCACCTATTCCATCCCTTTGCAATAAGTCGGAATAATCTACCTAAGTATAAATAAATTCAACTTGAGCGGCTCTAGTGCATGGAGACTCGCTCGTTGGAGTGCTAGAATACGCAACTTTATGCTTCTTGCCCAATATTACCGTTCCAATTTTTCCAACGCAGGACACCCAATGAGCCGTAGCAAAACCCCTATCACTTATAAAGATGCTGGCGTAGACATAGACGCAGGCAATGCCCTAGTTGAACGTATAAAAGGTGTTGCCAAGCGCACCAGCCGTCCAGAAGTTATGGGTGGCCTTGGTGGCTTTGGTGCACTTTGCCAAATTCCTGCAGGCTACCGTGAACCCGTTTTAGTTTCTGGTACCGATGGTGTAGGCACTAAATTACGCCTAGCCATAGACCTAAACAAGCATGACACTATCGGTATCGACTTGGTAGCCATGTGTGTTAATGATCTTCTTGTTTGTGGTGCTGAACCCCTTTTCTTCCTTGACTATTATGCCACCGGCCATCTGAATGTTGATGTCGCTGCTGATGTGGTAACCGGCATAGGTACCGGTTGCGAACAAGCAGGCTGCGCACTGGTGGGCGGTGAAACCGCTGAAATGCCAGGCATGTATGAAGGTGATGACTATGACCTAGCAGGCTTCTGCGTTGGTATTGTAGAAAAATCAGAAATAATCGATGGCACTAAAGTAAAGGCTGGTGATCGCTTATTAGGCTTAGCCTCTTCTGGCCCCCACTCCAATGGTTATTCTCTTATTCGTAAGCTTATTAAAGTTTCCGGAGAGTCATTGGATAGCCTACTAAAAGATGGCCAAACCTTGGGTGATGCCCTAATGGCTCCTACCCGTATTTACGTAAAATCTTTGCTACCCCTAGTGCGTGGCAATGAAGGCATTCATGCTTTGTCTCACATTACTGGCGGCGGCTGGTTTGAAAATATTCCTCGTGTATTGCCAGACAATTGCAAGGCAGAGTTAGATTTAACCAATTACCAACGCCCAGCGGTGTTTGATTGGCTACAAGACGCTGGACAGGTTGCTGAAACCGAAATGTACCGCACACTTAACTGTGGTATTGGCATGGTGCTAGCTGTTGATGCTAGCCAGGTTGCAGAGCTAACCAAAAAGCTTGAAGCCGCGGGTGAAACCGTTTTTGAGCTAGGTGAAATTACACCCCGCCATGCAAATGAAGAAGCCGTTGTAATTAAAGGTCTTAAAGCATGATGCAAGTGGGTGAAACGCCTGAAGCGCGTCGAGTTGTTGTTTTAATTTCAGGCAATGGCAGCAACTTACAAGCACTTATCGACACAGCCAAATCCAAGGAAGGATTAGGCGGTGAAATTGTTGCAGTTATTAGTGATAAGGCCGAGGCTTTTGGTTTAGAACGTGCGCGACAGGTTAATATTCCAGCCTTAACGCTAGCAGCAAAAGACTTCCCTAGCCGTGAGGCCTATGATCAACAGTTAGCTCGACTTGTAGAAGAGCAACAGCCCGACCTTATAGTGCTAGCAGGCTTTATGCGAATTTTATCACCTGCTTTTGTGATTAAATTTCATGGCAAGCTATTAAACATTCACCCTTCTCTGCTTCCCAAATACAAAGGCCTGCATACCCATCGCCGCGTATTAGAAGCAGGCGATGAAGAACACGGCTTAAGCATTCACTTTGTAACCGAAGAGTTAGACGGTGGCCCACTAATCTTACAAGCGAAAGTCCCCGTTAGCCCTGACGATGATGAAGACAGCCTAGCTAGTAAGGTGCAGCTCCAAGAGCATATCTTATACCCCATAGCCGTACGCTGGTTTTTACAAGGCCGCTTACAGCTAGTTGGCAACTACCCAGCCTTGGACGGAACACCCCTACCCAAACAAGGTGTAATGTACCAATAAATCCCCAACAACTAGTGATTACACTGGACAAAACCTTGATTTAGTGGCAGAATTTTGCGCCGACCTAGAGGTCGGCTTTTATATTTTTACACAAGTTTTTAATACAGTAGCCCACTGAAAACGGGAAATGAACCAAGTGTCCTCTCGTACGGGACACCACTGCTCAGGATAAAAAATGCCTTTAATTACCCTCCCCGATGGCAGTCAGCGAAATTTTGATGAAGCTGTCAGCGTGTTTCAAGTTGCAGAATCCATAGGTGCAGGTCTTGCCAAAGCAGCACTTGCTGGCAAAGTAGATGGCAAGCTGGTTGATACTAGCTATCTAATGACCGAAGACAGCAATCTAGCCATAATTACCGCAAGAGATGATGAAGGTGTTGAAGTGCTTCGTCATTCCTGTGCTCACCTTATGGCAATGGCAGTTAAGCAACTTTGGCCTCAGTCTCAGGTCACTATTGGTCCAACTATCGAAAATGGCTTTTATTACGACTTCGATATAGACGGCACCTTTGCACCTGAAGATTTAGAAGCCATAGAAAAACGCATGGGTGAACTGGTTAAGCAGGATATTCCTGTTGAACGCCTAACCATGTCACGTGATGAGGCAATTGATTTTTTCGAACAGCAGGGCGAAATCTACAAAGCTGAAATCATTCGCGACATTCCTGCCCATGAAGAACTGTCGCTTTATCGCCAAGGTGAATTTACTGACCTTTGTCGTGGCCCTCACGTACCTAGCACAGGCAAGATCAAAGCATTCAAATTAATGCGGGTATCAGGTGCTTACTGGCGTGGCGATTCAAACAACAAAATGTTGCAACGAATTTACGGCACCTGCTGGGCAGATAAAAAAGATTTAAAAGACTATTTACACCGCTTAGAAGAAGCTGAAAAGCGTGACCACCGTAAATTAGCTAAGCGTATGGATTTATTCCACATTCAAGATGAAGCACCGGGCATGGTGTTCTGGCACCCTAATGGCTGGACACTTTACCAACTTCTTGAAGATTACATGCGCGACGTTCAGCACAAAAATGGTTATGTTGAAGTAAGAACACCGCAAGTAGTTGATAAAGTTCTTTGGGAACGCTCAGGTCACTGGGAACATTACCACGCCAATATGTTCACCACCGTGTCTGAAAACCGTGACTACGCTGTTAAACCCATGAACTGCCCTTGCCACTTGCAGATATTCAACCAAGGTTTAAAAAGCTACCGTGATTTACCCCTACGCATGGCTGAATTTGGTGCTTGTCACCGTAACGAACCCTCTGGTTCTTTGCATGGTCTAATGCGTGTGCGTGGTTTCACCCAAGACGATGCCCATATCTTCTGTACTGAAGAGCAAATGGAAGAAGAATCCACCCGCTTTATTCAGCTAACCCTAGATGTGTACAAAGAGTTTGGCTTCACTGATGTTGAGCTTAAGCTTTCAACTCGCCCAGAAAGCCGCCTAGGCGATGATGCACTCTGGGACAAAGCAGAACATGCCCTTGAAGCTGCATTGAACAAAGTTGGCCAAAAATGGGAGCTGCAAATTGGCGAAGGTGCTTTCTACGGCCCTAAAATCGAATTTTCCCTACGCGACTCTATAGGCCGTGTGTGGCAGTGTGGTACGCTACAGTTAGACTTTGTACTTCCAGGTCGTTTAGGTTCACAATATGTAGCTGAAGACGGTAATCGCAAACACCCAGTCATGCTGCACCGTGCTATTCTAGGTTCGTTTGAACGCTTTATTGGCATTTTAATCGAACACTATGCGGGCGATCTACCCACTTGGCTAGCACCCGTACAGGTTGCAGTAATGAATATTACTGACAAACAAGCCGATTACGCTAAAGATTTAACAAAAAGTTTAATAAATTCAGGCTTCCGTGTAGAAACGGACTTGAGAAATGAGAAGATAGGCTTTAAAATCCGCGAGCATACCCTCGCTAAGATTCCTTATCTGCTTGTAGTTGGTAATAAGGAAGTTGAGAATGGAACCATTTCAGTTCGTACTCGACATGGCGAAGACCTTGGTTCAATGGATTTAGAAACTTTTAAGTCCAGACTGCTCGAAAAACACTAACCTGTGTCACAAGAGCCCCATGTGTCACCCTAAAAATTGATGGAGATATAGCAATCAAGCGCGCTAATCCAATTAGGCGGGATCCAAAAAAGAACCTGCCACCAATAAATGAAAATATTCAAGCCACCGAAGTACGTCTTATAGACCAAGACGGTGAACAGGTGGGCGTAGTTACGCTAGAAGATGCACTAGAACGTGCAGCTGCTGCTGAATTAGATCTGGTTAAAATTTCTGATGCCGACCCCATTGTTTGTAAAATAATGGACTATGGTAAATTCCAGTTTGAAGCGAAAAAAGCAAAAAACGCTCAAAAGAAAAAACAGAAACAAATCCAGATCAAAGAACTAAAGTTCCGCCCTGGCACCGATGAAGGCGACTACCAAATCAAGTTCCGTAACGTAGTCCGTTTTCTTGAAGATGGTGACAAGGTAAAAATCACGCTTCGTTTCCGTGGTCGTGAAATGGCACACCAAGATATTGGTTTACGCCTTTTCCAACGGATCGAAGAAGACTTAGGTGATACCATTGTTGTTGAATCTCGCCCTCGTTTAGAAGGCAGACAAATGGTAATGATGCTAGCACCTAAGAAGAAATGATCCCCTACTGCACTCTAGTTATACGCTAGGGTGCAACTAGGTAAGCAACAGGGCTCGGATCATGCCCAATCCCTTGCAACGCATTAAAAAATGCACTTGTGGAGTACTTAGCAATGTCTAAGAATAAAATTAAGACCAAAAGCGGAGCGCGTAAGCGTTTCAAAGCGACTGCCAACGGCTTTAAGCACAAGCAGTCACACCGTAGCCATATCCTGACTAAGAAAAGCCCTAAGCGTAAGCGTCAACTGCGTAATATGAAGCAAGTTGCAGCTGCGGATCAGCCGCTTATCAAGCGTATGCTGGCCGGACTTTAAGTTTTTCTATTTCATTTTCAGGAGTAAAGTATGGCTCGCGTAAAGCGTGGTGTTCAGGCGCGTCGTCGTCACAAAAAGATTCTAAAATTAGCTAAAGGTTATTACGGTGCTCGTAGCCGTGTATTCCGCGTAGCTAAACAGGCTGTTATCAAAGCAGGTCAGTATGCTTACCGTGACCGTAAGGTTCGTAAGCGTCAGTTCCGTGCTCTGTGGATTGCCCGTATTAACGCAGCAACCCGTATGAATGGCATGTCTTACAGCCGTTTCATTTCAGGTCTGAAAAAAGCGGACATCGCCATTGACCGTAAAGTACTGGCTGACATAGCAGTACACGATATGGCTACTTTTACAGCTATCGTTGAAAAATCTAAAGCCGCTCTGGCCTAATTTTTTAGCTTAAGCTAGTAAAAAGTAATCAGGGGAAGGGCTGCGCTCTTCCCCTTTTTTATTGATTTTTATTTAACCTCTATTTAATTCTGGAGTTGTGCAGATGGAAAACCTCTCCTCCCTCACTGTAGAAGGCGAGACATTACAGCAAAGGGTGTATCAGGCACTGGAAAAAATCACCCAGACCTCCGACAGTCAAACCCTCGACCAACTCCGGGTACACTACCTAGGTAAAAAAGGTGAACTCACCAGCCTACTAAAAACCCTAGGCAGCCTACCAGCAGAAGAGCGCCCCAAAGCCGGTGAAGTTATTAACCACGCTAAGCAGGTCGTTCAAGATGCTTTAAATACACGTAAAGAAGAACTTGAAAGTGCTGCTTTAAATGCCCGTCTAGCCGCTGAATCCATCGATATTAGCCTGCCAGGTCGTGGGCAAAAAATGGGTGGCCTGCACCCTGTTACCCGTACCATTAACCGCATCGAAGATTTTTTCTCTTCCATAGGCTTCACTGTGGCCGAAGGCCCTGAAGTTGAAGATGATTACCACAACTTTGAAGCGTTAAACATTCCGGCGCACCACCCAGCGCGCGCCATGCACGATACTTTTTACTTTGATGCCCACACACTTTTACGTACCCACACTTCACCCGTGCAAGTACGTGAAATGGAAAACAAGCAGCCGCCCATTCGCATTATTTGCCCAGGCCGTGTTTATCGCTGCGATTCTGATATGACCCACTCCCCCATGTTTCATCAGGTTGAAGGGTTACTTATTGATGAAAACATTAGCTTTGCTGACTTAAAAGGCATTTTGCAACAATTCCTACGTGCCTTCTTTGAACAAGACTTAAAAGTACGCTTTCGCCCTTCCTACTTCCCCTTTACCGAACCCTCCATAGAAGTGGATGTAGACCGAGGTGATGGTCGTTGGTTAGAAGTACTCGGTTGCGGCATGGTGCACCCCCGCGTACTTGAAATGTCAGGGATAGATCCTGAAAAGTACACCGGCTTTGCTTTTGGAATGGGCGTGGAACGCTTTTCTATGCTGCGTTATGGCGTTGATGACCTACGTTTATTTTTTGACAACGACATTAAATTCTTAAGCCAACTTAGTTAATTGCCGACCTTTTAAGACAGGATTCCAAAATAATGAAATTCAGTGAAAAATGGCTGCGTGAGTGGGTTAACCCAGCATTAGATTCCAACAGCCTAGACGAACAACTTTCCCTTGCAGGGCTAGAAATAGATGGCAGAGAAGCTGCTGCAGGTGATTTTACTGGTGTGGTTATTGGTGAAATACTTAGCGCCGAACCCCACCCCAATGCAGACAAACTACAAGTGTGTAGCGTAACCGATGGCACAGAAACCTTTGCCGTGGTGTGTGGTGCGCCCAATGCCAGAGCCGGTTTAAAAACTGCTTTTGCTCGTATCGGTGCGGTATTACCCGGCAACTTCAAAATTAAAAAAGCCAAGCTACGTCAGGTTGAATCCTTTGGTATGCTCAGCTCGGAACAAGAGCTAGGACTTTCTGAAAGCCACGATGGCATTATGGAATTACCCGCCGATGCGCCAGTTGGTCAAGACATTCGTGACTACTTGCAGCTAGATGACCAAATTTTTGATGTTGACCTAACCCCCAACCGTAGCGACTGTTTATCTATTGCAGGTTTAGCGCGTGAAGTGGGCGTACTTAACCGCCTTAGTGTTACACAACCCGTACTTAACCGCATTAGCCCTGTTATTGATGATCAACCAACAATTAACCTAGAAGCACCTACGGCCTGCCCACGCTACCTAGGCCGCATTATACGTGATGTTAATATTAAGGCCGCTACACCCCTTTGGATGCAAGAAAAACTGCGCCGTGGCGGTATTCGCAGCCTAGACCCAGTCGTTGATGTTACCAACTACGTTATGCTAGAACTTGGCCAGCCAATGCATGCCTTTGATCTTGCCAATATCAAGGGTGCAATCAACGTTCGCTTTGCTAAGCCTAATAAAGAACTAACCCTACTTAACGGCACTCAGCTTAAAATAAAGCCTGAAACCTTGGTAATAGCCGATGATCAGCAAGCGCTAGCCCTTGCTGGCATAATGGGCGGCGAAGCCAGCGGCTGTAATGAAACAACACAAGACTTAATGCTAGAAGTAGCCTACTTCGACCCTTTATCCTTAGCTGGTAAAGCACGTGAATACGGTTTGCATACCGATGCTTCGCACCGTTTTGAACGGGGTGTAGACTTTAAGCTACAAGAAAGAGCCATGGAACGTGCTACCGAGCTGTTATTAGAAATTACTGGCGGTAAAGCGGGCCCGATTACAGAAGCCGTTTCAGAAGCCCATCTGCCTGTTCGCCAGCCAGTAACGCTACGCAAAGCACGTTTAGAACAGCTGCTTGCCATTCGCTTAGATGATGCCGAGGTTAGCGATATTCTAACCCGCCTTGGCCTAGAAGTGACCGACACAGGTTCAGCTTGGGTTGCTCAGGTACCTAGCTACCGTTTTGATATCAGCATAGAAGAAGACTTAATCGAAGAAGTTGCGCGTGTCTACGGCTATGACAATCTGCCCGTTAAAGCACCCACCGCAAACCTTATTATTCAAAGCCGCCCAGAAAGTGAAATTAGCCAACGTAAAATTCGAGAACTGCTTATCTCTCGTGGTTATCAAGAAGCCATAACCTACAGCTTTATTGACCCTAAATGGTCGACCTTATTCGACCCCAACAACGAACCACTTGCGCTTGCTAATCCTATCTCAGCAGACTTGTCTGTAATGCGCACAAGCCTACTGCCCGGTTTAGCCAAGGCACTAAGCCACAATCAAAAACGCCAACAACCCCGAGTGCGCTTTTTTGAAACTGGCCTACGTTTCATTAAACAAGCAGACAAAAGCCTAAAACAAGAAGCAATGTTGGCTGGATTAATTAGCGGCAACCGCTTCCCAGAAGGTTGGACAGGTAAGGCTGAAGAAGTTGACTTCTTCGACCTTAAAGGCGATTTAGAAGCATTAATAGATTTAGGTAATAACACAGACCGCTGGCAATTTCGCACTGCAAGCAACCCTGCTCTACACCCGGGACAAAGTGCAGAAATACTCTACCAGCAAGAAGATGGCAAGCTAGTAACTGCGGGGTGGATAGGTGCACTTCACCCACAACTGATGAAGTCACTCGATTTACGCGGCAAGGTATTTGTATTTGAAGTAACACTGGCTAGCATTACTCAAGGGCAAGTAGCTCAATTCCAAAGCCTTTCACGCTTTCCTGAGATGCGACGTGATCTTGCTCTAGTGGTAGATGCAGAGCTACCAGTAGGACAACTCATACAAGAAGCTCGCATTCAAGGTGGCGAGTGGTTGCAAAAAGTCACCCTGTTTGATGTTTATCAAGGAAAAGGCGTAGAAGAAGGTAAAAAGAGCCTCGCTTTGGGCTTGACCTGGCAGCATCCTTCACGCACTCTAACTGATGAAGAAATTAATACTCAAGTTAATCAAGTTGTTACGGCCTTTTCACAGGGTTATGCAGCAGAACTACGCAGTTAATTACTTAGTAAAATAACTAAACCAAGTTAATTAACTAGCAAGTTATGTGCTAGGCAGAAAAATCAGCTTAGATAACAACCCTGCTTTCAGATGAGCAAGCACAACAAGCTTGTTCATCTGTTTGAATAGTTTCCGTGCAACACTTGCAAGGAGCGGAATACATGGGTGCACTGACTAAAGCAGAAATGGCTGAAAAGCTAATTGATGAACTAGGACTTACCAAACGTGATGCCAAAGAAATGGTTGATCTTTTTTTTAGTGAAATCAAAGACTGCCTAGCAGATAACGAACAAGTAAAAATTTCAGGCTTTGGAAATTTCGACTTACGAGATAAAAGTGAGCGACCTGGACGCAACCCAAAAACAGGTGAAGAAATTCCTATTTCAGCACGCCGTGTGGTTACTTTTAGGGCTGGTCAAAAACTTAAATCCAGAGTAGAAGCCTACCAAGGTGATTGAAAACACTCAAGTTTTTTAAAATAGCTTGCAAATAAACTAAACTTACCTATAATACGACCCGTTGAATCAGCAACCCCCTTAGGCTGAAGACACAGTAAAGAAACATAGCAATAGACAGATGACGGAGTGTGGCGCAGCTTGGTAGCGCACTTGCATGGGGTGCAAGGGGTCGTAGGTTCGAATCCTATCACTCCGACCAAAAAAGGCAGTAAAATCAAAGACTTACAGCAACTTAGCGTAGGTCTTTTTTTGGTTTAATGGTTTTCAATCTGTAGGCTAGACACTGGACTAGACACGATTTCTTGCTAGCCTCTGCACTAGACAAAATTGATTAAAATTCGATGGAAACCAACTAGCTTCTTAGCAAAAGAATAATGCTAACCTGCCGAAGCAACCTACTTCACCTTCGGTAACTTAAAGGATCTAAAGTATGCGTAGCTTCTCTATGCTCGACGCTCTAAAAGCCAAGCTAGACACCTACCGGCCTTTAGATGCACAGATCGTTAAAAACTTGCATGAGAGCCTTGTATTGCAGTGGACGTATCACAGCAATGCCATAGAAGGTAACACCCTCACCCTTAAAGAAACCAAGGTTGCTTTAGAAGGCATCACTATTGGTGGTAAAACAATACGAGAACATTTTGAAGCTATAAACCACCGTGATGCTATTTTTTTGGTGGAAGATTTAGTTACTAAGCAGCAGCCTTTAGATGAGTGGACGATTAAATCTTTACATCAGTTAGTACTAAAAAACATCGACACAGAGAATGCTGGTAGCTACAGAAGAGTAAACGTACTTATCTCTGGTGCAGAACACCGCCCTCCCCAAGCAATACAAGTAGCTGAACAGATGACGGCCTTTGTCGATTGGTACAATCAATCTGCACAGGCATTACACCCGATTGAAAGAGCAGCCAGAGTGCATGGTGAATTTGTGAAGATTCACCCTTTTGTTGATGGTAATGGACGCACTGCACGTTTGTTGATGAATCTTGAACTAATGAAGGCTGGCTTCCCTGCTACGGTAATTGAAGTTGACCAACGCTTGGCCTACTACCAATCATTAGATAAAGCGCACTGTACAGGCGACTACGATGACTTTATTAAGCTAGTAGCCCAAGCCACAGAAAAAAGCTTTGCACCCTACTGGTGGGCATTGGGGATAGAAGATAATTTGAAAGATTAAAGCATCCCCACCGCCACATGTAGTGGCGTACTTTCTTCTTGGTTCAAAATTGTTATGTCACCTCCTAGATTCAACTCTCAAGTGCAACTCATTAAGTTAGGATTGGAAGGCAAGCTGCTGTAGCATCTTATGCTTTTCAATCAACCAAGAATGAGAAGCAAACATGAGACACTACACACAGCTCACCAGAGAGCAACGATACCAAATATCTGCCCTGCTTGATGTAAGCGCTCCTCAAATAGTTAGTTCAGATCTCATAAAAAAGATACATTTTAAAATTACGAAGCCTACTTTATTTTGCTCTAAGGGTTCTATAGTTGGTTTTCTAATAGCTTTGCATATTCTTTATCTAGATGCTCATTAGCAGCATCAATATCAATATGCCCCACCTTGTACCAAGCACGTAGCTCTTTAATTGCCAAGGTACCGAACCTTGCCCACGCCAAAATATTGGAGCGCAACATAAACTGAACAATGTCACCGCCAGAGCGCAAACCAGCATCAACACCATCAACGAGACATAATGTTCCATGTGCTACTAACAACATGCGCCGCAACTCTGGATTATTAGCTGTTGGAATACATTCATTCCATTCTTTCTGATGATAAACCTTTTGTTTAAATGTCCAAGCTAAGCGAGTCATTAGTTCAGCTATAAGCACAGGTACTGCAAGAGCGACACCATGACGAAGGTCATACCCTTCCTCGAACACTTTAACGGCCACCTTAGCAAAAGTATCTCTATGCTGCCCAAAAGAACCAACATCTATAAATTGAAGTAATGAGTAGAAAGGTATCGGCACACCAGCTCCACGTCCTTTTGATCCAGAGGACCCAGCCATATCTGATGCTATATGACCTAGCCAGTTACAAAACCCAGCAAAAACTTTAGCAGGAAAATTGTTACCTTTTAATTCAAAGGTCTCAGTATCTATTGTAATTAACCGTCCATCACTTACAAAAGTTGATGTACTAGTAAATTGGTTAATGATAGAGAAAAGTAGACCGATAAGGTCAGGAGAGTGACCTAAACTTTTAATATGGTGGTTCTTAGGTGTAAGGTTTTTAACTTGGCCGCTAGTCCCCATTTTTTTATTTGGGGAGTTGGATAATGCTTGGTCGTAATTAACAGAGTAATTTCTTTCTAAGTAACCAACTGCACTTTTTACACTATTGCCTTCCGGATCTCTTGGCCCCTTCCAACCAAAAAGCTTAGACACCCCCATAACTGCACTATCAACTGTTTTATCAGCTGCTTCACCGATTTTACTAGTACCAGGCAACCCAATAAAAAAGACATCTACTAGCCCAGCTACCATTCCACATGTAGCTGCGATCATATAGTCATACTTATCACAGTTGGATTTTTTATAGGTTAAATCGTCGTTGATACGCTTAGTGATTTCTATACGTTGCGACTCAGTCATTAGTCGCGCGAAAGGGTCACCTTCCAGATTTACACCATTTTCAGAAGCATAGCTTCTGATTGAAGCTATGTAGCTCTCCCAATCTGCTTCATTATCATGCTCTAAAGCTTTTATAAGTGATATTTCATGACGAGCTGTAATGCCTTCAACATCAACATCTAGTGCAAGCTCAACCTCTAATTCTAAAGAGCAGTCGCCAGGGTCGTAAACAATTCCCTCTGCTGCCATCAATGCATCTAATTGTGCATCAAGTTCGTCAAAGTCATCAAGATTTTCACTTTGAATTTTTTTAATTCATTGATGCCTTGCTCTATTTCACCTAGCTTTTGCTCACCTTCTGTTTGTTGGTGTCTCTGAACTAGTAAAGCATCTGTTTGTTCCTTAAACTTTGTCATTAAGAAAATAATCCTTGGAGTTTACCTTTTACAGCAGACTGTGTACTTGAGTAATCTAGCAATTCAAAAAACTGCCCTAACTGCTCCATGTCTTTTACACTTCCATTCTTAACTAAACGGTACACTTTACTTTCTACTTCCTGACCATTTTTCTGTTCAGTTACAACTTCTTCTTTGTAGAAATTCATCACAAAATCATAATACTTTGATTTATCATGACTTTTTGTTAATGTTTTTAAACGTACAACATCTAAAAGCTCTGGCGATTTTAAACGGGTCTTTTCTGCTACAGCATTTTCATTTCTATCAGAAATAACTTTAGAAGCACGTATATATTGGGAGAGCTTTACAGATAATTTTGACAGTTTTTCCTTTGTAACATTCTCAGAAGCAAGTGCACGATTTAAGTCTAGTGAAAGATGGTTAATATCTTCAATCATCATATTGACCGCTAATTGACTCCCTCGAATAACTTCTTGAAGCATAATTTCACGGCGCTTATCACCTTCATCTACACCAGATCCCGTAAAGTGCTTCACTCCTTTATATGCCACAACACCTAAGATAACAGCAGCTCCAATACCAGTAGCCATACTGGATAACCCTAGTACGCCACCCATGCCGAGTGAAGCGAGTCCTGACGTCATTCCTGCTGCAGACATCCCCATTACTGAACCAGATAGATATACTGCACCAAGTGGTACTCCAACAGCACCTGCTTTTGCACTTAGCTCCTTAACGCTTTTAGTTATTGCAGTGTCAGTATAATTTCGATCAAGAATTTTTTATCGTTAACAATAGCCATTTGTGTTAACTCTACCTGCTCATCAGTCACCTGAAAAACATCACGATTTTTTTGAAGGAAATCAAAATCACTGGTCACGCTACTTGTCAAGGATGAGTTAATGCTTATAAGGTCCTTTACTAATGAGATATGTAGAGACTTACTCATTCCATCTGGTGCTTCGCTATCAATAGTGCCTACTAAATTACTAACAGGCTCTAGGTTTTCTAAACTGCTTAAGTATTGCCTTACTTCACTTCTTGCTTCAACACTTAACTTAAGCCGAGACATAAGCTGCATAATTTCTGCAAACTCAGCATCATCAACCTCGCCGTCATTTTCAAAAGCCATGTTCACAATTATTTTGAGATAAGCTACTTTAAGACTATCTGATAACTCTTCGATCGGCTGTAACTGATTCTGTTCCTCGTAACTCTCATAGTCACTAATCACGCTAGAAAGTATTTCGGCTAGTTTTTCAAGATTAACTAAAGAAGAGTACTTGGCTTCTATAGTTCTGCCATCCTTGGTTATTATTCTTAAATACTCACTTTTTTTCTCTTTTCCTTTATTGTTTGTTGTAACGTCCACTACAAAGTCAACTGACTCTATTTCTTCATAAAAAATTTCAACTGGCGATTCAAAAACCTCTTTGAATACAACCTTAAGACCAGTAAGAATAAAACCTTCTTTCGCACTACCAAAAGTCGTGTTATCACAAATACCAATTATCGATGTTGGTTCGCCATCAAACTTAAAGGCATTAACAGCATTATTTAATTTCTTTTGGTCAATATCTGGCGTTATCCACGTTTTATTACCCATTTCAGACAGTTTATCTTTAATGAACTGGTTAATTCCTGACATTGCATATTCCTTTGGTTTCTAGTTTACAAATCCAACAGATACTGTGGTTTTAATTTACACTTAAACTTTTTTACATTTGTTTACTAATTAAAGCAATAGATTAATTACTTAACATACGTCAATAAACCTGCTTTTTGGCACCTTAGTACCCATAAAATCAAGCTTTACGAGCTATCAATACTTTAGTCTAAATAAAGGGCTGTTTGTCTAACAACCCTTTTTAAACGAGAATCAATACCAGTTATTTCTTGGATTCAACTTGCTAGTGCAACAGCCTGTAATTCTTCAAATAATACTTCATATCCCCCTACCAAAGCACCGAACACCTCTCTTTGCCTGCTTAGGTATATGAAGTAACGCACAACTTCATTCAGGTTAGCCCAAGCAACGTCGTTGTTACGATCTACCAAACCTATCGCTAAAGTATTGTTACCCTCACCCTGCATTTTAACTGTGGATTTAATCAGCTCAGAAGCTTGTTCAGGCGCTTCTTCTTGCATACCCTTTAGATAGTCTGCCAGCGTTTAAGGCGATCGTATAGAAATGATGCAAGCCTGGGCAGATTATTTAGATAAGCTAAAAACAAATTGACATCTAGTTTTAAGGTGCATATTTAAGCTACCACTGTCATATCCACGTGCAATACACGCATCACTCGTGCAATCGTATCCCACTTAGGCTGCACTTTGCCGCTAAACGCTTTGTACAAGCTCTCACGATTTAATCCAGCGGCTCTAGCAACTTCAGTCATACCGTGATGCTTAGCTAGATACCTTAACGCATTTACAAACAACCCAGGGTCTTCATCATGGAAACATTCTGCTAAATAAAAATACGCATTTCACTCACGCCCTCACCAAAGTTTCCTTGTTCAGCCCTAACAATACGTATAGCAATAGCTCTAACTGCTTGACGGTCACTTTGCTTTTTTAGCCATTTATCAAACTGGTCGGTGCTTTTGATAGTATATCTCAAATGGCTCACTGTAGCCCGTAGGCTACGTTGAAGCAAGTTAGGCTACGTTGAAGCAAGTAATTGTAGGCAACCAAAAAAGCCCACATGATTTAACACCATAAGAAAATGGCCAACCATTTTAAAAACTCTTGCTGTGAGCTAGAAAGACTTACTTCCGTTTTTCTTACTGCAAATGAGGTGAGTAAATCAGGGATTTTGTACATTATGGTTGGGTAATTATTTTCTTGGTAAGCAGGGTTTAGCTTGGTTTAACAAATAACCCCAGCCGTGGCTGGGAATGAACTTAATATTCATTATTTTATTGAATGAAGTCATTCAATAGTTTATTGGACGCTCATAGCCAAATCTATACGCATCTACCTACTTCTTGTACCAAGATAGCGTGAGACTCCACCCCTAAAATCTCAGGACCTTTCTCAGGGTGGTGTGCTAGTTTTACCAGTCCGTACTCAACTGCCTTTTCGGCAACGTCTATACTTACAGACAAAGCGTGAGCTACTTGACTAACGTTATTCATGATTTTACCTATTCATAGAAACTAGCCCAAATTGGCTATTTTCATGGGTAGGTAATGCAAGGGTGATAAATGAGAATAAAGAGCGTATTGCAAACATTCCTTAAACAAGGCATTGTATGTTTGTGCTTCAAACATAGAAAAACAAAAGGAGTAAGAATATGTCTGATACCCCAAACCGTTACAGCCACATGGCTGGCAATCAGTACGCAAAAAAACACAACAGACCAGCTAACGATAGCCTTAGCCTTAGGTGTAATGAAAATGACAAATACCGATGGAAACTTGAGGCAGAAAGGGCAGGAAAATCACTTAATGGGTGGGTGATTGAAAAGTTAAATTTATCAATAGACCGTGTTACCTAAAAATATTGTTTTTTTGCTTTAAGTGAAAACTATTTCTATAAATTCAATAAGTTACAATCATATGCTTCAGGAAGGTTTTGCCTACTGTTAATTACCGCACAGGTAGCTAAAATATTCTACACTTCTTGATTATAGGGTTTAGCCTATATAGAATAGATGCTATATAGTTTAGGAGAAACCATGTGGGCCATAGAGACAACCGATACTTTTGATGAGTGGTTCGATACTTTGGATGATACTGATAGAGCCAACGTGCTAGCTTCGATGATGGTACTTCGAGACAGGGGGCCTAGGCTTTCAAGACCATACTCTGTACGGTTCATCCTACAGCAATATGAAAGAACTACGGGTCCAAAGCAAAGGAGATCCTCTCAGAGCGTTCTTTGCATTCGATCCAAAGCGTAAAGGAATTCTTCTATGCGCCGGTAACAAGACCGGAGATGAGAAACGGTTTTATGAAGTAATGATCCCAATTGCAGACCGTGAATTTGCGGCACACTTGGATAAATTGAAGAAGGAGTAAACGTTATGGCAAGAACTCTTAACCAAATGCTGGCAGCAGAAAAGCCTGAGGTTGTTGCCAAAGCACAGAAAGTGGCTACTGAGATGTTGTTGAATATCCACCTAGCAGAGCTTCGTGATCGCATGAATCTCACTCAAGGGGAAATTGCTGCTTCTTTGGGTGTGAGACAACCAACAATTTCCGAGATGGAGCAGCCTGGACGAGACTTAAAACTCTCCTCCATTAAGCGATATGTTGAAGCCTCTGGTGGCAAGCTGCGGCTCGATGTTGAGTTGCCGGACGGTACCCACTATGGCTTTTCTGTTTAACCCAATACGCCTCATTCATACCTCAACCATGCGTACTGCTCTAAAAAAAAGCCCACATGATCTAACACCATAAGAACAATGGCCACCCATTTTAAAAGCTCTTGCTGAGAGCTAGACAGTCTTAACTCCATTTTTCTTACCGCAAATGAGGTTGGCAAACCAGAGATTTTATACATGCGATTGTAATGATTTTTCTTGGTAAGCAGGATTTGTTGGTTTCAAAATAACCCCAGCCGTGGCTGGGGATGAATTTATACCTACTTAGGTAGGGATTGATAATAGTCTAGCCAATCAACGCTTTTAGCAGACTTAGGTACAGGCATTGGCGGCAATTTAATAATCACCTCAATACCTTCTTTACAAAGACGTTCTTGCAGTGCTTGTGCTGCTTTAAATCCAGTTTCAGATTTATCTAAATCAGCCCATACAACAACTTCTTTGATGTTTTCAGGTGGAACAAAACCAGCAAGATTTTGTGCATTTACTGTAGCCCAGCAGTGAGATTCACCCATTGCCATAACAGCTAAACTTGTTTCGATGCCTTCAGCTACATTTAAAGTAGTTTCAGGTTGCTCACCAAGTCTAACTGCACAACTAAACCACTTAACACCCTCCTTAGATGGCATCAATGTTTTAGCATTAGGTAAAACAGTATTTTTAGCGCCTTCACCGTCTAAATAAGTGCGATGTAGACTAATAGCCTGACCATCACCATTATAGACAATAGATAGTATTGCAGGTTGAACACCGAAATTAACGATAACACCCTCTACCTTTTGGTAAGTACGCATTACAGAATTTTGCCTAGCCTGGCTAGCCCAAACTTCTGCTAAGCCAACTGGCAGCCCTCTACTCACAACATACTTCTCAATAAGTGAAATATCATTCTGAGACGACTGCAACCAAGCAGCCCTAAGCCTTTCAGTAGCTTTATTTGCTTTTGCTACTGGTTTTGGCTTTGGCAGACGAGCAGTTTTTGCTTTCTTGGTAATTAAGCTAGGCTTGTCATCTAAAAGATCACGCACCTTCTTAACAACTTCAGAAACAGACATACCCGTGACAAATTCTAATGTAGCGAAACCATCCGAAAAGTTGCCACAGGTATTGCAAACACTACCGCCAGTTTCATGAAAGTCACGGTAAACCCTATAACCATCTTTACCACCGTGGACAGGGCAAGGCACATGGCTGCAATTTGAATTAATCGCATCAAGGGTGCTGGGTTCTATTGATGAAATAATATAACCCCAGTTACCTTTAGCTTTTTGCTTTAGCTTGCTTATCATAATGTACACCTATTCATAGTAACTAGCCCAAATTGGCAGTTTTCATGAGTAGGTAAGGCAGGCATGACAACGGCTATTAGTGAGGAACCTTCATGCTATCTTTTTCAAGAATTTCAATGTAACTATCAATGCCTTCCCTTACAGCTTTTAGCTCTTCTAGTGTTGCCTTCTGGTCTATGAAAAGTTTTAAGTCATCAGGGTTTGAAGGTAGTCTTTCTGCTAAAACTACACACTCAGTCCACTCTTTCTCATTTTTATCAGTCAAAATTATTCCTTAATGTTGTCAGTTGGTAAGAATTTTTCTCGTTTGCCAAATAAATGCTTAAAAATATCAATGTAGCTAAAGAAAACAGCTTTAATAAGCCAAATAAAGTAACCCAAAAAAACTACAAAAAAAGACTCTACCAGCTTAGTAAGTAGCGTAATAACAGGAGTAACCAGCAGTTTCACACCAGGTATAAGGCTTAGTATGCCTAAAGCCAGTATTCCGCCAGCTATGTAGAGAATTATAATTAACATCAGTGCAACGTAAGTGTTCATTCTAAGACGTTCTGCCACTTCAACAAATAATTCTCTACAGTCACTTTTTATAGTTAACAAGGTGACCTCCATGAAAAAACATCCTACTCCAGAGCAGTGGCAGACTCTAATAAACCAACACCGTAACAGTGGCTTGTCCATTAAACAGTTTTGCCAGCAACATAAACTAGCTTGCTCCTGTTTTTATACTTGGCGTAAACGACTCGCTGAACAAGCGACGCCTACTCAAGAGCCTTATCAGTCAATAGCAACCAAGCCTTCAGCTAGCCAAAAAACTAATTTTTTAGACTTATCCGCTTTAGTGGATGCTTCACCCTCGGCTAAACAGGGTTGGGATATCGTATTAAGTTTAGGGAATGGGGTTGAGTTGCGCTTGGCTGTATATCGAATCCACGGATATGCGTCAATCTTTTCAAGGCTTAAGTGCCCTCGTTAGAAGCCAGCTAAAGCTTGGAGCAGGGTCAGTTTCGAGTGCAGCCAACCAGCAAAGGCCAAAAACTATTAACGCCTGCCGGGCTGCATGTACTGGTCAAGCCCAAGTGGACACTTTTAATTGATAATTTTCATACTCAACTGGGGTCATATCACCATTAGACGTATGAAGCCTTTTTAGGTTGTAATATTTCATATACGCAGCAACATCGGCTGCCATAGATTCGTAAGTTGGGTGTTGAGCTTTGAGTATCCAGTCGTGTTTTAAACTGCCAAAAAAGCGTTCAACAACGGCATTGTCCCAACAAGCTAACATCGCCCATCGATTGTTTTATACCTAGCTTAGTCAACGCGTTTTTTAACTTCTTACTGGTGTACTGTGAGCCACGGTCGCTGTGGAAGATAACACCTTTTGGGTGCCCTCTAAGCCAATAAGCTTGCTTAACCGACTGTAAGACAAGGTCGCTTGTCATGCGTTTGTTAATAGACCAGCCGATGATCCGGCGAGAATACAAGTCCATAACAACGCTTAAATACATCCAACCTTGTCCGGTTCTTAAATAGGTAATATCGCCTGCCCATACTTGATTAGGTTGGGCTGGATTAAAATCCATACTCACCAAGTTAGGTGCTGCTAAGTGGCGCTCGTCACGCTTAGTCGTTACCTTGTAAGCCACTCGCTGCCGAACAACTAAACCAAGCTTACGCATAATTGTGCGTGTTTTATAACGGCCTATAAAATAGCCTTTTTTACGTAAAGCTTTCATCAGCTCACGGCTTCCTAAGCTGTAACGACTTTCTTTAAATAGTTGCTTAGCTTCACGGTATAACATCAGCGTATCATTAGTAATAAGCTGTGCTGGACGTTTTTCCCAAGCGTAATAGCCTGAACGACTTAAACCTAAAGCTTTACAACACAGGCTTACTGAGTAGCCTTCTTGCACCTTGGAATGAGCAAACTTAAAACCTACTTCATTTCCTTGGCGAAGAAGGCCGATGCCTTTTTTAAGATGTCTTTCTCCATTTTTAAACGCTTATTTTCAGCGCGGAGCTTTATCAGTTCGGTACGTTCGTTGTCGTTCAGCAGGGTGCCTTTAACCTGCTCTTCTTGTTGATTCTTCCAATTATAAATCTGGTTGGGGTTTACCCCGACCGCTTCAGCTGCTTCAGCAACGCTGTAACCTTGTTCTGTCACCAAGGATACAGCCTCTTCTTTGAACTCTTTAGAGTAGGTTTTATATTTACGCTTTTGATTCATCATTCACCTCAAGCTAGACTGGATCTATTGTCTCTCATTGAAGTGTCTATTTGAATTAGACCAGAACAGCAACTGTTAATTGATGGCATTGAAGTGCAAAAATACCGGCAATTTAAGCGTTTTAAAGGTGCATAAAAAACTTCTTCGACTTTAACGCAGCACCCTCACCAATTTAGTTAAACGCAGCATTGATTTATTGCGCCCCATCGTTGATGCCCAAACCGACAGCATTTTACGCAGTCGAGTGCTGGCAATGGATGAAACACCCATTAAAGCCGGTCACCAAAAGCGGCCTGGAGCACAAAAAGGCAAAATGAAATCCGGGTGGTTCTGGCCAATGTATGGCGATGCCGATGAAGTGGTGTTTACCTACTCAAATAGTCGAGGCAAGCTTCATATTGAACAAGTGCTGAAATCACAGTTCTCAGGCACGCTTATCAGTGATGGCTATGCCGCTTATGCACACTATGCTGCCGCACAAGAAAACATCACTCATGCCCAGTGACTAAACTCCATAAGCTTAAGTGCCTTGAGCTTCTTCTTTACGAAAATGCTCATCCAAAACCTTTTGATAATAAGCGGAGATTTCTCTCTTTTTTTGCCTTAATGCATCGATTTCTGATCTCGTCAGCGGTTCTAAAGCCGACAAGGTAGCTGGCTTCGTTGGCTGTGAGGGCTCTTGTGTGTATGCCAAAGGTTTGTTTGATTTCATCACTAAACCGCTCCTCAAGTAATTGAATGTGTTTTTTAACTGGCTGAAAGTCTTTAGATCGACCTGCATTGACCAAAACTATACTACCAGCAACTTGCCCACCGTTTAGTAGAATGTAATTAGCTAACTCAGCTAGTGTACCACCCATGCTTGTTACATCATCAACTGTAGTGGCATGAGGCTTCCTCTAGGGTGTAAATTGTTATCGCATTTAACTATATCGTATTTTATTTATTTATAGCCAAAGATGAATTACATGCTTTGCTGGTACTTTATTCTTAGTCAACAATCTTTTTTATCAATTGTACGAAGTCCTCATTATTCAATCAATATCTGCTATTCTAGCGCCTTCTTACACTCAGTTTTTTTAAGGTAGTTATAAGTCTGTATGTTGCCTATTACTTCTCAACGCAAAAACCCTAGCCGCTTTAGCTTTATTCTTCTTATGGTGCTAGTGGGTTTAAACCTTCGTCCAGCCTTATCCTCCCTTGCACCGCTTGTGCCACGTATCTTAAATGAAGGTGAGCTGTCTGTACTTACGCTTTCATTATTAACCACGCTTCCCGTGCTTTGCTTGGGTCTTTTTGCTCCCTTTGCTCCTTGGTTTTCACGTCGGTTAGGTTTGGAGCGTAGTCTTGCACTTGCTCTAATTATTCTTAGTGCTGGGCTGGCTTTTCGGGGTATTCCAACTGCTCTGCTGCTTTTTTTAGGTACGCTCATGGCTGGGGCTGCTATAGGTATTCTTGGCACGCTTTTACCGGCACTAGTTAAACGTGAGCTGGCTGATAGTGCTGATTTAATGACGGGCGTTTATACCATGGCGCTTTGCTTGGGTGGGGCTTTGGGTGCGGCACTTAGTATTCCCTTAGCTGATGCCTTAGGTGGTTGGTCACTTAGCCTTATGTCTTGGTCTAGCCTTGCGTTAACTTCTTTAGTTGGCTGGTGGTGGATAATGCCTCAACCTGCACCTAACGCTGAAAATAAGTCATCTAGCGGTTATGCCAAAGCTTTGTTAAGAATGCCCCTAGCTTGGCAAGTAATGTTGTTGATGGGTAGTCAGTCTTCTTTGGCTTATATTGTATTTGGTTGGCTACCAACCCTCTTGGTTAGGCAGGGTTATAGTGAAAGTGAAGCAGGTTGGCTTATGGGTGGCTCTATTATGACTCAGCTTGTTTCTGCACTAGCTGCACCTTGGATAGCAAGGTTAAGCCGAGATCAGCGCCCTGCACTTATGTTGGTTTTTTTATTAATTGCTGCGGGGCTTTTAATGCTCTTGCTTGGCTCGCCTTCCCTGCGTTGGCCAGGTGCAATACTTCTAGGTTTAGGTCAGGGTGGTTCTTTCAGTTTAGCACTTACGCTTATTGTATTGCGCAGCGGCAATGCCAAAATAGCGGGTGAACTCTCTGCGCTTGCCCAAGGTGGTGGTTACACCCTTGCAGCTATGGGGCCGCTGGTTGTTGGGCTAATGTTAGATGCGGGTATAGGAATTAAAGGCATTACTTGGTTACTGCTTACGGTACTGGCTTTTTCTGCTTCTATGGCCTTGTTAGCAGGACGCCAACTTAGGTTGGAAGTTAATAAAAACAGCAGCCTTGTTACTGTCGATTTACGTAAAAAAACCTGTACCTAGTGGGTACAGGTTTTGATTATTCTGAATAACTAGTCTAAATCACTGGCTGAATGACGCTCTAAGACTGGGTTTTCATCCCAAGGTCGGTTTACTTTTCGGCCACGTTGTACAGCGGGTCTTTCGCGAATTAACGCAGCCCAGCGCTGCACATTTTTATAGCTTTGGGTGTCTAAAAACTCTGCTGCTTCATACACATCATTATTAACCAAAGCACCATACCAAGGCCAAATAGCCATATCAGCAATGGTGTAGTCTTCGCCAGCAATATAGGTGTTTTTGGCTAGCTGCTTATCTAACACATCTAACTGACGCTTAACTTCCATTGCAAAGCGGTTAATAGGGTATTCATATTTTTCTGGTGCGTAGGCATAAAAGTGCCCAAAACCGCCACCTAAAATAGGGCCGGCACCCATTTGCCAAAACAGCCAGTTTAGGCATTCGGTACGCCCTGCTAGGTCTTTAGGAATAAAGGCATCAAATTTTTCTGCCAAATACAATAAAATAGAGCCAGATTCAAATACTCTCAGTGGTGGGTTTACGCTGGTATCAATTAAAGCAGGAATTTTAGAGTTGGGATTAACGTCTACAAAACCACTAGAGAATTGATCGCCTTCACCTATGCGAATTAAGTGGGCATTGTATTCTGCAGCAGTTATACCCTTAGCTAGCAGTTCTTCTAGCATAATGGTTACTTTTACACCATTAGGCGTACCTAAAGAATAAAGTTGTATTGGGTGCTCGCCTACTGGCAGTTCTTTATCATGGGTTGAACCAGAAACGGGGCGGTTTATATTGGCGAATTGGCCACCATTACCTTTTTCCCATACCCACACTTTAGGTGGTGTGTAACTTGAATTGCTCATGGTGTCTTTCTCCACTATTGGTTCTGTTTTAACTTTAACGTCTTGGCTGCTAAGGCATAGCCACCGTCACAACCATCAACAAAATGTAGGTGCTTTACACCCACTTGGCTAATTAAACAGGTTAGTTGTGCTGCATCACTAATATGCAGCCCATAAATAAGTGTTCCAGCTTCTTCTTGGCTAGCTAGCCAGGTTTCAAACTTTGCTAATGCAGCTTTTTTGGCTGCAAATACAATGCGAAAAGTATCATCTAATTTACGGTAATCACTGTTAAGCAAGGTATCTTCTTTATAGCGCCCCCATTTGGCTTTACCTAGGGTTAGCTTTAGTTTCATAAAAATACTACCTAGAAGATTTTGAACTCGAATATCCCATAGATTGTAAAAAAAAGTGTTATTTTTAGAAAAAGTACGTGCTTTAGTTTCAGCTTCTAGGTATTTTTTACCGTACATTAATTCTAAACCGTCAACACTTAAGGGCTGTATCTGTTCATCTTCACCAAAATACTCATGTATTTTTTGCATTAACTGTTGGTATAAATCAAGTTGCTGACTGGTTAGCTTACAAACAGCTTGAACTATTAAACTAACAGTTACATCTTGCGGGCTTACAATTCTATTCCAACGGCACTCAAAGCCTGTTAAATCGGCTTTAGCCTCACCCGCCGCCAGTTGTACGTGCCATTTGGTATTTAGCTTAATTTGTCTATCCGCTTCACTCAGCCCACCACCCACAAAAATTGCTTGGTGCAAGCTGTCGCTTTTTGCGTAGCGAGCCACTAAAACCTTCGCTTGGTTTTTAATGGCTTCATAAGGAATTAACGCTGCTCTTAGCTCTAGGTTAAAGCTTTCTTTGGCTAGCTTAATGCAGCCTCGTAAAGCCTGCTCTACCTTTTCTAAGTGTTGAGAAGGAATACAAAACGTTGCTCCATCACCCCCAAAAACATAAGGAATAGCGGTGGGTTTAACAGCATTTAAAATAGCAGCTACTGTACAGCCACCTAGGCTGTTGATATCACGGTAACGCCCTTGTTCAATGGCTGTAGTTGAGGCTTTAATATCTGTTATGACAATCCACCAGTCGCTAGGTAGTTCTTGGTAGCAATCAAGGTCTAAAACTGCTTTAAAATCATTAACTGGTGGTAAATCTTGGTAAAAATTAGGGTTGGCATAGTTCACTAGAATGTCCAAGTGCTTGTAGTTGCACTAAGTAAGATTGTTGTGGTTCTTGGGGTAGCTCACCAATATGTATGCCTGCCCAATGGCCACGCGTATTTTTTTTGGCTTCTGCTAAAGCTGAATTAGCTTCGGCTAGGTAGTTTGAATTGTGTTCGTCTAAGTCGCCTAGGTAGGTGTCTGGCCAAGCATAACCAAAGCGAATCAAAGCCAAATTACCTAAAATTTCTTGTTCAAGGTCATAAATGCTTGCCAACCAAACTTTAGAATTAAGCACTGCATCGGTTTTGACCAAAATGTGGTTACGAAAATTACCTTGAACTAGGTCGATAATGCCTAAAACAGAGCGCCTATAACCCTCTTGTTGCCTAAGTGGGGTATTAACGCCATTCAAAACCACGCAGCGCTCTTTACGGTTTTGAAAGCGTACGAGCAGGGTTTGTGCATCAACAATTTCTATCACTTCTGCCGGTACAGGTCGGCCAGTATCTTTTAGTACAGAAAAATTGGCAGTTATGGCAGGCAGGGTGTAAATTAACAGCAGCAAACCAAAGATGGAAATTAATCCAATTACCCAAAGTTTTACTTTCATTGGTTACCTCCACCTTGTTTGGTTTAACTAGTGCAGTAAATCACCTTACAATCCAACTATGCTCAGACTTATGAAACCTATTTATACCTTTTTTTTATTGCTCTTGCTTGCACCTTTTAGTCTAGTTAGTACACCAGCTTGGGCAGAACCCTCTATTTGCCCAGCGCTGTTAGATTCCACACAAAGAGAGCTTCACTCTACTGAAAGTATCGACCTATGTCAGTTTGCTGGCCAGCCTTTATTAATTGTGAATACAGCTAGTCATTGTGGCTATACTGGACAATTCAAGGGCTTAGAGGCTTTACATAAAGAATATGCTGCACGAGGCTTGGTTGTTTTAGGCTTTCCTTCCAATGATTTTAATCAAGAAGAAAAGGATGAAAGCAAAACTGCAGAGGTTTGCTTTATTAATTATGGCGTCACCTTTTTAATGCTCTCTACTAGCTCGGTGGCCAAAGGCGATTTAAATCCTGTATTTAAAGCCTTGAAAAACCTTGGTGCTCCCCTACCTCGTTGGAATTTTCATAAATACTTGATTAATGTTGATGGTGAACTGGTTGGCAGTTTTGCCAGTAAAACTGAACCTGAGTCGCCAGAAATGAAGCAAATGATAGAAGTATTACTCAAGCAGCCTTAATTGGCCTCTTACCTGCTCTGAAAAATCATCTAAAAAACACTTCAGAGCAGTTTCCTCTCCCTCAAGTTCAGCAATTACTTCATGGGTGTAGTTGATTGTTAGGCTAAGTTTTTGCTGTTCTGCTAGGTGTCTAATTAAAGACTCATGCTCAAAAGCCAAGGCTAGTTTTAGTTGGGCTGGTAGGGTTAAATCAACGTATTCAGCCTGCTGCAGCGGTTCACTAATGGCTTGACTATAAGCACGTACCAAACCACCTGCACCTAGCTTTACTCCACCAAAATAACGCACTACCGTTGCTAATACGTTATCTAGGTCTTTGTGCTGTAACACATTCAACATAGGGCTAGCGGCTGTACCTGAAGGCTCGCCATCATCCGACTGTTTAACCTGCCCTTGAGCAAGAAGTGAATAACAAACATGGGTTGCTTCTGGGTGTTTTTTGCGGAGTTCTTCTACTTTTTTTAAACCTTCTTCACTGCTTTGAATGGGTTCAACTCGCCCAATAAAGCGTGATTTTTTAATTTCTAATAGTTGCTCAACAGGGGATGCAAGGGTTTTGGACACAAAATTAACTTCCTAGCCTTTTTAGTAAAAGATGGGAGGCGTTTTTAAAAAAACAATTTTAGATAACGGTATAACCAAGCTGACGTAACTGCAAATAAACTGTTTCTAGTGGTAGGCCGACTACATTGGAATAACTTCCCTGAATGCCTGTAACAAAAGCTGCACCTAAACCTTGAATGCCATAGCCACCGGCTTTATCCATGGGCTCACCTGTTGCTACATAAGCAACAATTTCACCTTTGGTAAGTTCTTTAAAGCTAACTTCGGTAGTAATAGCAGCTTGTTGTACTTTTTCGCCTTGTAGCAGTTGTACTGCGGTAGTAACTTGATGGCTACAACCTGAAAGCTGCTGTAAAAGAGCAACAGCATGATCAAAAGATTCAGGCTTACCTAGTGGTACACCTTTTAAAACCACTTCGGTATCGGCAGCTAAAATTGGGTAGTTGGTAAACGCTTTTGGCAGGTTAGCCTTTACGGCAGTGGCTTTAGCTTCGGCTAGGCGTAAAACCCTAGCAGTACCCGTTTCTGAAGTAATAAGGCTTTCATCTAAATTGGCAGGCAAAATATGCAGTTTAACTTCTGGCATTAGCTGTAATAATAACTCGCGCCTTCGCGGTGAAGCAGAGGCTAGAACAAGGCCTGCCGGAATTTTCTTATTCACCTGCCACCCACCCTTCACGGCGCGGGTCTGCACCCCCTAAAATACCCTGAGGGGTAACTAGTAGCATTTGAATACCACTGGTTAGGTCCCTTTCTTGCAGTTGATAACCCTTGGCTTCTAAACCTGCTTTCATTGCCGCAGAAAATCCCTTAGTTTCTAGTAGGCTAGCCGTTGAGTTAAAGCTAGCCATATTGGGTAGTTCAATAGCTTCTTGCGGTGCCAGTTGCCAACCTAAGCTACCTAAAAGGGTTTTAGCAGTAAAATGAATAATGGCAGCGCCGCCGGGTGAACCTAGACTAGCAACTAGCTCATTTGCAGGATTACTAAAAACCAAGGTAGGACTCATGCTAGAACGTGGGCGCTTGCCTGCTTCTACTCGGTTAGCAACGGGCTTGCCTTGTTCATCTTCGGGCTTGAATGCAAAGTCTGTTAGCTGGTTATTTAAAAAGAAACCACCTGCCAAACCTGTACCGCCATCAACAAAAATGCGTGAACCAAAGGCTTGTTCTATGGAGCTGGTCATGGCTATTCCATTGCCTTGAGCATCTATCACACTTAAATGGCTAGTGCCGTATTCTGGCTGTTCAGGCTGAAGCGCATAACTACTTTTAAAATTTTCTGGTTTGCCTGCTTGAGCAACACCTTGAAACCCTTCGCCTATTTTGCTGGCACGTTCTTGTAAATAGGCTGGGTTAATTAAACTTAGCCAGCTATTTGCCGGTGCTTCAACAAACTCAGGGTCAGCCACATACAAGGCTCTATCAGCAAAGGCCAGGTTAGAAGCAGCTAAATACTGGTGCAAACCTTCAGCGGTATAAAAGCTTTCTTCGCTAGCTGTTGCAGGGTTTTCTACTTGATCTAGAATGCCAAGCAGTTGCATTATTGCCAGCTGACCAGACGAAGGCGGTGGAAAGCCACACACTTGGTATTCTTGCCAGTTACCACAGAGTGCTTCCCTTGCTAACGGTAGGTAATTAGCTAGGTCGGAACGCTCCATTTTGCCAGGGAGTTTGGCTTGATTAACGGCTGCAACAATGCTTTTGGCAATTGCACCATGATAAAAAGCATCAGCACCTTCTTTGGCAATTTGAGTAAATATTGCTGCCATAGCAGGGTTTTTAAGCAGATGACCAACAGGTAAGGCACTGCCATCTGGCTGATAATAATAGGCTCTTGCAGCAGGGTTATTTCTTAACTTTGGGTCTTTATCTAGTAGCAGGTGGAGTCTAGGGCTAATTGCAAAGCCTTCTTTTGCCAGTAAAATAGCAGGCTGAAATAAATCTTGCCAAGCAAGCTGCCCATGCGTTTTATGCGCGGCCTGCAGCATTTTTAATAAGCCTGGTACGCCTACACTTTTACCACTGGTTACCCCAGCCATAAAAGGAAGAGGTTTACCTTCTTCATCTAAAAACAAGTTGGGTGTTGTGGCAGCAGGTGCTGTTTCTCGACCATCCCAAGCGATTAGCTCGCCTTCTTTCCAGCTTAATAAGAAAGCACCACCACCTATACCACTCGATTGGGGTTCAACCAAGTTAAGTACTAGTTGTGCTGCTATGGCTGCATCTAAGGCATTGCCGCCAGCGGCAAGAATGCTTTGGCCGACTTCAGCAGCTAAAGGGTTGGCTGCTGCTACTGCTTGTTTGGAGTAAGTCCAACCTGGGCGGGTTAGTAAACCGCTAGCCATTTCAGGTTGTTGTTCAACTTTAGGCGTTTGTACAGCTGCCGGTTGTTTATCGGCCTTAGCTGTATCAGTGGATTCAGAACCACAGGCTGCTAAAAATACTACAGCGCTTAAGGGCAATAATAAACAACGGGCAGTGCGTAACATAACGTTTACTCAGGCATGGTTAAAGGCTCGGGAGAAGCAATAATGCCGTTATTATCAGCATAAACGTAATCACCCGGCACAAAAGTTACCCCACCAAAAGAAACGGGAATTTGGTATTCACCTACACCGCGTTTTTCTGACTTTTTAGGGTGAGTGCCTAGTGCTTGTACGCCTAAATCTAGCTCATTGATAATATCAACATCACGAATACAGCCGTACATAATGATGCCTTCCCAACCCTTGCGCATGGCTTTTTCAGCGAGCATATCGCCAAGCATAGCGCAACGGAAAGAACCGCCAGCATCGACCACCAGCACTTTGCCTGTACCGTCTTTTTCGACTTCTTCTTTAACCAAAGAATTGTCTTCAAAGCACTTAATGGTGACGACTTCGCCACCAAAAGACATACGACCACCAAGGTTATTAAAAATTGGCTCAACCACTTCAATCAGCTCTGGGTAAGCATCACATAAATCAGGTGTTACATAGTCCATTTTTAACTCCAGCTAGTTATTCAGGGGTTTGATTTGCCAACATAAACCAAGTGTCTAGCACTGCATCTGGGTTAAGTGAAACAGAATCAATACCCTGTTCCATTAACCAGCGTGCTAGGTCTGGGTGATCTGAAGGTCCTTGACCACAAATACCTACATACTTGCCCTGTTTTTTACAGGCAGTAATTGCCATAGAAAGTAGTTTTTTGACTGCTGGGTTACGCTCATCAAACAAGTGCGCCACTATGCCTGAGTCACGGTCTAAACCTAGGGTTAGCTGGGTTAAGTCGTTAGAACCAATAGAGAAACCATCAAAGTATTCTAAAAACTCTTCCGCTAGCAAAGCATTGGCTGGTAGTTCGCACATCATTATAAGTTTTAAGCCATTTTCGCCACGCACCAAGCCTTTGGTTTCTAGTAGCTCAGATACACCCTTGGCTTCACCCACAGTACGTACAAAAGGCACCATAATTTCTATATTATTTAGGCCCATTTCATCACGTACTTTCTTTAAGGCACGGCATTCTAGCTCGAAACAGTCGCGGAACTTAGGTGATAAATAACGTGAAGCACCACGGAAACCTAGCATGGGGTTTTCTTCGGCTGGCTCGTAGAGCTTACCGCCAATTAGGTTTTCATATTCGTTAGATTTAAAGTCAGACAGGCGAACAATAACGCGCTTAGGCCAGAAAGCAGCAGCTAAACTGGCAATACCTTCTACTAGCTTTTCAACGTAAAAGTCGACTGGACCGTTATAGCCTTTAATACGGCTATTTATAGTGCTTTGTAAATCGGTTGGCAGGCTATCAAATTCTAACAAGGCCTTAGGGTGAATACCGATCATGCGGTTAATAATGAATTCTAAGCGTGCTAAACCAACACCCTCGTTGGGTAAAGCAGCAAAGCCAAAGGCACGGTCTGGGTTGCCAATATTCATCATGATTTTGAAGGGGATTTTTGGCATGGCTTCGATGCTGTTAGTCAGCAATTCGTAATCTAGCTTACCTTCATAAACAAAACCCGTGTCACCCTCAGCGCAAGAAACGGTTACTAGTTGGCCGTCTTCTAAGAGCTCGGTTGCATCACCACAACCCACTACAGCAGCAATACCCATTTCACGCGCAATAATGGCAGCATGACAAGTACGACCACCACGGTTAGTTACTATGGCAGAAGCACGTTTCATTACCGGTTCCCAATCTGGGTCGGTCATATCAGTGACTAGAATATCGCCTTCTTCTACCTTGTCCATTTCATCAGGACCCGAAACAATGCGTACTCTGCCTGCACCTATACGCTGACCTATGGCACGGCCTTCTACCAAAATTTTGCCCTGTTCTTTAAGTAAAAAGCGCTCCATAACATTGCTGGAATCGCGGCTTTTCACTGTTTCTGGGCGAGCTTGCACTATATAAAGCTGTTTATCATCACCGTCTTTTGCCCATTCTATATCCATAGGGCGCTGGTAATGTTCTTCGATAATCATGGCTTGACGGGCAAGGTTCATCACTTCTTCATCAGTTAAAGAGAAGCGATCCCTTTCTGCTTTTGCTACATCAACGGTTTTAACTGACTTGGCGGTAGTGGCTGCTTCACCATAAACCATTTTAATTAACTTGCTACCCAAGCTGCGACGTAAAATAGCCGGACGACCTGCCGCCAAGGTGGGTTTGTGAACATAAAATTCATCTGGGTTAACCGCACCCTGCACTACGGTTTCACCTAAACCATAAGCACTGGTTACAAACACTGCATCACGGAAGCCGGACTCTGTATCTAGAGTAAACATAACGCCAGCAGCGCCAGTTTCTGAACGTACCATTTTTTGAATACCAGCAGACAAGGCTACACCGGCATGATCAAAACCTTGGTGAACACGGTAGGAAATGGCGCGGTCATTAAATAAAGAAGCAAAAACTTCGTGAACGGCTTGTTTTACTTCATTAAAGCCTTGAATGTTTAAGAAGGTTTCTTGCTGGCCTGCAAAAGAAGCATCAGGTAAGTCTTCAGCCGTTGCAGAAGAGCGTACGGCTACTTTTAAACCGGGGCTTTTTGCTTCTAGCTGAGCATAAGCTTCAGCTAGGGCTGTTTCTAAAGCAGGAGGGAAAGGCGTTTCTATTACCCATTGACGAATTTGCGCACCACAAACGGCTAGTGCTTTAACGTCTTCAACGTCTAATTCATCTAAGGCTTTATTGATGCGATCTGCTAAACCTTCATGTGCTAAAAATTCACGATAGGCTTCTGCAGTTGTGGCAAAACCACCGGGTACTTGCACGCCAGCATTGGCTAAGTTACTAATCATTTCACCTAGCGAAGCGTTCTTACCGCCAACCCGCTCCACGTCCTGCATACCCAGCTGGTCAAACCAGACAATATATTCACCCACAGCTGTTTTGCTCAAGACACGTCTCCAGTTAGAAAAAAGTTCACTCAATGGCTTTAGCAGTTAAAAACAGGCAAAATCAATTACCGAGTGCTAAGCCACTCTATTTTATGCAGATGATAACACGAATTAAGACGATGGAACTCCCTATGAAGCGCACCGCATTTTTCATTTCAGATGGTACTGGTATTACTGCAGAGGCGCTTGGCCGTAGCCTGCTGGCACAATTTGAAGGCATACAGTTTGAACAAATAACCAAGCCTTATATTAATACTGAAGAAAAAGCCCATGCCATAGTTCAGCTGGTTAATGCCACTGCCATTAAAGATGACGCCCGCCCTCTGCTAATAGATACCGTGGTCGATCAAACTATACGCACCATTATTAGCAAAAGTGAAGCGCTAAACATTGATGTTTTTTCATCTTTTTTAGAACCTTTAGAAGAAGAACTAAAAACACGCTCTACCTATTCGGTTGGTCAAAGCCATGGCCTTTCTAAAGCCAAAGAAGATACCTACAAAGCTAGAATCGACTCAGTACACTTTGCGCTAGACAACGACGACGGTGCACGCACCCACCACTATGATAAAGCCGATATTATTTTAATTGGCGTTTCGCGTTGTGGAAAAACCCCTACCTGTATTTATATGGCACTTCAGTTTGGTGTAAGGGCAGCCAACTACCCTATTACCGAAGATGATTTGTTAGATAGCGAATTGCCTAAAGCTCTACACCCCTACCGTCATAAATTATTTGGTTTAACCATAGAACCCGAGCGCCTTTCTTCTATACGTAATGAACGCCGTGCTAACAGTAACTATGCGTCATTAAAACAGTGCATTCGTGAGGTAGAAGAGGTAGAAAGCCTTTATAGCCGTCATAATATTGGTTTTGTCGATTCAACCCATTATTCTATTGAAGAAATTTCAACTAAAATCATGGCAGAAGCTGGCATAGAAAGACGTTTTTCGCCTAGATAATTGGTTTAAAATGTACAAAGAACAGGAAAGGAATTTAATTATGCAAAACCTAAAAAGCTGGTTGTTGAATGGCCGTATTTTACTGGTATTAGTTTTGCTAGCACTTTTTGCGGGTTGTAGTGATGATGACAAGGGTTCAACGGGTTCTAGCTGCGGAACCTGTCATAGTCCTTATGGTGAAGCTGGAGGTATAGACCTTACTAATGGTTATTACACAACAAACCCGCCTAAAATACCGTGGAATATTATCCAGACTACTGACTGCTTAGATAAACATCCATTTATACAACCAGGTGAGCCAGATAAATCCGCAATACTTATGGCTGTATCACAAGAATATGGAAACAAAAGTACACTTGGCTGCTCTTCAGCCATTGGTGTCCATGAGAATGGAAAAGCAACCCTATCTAAATCAGATGTTACTAAACTAGTTGAATGGATAGAAAATGGTGCTAGATAATTTCTACCATCTTTAGTAAATCTTTAAATAAGGGCTAAACTAAATGACCTTTGCCTCTGCTAATTAGTTGTTTAAGGAATGTAATCAATGTCACAGGAATCGCCAGCGGCTACTGATAAAAAAGCTGTAAAGCCTAAGCAGTTTTTTTTAAAACGCCCGCGCTTTTGGCTGATTAGTTTTTTTGTGCTTTTATCTTTACCGCTACTTGCGGTAGCTGGCGTTTATTTTGCGCTTAAATCTTCTTTAGTTGAAACTCAAGTTTGGCCAAGGCTACAACCCATAATTGCCGAGCAAACAGGCTTTCAGGTGGAGTTAAGCCACTTACGCATCGACTTACTTAACTCCATTCATATTAAAGGCATTCAAGTTACCCAACTGCCTGATGGCTTTTTACCTAATAATCCTTTAGCTGAAGGCTCTTTACCTAACAACCCTTTAGCTGAAGGCTCTAGCTCAACTGCTGCTAACTGCGATGGTTTTAACCTTACCTTGGCAGAAGTTGAGTTAGATTTTTCTGCTTTAGCTTTAATGGGTAAGCATTTAGAAGTTAATAAATTAGCTTTAAATGACCTACAAGCGACAGGCTGTTTATTGCTGGATTTAAATACTGATGCAGAAATTGCCGAGCTAGATGCCAGCGAAGAAGCGTTAGATATTCCTGCTTTGCTGGCTGAAATGACTGAACTACTCGATAACCCGCCTATTAGCCTTAGCTTAAAAGAGCTGGCTTTAAACAATTTTAAAATTGATTTAGAAGTAAAAGAACGCCAGCAACGCCTCCACGCAGCTTGGCAAGGCGAGTTTGATTTTTCTGCCACGGCAGTTTGGCAAGATAACGGTATAAATGCAAAGATAGCCAGCCAACTTAACTCTTTAGCACCCTTACAAGCCGCTTATAATCAACAACCTGCCTTAACGCTAGATTTAACTACCCAGCCTAGCCTGAATTTAAACCTACTGGTTGAACTCACCAAAGAACAAAATGCTTGGCAGTTTAAGCTAGCGCCAGCAAAGCTAGATTTTAGTTTGACTGACACCCAGCTAAACCTTGCACAGCAAGATGAAACTTTAAACTTTATAACCCTAGCGCTGCCCAGCTACCAGTTAAACTTGGCTTCTCAAATTAACCTACCTAATTTACAGCCAGAAAACCTAGAGGTTAGGGTTAAGCTAGAACAACAACTAAGCAATTTAAATTTACAGCTAGATGAAGACAACTATCAGTTTGAAAGCCTTAATTTGCAGCTAACCAGCCATAACGAGCCAGATGCGGTTATAGCAAAACTTTTGCTAACCCTTGACCAACTAGCCAGCGCCTTCTCTTTTCAGCCAATCGACTTTAAGCAACAGCTAAATATTGAGTTGCAGCAAGATTTATCTAATTTAAAGTTACAAGCAACGAGCCAACTTAATGAATTAAACCTAGCAGAGCTAAACCTTGGGGTAAGCAATCTACCCAGGCAGTTAAGTTTAGAACCTCAGCTTTATTTGAACCTGCCCAACCAGCTAGCCAGTATTTTGACTGAGCCTAGCCTAAAAGAACTCCCTGGTGATTTACAGCTAAACTTAACCGCTAAAACACGCTTAAACCACGGTGCAGAAAACCTCTTAACCGCTGATTTTGAAAAGCTAACTGGCTTTGTAGAACAGTCTTTAGACTTAGCGCTTAGCCAAAGCTCGCCCACCACTGAGCTAGTTATTCAGCAACCGCTATTTATAAAGCTACACGCCAGCAGTGCTTTTCCTGAATTTCAGCCTGAAATACGCCTTAGCCTTAGCTCAGAAGCCCTTCAGCACCCCCCTTTATTAAAGCCTTTGCCTTTTCATTTAGAAATAGCCAGCCAAGTAGAGGCTGGATTTAAAGCACTTAAAACTCAATTAGCCCTTCAGGTAGATAACCAGCCTTTAGCCAAGCTAGACCTACAAGCGACAGATAAACCACAGCAGCTTAATTTGAATGGCTTATTAAATTTATCGCTTAACCCCAACCTTGCAAGCTACCTAGCCGATTTAAACCCCCTTGCTGAATTGGGTCATTTGTTAGTCGATCAACAATTTCAGCTACAACTGAATCACCCCGAAGCCGATTTAATGACTCTAGCCAAGGCAGATCTTGATTTGCACAGTTTAGAAGCCCACTTAAAACACGGCCTACAGCTAGAGCAAACACCTGCTAAAAATGCACAGGTGCGTTTAGAAAAACCTTTTAAACTGCAACAAACCCTTAATTGGCGTGCTAAAGAATTTAGCCTAGCTGGTAACTACCAGTTGGCGGCTTTACAACTACCCCGAAGGTTAAATGCCGAAGATTTAAACTTTAATCTAGAAGTTACAGCCACATCAGGACTAGCACCTGAAATGCTTAGCTGGGCATTCACTAGCAAAGCCAAAAGCTTAACCTGGTTAGAAGAAACACCCGCTTTAGAATTAAGCCAGCTTTTACCCCTACACAGCCAAGGTAAAATCCACTTTAACCCCAAAAGTGAACAGCTAAGTCTTCACCAAGTTTCGCTACAGCTAGGTGAATGGTTTAAACAAGAGCTAACTGGGGAAGTACAACTAGCTAACCTAGACAAACCTAGCCTACAGCTAAACGGCACAACGCAACTTAGCCCCACTCGTCAGCTTATTCCTAATTTAGATTTAACCACCTCAGGTAGTTTAACTGCCCCTTGGCAGCTAATAGTAAATGAGGGCGAGCAGCTTTCTCTTCAGGCAGAGTTAGCGTTTAACGACTTCTCCCTCGCCTTAGAGGGTATAAATTTAGAGGGCTTGCAAGGTGCTTTAGCCATTAATGAAGAGTTAAAACTCAGCTCAAATAATAAACTCAGCTTTTTCTACCTATTAACGCCTGAAGCTTTTGAGCGAGTCGATTTTAACCAAATAGAACCCTACCTAGCTGGCAATAAAGGCTTTAGTTTTGAAAAGTTACAGCTGGGCGATCTTTCCGTTGGGCCTTTACAAGCAAGGTTTAAGGTTAATCAAAACCTGATTGAACTGCCGCAATTTAGCTTGCAACTTCTTGCTGGTGATTTAGCTGGGCGTTTTTACCTAGATATAACACCCAATGCTTGGCGTTTAGGTTTATTAAGCCGTATTTCACAGCTAGATTTACGCCTGTTACTGCCCAAAAGAGCCACCAGCGACTACACGCCTATCAGTGCTCGCACTGCGTTAGAGTTTGATTTTAATCGCCGCCTCTTGGCTGGGCGCATGGATATCACCGATATTACCCGCAGCCAGCTATTACAACTATTAGAGCTGGTTGATCCTGAATACCAAGACCCACAAATTAACAATGTTCGCTCGGCACTGCGCCTAGCCCACCCAGAATGGATAAGTGCGGTAATGCAAGATGGCCTAATGGACTTAACCTTTGGTTTATCGCTATTTAGCGAACCCCTACGCGCTCATGGCTTACCCCTTAGCCCAATTATTGAACGTTTTGGTGAAGAAGCACTGCTACTTCCTAACCAGTTACCCTTGGAGTAAATAATGCTGCCACGTTTTTTGATTATATTTTTAGCTAGTCTGCTATTTACTGGCTGTTCTGGTCTGGTAAACAAACTAGTACCCGATGTTTATTTGGTTGATAGGCACACGCTAATGGAGGCCGATGCAGCTGGTGAATGGCCAGAGCTTGAAAACCGCTTGATGAAAACTGCTATTAAAAATGCTTCTGAACCCTATGCAGGCATAGACGAGCAGCTAGATAACCAGGAAGGCTTTCGTGCTTTAAATGCTGAATATGCCGCACCCAGCAGCAAAAATAACTAGGGGTAAGCATTGATGTTAAACAGCCGCCTTAAACTCTTACCTTGGTTAATCTTAACCAGTGTTTTTTCTAGCCCACTGCTTGCAGACATTGATTGGCGTACTAACCGCATTCTTCCCTTAGAAAAAGTAACTGTTGGCCCAACAGATAATTACCAAGCGGTGATAGACACGAATAATGAAGTCATTTATTACACTCGCCACCAAAACCTTCTGTCTAACTTAGTTAAGCAAGATCTTAAAACAGGCATTAGCAGCTACCTATTAGCCAAGGATTATGACAGTAAAGACCCAGCACTAGCGCCCGATGCTAGCCAGCTTGCACTAACCCTGTTTCGTTTTGATGCATTAGGCGATGTTTGCCTAGTACCGCTTACCCAAGGCAAGGTGAAGTGTGTTACTCAAAGTGGTAGCCGTGAATGGCAGCCTTTTTGGGTAACCAACCAAACCCTAGGCTATTTAAGAAAATCCATTAACCAAGCTTCTACAGAACTGGTTTTACACTCACTAGCAGACAACAGCCAGCAAGTGATTACTCAGGGGCAGCTATCAGCACCTGCGGCCAGCCCAGATGGTCAATGGTTAATTTACAACCGTGAACCCACAGCCAAGCAGCAGGGTGGGCTTTTTCTTTATCATTTGGCTGAACAGAAAGAATTAGGCCCGATTCAGCTCGATTTACCCGGTAATAGCAGCTTTGCAACCTTTGATAGCCAGCAAAAGTTTATTTACTTTAGCCATTATTTGAATGACACCAATAACGACCAACAAATAGATGCGCAAGACCATAGCGTGTTATTTCGTTTACCTTTAAAGCAGGCTTTAGATACCAGTAAAAAACACCTGCCAGAACAGCTTACCTCCGTAGCACAAAACTGTAGTTTTCCTGCTTTAACCAAAGAAAAACTCTACATGACCTGTGCCTTTGAAGGCTCTTTAGACACCTACCGTATGCCGGTTACTGGGCAAATTCCTGCTGTTTGGCAAGTAGAAGCTATTAATCTAGCCCACGCTCAGGCAAGCAGTTATGAAGAACGCTTGTTATTACTTAATACCCAGCGTTATCGTCAGCAGCAAACTAGCCCAGCCATGTTAGAGCGCTTGTTAAGCAACCACTTGGCTTTAAATGAATTAACCGCTGCTAGCTATTATGTGGCGCAACTAGCCGAGGTTTACCTAGCCGACGCTGACTTAAATGCTTTCTTTACTAACCTTGGTATTTTGTTGCAGTTACAGGCCAAACAACGCCTACAGCCACAAGGCATGTTAACTGCTAGCTACCGCCAAGCCTTGTTAGATGAGCAACAAAGGCTTGCTGCCCAAGGCAAAAACTCACCCAACCTAGCCTTGTTTAAAGCTTGGGTGAGTTATCTACTTAAAGAACCCCAAGCAGCAAAACGCGCCCTAGCTCAGCCTAATGCTAATAACCTGCACCCCTTACAAGTTTATTTACAGTTAGAGCTAGCAACAGAGTTATTTGCTGATGACCCAGTTGCTTTAGAAAAGCTTTTGGGTAGAGCCTTAGCGGTTGATAAAATTTCTAGTGAAGCTCGCTTGTTTTATGCTTTTCAGTGGTTAAAGCAGCTAAGTAGTCCTGCTTTAAACTTAACTTCTAAGCAACAACAAACAAAACTAGAAAAAATGGCAACAGCTAGTAGAGATGAGCGGGTTAAAATTCTACTGCTTAATGAAGTGGACTTATTAAAACTTGTTGCAGCCAGTGAATTTGCAGTTGAACGTGACTACTTTACCAGCATTAGTAAGCGCCTTTCCCCAGCCAAAGACGATGCCCAGCTACGCCGCTTAGCGCATTTACGTGCCATTCAGTTAACGGGTTTAGCTGAAAAGTACAATTTTATGGAATTGATGTCGCGCCACTGGTTAACCCATACCGCCATTAACGACCCTGGCTTTGCGCAAACCGCTGAATACTACGGCAGCATTAACCTTAGCCGTGCCTATGGTAGTTTGCAGCAGCAAGAAAATTTAACTGCACTCAATAGCTTTTATGCGCTGGTTAGACAAACCTCTGACCCTGAGGCAATTTATCAGCTAATTTATATTGCCTTACAACTAGATACCAGCCTGCAACCGCGTATGGAGTTATTGCTAAACCAGCTAATGGCAGAAGAATTAATTCCTAAAGATGACCCAGTAGCTGCGGCCAGCTTAGAGTTATTAAAAAATCCGCAACTGAGCATTAAGCGTTTAGAAGAACTTGCCGCTGGGTTACAAGCTTATCAACCTAAAGGACTTAACCGAGGTGCGGCCGATCTACTGACAGGCAGTATTTATCATCGGCTACTACTGGCTACCCAAACTGGCTATAACCACAATAAAAACTATTACCAGCAAGCCCATTACCACTATATGTTGGGTTTAGACCTAGCTTGGAATAACCAACGAACCCAAGTTGCAGTGTTAAACAACCTAGGTCAGTTGCATTTAACTGTACGCAACTACGGCCTAGCCAGTGAGTTTTTTGCGCAGCGCTTGCAGCTACCTTTTATTACTTCTGAAGAACAGCTTTTAACGCATTGGCAGCTAGCGAAAAGCCTTTTTTACAGTAACCGTCTGCAAGAAGCTTCTGAACAGGCTGAAATAGCACTGGCTTCTAGCCAACAGTTAGGTGAAGTTGAACAACTAGCTGCTTTAGAAAAAGCCGGATTTTATGCCCTACAAGCTGAAGACTTTTTATTAGCTAAACAACATTACCAAGCTTTATTAGCAACCAATAAATTACAGGGTTTAAACCTAACCAAAGCTAACTTCAGCCTCGCCTATTTAAACTTTAAGCTGGGCCAACCAGCGCTAGCAGAAGCAGGGTTTAAGCAGGTTTTACAAGCCCTACCTAAGCTGGCGGCAAAACCTTTTAAAGTAGGTGATTTACCTGATTTTTCACCAGAGCGTTTAAAGTTACAAAGCTATGGTTTTTTAGCCCAGTTAGCCAATAACCCTGAAGAAAAGCTAGACTGGCTAGAAAAACGTAGTCAGCTACTGGCTGGCTTAAAAGTACAAGATTTACGCTATGGGTTTGATGAGGCAGGTCGTATAAGCCAGCTAATACAAACACAGTTGCAGGCAGCGCTTCTGCTTGAAAAGATGAACCGCCCAGCACAGCTAGCTAAGCTAATGCAAAACAACCTAAACAACCTAGTCGCTTGGCAAAAAAATGGTGGTAGTTTAATTGGTCAACCCGTTTTGCAGAGTGTTTATAACTACCTAGTTTTGGCCACTGATCACCCAGCAGCATTTAAAGAAGAGCCCCAGCTTTTAGCTGAGTTTATTCAGAAAATAGATAAAGAATGGGTCGTTGAACCTCAAACACCGGCTTATAACCAAGCACAGCAGCTTAAACTAAAATTATTAGAGGCAGGTTATCGCTTTCGCTTACAAGAGCAAACAGCAAACCAGTTAAAGGCTCAGCTACTTGTCTTAGAAGAAACAGCTAGCTGGCAAGGTTTAGCAGTTACTCGGCCTGACTTGCATCGGGAGTTACACTTGCTAGCCAAGGGTGTGCTAGCCCTTGCAAAACCCTAGCATCAATTATACTAACCAGCCGTTGCTGATACCAAGCAACGGCTTGTAAGGCTGGGAAGGTACGGCGAGCAAGCAAGTGAGGTGGCAGGGTATGGATTTGTTCTGCAGGCAACTCAATCAGCTCAGCTTCGCTTGCTATGCCTAACAACCAAGGCTTTGCGTCAGTTGATTGAGCAGCTAAACGCAACCAGTGGGTAGTCTGCTGAGCTTTGTCCTTAGCGGTACTCTGGTTTAAAAACTGATTAAAAGGCAATAACAACGCCTTAGGGTCATAAAAAGAACAACTCCCTTGGCCTTTAACCAAACTGGCTTCAAATGCAAACCACTGGTTTTGGTGGCAAAAGAGAACAACTGTTAGCTGCTTAATCATTTACCCCTGCCCTGCTAACCAAGCCGTAAACACAGCGTCTAAATCTAGCAGAGTTATGGCTAGGTTATTAAAATTAAACAGGCTAGTTACATAGGGTTTTAAATGCTCTGGCAAGGCTTCAGGTGGTGCTTTTAATTGGCTTTCTGGCAGATCAACAACATCCAGTAGCTGATCCACCCTTAAGCCGCTATGCATGGCTTTGGTTCTACCCAATAAAATAGTCGAGTTTTCAGCCTTACTTTGGTTGGTATTAGTGGTTAGTTGTAATAAGTCATCTAGGCGAATTACAGATTCAATATCGCCCCTGACATTCATTACACCTTCAACAGATGCGGGCATACCGGGTAAATAGTGTACGGCTTCTTCACCAGGTAAAACCTCTGTTATGTTAGCGCCAGCAAAGGCGAAGTGTTGTTCACCTAGCCTAAAAATAACCAATTTAACAACGGGTTCATCAACGTCGACAATTTCTTGGTCGTTACCTGCACGCTCATTCAGCAGTTGATCTAACTGGCTAGTGGTCATGTTTTTTCCTTGCTCACAACAACTTGGTTACGTCCCTGTTCTTTTGCCTTGTAAAGTGCTGCATCGGCTGCCATACGCAAGTCTTCGGATCGACTACAGCCCGGATAAAAACTAATACCCGCACTAAAAGTTACTTTAAACTGTTTATTGCCTGCATTAAAAATAATTTTTGAGAAGTCTTCTCTTAGCTCGTTAACCAGCCCTTTAGCTTTTTCAGGTGTTAAGTTTTTAAGCAATAAAGCAAACTCTTCGCCACCATAACGACCGATAACATCTGTATTTCTTAAACGGTGCTTAAACAACCTTGCCAAAGCAACAATGACTTGGTCACCTGCCATATGGCCATAGGTATCATTCACTGCTTTGAATTTGTCTAAATCTATCATTACTACAGCTAGGGTTTCTTCCTGACGCATCGCATGAGCCAAGGCTGTATTCATCATTTCTGTAGTGGTTGTGTGGTTATACAAGCCCGTTAGGCTGTCTCTAGCCATTAGGCTACGCAGAGTACGCATACGCTCGGCACGTAGCGCAACAGAAGCAACCAACTCTTCTGGGATGACTGGTTTAGTAATAAATCCTTCTACCCCTACCTGCATGGCTTTAAACTGTTTTTTGCGGTTAGTTTCACTTGAAAGAAAGACTATGGGTAAACCCACGTATTCAGGTACTTGCCTTATTATGGCGGCCATTTCTACGCCATCACAAACAGGCATGTACATATCGGCTAACACTAGATCAGGGTTAAAGGTTCGCAGTGTTTCAAGAATGACTTCTGGCTTATGGGTTTGATAAACCAGCATACCCGCTTCTTCTAAAATTAAACTGTGGTACTCAGCTACGTCTGGCTCGTCATCAACAAGCAGAATGCGATAGGGCTCATCGGGCTTATCATTCATTAAATCATCAAGCACGGCTGCTAACTCTAACGGCTTAGCTGGCTTGAGAAAATAAGCCGCACACCCAGCTCTTACAGCACTTAGCCTTGCTTCAAAGTCATCACGACCCGATAAAACAATGGAAGGTAGCTGCTGGCCGGTTACTTCTTTTAGGCTGGCCAGTTCATCCGTACCTGCGGTGCGACCTTGCGGAAAGTACACATCCATAATAACCGCATCTGGGCGCTTATTAATCACTGCCTTGTGAAAAGACTGGGTATCGTTGAAATGCTCTATTTGATAACCAAAACAGCGGAGTTGATTCGCTAGGTGATCGACCTGTTCGGGTTCATCATCACAAAGGTAAATAAGTGGGCTATCACTCGAAATTTGCATACTTGATGTTTTTTCAACATCAAAAAAGGGCGCATCTTGGGGGTGACCGTTTTGCAAATCTGCATAAGCAAGTATTTGTACTTGCGATGCTAGCTGGTGCAATAAATCTTCTAGGGTGTCTGGCCAGCCAGAAGGTGTGCGATTAACGGGTAAGTCGATTAGCTGCTGGGTATAGCTTTCTGCTTGCTCTGCAATTTTGGCTAAATCGATAAAACCAAAAGATTTACCCGTACCTTTTAAACTATGAAAAGCACGGTGTAGCTCAACGGCACTTACCCTATTCATTTCAGGGTCAGACTTTAATAATTTCATCTGCTCTTGAGCTTCTTCTAGCCGAGCAGGTAATTGATTAACAAAACTGGCCCTTAAGCGTGCAATTTTTTCTTGTAGTGTTGGCTTGCTCATACTCATGTATGAAGACTCCCTCCCAAATATGGGATTATTTAGCTAGATGCTGCCATAACCTTGGCAATAGCAGCAGGAAGGGTTTCTTCCATACTAAAATCTTTCATCAGACAAGCATCAATGGCTGGTTCTTGTGCTCTGGCTGCTTCAGGGTCATCACCTGTTAGTAGTATAAAAGGTAGTTTACGCCCTTGGGTTTGGAGTTCACGGTAAAGCTCTACACCACTGACTAGGGGCATATTCATATCACTAACAACTAGCTCAACGCCAGGCTGCGCATTTAATAGTTCAAGGGCTACCACTGCATTTTCTGCTTGGAAAACTTGATGTCCTTGATCTTCAAGAACAGCTGCTATCATTTCACCTGCTAAAGGGTCGTCATCTACAACTAAAATTTGCATACTTTGTCTCTTAATTGGGTTTGCTTACTTTTAATCCAGCAGAATTTTTAACGTATCAACCAAGCTATTTTGATCAAAACTGCCTTTAACTATGTAGGCATCTGCTCCCACTTCTATTCCTCTGCGACGGTCACTTTCCTTAGCACGAGAAGTAATAATTATTATTGGTTTATCTCGGTAATTTTCTTCTTCTCGTAAACGTGCTGTTAGGGTAAAACCATCCATAATTGGCATTTCCACATCGGTTAATACCGCATCAAAAACCTCTGCACGCGCTTTATCTAAACCATCTTGCCCATGCTCTGCTAGGGTAACTTGGTAACCCCAAGCTTCTAACACATCTCGCTCAATTTCACGGGTATTCAGTGAATCATCAACCACTAGAATACGCTTGCGTTGCTCTTTACCGAGCGTTGGGGTTTCATTCTTAGCTGTGCCTCTTACCTTACGTGCTTTGGCTAAAAGGTAGGGTACATGCAAGAGGCTAACTAACTTGTTCTGCCCTGTAGTAACCATACCAGAAATAAGTGTATTGCTGTGTAGGTGTTCAGGCAGCTGTTTTATTACTAGGTCACGTTCATCTAACAGTTTATCAATAATTAAAGCTAGCTTCTCGGTGTGCACACGTATTACTAGCAGTAATAGCGCTTTCTTGTTGGCTGCTATAGGTTTACTGGCTTGCTTGGCTTTAACCGGTAAACCAATTAAGTCGGCTAACTTTACCACTGGCACAAACTCGTTACGAATTATAACCGCATTACGGTCGGCTACTTTGATTAACGAGGCTTCTGGTACGCTTAGTAATTCTGCTATGTATTGTGCTGTAAAGCCTAGTTCATGCCCTGCCGCGCTTATGGTTAGAACACGCATTTTGGCTAAGGACAAGGGTAGGCGCAAGGTAAAACAAGCGCCCTTTCCTAGCTGGGTTCGCACACTAATAACGCCTTGCAGCTCATCAACAATAGAGCGCTTAACAACATCCATGCCCACACCACGCCCTGATACTTCGGTTATTAAAGCGCTCGTTGAAAAGCCCGGCAAAAAGATTAAATCGGTAACTTCTTGATCACTCATTTCTGCTAGGTCAGCTTCAGTAACCAAACCTTTTTTTAGTGCCTTGTCACGTATAGCTTCTAAAGATAACCCTGCACCATCATCACTTATATCTAAAACAACCCAACCTGCATCTTGGCGAGCAGTAATTTTTATTAGTCCTCTCGCTGGCTTACCTTTTTTCTGACGTTCAGCAGGCGGTTCTATACCATGATCTAGTGCATTACGTAACAGGTGAATCATAGGGTCGGCTAGTTGATCAATCATTTGTCTATCTAGCTCTATTTCACTGCCTTGTATGCGGCACTCTACCTGCTTATCTAGCGAACGTGCCATATCTCTAACCAGTCGCGAAGCTGAGTCTAATACTATGCCTAGAGGCAGCATTCGCATCTGCAAGGCTTTATCGTGTAACTCTTGCATTAAGTCTTCTTGTGCTAGCACTGTTTCTCGGATATTTCGAGAAAATTGCTGCATTTCTAAATGACTATTAGGCTTACTTTCTGCTGTTTTCTCTAACTGGCGTGCACTCGTAGCTAGCTCGCGCATACCAGCATGATTAGAAACCAGCTCACCCATGAGTTTAATCAACTCTTCTAATTTGCTTAGCTTAATACGGACAGTATCAGTTGATTTTAAAGCGGGTTTATCTTGTTCTGCTTTAGCTTCACTAACGACTGTTGGCGATGCTGTTGTTGCTGGAGTTACTGGGGTGTTTAACAAGTCTGGGTTTTCAGCAAGCGCACTTAACTTTTTACAAAATTCTAGTTGAGTGGCATTTAGCTCGGCAACCTCACCCTTAGCTTCTAAGGCTTCGACTTGATCTGTTAAGGTGTCTACCGCTTGGTAAAGTAAAGCACTCACCCCGGCTGAGCTACCAAGACGCTTATCTCGCAAAGCACTTAATAGGTCTTCTAGGCTATGAGCGACCAGCGTTATAGGCTCTAACTTGAGCATTCTAGAAGAGCCTTTCAGCGTATGAGCAGAACGAAAAAGGCTGTTAATCTGTTCTGTATCTATTCCCTGCTCTAAGTCTGCTAAGCCTTGTGTTAAACGACCTAGGTGATCTCTAGCTTCTTCTATAAAGCGCGAAATAAACTTTTTAATATCTAAAGCCATGTTTATTTCTCCTTCACTTGCAGGTCATCAGTTAAGCTTTGCAAATGACGTTGACTTAAAAATAATAGATCACCTGCTGGAAGAGATAGGGGTATCCATTGCATAGCATCACTGGCCTTAATATTGGCTGTTAAAGTACGCACCAGGGTTTGGTAGGCTCTCAAAGCTGCTTCTGGCTGCAGCTGACTTCGGTATATCTCAGCTAAATAATAATGGGCTGGCCAACATTCTGGGTTGGTGTAAACCACCTTTTTAAACCATTCAATAGCAACGGCTTGCTGATCTTGCCATTTGGCACTTAACCCCTTCATAAACATCATATCAATGGACCAAGCATCTAGCGCAAAGGCTTCTTCTAAAAGCTGGTCAGTAGCGATAAAGTCTTGGCTATTTAAAAGTATCCAACTTTTTAGTAGCAGCGCTGGCAGGTTGTTTATATCTTTTACTAGCAGGCTAGCTAACAAGTGCAAGGCTCGTGGGTATTCTTTGTCGGCAACCAATTGCTGAACTGTTTGAATATCAGGCAAAGGAAAGTCACCAAGGGGTGGCTTAATGGGGTTGTTTAAACTGGGTAATTTAACTTCAGGCTTTGTTGTTATTGTGGTTGGCTTAACTTCCAACGCACTGCTTTTGGGAAGGTAGCGACTTCCTTTAACAAAGTAGTATTGGTCATGCTGTTCTACTAGCTCAAACACACCTAGGTTATTGCCTAGTGTTTCAGAGCTACCAAGAATTAGTAGCCCATCGCTTGGCATTAATTCATAAAACTTTTTTTGAATAATTCGGCGTGTTTCTAAATCAAAGTAAATAGATACATTACGAAAAAATACAAGATCGTAGTTGTGTAGCTGTTTAGGAAACACAGGTGCTAAGAGGTTAAGTTCATAAAAATTAACCTGTTGGCGTATTTCTGGAATTAGCTGGAAGCCACGTTCTTGGGGTAAAAAATAACGTTTACGCAGGTCTGCTGTGACGCCTCGAAAAGAAAATTCAGAATAAAAGCCTGCACGCGCCTTTTTGAGAATATTTTGGTCTAAATCACCAGCGTCTAGCTCTACCCGCTTGGCTAGATTAACACCCAAGGCTTCACGAATAGCGATAGCAAGGCTATAGGGTTCTTCACCTGAGGAACAACCTGCACTGAGTATCCGCACTGGTTCATTTGAACTTTTATTCGCCAAAACTTGGGGTAAAAGGTGATTGACCAGCAGCTGAATTTGTTCTGGTTCACGAAAAAAATAGGTTTCATTTACAGTTAAATGGTTCACCAGCTGATCAAAAGCTTGGCTATTTTGGCTTATTAACTTGCGGTAGGCGGTTAGATCGGCACAACCTTCTTTTACTAGCTTAGTTTGTATAGCTTTGCGTAAGCGTTCTTCAGCAACACCTTCTAACAATAAACCACAATGCTGGTACACCATTTTTTTTATGCTTGTTAGCTCACTGCTGGTCATAAGTCACCTCGCCGCATAGCAGCTAGATAACCTGCTGGCTTTAAAAGCAAAATACGCAGCATTTCATCGGCTAAGCAACTTAAAGGTAACTCACGGTGAATCACACCTGCATTAACTGCCTCAGCGTTCATACCATAAATAACTGAACTGGCTTCATCTTGAGCTAGAGTAATACCGCCACGATTATAAATAGCAGTCATTCCCTTAGTGCCATCACGCCCCATGCCAGTCATAATAATACCGATTGCTTCTGTTCCAAAAACCTCGGCTACCGAATTAAGCATGACATCACAGCTGGGGTGATAAATATCTTTTTCTGCTCGGGTCTGAAGTTTTACTCGATAGTCTGGAGTAATGGTGAGGTGTTGTTCAGAAGGGGATAAATACACCTTACCAGGCTCTAGCAGTTCACCTTCTTCAGCCACCTTAACAGGCAATAAACTAAGTGTGGAAAGCCAATAGGCCATACCTTCAATAAAACCATTGCTTATATGCTGGGCTATTAATATGGGGGCTGGAAAATCTTTAGGTAGCAAAGACAGTAAGTTAGCTAAGGCTTTAGGGCCACCAGTGGATGAAGCTATAGCAAAGATGGGGTGTTCAGTGGCATTTTTTTCAACAAAACAAACTTGTGTGGCCATTTTGTCTAGCTTGTCATTAGGGTTGAAACGCTTCATTCGCGTAATAACAGGCACACCCGATAAAAGACGTATTTGGTGAATAAACTGCTCAACTTGTTCTGGATCAAAATTGGGCTTAGCAATAACTTCTAAAGCCCCATTAGATAAGGCTTGGTAGGCTAAATCGGCATCGGTTTCACTACTCACCACCAAAATAGGCACTGCTTTATGGTGCATAATATGCTCTATGGCTTCCAAACCATTCATAATTGGCATATTAAGGTCCATAGTTACTAAATCTGGGCGTAGCTGTTCCACTAGGCTGATTGCTTCTTTACCATTAACCGCTTCAGCAATCACCTCTATATCTTCCTGCCCTTCTAGTATTTCACGCAGTATTGCCCTTGCAACACTAGAGTCATCAACAATCAATACCCTGATTAGTTTGGGTTTAATCATTGCTTAACCTTAAACTCATGCACCAGTTCATTAAGTTGCTGCGACATTTCGATCATTTCTTTACTAACTTCCGTTATACCTCTAACCGACTCGGCATTGTGGCTACTAGCATTGGCTATATCGTGCAAGGCAATCACCACCTGGTTGCTGGCGGTTTTTTGCTGTTTGGTTGAAAGTGAAATTTGTTGTGCTGCATTACTGGTTTTACTAGCTGCTTGAACGAGCGCGTTTAAATCCTCGGCTGTTTCAGAGCTTACCTGCATACCTAGTTGAATGGAGTGAGCACCTTTTTCTGAGGTAATAACTAACCGACTAATGGAATCTTGGATTTCTTGGATACGATCTTCTATTTCATGAGTGGAATCAGTCACACTATCGGCTAGGCGACGAATTTCACTGGCAACCACAGAAAAGCGTTTACCTGACTCGCCTGCGCTTGAGGCTTCTAAAGCCGCATTAAAAGCAATTAACTTAGTTTGATCAGCCAGGGTATTGATTAAATCCATAACTTTACTAATTTCTTTAGATTTGCTGCCCAGTTGAATAATTTCTTGCAGGCTAGTGGCACTGTCTTGGTGGATATCGCCCATACGTGCCTGTAAATGCTGCATAGCCTCAGCACCTTTTTTACTGCTATCTAGGGTGAGGTTAGCAACTTCAACAACTGATTGGGAATGGTCGGCTATTTGCGTAGAAGAAGCTGATAATTCTTCCATAGTTGAGGTAATTTCTGCCACCGAAGAAGACATTTGCTCAACTGCAGCCGCCATGGTTTGGCTAACTTCTTGTTGCTTATCGGTATTACGTCCAACCAAACCAGCCGTTTGTGCCAGTAATGTGGCCGTTGTGGTTAGACGTTTAGAGCTACCTAATACACCACTAATAGCAACTTCGATGCGCTCAAGTAGGCTATTAATTTGAATAGCCAGATCACCTAGCTCTGCCTGATCAGTAGTTTCCAAGCGTTTGGATAAATCTAAAGTACGAGTTATAACACCCAATTGCCTTTGAAAGTGAACCAGAGGACGACTTAAAGAAACAGCTAAAGGGTAAAATAAAGCCAAGCTAAGCAATAAAAACAAGCCACCCACCAGTAAAGACTGATAAAGCTGTTGCATTATGGGTGCCATAAATTCGCTGCGGGGTACTTCAACAACCAAGTAGCGTTGCAAGTCTTCAAGCCACACTACACCAACAAAAAGTGCTTGCCCTTGAAAAGTGACCTGCTTAACTAGTAGCTCATCATGGCCCAACAAGGACTCTAATTCGGGTGTCGCTGCTAGGTTGGTAATCGTTGAATCTTTTGAGCTAACTTCAACTAAACCCTTATGGTTAGCAAGTGATGCCCTGCCCTGTTCGCCTAAACGGTAGTTGCTAATTAAATCAGCTAGCTTTTGCATATCTAAGCCAACACCCGCAACTATAAGCGGCTGACCTAAGCTATTGATTTCACTACCGCTATAGTTCACAAACATTTGTAATTCTTTGCCAGTGAACTTGTTGCTATCTAAGTTCAGCTCATAAGGTTTCAAACTAGCTAAGTAATCAAAATACCAAGCATCATCAGCATTGGCTTTGGTTAACTTAGTGGTATTAAGGGTGTTAGAAAAATAATAGTAGCTAATTTCTTCGCCATCATTAACAACAAAAAAAACTGAAGCATAACTTAAATCTTGAAAGGTCTTAGCCATTTCATTGCTAACCTTGGCTAACTCAGCATCTGGCCGACCTTCTTCAACCCAGCGCACTATCAGCGGATTATTTGCCAGACCCCGAGACAAGTAGATGCTAGGTGCCAACTCTAAAGCCACCTCAGTACCTAAGTGTGCAAGGTGGGCTGGTAGTTCTTGCTGTATAAGCCCTTCAACACGACTTTTGGTGTAAAGGCTTGTTTGTATAACCAGTGTAAGCACTGTCATCAAGCCAAAAAGCACACCAAAAGACAAAAATAACCGTAAACGTAAAGACAGTTTTTTCCAAAAAAGCAGCATAGATAGCCTTTTACTAGGGTAGATAGAGGTAGAGACAAAGCTAATTTTTATAGTGCAATAAAGCAAGAGGAAATTCGATTTACCCTTGAATAAAGAAACTTAACACAAGCCCCTAGCAATAAAGTCTTAGCTCAACTGGGTTTACATTGGTGCTTTAAGGCTTATAATCCGCACATTGTTTTAAAAAGAGCAAAGGATGCTATATTTTTAAAGCTGTTAAAGTAGGATAAAAGGAACGCTCTAAACAGGAACCCTCTTTGAATCAAAACCTAGCAAACACAGAAACTTTGCCCCCCAACCCAAGGTTAAGGCATTTAACCTTGAGGTATTTTTTTGCATTTTTTTCAACCATTTCGCTTTTTTTATTTTCTATTAGCCTACCTATTTACCTACAGTATGTGCAAGGCATAGAAGATCAGCTAATTGCCCAAGAAGAAACCTCTGTTGTAGCTGCTAGGCAGATGATTCAAAGAGAAATGTACGAACAGCTACATATATTCGATATGGTAGTTAAATCTAATATTTTAAACACTTATATTAATGATAACAGCTTAGAAAACCAGCTTAGGTTAGAAGATTTCTTTACAAGTATTTCAACCTCTTTTCATCGCTTTGATCAAATTCGCCTACTCGATAACTCAGGTCAAGAAAAAATTAGAGTCAATCTAGTCAATGGCCAGGGTGTGCTGGTAGCGGCCAATGAATTACAAAATAAAGCTGACCGCTATTACTTTAATTCAGTTTTGCAAATGCCTGCTGGCCAAATTTACGTTTCTCCTATGGATTTAAACATAGAGCAAGGAGCAATAGAGCTACCCTATAAGCCCACCTTGCGCATTTCGACTCGCCTTTACAATGAACAGGGCGAAGCAGTGGGTGTATTTGTTATTAACTACCTAGCCGAGGGTATGTTAAAACGTTTTCGGCATTTAATGACGCAACGAGTTAGCCAGCAAGGTATGCTGCTCAATCATCAAGGTTACTGGCTTAGTAATCATGTACGAAGCAATGAGTGGGGTGCCGATTTAGGTAAGCCTGACCACACCTTTGCAAGCTTTTATCCCAAAGCTTGGCCAAGTATTAAGGCAAATAACTCAGGTATTCTTGAAATGGACAGTGGCATTTTTCGTTACCAAGCTATTGAACCACTCAATTACCTAGACGATCAGCCAGCCCACTTTCGCCTAGAGCATCACCCAAAATTATCTAAAGAATCTTTTGCTAATACTCGCTGGAAATTGGTAATTTTTATTCCACAAGAAGTAATTAACCAGCACACTTTTTTATACCAGCCTTTAGGGCGTGCTTTAACGGCTTTAATTTTACTATTAATTGGTGTCTTGTCTTTTTTTGCTGCTTCCTACCGAGTACAACAAAAGTTTGCTGTGCAAAAAGATAAAGAAACTCGCTTAATTTTAGAAAAACAAGCCAACATTGATGCATTAACAGGCATTAATAACCGCCGTAGTTTTTATGAGCAAGCTGAAAAAGCGCTTAAACAAGCTAAACGCAAAGATACGCCTTTAGCCGTCTTAATGTTAGATGCCGACCACTTTAAAAAAGTGAATGATAAGCATGGTCATGCTATTGGCGATCTAGTACTGAAACACCTAGCTAGTACCATAAAATCTACTCTACGTGATGTAGATTTATTAGGCAGGGTTGGTGGTGAAGAGTTTGCTGTTTTACTTCCTCATACACCTTTAGAAGAAGCGCAACAAGTGGCTGAACGCCTCAGATCTAACCTTGCTACTTGCCAAGTCTTTTTGCCTGAAGGTGGCTCAATTAACTTTACTGTCTCTATAGGCTTAACCCACTTAACCAATGAAGCACAGCAGCTAGATAACCTTATGCAAAAAGCTGACCTTGCGCTTTATCAAGCTAAAGAGCAAGGCCGTAATCGCGTGGCTATTTATCAGGAAATGCCTGTAGTATAGCAGTCAGCTTAACTTAGCTCCGCCAGCATTCTGGCTGGCTTTTCTAGGTAGCTTTTCCATAGATTACAAAAGTGCGCCAGGGTTGCACCGTCAACAACGCGATGATCTGCTGACCAACTAATATCCATGATTAAGCGTGCTTCTACTTCACCTGCCACATTAAAACGTGGCAGCTTATGCATCCGCCCTAAAGCCACAATAGCCACTTCTGGCTTATTAATAATCGGCGTAGCAACTGTACCGCCTATAACGCCAATATTAGAAATGGTTATTGTGCCGCCCTTCATGCTAGCTGGTGGTAAACGCACTTGCCGCGCCAGCTCAGTTACCTGAGTTATTTCAGCCGCTAACTCTCTTAAAGTTTTGTTTTGTACCTGTTTTATATTGGGTACTAGCAAACCTTTAGCACTAGCCACTGCCATACCTATATTAATATCGCTTAGGTAAGTTAGCTGGGTGCAATCTGCATTCACCTGGCTATTTAAAATTGGGAACTGTTTAACCGCTAAAGCCAGTGCTTTCATAATAAAAGGCATCAGGCTCAGTCGCTGACCTGCTTGCTCAAATTCAGGTTTAAGTTCTTGACGTAGTGCTTCTAGCTCAGTTACATCAATGGATTCAGCATAGGTAAAATGTGGAATACTGGAATAGGCTGCCTGCATTTGTTTGGCCATAGCCGCTTTAATGCCAGTAATCGGTTCGGTTCGATTAACGGCTGGGTTTACAGGCTGGTTTACAGACTGAGCCACTTGTGTTTGCTGATAGGGTAAAAGGTCTTCTTTAAGCACTCGCCCCTCTTTACCGCTACCAGCTACTTGGTTTAGGTCTAACTCTAACTCTCTGGCTATACGTCTGACCGCTGGGCTGGCTAAGGCTTTGGCATTGCTACCCAGGGGTGTTTGATCATTAGTTTTTGCTTCAGGCGCTTTCTGTTCTTCAACTTGTGCCGTTACAGCTTCTGCTGTTCCTGTATTAGCAGCTTGTTCACCTGCCACTTGAATTTCAAACAGTGGCTGACCCACCTTGGCTATTTCCCCTTTTTTCCAATAGTGCTTGGTAATGATTCCCGTATGCATAGCGGTAATTTCAACTAAGGCTTTGTCGGTCATTACATCAGCTACGGGTTGATCTTCTTCAACGGCAGCACCTTCAGCTAAATGCCACTCAACCAGTTCACACTCAACGATGCCTTCACCAATATCTGGCAGAATAAAATCGATTTTCATTAGTTATCTCCTTAAAAATCCATGCTGGATTGAATGGCATCTAGGGTGCGTAAAGCATTAGGGAAGTATTCTTTTTCTAATGCCAGTGGGAAGGGTGTATCCCAACCAGTCACCCGCAAGATGGGAGATTCAAGATGAAGAAAGCAGGCTTCTTGCAAACTCGCTGCTAGTTCGGCACCAAAGCCGCTAGTTTTGGGTGCTTCATGGTTAATAATTAAACGGCCTGTTTTTTTAAGGGAAGCAACTAAAGTGGCTTTATCCCAAGGCAACAGGGTACGCAAATCTATCACTTCACAAGAAATGCCTTTTTCTGCCGCTAAATCGGCTGCTGCTTCAATTACTTGTACCTGAGCACCCCAAGCCACCAGAGTAATATCTGTGCCTTCTCTAACCACTTCTGCTTTACCTAAGGGTAAAAGATAATGCTCATCTGGTACTTCACCTGTAGAAGCACGGTAAAGCTTTTTAGGTTCAAAAAATAATACTGGGTTGTCATCAGCTATTGAAGCTAATAATAAGCCTTTGGCCTGATGTGGATTGCGTGGTATTACCACCTTTAAACCCGGTGTATGGGTAAAATAAGCTTCGGGGGATTGGGAATGGTACAAGCCACCGTTAATGCCGCCACCATAAGGAGCACGCACCGTTAAGCTGCCCACATTAAACTCGTTGCCTGAACGGTAACGGTACTTAGCAGCTTCGTTTACTAGCTGATCAAAAGCTGGAAAAATATAGTCAGCAAACTGAATTTCAGCAACTGGTACTTGTTTTTGTGCGGCTAACCCTAGAGCAAAGCCAATAATGCCTTGTTCGGTTAAAGGGGTGTTAAAGCAACGACTCTTACCAAACTTTTCTTGTAAGCCACTGGTTGCACGAAAAACCCCACCAAAAGCACCCACGTCTTCACCAAAACATAACACCCGCTCATCTTGCTGCATGGCAGTTTCTAGACTTGAGTTAACGGCTTGGAGTAAATTCATTTTGCTCATTTAACTAGCCTCCCTGCGGTTGCTGGATAAGCCGTTGGATTGCGTAAAATATGCGCTTTGGCTTCTTCAAGCTGTTCTTCTAAATGCCAAGGTAGCTCGTCGTAAACATCACTGAACAGCGTATCTAAAGCAGGTTTAGGTAACTTTTCAGCCTTTTTCATGGCTTCTGCTACTTGCTTTCTGTGCTTGGCAAGGCTGGCTTCATCTTCTTCTTGGCTCCACCAACCCTGTTTAATTAACCAGTTTCTAAAACGTGCCACAGGGTCTTGTTCTTGCCATTTGCTTTCTTCTGCTTTGCTTCGATAACCACTCGGGTCATCTGAGCTAGAGTGAGCGCCTAAACGGTAGGTCATGGCTTCAATTAAAATAGGCTGGTGTTCTTCTAGGGCTATTTTTCGAGCTAAACGCGTTGCCTCATAAACGGCTAGAGCATCGTTACCATCGACCCTTAAAGTTTTAATACCATAGCCAGTACCACGGCTGGCAATGCCATCACCAGCAAATTGTTCATGCGCTGGGGTTGAAATGGCATAACCGTTATTACGACAAAAGAAAATAACCGGTGCTTTTAAAACCGCAGCCATATTTAAACCTGCATGGAAATCACCTTCTGAAGCAGCACCTTCTCCAAAATAACAAATCACTACTTGGTCTTTTTTATCCTGCTTTAAACCATAGGCATAACCTGTGGCTTGCGGAATTTGCGTGGCCAAAGGGGAAGAAATAGTGACGTAGTTAAGTGCTTTAGAACCATAGTGCACCGGCATTTGTCGGCCTTTGCCTAAATCCAATTCATTGGCAAAAATTTGGTTCATAAACTGATCAACACTAAAGCCTCGGTAAGCCAAAGCGCCCTGTTCACGGTATTGAGCAAAAATAGTATCTTCTGGCTTAAGCGCCGCAGCACTACAAATATCTGCCGCTTCTTCACCTATTTCTGTCATATAAAAGCTAATACGCCCCTGGCGTTGCGAGGCGAGCATTCGCTCATCTAGGGCGCGTATAAATAAAAAAGTATCGTGAATTTTTAAAGCTTTTTCTTTAGAAAGGTCTGGGGCTTTAGCTGTGGGGTAAAGCTCACCCTTTTGTTGCAAGAGACTAAAAGTGGGAATCGCTGATGCCTTAGGGTCTAAGAAATCAGGCTGATAAACCTGCTGGTGAAACAGACTGCGCTGGTCACTCATAAGATCACCTACTCAGTTACTTTATTGTTTTTTAAACCCTGCCGATTGTGTCAGCTAGGTTTACCGGAAGGCGAGAAGATCATTCCCACCCTAAGCTTGTAACTTGTTGCTTCAATTCAGATTAACAGCATTGGTATTTTTTTGACAAGCCTCTTCAAACAGGAAAATCGCATACCTCACAAATATATACTTCAATTACTGGGTGGTGTAAGCTAGATAAATGCTTCAGTTGTTCTTTGTAGGCATCGGGCGAAGTAGGCAAGTGGTTGACTAGGCTAGCGGTTAAAGTCCACGCCCCTTGCCCGACTGACCAAAGGTGTAAATCCATCACTTGTGTGCCTTCTACCGCATTTAAGTGCTTTAAAACATCGGCTCTTAATTTTTCAGGTGCTTCAGCATCTAACAAAATAGCACCGGTTTGGCGCAATAAGCCCACCGCCCAGCGCAACACCACTAACGAAGCAACCAAGGCAATTACTGGGTCTAGCCATAACCAACCCCACAACCAAGCGGCAATTAAACCTAAAATCGCTGCTACAGAAGTAACAGCATCGGCAATAACATGCACCAAGGCGGCTTTTAAATTGTTGTCCTGCGAAGCGCCGTGATTATGCTGGTGACCGTGATCATGGCTGTGGCTAGTATTATGGCTATGCCCCTGACAAGCCTCTTCACTACCGGCTAACAGCCAAGCCGATAATAAGTTAATTACCAAGCCTATGACTGCCACTAACAAAGCTTCTTTAGCCATCAAGGCTTGGGGGTTAAGCAGGCGATTAATCGACTCAAATACTAGCCAAACCACTGAAACACCTAAAAACAAGGCGCTGGTGTAAGCAGCTAGGTCGGCAATTTTACCGCTGCCTAGGCTTAAGCGCCTGTCTTTGGCATGGCGGCGTGAAAAATAATAAGCCGCAGTAGCCAAACCTAGCGCCAGCGCATGACCGCCCATGTGAATACCATCGGCCAACAATGCCATAGAGCCGGTTATCCAACCGCCAAAAATTTCTGCCACCATGGTTACTAGGGTTAAAAGGGTGACAAATAAGGTTCGCTGCTCAGCTTTGCGCTTTTTACCCTGCCCAAAGTCGTGGGCTAAATGTAGCTTCTCTGCTGTTGTACAAGCCTGCATATTTTTATCCAAGCAACACCTCAAGAAAAAATAGCTAAAGACCTAAAACTTAAGTCTAATCGGTTAATTCCACCATTAAGAATGAAGACACCTTATATTTCAAGCAGTTCACTGGTGCAGACAAGATAAAAAATCGCTAAGATAGAGCCATTATTTTTATACCTCATTTATGCTTATCAAGAATTCAGGAACCCCATGCCCCAACAACAGCCCACCCAACGCAAAATACTGGTTACCAGCGCTTTACCCTATGCCAACGGCCCTATTCACCTAGGCCACCTGCTGGAATACATTCAAACCGATATCTGGTCACGCTTTCAAAACAGCCGTGGCAACCTGTGTACCTTTGTTTGTGCCGATGATGCCCACGGTACTGCCATTATGCTGCGTGCTGAACAGGAAGGTATTACACCTGAAGAGCTAATTGATCGGGTGAGAATTGAACACCACGAAGATTTTAAAAACTTCCACATTCATTTTGATAATTACCATTCCACCCACTCAGAAGAAAATCGCTATTTTTCAGAGCTAATCTATACCCGTTTACGTGATGCTGGGCACATTGCAAGGCGTGACATAGAGCAGATGTTCGACCCAGAAAAAGGCATTTTTCTAGCCGACCGTTTTATTAAAGGCACCTGCCCAGAATGCAAAGCAGATGACCAATACGGCGACAACTGTGAAAAGTGCTCGGCCACCTATTCGCCCACAGAACTGATTAATCCACGTTCTGCCATTTCAGGTGCAACGCCAGTTTTAAAAACCTCTGAACACTACTTCTTTAAACTACCCGATTTCCAGCAGTTTTTAGCCGAATGGACGCAAGATGGCCGCCTGCAAGATGAAGTCGCCAACAAGCTAAAAGAATGGTTCAGCATTGATTTGCAAGAATGGGATATTTCCCGTGATGCGCCCTATTTTGGTTTTGAAATTCCTGATGCGCTGGGTAAATACTTCTACGTTTGGCTAGATGCCCCGATCGGTTATTTAGCGAGTTTTAAAAACCTGTGTGACCAGCGTGATGACTTAAACTTTGATGACTACTGGAAGCCAGATTCAACTGCTGAGGTTTATCACTTTATTGGTAAAGACATTGTTTATTTCCACGCCTTATTTTGGCCTGCCATGTTGCAAGGTGCTAATTTCCGCACGCCCAACAGCGTTTACTGCCACGGCTTTGTAACGGTCAATGGCGCTAAAATGTCTAAATCACGCGGCACTTTTATTAAAGCCCGCACCTATTTAGACCATTTAAACCCTGAGCACCTGCGCTACTACTTTGCTGCCAAGCTCACCAGCCGTGTTGATGATTTAGACCTTAACTTTGAAGACTTTGTTTTCCGTGTGAACTCTGATTTAGTCGGCAAACTAGTCAACATTGCCAGCCGCTGTGCTGGTTTTGTTAAAAAAGGCGGCGGTGTATTAAGCAAAATGAGCGAGCCAGCACTTTACCAGCGTTTTGTAGATGCTGGTGAAAGCATTGCCGCTGATTACGAACGCCGTGAATTTGGCCGTGCTATGCGTCAAATTATGGAGCTGGCCGATGAAGCCAATACTTGGATAAACGACCAAGCGCCTTGGGTGGTTGCCAAGCAAGAAGACCAAGCTGCCCAAGTGCAAGGCATTTGTTCTACCGGTATTAACCTTTTCCGTGTGCTGATGGTTTATTTAACGCCTGTGTTGCCTGCCATGTCTAAAACCACCGCTGACTTTTTGAAAGTCGACAGCATGGATTGGCAGAGCCGTATTCAGCCGCTAGAAGACCATGCCATAGAAACTTTTAAGCCTATGATGCAGCGGGTTGACGATAAACAAATTGAAGCCTTGCTAGAAGCTAGCCGCGAAGATGTGGCCAAAGAACTGGCTTTACAGGCGGGTACTGAAGAAGCCGCTCAGGAAGATGGCCCGCTACAAAAAGAGCCTATTGCTGCTGAAATTAACTTTGATGATTTTATGAAGGTTGATTTACGCATTGCCAAAATCATTAAGTGTGAAGCCGTTCCTAAGGCGAATAAGCTACTGAAACTCACCCTAGATTTAGGTGGCGAAACGCGCACAGTTTTCTCAGGTATTAAAAGTGCTTATAAACCAGAAGAATTGGAAGGCAAGCTAACCGTGATGGTGGCGAACCTTGCCCCCCGCCAAATGAAGTTTGGTTTGTCGGAAGGCATGGTATTAGCCGCTGGCGATGGTAGTGAGATTTATATCCTAGAACCGCACGAAGGCGCACAGCCAGGTATGCGGGTGGTTTAGTTATTTCTAGCCAAAAATACTAAGAAGCTTGCCAAGCCTCAACCTGCTTCAGCAGTTGGGGTAGCAAGCTTCCTGCTTTACCCACTAGGCTAAATTCTTTACTTCCTTCAACATCAATCGCTTCGGGGTTAATGTGTGCCACCCAAGCACCTGCTTCAACGGCTAATACTGGCAATTGCGCCGCTGGCTGCACTACCCCTGAAGTTCCTATCGACAAGAAACAATCGCAGTTCTCAGCCGCTGCAAAAGCTGCGTCTAATTCTGTTTCAGGCAAGGCTTCCCCAAACCAAACCACGCCGGGGCGCACTGGGTCGCCACAGGCTTTACAAGGAGGCGGTGTAATGGCCTGTTCTTCATCCATTGCAGGCACACCTTCAAAAACATAAGGCTTCGCACAAGTAAAACAACGTGGCTCAAAAATACTGCCATGCAAATGCAGCGCCCCTTGGCTGCCTGCCCTTTCATGCAAGTCATCCACATTTTGCGTAATTAGCGTTAGCTTAGGTACTTTTTTAGTCAGTTGAGCAATCGCCAAATGCGCAGGATTAGGCTCTATTGCTAACAATAACTGCCGCCGCCACTCATACCAACCCCAAACCAAGGGCGGATCTTGCAAAAATGCTTCGGGAGTTGCTAAGCGCATAGGGTCAAAGTTCGACCACAGGCCAGTTAAAGCATCCCTAAAGGTTGGCATACCACTTTCAGCCGACACCCCAGCACCAGTAAAAACAACCAAATGCTTCGCTTCTGCGACGGCTTTAACAACTTCTTTAGGCAGTTGCATTATTTCTGCTCCTTTAAATGAATTAGTTTACTTCCCTTGCTTTATTGCTCAGCATCCAGTGAGCTAAAAAAATCACTCCAATTATGGGTATAAAAAAACTAACCAAAGGCAAAATAGTAGCAGAATATAACAGCATTAAGCCTAAAGTTGGCGTGGTTAGCCAAATAGAACGCACCCGCTGAAACTCTGGTTCACTTAAAATGACCTGACCCACATCTAGCACCAGCGCATAGCGGAAAAACAAAAAGCCCAAGAACCACAGCCAGACAATATTCACTAAAGGAATAAATAATAACGGAAGCCCTAAAAGCAGTAGCAAAAGCAACAGAGCACCATAACCCAGCATTTTTATTAATAAACCAAAAAAACTACCGTGGCCTTGGTAATCAATAGCTGGGTAATGAATATCCCTTATGGCTTTAATCAGGCTATCGGTCATAAAAGCAGTAATCATCATCGCTAAGAGCAAAACCAGATAACTGCCTAGCAAAAGACCAACCACGCCCACCATTAAAGTAAACATGAGCGTAACAGCCCAAACCAACAGACCACCCACCAAGGGAATGCCAGCAACCCACTGTTCAGCCTGCGTTGCTGTTTCATTAAACTCGACAACATAAGCGTTTTGAGTTATCCAATCGCCCGTTAAAAATAGTGCTAAAAAGCCATAACCCATTAAAGACACTAAGGCCATAGAAATTAGAAAGGGCAAAAACAACCGCCACAAAATAGCGGGGTGCTTAAGGTCGAGTAGCGTTTTCCAAAGTAAAGGTAGCATTTGTTGATTCACCCTTTAGATATAAGAATCTATAATTTGAACACAAGCCCTTAAAGCAGGCAATTTAATGCCTAAAATACCAAAAAAAGGCTATTAATCGGCATTATATTGCTTATTTAAATAATGCCTTACTCTTTTGCTTGGCTTGCTCTAGACTAACTAGGTAAATGCGATTAATTATCAAAAGGTTCAACTATTATGACTAGTTTACGTATAGAAAAAGACAGCCTTGGCGAAATCGAAGTGCCTGCTAAGGCGCTGTATGCCGCACAAACTCAACGTGCAATTAACAACTTTCCTATTAGTGGGCAACCCCTGCCAGAAAGCTTTATTCGTGCTTTATTGTTGGTAAAAATAACCGCCGCTAAAGCTAATGCACAATTGGGTTTAATTACCCCAGAAATGGCTGAAGCCATCGAAGAAGCAGCTGATGTGCTGCTAGCCGATGACGATTTGATGCGTCACTTCCCCATCGACATTTATCAAACCGGCTCTGGCACTAGTAGTAATATGAATGCCAATGAGGTGTTAGCTACCCTAGCAACACGTATTTTAGGCCAGACCGTTAGTGCTAATGACCATATTAATTGTAGCCAAAGCAGTAATGATGTGATTCCTACCGCCATTCATTTAAGTGCGGCATTATTATTAAATGAAAGCCTATTACCAGCACTGAAGCATTTAGAAACAAGTTGCTTAGAAAAATCTAAAAAAGTTGGCCACTTGGTTAAAACGGGACGTACGCATTTAATGGATGCCATGCCAGTGACTTTGGGGCAAACACTAGGTAGCTGGGCTGCACAAATTCAACAAAACATTGAACGCCTAACGAACCTTCAGCCACAAATACAAAGTTTAGCCCAAGGCGGCACAGCGGTAGGTACTGGTATAAATGCTCATCCTGAATTTGCTGAACGCTTTTCTGCACTATTAAGCGAACAAACTGGGCTTAGCTTTAAACCCGGTAATAACCTTTTTACTTTGATAGGTTCGCAAGATACCGCTGTTGCTTTATCTGGCATGTTAAAAACCACCGCAGTTAGCCTTATGAAAATCAGTAATGATTTACGCTGGATGAATTCAGGTCCCTTAGCGGGTTTAGGTGAAATCGAACTCGAAGCTTTACAGCCTGGTTCTTCGATTATGCCTGGTAAAGTAAACCCAGTTTTACCCGAAGCAGTGGCTATGGTGGCTGCTAAAGTGATAGGCAATGACGCTAGCATTGGTATTGCGGGGCAGTCGAGTAACTTTGAGCTGAATGTGATGCTGCCACTGGTTGCTGCCTGCTTAATTGATAGCTTAGAGATTCTTAGTAGCGCCAGCAGACTTTTGGCAGATAAAGCCATCAGTAGCTTTAAAGTAAATACAGCTCAGCTAGAAGCAGCCTTAGCTCGCAATCCAATTTTGGTGACTGCGCTTAACCCTTTAATTGGTTATGAAAAAGCCGCACAACTAGCCAAACAAGCTTATAAAGAAGGTAGAGCAATAATTGATGTAGCAGCAGAGCAGACAGATATTTCACGAGAAGAACTAGCAGTGTTGCTTGACCCAGCACGCCTAACGCAAGGCGGTGTGTAAGGCTACCAGTGTTGACTACTAAATAGCAGGCATAAAAAAACCCACCAAATAAGGTGGGTTTTTAAGCAGCTAACTAGTTAAAAACTAGTTGAACTCTAAGTTATTAGATAACTTGGATGTTCGCAGCTTGCTTGCCTTTAGGACCAGTGGTCACATCAAAGGAAACTTTCTGATTTTCTGCTAGAGACTTGAAGCCTGAAGATTGAATTTCAGAGAAGTGAGCAAATAGGTCGTCGCCGCCATCATCAGGAGTAATAAAGCCAAAACCTTTAGTGTCGTTAAACCATTTTACTGTGCCGTTAGCCATTTCGATAATACCTTAAAAAATTAAATTCAGAACTGTTAGGAATGATTTCCAAAGCTCAATGTTGCGGGAATCAAGATAGGCCTAATCAAGGACTGGGGTTACCGAAAAAATAAAGCTAATGCTAAACTTCGATCACAGTACTTCAAAACACTTATTACTACCTTGCAACCAACGAATTGAATAGTGCGCCTATCCACAACTTAAGTCAACCACTATCTTACTTTACTTCTTCTGACGTAAGTAACGGGTTAAAATTCTATCTAGCTGATTAGAAAACTCTCGTCTATCTGCCTGACTTAAAGCAGCAGGCCCGCCCGTTTGAATACCGCTACTGCGCATCGTATCCATAAAGTCGCGCATATTCAGCCGTGCTTTAATCGTATCTAGGGTGTAAAGCTCGCCTCTGGCATTCAGTGCCAAGCCACCTTTTTCAATCACTTCAGCCGCTAAAGGAATGTCGCTAGTTATTACTAGATCCCCTGCTTCAACCCTACGCACTATTTCATCATCGGCCACATCAAAGCCTTGCATCACCTGAATAGCACTAATCCATTCTGAATTCGCTGGTACACGTGAAGGTTGATTAGCCACCATAATTAGGGGAATTTTTACCCGCTCTGCCGCTTTAAATAAAATTTCTCGCAGCACGCCAGGACAGGCATCTGCATCCACCCAAATTTTCATTCACTTTCCTAAGTTAAGCTGAAACCTAATTAATTGCTGCTATTCTACTACAAGTGTCTACTTTTTAAGGAGTTTTATCATGGCTAAAAAACAACTGCTTATTGTTGCTCATGCGCCCTCGCCCAATACTCAAGCTTTGGTTGAGGCTCTACTGAAAGGTTCACAGCATTCAGATATTGAAGGCGTTTCTAGCCACTGGATACCGCCTTTAGAAGCCACACCCGAAGACGTGCTAGCCGCTGACGGGATTATTTTAGGTACTACAGAAAACTTAGGCTATATGAGCGGTGCGTTAAAAGATTTTTTTGACCGTTGCTATTACCCAGTACTAGAAAAGAAGCAAGGTTTACCCTGCGCACTTTATATACGTGCTGGTTTAGATGGCACAGGCACACGCCGCGCAGTAGAAAGCATAGTCACTGGCTTGCGCTGGAATTGGGTACAAGAACCTCTCACCCTTAAAGGCGAGTGGCAAAGCGAGTTTTTGGAAAGGGTTGAAGAGCTAGGCTTAACGATGGCGGCTGGTTTAGAAAATGGGATTTTCTAAATTCTTTGGAACAGATTCTTAAAGTCTAAATGGAGATGGCCCCTACCAGCCACATCCCGGCACACAGCTCCATCATTACCGTTGCTCCCTTCCGGGCCTGGCGGGGTTCATGATTTCGTGTTGCGGGAGGACCAATAAGGGCCACCACAAATACTTACTAAAAACTGCAACCTATTACTGCTTGATTGCGGGCAGCATACTAACAAGAGTAACCAGCCTTGGCAAGACCCAAGTAAGAAAAGACTGAAAAATCAAAGGGTCGTAATCAGTTTTTGTAACAGGATTTTAATAAGGCTTGTAACTTTTCACTTCCTAACTCATTCATTAAGGCAATATTGCGTTCTGGAATTTTATTCACATCAGGATAGCTGGCTATTGCACGCTCTAGGCTTTCTTCGCGAATTAGATGCAATACCGGATAAGGCGAACGGTTAGTATAGTTTTCTGCATCTTCTGGCTCAGTACCACCAAACTGGTAATCAGGATGAAAACTAGCTATCTGATAAACACCTTCTAAACCCATTTCAACTAAGAGGTGGTCTGTAAAATTTAAAAAATCATTGAAGTCGTAAAAATCTTGCAACACTTCAGGATGAATCAACAAAGTGGTTTCAATGGAGGGGTCTGAATTTAACAACTCTAATTCAGCCTGTAGAAGAACTAGCAATTCTTCTTCTGTGGTTACCTCAGTACTAATAAAGCGTACACGGTCTTTTACTAGCTCACGCTTGGCAAAAGGGCAGAGATTCATACCCACCACTAGGGTATCAACCCACTGGCGCACCGCTAAAATAATGGATTCATCCTTGGCGGGTTCGTTAACTTTAAGCAGTGCTTTCATTTGTCTTCCAGTTGGTTAGTTATAAAATTAAGCTAGTTCAGTAACAACTAGCTGGCACTCTTGTTCACCTGCCGTAACATAAACCGTATCGTCACTAATACTTAGCGACCAGCTCATCGTTCGTTCAGCAAAACCAGCCAAGACTTGAATTTGGCTCCAATCAAACTGATAACCTTAGGGTTCATAGCATAAGCATTTAAATGAGTGGCCTTGGAAATATTAAGGGTGCATCGCCTTCCTGCCAGGGTTGAAACTTAACCATAGTAAGCTGAAACAGAGGATGTTCTAACCAGTCTTTTAGCCACTTGTGTAGCTTGGGGTAAGGCAAGCTGTAAAACACTTCTCTGTCAACATGAGCAAACTGGCGTACAAAAGGCATAATGCCTAAGTCAGCAAGGCTAGGGTTATCGCCCAGTAAGTAGTGATGTTTGGCTAGCAGGCTTTCTAATAGCTGCAAAAATACCTCGCCTTTTTGCCGGTAATCTAGCTGGGTTAGCTCTGGGTAACGATCAGCGTATTTATAACGGTCTAGCCAAGGCTTAAATTCATTATCGTTTTTATCAATCAGTGCCTTGGCTCTGGTTAAATGCCTAGTCAATAACCCTTGTGGATCTTGCTGGGCTAGTGCCCATTCCAATATTTCTTTACTTTCTTCTATAACACTTCCCTGACTCGTCTTAGTTTCCGCTAGGACTAAAACAGGGACAGTAGCCTTGGGGCTAACAGCAAGTAGCTGTGCAGGCTTATTTTTTAAGGCAATTTCTCGTAATTCAACTTCAAGCCCAGCAAACAAAATACCAAGCCGAGCTCGCATAGCATAAGGACAGCGGCGAAAAGAATAGAGGCAGGGTAAAGACACGTTTAATTACTCAACTCGACAGGTTTCTAGAAGATCGCCTGTCTGACTTTTTTGATGTAGAAAAAGTGTTCCAGCTGCGCCTTTTCCCTGCCCTTTAGTCCACCAAACCAAGTCATCGTTTACATAACGTGAACCACTAGCAGCTACACTAATATTCATATAATGCTGCTTGCCCTTGTATTCAATAATTGCTGATTCAGTCGAAGGGTAACTTGCCTCTACCACTTCTCCACTTTCGCACTGATAGCTATAAATTTTTGCGGGTGTTTCGCTAGTTAAGGAACTGCTAGCACAAGCAGCTAAAAACAATGTTTGAACTAGCAACAAAGGTAAAAAAAATCTCATACAAGCCTCTATTTTATATAGTAAAAAACTTTAACTAGGATTGTAGCGCATCCTGCGCTAGTTTTTCTGCGGGCAAGTAATCCTTCTCAGCAAAGACTTCCGTTAAAATCGACTGCTCTATAAAGCTTTTTTGGGAGGCATTGGCTGGTACCCGAACAATTAAATGCACCTCTTCTGCATCAGGGAACTGCAAAGTAACTCTTGGGTCAACTGTCGGTACTTCTAAACCACGCTGGGTCGCCACCCTTTGCATGTGGCGACGTATGGCTTCCAAGTTATGAGCACAGTGTTTGGTTGCTGCTGCTAACAGGGCTTGTTGGGCTGCTCGCCAATTATCTTCGCGCATAAAAGGTACTGTAAAGGCATGGAGAACATAGTCATGGGTAAAGCTTTCGTTAATCACCGGCTCAGAAACAAACAAGGCATTGGGTAATACAATCATTCGCCCTGTGCGCTGATGGGTTAGCTTACCTGGCCCCACCTCTAAAATAGTTGTGGCAAGCAAATTTTGATCTATTACATCCCCTCTAAAGTCTTTTACCTGAATACGATCACCTATATCAAAAGAACGCGCACCTGTTTTTAGTAGGCTACCAGTAATGCACATAATTAATTCTTTGGTTGCCACCACAAAAGCAACGGCTATAGCCACCACAGAAAGTGCAAGGGTACGCAGTTCTTCGCCCCAAATCATAAACAACCCCAGCAGGGTTAGTAGTAATAACCCATTTCGAGATTGGACTAACCATTTTCGTCGTAAATCAGTAGAATTCACACTACGACGTATAAGCCGATTCGCCAAGGCACGTAACACCAGCATGGAAGTAATTAAAAACAAGGTGCTGGCAAGTAACCGAGTTAATTCGTGAGAAACTGGAAAATTTTCAAACCAACTTATTAGAGATTCCAACATGGGTGTATTACTTCCTTTAAGCTTCTAACAAAAACCGTTAATTTAAAGTAGCATTAGATTTAGACCATTCAATACTAGAGTTTATGCCACTCACTACTAAGCAGAAAGCATTAAAACAGTTCAATGAGGCCAAAATGAATAAAAAGAAACATCCAACCCGTGAAGACTGGGAAAAACTTGCTGCAGACCTAACCTTCCCCCACCAAGCCTTTATTGGGGGTGAATACCTAGACGCTTTAAGCGGAGAAACCTTTGCTTGTGAAAGCCCCATTGATGGCCGTATTTTAACCCAAGTTGCCAGCTGTGATACTGCTGATGCAGACCGTGCCGTTAAAGCGGCTCGCACAGCGTTTGAATCGGGCGTATGGCGTGATTTACCACCCGCCAAGCGTAAGCAAATATTGCTTAAATTTGCAGATCTAATAGCAGCGAATAAAGATGAATTAGCCCTCCTAGAAACCCTAGATATGGGTAAACCTATACGTTTTTCCAGTAGCGTTGATGTGGGTGGCACTGCACGTGTCCTTCGCTGGACAGCCGAAGCTATAGACAAGGTGTACGGTGAAGTTGCCCCAACACCCGCCAACCAAATTGGCATGATTACCCGTGAAGCTGTGGGTGTAGTTGTTGCTATTGTACCTTGGAACTTCCCTTTATTAATGGCTAGTTGGAAGTTTGCACCTGCCCTAGCTATGGGTAACTCGGTTATTTTAAAACCTTCTGAAAAATCCCCTTTAACGGCTTTACGCATTGCAGGCTTGGCAAAAGAAGCGGGTATTCCTGATGGTGTATTCAATGTACTGCCTGGCTTTGGTACTAAAGTTGGCAAAGCACTAGCACAGCACATGGATGTAGACACCCTTGCTTTCACTGGCTCTACAGCCGTAGCTAAGCAACTCATGGTTTATGCTGGTGAATCCAACATGAAACGGGTTTGGTTAGAAGCCGGTGGCAAAAGCCCTAATATTGTTTTTGCCGATGCACCCAATTTAGAAAAAGCAGCAGAAGCAGCAGCCCAAGGCATGGCTTTTAATATGGGGCAAGTGTGCACCGCAGGTACACGTTTATTAGTAGAAGCCAGCATTAAAGATGCGTTTGTTGCTTTAGTAAACAAAGCCTTAACTAAATGGCAGCCAGGACACCCACTAGACCCCGCCACTTTAAACGGCGCAATTGTTGATAAGCAGCAGTTAACTAAAGTTTTGGGCTATATCGAAAAAGGTCAGCAAGAAGGTGCTCATTTATCGGCTGGTGGCGAACAGCTTTTTGAAACCAGCGGTGGTTATTACGTACAACCAACCGTTTTTACTGAAGCTAAAAACACTATGCAAATTGCAGCAGAAGAAATTTTTGGTCCGGTACTCAGCGTACTAACCTTTGACACCATGGAAGAGGCAATTACTCAAGCCAATGCAACGGTTTACGGTTTGGCTGCTGCGGTTTGGACAGCAGATCTAAACAAAGCCCATAAAACAGCAAAAGCCTTAAGAGCCGGTAGTGTATGGATTAATAACTACGATGGTGGCGATATGACTGCACCCTTTGGTGGTTACAAACAGTCGGGTAATGGACGCGATAAATCTTTACATGCCTTTGATAAATACACTGAAATAAAAGCAACTTGGTTGAGCTTAGAATAAAAAGGTATTAAATCAATGACATTACCGGTAGTTATTTGTGATGACTCAGCGCTAGCACGTAAGCAGCTAGCCAAGTCTTTGCCTGGTGGCTGGGATATCAGCATTACTTTTGCCAATAATGGGCAAGAGGCAATAGAAGCCATTAAACAGGGAAAAGGTGATCTATTATTTTTAGACCTTAATATGCCGGTAATGGATGGCTATGAAACCTTAGAAGTTATCCGCCGTGAAGATTTATCTAGCCTAGTGCTGGTAGTTTCTGGTGACATTCAACCCGAAGCCAAAAAGCGCGTTATGGCTTTAGGTGCTTTAGACTTTATAAATAAACCCATTAACTCAGAGCTCGTCACTAGTATTTTGCTGAGCTACGGCATTATTAGTGATAGCCAACCACAAAACCCCACTGAACTAGCCCGCTTTGATGACCAACAGCCTGACTTAACTGACCTAGTGCAAGAAGTTGTTAACGTGGCTATGGGGCAAGAAGGCAAGCAGCTAGGCGAGCTTCTAGGAACTTTTGTTCACCTACCTATACCTAGGGTGCATTTGCAGCCTTATCAACTCCTACCTAGCTTAATTAGCACTCGTCAGGCACTTACCTATTCAGGTGTTTCGCAAGGTTTTATAGGCTCGGGCATTGCAGGCGAAGCTATTGTTATTATCAGCACAGACAACCTACCTGTTCTAGCTAAATTGATACCTACAGGCCAACAGGGTTTACAAGCCAGCGAACTAGAAATTCTAACCGACTTAGCGGGTTTACTTGCAGGCGCGTGTTTAAAGGGTATTTCACAGCAATTAGACGTGCAATTTAGCCTAGGTCACCCTACCTTACTGGGGCAACATACAGAATTACACAGGCTGTTAGGTGATAATCAACAACAACAGGTTTTAGCGATAGATTTAGACTACCAACTACCCGATAAAAACATTCAATGTGATTTACTACTGGTTTTTACTGAAGATTCTTTACCCGCTTTAACAGAACGCATGGGATGCTTAAATGAATAAGCCAGAACAACAACCACCTGAAATTGCTGACTTTTACTGGATGCTGCAAATGCTACAAACGGTAGACGTAGGCCTCGTTATTTTAGAACGTGATTACCGCATTAAACTGTGGAATGGCTTTATGGAAAACCACAGTGGCATCACCAACAAGCAATTAATTGATAAAGAAATCTTCAGTATTTTTCCTAACCTACCTAGAACTTGGATAGAGCGTAAGGTTGAGTCGGTTTTTAAACTGGGCAGCCCAGCCTATTCAACATGGGAACAACGTCCGCATTTATTTCCTTTTAAAAGCTACCGCCCTTTAACTGGGCACTCAGAACGCATGTATCAAAACATTACTTTCATGCCTTTGCTTGACCCTAGCCGTAAGGTTAATCAGGTGTGCTTACTGGTTTATGATGTAACAGAAAGCGTTACCAGCAAATTACAGCTTGAAGAAGCCAATATTCAGTTAGAAAAACTTAGCCGTACCGATCGCTTAACAGGCTTAAACAACCGTGGCTATTGGGAAGAGTGCTTACAGCAGGAATATAGACGCAGCAAACGTGCCAGCGAGCTAGGCAAGGTAGAATCTAGCTTAATTATTTTTGATATTGACCATTTTAAACCTGTCAACGACACCCACGGCCACCTTGCGGGCGATGAAGTGATTAGAGCCGTTGCTAAATGCCTAAAAGAAACAGCTAGAGACACAGACTTTGCTGGCCGTTATGGTGGTGAAGAGTTTGTATTACTGCTACCCGATACAGGTGTGGAAGGTGCTTTAGGTGTTGCTGAACGGTTAAGAACAAAAATTCAATCTTTAGTGGTCAAGCACGAAGATTTAGAGTTAAACGTTACCGTAAGTCTTGGTATATGTGATTTCACCCCCGAGCTAGACAGTTTTAACCTATGGTTGGAAAGGGCTGACCAAGCGCTTTATCACTCCAAACACCAAGGCCGTAACCAATCGAGTGTTTGGAGTAAAGACTTAGCAACCCCCGCGTAAACCCTCGCCCAATCGGGCGGGGATATAAGCGGATGACTGCGTAGCAGTCATGGGTTGCTGGTCGCAGCGATCACTGGCATTATATACAGCATGATCAAAGCCACAAAAGTACGCATTTATCCCACACCTGAGCAGGCGGAGTTTTTAAACCGCCAGTTCGGTGCTGTGCGCTTTGCGTACAACAAGGCTTTGCATATCATCAGCAGTCAGTACAAGCGTCATGGCACCAAGCTGAATGCCAAAAGGGATATGAAACCCTTGCTGGCCGTGGCGAAAAAGTCTCGCAAATATCACTGGCTCAAAGGCTTCGATTCTATTGCGCTTCAGCAGGCCGTGATCAATCTTGATAAGGCGTTTAACAACTTCTTTGATCCCAAGCTGCCTGTGCGTTACCCCAAGTTCAAGCGCAAGCACGGCAAGCAATCCAGCTATCACTGCATGAGTGTCAGTTGTGGTGATGACTGGATCAAAATCCCGAAAATGGGGCCGATCAAAGCGCGAATTCATCGCAAGGTTGAGGGCAGGCTGAAAAGCATCACCCTGTCTCGCACCGTGACGGGTGAATACTATGCCTCGCTGCTGCATGAGGATGGTGCAGAGGCTCCAGCACCCATACAAAGTCTCGATGAATCCGCAGTGCTGGCTCTGGATATGGGTTTAACGCACCTGGTCATTGACTCTGGAGGCAAGAAAACTCCGAATCCACGTTTTTTGAAGAAAGCCAGCGCGAACCTGCGCCGTAAGCAAAAAGCCCTGTCCCGCTGCAAAAAAGGCAGCAAAGGTCGTGCAAAAGCCCGGTTACTGGTGGCTAAAGCCCATCAGCGCCTGACCAATACCCGTGCTGATTTTCAGCACCAGCTGTCTCGAGCGATTGTTGACGAAAACCAAGCGGTGATTGTCGAGACATTAAAAGTCAAAAATATGCTGAAGAACAGAAAACTGTCCAAGCATATTGCCGATGCCAGTTGGACGGGCTTGATCCAGAAGCTGGAATACAAGGCCAAAGAGCAAGGCAAGCACCTGATCAAGATTGACCAGTGGTTTGCCAGCTCGAAGACCTGCTCTTGCTGCGGACACAAGCTGGATGATTTGCCGTTAACCATCCGTCAATGGCAGTGTCCAGCCTGCTCAGCACAGAATGATCGAGACATCAATGCCGCATTGAATATCAAGGCGCAGGGTATTTTGAAATTAAAGGCCGAAGGACTGTCGGTTTCTGCCAATGGAGGCAAGCGTCAATCTGGTCACGCACCAGTTGCTGCCTGAGAAGTTGGAAGCCTCGCCCGTGGCGCTTTAGCGCTAGGGCGGGGAGCAGTCACAAAATTAACTAAAGCAAACGGGCTCGAAAACTACGCCCTTTAAGCTTGCCTTCACTCATTAACTTTAAAGCTTGTTTAGCAATTTTACGCTCTACTGCTACAAAAGTGCGTCTAGCTGTGACGTTAATCTTGCCTATTTGCGCTCCTGCTAGCTGCTGTTTAGCAGTTAACGCACCTAGAATATCCGTTGGACGTAGCTTGTCTTTTTTACCACCATCAATCAACAGGGTTTGCATTAAGGCGCTATTAGGCTGCTTTTGTAAGGCCTTTTCATCAGGCAAGGGTTCTGCCATTAGGCTTTGCTGTAAATAGTCTGCCAAAGCGGCTAAGCGGAACTCCTCGGCAGCGCTGTAAAGTGTACAAGCAATGCCCTGCTCGCCTGCCCTGCCAGTACGACCCACACGGTGAACATGCACTTCTGGGTCTAAAGAAAGCTGATAGTTAAACACCATATCTAAAGCGGCAATATCTAAGCCACGTGCTGCTACATCGGTAGCAACCAAAATACTAATACTTTTATTGGCAAACTGAACCAAGGTTTGGTCACGGTCTTTTTGTTCCATATCGCCATGCAAGGCTTGGGCGCTAAAACCTAACTGGCTTAAACCATCCGCTAGGTCTTGGGTTTCTTTGCGGGTAGTACAAAAAATCACGCTCGATTCAGGTGCATAGTGCAACAGCAGTAAACGCAGTGCTGTAAAGCGTTCAGCTTCGTTATTAAGCTTATAAAAATGCTGCTGAATACTGCTAGCGGCATGGCTAGCTTCCACTTTAATTTGCTGTGGGTCGTTTAAAAAACGTTTAGCTAAACTGGCAATTTTATCTGGAAAGGTTGCGCTAAATAACAAGGTTTGGCGCTGTTGGGGTAATTGTTCAACAATAGCATCCAACACTTCTTGAAACCCCATATCTAACATGCGGTCGGCTTCATCAAGCACCAGCATATTGACGTTTTCTAGGTTTAAATTACCTTTATTTAAGTGATCATCAATACGTCCTGGTGTACCCACAATAATGTGTGCGCCATGTTCTAACGAATGCGCTTGTGGACCAAAGGGTTGCCCACCGCAGAGGGTTAAAACTTTAACATTGTGCATCCCACGCGCTAAACGGCGAATTTCTACAGCCACTTGGTCGGCTAGTTCACGGGTTGGGCAAAGCACTAGGGTTTGAATTCTAAAGCGCTCTACCTCTAGCTTTTGTAAAAGCCCTAACCCAAAAGCTGCCGTTTTACCTGAACCTGTCTTGGCTTGAGCAATCACATCTTGCCCTGCCAATATTTTGGGTAAAGCAGCCGCTTGAATCGGTGTCATTTCATTGTAACCTAGCGTGGTTAGGTTACTTAAAAGTTCAGACTGTAAAGCAAGGGAAGCAAAAGCGTTAGTGGTCAAAGCAGCACCTAGAAAAATAAATTAAAAAAAAGAAAGACCAGCCGGTTAGGGCTGGTCTTTTAGTTTACAGCAATTGTTCTTCAGCTAAAGCAAATAAACTTATAGCTGTTGTTCTAGTGCTGGAACTGCATCAAACAAGTCAGCGACTAGGCCGTAATCAGCTACTTGGAAGATAGGTGCTTCTTCGTCTTTGTTGATAGCAACAATAACTTTAGAGTCTTTCATACCTGCCAAGTGCTGAATCGCACCTGAAATACCAGCAGCAATGTAAAGCTCTGGTGCAACTATCTTACCCGTTTGACCTACTTGCAAGTCATTAGGAACATAACCAGCATCGACAGCTGCACGGGTTGCACCCACAGCGCCACCGAGTTTGTCAGCTAGCTTGTAGATAATGTCGAACTTCTCAGCACTACCCACGCCACGACCACCAGAAACAACCACCTTAGCAGCGGTAAGTTCAGGACGATCTGAAGCAGCCAGCTCTTCGCTAACAAAGCTAGACAAGCCAGCATCGGTTACTTCTGCAATTGCTTCAATACTAGCAGAGCCAGTAGCAGCTACTGCATCAAAAGAAGTACCACGTACCGTGATTACCTTAATGGCATCTTCACTTTGTACAGTAGCTATGGCATTACCTGCATAGATAGGACGCTTAAATGTATCTGCGCTTTCTACTGAGATAATTTCAGAAATTTGTTCTACATCTAACAAAGCAGCAATGCGTGGCATAAAGTTTTTACCGTTGCCCGTTGCGCCCGTTAAAATGTGCGTGTAGTTCTTACCTAGGGTTGCAACTAAGGCTGCGGTGTTTTCTGCTAGCTGGTTAGCATAGACAGCGTTATCAGCTACTAGTACTTTGCTTACGCCTTCTAACTTAGCGCCAGCTTCAGCTGCTGCTTGGCAATCAGCGCCAGCAACTAAAAGGTGAATATCGCCACCAATGGCTTTAGCCGCAGCAACTACGTTAGCAGTAACAGGAGTTAGATCAGAATTATGATGATCAGCAATCACTAAAATGCCCATTAGACCACCTTCGCTTCGTTTTTCAGTTTATCAACCAGCTCTTCAACGCTGCCCACTTTAATACCTGCAGAACGCTCTGCTGGTGGCTCTACTTTCAAAGTTTTCACTTTAGAAGCCGTGTCTACACCATAATCAGCCGGTGTTTTAGTATCCATTGGCTTCTTTTTAGCTTTCATTATGTCTGGAAGCTTAGCGTAACGTGGCTCATTCAAGCGTAGGTCAGCACTAATAACCGCTGGCAAGTTAATATTAATGGTTTGCATACCACCATCAATTTCACGTTCTACCGTTGCTTTACCGTCTTCAACAACCAACCCAGCAGCAAAAGCACCCTGAGAGAAACCTGCCAGTGCAGCAAGCATTTGCGTGGTTTGGTTGTTATCAGTATCTATCGACTGCTTACCCATCAGAATAATCTGTGGCTGCTCTTCTTCAGCTACTTTAGCCAAAATTTTGGCAACTGCTAAAGAACTCAGTTGCTCGTCGGTTTCAACTAAAATACCGCGATCAGCACCCAGTGCCATAGCAGTACGTAGCTGTTCTTGAGCATTTTTTGGCCCAATAGAAACTGCAACCACTTCAGTAGCTACACCCTTTTCTTTTAAGCGAACTGCTTCTTCTACAGCAATTTCACAAAAAGGGTTCATGGACATTTTAACATTAGTCAGATCTACACCTGACTGGTCCGCTTTAACACGAACTTTGACGTTGTAATCAACGACACGTTTAACAGCAACAAGAACCTTCATAGATTCTCCGTTTTCTCAGTGGTTGAACAGACAGACCTAGATTGGCCTGCCACCTAAAAATTTGTATAACAAGTAAATAATGACTGCAATGATGCTTTCAGTCAAACTTCACCTTAAACTGACGAGTCACTTATTTATGACTATAATGTCGGCTTTAAGGTTACCCTGCTACCGCTTAACTTTACTAGGCACACTTTACACTTAATTTGCTTAAGTTAGGTGTTAGTTAAAGTCTTTATTTTAGCCAGCTATTGACCAAAAGCAAACGACCGTTTTAAATACACTCTATCCGAGTGTAAAAAAGATAACAAGCCTGAGGAGACAAGCTATGGAACGCGATTCTATGGATTTTGATGTACTTATAGTGGGTGCGGGTGTTGCCGGCCTATCTGCAGCCATTCGCCTGAAGCAACAAGCCAACGAAGCGGGCCAAGAGCTAGAAGTTTGTGTCGTTGAAAAAGGTTCAGAAGTAGGTGCACATATTTTATCCGGTGCCGTTATTGAACCCCGTGCACTAAATGAACTCATTCCTGACTGGAAAGAAAAGGGTGCTCCGCTAAAAACTGAGGTAACAGAAGATCAGGTTTTCCTCTTCCGCAGCGAAACCAAAGCATCTAAGTTACCTAACTTTGCTGTACCTAAAACCATGCACAATGATGGCAACTACATTATTAGCTTGGGAAATTTAACCCGCTGGTTAGGTGAGCAAGCAGAAGAACTAGAAGTTAACGTTTTCCCCGGCTTCCCCGCCGCTAGTATTATTTATGGTGATAAGGGTGAAGTTCAAGGTGTTATCACCGGTGATATGGGTATTAGTGCTAAGGGCGAACAAAAAGACAGCTTCACCCCTGGTATGGAACTTAAAGCCAAATACACTCTTTTTGCTGAAGGTGTTCGCGGTCATTTAGGTAAAGAGTTAATTGCTAACTTTAAGTTAGATGAAGGCAAAGATGCCCAGCATTACGGTATAGGCATTAAAGAGTTATGGGAAATAGACCCAGCCAAACACAAACCTGGCCTAGTCGTTCACGGCTCTGGCTGGCCGCTACCTAAAGATACCGGCGGTGGTTTCTTCTTGTACCATGATGAAGACAATCAGGTAGAAGTTGGTTTAATTGTTGACCTTTCTTACTCTAACCCCTACTTATCACCCTTTGATGAGTTCCAACGCATGAAACACCACCCAGTTCTAAAGCAGTATTTAGAAGGGGGTAAGCGTATTTCTTTTGGTGCTCGCGCTATTACCAAAGGTGGCTACAACTGCCTACCCAAAATGACCTTTCCAGGCGGCCTATTAATTGGTTGCAATGCTGGTACGTTGAACTTTGCCAAAATTAAAGGCGTTCACACTGCAATGAAGTCAGGCATGGTTGCCGCAGAAAGTGTGTTTGAAGCACTTAAAGCAGGCGATGAAGGTGGTAAAGAACTGACTAGCTATACAGACAAGTGGGAAGCAAGCTGGGCTAACACCGAGCTAAAAAGCTGCCGTAACTTCGGTCCTGCTATGCACAAGTACGGTACTTTCTTGGGTGGTGCATTTAACTTTATCGACCAAAATATTTTTGGTGGAAAAATGCCCGTTACCCTGCACGACACCACGCCTGACTATGCAATGTTGAAGCCAGCCAGTGAGTGCACCAAAATTGATTACCCTAAGCCTGATGGCGTATTAAGTTTTGATAAGCTGTCTTCTGTCTTCTTATCCAACGCTGTTCACGAAGAAGACCAGCCAGTGCACCTGCGTTTAGCTGACCCAGATTTACCCATTCGCGACAACCTACCGAAATACGACGAACCAGCACAACGCTACTGCCCTGCAGGCGTATATGAAGTAGTTGAAGATGAACCGGGTAAACCTAAGTTCCAGATTAACTTCTCTAACTGTGTGCACTGTAAAACCTGCGATATTAAAGACCCAGCCCAGAACATTACTTGGGTAACACCTGAAGGTGGTGGCGGTCCTAACTATCCTAATATGTAATTATTTACCCTTCAGCGGTGAAAATAAAAGGAGGCCTCGGCCTCCTTTTTGTTGTTTTAAGTTAGGGGTTAATCCATATAACGGCAAAGGTAAGCGCTCTGCTCTTCTACCTTTACTTGAAAAGAACTATTGGCTGGCACATTAAAACTTTGGCCTTTGTTAAAAGTACGCAAAGCAGGATCACCAGGCAACTGTACTTGCAAGCTACCCGATACTACTGACATTTCTTCGTCTTTAGTTGTCGAAAATTCGTACTCACCCGCTTCCATAACACCCATGGTTAAAGAGCCTTCATTGTTAGTTAAAGCAATAGACTTTACTTGACCGTCAAAATACTCATTTACTTTCAGCATGCTAGTAGCTCCGTAGATGTTTTATTAGCACCACTTATTACTTGCTGCACTATACTGATGAACCAGCTCAATGAGAACTCGCTGATCATCCTCACGATAAAAAATGCGACACGGTGGAACCACTACCTCCCTGTATACTGAATTAGGGAGTTCTGGAGGAATCCGTCCGGATTGGGGAAAATCTTCCAAACGCTCGGTCTTATCGAAAACTTCCTGGACCAGATGACTTGCGGCAACAGGATTATCCAGAGCAATGTACTCAGCTATGGCATCCAGTTCTTGAAGGGCAGGCTCCGTCCAGATTACTTCAGCCATTTACTCATTTTCTCCCTGGCCTCACTTTGGCTGTACGTTCTTCCCTCAAGTACAGCACGCTCTCCCCGTGATAGCCCCTCAAGCAGCTCAAGTCGGCGCTGCATAAACTCATAATCCTGCACATCGACAAGATATGCCGATGGCTGACCATGCTCCGTGATCAGTATCGGCTCCTTAGACAAGTGCA
>NZ_AULO01000012.1 GCF_000422325.1 Marinospirillum minutulum DSM 6287
TATGTGCGGTAACACAGCAACGAAAAAAACCGGATACGACGGTTAATGCACAGAATCAAGGCTGCTTAAACTAAGCAATCAATAGACACCCAGACAAAACACTTTTAAAACACTTGATCTTAAAAAGATCAAAACGAATGTTTGCCCCTTTTTGGATAAAAGCCCAGTAACAACGCAAATAAGCGTTAAAGAAAAGCTTTTAACCGCCAGTTAAGCCTGACGACCATAGCAAGTGGGAACCACCTGATACCTTGCCGAACTCAGAAGTGAAACCGCTCAGCGCCGATGATAGTGTGGGGTCTCCCCATGTGAAAGTAGGTCATCGTCAGGCACTTATAAAACAATCCCCCTGATCTAAGATCAGGGGGATTTTTTATTTAATCCAGTTTTTAACAACTTTACGAAAAGTGTCTGTACCAGCCTTCTCTAACCATTCAAAGGCAACCATTTCTCTACAAACTACTTGAGCACCCATTTGTTTTAGACGCTCAAGTGCTAATTCTTTATCTTTAGCTTTTCTAGAGCCTACTGCCTCTTCTACTAAATAAACCTTATAGCCTTCAGTTATTAAATCTGCTGCAGTTTGAAACACACAAACATGCGCTTCAGTGCCAATAATCACAACTTGTTTGCGGTTTAAATCAGCTAAGTGTTGCTTTATTTCATCTTCTTTTAAGGCACTAAAGTGCATCTTTTGTAGTATTTCTTCAGGATCCAACCTTTCCTTGATGGGTGGTACACTCTCTCCGATTCCTTGTGGGTACTGCTCAGTAGCTCTAACGGGCACTTTAAGCTCTTTGGCAACTTCAATTAACCAACAACTGTTAATGATGACTGTAGAGCCTTTATCTATTGCAGGTGCTAGCCTGCTTTGTATGTCTATGACAAGTAAAAAACTATTTGAAGCGTTAAGTAGCATGATAATATGCCTCTCTTAGGGTATTATTGTTAGACTTGAGTCTAATGCGGTAAGTTGCCTCATTCTTTGTTTACTTACCTTACCTGATCCATTTTTTTGAATCTAGCTATCTTGCTGTTATCCATTTTGGGAGTTGCTAAGTGACCCGATTAGTCGTTTTTTTTACAAGTTTTGTTTTTCTACTCGTACTTACTACTGGCGAAGCAGATGCACGTCGTTTTGGTGGAGGCGGTTCTAAAGGTACCTTCTCCAGACAAATGAGCTCACCTAAAGCACCTAATCAAGCCTCAAAACCCGCTGCTGTTTCTAAGAACCCAGCCGCTAATACTGGTCGAAGGGGCGTTGGAGGTATGTTAATGGGGCTAGCTGCGGGTGGCTTGTTGGCAGCAATGTTCATGGGTGGTGCTTTTGAAGGCATTCAAATGTTCGACATACTTCTAATTGTTTTGGTTGTTGGCGGCATCCTGATGTTTTTACGTAGTCGACGTATGGCCAGTGAGCAACAGACCCAAACAGCAATGGGTAATATACGGTCTACAAATGAAGAGCAGCCACAGTTCACACCTGAAGCAACTACTACCAGCTATGATAGCGCTTCGAGCGTTCAAAATGATGATGTCATTTATGCTGCGCCCGACTGGTTTAATGAGAAGGCTTTTTTAGAAGGAGCAAAAGAGCACTTTCTAGCTATTCAAAAAGCTTGGGATGCCAATGACCTTACTACCATCAAAGAGTATGTTACACCTCAGCTATACAAGTTTTTGCAAGAAGCGCGTGCTGCGCAGCAGGATCAGGTAGAAACTAAGGTGCACAAGTTAGCGGTCGAAATGACGAATATTCAACAGTTACCTACTGGCATTGTTGAATTAGCAATTATGTTTCATGGCATTATTAATGAAGGTGAGCCAACAGATTCTAATTTTTGTGAAATTTGGCATTTGATTCGAGACATGAATCAAGAAAACTCACCCTGGCTAATTCAAGGTATAGAACAGGTAGAAGCTTAGTTTTAATATTTGCTTAGATTATTACCCTAAAGGCACTCATCATGAGTGCCTTTTTTATTAGTTTTTAGACAGGTTTGCGTGTAAATACCCAGCTATCTTTTTCAGAGAGAGTAGAGTTAAAGCTATAGCCATCTAAATTAAAGCTTTTTAAATCATCTGGATGATCTATTCTATTTTTAGCTATAAATCGCGCCATTAATTCTCATGCTTTTTTGGCATAGAAGCTAATAATTTTATATTGACCATTTTTCCAGTCTTTAAAAATAGGCGTAACAACTTGGTTATTAAGCTGTTTAGAATTAACTGCTTTGAAGTATTCTTGTGAAGCTAAATTAATTAATACTGGTGTTTGATGTAGTTCTAGGCGTTTTTTTACTTCAGCTGTAACTAGAGGTTGCCAGAAGCTATAAAGGTCCTTTCCGCGCTTATTTGCAAACTTGGTGCCCATTTCTAACCTGTAGGGTTGGATTAAATCCATAGGTTTAAGCAGACCATAAAGTCCAGATAAAATTCCTAAATGGTTTTGCGCAAAATCAAGCGCGTCATCAGTTAAACTTGTAGCATCAAAACCTGCATAAACATCACCAGTGAAAGCTAAGGCGGCAGGTTTAGCGTTAAGCCTTGTAAAAGGTAGTTGCCATTCTTGAAAGCGAGCAGCATTTAAACTGCCTAATTTATCGCTAATCTTCATTAATTGACAAATATCTTGAGGTGCAAGCATCTTTAACTGTTCAACAAGTTCTAATGCTTCTTGCAGGAAAGTAGGTTGACTATGAATTTGGCTGGTAGCAGGTGTTTCAAAATCTAAAGATTTGGCAGGAGACAACAAACTGAGCATAACTACTCCAAGGTTTAAAGGAGGAACTCAGTTAAGTATAGCAATTGAAGGGAGTTTACACATACAAAAATCAAATGGTACCGGTGAGCGGACTCGAACCGCTAAGCCTTTCGGCAACGGATTTTGAATCCGTCGTGTATACCAATTCCACCACACCGGCTAAGTTGGACTGTAAGAAGCTGCTTTGCTTCGAACAAGTCAGGCATTATAAACCTGTTATTCTTGCCGTCAACACTTACTGCTATTTTAAGTTCTTTAGTTCTATTTACACCTTTGCTTGCTGTGTTATTAGTAGGTTACCAACCCTAGCTAAATGCTTTAGAATTGGTGAATATAAAAATTATGAGAAGGCTTAGCGGCCAAGAGATACCATGGATTTCACACAAATTGCGCTAATACGTAAAAGAATATTGCTGATAGCCCTATTAGGGGTTTTAACAACGGGCTTGGTCGCTAGTTTAAGTACTATCATTCCTTTTTACTTTTCTTCTCGAGGTAATCTAGAACAGCTAACCTTGTCTAATGTTCAGCGACAGGCAAGCTTGGTAAATAATCTATTTGAAAAGTACCAAGGCTTGGCAGCTCAGTTTACTAGCCGAAGTGAAATTCGCTTACGTTTAGAAAAGTATGTTGCTGGTGAAATGTCTCAAGAAGCACTGGCAGCTTACTCTGCACCAAGGTTAAAAGATGCCATGCGTTTATCCAAGGAGTTAATTGGTTTAACGCGTTTGGGTCCTAAAGGAGAAGTGTTGGTTAACATTGGAACTACACTTAATGGTGCTAATGTAGAGGAAGCTGGATCATTTAATGCCCAAGAAACTCTTTATTCTCTTATAGCATTAAATGAAGTGCCTGTGGTACGCATTAAGGCTAATATTTACTCTAAACAAGGGCAGGTTATAGGTCAGGATGTTCTTTATTTTAGTCATCAAAAACTGCTTGATACTTTGAATGACAAGCTTGAAATTGATAAAGAAGCAAAGGTTTACCTAGTTAATCTCACTAGTCGAGTCAGCTTAGAATATGCCGATACGGCTAATGGCTTAGTGTTTAATAAAAATTTAAATTCTTTAAAGGCCACTCACTTAAATAAAGCCATTAAATGTGATCAATTCACTATTAAGCCCACAGGTAAGTGCCAAAATATTTTCTTCTCCGTACCACTAAAAGGTTCTCAGTGGTCTTTGGTTGCAGAAATTCCTTCTAAACATTTTTACCTACCAATTCAAGATCAGTTTCTTTGGCCGCTCTTAGCCATTTTTGCGATGCTTCTTGTTGCTATGTATACAATAAGTAAAGCCTTACATCCACTCACGCAACGTTTAGCCCTACAAGCGAAAGCGCTTGAACATTCCACTGAAGAGTTGCGTTTAGTTGCGAGTGTATTTGAAGGCACGCGTGAAGCGATTGCTGTTACCGATGCAGAAATGCACCTAGTTAAGGTTAACTCTGCTTTTTGTCAGATTACTGGTTTTAAATTAGACGAAGTTTTAGGTGAAAACCTACAAAGCTTATTTTATAAAAAGAAAGCAATTGAAAAGCTGCAACTAAAAATTAGGCAGTCCCTTGAAGTTAAAGAAAGTTGGCAAGGCGAGATTTGGTACGAAAATAAAAGTGGTGAGCTGCTTCCTGTTTTGCAAAGCATTAGTGCTTTGTTAGATGAGAAAGGCGAGGTTGTTAATTATATTCATATCTTTAATGATATTTCTGAAAGTAAAGCCAATGAAGAGCGGATTAACTACCTAGCTCATTATGATCAACTAACAGATTTACCTAACCGAACGTTAATTAATCGCCGCATTAAAAAAGCTGTTGAAAAAGCTAGAATAAACAACCAAGGCTTAGCAATACTGTTTATGGATTTAGACCACTTTAAGGAAGTGAATGATACCCTTGGTCACCCTGTTGGTGACTTGCTTTTACAGGCTGTTGGGCAAAGGCTGAAGGCAAGATTAAGGGAGCAGGATACTTTAGGCAGGTTGGGTGGCGATGAGTTTTTAGCAATTTTAGATCATGCTGCAAATACTGATGCTTCTGGAATTGTTGCAGAAAAAATTATTCACTCCTTAATTCAGCCTTTTGAATTAGAGGGACATCAAATTAAAATAGGTGTTTCTATCGGGATAGCCATTTTTCCGCAAGACGGTAACACAGCAGATGAGCTAATTAAAAATGCTGACATTGCTATGTACCGTGCGAAAGATAGTGGTAGAAACACCTTCCGTTATTTCTCTTACCCTGAAGCTGATTAACCAGGTTTTCCGTCTGGTCTTGGCTTAATCAGTAAAGGCGTATAAACCCATACAAATAGTAGTAGGGCCAACATCCATAATACTGCTGATACTTGGTAAGCAAGTAAGCCTAATGAGCTGGCAAAAAAGACTCTAACAATACTAGCCAATAACATTAATACTAAAGCTAGAACTGTTAGTTTGGCTGGTTCTAACTTTCTACCTGTATGGCCAAGTGCTACTCGGCTCATCATGCTTAAGGTTAATAGGCCTATTCCACCGACTGTTAATGCATGCACCCCTAAGTAAGGGCTTACCCAACCTATTAAACCAAAACCTCTTAAAAATAATCCTAGCACTAACCAAGCGTAGGCTAAATAAAGACTCCACAACAAGGAGTTACCCCAAATGCCTTTGTCATGCCAGCGCACTAGGTTAGGTAATAACCAGCAAGCTAAAATAAAGTTAATTATGGCAGCCCCTAAACTGTTGGCAAAAAATAGGTTTATGACTAGCATAATTAATAAAAGAGGTGGAAGGCCTTTTTCTAACAAAGGAATTCTAGCCTGCTCAGTTTTTTGTAAGCCACGCTGAATAAAAAAAGGTATAACGCGACCACCCATCACTAGCATGATAATAAGAATTATATCTAAACCTAGGTATGCACCTACATAGCTTAGGTGTTGATTGCTAGGCTCTAAAATTGACCAGTGGCTTAGTGCAGCAGCAGCGCCCAAAAGCCCTACTAGCACTAAGAAAATACGGTTGCGTACTGCAGCACTAATAAGTGCATGCCATAAGCTAATAAATAAGCCTACCCAAAATAGTAAGTCTACAGCCACATAAATAAGTTGTTGTTCACTAACCAAGGGAACAAGCCTTGCTGCAACCCAAATAACTGCTAGTGCTGCTAAAGGCTTGCCATCGGGTGTCATTTTACCTGTCCAGTTTCTTACTGCTGTTAGTAAAAAACCCGCAATAACTGCACCGGTATAACCAAAGAGCATTTCATGGCGATGCCAAGCAATAATATTACTTACACCCGGCCAGCTGTAGCCGCTTGAAAGGGTGACTATCCATAGCAGCATCATACTAAAGCCGCCAACACCTGCTAAAAGAAAAAAAGGCCGAAACCCCAGTGAAAAAAGTGTCATATCCTCTGTCCTGTATTGGCATCCGCTGTTTTGCCTGCAAACAATACGGTATTTTCAATTTCAATGTGCTGGTTTAGCTCATTTATAAAAAGCGCTAACTCTTGGTAAAGCTTTTGCCAGGTTCCACAAGCATCCTTAGGTAACTCTAGGTTGTTTGTTAGCTGATTGAGTTGCTCTAAAGCTTGCTGATGTTCTTCATGCTCCATCTTCATTACTCTAATGGGCATGGTCGCCTGTTCAAAACGGAGTTGGCGTAGCATAGGAAAAAGTACCTGCTCTTCTTTCATCATGTGGCTTTCAAGTTCTTGCTGCATACTTTGTAACAGCTGAGTTAATCCTGTCGGGCAGTTTTCATGGTCAGAATGAACTGCTTCTATCTTACGCGCTAATTCAATAATTTGCGGTAAGTGGCTGCGATGCCGCTCATGAAAATTACTTAACAAGTAATCAACTAATTGATCGGTACTACTCAAGTTCCACTCTTCTGCTTTTAGTCTTGTCATGGTCATTGACTCCAGTAAGGTGCTTAGAAAGCTGTTACCTTCTTAGTATCAATTTCTGTGCCAAAAGCCTAAAACCTATAGTTACTGGCTTTGTTCTGGGTTGGGGTAAATTTAACACTCATCCTAAGGGTTTTTTTTACCCTGCTAGTCAATTATACCCAGCCATTGTTTTAGTTCTAGGCAATCCCCATTATAAGTAAGTGCTTATATAATTTATTTAGGAGTAAGTAATGTCTGATTTAGTGCATCTTAACTGTCCACACTGTCAGGTATTAAACCGCATTCCCCAAGCGCGTTTAGTCGATGGCCCTAAGTGTGGTAAATGTAAGGAACCACTACTAAAAGGTAAACCACTTGAAGTGAATGAGCAGAATTTTGCAGCTTTGGTAGAAGGGAGTGATGTGCCAGTGGTGATAGATTTTTGGGCTAGCTGGTGTGGTCCTTGCAAAATGATGACTCCAATTTTTGCAGAAGTAGCAGCTAAAGACTCAAATAATTGGCGCTTTGTTAAGATTAATACAGAAGCAAACCAACAGCTGGCAGCACGCTTTGCAATACGTAGCATTCCAAGCTTGTTAGTGTTTAAGGGTGGGAAAGAAGTAGCCCGCCAAGCAGGTGCTATGCAGGCGGGCCAGTTACAGGCGTGGTTAGCCAGTCAGCTTTAAGCGACGAGTTCACCCTGCAAGCTAGTACGGATTTTATTCATGGCATTTTTTTCTAACTGACGAATACGCTCTGCAGAAATTCCATAAATAGCTGCTAGTTCATGTAGGGTGGATTTATTATCACTTAACCAACGCTGCTGTAAAATATCACGGCTACGCTCATCTAACTGAGCTAGTGCATTTTGCAGTTGCGTAGTGGCATCGTTTTCAGTGTTTTCATCTTCCACTAAACTTGCTGGATCGTAACGTTCATCCATTAAATAATTTACAGGCGCAGCGCTGTAACTATCGTCATCATCATCGGTATAACCATCAAATGCTGAATCAATAGAAGCAAGGCGACCTTCCATTTCACGTACCGTTTCTGGCTTAACATTTAAATCATTTGCTATGGCTTTTAGCTCTTTAACATTAAGCCAGCCAAAATCTTTTTTAGCGCCACGTAAGTTAAAAAATAGTTTGCGCTGCGCTTTGGTTGTAGCAACTTTAACTATGCGCCAGTTGCGTAGTACAAATTCATGAATCTCAGCTTTAATCCAGTGCACTGCAAAAGATACCAAGCGCACGCCCATGCTAGCATCAAAGCGTTTTACGGCTTTCATTAAGCCAACATTGCCTTCTTGAATTAAGTCAGCCTGAGGTAAACCATAGCCTTGGTAGCTACGTGCAATATGCACAACAAAGCGCAGGTGAGACATAACCAATGTACGAGCAGCTTCTAGATCACCTTCATCTTGTAGGCGGTAACCTAAACTTTGCTCCTCTTCTACTGTAAGTAGAGGAATGGTGTTAACAGTTTGGATATAAGCACTAAGATCACGACCAGGTGATAAAATACCTGCAACTTGTAATTGATTGCTCATTTAGTTCTCCGTAAAAAATATAAAAATAGGCAGAGAAAATTTATAGTTAGTAAAAGTATTTATTAGCTTATTCTTAATTAAGACACCTGATTAAGTCAATAAGTTCCCTCAGAAAACTTTTGCTAGCAGATTTTATTTTAAGCCTTAACTAGGTTCAACCTTGCCTAGATGGCGGCTAACGGCAATCCAAGCACCAAGCCAGCCAAGTAGTGTACTAGAAACTAATAGTAGGAGCGAATCCCTTAAACTGAGTCCTATTAGGCTGAAGTCACTAGCATAGGCACTAGCTAAAGATCGAACTGGTGCATCTAGCCAGTAGAGTGAAACATTAATTAATAGCCAAGCTAGAATACCTCCACCTAAACCATACCAAATACCCGTGTAAAGAAAGGGGCGTCTAACAAAGGCATTGGTAGCACCAATAAGCTTTACAACAACAATTTCTTGACGACGATTTTCTATCGCTAAGCGAATGGTGTTACCTACTACAAGTAAAACGGCTAAACCCAACAGAAAACCTAAGGCAGTAATAGTACGTTGTCCGAGTTCCATTATGTGATAAAGCCGTTTAACCCAGGCTAAGTCAAGCTGGGCTTCTTCAACTTCTGGCAATGCCTGTAAGCGACTGACTAGTGCTTGTTGGCTTTCAATGCCAGACACAGCAGGTCTAACAATAATTACGGGTGGCAAAGGGTTGTCATCTAGGTAGTCTAAGGCTTCACCAAAGCCTGAGAATTCTTTAAATTCAGCTAACGTTTGTTCTCTAGACAAGTAGCGGGTTTCAGCTATGGCGCTATCCATTTGTAACTTTTGAGTAAGGTTGCGCCCAGCAGAGTCTTGTACCTGTTCATTTAAATAAAGTGAAATTTGGGCACTGCCATCCCAATTACTTGAAACTAACTGAGCATTATTTAAAAACACATACAGGCCTACAGGTAAGGATAGAGCAATAGCAATAACTGCCCAAGTCATTAAGCTACCAAAAGGTGCGGCCAATAAACGTGCTAGGCTGTCTATGGCCATATTTACATGGTGTCGACGCCAAGCCTTTAAGCGAGCAGACTTGTTAACCTTGCTGATGCTTGCACCACCTAAGTTGCTTTTGCTTCGCAAATCAGGATTAGAGCGCAGACGATTAGGTGGTTTTTTTATTGGGTTTTTATGTGGTGTTTCACGCTGAGAACGATTAGGAAAGGTGGCGCCACTTGGGCGAATAGGACGCTTATTCATTAGGCCGTCACTCCACTTCTTGTTAGGCCGCCTTGGCTTAGTTCCATCATACGTAGCCCCATGCGCGAAATTAAATCTAAATCGTGCGAAGCAATTAATACGGTTACGCCCACAGCATTAAACTGGCGAAAAAGCTGCATGATTTCAGAAGAAAGCTGGGGGTCCAGATTACCGGTAGGCTCATCCGCAAGCAAAATAGGTGGTTTGTTAACTACAGCACGTGCTATGCCTACTCGCTGTTGCTCACCACCAGAAAGCATTATAGGTGTAAGCTTTTCTTTAGATAATAAGCCAACTTTATCTAGGGCAGCACGTACTCGCCGACCGATATCTTGTGGTTCCATCCCTTCAATAACGAGAGGCAGGGCAACATTGTCGTAAACACTACGATCATAAAGCAGTTGGTGGTCTTGAAAAACCACACCGATTTTTCTGCGTAGGTAAGGAACGTGACGGCCTGCTAGGTTGTTTAAGTTAATACCATCGATATTGACCTGTCCACGTGTTGCTACTTCCATACGCATAATTAATTTTAGAAGGGTGCTTTTTCCAGCACCTGAATGACCAGTTAAAAAAGCCATTTCCCCTTCTTTAAGGTTAAAGCTTACATTTTGTAGTGCTTCATGGCCGCTTTCGTAGCGTTTGAATACATTATGAAATTGAATCATCGGCCCTCCCGTTGGCCTCTTATATTATTCGTTAGTAGCTGTAGCCAAGAGGGCGTCAACAAAGCTGTTTGAATCAAAGTCACGTAAATCATCAGCTTGTTCACCAACACCAATAAACCTAACGGGGATACCCAACTCGCGAGCTAAAGCAAAGACAATGCCGCCCTTAGCCGTACCATCTAGCTTAGTTAAAACTAGGCCTGTAATGGGCACGGATTTATTGAACTCACGCGCCTGAGCCAAAGCATTTTGCCCTGTGGCTGCATCTAGCACTAATAAAACTTCATGGGGAGCTGCTGGGTCAAGCTTTTGTAGAACGCGACGCACCTTAGCTAGCTCTTCCATTAAATTGCTTTTATTGTGCAAACGGCCAGCGGTATCGGCAATAAGCAGGTCAACTTTGCGAGATTGAGCCGCTTGTAAAGCATCAAACACCACGCTAGCACTGTCTGCCCCAGTGTGCTGTGCAATTACAGGTACTGAGTTACGCTCGCCCCACACTTGTAACTGTTCAACCGCCGCCGCACGGAAAGTATCGCCAGCAGCTAGTAAAACTTTACGTCCTTCTGCTTGATAGCGCTTGGCCAGTTTGCCGATAGTGGTTGTTTTACCCACCCCATTAACACCTATCATTAAAATAACTTGAGGCTTGGCAGGTTTATCTTCTAAAACCAAAGGCTGGCTGACAGGTTCTAGTAATCTTTTTAGTTCGTCTTTAAGTGCTGCAAACAGTGCGCCTGAGTCTTTAAGTTGTTTACGATCAATTTTATCCGTTAGGCTGGCAATAATTTCCTGGGTTGCAGTCATGCCAACATCAGCCATTAGTAGCCGTGTTTCTAGTTCTTCAACTAGCTCATCGTCAATTTTGCGAGCGCCCAAGAAAAGATCAGCTAAACCACCGCCAGTACGAGCAAGCCCCTGCTTAAGGCGAGAAAAAAAGCCAGTTTTGTTGGGTTGGTCTGGTTCAGTAGCAGGGGCGGCTAGTGTTTCGCTTTCGCTAGTTACCGGTGTTTTTTGAGGTGTCTCTTCTGCTTGTTCAGCACTTAACTCAGCGGAAGGTATTTCGGACAGAGCCTCAGATGTGGCTTCTGGTTGTTTTTTATTACGTTTAAATAATCCAAGCATGGCAGCGGTATCTTAAAAGGTGTCTTAATCGAGTATTTAATGAGTTATCCTACCACACCTATCAGAGTTTTAAGGCAGGAAGTTAAGTAAAACAACTTGGGTTGAAAATGCGTAAACCACAGAAAAAAACTAAGCAGGCTACCTTAGGTCAAGTAAGAGTGATTGGTGGCGAATGGCGTGGACGTAAGCTAGCTGTACCCGATGCAGAAGGTTTAAGACCAACGCCAGATAGAGTTCGTGAAACCCTTTTTAACTGGTTACAATTTTCTATTGCTGGAAAAACCTGCCTAGATGCCTTTACTGGCAGTGGTGCGCTAGCGGTTGAGGCATTAAGTCGCGGTGCAGTAGAGGTGACAGCAATAGAAAGAGATATTAGAGTAACCAAGCAATTAAGTAAGCTATTATCTCCTTTGGCGGGTGAGCGTTTAAAGTTGATTAATGCTGATGCACTTAGCTGGTTAGAACAACAGCCAGCCCAACTCTTTGAGGTTGTTTTTTTAGATCCACCTTTTGGTTTGCCCTTACTAGAACCGGCTTGTCAGCTTTTAGAAGAAAAGGGGTGGCTTGCCGAAAATGCTTTAATTTATGTTGAGCAGGCAAAACAGCAAGCTGGATTAGTCCACTTGCCAGCTAATTGGATACTGCAAAAAGATAAGCAGGTTGGTGATGTGCACTTTAGTTTGTACACCAGATGAAAAGGTTATTTGAGCCGTTTAGCGCTTTTGGGTAAGATGCGCTTTTTTAGAAGCTATCCACCAGTACGAGGCTGACATGAAAACAGTGGTTTACCCTGGTACGTTTGATCCTATTACTCTAGGGCACAGTGATTTAATTGAACGCGCCACTCACTTGTTTGATCGTGTTGTTGTTGCTGTTGCTGATAGCCCACGTAAAAAGCCACTGTTTAATTTAGCAGAACGCATCGCACTAGTGCATCAAGTGATGGCAAACAACCCCAAGGTTGAAGTGGTGGGTTTTAGCTGCCTACTAACAGAGCTAATGCAGCAACAAAAGGCTAACATTATTTTACGTGGTGTGCGGGGTGTGGCCGATTTTGAATACGAGCTACAATTAGCACAACTAAATAAAAGTATGTCACCCAATTTGGAAAGCATTTTTTTACCACCTTCAGAGCAGCTGTCTTTTATTGCTTCTACGCTAGTAAGAGAGGTAGCCAGTTTAGGTGGTGATGTCAGTAAGCTAGTGCATCCTTGTGTAGTGAATGCCCTGCAAAACAAATACGCCAACTAAGCGTACATATTAAGCAATTAAGAAATTAACCAGTGAGGTTTATACCATGGCTTTGTACATTACCGATGAATGCATCAACTGTGATGTTTGTGAACCGGAATGCCCCAACGGTGCCATTACTCAGGGTGATGAAATCTACGAAATAGATCCTAACCTGTGTACTGAATGCGTAGGCCATTATGACGAACCCCAGTGTGTGGATGTTTGTCCGGTGGAATGTATTCCAAAAGACCCTAATCACGTTGAAAGTCAAGAAGAGCTGATGGAAAAGTATGAAACCATCACTGCTGCTTTAGGCTAAAAAATAGTTTTACAGCAAATAATACAGTACAAAAAAGGTGGCAGACCCTAGGGTTAGCCACCTTTTTTTGTTGCTGACTTTTAAGTTAAATCAATTGTAAACTAGCCAGCTTAAGTTAAGGAATAATTAAGGAATAAACTTAACTACCTGAATTTCATCCTTCGGATCAACTTCGGTTTGGTTAACCCGTGTTGGCAACTCTTCAGGCGCTTCTAAACTAATGGCATCAGTAAAGTCGCAGCTGACGCATTCCCTGTGCTGAAAACCATCCGCTTGCCAAGCTTTTAATACGTCCATCGTATTACATCTGGGGCACAAGGCTCCAGCGATAAAGCGTTTAACTGGTTCAGTCATTTTAAATCACCTACTTTTTAGTCTACCCATTTTCTGGCATTAGCAAACAAACGCTGCCAAGGGCCTTGTTCGCCCCAGCTGTCTGGATGCCACGAGTTATTAATGGTTCGTGCTACACGTTCTGGGTGAGGCATCATAATGGTGGCACGGCCATCGGCACTGGTTAGGCCGGTAATACCCGCTGGCGAACCGTTCGGGTTGAAGGGGAAGCTTTGCGTGGTGGTACCGTAGTTATCCACAAAGCGTAGCGCAACACTGCCGCTTTGCTCAGTAATTTTAAGGTGCTCAGCATCACGAAATTCAGCACGGCCTTCACCATGAGAAACAGCAATGGGTAGGCGTGAACCTTCCATGCCTGCTAGCAGAATCGACTTAGACTTTTGAATTTCCACGGTTGCAACACGGGCTTCAAACTGCTCGCTTAGGTTGCGTACAAAACGTGGCCAATGGTCAGCGCCGGGGATTAAGTCTTTTAGCTGCGATAACATTTGGCAACCATTACAAATGCCCAGCGTGAAGGTGTCTTCCCTTTCAAAGAAAGCGGCAAAGGCATCACGGGTTTGCGCATGGAAAAGCACCGACTTAGCCCAACCACCACCTGCACCTAAAACGTCACCGTAAGAAAAACCACCGCAGGTAGCTAAACCACGGAAGTTTTCTAAGCTAAGAGCACCACTAAGTAAATCACTCATGTGCACGTCGATGGGATCAAAACCGGCACGGTAGAAGGCAGCGGCTGTTTCCATGTGACTGTTCACACCCTGTTCGCGTAAAATAGCAACTTTAGGGCGTTTGCTTAGTTTTAAGTAGGGTGCTGCTAGGTCTTCGTTTAAATCAAACTTAACCTTGGGGCTAAGGCCGGGGTTTTTAGCATCTAGTAGGTGGTCAAACTCTTCTTGGGCGCAGTCAGCATTGTCACGCAGGGCTTGCATACGGAAGCTGGTTTCTGACCAGCGGCGTAAATAGTCAACACGGCTGGCTTGCAGTAGTAGTTCGCCATCTAAAGAGAAGCTAAGCAAGTCATCGGTTTCAGGGCGACCTATCACTTGAGCACATTCGCCAAGGCCAGCAGCAGCTAACTGCATTAGCACAAATTCAGTATCTGCTTGGCGCACTTGAATAACCGCACCTAGCTCTTCGCTAAACAATGCTGCTAAGGCTTCATCAGCATTTTCAGCCAGCATTTCAAGTTTAATGTCTAAACCTGTGTGCCCAGCAAAGGCCATTTCAGCTAAGGTTGCAAACAAGCCACCGTCAGAACGGTCATGGTAAGCCAGCAGTTTATCTTCGCTATTTAAGCCTTGAATCACCGCAAAGAAGGCCTTTAAATCTTCAGGGTCGTCTAAGTCCGGCGCTTGGTTACCTAGCTGGTTATACACTTGCGCTAAAGCCGAACCACCTAAACGGTTTTGGCTGCGGCCTAGGTCAATCAGCAGTAAATCGGTTTCGCCTTTGTCGGTTCGCAACTGAGGCGTTAGTGTTTTTCTAGCTGCAGTAACGGGCGCAAAAGCCGTAACCACTAAAGACAAGGGTGAAGTAATGGATTTTTCTTGCCCCTGCTCGTCTTCCCAAACAGTACGCATCGACATGGAATCTTTGCCGACTGGAATGGCAATGCCTAGCTGCGGGCAAAGTTCCATACCTACTGCATAAACGGTATCGTAAAGGGCTTGATTTTCGCCGGTGTGATTGGCTGCCGACATCCAGTTAGCCGATAATTTAATATCGCTCAACTGGTTAATGCTGGCTGCTGCAATGTTAGTAATCGACTCAGCTACCGCCATACGGCCAGAAGCGGCTGGGTTAATTAGAGCCAGCGGTGTGCGCTCGCCCATTGCCATGGCTTCACCCACTTCGGTAAAAGGCGTTGCCGTGGTTACTGCACAATCTGCCACAGGCACTTGCCAAGGGCCAACCATCTGATCACGGGCGACTAGGCCAGAGACGCTGCGGTCACCGATAGTAATTAAGAATTGTTTGCTGGCAACGGTGGGCAAGCTAAGAATGCGCTCAGCTGCATCTTTAATAGAAATACCTTCAAGATTTAACTCAGGCAAGGCTAAGGTTTGGCGCTCAAAGCTACGCTGCATCTTGGGTGGCTTGCCAAACAACACGCTCATGGGCAAATCCACCGGCTTGGTTTCAAAATGCCCATCGGTCACGGTTAAATGGTGTTCAGCTAAGGCTTCACCGACCACAGCATAGGGCGCACGTTCACGCTTACATAGCTTGTCGAATAATTCTAGGCTGGCTGGCGCTATGGCTAAAACGTAACGCTCTTGCGCTTCGTTACACCAAATTTCTAGCGGACTCATGCCCGGTTCAGCGTTAGGTACGGCACGTAAGTCGAACAAGCCGCCTCGCTCGCCGTCTTTCACTAATTCAGGCAAGGCGTTAGAAAGCCCGCCCGCACCCACGTCGTGAATAAAGCAAATGGGGTTGTCTTCACCCATGCCCCAGCAGCGATCAATCACTTCTTGGGCACGGCGTTCTATTTCTGCGTTGTCCCTTTGCACTGAAGCAAAGTCTAAGTCAGCACTAGAAGAACCAGTTGCCATAGACGAAGCTGCGCCACCACCCAAGCCAATATTCATGGCAGGGCCGCCCAGCACAATTAACTTAGCGCCAACAGGAATTTCACTTTTTTGTACGTGGTTAGGGCGAATATTACCCAAGCCACCCGCCAACATAATCGGCTTGTGGTAACCGCGGCGTTCAACACCGTTTAAGCCTAGGGTGTTTTCTTCGTAGGTACGGAAGTAACCAGTAAGGTTAGGGCGGCCAAATTCGTTATTAAAGGCAGCACCACCTAAAGGGCCTTCTAGCATAATGTCTAGCGCAGTAACGATACGCTCAGGCTTGCCGTAATCTTCGGCTTCCCAAGGCTGGGTGTAGCCTGGAATACGCAGGTTAGACACAGTAAAACCGGTTAACCCCGCTTTGGGTTTAGAACCAGTGCCCGTAGCGCCTTCATCACGAATTTCACCACCGGCACCTGTAGCTGCACCAGCAAAAGGAGAAATAGCTGTGGGGTGGTTATGGGTTTCGACCTTCATTAAAATGTGTACTGCTTCTTCTACTGGCTGCCAGCTATGGCTTTCAGGCTGGGGGAAGAAACGTGGTGCAGTAAAACCTTCTATAACAGAAGCATTATCGCTATAGGCAGATAAAACCCCTTCAGGAGAAAGCTTGTGGGTGTTGCGAATCATACCAAACAATGAATGGGGTGAATCTTCACCATCAATCGTCCAGTCGGCATTAAAAATTTTGTGGCGGCAATGTTCAGAGTTAGCCTGAGCAAACATCATTAGCTCAACATCGTTCGGGTTGCGGCCAAGGTTAGTAAAGCTAGTGACTAGGTAATCAATTTCATCGTCTGCTAAGGCTAAGCCTAAATCTGTATTGGCTTTCACTAAAGCTTCACGACCCCCAGCTAAGATATCAATACTTGCCAAAGGGCGCGGGCTTTCATGGCGAAATAGCTGCTTGGCATCTTCTATGCTAGTCAGCAAGGTTTCGGTCATGCGGTCATGTAATAGGCTTGCTACCGCTTCCTGTTCAGCCGCTGTTAGGTTGGCAGAGCTTTGTAAATAATACGCAAGGCCTCTTTCTAAACGCTCAACCTGAGTTAAACCACAGTTATGGGCTATATCGGTTGCTTTAGAAGACCAAGGCGATTGCGTACCTAAGCGTGGTACTACCAAGAAAAGCGCACCTTCGGGTGGGTGCTTTTCACCTGTTGGACCGTAGTCTAGTAAAGCTTCAAGTACTTGGGTTTGTTCTGAATTTAGCTCAGAACTCAGGTCGGCTAGGTGAATAAACTCAGCATAAATACTTGTAATAGAAGCAGAAATTTCTTGAAGCTGGGTCAAGAGTTTTTGTGAGCGAAAAGCTGAAAGAGCTGGAGCGCCGCGCAGTTGGAGCATTAGCAAGCCTCGTCAGAGCAGAAGTAATAAGGAGTAGACTAGTGGAAGTTTAATTGAGGCGAATGATAGCGCAAACAAGCATTCAGAGCTACGAAAGAACAATAAATGAACAGCGAGTCACAAAAATAAGACTTAAGTAGGGGATTTTTTGATCTGCCTTTGCTAAAATTACACAATCACAACCATATTTGTACCCCAATTACAATAATAGCCTGATCGGCAACTTTTTGATCTGGCTGCCGCATTACAAGATTTTGGCAGCACTCACTTACAGGCTTGGCAACTCAATCCAAGCGTAAATTAAATGCAAACAGCATTCGATGAGTCTCCGTAAATATGAAATTAAAACTTTTTTTACCCTTGTTGCTATTAGTTTTGCTAGTAACAAGTGGCTGCAACCAAAAAGATCCACTAACTAAGGTGCTTGAAACAGGCACCTTAACTGTGGCTATGCGTAATACACCAGCTGTATTCTACGAGCATCGCGATGGCTATGCTGGGTTTGAATATGAGTTGGTGCGCTCTTTTGCAGACCATCTAGGCGTAGAGCTAAAGGTGGTAAACTTTGCTAATGCAACAGAGATGGAGTTAGCCCTCAATCAAGGTAAGGTTGATATGGCTGCAGGTAGTCTAGGGTTAACCCTAGACCGCAAGCGTCAGTTTTCTGTATCCAAGCCTTTATTGCACAGCTCACAAATGGTTATTTATCGCAGCGGTCATTTCAGACCTAAAAGCTGGGAAGATGTAACCGAAGGTTCTTCACTTGCTGTGCTAGCAGGTTCACGTCAGGCTGAAGTATTGCAAAGTCATCAAGCGCTCTACCCACATTTAAGTTGGATGGAAACAGACGACTTAGAAGTGACTGATTTGTTAAAAATGATACAAGATGGTGACTTAGATTACGCCCTAGTTAGTGCGCAAGATTTTAATATTAATCGCTTTTTCTTCCCGCGTGCTAGTGTTGCTTTTGATACCGATGTTTCATCCTCTTTAGTCTGGCTGTTTCCAAAGTTAGCTCGCTCGCATTTAGAGCGTGCTGCTAGTGGCTACATAGAACAGGCGCAAGAGCAAGAAGTCATTAGCGAAGTGCGTGAGCGCTACTATCGCCATGAACAGTACCTAGAATATGTTGGTGCGCCTTTGTTTTTGCGTCATGTGCGTTCACGTTTACCTGAATATGAGCAGCACTTCCGTAACGCAGCAGAGCAGCAAGAATTAGACTGGCGCTTGCTTGCCGCAGTTGCTTTTCAAGAATCGCATTGGCGTCGCAATGCCGTATCGCCAACGGGTGTGCGTGGTTTAATGATGTTAACTCAGCGCACAGCTAATGAGTTAAATGTTGATAGACTAGACCCTTTTGAAAGCATTGAAGGTGGCTCGCGTTACCTAAAGCAGTTGTATGATCGTATGCCAGACGGTGTACAGGGTGAAGACCGTCTGTATATGGCCTTAGCTTCCTATAATGTGGGTAAAGGGCATTTAGAAGACGCACGTAAAATAACTCAGCGTCAGGGTTTTAATCCCAATAGCTGGGATGATGTTGCTAAACATTTGCCCTTATTAACTCAGCGTAAGTGGTACCGCCAAACACGCTATGGCTACGCCAGAGGCAATGAGCCAGTTGCCTATGTGCATAACATTCGTCGCTACCTAGAGATTTTAGAATGGCACGAACGAAGCCAAGATAACTTCCTTGAGCAGCTAGAAGAACGAGCTGCAAAAGTGAAGTTTGAAACTGCTTTTCGCAAAATTCCTGCGATGATCTAAAGCCAAACTTTAACCATAAAAAAACCTGCCAAACGGCAGGTTTTTTTTGTTTGGTTGTTTCTTAAACTGAATAATACATATCGAACTCAACTGGGTGAGTGGTCATATTTAAACGCAGTACTTCTTGTTGCTTAATGGCGATGAAAGAATCAAGCATTTCATCAGTAAATACACCGCCTTTAGTTAAGAACTCACGGTCTGCATTTAAAGCAGCAAGGGCTTCTTCTAAGCTACTTGCAACCTGAGGTACTTGAGCCGCTTCCTCAGGAGGTAAGTCATAAAGATTTTTATCCATAGCATCACCAGGATGAATCTTATTTTGAATACCATCCAAGCCAGCCATTAACAAAGCAGCAAAGCAAAGGTAAGGATTAGCACCTGGGTCGGGGAAGCGAGCTTCTACACGGCGAGCCTTAGGGCTAGAAACGTAAGGGATACGGATAGAGGCAGAGCGGTTTTTAGCTGAGTAAGCCAACATAACCGGTGCTTCAAAACCGGGCACTAGGCGCTTATAAGAGTTAGTTAGCGGGTTAGTAATGGCGTTAAGTGCTTTGGCATGTTTAATAATGCCACCTATATAAAACAAAGCCATTTCAGACAAACCGCCGTAACCATCGCCAGCAAAAAGGTTGTTACCCTCTTTAGATAGTGATTGGTGAACGTGCATACCAGAACCGTTATCGCCCACCAAAGGCTTAGGCATAAAGGTGGCAGTTTTACCGTAGGCATGAGCAACATTGTGTACACAATATTTTAAGCGCTGCACTTCATCCGCTTTTTTCACTAGCGTATTAAAGGCAACACCAATTTCGCACTGGTTAGCCGTGGCAACTTCATGGTGATGCACTTCAATTTTTAAGCCCATGGCTGTCATGGCATTGCACATGGCGCCACGAATTTCATGCGAAGAGTCAACCGGAGGAACAGGCATATAGCCGCCTTGTACACCTGGGCGGTGCCCCATATTGCCACCTTCAATTTTGGCGTTAGAAGACCAGGCCGCTTCTTCAGAACCAAGAGCGTAAGAAGAACCCGACATACCAATCTGCCATCTAACATCATCAAAGATAAAAAACTCAGGCTCGGGGCCAAAAAAAGCCGTGTCAGCGATGCCTGTTGACTTAAGGTACTCTTCAGCGCGTAAAGCAATAGAGCGAGGGTCACGCTCATAACCCTGCATGGTGACAGGTTCAATAATATCGCACTGTAAAATTAAGGTAACTTCATCGGTAAAAGGGTCTAGTACAGCAGAAGAATCATCGGGACGCATAATCATGTCTGATTCATTAATACCCTTCCAGCCAGGCATGGAAGAGCCATCAAACATCTGGCCAGTTTCAAAAAACTCTTCGTCAACGTAAGAAGCAGGAATAGTAATGTGGTGCTCTTTGCCCTGGGCATCTGTAAAACGTAAGTCAACCCACTTTACGTCGTGTTCGGTAATAATAGCCAGACTCTTCTGGGACATGCTTGCCTCCACCTATGGCGTTTAACTGGGTGTAATTACTCCATCTATTAATAAGCTGAAAGCCTAATAGATGCAGCGAATTAGATCATAAATAGCCCGAATGCACTATATCTGAAGCCCATTTAAGCAGGGTTTTTTATTATTAAGGCTTAGTTAGAAGCTTCGCTAGACGTTTTTAGATTATTAGTGCTTTTTAGACTAAGATAGGTGCGGTTTGAATTGAACTATCATGTTTTTTAGGCTGTTTGGGAAGAAAAATATATATCCAGAAAGTCAAAGCATGTACAATTTCCTACCTTTTATTTTGGATCCACAGCCCTTGCAGCTGGGAACACATCTAGAAGTGTGTACAAGACAGTGTACAAACCTCTATATTTAAGCAGGCGAAACATAATTTATGTCCTCTAAAATCAATGCCCTACGCAATGTAGCCATTATTGCTCACGTTGACCATGGTAAAACCACTCTGGTTGACAGCCTTCTAAAACAGTCTGGAACACTTGATCGCCGTGAAGCGGAAAACGAACGTGTTATGGACTCTAACGACCAAGAAAAAGAGCGTGGCATTACAATCCTTGCCAAAAACACCGCCATTACTTGGAATGATTACCGCATCAACATTATTGACACCCCCGGCCACGCCGACTTTGGTGGTGAGGTTGAGCGCGTTTTGTCGATGGTAGATTCAGTACTCTTAGTTGTTGATGCAATCGACGGTCCTATGCCACAAACACGCTTTGTAACTCAAAAAGCTTTTGCTCGTGGTTTAAAGCCAATCGTTATTATTAACAAAATTGACCGTCCAGGTTCACGCCCTGACTGGGTAATGGATCAAATTTTTGATTTATTCGATAACCTAGGTGCAACTGAAGACCAACTAGATTTCCAAGTGGTTTATACCTCTGCACTGAATGGTATTGCTGGTTTAGACCCTGCTGAAATGGCAGAAAACATGGATCCGCTTTTCCAATCCATTGTTGATCTAGTACCCCCGCCCGAAGTAGATGCTGAAGGCAGCTTCCAAATGCAAATCTCTGCTTTGGATTATTCCAGCTATGTGGGTGTTATTGGTGTAGGTCGTATTACTCGCGGTCGTGCTTTGCCTAACCAACAGGTTGTGGTGATTGACCGTGAAGGTAAGCAGCGTAAAGCAAAATTAGGTCAAATAATGACTTACCACGGCTTACAGCGTAACGAATCACCAGAAGGTGCCGAAGCCGGTGATATTGTTTGTGTAACAGGTATCGACCCTCTATTTATTTCTGACACCCTGTGTGATCCAAATAACCCTGAGCCTATGCCACAACTAACCATTGATGAGCCAACGGTGACTATGACTTTCCAAGTCAACAATTCACCTTTTGCAGGTAAAGATGGTAAGTATGTTACTAGCCGTAATATCAAAGAGCGTTTAGAAAAAGAACTAGTACACAACGTAGCCTTACGCGTTGAAGAAACCGATAGCCCAGACCGTTTCCGTGTTTCTGGTCGTGGTGAGCTTCACCTTTCTGTTCTAATCGAAACCATGCGTCGCGAAGGTTACGAGCTAGGCGTTTCACGTCCTGAAGTAATTATTAAAACTGTAGATGGCGTTAAGCAAGAGCCCTATGAAGAAGTAATTATCGACGTTGAAGACCAGCACCAAGGTTCTATCATGGAAGAGTTAGGCAAGCGTAAAGCGCGTATGACTAACATGAACCCTGATGGTAAAGGTCGCACCCGTTTAGACTTTATTATTCCTTCACGTGGCCTAATTGGTTTCCGTAACCAGTTTATGACTATGACTTCAGGTACCGGTATTCTTACCAGTATTTTTGATCACTATGGTCCTTTATCTGAAGGCGCAGTTGAACACCGTAACAATGGTGTACTCGTTTCTATGTGTGCAGGTAAGGTTCTAGCCTACGCATTAGCAACACTGCAAGATCGTGGTCGTATGTTTGTTGGTACAGGTGTTGAAGTTTACGAAGGTATGATTGTTGGCATTAACTCTCGTGACAATGACATGGTTGTTAACCCAACTAAAGCCAAGAAGCTAGATAATATGCGTGCTTCAGGTAACGATGAAACCGTACAGCTAACGCCACCACTTAACTACAGTCTTGAACAAGCACTGGAGTTTATTGATGACGACGAGCTAGTTGAAGTAACGCCTAACTTCTTGCGTATGCGTAAAAAACTCTTAACAGAAAACGAGCGCAAGCGAGCTGGTAAAGTTTAATTTACCAGTAAGTAATAAGAAGGCGGCCAAAGGTCGCCTTTTTTACGACTAAAATTCAATAAGGAGCTAGCAATGGATTTCCGACGTTATTTAATTCCTATGGTTTTGCTAGGAATGATTATCTCGTTACTTTTGCCCCGAGGTGAAGAAACGGCTCCTGAAACCTCAGACGCAAAACAAGTTGAAGAGTCGCAAAGCCAGTCTTTAGCAAGCAAGGTGCGTAGTTATGGTGCTGGCACGGGTCGTGTTTATGGTTTAACCGATAATGACCGACGTGAGTTTAATTTAGGCGCTAACCCTGAAAGGCGTATTTTACAAGAATTAGGCAAGCGCCCAGACTTAATTCCACAAACAGCCGTATTAGGTGGCACTATGGCTTTTGTATTACATGAATCGGTGGTGCTAAACCGTCATTGGGTATTAGCCGTTTTTGAAGATGGGCATGTGCGTGGGCAAGCCTTGTATGAATACCAAATTAACGGCCAAGATGAATTTAGCTGGAAACTATTAGCTAGCCAGCCAGACTAGCTTTAAATTGCTTTTAAAAAAGTTACTGACGCTTTAAGTCTTTAAGAATAAAACGTGCTGGGTTAAGGCAGTTAACCAGCGCTTGCTCAAAAGGTGCTGGCTCCCCAACTAACAGACTAGCTAATAATTCTGAAGCTAAGGGAATACTAGCCAAACCACGTGAACCATGACCAAGATTTAGCCACAAACCTGAGCAGTTCCACTCGCTAGGAAAATCTGCAAGGGCAAGGTTTGACTGAGTAGAAGTATAGTTTTTTTGCCAAGCTCCAACATCAGGCACCTGCCCAACCAGCGGTAAATAATCCGGTGAAGCACAACGAAAACTAACCCGTCCATTAAGTGAGCTTGTCGATAGTTCAGCCAATAAAGTAGGTAATACCGCAGTTAATTCCTGCTGGTTTTGTAATTGATCTGTTTGACTTAGCTCAAGGCTTGAATCTTCAGCATCAAAGGTTGCTCCAAAGCAAAGGGTGTTATCCGCCGGTGGAAGGGCATAGCCTTTGCCACATACTACCGTGCGTGGTATTGCTTCTTGATTTAAATACCCTTTTAAAGGTAGATAGCTCACCTGTCCCCTAACGGCAGTAATTGGCAAGGTTTGACTAGGTGCAAAGTTTTTAGCCGCTGCCGCACAACAAATAACCACCTGTTGATAATTTTTATTGCCCTTAGCGGTTGCTAGCTGCCAAACTTTCTCTTCATTAGCTAGCTTAACCTGAGTTAAGCCTGTCACAGCTAGGTTGTTATAAAGGGTTAGCTTGTTCAGGGTTAAGTTGCTAAGCATTTTAGCTAGGTGTTCACTTAGTGCCTTAGGCTTCACCCAGCCAGCCCTTGGAAAAAACAAACCACCTGCGGTTGTTTTGCTGCCTGCTAGTTCACTGGCTTGGGTTTGATTAACTGCTTTTACTAGCGCTTGGGGTAATTGTTGGTTGGCTAAAAAGCGTTGCTGGCGCTTGGCTTCCCGCTCATTAGTAGCTAACTGAAGCACGCCAGTAGGCGACCAAAATTGCTGCTGCGGGTCTAGGTTTTCTAACCAGCGGCGTGAAAATTCCAAACCAGCTAAGTAAAAACGGCTAGAAGGGTTAGCATCCACGGCCAACTTAATATAAAGCGCCCCTTGTTTATTGCCCGACCCGCCTGAGGCAGGTGTTTGGGCTTCATAAAGATCGACTTTAAAGCCCCGTTTAATTAAAGCTTCTGCTGTAGCCAAACCTGCTAAGCCAGCACCAATAATAGCAATTGGCTGTGTTTTATTTATTGTTGAACTAGTTAAAGGAAGTGGTTTTTCATCGGTGACGGCTGGGTTGAATACACCACTTAGCATTTCTCTTTTGCGGCCAAAACCAGCCACTTTATTTACGTTAAAGCCTACCGCTTGTAAACCACGCTTCACAACGCCTGCGGAAGTAAACGTAGCAAAGGTGGTATTAGCATGGCTAGCCTTAGCTAGTGCCGTAAATAATTGCTCTGTCCACATACTCGGGTTTTTACTGGGTGCAAAACCATCTAAACACCAAGTATCAACCTTGCCAGCTAAGGCACTTAAATTACTAGCAGCATCGCCCAGTAATAAATCTACCGTAATGCGTGGATGAAGATTAAGGCGATGAAACCCCGAAATAGGCAAAGGATAGTTTTCTTCTACTAGCTGTGCCAAGTCGGAAAATTCAGGCCAAAAGGTATGCGCACGTTTTAAATCTTCAAGAGAGAGTGGGTAAAGCTCGGTGCTTATCCAATGCAATCTTGCTGTGGCTGGCGCTGTTTTTAAAAAGCTCGCCATAGCCACCAACAAATTTAAACCCGTACCAAAACCCGTTTCAGCCATAACAAAGGCTCGGTTTTGCGACCAGTTAAGCCAGCGTTCGGGCAGGTTGTTTTTCTGTAAAAAAACATAGTTACTTTCGGCAATGCCTTGCTCGCGTGAAAAATACACATCATCAAAATTTTCAGCAAAAGGTGTTGTTGCCTGCCAATCAAGTAGGGCAGTTTCTAGCTGGCGTGGTTGCAGATAATTAGCAAGTTCAGAGTTTACAGAAGTAGGCATAAATAACGGCTTAAGTGAGTAAAGAAGTAGATTCTAACCCTTTTAAAGTTAGATATTGACTTACTTAACATATTAACTAAAATGGTTTTAAGTCACCCAGCCTGATTAGTTAGGAAGCAGCCTGAGGAACGGCACTGGGATAATAAACTTAATAAATCGCACAACTACATAAGGTGCTCCCGGCATGTTAACAAAAGAGCAGATTCAAAACGCAGCAGACCGTCTTTATGAGGCTGAAGTTAATCGCCAACAAATTCCAGCTTTAACCCTAGATTATCCAGAAATGGGCATGGACGATGCTTATGCCGTTCAAAAGCAATGGGTAGATCGCAAAGTTGCTGATGGTCGCAGTGTTATAGGCTACAAAATTGGTTTAACTTCACGCGCTATGCAAATGTCTTCTAATATTGATGAGCCAGATTATGGCGTACTGTTAGACGATATGTTGTTTGAAGATGGCGCAACCATTAAAGCCGCTAATTTTTTAGACCCACGCATTGAAGCAGAGTTAGCCTTTGTTCTGAAAAAGCCCCTTTTTGGTGAAAATATCACCATCTTTGATGTACTCAATGCCACCGATTATGTCATTCCCTCTTTAGAACTAATCGCTGCACGTTGCCTACGCACCGATCCAAAAACAGGTTATACCCGCAAGGTTTACGACACCATCGCCGACAATGCTGCTAATGCGGGCCTAGTGCTAGGTGGCCGCCCGATTAAACCAACTGATATCGACCTACGTTGGGCAGGCTCTATGCTCTATTTGAATGGTCAAATTGAAGAAACCGGTTTAGCGGGTGGTGTGTTAGGCAACCCCTTAAAAGGCATTTGCTGGGTTTGTAAGCGTTTTGCACCCCACGGAATTTCTTTAGAGCCGGGTCAAATCATTCTTTCAGGCTCTTTTATTCGCCCTGTGCCTGTTAAAGCCGGTGATACCGTTCATGCTGACTTTGGTTCTTTAGGTGGCGTGACTCTTAACTTTGTCTAGCTTTGTAAACTTTGAATAACCTTCTAACCTAGTTAGCAAAAAATAGGAGGCAAGAAAATGGAATTACCTAAAAACCGTTTTAAACAAGGCCTAGCTACAGGTAAACCTCAGTATGGTCTTTGGTTGGGTTTGCCCGATAATTCAGCCGCAGAAATTGCTGCTGTGGCTGGTTTTGATTGGCTATTAATTGATGGTGAGCATGGTCCTTTTGACCTACGCACTATTATGTCGCACCTACAAGCCATGGCTCCCTATGATGTAGCGCCAATTGTGCGTTGCGTTGAAGGCAACACTGCCTTAATTAAGCAATTGCTAGATATAGGCGCACAAACCTTATTAGTGCCTATGGTAGAAACAGCCGAACAAGCCAAGCAATTAGTCAGCGCAGTTCGTTACCCACCCGAAGGCATTCGTGGTTTAGGTACGTCTTTGGCGCGTGCCGCACGTTGGAACCAAGTGCCTGGCTACCTTAAAAAAGCCAATGCAGAAATTTGTTTATTAGTGCAAGTAGAAACCGCTAGCGCTTTAGAAAACCTCGATGCCATTTTAGAAGTCGAAGGCGTAGACGGCGTTTTTATTGGCCCTTCAGACTTATCCGCTTCTATGGGTTATATCGGCGATGCTGGCAACCCCGTGGTAGTTGAAGCCATTAACACTGGGCTAAATAAAATTCGTGCCGCGGGTAAATATGCCGGTCTTTTATGTTTAGACCCTAGCCTAACTGCCAGCTACGTTAAGGCAGGCGCTAACTTTGTTGGCGTGGGTGTAGATACCATGATTTTGGCGCAAGAAACTCGCAAGCTGGCACAAAGTTTTAAAGACGGTGTGCCTATGACAGAAACTAAACCTCAAGCAGGTTACTAACAGTAAAGGTTAACTATGACAGCAACTCTTTTAGTCAACAGTAAGCTGGTCTGCGTCGCTCTTAATGATAAAGCGCAGCTTAAGGCTTTGGATGCTACTTTTAACCAAGCCCCCTACAACAAACCACCCACTCAGCCAGTACTTTATTACAAGCCACGCAACACTTGGAGTGTTGATACTGCTGAAGTGGAATGGGCAAAAGATTTTGATGGTAAAGATGTTCCAACTATGGTGGTTGGTGCAAGCTTGGGTGTAGTTATAGGTAAAGAAACTTGCCGTGTTAAGCCAGAAGAAGCACTAAGCTTTGTTGGTGGTTACACAGTGGTTGCCGACTATTCTTTACCCGAAGAAAACTACTACCGCCCAGACATTAAAGGTAAGTGTTTAGATACCAGCGCACCGGTTGGCCCAAGCCTTGTAGCGGCAGATAAAATTGCTCAGCCCGATGCATTAAGCGTAACCATTAAAGTGAATGGCGAACTAAAAAGCACCTTTGATCTTAGCCAAATGCAGCGCAGTGTTGCCGAGCTGATTAGCATTATTTCTAACATTATGACCTTGCAGGCGGGTGAAGTTATTGCGGTAGGTTTTGCTGGTGAGCGAGTTGCCCTAGCTAAAGGCGACAAGGTAGAAGCAGCCATAGCGGGTATTGGCACCCTGAATAACACTTTGGGAGGAATCTAAGCCATGAGATATGCACGTATTCTTGTTGAAGGCCGCGAGCTAGACATCACTATTGATGCACAAGACAAAATTACTACGCAAGAAGGCCAGTCAATTGATTTGCCCTTAGATTCAGACCAAATTACTTGGCTGCCACCGGTTAAAGAGCCGGGCACAATTTTTGCGCTAGGTCTTAACTATGCTGACCACGCCACTGAGCTAAACTTTGCGCCACCCAAAGAGCCGCTAGTATTTATTAAGCACGCTAACACGCTAACTGGCCATAAGCAGACCAGCTACCGCCCAGATAATATTGAATACCAACACTATGAGTGTGAGTTGGTTGCCGTTATTGGTAAACAAGGCAAAAATATCAAGCGTGAAGATGCGCTAGATTATGTTGCTGGTTATACGGTTTGTAATGACTTTGCGATACGTGATTACCTAGAAAACTACTACCGTCCTAACTTGCGTGTTAAAAGCCGTGACTCTTTATTACCTATGGGTCCTTGGATAGTTGATGTGGCGGATGTGCCTAATGCAAATAACCTACGTTTGACAACGACTGTAAACGGCAAGATTACCCAAGATGGCTCCACCAAAGACATGATTTTTGATGTGCCCTTCTTAATTGAATACCTAAGCAAAATTATGACGCTTAACCCAGGCGATATGATAGCTACAGGTACGCCCCACGGTGTTGCCGATATGCAGCCAGGTGACACAGTGGTATGCAGTATTGAAAGCATTTGTGACTTAGAAACACGCATCGTTTCTGAGCAAGAATACTATGGTAAAAACTACTAAAAGCTTCAGGAGAAAAGTATGAGCGATACCTTTGCAACCAATATGGAACGCGCCACAAAATACCTGGAGCGTTTTAAAAAAAATACAATTGGTCACTACATTAATGGTGAATTTACGTTAGGTAATGGCGGTCGTGAATACGACAACCTAACCCCAACGGATAACAGCGTAATTGGTAAAGTTATGGCGGGTTCAGTGGCAGATATGGATGCTGCCTGTGAAGCTGCTGAAAATGCCTTTGAAGCTTGGACTAACCTACCGGGTGCTGAACGTAAAAAACTACTGCACAAGTTTGCCGACCGTTTAGTTGAGCGCGCTGACGAAATTGCCTTAGTAGAATCCATGGATTGCGGCCAACCGATTCGTTTTATGAAGCAAGCGGCGCTACGTGGCGCGGCTAACTTCCGCTTCTTTGCTGATAAAGCACCCGAAGCGCGTGATGGCAAATCATCGCATCAAGAAGAACACACCAATATCACCATTCGCAATGCCATTGGCCCAGTGGGTATTATCACCCCTTGGAACACACCTTTTATGCTATCGACTTGGAAAATTGCCCCAGCACTAGCATCAGGCTGTACGGTAGTGCACAAACCTGCTGAACTAACGCCACTGAGCGCCTACATCTTGGCTGAAATTGCTGATGAAGTGTTGCCTAAGGGCGTGTGGAATATGGTTAATGGTTTTGGTGAAGACACAGGTAAGCGTTTAACTGAACACCCAGCCATTAAAGCGGTTGCGCTAGTAGGCGAAAGCGCCACAGGTTCACACATTATGCGTCAGGGTGCGGCTACACTTAAGCGTGTGCACTTTGAGCTAGGCGGCAAAAACCCCGTTATTGTGTTTGATGATGCCGATTTTGAACGCGCCTTAGATGCTGTAGTCTTTATGATCTACAGCCTAAACGGTCAGCGTTGCACTTCATCTAGCCGTTTACTAATTCAAAGCGGTATTAAAGACAAGTTCCTAGCCGCTTTAAAAGAGCGGGTAGGCAATATACGTGTTGGTCACTCGCTTGACCCAGAAACTGAAGTGGGTCCCTTGGTGCATGTTGAGCACTACAACAAGGTATTAAGCTACTTTGATATCGCCAAAGAAGACGGCGCTCAAACCCCCGTGGGCGGTAAGCGCATTACTGAACCTAAGGGTGAGTTTTCTGCAGCAGGTAACTACCTAGAACCAACCCTCTTCACCGGCGCAACCAGCAGTATGCGTATTGCCCAAGAAGAAATTTTTGGTCCAGTACTAACGGCAATTAGCTTTGACACTGAAGAAGAAGCCATTGCCATTGCTAATGACACTGACTATGGTTTGTCAGGTTACATTTGGACAGAAAACACCGGTCGTGCTATGCGTATGGGTCGGGCTGTTCAGTCGGGTATGCTCTGGGTTAACTCAGAAAATAACCGTAACCTACCTTCACCTTTTGGCGGCATTAAAATGTCGGGTATTGGCCGTGATGGTGGTGATTGGAGTTTTGATTTCTACATGGAAACCAAAAACATTTGTATAGCCCACGGTACGCACAAGGTACCAACGCTAGGCAAACACTAAGCTAGCCAGTTGTAACGGCAGGGCGAAGCAATTCGCTCTGCCACAACCAGTGGCTTCTATACTTGAGTAGCTAGCCATGAGTAAAGTTGATTTAAACGAGTGGATTCCTAACATAGTTTTGGGGCAAGATTATGACCAACGCTATGCCGACTCACCCATTCACTACGATATTCTAGAAAATTTAGCGGTATTTTTTGGCCGTGATATGCCCGTTCATCGTCACGCACAATATTTACAAATCCACTATTTTGATCGCGGTGAAATCCATTTTCAAATAGATGATAAAATCTATCACCTTAATGGCCCTGCTTTAATCCTTACGCCCCCCTCAGTTCCTCATTCTTTTTTATCTGCCCCTGAAGCTTGTGGCCATGTACTAACGGTTCATCAATCTCTGGTATGGCAATTATTGAAAGACGGTTTACAGCAGCAGCTAGGCAGCGAATTAAACCATGAGCTTTGCTTGAGTTACCAAGATTTAAATGAAGAAGATGCCATTCATTGGAAGCTGTTGGTGCAAACCTTTGAAGCGCTGGGTAGCGAGTGGAGCAATGACTTTCCAGCTAAAAATTTAACCCTACAAACCCTAGTACGTTTATTACTTATTCAGACAACACGAATTTCGACAAAAAAGGCAGTCAGCAGCCATATTAATAACGATGACCTGCAATACTTCCGCAAGTTTTCTAACCTTATTCAAGAGTGCTTTAAAGAGCACTGGCAGCTAAGCGCTTATGCTTCATCTTTAGGGATTTCAGAAAGCCGATTACATCAAGTTTGTCAGCGTATTGCTGATCAATCACCAAAGAAAATTGTGCACGACCGGCTAGTGCAAGAAGCTAAACGCTTATTAACCTTTACCAACCTTTCTAGTAGTGAAATTTGCTACCAGTTAGGCTTTAGTGACCCAGCCTATTTTTCACGTTTTTTTAAACGCAATACAGGCGTAACAACACAAAACTATCGTCAACAGTTTTCTTAAATACCAGCCGCTAGATTAAAGCTTTATATATTAAAGTTAAGTCGTTAAAATCAGCAGCATATTTTCTAATCACTTTAATAAATTTTGCGATCCTAAATGTTAGCTACCCAGCGTACGGTCCAAATGCGTAAATACGAAGAATCTTTACCACTTAAGCTGTTAAAAGCACGAGAAGTCACTATGAACTTCTTTCGTCCTGTGCTGCAAGAAATCCCCTTAACTGAACAACAGTGGCGGGTTATTCGTGCTTTGGCAGAACACAAAGAACTAGAGTCTAAGCAGCTAGCTGATTTATGTTGCATTCTAAGCCCTAGTTTAACGGGCATTATTAACCGCCTAGAGCAGCAGAACTATATTAAGCGCAGGCGTTCATCAGATGATCAGCGACGTATATTGATATCTTTAACCATTAAAGCTAAAGAAATGTTTGAAGTGACGGCCCCCCTTTTAGAAGAGCGTTACCAGCAAATAACCGAGCAATTTACTGAAGAAAATCTAGTAGAGTTAAGTCTTCTACTCAATAAACTAAGCAAACTTCAGCCGAGTAAATAGTAAAGTAAGGGATGAGCAACCCTTGCAGGCTGCTCAGATGTTAACTAGCTAAAAGCCAGTGGCTAGTCAAAGAGTGGAATCACTAGAACGGGTCGTTTGGAGTGGCTTAAGGTTTTAGAGGCAGTCGAGCCAAGGAATACTTGTTCTAGGGTACGGTTTTTTCGTGTTCCCATAACAATTACATCAGCATCTATTTCATCAGCAACTTTTATGATGGTTTTCCAAGGTGTGCCCTCTTCAACCCTAACATCAATTTGATCTGGCTTTAAGTTAGAGTCATCTTTTAGCTCTTGCTCACAGAAGCGCTCTAACCTGTCTTGTACTTTGTTTCTTAGTTTAGCTACACCTTCTTTAAGCAGTTCTTCAACTTCCTGTTTGTCCATCATATTGCTTAAAATCCCTCTGGCAGTACCTGAAACAGACTCAAGTACGTGCAAGTAGGTAAGCTTAGATTCATAGTGACTACATAAGCTAACAGCAGCCCGAAACGCAGGGCGTGCGCCCTGATCTAAATCTGAAACATAAAGAATTTTTTTAAAATCTGACAGCATCTTAACCTCCAAATAGGGGTGATTCTGTTTTGCTAGGTTTTACTCACTTCCTTAGCGGTATAACAGCTGAGGTAAGAAGAGCGTAATCTGTGCAATAAATAAAACGAGCAAAAGGCGAATAATATCCACAAACCAGAAGGGTGTTACGCCTTTAAATATCGTTCCAGTTTTAATATCTCGAATAACCGCACTAAGCACAAATACATTCATACCGACAGGTGGTGTTATTAGACTAATTTCTATTGCTATAACAACAGCAATACCAAACCAAACTAAATCATAGCCTAAGCTAGCTACCACCGGGTAAAAAATAGGAATGGTTAGTAGCATCATGGAAAGACTTTCAAAAATCATACCCAACAATAGATAAATCCCCATAATGGCTAGAATAACCACAATAGGCGCTACATCCATAGTTGTTACTAACTCAAGCAAATAGCCAGGTAAGCCTGCACGGTTAACAAAATCAGAGAAAATAAGCGCACCAATAATTACAACAAAAAGCATTACCGTGGTACGGGCTGTATCGCTTAAAGTCTCAAACAGGGTTGTCCAAGTCAGCGACTTTCTAAGCAAAGCAATTAAAAAAGCACCACCTGCACCGATACCCGCCGCTTCGGTAGGGGTGAAAACACCTAGGTAAATACCACCCATAACCAATACAAAAAGACTCAGAATGCCAATAACGCCCTTTAAAGCAATAAAGCGTTCTTTCCAAGGCATTTTATCGCCCGCAGGGCCAGCAGAAGGGTCGCGCCAAACCACCCAGCGCACTGCTGCCATATAAAAAAGAATACCCATAATGCCAGGCACTAAACCCGCCGCAAAAAGCTCACGAATACTGGTTTCAGTTAGTAGGCCATAAACAACCAGAATAACGCTAGGCGGAATTAGAATACCCAAGGTGCCACCGGCTGCGATAGTTGCCGAGGCTAAAGAATCGCTGTAACCGTATTTACGCATAGAAGGCATGGCAACCCTTGCCATGGTGGCAGAAGTAGCCAAACTAGAACCGCTAATAGCAGAAAAACCACCACAAGCAACCACTGTTGCCATGGCTAAACCACCTTTACGATGGCCTAAAAAAGCATTAGAGGCATTGTATAGTTCATGCGATAAACCAGAGCGCATAACCAAGTTACCCATTAAAATAAATAAGGGAATAATGGATAAACTATAATTTTGTACCGTATCGGCAACTCGGTTGGCTGCCATAGATAAAACACCCGTCCAGCGAAAAGAGCCAAGGTTATCCCAGCCTAAACCCATCATCACGGCAAAACCGAAGAAGCCAACAAGACCCATTGCAAAGGCAATGGGCATTCGCACAACAATAATAATAAAAAGAAGAACAGCAAAGCCGATCAGCATGATAGACATAAGGAATACCTATTAAAGCTTCTAGTTAGATTTATCTTGGAACAAGATACGATAAACACCATAGGTGATCATGCCTACAGCAGTAATCCAGCTCATAATTGCTATGTACTGCACCAGATAACCACTGGGAATACCCAGAAACTCAGTTACTTCACCACGACGAATAGAGCGTGCACCTAGTTCAAAAATGCGCTTGCCCAAGAAGTAAAAGGAAACAGAAATAGTTAAAGCAGCAATTAAAGATAAAGCTTTAAGTAATAAGGAACTTAAATAATTATCTAGCAAATCAACAACGATATGACCGCCTCGCCAAGTAACCACAGGCATAACAGCAAAAACAAGAATTGCCATACTTATTTGTGTTAGTTCTATAGCGCCAGGTATAGGGTTGTTAAAGACATAACGACCAACAACATCTATACAGGTTATTAGCATAAGCGCCATAAGCATAATGGCTGCTATCAGCTCGAGTAGAAAGGCCAGCCAACGGGCTGGCCCCTTCTCGTCATATTGCGCCTTTAACCAGGCAGTAAATGACATCACTAGACTCCTAGTTTTTTGGCTTATAGCTACGTGCATAGCTGCGTAAGTCTTTTAGAGCCTGACGCGCATTTACACCTTTCTTACCTTTAACACTCTCAATCCAAGCTTCATCCATACCCTTGATTAGCTCGTTGAATTCAAGTGTCATCTTGTCGTTGGGGCCTAGCTCAACAATGTTTACACCCTTTTCACGTGCATATTTCAAGCCTTCGGTATCAGCCATATCCCAAGCCTTACCAGCTAGCGCGGATAGTTTTTCACCCGAAACACTACGAATGGCTTTAGCATCTTTAGCGCTTAAAGAATCCATAAATACAGGATCAATAAACATAGAGAAGCTACCTAGGTACATACCACCAGGAAACAAGGTTAGGTTAGGAGCAACTTCGTTTAGGCGTAAAGAGCTCTGCTCTTGTGCTGGCATAAACACACCATCAATAACGCCCTGCTGGAGTAGTTCATAAACTTGTGGGCCAGGTGCGGCAACCGGTGTTACACCCATGCGCTCAGCAAGTTGCGACTGTACACCACCACCAATACGAATACGCTTATTGCGTAAATCACTTAGGCTGGAAATAGGCTCACGGCTATGAAGCTGGCCAGGACCGTGGGTTAAAAATGCTAGCAGTTCTAAACCTTCGTATTCTTTGGCTTTAGCAAAATGCTTTTGGTGAACTTTCCAAAGGGCAACAGAAGCCGCTTCAGCATTAACGCCCATACCGGGTTGTTCTACAGCTAGGGGTAAGGTGAAACGACCAGGTAGGTAGCCAGTAAAGCTCCAACCTGCATTAATCACACCATCTTCTACTAGCTGGTAATAAGAACGAGGATGACCTAAATCGTGTTCAATTTTTACTTTTACACGACCATCAGTGGCCTCTTCTACCCATTCAGCCCAAGTAGGCCAAACAACAGTGTTCATAGGGTTGCTAGGTGGCATCCAAGTACCAACAACTAGGGTTGTTGCAGCAGATGCAATCGCTGAACTACCCATACCTAGGGTTAGCAGGGTTGCTGCAGCAAAGGTTTTAATTGATTTGCTCGTTACTTTCATGGCGTGTCTCCGCTCGTTTATTATTGTGTTACACGACTTGAAGCAATTAACGCTAGGCTAAAGCTTCTTCAAAAAATGGCTGTTTATTCATCTTGCTAGTGCTAATTAAAACTTACCCCCTATATTTTTGTTTTATTTGGGCACCTATTTACTGGCTGGTAAAAAGTGAGTGAATATTGTTTTTGTTGAACTTAAGCACTGGGTCAAGTTCAGTCATTTCAAAAGAAATTTGGCAATAGCTTTTATCGGTAATGGGCTGCATCCAATCGCATAAAATTTTGAAAACATTTTCAGCAACTGTTTTTTTAAGATCCATGTCTCGACCATGGCCTATCTTTAAATTCAAGTTAAGAAAGGCAAAATCCTCACGACCATCGGCAACTCGGAAGTCATTGCAGCGAATGGCACGGCTGCGAACGCCACCTAGAGGAAAAGCACCGGTAGAAACAACATACTCATGCAGCTGTTTGAACAAGGGTTGGAACTCAAGGCGGTCGTGCAAATTGCCTGAATACTCAACAATAAAATGTGGCATTTCAGTACCTCTTTAAGCGTGTTAACTAAATCTAATTAACATATTAAGCTTTGTCAACATGGCAGATTTATTTCCTTCTAGAAAATTAGATTAAGTATTTGATTTTGAACGAGTTAATGCTAGTGAAGTAAAGGAGGCAACGCCTGCTAAACCGATTAAAAGTGACATAGTTAAGGGGGTTCCATCGTGCAGGTTGCTTACTAAAAAGCTAGCTAAAGCACCTAAACCAAACTGTATAGCTATGGCTATACCAGCGGCTGCACCAGCACGTTCTGGGAAGCAAGCCAGTAGGCTAGCCATGCAATTAGCCCCCAAAACGCCAGTTACACTGACAAAGCCTAATAGCGCGATAACAATTAAAGGCAAGCCGCCCACACCTGTAAAGCCTGCAAAAAGCAATAATAAGCCAGAGGTTGCGGCTAACCCTGCACCTATCACTAGCAGGCGTTGTGTGCCAAAGCGGCCAACATAACGCGCATTTAGGCTTACTAGTAGAATAATTCCACCAATATTTAAGCTAAAAAGCCAAGCATAGGTTTGGGGAGTTACACCAAAGTATTCAATATAAACAAAGGGGGAGGCAGTAATGTAGGCAAACATACCGGCAAAGGTAAGCGACATGCAAAGAATGTAGCCAACAGCTAGAGGCTGTAAAAGAATTTGTAGGTAAGCTTTAAAAACAGCAGCAATACTAGTGCCACGGGATGAGCCATGGTGGGTTTCAGGTATTTTTAAGCTAGTTGCTAGCAGAATAATGGCAGCAAAAACAAAAAGAACAATAAAAAGTGAGCGCCAACCAGCAAGTAAAATTAAGTAGCCACCAACTAAAGGCGCTATCAAAGTGGCAAGCATGGTTACCAAGTGCATTAACGACAGCACTCTGGCTGCTTCATTAATAGGGAAAAGGTCTCTAACAATAGCACGCGCCAGAACTGAAGCTGCTGCAGCACCTAAGGCTTGTAAAAAACGTGCATAAATTAAAATTTCAGCACTGGTGGCTAAAAAACAACCAATACTAGCCACTAAGTAAAGTGTAATACCACCAAGCAATAGTTTTCTTCGCCCAAACTTGTCTGAAAGCGGGCCATAAAACAGCATTCCAAAAAAAAGACCTATTAAGAAGGCACTAATGGTTAGCTGAATGTCTGCTTGGCTTGCTTGTAAGTCTGAAGCGATTAAAGGCAAGCTAGGCAAATACATATCTATAGACAGTGGACCAAAAGCAACTAGCGCAGCTAGCAGCACTATAAGCCTAGAAGGATTGCTTACTTGAGGCATGGTTTTCTTCTCGTTAGAAAATAACAGACCAGCCATAACTGGCCTGTTAAATACCAAGTGTTATAAACGGCTAGAGCCGGGTAAAAAGCTTTCAGTTACCGAAGCTTGTGGCCCAGGTACTTCTTTACCCGTTACAGGTGAAACGGGGAAGATAGCGTTAATTTGCCCCGTACCTGAACTGCCAAAGTAAGGTGTAACAACCTCAGCTTTTTGGTCATATTCAGACCAGCCCAAAGCGCCTAACAACATAGCAGTATCGTGCATAAAACCTTCACCATGTCCCTTGGCAGCATATTCAGGCAACATGGCGCAGAAGTCTGCCCATTCGCCTTTTTCCCACATTTCTACAACACTGTGGTCTAGGCGCTCTAGGAAGGGGCTCCAAACCTTGTTAGAAAAATCAGGCGCTTGGCCATTTTGAGCAAAACGGTGGGAAAGTGAACCGCTTGCCAAAAAAGCCACCTTGCCATCATAGTGTTTTTCAATGGCTTCACGCATTGCCCAACCTAAGCGGGCACTGTCATTTAGGTAATGAACCGTACACATGGCTGAAACAGAGATCACTTTAAAGTGACGGTCTTCATTCATATAACGCATAGGTACTAGCGTGCCATATTCAGGGTCTAGCGTGGTTTTGTCATGCGCCAAAGTTTCAACACCTTGTGCATTACATTCAGCGGCTAGAATTTTGCCTAGCTCTGGGTTGCCATCGTATTCAAACTTCATGTTGGCAATAAAGTGCGGTAATTCGTTACTGGTGTAATCGCCTTTAAAATGCTCGCCACAGTTAATGTGGTAGTTGGCATTTACCAGCCAGTGCGTATCAAAGACTACGATGGTATCTACGCCTAGTTCACGGCAACGGCGGCCAATTTCTATATGGCCATCAATAGCGGCCTGACGTGAACCTTTTTGTGGGCCATCCAGCTCTGATAAGTACATGGATGGTACGTGTGTTATTTTTGCAGCTAAAGCTAGCTTACCCATAGAGTTACCCTCTTTTATAAAGTAATTAAACGTTAGGTGTTGCTTGCTGGTTAATTTTCCAGCTATAAAAATGTGTAAAAAAGGCTAAGCAAGTAGCCAGTAAAATTCCGCCAAATACCCAGTTAATATTAAAACTCATTAAGTAAGGCACGCTTTGCGCTATTAGCGCGCCAATAAAAAGCTGGATAAAACCCATTACGCCTGAAGCAGTACCCGCCGCACCTGAACTACTACTAATTGCCGCCAGTTGTGCATTAGGTTGACTTAAACCCCGACCAAAAATAATTAATGCCATAGGAAAAAATAAGCGGGTAAAACTCAGCTCTGCTGTGAGCGCAAAGCTTAAAAGAAGCCCCGCGCCTAAAATGGCTAGGCTGTTACCTAATAAAATGGTTTGGTCGACACTAAGAAACTTAGCTAAGTGGGTAGATAAATAGCCACCAGCAATAAAAGAAAAAGACACACTTAAAAACCAAACACCAAAGTCTGCGGAATTACCCTCTAGTTGATTAGCAACCAAATAGGGTGAGCTACCTACAAATAAATAGAAAGCAGCGGCTAAAGCGGTGGTGGATAGAACATAACCTAAGTATTGGCCTGAACTAAACACTTGGCTGTAGCGTTTAAAAACAGCCATAAAACTTAAGCTAGTGCTTTTTTCAGCAGTGGTTTCTGGTAAAAACTTAAGCGCTAATAAAAAAACCAAACTGCCCATAAAAACAGACAGGTAAAAAATAGAATTCCAGCCTGACCAGAGGTTTAAAAACCCACCAAGGGTAGGTGCTATGGCCTGAGCAACGGCTATCGCCATCACCAAATAACCCATACGACTGGCTGCGCCACTTCTGCCATAGGTGTCTAGCAAAATAGTGCGGGCTAGCGTCATGGCAGCACTGCCACCTAAGGCTTGTAAAACACGTCCGACAATTAATGCTTCTATCGACCCTGCTAAGGCAGCCAATAAGCTGCCTACTAAATGCAAGGCAAAACCCGTAAGAATGACAGGGCGACGACCGTAATAATCTGCTAACTGACCGCTGAGTAATTGACCAACTGCTAGGGTGAACAAATAAAGCGTAAAGGTTAGCTGAATAGTCGCTATGTCTGTATTCAAAGCTACCGCAGCATCGGGCATGGCTGGCACAAAAGCATTTAAAGCCAAGGGACTGGCCATGGCAATAAAGGTTAATAAGGTAAGCGATGGCACTGCTGGCTTCATGGTTTGCTGGTTAACCTTTAAAGGGCAGCCGTAACTGCCCTTATAATAAAGCTAGTTGGGGTTACGAATGACTAGAAGACGTAACTCGGTCATATCTTCAATGGCATAGCGCACCCCCTCACGACCTAAACCACTGTCTTTCACCCCACCATAGGGCATGTGGTCTACACGCCAAGAAGGCACATCACCAATAACTACACCACCCACCTCTAACTCATCCCAAGCTTTTTGGATTTTATAAATGTCACGCGTAAAAATACCTGCCTGCAAGCCAAAGGTAGAGTTGTTGACTTCTTTTAGTGCTTCATCAAAATCGCTGAACTTAGAAAGAACAGCCACAGGGCCAAAAGCTTCTTGGGTGTTTACATTAGAATCAGCCTTAACATCTTCTAACAAGGTTGCATCTAGCATAGCGCCGGTACGCTCGCCACCGGCAAGCACAGTTGCGCCTTCTGCTTTAGCTTCCAAAACCCAGTCATGCAAACGCTTGGCTTCTTTTTCAGAAATCATCGGGCCAATAAAGGTGTTTTCATCTTTAGGGTCGCCCGAACGCAGCGCTTTGACAGCAGCGGTTAGCTTGTCACGCATTTCGTCGTAATGGGCTTCGTGCACCATAATACGCTGCACACCAATGCAGCTTTGGCCTGACTGGTAGTAAGCACCAAAAATAATACGAGCCACAGCATCGTCAATATTTGTGCCTTCATCCACCACACAAGCAGCGTTGCCACCCAGCTCTAAAATAACCGGCTTTTTGCCTGCTTTAGCTTTTAACTGCCAGCCAACTTCCGGCGAACCCGTAAAGCTAAGCAGCTTCAAACGCTCATCGGTGGTGAACAAGTCTGCACCATCACGGTGGCAAGGTAGAATAGAAAAGGCACCTTTAGGCAGGTCAGTTTCAGCTAGAATTTCACCAATAATAATCGCGCCAATCGGAGTCATGCTGGCAGGTTTAAGAACAAACGGACAACCCGCAGCAATAGCTGGTGCAACCTTGTGTGCAGCTAAATTTAAAGGGAAGTTAAAGGGTGAAATAAAAGAACAAGGGCCAATAGGCACGCGTTTCCACATACCGCTATAACCCTCACCGCGGGGGGTGATATCCATAGGAATAATTTCACCACCAATACGCACCGCTTCTTCAGCCGCAATACGGAAGGTGTCTATTAAACGAACAACTTCGCCACGCGCATCCTTGATAGGCTTACCGGCTTCTACACATAAGGCTTGTGCCAATTCTTCGGCACGTTCTTCAAAGCGTTTAACGCAATGGTTAAGCACTGCTTGGCGCTTATAAGCAGGCAATTTACGCATAGGCTCAGTGGCAGCTTCGGCAGCAGCTATGGCTTGATCTATGGTTGCAGCATCAGCCATGGCAACTTTTGTTGCTACCTTGCCAGTAAATTTGTCGTAAACCGTCAAATCTTGGTTAGGTGACTGAGCTTCATTGGCTAGATAGTAAGGATAGGATGCTTGTAGCATGAGCGGTTAGTCTCCGTTGTTCGTATTAATAAAGTTTATAAAACAGGAAAAACTACGTTAGCCTGACCAGTACCCGAGCTAGGGAAGTATTCACCAATAATTTCACCCTTACCTGTGTACTTATCCCAACCCAGTGCACCAAATAGCATAGCAGTATCGTGCATACCACCTTCGCCAGAACAGTAGTTAGCGTATTCAGGTAACATTTTTAAGAAGGTAGCAATTTCACCCTGCTGCCATAGCTCTAGTACACGCAGGTCAACCTGACGGTTAAATTCACGAGAAATTGTAAAAGTGCCGTTGTTGGCTTCGTAGAGTTCGTTTTCCCAAATTTTGTGTGATAGCGAGCCAGAAGCCAAAAGTAAAACTTTGCTGTCACTTGCTTCAACGGCTTCTCTAATGGCTTCACCGAGTTTTCTAGAATCTTGCAAATTATGTACGGTACACCAAGCAGCAACAGAAACTATTTTCATATTCGTTTCTTCTGGCTTCATAAAATGCATAGGAACCAAAGTACCGTATTCTAAATCCAGTGTTTCTACCTGGTGAGATAAGGTGAAAACACCCTTCTCGGTTGCTTTGGCGGCAATGGCATCACCTAAAGCGGGGTTGCCTTGGTATTCATACTCAAGGTTTTGAATAAAGTGTGGAAATTCGTGGCTGGTATAAACACCCTTAAAAACTGGGTTGCTATTAATATGGTAAGCCGCATTAACCAGCCAGTGGGTATCTAAAACCACGACTGTATCTGCCCCTAGCTCGCGAGCACGACGCATAATTTCTTTATGACCATCAATGGCTTGTTGACGACTACCTTGAAGCTTTCCTGGCTGCTCAGACAACAGCATGGTAGGTACGTGAGTAATTTTTGCAGCTAAAACTATTTCGCCCATGGTAAGCACCTTCTTTGATTATTGTTAATTTAGGTGGACACTTTTTTTAGGTGTCTCATGTTGTCTATGCAAAGCTGTGTGGGCTAGCTAGTCACATAGTATTTAACATGTTAAGTAATGCTAGACCAAAGCTTCCGCTGCTGTCAATCACACCCAGCCAGCTACTAGTGAATAAGTTAATTAAATTTTTACGCCTAACGTGGCTTGCCTGAAAGCCAGTATTTACAAGGGTTTCAGGTCTAGTTAGGGCTAGCAAAAAGGCTGCAAATACAGAAAAGTACCACAAATAAAGAATTTATTACCTTTCTCTTGTTCGGTTGTCTGCCCATACTTTTTTACAAGCTCCACTGTCTATCCTTCATGAATGGATTAGCAGCTGCTCTCAAAACACAACAAAATCATAAGAGAGGAAGTAGATTCCTATGAAACAAGCTAACCCCATGCTAGAAAAGCTAACAGAGATTTTACCAGCCATACGTGCTAACGCTTCAAAGGCTGAAGAGTTACGTAAAATTCCGCAAGAAAACGTTGATATGCTGCACGCCCTAGGTTTAAACCGTGCATTTTTGCCAAAAGCTTACGGCGGCCTAGAAATAAGCCTACCCGAGTTTACTGAATGCATTGCTGCCTTAGCTGGCGCTTGCTGTTCAACTGCTTGGGCTTATAGCCTGCTATGTACTCACAATCACCAGATGGCAATGTTCAGCAAGCAAGCACAGGATGAATTTTGGGGCGAAAACCCAGATGCTGTTGCTTCAAGTAGTATTGCACCTTTTGGCAAATACGAAGAAACCGAAGGCGGTATTATCTTTACTGGCGATATGAAATGGAGTTCAGGCGTAGATTATGCTGATTGGATAATCGTTGGTTTAAACCGCATGGTTAACGACGAGAAAGTTTACAGCTTTGCAGTTATTCCACGCAGCGACTTTACCATTATTGATGATTGGTATGCAGTGGGTATGCAGGGTAGCGGTACTAAAACGGCCAGCATTAAAGGTGTGTTTGTTCCTGAACATCGTATTCAGGCAGCTAAAGATATGATGGAAGGCCGCCATGTGGGTCGTGAACTCTATCCAGACAGCAAAATTTATCACACGCCCTACCGTCCTTACTTTGCCTGTGGCTTTGCGGCCATGAGTTTAGGTGTTGCCGAGCGTATGATTGAGTCTTACAAAGAGCTAACCAAAAACCGTGTGCGTGCCTATACCGGTGCACAGGTTAAAGCTTCTATTCCACCAATTCTGCGTGTGGCAGAGTCTTATCAACAAGTAGCAGCAGCACGTGCTTACCTAGAAAAAACTTGGCAAGAGCACAAAGAATACGGTGAGCGTCACGAATACCCAGACAGTTACACCCTAGCGCATTGGCGTACTAACCAAGCTTATGCCATTAAAATGTGTGTACAGGCAGTTAACCGTTTGTGGGAAGTGATGGGCGCTTCTAACTGGTACCAAGACCGTGAAGCGCAGCGTTTATGGCGTGAATCCAATATGACAGCGGCTCATGCTTACACCGACTATGATGTTTGCGCTCAAATTATTGGTCGTGAATTGCTAGGCTTAGACCCAGACCCTGCTTTACTTTAATTAAGCTGGATTGACTAGGAGCACAAACTTTAGTTAATAAGGGTTTGTGCTCCTAAATTTTTTAATCTGTTAAAAGGTGCTGTTATGAGCAATCCAATAACTGAATTCGACTCTAAAGCCTTTCGTCGTGCTTTAGGTAACTTTGCTACGGGTGTTACCGTCATTACAGCCACTACGCCTGAAGGCGAAAGAGCAGGCGTTACTGCGAATAGCTTTAACTCAGTTTCTTTAGAGCCAGCTTTAATACTCTGGAGTATTGATAAGCGCTCGGGTAGCTGTGAAATTTTTGAAAAGGCCAGCCATTTTGCCGTTAATATTTTAGCCGCAGACCAAATAGATGTGTCTAATCACTTTGCCCGCCCAAACGATGATAAGTTTGCAGAAGTTCAGTACACCGATGGCTTAGGTAAAGCCGCTTTACTACCCGACTGTGCTGCAACCTTTCAGTGTGAAGCCTACCAAACGCTAGATGGTGGCGATCACTGGATTCTAATTGGTAAAGTAGTCGCTTTTGAAGATTCAGGCCGTGCGCCACTGGTTTACCATCAGGGTAGCTACTCAGTTGTTATGCCGCATTCGCGTTTCCCCAGCAAAAAAGAAGGCGAGCCAGCAGCAATAGAGCGTTTGAAATCACGTTTTAAAGACCATTATTACTACCAAATGTTGCAAGCAACACGTGCCTACCAAACTGACTATGCGCCCTTACAGCTTTCTTCAGGTTTGCGTACCAGTGAAGCGCGTATGCTAATGGTATTACAAGAATCTTCTAAGCTAGACCGCTCAGCTCTTTTAAGAGAAGTTAATATGCCTGAAGGCGAAGTCGATAATGCGGCAGCTATTCTACAAAGAAAAGGGCTGATTAACTGCAATCAGGAAACCTATAGCATTACAGCTAAGGGTGAAGAAGAAGCAGAAGGCCTTTGGACTCTGGCTCGCCAACAGCAAGAAAAAGTGTTTGGTGAGTTTAGCGAAGAAGAGCTAGCAACCTTTAAAAAGATTCTTAGCCGAGTAGCGAGTATCTGTTAACCTAATCGCCTTTAGAAGCGAGTTATTATCCTAAAGGGCTGCTTATAAAAGTGGCCCTTTTTTTATCTTAGTATTCTTGAGTAAAGTAGGTGGGAAGCATGGCGCTTACTAAAGTTGATTGGTTGCCAACAAGGGGACAGTTAGTTCTATTAAGTGCTTTAGGAGAAGCTGAGTTTTTTGAACCTTTCCTTAAATGGATTAATAAAGAGCTTGGCGCAGACCAATGCATGATTTTTTTCTGTGCCGATGGAGAAAAGGTAAGCACCTTACTTTTTAAAGACTTTAATCAAAATGCCTCGGGTAAAAAGTTAGCAGAATCTTACGTTACCGAGCGCCTTTATATGCAAGACCCCAATTTTTCAACTTTAAAAAGCAGTTTGCCTGGCGAGGTTACCTTAATTCGTTTAGCTGACTTGCTAGATGATATGAGTTTAAACTACCGTAATCGTTATTTTGATGAGCCTGGTTTTAAAGATAAGTTTTCAGTGATTTATGGCAGTGAAGCAGGCAACTTTTATATTAACCTTTATCACCGCACTGCAAACTTTGATCAGCTAGTACCAAGAAACCAACAGCAAGCGATAGGTCAACTTCTAGGCCTTTTAGTGAGCAAGCATTACCAGTTAAATCAAGCACAGCTCAGCCAAGGTCCTTTGGCTTTTCTTTCAGAACGTGAGCGCCAAGTATGTGCTGCTGTTTTACAAGGAAAAAAAAGTGAAACCATTGCTTATGAACTGGATGTAGCACCAAGCAGTGTAGTCACCTACCGCAAACGCGCTTATGACAAACTGGGTATTAGTAGCCGCGCCCAGCTATTTGCACTCTGCCAAAATTAAAGCCTTTTAGGATAAGTTATGAATCCGCACCTTAGAGCCGACTTGCTGCTAGTCGCAACCACCCTAATTGCAGCAGCAGGTTGGATTTTTTCTAAAGAAGCGCTGGCAGGCTTTAGCCCGCTTTTATTTATTGCACTACGCTTTTCAGGGGCAGGTTTAGTCTTAGCATTTTTCTGCTTAAAGCCACTAAAAAACTTAAATAAAATGCAGTGGGCAACAGCCTTAAAAGTAGGTGCCTTGTTTGGTTTTGCTATGGTGTTTTGGATACTGGGTTTACAACATGCCCAGCACCTAGGTGTTGGTGCATTCTTAACCAGCTTGGGTGTGGTTATGGTTCCTTTGCTTAATTTTGCTTTGGGGGGTGAAAAACCCAGTCGCTTTGCCTTCCTTTCCTTACCTTTTGTAATTTCAGGTTTAGCAGTTTTATCTTTAGATAGTGAATTCTATTTTGGTTGGGGTGAGCTGTGTTTTTTACTCTCAGCAACCTTTTTAGCTTTTATGTTTATTTTTAATAGCCGTGCCGCAGCAGGTATTTCAGCCCTACCCTTAACCTCGATACAATTATTGGTTACAGGGCTAATAACAGGTGGGGTTTCGCTTGTTTTTGAAGAATGGAACTTTCAACACACACCAGCGATTTGGGGTTGGTTTTTTGCCAGCTTATTTTTAGCCACCAGCCTAAGATTTTTAATGCAAACCTACGCCCAAGGTTTAGCACCACCCAGCCACACCGCAATTATTATGACGTTAGAACCAGTTTGGACAGCCTTATTAGCCAGCTTTTGGTTTAGTGAAGTGATGAGTTTTTCCCAGCTTTTAGGTTGCACACTAATATTTTTAGCTGTTTTAGTTAATCGCCTACCTGCATTACGCTTATGGTTAAAATCTAAACGATATGCGAACTAGCCTGTCGCTTCTTTGTGTTAAAACTAATCTACTAGGTACTTAACTAGCTATTGTTTAGTGGTTTACGCTAAGGTTAGAAATACAAGGAAGTTAAGGGAGAAATTATGAAAGTTTGTATTCATCGTGGTAGCCAGCAAATAGGTGGTAGTTGTGTAGAGGTTGAAGCTCAGGGAAAACGACTGCTGCTTGATTTAGGTTTACCATTAGATGCTGAAGCAAACACACCTGATCAACTCCCTTTAATTTCTGGCTTAATTAACGATGATGCCTCACTGCTAGGCATTTTAATATCTCACCCTCATTTAGATCACTTCGGCTTACTAAAGCACATACGTTCAGATTTGCCTGTAGGTATGGGAGCTGCCGCACGTCGAATTTTAAAGGCTGCTGCACCCTTCTTGCCTACAGACTTGCCATTGCCCGCAGCCGGTTGGGAATACCAATCAGAAAAAACCTTTGAAATAGGCCCTTTTAGGGTTACTCCCTATTTGGTTGATCATTCTGCTTACGATGCTTATGGGCTTCTTATTGAAGCTGATGGGCAGCGCCTATTTTATTCAGGTGACTTTAGAGGGCATGGGCGTAAATCCAAACTATTTGAACGCTTTGTTAATAATCCACCACCAACAATTGATGCCTTATTAATGGAAGGTTCATCACTTGGACGCCTAGCCTTAGATCAGCACTTCCCTTGTGAGCAAACCATAGAAAAACAACTTCATCAAGCATTGCTGGCTTGTGAAGGTTTAGCTATGGTTCACACCTCAATGCAGAACATAGATCGTTTGGTTTCTATTTTTCGTGCTAGTAAAAAATCAGGGCGTAAATTAGTGCTCGATCTATATTCTGCTAACGTTCTGGCCGCTACTAATAACCCCAATCTCCCACAATCACACTGGCAAGATATAGCTTTTTTTGTACCAGGGCAGCAGCGTTATCAAATTCTTAAAAATGCATGGTTTGATCAGTTAAAATTGCACAGCAAAAACCGTATGTTTGATGAAGAACTGCTAAATAACCCCAGCAAATACACTCTACTATTTCGCCCTATGCATATTTCAACATTAAAAAATGCAACTCACCTAGATAAAGCGCTTTATGTTTACTCGCAATGGAAAGGTTATTGGGATGCAGGGAGCTACGACTATATTAAAGACTGGCTAGAAGCTTCAGGCATTAAGAAGGTCGATATTCATACTTCAGGCCATGCCAGCCCTGTAGATCTGAAACGTTTTGTTGAGGCAGTAAATCCCAAGAAATTAGTACCTATCCATAGCTTTCACCCAGAGCAGTACCCTCAACTGTTTAAGCGTGTTGAAACCTATGCTGATGGCCAATGGTGGGACGTTTGCACAGATAAAAATAGAACAATAATTAACCAGCCTAAAGAAAGGAATAACACTATGTCAGATAGCTTACCAACAAGTATAAATAGCAAATATCAGCGCTCTTTAAATACTGCTTTTTTGAATGACTTAAAAGAAGGGGTATTACAGCCTTTGCTTGAACGTGTTAAACAGGATGATACCCTTATGCTGGCGCTTCGTGGTAACTACATCAATATTTATTATCGTGGAGGAGCACTATTTAAAATTGAGCAGCAAGCCAATGCTTACAATATTTCTTTTGATGCCAGCTATGAAAAAAGTGAAGCTGAACTGCCTGATTATTTAAAAGAAATACCCCGTAACTCAGATGGTAAAGAAGAGGCTTACCGACTTTTACGCTTCGTTGCACCCTTAAAAGAAGTGATGGATCGTTATTTTTCTATCCAACAAAAACCTGAAAGAGAGTTTCAGCAGCTAGTAGTTAGAGAAAATAATAGCTCAAGCATTTCTAATGAAACCGAATATTTTATTATTGATATTGAAGCAGCAGGTTTAACTGAAGAAGGTAAAAGTAGCGCAGCACGCTTTGATATGTTGGGTGTACGCTGGCTTTCTAAAGAGCGCCAAAAGGCTGCTTTAGTTCCTGTCTTAATTGAAATGAAATACGGTACAGGTGCTTTATCGGGAAGTGCAGGTATTACTAAACATAAAAAAGATGCAGACAGTCTTTTAACTAATACGCCTTTATGGAACAAAGTTATTGAAGACTTGGAAGTGCAGATTAACCAGCTAGATGAACTAGGTTTATTAACCTACAACCGCAGTACGCGTGTAGAGAAGCTAAGCATCAATCGAGAAGCTAAGCCAGAGCTGGTGTTTATGCTAGCAAACTACAATCCACGCAGCACAGCACTACAAAATATCTTAGGTGAGTTAGCAGAAACGCATAACCCTGAGGCCTACAACCTGCTTTTTGCAACTTCTAGCTTTATGGGCTACGGACTTCACTCGGCAAATATGCGTAATTTGACCGAGTTTACTCAACTTGCCAAAGCAGCTTTGAAGTAAATAAGACGTTATAAAACTCTCTCAGTAGATAGTTGGCCTATTGCTGAGGGAGTTTAATAGCTAAAAATTTGCTAATTAAGTCCCCATTTATAGGTGACAAACTTTTCTTGCTTACCCTCTAGACTCTAGTGCATCAGTTTATTGTTAAGAGGATTAGGAAATGCAGTTTCACCTGAATGGTTTTAAGCCGGGTAATTATCAAATTCCAGACGCAGCTCGAAAGCCTGCGCCTATCCCACCGATTAAAGACCTACCCAAAGAAGTGGATGTGTTAATTGTGGGTTGTGGCCCTGCAGGCTTAGCGTTAGCAAGGCAGTTGGCGGAATTTCCAGATATCTCCACCTGTATAGTGGAACAAAAAACTGGCCCTATGTTGTTTGGTCAGGCCGATGGTATTTCTTGTCGTACCATGGAAATTATGGAAGCTTTTAATAACAGCGAAATGCTAGTTAAAGAAGCCTACCAACTTCATCAGAATGCTTTTTGGGAGCCAGATAATGAGCAACCCAACCAAATAAAGCGCACCCATAAAGTAGCCGATGCCAGACTCGGGCTGTCTGAATTTACTCACTGTGTAGTGAACCAGGCACGCCTTCACGAGCTATTACTTGAGGGTATGGAAAACTCTGTCACCCAACTAGTACCCCATTACAGCCGCCAGCTAGTTGAATTAACCGTTGACGCTAAGCTTACCCAAGATTTGAATGCCCACCCCATTACTGCAACTTTTGAAAGAAGTGATACCGAAGGCGCTGGTAAAGTAGAAACACTTAAAGCCCGTTATGTGGTGGGTACTGATGGTGCAAGAAGTGCAGTTCGTAAAGGTTTAGCAATTAACCTAGAGGGCGATTCGGCTAATAAAGCTTGGGGGGTAATGGATATTCTACTTGTCACCGACTTCCCCGATATTCGTGTAAAAAGCTTTATTCAATCCAAGCAAGATGGCGCAGTAATGCTAGTGCCACGCGAAGGCGGTTACCTAGTTAGGCTATATGTAGAGCTAGACTTACTGGATAAAGGCCAGCGAGCGGCAGCCCTAGATTTAGATGCGCAAGCTATTATCGCCAAGGCGCAAAAAATTATGCAGCCCTACACCCTCGATGTTAAAGAAGTGGTTTGGTGGTCTATTTATGAAGTGGGACAGCGAGTTGCCGACCGTTTTGATGATACGCCAGCGGGTAATCCTGAAGGGCTAATTCCACGGGCTTTTGTTGCTGGTGATGCCTGTCATACTCATAGCCCTAAAGGTGGCTGGGGTTTAAACACCTCCTTGCCCGATACCTTTAACCTAGGTTGGAAGTTAGCCGCTGTCTTGCAAGGCAAAGCCGACCCTAAATTGCTGCAAACTTATTCATCAGAAAGACGCAAGGTTGCACAAATGTTGATAGATGCCGATAGGCAAATGTCAGCTTTAGTCGCCACCAGCCCCAGTGCAAATAAGGACGCCAGCCAAACCAAAACCAGCACTGCCGATATCGAAAAGTTTATCGCTAAACAAAACGGTTTTATTGCTGGTACTTCAATAGGTTATGACCCTTCTTTTATAGTAACCGGCTTAGAAAACCAAAGCTTGGCTAAGGGTTTTATTATAGGGCAGCGTTTTCATTCAGCTAAAGCCTTGCGCGTGGCAGACGGTAGGCCGCAGCACTTAGGGCATTTGAATAAAGCCGATGGTCGCTGGCGCATTTTTATTTTTGGCAATCAGCAAAGCCCTGTTGATAAGGCTTCTGATGCTTATAAGTTGATTAACTACCTAGCTAACTCTGAAGATTCACCAGTCAAAAAATACACGCCTAAGGGTGCGGATATTGATTCAGTTATAGATGTTTACTCAGTTTTTCAACAGCAAGCTTTAGCCCTAGAAGAACTGCATGATTTTTTATGGCCAGCTAAAGGCAAGTTGGGTTTAAGGGATTACGAAAAAGTTTTTTATGCTGATGCAGCGAAAGATGTTTTTGAACTACGTGGCATCGACCGCAAACAAGGCTGTGTGCTAGTGGTTCGACCTGATCAGCACATTGCCAATATCTTACCTTTAAGCGCCCATAAAGCACTAAGTGACTTTTTTGCGGAATTTATGCTTGTGCCTTAAGTGTAAAGTGCAATTAAAAAGTTAAGCGACAACTCAAGCCAGCCTACCTCTAAAAAATACCTTGAACGTCATTTTTAAAATAAGGGTTTTAAGGGAGGGGGCTGGTTTAATTTTTTCTATATTTTGATTGTGTGCAAACTGAATAACAGCCAGCAATGACCTTTGCGGCTATCTAGGTTAAAATCTTGCTCCTAACTTTTATCAACACCAGCTTAGCCAACCATTATTAAGGCCGCCATGCAGCGCAGCGATTTTCACTTTGATTTGCCCAATCATTTAATAGCTCATTACCCAACTGCCCAAAGGCGTGGTTCACGTTTATTGGTTTTAGAGGGCGATGACATACAACACCGCCAGTTTCCAGATTTATTAGATTACCTAGAGCAAGGTGATCTGCTGGTTTTTAATAACACCCGCGTTATACCCGCACGCTTATTTGGGCAAAAAGCCACAGGCGGTAAAATAGAAGTGTTAATTGAGCGCCCGCTAGATGAGCACCGTGCTTTAGCGCATATTCGTTCTAGCAAATCACCCAAAGCTGGCGCTAAGTTATTTTTAGAAGGCGGCATAGAGGTTGAATGCACCGGCAGAGAAGGGGCGCTGTTTTGCTTAACTTTTCTTAACCCTGAACCTTTATTAGAACTGCTAGAAAAGCACGGCCACTTACCCCTACCACCTTACATAGACCGTGCTGATGAACTCACCGATAAAGAACGCTACCAAACGGTTTATGCTCAACATTTAGGCGCGGTTGCAGCCCCCACGGCTGGCCTGCATTTTGATGATGAACTGCTAGCGCAAATTCGTGCCAAGGGCGTAAACACAGCTTTTGTAACCTTGCATGTGGGTGCAGGCACTTTTCAGCCAGTCAAGGTGGATAAGCTAGAAGAACATGTCATGCACAAAGAATGGCTGGAAGTGACAGAAGAAGTTGCCGCCCAAGTAAATGCCACCAAAGCAGCGGGTGGGCGGGTAGTGGCAGTAGGTACCACCAGTGTGCGCTGTTTAGAAACGGCTAGCGCAAAAGGCATCACCCAAGCCTTTAGCGGCGATACGGATATTTTTATTTACCCTGGGTATCGGTGGCAGTGTGTGGATAAGTTATTAACCAACTTCCACTTACCAGAATCTACCCTATTAATGCTAGTCAGCAGTTTTGCTGGCTACCAGCCAATTAAAAAAGCCTACCAAGCTGCAGTGGCCGAAGAGTACCGTTTTTTTAGTTACGGCGATGCCATGCTCTTATCGTTAAACACTGCTGCCGATTAAATAACAGGATTAAATCAATGAAGCGTTCTGAATGTTCCATGCAGTTTGATCTGCTAAAAACCGATGGTAAAGCAAGGCGAGGCCGTATTACCTTCCCCCGTGGCAGTATTGAAACACCTGCCTTTATGCCGGTAGGCACTTACGGCACAGTGAAGGGTGTGATGCCGCACGAGATTGAAAAGCTAGGCGCAGAAATTGTACTAGGCAACACCTTTCACCTAATGTTAAAGCCCGGCACTGACGTGGTTCAAGCCCACGGTAGTTTGCATGACTTTATGCAGTGGCAAAAACCGATTCTGACCGATTCGGGTGGTTTTCAGGTTTTTTCACTGGGTAAATTACGCAAGATTACCGAAGAAGGCGTGCACTTTCGTTCACCCCATGATGGCTCTAAAGTCTTTATGGGGCCAGAAGAATCCATTCAAGTGCAGCATGAATTGGGTTCCGATATTGTGATGATTTTTGATGAATGCACCCCCTACCCTGCCACTTTTTCTGAAGCAGAAGCGTCGATGGAACTCTCCTTGCGTTGGGCTAAGCGCTCACGCGATGCACACGGCGATAACCCTTCGGCTTTATTTGGCATTATTCAGGGCGGTATGTACCCCGACCTACGCAAACGCTCTTTAGAAGGTTTGTTGAATATAGAGTTTGATGGCATGGCAATAGGTGGTTTGTCGGTTGGTGAACCTAAAGAAGACATGATAAAAACGCTCGATTACCTGCCAGCCCTAATGCCAGAAGATAAACCCCGTTACTTAATGGGCGTAGGTAAGCCAGAAGACTTGGTTGAAGCCGTGCGCCGTGGCGTGGATATGTTCGACTGTGTTATGCCCACCCGCAATGCACGTAATGGACACCTGTTTACTGATGATGGGGTGGTTAAAATACGTAATGCTAAGTATAAAAAAGACACTGGCCCTATAGACAACGCTTGTGACTGTCATACCTGCCAAAACTTTTCACGTAGCTATTTACACCATTTAGACCGCAGCGGTGAAATGCTAGGCGCCATGTTGAACACCATCCATAATTTGCGCCACTATCAGCGACTCATGGCAGGTTTGCGTCAGGCGATAGAAGAAGGTAAATTGTCGGACTTTGTAGATGCATTTTATTCGCGGCGCGGTTTGCCCGTGCCGGTTATGGCGTAATGACCATAAACTAAGAAACTAAAAATAAACACCCCCACAACCCTAGGAGCATTTTATGGACTTTTTTATCTCTGCAGCTTACGCCGAAGGCGGTAGTGCTAGCCCCATTTCTAGCATAGTAATGCTAGTTGGTTTTGTTGCTATTTTTTACTTTATGCTTATTCGTCCTCAGCAAAAGCGCGCCAAAGAACACAAAAACCTATTAGCAGATATCGCTAAGGGTGACGAAGTATCTTTAGCAGGCGGTATGCTTGGCCGTGTAACTAAAGTTACCGATGAGTTTCTAGTGCTAGAAATTGCCAACGAAGTATCAATTAAAGTACAAAAAGCTGCAGTTACTGCTGTGTTGCCTAAAGGCACTTTAAAAGCAGTGGATGCTGAATAATCCAAACAACTTTTCTCCGACCAAATTAAGGCTGCCATGCTGAACCGTTATCCACTCTGGAAAAACCTGCTGATACTGCTGGTGATCTGCATAGGGGCAATTTATGCCCTGCCTAACCTCTACCCAGAAGACCCTGCTGTGCAAATTTCTGGTACACGAGGTTCAATTGAAATCACCAACACTGATTTAGAACGTGCTCAAAAAGCACTAGAACAGGCTGGCATTAATGTTCTACAGGCCAGTTTAGAAGGTAACAGTGGGTTAATCCGCTTGTTAGCAGATGATCAGCAACTGGCAGCCCGTGAAGTCATTCAACAGTCTTTAGGTGAAAAGTACGTTGTTGCCTTATCTCAGGCAGCAACAACACCCGATTGGTTAGTTAATCTAGGTGCACGTAGCGTTAATTTGGGTTTGGATTTACGTGGTGGTGTCCACTTCCTTATGGAAGTGGATATGGACGCAGCAGTTAAACAGCAGTTAGAAGTAACTGCGAGCGAAATTCGCGCCACCCTACGCAAAGAAAGGCTGCGTTTTCGTAAAGTCAGTGTAGAAAAAGGCCAAATAGAAGTATTGCTTGGCAGTGCAGACGACTTTGAAAAGGCGCGTCGCCTGTTACAGGTTGATCGCCTAGATTACACCTTTACCGAAGGTGATTCCGGCTTGCTGCTAATCGCTATGAACGAGCAAGCAATTAGAAATTTAGAAGACTATGCAGTCGATCAAAACTTAACCACCTTGCGTAATCGTGTAAACGAGCTGGGTGTAGCAGAGCCACTCGTTCAACGCTCTGGCCGTAACCGAATCGTAGTAGAGTTGCCCGGTGTACAAGACACAGCAGCAGCCAAGCGTATTTTAGGCGCAACCGCTAACCTAGAATTTCGCTTAGAAGCCAATCGCAATGCAGAAGTGTTTGATACCGAAACTTTTAGTTTTCGTGACCAGCCTAATCGAACAGCAGTGTTAGAAAGAGACATAATTACCACAGGTAACAATGTTGCTAATGCAAGCGTTGGCTTTGATGAAAACAACAAGCCCCAAGTGAATATTCGCTTAAATGGTCAGGGTGGCCGTTTTATGTCGGATGCGACTAAAAATAATGTAGGTCGTAGCATGGCAGTCTTGTTCATTGAACATAAAACACGCACTCGCTTCGTTGAGCAAGATGGCGAACGTGTTGAAGTACGTGAACCTTATACTGAGCAAGGCATTATTTCTTTAGCCACTATTCAAAGCCAGCTAGGTGCAAGCTTCCGCATTACCGGTTCGGGTAGTGTGCAAGAAGCTTCTGAGCTTTCCTTATTATTAAGAGCAGGTGCTCTAGCTGCCCCCATTTACTTTGTTGAAGAACGCACCATTGGCCCAAGCCTAGGGCAGAAAAATATTGAACAAGGCGTAACCTCCATTCAAATAGGCTTGGCATTAGTCGTTATCTTTATGCTGGCTTGGTATCGCGTGTTTGGTATTTTTGCTTGCGTTGCCCTAACAACCAACTTGGTTTTATTGGTGGCCTTATTATCTGTTTTAGGTGCAACCCTTACCCTGCCAGGTATTGCCGGTATTGTCTTAACTCTAGGTATGGCGGTGGACGCTAACGTACTAATCAATGCCCGTATTAAAGAAGAAATGTACCACCGAGGCTTAACGCCACAGAATGCAATTCATTCAGGTTACGAAAAAGCCTTTGCAACCATTTTAGATGCCAATATCACCACCTTCTTGGTTGCAGTTATTCTCTTTTCTATCGGTACAGGGCCAGTAAAAGGTTTTGCCGTCACCCTTTCGTTAGGGCTAATAACTTCCATGTTTACTGCCATTCTAGTCACCCGCTTAATGGTGAACTGGGTTTATGGTGGTCGCCGCATCGAACGCATCTCGTTATAGGTTAGGAGCCGAAAATGACTAGTAAAATCAGTTCCAAACTATTAAATATCAACATTAACTTTATGGGTTTGCGCTTTGTTGCCTTTGGCTTGTCAGCTATTTTACTGCTGGTTTCCATTGGTTCTTTAGCCACGCAAGGTCTGCGTTTAGGCTTAGACTTTACCGGCGGCACGCTAGTGGAGTTGCACTATGCTAGTTCGCCAAACCTAGAAGAAGTACGCAATCAGTTAGAAACAGCAGGTTATGAGCAGTTTGTAGTACAAAATTTTGGTAGTTCACACGATGTGCTGATTCGCCTTAACCAAGGCTTCTCACCCGAAGTGGGTGAGCAGGTAAGGACCTTGTTAGACTCAAAAAGTAGTGATGAAGTTAACCTAACCCGTGCAGAATTTGTCGGTGCTCAGGTAGGTGATGAATTGCGTGATCAAGGCGGCTTGGGAATGTTAGTCGCTATGTTGTGTATCATGGTGTACGTTGCTTTTCGCTTTCAGTACAAGTTTGCCGTGGGTTCTGTGTTAGCGCTAATGCATGACGTTATTATCCTTCTAGGCTTCTTCTCAGTATTTCGTATCGACTTTGACCTAACTGTACTGGCTGCTCTCCTAGCTGTGGTGGGTTATTCCATTAACGATACTATTGTTGTTTATGACCGTATTCGTGAAAACTTTCGCAAGGTGCGTGAAGGTACGGTGAATGAGCTAATTAACCTTTCCATTAATCAAACCCTAATTCGCACCACCATAACTTCATTAACCACCCTACTCGTCGTAGTTACTTTGTTTTTGCTAGGTGGCGAGATGATTCATAACTTCGCGCTAGCTTTAATGGTGGGCATTATCGTAGGTACTTACTCTTCAATTTATATAGCCGGTACTCTACTGTTAAGCATGAAAGTAACCCGAGAAGATTTAGCCATTCCAATTAAGGAAGGCGTGTTGGAAGAAGATGGTCGCCCCTAGTAGGGTAAAACCACCAATAAGCTGTAACACTGCTTTAAATAACAATAATCAGGTTAATTACCTAACTGGAGAAACTAACCTATGTTAACTCTACCTAAAAAAGCACTAACACTCGTCGCTGCATTTACGTTAGCAGCAACTAGCAGCCTAACAGTTGCTGCTGAAATGAAGTCTGTTGCGATTACTGCCATTGTTGAACACCCAGCGTTAGATGCTGTAAGAGATGGTGTATTAGATGCGCTTAACGATGCGGGTTATACCGAAGGTAAAAACCTTAAGTGGCAGTACCAAAGTGCACAGGGTAATACAGGTACAGCAGCACAAATAGCACGTAAGTTTATTGGTGATAAGCCCGATGCTTTGGTTGCTATAGCCACACCTTCAGCTCAGGCAGCAGTTGCGGGTACTAAGCGTGTTCCTGTCGTTTTTTCTGCAGTAACCGACCCAGTAGAAGCGCAACTTGTCCCTTCTTGGGAAGCTAGCGGCACTAACGTAACAGGTGTATCTGACTTACTTGAGCTAGATAAACAAATAGCGCTAATTAAACAGCTAGTACCTAACGCCAAAAAAGTGGGCATGGTTTACAACCCAGGCGAAGCTAATTCTGTTGTTGTAGTGGAAGCCTTCAAAAAATTACTACCAAACTATGGTATGGAATTAGTAGAGGCGGCAGCACCACGCACAGTGGATGTAGGCTCAGCAGCTCGCAGCCTAGTGGGTAAAGTAGATGTAATTTATACCAATACCGATAACAACGTGGTTTCTGCTTATGAAGCCCTAGTTAAAGTGGGTAACGATAGAAAAATTCCACTTGTCGCCTCAGATACTGACAGTGTGAAGCGTGGCGCGATTGCTGCACTAGGTATGGATTATCGTGATTTAGGCCGCCAAACTGGCCGTATTGTGGTCAGAATTCTTGAAGGTGAAGACCCAGGTAAAATTAAGCCTGAAACCAGCAATAACTTACAGCTATTCCTAAACGAAACAGCAGCTAAAAAACAAGGCGTTACTCTTTCTAAAGAACTGCTAAAAACAGCTACTGAAGTTATTCGTTAATTTAAACCTACCTACCAAGTTTATCTAAGCTTGGTAGGTTTTAATCACCCCTAGGGTTTACGCATGTCCCTGTTTTCCTTGTTTGGCGCACTTGAAATTGGTCTAATTTTTGGTCTAGTAGCACTGGGTGTTTTTATATCCTTTCGCTTATTAAAGTTCCCAGATTTAACAGTAGATGGCAGCTTTCCTTTAGGTGGTGCTGTGGGTGCTGTCTGTATTGCTAGCGGCATGGATCCCTTTCTTGCAACTGTGTTAGCTATGCTTGCTGGCGCAGTAGCGGGCGTATTTACTGCCCTACTCAATGTACATTTAAAAATTATGGATCTGCTAGCCAGCATCCTAATGATGATTGCACTCTATTCAATAAACCTAAGAATTATGGGCCGCCCCAATGTGCCTTTAATAATGGAACCCACTGTATTTAATTTGTTAGAAGTGGAATGGATAGCCGATTATGTCATGCGACCCCTAATATTATTAGTGGTAGTAATCCTAGTTAAACTACTCTTAGATGCTTACTTTGCTACCCAGCAGGGTTTATCTATACGTGCGACAGGTTCTAACCCACGTATGGCACGTGCTCAGGGGGTTAATACGGGCGGCATGATTATTCTAGGTATGGCCATTTCCAATGGCTTAGTTGGCTTGGCTGGTGCACTCTTTGCACAAACCCAAGGCGGTGCAGATATTTCCATGGGTATAGGAACCATCGTTATAGGTTTGGCAGCCGTAATAGTCGGTGAAAGCATTTTGCCAGCGCGTAAAATGTACCTGCTTACGCTTGCTGTTATTTTAGGTGCAGTCGTTTACCGCTTCTTTATTGCCCTAGCTTTAAATAGTGACTTTATAGGCTTGCAAGCGCAGGACTTAAATTTAGTAACTGCCCTATTGGTTGTATTTGCACTGGTTATTCCCCTAATTAAAAAACGCTTTACACGCCGTAAGAGGCTCTAACTATGCTTAAGGCAACCGATCTTAATATTACCTTTAATGCGGGCACGCCAATAGAAACCCGTGCCCTGCAAGGTTTGTCTGTCACTATTCCTTCGGGTCAGTTTGTTACGGTTATAGGTACTAATGGTGCAGGTAAGTCGACCCTTCTAAATGCAGTGTCTGGTGATTTAGAAGTTGATAGCGGCAGTATTTTAATTGATGAAACCGAAGTTGCTAATCAGCCGGTATGGAAAAGAGCCGGTTTAGTTGCTCGCGTTTTTCAAGACCCTATGGCGGGAACCTGCGAAGATTTAACCATTGAAGAAAATATGGCGTTGGCTCAACAAAGGGGTAATCGTCGCGGTTTAAGCTGGGCGGTAAAAACCTCACAAAGAGACTATTACCGTGAACAGCTAGCACGTTTAAACTTAGGATTAGAAAACCGCTTAACCGACCGTATTGGTTTGCTTTCTGGTGGTCAGCGCCAAGCCGTTAGCTTGCTGATGGCCGCGTTACAGCCTTCACGTATTTTATTGCTCGATGAACATACCGCCGCGCTAGACCCACGCACCGCAGATTTTGTACTAGACCTCACTAACCGCCTAGTAACTGAAAAAAACCTCACCACCATGATGGTTACCCACAGTATGCGCCAAGCCTTAGATATAGGTGACCGCACACTCATGCTGCACCAAGGTAAAGTGGTTTTAGATGTTGCCGGAGAAGAACGCAAAGGTATGCAAATAACCGATTTACTAGCCATGTTTGAGCAGGTAAGAGGCGAAGAAATTACTGATGATGCACTCTTGTTGAGTTAGGTTTTTATCTATAAGAATAAAAAAGGAACGCCTAAGTTATGAGTGAGTTAATTCTTTACACTTCTGATGATGGTAAAGCGCAACTTCATCTTCGTGTGGAAGGCGATACCATCTGGCTAAGCCAGTTAGAGATAGCTGAACTGTTTCAGACCACCAAGCAAAACGTATCTTTACACGCCAAAAATATTTTTGAAGATGGTGAGTTGATTCAAGAGGCAGTTGTCAAGGAATCCTTGACAACTGCCTCTGACGGTAAGAATTATCGGACAAAACTCTATAATTTAGATCTCATCCTTGCTATTGGCTACCGTGTTCGATCGAAGCGAGGTGTTCAGTTTCGCCAATGGGCTAGCACTCATTTAAAAGAGTTCTTGCTTAAAGGTTTTGTAATGGACGACGAGCGCCTGAAAAATCCTAATGGCTGGGATTACTTCGACGAACTGTTAGAGCGTATTCGCGAAATACGTGCGTCTGAAACACGTTTCTACCAGAAGGTTCGAGATCTTTTTGCCCTAAGTTCTGATTACAGCGGTCAAGAAAAAGAAACTCAAGTATTTTTTGCTCAAGTACAAAACAAGCTACTTTTTGCTGTAACTGGCCTTACTGCAGCTGAATTAGTGCTGCAACGCTCTAATGCAAATGAGCCCAATATGGCACTGACTAGCTGGCTGGGTTCAAGGGTACGTAAATTAGATGTAGTGATTGCTAAAAACTACCTAACAGTCGATGAAGTAGATACCTTGAATCGCCTAGTCGTTATTTTTCTTGAGCAAGCAGAATTGCGGATTAAATCTAAGAAAGACTTAACACTGAACTTTTGGCGTGAAAACGTAGATAAAGTGCTTGAATTTAATGATCAGCAGGTTCTTGAAGGGGCGGGTACTGTAAGCCGAAAACAAATGGAAAAAATTGCTCACGAACGTTATGAGGAATTTAACAAAAAGCGTCAACAGGCTGAAGTGCTTAAATCTGATGCAGACGACCTTAAAGAAATTGAGCAGTTAGAGCAGATAATTAAACAGCAGGCCAAGCCGCCCAACAAGTAGCTCCAGTTTTTTGAAAACCTCCTTCATTTTTAAATAAACCTGTTTACTAAATACAGAGAAAACCATGCAACCCAATGCTGCAAGTTTAAGTATGAGTGTTTTAATGACGCCAGATAAAGCTAATTTTTCTGGTAATGTTCACGGTGGAGCGCTTCTAAAATACCTAGATGAAGTTGCCTATGCCTGTGCCAGCCGTTATGCGGGTAGCTATGTTGTTACCTTGTCGGTCGATCAAGTTACCTTCCGCCAGCCTGTGCATGTAGGTGAGCTAGTTAGTTTTTTGGCTTCAGTGAACTACACAGGGCGCACTTCGATGGAAATTGGCATTAAGGTCATTACCGAAGACATTCATCAAAGATTGGTTAGGCATACTAATAGCTGCTTTTTTACTATGGTAGCGGTAGATGATGAAGGTAAGCCTGTTGAAGTACCTAAATTTGAACCCAAAACAGACGATGAAATAAGACGCTTTGCTAATGCAGAAGTTAGACGAAAGATACGTCAAGAACTAAGTGAGCGTTATGAAGCACTTATAAAGTAGTTGTTGAATGATTTCTAGCGAAAGTACCTAAGTCTAAATTTGTCCCTTTTATAGACCTGAGCATAAGTTAGTTGTATCTTAAGGATATTAGCCTTGCTAGTGCTCAGGAGAATATTATGGCTGTTTCGCGCATGACCACAGTGTCAGCATTTAAAAAAGAACTGGGTTCAATGGATGTGTCAGAGCCAATTCTGATTACTCAGAATGGCGAGCCGCTTTATGTGGTACAAGATCCTGTTCAGTTTGATATGCAGCAGGAGCAACTCGCATTATTACGCTTATTATCTTTTGCTGAAAAAGACGTTAAAGGTGGGAGTACTCTATCTTCTGCTTCCCTTAAAGCTGGCCTGAAAGGTTTGTTAGATGACCAGCACAGTTAGTATTGAATACACAGATACTTTTAGAAAACAGCTTTACAACCGCTTCCAATATTTAGCTAGGCAGTTAGGTGAGAAAGCCGCCCATGAACTGCTAACTGGCTTCCTTGATTCCTTTGAGAATCGAATTGCTAGCCACCCAAAATCATCGCCTTTATGCTTAGAGGCTACTGATATTGGGTTAGAAAGCTACCATGATTTTATAGATTCAAAACGGCAACTTAGAGCCGTATATCGAATAGCTGACGCAGATAAAAAGGTATATGGGTTGTTATTTTTAAGTACACGGCAAAGCATACGTGAAGCACTAATTCAATATTGCTTACAATAACAGCCCCACTAAAGCCCCAACACCCAAATAAGCAAAGATGCCAAACTAAGCAGGGCTGCAAACCCCATCGTTAGCCATTTTATCAGTGTTTTTTGCTGAAACTTCACATCATAAAGTGCATGGCGAATACGATGCAGGCTGTGAAAGGCTGGCAGAATAATCACCGCACCCACAAAGACTAATCCCCAAAAGCTAAAAAACCATTGGCTTGCTTGCTGGTAATCTAATGTCACTAACTCCAGTGGTAAGAGAAGGCCATAGAAGAAAATTACGCTGGGTAGAAAAACTGCAAAGCAAACCCCGCCGCCACTAAACAATCCCCACCAAATGGGTTCATCACTGCGTTTTAGTTTTTTATTCTGTTGCATTTTTTATCCCCAAAATAACCAAGCGACTAAAGCAAAAACTGCAAAAACACCCACCCACTGACCCGCAATTAAAGCAGCCGCAGGAAGTGGTGTGCCACCTAAACGTAAAGGCATAACCCGTGGAAATAACTGAAAGAAAGTCCAGGCATGAAACAAGCTAGAAACAAACGCCAAGGCATTAATTAACAACACTAAAGGGTTTTGCATAACGCTTAGCCAAGCGTACCACTGCTCAGCACCCTGGCTTAATGAGTAAAGCCCCATCACTAAACAAAGCAAGAAAAACAATAAAGGCAGGGCAGTTAGTTCGCGTACCATATAAATTTTAAAAGCTGAGTTTTTTAGCCACCAAGTGCGTGTAAGGGTAGGACGATAACTCATGAGCGACCTCCTAGAAGACTCATCAATAAGTCAGTAGCTGAAGTAACCTTAGATTGGTTAACTGCCGCAGCAGGATCAACACTTTTCGGGCAAACTTCAGAACAATAACCAACAAAAGTACAGCTCCAAGCGCCTTCTTCAGAGTTAATCATCGGCATACGTTCTGCTTGTCCAGCATCACGGTTATCAAGGTTGTAACGGTGTGCCAAGGTAAGTGCCGCAGGGCCAATAAATTCTGGGTTTAAACCAAACTGAGGGCAGGCGGAATAACACAAGCCGCAGTTAATACAGGAAGAGAACTGCTGGTATTTATCTAACTGCTGGGGCGTTTGGTTATTAGGTTCAAAAGTTTGTACACTTTCTTTGGAGTCTTTGCTTATTAAATAAGGCTTAACGGCCTCTAAATGCGTAAGAAAAGATTCCATATCAATAATTAAATCACGCTCAACAGGAAAATGCGCCATAGGCTCTAGAAGCATTCCAGTTTTAACATAATCACGCAAAAACACATTGCAGCCCAACATAGGCTTGCCATTCAGCATAATGCCGCAAGAACCACAAATAGCCATGCGGCAAGACCAGCGATAACTAAGCGTTGGGTCTAACTCTTCCTTTATATAAGTTAAAGCATCCAGTACCGAAGTGCTGGTATCGTAGGGCACAGTGTAGCTTTGCTTAAACGGCTCGCTAGATTGCTCTGGTAAATAGCGTTGAATAGTGACTTCCAGCTCCATTATTTAGCTCCTTTTGTTGCATCACCAGATTTTGCAGCATCACCATAGGCACGTTCAGCGGGTGGCAAAATTGAAGTGTCAACCTCTTGCCATTCTAAACGTGCTGCTTCTTGTCCTTGGAAATACACCAAGCTGTGGCTTAAAAAGTCTTGGTCATTACGGCTAGTGCAGCCTTCATCTAAACGCTGATGCGCCCCACGAGATTCACGGCGCTCTAAAGCACCCAAGCAGGTTGCTTCGGCAATATCTAAACCAAAACCTACCTCTAAACACATAAAAAACTCTGTATTGTAGATTTTGCTTTTATCTTGAATATGCACCGTTTGGTAGCGCTTTCTAAGCTCACGAATTGTTTGCAAAGTTTTTTGCATACCCGCTTCGGTACGGTAAATACCGCAACCTTCTTCCATGGTTATAAGTAGCTCTTTTTTAATCTCAACCCAAGACTCACCGCTAGTACGTTCATTAAGTGCGGCTAGCTGTTGTTGCAGCTTACTAGACTGCTCTTGCAAGGCAGGCATAGCCGCAAAGTCTTGGTTACTAGCATTTTCAGCCGCTTGTTCGCCTGCTAAACGACCAAATACCAAAAGCTCTGTTAAGGAGTTAGAACCAAGACGATTAGCCCCATGCAAACCAACCGAGGCACACTCGCCAGCAGCGTATAAGCCTTTAATGCTGGTTTCGCATTGGGCATCGGTCATTATGCCACCCATGGTGTAATGAACGGCTGGGCGAACAGGAATAGGCTCACGCGCTGGGTCGATATTCACAAAGGCTTTAGCGAGTTCACTAATAAAGGGTAGGCGTTCCTGCAAATACTTTTCACCCAAGTGGCGCAGGTCTAAATACACCACATCACTGTCACCGTATTTACCTGTGCGACCCGCTTGTTGTTCTTGCCAGAAAGCTTGAGAAAGTTTATCCCTTGGCCCTAATTCCATGTATTTATTTTCAGGTTTACCTAAAGGCGTTTCAGGCCCTAAACCATAGTCTTGCAGATAGCGGTAGCCATCTTTATTGACCATAATGCCGCCTTCACCACGCGATGCTTCAGTAATTAAAATTCCCGAGCCGGGTAAACCCGTGGGGTGATACTGAACAAATTCCATGTCTCTAAGTGCAACACCATGACGGTAAGCCATAGCCATACCATCACCCGTTACTATGCCGCCATTGGTATTAAAGCGGAATAAACGCCCAGCACCACCCGTTGCCAAAATTACCGATTTTGCTCTAAGTAAATGCAACTCACCCGTGGCTACTTCAATAGCAATTACCCCAGCAATGGCATTATCCAAAACCAATAAATCGAGTACAAAAAACTCATCTAAACGCTGAATTTGTGGAAACTTTAATGAGGTTTGGTAGAGGGTATGCAGCATGTGAAAGCCGGTTTTATCGGCAGCAAACCAAGTGCGCTCAACCTTCATGCCACCAAAACGCCTAACTTGAATAGAACCATCTTCTTTACGGCTCCAAGGGCAGCCCCAATGCTCCATCTGCACTAATTCTTGGTAGGCATGGCGAACAAAGTAATCAACTACCTTTTGTTCTGCTAACCAGTCACTCCCCATCACTGTGTCTTCAAGGTGTGCTTGAAAACTGTCTTTTTCTAGCGTAACAGCCGCTGCTCCCCCTTCGGCAGCAACGGTATGCGAGCGCATGGGATAAACTTTAGAAACCAAGCCTATTTTTAAGTGGGGCGATTTTTCAGCCGCAGCAATACTGGCACGCAGTCCTGCACCGCCACCGCCAACAACTAAAATATCAAAGTCAGACTGTTGCATTGCACATCCTTGAAATGGTTTGAGTAGGTTAATACTACCCTGAATTTTTGTTCACAACCAAACGTGCTATAAAGCTTAATCTTTTTTGCATTACAGCTGAAGGTGGTTATGTCTTTAACATTGGGTGTGGCTATTGAACCACATATTTTACTTATTCTAATTGCCGCAGCTTTTATTGCAGGCTTTATAGATGCCATAGCTGGTGGCGGTGGTTTATTAACCCTTCCTGCTTTACTTATGGCAGGTTTGCCGCCTCATTTAGTTTTAGGTACTAATAAGCTGTGTGCTACTTTTGGCTCTGCAACGGCAAGTTTGGCATTTTATCGTAAAGGTTTGTTTGACCCTAAACAGTGGCAGCGAGGTTTATGGGCAACTGGTCTAGGCGCTATCTTGGGTGCAATTCTAGCGCAGCAGTTACCAGCGCAATGGTTAAACCAAATGCTGCCAGTGGTTGTTTTTGCTTGCGCTGTGTATCTGCTTTTTGGACCAACCCCAAAAGTACACAAAGAAACAAAACCAATCATTAAAACCACCCGCCAATGGCCGCAGGGTTTAGGCTTGGGTTTTTATGATGGCGTTGCAGGGCCGGGTACTGGCGCATTTTGGACAGTCAGCACGCTTATGCTTTATCCCCTAGATTTATTGCGTGCCAGTGGTGTTGCTCGCTCTATGAACTTTATTAGCAATGGCGCAGCACTCAGCATGTTTGTTATTAGTGGCAATGTTGCTTGGGTTATAGGTTTGGGCATGGGCGCAGCACTAATGTTAGGTGCAACAGTGGGCGCAAAAGTTGCAATAGGCGGCGGCAACCAGCTAATTCGCCCCGTGTTTATTTTGGTAGTTATGGCCTTAGCAGCACGTTTAGCTTGGCAGCATTGGTTTGGGGTGTAGAGGTTAAAGCTGGTTAATAGGCGACACTGGATGTCGCACTAGCAGGTTAAGTTAGTTATACAACCAAAGCTTAAAGAAAACACTACTTTTGGATATATGTTTAAACCTTTAATTTAATAGCCGATGTTCACCCACAACTGGCTTGGATATTAAAAGAAACCCCGCTAAGCGAAGAACAACAGCTAACCCCTATAGATGGTAGCGACTGGGAAAGGCTAGAAGCCACCGTATTACAAGACAAAGAAACCCTTTGGTGGATTTATGGGCTAAACGACAAAATTCACCTGCATGAACCACAAAACTGGGTAGAAGAAATTAAAGCCAGCCTAAACAAGCTAAGCAACTTTTACGGCCAAGCCAAGGATATAAACCATGATTAAACCCCAGCCTTTTGAACTTAAATGCACCCAATGTGGCTGGAGCAAAACCTTCGCCCCAGCCAGTGATGTGCTTCACCCAGGGCAAGACTTGGTAGCTAGCTGCCCTAAATGTGGCAATGAAGAGTTAGAGCATAAAGCGGTAGGGGCGGTGAAAGGGTTGTTGGCAGAAATAAGAGGCAAGTTTTAAGCCTACAAAGTTTTGCTAAGGCTGTAATAATATGCGCAACCACCCAGAGTAACGGCAACACTTTTAAGGATTAACACACCAGTATGTTTGAACAAACTTTTAAAAATATAGACGATATCTTTCACAAAGATGCTGGCTGTTCTAGTGAGCTAGATTATGCCGAGCAAAGCTCTTGGCTACTGTTCCTTAAATACCTTGATGACTTGGAATACGAAAAATCCCTTGCAGCAGAACTTATGGGCGAAGAGTACCAATACATTATTGATAAATATTTTCGCTGGGGTACTTGGGCAGCGCCTAAAGATGAAAAGGGCAACCCAGACCATAACAACGCACTAACCGGCGACGACTTAATTGAGTTTGTTGATCGAGAGCTTTTTCCCTACTTAAAATCCTTTAAGCAAAAAGCTGATCGCCCCGACACCATTGAATACAAAATTGGGCAAATATTTGGTGAACTAAGAAACAAAATTCAAAGCGGTTATTCCCTGCGTGATGCGCTAGATAGAATTGATGAACTGCGCTTTCGCTCGCAAGAAGAAAAGCACGAACTATCGCACCTGTATGAAACACGCATTAAAAACATGGGCAACGCAGGGCGCAATGGCGGCGAATACTACACGCCTCGCCCACTCATTCGCGCCATGATAGATGTGCTGCAACCCAAAATAGGTGAAACCATTTATGACGGTGCAGCAGGTTCGGCAGGCTTCTTATGTGAGGCTTACGATTATTTGCGCCAAGGCGGTAGCGAACAAAAGCAGCTAACCACCAGTGACTTAAAAACCCTGCAAGAAAAAACCTTCTACGCTAAAGAAAAGAAATCACTCGCCTACGTTATCGCCATAATGAATATGATTTTGCATGGCATAGAAGCGCCCAATGTGATGCACACCAACACCCTAGCGGAAAGCCTGCAAGACATTACCCCTGAAAATCAGCATGACCTTGTTCTTGCCAACCCACCCTTTGGCGGTAAAGAACGTAAAGAAGTGCAGCAAAACTTCCCCATTAAAACCGGCGAAACTGCTTTCCTGTTTTTGCAGCACTTTATGAAAATACTAAAACCCGGTGGCCGTGCTGCGATAGTTATTAAAAATACCTTTTTAAGTAATACCGACAATGCATCGGTAGCGCTGCGTAAAGAACTGCTAGAAAACTTTAACCTACACACGGTATTAGACTGCCCAGCCAAAACTTTTTTAGGCGCAGGCGTTAAAACCGTGGTGCTATTTTTCACCAAAGGCGAACCCACGCAAAAAGTGTGGTACTACCAGCTAGACCCAGGCCGCAGCCTTGGTAAAACCAATCCGCTAAATGACAAAGACCTAGCCGAATTTGTAGAGCTGCAAAAAGCAGCCATGCAAGGCAAAGAAAGCGCCGAAACTGAAAAATCTTGGTCGGTTGATGTCACGAATATTGACCAAAGCACTTGGGACTTGTCGGTTAAAAATACCAATGCACCGGAAGCAGCGGCCTTACGCGAACCTGAAGAAATTATTGCTGAGATTATTGCGCTAGATACAGAAAGTGCCGCGATTCTGGAAAGTATTCAGGAGATGTTGTGATGGAGTGGCCTATCAAGAAAATTTCAGAGCTAACTGAAGTTATCAGTGGTGGAACACCTAAAACCGATACTTCTGAATATTGGAGTGATGATATATTTTGGATAACCCCAGCAGATATGGGGAAAATGCAGGGAATATATGCTTCTGATACTAGAAGAAAAATATCTAGTCTTGGCTTAAGTAAATCATCAGCTAAATTAATACCTGAGAATTCGGTGATTCTGTCAACTCGAGCACCCATTGGACATTTAGCAATAAACACAGTGCCAATGGCAACCAATCAAGGCTGTAGAGGCTTAGTTTCTAAGGGAGCTATAGTTACAAAGTATCTTTTTTATTTTCTATTATGCAATATAGATTTGTTAAATACGCTGGGAACTGGAACAACTTTTAAAGAGTTATCTAAAACAGCTTTAGGAAAAGTGAAAGTACCTATTCCTTCAATAAATGAGCAAAAACGCATTGTCGCCATCCTTGATGAAGTCTTTGCTGATATCGAACAAGTCCGCGCCAAAACCGAGCAAAACCTAAAAAATGCCCGCGAGCTTTTTGAAAGCTACTTGCAGCAAGTGTTTAGTCAGCGAGGTGACGGGTGGGTTACGTCTAAACTAAAAGATATAACATCTAAAATTGGTAGTGGCGCAACTCCAAGAGGCGGTAGAGCTGCTTACAAAGAAGAAGGGATTTCTTTAATTAGAAGTTTAAATATTCATGACCGCACTTTTAGAGAAAAAAACCTAGCTTTCATTGATGATGAACAAGCAGGTAAATTGAGCAATGTTGTTGTCGAAAGTGGTGATGTGCTACTAAACATTACTGGAGCATCAGTCGCTAGGTGTGCAGTTGTGCCAGATAGCTTTTTACCAGCTCGCGTAAATCAGCATGTATCTATAATTCGGCCTAACCAATCTGTTTTAAATTCTGAGTTCTTGAGCTTTATTCTTACTTCGAAACACTATAAAGATCAACTGCTTGGCATCGGTGAAGCAGGTGCAACACGTCAGGCAATTACTAAGAGTCAGATAGAAACATTTGAGGTTGATTACCCTAACTCCCTTGAAGAGCAAACTAGACTATTGAGCAAGTTACATGAACTTGAGGAACAAACAAAAAATGTTCAGGCGAACTATAATAAAAAACTCGAGTTTTTAGACGAACTCAAAAAATCCATCCTACAAAAAGCCTTTTCCGGTGAGCTAACCAAAACCTCTGACAATAAAACAAAGCAAGGAGCACTAGCCTAATGCTTCCTAACTCTAATGCCTCTAAGCCCTATCAGCCAGACTCGCTGCCACTTGAAAACTTAGACTATCGCCAGTTATTTGCTTTAGTCGGCGCTGCGAATGCCGAGCTAGCGCGTTATGATGGTTTATTGCAGGGCATTCCCAACCCTGCGGTGATGTTGTCGCCCTTAACGACTCAAGAAGCAGTCTTGTCTTCTAAGATTGAAGGCACACAAGCCACAGTAGATGAGGTATTAGAGCATGAAGCAGGCTTAGAAAAGCACGGTGAAAAATACAAGGATATTCAAGAAATATCCAATTACCGCTCGGCACTCTTTCAAGCCAGTGCGCATTTAAAAAGCTACCCCATTCGCTTGTCGCTTATCTTAGAACTACACCGTATTTTATTAGACAGTGTGCGTGGTCAAGGGAAAACCCCCGGCGAGTTTCGCAAAGATCAGAACTGGATTGGTCGTGCAGGCTGTAGCATGGAGGAGGCGAGTTTTATACCCCCTTCACCCTTGCAGCTACAAGATCACCTACAAGCATGGCAAGCCTATTTAGATTTTGATGATTCCGACTTTTTACTGCAAGTGGCCGTTGTTCATGCTCAGTTTGAATTGTTGCATCCGTTTAAAGATGGCAATGGGCGTATCGGTCGCTTGTTAATTCCGTTGTTTCTGTTTCAGAAAAAAGCCCTGTCGCAACCTATGTTCTATTTAAGTGAATACCTTGAAGCTAATCGTGATGAGTATTACCAACGCCTAAATAACATTTCTAAAGAAGGTGATTGGAACGGTTGGATTGCGTTTTTTTTAAAAGCTATTACCGTACAAGCAAAGCAAAACAGTGGCCGTGTAAAAACCATTATGGCTTTATACGATGATATGAAATTACGCATCCATGAAATAACGCGCTCTCAGTACTCGGTATATTTATTGGATGCACTGTTTAGCAAACCAATTTTTAAAACTACTGACTTAATTACACGCTTTAGCCAAGAGTATGGTATTCACGAAAAAACGACACCAGGCTTATTAAGGCAACTTAAAGAAGCTGGCGTGTTAATGGAACTAAAAGCAGGAAGTGGCCGTAGAGCCGCTGTTTTATGTTTTCCTGAATTACTCAATTTGGCAGAAGGGCGCGAAGTATTTAAATAAGTTTGAGGAGTCTATATTGGCAAATGCGCTCCTCAAGGTTGCTTGTGGCGTGTACAGACTCCTCAAACTAATTAGAAGAGTCTATTTTCAATTTCAAACGCAACAAAACAAAATTGCTAGGTAAAATGTGGGTAAGGTTTTTCTTACATAAGTATTTTTAAAGGACTAGTTGAATGGCTATGAACGAAGCCGATACACGCGCTAATTTAATTGACCCTAAGCTGGTAGATGCTGGCTGGGGGCAAGTTGAGCTTAGTTTTATTCGCCGTGAGGTAAACATTACCCAAGGGCGAATTATTGGTGGCGGTAAGCGCACTAGCCCAGTTATTAGCGATTATGTGCTGGAATATAAAGGCCATAAGTTAGCTGCTGTAGAAGCAAAAAGAGAAAACCTTAGCTACACCGAAGGCGTGCGCCAAGCGAAAGACTATGCCGAGCGTTTGCAGTGCCGTATTGGTTATGCCACCAATGGTCGTCAGATTTACCAAATAGATTTGCTAACGGGTAAAGAAGAACTAGTTGAAAATTTTCTTAGCCCAGAAGCCTTGTGGCAACTCACCTTTGCTGAACTAGATGCCCAAGTACCCGATTACGCTAAAGTGTGGCGCGAGCGCTTTGCCAAAATTCTGTTTGAAGTTAAAGGCGACTGGCAACCACGCTATTATCAAGAAAATGCCATTCGCAACACCCTAGAAGCCATTGCACAGGGCAAACAACGTATTTTGCTTACCTTGGCAACGGGCACGGGCAAAACCTGCATTGCTTTTCAAACCGCTTGGAAGTTGTTCACTAGCCGCTGGAGTTTGAATGCCCAGCAAAACCCGAGTGCAGCCCAAAAACGCCCACGTATTTTGTTTCTAGCGGATCGCAATATTTTAGCCAACCAAGCCTTTAATGACTTCAGCGCCTTTGGCGATGATGCGCTAGTGCGGATTAGTACTAAAGAAATTAAAAAGCTTGGCACAGTGCCTAAAAATGCCAGCGTGTTTTTTACTATTTTCCAAACCTTTATGAGCGGTGGGGAAGACGAAGCAGATGAACCTATGCCCTACTTTGGTGACTACCCGCAAGATTTTTTCGACCTAATTATTATTGATGAGTGCCACCGTGGTGGGGCTAATGATGAAAGTAGCTGGCGCGAAATTCTTGATTACTTTTCGCCAGCAGTGCAACTGGGTTTAACAGCCACGCCTAAGCGCACTGGCAATACCGATACCTATAATTATTTTGGCGAGCCAGTTTATAGCTACACCTTAAAAGACGGTATTAACGATGGTTTTTTAACGCCTTTTAAGCTAATTCCCATTGTTGGCACTATGGATAAATACGTTTATACGCCAGGCGATGGTGAGGTGATTAAGGGCGAGCCAGAGCCAGGGCGGGTCTATAAAGAAGGTGACTTTAATAGAATAATTACAATTCCATCCCGTGAAGAAAAGCGGGTGCATTATTGGATGGATAGGTTTAACCCTAAAGAAAAAACCATCGTTTTTTGTGCCACGCAAGAACATGCTGGTAGGGTGCGTGATTATATCAATCAGTATGCTGTAGAAAAAGGCTGGACGACCAACAGCAACTACTGCGTGCGTGTTACTGCCAACGATGGTGTCGCCGGTGATAACGACCTTAAAACTTTTCAAGACAACGAAAAAACTATTCCGACAATTTTGACCACATCACGCAAGCTTTCTACCGGTGTAGATGCACGTAATGTACGCAATATTGTTTTAATGCGCCCTTGCAATAATATGATTTAGTTTAAGCAAATTATTGGCCGTGGCACACGTATGTATGACGGCAAAGATTACTTCACTATTTATGATTTTGTAAAAGCCCATTACAACTTTGCCGACCCCGAATGGGATGGCGAACCTTTAGAAGCTGAAAGCTGCAAAGTTTGTAATAACCAGCCTTGCAGTTGTACCAAAGAACCTTGTGAGCAATGCGGCTTTAACCCCTGTAACTGCCCTAAAGTTTGTGCTGAATGCAATCTTGAACCTTGCGAGTGTGAAGAAGAAATTAGTGAGCCAGAACCTTGTTCTGACTGTGGTATGCAGCCGTGTGAATGCGCCCGTGAAGAAAAAATAGTTATTGAGTTGAGTGACGGAAAAGTAAGACAGATCAAGCATGTTTCATCAGCTATGTATTGGAGCCCAGACGGAAAACCAATTACTGCTAAAGAATTTATAGAGCGGATGTTTGATGACTTACCCAGGTTTTTTAAAGACGAAGACCAGCTACGGGCAATTTGGAGCGACCCAACCACCCGTGAAAAACTGCTAGAAGATTTAGCCGAAGCTGGCTACGACGATGAAAAACTCGAAAGCATGAAAGATTTAATTGATGCCAAAGACAGCGATGTTTACGACGTGCTTGCTTATGTGGCCTACACCACGGAAACACGCACCCGAAGCGAACGCGCCGAGCGTGCCCAGCCTTTAATTAAAAAAGCGTTTACCAACTACAAACAGCACGAGTTTATAGATTTTATATTAGATAAATATGTTGCCGAAGGCGTGAAAGAACTAGCCGCCACCAAAATGCGAAGTTTGATTGAGCTGAAATACAACACCATTAGTGATGCAGCCAGCGAACTAGGACCACCAACGGTAATACGCGAAACCTTTATAGGCTTTCAGCAATATTTGTATAGTGGGTAGGGGGATAGATAAAGTTATTTTAGGTATTCCCCGCTCAGATGACCCCTAGGTTACTGCTAATATACAAAACCGCATAATGGAACAAATTCAAAACTTGGATTCAATTTCAAACGCAACAAAGCAAGGAGTGCGAGCCTAATGACACACCCAGAGCCAATAAAATTCGAAGCGTTCAGTGCTGGCCAATGGGTTCAGCAGTATCAATACAAAAGCTTTGCACCAACACCAATTAATCGTGAATGGCTCTGGCAAGATCCGATCATTAATACTCTGCTAGAAAAAGCTTCACGCGCCTTAGCCGAGCTAGATGCCTTTACATTAATCGTGCCAGATGTGGATTTGTTTATTCAGATGCACATTACTAAAGAGGCCAACACTTCTTCGCGCATTGAAGGCACGCAAACGCAGATGGATGAAGCCGTAATGGAAGCAGCCCAGCTTGCACCAGAAAAACGCGATGATTGGACTGAAGTGCGTAATTACGTGCAAGCCATCAACGATGCCATTGCCGAGTTAGAAACACTGCCCTTGTCGAATCGACTGCTCAAACATACGCATGAAATCTTAATGCAGGGTGTGCGTGGCGAACATAAAACCCCCGGCGAATTTCGTATCAGTCAAAATTGGATTGGCGGTAGCGGTTTAAACGATGCGGCTTTTGTACCACCGCATCAGGATTTAGTGCTCGATTTAATGAGCGATTTAGAACAGTTTTGGCATAACGAAAACATTAATGTGCCGCAGTTGATTCGTATCGCCCTTAGTCACTACCAATTTGAAACTATCCACCCGTTTTTAGATGGTAATGGTCGTATTGGTCGCTTGCTGATTACGCTGTATCTGGTTGATAAAGGCTTGCTGAGAAAACCGTCGCTTTATTTATCTGACTTTTTTGAACGCAATCGCAACAGCTACTACGATGCTTTGACCCGTGTGCGCGAGTCTAATGATTTGATTCACTGGGTAAAGTTTTTCTTATCTGCGGTGATAGAAACCGCCAGCAAGGGCCAACAAACCTTCCAAGCTATTTTGGCTTTGCGCCAAGAGATGGATGCGTTGATATTTGGTTACGGTCAGCGGGCGGACAATGCGAGAATCTTACTGAAACGCTTGTATAGCCGCCCTTCGATTTCAGCCAATGATACTGCTGCGTTGTTGGGTGTTAGCCATCAAGCGGCATCGGCGTTGCTTAAAAAGCTCACTGAGGATCAGGTGCTCGATGAGGTGACAGGCTATCAGCGTAATCGGGTATTCTTTTTCCGTCGTTATTTAGCACTGTTTACTGATTAAGAATCTGTATGTATGACAGAGCTCGCAAGCTGGAGATATAGAGTCCCATATGTAAGTATTTCAATGCTTGCCTTACATATGGGTTTTTATATGTAAGGCAAAGATGCTGTTACTTACATAAGGATTTCTGTGTGTAAGCAAAGTGCTGGGTATCTTAGCTATAAAATGAGCACTGTTTTTATAGAGTCCAGTAGAAGTTTTAATCTCTTGATGCTAAAGGAATTGCAGACCATGGCTATGAACGAAGCGCGATACTCGCGCTAATTTAATTGACCCTAAGCTTGTAGATGTTGGCTGGGGAAAGGTTGAACTTAGTTTTCTTAGCCCAGAAGCCTTATGGCAACTTACCTTTGCTGAACTAGATGCCCAAGTACCCGATTATGCTAAAGTGTGGCGCAAGCGTTTTGCAAAAATTCCGTTTGAAGTTAAAGGCGACAGGCAACCACGTTATTATCAAGAAATGCCATTCACAATACACTAGAAGCCATTGCACAGGGCAAACAACGTATTTTGCTTACCTTGGTTACGGGTACTGGCAAAAAGTACGAGTTTATAGATTTTATATTAGATAAATATGTTGCCGAAGGCGTGAAAGAACTAGCCGCCACCAAAATGCGAAGTTTGATTGAGCTGAAATACAACACCATTAGCGATGCAGCCAGCGAACTAGGACCACCAACGGTAATACGCGAAACCTTTATAGGCTTTCAGCAATATTTGTATAGTGGGTAGGGGGTAGGAAAATGAGTTCAAAAGACCTAGAAGTAATCGAGCGAGGTTTAGTTTTATCCGCACAAAGCTTCAACGATGAAAATATTAATAAAACTTGGCGAACGCAAGTTAGAAAAATGGATGGCGAAACTGTCTCAGCATTTTCTAAACTAATTCCTCCAAGAGAAATTTTTATAGAAGCTGTTTGTGCGCTTATTGGTCGCTATATTGGCATACAAATCCCCAAGCCAATTTTAGTTCTGCTACCAAAAAACATTATTCCTTCACTAGAAAAAGATAAGCTAGGTTTTGCCTCTGAAGATGTAGAACACCCTAGTATTAGAAGGTCGGTGGAACAGCAGGCAATATTGAAAGCTATTAAAAATGACTTGCAGTGTTTTCATGTGGGTGTATTCGATGAGTGGATTGCAAACCCTGACAGAAATACTGGCAATATTCTTTATGATGGAAGTGATGACTTTTGGTTTATAGATCATGGTCTTTCTATTTCTAACCAGCTTGCATTTAACACACCAGCTAAACGCAACCTTTTGTTAAGTCATCAATACCAGCAGGCGCAGCTACTTGTCCGCACTCGTGCCCATAGAGATGCAACAAAAGACCTTGTGCCAGAATACAAAAATATCCCACTTGCTCTTCTTTCTGGGAACACCCATGCAGTACACTACACAGAGCAATCGACAGTCACCGATGTTGTTGAGTTTCTTTCAAAAAGAATAGATGAAATGTCTACTCTGCTAGCACAAAGACTAGGTGTAAACAGGGCAAGCGATCAATTGGATATAAAATTATGAATGCCATCTTCGATACTGGTTTGTTTCCTTCAGTGCCTGCATTGACAGGTTATTGGCAAGCTATTTACCTCGAACCTATCGTTCTTTCTGGTGAGCGTATTACTATTGCTTGTGCTGCTTATACCTTGAATGAAGCTGAGGTTTCACAATCCATTAGTGAGCAACTTCTTAACTGTCTTTATGGAAAAAAAGCACCAAAAATTCAGAATATGATTAAATGGGTTGTTGAATCAGCCAAAGCAGAACTTAACAAGAATGGCTGTTTATCTGAATGGGCCCCACCCTTTGCAGGCGTGAGTGCTGGCAAAAAGATTAAGGCGCATGACGACTCTCTTAACGGGTTACTGAATCAAGCATTCAGAATGACAGCAAGTCTTAGTCAAATAGCGATGGATGCAGAAGCTGAAGACGATGAGGCAGTGCCAAGCAAACAAGATCAGCAGTGGCCGAATAGTATTTTGGATAATATCCGGTTAACCAATCCATCGCTTGTTAAGCACTTTAAGCAAACTGTGCCACTTACAAATAACAGTAAAGTTAAATATGGCTTTATGAATGGAAGTTGTGCAATTAATTTTGGTTTAATAGTACCCACAAGACTTTCCTCTACAGTTCAAATAGCTAAAGCTAAAATATTTGATTTACAACTACTTAAAAATTTTCATGGATTAATACCTGTTACTAATTACAGCATTATTTTAGGTATTCCCCGCTCAGATGACCCCTACGTTACTGCTAATATACAAAACCGCATAATGGAACAAATTCAAAACATTAAAGACCAAGCTGATAAGGATGGCATTAAGCTTGCTTCTGTACACTCAGCTCAAGAAGCGGCAGAGCAAGTAGTTAAAATAGTTGAAGCAGCTTAAAATTAGGCAGGATACAAAAAGGAACAACGACTTACTCCCTGTTGTTGGCTATACCGATGATGTGGGAGTTTTAGTTGCTGCCTTAGCTGTAGTTTCAGCCTATATAAAAGAAGAACACCAAGTAAAAGCCCAGCAAATGTTGCAGAAATGGCTGGGTTAGTTGCTGGTGATGCGTATTAAAAGGCAACAAGAGAAAATCTAAAGCGCTTTCAAGTAGTTTAGCCATTGCTTGGCTGTGTCGGCTTCATTGCTGGCTAGTAGGCTTTCAAGTAGTGGCTTGGCTAAATCATAAGCCTGCATTTCTATATAAGCATTGGCAATTAACAGTTCTAATCTTGCTTGCTGCTTACCTTCCAACTGCTTGGTTAAGGGTTGCCATGCATCTATAGCGGCTTGCCAGTTGCCTTGATTAAAATGCCATTCACCTAAACGCCGCCAATCATGGGTTGCTTGGCTTAGTTTTGCTAGCCTTTCTAACGCTTGCTGGGTGGATGGTTTATTGCTGGTTTGCAGCCAAGCCTGAGCTGCTAATTTATTTAACTTTAGGTTATCTGGCTGGTTAGCTAGTTGCGCTTCAAAAATGGTTGCTGCTCTTAAAGGTTGCTGGTCGGCTAATAAACGTCTGGCTAGCTGCACCTCTTCTCTAGCGTTTAAATAACCTTTTTCTTGCGCTAACTCTAGGGTGACTAGGGCTGGTTTATCTTGCCCTGCTAACAGTTGCAGTTGGGCTAACTGTCCCCAAAGCGGTTGTTTTTCTGGCGTTAACACTAGGCGCTTATGTTGTAATTCAGCCGCACTTGCCCATTTTTCTTGGCGCTGAAAAATAGCCACACCTAGGCTTAACCAAGAATCGGGCTGGCGAATTTCTAAGGCATTTAATAACCAAGGTTCTGCTGCTGGCCATTTTTCTAACTGGGCTAAAAGTGCTGCTCTTAAATAGTTAGCTTCGGCACTGGGTTGTTCTTCATCCTGCCACCAAGTTTCTAGCAGTTTAAGTGCTGGCTGGTACTGGCTGTCGCTGGTTAAAAGATGCACGGCTAGCCAACGCACGGCTTGTAGGCTGGGTAAGTCTAATTGTTCAGCCTCTTCTTGCAGAACTTTTTGCAGTAGGGCTAAAGCCTTTTTAGATGCATCTTGTTGCTGATAAACCTGCACTAATGCCCTTGCCACAAAAGCACGCACAAAGGCTTGCTGCTCGGGTGTTCCCTGCGGTTGTTTAAACAAGGCTTCACCCAAGTTAAGGGCTTCGTCTTGGGCATCATTGGCGAGTGCTTCATTAATTTTATGTAGCTGCTGATATTGGCTAGGCGTAAGCGCCACGCTTTCTGCTTGGGCTGTTGTGAAAATGCTAAGACAAAAAAGCAAGCAACTGGCTAGAATTAACTGCTTCATTGGTTGCCCTCTAAACGAAATTCTAAACGCTGCCTAAGTTGGCGGTTATTTCCTGTACCTAATTCATAGGCAGCAAAACGCCAGCGAGCTATGGCACGGCGGGCGGCACGTTCAAATAGGTGCTTGGGTTCAGCATCTAATACACGAATAGTGTCTGCTAACACTTTGCCTTCGGCATCCACTTCAAAAGCCAGTTCTACCCAACCTTCTTGCCGCCTTGCCATGGCTTGGCGTGGGTAGCGAGGTGCTTCACGGTAAACCGGCACATCGGCACTGGAATCTATTCCTAAGTTTTGCAGGCTAGGTGCGGCAGTGGCATCTAGGCCAGTATCTATCGCTGGTAGTGGCAGATTTAAAGCATCGCTGGCATCACTAATAGCAAATTCACTGCGGCTGGCACTGCTACTGGTCGATTGCTGTTGAGTTTCGGGTGGTGGCGGTGGGGGAGGCGGTGGTGGTGGTTTAAGGGTTTCTACTTCTGTTTCGCCAGCTAGCTGCACCCAGTTTAAAGCTAGGCGTGGATTTTTTTCACCTAAACTGCCGCTAGGGCCTTGAATAATCCAGCCTAACCCAGCAAACAAACCTAGCGATAAAACTAGGGCTAGAGGGAATACAATAAGGGGCATGAGGCGTGGCGATAACATGATTTTTACCTTTTAATACTTAGCCGCAGGCGCTAAGGCTTCTGAGCGGCCAAAGCTATTTTATCCACACCCGCTTGGCGCAGCTTGTCCATTACTTCCACCAAACGGCCAGAGCGAGAAGCTTTATCGGCTTGAATAACCACGCTGGATTGGGGTCTTTCCGCTTGTAGGCGAGCCACCACTGGGCCAATCGCACTTAAAGCTAATGGTTGTCTATCGACCCAAACATCCCCTTCGCTAGTAATGGCAACTAGAATACTGGCTTGGGATTGCACTTCAGTCGTGGAGGCTTGGGGTGGGTCGACTTCAATGCCGCTTTCACGCACAAAGCTGGTGGTGACAATAAAAAATATCAGCAGAATAAACACCACATCCAGCATGGGCGTTAGGTTAACTTCGGTATCATCCTGCTCTTGATTTAATAAGCTGCTTCTACGCACGAATAGCTCCAAAAGAATTTAATGACACGCTTGTTTAATGACCCTGAAGGGTTTTACGTGCCCTACGCTGCCAAAAGCTAAGAAAAAACATCCCCAACAAAACCACTGCCATGCTCGCAAAGGTTGGCAAAATGGCACGGGCTATGCCAGACGATAAACGGCGTGGGTCGGCAGCTTCACCTAAACTTAAACCATCAAAAACCAACATCATGCCGGTAACTGTGCCGGTTAAACCTAAGAGCGGTGTAATCACCACCAAGGCTTTAAGTAGTGGTAAGCCTTTTTCTAACTGATTTAAAGCCAACAAGTGTTCGGCACGTCTTAGTAGCTGCGGCCTTTGGCTGCTAGCGGTTGGCAGCCAGTTTAGGCTAGGCCAGGTTAGCCAGCGTTGCATAAATAAATAAATTTGCAGCAAAGCCACTATAAAGAGCAGCCACATAATTAGGCCGCCCTGCTGCATTAGGGTTACAAACCCTGTCATGCCTTGGCTTCCTTGCTGGCGGCTGGTGTTTTGTTAAGCAGCTTAGCTAACCAAGCAGAGCTTTCGGCTTCTAAAATTCTAGCCAATTTGCGTGAACGGCCTTGTAATAATAGGTGAGCTAAAAGCAGCGGCACAGCGGTTAACAAACCTAATACCGTGGTTACTAAGGCTTGCGAAATACCCGAAGCCATCATGGCAGGGTCGCCAGTACCAAACAGAGTAATGGCTTGGAAGGTAGCTATCATGCCAGTTACTGTGCCAAGTAAACCTAACAGCGGAGCCATAGCTGCAAGCAGTTTTACCAGTGCTAAACCTTTTTCTAAAGCAGCAGCTTCTCTAACCAAAAGTTCATCTAGGTTAGCTTCTAAGGCTTCGGGCGCAGTCGCTTCTTGTTGCTGGCTAGCACTATTCATACCCGACAAAATTCGGCCTAAAGCATTCTGCTTTTGTAAATCGTCTGGTTTAGCCAACTGCTTAACAACACGCTGCTGTTCCAGCCATAAACGCAGGGATTGAATAAAGGCGACTAATAAACCCGCCAAGCCAAGAATAATAATTAAATAACCAACAAAGCCGCCCTGCTTAACTCGCTCTAATAAAGAAGGCTGACGACTATGTAGTTCTAGTGTTAGCCCACGGGCTGGGTCTAGGGTGACGCTTGGGCTTTTGCCAGCAATAAAAGCTTGATTGGTTTTCACTAGGCTGGTGGGTTGCCTTAACCATAAAGAAGGCAGGGCTTGGTCACCTAAGCGCAGCACCCCTTGAGCGTTCATTAACTGTAAATCGCCTAAGCGGGTTAGCTGTGAATCTTCGACTTGCCCAGCAAGATTGACCCAAGGTGCTGTGTAGTTGGTGACCTGCCCCGTGGCTAACCAGCTTTGCTGTAATGCCTGCCAAAGCTGATAAAAATCGTCTATTAAAGGAAGGCGGTCTTCACTAGGGTTAGGTTTAGCAAAGGCTAATAATTCGGGGTATTGCTGGCTGTAACGGGCATTGCTTAACAAGCCAAATAAATTGGATTTTTCTTCACGGTAAACAGCAAACACTTCACCCAAAGCGGTGGAACGAATTTGTAAACGCTGCTGAGTTTCTTGCAGTTGCGCTTCTAATTGCTCTTGTTCACTTTCTAACTGAGTACGGCGCTGTTCGGCCAGTTTTAAAGCTTGCTTGGTTTCAGCAAGGGCTTGGGCCTGAGCTTGAGTTTCTTGGCTGTTGAGTTGTAAACGGGCTTCTTCGGCTAGCTTACGTTCAACACTTTTATGCTGGGTTTGTTCTAATAATTCTTGCCAATAATCTTCAGGCAAGCTTTGTGCAGTAGCGCTAGTGGCTAATAAAAAAGTTAACAGAAGAATGCTTAATAAAGGTAAGTTTTTCATTAGTTAGCCTCCAAGCGAGTAGAGGCAGTCGTGCGTAAAGGCACAGAAAGCGGTAGGGTTAAAAATTCTGGTAAACCTCTTTCTTCAGCTAGGGCTAAACCACGAACTACTTGCTGGCGCTGGCTAGAATTTAAAGCTAACCAGGTGTTTTTTTCTGCCGACCAGTAGCCCGCTTTTTGTTCATCTTCAGACAAATAATAAAGACCAATACGACCCACACGCAGCAGGGTTAAGCGTTGTTTTTCTTTGGCATCACCTAGTTGTAAAAACTCACGGCTCACTTCTAAGGAACGACCCTGTTCAACCTCATTGCGATAAGCAGTTAATAGCTGACGTAGCTTTTCAGCATGGCTTACATCGACTCTTGCTAGCAGGCTGCTTAAAGACTTCACTTTAAATAGGCGTTCATCTTGTCTAAAAGGTAGGTCGTGTTGAATAAATTCACCCAAGCGTTCAGCCATTTGTTGCAGCAAGGGTTCTAAGGCTTCACGGGTGGTATCTAGGCTGGCTAGCTGTTCTTCTAGGCTAGTAATTTGTTCTTGCAGGCGTTGATTCCATTGCGACTGACGCTGGTTATAAGCTTCTAATAACAGCAGTTCACGTCTTACCTGTCGCCATTCTTGAAAATCAGCTTGGCGTTGGGCATCTAATTTTTCTACTTGCTGCTGAATTTTAATCGCCAGCTGTTGGCTAGAGGCTTCAACTTGTCTAGCCGATGCGTCAGGTTGAGCTTGAAGTAGCCCAGAAAATAGCACTAGAGTAAGCGCACCACCTAGGCTGGCAAGTTTATTATTCATCTTGGGTAATCCGATTAGAATACGAGCTAGCAGTAAGCTAGCTCGTAGAAGTGTTACTGATTAAAAGTGAAAGTAAGCTTAAATAAGGCCAGCACGTCTTAGTAAAGCTAAAGTGCCTTCTAGGTCGTTTAACTTATCTAGGTCAATACTTGGGCTAGCTTTTAGTGCTTTTTCGTAGCTAGTGCCATCGCTGCTGTGAGAAACCTCAGGAATAACTGGGTACTCATTCACTTCAAGAGCGAAGTATTCTTGTGCCTGCTTAGAGGTTAAGAAGCGTAATAACTCAACCGCATTCTTTTGTTTCTTGCTCGATTTAAGCACACCTGCACCGGCAACATTCATTAGGTTACCGATATCACCATTTTTAAAGAAATCTTGCTTAACAGGGAATTTGGCATCTACCTTAGTAAAGCGGGGTAGGTAGTAGTTATTCACCAAGCCGTAATCAATTTCACCGTCAGCAATGCCTTCTAACTGAGTACCATTGTTGCGGTAGGTTTTAGCGCCGTTAGCTTTCATAGCATTGAGCCATTCAAGGGTACGTTCTTCACCCTGTTCAACACGCATGGCAGTAATAAAAGATTGGAAAGAACCATTCGTTGGCGCCCAACCGACACGGCCTTTAAACTGTGAAGCAGTTAAGTCAAAAACACTGTTAGGGTGCTCTGCGCTAGGTGCACGCTCTGAAGAATAAACAAACAAACGTGCACGACCGCTAGTAGCTATCCAGTTACCGGTTACGCTTTTATAAATGCCCGGTAGGTTTTCATAAATATCACTAGGCAACTGGGCAAGTAAACCTGCTTGGCTAACCGCACCCATAGCGCCGGCATCTTGCCCCCAAAACACATCCGCAGGGCTACGCTTACCTTCTTCTTGTAGAAGAACCGCTAACTGGGCAGTAGCACCATAGCGAACATTCACTTCAATACCGGTTTCTTTTTCAAATTCTTTAAGAATGGGTTCAACCATGGATTCACCACGGCCAGAATAAAGCGTTAGGGAAGTAGCAGAAACAACAGGCGCTACTAGCAAGCTAGTAATAATGGCTAGGGGAGCAAAGAGGTTTTTACGCATAAGGCATTCCTTAAATTGGGTCTTGGTGATTTGGTTGGTAATGAGATTCTTTATCATCTTTAGAGTCATTGTAAATGATAACTATACCCAACTGCAAGAGTCGCAGCTTGTTTAAAATCAACAAGATCAGCAAAAAAAATCCCGCAAACTTTGAGTAAGCGGGATTTTTAAAACTGCTAGTAGCTTAGGGTTTAAATTAAATGTGGTTTTAGCTGACCCACCAACTGACGAAAAGCCTTGGGGTTGGTTACTAATAAACGCCCTTCTTTATCTAAAGCGGGTGCGCCGGTTAAATCACCGTACAAACCGCCAGCTTCTTTTAACACCAATAAAGCAGGGGCTAGTTCCGCTTCATCTGCTCCTAAAAAGATACCCGCATCTAACTGGCCTGCAGCAATGGCGCAAATATCTAAAGCGGTACAACCGCTAGCAACCATATCTTTAACGCCCAAGTTAGGCACTAAATTGGCATATACAGGTAAGAGCTGTTCGCGCAGTTTGGCAGCAGGAAAAGGGAAGGCAAGGGTGGCTTTTTCGGCTTTCCAACCAGAAGTAACACGTATGCGCCTGCCATTAAGCGTAGCACCACGACCACGGCTAGCAATAAACTCTTGCTCGGTAGCAGGGTTAAAAATAATTACGTGTTCTAGTTTTTCTTTAAGATAAATGGCAACAGAAATGCCATAAGCTGGGTAGGCGCGGCCAAGGTTTTCGTAACCTAGCAGTGGGTTAACTGCCCAAGTCATATCGCCGCTACCACTTAGCTGAATATTACGACCTTGAAATGAAGCATCTGGGTGGGCTCTAACGAGTTGCCGCTCTAGTGCTTGCTCTACACGCCAACCGCAGTTATTAAGTAATTCTGCAACAGTATTGTCAACGCGTGCTAAGTCTAAACGCTCAGCAACGTATTCATAATGCTCGTCAACACTACGCACAGCACGTAGGGCCAATTGGATAGTTGGGTGCATACTTCACCGATCATAATTGTTAAGGAACGTTTGGGGGGAGTATGATAGACCCTTTTCGCGTAATAACAAGCTGCGCGACCCGTATTTGCAGAGAAAAATTATGCTTAAGGCAATAAAAATAGTACTGGTAGGCACCTCCCATCCGGGCAATATTGGCGGTGTTGCCCGTGCTATGAAAAACATGGGGCTTGCCGAGCTTTGCTTGGTTGCACCCCGTGCGCAGTTTCCTCACCCTGAAGCGGTTTTGCGTAGTGTGGGTGCTACCGATATTTTAGATAACGCAACTATTTATGAAAGCTTAGAAGATGCCGTTGCCGACTGCACCTTGGTTGCTGGTAGTAGTGCGCGTTCACGCCATTTGCCTTGGCCGTTATTAAACCCGCGTGAATTAGCTGGTAGGCTAGAGCAAGAATTAACCCATACCCAGCACCGCATTGCTTTGGTATTTGGGCGAGAAGATAGGGGTTTAAGCAATGAAGAATTGCACCTGTGCCATTTGCATGTGCATATTCCTTGCAACCCAGATTTTAGTTCTTTAAACCTTGCTGCTGCCGTGCAGGTGCTTACCTATGAGTTGCGTATGGCAGTGCTTAGTGCAGAAGAAAAAAACCTGCCAAATGAAAAGCAGCCCTTTGGTACAGAATGGGATGTGCCTTTTGCCAGCGGTGAGGCGTTAGAACACTTCTTTGAGCACCTAGAAAATACTCTAATTGAAATTGACTTCCACGACCCCAATAAACCTCGGCAACTCATGAGCCGTTTGCGCCGCCTTTATATGCGAGCAAGGCCTGATACTATGGAAGTAAATATGCTGCGTGGTATTTTAACCGCTACGCAAAAAGCCGCTAGAAAATCATCCGAGAGTCACTAATGTTTAAGCAAGTTCGTGAAGATATTGCCAGCGTGTTCAAGCGTGACCCAGCAGCACGTAACTGGTTTGAGGTGCTTACCACCTACCCAGGTTTACATGCCTTGTTATTCCATCGCTGCAACCATTGGCTGTGGAATAAAGGTGCTAAATGGCTAGCCCGCTGGCTTTCAACCTTTGCCCGCTGGTTTACGGGTATAGAAATTCACCCAGGCGCTAAAATTGGTCGCCGCTTTTTTATCGATCATGGCATGGGGGTGGTGATAGGCGAAACCGCAGAAATTGGTAACGATGTCACGCTTTATCATGGTGTTACCCTAGGTGGTACTAGCTGGAATAAGGGCAAGCGTCACCCCACCTTAGAAGATGGGGTTATTGTGGGTGCTGGTGCTAAAATTTTAGGTCCTTTTACGGTGGGTGCAGGGGCTAAAATTGGCTCTAATGCGGTGGTGAATAAAGCCGTACCTGCCGGTGCTACGGTAGTGGGTATTCCGGGGCGTATTGTTTTACGCAGCCAGCCAGATGAACCAGAAGAAGGCATTAAGGTAGACCCAGAGCTAAGAGCCGCCGCGCAAAAACGCTATGGGTTTGATGCCTATGGTATTAGCGAAGAAATGCCCGACCCAGTGGCTAAATCCATTCGTGGTTTGTTAGATCACCTGTATTTAATGGATGGTCGTATGGATAAAATGTGTCAGGCTTTGCAGCGTTTAGATCAAAACTTCAAAGCAGAGCAAATGCCAGAGCTTCCAAAAGATGACTTTTCTGATTTAGAAGATAAAACAGATGAGTGCAAGACTTAAACCCTCGAGTCCGTTTCGGTAACTGGCTGCGCTGTGTCATAATGCGCCGCCAGTTTTCCTATCTTTTTAATTCTTTCACTACTAATTGAGTAAATTCCCTTGCTAACCACTGCAAATATCACCATGCAGTTTGGCGCTAAGCCACTGTTTGAAAATGTATCCGTTAAATTTGGTAACGGTAACCGCTACGGTCTTATCGGCGCCAATGGCTCGGGTAAAACCACCTTTATGAAAATTCTGGGTGGCGATTTAGAGCCAACCGCAGGCAATGTTTCTAAAGACCCTAATGAGCGCCTAGGTAAACTGCGCCAAGATCAATTTGCCTATGAAGAATTTACTGTTATCGACACAGTTATTATGGGGCATGATGAGTTATGGAAGGTGAAGCAAGAGCGGGATGCTATTTATTCTAACCCTGAAATGACCGAAGCCGACGGTATTCGTGCTGGCGAACTTGAAGGCGAGTTTGCTGAAATGGATGGTTACACCGCTGAATCGCGTGCCGGTGAATTGCTGATTGGTGTGGGCATTCCTGTAGAGCAGCACTTTGGTTTAATGAGCGAAATAGCACCCGGCTTTAAACTGCGAGTGCTTTTGGCGCAGGCGCTTTTTTCTGACCCAGAAATTCTGCTGTTAGATGAACCGACCAACAACTTGGATATTAATACCATTCGTTGGTTAGAAGGCATTTTGAACCAGCGTAATTGCACCATGATTATTATTTCGCACGACCGCCACTTCCTAAACAGTGTGTGTACGCACATGGCGGATATGGATTATGGTGAACTGCGTTTGTATCACGGCAACTACGATGAATACATGACTGCTTCTACCCAAGCACGTGAGCAGATGCAATCCGACAATGCCAAGAAAAAAGCCCAAATTGCAGATTTAAAAGCCTTTGTAAGTCGCTTTTCGGCTAACGCGTCTAAATCTAAGCAGGCAACCTCACGCGCTAAGCAGATAGATAAAATTCAGCTAGATGAAATTAAGCCTTCTAGCCGCCAAAACCCCTTTATACGTTTTGAGCAAGAAAAGAAGCTGCACCGTATTGCTTTAGAAGTGGAAGGTTTGTCTAAGTCTTTTGATGAAGAGCTTTTTCGTGACTTTAACCTGCAAGTGAATGTAGGTGAGCGCATTGCCATTATTGGCCCTAACGGTATAGGTAAGTCTACCCTGCTTAAATGCTTGGTCGGTGAATTAGAGCCAACCCAAGGTAAGGTGAAGTGGTCAGAAAATGCCAACCTAGGCTATTACGCTCAAGATCACGCCCATGAATTTGCCGAACCTGTCACGCTTTATGAATGGATGGCTGCTTGTGGTCAAGAGGGTGATGACGAGCAGGTGATACGTGGCACTTTAGGTCGTTTGCTTTTTTCTCAAAAGGAAATCGACAAAAAAGTTGGTGTTATCTCAGGTGGTGAACAAGGCCGTATGTTGTTTGGCAAGTTAATGCTGCAAAAGCCCAACATTATGGTGATGGACGAACCCACTAACCACTTGGATATGGAATCCATAGAGTCGTTAAACCTAGCCCTAGAAAACTACCCAGGTACTTTGTTGTTTGTTAGCCACGACCGTGAGTTTGTTTCTTCACTGGCAACGCGCATTATTGAATTAACTTCAACCGGCATAGTGGATTTCAACGGCACTTACGAAGATTATTTGCGTAGTCAGTCATTACTTGACTAAAACACGTGGTCTTTGCATAATCAAATCACCTAATTATGTCAGGGAGATTTTGTCATGCGTTTGACCACTAAAGGCCGTTATGCGGTCACCGCTATGCTAGACCTGGCTCTTAATGCAAAAGAAGGGCCAGTGTCTTTAGCCGATATATCTGGCCGCCAAGAGATATCCTTATCTTATTTAGAACAACTCTTTGCCCGCTTACGCCGTAACGAGTTAGTTTCTAGTGTGCGTGGTCCAGGTGGTGGTTATCAGCTAGCCCGTGAACCAGAGTCCATTTGTGTTGCTTCAGTGATAGATGCGGTTAATGAATCGGTTGATGCTACTCGCTGTGGCGGTAAGGGCGACTGTTTGCAAGGTAGCAAATGCCTAACGCATAATTTGTGGTGTGATTTATCCGACCAAATTCATCAGTTTTTAAGCAATATCACCCTAGCAGAGCTGGTTACTAAAGAGCATTTAGAACGCTCGCAAAAAGCTGCTAAACAGGCTGCTGCAAACCTTGCTAAAGATGAAATTCAACTGACCGCTGTGTAACTAGTTGCCTAAAATGCCTTCCTTAATTTATTTAGATTATGCCGCTACCACACCTGTAGCGCCTGAAGTTGCCCAGTTAATGGCTAAACACCTAACGCTTGATGGTTGCTTTGCTAACCCTGCCTCTCGTTCACACCTAGCAGGTTGGCAAGCAGAGCAGGCAGTAGAAAAAGCCCGCCAGCAGGTTGCCAGCTTGTTGGGTGCTGATGTACGAGAGGTTGTGTGGACTTCAGGCGCAACCGAAGCCAACAACCTAGCCATTATTGGTGCAGCCAGAGCCAACCCCGATAAAGGGCGGCACATTATTACCTCTGTTTTAGAGCATAAGGCGGTATTAGATACCTGCCATTGGCTAGAAAAAGAGGGCTATTCAGTTACTTATTTAAAGCCCAACAGCCAAGGGCTAATAGAGGTTGCGCAGGTTGCCCAAGCTTTAACGCCAAACACTTTAATGGTGTCGTTAATGTTGGTGAATAACGAGCTGGGTACGGTGAACCCTATTGCAGAAATAGGCGAGCTATTAAAAAGCCATTCGGCACTTTTTCATGTAGATGCAGCCCAAGCGGCTGGCAAACTGCCCATAGATGTTAACCAGTTGCAGGTAGATTTATTATCGCTAAGTGGGCACAAGTTTTATGGTCCTAAGGGTGTGGGTGCGCTTTATGTGCGTCGGCAGCCTGCTGTTCACCTAGAAGCGCTGATTCATGGTGGTGGGCATGAGCGGGGTATGCGTTCTGGTACTTTGCCAACCCATCAGCTAGTGGGTATAGGATTGGCGGCTCAAATGGCTGGGGAACAAATGGCGGCAGACAAGGGTCATATTACCCAGTGTCGGGCTACTTTTTTAGAGCAGCTTAACCCAGCCCTATTTGTACAAACAGCAGAAAATACCAGTAACTGGCCGGGAATAGTGAATTTAGCTTTTCCAACCGTAGAAGCAGAAACACTGATGATGGCTTTGCCTAATTTGGCCGTTTCTACTGGTTCTGCCTGCAATGCAGCCAGTATTGATCCATCTTATGTGCTGGTTGCTTTGGGTTTAAGTCGAGAAGTTGCACTCAGTTCAGTTCGTTTTAGTTTTGGTCGTTACCTGACGCTAGAGCAAGCAGCCCTTGCCGGTCAGCAGTTGAATCAAGCCTTAGAACGCCTAAAAAGTTAGTCGCGTCTAAAAAGTTACTCTGGAGGTCAAAATGTCGATATCCATTACATCAGCAGCAGCCGAGCATATTACCCACTGCCTAAAAGAACGTGGCGAAGGCGAAGGGCTAAGAGTTAAGGTTAAACCTAGTGGTTGCTCTGGTTATGCCTACGTTTTAGATTTTGCTGACAAGGTTGAGGCCAACGATGCTGTTTTTGAAAACCATGGCGTAAAAGTCATTGTTGATAAAGAAAACTTACCTATACTTGATGGTACAGAAGTGGATTACGTTAAAGAGGGGGTAAACAGCTATTTTAAGTTTAATAACCCCTTGGTTAAAGACGAATGTGGTTGTGGCGAAAGCTTCAGCGTATAATCCTGCAAACTCAATTTTGTTCTTTTAATATGACTGGAGAATTACATGGCTGTTGAACGTACGCTATCTATTATTAAGCCCGATGCTGTTGGTAAAAACGTTATCGGTGAAATTATGGCGCGTTTTGAAAAAGCTGGTTTAAAAATTGTTGCTGCCAAAATGCTACAGCTAGATGATGCAAAAGCTGGCGGTTTTTATGCAGAACATAAAGAGCGTCCTTTCTATAAAGACCTGGTTGGTTTTATGACTTCAGGCCCTGTGGTTGTGCAAGTATTAGAAGGCGAAAACGCTATTCTAAAAAACCGTGAACTAATGGGTGCTACCAACCCTAAAGAAGCCGATGCCGGTACTATTCGTGCAGACTTCGCTAGCTCTATAGATGCTAACGCTGTACACGGTTCAGATTCAGCAGAATCGGCAGCACGCGAAATTGCTTACTTTTTTGAAACCAGCGAAATTTGCCCACGCGGTTAATTGCTAGGTTTTAAACCAGTGCTAAGCAAAGGGTAGACTTAAAGTCTGCCCTTTGATGCTTTAAGCGATTTAATTTTAACAGTCAGCGACAGGTCATTCCTCATGGCATCGAATAATGCAGCGCAACCCGTAACAGAAAAAGTAAACCTGCTGGGTAAAACACTACCCGAGCTAGAGGCTTTTTTTGTTGAAGGCCTTGGCGAAAAGAAATTTCGTGCTGCACAAATAATGAAGTGGATGCACCACCGTGGCGCTGATAGTTTTGAACAGATGACCGACCTAAGCAAAAGCTTAAGAGAAAAGCTGTTAGCCTGTGCAGAAATTCGACCTCCCAAAGTTGTTTTAGAAGATATTTCTACCGATGGTACCCGCAAATGGGTGTTAGAAGTAGGCACTGGCAGCCATGTTGAAGCTGTACTTATTCCTGTGGGAGAAAACCGCCGTACCCTTTGTGTTTCTTCACAAGTGGGTTGTTCGTTAGATTGCTCTTTTTGTTCAACGGGCAAGCAAGGTTTTCAGCGTAACCTAACCCCAGCAGAGATTATTGGTCAGGTTTGGGTGGCACAAAAGTCTTTTGGCCCACGTAAAGACACTAAAAACCGCCCTGTCACCAATGTGGTGATGATGGGTATGGGCGAACCTTTAATGAACTATCGCCCAGCCGTTGATGCCATGAAAATTATGTTAGACGACAACGGCTACGGTTTATCTAAGCGGCGTGTAACGCTTTCTACTTCTGGCCTAGTGCCGCAAATAGATCAGTTAGGTGATGAAGTTGATGTATCTTTAGCTATTTCGCTTCATGCGCCCACCGATGCGCTGCGTAATGAGCTAGTTCCTATTAACCGCAAATACCCTATACAACAGCTTTTAGATGCTTGTAATCGTTATTTAAAAAAATGCGGTGACTCACGCGATATTACGATTGAATACACCCTAATTGCCGGTGTGAATGATCAGTTAGAACATGCTACAAAACTGGCTGCGTTACTTAAACAGCTGCCCTGTAAGATAAACCTGATACCTTTTAACCCTTTTCCTGGTTCAGATTATCAGCGCCCATCAAGAAATCAGGTAATGCGTTTTCAAGCCTGTTTGCACGAGCATGGCTATTCAGCACCCATACGCACAACAAGGGGTGATGATATAGATGCAGCTTGTGGTCAGTTAGTTGGGCGAGTGCAAGATAAAACAAGACGTAGCGCCCGCTATGCTGAACAAGCACTGATTCAAGTTCATCAAGTTGACCCTGAGCAACACCCAACAGTTTAAAAGGCTTGAAGTGATGCAGCGCTTTGCAATAGCACTATTATTTATACTAGTATCAGGTTGTGCGGCTCAAGCACCTTGGGAAAAAGTAGACCTAGATCAGCAAGCAGAGGCTTACACTAATTTAGGGATGGGTTATTTAAACCAAGGTCAGATCAACAGAGGGTTAATCAATTTTAAAAAAGCTTTGAAGGCTCGTCCTTCTTATTCAGAAGCTTTACACGGTACTGCGCTAGCTTTACAGCAACAGGGTGAATTTGATTTATCTGAAAGGTATTTTAAAAAAGCGTTACAAACTAAAGGTAATGAAACGGACGTTAGAAACAATTACGCAGCTTTTTTATTCAAGCAGAGCCGCTATGATGAAGCACGTAAGCAGCTAGAAATAGCCAGTAAAGATATTTATTATGCCGATAGAAGGTTGGTTTTTACTAATCTAGGCTATGTATCAATAAAGCTAGAGCAAACAGACAAAGCCTTAGGTTATTTTCAACAAGCCTTGGTTTTAGATTCAACATTTATTCCACCCCATCGTGCATTACTAGAGTTATTTAGTAAGCAGCAAGCGTGGCAGCAAGCAGAACAGCACTGGTTGGCTTTGCGAGATGCACAAATAAATGATGAGACAACACTTAAACAAGCGTTGATTGTGGTACAACATACCGGTAATCAAAAAGAAGCACGCTATATTAATAGCCTGCTAAACAGCACTAATTAAAAAAAACAGGAAGATCCTGGTAACGAGGATTCCACAGACTATGACAGAACAACAAGCCGAAGATCAGCAGCCAGTAGAAACACCTGTTGAAATTGACTGTAGCCGCCCAGGTGAACTACTAAAAAAGGCACGCGAAGCAAAAGGCTTATCGCAAATTGAAGTAGCCAAAAAGCTTAACTTCCTGCCTATTTATGTGCCTGCCCTAGAAAATGAAGACTTTGCCCCCCTGCACAGCGTAACTTTTATTAAGGGTTACTTAAGGGCCTACGCCCGCTTTCTTGGTATAGATGCAGATGAAGTAATGCATTGTTTTGCTATGCATCACCCAGAGCTAGTTGCCCAAGAAACCCAGCAGACCGTTGAAGTAATGAAACCAGAAAAAAATACCAATAGTCTGGTTTTTAAGCTTTTTACCCTGCTTATAGTTGTAGCGTTAATTACCGTTATTATTATTTGGTGGCAAAGCCGTACGGCAGAGCCTATGCCTAGTGTGGGCAGCCAAGATGTGCAAGTAGATACGCTGGATGGCAACACCATAGTTGGACCAGTAAGTGTAGAGGAAGTTGTTGTTGCACCAACGCCAGATAAACAAGAAGCTGAAGCGCCAGTAGAAGAACAGCCTTTAGTAGAAAACACCCCGCCAGTAGAAGAGCAACCGCAGGTTAAGCCTGCCGTTGTTGCAAAACCTAAAATTGAAGAACCTAAACCAGCAGCCCCTTTAAAAGCCGTAGCAGAAGCGAAAGTTATTGAAGGTGACCCTGCCCTTGCCACCCTAGGTAACAATAAGTTGGTGGCATTAAGTTTTGACGGTGAGTGCTGGGTAGAAGTAAGAGACGATAGCGGTAGTATTTTACATGCCGCACTAATGCAGTCTGGCGATAAAGTGCTATTAGAAGGTGAGCCACCCTTCCGCATGGTCTTTGGTTTTGGCGAAGCGGCGAAGGTATTTTACCAAGGTGAAGCATTTGATTTTTCATCACGCATTCGTCCTAATGGCTATGCTTCAATCCGAGTTGAATAATTCCTAAGAGTTTTAATACCTACCATGCAGCATGTCTCCGCAATTAAACGCCGTAAATCCCGTCAAATAAACGTTGGCTCTGTACTTGTAGGTGGTGATGCCCCTATTAGTGTGCAAAGCATGACCAATACAGAAACCTGCGATGTTGCTGCCACGGTTTCGCAAATACAAAAAATGGAACAAGCCGGTGTTGATCTTGTTCGTGTTTCTGTACCAAGTATGGAAGCGGCAGAAGCTTTTGGGCAAATACGTAAGCTAGTTAAAACACCACTGATTGCAGATATTCATTTCGATTATAAAATCGCTTTGCGTACTGCCGAACTGGGCGTTGATTGTTTACGTATTAACCCGGGCAATATTGGGCGAGAAGACCGCGTAAGAGAAGTGGTTGCAGCAGCGCGTGACAAGGGCATTTCTATACGCATAGGTGTGAATGCTGGCTCGTTAGAAAAAGACCTACAGAAAAAATATGGCGAACCCACCCCCGCAGCCTTGGTTGAATCAGCCCTGCGGCATGTCGATTACTTAGACCGTTTAGATTTTCAAGAATACAAAGTCAGCGTAAAGGCTTCAGATGTGTTTATGGCAGTTGAAGCCTACCGCCAGTTAGCAAAACAAATTGAACAACCCCTGCACTTGGGTATTACAGAAGCAGGCGGTTTACGCTCAGGAACAGTGAAGTCTTCTGTTGGGTTGGGTATTTTGTTGATGGAAGGCCTAGGCGATACCTTGCGTATTTCTTTGGCAGCAGACCCAGTAGAAGAAGTGAAGGTGGGTTTTGATCTACTAAAAAGCCTACGCCTACGCAGCAAGGGGGTTAATTTTATTGCTTGCCCTAGCTGTTCTAGACAAAATTTTGATGTGGTTGCCACCATGAACCAACTAGAAACTAGGGTAGAAGACTTATTAACCCCCCTAGATGTTGCAATTATTGGTTGTGTGGTGAATGGCCCAGGTGAAGCGCGTGAAGCCGACTTAGGTTTAACTGGGGGCGAGCCACAACACCTTATTTATATTGATGGTAAGCCAGCCAGCAAACTCACCAGCGATAATTTGGTTGATCAGTTAGAAGCCATGATTCGTGAAAAAGCGGCAGCAAAACAAGCAACCTTAGACCAACTCTTAGCACGCAGTTAATAGGATTTATTTCGTGGCAAAAAAGATACAAGCAATTCGTGGTATGAACGACCTGCTTCCAGAAGCAAGTCCGCGCTGGCAGTATTTAGAAAAAACCGTAAGCAGCCTTTTAGCCCGCTATGGCTATCAAGAAATTCGTATGCCTATTGTAGAGCAAACGGCACTGTTTAAACGCTCCATAGGTGAAGTGACCGATATAGTCGAAAAAGAAATGTACACCTTTGACGACCGCAACGGTGACAGCCTAACCCTTCGCCCCGAAGGTACGGCTGGTTGTGTACGTGCTGCAGAAGAGCACGGCCTACTTTATAACCAACAACAGCGCCTTTGGTATCAAGGCCCTATGTTTCGCCATGAGCGCCCACAAAAAGGCCGCTATCGCCAGTTTCATCAAATAGGTGTAGAAACCTTTGGTTTGAATGGCCCAGATATAGACGCAGAGCTAATTCTATTAACGGTACGCTTATGGCGCGAGCTGGGTATTTTGGAACACCTAACCCTAGAGCTAAATACCCTAGGTAGTGCTGAAGCGCGTGCCAATTATCGCCAAGCGCTCACGGCTTACTTGGAAGGGTTTTACAGCGAGCTAGACGAAGACAGTCAGCGCCGTTTAACCACTAATCCGCTTAGAATTTTAGATTCAAAATCGGCCACTACCCAAAAAATTCTAGAAAATGCCCCTTCATTTGATGCCTACCTAGATGACGAAAGTCGGCAGCATTTTGCCGGTCTTTGCCAGTTTTTAGATGCCGCAGGCGTTACTTATAAACTTAACCCCTTGTTGGTACGTGGCCTAGATTACTACAGCAAAACGGTATTTGAATGGACAACCACAGCACTTGGCTCACAAGGCACGGTTTGTGCAGGTGGACGTTATGACGCACTCGTAGAACAGCTAGGCGGCAAGGCAACACCAGCCGTTGGTTTTGCTATGGGTATTGAGCGCTTAATTCTTTTGCTAGAAACACTTGAGGTTTTTCCAGCAGAAATAAGCCAACAACTCGATATCTATTTGGCAGCTTCAGGCGAAGGCGCAGCGGCTTATGCTCTACTATTGGCAGAGCGTTTACGTAGCGAGCAGCCTAGTTTAAGAATTTTAACTCACTGCGGTGGTGGTGGGTTTAAGCAACAAATTAAACGTGCTGATAAATCAGGCGCACAGCTGGCTATTTTATTGGGCGAAAATGAAATTGCCCAAGGTGTAGCTAGCGTTAAATACCTAAGAGAAGACCAAGAGCAAAGTGAAGTGACACTAAGCGATTTGGCCGGATTTTTACACCAGTATTTGCAAAGCCGCTGAGCTAAGTTAAGATAGCCCACATTTTGCAGATAAAAACCATCTAATAGGCTTGTTTATGCATAGCGAAGAAGAACAACTGGAATCCCTGAAGGAGTGGTGGAGCAAAAACGGTAAGTCGATGATTATCGGCGCTGTAGTTGCTGTAGCAGGTGTTGGTGGTTGGAAGGGTTGGGAAGGCTACCAGCTAAGCCAAGCGGAAAGCGCCTCACAACTTTATACAGAATTAAACCAGGTTGTAATGAACGGCACAGGTGATGCGCGTCAAGAACAAGCTGAAGCTTTGATTAACCGTTTAATTGGTGAGTTTGAAGGTAGTGTTTATTCAGATTACGCACGTTTATTTGCCGCACGTTTAGCGGTAGAGCGTGATGCGCTAGACGAAGCCCAAGCGCATTTACGTGGTGCTTTGGATACCACCAAAATTGATGCAATAGAACTGGTTGTGCGTTTACGTTTAGCACGCATTTTAAACTCGCAAGAAAAAGTGGAAGAAGCTTTAACACTACTCGATGTTGCTGATGCGGGTGGTTTTACGGCCGATTTTCAATCCTTGCGTGGTGATTTGCTAATGAGCAAAGGCGATGCACTTCAAGCAAGAGAAGCCTACCAACGTGCACTCGATGCCAGCCGTGCAACTGGCGATTCAACGCCTCTAGTTGAAATGAAGTTAGACACGCTTGCAGCTAACGGTGACGCTTAATGCCTAAAGCCCTTTTAAATAGAGGCCTAATTAAAGGGGCTATTGCTGGCCTAGTTTTACTCTTGGCTGGTTGCAGCAGCTTACCAGAACCACAATACCCGCCAGCAGACCTGCCTAAAACTAACGGTAAACACCAACTGGTTAGCGAATGGCAAGATCACTCAGGTTATGGCGAACGCTGGCGCGGTTATCAACTAATGCCTGCACTAGATGGTGACTTACTTGTTGCTGCTGATGCCCAAGGTTTAGTACAAGCTTTTGATCTTTCTATTAGTGGTTTTTTTAAATCAGATTTGATCTGGTCACAGCAATTAGATCATGGCGTTAGTGCTGGCTTAACCCTTGCGAAAGGTAGTTTGTACCTAGCTACCCAAAATGGCGAGCTACTAGCCATTAATACACGTACAGGTGATACCAACTGGCGCATTAAACTACCTAGCGAAGCTTTAACACCGCCTCAGGTAGATGGCAACCTATTGGTTGTGCTTGCTGCCGATGGCCATTTAACGGCTATAGATGCAACAACAGGTCGTCAGTTATGGACCTACGCCAGTTCAATGCCATCACTTACCCTGCGTGGCACTTCAACACCTACCTTAACTAGCCTACAAAGCTTTACTGGCTTTGCTAACGGTAAATTAGTTGCTCTAGATAATGCCAGCGGACAAGTGCGCTGGGAAAGCCGCATAGCCCAGCCTACAGGTAGAACCGATATTGAACGTTTGGTCGATGTTCGTGGGCAGGCTAAAGAAGCTCAGGGTATGCTAATTGTTAATAGCTACCAAGGCCAAACCCATGCGTTAGATCCTTTTACAGGGCGTAGTCGTTGGAGCCGTGACCTTTCTAGTTTTCATGCACCACTTATAATCAACAATCAGGTTATTGTTGTTGATGAAGCTAGCCGCATTCATGCCCTAGACTTATTCACTGGTAGCAGCCTTTGGACTCAAGATGCCCTTTATGGCCGCGATTTAACCGAACCCGTTCTTCTAGAAAATAGTCTTGTTGTTGCCGACTATCAGGGTTATCTACACCTGCTTGATTCAAACACAGGCGAAGTAACAGGCCGCAAGGGATTTGATCTAGACGGTATTCGCGCCCTGCCAATAGTGAATAATAACCGCCTACTGGTTCACTCCATACGCGGCCGCCTTGGGCTTTTCACCCTTAAGAAATAAACACCATGACTCCTGTAATTGCTTTAGTTGGCCGACCCAATGTCGGCAAATCTACCCTTTTTAATCGTTTAACGCGTAGCCGAGATGCACTGGTTGCAGACTTTCCCGGTCTTACCCGAGATCGCCAGTATGGTGAAGGTAAGGTAGGCGGTCGCCCTTATATAGTGATAGATACCGGTGGTATAAGTGGTGATGAAGAAGGCATAGATGCTGAAATGGCACGCCACTCTCTGCTTGCGATAGATGAAGCAGACCTAGTTTTATTTATTGTTGATGCACGTTCTGGCATGACCGCAGCCGATGAAATGATTGCCAAATACCTGCGTGAGCATAATAAACAAGCCTACCTAGTGGTTAATAAAACTGATGGTTTAGATGCTTATAGCCATAGTGCCGAATTTTATGCACTGGGTATGAATACCGAACCCTTTATGATTGCAGCGGTTCATAATCGTGGTGTTAGTACCATGATTACTGGTTTGTTAGATGATTTGCTTGGACCTATGACAGAAGTAGACTTAGGGCCAAAAGAACCCGTTTGGGGCGAAGTGAATTTAGACGAGCCAACAGCTGAAGAACAAGACGAAGCACTAGAACAAGAAGCTAAAGAACATGCCGACCGTCAGTTAAAGTTTGGCATTATTGGTCGCCCTAATGTGGGTAAATCAACTTTAGTTAACCGAATTTTAGGTGAAGAGCGCGTTATTGTTTTTGACTTGCCCGGCACAACGCGTGATGCCATTACCATTCCGTTTGAACGTAAAGGTAAGCCTTACACCCTGGTTGATACTGCGGGTATTAGACGCCGTAAAAATGTAACCGAAATTGCTGAAAAATTCTCTATCGTAAAAACCCTGCAAGCCATTAAAGAATGCAATGTGGCTGTTGTGGTGATTGACGGCCAAACAGGTTTAGTAGAGCAAGACCTTCACCTACTTAGCTTTGTATTGGAATCAGGTCGAGCTTTAGTTATTGCTGTTAATAAGTGGGATAACCTAGACCAAGAAAGCCGTGATCAAATTAAAAAAGACATCGACCGCCGTTTAGAATTTGTAGACTATGCAGATGTGCATTATATTTCTGCCCTGCATGGTACGGGTGTTGGTGAGCTTTTCCGTTCGGTTGAAAAAGCCTATAAATCTGCAACTAGCCACTGGTCCACTAATCGCTTAACTACCCTGTTACAAGACGTTGTAAGTGAGCATCAACCACCTATGGTGAATGGTCGTCGCATTAAATTGCGCTATGCCCACCAAGGCGGCTTGAATCCGCCCATTATCGTGGTCCACGGTAATCAAACGGCGGCCTTAACAACCAGTTATAAACGCTACCTAATGAATACCTTTCGCAAGGTATTAAAAGTAACGGGTACACCGCTTAGGTTTGAATTTCGCAGTGGTGAAAACCCCTTTGCTACAGAAAAGCTAGATAGCCGTGAAGCGTCTAAAGCTAGGCAGCTAAAAATGACTAAAGAAGCGCGTACTGATCGTAAACGTAGGCGTAAATAGCCAGCCTTAGCTAATAAAAAAAGCCGATAACTGTTTAGTGTTTATCGGCTTTTTTTGTAGCAGCTTAAACTTATAGCAAGTCTAAACGCAGTTGTGCTGGGTCTTTAGGTGAAAGCAGACCGGGCGGTACATCAAAAACAGTTTTTGCGCCCACTTCTCCAAGGCCTGCTAACTTATGCACAGCCCTAGCGTAAGCCACTAGTACACTTGCAGTAAATTCTGGGTTGCTGCCCAAGGCTAAAGAATACTCAATGGTTTGCTTATTGCCAGTACCAGTAACACCACTACGAATAACAAAACCACCATGCGGCATACTGCTATGGTCTTTTTCAAACGTTGCTTGATCAATAAAGTTTACTTCAGTGTCATAGTCAGCAAAATAATCGGGCATGGTCACTATGCTGGTTCGCACTTGCTCGGCATCAGCCCCTTCATCTAAAACAATAAAACACTGGCGTACATGCTTTTCACGGGTGGTTAGTTCAGGTTGTTCGCCCGCACGAACCCGTGCTATGGCATCTTCAGAGGGCAGGGTATATTGCACACCCAACTTAACACCAGCTACACGGCGCACTGCATCAGAATGCCCTTGGCTTAAACCCTTGCCCCAAAAGGTATAGGTTTCACCTTCAGATAAAATGGTTTCACCAAACATGCGGTTTAGGGAAAAAAGACCTGGATCCCAGCCGACTGAAAGCAGGGCAACCTTGCCTGCTTTTTTAGCGGGTGCATCTAAAGCATCAAAATGTTCATTCACCTTGGCGTGAGTGTCAAAGCTATCAACGGTATTAAAGAACTGGGCTAAATAAGGACCTTGCTCGGGTAAATCAGAGCGAGAGCCACCACATAGAATCATTACGTCAACCTGATCTTGGAACTGCTCAACATCAGCCATGGCATAAACAGGCACATTTTTATTGAGAAGCTCAACAGTCACAGGATCTCGGCGGCTAAAAACACCGACTAGCTGCATGTCTGGGTTTTGCGCTAGTGCTGATTCAACACCACGCCCCAAATTACCGTAACCGGCAATTGCCACCTTAATTTTATTCGACATAAAGATTTTCCTTACTGATTAAAACGAGTTAGTGCTAAAAGTGATGACTCACATAAAATAGTTTAACAGTAAATGCGCTAATTCTTTAAGGCTTAATGAGCGCTATAGGCAGCAAGCCATTTTCTCTGGCATGTTTTTCTAAGCGGCCATCGCTTTTGATAGCGCTTACAAAGGTATTTACTCTTTCTAGCCATTCAGGCTGCTCTTTTTTAATGGCGTAGGCATACTGAATATGTGTGGTGGCTTCTTTAGGTGTTAATAGCTTTGCCCAGTCGTAAACTTGCAGTATTTTTTGACCGTAGGGGTAGTCGGCAATAAACACATCGGCACGCCCAGAGCGTACTTCTATTTCTCGCTGGCTACTTTTAACCACTGCCATAAGCTCAGCATTTTTTAGCGTGTTACGCATTACACCTTCCATATAAGTGCCTTTTTGAACCGCAACGATTACGCCCTCTTGGTCCATGGCTTCCCAGCTATCAAGCAGTGGGTTACCTTTGCTTGCAACGCCATAGATGCCGCTACTTAGGTAGGGTTCGCTGTAGTCAATGTAAGGGGCGCGAGCTTCGGTAACACCCACGCCAAACATCGCAATATCGCAACGATCAGCTTGAATATCATTCATAAAAATTCCAAAGTGGGTGGTAACGTATTCCAGCTCTACACCTAGGTCTTTAGCAAACTCTTTAGACAAGCCTATGTCGATGCCTTCTAACTGCCCTGTTTTTCTATTTTTATAAGAAATAGAAAAATAGTCAGGCCAGATGCAAACACGTAACTTTCCAGCCTCTTTAATTTTTTGTTCTCTTTCAGATAAGGCAAAGGCCGCCGACTGAAAAATAAAGCTGGTTAAAAATATTAATACCAAGCTAAGTAACAGCGTTTTTTTTAGTTTTTTTACAGGGTAATTGAGCTGAAGCTGCTGTTGCATAGAATACCTCTACGTGTAGCCGTATTAGATGTTAATATAACGGTCAGATGTTTTTTGTGTCTTGATATGGAATTGATTATACCAGTGCTACCTAATATTTTTTTATTAATAAAAAATGCTGCTTTTCGTCAAAAGTGGGTTTTCCTTACAGCATTTATTATTTTGTTTTGCTTTTGGTTAGTACTGCAACATACAGCACAACAAGGTGTTGCGAGAAGCCTTGCAGAGCAGGATACAAGCAATGCTGTTTTATTACATGCACTAGAAGACACAGTTGTTCGCTCCTTTCAGTCGGTGAATAGTTCTATGCAAACCCTGGCTGAAAGCTTGCCCCAACTTAGCTCAACTCTAGCTACTGAAAGCCTGCTAGCTGAACAACTACGCATTTCTCCCCAACTAAGAGCCATTGACCTGCTTGATACGCAAGGCTTAGTTATAGCTTCCGTAACTAAAAGTAAGGGCAGTATTGCCAGTTATTCTTGCTTTGATACTTTAAAAAGTGAACCCTTGCTAGACTTTGTTATTGAGTCGCCCCAAAAAGGCCGTTACCCCAACGACCCTTATGCAGAAACATCTACCCACCGCTACATTCCCTTTTGTGTGCCAGTGCGTGATGCTAACCAGCAACTAATTAACGTGCTGGTGGCTTCAATAAACCCCCAGTATTTTTACAACCTTTTTTCATCTATTACAGACACCTTTGCTGCGCACATTCATTTGTATCGCTACGATGGTGAAGGGTTGTTGCTAGCAAGCAGTCTTGAACCAAAAATAGATACGGTTTTACAACAACTAAAAGAAAAAAGTTGGGGGCAGTATAGAACCTCCATTGAAGAAGTTAACTACCTGGTTAGCTACCGGTCCACCTCTTTGCTGCCTTTAATTTTAGTATTGGTTTCTAACGAAGAGCTGGCACTTGCCTCTTGGCGCCATGATGAAAAAATGATGCGCTTATTTTTAATGGTTATCTCCTTGTTTACCCTAGGTGTTGCGCTAGTAATTGCAGTTATTCAAGAAAAACGCTGGCGGGCTAGGGGTGATATTCAGCTTTTAAGTACAGCCATTAGAAGTGCCGCCAACGCCATAGTAATAACAAATAGGAAAGGTGATATTCATTGGACAAATAAGGCATTTACCGAATTAACAGGCTATACCTTTGAAGAAGTAAACGGAAAAAACCCAAGAATACTTAACTCAGGTTTTCAGTCAAAAGCCTTTTTTAAAGAATTATGGGAAACCATTTTAGCGGGCAAAAGCTGGCGAGGTGAGCTGATCAATCGGCATAAAACCGGCCATACTATGGTGGTTGACCAAACCATTACGCCTATTTTAGATGCAAAAAACAATATAGAGCACTTTATTGCAGTGCACGAAGACGTAACGGCACGTAAATATGCAGAACAAAAAGCACTCTACCTAGCAGACCATGATTCCTTAACTGATTTACCTAATCGGCGTTATTTTGAAAGGCATCTAAACCAAATATTTATCTATTCAGAACAGCAAACAGAAATAGCCGTTTTGTTTATCGATTTAGATCGCTTTAAAGACATTAATGACACCCAAGGGCATGAGGCAGGTGATGCGCTTTTAATTCACACCACATCGAATTTACAAAGCTTAATGAGCGAAAACCACCTGCTAGCCCGTTTGGGTGGCGACGAGTTTGCAATACTAGTAAAAAATGTAACTAGCCAAAGGCAGCTAAACAGCTTTGCCAGTAAAGTGGTTAGAGTAGTCGCCAAGCCATTTCATTATGGTGATAGTATTTTTAATATTACCTGTAGTGTAGGTGTGGCCACTGGCGCTACTCAAACATCGGATGCATCAAAAATGCTACGCCAAGCAGATATGGCTATGTACCGAGCCAAACATGCAGGTAAAAACACCTATCGCTTTTTTGATGAAGCTATGGATGCACTCATTAAAAGACGGGTTTACCTACAGCAGCAGTTAGAAGTAGCCATTAAGTCTGAATCGGCTTTTAGCCTGCGTTACCAGCCTCAGATTAATACAGCAACCAATGCTATTTATGGTGCAGAAGCCCTAATGCGCTGGGAAGTGGCTGAAGGTGAGTGGGTTTCTCCTTTTGAATTTATAACGCTTGCAGAAGAAACAGGCCAAATTTTAGAAATTGGTGCTTGGCTAATGAAAAATCTATTTCAGCAAATGGTTGAATGGAATAGGCGAGGCATTCAGTTTGGCAAAATTTCCATGAATATTTCTGCGGTGCAATTAGCTAGAGACACGCTAGCCGAACGGATGCTGGGCTTGATGAAAGACTATGCTATACCTGCAGAACAGCTGTGTGTAGAAATAACAGAAACCACCTTAATGACGGATTCTGAAAGGGTGATGGATAACCTAAAACAGCTGAAAAAAGCAGGTATTGCTTTATCTATTGATGATTTCGGAACTGGCTATTCTTCAATGAGCTACTTAAAAGCAATAGATGCCGACCACTTAAAGATAGATCGTAGCTTTATTATTGGTATAGGTGAGAAAGATTCAGACGAACACATTATTCGCGCCACTATTGCCTTGGCACATAGCTTAAAACTTGAAACCGTCGCAGAAGGTGTTGATAGCCAAGAACAACTAGCTTTCCTTAAAGCACTGGATTGCGACTATATTCAGGGTTACCACTTCTCTAAACCCTTAACGGTAGAAGGTTTTGAGCAGTTTCTTGAAGCATAAGTTTTAGCAGTAGCGTTTAGAACGAAAAGTGCTGAAAAGTTATGCTAGAGTGACGCAGTGTTTTAAAAATATAATAACATAGGAAAAGGAAGCTACTATGAAGCTTAAAAATGTTCTTTCAACTGTCAATCAAATAGAAAAATCTAAATTCCTAAATTTTTTAGATAAGGTATGTTCAGAAGCAGCTGGAAGAGATAACGAAATTAGTAAAAAAATTAAAAATATTGACGGACAAGTTAAGAATGCTTCTAGTGGTGAAGTAACAGAGCTATTTAAAGTTGTTTTACCTTATTTAGAGTTGAGTATAAAAGAAGAACTTTCTTTGCTTGGAGCACAGGCTAACTTGCTGATAAATATTATTAGTAGGGATGGAAACTGTATTGCTCGAATTGCATGGGTAGAAGCACTTTATGAAAAAGAGTGGGAAAATATAAATACTCATGCTCAATTTCTTAAACCTATTATTTTATCCGATGCGACAGATAGTAATTTATTAAACCAAGATAAAAAACTAAGAATATACTATGAGTGCTTTAAAGAAGCTTACTTTAATGATGAGAAGTTAAAAAGAGAAGCGAAGATAAGTAATGATGAGCGTGGAATACTAAATGTATTAGCTGTCCAGTTAGATATAGCCAATGATGATAAAATTGCAATTGAGCATCTTGTTGCTCCAATTCATAAAAGTGATGTGCTGGCTTGCCTAGACTCGCTTCGTGAAATTGGCCTTTTATTTGTTAGTCGAAAGCACCAAACTGTTTATATACCTGATGAAATTGTTAGCATTTTACATAATATTCAAAACAAAGAGGTTGCCGATAAATATTTGTTGCGTATTTTAAGAACCTTTTCCGATGCAGAGCTATCAAATGTCTTAAAATCTCATGAAAAGAAAATCCGTGGTGTTGAGCGTGATCAGAAAATAAAGATGATTATTCAAATGGGGCTTAGTGTTAAAAAGCTCATAGAAGTTGAAATGCATAACCAAGACTTCAATATTAATGAAAGAAAAGAACGTTTAAAAAAGTTGATTGAAGATTTGGATATTCAGGCTGAAAGGATAGGTTCTACTTTGGATGAGCGTAGTAGTATTATTCTAGAAACATTAAAAAACTCATCTGATATAGAGTTTAACTCACTAAGTGCCGCAGGTTATAAAGAAATGTATAATTGCCTGCAAGAGCTGTTACCTAATTTAGTTTCAGTTATTAAGACAGATTTTGAGTTAGAAGAAACGCAAGAGCTTGACGTGGAAAAATTAAGATCATTAGGTATTACACCTCATGATATTCTTTATTTAATAAATAATAATGAAATAAAAGATATTCGAGACAAGCTAAATATTTCTCCAAGAGGTAATACACGGTTATTGATACTTGAAAATTTTGCTGGTGCTACTGATAAGCTGATAGAGAACTATGAGCTGCTAGCAACACGTGATTTTATAAAGCTTAAAGAAAATGATGTCGCAGTAACTGAAGCAGAAATTGGAGTTAAGTTTGAGGAAGCAACAAAAGTAATACTTGAGCAGTTAGGTTTAACTGTAGATGAAGATTTACGAAGAGCTAGTAACTCAGCAAAAGATAGGGCTGACATTGTTATATCACTAACTGATGAAGATATAATAATCGGGGAGGCAAAAACGCTTAAAAATGGTGAGTTTGCGAAATACTCAACTACATCACGCCAAATAAAATCTTACGTTACTCGCTATGAGTCAATTGGTAAAAGAGTTACTCAAGTTTTAATTATTGCGCCTAGCTTTTCATCTGATTTTATTGAGTCTGCAGAAATGGATACCGAGGTAAATATCTCTCTGCTTGAAGCAAAAGGATTAAAGAAAATATTTGAAGCTTATAATTCAAAAAGAAACCCCAAGTTCTCAGCTAAGCTGTTAACTAAAGGAGGCCTTTTAAAAGCTGACTTGATAGCTAAGAATATTTAGCAAGTTAAATTAGTTTGGGTGTATGTGTGCTTTTTTTGATGTGTCAAAAACTTCACAACGATTACGCCCAAGCTTTTTTGCTTGGTACATAGCAAGGTCGGCTCTTTTTAGCAGCTCTTCGTTAGACTTGATGTGCTTAGAGCTGGTTGCTATACCAATAGATACCGTTAGCTTACCTACTGGCTCTATTTGCATTTTAGCCACTCTTTCTCGCAGCCTTTCCGCTATAGTCCAAGCTAGGTCGCTGGGTGTACTAGGTAAAATTAAAAGAAATTCCTCACCACCAGTTCTAGCTACTATATCTTGTTTTCTAGATACCTTTTGCATTAGCTGAGTAAGTTCTATTAAAACCTTGTCACCAAGGGCATGACCAAAGGTGTCATTAACGGCTTTAAAGTGATCTATGTCGATAACCAGTGCAGAGATAGGAATGTTCTTTTGCTCTAGTTTTTTTAGTAGCAGGTGCAAGCTGCGCCGATTGACTGCACCGGTTAAAGGATCGGTAGCGGCATCTTCTTTTAGCTGAATAATTTGGTTGTTATTAAGCCCTAAGCCTTCTAACATGGCTTTTTTAAGTTCACTTATTTCAAAATACCAAGCCTTGATATTCATTAAATTAGCTTCAGCTTTTGATGAATTCATCTTGCCTGCAATGCTTGCTAGCCTGCATAAAGGGCGAGAAATATAATTAGCTAATAACCCTATTAACACCAAGGTAAATAAAACTAAAGGAAGGGTGTAATAGCCAACCTGAATCATTAACTCATCGAGTGAACTTAATGTTGTCTTTAAAGGGCGCTGGGCAATTACGCCCCAACCTGCTGTTTTAATTGTAGAAAATCCAGCAAGCATTTCAATGCCATTACTTGTTGTTAGCTGAATAGAACCACTTTCATTATTGATAACCTTATTAATGGCTGCATTATCTAAAACAAACTCACCAACTTTAGCTTGTTCAGGGTGGTAAATAAGTTGTTTGTTTTTATCAACAACATAAATATAAGAGCCATCTTGGTGGAAATGCTCCCCTAATAGCTCATTTAAAATGCTATCTTTTTTAAGGTAGAGGCTGCCGCCCAAATAGCCTAAGTACTCACCTTTAGCATTAAATATAGGGTAAGAAATAAGTAATAACAATTCACCTGCACGCGTTAGGTGGGGTGTGCCTACCAAGGGTTTTTTAACTGCTATGGCTTCTGGGCCACCGCCAACAGTTAGGGTTAAGCCAATAATGTTGAGTCTGTTCGAAGAAGCGGCCAGAATTTCACCTTCTTTGCTAACAACTGTGACTGAGTTGAAGGTTCGTGTTTGGTACTGAATTCGTTCTACTTCTTGCATAAGCACAGAAAGGTCTGAAAAATTTGTGCCAATAATGTTAGCTGCAAACCCTAGTTGCTCGTAAGCGGCATTTATTAAGTCATCTGTAGCTGCTGCTAACTTTTGAGTGTAAGCCTGGTTGGTGTCTAGGGTGTGCTTAATTAACTGGTTTTTTTGTACTTTGTAGCTAGCATAAAGTGTATTAACCAGAGTAATGAACATAACTAAAAATGCTAAAAAAACTATTAGAGTTTTAATGTTCAGCATTCGAGAGTAGAAGGGCGTAGGCAGCATGGTTAGGTTACTCTAAAGGCTTAACCATCTAAATGGCATATTTATAACATGAATTTAACTTATTTAACGGATGAAGCCATGAGAGCTAATCACAAGAATGACTTAACGTTAGGATAAAGCATTCTTATGATTATACGAGGAAATAATAATCTAGAAAAATATATTTAAAATAAATCAAAAGAAAGCAGCCTAAGTTTAGGCTGCTTTTATTAGTTTGATAAAACCCGTGAAAGGAAGGCTTGGGTACGTTCATTTTGGGCGTTATCAAAAATTTCTTCTGGCGTGCCTTCTTCAACAATGCAGCCTTCGTGAATGTAAATTACACGGTCTGCTACTTCTCAGGCAAAACCCATTTCGTGAGTAACTACCAGCATAGTCATGCCTTCTTTAGCTAGGTCACGCATTACATCAAGCACTTCGCCAACCATTTCTGGGTCTAGGGCTGAGGTGGGTTCATCAAACAACATTAAACGCGGCTCCATTGCTAAGGCTCTGGCAATGGCTACACGCTGTTGTTGGCCGCCTGAAAGCTGCTCTGGGTGTTTGTGTGCTTGGTTGGCAATGCCTACCCTTGCTAATAGTTTGTCTGCTAGCTTGGCTGCATCCTGAGTGTTTTTATTTCTTACCTTTAAAGGTGCCAGCATGATATTGCGCTGCACGGTTAGGTGGGGAAAGAGATTGAACTGTTGGAACACCATTCCTACTTCTTTGCGAATGGTGTTAAGTGCCTGCTGGCTTTTACCCTTAGGCTCTAGCTTATGACCATCTACCTTGAGTTCGCCTGAGTCGTATTCTTCTAGGCCGTTGATGCAACGAATTAAAGTCGATTTTCCTGAACCACTAGCGCCAATAATAACCAGCACTTCACCTTGAGTTACTTGTAAGTCGATATCTTTAAGCACATGCAGCTGCCCAAAGTGTTTGTTAAGTTTTTCTATGTTAACAATGTAAGGCATGGAGTTACCCTTAAACTGCAGACTTGCTGCGGTGTTCGTAAATGCGTAGCAGTAAAGAAAGTGATAGCGTAATACCTAAATAAATAATGGCTACAGCAAAGTAGACTTCAAAGGCTGTGAAGGTGTTTGCTATATAAACCTGCCCTTGGCGTACCAATTCACCCACGCCAATGACTGAAAATAGCGAAGTGTCTTTAATGCTAACTATGGCTTGATTACCTAGTGGTGGAATCATTCGCCGAAAGGCTTGTGGCCAGGTGATATACCAAAAGGTTTGTACCCGTGTTAAGCCAAGTGAAAGCCCTGCTTCTTGTTGGCCTTTGGCAATGGATTGCACACCGCCACGTACCACTTCTGAAATGTAAGCACCTGAGTTAAATGCTATGGCAACTATGGATGCGGTTACTGGGTCTATTGGTGCGCCAATTAAATCGGGCAAGCCGTAAAAGATAAATAGCACCTGAACTAAAATGGGTGTGCCACGAAAAATTTCAATATAGGCTGTGGCTGGCCAGCGGAAGTACCATTTTTTATTAAGGCTGAGTAACCCAAAGAGTATGCCTAATAAAAAACCTATAACTAAACCGCCAAAGGAAATCATTAGGGTGTAAGGTAGACCTTTTAAAAGAAAAGGCACTGAATTGAATGCTGCTTGCCAGTCAAACTCGAACTGGTTATCCACGTGATTAGGCTCCGTTAACTATAAGAAAAGGCCGGATTAACCGGCCTTGTACAAATTTATTTAGTTTCAGGCATTGCACCGAACCACTTTTCGTAGATATTTTTATAAGTACCATCAGCTTTTATTTCAGCTAAAGCTTGGTTTATTTTTTCAACCCAAGGGCTACCACTAACCAGTGCTATACCGTACTGCTGGCCTTCATATAAAGGGCCTGTAACCTTGGTACGGCCTTTACCTTTGGTGCTAGAAAAGTAGCCAACATTGGGTGCGTCATAAAAAACTGCATCGATAGCGCCAGACATTAATGCCATATACATATCTGAACTGCCTGGGTAGGGGGTAACACCACTGCCCTCACCTAGCTTTTCAATTAAAAAGTTGTAGCTGGTGCTACCAATTTTAGTGCCTACTTTTTTTCCTTTTAGGTCTTCTACGCTTTGTACTTGGTTGTTATTAGAGCGTACAAGAATACGCAAGCCTGAGTCGTAGTAGGGGTCTGAAAAATCGACTACCTTTTCTCTTTCTTCAGTAATGGTGATACCCGCTAAGGCGATATCGGTATTACGGGTTTGCAAGGCGGGAATAATGCCGTTGAAATCCATGGTTTTAAGGTTGTATTCAAAGCCTGCACGCTTGGCAACTTCGGCTAGAATGTCCATATCAAAACCTATCATTTCACCCGTTGCTGGGTCCATCATTTCAAAGGGTACAAAGCTGGGGTCTGTTAAAGCTTTTAAAGTGGCTGCGTTAGCTAGGGTTGTTGCAAAGGTGAAAGCTACACCTAAACCTAGTGCTTTTATCCATTTTGTAGGCATCTTAGCTCCTTTCTCAGAGACCGCTTGGAAGTTGCCAAGGGCTCTTGTTCTTATTTTAAAAAATTCTGCCGAAACAGTCGTTTTATTACGATACTATGAAGCGGCAGGAGGTTAAAGGTTTAGTGTAAAAAAAGCCTTGTCAAACTATTAATAATGCTTGAAAAATTGGCAGGCGAGTTGCTACAAATAATTCTGCATAACGCTGCATTTCTGCTAAGTTTTCACCTTCTTCATTAATCGCTTCACCGTCTTTTATTAAGCTTTGACCTAATTCTTTTAAGTAGAACCAAGCCTTTTTTGCCATAGCTGTGGGTGTTTGCTCGCCATTTATGTAAGCAGAAATTAATAATTGTTCAATGCGGCTAGCACTTATTCCGCCGCCTAATAATGGACTGACTAAATAGCTAATTTCGCTGCCGTTGCAGGCACCATTTAAAAGGTAGTTGTTTAAGCGTTGACTGCTTTCTTTTACCTTGGCAACGGTTTCTTCATTTTGCACTGCTGCTAAGCAGCCACGACCTGCTAGCACTACTATTGCCTGAAACATTTGAGTAAAAGAAATTGCCTTGCTGGCTAACTGCTGGTGTAACTCGCCTAAGGTGATAGGTTGGTGATTAGAAAGAAGTTGAATGATGGGTAGATAAATTGACTCAGTCATACTAACTTCGCCCTGACTGGCCTGAAACTTCATTGAAATACTGTTGGGGGGAACTACTAACACGCAAGCGAATTGACGCAGCCTAGTTAGCTGTTGTTGTGGTAATAGGCGGCGTCCACCTTTTACCCAATAGTCACGACGGAATTGCTGATTAACCATAAAATCTTTCGTTGTTTCACGAAGCTGCGGGTCATTCACCGACTGCAATAAGGCTAGTTGTTCTTGAGAAAAATTTATTTCGTCTACATGGTCTAGCAAATTGGCAGAACAGGCGTAGCTTAGCTTGGTGGGCGCTAGCCAATCTTTAACACTAGAAAAGCTCATAGGTTGCCAGTCTCGGTTAAAGTATTCGTGAGCTAAGTATTGGCGGTTTTGTTGTTTAAGGTTTTTAATACGCTCCCCCACTTGGGGATTAGCGCGGGCATAAGCTGGACTAGCAGCTAACAGTTTTTCTGTAAATAGGAGTGATTCATCAATACGCCCTAAAATACCCTGCCCTTCAGCACCAACTAGTTCTGCGTGTTCTGTCATTAGGTAGCGCACCGGTGCAAACGCGCTCCAACCTGGTAGGGTGTTGTAGCTAATATAGACAACACCACCAACTTTTAGCTTTTTACGAATAAATTCAACAAGGTGGTTGCGGTTTTCATCACTTATCCAACTCCAAATACCATGCAAGCCTATGTAATCAAATTCTGGTAAATCTGGGCGGTTAACAAACTCGGCAAAACTGTCATCTACTAGGTCTACTTTAGCACCTGAAGCAGCAGCTAGTTCATGCGCATGAGCAGTTTGCGCTGGGTTAAAATCGTTACCGTGCCAGTGCACCAGTGAACCCGCAGCATGAATATTAGTGCTTAAACCTTGGCCAAAGCCTAGCTCGCAAGCATAACCTACCTCTGGCGGAATAATGCCACTATTAAGAAATGCTAGTTTAAGAGCAAGCGGGTTAAGTTCACTGTAATAGCCAAAGGTGTAGCCTATATCGGTGACATAACCACTAGTCCAGTCGTTTAATTCATTCATGCGCTTTTCCCTTAAAAGGTGTTAGGTTTAATTTTTGCTAGTGTAATAAATAAAGAGTAAAGCAGTTGTTAAGATTATTCAGCGACAGAATCGACATAATGAGTACATCTAGCATTGCTTCCTACTACTTACTTAAATATATTGGAAACAATAGAAGGCTTGGTTGCTTGTACTCAAGACGTACACTAAATTTTAGTATCTATAAAACCCTAAGGTCATTTATCAAACACATAAAAAAACAACAGATCAATTTTTAGGCACAGTTTGGGCACAAAAGCGTCACAGGAATATTTTTAACTAGACATAAAAAAAGGCAGATCAATCTAAATGATTGATCTGCCTTAATAAATCTTGGTAGCGGGGGCTGGATTTGAACCAACGACGGTTATGAGAGTGATGAATCTAAACCCTTTTAAAAGGTTTAAAATTGACTAAAAGTGTCTTAATCCACCATATTAGGGCGTTTTTTTAGAAAAGCACCTGCCAGCTCGAAGTACATTAAAGTTGGTTAAAGCTCTTTGGTTGCGTCACAGGGTTTGTAAAAAAGAAATGACCTTCGGTCTGTTTTGATAAGTTTAGTACTAGTTAAGCAGGTTGTTACACTACTCTTAAATGCGGCCTGCGCACATTAACAAGTACGTATACTATTGAACTAGAAGATTGAATCTTTGATGTTTGGTACCAAATGCTTTGTACTTAAACGGTATTTTTGCAAGCGGCTGCTCGGCTTATCAGGGATAGTCATCTCAATATAAGCAAGGTTAAGTAGTGCTTTACTTGCTTGTTTAGCTCACCCGACACACTTTTATGTCCTAAAAAACCTGCTAGTTAAGACTTGCTGAGAGGCTTGTTTTGTAACAGCAACATAATTTTAGCTGCTAATGCTTACTCTTGCCGCTGGTCAAGTGCTTGCTTGTAAATTGGTGTTGCTGTTTCTGAGATTTTAGCACTCAAAGTTTCAGCAATAATGCCCAGCATGATTTTACAAAAGGTGCACTATCAGTTTGCGTTGTGCTAGCAGAAATAGCGCCATAGTATCCTTCTTGGTGCACAAAAACTAAAGATTCAATTGGTAAATTGGCAAACAATGGATTCCATTTAGCTAAAATTAGGCTTTACCAGATACGCCCGATACTGCCATTACCATCGGCAAAAGGATGGATAAACTCAAGCTCATAGTGGAAAGTGAACTGATTATGCCTAACTTTATAGTATGGCATAAAATGTGGTTACGTTGAGCTCCGGCGGTATCGGTAAAACTCAGCTAGCCATCACCTTGGGTTATTTAGCAATCCAAGACAAAATAAAGGTAAGGTTTATTATTGCACCTGATTTACTGCGACACATAAGTTAAAAAGCTATTTGCAGCATGTAGTAATAAGCTACTGATTATTGATGATATAGGGTATTTACCCTCCAGACGTGATTAAGCTAATTATTGTATTGTGATTGCAAAGCGTTATGAAAAAGGCATCTCGCTTTTTAATAGCAAGTCAAGAGTATAGGCCCAATCAAACTGAGCTAACTTTTTGCGCTGAAAAAAAATTTGCAGTTTTTTTTGAGCTTAATTTTTTTAAAATATAACTACTCCATCATCGATGAGGCTTCTTGTAAGATGCGATCTGATGCTCTTTGAATATGTGCAGCTAAAGCTTCACAAGCTTCTTCACTTCGACGGGCAATAGTTAACTCATAGATAGTTTCATGTTCTTTCCAAACTTTCTGGTCAGGTGAGGTTTTTTGGATACAGACTCTACGAAAACGGTCTGTGACACGACGAGATATCTGGCTGAACTCTAAAAGCATTGCAGACTGGCAACCACCAACTAATGATTCGTGAAAGCGATGATGATGTTTTTCCCATTGCGCTACAGTGCCATCTTCCCAGACTGATTGCTCTATCTTGTTTAATTTCCAAAAACTAGAAACGACACTAGCTTCCCAGTCGTCACCACCTTTTTCAATAGAGATGCGTAAACATAGTGTGCCAAGCGCAATACGTGCACGAGTAGCATCGATGAAGTGGTCACGTAAAAGAGGGGCTACTTTATGTCCACGCTGTCCTACCTGTTCAACTAATCCTTCACTTGATAGTACAGACAAGCTTTCACGAATAGGACTTAGGCTTACCTGAAACTCATCACTGAGTTCTTGTAGACGTAAGTAGTCACCTGGTTTCTTGCGTCCAGTAAGAATGTCATTACGTAAATGGTTAGTCAGATCGTTGGCTAGAGAGCGTCTTAGTGTGCTTCGAGTGTTTTTTAAAAGTATGGGCATAGAATTATTTGTCCTTATTTTAATTTTGATGATCATAGGTGAAAACAATACCCAAAGCCAAGATTTGCTTTGTGCTGGCTTTGGTAATAATAGCATCTATCAGAATAAGTGTATGATATAATCCTTTACATAATCTACTATTGACAGTGTGTTATACCGTCTGTTAGTTTTCATATTAATTCTAGTCATCTCCTGCGATGGATGTAGGAGTGTCCACCTTAAGCGAGGATGAAATATGAGTATAGCTAGCCCTGAAATTGGCAAATCATTAACTGTTGAAGGGGTAAATATTAATTTCCATGATGAGGGGGAGGGTGAGCCAATTTTGCTTATTCATGGATCAGGTCCAGGGGTAACAGCATGGGCTAATTGGCGTACGATTATCCCTGAGTTAGCTAAGAATAATCGAGTTATTGCACCAGATATGGCAGGTTTTGGTTATACCCAAGCACCGGCAGATTTTTCTGCAACTTCAGAAAGCTGGGTGCGTCAAGTTATAGGTTTGTTAGATGCATTAGACCTAGAGAAAGTAACTATTATAGGGAATTCTTTCGGTGGAGCTATTGCATTAAAAACAGCGAGTTTAAATCCAAGCCGCGTTAATAAATTAGTTTTAATGGGCTCAGTGGGTGTTAGTTTCCCGATTACTAATGGGTTAGAGAAAGTATGGGGTTATGAGCCATCACCTGAAGCAATGAGTGAGTTGTTACATATATTTGCTTACGATCAGTCAATCATTAGTGATGATTTGGTTGAAATGCGTTATCGGGCAAGCATTAGAGCTGATGTACAAGAGCGTTTTTCAAGTCTGTTTCCAACACCTCGTCAAGAAGGTGTCGAGCGTTTATCACTTAGCAATAAAGAGCTACTCAAGATAGAGCAGCCGACAATCATTATTCATGGAAAAGATGATCAGGTGATCCCTTTTGCTGTATCTAAAATTTTAGCTCAGCGTTTACCAAATGCAGAGTTATATCCAATTGATCAGTGTGGACATTGGGTACAAATTGAAAAAGGTAAAGAGTTTCTCGATATCGTAAAGCCGTTTCTCTCTCAACATAAAGCTAGAAAATAAAAAAGTATAAAAATAGGAGATTTACATGAAAAAATTAAGCCTTGAGGGGCGTTGGAGTCTTTTATCTTGGCGTCAAGAATACGATGACGGGCGTGTCGTTTTACCCATGGGTGATAAAGTCAGTGGCTTTGCCGAATACCGTGATGGTCGAGTCACTATAATGGTTATTGATGACACTCGTGCACCTTTTACAACTGGTGGACAGTGGGATTCTGACAATAGGGAAAAAGCACATGCCTATGAAACCAGTTTGTTTTACACAGGTACTTACCGAGTTGACGGCGATAGTGTCTTTCATGATATAGAGATTGCATCCTTCCCTAACTGGAAAGGGGTTACTCAAAAACGTCAAGTATGTTTAGAAGACGATAGTCTAAAACTAATTGCCCGACTAGAGGAAGGGTCTCCTGAGGCGAGGAAAGCAATTTTAGAGTGGCGACGTATGACTCCAAAAAACAAAAAAGAGGTGTAATAAGATGCAGATCTTATCTTTAGGTTACCTTGGTATTAATGCAGAAAACCTTTCTGATTGGGAGGACTACGGTACCAAATTACTTGGCTTACAAGCAGTTGATAAGTCAAATAAAACAACAGCTTTTCGTATGGATGATCGCAGGCAGCGTCTTTATGTAGAAGAAAATGGTAAATCATCTTTACAGTATTTTGGTTGGGAAGTACTAGATAGTGCAGCACTACAAGGTATAGCAGCAAAAGTAGAAGCTGCTGGAATAACTGTTCATCACGATAATGGTATTTTAGCACAACAGCGATTTGTTCGTGAATTAGTTTGGTTCTTAGATCCAGGTGGTAATAGGATAGAGATATTCTATGGAGCTGAAATAGCTAGTGAAGCTTTCAGCCCTGGTCGTGATATCGGTGGATTTCGCACCGGTGTACATGGTCTTGGTCATGCTGTATTGACCTGCAAAAGTTTAGAGGATCTATTGCCTTTTTATACCAAAATATTGGGTTTTGGTATTTCTGACTATGTACTACAACCCTTCAAAGCTTATTTTCTTCACGTTAACCCTCGTCACCATAGTCTAGCCTTGGTTGAAACTGGTGAGAAAGGAGTACACCACATCATGATGGAGCTAATGCAGTTTGATGATGTCGGCCATGCCTATGATTTAGCTGACCATCGAGATGAGGAGATAGGTGTAACCCTAGGTCGACATACCAATGATTATATGACTTCTTTTTACACTTACTCACCTTCTAAATTTATGGTTGAGTACGGTTGGGGTGGTAAAGAAGTTGATCCTCGTAATTGCCAACCTTTTGAGTTGGTTGATGGTCCTAGTATTTGGGGGCATAACCGTAGTTGGTTAAGTGATGAAGCTAATGCTATAGCACGTGAACAGCAAAAGCGTAATGCTGAGATAGGACTACGTCAACCTATGCAAGTTTTACCAGGCAATCACTTTGAAATGCCTACAAACTGTGAATGGTGGGAGAGTTTTCTTCGTAGCAAAAAATAAATACTCAGGGTAGAAAGAAACTAGCTACCTAAACAACAATAATAGAGGTTAATAAGATGAAAAAGATTATTTCAGGTTTGGTTTTGGGTTGCTTAGCAATCATGCCACCACTAGCTGCAATGGCAGCTGACCACAAACTAATTATTTCTAGTTGGGCATCACCTCAGCACGGTATTAATGCAAAAATGTGGCCACGTTTTATTGAAATGATTGAAGAAGCGACAGATGGTCGTGTAACTGCTGAGTTGAAGTTGGATTTAGGGCCACCGCCTGCACAAACTGACTTAATCCAAGATGGTATTGCAGATGTAGCAATCATTGCACACTCATATCAACCAGGGCGTTTTCCTAGCACTAAGCTTGCAGAGCTACCTGGTTATACAGCTTCCACAGAAGCTTTATCTGCAGCGTATTGGCGTGCTTATGATAAGTATATGAAAAAAGCTAATGAACACCGTGGATTAAAATTATTAGCTCTACATACCAATGGTGCAGCACAGCTTCATTCCAACAAAAAAGTGACTCAACTGAAGCAAGTCGAAGGTATGAAGTTGCGTAGTACTGGTGACGCTATGGCTAGAATGTTAAATGAATTAGGCGCTAGTGGTATTCAAGTACCCGCTCCCAAAGTCTATGAAACTTTATCTTCTAATGCTGCAGATGGTGTCTTAATGCCACTTGAAGCTCGGGTTGGCTTTCGTCTAACAGAGATAGCTCAAAATGCTTATACGATGCCTGGTGGTTTTGGGCGTTTTTCATTCGCTTTTGTTATGAACGAGGATGTTTTTAATGCTTTACCTATCGATATTCGACAAAAGCTAGATGAGAAAGTATTTGGTGAGCCGTTAAGTCGTGAGCTAGGGCGTATTTGGGATGAGATTGATGAGGTTGGCATAATAGGTACTTTGGAAACAGAAGGTAACACTATTAATGCTGCTAACAAGTCAGATCAGGCTGAATTTGTTCGTAAGACTGCGAAAGTTACTCAAGATATTATTAATGAAGCTAAAGCAAAAGGTATTAATACTGAAGCTGTAGTTGAAATATTAAAAAATGCAGCTAATGAAAAATAATTAGATTTATCCCCCGATTCAATAAGTTGATTAAGCATTTAAGAGTCGGGGATAAAAGCTTATTTAATTAGGTTAATGGAGGGCACGGTGATGTTGTTGTTACTAAAAAGACTGACCCGTTATACTGATTTTATGTTAATGCTCCTAGCTTCTATTGCACTTTTTTCAATGATGTTAATGACATTTTCAGATGTCATGATGCGATCTTTATTTAACGCACCTATTCAGGTTTCTACTGAACTAACACGTGTTTTCATGGCAATAATGGTGTTTTCTTCATTGCCAGTCATGATGGTTCGTCAGGGTGCTATTTCTGTTGATTTATTAGATACATTGTTCCGCTCCTGGGGAGTTGAACGCGTTCAGCTAGGTTTAATTGATATCTTTATTGGCATTGTTTTGTATTGGCCAGTACAACGCTTGTGGGTGCTTGTTGAACGAACGCATAGTTATGGTGAGGTAACTGAGTTTTTACGTCTTCCACAATATTGGGTACTTGGTTTTATAACCTTTGCAGTTGCAATTACAGCTATAGCAACGTTGGTCAAAGGACTTTTAGTGTTGTTTGGTAAGGTTCCTGGAGGCAAAACCAATGTTTGAAGCATTGATAGGTTTATTTTGCGTACTAGTTCTAGCGTTCCTACGTGTGCCTATAGCTTTTGCGATGGGATTTATCGGAGTGTTAGGTATTGCACATGAGCGTGGTGGTATGTTTGAGCTTTCTTCATATATTCCCGCTGTATCTATGGCAGCGCGCCAGATTTCAGATACTGCACAGGACTATGGTCTTTCCGTTATTCCTTTATTTGTATTGATGGGTTTGCTTATTAACAAAGGTGGTTTAAGTCGTGAGCTTTATGCTGTGGGAAATACCTTCCTTGGTCATATGCGTGGTGGTTTAGCTATGGCAACAGTTGTTGCTTGTGGTGGATTTTCGGCAATTAGTGGCTCATCACTAGCTACAGCTGCAACTATGTCAAAAGTAGCGATTCCAGAAATGCGACGCTATGGATATTCAGATCAACTTTCAACAGCTTCAGTTGCTGCTGGAGGTACTTTAGGAATTTTAATTCCACCTTCTGTTATTTTAGTTATTTATGGATTACTTACTGAAACTTCTATAGCCAAGTTATTTATTGCTGGTATTGTTCCAGGTTTGATAGGGATTATATTTTACTTGTTAGCAGTACGTTGGACAGTGTTTTTTAAACCTGAATCAGGTCCTAGAGGTAAAACACATAGCTGGCGTGAGCGCGGTAAAGCTTTGGTATCAGTTTGGGCTGTGGTATTACTCTTTGTCATTATTATTGGTGGACTGTATGGAATTTTCGACTTTGAACCACTTAATTTAACCTTTTCACCCACTGAAGTTGCTGGAATAGGTGCCATGGGTGCTTTATTAATTGCGCTTTCCAGAAGACGTTTAAGTTGGGTCGATACTTTAGAAGTGCTGCGAGATACTTCTTTAACTTCTGCTGGTTTATTTCTTGTTTTAATTGGAGCAGCGTTATTTTCTAATTTTATGAATTTGGCAAACCTACCAGAGATTTTAGTAAGTTTTGTTAATAGCCTTGGATGGCCATCCTTGGCTATTATTCTAGTTATTGCTTTGATTTATATCGCTTTGGGATGTGTGTTTGAAAGCTTGTCACTATTATTATTGACGGTACCTATTTTCTTTCCAGTAATTACCCAGTTAGGTTACGACCCAATTTGGTTTGGTATCTTTGTGGTAGTAGTTACAGAGATAGGCATGATTACACCACCAATTGGTATGAATGTATTTATTTTACAGTCAGTGGTTGGTGATATTTCAACGGGGACAATATTTAAAGGAGTAACTCCATTTTGGGTTGCGGATATTTTACGCCTTGCATTGATTATTTTTGTTCCTGGCATTGTTCTAGTGTTGCTATAAACCTTAAGTGAGAAATTAATGAATAATGAACTTATTCAAAGCTGTGGTGATGAGCTGTACCAAGCCATGGTTAATCGTCAAGCGATTCGCCCCTTAACCGAACGCTTCCCTAACATTAGCGTTGAAGATGCCTATCAAATTTCACTGCGCATGTTAGAGCTACGCCTTGCTGCAGGTGAAAGCATCATTGGTAAAAAAATTGGTGTTACCTCTAAAGCTGTGCAAGACATGTTGAATGTTCACCAGCCTGATTTTGGTTATTTAACCGACAAAATGGCCTTTAGCCAAGGCGAAGAAATGCCCATCAGCCAACTGCTGATGCAGCCAAGAGCTGAAGGTGAAATTGCCTTTATCCTTAAAAAAGACTTAATGGGCCCGGGTGTGACTAATGCCGATGTATTGGCTGCCACTGACTGCGTTATGCCCTGCTTTGAAGTGGTGGACTCACGCATTGAAAACTGGGAAATCAAAATTCAAGATACCGTCGCTGACAACGCTTCTTGTGGTTTGTTTATCCTAGGTGACCAAGCCATTAGCCCAACAAAAGTTGATTTAGCTACTTGTGGCATGGTGGTAGAGAAAAATGGTTCGGTGATTAGCACCGGAGCAGGCGCAGCTGCCTTAGGTAGCCCTGTTAACTGCGTTGCTTGGTTGGCTAATACCCTCGGTCATTTTGGTATTCCACTTAAAGCAGGCGAAGTGATTCTTTCTGGCTCATTGGTACCGCTAGTGCCAGTAAAAGCGGGTGATCATATGAGCCTCAGTATTGGCGGTATCGGTAACGCTTCTGTGCGTTTTGTTTAAACCACATCCAATCAAGCAGAAAAAGCGAAATAGATATGAGCAAAAAACTTAAAGCAGTGATTATTGGACCTGGTAATATCGGCACCGATCTACTGATGAAAATGCAGCGCTCCGAGTGGATAGAACCCGTTTGGATGGTGGGTATTGACCCGACCTCTGAAGGTCTAAAGCGTGCTGAGGCCATGGGCATAAAAACCTGCTCTACAGGTGTGGATGGAATTTTAGAACACATTATTACAGATGACATTCGTATTGCCTTTGATGCCACCTCAGCCTATGTGCACGCTGAAAACAGCCGTAAATTAAATGAGCTAGGAGTGATTATGATTGACCTGACTCCTGCTGCCATCGGCCCTTTTTGTGTGCCACCGGTGAACTTGGTTGAGCAGACCAAAAACCTAGCCATGAACGTGAATATGGTCACCTGTGGTGGGCAAGCCACCATTCCTATGGTCGCGGCTATTTCACGTGTGCAACCAGTTGAATACGGTGAAATTGTTGCCACCGTTTCTTCACGCTCAGTAGGGCCTGGTACACGCGTTAATATTGATGAGTTCACCCGTACCACTGCCAGCGGTGTAGAGCAGGTGGGTGGTGCTAAAAAGGGTAAGGCAATCATTGTTATTAACCCTGCCGAGCCACCTTTAATGATGCGTGATACCGTGCATTGCCTAACTGAAACCACGCCAGATCAAGCAAAAATTACTGAATTAATCCACGCCATGGTTAAAGAAGTACAACGCTATGTACCGGGTTACCAATTAGTGAATGGCCCCATCTTTGATGGTAATCGTGTGTCTTGTTTTATGCAGGTCGAAGGCCTAGGTGATTTCTTACCTAAGTACGCCGGCAACCTTGACATCATGACCGCTGCGGCACTTCGCACCGCTGAAATGTTTGCTGAAGAAGCGGCTAATAAAACCATCACTTTGCCAGCACGCGGCTAGGGGAGATATAAGATGAATCTGCAAGGTAAAAAAGTCACATTGCACGACATGAGCCTGCGCGATGGTATGCACGCTAAACAGCACCAAATCTCCATTGAAGAAATGGTCAGCATTGCTAAAGGCTTAGATGAAGCCGGTATGCCGATGATTGAAGTCACCCACGGTGATGGATTAGGCGGCGCTTCGGTTAACTACGGTTTTCCTGCCCACAGCGATGAAGAGTATTTAAAAGCCGTTGTACCACAAATGAAACAGGCCAAAATTTCAGCTTTACTACTACCGGGTATCGGAACAGTAGAAAACTTAAAAATGGCCAGTGATTGTGGTGTCACCAGTATTCGTGTGGCCACCCACTGTACCGAAGCCGACGTTAGCCAGCAGCACATAGGTCTAGCCGCCAAAATGGGCATGGACACGGTGGGCTTTTTAATGATGGCGCACATGGTTAAACCAGAAAAAATCCTGGAACAAGCTAAGTTAATGGTGGAATACGGTGCTAACTGTATTTATGCCACTGACTCAGCGGGTTATATGCTGCCTGATGATGTGACTGAGCGTATTGGCTTACTACGTAAAGAATTACCCAAAAACATCGAAGTGGGTTTTCACGGTCACCATAACCTAGGTATGGGCATTGCTAACTCACTGGCTGCCATTGAAGCGGGCGCTAATCGCATTGATGGATCAGTGGCAGGTTTAGGTGCGGGTGCGGGTAATACACCGCTCGAAGTTTTTTGTGCAGTGCTTGACCGCATGGGTGTAGAAACCGGTGTTGATTTGTTCAAAGTTATGGATGTGGCCGAAGATTTAGTCGTGCCCATGATGGATCACCCGGTTCGGGTTGACCGCAACGCACTCACCTTAGGCTATGCCGGTGTGTACTCCTCTTTTCTGCTTTTTGCTAAACGTGCAGAAGAAAAATACGGCATCTCCGCTCGTGATTTACTCGTTGAACTGGGTCGTCGCGGTACCGTGGGTGGACAAGAAGACATGATTGAAGACCTGGCACTGACCATGGCAAAAGAACAAGGGTTAATCTAATGGAAAATACAAACAAACTCACTAAAGCACAAATTGATGAGTTAGCGACCTACTGTGAAGATGCAGAGCTTAAGCAACAAGAAATTATTAAGGTCACCGATAAATACCCGGAAATGACCTACCGTGATGCCTTTGATGTGCAGTGGGAAGTACGCCGCCGTAAAGTGGCACGTGGTCATAAAATTGTTGGTATGAAAATGGGTTTAACCTCTTGGGCAAAAATGGCCCAAATGGGTGTAGAGCAACCTTGCTATGGTTACCTAGCCGATTACTTCAGCGTTCCAGAAGGCGGTGAAATCAAGATGGATGAATTGATTCACCCCAAAATTGAAGCAGAAATTGCTTTTGTTACCAAAGCACCACTTAAAGGCCCAGGTATCCATATTGGTGATGTGTTAAGAGCCACTGACTTTATTATTCCAGCGGTAGAAGTGATCGACTCACGTTACAAAGATTTTAAGTTCGACTTAAAAAGTGTGATTGCCGACAACTCCAGCTCTAGCCGCTTTATTACCGGTGGCCGCATGGCACGCTTAGAAGATGTTGATGTTAAAAACCTAGGTGTTGTTATGGAAATTAACGGTGAAATTGTAGCTACAGGTGCCGGTGCCGCAGTCTTAGGCCACCCAGCTGCTTCTGTTGCCATGCTGGCCAATATGATGGGCGAACGGGGTGAAGAGATTCCAGCAGGCACATTCATTATGACCGGCGGTATTACAGCGGCAGTAACGGTCAACCGAGGTGACTCAATCAATATTCGTTACCAAGACCTAGGCAGTATTACTGCAAAGTTTGTTTAGTAATTTTAGTTGTTTAGTGAGTAAGCATTAACTAAAAAAAAGGCTATGAGCCTATTGGCTTGTAACCCTGTTTAAAAATACTGAAAGATTTATTTTGGAGCTAACATGCCTATTGCACAGCTGTATATTTTAGAGGGGCGTAGTGGTGAAGTTAAAGAAGCACATATTCCAGCAACCGGCTAGTAAAGTTAACGAACTGACCCCACTGCAGTGGAAAGAACGATTTGCCGACAACCCCTTGTGCTCGTTGATTGATCGCCACGACCGCCAGCGACAATAAAGCCTGTAGAGAATAAACACCATGAATTTTGAATTTTTTACACTGGATCAGTTACTTGAACTGTACCATCAAATCTGCCGCCGTATTGACGAATTACGTGAAAAAGAAACCCTTCAGGCTTTAGTTAGGCTGCATCTAAGCATGAAAGGTAACCTTTGAAGCCCGAGATGGGTTTAAGGTAGTTTAGTAACCAAAATCAATCGAAAAAGCGTGATAGTGGGCGGTTGCAGACTCTGAGTGCAACATTAGTGTGTTGAAGCAGGGTTTTCTGTTTGTTCTTTAAAAACTTTGCTAATCACTTCAATTGGGCAGTCGTAATTAAAGCGTTGTCTGGGTCTTATATTAAGCTGGTAAGCGATCGCATCCAACTCTTCCTGTGTAACGCCTGATAAGTCCGTGCCTTTAGGCAAGTACTGACGTATTAAGCCATTGATATTTTCATTACTACCACGCTGCCAAGGGCTGTGTGGGTCACAGAAGTAGATTGCTACGCCCGCTCTCTGTGTAATCTCAGCGTGCTTTACCATCTCACGGCCTTGATCGTAGGTCATACTTTTACGCAGCTCTAGCGGCATTCGGTTAAGTGCTGCACTGAAGCCTTCAACGGCTGAAGTCGCTGTTGCATCACGCATTCGGGCTAAAATAAGATAGTCACTGGTACGCTCAACTAAGGTACCAACAGCCGAAGCATTCATCTTTCCTTTTATAAGGTCGCCTTCCCAGTGACCAGGCATCACGCGGTTTTCAATTTCAGGTGGACGCATATGAATGCTGACCATCTCAGGGATTTGTCCACGTCGATCAACCCCGCCAGCGCGTGGCTTACGGGTTGACTTACCTTGGCGCAGACAGATGATTAGTTCTTTTTTTAACTCACCCACTGGCAGCGCATAGATAGCGTTGTAAATGGTTTCACGACACATGTAGGTGTCTTCGTATCCTGGTAATTTCATAGTACGAAGCCTACCTGCAATTTACTGCGGTGAGAACTTCTGGCGCAGTAAATAAATAACGAAATCAAACAACTCAGAACCTAATATAAGCTTATTTTTAGGTCGGCAAGGGATACGGCGCTGGGTTTTTATTAATTGTGCATTACGAGCTTGGTAGCCAGAAAACAGGCTTGTATTGCGCTTAACTTCACGAGAGATCGTAGAAGGATTACGCTCAAGTGTTCGTGCAATGGCTCTTAAACTAAGCTTTTGAGCTAACCCCACTTGAATGGTGGCACGCTCTTCGATGGAAAGTTCTGTATAATTCATGGCAATACCTTAACGTATTAAAGTTAGGTGTTGCACTCAGAGTTAGCGCCTAAGGTGTTAGGCGAAGATGACAATGGGCGTAAACAACACAAAGTCTCCACAGAGCTTCTGACGCCGATTAAAAAGGTTAAATAGCTTATTTAGGTATGAGTCAAGAACGCCCTAAAATGAACGCTTACGTTTATCTTCCTATAATCCTTTTATGCTTGTTGTTCACCTGGTGCACAATTATTGATTGTTGGTTGCGCGATTTTTAGTGATGGCTTTAAATTGCCAGTCCTAAAACAATATAAAAAGGTATAACCATGGGAATTAAAAGTCTGATATTCGGTCTTGCATTCGCACTCATTTCCTCATCGGCTTTAGCAAATGAAAGGCCAATTACTCTTCGTTTTTCTAATATAGCTGGACCTACAGCTTTTATGACAACCGATTTATTTGCTAACTATTTTAAAGAAATTGAAGAGCGTACTAACGGAAAGCTGAAAATCAAAATGTATTCCGGTGGTACTTTAGTTAATGCTAAAGATACTTTTAGTGCGGTTCAAAATGGTTTAGTTGATATGGCTTGGGGCGTTACCAGTTATACACCTGGTCGCTTTCCTGAAACTGAGGTAGTTGAAGTTCCTTTCTATGCAAATAATATCTACGAAGCTTCCAGTGGTCTTTGGAGTTTGTATGAAAAAAACCTGCTAAAAGGGTTTGATGATGTTTATGTGTTTGCCATAGTGTCATCCGGTATTCTCAGAGCTCATTCCACAAAACCGCTGAAATCTTTTGCAGATTTATCCGGAAATCGTTACCGTGCTGCTGGCCCGTTAGTTGCAAAAGCTTTAAAAATTCTGGATGCTGATCCGGTAGCTTTACCTGTGCCAAGTATTGCAGAAAACCTTTCTAAAAATGTGTTAACCGGAAGTATTAATGACTGGAATGCCGTATTTACTTGGGGTTTGGCAGACTATGTAAAATGGCATCTGGATGCTTCTTTTGGTTCTAGTCCTGTATTTATTACAATTAATAAACGTAAGTATGAGGCACTACCAGAAGATGTTCGTCAGGTTTTAAATGAAATGGGTGGACGTAACTTTATTCGCTACTGGTCTGACAGCCTGGGTGGAGAAAATATTCGTCTGCGTGAAAAGGTTGCATCCTCTGCGCAGGACGTTATTACCGTTCCTTCTGAAGAAGAGGTTATGTTATTGCGTACACGTCTGGATCCTGTTATTGATGAATGGGCTGAAACAGTGCCTAAGGGTCAGCTGATTTGGTCAACTTATCTTGAAGCAATAGAAGCAGTACGTAAGCAGAAGTAACTCATTTAAGCATGCTGTACCAAGGGTATGGCATGCTTAAATATTTTATATAATTGGAGCGGTTATGGTGGAGCAGTCAGATTCTTTTTTGGTTGAGCCGATAAAGCGTAAAACAAGTAGTTTGCTGAACCGGATCTTTGCACTATTTACACGGCTGTGCATTGTTTTTTTAATTATTTTGGCCTTGTTAACCTGTGTTGATGTAATTGCCAGAACTTTCTTTTTTTATTCTTTTTCTGGTACTTATGAATTATCAGAGTTGTTTATTTCGGTGGTAGTGGCCGGCTTAATTGCGTCTTCTTTTTTTGAATCTCATAATATAAAAATTGAGCTTTTTTCTAAATTCAGTATGTTTAGAAGTGGCATAAATAGTTTGCTTGAGATTTTATTATCTCTGGGTGCACTTTCTATTATTAGCTGGTCATTTTTTTCTAAAGTTTTAGAAAGTTATGAATATGGTGATACTACTTCTGTATTAGGTTTAAAAACCTACCCTATATGGATTATTGCTGCACTGGTGTCTGTAATTTTGTTGTTTCTGGTTGCCATATCTATGGTTCGGCTTATATGGCAACATTTGTGTGCTCTTCCAAATGAAAAGCTACTGGCTCCGATGCTGATGGTTGGAAGTATAGTGGTGATAACACTGATGTATTTTTTTCAGGCTGCAAATATTCAGACTTCCCCCGTTTTTCTTGTTGTGGGGGGCTTTATTGCAGCCTATGCACTGATTTTAATTCAGGTTCCTGTAGGTGTGGCTTTATTGGTTGTAGGTGGTTTTGCTATAGGTGGTTATCTTGGTTTAAATCAGGCTTTTGCAATAACTAGAAATGTGGTGGTTGGCACTGCAACAAATCTAGATCTTATTGCAATTCCGCTTTTTTTATTAATGGGTAACTTTGCAACTGTTTCTGGCATGTCTGGCCAGATATATCGGGCAGCATCTTCTGTGCTGGGCAGCAAAAAAGGTGGTTTAGCAATTGCTTCTATTGTTGGTTGTGGTGGCTTTGGAGCCATTTGCGGTTCATCTATTGCTACTACTGCAACCTTTGGTAAAGTTGCTTTCTCTGAAATGGTTGAACGGCGTTATTCTTCTGCGCTGGCTGCAGGAACTATTGCCGCTGGTGGTACCCTGGGAGCTTTGATTCCGCCTTCAGTCGTGCTTATTATTTACTCAATAATAGCTGAAGTATCCATTCAGGATTCTTTTCAGGCTGCACTCATTCCTGGGTTGCTGGCACTGGTGCTCTACTGTGTTGCTATTTTTGTTACTGTTCGTCTTAGGCCGGAACTGACTCCTGAACCACAGGTTTTTAACAAAAAAACAGCGTTAATTGATTTAATCAACGCCTGGCGCCCTGTTGTTCTATTTTCCCTAGTTATTGGTGGTTTATACGGAGGGGTGTTTACAACTCAGGAGGCGGGTTCAGTGGGAGCTGTGTTGTCATTAGTGTTTTTTATTTTTTCTCCTAGTTTCAGTGCTAAAACTTTCTGGGAAAGCCTTCAGGATACAGCACGTAACTCTGCCGCAATTTATTTAATTTACATTGGGGCAAGTGTCTTTGCTGCTTTGATGAGTTTTGCTGGCGCAGCAGATCTTATTTTGGAATATGTAAATCCAGCAGAAACCTCTAACTTAATTATTTTAATTTCACTGGTTGTCATTTATTTAGTTATTGGTACGGTTTTTGATACTGTTGCTGCTGTGTTAGTAACGGCTCCTGTAGTTCTTCCTTTAATTTTAGGAATGGGATATGACCTTGTTTGGTGGGGAGTTGTAACACTTTCTTTAGTTGAGGTAGGGATGATTACGCCACCATTAGGAATTAACGTTTTTGTTATGAAATCTGTAGTGGGTGATCGTATTAAAATGACTGAAATATTTAAAGGTGTTACACCTTTTTTGGTTGCTGATGCACTACGTATCATTCTTTTAGTTAGTTTTCCTGCCATTGCTCTTTGGCTACCTAGTGTTATGTGAGGAAGTTTAATGAATAATCAAGTTGTTATTATTTCTGGTGCTTCTGGTGGTATTGGTCGTGCAGTTGCTAAGCTTTTAGCACGAAAAGGTAATTATCAGCTTATTCTGTGTGATATAGATGACGAGGGTTTAAAAGAAGTTATTAATGATTTACCTGGCGGAGAAAATCAAAGTTTTATTGTTGATGTAGGCGATAAGAAATCTATTAAAAAATTATTCAACGAGCTGTCAGACCAGAATTTAAAAGCTACATTTTTAATTAATACCTTTGGTATTTCTCCTGTAGATTCAAAAGGTGACAGGATTGGTTTGGATAAAACTTCTATTGATCTGTGGGATAGGGTATTTCAGATTAATAGTACGGGTGTTTTTTTAATGTGTCAGGCATTTTTAAATCAGAAAGGTGTTCTGACTGAAAAAGATAATCCTCGTATAGTAAATGTTTCTTCTGCTGCTGCTCAACTGGGCGGGTATAGATCTTGTCCGGCTTATATTGCAAGTAAGGCAGCAGTAATTGCTTTAACTAAGTCAATTGCGCGTGATTATGCCGAGTATGGTGTACTGGCTAATTGTGTATGTCCTGGTCTTATTGATACCAAAATGTTTCAGCAAGGAAACCCAGCTGATAATGTAGCATCTAAAGTGCCTCTTGGTAGGCTAGGAGAAGCAGAAGATGTGGCAGGAGCTATTGCATTCCTGCTTTCACCTGATTCACTGTACATCACAGGTGCCTCGCTTGATGTGAATGGTGGTTATCGGATGGCTTAATTGAAAAATTACATTAATTTATTAATTAGTATGTAATAGGTTAGAGTATTTTGTTTATAACCTAAGCATTTTAAGGTAGTCAGCCTGTTGGTTTAAGGGTTGGCTGCGTTTAACTTGTTGTGAAGAATGTTTAGTTTGTGAGGTGTTTGTGTATAAAATGAATAGAGGGGTGGAGAGGGGACTGCAGATTCTGGAAGCGATTAACAAAATTGGTCGTCCAGCAACCTGTCATCAACTTTCTGAGATGACTGGAATCCACCGGACTACTGTTCGGCGCTATTTAGAAACACTAGTGAAACTTAACTATGTTCAGCGCTCTGCTGATGATGCTTTTTTTTATCTATCACCTAAAGTACGCAACTTAAGTGATGGCTATCGTCATGAAAGTGTTCACTCTGCCAGAACATTGCAGCTTCTTAATGAGTTAACAGAACATATAATGTGGCCTGCTGATTTGTCTACTTTTAAGCTTGATTCAATGATGGTTATAGAATCTACTCATCGGTCCAGCAGGTTATCTCTTACTTCATCTATGATAGGTAAGTGCTTACCTATGCTTATTACTGCCAGTGGTAAAGCTTATCTTGCTAATTGTTCTGAAGAGAAACGTGAATATATTATTGACATATTGAAATCTGGAATGTCTTTAGATTCTCATTTAGCTCACGATAAAGACTATGTTAACCGTACACTCAGTGAAACTATTAGAAAAGGGTACGGGCAAAACTCAGGTGAGTGGGATAGTTATTCAAATATTGCTTCTATTGCAGTTCCTGTTTATGTAAAAGATAATATATTTGGTAGTCTTAATATAATATTTCATCGCTCTTATATGACACCGGATGAGGCAGCAGATAAATTTTATTCCTATTTAAAAAAGCAATCTGAGCGTATTGGTGAAACACTTCAAATATTGTTTTGATTTTTTATTTAATTTAAATATTGTTTTTTTGATTGCAGTTCAAGTCATATTTTAACCTAAACTGCAAATTATTTTTTAATTAGCTAAAAAATCTAATACTAGTTTATTAAAGCGGTCTGCATGTTCCCACTGAGCCCAATGACCACAGCGACTGAATATATGCAGTTCTGCCTGGTGCAAATTCCATAACAGGCGTAGACCAATATCCATAGGCACAAAGCGATCATCGCGCCCCCAGACTATAAGCACAGGTACCTGTATTTCATTTAAGCGATGTCCGAAATCAGGGAATTGTTTGGGATTGGCTTCTATACTTTTAATAAAATTCTCTAAGTGATCACGTCGGGAAAGCATATTGTCCAAACGTGTTTTAAATAATGCTTCTGTTAAATGGCTTGTGTCATATACAAACACATTCATCATGTTTTTAAGGTTTTCAATGCTTGGTTCCCGGTATAGTTTTTGTAATAACTTAATACCTTCGGCAGGCATTGGTGTTGATTGGCTGGGGCCACCTGTGCCACCACCCATTAGAATTAACTTGCGAATACGTTTAGGGTTTTCAAGTGCAAAAGCTGTTACACTATGTCCACCCATAGAATTACCCATAAGGTGCACCTTGTCTAAACCAAGTGCATCTAACAGGCTTTTTAATACTTTGGCATTTAATACTGAACGAAAACCAGTGCAAACGACTGAGTCACTTTTACCCCAGCCTGGGCAATCCATTAATAAAACACGGTAGCCCGCATTTAATAATGGCTCAATATTACGGCTGAAGTTAGCCCAGCTAGTAGCGCCTGGCCCAGAACCATGCAGCATAACAACTGTTTCAGAACCTGCTCCTAAGTCATTGTAATGAATGCGAAAATTTTGGCCATCAGCTTCAACTTCAACAAATTTACTGCTTTTTTCTTCAGAAACTATCATCTGTTATCCTAACCTTTTCTAAAATATATAAAGTTTGAAGTTTATTTTTGAGTGGCACTAATAATGCCATATCCAGCAATCCATTCATTGATTGGTCGGTAGTAATCTTTTTTGGCAATATAATCTCCTGTTGCCTGTAATGCAGAGAAAGCAGCAACCCATGTTCTTATTTCATGTGTTGAGCGGCCTGCAGTTTTGGATATTTCATCGACATCAAAAGCGTCAATGCTCTGTAAGTCGCCTTTAACCAGTATTTCTATAAACTGCTCATCCCACTTGATATTTAATGGGGTTAAAGAGCATTCACTGGTACCATAAATTTTTCCGGCTTCAATCGTACGTGCTTCACGAGCTTTTCTTTCTTCTGGTGTTGGATTACGGCCAGCAATTAAAAATTCAGCTATATCTTCTGGAGCACCATTTAATAAGGGAACAGGTGGTTCATGTGATAAACCGCCAGAACCTAAAATAAGTACACGTTTATTTAAACTGGAGATAAAGTTACCAACGGCTTCACCTAGTTTACGAATACGACGATAAGAACAGAAGGGTGGTGCTGCTGAATTAATAATAATAGGTATTACAGGGTAACGTGTCAGGCTTCCTGTCATTTCTTCTAAGGTTTGAGTGCAGCCATGATCTACCTGTAACCGATGTGATAAAGTCATATCTATATTACTATCTAAAAGATGGCGATGTAATGCTGCGGCAATATCTTTAGGAATAGATAATTTGCCTTGAAGGGTTCCATAATCAGCAACTGATTCTGCATCAGTTGCTAATACAAAAGGTGGCATCAGATCATAAAATAAACCATTATAATGATCGGGTGAAAAAATAATAATTAACTCAGGGTTAAAGGCATCAATTTCTGCCTTGGCTTTAATAAGCTGGTCTTCAACCTCTGCAACAATTTCGGGTGCTGGATCATTGTATCCACGTAGAGGTGTGTGCGACAAACACTTTAGTTTTATTGTCATAGATCTGCCTTAAATTTTATTTATAAGAAATTAACAATGAAGTATATAAACTACTGACTAAAACAGGTGGTTACCTTACCTACTCCTTCAACCCAACCTTCAAACCGATCACCTGGTTCAACTTTAACCATAGGGCCTAAAGCGCCCGTTAGAATAATATCTCCTGCTTTGATAGGTGTACCTAACTCACTTAATTTGCGTACTAGCCAGACCGCTGCATTTAAAGGGTGTCCTAAGCATTCGCTGCCTGAACCTTCTGAAACAACAGTCCCATTACGTGTCATTTGCATTTTTGCACTTTTTAGTTCAAGGTTTGTCAGATGACGTATTGGGCCACCTAGTACAAAACAACCACTTGAAGCATTATCAGCTACGGTATCTACAAATTTAATATCCCAATTACTAATACGGCTTCCAACAATCTCAAATGCAGGCAAAATAAATCTTACAGCGCTAATTAAGTCTATAAGACAACAGTCTTTAATATCTAAGTCTCTATCCATCACCAAGGCTATTTCCATTTCAATTCGTGGTTGTAACACTCTATTAAAAGGAATAGTTTCACCTTCTTCAAAAGCCATATCTGCAAATAGAGTTCCAAAATCTGGCTGATCTACACCTAACTGCTGCTGTACTTTAGAGTTAGTTAGGCCAACTTTACGGCCAACAACTCTTCTGCCAGCCAAAATGCCTGTTTCAACATTAAGTTGTTGAATTTTGTAAGCTGAAGTTACATCCAGTTCGTTAAGTTGGGATCTAATAGGAGCAATTGTCATACTGGTTTTTTCAGCTTCAAAAAGGTTTGCAGCAAGGATTTTTAACAGACTACTGTTTTCACTCATTAATACACCTACTTCATAAAAGTTTTTACTATTCTAATTAAGAAAAATTACAGGTATATGATATTAGTTTTATCATAATTAAACAAAGAAAACATAAAAATGGTGCACTTGGTGCACTTTGGTTGATTTTAAATATGCTTGATTTAAAATTTGCGTTTGAGAGTTGAGTCTAGGTAATGTAATGTAGCTATTATTAAAAAACACTTATTTTTAGATAAAAGTAACTCTAGAAGCGTAATAGCAACACCCCCACCTATTTAGTCTAGCGACAACTATCCTAGTCGGTTTTTGTTGCTTAAATTTTGATTGTCCAAGGTAGGAGGTGGTCGAGCTTATCGCTTTTTTTGCAGAGCGGTAGTTACTCAAACAAGGCTGTAAGTAAGCACTAGGTTTGATGCCATTGGCTTTGGCTGTTTCAACTAAGCTGTAGAGTAATGTATGGCACGAGCCACACTTCTGGTTTTGGAGAATAGGCACAGTCTAGCTGGAGGTAAATGATGAATTAAAAGTGTAAATATAAATTCTAATTTAAATAAGAGGTTTTGACCTTTGGTGACAGAATAAGTTAGGGTATTGATGAAGTAAGTAAAATGGTGGCGGTTAATCCAAGTCAAATTTACAACTAGAAATAGAGGTTGTACGTCAACAAGTTGACGCGTATTGCTTGGCTTTAATTGGTACAGCAAGTTGTAGTGCAGTGCATACTTCAGTATAAATAATGTCCTAAAGTTTTTTCTTAGTAAGAAGGTAGGTTTTTGTACTAAAAAGGTGTTGCTTTGCAATGTACCTGTAATAGAATGTTGCCACAGTATGACATGAGCCTAATTTAAAATTAAGGAAGATTCCTATGCAGATGTTATCCAATTTCCGTGTTTCCTACCGCTTAAGCCTTTTGGTACTCTTGGCGATAATTTCGATCTTTTTAGTTGCTTGTCTGTCTCTTTTTAACCTGTATAACACGACCTTGACTGAGCGTAGAACACAGTTGGTACACTTGGTTGATAGTGGGTACGGCCTACTTAGTGCATTAAATAGTCAGGTTACTCTTGGTAAGCTCTCGTTAACTCAAGCGCAAGAGCAAGCACGTGCGCTTATGCATCAGATGAATTTTGGTGATGATGAGTACTATTATGTCCTCAATCCTCAAGGGGTTTTATTGCTTCATGGTGGCAACCCAAATATTGTTGGAAAAGATTTATCTACTACTTTGCTTTCTGATGGACGTGCTATTTTTAAAGAGATGGGAGGTGTAGTAAATAAAGGTGATGGAGCAAGTGAGTTTTTCAGATATGATTTTGCTAGGCCTGGCGGTAGTGAGCTTTATCCAAAAGAAAGTTATATGAAAGGTTTTGCACCCTGGGGTTGGACTTTAGGTGCTGGTGTCTATTTAGACGATCTTCAATCAGATTTCATGAATAATGTAAAGACAATGGGCATATTCATGATTGGCTCTATTGTTTTATTGCTTACTCTTGTAATTCCTATCGCTAGATCAATCATTGTACCTATTCGTAAATTAGAAGAGCTCATGGTAGTCGTTTCTACAGGTGATTTAACTGTACGAACTAACATCAAAACAAAAGATGAGCTAGGTGTGCTTAGCCAGCGTATTGACTCAATGATATTAAAATTTTCTGACCTTATAAATCATATTGCCAGCTCCACTGCACAACTAGGTAGCGCCTCATCAGAGCTGTCATCGAGTGCATATCAAGCTAATTCAGCACTCAAAGCCCAGGGTGATGAAACGGACTTATTGTCAGCAGCAATGCATGAAATGGCAGCAACAGTTCAAGAGGTGGCACGTTCTGCTAGTGAAACATCTGATGCAATAGATCAAGTTGACAAAGACGCAATTATTGGAAATAAAGAAGTTGAAAATACGATAGTAAAAATACAAACATTGGCCTCTGAAATTGAATTAGCTGCATCGGTTATAAAAGAGCTTGAAAAAAATACTGAGGATATCAGCCGTGTGCTTAGTGAAATACAGAGCATTTCTGAACAAACGAATTTGCTGGCACTAAATGCTGCAATAGAAGCTGCACGAGCAGGTGATTCTGGGCGTGGCTTTGCAGTTGTTGCTGATGAAGTTAGACAGTTAGCGCAAAGAACACAAAACTCAACAGAAGAAATAAGCACAATGAATGAATTGTTACGTAAAGCATCAAATGAGGCAGTAGTGGTCATGGAGCGATCACAAGTTTATGCGCTAGAAAGTGTTGAATCAGTAAATCTTGCGGGTACTGAATTACAAAAAATACTTCAGAGTATGCAATTGATTAGAGACATGGGGATTCAAGTTGCTACAGCAACTGAAGAGCAAGGGAATGTAACAGAAGAAATGAGTACAAGCTTAGTTTCAATTACTGAAGCCTCGTTACAAACACGAGCTGGAGCTACTGCAGTTGCAGAAAGTAGTGAAGAGCTTTCTGAAATGGCGGCCAATTTACAGAATCAGATTAGTAATTTTAAAATTTAAACTATGCAATATTAGTGATATAAATCCATGTTTTCAATTAAGAGTTTTAAAATAAAAAAAAGAGGCTTACTTACAGTAAAAAGTAATAGTGGTGGTTTTAGTAATTTTTTTAATGATCAGTTTAATTATGCTTTAAGAGATTTGGAAATAAAGCTAAACAATCAAGGAAGCTCATTGAGTAGCATTATCAGTATGACTATTTATTTAGATAGCGATAAAGAAACTGAAGATTTAAATCTGGCTTGGAATAATTTCTTAAGCACTAATAGACTAAAACTTGATAAAAAAATACTAATACAACCACGTGTAGGTAGAGAAAATAAACAAATAGAAATAATTGCAACAGCTCTGATACATTAGTTTGTTTGGCTTAACAGTGCCGCTAGTAATGACTTTTGATTTATTTTTAGGGACACAAATTCACATTGCTATTGCATGATTCAAGCTTAACAATATACATATATTAGATTGAAAATAAGCTTTTCTAGGCTTTAAAAATAAAGTTTTATGGTTGTCCTAGAAAGTATTAAAAATAGGGTAGCATAAAGTTTAAGTTAATCAGATAATATAAAATATTATGTTAATTAAAGTTTGCTAAAAATTATCTCGTTATATTTTAGGAAAGCTCAAGGATGGAATATATTATGTCATATTTTTTATTAAAGCTTAAAAAAATCAGAATTCACTCTTTAATTGTGATTCTAAGCTTTATAGGAATTTCTATTACACTATTTGGTGGTTTTTATGCTAGCTATAAAATACAAAAAAGTGAATTGCTATCAAATACTATCCAAAATAACATGGTTTATGTATCAAAAGTAGCATCATCGATTGATTACTTTAACTTTTTTGTTACAAGGCAGATATCTAAATCTGTAAATTCATTATTTAAAGATCAAGAAGGTATGTATTTAGTAGAAAATGAATTAAGAAGTTTTTTTATAAATTTTAATGTTTTTAATGGTTTCTTTATTACTAATAATAATGGAGATCTGATAAATGATAAGGGTAATAAGTATCTTTTGGATAACAATAATATACAAAACATCTTAACTAAGCCGTATGATGCAGACTCTGATATTGATGCTTACATAATTTTTACTGGTGATGAACCGAGTTTAGTATTACGCTATCCTTTAAAATTTGATAGTCAGTTAATTGGGTTTGCTTTTGGAATTATAGATTTTAAAACCGAAAGCGTACTTAAAAATATTATATCAGATCATTATCACACGGATGGCTCCTATACTTTCTTATTAAATAATAATGATTTTGTAATTTATCATCCAGATAGAGAAAAAATAGGAACAAAAAAAATTACTAATCAGGCTATTGAAAAAAACAAATTAAAAATTTTTTTAAAAAATAAAATTGATTTTTCTAAATTCATAATAATTAATAATGAAGGCGATAATTTTTTAGGAAGCTCTGTTATGACAAGTGAGTCTAAGTTTAAAGTTGTTATTTATAGGCCTATAGAAAAAACAGTAAAAATCATGGAGGAAACAATTATAAAAGTACTTTTAAATACTTTTATAATAGGTGTTATAGTTATACTGGTTATTTATTTTTTCGCCAAGTTGATTTCAAGGCCAATTAATCAATTAGCAGAAGAAGTTTATTTTGAAAACTCACAAGGGTTAAAATCTCGAATCAAATGTATCAATGCGTGGTACTTTGAAAGCTCTAGATTAAAATCTGCAATACTTAAGGGTATTGATTTAGTTGGGTCACAAATTATTGCACTTGAAGCTGAAACAGTAACTGACTCACTAACTGGGCTTTATAATAGAAGAGGGCTTAATAAATTAATTTTGGATTTAAATAGTACAAAGTCTATTTACTCTGTGTTAGCAATTGATATTGATTATTTTAAACAAGTTAATGACAAGTTTGGTCATGGTGTAGGTGACTTGGTTTTAATTGACCTAGCAAAAATAATGATGTCACTACTAAATGAAGGTGAGTCTATAGCACGAACTGGTGGAGAAGAGTTTATTTATATAATACCAAAAAAAGATGAGCACTATGTAATTAATAAGGCTGAGTTAATTAGGTCTAAAGTTGCTGAGTATAAATTCAATACTGTAGGTTCTATAACTGTTTCTATAGGTATTGCTACAAGTTTGGTAGTTGGTGAAAATAAAAGTGACCTAATTAATAATGCTGACAATGCATTATATAGTGCTAAAAGGCTTGGTCGTAATAAAACAGTTGTATACTTTGATGAGTAATGCAGATCGCAGCTAAACTTATCAGTATTACAGTCTGTATTTATTAAAGTATTACTTGATTCGTATTTTTTAATGCTAGTTGTTTTCCTAGGTAGGCTATTTAAAGAATGAATAATGAATTAAAAATGCTCATCATCTAGTTTATTAAAGTATGAGCCCATGGGACATTATTGAATTATTAAGCCATTCGTATTTATATTCAGACCTCTTTGCTAAGAGGCATAAGGGATAGTAAAGTAAAAGTCACAATTCAACTTTTTTTCCAGCGTTATTTTCATCTTTCTATCAACAATCGTCACAGCGGCTTGCTTGTGGTATTTGCCAACAATAGTATCAAGCTCCCAGTCACCGCCCTTCTTTGCTGTAAGAGGCCATTGTTAAACTCGGGTTGGTAAGTTAGATTTAAACGGTGTTGACTTTCGGTGACTCGTGAAGCTAATATTATATTCTCAGCTAAAATTTTTGATCTTAGCTGAGGTATGGCGAGATCTTGTTATCTCCTCATAAAAATTGGGCAAGTTTTGCTACTTGTCCACTAGAAACGATTAATATTAATCGTTAACACTAATTACTAGCTTTGCTAGAAATCACTTTCTTGTCGAAATTAAAAAAAGCTGCAGTCATGTTTTTATGCTTGTTGCTCTAAAATCAGGTTCTGCTTTTGTAGACCCACTTTTTTTTGTGGCTTTTTTAGCTTCAGAAAAACAACCCCTCAAAAAAACTGCTGGCTTTTAAAGCGGGTTTTTCTGTTTTTTTAATTCAGAAAATACTGCTAAAAAAGCCAACGGATTTGCTGTGTTTTTTTAACAGCAAAACTGCAATTTGATCTGATTTTATAAGAAGCTTTTTAGCTTTAGCAATTCTGACAATTAAGTGGGTATTTTATGAGCAGTGTAATTAATGTATTGGATGTTCCTAGCTCGATTAAAGAGCTTGAAGAAAACTCTGTTGTCATAATAAAAGAGTTGATTAAGATTCCAGCAATAATAAGAAGCCAGGGATTTAGTAAAATAACTAATTATGATACTGGGCCTAAATCTGGTTATTTCTATACTCGATTTATTTGTTACTCAATAAATATCTATCTAGCAAATAACTTTCCATCTAGAGAAATTAATGCTAATTTTGATGCTTATCATATTGAAGAAGGTAAATACAATAACTGCATTTTCTTCTGTGTTCAGCTAAAAGGTGATTTTGACTCCTTGATAAGAAATAAGTTAGAAGGGCTTGTTAATAAATTAAGGTCAGATACAACAATAATTAAAAAAGACCTTTTTTCCAAAGAGCTAGATAGTGATTTAAAATACAATGAAAATGAAACTAAATGCTTAAAAGAGGTAGTTAATGACTTCTTAGCAAAAAACTCATCGAGAGATATTAATAATAATTTTTCTGTTGGCTTTGGACTTGATGATGATAAACAAATACCTGTTAAATCCTATGTTGAATATGAAGTAACAAAAGAGTTAACAATCGAGATTGAAGGGATTGCATTGCAAAATGGATTTATAGAGTCAGATAACCAAATATCTTTAATTGTCTTTTCTGGTGAGGACTACAGTAAGCATGAGAAGGTTTTTCTTAGTATCAGTGATGTAAAGCACATTGATGTTCTGATTGAATCTAGAATCCAAAATAAGAAGCTGAAATTTAAAGCTTATAAAAAACAAAGCGTCGGCAGACCCGATAAATATGAGCTGAGAGCATTAGAGATAATCGAAGACAATACTTTTAAGCTGACTAATTAATTTTATAAATAAGAGTATAAAGGCTTTGTTATGTGTATTTTAGATACCTACAAAAAAGAACTAACAGACTTAATCGGCTGGGCTAGTCGTGAAGAATTTAATGAAACAGTCAAAGTGCTGATTCATGTGCTAGGTTTTTTTAGTTACGGTATTAGAAGAACTTCTTTAAGAAACATTACCGATGAGATACTGCACCAAGAGTCCATCAGCATTTTAAAAAAGTGGCAGGATACGGTGGTAGCAAGAGAGTTGTTACGCTTTGCTCAATCCTACCGTCATTCTGATCTTTTTATGTCGTATGGCTCACTTGTACCAGCGGGAGATACAGCACAAGCAGTCAAAAGGATCAAAGGGTACACACAGCAGACTTACTTGCTCGCTATGATCCTAAACCCTTTAACGCATAGCGATAAACATTACGAAAAAAGACAAAAACTACGCTTGTGGTTGATAGTGCACAGCGTTATTCGTGTAACACGGTATCACTATCATGGTGATACTAAACTAAGCAGCTTAGCGCGCTCGTTAGTGCTAGGACCTAGTTCCATAGCTGAATGGAGTTTTATTGACTTCTTTTTGTTGCGTGCTGAGCGACTAACCCTTCAAAGCTCTTTTGATGACTTTAATTACGCGTTAATTCAAGCAGCAGAAATTTTGCTGCATGAAAAATCTAGTACCTATGGACGTAAAGAAAAGATCTTTCTAAACAATGTCATCGCGGTTGCTAATTATGAATGCCATCCAAATGACCAGGCTGATTTAGCTAAGACTAGTCGCTTGCCTATTATTAGTTTGTCTTTGGTGAGTGAGCAGCTGGTCGAAGGCTTACAGCTTCTTGAAACGGATGATGAATATACGTCTGTTGATTTAGGGTTTAACTACTTGCCTGTTTTACCTGAATCGCTAACGGCTGAAGAACAAGTAGATGATGAAAGCACTTACGAAGAACGTGAGCCTGAACTTTTAGTTGAAGTTGATCCTAGTAAAAATGAAGCAGAGCAGCTTTTAGCTACACGAAGTGTTTTCTTGCACACAGCAGAAGAAGCTTCTTACCTGCCTTGGTCACTCGACCAAATTTTACCACCTGAACACACTCGACTCCAAAACTGGGTAAACCTAAGCCTTAAAAGCACTAATTTATCCACAGCCTTAGGAGCCGCACTTTGCTGGTTAGCTTTGCAAACAGGTCGAAGTTTGGATGGCGTTCGTCGTTTTAAGATCAATGATAATAAAGATTATGAGTGGTCGTTGAGCGAAGACTTTAGTCATCTCCATAAAAAGGTGATTCGTCGTCGCAATGCGTGGAAACCGAATGAGCAATCAATTAACCGAGTTGCAGATTTTACCCATGAATTAAGCATAAAACTTAATCAAAAACTCTCAGCTGTAGTTAGTGAAGCAGCAAGTAAACTCAGCTTTAAGGCAGAAACACTTCACGACCTTTGGCGTATTAACCTAGTGAATATCAAGCCAGAAGTCTGGCTAAACAATGCACTGCCTAATGATTTACAACGTATTACGAGCAGTAAACTTGCTTCTTATATTGGTCAACAAGTATTTGAAAATACCTCAGATCATAACTTAGCTAGAAACATCACCGCACATCCCAACAGTGGCTTACCTGCTGCTTGCGGGTATGGCACGTGGGATATTGATGCGATAGAACAAGGGCTGGAACAACCACTAGAAGTTGCTAGTTCCGTTTCACCAACAACCCATTTGCTAGGTAGCTTACTTTCACCGCTTGAAGCGTTACTGATCGACAAGATTAAACAAGCCAATGCCTTGCTAGATAAAAATGAGTTTGAGCTTGTTGAGTTTCATAACCAGATTGCTCAGTACACAACCTATGCGCTTTATGCAGCAACGGGCGCTAGGTATTTGATTGATCCATTTCAAAGCCTAGAGCACTTTAACCTAGAGCAAGGCTTTGTATTTATAAATGATAAATCCGATGGTGGCATTCATCAGGGCCGGATTGTTCCGCTGCCACAACTTGCTATTCAAATTTTGCAGCAATATTTAAAGCACCTAGTAATGCTATCAGCACAGCTAAAAATTCTGTATTCAGAGCTAGCCGATTGCATCACCGAGCTAGTAGAGGGAAACTCAAAAGTACTGCCATTATTTTTTCTGCTCGATCAAAGTTTGTATTGGCACAGCATGAATAAAAATGACTTACCTGGCGTGCCTTTATTTGAATGGGGTCTACCTAAAAACTTATTTCGTCATCGTTACAACCAACAGCTTTATAAAGAAAATGTACCCGTTGAAGTAATTGATGGGCTAATGGGTCACGCTGAAAGGGGAGCGATAACCTACGGTGATACATCCCCCCGTTGCTGGCTTAATGATGTAGCAATTTACTCACCAAGTATTGATCGTGTATTTGCTGCACTGCCTTTTAAGGTGTTTGATCTAAACAGTAAAATTGTTATTAGCCCCGCTCCTACATTTACTAACGAAGCTAATTTAGCGCTAGAAATAAGATTATTTGGGCAAGCCTTACGAAAGAAAAAACGCTCAGATACCCTACGCAAAAACATTCGACAAGCTAGGGATGATATTCGTAGTGCACTAAGAGGGCGTGCTTTAAGTGATCTTTCTGTAGATGAAGTACAAGAGTTAATTAATAAAATGCTTTTTAGGGGCGGGCAGTTAGGCCATCCATTTGCTGCTACCCGCTTAGAGATTTTACGTAAACAAATACACCGTGAAGCACCCGTTCATAAAAGTGTTATCCGTCGACGGATAGTGCAGGACTCTAATGAAAAGAACACATTAAGTGAAACGGTTGCACAAGATTACCAATGCATTAAAGCGTTAGAAAAATGGAGTGCATCATTACCGGTTGGGCGCAGTAACTACTCAAAAACTAACGCAAGTTTGGTAGGAGTAGCAGTTTTAGCGATTGAAAAACGCATTGCTTACCCAAGACTGCTGCTTGAAATTTTAGAAGGAAATAATTTTCGTGTGCTTAAAGACAAGCAACAGCTTTTTATTGAGTACAGTGAGACGCTAGAAGTTGATGATCCTTTTGCAGCAGTACAACGTCATGAAATCAATCAACAAATAGGCTCATTAATTACCTTGGGTTCAAGTCGTAAAAAGCTACCTGAAGCATCCAATATTGAGGCAGTTAAAAGCTTAAAAAGTATTTTGCAGCTTGATTATGAAACCACTTCAGCTAACGTGCTTAAAAAGCTGGCTCAAGTAATTGAGCAAGCTAATCATGTGGATATGCCAGGGATGGTTGCAGCAATGTTAGCAGGCAGGGTGTTATCGACGAGCTTGCCGATACAAGATTATCTACGTGTTAAGAATAATCAAAAACGGGTTTGGGAAGTTGCATCCGCTACTAACTCAAAAGAGTTACAAACAGACATTCAGTCTGCGCTTAAGGGGCAGGTAGAAACAAAAGACACCAAAAACCTTAAAAGTAATGCCATCAATTTTAGAAAAGCTATTTTATCTGAGTTAAACGAATACAAACCTTCACAAGCTAAAGTGACGGCAAAGCAAGTTAGTAAAATCTGCTCGGAGTTTGAAGGTAAGGTATCTAATGCACTGCTACTAGTAGGTTTTTGGATAGCACATATTGTTGAGCGTGGTAGGCGGGATAGAAAGTCTAAGCCGCTGGCAATATCAACCATAACAACTTACTGGGCTACGCTAATTACCGTGTTTGAGCGCCTAGCGTATGAGAGTAACTTGATTGCTTTAGACAGTGAAGAAATCACTGGGCTTTATCGTGACATGCTCGATTACAAAACTTTTAAGTCGAGTACCACTGGCTACTTTGCTAACCGTCTTATCGATTTTCATCGGTGGGCTAAAGACTGGGGAGTGATTGATCCTGATTGGTCAGAATTAGACTTTGAGGACGAAGGACGTTTAGTAAGGTCAGGCCTACTGTCAGAAAAAGATTATCAAGCAGCACTTACCTACATACGTTCTGCCTATAAAGATAAAGATACACGAATTTTAATGAGTTTCTTGCTGTTGCTAACCTACCGCTTTGGGTTAAGAAGCAGTGAAGCGACCGGCTTATTGGCAAGAGACTGGTGTGAGTATCAGGATCTAAAATGGGTGCTGATAAGGAACAATAAGCTGCGTAGATTAAAAACTGAAAGTAGCCAGCGAGCAATTCCTCTGTTATTTAAGCTCTCCAATTTAGAGACTAAAACACTTCAACAGGTATTTTCGCGCTATGAAACGCTAGCAGGAAAAAGTAAAAACAACCCGCTATTTTGTGAACTAGAAGAAGGGGGCATTAAAAGTCATTCGCATACCGCTAGATTTCCTAGCGCGATTATAGAAGTGCTAAGAATCATTACCGGAAGCACAAACCTGGTTCTACACCATGCAAGGCACAGCTTTCATAATCGTGTTGCAGCTGCTTTGCTTGAAATAGATACACCCCTGACTAAAGCATTAAATGAAGGGTTGGATAAAACCCAAGTTCAACAAATTGTACTTGGACGCAACCATCAGGTTTCAAGAAGAAATTCGATGGCACTAGCACGATTAATGGGGCACAGCGCACCAACCACAGGGATGCGTAATTACAACCACCTGCTAACCGAGTGGGCAGATAAGCTAACACCGGTAACCTCTAAAAGAATAGAAATTAAAGACTGCATAGATACAAAAAGCTTTACTCGCTACACACCACCAAAAGCTAAAAGAACAAAAATTAAATTCCAGCCTTTAACCTTTGAGAATACCTTCAAGGTATTAAGGCTTGTAGCAATAGGGTGGAGCTTTGAAAAAGCAGGTGGTGAGTTAGAGCTAAATCCTGAGCACATCAATCAACTAGTATCAACTTTTGAACAAGCAAATGGCAAAATGCGGTTCAATGCGCGTGGCAGCAAAACAAAAATCTTAGGCAGTGAAAACCCGAATACATTGCTTAGGTACATCACCAATGATGCGTGGCAGCGTATTCTATCCATAGCAGCAAAAACACCAAGCCAAGCTAACAACTTACCAAAGCTGCCAGCAGTGGATCAGCTGCATAATATGGTCAGCCACAACGGGCAGATTTTAATTGATAGTGAAGAAAGTGCTAATTTAGTTAAGCTGGTACTCGATTTATTTTTGATTAAACAAGACTGCTACTCAGTGAGCGCAAGAGGCAACGAACCGGCAGTTAAAAGTTTTTTAGAGGCGCAAAGCTTTAGTGTTGTACCGGTAGAAAAAGCTTCTTACAAAGCAACGCGACTTACAGTTGATCAGTATGAGATTTATGAGGGTGGTAAAAAAACAGGTCTTCGCTACGAATACGGTGTGCTGAATTTGTTCAGAAACGAAGGGGTATTACGCTGTAGCAATGACTTGGTGGTTGCGCTATTGGGGTTAGGGGTATTTGCAGAGACTAGGCAAGTATCTAGATAGGTATTAAAAAAAGCTTAGATCTTTATCATGATAAAGATTTTAGTAAAAAGTGACCTCTGTTAACCAAGAGTCACTCAGTTTCTTCAATATAACGCCTGATTAAATAGGCAGGCGTTTTTTATCCTATTCTGAACATTAGCTTGTATGGCAAGCATTAGCACAATAGTAGCAACCATCAATTCTGTTGTTAGGCCACCTAAGCTTTGCTTCAGCAACTGCTTGCTGGCATGTATTGTGTAAACCTAAATCAATTTGATTTTCAAGGCTTGGCATATGCGAGCAGCCAGTAGTTGCGTTGTGAACTTCGTGGTCACCATTAGTCTGCTGATTTTTATTAATAATAAATCTATCCATTTTACTACTCCTGAATTATTTAGACATAATTGAAGGGCTCAGCGCTCTTCATTTTCTATGAGAAAATTCTAAACCAAACCTGATTTTAAGTTCAGTGTTTTTCAATAGCAGCCAACTATAGCTAAACTAGGTGGCAAACACAACATGTGGTGTGTTTTTTTTGAATTCGTGCATGTATATAGTGTTTTTTTAGTTGGGCTGTAGTTGTAAGTAGGAGTGATTGTCGTACTTCAACAGGGTTTAAAAAATCTAAAATCTAAAAGTCACCACTCTCTGTCCCTCCCCCCCCGACATACAATAAAATGATTGGGCTTGACCAGTACCGAGTAGAGGGCTTTCTGAAGTTGTTTTTTTGAACATTAATAAAGACATAAGCATATTTTTGGGGGCAACAGTCTTAGCAAAAATGTGTATGCTATCAACTGGCCATAAAAAAACACCCTTTACAAGGAATGTTATGAAGTTTAACGAAGATTCCCGAGTCAAAATTCCCACCCTGCTACACTTGATGCGCTTGGGGTATCAGTACCTTTCGCTTAAAGAGCAAACATGGGACTTAACGACCAATATTTTTCCGGCAGTTTTTAAGTCAGCGATTACCAAGATAAACCCTAGTTTGGATACAGACGATGCCGGTCGCCTATTAGAAGATGTAAAGCTACTACTAGACAACGAAGATTTAGGCCGTGCTTTTTTTGAGCGCTTGTCTGAGCAATCTAACACCAAGCTTATCGACTTTAATAATTTTAATAACAACAGCTTTCATGTTGTCACCGAGTTAACTTGTCAAAATGGTGATGAAGAATTCCGGCCTGATATCACCCTGCTAATTAACGGTATGCCTTTAGTGTTTATTGAGGTGAAAAAGCCGAATAACCGTGATGGCATACTCGCTGAACGTGAGCGTATTAACACCCGCTTTCAAAACCCAAAGTTTAAGCACTTCGCCAACATTACTCAGTTTATGATTTTTTCTAATAACATGGAGTATGACGAAAGTGATCCAGAACCGGTGCAAGGGGCTTTTTATGCCAGCAGTTCTTACCATCAGCCAATCTTTAACTACTTTCGTGAAGAAGAAACATTCGACCTTACACGCTTATTAAAAAACCTGTCAGATGAAGATGAGTCAGCTGTACTAGAAGATAATAACCTGCATGTTATTCATGCCAGCCCAGAGTTCCAAACTAACAAAGAACCCAGTCGGCCTACCAATCGAATTTGCACTTCTTTATTAAGCAAAGACCGCCTCGCCTTTATATTACGCTACGCCTTAACCTATGTAGCAGAAAGTGGTGGCCTGCAAAAGCACATCATGCGTTACCCCCAGTTATTTGCCACTAAAGCCATTGAACGTAAGCTAAATGAAGGCGTAAAAAAAGGCATTATTTGGCACACCCAAGGCAGTGGAAAAACAGCACTTGCTTTTTATAACGTGCGGTTTTTAACTGATTACTTTCAAAAGCAACAAGTTATTCCTAAGTTTTATTTTATTGTTGACAGGTTAGATTTACTGCAACAAGTGCAACGTGAATTTACAGCACGGGGACTAACAGTACACACCATCAATTCTCGTGATGCCTTTGCTCGTGATATTAAAGCGACCCAAGTTATTCACAACCACTCTGGAAAACCAGAAATCACAGTGGTTAATATTCAAAAGTTTCAAGATGACCCTGATATCGTCTCGACTAGAGATTATGACGTTAGCATCCAACGTGTGTACTTTTTAGATGAAGTCCACCGCAGCTATAACCCTAAAGGTAGCTTTTTAGCCAACTTAAGCCAGTCCGACACCAACGCCATTAAGGTAGGTTTAACAGGTACACCCTTGCTGGGTGATGATTACAATTCACGCGTATTATTTGGCGACTATATTCACAAATATTACTACAACGCCTCAATTGCTGATGGTTATACCCTGCGCTTAATTCGTGAAGAAATTTCAACTCAATACAAGCTTCAACTACAGCAAGCGTTAGAAGAAGCAGAAATAAAGACAGGCGATTTAGATCGTAAACTGATTTATGCCCACCCAAGCTTTGTAGAACCTATGCTTAATTACCTAGTGACCGACTTTGAAAAAAGCCGTGGCGCTATGAATGATGCCAGCATTGGTGGCATGGTGATTTGTGATAGTTCGGCACAAGCCAAGACAATGTTTGAAATTTTTAATGTGGTTTATGCCAAGCAAACAGTAATAAATGAAACACCAGAAAACCCCGTTTTAACCACACAACTAGAAGCAGCGGAACCAGTGCCTGCCCCTTATTTGTCTTTAGTTAAACAGGCCAACAAAGTACAAACTGCGGCATTGATTTTGCACGATGTTGGTACTAAAGAAGAGCGTAAAAATTGGGTAGAAGACTTTAAAGCTGGTAAAATCGACCTCTTGTTTGTCTACAATATGTTATTAACAGGCTTTGATGCTAAGCGGCTAAAAAAACTCTATTTAGGCCGTGTGATACGCAAACACAATCTGCTGCAAGCCTTAACCCGAGTAAACCGTACCTACAAAAACTTTCGCTATGGGTATGTTGTCGATTTTGCTGATATTCGTAAAGAATTCGATGCTACCAACAAAGCTTATTTTGAAGAGCTGCAAGCCGAGCTTGGCGATGAAATGGAGCATTATTCACACCTATTTAAATCGTCAGAAGAAATTAAGCAGGAAGTAGAGCAAATTAAAGATGCCTTGTTCCATTTTGATACCAGCAATATGGAAGAGTTTTGTAATCAAATAAGCCAAATAGCTGATCGTGACAAGGTGTTAGCCCTAAAGAAAGCCTTGGCTGATGCTCGCAGCCTGTATAACCTCATTCGTTTGCAAGGTGACTATAGTTTCCTAGAAGCATTAGATTTTACCAAGCTTAATGTTCTCTACCGTGAAACTAGCAATCACCTAGATTTGCTTAACCTTAAGCACGATTTAGAAAGTGGTCAGGATACAACCAACTTATTAAATAGAGCACTGGAAGAAGTCATCTTCAAGTTTGTTAAAATTGGCGAAGAAGAATTGGTTCTGGCTGATAAGTTAAAGAATACTCTGCGCCAAACCCGTGAAGGACTAGCCAGCAATTTTGACCCGCAAGACCCCCAGTTCATTAGCTTAAAAGAAGAGCTAGAGCGCTTATTTAAAAAGAAAAATTTAAGTGAAGTGACACAAGAAGAAATGATTGCCAATATTGGTGCTTTAAACAAAATTCATGAGCGTGTTAAAGAGCTTAACCGCCAGAACAAACTACTGCGCCAGAAGTACAGCGGCGATACTAAATACGCCCGAATTCATAAGCGCCTGCAAGAACACCAAAACAGCCACAAAGATATTAGCGAATCGGAACGTAAAATTTATGCTGCTTTAGAAGGTGTAAAAAAAGATGCCGATGCGCAGGTGCTTAACAATAGTCAGCTGCTAGATAACGAAAGTTATTTTGAACGGCAAATGATGCCGTTAGTGATTAAACGGTTTATGCAAGAACAGCAAATTAAACTGAATGCTAGCACCTCACGTTACATTAACCATCTGGTGGTGGGTGAGTATTTAAAAGCATTTAATACCGGCAGCCAAACTTGGTAATGCCGCAAGTAATCTCAACAGAGTAGGAATAATCCGTGGTCGAAATTGAGTTTCAGCAAAAAACTAAAGAACTGATTGATAGCTTAAAAAGCATTTGTGCTAATTACGGCCTAGGCAATGACGGCAATGAATTTAAAATTATTACTCAAACTTTTTTGTACAAATTCTTGAATGATAAGTTTGCCTATGAAGCAAAGAAGATTGATCAAACTATCGCCAAAGCTGAAAACTGGGAAGAAGCCCTTGCTAGCATGAGCGAAGACGATTTCGATATGCTGCAATTGCAAATGGGGGGTAATACTGCCCGTTTAAAACCACAACACTTCATCAGCCACTTATTCAGCCAGCAGAATACAGCAGATTTTGCCAAGCTGTTTGACGATACCCTCACGGATATTGCAACCAGTAACAATGACGTTTTTGCAGTAAAAACGGATGGTGGCGCAAAAATAGTTTTGTTCGAGCGTTTAAGCCAATACATTGCTGATGAATCTAAGCGTGATGACTTTTGCCGTGCGATTATCAACAAACTGGTGGAGTTCAGCTTTGAGCGTATCTTCACCCAAAAATTCGACTTCTATGCCACCATTTTTGAATACCTAATTAAAGACTACAACAGTAATTCAGGCGGCAAATACGCTGAATACTTTACCCCTCATGCCGTTGCACGGATTATGGCGGAAATTTTAGTACCGCAAGACCAGCGTGGTAAGGTTAAAAACGTTAGCTGTTACGACCCTTCAGCAGGTTCTGGCACATTATTAATGAATGTGGCACACGCCATAGGTGAAAACCGTTGCAGTATTTACACACAAGATATCTCGCAAAAATCATCTAACCTGCTGCGTTTAAATTTAATTTTAAATAACCTAGTTCACTCTATCCCGAATGTCATTCAGGGAAATACCATTCAGTACCCCTACCATAAAGATGGTAAAGAACTAAAACACTTTGATTACATCGTTTCTAACCCGCCGTTTAAGCTGGACTTTAGCGACTTTAGGGATGATTTAGACAGCAAAGAAAATAAAGAGCGCTTCTTTGCCGGTTTACCTAACGTGCCTGCAAAAAACAAAGCGGGTATGGCGATTTATTCGTTATTTTTACAGCACATTATTGCCTCACTAAAATCTGGTGGAAAAGCTGCGGTGGTGGTACCTACGGGTTTTATTACTGCCCATGCCGGTATAGATAAAAAAATACGTGAGCATTTGGTCAATAACAAAATGCTGGCTGGGGTGGTGTCTATGCCTTCCAATATTTTTGCTACCACTGGCACTAACGTTTCTATTTTGTTTATTGATGACAGCAACGATGGCAAGGTGATACTGGTTGATGCCTCTAATTTGGGTGAGAAAGTTAAAGATGGCAAAACCCAAAAAACTGTATTGACCGCCGCAGAAGAACAGCAAATTATTAATGCTTTTAATAATAAAGAAACGGTGGAGGATTTGTCGGTAGCCGTCAGTTATGACGAAATTGCCGCTAAAAACTACAGCTTCAGCGCTGGTCAATATTTTGATGTGAAAATTGAATACACCGATATTACCCCAGCGCAGTTTACTGAAAAGATGAAAGGCTTTACAACAAACCTCGATAGCCTATTTAAGCAATCCCATCAATTAGAAGCAGATATTAAAAAGCAGTTAAAGGGGTTGGTTTTCAATGATTAAGGCTTCACTTTCTGATTTAGCAAATATAACTATGGGCACCTCTCCTGCTGGTGAGTTTTGTGGAGCTGAAATAATAGGTATGCCCCTATTGAATGGCCCAGCTGAGTTCACAGACTTTTACCCTGTGCCTGCCCAATTTACTTCCGCCCCAAAAAGATTAAGTAAACCTGATGATATTCTATTTTGTGTACGTGGCTCTACTACGGGGCGTATGAATTGGTCTGACCAAGAGTATGCCATTGGACGTGGATTGGCTGCGATATCGCATAAATCTGGTTCGGAATATAATCACTTTCTTAGATATCTGCTAGAAAACAACCTCAATTCCTTACTTAACAATACAAATGGCTCTACATTCCCGAACTTAACCAGTGATATATTGGCTGGCTTTATCTTTACAATCCCAGATTTAGGTGATCAAAAGAAAATATCAGCAGTTCTTAAAAGTGTTGATACAAAAATCGCAATTAACAATCGTATTAACAACGAGTTGGAGGCGATGGCCAAAACCTTGTACGACTACTGGTTTGTACAGTTCGATTTTCCTGGTGCTAACGGTAAGCCTTATAAAACTTCTGGCGGTAAAATGGTTTATAATCCCATTCTTAAAAGGGAAATACCAGAAGGCTGGAGTTCAGTTCCGCTATTAAAAATTACGTCAGTAAGTAATCAATTACTTAACCCAGCAGATTACCCTAATCAAGTTTTCAGGCACTTTAGCATTCCTGTTTATGACGCAACAAAAACTTTTGATCTTGAAGCTGGAATAACAATAGGTAGCAATAAATTTACAGTTAAAAAAAATGATATTTTGGTATCAAAACTAAACCCATGGTTTAACAGAGTTATCTATGCCATGGAAGAAGAAAATATTATCTGTTCAACTGAATTAGTAGTATGGAGAACTTCTAGTAATAATATTAAAAACTTTCTCTATATGGTTGCCACTTCACCACAATTTATAACGTACTGCACTCAATCAGCAACTGGTACTTCTAATAGTCATAAACGAGTAAACCCAAATATTATGATGCGCTTTGAAATTCCTTTTGATAAAAATATAGCTGTTGCACTTGGTGAAAAGCTAGAGCCAATGATTAAGAAACTAGTTATTAATCAAAGAGAAAATACTGAATTAGCTAAGCTGCGTGACTGGTTGCTGCCTATGCTAATGAATGGTCAGGTCACAGTGAAATGATCAATAATGCGTTCCGGCTGTTGCTGACCTTTAATGCTACATCGCTGTTGGTTATTATTTTTATGGTGCAGAAAGGCTATACGCTTAGCTATTTTTTGGCAGATGCGGCCAACTTAGACTGGCTTTATACCTTGCCGAACGCGGTATCTTATGTGCTATATATTTTAGTGCCATTACTCTCCACAGGGTTAAGCATTTTATTAAGCTCAAAGCTTGGGAAGGATGATTTCAAACAGGGCGAAGTCGTCAGTATAGAACATGCTAACAATAGTTTTTTGCCCAGCTATTTAGGTTACTTCTTCGTTGCACTCAGTATCGGCAACTGTGAAACCTTGGCGTTTGTCTATGCCATACTATTTGCGTTTACGTTCCTGTCACAAGCGCTGTACTTTAATCCGCTATTTTTGATCTTCGGCTACGAGTTTTACAACATCACCACAAGAAATGGCACAGCCATCTTTTTGATCAGTCGCCACAAATACAAGAAACCGGATGAAGTAGCTATTTCTAAAGCTTTTAGAATTAACAACTATACATTTATTGAACGAGGGTAATAGGCTTGGATCATGTTCTTGCTAGGGTAAAACGGCTTATCAAGAAGCCTTTCTTAAAAATAGTGTCAGATCACACGTTGTATGAGAACACAAACGTCAGCCTAGCCGCCTGTGTCCCTTATTCACCTGATCATAATCTGGATGAGGATTCATGGTTTAAGATTGAACAATTTAGTCAGCAGCCATTTTGTATTGATTTATTAAAAGGTAACTTTGATTCAAAGGACTATGACGACTTGAAAAAAAAGCAATTCTCTAATATCGCTTATATATTAGCTATTCAGGGCGACAATTTTTACTTTCAAAAAGTTACACCATCTCTTTTTATCAAGAAAAAATTTATTGATTTTGGGGAGGCAGCAGCAATTGAAGAAGGGGGCAATCGCTTGGTGATTAATGACCAGCCTGATGCCATTTATTTTAAGGAGTCGGACACACTAGTGTTTCGTAACCTAGCTACTATTTCTAGTATTTTTAAAGGTATTGATGCTTTATACCGTGAAGCTACCCAACAAGAAGCAGAAACTTTCTTGCAGTCAGAGTTTATTGACCTTAAAGATAACTATGATGCAAGCCAAGTCTCAAAACCAAATCGAAAGCGTATTGCTTTGGCGATTGACTCGTTAGCCAAAATGTCAGATCAGGATAAAGTAGGTATCCTTTCATATATTGATGAATACTGTGAGCAAAAGCTCAAGTTCGATGAGGTAGCTAAACAGTTTGAAATATCAACCGATGATGAGTTAAAACTACTACTTTACGGAATTGAACAGCGTTTCTATACCACGCTGTTTGGGCAAGAGAAAAGGCTAGCAAACTCTGTTCAGCCTATGAGTTAAGAATGAATAAATGGATAAAAAATATGGATAACTTAAGCGAAAAAGAAAAAAATGAAATTATTGACTGGACTATAGGCTTTCTCAACGATGCCTATGGGTTTGTAGGTAAAGTTGATGGAAATAAGTTAAATTGCAAGCAGCAAAACTGTAAAAAACTTATTAATCTGGTGAATAGAGATTTACCTGATGGGTTAGTCATAAATTCCAAGAATAGGGTAGTAATTAAAAAATAATGCTAGCTTAAAGTCTCGACCAACATAAGTGTTACTTAGGTCTAGCTTTTTAGCTATATTAATTATGCCACTACAATACGATTGAAAAAAACAAGCATGACTTTAGAGAAGTAGTAGTGTGCTATCAACTTAAACGTACCGTCCAACAAAGTGGAGCCAATGTAACGAATGGCTATAAATCTAGACAAGGAAAGTGGCTTTATTGCTGATTATTACTGGCTACTATCCAAACTCCAGCATATTGGCTCCTTTCTTGCTTTCAGCATGGGCATAGTGCTCACGGTAAAAGCACAAGATTCGGTCAAACAGTGGGCACTGACAGGTCTACTGGAGAAAGTGTCAGACAATGCTGTATCTATCTATATAGTTGCTGTAATTCTTTTCATTGCAGGTATTGCTTTCACAAAAATGATGGAACCTTGGCGTGTAAAAAATCTCAAATTTATACTAGATACCTACCAAGAAAAGGTCTTCGATAAGCGGGAAGGGGAATCAGAAGACGAGAACCGAGTCACGCTTTTTAAGTACAAAAAAAGATGCTGGCTCTGTTTCTTGGAGAGAAAAGGGATGCCGCTCCCTTTTCGAAAGCATGGATACTTGGTGCCATTTATGCGATCAGGCTGTCAATCACAGCTATCAAGTGCGGTTTTTCTTGTGCCCAACTCAAGCAGGCATACAGAAGGCATTGCTGGCAGAGCATATAGTACAAATCGTCAGGTTTCTATTGATAACCTGGCAAACATTAACAGTTCAACATCTGTTAGAAATTTAAAAAAATATGCAGAAGACTCATTCATGGGTGAAAACATGGTTAGAAGGTACGCCAACGAAAACAAGACTCTGCCACGCTCAATTACTGCAATCCCAATTGAAGTAAATAACAAGCGCTGGGGTGTTTTGGTTTTGGATAGCGTTCACCCAACAGGCATATCTTCAGACGCTATTTCAAACTATACTGTAACCTTGGCTTTGATTGGCCGGTTATTGGAGGGGTAATCATGAAAAATCTTTGGTTTAAGATACCTCAAGAAACAATAAACAAACCAAGCACTCTTGTCGAAGACGGTAAAATCACTTTCACCCTCTCGCCATGGGATGTACCAACTGCATTTAAGTCCTCCGTTATTGGTGAGGACTTGGTCATAGAATTCAAATACATGAGTGAAGAAAAGGTATTCACTCTCAAGGAAAAAAATGCTGTCTTAAAGGTAGGCAACAACAGTGGCAGAGTTTACAAGGCCACCATAAAAGATTTTGCTAAATCAGATGCCCAGACTGGCAGCTTCAATGCAGAACTGCTGCTTGAGTTCATCATAGAGCCTGCGCTTCAAGAGAGTAAAGTCAGCAAAAACAATCTCGACGCATTGAAAAATTTCTTCAAGTCAGAGACTTACAGGCATGACTTGCTGCCTGCATAACCTCGACACCTATTTTTAACTATTTATAGGTAGTTTTTTTCTAAAATTAAATTGCTCGACCAAAAACTGTATTACTTTGGTCGAGCTTTCTTAGTTGTATCAACCACTCAAAACCAAAACACAAGGGTGAAACCTGTCTAGCATCCATATAGCCACGCATGTGCGGGTAATCAGCAAAGCTAAACTTGGTATTTCTCCGATGAATTAAGCTTTTAAATTCAACCAGCTTACTGTTTAACCAATTTAAACCAGTATCGTATAAAACTTGATCATCCTTATCTATCCACTCGTTGATTAGCTCACTAATGGTATAAATACATTCTTCCAGTAAGCTTAGCTGTGAAAAAACTTCCTTTTCGTTTTCTTTATCCCACTTGGTTGATGAGCATAATGCATCAAGTGCTGTATAAGCCCAATCAGAGTTGGCGATAGGGTCATCCGTGTTTTGAAGATTATATAAACGTGAAAGCAAGGAGTTATCGGTTAGCACATAAGGATCTATTTCAGGGGCAACGGTGTTAAATAGGTCAATAAAAGTGTAGGCCTTATCAATCAAACGCTTGGACTCATAACTCACCTTTAAGGCTTCTTCGCGTAAGGCAAAGGTGCTTCTAAAGTCTAGCTTGTCTAACTGAGCCAAACGTAATACTTCAGGGTCTGCAATAGCAACTAGTAAAGATACTAAGCTTTCTTCTTCACAAGATTCTTCGCTCCCAGGCCAACTTATGCAAAACCCAATGGAACGCCCAACCACCCGCAGCGTTTCTAAAGCAGATTCACGCGCTTTTTTATTACTAAAAATAACACGTAATGCAGCATAGTGACCTGCTGGAATTAAGTAATCAGCTTCGCTATGGGTCGTCATAAAACGATATTTAGGATTACAGTGATTGGCAAGCAACTGAATTAAGTCATGCTTTTGGCTACGAATGGCTCTGGATATCAGTGTATTGCCATCAGGTGCCTCAATAGTTAAATCATTCGCTCGATACAGCCAGCTGTCAAAGTTATCAACTTTTCTGGCATAAGCTAGCTCAATTGCTGAGTAATAAGAGTAATCGCCTACATTAGCTAAGTCAGCATTGTCATAGTCAATGCAATTTGAAGTTAAAATATCAACACTACAGCCAGCATCAAATAACTTTTGGGCACAATTAAGGTGATTGTTGAGCAAGGCTTCAGTTAAAGCGTTACCTGTTTTTAGCAGGTTGCCCATATTGTCTTGTACTTCAAACTCATGGTTAATTTGTTGTGGTGATACAAGCTTAAGTAACCAAGTTAGGGTTTCTGTATCACCTAAAGCTGCGGCAGCTGTTAGCGGTGTGTAATCACCATAGCTGTCAATAGTTGTGGCTTCTTGAATAGCTTCAGGTAACCTATCCCAAACGTCATCCCAAACACTTATCATGGTTTCCTTCCTTTAATTAATTGTAACTAAATAAATTCATTATAAATAGAATAATATCATAAGTCAGTGTGCAAATTATTTTAATAGTAGAGGCAATACAAACGAAGAAAATCAGTTATCTGGCTTTCTTCGTTTATGCTGTAATTGGTAACCTGTCCTGTAGGTGTGCCACTATCCAAAAGCTTCACTAGGCAGCAGGCTTTCAAATGCCTTACGCAACTCGCCTAGAGTTTTGTAACGTTTAGGTAGCACAATCATCTGTGAATGAACCCATAAGCGTGTCGCTTCGTGGTTTTGATAAGTAGGACGAACACCTAAATATTTCGATAAGCCGTAGCCTAACTGGATGTTGTAGTAATTAATTAGCCAGTCAGCAATGCCAGTGGCTTTGTCTAAAGCGTGTACACGATGTAGGTAGCTGTATTCCATCATTGTTTTTTCTCCTATTAAAACTCAGATGAAGTTTGTTGTTGTATTAGGCGATCAAAAGCTGAGCCGTCTTGCCGAGTAGCATTGGGGATGTAGCGTGAATAAACGTTGAATAACATTTCTGTTGATGAGTGGCCGAGTAGTCGTGCAACCCACTCAGGGTTCTCGCCAGAGGCAAGCAATAGTGTTGCTGCTGTATGGCGTGTTTGGTAAGGGCGACGCTTAGTTAAACCTAAATAGCTAAGTAGTGGATACCAAACGCGCTTAGTCACATTATTATGCTCTAACGGTTTACCCTCTGTATTACAGAAGACGTATTTACTTACTTTTCCTGTATTTTTCTTTTGCTGTTTTAAGGCATCAAACACCGGCCCAAGCATTGGAATCTCCCGTTGCGAACCATTGGTCTTGGTATACTCAGTTTCACCGGCAATTAAAGTTTCCCTTACAAGAATTTGCTTACGTTCAAAATCAATAAACTTCCATTGCAAGCCATCTATCTCACCCGTTCGCATCCCAGTAAAAAATCGCAGAATATAATAGTTTTTATAGTCTAATCTAACCGTTTCGATTATTTTATTTACTTCAGCCAGTGAGAAAGGCTCAATATGTGCTTTCTGTAGCTTCAAGGGTTTGATGTTGCGGTAAGGGTTTTCAAAACCAAAGCGATCTGAAGCTTCAACCATGATTAGCTTTACTAACCCCATACGTGTATTCAACGTCTTAGGTGAAATAGTGCTATTCCCGCCTCTGCCGGGTATCTTTGCTTGCTCTGTACGAAAGTTAAGTAAATCTGTTTTGTTAATGGTGTGAAGCTGCTTAGCGCCAAATGCTGGGATAAGCGCACTATCGAGTAAGCTGCGTACATTGCGAATGTGTGAGTTACGCCATTCGATGTTTCGTTCAGCAAACCACTGTTCAGCAAAAGCCTTAAAAGTAGGTGTTGCATTGTTTTTTTGTGGCTCTACTTTAATAGCAGCTGGTTGGTTAGACTCCTCTTCAGTAGCAGGATTAAATTTCTTTAAATTAATACTGTTAGGAAAGTATTCTTCGTAGCTAAATGTATTTAGGAGCATTTCTGCTTCCATCTTCTCTAGTAGTGCTTCTAGCCTTTTACGATTCTGAACAGTATTCCTAAGCATTGTTTGCTCGCGGCAACGAACACCTTGGCAATAAAAATCAATAAAAAGATTATTAGATTCTTTTCTAACGCGAACTTTACCCATGGATTACACCTCCGCCTGCCATAGGAATACTCAAAGCATGTTTAGAGGCGGTTACCATATCTTTTTCAATAGACTCCCATAAAAATAGAATCTTACGACCGCCAAAAGGGCGGATATAATGCTTCCCTTCAAATAGAACGCTATCCTTTAATGAGTTGCGGATAGTTTTTGCATCATATTTGATGCGTGCAGCCAACTCTTCTGTTGTCAGGTAAGTGGTTTTCATGAGAGTATCCCCTACGCGGTATCTACACCTATCGAATGCTACTTATAAGTAGCGACTGATACTAATATAGGTCAATTTTAGATTAATGCAAGCATTATTTGATAGTTGTTAGTTGTTTTTGATACTTGTAATTATCCTTTGAGGAGGGAACATGTTGCGCTTTCACTTGAAGAGGCTTATTGCTGATAAGGAATTTGCTGATAAAAGAAGGATAACTGTGGCAGAGATTGCTGAAGCTACGGGAGTTAACCGAATGACACTTTCTAGAATTATTAATCATCCAGGTCATAATACTGGTACAGATAATCTAGATAAACTTTGCACTTACTTTGGCTGTGAGATTGAAGATTTAGTGACGCATATAAAAGAAGAAGACTAGCCCGAAGGTCGTTTCTGATTTTTTTAAAAAATTGAAATGGTAATACTGGGCACATTTTGGGCACATTTTGGGCACATGAGGTATTTTGGCAAGAAAATGCCACTTTTGGATGCACAGTTATTTGCCCAGATTTAAATTAAATGGTTGTTTATTTTTGGATAGACTCATCAGGATCTTAAAGCAGCAAAAAATAGCTTTAAGGTCATTGTTGGTAGGTAAGGAGTTTTGAAAGCCTATAAGGTTGATTCTTAAAGGCTTTTAAGAAGGTTTGCTACAAGGTGAGAAAGTTAGTGACCTTAAGGCAAGGTTTGAAAAACTGAATTTTAGGCATAAAAAAAAGGCAGAACAATAAATGTTCTGCCTTAATAAATCTTGGTAGCGGGGGCTGGATTTGAACCAACGACCTTCGGGTTATGAGCCCGACGAGCTACCATGCTGCTCCACCCCGCATCAAAGTTTGCACAGTATAGCGTGTTTTTTTAAGCTGTCAACCTAATACTAAAGAATGTTGGCTTAAGTGAACTAACAGTGTAACTTAATAGGTGCAGAAGAATGAATATAACAAAAATAAGATGTTGTTTATTTTGCGGGTTTGAGCAGGTCTAAAAATAATTATCCTGTTTTATTTAGTGTTTCAGGCGCTAAGTTTAGAAATTTGTTTCTAACCTAGTGTTAAACAGAGGGAGTTTGCTATGCAAAAACGTGTGGCCTGGGTTACAGGTGGTACGGGCGGCATTGGTGCCGAAATTTGTCGTTCTTTAGCTAAAGCTGGTTATCAGGTGGTAGCTGGTTATTCTAATGAAGAAAAAGCTAAAGCTTGGCAAGAAGAACAAAAAGCAGCAGGTTTTGATATAGCGATTAGCTATGCTGATGTGGGTGATTTTGATTCAGTTCAAAAAAGCCATGCAGAAATAACTCAGCAGTTTGGTGTGGTTTCTGTTTTAGTCAATAATGCAGGCATTACGCGTGATGCAACCATGAAGCGTATGGAAGCTAGTCAATGGCGTGATGTTATTTCCACTAACCTAGATAGCGTGTTTAATACGTCTAAAGCTTGCTTTGACGCTATGTTAACGCAAGGGTACGGGCGCATTATTAACATCTCTTCTATTAACGCTGAGAAGGGTCAGTTTGGTCAGGCTAACTACTCTGCTGCTAAAGCAGGTATTCATGGCTTTACTAAAGCTGTAGCGCAAGAAGGTGCACGTAAGGGTGTGACGGTGAATACTATTTCGCCTGGTTACGTTGCTACCGATATGATTATGAAGATTGAAGAAAAAATTCGTGAAGGCATACGTGCGCAAATTCCAGTTGGCCGTTTTGGTGAGCCAGAAGATATTGCACGCATTGTGGTTTTCTTAGCGGATGAAGCTTCAAGCTTTATTACTGGTGCGAACATTTCTGCCAATGGTGGTCAGTTCATGCACTAGGTTTTGCTTAAGTGTGAAACAAAAAAACCCAGATTTTTATCTGGGTTTTTTATTGCCTGCTTATTACATAACTTAAGTTTTATGTAGGGTTTTGGTAGGCATGAATGGCTGCCATTAAGCGTGGGCTAAGTTGGCTGGTTTTACTGCCACCCATAGCTTGCCAGGCTTCTAATAGTTGCTGAATTTCTTGCTGGGTGCTTTCTTCTGTTGGCGCACCTAAACCTGAATTCATGCGTTCTATTTGTAGTTTAAGGCGTAGTTGCTGGTCTTCTGGCTGTACTGCTACACCTGCTAGGAGTTCTAGCTCAACAACTAGGCGTTTAGCTGCTTTAGTGTCTTGTGGCTCGCCTTCAGCAGGTAGGGCTTCTAATAGTTTATTTAACTGCTGGGTTAAACCCTTGCGTGCTTGTTGTTGCTCTAGTCGTTCTAGCTGCTCGGCTAAATTTTCAAGCTCTGCCTGCCAGTTTTGTTGTTCCTTTTTAGGAATATTACGTAGGCTAGCTGCTTGTTTAAGAAGCTTGGCTGCGAGTTGTTCTTCACCTGTAGCAAGGGCTTCTTTGGCTTCGGCTAGTTGTTGGCGAGCCAGTGCAAAGCGTTGTAAGCGTTCTTCTAGGCGATTTTTTCGTTGTTCATCACGCTGTTTAAAGAGTGCATCACAGTGGGTGCGGAACTCTTTCCAAAGCTGGTGCTCTAGGCTGCCGGGTGCTGTACCTAGAGTGCGCCATTCTTGTTGAATTTGTTTGCTGGTTTCTGTTGCTGCTTGCAGGTCTTCACTGGTTAGTAGCTCTTTAGCCTTTTCAACAAGTTTCCGTTTGTTTTCTGCATGTTGCTGGCGCAGTTGGTAAAGCTGGTCACGTATGGGCGCTATGGCTTGTTGGAAGCGATTTGCCAGTTGCTTACCTTCAGCACGATTTACTGGGTTGAATCTGTGCCACTCTTCGTGCACTTGGCTGAGTAGTTCATCTAGGGGTTGTTCTTCCATAGCTAAATGACCACCGCTAGCGGCTAGCTGTTCTAGTTCGCTACAAATTACGGCTTTTTGTTTTTGGTTGTATTCACGCACTTCGTTTTGTGCTGCAAACCAAGCTTTGCAAGGTTCATAGGCTGTGTCGGCAGCCTGTTTGAATCTATCCCATAGTGGCTTATTGGCCGCCGCTGAACCGAGTTCACGCCATTCTTGCTGAAGTGCTTGAATTTTATCTGCCTTTACTTGGGGAAGCATGTCGTCGTCTGCGGCTAGGGCTTCCATTTGTTCACAAAGGGCTTCGCGCTTGGGTGCTGCAACATAGCCTTGCCAGTCTCTTAGCTCTGCAATTTTAGCGGTTAAACTGCGATAAAAAGCGGCTAGGCGATGGCTGTTGGCTAGCTGGTCTACTTCGGTTTGTAGCTGTTGATGCAGCCTGATGGCTTCACGGCTTTGGCCTAGGTTAACTAGCTGTTCTAGCTGAATTAGGTTTTGTTCTAAGCGGTCTAGGTTAAGTTTTTTGGCTTGATGAACTGCTTGTCGTGCTGTTTTTTGCTGCTGGTTGTTGGCATTTAACAGCTGGTTAGCTTGCTGAATAAGCTCTGGAATAGCTAAGTCTTTATGCCAGTTAACGCCAGCAACTAGGCTGCTAAGTTGTTGTAGCTCTGCTTGGCTGGGTTGTTCACCAAGGGCTGCTAGCTGCTCTGCTAGCTGCGGCTGGGTTTCTTGCCAAGCCAGTGAACAGGCAATGAGCTCTTCTGCAAGCTGTAGCTGTTGATCAAAGTTTTTTTGATCGTTTTTGCTGGGTGTGTAGTGGGTTAAAGTTTCTTGCCAAGCAGCAGCTAATTGGCTGGTTGAAGGTTGGTCTGCTTGTGCAGGCTGAGCAAGCAGTGCTTCTACTAGGTCTGCTAGCTGTTGCTGAAGCTGTTTTTGTTGCTGCTTAGCTTGCTGTTGTTGGGCTTCTTTGGCTTGGCGTTCTGCTTCTTTTGCCTGAAGCTTGGCTATAAAGTTGCTAGCCTCTTGGCTTAGTTGCTGAAACAGCGCGGTTAGTTCGGCATTTTCTGCAAGCGCTAGTTCTTGCCATTGGTTAGTGAGGTGTTCAAAGCGGGCTTCATAAAGCGCTTCATCACCCACTGAAACTAGCTTTTGCAGCTGTTCAACTAACTGCTGGCGCTGCATTGCTGCTTCTTCTTCAGCCTGTTGGGCTGCGCGGTAGGCATTTAACTTTTCTCTGGCTAGGCGGTGTACACGCTTATCGCCTTGAGCTTCTTTTATTAATTGCTCTAGGGCTAGCTCTGAAGTTATTTTTTCAGCCGCTGCTTGACGAACCTTGGCTAGGCTGTTGCTTAGGGCAAGGTTTAGCCAGTCTTCTTCTTTTGCTTCTAGCTTTTCTAACAGAGCAAGGCGTAGCGCTTGGGTTTCGCCCTGTTGAATGAGCTTGAACAAAAGTGATTGGTCGGTAATTTGCAGCGCCAGTGTTTGTCGCTCTTCACTGTTAAGCTGGGTATCATTTAGCAGTAAAGATTCTAAATGCTGGCTAAGTACTTGGTTAAGTAAGCTGGTTGGCTGGCTTTGGTTGAGTAGTTCAACCAGCTTTTGTCGGTTAGGGAAGCGTACCAGTGCTTCTTTAAGCAGTTGTTGGTCTTCTTCCTGCTGTAACCAGTTAAGAAAAGTGCTCTGTTGTTGATCAACACTGAGGTCGAGGCGATTTAACGCCAATAACCGGATACTAGGATTCCGGTGTTCCAGAGATGGTTTAAATAAAAACGGTGCAATTCTAATGAACAGCGCATTCATGGTTGTGGCGGCCCTTGCTACAAAAAAATGATATAAAACAACCAGTAGGTCTGGTGCAAAGCTGCGTCAGGAGGCTTAGACTAAACAAAACAAGCACTACCCCAATCTTTGATAAGCCGCACATTCTAGCAGATGAAGTAGCGGGTAGCGCAGATTAAGTTGAAGTAAATTAAGGAGTTGTTATGTCTGCTCATTTTTCAGTAGCTAAGATGGATGTTTGTCATGTGGCCGATCAGGCGCAGCGGTTACGTGCCAGTGATGCGGAATTTGCTGCTTGGGCAGCAGGTTTGGGGGTGATAGTTCACCAAGATTTAACGCAGGTTCGTATCGCTCAGTTGCTAGATAAGCTAGTGGCTGAAGGCCAAGATCGTTCAGTTTTACTCGAAAGATTAAAAGCAGCGGACCAGCTAGCCAATGCAGCCATGTGGCTGGTGGTGCATTCTACCTATGCTAAGCGGGTTGATATTCACGGCAACCCTTTAAGTGCTGCTGACTTTAAAGCTGACCCGCAAGGTCATACCGGTGGGTCTTTAAATATGGTGCCTGCCTATGTGGGTTATATGTTGGCTAACCTGTTTAGTGGCGATACACGCAGTTGGTTAATGGAACAAGGCCACTGTGTTTCTGCTATCGACAGTGTGAATCTTCTGCTGGGTAATCAAAAGTCACGCCATGCAGCGGCTTACCCTGATTGGTCTGAAGAAACATTAAACCGTTTTGTTCAAGATTTTTATTCCTATGAATTAACCAAGGATGGCAAACCTGCTTCGCCTTTAGGTAGTCACTTAAATGTGAATACCGCTGGTGCAGTGAGTGAAGGCGGCTATTTAGGTTTTACTGCTTTGCAGTATGTACATGCCAGTGAAAAGAATGAGCGTCTTGTGGCATTTTTATCCGACGGTGCTTTTGAAGAACAGCGAGGCAGTGATTGGGCGCCTTTATGGTGGCGTGCTGAAGATACTGGCTGGGTAGTGCCCATTATGATTGCCAATGGTCGTCGTATTGATCAGCGTACAACCATGATGTTGCAAGGGGGTGTGGATTGGTTTGCTGAACATTTGGAACACCAAGGTTTTGAACCCAGTGTTATTGATGGTCAGGACCCAGCCGCTTTTGCTTGGGGTATTTTGGTGGGTGAGCAATGGCTAGAAGATGAAGCCGCTGCCATTAAGCGAGGCGACCGTTCTTACCCAGCACGCCTGCCTTATTTGGTTGCCGAATCGTCTAAGGGTTATGGTTTTCCAGGTGCTGGTACTAACCGAGCACATGGTACGCCCTTGCCTGCTAACCCAGCTAAAGATGCAGAATCTTTACGTTTATTTAATGAAGGTGCAGCGCGTTTATGGCAGTCACCTGAAAGCTTGCAGAAGGCAGTGGCTAGTTTTTCTCAGCATCAAGCACAAAACCGACCGCAAGAAAAAGACCACCCCTTAGCTGTAAGAAAAGTAGCTGACCCTGTAATGCCCGAAGCGCCTTGGATTCCTGCCGATCTACGCTTGCATTCGCCTATGGCATCGGTAGATGTGGCTTTTTGTGGGTTAATTAAAAAAAATCCCAAGTTAAGGGCTAGGGTAGGAAACCCAGATGAGATGTCGAGCAATAATATGAGCTTGGCGCTTTCTAAGTTAAAGCATCGGGTAACCTCCCCTGAGTTTTCGCAAGATGAAGCTTTAGATGGCGGGGTTATTACGGCTTTAAATGAAGAGGCTGTGGTCAGTGCCGTTTTAGCCAATAAGGGTGGCTTAAACTTGGCAGTATCTTACGAAGCTTTTTCAGTAAAAATGCTGGGGGCTTTGCGCCAAGAAATTATTTTTTCTAGGCATCAAATAGAAGCGGGTGAGCAACCTGGCTGGCGTTCCGTGGCAATTATTTCTAGTTCACACCTATGGGAAAATGGTAAAAATGAGCAGTCACACCAAGATTCTACTCTAGCGGAAGCTTTGCTAGGTGAGATGAGCGACGTGGCTAGGGTCATTTTTCCTGCTGATTCTAATTCGGCTGGTGCGGCTTTATTAGAGGTTTATCAGCACACAGGGCAAATTGCTAACTTGGTTGTACCTAAGCGTGGCTTGCCCTCTTATTTAACACCTGAACAAGCAACCCAATTAAGTAAAGAGGGTGCGCTTTGTGTTGAAGGCAATCCTGAAGCCGCTTTGCAGTTAGTGGCAGTGGGGGCTTACCAGCTTCAGCAGGGTTTAAAAGCTTGGCAGCGTTTACAAGAAAAAGGTGTTGCGGCCTCTTTGGTTTATTTGCAAGAGCCGGGGCGTTTTCGTGTAGCGCGTGATACTTATGAAGCAGCTTGGCAAGCCAGTGATGAATTGCGTAACAGCCTTTTCCCCAGCAGTGTAGAGGCTAGAGTATTTTTAACCCATACCCGCCCTGAAGTTTTATTAGGGCATTTGCGCGGCTTAGATTTGGGTGTGGGTAAAACAGCAGCGCTTGGCTATATCAACCGTGGTGGAACCTTAGATGTGCATGATTTGTTATTGGCTAATGGCTGTAGCTGGGCGCACCTATTAGCCAAGCTTGCTGAGCTAGCTAAACAAGATTTAAACCAGTGGCTAACAAAAGATGAAGTAGCTGCTTTACAAGGGGAGCGCCCCTTAACTGACTTACTACCCATAGGACGCTGAGTTATGCAGCAACCCATTACTTTTCTTTGGCATGATTATGAAACCTTTGGTGCTAATCCACGTTTAGATCGCCCCAGCCAGTTTGGGGCAATACGTACCGATGAAAATTTCAACCAAATTGGTGAGGCAGAAATGTTTTACTGCAGCCCTGCCGATGACTTTCTGCCTCATCCTATGGCGGTGTTAATTACTGGTATTACACCCCAAGAAGCTAGAACCAATGGCTTAGCAGAAACTGATTTTGCTGGCGCTATTAATGATTTAATGAGTCGGCCTAATACCTGTGTCGTGGGTTATAACTCTTTACGTTTTGATGATGAAGTCACACGGCACATGTTTTACCGTAATTTTATTGACCCCTATGCAAGGGAATGGCAAAACGGTAATTCACGCTGGGATTTAATCGACGTAGTTAGGGCAATTTATGCGCTACGCCCAGAAGGAATTAATTGGCCAAGTAAAGAAGATGGCACGCCTAGTTTTAAGCTGGAAGATTTAACGGCAGCTAATGGTATAGCGCATGGTGAGGCTGCACACGATGCTTTGGCCGATGTGCGAGCTACTCTTGAGTTAGCTAAGTTGTTAAAAAAAGCCCAGCCACGTTTGTTTGATCACCTATTTAATATGCGGGGTAAGCAGCAGGTTGCTAAAGCAATTAACCTAGATGACCCCAAGCCTTTTTTGCATATCTCTAGCCGCTTTCCAGCGAATAGAGGTTGTGCGGGTTTAGTTCTGCCTTTGGCGCGTCACCCTAGTAACCCTAATGGGGTGATTGTTTATGATCTTTCTGAAGATCCTCAAGCTTTACTTACTTTAACTGCACAAGAAATTATGCAGCGGGTATTTGTGAGTAGTGCCGATTTAGAAGCGCAGGGTTTAAGCCGTATTCCTTTAAAACTCATTCATTTAAACCGTTGTCCGGTGGTTCTGCCTGTTAAAGCTATGGAGCCAGCCATTGCTGAGCGGCATGGTATAAATTTGGCGTTAAATGAAAGTCACTGGCAGCAGTTGCGTGGTTTGGATGCGGCTTTTATCAGTAAAATTCAGCAGGTTTTTGCTGATGGGCAGGGTAACTTTAAAGACGAAGGCGACCCTGACTTAATGCTTTATTCAGGGGCTTTCTTTTCTGCTGATGATAGGCAGCGTTTTCAGCAGGTGCGTGCTACCCCTGCAGAAGAATTAAACGAGTTAGAATTAAGCTTTGATGACCCTCGCTGTGAAGAAATGCTGTTTCGTTTTCGTGCACGTAACTGGCCAGAATACTTAACCTCTACCGAAAGAGAGCAGTGGGATGAATTTCGTTGGCAGCGCTTTCATTCATCTGTTACTTCAAGCTTAACTTTGAAGGCGTTAGAAGCGGAGCTAATTCGTTTAAGCCAGCAAGCTTTAGACGACCAGCAAATCTTTTTATTACAAGAGGTGCAGCTTTGGGTTGAGTCGATGTTGCCTTTACAGTTTATGGAATAGTGCACACTTCTAGCCTTAGAAGTGTAGACTAGACTCTTTAGTCTAGGTTTTTTGCTTAACTTTATGTAAACCTAGTTAGCTTAAGAGTGCTTTATGAATACAAAACAAACGTCTAATCGTGGTTTTATTTGGATGCTGGCAGGGCTGATTTCAGTCGGCCCTTTAGCAGTTGATGCCTACCTTCCTGCAATGCCTGTAATTGCTTCTAGCTTAGGCGTTTCCATTCATCAAATTGAATTAACGCTCAGTGTCTTTTTGGTGGGCTTTGCACTGGGTCAGCTCATTGGTGGGCCTTTATCTGACCGCTATGGTCGTCGAGCAACCATTATTAGTGGTTTAACACTTTATGTGGCGGGTGGCTTGGTGGCAGCTTTTAGTACGTCTATTGAGTTGCTTTGGGTTGCAAGGTTATTTCAGGCTTTGGGTGGCGGCTTGGGTGTGGTTAATACCATGGCAGTTATTCGAGACTTATATAGCGGACGCGAAGCTGCTAAAGCACTATCACGCGTTGTAGCCATTATGATGGCAGCTCCCTTATTTGCCCCTTTTTTAGGTAGTGGTTTGTTGTTAGCTAGTGGCTGGCGCAGTATTTTTATTGGGCTAGCTGTTTATGGTGCTTTACTTTTGGCTGTATTGGCCTGGAAGTTACCTGAAACTAGGCGTGTTTCTTCTGGCCCAAGTCAAAGTGCTTTGCGTCGCTATTTAGAGGTTTTAAAGCATCGCCCTGTATTAGGCTTTTTGGTTGCCACGGCATTTAGCCAAGCGAGTATGTTTGCTTTTATTACTGGTTCTTCTTTGTTGTATATGGAGTATTACGGCGTTAGTGCTCAGTTGTTCCCTGTTGTTTTTGGCTTGAATATTCTTGCCTTGATTGCATGCAATCGCTTGAATGTGCGCCTATTGGGGAGGGCAAGTCCTTTACGGATTTTAAGTATTGGACAGGCAATGCAGTTGGTTACTGCCAGCCTGCTGCTATTGGTTTTTCTTCTAGTGTCACCGCCCTTATGGCTAACAGTGGCTTTAATTATGCTTTTTATTGGTATGCAGGGTTTAATTATTGCCAATGGCATGGCCAGTGCTGCTGAGTATTTTCCACATAGTGCAGCAACAACTAGTGCAGTAATGAATGCCAGCGGGTTTATGATGGGTGCTTTAGCTGGTGGTGCAGTGGGAGTATTGGGTGATGGTTCGCCACTACCCTTATTAGGAGTAATGGCGGCCAGTCCACTATTAGGAATTACGTTAAGACGCTTACTTCACCGAGGTTTAACCCTTTAACTTTAAACTAGTTAGCCGTCCAACTTTCTGTTGCTGCTGGCATGCTAGGTAAGGGATTACCTCTGGCTTCTGGTGTAGTACCAAGTAGGTAAGCACCTCGGTAGCGATTGATTAGTTCATCATAAAAATCTAATAGGCTTTGCTTGGTTAGCTGTTCAACACTTACGGCTAAAGCTTCTTGGCGACCAAACTCTTGGCGCTGATTACCTACTTCTCTCCATAGGCGTTGTGCTCTTTCACCTAGGCGTTGATCTGCCTGAAGTAAATTATTGATTAAGCTGCGTTGGTGTTGTTGGAAGTCTACAGAGCTAAGTTTTTCTAAGCGTTGCTTGTCTTCACGTAAAAAAACTTCGATAGCTTCTGCTAGGTAATCAGGCTCTTTGTTGGGTGATTGCACATAATAAAAAATTCCAGCTTGATGCATTAGTGGCAGGTGATTACTAAAAACTGCATAACCTAGCTGTTGCTGGGTTCTTAAATCATGGAAAAAGGCAGCTGCTTGTAGCTGGTTCAGCAGGCGCAGTAGAGCTTCTTCTTGCAGGCTGGTGTCTTTAGCTTGAACATAAAAGAGGAGTGCGCGGTCGTTGTGGTCTAGTTTTAGTTTGTTGCTCCACTGACCGTCTGGTATTTGTTTAACTTGAATAAGATCAACATCAGCAGCCATTAACTTGGGTTGTAATTGGTTTTTAACTTGATTGCCCAACGCTAGGGCTTCATCAGCAGTTAGGTTGCCCCAAGTCATCAGTTGAATATAGAGGTCTTGGGTAAAGCTAGTTAAAAAGCTGCTTAATTTTGTTGCATTAATTTTATCTAACGAAGCAAGCTGTTCTTCTAAACTCCAGCCACCAGGTTGTACTGTGTCGTCATAAAGCTGGCGAATCAGTTGCTGTACTAGGCGGTCTTTTTGTTGGTTGTGAAGGCTTTGTTTTAGCTGTTGTTTTAACCGGGCGAACTGTTGTTCTTTTACCTCGGCTGCTTGAAGCAGGTGTAGCATTTGCTTAACAAGTCTGGGTTGTTCTGAATTAAAACCACCTAGTGCTAGGGTTAGGCCTCGTGCATGGGGGTAAATGTCGTAATTCAAACCCGCTAAACGTGCTGGGTAGGCAGTGGCATTGAGTTGATCATTTAACCAACTGGCAGCTAAACGCGCTAATAGACGGTCTTCTAGGTTTTTGGCTACCTTGGGGTTTTGTAGGCTGATATAAACCTGTGCACGTGGCACTTCAAAACTGGTGTCTAGCCCATGCCAAATTTCTATTCCTTTTTCTTTTAATAGTACTTGGGGCTGCTTAACCCAAGTGCCTTCTTTTAACCCTAGGTTGGTAGGTAAGTAATCATTAGCTTGGGGAAGCTGAGTAGCTAGCTTGGGCTGAGTTTTGTTTGGCTCGAAAGATAGCTTATTAATACTAAATTTAGCAGGTAGCCATTTACCCGTTTGGTTGGGTTTAACTTCTGGGCTGGTGCGCACAAGGAGTAAGCGTTGAGGTGTTAGTTGATCTAGTAGGTTGTTTATTAGTAGTGGATCAAACTCATCGAATAGATAGTGGGCTCTAAGTACATCTTGAGCTGGGTAGCGTGCAAGGTTCATAGCTAGATGTGTCACTAGGCTGCTGGCTTTGCTGGGTTCAGAAAAACGAAAAGCGTTATTGGCTAGCTGAGCATCTTCTTGATAACGCCAGGCTGCTATACCTTGTTCTTTTATTAAAGCTAGGTGGTTGAAGACTAAAGTAAGAATTGCTTCCCTGTTTTTATCGCCTGCTGGCGTTAGTTCTATATTGATTGAGAATAAGGCTTCGCTGCCGGTATTCATTTGGGTACCAGCAGATAAACTGGTTGCCCAGTTCTTTTCTTTTAACACGGCTAATAAACTACCTTCTCCTTCATGCCCTATTAAACCACCTAGGTAGCTGTCGGCATTTTTGCGGTAGTTGGTGGTTTGGTCATCAATAGGAAACAGAAGCTGTAGTTGCCGTTGCTGGCGCAGGGGTAGGTAGTCAACCTGTGCAGGTAGTTGATTGGCTGCAAAAAGGCTAGGCCATAGGGGTTCTTCTGCAGGCTGCCCCTGTTTTATGCTAGCAAAGTGGGTTTCAACCCAGGTGCGTAGTTGGCTAGTTGATTCTTTACCTAGCACTACTAGAGTCATGCGGTCAGTGGTGTAATAGGTTTGATAATAATCCAATAAAGCTTGGCGCATTGCCTCACTAGAAATATCTAAGGATTCTTTATTGCCTGCACTAAAACGTGCGGCTGGGTGTTCAGGGTTGAATGCTTGGCGTAAGGCAGTTAAGCGCAAACGGGCATCGTTTTGCAATGTGCCACTCCATTCGGAATGTACAGCCTTGACTTCACGCTCTAGGTATTCAGGACTAAAAAGGGGTGCGATAAAAAACTGGGCAAGCCTTTCTAAAGCTGGGTCTAAGTAGGCTGGCTGAATATCAAAAAAGTAGTTGGTGTCTCTGGCAGAAGTAAAAGCATTATGGCTGCCTCCATGCTGACTAATGAAATTTTGGTAGGCATCAGGTTCAGGGAAGCTTTCTGTGCCTAAAAAAAGCAGGTGTTCTAAAAAATGTGCTAGGCCTGGCCAAGCATCAGGTTCGTGGTAGCTGCCAGCAGCAATATTCATTGAAGCAGCAGCTTTGTCGGCTGTTGGGTCGCTTATAACTAAAACCTTTAAGCCATTATTAAGCTCAAAGTTAAGGTATTCGTTTTTATCGTTGGGGCTGGCAATGGGTTGGTTGGTGTTAGTGGAAAACTTTGACATAAGCGAGGTGCAGGCACTCAAGGTAATTAACATTAGGGCGAGGCTAAAAACGTAAACAAGTTTTTTCATTGTTTAGATCTACTTATTTTCTAATTAAACGATCTGAAATGGGTGAAACGACTAGGTTGCTTTGGTTAGCTGGGTCATTTACTAGCTGGCTAACTGGATAAGCTTCTAGTTCGTCATCTTTTACTGCCAGTAGTTCCATTAGATTTTCTTCAGTAGTTTTAGGGTTTAGCCATTCAAGGGCTTGCGTAGCAGCTAGCTTTAAGGGAACTCTTTGGGCTAGTCTTGCCAGCCATGGGTCAGCTTCAACACTAATTAATCCAAAAGAATCGTAGGCTCGTCCGGGTGCAACTGGGTAGCGTGTCCAGAGGCCTGCTAAAAAGAAGGGGCGGTTATGTGGGCGGCGAACTGCAAAAGGGTGCTTGCCACGGCTTAGAGCTACCCAAACGTAGTAGCCAGTTACTAAAATAAGACAACGCTGTTTCTTAAAGCTTTCTTGGTACATGGGGCTAGAAGTAAGCCTATCACTGCGAAGGATATAAGGCGCTTCATCCAGCTGCTTCATCCAGCTAGGGGTGAAGCTCCAAAAAGCATCATCTTGCGCTATGTGTTTATCTTGCCAACGAAGAATAGATAGGGTGTTGGTCGGCATAAAGTTAAAGCCAGTGCGAAGTTCGTTCATTTGCACTATCGGCTGACCTAACTCCTGTTCAGCATTGTAGGGGGTAACAATTAAGCGTCCACTCATAGGTTATTTGTATACAGCCGTTTGGTTGCGGCCTGCTCCTTTAGCTTTATAAAGTGCTTCATCAGCTGCTTTAATAACATCTTCAGGTGTGGGAAGCTCCGCACTTCGCTCTGCAACACCCATACTTATAGTGACAGAGACGCTATCAGATGATGAGTTCTTGCGTTTTGCCTTCGCTTTTTTATCTTTGTTAGGGCGCTGGGCTTCATCACGAATTTTGACTTGATAATTTTCTATGGCAATACGCAGCTTTTCTAAATAAGGTTTTGCTTGCTCTGCTGTTTTACCAGGAAAGACGAGGGTGAATTCTTCACCACCATAGCGATATGCTTTACCACCACCGCTCACTTTATTCAGTTGCGCAGCCACCATTTTAAGCACTTGATCACCAATATCATGGCCGTAGGTATCGTTGAATTTTTTGAAATGATCAACATCCGACATAGCAAGGCTGTAATTTCGTCCAAGGCGTTGTAGGCGTTCGTTAAGTGCGCGGCGACCAGGTAAGCCAGTTAAGTCATCACGAAAAGCCATTTGAAATGCTTCTTGTAAAACAGCAAGGCTAAGCATTAATAGTGTTGCCAGTGTAACTAGTGTTGGCGTCATGGGTTGAGAAAACCACTGCAGCATTAACATCATTGAAATAAAACCAATGAGCTGGGAGGCAAAATAAGGCTGCGGATTGCTTATTAATTGAATCAATAAAATAAGCGCACACAATAAAAAAGTGAGCAGTGGGATTTGTGCTAAACCCAATATGGCTAGATGCCTAGTAGGAACATAAGTTGTTGATAACCACTCACTCAGTTCAAGTGGAAAGCTTTGTGATACAGCAAAGAATATTAGACAAATAGACGAAAAAGCTAAAAAACGTAAAAGCAAATCTTGTAGTAGATGGAAGCGTTCTGACCAAATTGAGTTAACGGTGAACAAGATAGGTAATAGAAAGCTAATTAATAAATAAGAAAGCGGGGCATCTAGGTTAAAAGGAGCAGCAGCATTTTTTAGGCTAGGAAGCTGTACCTGGTGTTCAACTAGCCAATAGCTAAGAAGAACAAACAATAAAGCAAAGAGAATACGTGTTCTTGCATAGCTAATTGCTAACAAGCCTCCCGTTAAAGCAAAGACCCAAACAAGTAATTCGCTGAAATTGTGTAAAGAGGTGGGCAAAAGCTCAAACACAATTAAAGCTAAGCAAGCAATAGCCAACACTAGAGGTGCTAAAAAAAGTTGTAAGATGTAAGTTAAACGGTAATACACAGGAAATCCTTGTTGTCTGGTTGGGTAAAATTACCTAAAAATGACGAGTCCACAGGCTTGCGAGTATAAAGGCTAAAGATGAAATGTGCAGCTGTGTAATATTTTTTCAAAAAGGGCTTGCGTTCTAAAAGTTAGTGCCTATAATACGCCTCTCTTGTCAGGGAGGCCTTGGAAACGGGGTTGAGTTTAGAAGCTGGCAAGGGGTGTAAAGGATTGTTTTTAAACGGTTTCTTTCTAAAAGAATTTAAAAACAAGGCTTGACACTGGGGCGAAACGCTGTAGACTACGCTCCTCTGATTCAGCGGTAACGAATCAACGCTCTTTAAGAATGAAGCATCAGGAACATTCATGTGGGCGCTTGCGGGATGGCTTGTGATGAAGTCACAAGATATCAAGGCAAGCGTTTATAAGAAGCTTGATTAGGTTAGTTAACTAGCATAATT
>NZ_AULO01000013.1 GCF_000422325.1 Marinospirillum minutulum DSM 6287
CCTTCTTCATAGAGGTTTTTGCTGATACCCAGCCGCTTGTAACGTTCTTGAATGGTTTCTAGCACCGGTTGCAAAGTGTGGTGTTCTTGCCCTTCCCCAAAAGCTTGCGCATCAATGATAATTTGGTGTTTTTTATCAACGGAAGCAACACCGTTATAACCTTGAATCGTACCTTTACTGGTCGTCATTTTGGCTGATTGGTTATCAGTAATATTGCTCTTCACTTCGTTGCTACGTTTGCCTTTACCCAGTCTAGGTTCATTGTGCTTTAAAAATTTATCAATCTTATTGGCTGCTTTATCCAGCGTTAAAATAGTTTTGACTTGGCGAATAGCGCGATCCAGTTCTTCTTCACTTTCCCAGCTGTCTTTTTTCTGATGCTCTGTTAAATGGTAGCTAATTAAGCGCTTCAGTTTTTGGCGCTTTTGTTCCAGTTCTTTAAAGGTACCAGACCATGCTTTGGCGGCATTCGAACGCATTTTACAGCCATCAATGGCAAACAGTTCATGGCCTAAAAGACCCTGTTCATCACAGACCAGCAGCACTTGTTCAAACAAGGTGGCAATGGCTTGGCTTTGGCTGCTAACAAAATGGGCAATAGTAGTGAAGTGTGGAACGCTGTCGCAGGATAAGGCTTTAAAGATGATATTAGTTTCGCAACACCACTGAATTTCACGGCTAGAGGTGATGCCTTTAGAATAAGCAAATAAGATAATCTTTAACAAAATGGCTGGATCGTAGGCTGGGCGACCTTCGGCATCATTTTTATAAGGCTTGTGAAAAGCTGACAGGTCGAGTTTTTCAGAGATTAGATAATGCAGAGCAAATTCGAAGATGCCAAGCTGAAGCTGTTCTAAATAATTAATCACCACCATCGTCTGCTGGTTATAGTCGTAATGCTTGAATCGAGCCATCTCCCTGCCCTCGTTATCTGAAAATCCAATCAAACCATAATTTAGAAGGTTTTTCTACAGCCTGAACGCCCCGCTAAACGGCGAGCGCAAGCGAGTCCGGTGGAGGCCACGCTTTTTGTGGCCGTAACGAATTTAAGCGGCTTGTTATGCATTTATTCTGTGATAACTGCATTTGCAGAGGCAACTACCATTGACACGCCCCAATTAGTGCCCTGAGCATTAAATGGAGCAAAGCTTAGTTTAAACCCTACGATAGCGTTTGCTCCTAGCTCCAATGCTTGCTGCATTAGCATGTACTGAACTTCCTCACGTACAAAAGTGAAATGTTCTTCGCTTTTACGCATTGTGGGCATATATGTTTTTTCAGAAAAAACTGCCGACACAAGTTTGACGATAGTTTTGTTTGGTATTGTGTCGCAAACACTTACCTGAATTTTTTCATTCAGCAACTCGCGAGGGATAGTCACACTGCTTTTATTTTCCTTCGATGAAAACAAGCCCATACTCAGCTCCAAATTAATGCATAACGCCGCCATCACGCGCTTGTCGCGTGCATGGCTTTGTTAAGCATCTATTTCCAGTAGATAAATGAACCAATATCTGCAAGCCCCATTAATTTTTTCATTTCCTGCTCAGCTAAATACCTCATTCCTTTATGATCGCCTTTGTCGTCGGTAAATGACGAAAGACGATAGGCATCTCTAAAGTAGAAAAAGGCCTCGATCTCATTGTTTGAGGCTGCTAATTTTTTTCCGATGTTAAAATATGACTGATTTCTGTAGCCTTTTAGTTCATTTGATAGCTTTACATAAGCATCGTGAAATGGAGCAACTTTTTCTTGGACAAAGTCATACCTGTAATTATCACGATAGTACGTAGCGTAATCATCAAGAATGAAACCAACATAATTGGCAGCTTTATTGGACTGCTCTGCTATAGATTTTAGCTCTACAATTGATTGATTTTCGATCGGTTTATCAAGAACTGCTTTTGCTTTTAAGGCAATATCCTTTGGCTTTGGTATGCTGGTATCACCCCACTTTTTAATTTGCTCTGCGCGTAGTTTCTCAACATCTTCCGTGTCTGAAGCTATTACTCCTATTGGTAAAACCATTAGGAAAGTTAAAGCTAGGCCTAGTTTTAAAATTTTCATGAATATCTCCATTTATTGAATGCTTAACATTTTAATAGTAGGCATGCTCGTTTTGCTGCTTGGGCTTGCCTTTTCAAAATAATTTTAAGTCGTTCAATACTAAAGCTAAATTCAATAATAACAAGCTAACCTTTGGTGGCAATTCAAGCAGGCCGCCTATCTTGCTAACGAGTGGCACACTAGCAACTATTTCCAATGTATAACCATGTTGTATGGCATAGAATACCTACCTTCTCACTGAAAAGTTTTGGCTGGGTAGCGTAGAATAGACTTCTATTTTCTTATCGGTATCCTTATGAGCCTGTTCGCTAAGCCCCGTAAAAACTCAGCTAAAGCTAAAACCCAAGCTAAAAAACCTCAGCTACCTAAAAATCCTAATATTCAAGATGAAAACTTGGCAGGCATGGCTATTTTGCGACTAAGCCATGAAGGCCGTGGCGTAGGGCGCAATGCTGAAGGAAAAACTGTCTTTGTAGAGGGTGCTTTACCTGATGAACAGGTTACTTATAAAGTACGTTTTACTCGTAGCCGTTATGACGAAGCTGTTTTAGATAAAGTTTTAAAAAAGTCACCCCAACGCCAAGAACCTAGCTGTGAACACTATGCTAGCTGTGGTGGCTGTAATTTACAGCACTTACATACAGCAGCCCAAGTTGCATTTAAGCAATCACTGGTTGCAGAACTTATGCAGCAACCTGAAGAAATGTTTCAGCCAGTCATTACCTCTCAGCCATTTGGTTATCGTCGTAAAGCACGTTTGGGTATTAAGTGGCGCAAAGACGGTAGCCTGTTATTAGGCTTTCGAGAAAAGTCCTCAGCCTTTATTACCAATATTCTTCACTGCCCTATTCTTACCGAAAAGCTACAGCCTCTATTACCTGGTTTGCATGAATTTTTGCCTCGCTTAGAGGGTAAAAAGCATTTAGGTCATATCGAACTGGTCGAAGGTGAAAACCAAGTAGGCGTATTAGTGCGCTTATTGCGCCCATTAGAGCGCTTAACCAAAAATGACCAGCGTTTTTGGAGAAATTGGGCAAAAGAACAGGCTGTAAATCTTTTGCTTCAAGATGAAGAAGGTACTCACTCTTTAAACCCTGAAGAAGCACCTGCTTTGTTTAGCTACCCACTAGAAGACCTAACCCTGTTTTTTGCGGGTAATGACTTTGTGCAGGTAAATGCTCAAGTAAATAAGCGCATGGTTAAGCAGGCTTTAGACTGGTTACAACTACAAGGCACAGAAAAAGTATTAGATTTATTTTGTGGCTTTGGTAATTTTTCTTTACCTCTTGCCAAACAAGCTGCTGAATTATTGGGTATTGAAGGTGCTAAAACACAGGTTGAGCGTGCCAAAAACAATGCTGAGCTTAACCAAATAGCCAACGCTAGGTTTATTGCAGCTGACCTTAACCAACCTTTAAAAGAACAAGCTTGGCTAGCTAAAAATGCGGCTTGGGAGGTAGTTGTTTTAGACCCACCCAGAGCAGGCGCGGAAGCCATTTGCCAACAACTGGGCAAATTAGGTACAAAAAAAATTCTCTACATTTCTTGTAACCCTACAACCTTAGCGCGTGACACAGCCCTACTATTACAGCAGGGTTTTGAGCTAAAGCAATTAGGCATCATGGATATGTTTCCCCAAACAGCGCATGTAGAAAGCATGGCTTTGTTTGTGCAGCCTTAGCTAGCTTAGTGTTAGAATGCTGCGTTTGTTTGTATTCAACTTTAAAAATAGCAGGATAAAATCCCCATGCTGTTGATGATCGACAATTTTGATAGTTTCACTTTTAATATCGTTCAGTACCTAGCTGAACTAGGTGCTGATGTTCGTGTAGAGCGTAATAACGCGCTAACACTCGAACAAATTGAAGCCATGAACCCCAGCCACTTGGTTATTTCCCCCGGCCCTTGCACACCCAATGAAGCAGGTATTTCTGTTGCTGCAATACAGCACTTTGCCGGTAAGCTTCCAATTTTGGGTGTTTGCTTAGGACACCAAGCCATAGCTCAGGCATTTGGTGGCAAAATCGTTAGAGCACCACAGGTGATGCACGGCAAAACTTCTTTAGTCGAACATCAAAATACTGGGGTTTTTAGTGGTTTAGAAAACCCGCTCCTAGTTACTCGCTACCATTCTTTAGTTATTGAAGAAGCCAGCCTTCCCGCTTGTTTAGAAATAACCTCGCGTGTTGTGGCAGATGACCCAACACCAGGATTAATTATGGGCATTAAACACAAAACGTTGGATATTGAAGGGGTACAATTTCACCCTGAATCAATCATGTCACACCAAGGTCACCAACTTTTAAAAAATTTCTTGGAGAAAAAAAATGGATATGAAGCAAGCCATTGACGCTATTTCACGCTTTAAAGATTTAGCACGTGAAGAAATGCACGATGTAATGCACTTAATTATGACAGGGCAATCAACTCCCGCCCAAATGGCTGGTTTTTTAGTTGGTTTGCGTATGAAGGGCGAAACAGTAGAAGAAATTACTGCCGCTGCTGAAGTAATGCGTAACCTTGCCACTCCAATTAGCATTGAATCAAACCAGTTGGTTGATATTGTTGGCACTGGTGGAGATGGTGCTAATCTGTTTAATGTTTCAACCTGTACTTCTCTCGTTGTTGCTGCCGCTGGTGGCAAGGTTGCTAAACACGGCAACCGCTCTATTTCCTCTTCTAGCGGCAGTGCCGATTTATTAGATTTTGCTGGTGTTAACCTAAACCTTACCCCCGACCAAGTTGCCCGTTGTGTTAACGAAATTGGTGTAGGTTTTATGTTTGCACCTCAGTTCCATACTGCTATGAGGCATGCTGTTGCTGTTCGTGGTGATTTAGGCATACGTACTATTTTTAATACCCTAGGCCCACTCACCAACCCTGCAGGTGCTAAACACCAGCTACTCGGTGTTTACACAGCAAAGCTAGTTAAACCTCTAGCCAAGGTATTAGGCAATCTTGGCCTAACACATGCGCTGGTTGTGAGTAGTGATGATGGTTTGGATGAAATTTCAATTGCCGCACCTACCCATGTTGCTGAATACCGTAATGGTCACGTAATTGAATATGTTATTAAGCCTGAAGACTTTGGTTTGCAACCCCACTCACTCGACCCTTTACGTGTAAACTCAGCTGAAGAATCCCTTAACCTAGTTAAACAGGTTCTAAACAATCAACCAGGTGTTGCTCGTGATATGGTACTGCTCAATGCAGGTGCAGCCCTTTTTGCTGCTGATGTAGCTGAATCAATTATTGAAGGTGTGGCTATGGCACAAGATGCACTGGCATCAGGTCAAGCTGCTGAAAAACTAAAGGTTCTGGTGAATTTTACCCAGAGCCTTGCCTGAAAAAGGTTTTAATTATGTCGAATGACACCCCTACTATTCTAAAGAAAATTGTACAGCGTAAATACGAAGAAGTAGCAGAACGCAGTCAAATTACGCCCTTAAACGAACTCTATAAAACGGCAGAGAAAGCTAGATCGCCCCGCCTTTTTACTCAAGCAATGTTAGATAAAGCAGCAACTGGTCAACCTGCCGTTATTGCAGAAATAAAAAAAGCTTCGCCCAGCAAAGGCATATTGCGTGATAACTTTATTCCTGCAGAAATCGCCTTGCGTTATGAAGACTGCGGTGCCACCTGCCTATCTGTTTTAACTGACAAAGATTTTTTTCAAGGGCAAGAAAGCTACTTAATGGAAGCCCGCGCCGCGTGTAACCTACCTGTCATTCGTAAAGATTTTATTGTTGATCCTTACCAAGTTGTTGAAGCACGTGCCATAAATGCTGATTGTATTTTGCTTATTGCGGCTTGTTTAACTGATAAACAAATGAGTGAGCTAAACCTACTCGCTCATGAGCTAGGTATGGATGTACTCATTGAAGTGCATAATCGTGCTGAGTTAGATCGCGCACTGCAAGTACCTAATCGTCTGCTAGGTATCAATAACCGCGACCTACACACCTTTGAAGTTAAACTAGAAAACACTTGGGACTTACTGCCTTTTATTCCTGAAGACAGACTAGTGATTACCGAAAGCGGCATACTTAATCGTGATGATGTAGCAGCCATGCAAAAACATAAGGTTAATGCCTTTTTAGTAGGTGAAGCCTTTATGCGAGCAGAAGACCCTGGCAAAGCGCTTGAAGAACTGTTCATTTCCTAGCTCATCTAGCATTCATTGATCTAGATCAAGCTTACTTAATGCCTTCTTGCTAGGCTCGGGGTAGTAGTCTAAATGTATAATATATAACATATTTTTTCTGTCTCTCTACCCCGAGGAGCCTCATCCATGACAAACCATCCCGCTGACCCTAGTCGCCGTGGTTTACTTAAAGGCATGGCTGGAGTTGCTGCTCTAGCTTCCGCTCCCCTACCTTTTCAACAAGCACAGGCTAAAGCTGATAACTTCTCAGCACCCTACACGCCTATCAACAAGTTTGATGACACCACCAAGCGTACTTGGAGTGCTTGTACCGTTAACTGTGGAAGCCGCTGTCCTCTGCAAATGACTACCCGTAACGGCCAAATTCTTTATGTTGAATCCGATGACACAGGTACTGACACCTACGGTGAAGACCATCAAGTAAGGGCCTGCTTACGTGGCCGCTCTATGCGCCGTCGTGTTTATTCACCTGATCGCCTCAAATACCCTATGCGCCGTGTAGGTAAGCGTGGTGAGGGTAAGTTTGAACGCATTAGTTGGGATGAAGCCTTTAGCCTCATTGCAGATAACCTTAAGCGTATTAGTAAAGAATACGGCAATGAAGCCATCTACCTTAACTACGGTACAGGTACGCTAGGCGGCACAGTCACTAAATCTTGGCCGCCAGCTGGCTCACTCATTGCTCGCTTAATGAACTGCTACGGTGGTTATTTAAACCATTATGGTGACTATTCTACAGCACAAATTGCTGCAGGCTTAAACTACACCTACGGTGGCTGGGCCAGCGGTAACAGCATTTCCGATGTTGAAAACACCAAGCTAATTGTTCAGTTTGGTAATAACCCTGCAGAAACTCGCATGAGTGGTGGAGGTATAACTTATTACCTACAAGAAGCTAAAAAACGTTCTAATGCACGCTTAATCATTATTGACCCTCGCTATACAGACACCGCACTAGGTAAAGAAGACCAATGGATACCTATTCGTCCAGGTACCGATGCTGCCTTGGTTAATGGTTTAGCTTATGTGTTAATTACCGAAAACTTGGTAGACCAAGCTTTCTTAGATAAATACTGCGTTGGCTATGACCAGAAAACCCTACCCAAAGATGCGCCAGCTAATAGCCACTACAAGGCTTATATTTTAGGTGAAGGCGATGACCAAACACCTAAAACTCCTGAGTGGGCTAGCCAGCAAACTGGGATTCCTGTTGCAACCATCGTTCAGCTAGCGCGTGAAATTGGCCAAGCCAAGCCTTGCTATATTGCTCAAGGTTGGGGCCCGCAGCGTAGTCGTAACGGTGAAAACATTTCCCGTGCCATAGCTATGCTACCTATTTTAACCGGTAACGTAGGTATTCAAGGCGGTAACAGTGGTGCGCGTGAATCTAGCTATGCTATTCCTTTCCAGCGCTTCCCAACCCTTAGCAACCCAGTAAAAACCAGCATTTCTATGTTCACCTGGACAGACGCTATTTTGCGTGGTGAAGAAATGACTGCCACCGCAGATGGTGTGCGCGGTAAAGATAAACTCGATGCGCCCATTAAGTTTATTTGGAACTACGCCAGTAACTGCTTAGTTAACCAGCATGGTGACATTAACCGTACACGTGAAATTTTAGGTGATGAATCTCGTTGTGAAATGATAGTGGTAATAGACAACCACATGACTTCCAGCGCGGAATGGGCAGACTTAGTTTTACCTGACTTAACCACTTCTGAACAAATGGACTTCGCTACTGATGCTAACTTCGGCAACATGAACTTGGTTATCTTCTGCGATAAAGTTATCGAGCCAATGTTTGAATGCCGCTCTATTTACGATATTTGTAGTGGCATAGCTAAAGCCCTAGGTGATTACCAAGGCGAATCTGTTTTTGACAAATTCACTGAAGGTCGTAATCAAGAAGAATGGTTAAGGCATATTTACGCAGTAACCCGCGCTAGAGACCCAAGCTTTCCTAGTTTTGAAGAATTCCGCAAAATGGGCATCATCAAACGCCGCGATCCTAATGGCCATTTTATTGCTTACAAGGGTTTCCGTGATAACCCCAAAGCGAATCCTTTAAGCACTCCAACAGGTAAAATAGAGATTTACTCCCAAGCCTTGGCAGAAATTGCTGCTACTTGGCAATTACCTGAAGGCGATGTGATTACTGCCCTACCCGAACACGTTTCCACCCTTGATGGCTGGGATGATGAAAAGCGTAAAGAATTACCTTTACAGCTTATAGGCTTCCACTACAAGGCACGTACTCACTCAACCTACGGTAATGTAGAGCTACTTAAAGCAGCTAACCCCCAAGAAGTTTGGATTCATCCCCTAGATGCTGATTCGCGTGGTATTAAACATGGCGATTTGGTTAATCTAAAAAATGATTATGGCGAAACCTTTACTCAAGCCAAGGTAACACCAAGAATTATGCCTGGCGTTGTTGCTTTATCTGAAGGTGCTTGGTACCAACCTAACCAAAAAGGTGTTGATACCCAAGGCTCCTTTAACGTTCTAGCAACGCAAGCTCCCTCCCCTTTAGCAAAGGGCAACCCATCACACACCAACTTGGTAGAAATCAAGTTATTGGCTGCTAAGGCTTAACGCTTAGCAGAGTGAACCTTTTGTAGGAGGAGAGAAAGATGACTCAACAACACGGTTTTTATATAGATACTGAGAAATGCACCGGTTGTAAAACTTGTGAGCTAGCTTGTAAAGATTACAAAGACCTAGGTACAGAAATAAATTTCCGCCGAATTTATGAGTATACCGGCGGTGACTGGCATCAAGATGCTACTGGCTGCTGGATTCCAGATGTTTTTGCCTACTATGTTTCTATGGCTTGTAATCACTGTAATAACCCAGCTTGTACAACGGTTTGCCCCACGGGTGCAATGCACAAGCGTGACGATGGCTTCGTACTTGTAGCAGAAGACATTTGTATTGGCTGTCGCCACTGTGAATCGGCCTGCCCTTATGGCGCACCTCAGTACAATGCTGAAAAACGCAATATGACCAAATGTGACGGTTGTTATGAACGGGTTGGCGAAGGTAAACAGCCTATTTGTGTTGAATCTTGTCCACTTAGAGCGATAGATTTTGGTCCTATGGATGAGTTAACTGAGAAGTATGGTTACCAGCGCGATATTGCGCCACTGCCACCTTCACACATGACACAACCTAACTTAATTATTCGTTTAAACCCTAATGCTAAGTCAACTGGCTCTCGTGCCGGAACACTAGCTAACCCGCAGGAGGTTTAGTCATGACTAAGGACTTTCCCCTAGTAATCTTTACCCTACTGCAACAAATGGCTGCGGGTGGGTTTATTCTGCTAGCACTTCTATTAATTAAGCAACAACTCAACCAAGCAAGTAGCCTACAGCTTTCTAGGCGCCTAATAGTTGTCTTAATACTGAGTGGTCTAGCACTTGCCACCTCCACCTTACACCTAGGTCACCCTTTGCGTGGCGCTAACGTTCTCTTAGGTTTAGGTCGTAGCTGGCTAAGTAATGAAGTTATTATTACCGGCACCTTCTTTGGCTCTGTTGGTTTTTACTGGCTAGCTTCTTGGAAAAAACAGGAGTGGGTAGGATTACGTAAGCTCAGCTTAGTTGTTGGTTTGCTTAGTGGCTTGGCTGGCTTAGCCGCCATGTCACTTACCTACATGATTTATACCGTACCTGTTTGGGATAGCTGGCACACACCGGCAGGTTTTTTTGCCACCGCTGCAACTGCAGGTGCTTTATTAGCCTTACTACTAGTGCAACCCATCGAAGATTTTTACACACCTAAAATTCAAGCGGGTTTACACTTTGTTGGACTCCTAGGTTTATTAGCCTGCGCTATTGTTATGGGAATGCAGGCTGCACACTGGGCTGGTATTAGCACTTCTGTTACGACACCAGCAGAACAGTTTGCTGGCTATTCAAGCTGGATGACTGCACGCGCTGTATTACTACTTGCTGCTGGTATTCTTTGGCTAGCAACTGTATTAAAAGACCGCATTACACCCATTTCCCTACTAGCGACTCTGCTTCTAGTTTTGGCTGCTGAAGGGGCTGGGCGAGTAATTTATTATAGTGTTCATATGACTGTGGGGCTTTAACCTAAGTGATTCAAACCTTACAGTTAGAAGCACATGCGCTAGGTGCCTTATTTTATTACGGCCCTAGCCATGCTGCTAGCAAAGCATTATTTCAAGCAATAAAGGAAGGTAGCATCACCGAGCTGTTACCTGACTTACCTCTCACAGACTGGCAAGCAGCCTTAGCTGAGCCTAATTTATCTATCGCTTGGCAAGCCTGCTTTTATGGTCCAGGTTATTTACCTGCACCACCTTGGGCTTCAGTTTACCTTGACCCAGAAAGGGTGGTTTTTGGCGTGTCACTCATTGAGTTAAGAGCTTTTCTTAACGATCTTGGGCTACAACTAACCACTGATATGAATGAACCAGAAGATCATTTTGGTTTATTGCTCTTATTAGTTGCTCAGTTAGCAGCACAACACCAAAACACTAAAGAAGAATCTAACCCACTGATTCAGCTACTAACGCTTCACCTTTTGCCTTGGAGCGAACGCTACCTTAATTGCTTAGCTGCAAGTGCTGAGCACCCTTTTATTAAGCAGTTAGCAGAATACACTCAGCTACGTTTAGCTAGTTGGCAAAAGGATTTACATCTAAAAGTTGCAGCTAGAGACTTACACTGGCCTGCAACTTAAAGTGCTAATTAAAAGGAAGGTCTTAGGGAGAGGTCACGAATAACAAGGTTCATGCCCTCCGATTCAACCAATCCCTTTTCTTCTAGGTCTTTTAAAACACGCCCAGCCATTTCTCTTGAACAGCCCACTAGCTGGGCTATTTCTTGACGCGTAATACGCACTTGCATTCCATCAGGGTGAGTCATTGCATCTGGCTGCTTAGCCAACTCCAAAAGTATTCGGGCGATTCTGCCTGTAACATCTAAAAAAGCTAGATCACCAACTTTTTCTGTTGTAGCACGCAAGCGAACAGCAAGTTGATTACCCAATAAAAACCAAAGGCTTTGTTGCTCCCTGGCTAACTCGGTAAAACGCTGGTAACTCATCTCTGCTAACTCACAATCACTCTTAGCTCTTACCCAAGCACTGCGGCGACATATTTCATCAAACAAGCCTAACTCACCAAAAAACTCACCTTTATTTAGGTAAGAAATGATCATTTCTCGGCCATGTTCATCTTCAATATAAACAGCAACACTGCCTTTAAGAATGTAGTAAATGGAGTGAGCATCTTCACCTGCATGAATAACTAAAGATTTTTTACTATAACGTCGCTTATGCGCTTGCTCTAAAAGCACCTCTAGGGCTGCTTGCTTTACATCAGCATAGGGCGAGTTCATTAGGTTTTCCTTCCATGTTTTGATTGGTTGTAAAATTCATTTGCGTTCCAAAACACCAGACTAAGGATGCTGGTAGAATACAGGGTTGGCGCTAGAACCGTTTCTAGTAACACAAAATATTATATCCTGTGACTTAACTCACTAGTATAGATGGTAATTTAATTTTAGTACCAACGGAGATCACAAAATGCAAGCAAAGGTTAAATGGACAGACGGCGTACAGTTTGTTGCTGAGTCAGGTTCAGGCCACGCACTGGTTGTAGATGCTTCACCTGAAGCAGGTGGGCGCAACACAGGGCCAAGACCCATGGAATTATTGTTGATGGGGCTAGGTGCTTGCAGTAGCTATGATGTGGTATCTATTTTAAAAAAATCTAGACAAAATATTATTGATTGCCAAGCTTCTGTTGAAGCCGAAAGAGTGGATGCTGTGCCTGCTGTTTTTAGTAAAATACACCTGCACTTTGTTGTAACAGGTAAAGACTTAAAACCGGCCCAAGTTGAACGCGCAGTTAGCTTATCTGCAGAAAAGTACTGTTCCGCTTCAATTATGCTAGGCAAGGGTGGTGTTGAAATTACTCATAGTCATGAGGTGGTTGAAGCTTAAGCTAGTTAAAGCCGCTAGAAAGCACTTATAAAAAAAGACCTTCTCAGCACTAGCCAGAAGGTCTTTTATTTTATAAATAGCTGGAAGGTTTAAAGTTAACTGCTTCTAAGAGAAGTTAAGTGGACGCTCACCTTGCTCATCACGAATATTGGTTGGCAAGCCCATCTGATTCAGTAGGTTTAAGAAGTGTGAAGGTGGTAGCTCTTCTACATTCACCATTTTTTCGACATCCCAAATACCCTGAGCAACCAAAATTGCTGCTGCAACGGGTGGTACGCCTGCGGTATAAGAAATACCCTGTGAGCCTACTTCGTTATAAGCCTCTTTATGATCTGCCACGTTGTAAATAAATACTTCGCGTTCTTCACCATCTTTTTTACCCTTAACTAAATCACCAATACAGGTTTTACCTGTGTAATTAGGCGCTAAAGACGCAGGGTTAGGAAGTACCGCTTTAACCACTTTTAAAGGAACAACTTCTTGCCCTTCGGCAGTGGTAATCGGTTGCTCAGATAGTAGGCCAAGGTTATTAAGCACCGTAAATACATTAATATAATGCTCACCAAACCCCATCCAAAAACGTATATCGGGCACATCTAGGTTTTTAGATAACGAGTGAATTTCATCGTGACCTGTCATATAGCTGGTTTGTTCGCCCACTACTGGCAGGTTATCGGTACGCTTCACTTCAAACATTTTGTTCTGCGTCCACTGACTATTTTGCCAAGACCAAACACGACCGGTAAATTCACGAAAGTTAATTTCAGGGTCAAAATTAGTAGCAAAATAATGGCCGTGGCTGCCAGCGTTGATATCAATAATATCAATAGAATCAATGGTATCGAAATAATCCTGCTTTGCTAAAGCGGCATAAGCATTCACTACACCCGGGTCAAAACCCACACCTAAAATAGCTGTTATTTTTTTCTCGGCACAGGCTTCTTTACGCTTCCATTCATAGTTGCCATACCAGGGTGGTGTTTCACAAATTTTGTTTGGCTCTTCGTGGATAGCTGTATCTAAATAAGCAGCACCCGTTTCCATACAGGCACTAAGAACGGACATATTAATAAAGGCAGAACCTACATTAATTACGATCTGAGATTGGGTTTCACGAATTAAAGCAGCCGTTGCAGCTACATCTAAAGCATCCAATGCATAACACTGAATAGTCCCTGCTAACTTCATACTGCCTTTTTCTGCAACACTTTTAGCTATGGCTTCGCACTTTTCTACTGTACGCGATGCTAAGGTTATTTTGCCTAAAATATCATTATTTTGAGCAGATTTATGTGCAACAACCTGAGCAACACCACCACCACCAATAATCAGAACGTTTTTTTTCATTTCCAGATTCAACTCCACTTTTAATTCGCTTGAAGCAGGGCTCAAGAGAGCCCTTGCACAAAGTCGCCGTAATTAAACTCCTTAACAAGTTCTATACGACCATCTAGTTGCTTAATTGCAATGCCAGGCATTTTCACACCGTTAAACCAGTTTTTCTTAACCATTGTATAACCAGCCGTATCTTGAAAAGACAGGCGATCACCTATTTGCAAAGGCTTTTCAAACTTAAACTCACCAAAAATATCACCCGCTAAACAAGATTTACCGCACACCATATAGTCATATTCACCTTGATTTGGCAGCAGCTTGGCTGTTTCACGGTAAATAAGCAGGTCTAATAAATGCGCTTCTATGGAACTATCAACTATTGCTAAATTTTTGCCATTAAACAGGGTGTCTAATACGGTCACTTCTAAAGAGCAGGTATTCGTAATGGCGGCTTCGCCGGGTTCTAAATACACCTGCACACCCCAACGCTCAGAAAAACCTTTAAGGCGCTGACAAAAGGCATCTAACGGGTAGTTTTCACCCGTAAAATGAATGCCGCCACCTAAGCTTACCCATTCCACCTGTTTTAGTAGTTCGCCAAAGCGGGCTTCAATACCTGTTAGCATTGCATCAAAGCGTTCAAAGCTTTCGTTCTCACAATTATTGTGGAACATAAAGCCAGAAACTTTATCTATAACTGCTGCTATTTTAGCTGGGTCATGTTCACCTAAACGGCTAAACGGACGAGCAGGGTCTGCTAGGGTGAATTCTGAAGTGCTAACCCCAGGGTTAACACGCAAACCTCGCGTATGCTCACGGGAGACACTTTCAAAGCGTTCTAGCTGACTAATCGAATTAAAAATAATTTTGTCGCTATTGGCTAACACTTCGGCAATTTCATCGTCGGCATAAGCCACGCTATAAGCATGGGTTTCACCAGCAAATTTTTCACGACCAAGCTTAACTTCATAAAGCGAAGAAGAAGTAGTGCCATCCATATAGTCTTGCATTAAATCAAACACAGACCAGGTGGCAAAGCACTTGAGTGCTAGGAGGGCTTTAGCGCCTGATTGCTGGCGAACATAGGCAATTTTTTCCATGTTCTTTAGCAATAGGCTTTTATCAATTAGGTAATAGGGCGTTTTCAGCATCGTCAGCCTCACACCTAACCCAGTTTTGGAACTGGGCTAAGTTTAGTGTTAGCAAAACGCGCGATTATATACGATAAACGCTCTTAGTCATCACCTTTGAAAGCAAGGTCATCACTTTTTTTACTGGGGCGGGAAATTCTATACCACCGGCATTAAGCGCCCACTCAGCATGTTGTGCTTCATCTTCATGCATTTGGCGCAGTATGGCGCGAGAACGCTCGTCTTGGGCAGGTAAAGATTCAAAGTGCTCTTCTAGGTGTTGGCAGACTTGGTCTTCTGTAGCCGCCACAAAACCCAAGCTGTACTTATCACCGGCTAAACCAGCCGCTGCACCAATACCAAAAGACAAACCATAAAAGAGTGGGTTCAATACACTAGTGCGACTGTCTAATTCTTGAAGGCGTTGGTCGCACCAAGCTAGGTGGTCTATCTCTTCCTGTGCAGCCAAGGTCATTTGTTCACGCACTTCTTCTAATTTGGCCGTTGCTGCCTGACCTTGATAAAGCGCCTGAGCACAAACTTCACCCGTATGGTTAATTCGCATTAAGCCAGCCGCATGACGTCGCTCTGCTTCATCCATATCGGCTTGTTCATGCGCCAGCGCAGGATTAGGTCGATAAGGCTGAGCGGCTTTAGGCACTAGAGTACGCAAAAGTACATCAAACTGGCTGATTACTTTATCAACCTTGGTTTCTTGTCTGGGAAGAGACATACCACCCTCCTGATTTAAGCCTTACAAAATTTAAGCAACACCTAGCTGCTTTAACGTATGGCGAGCAATCATTTTTTCTTCATTAGTTGGAATAGCAAACACCTTCACTCGGCTATCATCAGCTGAAATCAGGTACTCGTTTGCTTGATTACGTGCTGGGTCTAGCTTCATACCTAACCAAGCATTTTCTTTAACCACGGCCGCACGTAAATCTGCATCGTTTTCACCCACACCACCAGTGAAAACAAACACATCTAAACCACCTAAAGCCGCTGCTAAAGAGCCTGTTTCACGCGCAATGCGATAAACCAGCATATCAATGGCTTTTTTAGCCAGTGGGTCGTCTGATTTTTTTAAGGTAAGCATGTCTGAAGAAATACCACCAGAAACACCAAACCAACCACATTCTTTATAAAGGAAGCTTTCTAGCTGCTTAGCATCCCAGCCTTTTTCTTGCATTAGGTAAAGCATTACACCTGGGTCTAGCTGGCCAGAACGCGTACCCATAGGCAAGCCTTCAACGGCTGTAAAGCCCATAGTGGAGGCCAAGCTTGCGCCTTTAGAAATAGCACACATAGAGCTACCTGCACCCAAATGGGCAACCAGTAGTTTTTGCTTAGCTAGGTCAGCATCTAGGCGCTCTAGCTTGTCGTGAATGTATTCATAAGACAGGCCATGAAAGCCATAGCGACGAACACCTTCTTCGGTAAGCTTTTTAGGAATTGCAAACTCACGCGCTACAACGGGTGTAGTGCTGTGGAAAGACGTATCAAAACAAGCCACCTGTGGGCTATCGGGTAAAAACTCACGGCAAAGGTGAATCAGCTTAAGGTTATAGGGCTGATGCAAAGGTGCTAGTGGAATGAGCGTTTCTAAAAACTCGAGAACCTCTGTATCAATAACTACTGGCTCTGCATAACGATCGCCACCATGAACAACACGGTGACCTACCCAAGCCACTTTAAAGTGAGGCGTGTTTTTTTCTATCCACTCAAGCACAACTTTAAGTGCGCTGGCATGGGCTTGTTTATCTGCCACACCCAGCTGTTCAGCGCTGAGTGTTTCTTTATCAACCAGTACACCATCAGGGTTTACACTGTGGTCATAAATTTCTAAGCGAGCAGGGCCAGCTAGATTAGCCACTTTAACGCGAAAATGCTGGTTAATTTCATTGCCTTGCACATCAAACAAAGAGCACTTCAAACTTGAAGAGCCTGCGTTAATAATGAGCACCATATTTGTTTTAGCAGACATAGCTTACTCCAGACGACCCAATTTACGCGCAACCATCACTGCTACTGCACAGGAAGATAAGCGTTCTAATGATTTGGCAGCACGGCTAGTTAAAATAACTGGAACACGTGCACCCATAACTATGCCTGCCGCTTTAGCGCTGGCTAGGTACTGTAGCTGTTTAGCAAACATATTGCCCGACTCTAAATCAGGTGACATAAGGATATCCACATCACCAGGCACAGGTGAATTAATGCCTTTATCTAGTGCTGCTTCTAAGGAAATGGCATTATCAAAGGCTAAAGGGCCATCAACTATCGCACCAGTGATTTGACCTCTATCAAGCATTTTACAAAGGGCTGCCGCATCTAAGGTAGATTGAATATTAGGCTTAATTTTTTCTACAGCTGAAAGTATCGCTGCTTTAGGTAAAGGAATACCTAGCGCATGAGCACAATCGATAGCATTTTGTAAAATATCGCGCTTATCCATTAGGTTAGGCGAAATATTTATAGCAGCATCGGTAATCAGTAGTGTTTTATGGTAGCTAGGCACATCCATAACAAAAATGTGCGACAAACGGCGTTCAGTGCGCAGACCATTCTCTCTGGAAACTACCGCACCCAAGAGTTCAGCGGTTGCTATAGAGCCTTTCATTAGAGCATGCACTTCACCACACTGTGCCATTTTTGCTGCTACATTAGCTGCTTCATGGCTGTGTTCGGTGTTAATGATTTTATAATCTTTTAAGTCTATGCCTGCTTCTTCTGCCGTGGCACGAATTTTTTTCTCTGGACCCACTAGAAAAGGAACAATTATAGTTGCTTCGGCTGCTTCTATAGCACCTTGCAGACTATTGACATCAGTAGGATGCACTACAGCGGTTGGAACCGGCGCTGCATCCTTTGCTTGCTGTAAAATAGATTCCAAACGAAAGTGTTTTACATCCTTATCTTTCGGCGCGTGAGGTGCTAATACCTTCTTGATTGCATCATTCATGTTTCTAGGATTCCTCAAATTTATAAAAACCATTAATGGCACTTAGCTGAATTTAATCAGCCTGGAGGCCAGGTCAAACTACGGCCAGCCAATACATGCATATGAATATGCCATACTGTTTGGCCACCATCTTCATTACAATTCATCACTACACGGTAGCCCGCTTCAGCAAAACCTAATTCTTTAGCTAGTTTGGCTGCTGTTACTTGCAAACGTCCTACTAAAGCTTCATCACCTTCTTGTAAATCATTCAAGGTGGTGATGTGGCGTTTAGGGATCACCAGCAAATGATGCGGTGCTTTTGGGTCAATATCATTAAAAGCAATAACCTGGTCGTCTTCGTAAAGCACTGTTGCTGGTAATTCATGCTTAGCAATTTTACAAAAAATACAGTCTTGCATGGTGATACCTCCTATTTTTTATTTTAAAGCAGCACTTAGTTAACTATTTAACGTTCTAAGTACTTAAGCTTATCAGTTTTACCGTCCCATTCAGCTGCATCGGGTAAAGGGTCAATCTGTTCTGAAATATTGGGCCAAACTTCTGCTAGTTCCGCATTTAATTCAATGTAGTTTTTCATATTTGCAGGCAGCTCATCTTCAGAGAAGATTGCCTCAGCAGGGCACTCAGGCTCACACAAAGCACAGTCTATGCATTCATCTGGGTGAATAACTAAAAAGTTAGGCCCTTCGTAAAAGCAATCAACCGGACAAACTTCTACACAGTCAGTGTATTTACAGCGAATACAGTTCTCAGTTACTACAAAGGTCACCTGAGCCTCCTCAATTTAGTAATTATAATGTTTTTAATCATCAACTAGTTTTTTAAAGCTGTAAAGCAAGTCTAAGGCCTGCTTAGGTGTTAACTCATCAGGGATAAGAGTACGAAACTTATCAACCAAAGGGTGAGACTCTACAGCAAACATATCGGCTTGTAAGGGTGGCAAACTCGCTTGCCTAGCCATAGATTCCTTAACTTGCCGGTTTGTTACTTGGGTTTCTGTTACGGGTACCTGCTTAGTGACTTCTAACGCTTCTAAATCTTTTAGCTTTTGCTGCGCCCGCTTGATTACTTTATTGGGCACACCCGCCAAACGTGCAACTTGTAAACCATAGCTTTGACTAGCAGGCCCAGCTTCAACCTTGTGCATAAAAACCAGGTAATCATCTTGCTCACTGGCAGAAAGATGCACATTAGCAACCTTGGCTAAGTCATCAGCTAGGCTCGTAAGTTCAAAATAGTGGGTAGCAAATAAAGTCCAAGCTCCTAAAGCGGCCAGTTCTTCTGCGCTAGCCCAAGCTAAAGACAAACCATCAAAAGTACTGGTACCTCGCCCCACCTCATCCATTAACACCAAGCTTTGTGCCGTAGCATTGTGCAGTATATTAGCAGTTTCCGTCATTTCCACCATAAAGGTTGAGCGTCCTGAAGCCAGGTCATCGGATGCACCTATACGGGTAAAAATACGGTCTATCGGCCCTATTTGAGCTGCATCAGCAGGCACAGCTGAACCGATATAAGCCAATAAAACAATTAAAGCCACTTGCCGCATAAAAGTCGATTTACCGCCCATATTAGGACCAGTAATAACTAACATGCGTGTAGCTGGATTAAAATTTAAATCATTCGCTACAAAAGGATCAGTCACTACCTGCTCTACTACTGGGTGACGACCAGCAGTAATACTAATGCCTTCTTGCTTGCTTAATTCAGGCACACACCAGCGCAAGGTTTCAGCCCTTTCTGCTAAGTTATGCAATACATCCAGCTCAGCTAGGGCTGTGGCTGTTTGCTGCAGGCTAGCTAAGTTTTCATTTAGTACATCTAACAGTTCTTCATACAACTGCTTTTCACGAGTTAAAGCGCGGCTTTGGCTGGAAAGCGCTTTGTCTTCAAATACTTTTAGTTCAGGGGTAATAAAACGCTCGGCATTTTTAAGCGTTTGGCGGCGCTGGTATTCAACGGGTGCTTTATCAGATTGTGCTCGGCTAATTTCAATAAAATAACCATGCACTCGGTTATAGCCCACTTTTAAGGTGGATAAACCCGTGCGGGCTTTTTCTTGCTCTTCTAGCTGTAATAAGAAGCCACCGGCGTTTTCACGTAAATCCCTTAATTCATCTAGCTCAACATCATAACCTGAAGCAATCACGCCACCATCACGAATAACAACGGGTGGGTTTTCAATAAGAGCACGCGCTAATTGGTCTGCTAGTTCTGGCAGAGGTGCTAGCTGTTGATTTATTGTTTTTAGTAAGGGGGCTTTTAAATCACCAATTTTTGCTTTTAATTCAGGCAAATCAAGCAAGGCATCTTTTAACCTAGATAAATCGCGAGGGCGTGCCGAACGCAATGCAATACGCGATAAAATACGTTCTAAGTCACCAATACTTTTTAGGTTGGTTGCCAGTTCTAATTCAAACAGGTTGACTTGTAATTCCTGCAAAGCTACTTGGCGTTGTTGCAAAATACCAAGGTTACGCAAAGGGCGATGTAACCAGCGGCGCAGTAAACGTGACCCCATAGGTGTAGCCGTGGCATCCAACACTTCCATAAGCGTATGGTTTTGCCCGCCAGAAAGATTGGTATCTAGTTCTAGATTACGGCGACTAGCAGCATCTAACAGCAGCGCTTCGTCTTCATTTTCAACTACTAAAGAGCGCAGGTGCGGCAAGGCAGATTTTTGAGTTTCTTGCACATAATCTAAAAGTGCACCCGCAGCCGCTAAAGCAGGGTTTAACGCATCGCACCCAAAACCGCGTAAATCTTGCACAGCAAACTGCTGACATAATTTACGAACAGCGGTTTGTTTATCAAACTGCCAAGGCGGTATTCGGCGCAAACCTTTAAGCTTTTCCCATTCGGCAGGCAGTTGGGTTAATTCATCAACCAGCAACTCAGAAGGGGCTAAACGCGCCAAGGTGGTTTCTAGCTGGGTTTGCCCTACCACTTCGGCAACCACAAAACGGCCACTGGCTAAATCTAGGTTGGCAATACCCCAAACCTTTTGTTCAGGCTTAGATGCTTCACCCTGTGGATAAATTGCGACCAGCAGGTTGTCTCGGCGCTCATCCATTAAGGCTTCATCTGTCAAAGTGCCGGGGGTAATAATTCTAACAACCTTTCTTTCTACCGGCCCTTTGCCTTCACCGGCTTGCCCTACCTGCTCACAAATAGCAACCGACTTACCTGCTTTAACCAAACGTGCCAAATAACCATCAGCAGAATGGTAAGGAATACCAGCCATGGGAATTGGCTCACCATCCGATGAACCCCGCTGCGTTAGTGTGATATCTAATAACCGCGCACCTTCCTTGGCATCATCAAAAAAAAGCTCATAAAAATCACCCATACGATAAAAAAGCAGGGTGGTAGGATAATCGCGCTTAATAGTGAGAAACTGCCGCATCATCGGCGTATGGTTGGAAAAGTCTGCGTCGCTCAAGCCTTAAAACTCCTGCCTGCTAGAAGGTAAATGCCCGCACATGATACCCGAGGCAAGAGTTTGAATACAGGCTCATGCTTTTTGTTCTGACCGCTTGGCATAATAAGCAGCAAGTTGTGCACAGGCCATGAGTTGTATTTGGTGAAATATCATTAAGGGTAACAACATAGGGCCGAGCAGTGCGCCACTGAATAAAACCTGCGCCATTGGCACGCCCGTTGCCATGCTTTTTTTAGAAGCACAAAACACGATGGTAATTTCATCTTCTTTATTAAAGCCAAACCGGCGTGCCAACCAAGCAGTTAAAAATAAAACTACAGCTAAAAGCACTGCACATGCAAAGGTTAACCAAAGCAGCCTTTCTAAAGGAACGTCATTCCATAAGCCAGCTACAACCGAAGCACTAAAAGCAGTATAAACCACTAATAAAATGGAGGTTTGATCTACCTTGCTTAACCAGCTGCGTTGCTTACCTATCCAATCAGCTAGCCAAGGGCGTAATAAATGCCCAGCCAAAAAAGGTACTAATAACTGCAAACTAATGCTGACTAACGTATCTAAAAAAGAAAAACCAGCACCAGAGGCATCTAGGTCTAACAGAATTAATACTAATAGCGGCGTCACCAGTATACCTATAAGGCTGGAAGCCGAAGCACTGCATACCGCCGCTGCCAGGTTTCCTCTTGCTAGTGCGGTAAAGGCAATGGCAGATTGCACCGTACCGGGTAAAGCACAAAGGTAAAGCATACCCATTGCCAGCTCGTTGCCCAATAAAGGGCGCAATACAGGCAGTAGCAACCAACCAATTAATGGGAAAGCAATAAAGGTAAAACCAAACACTAGGCTATGTAACCGCCAGTGCATGATACCAGCCAAAATAGCCTGACGAGATAAACGTGCACCATGTAAGAAAAACAACAACCCTATAGCAAAGCGGGTCAGCCAAGTCATAATAAACTCGCCCACACCTACTGCCGGAATAAAGGTTGCCAACAACACCATGCCTAATAATAAAAGCGTGTAATTATCAAAAACACGTCTAATTAACTGCCACATAACTAGAGTTCCTTGGTTCTATTTTCTACTCATTATTCTTAATAAAAAGGAATAAACTACGCCAAACAAGGCTCGCTATCTAACACTAGTTATATTACCTTTGCCAGAAGATCATCACTTAAAAACCAACTTTATTAATCCAGCCTTAGAAGCTTTTTTTGAAAACCTTCCTCATCACTTATAGCAGGAGAAAAAAATGACTTCACGCATGGCCTTAGTCAATAAAATAGCTAAACTAGCGACAAGCGCTAACTACCAGCTAGCTACAGCAGAGTCTTGTACGGGTGGTGGTATAGCAAAAGCACTCACTGAAGTAGCTGGCAGCTCCGCCTGGTTCACTAGTGGTTTAGTTACCTATTCCAACCTAGCAAAACACAACCTTTTGGGTGTCGCCAAAACAACAATAGAAAAACAAGGTGCTGTGAGTGAGGCGGTTGTTAAAGCCATGGTGCAAGGCGCATGTAAAAGAAGCCCTGCAAATTTAGCTGTTGCAGTTAGCGGTGTTGCTGGTCCAGGTGGTGGCAGCCCTGAAAAACCTGTAGGTACTGTATGGCTTGCTTGGGGTACAAGCGAGCAACAGCTTGCTAAAATATTTAACTTCACAGGTGATCGTAGGCAGGTAAGAGAAGCCAGTATAGATAAAGCCTTAGAAGGCTTGTTAGACTGGCTTGAAAAAAGCATATAAATCAGTTCTTGCCTTCCAGCAAAATACTGTTAACCTATACAGTAATCGACAAACTGTTAAATTTTATTCGACACTACCCAACAGATCGCACAAAAAGGATATTCTCTTATGGCTTCCGATGAAAACCGCCAAAAAGCCCTTAGCGCTGCATTAGGCCAAATTGAAAAACAATTTGGTAAAGGCGCTGTTATGCTCATGGGTGATCAACCCCGAGTTGCCATTCCATCTGTTTCTACTGGTTCCTTAGGGCTTGATATTGCACTGGGTATAGGCGGCTTGCCCTTTGGTCGTGTAGTTGAAATTTACGGCCCAGAATCTTCAGGTAAAACCACACTCACCCTATCGGTTATCGCACAAGCACAAAAAATGGGCAAAACTTGTGCCTTTATAGATGCTGAGCATGCACTTGACCCTATCTACGCAGAAAAACTAGGCATTAACCTAGATGACATGCTGGTTTCTCAACCAGATAACGGTGAACAAGCCTTAGAAATTACCGATTCATTAGTTCGCTCAGGTGCTGTTGATGTTATCGTTATTGACTCAGTCGCAGCCCTTACACCCCGCGCTGAAATTGAAGGCGAAATGGGCGATTCTCACGTAGGTTTACAAGCTCGCTTAATGTCGCAAGCCCTACGTAAAATCACGGGTAACATTAAAAACGCCAACTGCTTGGTTATTTTTATTAACCAAATCCGTATGAAAATTGGCGTGATGTTTGGTAGCCCAGAAACCACAACGGGTGGTAACGCACTTAAGTTTTACTCCTCGGTTCGTTTAGATATTCGTCGTATAGGCGCTGTTAAACAGGGCGATGAAGTAACGGGTAACGAAACGCGCGTTAAAGTGGTTAAAAACAAGGTAGCGCCTCCTTTCCGTCAAGCAGAGTTCCAAATTCTTTATGGCAAGGGCATTTACCATGCAGGTGAAGTCATTGACCTAGGTGTGCAGTGCAAACTGGTTGAAAAAGCAGGTGCTTGGTATAGCTATAAGGGCACTAAAATTGGTCAGGGTAAGGCTAATGCCGCTCAATATTTAGAAGACAACCCTGAAATCATGAATGAAATTGAAACGGGTGTTCGTGATCAACTGCTTAGCAAATTAGAAGATAAGCCTGATGGCAAAGACGCCAAGGCTACTGCCAGCACTAAAAAACCAGCTAAAGACACGCTAGTCGATGAGCTGCCACCTTTAGAAGACTAGGCTAGTTAATGCAAGATTCAGTTGCAGAAGCTTGGATTAAAGCCCGCCGAGAGCGGGCTTTTCGCTTATTGGCGGCTAGAGAGCAAAGCTTACATGAGTTGCGCGAAAAGCTATTCAAGCCTACCGCAGCAGAAACAGCTGACCCTGAAAAAACACCTGATCAAGCAACCTGTACAGAGCTAATTAACCAATTAATCGAATTCCTGCTTGAACACGACTTACAAAGTGATGAACGCTTTATAGAAAGCCTAGCCAATAAATTTCTCCGCCAAGGTAAAGGTCCCTTAGCATTACAACAAGGCTATTGGAAACACCAACTAGCTAAGCAGCTAGTCAACCAACAACTTAAATCCTTAGAGCCGCTTTGGTATCCACAAATTATGCGGGTTAGGGAAAAGCGCTTTGGGAATCAACCACCTATAGATCAGCGTGAAGCAGGAAAAATGCAACGCTTTCTAGCCCAGCAGGGGTTTACACCAGACCTAATCCGTAAGGCGGTTTTTCTAGAATAAGCGAGGTTATCATTTTGCTACGAACTCCGTATAATAGTTGCCCAGCTTAACCCGGCAGCTTAATTCGCATACAGAGAGGCATCATGAAAAGTGCTGAAATTCGCGAGGCTTTCCTGAAGTTTTTTCAGTCTAAAGGCCACACTGTTGTTCCATCCAGCTCCCTAGTACCCCAGGATGATCCTACCCTGCTATTTACTAATGCGGGGATGAACCAATTTAAAGACTGTTTTCTTGGTCACGAACAACGTGGCTATACCCGTGCAACCACCACCCAAAAATGTGTTCGTGCTGGTGGCAAGCATAACGATTTAGAAAATGTCGGCTATACCGCCCGTCACCACACCTTTTTTGAAATGCTAGGTAACTTTAGTTTTGGCGACTACTTCAAACAAGATGCCATTACCTACGCTTGGGAATTTTTAACCGGCGTTGCCAAACTTCCTCCTGAAAAGCTATGGATTACTATTTACCATACCGATGACGAAGCCTTTGAAATTTGGAATAAGTCAGTTGGTGTTCCTGCCGAACGCATTATTCGTATTGGTGACCAAGAAGGTATTGCCTATAACTCAGATAACTTCTGGGCAATGGGTGACACTGGCCCTTGTGGTCCTTGTACAGAAATTTTTTATGATCATGGTGAAGACATTTGGGGTGGCCTGCCCGGTTCGCCTGAAGAAGATGGCGACCGCTTTATAGAAATCTGGAACGTCGTCTTTATGCAGTTTAATCGCACTGCTGAAGGTGAAATGCTTCCCCTACCTGCCCCCTCCGTTGATACAGGTATGGGCTTAGAAAGACTAGCCGCAGTGCTGCAAGGCGTTCATGCCAATTATGAAATTGACCTTTTCCAAAACTTGCTCCAAGCCTCTTCTATCGCTATCGGTTGTGAAAATTCAGACCAACCTTCCCTACGCGTTGTAGCCGACCATATTCGCTCTTGTAGCTTTTTAGTGGCCGATGGTGTGTTACCTTCAAATGAAGGCCGTGGCTATGTACTACGCCGCATTATTCGTCGTGCTTGCCGCCATGGTCATAAGCTCGGTGCTGAAGGTAGTTTCTTCTACAAGATTGTTGCTGCGCTGGTTAAAGAAATGGGCGATGCTTTTCCAGAACTAAAAGAAAAGCAAACGCAAATAGAAAAAGCCCTTAAGCATGAAGAAGAACAATTTGCTAAAACGCTAGATCAAGGCATGAAAATTCTTGAGCAAGATTTAGCTGAGCTAAAAGGCAAGGTTATTCCAGGTGAAGTTGCTTTTAAGCTTTATGACACCTTTGGCTTCCCCTTCGATCTAACCGCTGACATAGCCCGTGAAAGAGACTTAAGCGTTGATGAAGCTGGCTTTGAAAAACAAATGCAAGCCCAGCGTGAACGTGCCCGCTCTGCAAGCAGCTTTGGTTTAGATTACAACAGCATTATTAATATTGATCGACCCACTGAATTTACTGGCTATAGCAAAGCAAGCGATAAAGCAGAAGTTATTGCACTCTATTTAGAAGGCAAACCAGTAGAAAGCCTAGCTGAAGGTCAAAAGGGTTTAGTTATTCTTGATACCACACCTTTTTATGCAGAGGCGGGTGGTCAGGTAGGTGATACAGGTCAGCTTTTAGGTAAAACCCAGCGCTTCGATGTACAAGACACCACTAAGGCCGGTGAGGCCTTTGCACACCAAGGTATAGTTGCCGAAGGTTCATTAAAAGTTGGTGATCAGCTAACCGCTCAAGTAGATACCCGTGTGCGTGAACGCACCCGCCGTAACCACTCAGCCACTCACTTATTACATGCAGCCCTTCGCCAAGTTTTAGGTGACAGTGTTCAGCAAAAAGGCTCTTTGGTAGATTCTGAACGTTTACGTTTTGATTTTAGCCACAATGAAGCCTTAACAGCTGAACAACTACAAGAAATCTCACGTTTAGTAAACGAGCAAATTCGTGCTAATGCTGCGGTCACCACTGAATTACTCGATTTAGAAACAGCAAAAAAACGTGGTGCTATGGCTTTATTTGGTGAAAAATATGCCGAAGAAGTTCGCGTATTAAGTATGGGCACCAAACAAGGTGAGCAAAGCTTTTCTATCGAGCTTTGTGGTGGCTTGCATGTTGTTCGTACTGGTGATATCGCGCTATTTCACCTAACGTCTGAATCAGGTGTAGCTGCGGGCGTGCGTCGCATTGAAGGTATTACAGGCGAAGCAGCACTTAACTTTTTACAAGAGCGTGAGCAGCAATTACTAAAAGCTGCTAGCCAACTTAAAGTTAAACCAGAACAGCTACTTGAACGCTTAGAAACCAATCAAGACCGTATGCGTCAGCTAGAAAAAGACTTGCAGCAACTTAAGAAAAAACTTGCTTCAGGCGGTAGTACAGATTTAACCAGTCAAGTAGAAGAAGTGGCTGGTGTTAAGGTTCTTGCAGTAAGTATTGAAGGTGCAGATGTACCCACTCTGCGTGAACTGATGGACCAAATGAAACAAAAACTAGCACCAGCAGCCCTTGTGCTAGCAGCAGTAGAGGGCGACAAGGTTAGTTTAATTGCCGGTGTATCAGGTGCAGCTAAAGACCAGATTCATGCAGGCAAATTAGTTAATCATGTTGCTCAACAAGTCGGTGGCAAGGGTGGTGGTCGCCCCGACATGGCGCAGGCGGGTGGCACTAAGCCATCAAGCCTGCCCGCAGCCTTAGCTTCAGTTAAAGCTTGGGTAGCAGAACAACTGGGGTAGGATTAATTCCCTTACATAACCCAAAAGGATACCTATGGCACTTTATGTACAAAAGTTTGGCGGCACCTCAGTCGGTAGCGTTGAACGAATAAAAAAAGTAGCAGAGCGCGTTGGTCGCTTCCGTAAGGAAGGGCATGATGTAGTCGTTGTTGTTTCAGCCATGAGCGGTGAAACTAATCGTCTACTTGCGTTAGCTCAAGATATTCATGACAACCCCTCACCTCGCGAATTAGACATGCTTATTTCAACAGGTGAACAGGTAACGATTGCCCTTTTAGCTATGGCAATGGAACAGCAAGGCATTCCAGCCACTTCTTATACTGGCGCTCAAGTGGGTATAGTTACCGACAAGTCTTACAACAAAGCCCGTATCAAAAAAATAGATACTGAATCAGTTAAGAATGACCTTAACAAGGGTCGTGTTGTGGTTGTGGCTGGTTTTCAGGGCGTTGATGAAGAAGGCAATATTACTACGCTAGGTCGCGGTGGCTCAGATACCACAGCCGTTGCCTTAGCTGCTGCTTTAAAAGCAGATGAATGCCAAATCTATACTGATGTTGATGGCGTATATACCGCCGATCCACGTATTTGCTCTAAGGCACGCAGACTAGACAAAATTACTGTAGAAGAAATGCTTGAACTTGCCAGTCTTGGTTCAAAAATTCTACAAATACGCTCAGTCGAATTTGCAGGTAAATACCAAGTTCCCTTACGTGTTCTTTCAAGTTTTGAAGATAGCGAAGGTGAAGGCACACTCATTATTGCAGATAACGAGGAACATAACGCGATGGAAGATCCACTAATCTCTGGTATTGCTCACCACACCAATGAAGCAAAAATTACTATTTTAGGCGCTCCAGATATTCCTGGTGTAGCAGCAAAAATTCTTGGCCCTATTAGTGACGCTAACATTGAAGTCGATATGATTGTACAGAACGTCTCACCAGACGGTGAGTCTACCGACTTTTCTTTCACTGTAGGCCGAGGCGACTATAAAAAAGCTTATAGCCTAGTAGAGAAGTGTGTTGAAGAAATGGGTGCTGGCCGTATTCTTGGTGACAACGCTATGGCTAAGGTTTCACTAGTGGGTGTAGGTATGCGCTCTCATGCAGGTGTTGCCAGCCTAATGTTTAAGACCCTAGCAGAGAACAGCATCAATATTCGCATGGTATCTACCTCTGAAATTAAAATTTCAGTAGTCATAGATGAGAAGTTTACTGAACTCGCTGTTAGAACATTGCATACAGCTTTTGGTTTAGATAAACCTGAGTAATCACCTCTTATAAAGCCTAAAAGCAGCAAACCAAGGAGGGTTTCTGCACTCATATAGAAAACTCATCCAACAAATAGTTAAAAATCATTTAACATTTTTATGCTATTGACGGATAATATGCTTGTCTGGCAAGTGAACACTAGCCATCGGAGATGGTCTACATTTAACCAAGACACATGGAGTAAAGCTTTCAAGCCTTATTCCAACGCCTGTTGAGATGTATATATATCTGGACTGATTGATATGGAGATTCTACTATGCTGATTCTTACTCGCCGTGTTGGTGAAACGCTTATGATTGGTGATGAAGTTACTGTTACTGTTCTAGGTGTTAAAGGTAATCAAGTTCGCATAGGTGTTAATGCACCTAAAGAAATTGCAGTACACCGCGAAGAAATTTACCAACGTATCTAACGTGAAAAAGAGGAAGGTGGCAATCAGGGTAATTACTAAATTTCCCTTTTTGACTGCTAACTAAAAAACCGCAACTTACCGGTACCTTACCGACCTAAGTTGCGGTTTTTCTTTGCCTAAACAATTTAAGTTGTTGCTTAAACAAGTTTTTTTTAGCAAAGGGTAGACAAAAAAATAACAGATGGTATTATGTGCGCCGTGTTGGAGAGGTGGCCGAGTGGCTGAAGGCGCGCCCCTGCTAAGGGCGTATGGGAGAAATCTCATCGAGGGTTCGAATCCCTCTCTCTCCGCCACTAATTTTAGATGTTTGCTTTAAAATGACTTACGCGCTCTTAGCTCAGCTGGATAGAGTACCTGGCTACGAACCAGGCGGTCGGAGGTTCGAATCCTCCAGAGCGCGCCAATTCAAAAACATTTAAAATCTTGTGTATTAGTTTTGCGCGCTCTTAGCTCAGCTGGATAGAGTACCTGGCTACGAACCAGGCGGTCGGAGGTTCGAATCCTCCAGAGCGCGCCAACTAACAAGCTTCTTCAATCACTCCTAGTTATAAAATCTTCCCTTAGTTTAGTTTATTTCAACAGCATCCCTGCGGATCTTCTTATTTAAACCGTCGACCTTCTAAAATTTCCTGCATTCTTGGCAACATAATCAATTCTATGGCTAGCTGCATTTTTGCCCCTGGCACTACCAGTGTGTTTGGGCGAGACATAAAGCTGTCTTTAATCATGGAAAGCAAGTAAGGAAAGTCCGCTTTTTGTGGCCCGCGAAAGCGTATCACTACAAAGCTTTCATCAGCGGTTGGCACACTACTTATCTCAAAAGGGTTAGAAGTATCTACAACTGGTACTCGCTGAAAGTTAATGTGCGTACGCGAGAATTGCGGCAGAATGTAACGCAAATAATCTTCCATTCTTGAATGAATGGTGTCTATCACGGCTTCTTGCGAATAACCACGCAGCTTAGTGTCTCTTTCTATTTTTTGAATCCATTCCAAATTTATGGATGGAGCAACACCTATTAATAGATCAACATACTGCGCAATATTATAATCTTCCGTTACTAGGCCACCATGCAAGCCCTCATAAAGCAACAGGTCTGTCCCTTCTGGTAAAGCTTCCCAAGGGGTAAACGTACCCACCTTGTAGCCTGCTTCTACCTGCTCTTTATCTTCAGCATGAATATACTGACGATACTCACCTGTTCCGCTGGCGGAATAATCCTGAAATAACTGTTCGAGTCTATCTAGGAGGTTGGCTTCCAAGGCAAAGTGTGAAAGTGATTGACGTTGCTCTGGGTGAGCCTCTAGCAGTTTTTCTAGCTGCTCTCGTGTATAGCGATGAAAACTATCACCATGCACAAAAGCGGCATTCACTTCTTCACGAGCAAACATTCGCGCAAAAGCATCTTTAACTGTAGTCGTACCAGCACCTGATGAACCAGTAACAGCAATAATAGGGTATTCACGCGCCATACTAAGGCCTTTTAGCTAATTGAATAAAGTTCTCTGGCACAGCAGCAGCTTTACGCGCTATATAATCAAAAAATACCACTCCAACTTTTGCTACAGCAACTTCCACCCCTTCTTTACCTACTACGCGGTGATAGATTTCTGCGCCCTTAGAGCCAATTTCACCTATAGCCAACTCAACTTGTAACTCATCATCATAAAAAGCTTCTGCACGGTAGTTAACCACCAACTCAGCCACTACCCAGCCTAAAGATTTACCGTCAACTGTTAGCTCTGTTAAGCCATGTTTTGCCAACCAACCACAACGTGCATCATGCAATAAAGAAACTAAAGTATCGTGCCCCAAATGATTTCCATAATTAATATCACTAATGCGTAAGCGTACTGGGTGGCTATAAATAGCGGGGGCTGGAAAATCCAAGGTAATTCTAGACATAAACCGCTTCTCCTAGGAAAAAAAAGCCCAGCTAGAAACTGGGCTTATAAAATTAAAACACTTGTATTAAAGCATTTACTAGCTAACTAGGGAATAACCTATTGGCTAGCTTGCTCCCGAGCAATGGCACGGTAACCTATATCGCGACGGCTGAAGCAGCCTTCCCAGCTAATTTTATCTAAGTGCTGGTAAGCCTGTGCTTGTGCTTGTGCTACTGTTTCACCCATAGCTGTAACACACAAGACACGACCACCACTCGTCACCACGGTATCATCTTGCATGGCAGTACCCGCATGAAATACTTTTACTGCTTCCTGCTCTTGCTGAGGTAAACCAGTAATCACCTGACCTTTAGTGTAATCATTAGGATAGCCACCTGCAGCCATGACTACACCAATAGCGGGACGCTCATCCCACTCCGCAGTCACTGTGTTTAGTTTTTTATCTAAAGCCGCTTGGCAAAGTTTGACCAAGTCTGACTTTAAACGCAGCATAATGGGTTGCGTTTCTGGGTCACCAAAACGGCAGTTGTATTCTATGACTTTAGGTGTGCCACTAGCGTCAATCATTAAACCAGCATATAAAAAGCCAACATAGGTGTTACCTTCTGCTGCCATACCCTTCACAGTTGGGTAGATAACCTCATTCATGGCACGCTGATAAACTTCATCGGTTACAACCGGCGCAGGAGAATAAGCCCCCATACCGCCAGTATTTGGGCCTGTGTCGCCATCCCCTACCCGCTTATGGTCTTGACTAGTTGCCATAGGAAGTACATTTTCACCATCAACCATTACAATAAAGCTGGCTTCTTCACCTTCCAAAAACTCTTCAATAACAACACGAGCGCCAGCTTCTCCAAAAGCATTGCCTGAAAGCATGTCAATAATAGCGGCTTCTGCTTCTGGTAAAGTCATGGCAACAATAACGCCCTTACCCGCTGCTAAACCATCAGCCTTAATAACTATAGGCGCACCTTTTTCACGAACATAAGTCAGTGCTTCATCTACCTGAGTAAAAACACCATAAAAAGCAGTTGGAATATTATGACGCGCTAAAAAATCTTTAGTAAAAGCTTTGGAACCTTCTAGCTGCGCGGCCCCTTTAGAAGGGCCAAACACGGCCAAGCCTTCTTTTTCAAAGTAATCCACTATGCCTTCTACTAAAGGCACTTCTGGCCCTATAAGCGTTAAGGCCACATTTTCTTTTTTAGCCAAGGCCGCTAGGCCTGCAAAATCGAGCACATCTAGGGCAATATTTCTTATTTTTGGCTCTAGCGCAGTGCCTGCATTACCTGGTGCTACTAGCACCTCTGAAACATCTGCTGACTGAGCTGCTTTCCAAGCCAAAGCGTGCTCGCGTCCACCGCTGCCGACAACCAATAATTTCATGTGTTTTGCTTCCTATGTTTTGCTTAAAAGTTTAGCTAAAAATAATTCTTAACATTATACAGTTTTTTTGTGTTGGAACTCTATTCAGGCTAATCGAGCACTATTAGCCATTTTCATACAGGTGTATTAATTAGAACGAAACCCCTAGCAATCAAAAAAAATACAGGATTAAAAACTAGCTAAGTTTTTATAACGATAAATTCATCTAAACAAATGAAACTTAACCCTAGTTGCCGCTATAAATAGCTTCTAGACAAGTTGGTTTTGAAGTGCTAGTAATCACCTGTGGAACTATACTGAGCAATTATTTAGTACACCCAAGAGTGTTTAACCAAGAGTGTTTAACTAAGTCTGATCCAAAAAATCTGACCTAAAACTTGCAAATGGAAAACAATAAAATGAAAAAAACTTTTCAAGCAACACTACTAAGCGCTGCCGCCGCAAGCCTGCTGTTAGGTAGCTCTTTAGCTAGCGCAGCCTCTACTATAAAAATAGCCTTGGCTGGCCCAGTTTCTGGCCCTGTAGCCCAATACGGTGATATGCAATTTACTGGCGCTCAAATGGCCATTAAACGCATTAATGCCCAGGGTGGTGTTAACGGTAAGATGCTCGAGGGTGTGGTTTATGATGATGCTTGTGAGCCACGCCAAGCCGTTACTGTAGCCAACCGTATAGTTAACGATAACATTAGCTTTGTTGTAGGCCACCTTTGCTCGGGTTCAACTCAGCCAGCTTCTGCCGTTTATGATGAAGAAGGCATCTTAATGATTACCGCCGCTTCAACCAGCCCAGAAATCACTCAGCTTGGCTATCGAACCATCTTCCGTACTATTGGTTTAGATAACATGCAAGGCCCTGTTGCAGGTAACTACATAGCAACCAAGGTTAAACCCAAAAAAATGGCGATACTGCATGACAAACAACAGTATGGTGAAGGTATTGCTCGTGCAGTTAACCAAACAGTAACTGACAAGGGTATCAACGTTGTTATGTTTGATGGTATTAATGCTGGTGACCGTGACTTCTCTGCCATTATTTCGCGTATGGTTCGTGAAGATGTTGACTTTGTTTACTATGGTGGCTACCACCCAGAGCTTGGCCTGCTGCTACGCCAATCTAGCGAACAAGGTTTAGATGCACAGTTCATGGGGCCTGAAGGTGTAGGTAACCCTGACATTACAGCCATTGCAGGTGAAGCATCAGAAGGCTTACTTGTAACCCTACCACCCGCTTTTGAACAAGACCCTCGTAATGCTGATCTAGTTAAAGCCTTTCGTGATAACAAAGAAGACCCTGCCGGTCCTTTTGTAATGCCTGCTTACACTGCGGTACAGCTAATGGCTGAAGGTATGAAAGGCACTAAATCTGAAAACCCAGAAAAAGTTGCTGCCTACCTACGCGCCAACTCTTTTGACACGCCCATTGGTCAAGTGCAATACGATGATAAAGGTGACTTAAAAGCCTTTAATTTTGTTGTTTTCACTTGGCATGCCGATGCAACTCGTACTGAAGCACCTTAAGCCTTGAAGCAAATAACTTAAATATTAAGCCCCAGTTAACTCTGGGGCTTTCGGGTTATCGCCTGAAATTAAGCCGTGCTGAACTTACCACGAACAGCCTCGCGCACTACCAATGGTACCAACCATGAATGAATCAATTAGTTATTTTATACAGCAAGTGATTAACGGACTAACCGTAGGCAGCACCTATGCCCTAATTGCCATAGGCTACACTATGGTTTACGGCATTATTGGCATGATTAACTTTGCCCATGGTGAGATTTACATGCTAGGCACGTATATTACTTTTATAGTCATTGCTGGCCTAACCCTCCTAGGTATAGAAAGCCTACCCTTTATTTTAATAGCCGCTTTAATTATTAGCATGATGGTTGCAGGTGCTTATGGTTTTACAATTGAGCGTGTTGCCTACCGTCCTGTTCGCAGTAGTAAGCGCCTAATTGCCCTTATCTCTGCTATAGGTATGTCTATTTTTTTACAAAACTATATGCGCCTCGCACAAGGTTCGCGTGATCTAGCCCAACAAAGTATTATTTCTGGTAGCTGGTCACTAGGTACAGATGAGATCAGCGTAAACCTTGCCTACATGCAACTTATTATTTTTGTTATCACACTGATTTGCATGGTTTTACTGACCCTTTTTATTAGTCGCTCTCGTGTTGGTCGTGCCTGCCGCGCCTGTTCACAAGATGCTGGTATGACTAATCTTTTAGGTATCAATACCAACCACATGATTGCTGCCACCTTTGTTATAGGTGCTATGTTGGCTGCGGTTGCGGGTGTTTTGTTAGGGCTTTATTACGGTGTAGTTAACCCCATGATTGGTTTTATAGCAGGCCTAAAAGCCTTTACTGCCGCTGTATTAGGTGGCATAGGCAGTATTCCAGGTGCTGTTTTAGGTGGCTTAATTCTTGGTACTGCCGAAACCATGACAGGCGCTTATTTCTCTGCTCAATATAAAGACGTAGTCGCCTTTTCTTTACTCTGCTTAATTCTACTTTTCCGCCCAAGTGGCCTACTAGGTAAGCCAGAGGTTGAAAAAATCTAATGACAAAAAAACCTCTTTTCACTAACTTAACTTCTGCATTATTTGCCGCAGGTTTAACCCTCTTCCTTGGTGCTTCAGTTATGGGCTTACGCCTAAAATCTGAAGGCATTACCCTAGGCGTTGAACTAGCAAGCACCCAAACCTTTATTGAATTAGGTTTAGCGGGATTAATTGTGTTTCTTTTTCAACTTTTTCGAGATCGAATTCCTAAACTCAGTAGTAGCGCAACTGATCGTATAGCCATACTGGCTTTTTTACGTACTGACAAACAACAACGCTTGTGGCTGATGTTAACTATAGCCGCACTACTCGTTTTTCCCTTCACCACAGGGCGAAGCAATATCGACTTAGCAACACTAGTGCTTATCTACATAATGCTAGCTATAGGGCTAAATATTGTTGTAGGTTTGGCTGGCTTATTAGACTTAGGCTATGTTGGTTTTTACGCCGTAGGTGCTTACACCTATGGTTTACTCTATACCTATTTTGGTTTTAGCTTTTGGCAAGCACTACCAGTCGCTGGCTTATTTGCAGCCATTACAGGCTGGTTGCTGGGTTATCCTGTACTAAGGCTTAGAGGAGACTACTTAGCCATAGTAACGCTTGGTTTTGGGGAAATTATTAGGCTACTGCTGAATAACCTTACCGAGTTAACAGGCGGGCCTAATGGTGTTAGTAGCATTCCAAAACCCACTCTTTTTGGCTTAGAGTTTTCCCGCAGGGGCGACAACACCTTCCATGAGTTTTTTGGTATTGCTTACGACCCAGTTCATCGAGTTATTTTTCTTTACCTGCTTGCTTTGTTGCTCGTTATGCTATCTATCTACATTATTCGCCGCTTAATAAGAATGCCCATAGGGCGAGCTTGGGAAGCGTTACGTGAAGACGAAATTGCCTGCCGTTCTCTTGGTATGAGTCCAACGAACATTAAGCTTTCTGCCTTTACTATAGGTGCAACTTTTGCCGGTTTTGCAGGTGCTTTCTTTGCTACTAGACAAAGCTTTATTAGCCCAGAGTCTTTCGCTTTTATAGAATCTGCCATAATTCTTGCCATAGTGGTACTCGGCGGTATGGGCTCTCAACTAGGCGTAGTGCTAGCAGCTATCGCTATGGTATTACTGCCCGAATTAGCCAGAGAGTTTAATGAATACCGTATGCTGCTCTTTGGTTTAATGATGGTGCTAATGATGATTTGGCGTCCCCAAGGATTATTACCAGCCAAACGCCCTCATCGTGAACTTAAAACCACTAACGCAGAGGTGAAATAAATGACTCAACCTTTGCTAGAAGTAAAAAACCTTGTGATGCGTTTTGGCGGCCTAATGGCGGTTAACCACGTTTCTTTAGATGTTAATGAAGGGCAAATAGTCTCGTTAATTGGTCCTAATGGCGCAGGTAAAACTACCGTATTTAACTGCATTAGTGGTTTTTACAAACCCTCTGCTGGTGAAGTGCTTTTTAAAGGTAAGCCCATGCACAAGCTACCTGGGCATTTAATTGCTCGACATGGCATGGTTCGTACCTTTCAAAACATTCGCTTATTTAAGGAAATGACCCTTCTCGAAAACCTGTTAGTTGCCCAACACATGCATGCAGAAAGAAACCTGCTTAAAGGTATGTTAAACCTCCCTAGTTATAAAGCGAAAGAACAGGAACTAGAAGATAGATCAGCAGAATGGCTAGAAAGGGTAAACCTACTTGAATTTGCTAACCGTGAAGCAGGAACGCTTGCTTATGGTCAACAAAGGCGCTTAGAAATAGCCCGCTGCATGGTAACGCAACCTACTTTACTCATGTTAGATGAACCCGCAGCAGGGCTTAATCCTCAAGAAACCCAAGCACTAGACCAACTTATTATAGAGTTACGCGATAAATACAGCGTCACCCTTCTATTAATTGAACATGACATGAAACTGGTTATGGGAATTTCTGATCAAATAGTGGTTATTAACCAAGGCGCTCCCTTAGCAACGGGTACACCAGCAGAAATTCTTGGCAACCAAGCTGTTATTAAAGCCTACCTAGGGGAAGAATAATGCTGCTGCTAGAAGATATTCACACCCACTATGGCGCAGTACATGCCTTAAAAGGCGTCTCTCTTAATGTAAAAAAAGGAGAGATAGTTACCCTAATTGGCGCTAATGGGGCAGGTAAAAGCACCCTAATGATGACTATTTGTGGTGATCCACAAGCCAGCCAAGGCCGAGTTATCTTTCAAGGTGAAGACATAACCCAAAAACCAACCAACAAAATTATGCGTAATGGCTTGTCTGTTGTGCCAGAAGGTAGGCACGTATTCACAGGTATGACAGTAGAAGAAAACCTAGCCATGGGTGCTTACTTTCAGAGTAAAGAAGTAAAAGAACAGCAAGAAGAAAGGGTTTTAAATCTATTTCCTCGTTTAAAAGAGCGATTTCATCAACGTGCCGGCACCATGTCGGGTGGTGAGCAACAAATGCTTGCCATAGGTCGAGGGTTAATGGATGAACCTGAATTACTACTACTTGATGAACCTTCGCTGGGGCTAGCACCGCTTATCATTAGCCAAATATTTGAAATCATTCAACAGTTGCGCGAAACAGGTACAACTATTTTCTTGGTAGAACAAAATGCCCTTAAAGCACTAGCTATTGCAGATAGAGGTTACGTTTTAGAGCATGGGGAGCTAGTTTTACAGGACACAGGCCAAAACCTTTTAGCCAATGAGGATGTGAAAAAAGCCTATTTAGGTGGTTAAACAACGTTTTACTCTATAAAAAAGCCAAAAAACAAGTTTTTTGGCTTTTTTTTCATTTCTCGTTTGACGCTTATTGTGCAGTGCACTATATTAAGTGTGCTTGTTGCGGTGCAGCAAAGCTTAGGTAGTATTTTGTTATTTAAAGGAGTCGCACCATGTTCCAGAAATTTATGACTGATATGCAAACCATGATGAAGCCCTACCAAGAAAGCCTAAACGGTAAGCAGTTTCAGCCTATTTCTAACCTAATGGTTATTCAAGCTAAAGCCCTAGAAAAGCTTGGTAGCGAACAAACCCGTTTTTACACTGAGTGTGTTGAAGCAGTTTCTAAACAAGTTGAAAACACCAGTAAAACAACTGATGTAACTAAACTACAAGAAGCTCAGTTTAATTTTGCTCAAGATTTACAGAACCGTGTTGGTCGCTTATTTAAAACCAATATGGATATTATGACTGAAGCACGCGAAAGCGCTACAGCTGAAGTTGAAGTACTTAAAACTCAGGCAAAAGCTGCTAAGTAAGCCTAAGTTTTTAAAAAGTTTAGCAGCCGTACTTCAGCAAACTCCCTCTGCCTGATTCAGCGTGCTGTTATTTTTACCCGGCCACTTGGCCGGGTTTTTTATTCGCTATCCGTTTTCTTTTCATCCGTTTCTTTTTCAGCTAACGAACGACCAAAACTACCCCTAGCTAAACTCTTCCAAAGCAGTAGATTCTGCTCGGCAACCTTGCGCATCACTTCCATAGGGTTAGCAGCTTGTATCGGATTAGCTTTAATGGCTTGCTGCATTTGTTCACGCAACAACTTTTGCTGTTCCATAAAAATACTAATGCTTTGTTCTAGATAACCGCTCATAGAACCCTGCATAGAGTCCCCATAAAAGCGAATGAGCTGTTGTAATACCTTATTGCTAAACATCGGACGGCCTCGTTCCTCACCACCCTGGTTTTCTTGCTCAGTAATGATTTGCAGTAAAATATTACGGGTTAGGTCTTCACCACTTTTTGAATCCTCAACATAGAAGTCTTCCTGATCTATAATCAGTTGACGAATATCTTCTAAGGTCACATAACGGCTTTCTGAGGTATCATAGAGACGTCGATTGGCATATTTACGAATGGCTCGCAAAGGCAACTCCTTATATAAAGCTTGCTAAAACACACAGGCCTACTTATTTTGAACTTATTGTAACAGCACCAACGACCTAGAGACTTACCTAAGCCGTTTAATTATTGTTATTTTGTAACACTTAGCTAGACTAAGCAAAAATACTAGGAGAGTAGTATGTTAATTAAAATCCATAAAAGCAGTGTAATCTACTTCATTACCAACGATACACCAAAAGATAGGCTAATAAATCTTAGTAGCCATATTTACCTAAACTTGCACCAAATTACTGAGTTATCTCACTACACGCTGAAATCTGACTCAGAAAAATTAAGCTTAGATGGTAAAAAAATTAAACTACCTGCTGAAACGACCGTTATCCACTTTACTATGGCACCAACTTTTTCTTCTTATCCAGACTCCAAGCACCCAGAACGCCGCATTCACGAAAGACGCTTTTATACTTTCTACTACCTACCTGAAAGCATCCAAGAATACCTTGGTCTACTTCAGGCACTAAATGGCAGCATTCTTAACAACGATTAATTCTAACGTGGGCAAGTTGGTTTATCGCTTGCTTCAATACAAACACTGTAAAACTCACTCTTGCTCCCGCCCACATAACGGCGGGAAGCATTCGGTGTTTGTGCGGCCAATTCTGCTTCACTACCAAAAGTTGTCCACTGACCTAGCTGCAAAGCAACCTCGCCTTCATACTGCCGCCCAGAAAAACTAGACAAACCCGTTGCGTTCGTCTTTTTTTGTTCCGTTTGCTGGCTACTCAAGCTAAGTATTAATTGATCACCAACAGGCTTAACTCTGACCCACAAACCACTAGCCAACCACTCATAAGCTGTTTCGCGGTACTGACCCACACCCGTTTGTATTGGAACCCAAAAGCCTCGCTCCAACCTTGCTTCACTTGCTTCTCTTATCAGCACTTCAAAAACTTCTGAACGCGCTGTTGAATAATAGCGAGCCGACTTTTGCTGAACTGCTTGAAAGTTAACCTGACCTTGCGCAAAAAGTACCCGCCAAGAAAGCAGGGGTTGATCTAAAGCATCTATCAATACGGCTAATTGCTCTAAATTTGAAGGCTTTCCACTAAGAACAAGCGTTTGGTTTTGTTGACTAACAACCGTACCTTTAGGTAAATGTGGCTTAATAGCAGCCATAATTTCAGTTGCAGAGCGGTGCTTAACTTCTATCAGCTGTATTTTATGTGCGCTCTCTGCCCTAGCTTCAGGTACAATGCACTGCACCAACAGCAGTAGCAAAAAAACAGCTCTGCCTAGTGCAAAATAACATTTATAACTTTTAGGCTGTAGCCTCATTGCTTACTCCTAGTGCGTTAAACAGACTCTAATTTAACTTAATACTGATATTAGCTAGCTGCAAGTAGTCTATTGTTAAATTAACTTGCAATTAAGCTCAAGACTGTTACACCTTTTCGTTATTTATGGGTAGAAGTTAACTTAACTTTAGCCCTAGAATATACAATATTAGTGAAAATGCAGAAAGAACAGGGAATAGCATGTTACAACCTATAACTCCTACCTCAAAAGCGAACAGCTCCAAGCCCAACTCTAAACGTAAGCGTTTTCCTTTGCTTAACCTAGAGTTTCTAGTTACTTTTCTACTAGAGAAAGGCGAGTTTCACGCCAATGCTCAAGAACTCTCTCACGAAGAAGTTCGTGTTATTTGCCCAGCTGGCGATATCCCTTTACTCGTTCCCAGAACTGCTCACCATCGCCCTGATGAGAAAATTGTTCATCAAGCAGAATTGCAGCTAGATAATAATTTTAAACTTAATGTAAAACTACAAGTACTCAGCTGTCGCCGTTATTCTCAACAGGGGTTTAATGTGGCATTTCGTTTATTAGAACTGAGTGAAGAGCAACAAGATGCCTTAGAAGCTTTCTTAAATAAAGCGCTAGATAAAAACATCCCAACTGCTAGCATGTTTAGTTAAGCAAGGAATGAATCTACTACTCGTAACTCAGCAAGAAATTGATAGTCAGGGTTGTGTACTACTAACCGATCGTCGCCATCAGCATATTCAAAACATTCATCGCCTTAAAGTGGGTGACACCCTACAAGCAGGCGTAATTAATGGCCTGTGTGGCGAAGCAGAAATTATAGAACAACAAAGCCATGCCACACGCCTTAAGCTAAACCTTTACAAGCAACCACCTCCTCCCCTGCCTGTCACCCTGCTTTTAGCTTTACCTCGCCCTAGAATGTTAGCGCGAAGCTTAGAGCACTTAGCTACTTTGGGCGTAAAAAAGCTGGTTCTTATGCAAACCAACCGAGTTGAAAAAAGCTACTGGCAATCACCTGAATTAAAACCAGAAAAAATTCATCAACACCTTATTTTGGGTTTAGAGCAAGCTAAAGATACCCTTCTACCTGAGGTTATTTTTAAAAACCGTTTCAAACCCTTTGTTGAAGATGAATTGGCTAGCCTTGCAGCTAATTCCCTTAAGCTAGTGGCTCACCCTGGCAACTACCCAACCTGCCCAAGAAATATTGATCAACAACTAACGCTTGCGATAGGTCCAGAGGGTGGTTTTGTTGATTATGAAATACAGCTTTTAGAAGCACAAAACTTTCAACCAGTACAAATGGGTGAGCGTATCTTGCGTGTAGAAACGGCAGTAACAGCCTTGTTGTCACGCCTTTTCTGAGACAATTCGTCCTAGCTAAAAATCTTACTTAAGGTAGACCTTTTTTTACACACAAGGTATAACCTCAGGTCTATTTCCCTTATATTAGCAACTAGCTAACCTTAAAATTGGAGACAAACCTACGATGGGCTTGTTATGGATTCCTCTGTTGCCAATGCTTGGTACACTAATGCCTTTGCTGGCATCGCGCTTTAGCCGCAACAGCATCGCTATTTTTACTGCGCTACTTCCTGCAATCGCACTTATTTTACTTTTTAAACAAGCGCCAGCAGTTTTTAGTGGTGAAGTGCTAGCAGTCAGCTTTGAATGGATACCTCTAGCAGGTTTAGACGTTGCTTTTAGATTAGATGGTTTAGCTTGGCTTTTTGCCTTGTTAATTCTTGGTATAGGCCAGCTTATTATTCTCTATGCGCGCTATTATCTTTCTGAACAAGATAATATGCCGCTCTTTTATTCTTATCTGCTTCTGTTTATGACAGCCATGCTGGGCATAGTTTTGTCTGGCAACCTTATTCAGCTCTGGTTCTTTTGGGAATTAACCAGCATTAGCTCATTTTTACTAATTGGCTTTTGGTCACATAAATCTGAAGCACGCAAGGGCGCGCGTATGGCGCTCACAGTTACAGGTGCAGGTGGTTTAGCACTCCTAGCTGGGCTACTACTTGTTGGTCAAGTGGTGGGTAGTTATGATTTAAGCACTGTATTAGCCAGTGGTGACTTAATTCGTGAACATGCTGCCTATCCTGTCATTCTTGTGCTGGTACTTTTAGGGGCTTTTACCAAGTCAGCTCAGTTTCCTTTCCATTTTTGGCTTCCCCATGCCATGTCAGCACCAACACCGGTGAGCGCTTACCTGCATTCGGCCACTATGGTTAAAGCAGGCATTTTCTTAATGGCTCGTATGTACCCTGTGCTTTCGGGTACTGAGCTATGGTTTTTAATTGTTAGCATGACTGGTTTAGCCACTTTGCTAATCGGTGCTTACGTCGCTTTATTTAAGCATGACTTAAAAGGGCTACTGGCTTATTCAACCATTAGCCACCTAGGTTTAATTACCCTGCTTTTAGGTATGAATACCCAACTTTCTACCGTTGCTGCCATTTTCCATATAATTAACCACGCTGCCTTTAAAGCTTCGCTCTTTATGGCGGCAGGTATCATTGACCATGAAACGGGTACCCGAGATATGCGGCAAATTAATGGGCTATGGAAGTACATGCCGCATACCGCCACACTTGCAATGGTTGCCGCAGCATCTATGGCGGGCGTACCCCTTCTGAACGGTTTCCTTTCTAAAGAAATGTTTTTTGCAGAAACACTACAGCAAGTAACCCTAGGCTCACTTTCCTGGATGGTGCCAGTATTTGCTACTTTAGGTACAGTTTTCTCAGTAGCCTATTCAGCGCGTTTTATTCATGATGTCTTTTTTAACGGTGAACCAGTCGATCTACCTAAAACACCCCATGAACCACCGCGTTTTATGCGTATTCCTGTTGAAGTGCTTATCGCACTTTGTTTGCTTATCGGTATTTTTCCAACCTTCGTAGTCGGCCCACTTTTAGCTGTCGCTTCTACTGCAGCCTTGGGTGGTGATTTACCTAACTACAGCCTAGCTATTTGGCATGGTTTTAATATCCCGCTATTAATGAGTTTCTTAGCCATGGTAGGCGGTTTAATTATCTACTATAACCGTAAGCACCTGTTTCGCTTTCAAGCACAATTTCCTGAAGCGGATGCCAAGCTTATTTTTGAATGGATGATGCAGCAGCTAGTTAAAGGCTGTACAAGCATTATGCAAAAGCTAGAAAATGGCTCTTTGCAGCGTTACATCTATCTGCTTATCTTTTTAGCCATGATATTAATGGCTGGCCCAATGATTGACTTAAACGCTACTGAAGGCCATAAGTCACAACTGCCTATAGATAACCTAAGCCTAATAGCGGCCATTATTCTTGCCGTAGCCACTCTTGCTACGGTTTTATTCAACCGTAAAAGATTGGTTTCTATTATTAGTTTGTCGGTGGTTGGTTTAATTGTATCCCTTGCTTTTGCTCGTTTTTCAGCACCTGATTTAGCTTTAACTCAGCTTTCAGTTGAAGTTGTAACCATGATACTTATGCTGCTTGCTCTCTTCTTTTTGCCACAAAACACACCCAAGGAATCTCATCCACGCCGACTGGTTAGAGACCTAAGCCTAGCGGGTATTATTGGTGGCGTTATTGGCACCATTAACTACGCCATGATTACTCGCCCACTAGACAGTATTTCTTGGTTCTTCCTAGAAAATAGTAAATCTGGTGGTGGTGGTACTAACGTCGTCAACGTTATTCTGGTCGATTTTCGTGGACTAGATACCCTTGGTGAAATATCAGTATTGGGCATAGCTGCTTTAGGTATTTTTAAACTCATCGTGCGTATGCGCCTTTATATGCCTAGCAGTGACTCTACTGGTCGCCCTTGGGCAGTGGGTCGTCACCCAATGATGCTCAGTGTTGTATCACAAAGCTTACTACCCCTAGCCTTGTTGGTATCGGCTTATATTTTCTTACGCGGACACAATATGCCCGGCGGCGGTTTTATTGCTGGTTTAATTACTTCTGTGGCAATTATTCAACAGTACATAGCACATGGTGTTGACTGGATAAAAGACCGTCTGCGTATTAACTACCAATGGTTGGTTGCTAGCGGTATTTTAGTTGCTGCTTTAACAGGGGTAGGCAGTTGGTTTTTTAATCGCCCCTTCCTAACCACTTGGTACGATTACTTCAACCTACCCATTATTGGTGAGTTTGAACTAGCTAGCGCCATGTTATTTGATCTAGGCGTTTATCTCACCGTTATAGGTGCAACCCTAATGATACTGGCTAACTTAGGTAAGCTAACAACCAACCAAAGCCCTGCCATGAAGGAGAATAACTAATGGAAGCTCTATTCGCTTTTAGTATCGGCTTATTAACGGCTGCTGGTGTATTTCTTTCCTTGCGGGGTCGTAGTTTTCCTGTGGTAGTTGGTATTACCCTGCTGTCTTATGCAGTTAACCTCTTTCTTTTTTCAAGCGGGCGCTTAACCATTAACGGCGCTGCGGTATTAGGCACTTCAGAGGTATATGCAGACCCAGTTCCTCAAGCACTGGTATTAACCGCGATAGTGATTGGCTTTGCCATGACTGCCTTTGTTTTAATTCTTGCCATGCGTTCTCGTGCGGACTTGGGCAACGACCATGTTGATGGCCGCCTAGCAGTAGAGCCTGAGGAAAAGAAAAAATGATTCAGCAACACCTAACACTCTTGCCTGTTGTTTTTCCATTAATAATGGGGGCTTTAATTTTACTGCCCCCTATTACTAATAGCTTAGTAAGGCAGCGTAATGTCACGCTGCTTACTAGCTTGGTACTTATTGCACTCAGTATTTGGATGGTACAAATCGCCAGTTCAGGCAGCATCCAGCTTTACTATTTGGGCGACTGGAAGCCACCCTTTGGTATTTTATTTGTCGCCGACAGAACCTCTGCATTAATGGTACTACTCAGCAGTATATTAACGCTGGGTGCGCTGCTCTATGCTACTGGTGGTGATGACAAAACAGGGATGTTCTTTTATCCACTATTTCTATTTCAAATTGCGGGCATTAATGGCGCTTTCTTAACCGGCGACTTATTTAATCTCTTTGTCTTCTTTGAAGTACTGCTGATAGCTTCCTACTCTTTGCTTATTCATGGGGGTGGCAAACAGCGTACTCAGGCAGCCATGCACTACGTTATTCTTAACCTAGTGGGTTCAGCCTTCTTCTTATTTGCCTTAGGTATTCTTTACGGCACGCTAGGCACACTTAATATGGCCGATATGGCGGCTAGAATTCACCAGCTGCAACCCGATGAGCAGGCCTTGGTAAAAGCAGGCGGATTATTGCTATTGGTTGTTTTTGGGCTGAAATCCGCACTTTTGCCTTTACAGTTTTGGCTGCCTCGCACCTACTCTGCGGCCAGCGCACCGGTAGCTGCTCTTTTTGCGATTATGACCAAGGTGGGTATCTACAGCATTTTACGAGTACACACCTTAGTTTTTGGGCCAGAAGCAGGTGATTTAGCCAACCTAATTCAGCCTTGGTTATGGCCTATGTCTCTATTAACCTTGGCAATAGGTGCAATAGGTGCCCTAGCTAGCCCCAGCTTAAGAATGCTGGCTTCTAACTTGGTTATTATCTCTGTAGGCACTCTCTTATTAGCTGCTGCCATTGCTACACCTCAAGCAACTGCAGCGGCACTTTATTACCTAGTTCACTCCACTTTAATTGCTGCAGCGCTGTTTTTATTAGCTGATGTTATTGGTGAACAAAGGGGTAAACCAGGTGATCGTTTTGTTTCAGCCAGACGCGTACAACAGCCAGTTTTACTAGGCACTGCTTTTTTTGTATCTGCTTTAAGCCTTGCTGGTATGCCACCTTTTTCAGGTTTTGTCGGTAAGCTAATGCTGTTACAAGCAAGCAGCCTTCCCTCTATCGCTAGCTGGGTTTGGCCTACCCTCTTAATTAGCAGCCTAGCCGTTATTATCGCCCTAGCCAGAGCTGGCACTAGCTTATTCTGGCGTGTCAGTGGTGAAAATAGCGCTACCGAAACCCCGCCACTATTTAAGCTTTCGGGCGTTTGGTTGTTATTGCTTTGCTCACCGCTAATGGTAATTTTTGCAGGCAGCATTACCGAGTACACTCGTCTAGCAGCAGAGCAGCTATTTAATATCCAACCCACCATTGATTTGATTCTGCAACAAGGAGCTAAGTAATGGATGCTAAACCACGTTTTCGTTTAGTACCTATGCCGGTACAAAGCGCACTCCTCTTTGTTGTTTGGCTTTTAATGAATAACACCCTAGCCGTTGGCCATATTTTTTTAGCAGCCACGCTAGCCTTTACTATTCCTTTATTGGTGAATGGCCTACAAAACCCTCAACCCACTGTTCGCAAACCCCTCTTAGCCTTGCGTTATTTTTTACTGGTGCTTATGGATATTGTTATTGCCAATATGCAAGTAGCTGTATTAATTCTTGGGCCACTCAAAAAAATGCAGCCAGGATTTGTTGCAGTGCCTTTAGATATAAACCAAAACCTACCCATTACCCTCTTAGCCAGCACGGTATCTTTAACGCCTGGTACGGTTAGCTGTGATGTATCTGAAGATAAGCGTTGGCTCTATATTCATGCACTGAATTTAGTAGATGAGCAAGCACTCATTCATTCAATTAAAACGCGTTATGAAGCACCACTAAAGGAGATTTTTGGATGCTAAAAACTGCCCTACTCCTAGTGAATGTTATGATAGCAATAGCGCTTTTACTAAGCTTATGGCGGCTTATACAAGGCCCTAGCTTGGCTGATCGTATACTTGCGCTAGACACCCTTTACATTAACAGTATCGCTTTAATTATTTTACTGGGTATGTATATGGGTTCACCGCTATATTTTGAAGCCGCCCTTTTAATTGCCCTACTTGGGTTTGTAAGTACCGCAGCCCTTTGTAAATACCTGCTGCGCGGCGATATTATTGAGTAGATATCACTATGAATTGGATAGAATTAATTTTAAGTTTTTTTGTGCTTTTGGGTGGGCTATTTATGCTTATTGGTTCGATAGGCTTAGCTCGACTACCTGACTTTTATATGCGGCTTCATGCGCCCACCAAGGCAACAACCCTAGGTGTAGGTAGTCTGTTAATAGCATCCATGCTGTTTTTTAGTATTAAAAACTCCATGTTTAGTATTCATGAAATACTGATCACTATTTTCTTGTTTATTACTGCACCCGTTAGTGCACACATGATGGCTAAAGCTGCTTTACACGTAGACACAGATACGCTTGAAAGAACTCAAGGAGTTGAAGCTCATAAGGCAGCAACAGCAGGTGGCAATCCACCCGCTAAAGCAGACTTAGTTAATAAACAAAAAGGTAGTGAAAATTAAAACCAGCCTTTGCGCTTAAAATAGTAAAGCATGGACGCTATTATAATTAACATTAAGCCCCAAGCAGCTGGGTAACCAAAAGCCCAGTTTAGCTCGGGCATATTCCATACGCTTGTTTCAGGGTTAAAGTTCATTCCATAAACACCCACAATAAAGGTGAGTGGAATAAATAGCGTAGAAATGACTGTCAGTACTTTCATTACTTCATTCATACGGCTACTGAGTGATGACATATACATATCGTAAAGGCTAAATACCAACTCGCGCTGGCTTTCAACACTATCAATTACCTGTACAAGATGGTCGTAAACATCACGCAAATAAACTTTAATTTCCGGGCTAATCAGTGGTGAATCATCTCTAATTAAACTGTTAATTCCATCTCGCAAAGACCAAACTGACTTTCTAAAAAAGATAAGATCACGCCGCAAAGCATGAATGCTTTGTAAATCTGAAGGATCTGGTTGATCTAGCACCCTTTCTTCCATGCTTTCAATGGTTTCGTTAATAAAATCTAAAGCAGTGAAGTAATGGTCAACCAGATTGTCTAACAAGGCATAGGTTAAAAAGTCGATACTATGACGGCGTAAACGGGTATTAGCTACCAGCATACGGCGAATGACTGGATCAAATAGTGGGTCATCACTTTCTTGAAACGATAAGACAAAGTTTTTACCTAAAACCAAGCTAACCTGTTCTGATTTAAGCTCTGTTGCATCGCCTTCTTGACGTGCCGTTATCATTCGCCCCACAACAAAAATAACCTCGCCATAAGGTTCTACTTTAGGGCGTTGGTTAATGCTAACAATGTCTTCTTGAACCAAGGGGTGCAGTTCAAAATAGTCCATTATCTTGCGTAGCTGGGTAATATCATGCAAACCTTGAATCTGAATCCAAGTTTTACTACTGGGGCGCATATAAGCAGCCGTTGGATCTAGCGCATCAATAGTAAAAGAGTCATAACGGTTAGCATCGTAATCATGCACCGTCATGCGCATTGCTTCTAACTTCTGCTCACCCGTGTGTTGCAAAAACCCCGGTGGTTGACCGGGTTTTTTTCGCTGTACTTCAGCAGCCGAACGGTTAAATAGGCTGCGAAAGCCACTGGATGACTCATTGTTTTGCTGATTCAAACCCATGCTATGCACTCATTCATTTGTGAAGGCTTCAACCTGACTCTACCAGCCTTGGGTATGCTGTCTAACGAGCTCTTGCATCATTTGAATATGTTCAGAACGCGCATTTAGGGCAGGTATATAAGTAAAACCTTTACCGCCTGCTTCTTCATAATATTCACGGTTTTCTTCTTCAATTTCTTCAAGCGTTTCTAAGCAATCAGCACTAAAACCCGGACAAATAACAGAGATACCTTCTGTTTTAGCCGCGCCTAAGCTTTTCATGGTTTCATCAGTATAGGGCTGTAACCAAGGCTCACGACCAAAACGCGATTGGTAGGTAAGCTTCCATTGTTCTGGCTGTAAACCTAGCTCGGCAGCTAAAGCCTTGGCTGTGGCTTTGCAATGCCTTGCATAAGGATCACCTTTAGCGGTGTAACGCTGGGGAATACCGTGAAAGGACATAATAAGTAATTCACTGGCTTTGCCCTGACTTTGCCAAGACTGACGCACTGATTCAGCCAAAGCTTTTATGTAAGCAGGGTAGGTAGCATAATCACGAATAAAACGCAGTTCTGGCCAGTGAGGGCATTTTTTTAGGCTAGCTGCTAAACGATCAAACGCAGCGGCTGTAGTAGAAGAAGAAAACTGCGGGTACATAGGCAGCACAAGCAGTTTTTCTACACCTAGCTCGCGCATCTGGCGCCCTACATCTTCCATAGAGGGTGAACCATAAGTCATGGCTAGCAATACGGGTATTTTTTCGCCTAGCGTGGCTTCCAATTTGGCTTCTAACCCTTGGCGTTGCTGCTTGCTAATTGCCAAGAGGGGTGAGCCTTCTTCAGTCCATACCTGTTGGTAGTTTTTAGCAACTCGACTTGGACGAAAGCGCAAAATAATGCCATGTAATATAAGCCACCACAAAGGGCGTGCCACATCAACTACACGGCTATCCCATAAAAATTCAGCGAGGTATTTTTTTACTGCAGAAGGGGTTGGTGCATCTGGTGTTCCCAGGTTCACCAATAATACTGCAAAAGGGGGCTTTTTATTTGAAGACACGGACTAACCTCGTTAGTTGGTAAAATGACACTAGCCGTCATATTACCAAATCAGCCGCTCTACCTCTATCAATTAGCTGTGCACAAGGGTTTAAAACAGGGGTTAAAATTTAATTTAAAACGAAAAGCTAAGTGGTCTAGTGTTTAAACCTTCATAAAAAGGTTCATAGTTCGTTAAAAAGGCAGGTTTAATGCCATGGCGTGCTAATTCTTCTGTTGCTTCATCTAAACTACGAAAAACACGATGTTGTCCGCGCCAGCCAGTTAAGAACTTCACTTCTTCTGCATTACGTATTTGTACTAAGCAAAAACTACTAGCAGTGTGATTAATAATACCTACTTGAATTTGCGGATTAAGCTCGAGTTGCTTTTTTAATTCTTTGATTTGCATGTTTCACCTTTGTTATTAAAATAATTTCCATATCTCTTAGGTACAACTTTTGCTAAAAAGTTCAACCGTTTACCTGCATGAGTAGCTTTTTTTGAAGAACTCTGAAAACCATTCACAAGATAGCGTGCGTTCACTAAAATAGAAGAACCTAACCTGTTTTTAAGGTGGGTAAGCGCCAAATAATATAAACACTCACTGCTAACGCTGTAGCTAACATTGCAAGCTTTGCCCAAAGCAGGCTAACAATAAACAAGGTAAAGCTAACACTTATCCACAATAAACTTATCGCCATTACCTTGGCTTTTACGGGCAAACCTCTGCCAGCTAAATAGTTAGCTATCATCGGTCCGTAGCGGTGGTGGCTGGTTATCCAAGCATAAAACCTAGGTGAACTCCGTGCAAAACAGGCAGCAGCTAACAAAATAAAAGGCGTAGTTGGTAGTAAAGGTAAAAAAATGCCAATAACTCCCATCACCAAACTAAACCAACCAAAAATAAAAACTGTACGCCTAATTAAAGGGTTAGCCAGAACTTTAGGAGCTGGTAAGGGTGTAGGGGTCACTGGCTTGTCTTCTCTCTTATTTTTAATTAGCTAACCTGAGCAATGCATTTACCGTAGTGGTGTAAGGTGCATCAATACCTAAAATTTCTGAACGGCGCAGCACAGCACCAGCAATGCTATCCAATTCTAAAGGGCGGCCTTTTTCTTTATCGACCAGCATAGAGGTTTTAATGGCATTAAAGCTGCTTATCAGCTCAAACATTTCAACAACATCTTTTTTACCTAGCTCTAAACCATCGGCTTTGGCTGCTTTGGCTGTTTCCATCATCATGCCATACACAAGTTTACTTAACTCAGGATGCCGAGTCAGGCTTTGAGTGTCTAGCCCAGTTAAAGCAGAAATAGGATTCACCCCATTATTGATTACTAGCTTACGCCAAAGTTCATAACCTATAGCAGTAGAAACGGTTGTAGGAATACCCGCCTGCACAAATGCTGTTTGCAGTGTTTCGACTAGTAAACACCTTGCATCTGGCTGCTTCGATGCCGCAGGCCATTCACCCATAACAATTTGTGCAACCCCCTCTGCTTCAACCACACCTGGCTTAATAATATGACCACCAATACGTACAGCCAAACCACCTAACACACGTTTTTCACCCAGCAGTTGAGCAATTAAAGGCTCATTATCCACACCATTTTGTAACGATAGCACTGGCACTTGGCTTGATTTCAACCAAGATTCTAGTTCGTTTAATACCGCTTGGGTGGCTGTCGATTTTAGCGCAATAACAATCACATCAAAGTCACTGGACTGATAGTTTTGCATTAGGGTGGTATGATCCACCGCCGGTAGCTGGCAAGCCAGTTGCTGCCCTTCATAGTGAACAAGCAAACCGTTTTTTTGTAATGCTGCTAGGTGTTCTCCACGGGCAGTTAAGACAACTTCATGCCCTGCTTCAGCCAGTCTTGCGCTGTAATACCCGCCAATACCACCTGCACCAATCATAAGTAATTTGAGCATAACAAGCCTTTGAATTTAGTTTCTTAAATTAATGAATAGCTGATGCCTAAAGCGGCAAAATAGCAAGTATACCTAGCTGTAACAACAATCCATTTCTTCCATATATTGAAAACAGATTTCTATATTTGACAGAAAATTCTAAAGGCACTAATCTAAATTTCCAACAGCAAATATTTACACCAATAAAACTGCATAAAAAACGAGGTAAGTATGAAAAAACTTTTAAAAGTCGGCGGAAAACTTCTTTCGGTTAGTGCACTTGCACTAGCAATGGGATTGACCCAAGCTCAGGCAGGCTCTGAGCTAACCATTAAAGCATCTCACGCTGCATCCACAACCAATACTGGTCATAAAGCCTTGGAGCTGATGGATCGTGAATTACGTGAACGTACTGATGGTCGTATTAGCATAGAAATTTTCCCTAATGGTCAGCTAGGTGGCGAAAGGGAGCTAATTGAGAGTATTCAGCTAGGTAATATAGATTTAATTTTTGTTTCTTCCGCACCACTAGCTAGCTTTAACAAGCAGTTTTTTGCGCTAGACATGCCTTTTCTATTCAAAGATCGCGCTTCAGTTTATAAGGTGTTAGACGGTGAAATTGGTCAGGAGCTTCTACAAAGCCTAAATAGAGTCGGCCTTTCAGGTTTAGGTTACTGGGAAAATGGTTTCCGTCAGCTAACTAATAACTCGCGTGTAATCCGTACCTCAGATGACCTTAAAGGTCTTCGTATGCGTACTATGGAAAATGAAATTCACCTAATGGCTTGGCGCGAATTAGGTACTAATCCTGCACCTTTAGCTTTCAGTGAACTTTATACTGCACTTCAACAAGGTACTTTTGAAGCTCAGGAAGGCCCAATCAACCTCTTCCGTGATATGCGTTTTGATGAAGTACAAAAACACATCAGTATTACCAACCATATTTACTCTCCTTTTGTTGTGCTAATGAACCCAGAACTACAAGCCCGATTAAGTAAAAAAGATCAGGCTATTTTCACTGAGATCTTCCAAGAGGCTAAAGCTTACCAAAGAGGTTTAGCACAAAAAGCAGATAGTGAAGCTTCAGCACAACTTAAGGGTGTAACCATTACTAGCCTAACAGCAGAAGAGCTAAATACTTTCTCGTCAAAAATGAAACCTGTTTACGATAAGATCAAAAAAATTGTTGGTGCCGATTTAGCTGATCGTATTGTTAAAGCAGCACAATAAGTGTATTCCCAAGCAGGCTTCGGCCTGCCCTGCTATAGGCTTTTTCATCAATGAAATTCCTCGACAATTACTTTGAAGAAATTCTGCTAGTTGCATTAATTAGCATTATGTCAGCGTTAATTATTGCGCAGATTTTCATGCGCTTTGTTGTGGGTTCTTCTATTACCTGGTCAGAAGAACTAGCACGCTACCTGTTTATCTGGATGACTTGGATAGGTGCAAGTTATGGTATTAAAAAACAAGCACATATTCGTGTCTCCACTTTTGCCAATAAACTACCGCTTAAAATACAACACCATTTCAATATATTGCTTCACTTAGTTTTCCTGTTTTTCTGCATTCTTGTAGTAAAAGAAGGTATCGCACTAACTGAAAAGATATTTCGATTTAACCAGCGCTCTGCTTCTATTGGCATTAGCATGGGGTACGTATATTTGGCTCCAGTAGTCGGGCTTTCTTTATCTGCTTTACGTTTGGTGCAAGCAATTTATCAAGAGATTTGCTTTATTCGTAATCCAAAAGGTGAAGCCCTATGACAGCGCTAATTCTTTTTGGTTTATTTACTTTCTTATTATTTTTAAGCGTCCCTATTGCTATAGGTTTAGGCTTAGCTTCCACTGCCGCTTTACTATTCAGTGGAAAAGTTAGCTCAAGTTATGTCGCCCAAGGGCTAGTAACCTCCATAGATTCCTTCCCCTTAATGGCAGTACCTTTTTTCATCTTAGCTGGTAATTTAATGAGCCAGGGTGGGTTATCAGAACGCTTGCTTTCTGTAGGTAAAATACTCTTTGGACGCTTCAATGGTGGCATGGCTGTTATTGCCGTAGTCACCTGCATGTTCTTTGGTGCTATTTCTGGCTCTGGCCCTGCAACCGTTGCTGCTGTAGGTGCAATACTACTGCCAGCCATGACAAAAGGTGGTTACCGTCCGGCCTTTTCTACGGGTTTAATTGCTTCAGCTGGTAGCTTAGGAATAGTCATTCCACCGAGTATTCCCATGATAATTTATGCCTCCTCTGCCAATGTCTCAGTAACTGAGCTGTTTTTAGCAGGCATTATTCCGGGGTTGCTTATTGGTATTTTTCTAATTGCCTATGCTTGGTTTGTTGGCAAGCGTGAAAGTGTTGGCTTAAAAGAACCTACACCCACTTTAGGTGAAGCATTAAAAACTATTTACGATGCTAAGTGGGCTTTATTAGTACCGGTCATTATTTTGGGTGGTATTTATGGCGGTGTATTTACACCCACCGAAGCTGCCGCTGTAGCTGTATTTTATGGCTTAATTGTTGGCGTGTTTCTTTACAAAGAGTTATCACTTAAAAAGCTTTATACCATTCTTGCCGATTCAGCTTTAATTACCTCAACCATTATGATCATTGTTGGTGCTGCTACCATTTTTGGACGGGTATTAACAATTGAGCGAATCCCAGTTCAACTAGCTGATTACACCTTAGAAATTGTTAGCAACCCTTTATTATTATTGCTACTGATAAACGTATTGCTGTTAGTGATAGGCACGTTTATGGAAACGCTAGCGGCAATAATTATCTTAACACCCATCCTATTACCTATCGCTGCTGGCATAGGCGTACATCCTGTACATTTTGGCATCATTATGATTGTTAACTTAGCTATAGGAATGATAACGCCACCTGTTGGGGTGAATCTCTTTGTAGCCTCAAGAGTTGCGTCTTTATCGCTTGAAAAGGTTATGCGTAGTGCTGTGCCTTTTGTGATTGTGATGCTGGTTGCTCTGTTACTAATTACTTACCTACCTTTTATATCGTTGGGTTTAAGTAATTTAATTAATAACTAATTGAGAAAAAATATGAGTAAAAAACTTAAAGCCCTCATCATCGGTCCAGGCAATATCGGCACCGACCTGTTGATGAAAATGCAACGCTCTGAATGGATAGAACCCGTTTGGATGGTAGGTATTGATCCAACCTCAGAAGGTTTAAAACGTGCCGAAGCCATGGGCATTAAAACCTGTGCAACAGGCGTAGATGGTGTGTTAGAGCACATTGTCAAAGATGATATCCGCATTGCCTTTGATGCCACCTCAGCCTACGTTCATGCTGAAAACAGCCGCAAGCTGAATGAACTAGGCGTGATTATGATTGACCTAACACCGGCTGCGATTGGTCCTTTTTGTGTGCCACCGGTGAACTTGGTTGAACAAACTAAAAACCTTGCCATGAACGTGAATATGGTGACCTGTGGTGGGCAAGCCACTATTCCTATGGTCGCGGCCATTTCCCGTGTGCAACCAGTTGAATACGGAGAAATTGTTGCCACCGTTTCTTCACGCTCTGTTGGCCCGGGTACACGCGTTAATATTGATGAATTTACTCGTACTACCGCCAGCGGTGTAGAGCAGGTGGGTGGTGCTAAAAAAGGCAAGGCAATCATTGTTATTAACCCTGCCGAGCCGCCTTTAATGATGCGCGATACCGTGCATTGCTTAACCGAAACGACGCCTGACCAAGCGGCGATTACTGAATCCATTCATGCCATGGTTAAAGAAGTGCAACGCTATGTGCCCGGTTATCAGCTAGTCAATGGTCCAGTGTTTGATGGCAAGCGTGTGTCTTGCTTTATGCAGGTGGAAGGCTTGGGTGATTTTCTACCCAAGTACGCCGGTAATCTCGACATAATGACCGCAGCAGCACTGCGTACCGCAGAAATGTTTGCTGAAGAAGCGGCCAATCAGTCCATCACATTACCCGCTCGCGGCTAGGAGAAACCCAATGAATTTACAAGGTAAAAAAGTCACGCTACACGACATGAGCCTACGTGATGGTATGCACGCCAAGCGTCACCAAATATCACTGGAAGAAATGGTTAATATTGCTACTGGCTTAGACCAAGCCGGTATGCCGATGATCGAAGTGACCCACGGTGATGGCCTAGGCGGTGCTTCGGTTAACTACGGCTTCCCAGCACACAGCGATGAAGCGTACCTAAAAGCCGTTGTGCCAAAAATGAAGCAGGCTAAAATTTCAGCCCTCTTATTGCCGGGTATTGGAACGGTTGATCATTTAAACATGGCCAAAGATTGTGGTGTCACCAGTATTCGTGTAGCCACCCACTGTACCGAAGCCGATGTGAGCCAACAGCACATTACCCAAGCCGCTAAGATGGGCATGGATACCGTCGGCTTTTTGATGATGGCGCACATGGTTAGCCCAGAAAAAATTCTGGAGCAGGCTAAGTTGATGGTCAGCTACGGTGCTAACTGCATTTATGCCACCGACTCAGCGGGTTATATGCTGCCGGATGATGTGACGGCTCGCATTGGCCTACTGCGTAAAGAATTGCCAAAAAACATCGAAATAGGTTTTCACGGACACCACAACCTAGGTATGGGTATAGCTAACTCGCTGGCTGCCATAGAAGCCGGTGCTAGCCGCATTGATGGTTCAGTTGCAGGTTTAGGTGCTGGTGCGGGTAATACACCCCTAGAAGTTTTCTGTGCCGTGCTTGATCGCATGGGCGTAACAACGGGTGTTGATCTATTCAAAATCATGGACGTTGCTGAAGACCTAGTTGTTCCTATGATGGATCACCCCGTTCGAGTAGACCGTAACGCACTGACACTAGGCTATGCTGGTGTTTATTCCTCTTTCCTCTTATTCGCAAAGCGTGCCGAAGAAAAATACGGCATCTCAGCCCGTGACCTTTTAGTTGAACTAGGTCGTCGCGGTACTGTGGGTGGACAAGAAGACATGATTGAAGACCTGGCTTTGACCATGGCAAAAAATAAGTAAAAGACTTAAGGGAGTGCTACTTTATACTATTAAAGTTACGCTCCCTTTTTTTTGAATTAAGTGTAGGAAATAGACACCGCATGAATGCTAAAGCTATCCCTTCCAGTTTCTTTGATGAACTTAAATCCCTTATTGATACAAAAGATTTAATGGTTGATGTGCCAGAAGCTAACCTTCACGACTGGAGTGACGAACAGCCAGGCAAGCCTCAATGCTTAGTTACACCTCGCACCACCGAACAAGTGGCTAGCATTATGGAACTGTGTAATAGGTATGGCGTTGCTGTTGTGCCTCAAGGCGGCCTAAGTGGGTTAGCTGGTGGTGCTGTTCCTTCAGAAAATTGCTTACTTTTATCGCTTGCCAAGATGAATAAAATTGAGCACCTAGATGCAGTAGTAGGCACTTTACAAGTGCAGGCAGGTGCAATTCTGCAAACCCTTCAGGAAGAAGCAGAAGCTGCTGGTTGGATGTTTGCTCTAGACTTAGGTGCGCGTGGTTCGTGTCAAATAGGCGGCAATATAGCAACCAATGCTGGTGGCAATAGAGTTATTCGTTATGGTGTAATGCGTGACCTAGTACTAGGCCTAGAAGTGGTTTTACCTGATGGTAAAATCCTTAACCTGCTACAAAGCATGAAGAAAAATAATACTGGCTTAGATTTACGCCAGCTATTTATTGGTACCGAAGGCACGCTTGGTATTATTACCCGAGCCATCGTTAAACTTCACCCTGGCGTAACAGGTGCAAATACTGCATTAATCGCTTTTGATGATTACCAAGATGTGCTGCACTTTTTGAAAAAAGCTCAGTCTTCTTTTTCAGGTCTTGTTAGTGCTTTTGAAGTTATGTGGTCTGATTATTACCAGACGGCACTTAATACGCTAGGTAAAGCTGATCAGTTTGACCAAAAGCACAACTACTACCTTCTTTTTGATATTCAAAGTAACGACCCCAAACAGGATTACCCCCAGTTTGAAAAGCTAATGGAAGAAGCTTTTGAAGAAGAGGTAATAAAAAATGCCGTTCTAGCCAATTCAGACAGAGAAACTCAAGAGCTTTGGGAATTAAGAGATTGCGTTTCAGAAATATTAAAAATTAATGCACCAACCATTAATTTTGATGTATCGGTAGGCTTAGATAAAATTGGTGAGCTAGCGGCAGAATTGAAAGCAACCTTGTCGCAAAAATTTCCGGACTTAATTACCTTGTTTTTTGGCCATATAGGTGATGGTAATTTGCACCTAGTCGCTGGTCCTGTTGTAGGTGGACTAACGACTGAACATGCTATTGAAACTGAAGTTTACCGAATCACTAAAGCATTTTTTGGTTCTGTATCCGCAGAACATGGTATTGGCTTGCACAAAAAGAAATGGTTAAGGCACTCACGATCAGAAATTGAAGTGAGCCTTATGCAAACCCTGAAAGCAGCGATGGATCCAAATAAAATAATGAACCCAGGAAAGGTGTTAGATTAAATTAGTAAGCCCTAATTAGTTTTGGCTGTAGCCATAAACCTCAAAACTTATATCTTTTGCCGTTTGCTTTACAGTTTCAACAAGTTCAAGTAAACGCTTGTCACTCATATATTCAACAGCACTAGAAACACTGATTGCAGCAATAATATAATCTTTTTTAGAAAATATTGGCGCTGCTACACAACGAATATTAGAGCTATCTTCACCCAAGTCTAAAGCATAACCTTGTTTAGCATATTCTCTCATTCCATCTATAAAGGTTTTCTCAAGCTTAAGGTCACCACCTTCTGACCTAAAGATTTCAACTAACTCCTGTTGATTTTTTAATAACAATAAAGCTTTACCAACACCTGTATTGTGTAATTTTTTCCTACCTCCAATAATTGAACTAATATTAACAGACCTTTTACCAGTAATTTTATCTAAATAAACCACCTCACGTGACTCTTTAACTGCCAAATGAACTGTGTCTTGTGTTTTTTCACATAAGGCTTCTAGGTAAGCTCGTGCAGATTTAACTAAATTAGTGCTTTCATAGGCACTAAAACCTAATTGAATAAGTTTAGAACCTAACTTAAACTTTTTATCATCGCTTTTCTTTAAATAGTTTTTTTCATAAAGGAAGTTAATTATACGATAAGCAGTGCTGTAGGTTAGATCACAGTTTTTAGCTAGCGTTGTTATATCTTTTTCGCCTTCGACTAGCTCATCTAGTATTAAGAAGGCACGATCAATTGTTTGACTTTTTGTTTTGACTTTCATGGTTTCAGCATTCAAATAATGAGTTTAATTGCTAAGTATTTTATCACATATTCCAATTAAAGCAGCTTGTTAGACATTGCTATAAAAATGCCATTAGTTAAAAAAAGGTACAGGGCTTGTTAGCTCTGTACCTTTTTGTTATCAACTAAGGCGTATCAAAAACTTGAGTATTTAACCTGCTGCCACATGAATCACGCGTTTGCCAAAGTTTTCACCTTTAAGAAGGCCAATAAAGGCTTCTGGTGCTTTTTCTAAGCCAGAGATTATTTCTTCACGGTACTTAATTTCGCCTTTTTCAATCCACTGGGTCATTTCTTTAGCAAATTCTGGATAGAGGTGGCCAAAATCATCAAAAATAATAAAACCCTGCATAGTAATTTTTTTACACAGAATTAGCCCCATCAACCAGTTCATTCTGTCGGGGCCTTCTGGTAACTGGGTGGCATTGTACTGGGATACCAAACCACAAACAGGAACACGCGCATTGGCATTAAGTAGTGGCAAAACAGCATCCAGCACTTTACCGCCCACATTTTCGTAATAAATATCGATTCCCGCTGGCGTTGCTTGGGCAAGTTGTTCTGCAAAATCAGCCGCTTTATGGTCTAGGCAAGCATCAAAGCCTAGCTCTTCAACAGCATAACGGCACTTTTCTTCGCCACCGGCAACACCCACGACACGGCAACCCAAAAGCTTGCCAATTTGACCAACCGTAGCACCAACTGGGCCTGTAGCAGCTGCAACAACCAGTGTTTCACCCGCTTTAGGTTTACCAATTTGAGTAAGCCCAGCCCAAGCAGTAAACCCTGGCATACCTAAAATGCCTAACGCCCAAGATGGATGTGCAGGTTTGCTACCTAAATTAGTCACACCGCTACCATCGGACAGCGCATAATCTTGCCAGCCGTTAAAGCTAAGCATCCAATCGCCCACAGCAAAGTTTTTAAGGTTAGAACTAACCACCTGCGCAACCGTAGCACCAATCATTACTTCACCAAGTTGTACTGGTTCAGCATAAGAAGGCGCATCACTCATTCGACCCCGCATGTAAGGATCAAGTGATAGGTATTCAGTACGCAGCAACATTTGTTGATCGCCCGCAGAAGGAATAGCCGTTTCATTTAGTTGCAACGTTTCTTGGGTTGGTTCACCCTGTGGGCGTTCTGCTAAAACAAGTCTGCGATTAACTAAGGTATTTTGTGTCATGTTGCTTCTCCTATAAAGCGGCTTCAAGAATACGGCGGGCATCGGTAGGTGTAATGGCTTGATGTTCGCCCAGAGCAGTCATGCCATGCGCTTCTAATGCTGCAACAATAATTTCAATTTCCGCCGCAGCAATACCATAGTCTCCTAAACGTGTTTTGATGCCCAGTTGCTCAAAGAAGTTACGCGTTGCTTCTATCACAGCATCAATACGTGCTTCTTCAGTACCTTCGGTAATACCCCAAACATTGCTGGCATATTGCAGCAATTTTTCACGCTTAGGTTCACGTTGGTCATTCATTAAAGCAGGCAAAACCACTGCTAAAGTACGCGCATGATCGGTATCATTTAATGCAGTTATTTCATGTCCAATCATATGGCTTGCCCAATCATGAGGTACACCCGCACCAATAAGACCATTCAGCGCCAAGGTTGCTGTCCACATTAAGTTGGCACGAATATCGTAATCTTTAGGTGTTTCAAGCGCTTTAGGACCCAGTTCAATTAATGTGCGAAGCAGGCTTTCAGCAAAACCATCTTGAACATAAGCAGCCGATGGGTAGGTAAGGTATTGCTCAATAATATGAACAAATGCATCAGCAACACCATTGGCTAGCTGGCGAGGCGGCAGGGTGTAGGTTACTTCTGGGTCTAACACGGAAAAAAGTGGGTAACAAAGCGGACTACCAAAGGGAAGTTTGGCCCCTTTTTCAGCATTCGTAATAACACCACCCGCATTCATTTCTGAACCAGTGGCAGGCAAGGTTAGTACCGAACCGAAGGGAAGCGCTTGGCTAATAACTTTTCCACCGCTGGTTAGAATATCCCAAGCATCACCTTCGTATTTTGCTGCCGCTGCTATAAATTTTGTGGCATCTATCACTGACCCACCACCTACAGCTAAAAGAAAATCAATGTTGTTTTCTTTAATTACTTCCACTGCTTTCATTGCTGTGGCATAGCGAGGGTTGGGTTCAATACCACCAAACTCAACAAGACTATAATCAGCCAAGGCATCACGAACCTGACCCAACACACCTGTGCGCTCTGCACTACCACCACCATAAAGAATTAAAACCTTAGCATCTGCAGCTACCTGTTGTTTTAAGTCAGCTATAGTGCCTTTACCAAATATAATGCGGGTAGGGTTTTGAAAGTTAAAATTATTCATAAATCTGTTTCCTTTCGTTAAACTAGATATTACTAGACCGGTCGTCTAGTTTTTGGGCAAAAAAATTACGGCCGTGGAACCAGTGCTTCGGTAGCACGCATGGCTGCGTTTAGGGATGCATCATTATGTGAAAGGCTAGCAACAAGACTTGCGCCAAGCCAGAGGTGATAAATTGTTTCAGCCAAGGCAACTGGGTCATCTAGCTGGGCAATCGTGCCTTCTGCAACACCTTCTTTTAAAGTGTTAGCCAAGTAAGCAAGAATGCTCTCTACCCCTTGATGCAAAATACTGCTCATCGCTGGCGACAAGTCAGCAACCTCTGCTGATAAACGCACTACTAGGCAGCGATCTTCAGGGTTAGGGCTTACTTGTTTTCTATGCCAATCTGTAAAATAAGCGAGAAATCTTGACCTAGCATTCATTTTTAGATGCTGAAGCGAGTTAGCTAGCCGACCTTTATATTCTGTAATAAAGTCTTCTAATAAGGCGCAGCCGTAGGCTTCTTTAGAGGCGAAGTAATGATAAAAAGACCCTTTGGGTACACTAGCTACTTTTAATAGTTCACTAAGGCCAACGCCTGTGTAACCTTTTTGAGCAGTTAAGCGACGACCAACGGTCAGAATGTGTGTGCGAGTAGCTTTTTGATCTTCCATAGGTGCTAATATACAGACTACTAGACCAGTCGTCTAGATGTGGAACAACAATATCAGAATTGCTTATCAGCTACCTGAGATGGTTTTCACTTGCAAGAGTAAAGGTATTTTTTCCTTTTTTCTTACTCTGATACATGGCTCTATCTGAAGCCATGAGCAAGTCATCAATAGTAACGCCATCAGTTGGGCAGAAACTAATACCGATACTCGCACCAACTTGACCGCTTTTTCCAGATTCAAGCGGTATTGTCTGCCCAACAACTTCTAGAATTTTTTGAGCCACACTCAAGGCATCTTGCTCTGTATTTACTTGAGATAAAATAATGACAAATTCATCACCACCCAACCGAGCAACCGTGTCTGTTTTACGCACTAAACCTTTTAACCTAGCAGATACAACCTTTAGAACCGTATCACCCGCATCATGCCCTAGGGTATCGTTGACTGCTTTAAAACCATCTAAGTCTATAAAAAGCAGTGCCGCTTTAGTTTTTTCACGCAGACTACGAGCAACTACCTGCTGTAACCGATCAAAGAATAAGGATCTGTTAGGCAAACCTGTAAGGCGGTCGTAATAGGCTAAGACTTCAAGGCGTTCTTTTTCTGTTTCACGCAAAGTAACGTCAAGCGCTGCAAAGAAGTAAGACTCATCTTGTATAGCCAAAAATACTTCTAAATACTGGTAGTCGCCACTCTTATTACGAAACCTGAGCATAAGTGTTTGATCATAGCTGCCATCTTGCAAGCTTCGTATGGAGGATATAAAGCGTTCTTTGTCTTCAGGGTGAGCATACTCAACTAGGCTAACCCCTTCAAAGTCTTCTAAGGTGTAACCTAACTCTTTTTCCCAAGCTGGGTTAAGTCTTTGGCAAACACCTTCTTTATCCGTTATAGCCATAAGGCTGGGTGTCAGCTCAAAAAAGTGGGTTAGCTGTTCACTTAGGTTTTTTGCCCTAGCCTCTATACTTTCTACTTTAAGTGCAGATTTTTGGCGGGCGCGTTGAGATAGATAAAGCGCTAAGCCTGTAGCAAGGTTAAGAAACAAATAAATAACCGCAATATAAATTATATTAAGGTACAAGGCTTGGTTAAGCTTTGCTGTATTACGTGCAACACCTAGTATCAAAGGTTTGTTCATGTATAGATTTGGAGGGGAAATAGTACGAACAGCAATAAAGGATTGCTCATTATTGGCAAGAACAGTCTCTGAAAAGAATGATGCTTCTCGACCGCTTTCACGGTGTTGCGTAAAAAGACTGCCCGGCCTAGCTAAGTTTTGACCCTGTGTAGCTACCACCTCTGGTTCCCACGCAAAGACTAGCCCATCACCATGCACTAATGCCGCCCAAGTCTCTTCGGTAGGTCTTAAACTACTGAGAGATTCCTTATACTCTTCAGCATTAAGAAGAATATAAACCACACCAGAAAAATTGCCTTGTTCGTCTAAAATGGCCTTAGAAAAAGCAATCAACCAATCACCGTAGATGCCCTCAAAAGGAGGGCTAACAAAAAGTAGTTCTTCTTGCGGTGTGCTTTTAGGCACATGAAAATAATTACGGTAGGTAAAAGATTTACCAACCACTTGAGGCTTGCTTGAGGCTACAGTCTTGCCTTTTTTATTTGCTATGGAAATAACTTGAATGCTCGGCATAGCGGAGCTAAGTAACTCTAACCTTTCACCAAGCAGTTTGTTGCTTCCAGCTTTTTCTTCCCAGTCAGGTGCCAGCATTGAACGAATTTTATCGAGGGTCGTACTGATTCTTTCTAATTGTTGACCAATAACATATTCCGATGCCGCAGCAGAGCGAATTAGCTGCCCTTTTTCTTGAAGAAGGGTTGCTTGGTGTGTTGAATATTGGTGATAAGCTAACAACAAAGCAATAAAAACCGAGATGGTAGAAAAAACCATCCACTCGGACACAAAATGCCGAAAAAATGCAGGTGAATGATTTTTCATCTTGTTATTCTTCTTCCATCAACATTAAGAGTAAATTCCAACCACAAAACTAGTTAACAGCCTGCATTATAGCCTTTAAATAGCATTTACTGCACTGCAGTAATACTAACAGCTAAATAGGTAACCAACCTAAGTGAAACAACCAAAAGACTAGCTGTTTGATAGAACAGCAAACCAAAGCATGAATAGTTTTCAATGAATCGCTGAAATAACATCACTTTTATTCATGTTAATATCCACGTATAAATGTATCCATTCTTAGCTCCCAGCAATTAACACTTATTGGATACCAGAAGACCATGACTAACAATTTTGTATTTACTGTTAATAGCATTGATTTTGATGAAAACTATCAGCCAGCAAACACTACACGTGCAACAACCAACTTCGCTAACCTAGCCAGAGGTGAGAGTCGCCAACAAAACTTGCGTAATACGCTAGCCATGATTAACAACCGCTTTAATGCCCTAGCCCATTGGGATAACCCTACAGCTGATCGTTATTCTGTTGAGTTAGAAATTATTACTGTTGAGATGAAAATTGCCAATCAAGGTAAGGAAAATAGTTTTCCAGCCATTGAGGTACTCAAAACCACCATAGTTGACCACCTAACCAACCAACGTACAGAAGGCTTAGTTGGCAATAACTTTTCTTCTTATGTACGTGATTATGATTTTAGCGTTTTATTGCTAGACCATAATAAAGGTAAGCCACAGTTCAGTGTGCCAAATGATTTTGGTGATTTACATGGTAAGCTTTTCAAAAGCTTCATAAATTCAAGTGCTTACCAAGAAAATTTTACTAAGCTGCCAGTCATTTGCCTTAGCGTTTCAGATAATAAAACTTACCATAGAACGAATAATTTGCATCCAGTATTGGGTGTGGAGTACCTGCCTAATGAAACTTCTTTAACTGAAGCCTATTTCAAAAAAATGGGTTTAGATGTGCGCTATTTTATGCCGCCTAACAGCACAGCACCCCTGGCCTTCTACTTTTTTGGTGACCTGCTGAATGACTACACTAACCTTGAACTCATCAGCACCATTAGCACTATGGAATCTTTTCAAAAGATTTATCGCCCAGAAATTTATAACGCTAATGCTACAGCAGGTAAAAGCTATCAGCCCAATTTAACCAACTTAGACTATTCATCAACCCACATAATTTATGACCGAGAAGAACGTAGCAAGCTAGCGATTGAGCAGGGCAAATTTACTGAAGAGCATTTTATTAAGCCCTACCAAACGCTACTTGAGCAATGGTCTGCTAACTACGCTGCCTAAATTTAACTTTATAACTTACAACCATTTACTAAGGAAATAACCATGAGCATTTTACTACCGACTTCTACAGCAGGCAGCTTACCTAAACCTTCTTGGTTGGCAGAGCCTGAAACTATTTGGTCGGCTTGGCGATTAGAGGGCAAAGCATTAATTGAAGGCAAACAAGATGCTTTATTAGTGTGGTTGCAAGAGCAGCAGCAAGCAGGCATCAATATAGTTAGTGATGGTGAGCAAACCCGTCAGCATTTTGTAACCACCTTTATAGAACACCTAGATGGCGTTGATTTTGAAAAACGCGAAACGGTTAAAATTCGTGACCGTTACGATGCCAGTGTGCCAACGGTAGTGGGTGCGGTCAGTCGGCCTAAAGCGGTATTTGTTGAAGATGCTAAGTTTTTACGCCAGCACACCAAGCAGCCCATAAAATGGGCGCTGCCTGGCCCTATGACTATGGTTGATACGCTTTACGATGCGCATTATAAAAGCCGTGAAAAACTAGCTTGGGAATTTGCCACGATACTTAACCAAGAAGCCAAAGAGCTAGAAGCCGCAGGCGTGGACATTATTCAGTTTGATGAGCCTTCATTTAACGTGTTTTTTGATGAAGTGAATGATTGGGGCATTGCCGCATTAGAAAGAGCCGTAGAAGGCTTGAAGTGTGAAACCGCCGTGCATATTTGCTATGGCTACGGCATTAAAGCCAATACTGACTGGAAGAAAACCTTGGGTTCTGAATGGCGCCAGTACGAAGAAGTTTTTCCTAAACTACAAAAATCTAGCCTAGATATTATCTCGCTAGAATGCCAAAACTCCCATGTACCCATTGATTTAATTGAATTAATTCGTGGTAAAAAAGTCATGATTGGTGCTATAGATGTAGCAACCAATACTATTGAAACGCCAGAAGAAGTTGCCGACACACTACGCAAAGCACTGCAATTTGTTGATGCTGATAAACTCTACCCTTCAACCAACTGTGGCATGGCACCTTTAGCGCGTGACGTTGCCAAGGGTAAGCTAAAAGCCTTAAGTGCTGGCGCTGAAATTATTCGGAAAGAGCTAGCAACTTGAATTTTTAACAACTAGTAGTATAGATGCAGCTGTTCCTACTAAAAACAGCTGCATCCCTTGTTAAATAGAAAGCTAGTTGAGCCACCCAAAACCATTTAATAATAGTTAATCTAGCGTACAACAAATGTAGCGAGAGTAAGGTGAAACACCTTTACTCAAGAGGTACTGATTAATATAGGCAGCAGTACGTTCACTTGAAAGAATAGACACATGCCCTTCATTCAGCCCATGTAGATGATCTGCTACATCTTGGGCACGATAATCTAGTTGGCTTTCAAGCGTTACCGTTCCATCTCCGGCATCCGCCTGTAGCACTTTATGGCCACTGTAACTAAAAAGCAGGCTGAACTGTAAACCTGCTGGTAAGGGGCGATTATGAAGCCCACTTATAAAATCACTACTAGGAACCATATCTCGCCATACAGGAGCAACCACTGGCGATCTTTTCACCCCCATTTTTGCTGCCTTGTGTCCACCCCAAGGCGTAGAAATGGTAAGTAGGTGCTCTAGGGTTTCACTTTCTACACCTAGATCTTGCTGTAGCTGCACATAACGTCTGGCAATCAACCCACCCATACTATGCGCAACGACCTTTACTTTTTTATTAGGCATACGCAAATGAAACTCTGACATTATCTCGGACAGCACCGTGGCAGAGGTTTCTAAATCTAACCCTGAAGGGTAATGAAAAAGTACGGGCTGGTACTGAGACAGATTTAATTGTGGAAGGAGGTCACGAAAACTTCGTGGGGAATCATTGATACCATGAATTAATAATAGTACGTCCTTATCTTCCTGCCACGGCTCTAGCAGGTAAAAACCATAACCAACCTGCTTGGCAAAGGCTAAAGGCGACCAAAGCCCCATTTCAACAGTGCTAGTTGAAAAGTTAGGGTTAGAAAAATCTGTAACTCTGCCAACATTTTGTAAGTATTTAAGTTTAGATTTAACTGTTTCACTTGTTACATCTATGGATACTTTTGAAGCAGCAGCACTGTTATTAGAAAGGATCAAGGTGTTCATACGCCACTGACTTTCATCAAGGCTATTAGGGCTAAGAATGGGGGGCGTTTCCATTACATGAATAGGTTCATCTGGTTGGTAACGAAAGTCGCCATTCACATCTTTGAATGCGATCAGCCCTGTATCTGACTCTTCTCTCACAAAGACAAAGGGCTCATCTTCATTACGAAGAACCTTGTAACTTAGTAGGTTTTCTTCACTGGTTAAACTCGCTTCACCCTTTAGAAGCACTACAATAATATTGCTTTGAAGTGTTTTATCTGTAGGGTCAATTACACGACCAGCAACAACACTTAAGGTTTGCTCCATTTCAACTAGGTTATTGTGTAGGCTTACTAGATTACTAATACTGCTACAAGATGCCAAAGTGATACTAAGCAAAAAAATACTGGCAAGGTTACTTAGCTGCCCAAGAATTTGGGTCGGTTTTTTATTCATCTGACCTTCCTCACTTCTAGTGTTTAGCACTCGGTTATTGCGTTTAATTGGAATGAAGTGAACACGGAGTAATTATAAGCAGAAATACTTTTAAACCCATAATAGGTAAGGGTTTTGTGGCCCGCCCTGCAAGACTCGAACTTGCTACCTCGCCCTTAGGAGGGGCGCGCTCTATCCAGATGAGCTAAGGGCGGTGAATAAAAACCGAGCAAAATTATACAATAATTTAAGCGCTTTTCTCCAGAAAAAAACTGCCTAATTGTTTATCTTAAATCAACTCGCCTAGCTTCCCTCTGCAAGAAAATAACAAAGCGGTCTATTTCTGCTTGTACGCTGGGTTTGGGGTCGTAGAAACGAAAGCCACAGGTGGTGCGTTTTCTGTGTTCATCATAAACAGCATGACGCGCTTCAACCTTTAGGGTTAGCTTTTTTTCAAACGCTTTTAGGTTGATTGTCATTTCTTCAAAAATTTCTAACTCTTTAAAAGGCGGTTCAATAAGGCTATCGAACTCTAGCTTGCACCCGGTACTGGAAATATCTTTTAAAGTAGCTTTTAGCGGCTGCATTGGTTCTGTTCGCGTTAAAGACAGAAGGCTAACCGGTACTTTGTTGCTTAACATTACGTGAGCTCTGAAGGCATCACGTTTTTGGTTATGAATTAACTGTGTTGGAAAAGGTACACGGTAAACAGCACCGTCTTCTTCATCTAATACTTTAATAGCTTGGCATTTGGTAAAAAAAACGGTGATGCCTTGTTCACTACCACGAACTGAAAAAAACTCGTTAGCTAGAACACGTTTGTGTCCACTCGGCGGATTAAGCTCATCTAAGTAGAAAACTTGGGCGTCTCTGTCTACTGCTAGAATTAGGCTTAGAAATTTTTGATCAACCCCTCTAAAGCTAATACTTACTGGTGATCTTTGCCTTTGTAATGAACTAAGAACACTCGCTATTTCTGCAGGACGGGTAATAATATGTTCTGCATCATTTGTCATAATTAAGCCTTGCCTAAGGTTCTAGGAATACTGATATTGCCGGGGCCACCTGCAGGGTTATAAACTTTAACCTTGTTTTGGGAGGCTTTAAAAGCATTTAATAGGGTATCAAAGTGTTGTGTAGCGCGGTTAATTAGCTGGCCATTAACTTTATTTGCTTGCTGCACCTGTTCTAGTTTGGTGACTAGCTGATTCCAGCCTTGACGCATTGCTTTTTCTGTAGTGTCTGGCAATCCAGTTAGAAAAGCTTCAATGCCTTCCATATCTGCCGTTAAGCCCTGTGCTTCTAAAAATGCTTTTCGCTGATCGACATCGGCTTGAATTTTTTCAAGCTGCTCATTTTTACGCTGCGTTATAGCTTCTAAAGCTTCAGGTGTAGGGCCAGGTTGCTGAAGAAGCGTCATTTCTTCTTCTAGCAGTTTACCTAGCAACTGAAAGTTACCTATGGCTTGTATAAGTAGTTCTTTAAAGGTCTGAATACTTGATTGGGACACATGTAACTCCGCAGCTGTTTAACTTTTAGCAGTTTAACGAATCGCTCAACAATACAAAAGAGCCCACCGAGTTGTAACACGGCAGGCTCTTTGTTTTGTATGGGTCTAGCTGCATTGGGCACTTAGCAACTTTAAAGCTTGGATTCAATACCCATTAGCTTGCCAGCTAGCTTAGTGTAATCTACCTGATAGCTTCCATCAGCAATCTGCATTTTCAGTGCTTCAACCCGCTCGGAGTCAAAAGAACCTTGATCAGCATTTTTATAGAGTTGTTGTGCTTGGGCACTTAATTCAACTCGATCAGCTGCTGAGGTATTAACTGCGACTTCAGTTTTTACACTGGAACCCTTGGCTGCAGACTGGTCGGAACCTCTAACCCTAGGGGTAAGGTTGCTGCCAACACCATTAATATCAATAGCCATAACTGGATACCCGTTTTGTTAGATCAAATGACTCTTTATTGCTCTTACAAGGGTTTTCGGCCTGTTAGGTGAAAACTTTAGTGTTATTTTTAAAAATAATCGAACAAGTTAGTAACGAACCTCTACTTTACCACGCCCAACAACCAAAGCACGAATGACTCTACCTGATTGCAGATTGCGTACTCTTATTTGATCGCCTAGTTTTCCGCTATCTAACGCTTCACCACCCATGCGAACACTTAGCACACCATTGGTTGCCACTATAGTAATTTGTTCACCACGGTTTACAGCATCTGTTGCTAAAAGGTTTTTGCTACTTAGAACATCACCTGCCCTTAAACGATTTCTTAGCTGATAACCTTCAACTTCGTTAAAGCCAGTGAAGTAGTCACCCCTAACCCTAGAAACATCCATTTCAGTTAAATTCAACATGGAGGCATGAAGTTTTGCTTTACGGGGTAAGTCATTTTTTGCCACAACAACGGTTACAAATCGAGCTATGTTTGCGCCTAGATAAACAAACCAGTCTTGATCTAAGCAAGTGACTTTTAAATTAACACGTCCACGCAAATCATCATTGCCATGCACTTCAACCATTAGAGGGCTTTCACAGGCCGCTAGGCGTAAACGTGGGTCTAGATTAGAGAAGCTTACTTCGTAGCGGCCTTCTTCTTGACTTAGCTGTTGATCTAGCCAACGATTAGCTGCAACCTGTAGCTCTGCGATATTTTGAAACGCCTGAGCGTAAACTAGGCCACTAGCCACAAATAATAAAAAGAATAAAGCTAACTTAGATCGACACTTAACAGACATAACACAGAACTCTACAAGGAATTTTAGAAATCTTTTGCTTAGCAGTTTATACTCAGGCATTAAAGTAAATATTTCGACCGGTGCAACAAGAAGAATATTTTATGACAAACTCTGCAGGCAAGTTAGCCGCACGCAACAAAATTGCTGGCGGCAACCGTATGGAACTTTTGCTTTTCCGTTTAAGGGGAAGGCAGCTCTACGGTATTAATGTTTTTAAAGTGAAGGAAATCATTCCCTGCCCACGCCTTACTAGCTTGCCACATCATACAGCAGAAGTTCGAGGTGTTGCGCATGTACGTGAAGGGGCCATCTCCATCCTAGACTTAGGCATGGCTATTCGCCAACCCCCCATGGAAAACCCGCGTGAAAACTTTGTCATAGTGACGGAATATAACCGACGCACACAAGGCTTTTTAGTGCGTGAGGTAGACCGTATAGTAAACATAGATTGGGAAGAGGTTCACCCACCCCCTAAGGGTAGTGGTAAAAACAGCTTTTTAACGGCTGTTACCCAGATGGACAATCAACTGATCGAAATCATTGATGTTGAAAAAATTATTGCTAGTGTTGATCCTTTAGCTCAGGGGGTTTCTAGCAACCTATTAACCGATGAAATAAAAGCAATTGCAGGTAACTACCACATTTTACTGGTAGATGACTCAAGCGTTGCACGTAACCAGGTAGAGCGCAACCTGACAGAAACGGGTGTTCAATTCACCAGCCTAACGAATGGTAAAGAGGCACTCGATTATTTAAATAACCTTGCTGATGAAGGTAAGAATATCAGCGATGAGTTTTTAATGATTATTTCAGATATCGAAATGCCTGAAATGGATGGTTACACTTTAACCAACCGCATTAAACAAGACCCGCGCCTTAGTAATTTAACTGTACTCTTACATTCGTCATTAAGTGGCATTTTTAATGAGGCAATGGTTAAAAAGGTAGGCGCAAACTTTTTCTTAGCTAAATATGATGCAGATGAACTTGCTAGAGTCGTTATTGGTGAAATTAAAAAAGCTGCAACAGCCAAAAGGTGATCTAGTCTATAGCTTTAGTCCAGTTAAGTTATTATCATATAAAGCTCTTTATAATATTACCTGGTAGATGGTGGTGATGGATGTCAATTAGCAAGACGTTGGGCCCCCAAGAGTTTGAGGCTTTCCGTAATTTTCTACAGGATGCCTGTGGTATTTTGCTGGGTGACAATAAACAGTACCTAGTCACTAGTCGTTTGAGCAAGATTATGGCTCAGCAAAAGTTAGAGAGTTTAACTGACTTAATGCGTGAGATGCAGCGCAATCCACGCTCTGGCTTAAAGGAAGCCGTTGTTGATGCGATGACAACTAACGAAACCTTATGGTTTCGTGATGTTCACCCGTTTAATATTCTAGAAAACAAGGTTTTGCCTGAAATAGCGCCTAAGTTGGGTGCGCAGCAGTTAAAAATTTGGTCTTCTGCTAGCTCAACAGGGCAAGAAGCCTACTCTATTTCTATGGTGATAGAAGAGTTCCGTAAAAAGAACCCTTCTTTGTTGCGAGGCGGCGAAAAAATTATTGGTACAGACATTTCAGCTTCTGCCTTAGCCACAGCCAAGTCAGGTACCTATGAAATGCTGGCAATTGGTCGTGGCTTATCTAAAGAGCGTTTAACCAAGCACTTTACCCAAACCGGTGAAGGGCGCTGGAAGGTAAACCCCAACATACAGCGCCGTACTGAATTTCGTATGATGAACCTCTTGCATAGCTACACCATGCTAGGTCAGTTTGATATTGTCTTTTGCCGCAACGTATTAATTTACTTTTCTGCGGAGCTTAAAAAAGACATACTTAAACGTATTCACGCTACATTAAAACCTGGTGGTTACTTGTTTTTGGGTGCTTCTGAAGCCTTATCTAACATGCCTGAACTTTATGAGATGGTGCAGTGCAGACCAGGCATTATTTACCGAGCCAAGTAATTCACTAAGCTAGTTTACTAGGCGCTCTTAGGAGCGCCTTTTCTATTTCATATAGAACAGTTACCTAAACCATGTCTAATCTTTCAGCTTCTTCTGCTTTAAATCAATTTTTATTTCGCCAGCTAGATGCTTGGCTAGATCAACCTTTAAACTTGGTTGCTGCGCCCGCAGGCCTTAATTGGCAACAGCTAGCCGCTGCCTTTGCTAACACCCAGCACCCCCTTCGAGTATGGACAAACGATTGGCGCAGCTTGCAACTTGCTCAAGCTGCCGGTATTCAGAGCTTCTTTACTGCCGAACAAGCACCCAACAACCTAGCTGGACGCAGTTTAGTTTTTTGGCCTAAAGCTAAAGAAGAGGGTTATTGGTGGTTAGGGCAGCTAGCTAAAATACCGCATGAACAGGTTTTACTTGCCGGTGAAACTAACGGTGGAGTTAAAGCACTGGCTAAGCAGCTGCAAGGCGCTGGTGTACTGGTGAATAAAACTGATTCGGCTAGGCGTTGTGCACTTTATACCCTTGATTCTTTGCAGCCAGCTAAAGCATTGATTGCCGAAAACACCCTAGATCAACAAGGGTTTGGACTAGGTGAGTTAACACTGGTTAGCCAGCCTGGGGTATTCAGTCATGGTCGGGTTGATGAAGGCTCAGCCCTGTTAATTGCAACGCTTACCAAGCAGCTAACTATTTCAGCAGGCAAGGCATTAGACCTAGGCTGTGGTTGCGGTTTATTAGGTGCTTGGCTACTTAAGCAGCACCCTAAATTACAGCTTACTGCTGCTGATGTAAGTGGCTTTGCTTTGAATGCAACGCGTGCAACTCTGCAAGCAAACCAACTTAAAGGTAAAGTGGTTGCAGCAGATATTTTTACAGGTTTGGATGAATGCGCCCCACCTGAGGGCTACGACTTAATTATTAGCAATCCCCCTTTTCATACGGGTAAAGCTACTGACTACGAGCTAGCAAGCCGCTTAATTAGCCAAGCACCTAACTACCTACGCAAAGGTGGCGAATTGTGGATTGTCGCTAACCGTTTTTTACCCTACCCAGACTTACTGCAACAAGCCTTTGGTAACTTTATAATTGCCGCTGAAAACGGTAAATTCCGTGTTTACAAGGCAATAGGAGGTAAAGGGTGAGCAGGTCTAATATTCCACGTGATGCTATTTTTGCTACTCCCTTAGATGAGCTAGCCAGCTTTTCTTTTGATGAACAGGTAGCCAATGTCTTTCCAGATATGATTAAACGTTCTATTCCTGGTTATTCACAAATTTTAGGAATGACAGGCGTTATAGCTAAGCGTTATGTACCTGAGGGTGGGCGTATTTATGATTTAGGGGCTTCTTTAGGTGCAACCACTTTAAGCGTGGCACAACAATTAGAGCATTTAGAAACGGTTGATTTTATTACGCTAGATACTTCACCCGCTATGACAGAGCGCTGTGCCAAACTACTTGCTAAAAATCTGCCGCAGCGTTCAGTCACAACACTTTGTAGTGATGTGCGCAGCTTTGATTATCAGCCCTGTGACTTAATCTTATTAAATTTTACGTTACAGTTTTTACCACCTGCCGATCGCCAAGTGTTACTAACTAAGCTTTTTCAAGCACTTCGCCCAGGCGGCGCTTTAATTATTAGTGAAAAAATTCATTTTGAAGACCCTCGCCAAGCGCAGTTACTTTATGAGCTGCATCACGATTTTAAACGTGCTAATGGTTACTCAGATATGGAAATCAGTCAAAAGCGTACTGCTTTAGAAGATGTTCTGCTTACCGATACACCCGAACAACATGAACAACGCTTAAAAGAAACGGGATTTAGCTTTGTTAGCCAGTGGTTTCAATACCTTAACTTTGCTTCTTTTCTTGCTATTAAAGGGGATAGCTAATGCAAGGCCCTGATTTTTCTGAAATCTACCAACAACTAGCCTTATTAGGAGGCGAGCGACCCGGCCTGCATACTTGGCTAGCTAAATTACCAAAACAGTTAGCTGAAGCATTAGACGTTAAACGCTTTCCTGAATTTGTTGGTTGGTGGAAGCGCATAGAAAAACTACCAGAGGTATTCAGTGCTGAAATTAGCTTAACTAGTGCAGCAGTAACGGCTGAAAAAGCCCGTTTAAGCGAAAACGCAACCCTCAGCACTAGCCAACAGCGAATGATTACAGGTTTATTGCAAGATTTAAAACCTTGGCGGAAAGGGCCTTACCAGCTACAGGGCACCTATATAAATACCGAGTGGCGTTCAGACTTCAAGTGGGATCGACTTGCACCCCATTTAAGTGATTTACGTGGCCGCAAGGTATTAGATGTCGGTGGTGGTTCTGGCTACCATGCTTGGCGTTTAGCAGGTGCAGGCGCAGAATTCACCCTTTGTATAGATCCCTCACCCCGTTATTTCGCCCAGTTTGAAGCAGTACGCAAACTAATGGGCAATAAAGAGCGCCCTGCTGTTTTTCACCTACCCTTGGGTATAGAAGCCGTACCAGAGAAAATAGAAGCATTTGATACGGTGCTTTCTATGGGTGTGCTTTATCATCGCCGTTCACCGATAGATCATTTGTACGAGCTAAAAGACTGCTTGCGCTCCGGTGGTGAACTGGTTTTAGAAACCCTGGTGATTGAAGGTGATGAAACCAACTGCTTAATGCCCGAAGATCGCTATGCCGCCATGAGCAATGTGTGGTTTTTACCTTCCGTTGCTCAATTAGAACTTTGGTTAAGGCGCTGTGGCTTTAAAAATATACGCTGCGTAGATTTAAACCTAACCAGCACTAAGGAGCAACGCGCAACCGAGTGGATGACTTTTCAATCCTTGGCTGACTTTTTAGACCCACAAAACCCTCAGCTAACCCGTGAAGGCTACCCTGCACCCTTACGTGCTATTTTAATCGCTGAAAAATAAATCTCATATTCTTTTAGCGAATAAGCTTCTAAACACTAATACCCATAAGGTTATAAAAACAAACTATTTAGCAATCACTATCATTTGGGTTAGAATAACCAATCATTTTACTAGGTAATAGAGGGTTGCGAGGGCTAACATGAGCAAGTTTTATGCTGAAGAAGTAACGAGCGTACACCATTGGACAGAGCACCTGTTTAGCTTTACGACTACCCGTGATGCTGGTCTACGTTTTAAAAATGGTCAGTTTGTAATGATCGGACTAGAAGTGGATGGTCGCCCTTTAATGCGAGCCTATAGTATTGCTAGCCCTAATTACGATGATCAGCTCGAATTTTTCAGTATTAAAGTTCAAGACGGCCCGCTAACTTCACGCTTGCAGCACTTAAAAGAAGGCGACAAGTTAATCGTCAGCAAGAAGCCAACTGGTACGCTAGTGCTTGATGACTTATTACCTGCTAAAAACCTTTATTTGTTTAGCACTGGCACTGGCTTAGCACCTTTTTTAAGTGTAATTCAAGACCCAGAAACTTATGAACGCTTTGAGAAGGTTATACTTCTTCATGGTGTACGCTGGGAAAAAGACTTAGCCTACAGTGAGTTTATTACTCAAGAGCTACCTCAGCATGAATACCTTAGCGAGCAGATTAAAAATCAATTAATTTATTATCCAGCAGTAACGCGTGAAGAATTTGTTCACCAAGGTCGTATTACTGAATTGGCTGCTAGTGGGCAGTTGGCTAAAGATTTAGGTTTGCCCGAGTTAAACCCAGCTACTGACAGGGCAATGATTTGCGGCAGTCCTGAAATGCTAAAGGATATTAGCAAAATGTTAGATGAGCGTGGCTTTAAAGTATCGCCACGCATGGGTGAAGCGGCAGATTATGTAATTGAACGGGCTTTTGTTAGCTAAAGTTTTTCTATTACTTCATCTTGGTTTTTTGAAGCCTTTGCCTGACGAGCAGCGGCTTCAATATAGCTAACTAGGTGTTTGCGTGGGTCTTCTTCCATTGGCTGAAATCTTGCAGCTAACCGTATATTATCCGTTCTTGAGGGATGCATAGGATCAGCTTCTAGACGAATTATTTGGCAAGGTAAAACAGCAGAACCCTTGCCGTGAGGATGCCCTATTTTAGCCTGAAACGAATCAAATACCGTGCTTGTTCGCATTGCCTCGTGCTCCACCATCATCAATAAACCAGACAAAGAAATATCAACTAGGTCTGCGTTAACCTCTGCGCCTGAAGCAAGCTTAATAACTACTTTTTGATCTCTAGCGACTCGAGTCAGTTCGGCATTACGGCGCTCCATACGACCCTGAGCCAAAAAAACTTTTTCAACTAGTTTTTTAGCAGTAAAGGGCTTAACTATAAATGAGGTTACCCCTAGCTGTACTGCGGTTACTAAGGAATCACGATCACCTTTAGAAGTAATCATAATAAAAGGTAGGTGGGCAGTATCTGGGTTGCTTCTAATTTCTTTAAGTAGCTCGTCACCTGCCATCACAGGCATTTCCCAATCACAAAAAATCCAATCTATATCAGGGCGTTGTTTTAAACGGCGTAGTGCTTCCTGCCCATCAGATGCCTCAACAATATCTTTACAGTAAAGATGATCACGTAGCACATTAATAATTGCCGATCGCGCCGTTGTGGAATCATCAACAACCAGAACTACATCTTTTTCTAGCATTACCTTTATCCAAGTCGAAGAGCAAAATTGTTAGTTGATTATAAAGTGTAAATTGTGTGCATCATACCACCAATACAGATTAAAAAGCCTGCTAGGTTACTCAGCTTCTAAGTGTTTTCAGAAGCTGAGTAGCCTAAATAATAACAAGGCGTTTAATTTAATTTAAAACTATCAACTAGCTTTTCTAAATGGTCAGCTAACTTAACTAAATCATCACTTACTTCGGAAGATTTAGTTGCATTAATAGAGGTTTGTTGTGCAATACCACCTATATGAATTACCTGAGCATTAACGCGACCGGCAACCTCTTGCTGCTCTTCAGCAGCATTAGCCATCTGGCTATTCAGTTGGCTAATATTGGTTACTGCATCGGCAATATGGCTTAAAGACTCTCCTACACGCTCAACATCAGCAACACTCTTTTTAGAGCCTTCGCGTGCTGTTTCCATCATGGTTACAGCGCCCTTGGCTTCTTCCTGTAAACGGTCAATAGTTCGTCTGACTTCTTGAGTTGCATCATGGGTACGGTTAGCTAAAGAACGGACTTCATCTGCAACTACAGCAAACCCTCGTCCACTTTCACCGGCTCTTGCAGCTTCTATTGCTGCGTTAAGTGCTAAGAGGTTAGTTTGTTCAGCGATGGCGGTTATTATTTCAAGCACTTGGCCTACATCATCACTGTATTGATCTAAGGCTTGAATAACATTGGAGGCTTTATCTAGATGCTTGGTTAAATCATGAATACTGCAAATGCTTTCTGAGGTTAGGTCACGGCTAGAGTTAGCTTCTTTGTCGGCTTCAACCGATGCTTGCGAAGTACGCTGTGCATGTTCACGCGTAACCTGCGCACTGGCTTGCATTTGCTCCATAGAACTTGCCATTTGTTCAGTTTCTGCATATTGAGTATTAACGGCTTTAACTGTTTCATCTGCAACAGTGGCAATGGTGGTTGCTGAAGATTTTAAGCTACGGGTTGTAGAAGCAACCTGGCTTAGGCTGTCAGAAAAGCGTTCTAGCATTTTATTGAAAGCTTTAGATAAAACACCAATTTCATCAGATGAGCGTACTGTATGCACACGAATAGTTAAATCAGATTCACTTTCTGCACGTTGGATGGCTTTTCTTAAGTAGCCTAAGGGACGTAAAATAATTCGGTATAAAACAAAGGAAATAAGTAATAAACCACCAATAAAGAGTAGGGCTTGTACACCACCCAACTTTAAGAGATTCATATTAATTTGTTTGTCTAGTGCTGCTAACGAGTAACTTAGACGTATAGCACCTAACTGCTCCCCTTCTGTACCCACATGACAGGTTGTACAGTCTGTGCCTCGGTAGTTGGTTTCGCTAATAACAGGACGAAGCACCGTTAATACCCGCCCTTCAGGGGTGTTTCTAATAACTTCTATTAGCTCACCTTTTAAAGCGCGTTGGTCTAGTTCATCTGCCGCTTGATCTAAATTTGAACCTGCACCAAATAAGTCTATAACCGGTTGCGAGCGTAAAACCTTTGCTTCGGTAATACCTGGTTGGCTAAGCACTTTTTCACGATGAATTTCTCTAAACTGTGCCAAGGTACCCGTTAGCATCATAATGTTCAGAGTGTCTAGGTAGCTGTCAGTTGCATCTTTAACATTTTGCAACATGGCATCTTCAACCATGGCACGCTCACTACGTATGGTAAATAACATAGAAGCAACCATCACCACCAACAACACTGCCAGTAATACCGCATTCACCTTGGTTTGAATCGACGTATCAGCAAACCACTTATTCATTCGGCTCTCCAGCAATCTCGGCTTACGCCAGATAAGACATAAAGGTTGCATAGTCCGTCATGATGGGTAGAGAATCCTTGATCTAGGCCAAGTTTGCTTGCCTCGGTAACCAAACTTGACCTAAGTTTACTTATAACCCTAACTTCTCTGCCACAAAGTCAGCGTCCTTGTCGCCACGACCAGAAAGGTTAATTAAAATATTCACTTCTGAGCCAAGATTTTTAGCTTCGCGCATAGCCCAAGCTATGGCATGTGCCGATTCCAATGCAGGAATAATACCTTCTAAGCGCGACAGCTGCATAAAGGCATCTAGGCAGGCTGTATCATCAATTCCATGGTATTCAGCACGGCCTAGGTCTTTTAAATAGCTATGGTGGGGGCCAACCGAAGGATAGTCTAAGCCAGAAGCAATAGAATAAACTGGGTCAGGTTCACCAGCAGCATCTTGCAACATATAAGAATGGAAGCCATGCATAGTGCCAGGCTTACCATAGGTTAGGGTTGCGGCATGATCGCCTTTACCCAAACCGCGTCCACAGGGTTCAACACCCACTAGTTTAACGCTTTCATCATCCATGAATCCTGAGAAAATACCCATAGCGTTAGAGCCACCACCCACACAAGCAACAACATAGTCGGGTAGCTTGCCAGTCATTGCAGGAAACTGTTCTCTTGCTTCTTTACCAACAATGGATTGAAAGTCTCTTACCATCATGGGGAAAGGATGCGGCCCAACAACAGAACCTATAGCATAAAAGAAGTTTTCAGGGTCTTTAACATATTCTTCAAACGCACTATCAACAGCATCTTTTAGGGTTTTAGTGCCTGATTCAACAGCAATTAGCTTAGCACCTAAAATTTTCATTTTAGTGACATTAGGGTGTTCTTTAACAATATCGACTGCACCCATGTGAATCTCGCAGGGCAAGCCAACCAGCGCACAAGCAGTAGCCATAGCAACGCCGTGCTGTCCAGCACCTGTTTCTGCAATTACTTTGGTCTTACCCATGTGCTTGGCTAATAAAGCTTCTCCTAGCGCATGGTTAATTTTATGAGCGCCTGTGTGGTTTAAGTCTTCACGCTTAAAGTAAAATTTAGCACCACCACAAGCCTCTGTGAGTCTACTGGCATAATAAATAGGGCTAGGACGACCAACATAATGTTGATATAGCTCTTTTAACTCATTCTGATAGGCTGCTGTTTCACGAACTTTAAGGTAAGCCGTTGCTATATCATCCATAATAGCTTTCAGATGAGGTGGAAGCACTTGACCACCATAAGGACCGAAATAACCTTCTGCATCAGGAAGCATGTGAGCACTGGGTAATTTTTGTGTTTTTTTAGTTGTTGGTGTCATCTTTGCTATTGCCTTGAACTTGATTAAAATGAAAAAAATACACTACTACTCTAACTCGTGCGTGTCACTCCTCCAAGCATCTAGGTGTAACATTTTTTGCTGCTACTAATCTTTTTTTGGTGAAACTTAATTTATGGATATTATTAACGAAATTTTAATCCGCTCAGGTAACTGGGCACATAGTCAGATGAACAACATTACTCTGGCTCTGGTTGCAACCCTGCTAGTTATCTATGGTGACCAAATCAACAGTTTTGTTAAGCGTTTTTTAAGACCCTACCCACGCATTATAAGAATACTGGGTTTTGTTATTATGTGTGCCTTTGGTTACGGGTTACTAACCGTTTTACTCACGCCTGTTTTTGCGGGTTGGTTTTCCTTAGTTAGTACCAAGTGGCTTGGACTTTTAGTTCTTGCAGCTTTCTTGCTGGTAGGCTGGATAGCTGAAAACAAAAAACAAGTGTAGAATATAAGTATATTCTTATATTTATAAGTGAGAAGTCTAATGAACACTTTACAGCAACAAGCTACCAATTTACCTGAGCTGCTTCCGAGCAAAACCGATACCGAGTGGAATTTTTGGAAGGTTGCTCTAGCAAATGGTTGGTACTTATATGCTGAACAAGAAGATCAAGCTTTGCATCTAGGTGCATTTGCAGACCCTGGTAGTCTTGCTGTTCAACAGCTGCGTTTTTTGGAAGACCCCAAAACAACCGTTGTGATGACTTTAGATTCAGACTTGTTTCACGCTTGGTTAAAAGCACCTGAACAAACTAAACCACCTCGCTTTACTGGTCAGCTAGGCAGTCATTGGAGTGGTTATGGTGTAAAGCCCATCATCGAAAATGACACAGAGGTTGAGGTGATTTACGCTGCTGATTTGCGCCATGAGTGGATGGGTGTGTTTAGTGAGCCTGACGCTTTTGCTATAATAGAGCAGCACTACGACCGCCGCCGCAAGCGCTGCCTTATTTGTTAAGGGTTATTCTTCATAAATAAGGCCAGCTTCCCTATATTGTGCAAGGCTATCGGGCGCTAGATCATCAAAGCGGGTGTAACGACCAGTAAACAAGAGGTGAACACTACCTATGGGGCCGTTACGCTGCTTACCAATTATAATTTCTGCCAAGCCTTTATTGCCTTCTTTATCTGGGTTATAAACTTCGTCACGGTAAACAAAGGCTATAACGTCAGCATCCTGCTCAATAGCACCCGACTCACGCAAATCTGACATAATAGGCCGTTTGTTAGTCCGCTGCTCTAGCCCACGATTAAGCTGCGACAGCGCCACTACTGGGCAATCAAACTCTTTAGCTAAAGCTTTTAAAGAACGCGAAATCTCGGAAATTTCTGCAGTACGATTCTCGCTATTACCTGGCACTCTCATTAACTGCAAATAGTCGACCATAATAATAGAAATACCCCCTTCATCCCGCGCAATACGGCGTGTTCTGGTACGTAAATCGTTGGGCGACAAGCCTGGCGTGTCATCAATATAAAGCTTCTTTTCTTTTAAAATGGCCAAAGTAGAAGAAATTCTATCCCAGTCCCGCTCACCAAGATCTCCAGTACGAACTTTAGACTGATCTATTTGACCCAAAGAAGAAAACACCCTCATTAATAGCTGTTCTGCAGGCATTTCCATAGAAAACACTACGGCTGTTTTATCAGAATTTAAAACAGCATTTTCGACTAAATTCATAGCAAAGGTGGTTTTACCCATAGAAGGACGACCAGCAACAATAACCAAGTCTGATGGTTGCAAGCCAGAGGTCATTGCATCTAAATCTTTAAAGCCAGTCGTTAAGCCAGTAATACCACTTTCGCTTAGGTCTAAAGATTCTAGTTTTGCTAATAATTTAGCTGCTACATCGGTAATTAATTGTGGCCCACCAAATTTTGGCCGTTCTTCTGCGATAGTAAAAACTTCCCTTTCCGCTTCATTCAATAACTCATCAGAAGTGCGTCCTTCGGGACTGTACGCCGAGTCAGCTATTCTTCTTGCTGCTTGAATAAGCTTACGACGCACCGAGCGCTCACGCACAATTTGGGCATAGGCCAAAATATTACTGGTTGAAGGCGTATTGCGGGCAAGTTCAATTAAATAGGCATCGCCACCGGCTTGTTCTAGCTGATCTCGTGCTTTTAATTCTGCAGAAAGTATCAGTGGGTCGAAAGGTGAGTTACGTTTTACCAGCTCGTGCATGGCGGTATAAATGTAACGGTGTTCGCCGCGATAAAAATCAGCTTCTACTAATAGCTCTGCTACTGCATCTACCGAAGCATTGTCTATCATTAAACCACCCAAAACTGATTGTTCAGCTTCAAGTGAGTGGGGGGGCAACTTTATATCAGAAGCTTCTTTGTCATCGCTAAAACGGGTATTTACCATTCTTAACTCACCTCAAATAAAAAAGGCACAGGGTTTAACCCGTGCCTTTTTTCTTAAACCGGGGCCAGTCAAATAACTGGCTCGGTTAGTTTACTCAGAAAAGCTTATTCTGCAACAACAGCTACACGTAATACGCTTTCAACTTCTGCATGTAGGTGAACAGCAATTTCATACTCACCCACGTTACGAAGTGGGCCTTCTGGTAAACGAATTTCGCTCTTGCTTAGCTCTACACCAGCAGCGGTAGCAGCTTCGGCTAAATCACGCGCACCAATAGAACCAAACAGTTTGCCTTCGTCGCCCGCTTTAGAAGCGATAGTAACACGCTCTACGCCTTCTAGCTTGGCTGCAACTGCTTGGGCTGCAGCTAAACGCTCAGCAGCAGCAGCTTCTAGCTCTGCACGGCGCTCTTGGAAAACTTCACGGTTTGCAGCTGTGGCAGGAACGGCTTTACCTTGAGGAACTAGAAAGTTACGGCCATAACCATTTTTAACGGTTACTTCTTCGCCTAGTCCACCCAGTTTGTTTACTTTTTCTAATAGAATAACTTGCATTTTAATATCCTCAAGACGTTAGGCCTCGCCATCACCATCCTGTGAAGGAGGTGGCGGTGGAGGAGCCAGTCGGTAACGTATATTTACCACACTGTCCGCCAGGGCAATAAGAACGAGCAATAAGCTCATGTAAGGCTGAGTAAAAATCAACAACACATACAACAGACCCAACCAAAAGCTGTTGTATTTTTTAATTGCAAATACTCCATGTACCAGTGCAATACCTGCGATAAGGTGGGGCACTAATAACACTGGAATAGCTGGCATAAGCCAAGTTTGTCCGCTAACAACTAAGGCTAAGACTAAGGGCAAAAAGGCAGCTGACCAAAGCGGTAATCTTAATGCGTGGAACTCAGCCTGAAAACCACCTGGGTTATAAAGTACTGACTGCCACCAACGCGCTATAATTAAACTAGCAATTAACATAAGCAATTGCACAGAGGTTATAACGCCATTAAATAACCAGCCGAGTGTGGCTGCTAACTGCTGTTGATCTAAAGCTGTTAGTTCATAGCTTTCTGCTAAGCCACCTTGATCAAGTAGTAGGTCGATAATTTGCAATTGCAACGCATCGTCTAACCACTGAACAGTGAGTGCAATAAACGAAGCAGCTAGAGCACCTACAATTAGTACACGGCTCCAACCCTGATTAGTGCGCAACACTTGTGCAAGCGCTGCAGCACCGACCACACCCAAAAGCACATCTGGGCTAGAAGCTGTTACCCAGAAATACAAACCGGGCAGAGCAGCAGCTAGCAGAATTTTTATGCCTTGCGCAGGTCCCATCCGTAACCAAACTAATGCAACGATAGCACCGCTGAAAACAGAGAGGACAGGGATTAAAGCAGCAACCACAGCCGCACCTAGGGCACGGCTGGGGCTTTTCATGACAAACTCAGCTAAAGCACGCATAGTCGTAGGCCTTATTAAAAGCCTAAATGCTTATTCGTGGCTATCTGAGTAAGGTAGTAGCGCTAGGAAGCGAGCACGCTTAATAGCAGAAGACAACTGACGCTGATATTTAGCTTTAGTACCTGTAATACGGCTAGGTACAATTTTACCAGTTTCAGTCACATAGCCTTTTAGAAGGTCTAGGTCTTTATAGTCGATCTGCTGAATACCTTCAGCAGTAAAACGACAAAACTTACGGCGACGGAAAAAACGAGCCATGGTGATTCTCCTGATTAATTAGTTTATTCGGCGTCTTCTGAATCGTCATCAGACGAGTCATCTTGATCATCATTACGATCTTGACGGTCGTCACGATCATCACGACGGCGATCTTCGCGGGATTCAGAAGCCTTCATTGGCGAAGGTTCAGTTACCGCTTCATTAGTGCGAATAATCAGGTTACGAATAACGGCATCGTTGTAACGGAAGACTTCTTCTAGCTCGTTAACAACAGAATCTGGGCACTCAATATTCATTAAAACATAGTGTGCTTTAGTGATTTTGTTGATTGGGTAAGCTAGGTGGCGACGGCCCCAATCTTCCATACGGTGTACGGTGCCCTGGGCTTCAGTGACCAGAGTAGTGTAACGCTCAACCATAGCGGGAACCTGCTCGCTTTGGTCTGGGTGAACCATGAAAATTACTTCATAATGACGCATTAAATGCTCCTTACGGATTAATAGCCTTTTGCTTATAAATAACAAAAAGCAAGGAGGAAACTACACAACCCAGTAGTAAACTACTGCCATTCGAGTGAATTTCCGACCACTCAAACAAGCGCGGAATTCTAACCCTTACTGCTACCTAAGTGCAAGTTTTAAAGCCTTTGCCTTACTGCTTCGTACAAAACCACGCCCGATGCAACCGAAACATTTAGGCTAGAAACCTCGCCTGCCATGGGCAGTTTAACTAATTCATCACAAACTTCGCGTGTTAAGCGCCGCATTCCTTTACCTTCTGCACCCATAACTAACGCCACGCCTTGTGTTAAATTAGCTTGGTAGATTAGCTGCTCGGCCTCACCTGCGGTACCTATTACCCAAACCCCATAATCAGCAAGGCTACGCAGTGTTCTAGCTAGGTTAGTTACTTGAATAAGCGGTAGGGTTTCGGTTGCACCGCAGGCAACTTTTCTAACCGTGGCATTTAAGCCTGCCGATTTATCTTTAGGAACAATAACCGCATTAGCGCCAGCTGCTTCAGCACTACGCATACAAGCACCTAAATTGTGTGGGTCGGTTACGCCATCTAGCACTAGCAATAAAGGTGGCTTGGTTACTTCTACTAATAGGCGCTCTAAATCGGATTCACTGCCTGCTTGGCGTGGCTGCACCCAAGCAATAATACCTTGATGCACACCACCCGCTTCTTTATCTAAGGTTTCACGTGGCTGCACTTCAATTTTTACACCAGCGGCTTGCGCATCTTCTAGCAAGCTTTGCATACGTGCATCATCACGCCCTTGCTGTACCCAAAGGTAAGCGATGTGCTTAGCACGGTGCTTAATTAAACTAGCAACAGCATGAAAACCAAAAACTGCTGCTAGGCTTTGTGTGGCTTCTATTTTGGGTCTACGGGGTCTTTTATTCACAGTTATTTACTTAACCTTATTCTTTGCACGTTCTTTTTTACCGGGACGGCTAGCACTCTTTTTTTTCTTCTTTTTTGTTTTGTCTTTTTTAGATGACTTACCTAATTTTACCTTGGGGTCATCTTTAACTGCTGCCGCAGCCGCTTTACTCGACACTTTTCTTTTACGTACTTTTTTTGCAGGTTTGTCTGGGTTATCTATAACATCAGTTAAATCAAAGTCTATTTTGCGATCTTCTAAATTAACCCTTGAAACGATAATCTCGACATCATCACCCAAGCGATAACTCCGACCACTTCGTTCACCTACGAGGCGCTGCTTTTCTGGCTCGAAACGGTAGTAGTCACCCGGTAACGAACTGATATGCACCAAACCTTCAACAAAATAATCATGCAGCTCAATAAATAAGCCAAATCCAACCACTGAGCTAATGCGTCCTGTAAACACCTCACCCACGCGTGACAGCATAAACTCGCACTTCAGCCAATCAGTTACATCACGTACAGCTTCATCGGCTCGACGTTCAGCCATGGAACAATGCTCACCCAGCTCAACCATTTGTTGATCTGTATAAGGTGACCATTTCTCTGCTTTCTCAACCTGTGCTTCATTAACCCTTTGTACATTGGTGCTTTCAGCACCACTACGAATTAAGCCACGAATGGCTCGGTGTACTAGTAAATCTGGGTAACGGCGAATGGGTGAAGTAAAGTGCGCATAGGCGGCATAAGCCAAACCGAAGTGGCCTTCGTTTACTGGCGTATAAACCGCTTGACGCATAGAGCGCAGCATCATGGTTTGTATTACTTCAGAATCTGGGCGGTTACGAATTTTACTAAAAACTTCTTGGTAGTCTTTGGGTGTTGGTTTATCGCCACCCTCTAGCACAATGCCTAATTCTGCTAAGAAAGCACGCAGGGTTTCTAAGCGTTCTGTTTTAGGGCTTTCATGTACTCGGTACAGCCCAGCTAATTTATGCTTGGCTAAAAAACGTGCTGTAGCTACGTTAGCGCACAACATACACTCTTCAATAATTTTATGTGCATCGTTACGTACTACAGGGACAATTTTTTCAATCTTTTTATCATCACCAAACACTATGCGTGTTTCACGGGTTTCAAAATCGATTGCACCTCTTACTTCACGTGCTTGGCGTAACGCTTTATAAGCCTCATACAGGTGCTGCAAAGGCTTAACTAGGTGTGGGTATTGCCCACGCATCGTTTGCGCCAGTGCGCTTTCAGGCGCATCAAGTAATGCACCCACTTGGGTATAGGTTAATCGTGCCTTTGAATTCATTACCCCTTCGTAAAACTTGTAACGACTTAACGTTCCCGTTTTACTAATGTTCATTTCACAAACCATGCACAGGCGATCAACATTCGGATTTAGCGAACAAAGACCATTGGAAAGTGCTTCTGGCAACATGGGGATAGTACGGCCAGGGAAGTAAACGGAGGTTGCGCGTGTCATGGCTTCGCGATCTAAGGGTGAATCTACACCGACATAGTGAGAAACATCAGCAATAGCAACCCATAGTTTCCAACCGCCTGAGCTAGTTTTTTCACAGTAAACGGCATCATCAAAGTCTTTAGCATCTTCACCATCAATGGTGACTAGCGGTAATTCACGCAAATCAACCCGTAAAAGCTTGTCGACTTCGGCTACTTCTTTACCAAACTGGTTAGCCTGCGCTGTTACTGCTGCATTCCATTCAAAGGGTAGGTTATAGCTACGCAGTGCTACTTCAATTTCCATACCTGCAGCCATAAAATCACCTAATACTTCAGTAATCTTACCTACCACCATACGGCGATGGCCTGGGTGCTCGGTTATTTCAACTTGAACTATTTCACCTTCACGCGCACCACCTAATTCATCAGGTGGAATAAGCACATCGTGGTGCAAGGAGGTGTTCTCTGGAACAACGACGGCAAAACCACCTGGCTGGAATTTCAAACGACCAATAAGCTGAGTTACGCCTCGCTCTAGAACTTCTACCACTGCGCCTTCACGTCGGCCACGTTGATCTGTACCCATTTCACGCACCAGAATAATATCGCCATCCCAAACCTTGGCTAACTGGCGGTTATGCAGGTAAAGGTCATCACCGCCCCCTTCAGGAATTAAGAAACCGTAACCATCGCGGTGAGCTTGTACTCGGCCTTTAATTAAATCTAACTTGTCAATTAGTACATAGGCACGACGACGATTAATTAATAACTGACTAGAGCGCTCCATGGCTATTAATCGCCGTCTCAATGCTTCAATTGAAGTTTCGTCAGTCATGCCATAAGCCTTGCACAACTGTTCGTGAGTCATAGGACGACCCACTTCTTTTAAGCAATCAAGAATGTATTCACGGCTGGGCACTGGGTGTTCATAGGTGCTTGCTTCGCGATCGGCGTAGGGATCTTTATCTAGCGGCCAGGTGGCTTTCATCAGAGGTAATCCTTCTCTTTTAGTTGTTGCACTAACGTGTATTACTTGAGTTTAACACGTTGGCAGACGACTGCTTAATTAACCTGATAAGAGTCACACATTAAACCTTAGGTAGGTAAGCGCCCTTCACCGACTTCCTCGTGAGTGACGCCATCTCTAATATGATAAATACGTTTAAACGTAGGTATTATTTTTTCATCGTGGGTCACTACGATTACGGCGGTATTAAAGCGTTTAGCCATATCATTAAGAATACGAACAACTGCCAGGGCACGAACTGAATCTAAAGGTGCGGTGGGTTCATCAGCAAGAATAACCGGTGGCTGGTTTACCAAACCACGAGCAATGGCAATGCGTTGCTGTTCGCCACCAGATAACTGTGATGGCATGGCCTTGGCTCGGTGTTGTACATCCAAAGCGGTTAGTAGTTCTAAGGCGCGGCGACGTGCTTCCTCATTGGGCACTCCGGCTAACATAGGCAACAAAGCAACGTTATCGGTCGCATCTAAAAAAGGAATTAAATAGGGTGACTGGAATACAAAACCTATCTTATCTCTACGTAAAGCACTTAAATCACCTACCTTCCAACCCTCATCATAAATAACCTGCTGGTCTAACACCATGCGCCCTGCTGTTGGGTCAATAACTGCTCCCAAGCACTTAAGCAGCGTGCTTTTGCCTGAACCAGAAGGTCCAATCAACCCAACCACCTCTCCCGGTGCTACTTGCATATTGACATCTTTTAAAGCAAAAACTGCGGTGTCACCCTCACCAAAGCGCTTACTTAAATTTTCAATTTGAATACCTTGTATGCTCATTTTTAGCCTATTACCTCAGCCGGATCGACTTTTAAAGCCATGCGTATAGCAACCACACTGGCTAGCGTACAAATCAGTTGAATTGCAACAAAGCCAATAATTGAATCTATAGGTAACAACAACACGTATTTAGGAAAAATAGGTGCGGCAAAAGTTGCGGTAATTTTCCCTACAACAAAACCTATAGCGCCCAGTACTAAAGCCTGTTGTAGAATCATCCAAACTAGGGTGCGGTTACGTGTACCTATCAGCTTTAATACGGCAATTTCACGTATTTTGTCCATGGTTAGGGTGTAAATAATGAAAGCAACAATGGCAGCACAAACAATCGCAAGTATCACTAAAAACATGCTAATTTGCCTTGCGGAAGTAGCAATTAGTTTGCCAATTAAAATGCCTTCCATCTGCTCACGATCATAAACCGTAAAACGCTGCCAACGCTCAATAGGTTCGGCAACTGCTTGAGGCAAATACTCGGGTTTAATTCTTACTAAAACAGCATTAACAGAAGGGTTAGTTGTTTGCGAGGCAAGCACTGCCTCTAGCAAGCCAGGTAGGTTAGGGCGATTAAGCGCTGGGTTAGCTTCAGTACGCCGCCGCTGCATTAAGATGGCATCCTTATCTTTTAAAAACTGTGCCTCTTGAGCACCTTTAAGTGGAATAAAAATCATTGGGTCACCACTGGCAGAAACCATGCGCCGCGTTAACCCCACTACCTTGTATTGATTACGCCGTATAGTTAAGTAATCACCCAGCTGAAAACCACTGGCTAAATCGGCTACTGCTTCATAATGACCTCGGGTAATTTGCCGACCTGCCACTAAATAACGAGGCCAGCCCAAGGTTCCTGCTCCACCAGGAGCAATACCTACAACCATGGCACGAACATCGTCTTCACCCCTTTCGATCTGCATGGTTAAATAAGTAATATTTGCCGCTTCAGCCACCCCTGGTTGGGTAAGCAAACTACGCCAAATATCATCTGGCACACTGGATGGTTCTGCGTAAGGACCTAGGGTTGCCTGCTGCACTACCCAAAGGTCTGCGCCCGAGTTATCTAATAGCACCTTGCCATCATCAACCATACCGCGATAAACACCTGCCATAATAAGGGTAACGCCTATTAGCAAACCCAAACCCACGCCGGTAAAAATAAACTTACCCCATGCATGTAAAATGTCACGCCCAGCAAGGCTAATCATTGCTCTTTGCCTACTAGGCTTTTTGTAATCTGTAGGCGACTTTTAGCAGTAAGTGCCTTCTCACTGTATAAAACTATTTCATCACCAAGGTTTAAGCCTTCTTTTACCTGCACATAGCCATCTAGGTCTGCTCTACCTAAAAGAAGGGGTATAAAAACTAGCTGGTCTTGCGTTAGTTTCCATACCCCACGCTGGCCTTTATTTACTCTAATGGCTGCATTGGGAATTACTGCTGTTACAGGCAAGCTTAATAGCTGAACTGTTACTTCTGCTAACTCACCCAAGGGAGGCAAGGGTTGGAGTGCTTCATTAAAAATCACCTTGGCTAGCACTTCTTCTGTAACAGCATCTGCTAAGGGCTCAACTCTTAAAACCTTGCCTAACAAGCTAACACCTTGCTGTGATCTTAAAGTGATACTTGCCGGTAAATTAGCTGCCAACCCCCTAGCATTCACCTGATCAAAACGCACATGAACCCATAAGCTAGCTGGATCAATCAACTCAACCACGGCTTGACCTGCAACCACCGTGCTTCCCAGCTCTGAATTTCTTGCTACCACTAAACCAGCTGCAGGTGCTTTTAACTGTAAGTTTTCTTTTTGATTAAGCAAAGCACTGAATTCTGCTGCCAAGCGATCAATATCTGCTGTTGCTGCTTTAAGCGTTGCCTTGGCCAGAGCCAACTCCTGCCGCTTTAGTGCAACACTTTCGGCACTGGTATTTTTAGAGGCCAATAAAGACTCATAGCGTTCTACCTGTGCTTGAGCAAACTTTTGAGTGGCTTCTGCTTGTTCAACTAGGGCTTCGGCACGGCGAGTAGCTGCTTGTTGTGCTACCAGTTTATCTGCTAAATCGACATTATCCATTTCACCCAAAACTTGGCCAGCAGTAACCAAATCACCTACTTGAACATTAATTTGTTTTAAGCGGCTGGTATGAGTTGGCCCAATTTTGTAGGTGTAGCCTGCTTCGACTGTACCAATTCCAAATAAAGAGGGTGCTAGGCTACGCAACTCTACCTGAGTGGTGGTGACTGCAATGGGCGCTAAAGGCCCAGCTCGCAAAGCCACATAAATAAATAGCAGCAATAAAGCTAAAATAACTGCAAACAAGGCAAGGGTACGGCGCTGTAAACCGAAGATTTTCATGCTTGACTCCGTACACCACGAAGGTAAATAGCAAAAACACTGGCGGCATCAGTACGAATTTTGGCAACCTTGCCAACTAACAAAGACTGGATTACCAAACCTTGAATAGTGCCTATAAATAAAGCTGAAGCTGCTGTTAGGTCTAAGTCCTGCCTTATTTCCCCCTGAGCCTGACCCGCTTCTAATAGGCGAGTTAACCGTTCGCCATAGTGCTTCATTAGGGTTTGTACCATTTTTTTAGGTAGGGTTTCTCCTGACTGCTGCAACTCACCAAAAAGCATTCTGGGTACACCTGGGTGCTTGGCTACAAAGTTAATGTGTGCCATAAAAACCGCCTCTAAGGCTGCAAGAGGCGTCTCAGCACTTGCCGCGGCTTTATCAACTCGCGCCAGCAGCTTTTCTGTTACCCAAGACATAACCGCTTGTAAAATATCGGCTTTTTTAGGGAAGTGGCGAAAAAGAGCACCTTGAGTTAACCCCATGCGCTCAGCTATGGCTGTCGTAGTTATTTCGCTAGGGTTTTGTTTTGCGGCTAGATCAATCACTGCTTTCACCGTTGCCGCACGCCGTTCCTCTGCGGGTAGGTGCTTAGGTAATTCACTACTCATTATCAGGCCTCATAGTAAGTAATCTATTACTTACTATGCTGACTCAATAGCTACACTAAGGCAAGCAGTTCTTTACCTAGGTAAATAATTTAGAGAGGAAAAAGCCCTTATTAAAAAGGAAAAAACCAAGGCACTAAGGCACAAACAGCTATTCCATAAACAATGGACAAGGGTAACCCTGCGCGAACATAGTCTAGGTAACGGTATTTACCTGGGCTATAAACCATAAGGTTGGTTTGATAACCATAGGGCGATAAGAAAGATGCACTGGCTGCAAAAGCCGTGGTAATTAGCAAAGGTTTAGGGTCTACCCCAAACTGTTGAGCTATGGCAAGACTAATAGGAAAAGACAAGGCTGCTGAAGCATTATTGGTAATCAACTCAGTCGTAAGCCAAGTGATTAAATAAATACCCACCAACGCACCCCAAACACCCCAATAGGCAAAGACAGTCACTATTTGATTAGCTAGGGTGGTCGCCAAACCAGAACTAAGCATGACTTGAGCTATACCCAGCGCACAACCAATAATTAAAATTAATTCAAAGGGAGCACGACGGCGAATTTCTGTGGCGGTTAAAACACCCGTTGCCAAGTAAAGCATTAACAAAATAAGGAGTGAATCTAGCAGGTTTAATACACCCGTTGCCGCCGCCATTAGGGCAACAAAAAAACCACCAGCAACCAACACGGCCTTATAGCCCTCATACTGATTAACTGTTGGCAAACCAATAACCACCACAAAGTTGCGCCCAAGGTTGGGGCGATTTTGAAACTCTGGCCCTACCGCCAGTATTAACACATCACCCGACCTTAAAGTAAAAGCTTCCCAGCCGCCTGAAAGGTGTTGATTACCTCGCTTAACCGCTACTACTGTGGCATCAAACTGACTATGAAAACTACTGTGTCTCACACCTTTGTTAATGAGTGTTGAGGTAGGGCTTAGCACCACTTCGACTAGGTTACGCTCTAAAAGATTCGATAAATCATCGTCTAGCTCTAATCCTGGCATGGCTTCAAGCTTGTACACCTGATTAACATCACCAGAAAAAACTAACCGATCACCTTCTCTTAAGCGTTGCGAAGGCTTAACGGGAATAATTAATTCATCTCCCCTTATTAACTCTACTAGGTACAACCCATCTATAGCTTTTAAACCGGCTTCTTCAACGGTTTGTCTTACTAAAGGAGAATCAGCTAAGACTTTAAGTTCAGTAAAATAGTTGGAAGCAGCTTTGGGTGCTTGAACACCGTTGTTAGGTAATAGTTTATAGGTGAGCGTTAGAAGTAGCACCCCTATAAAAAATATAGGCAAACCAACCAGAGTAAAATCAAAAAAACCTAAACCGGGCAGCCCTTCTTTTCTGGCCAAACCATCAATTATAAGGTTGGTAGAAGTACCCACTAATGTTAAAACACCACCGAGAATGGTTGCGTAAGACAAGGGAATTAATAAACGGCTAGGTGGTATTTTGGGGTTGCGCTGAATAGGATCAATAAGGGTGGCTACTACCGCTGTATTGTTGGTAACAGAAGACAACAAGCCAGCGCTGGTCATCATTTTGAAAAGTACAAAACGCTCTTTTCCCTTTAACAACAGGTTAGCCATCTGTTGAACAAAACGTGTTTTCTCTAAAGCAAGCGATGTCAGCAAAAGCAATAACAAGCTAATAACAGACTCGTTTACAAAGTTGAGCAACAGCTGCTCTTTAGGCAGCAAACCACTGAAATATAGAATTAATAGCGCCCCTGCAAAAGCATACAAAGGCTTTAAACGCGTAAAAATTAAAGTACCAACCAAGCCAACCAGTACACCGGCCACTAGCCAAATATTAAATGTTTCCATTAAAACCTACCCATAACCTGGTTAACTTTTTCCAACTGCCAAGCTTGTGGGTTAAGCGTGGTTTCTAGTTCATCTTGCAGGGATTGCGGTAAACGGTGCATAAAGTCCAACCCTGTTAAACTTTCTACTTCACGCACACTGGTAACAAATTTAGCTAAAGGCTCAGAACCCCTAACATTTTGTGGAACAACAAAAGCTAATACTTCAAGTGGGCGCTCACCTTCAGGCGGAGCAATAAAAATCTTATAAAAAGCATCAGGTATTTCTATAAACTTACCCGGCAACCTTTCAATAGCATCATCAAAAACAGGCCCAGTAATGACCCAAACTTCATTTTTCAACACTGCAAAATGGTCCATTGCTGCCTGCTCAATTCTTTGCCAAACACGCCGATTAAGCTTAGGTTTTTGTGGGCTAATGTTAGTCATTAAAAAGGTTTTTAGTTGCGCTTCTCTACCATGCACCTTAGCAATCGCATAATTGGGTGCAAGGTGGCCTCGGTCATAACCACTGCCGGTATAGTCATTAGGGTTAACACGCACAAGGCTACGCCAATCATAAGAAAAGCTTGAAGGGCGTTGACCGCTACCGCCTGGCTTTACTGCCTCTATTCGGTAGGTAACCCAAAGTGGATTCATACGAATTTCTGAATAACCCACCATAAACCCTGGGTTACGAAGTACACGATGCCAACGCTGCCAATCTTTCCAATCTTGGGCTAGGGGCAAACCTGCATAAGCATGGTTTTCCCTTTCTTGTACTTCTTGCCAATAGGTAAAGCCACCCCCTAGCACTAGGAGCAGTAGCAACCAACTGGGCAGCTTAAAAATACGCTTTAACTTCATTTTATTCTGCTAGATCTTGTAGCGCGTAAGCTGGGTCTAACAAATTCAAATACTGTCCGCTCGTTGGTGCTTGGGCGTTAGTCCAAGGCTTTATCGCTTCAATTAAAGCTTCTTGCGCTTCACTTTCACCATGCACCAAGAAAAGTTTAGGCGAGGCATTAAAACAGCGATACCAGTCAATTAAGCCTTGTTGGTCTGCATGAGCTGAAAAACCATTAATGGTATGCACTTGTGCTTCTACATTAATTTCCTCACCCCATAGCTTAATGGTTTTAGCACCTTCAACAATTCTTCTTCCTAGGGTATTACGTGCTTGGAAGCCAACAAAAACTAGATGCGCACCCTTACGCCACACTTGATTCTTTAGGTGGTGGCGAATACGCCCACCTTCACACATGCCGCTACCGGCAATAATAATGGCGCCACTTTTAATATTATTTATGGCTATTGACTCCTCTGGTGAGCGGGTCATTTTTAGGTTGGGTAGTTTTTCTTGAATTTTTTGTTTAGCCCAAATTTCTCGGCTTTCAGCATCATAAAGGTGGCTATGATGAGAATAAACTTCGGTAGCTTCTATTGCCATAGGGCTATCTAAGAAGATTTGCCAATCACCCATGCCCCATTCTTTATAATACTTAGTAAAGAGGTAAAGCAGCTCTTGAGTACGCCCTACAGCAAAGGAAGGTATAAGTATATTGCCGTTAGAATGGCGTGCTTGGTTTAAAACTTCGCGCATTTCTATAAAACTAGCTTCCCAACTACGGTGACAACGACCACCATAGGTACTTTCCATCAGCACCACATCAGCTTCTTTTACACAAGCAGGGTTACGCAGAATAGGAGCACCGGCATGACCTAAATCACCAGAAAAAACCACCTTACGGGTTTCACCTTTTTCTTCTAGGGTGAGTTGAATAATGGATGATCCTAGAATATGCCCAGCATCAAACAGCGTAACAGTAACACCTTCGGCAATTTTTAATGCTTGGGCATAGTCCATACCACGAAAATGTTTAAGGGCTTTTTCTGCATCTTGGCTGTTAAAAAGTGCATCTATGGCTGGCAAACCTTTACGCTCACGTTTGCGATTTAAAGTGTAGGCATCCCTTTCTGCAATATGCGCAGCATCCATAAACATAACACGACACATTTCTTGGCAGGCACGCTGGGTATAAATTTTGCCTTTAAAACCCTGTTTAATCAGCAGAGGAATACGGCCACAGTGGTCTAGGTGGGAGTGGCTCAGCACCACGGCATCTATACTAGCAGGATCAAAAGGAAAGTCTTGGCGGTTGGCTTCGTCCTCTTTTACTTTCCCACCCCCTTGCATTAAACCGCAATCTAATAAAAGGGTAAAACGACCCACTTTAACCAGATGACAAGAACCGGTTACTTCCTGTGCTGCACCCCAGAATTCTATGTGCATTTTTGCTCCCTAGCTCTTTTGTGTAAGTAGTATTTTTTAGAGTTTAACAGACATTTAGCTTTAAAATTATTAGCCAAAACATTTTATCTATAAGGTTTAAAGTTTATTTTATTGCAACTTGGCTAGCATTAGTAACTTACTGTAATGTTGGTAGGTTTTTTTGGTTGACTAACCTAAACTAAGAAAATGAAAACTGCTCTTAATCTAGGATGGAGTTAGAGTCCCTAGGCTTTTTTAGACCTAAATACTTTTTTAAATCATTTTGTAAGGTTATTTTTATGCTGCTTCGTAACAGCCTACGCAATAAACTTATTGCCACATCCTCTGTTTCTACCTTCCTATTAGTTTTGGTACTAGGCCTAACACTGCTACAAATGCACCGTGCTGAACAACGTTTTGTTGAGTTTATGGATAGAGATGAATCCGCCATGACACAACTAAACTCTATGTTAGCAGACGGTCTTTTGGCAGGTATTGCTATTCGCAACAAGTTAATGAACCCTAGCTTAAAGCAACCACGTACAGTAACAGAAGGCGCTATAAAGCGTGTGAACACTAACATAGGTTTACTAAGGCAGGTGTACCTTGACGACACTGCTTGGCAAAACCAATTAAAAGAGCTAGATCAACGCTGGCAACAAAACCAACAAGCCAAACTGCATGTACTTACCTTAATTGAAAGCAATCAACTAGAAGAAGCTGAAGTGCATTTGGTTAAAGTAGAACACCCAGGTTGGTTTGCCATACGCAACCAGCTGCAAGATTTAGTCAAAATACAACGTGACCGCTTTACTAATACTCGTACAGAAATTATTAACCAGGGTAATAACGACTTAGCTTTGGCATTGGGTTTAGCACTAGCAAGCATGATAATTGGCGGTGTGCTTCTACTAGTGCTTAGTCACCGCATGGTTATAAATTTACGCAGCACCGTTCGTGCCATGAAGCAGTTAGATAGCGAAAACTCAGACCTTAACTACCGCTTACCGGTTAGAGGTAACGATGAAGTGGGTCAGCTAGCACAAGCTTTTAATGCTTTTATGGAGCGCCTACAACAGCTAGTCGTTGATGTTAGTAAAACTAGCCATGAAGTACGTGAACAAATGCGTATTGTGGCTGAAACCTCAACTCGCTCTTCCAATGAAATTAGCAACCAACGCGCTGAAACAGACCAAGTAGCTACAGCCATGACAGAAATGTCAGCTTCAGTTCACGAAGTAGCCTCTCATGCAAGTGAAGCAGCCGATGCAGGACACAGAGCCGATGCTGCTGCCCAAGAAGGCCAAGAAGTTGTGGCACGCACGGTTCATACCATTAACCAGTTAGCCGAAGAAATTGGTTTAAGTGCCGCAGCAGTTCGCAAGCTAAACGAAGACAGCCAGCATGTAACTGAAGTTTTAGAAGTGATTAACTCAGTTGCCGAACAAACCAACCTCTTAGCTTTGAACGCAGCTATTGAAGCCGCCCGTGCCGGTGAACATGGGCGTGGTTTTGCGGTAGTGGCGGATGAAGTGCGTTCTTTAGCGGAACGTACACGTACTAGCACTCAAGAGATTCAAACCATTATTGACCAATGGCTAACTCAGTCTATGAAAGCAGTTGAAGCCATGGAAGCCAGTCAAATTAAGGCAGATGCAACCATTGAGCAAGCCAGCTTAGCCGATGCTGCTTTAAGTGAAATTAATATTGCAGTACAGCAAATTCACCAAATGAGTATTCAAATTGCCAGTGCAGCGGAAGAACAATCTTCAGTAGCAGAAGATATTAGCCAACGTTTAGTCGAGATAGATACCCTAGCCGATACCAGTGCAGAGTCTGCTTTAGAAACACGCCAAGCCGGTGATGCAGCACAAGAACTATCACGTCATTTACGTGACCTGGTAGAACGCTTTAAGGTTTAACTTTAGAGTAAAGTAACAGCAATACAAAAACGCCCAGTTTAGAGCTGGGCGTTTTTTTTACTTTCTTACTAGGGCTAGCTTTAAGCTGTTGCTGCCTTTTTACTAGCTAACAGCGCTGGGCTAACCGCTGCTAGTAAAGCATTTAAGTTAGCGCTTACTGTATCTTCGCTGATAGCTACACCGGTAAAGGTTTCTTCACCCACTTGTACTTGTAAGTAGGTACAAGCCTTGGCTTCGCTACCGCTAGTGAGAGCATGTTCGCTGTATTCAGTAATTTGTACTGGGCTACCTAAACGGTCTTTTAATGCTTCACTTAAAGCATGTAAAGAACCCTTGCCAGAAGCCTGTAGCCGCCATTCTTCACCCTGCTGGCTTACAACTGCCCTTAGCTGGTCGCTTCCATTACGTTCTAGCTTATAGCTAACTAACTCTGCCTTGTTAGCATTATTTAAGTAGGCTTCTTCAAAGGTTTCCCAAATTTCTTTACGTTGTAGCTCTCTGGCTAGGCTTTCTGTGCGGGCTTGTACTTTTTTGGCAAACTCGACTTGTAACCAGCGGGGTAGCTGTAGGCCGTAATCGTTTTCTAGTACATAAGCCACACCGCCTTTACCCGACTGGCTATTAATGCGAATAACTGCTTCGTAACTACAGCCTAAATCTTTAGGGTCTATAGGTAGGTAGGCAACATTCCAGCCCTCTTCTGGGGTTTGGCAAGCAAGGGATTTTTTAATTGCGTCTTGGTGGCTGCCAGAAAAAGCCGTGTAAACCAATTCGCCTACATAAGGGTGGCGTGGGTTAACTGGTATTTTGGTGCAGTCTTCAACCACTTGAATAATTTCTTCGACATTGGCTAGGTTAAGTTCTGGATCAACACCTTGACTGTAAAGATTCATAGCTAGGGTAATCACATCCATATTACCTGTGCGTTCACCATTACCCATTAAGGTGCCTTCCACTCTATCTGCGCCAGCCATTAAACCCAGCTCTGCTGCGGCAACACCACAACCTCGGTCATTATGGGTGTGCAGACTTACTTCAATGCAGTTGCGCTGCTGAATATGACGGCAGAACCACTCAATTTGGTCGGCAAAAATATTAGGAGTCGACATTTCTACTGTGGCTGGCAAGTTAAGAATAATTTTATTCTCTTCTGTTGGCTGCCACTCTTTAACTACGGCATCACAAATTTCTACAGCAAAATCTAATTCTGTGCCGGTAAAGCTTTCGGGTGAATACTCTAAGCGCCACTGGGTTTCTGGGTGTTTGGCAACCCGCTCTTTAACCAAGCGTACACCTGAAACGGCTATATCAATAATTTCTTGGCGGCTCATGCGGAACACTTGTTCACGCTGCACTTTAGAAGTGGAATTATAAATATGCACTATGGCTTTTTTAACGCCAGCAAGTGCTTCGATAGTACGGTCGATTAGATGCTCTCTAGCCTGAGTTAATACCTGAACCGTGACATCTTCAGGAATCATATTTTCGTCAATCAAGGCTCGTACAAAATCAAAATCTGGCTGAGATGCAGCAGGGAAACCCACTTCAATTTGCTTAAAGCCTAGTTTAACCAGCAATGAGAACATGCGCTTTTTTTGCTCGACCGTCATAGGATCAACTAGTGCTTGGTTACCATCTCGCAGGTCAACACTGCACCAGATAGGTGCTTGAGTAATGGTTTTATCTGGCCACTGGCGGTCTTTGATTTGCACCTGTGGAAAAGGGCGGTATTTAGTATGGTCAAAAGCTGACATGGTTATTTCTCTCTGCAATAAGCTGGGTAGTAGTAATTAGGTCTAGTTTAACGCAGATTTTACGCTAAATAATTGCAAACTTGGCCTCACAAAATAAATAATCGCACTAAAATTGCGTAAAACTGACCAATTAAGGTTTAATATTGCTCAATACAAATAATTGATGGGATTAGACCATGAAAAAAGTCAGTAATGTAAAACTGGATAGAACCGATCGACGTATTTTAGCAGCACTGCAAAAAGACAGCAGTATTAGCAACCAAGACTTGGCCGAACAGGTGGGTTTGTCGCCTTCGCCTTGCTCAAGAAGGGTGAAACAGCTAGAAGACGAAGGTTATATTCAAGGTTATGTTGCCAGGCTTAACCAATCTCAGCTGGGATTAAAGTTAACCGCTTATATTCAAGTGGCTTTAGATAGGCACACGCCTGATCGTTTTTTGGAATTTGACCGAATCGTAAATAGTTGCCCAGAAATTGTGGAGTGTTGCTTGGTGACAGGGCAATCTGCCGATTACACCATGAAGGTGATAGTGCCCGACATGGAAGCTTTCCAAGAGTTTTTACTGGGCACAATTACACAAATCCCTGGGGTTACTGGTGTGCACTCTAGCTTTGTTATGCGTAAGGTCGTTGACAGTACCGAGGTTTCCTTAAAGCATTTAAGCTAAAGCTTGTTCAATTAAGTCGCTCACCATTTCTGCGGTAACGGCTGCTAAAGTCCAGCCTAAATGCCCATGCCCCGTATTATAAAAAACACTGGGGCATTTTCCTTGCATCACTCTAGGCAGCATATCGGGCATCATGGGTCTTAAACCCGCCCAAGGAATGATTTCTTCCGTAGACACTTCTGGAAAGCAACTTTCAACCCAGTTTACTAAGGGTTGAATGCGATCGGCTCGTATATCTTGGTTATAGCCATTGTATTCGGCCGTTCCGGCAATTCTAAGCCGTGAGTCACCTAAACGGCTGGCAACCAGTTTTGTTGCTTCATCTAACAAACTAACATTCGGCGCAGCTTGGCGATTGGTTTCATCGTTTAATGGCAAGGTAATTGAGTAACCTTTCACTGGGTAAATATTTAAACGGTCACCCAAACTGGCTGCTAGCTGTTTACTGGCAGTGCCTGCACAAATAACAATTTGATCATAACGGTGTTCTTCCGTTGCATCAGTGCAATCTGCCGTTACCACCTGCACCTGCTGGGTGTTTGCTTTTATTGTTTTAACTTCTTGCTGATAATAAATTTTTCCACCTAAGCGCTGACAAGCTAGGGCTAAACCTTGAGTGTACTTGTGAATATCGCCGGTACTATCACTAGGCGTGTAATAGCCGCCATAAAACTTGCCTTTTAATGCTGGTTCTAAGCTGTGCATTTCTTCTGGTGTTACGGCTTGGCGCGCTAGGCCACCCGCAGCTAACAGCTTAGACACTTTAGCCGCAGTATCAAATTCCGCTTTGGTGCGGTACACATGCAAAATGCCCTGGTGCTTTAAATCAAAGTCGATATTTTCTGCTTCGGCCCAGCTGTATAAATGTTCACGCGCCGCTATAGCCATACGCGTGGTTTTGCTGGTGTTGTCTGCATAGTTAGGAATAGCAGCTAAAAACTCACCAAACCAACTGAGCTTATGCCAAGAAGGTTTGGGGTTAACCAGCAGAGGGGCATCTTTTCTGAAAATCCATTTCAAGCCTTTAGCTACGGTAGGTAAGGAGTTCCATACTTCAGTATTGGAAGCTGAAATTTGCGCACCATTAGCATAAGAAGCTTCCATTGCTGCGTAGCGGCGGCTTTCATAAACTGTGACATGAAAACCCCGCCTTAAAAGTGCATAGGCCGTAGTAATGCCAGTAATACCACCACCTAAGACTGCAATTTTTTTCATACCCACCTCTCAACTCACTAGCCGTTAATACTACTCAGCAGATAAAGAGTGTAAGCCACGTAACAGGCTAATAAAGCCACGCCTGCTAAACGATTAATGCTCCCCTGTCTTTTTTTGTACCCATAACCTAGCACAAATAAAGCTAAGGTTAGTAAAAGCATAAGCATAGCGTCTCGCGAGAAGACTTCTGGCCCAAAACTAAGCGGGTGGATAGCACCGGCAATACCCACTACGGCCAGGGTATTAAACAAGTTAGAACCTAGAATATTACCCAAAGCCATATCGTGTTCGCCTTTACGAGCAGCGGCAACAGAAGAGGCTAATTCTGGCAAAGAAGTCCCTATAGCCACTATAGTCAGACCAATAATTAAATCACTCACTCCCAAGCTTTGAGCTATTTCTACCGAACCCCAGACTAATAAACGGGAACTAACTACCAGTAGCAACAAACCAACCACTAACCATAAAAGGGCAAGTTTTAAGGTTAGGTTTTTACCAGCTAAATCTTCTTCTAAATCAGCTGCCAGACCATCTGTTCCTTTTTTTAAGCCATTCCAAATAGTCCAACCCATAATAATGAAAAAAGCTAACAAAAGTACTAGTGCGTCCAGTCGGGTTATTTCTCCATCCCATACTTGGTAAACAGCTAAGAGCGTTACGCCTAACAATAAGGGTAACTCTTTACGAAGAATGCTGGAGTGGACTAACACTGGGCTAATCAAGGCTGTTACACCTAGTACCAAGGCAATGTTAGCGATATTAGAGCCATAGGCATTACCTAAAGCAATCCCTGGGTTTCCTTCTACAGCTGAGATGGCAGAAACAACCATTTCAGGTGCTGAAGTTCCAAAACCAACCACCACCATACCTATCAATAAAGGGGGTACGCTAAAGTGTTGTGCAGTAGCTGCAGCCCCTTCTACAAAACGGTCGGCACTCCAAACAAGTACTGCTAAACCTAGTAAAACCGCAAGTCCTGCTAATAACATTCATTACCCCTTAGTGAAACCTTTAACTCTTAGCCCTAACTCAGGAGGTTAGTTGCTTGGCGTGGCAAGAATAACAGGGTCTTACGTTCAATTATAGCTAGCCAAAATAATTTGTTCTGCAGCAAAAGATGCGCACACCTTAGTGTCTAGTTTAAGGGCTAGCTCTTCGTACTTTTGCTGACTAATTAGTGCAACTAATTTTTGTTTATCAGCCAGTTCAACAACCACCTCTACCTGCTCACGGCTTAGGTTAATTTCTTTAACCCTTCCCCAAAGCTGATTAACTAATTCATTTGCTGGTTCGGCTTCACAGCTTAGCTCTAAACTAAAAGCTTTGAATAAAGCAAAAACTTCTTGCCCCATGACTAAACTCAAGTTGTCTGCACTGGTTTTAGTAATTTGCACCACTAAACTAACATTTGGCGTTATATCTAAGTGCACTAGGTAGTTAATGCCTTGGTCTCTAAGCCCTGTGACAACCCCGAAGAAGTTATTACGAGCACTGGTTTTAATTGCTGTGCGATACATTAGCTGCTGAAAGTCTTTTAAATCCCCTTTTTGTAAGCTATCCATGCTTGCCAAAAGCCTATCTAAGGTTGCTTGATGCTCTTGCTCTAAAGCACGGTACATTACGGTCATGCGCCGACCGTACTCTGTTAAGCGTGTACCACCACCTTGGCGTCCACCAGAGGTACGCTCGACAAGGGGTTGTGCAGCTGTTGAATTAAGCAGCTCTACCGTATCCCAAGCAGCCTTATAAGAAAGCGGCACTGCCTTAGCTGCTTGAGCAATAGAACCCAGCTCGCCAATCATCTCTAATAAGCGAATACGCTTACTTGATAAGGCTGCCCCTGCATCATTTTCTAGGGATAAATGACTAAAAAAACGTTCGGAATACGGGTGTTTCATTAGTACCTCTAGGCATCGTTATACAAATAGCTTTACAGTAAATATACAGAAAAAACCAACAATAACTATTCGCTATATACCCAACTACACAGATAATAGGTATAGTTAATTCTCACTTCATACAAGGAATAGGCTATGCACTCATTTAAATCGTTAGTCTTGGCAGCTCTACTAGTTTTTACTGTTGGTTCTGTTAGCGCAGCAGAATTGCGTCTTGCGGTTGCAGCTAACTTTAACGGTACTATGCAGCAGCTAATACCAATTTACGAACAGCAAACTGGGCACAAGGTGTTATTAAGCAGCGGTTCATCAGGTGCTTTTTACGCACAAATACAAAATGGCGCACCTTTTGATGTGTTTTTTTCTGCAGATAGTAAAAGACCCGAGTTATTAGCTGAGCAGGGGTTGGCACTAGCTGACACACTGTTTATTTATGCTCAGGGTATTCCTGTGCTTTGGTCGACTAATCCTAACCTAGTTGATGAGCAGGGCGCTGTACTTAAACAGCAAGCCTACCGCCATTTAGGTATTGCTCACCCTAAAAATGCCCCCTATGGTTTGGCAGCCCAAGAAATATTAACGCAACTAGGCATTTGGGATAAGTTAGAAGCAGATAAAAAAATTATTCGAGCACAAAACATAGGCCAAGCTTACAGCCAAACGGCTTCAGGCGCAGTGGAGCTAGGCTTTGTTGCCTTATCACAAATTATGCACCCAGAAGTTAAAGGCAAGGGTTCTTATTGGATTCCACCCGTTAATAGTTATAGCCCTATTTTACAAAAAGCGGTGGTTCTTGAATCTGCTACTAATAAACAGCTAGCCAAGGAGTTTTTAGCTTTTATTCGCTCTGCTGAAGCGGGTGAAATTATTAAGTCTGTTGGTTATGGTTTACCTACAAATTAATTACTGGAAACAATAATGGGGATAAGTGAAGCAGATTTAATCGCCCTGTGGACAACCTTAAAGCTTGCCGTGGTAAGTACACTAGCGCTCTTGGTGCTTTGTACACCCCTAGCTTGGTGGTTAGCGCGTACGCGTTCACCTTACAAGGTAGTGGTAGAAGCCTTAGTCGCTCTGCCTTTAGTTTTGCCACCCACAGTAATGGGTTTTTATTTATTGGTTCTCTTAGGCCCCCAAGGTGCAGTAGGGCGCTTTTTTGAAACACTCGGCCTAGGCCATTTAGCTTTTACCTTTAGTGGTTTAGTTATTGGCTCTATGCTGTTTTCTTTACCCTTTGTAGTTCAGCCATTACAAAATGCTTTTTCTATAGCCGGTGGCCGCTTATTAGAAGTCGCTGCAACTTTACGCGCCTCGCCTTTCGATCGCTTTGTTTCTTTAGTTTTGCCTTTGGCTCAACGGGGTTTTTTAACCGCCAGTGTTTTATCTTTTGCCCACACCTTGGGTGAATTTGGCATGATTTTAATGATAGGCGGTAATATTCCTGGGCGTACCCAGGTTGCTTCCATTGCAATTTATAATCATGTTGAGGCGATGGATTACAGCGCAGCGCATGGACTTTCACTTATTTTAGTTGCTTCATCTTTTGTACTGCTAATGCTGGTATTTACATTAAACAGGCGCTTTAAGGTGGTTAACCTTGCTTAAATTCGACTTTGAAGTGAATCGTGGTGAGTTTGCTTTAGCAGCCAAATTACAGCTACCCAACCAAGGAGTGACAGCCCTTTTTGGTCGCTCTGGTTCAGGTAAAACCACGCTTTTACGTTGTATAGCTGGTTTAGAAAAAGTGCCCAAAGGTTACTTGGAATTTAATGGTGAAGTCTGGCAAAACACCAATACCTTTCTAGCAGTTCACCAAAGACCGCTTGGCTATGTTTTTCAAGAAGCTAGTTTGTTTCCCCATCTAAAAGTAGCTGCTAACCTTCTTTATGGGTTTAAACGCCTAAGCAAAGAACAAAAAAAATTACAGCCCGATGAGGTAATCAATTTATTAGGAATAGAGGCCTTGTTACAACACTACCCTGATGAACTTTCAGGTGGTCAAAGGCAACGAGTAGCTATAGGACGCGCCCTATTAACTAGCCCCAAGCTATTGTTGATGGATGAACCTATGGCGTCTTTAGATGCCACCAGTAAAGCAGAAATTCTACCCTTTTTAGAAAAGCTGCGTGACCAACTACGAATTCCGATTATTTATGTTAGCCATGCCATTGAAGAAGTAACTCGCCTAGCGGACCACCTAGTTTTATTAGACGCTGGAAAGGTGGTTGCAGAAGGGGAAATACAAAATATATTGACCGACCCTAACTTGCCTTTTATTCAAACAGAAACTGCTTCTACGGTTTTAAAAGCGAAGGTTAAGCAACCTCTAACTTCTGATGGTTTAACCGAATTAACACTGGGCCAACAACCTATGTTTATTAGCCAAGCTGGTTTGGAGCAAGGGCAAGAAACAAGGGTTAGAGTCATGGCCAGTGATGTGGTTTTAGCACTAACCCCACCTCAAGATACCAGCTTATTAAATTGCTTAACTGCTTGGGTATTAGATATTCAGCCTGACCCCAACCCTAGTCAAGCTTTAGTACGTTTAGAAGTGGGGAACCAACGACTCTTAGCTAGAATTTCTAAACGGTCACTAGAGAAACTGGCTTTAGAAGAAAGGCAATTAATTTACGCCCTAATTAAGGGCGTTGCTTTGAATTAATTAGCCGCTACTTCGGCATGTTCTAATAAAAAATCGACAAAGGCGCGATCAGCAATAGACTGGTAGGCGCCTTTTTTCCAGGCAATAGACATATTAAGAAACACTCGCTCCTCAAAAGGAATGGCAACTAAATCAGGCTCATCTTTTAACACCATTTTTAGAAAGACAGTAATACCAAAACCTTGGCGTACTATGGATTTAGTTAGAGGGATTAGATTAGATTCAAAAGCAACCTTAGGTGTAGAACCTGATTTTTCACATACCCGATCAATAAACTCTCGATGAAAATAGCCTTCTTTAAAAAGTACCAGCTCTTCTTCAAAAAAGTCAGCAAAGCTAACCGACTTTTGTTCTGCAAAACGGTGGTCATGAGGAACACAAACAACCATTTCTTCCTGTAAAAAAGGCGCTGCTTCCAAATCTTTAGGCACTCGGTCAGCAACTATCACCCCAACGTCTAAATCACCTTCACGAATTTTTTTCTGAATGCTGCGTGTGCCGTCTTCAAAAACAGCAAGGTTCAAACTTTGGTGGCGATGTTTGAATGCCATAAGAATGGGTGGAAAATAATAGGAGCCAAGCATACTAGGGATACCAATGCGAACTTCACCTTTAGTTAAACCCCGTGCTTCATTAAGCGCCAGCTCCGCTGCTTCTACCTCATCTAAAATGCGACGCGCATGAACTAATAAGATAGCGCCTTCTGCGGTAGGTTTTACACGTTTTTCGCCACGGTCAAGCAGCGACAAACCCATCTGCTTTTCCATGTTTCTAATAGACATACTTACTGCGGGTTGTGCAACACCTAACCTTTCAGCGGCAAGGGTAAAACTACCTAGGTCAGCAACAGTAACTAAATAACGTAGGGGACGAATATCCATAACCTGACCTTATATTGAAGATTAATTATATGAATTTTGCTTATCCACTAAGGCTAAGTAAAGTAGTTTTTTTCTCTTTGCGGGCTTAACCAATGATAGAAGCAAAATCACCAGCCTTCTGGCGTGCCACTTTAGCACTTTGCTGTGGCTCCTTCATGATTTTCAGTAATCTTTATGTGACCCAGCCGTTACTACCTGAGTTTCAACTGGCTTTTAATATTTCTACTTTAGAAGCCAATGCTTCCTTAGCGGTTGCTACCTTAATGCTGGGCTTCTCACTGTTAATCTATGGCCCCCTCTCAGATGCTTTAGGTAGGCGAGCAATTATGCTAGTCACTATGACAGGCACTTTAGTTATTACCTTTGCTTTAGCTTGGGTTCCTAACTACACCAGCTTGCTGGTTTTACGTGCAGTTCAAGGCTTTTTACTAGGTGGACTGCCTGCCGTAGCAATTGCTTATATGGGGGATGAGTTCAGTAAAAAAGCCATGGCTTTGGCGGTGGGTATTTACATTAGCGCGAATACGCTAGGGGGTATTAGCGGCAGGCTTTTCTCAGGTTTCATTGCTGATGCGTTTAACTGGCGAGCTAGCTTTCTTTTTGCTGCTGGTTTGTCACTGGTTTGTGTGCTTATTGTTTGGTGGGCTTTGCCTAAATCTAAACATTTTCAACCTGAGCAGCCCAAGTTAACTAAGATGGTAAAAGACTTATTCAACCACTTAAAAAACCCACTGTTAATTTCTGTCTATTTACTAGGCGGGCTTAATTTCTTTATTTTTATTAACCAATATAGCTATGTTACCTACTTGCTAGCGGGTGAGCCTTGGTTATTAAGCAGTAGCTTTTTAGGCATGTTATTTTTAACTTATTTAACTGGTACTTGGGCTGCTTCTATTTCAGGTAAGGTCGCCTTGGTGTTAGCACAACCCTTGTGCATGGCTTTAGGTATTCTATTCTTGATGTTAGGTAGTTTAGTTATGCTAATACCCAGTGTGTGGGCAATTATTGGAGGGTTGTTAATTAATAGCTTTGGTTTTTTCTTTTGTCATTCCAATATTACTAGCTGGGTTAGTCGCCAAGCACAAAACGCACGTGCCAGCGCTAGTGCACTTTACTTAGTGTTTTATTATATGGGAGCCAGTACCGGTGGTTTTTACTTAGATCCTTTCTGGCGGGCTTGGCATTGGCAGGGCGTTATTCTAGGTTCACTCTTAGTGTTTTTACTTACCCTAGGTATCAGTCTAGTGCTTTGGAAAAAAGATCCACGTACTTTGAGTGAGCTAGCTTGAAACCTTGGCTAGCCGAAAAAAGCAGACCAAATTAAACGCAGGGCTAGCAGGGTAAGAACCGTATTAATAACTAGGGCAAACCTTTGATTACTAAGTTTACTTAGTAGCCTCAAGCCTAGCCAAGTACCTAGTGCACCACTTGCTATCATTAAAACCATTAACCCTAACCAGTCTGCAAAAACAAAACCTGCAGCACCAAAAACCAAGGCTTTGGGTAGGTGCTGAACACTCATAGCCGCAGCAAAGTTGGCTACCGTGCGAAAACGATCACCCTTATGCTGTTGCTTAACAAAAGCGGCAACCAAGGGACCTGTAGCACCAGCAAACATACTGATAAAAGTGGTAATAAGTGCTGCAAAAAAAGTACCTAAACGTCCTAAGGCTAAAGCAGGCACCTTAGGTCCCCAAGTTAAAAAGAGGATAAAACCGGCAATGGTTAGTTGTAAAAGCTGCAGCGGCAATTCAACTAAAAACAAGCTTGCTAAACCAGCACCTAAAAAAGCACCGGGAGTAAAAGCGGCTAGTAGCTTCCAATCAATGTCCTTAATTGTCATTACCGCACGGTTAAGGTTAGAGCCTAGCTGTACCATGCCGTGAACTGGAATAATTGCTGCTGGGGGAAGAATTATCGCCATAATGGCAAGCAATAGCACACCGCCACCCACACCAATACTGGCAGTGATAGCTGAGGTAATGCCAGCAAAAATAATTAAAAGTAAACTACTGAAAGAACTGATTTGCTCAGGAAGGAGATACTCAAGGTAGGGCATTAATTAAAGTCCAGCTAAACGCAAACAATCATGGTAATCGTCAAAACGGCGATCATAGTTCATATCTTTATCAGCAGAAGAAGGTAAACGAAACCCTAGGCTAACAATACCTGAACCGATTAAGGCATAGTCTGTTTCAGACTGTAAGCCTGTTTGTATTGAGCAGCCGAGCCGCTTTTGCTCGTAGGCCGATAACTTGTCTACATTGACAGGCTTCAAAAACTCGGCAAACTGTACGCCACTGCAACCACTTAACGGTAAAAGACTGAACAAGCAGCAAAAGCAAAAGATTTTACGCTCTGCTTTTAAACAAGCGGCTAGTCTTGCTAAAAAATTGACCATAAGGAATTAAAGCTTTTTTGGTAAGATTATTCGCGCATATTATCTTATTCATTGGTAAAGCTAAAGGTTAATGGAGTAAAAAGATGTTGAAGTTTGAAGTAGTTCCGGTTACACCTTTTGCACAAAACGCCACCTTAGTTTGGTGCGATGAAACATTAGAGGCTGCCATTATTGATCCAGGCGGTGAAATTGACCGACTTTTAAAACATGTAGAAAACAAGCAACTAAAGCTAGTTAAAATTTTGTTAACTCACGGTCACATAGATCATGCTGGTGGTGCCGCTGATTTAAAAGCACGTTGTGGCATTCCAATTATTGGTCCACATAAAGATGATCAGTTTTGGCTAGATGGCTTAGGACAGCAAAGCCGTATGTTCAACTTCCCAGAAGCGCAATCTATCACACCCGACCAGTGGTTAAATGACGGTGATCAAATAGGGTTAGGAAAGTCTATTTTGCAAGTTTTACACTGCCCAGGGCATACACCTGGGCATGTAGTTTTTTATGACCAAAAAAGCAACATGGCTCAGGTGGGCGATGTACTTTTTGCTGGTTCTATAGGCCGAACTGACTTTCCTAAAAGCAATCACCAAGATTTGATTAGCTCAATTAAAACAAAGCTTTTTCCTTTGGGTGATCAAGTGCAATTTATTCCTGGCCATGGACCTAATTCAACTTTTGGTGAAGAAAAACGCAGCAACCCTTTTGTTGGTAGCAAGCAGTTTGGCTAGTTTTAGTAATAATAAGATAGGTTAAGCGAGCCAAATACATCTCGTTTAGCCTGTCCTTTAAATTCAATAGAACGAGTAACTGCTGTCCAGGCTAGCCTTACCTTTTCATAACTAACAGCCCCACCAATAAAAAAATCATCAACATTTTTATATTTTTCTATGCTTGGGCCATCACGAAATACTGGACCATCTAAAAAAAGGTTGTAATGCATATAGCGGTACTCCATACCCACGACTAGATACCAATTCCATGGGTGACCAGGTAAAAAGTAACTTGATCCTGGGTAGTTAGGCTGAATAGATGGCGGGCCATAATCCTGCCTTAAATCAGGGCCTAAACGTAGAGTAAAGCCAAGGCTGCTATAGGTGTAAGGTGAACCTAATGCCAAACTAAATAAAGGTGACCACTCTAACTCATAAGCATCTGAAAGCTGCTGATAAACTTGCCATTTTCTAAAATAATGCAAATTAAAAGTTGTTTCATTACCTATTTGGTACTGCCACCCGCCAGGCTCTGGCGAACCTATCAGTTCGTGGAGTTTTTTCTGCCCCCACTCACCACCGGATGCAGGACCTACCTGCCCCAAGGTAATATTCAGCTTATCCCCTACCTTTATAAAGCTATCTAGCCGCTTAGGTTTACGCATAATGGCAAAGCTAGCAAAGGTATGCCCTGCCCAAGGGCGCTCGTCGGGCAAGGGCTGGTTAGCTTCAAAGTCTTTTGGTGTAAAGATGGTATTGCCAATTGAATATTCTAATGCAACCTTATCTGGAACAACCTTTAACCCTAAATCATTCATTACTGAAATAGCCCAGTCTGGAGCGGGTTTTAACGGAAAGTAACTCAGTAAAATACCGCTAGTGTAATGCCTGTCGAAACCTACAAATGCATCATTTTCAACTTGCAAACTTACTATACCTTTAGCTTCTGCATTAGCCTCGAGAGCCAGCAAACACCAACAGCCTAATAAAAGGAAATTCAATCCTCTAGCCAACATTAATGCAACCTCTTCTGCCTTTTATTTGTGCATTGTAATGTATTGTTAGACTTTGTGGTCTAAAAATAACTCAGCAAAACCCTACTCATTTAAAACGATCGTTTGTCTGATGTGCAACTTGGTGCTAAAGTTAGTTTTCATCAGCAAATAAAAACAATGGAGATTGCTATGGCTTCGAGTTACTGGTCTTCTCGACTGCAAATGACTTACCTTTTACTGGCGTTAATCCTCTACGCACCCTTCCTTGTTGCAGACTCTGCCTTAGTTAGGCCAGCACTTAAATCTGAGTTGGTCACTCAATCTCTACTGCTTGATATTACTACTGCTGGAAATCGATTAGTTGCTGTAGGTGAACGAGGACACATCATTTACCGTGATTTAGACAAAGCATGGCAGCAGGCTCAAGTACCAGTGACCAGTCAGCTAACCAGTGTTTACTTTCCTACACCCCAAGTGGGCTTTGCTGTAGGGCACGAAGCGATGATTTTACGAAGCGAAGATGCGGGTGCTAGCTGGCAATTAATTCATCACGATCTTGAAGAAGCGCCGCTTTTAGATGTTTATTTCACTTCTGAACAAAAAGGTTTTGTAGTGGGGGGTTATGGATTACTGCTTACAACCAAGGATTCAGGCAAAACTTGGCAGAGCTTAATGGATGATTTACCTAACCCCGAGGGTTATCACAACAATGCCATTACCCAAGACATAAAAGGCAACCTATTTATTGCCGGTGAGCGTGGCAGCGTCTATCGCTCAACCAATGGTGGTACTAGGTGGGAAGCTTTACAGTTAGATTACGATGGGTCATTTTTTGGTATAACTACCACCCCAGCCGGACAAGTCATTGCCAGCGGTTTGCGAGGTAATTTATTTATGAGTTTAGATTCCGGTGACTCATGGCAAGCCATTCAACACCCAGGGGAACAAACCTTAAATACTGGCCTAGTGTTAGAGGATAATCAGCTTGTTCTTTTAGGTCAAAATGGTGAGTACTTAACTGGTCCTGCTCAAGCACTTAACTTACACACTCTGCCAGGACGCTACTCTTTATTAGCAGCAGCACGCCAAGGCAAAGAAATTATTGCTGTAGGGCGTGGTGGTCTACACAACCTGCCCTTACCTGAAACCTTGGGTCGATAAGGACTATCTTTATGAATAAAAAACAAGCTCCCCTAATCGAAAATACCTTTTTTAACTTTCGACCTATCTGGTTAGTCTTCTTTTTAGTATTAACCTTTTTTTTAGGCTACCAAGCAATTCAAGTAAAACCTGAAGCCAGCTTTGAAAAGCTTATTCCGCTTTCTCACCCCTACATAGAAAACTTTATGGATCGCCAAGATGACTTGCGCGGTCTTGGTAATGCCGTTCGTATTGTGGTAACAGCCAAACAAGAAGGCGCTGATATTTTTAGTGCTGAATATATGCAGCGCTTACAAGATGTTTATGAAGAGATTCGTTATTTAGAAGGTGTTGACCAGTCAGCTGTTAGGTCTTTATGGGACCCAGCTGTGCGCTGGACTCAGGTAACAGAAGAAGGCTTTGAAGGTGGTACGGTTATTCCTGATACCTACGACGGTAGCCCAGCCAGCCTAGAAGAGCTGCGTGAAAACCTGCTTAAATCGGGTCAGGTTGGCATTATGATTGCCAACGATTTTCGCTCAACCATTGTTGTAGCGCCATTATTAGAAATGGTTGATGGCAAACCGCTCGACTACCAAGCCTTCTCTGCTGCTTTAGAAGAAGTACGTAACCAGTTTAGTGATGAACAGTTTGATGTGCGCATTATTGGCTTTGCTAAGCTTATTGGTGACTTGATTGATGGTGCAACGCAAGTTGGTTTCTTCTTTTTAGTTGCACTACTAATCACCTTTGTTTTGCTCTTCCTTTATTCGCGTTGCATTAAAAGTGCTTTAATCTCTTTATTGTGTTCCGTCGTTGCGGTTACTTGGCAGTTAGGTCTGCTTAACCTTTTGGGCTACGGCTTAGACCCCTATTCCATGCTAGTACCCTTTTTAGTTTTTGCTATCGCTGTTTCGCATGGTGTTCAAGTAATCAATGCCATGGCAATAGAAGCCTCTTTTGGTCACGATCGCATTACTGCAGCTCGCCTAGCCTTCCGTGGTTTATACATAGCCGGTATTTTAGCTTTGGTGTCAGATGCCATAGGTTTTATGACCCTGCTATTTATAGATATTCAAGTTATTCAAGAGCTTGCCGTTGCTGCCTCCTTAGGTGTAGCGGTTATTATTCTGACTAACTTAATTCTCTTACCTTTACTGATGTCTTATTTAGGTGTCAGCCTAACCAGCATTATGCGTGCTAAAAATAAGCGCTTAGAACACTCACCCGTTTGGCACCGCTTGTCATTTTTTACTCATGCCAAGGTTGCACCCTGGTCTTTAGCTGCCGCTTTACTCTTAGGTATTTTTGGCTTTATAGCCAGTGCCGACTTAAAAATTGGTGACCTAGATAAAGGCGCACCCGAGTTACGCCCCGATTCACGTTACAACCTAGATAACGCCTATGTTACTGACAACTACGCCACCAGTGCCGATGTATTGGTCGTTATGGTAGAAACACCTGAACAGGGTTGTGTAGGTTATGAAGCCTTAGAAGCTGTTGATAGGCTTGAATGGCAAATGCAAAATGTAGCGGGCGTGCAAGGCACCTTGTCACCTGCTTACATTACCAAACGAGTAATTGCAGGCTTTAATGAAGGTAATTTGAAGTGGGAAACCCTTGCTCGCAATCAGTTTGTGCTTAACCAAGCCATGAGTAATCTACCTGCTGGCATGATAAATAACCGCTGCGATCTTTTACCCGTCATTCTTTATTTAGAAGACCATAAAGCAAATACCTTGGTTGAAGTGACCAAGGCGGTAGAAAACTTTGCTATTGAAAACAACTCTGAGCACGCGCGCTTTATGCTAGCGGCGGGTAGTGCGGGTATTGAAGCGGCTACCAACGAAGAAATTGCCCGTGCACAAACCTTTATGCTGATTTTTGTTTATGCCGTTGTGGCTTCGCTAGTATTTATTACCTTCCGCTCTTGGCGTGCCGTGGTATGTATTGTGGCACCACTTGGCTTAACCTCAGTGCTTTGTCAGGCACTTATGGCGCAACTGGGCATAGGTGTAAAGGTGGCAACGCTACCGGTTATTGCTTTAGGTGTGGGCATAGGTGTGGATTACGGCATTTATATTTACTCACGCCTACGCCAATACCTAGGTGAAGGTAAAAGCTTACAAGATGCCTATTATCATACGCTGCGCTCTACAGGTAAGGCAGTTAGCTTCACTGGTTTAACCCTAGCAATAGGCGTGGGTACTTGGGTTTTCTCACCCATTAAGTTCCAAGCAGATATGGGCATTTTGCTTACCTTCATGTTCTTGTGGAATATGATTGGCGCACTTTGGCTGCTACCTGCTTTTGCTCACTACCTACTTAAAGACCCATCCAAAGCTTAGATTTTAAAAATTAGGCTTTATAAGACTAGGTTTTAGAAGGCTCAATCACTCGGCCAACAATACAATTAACAATGCCATCAGCCGTCAAGGTCAGCTTCCAGCGCTGCACCTTGATAGGCTCCTCACCTTTTAAGTCTTCGCTGACCAAAACAAGGTTGTAATAATGCCGCTGCTCTATTAAGTGAGTTCCCACCTCGGCCTCTTCATCATTAAAATCGTAGTGATAAATGGGTGTTTTAACACTGCTAAGCAGGTCAGCAAAAGGCTTAAAGTCAATTTCGATACTTTCTTCAATATTCTCTTCTAGGTCTAAATAACCTTCCCCGTCAATTTCTGATCGCAAGAAAAAGATATTGTTGCCTGCACTAAAAAACCACTTACCACTATTCTTTTTCACCCTCTCGGGTAGCTGCTCAAAACTAATAATTGAACGCCACAAAAACTGTTGAAACAGCAAAGGGGCTTTTTTGCTTTTCCGATACCTTAACTTCCATAAGGCTTTATCTTTTCTAATATAATCAGTTAGCACTTTGACTAGGTCATCACGCAATAGGTCGCGCAGTGCGTAAACTAAAGCAACGGTGAGAATAAGACCTATACTTAGCGAATAGTCTGAATCTCGGTAGTAAAAAATAAAAATAGTAAAGGCACTCATGATAAGCGTGGTAATAAAAGCTTTAACGCTGCGGCGTGCTATATTGCCTAGCTCTATCACATCGGGCTTTAACAAAATAAACCTATCTAAGAATCGCCGATACAACTGCATACGATAAAAAATACGTGCTGAACGACTATCGAGTTCCTTTAAGTAACCTTGGGCTTTTCGGTAGTCAATTTCTTCATGGTAATAACTCATTAACTCCGCTTGGGCTGTTTCAGGTAAATCTGCCCAGGCTTCATTTTTAATTATGCCCAGTAAACTTTGTTCTGCTAACCAAGAAAAATACACATCTAACTGACGCTGATAACGGCTTTGCCTAGGTTCGCTAGAAACATTCGTACGAATACGCTTAGCAAAACTTCTAAGCAAAAGTATTAAACGACTGACATGCTGCTCACCCAGCCCAGCCTGCTGTATTTGATACTGCACTTTTTCTAATGAACGCTGAAAGCTGGCTAACCAAGTACTACGCAAGGTTTCATAATGGGGCGACAATAAAGAAACGGATTGCTCAGTATGCTGTTTTTTATCTTCAGGAATACCTAAAACACGGTAACGAAAATCTATTGGACGAGCATTCCATTCAGTACGATCTAAAAGTTCAGGTAGGTGTTCCGCTTCCCCTGGTGGAAAAAGGTAAAGGCTAACAACCGTTTTTTTAGATTTAGGTAATGTTCTTGTAAACTCTAAAACATACTCAGATTTATTCTTTTGCGAAAACATGCTTCCACCAATAAAAAAAGATAAATATTCCGATTTGCTGAAAGGTCACTGCAAGGCGTAAAATGACCGTTTGTTTAATTTAAAACAGGCAATACCTTGGTTGATCTAGCAGCTACACCACCAACACAACTCACTGGTCCAATTCTAGTCTTTGACTCAGGCGTTGGTGGGTTATCCGTTGTACAAGCACTCAGAGAGCGTATGCCTAGCCTACCTTTAGTTTATGCTTGCGATAATGCTGCCTTTCCTTATGGCCAAAAAACTGAAGCTTGGCTTAAAGAAAGAGTTCTGTCAGTAGTTGGTAGTTTAATAAGTGAAGTTCAACCTAGTTTAATTGTTTTAGCCTGTAATACCGCTAGTACCTTAACCCTGCCTGAACTACGCAATAGCTGTAGGCTACCTGTTGTTGGCGTGGTTCCAGCCATTAAGCCTGCAGCACTCATCACGCGTAGTGGACAAATTGGCCTTTTAGCAACGTGTGGTACAGTTAATCGACCCTACACTGAAAAACTAATTAACGAATTTGCGGCTGATTGCGAAATCATTAAAGTTGGCAGTAATCGGCTAGTTGAATTAGCAGAAATTTACTTAGCAGGTGGTAAGATTGCTGATCAAGATTTGCTAGAAATACTAGCGCCCTTATTAGCAGAACCTCGCTTAGACACTGTTATTCTAGGCTGTACACATTTTCCATTACTTCAGCCACACTTGGCAAGAGTTGCAGAACAAACTGGTGCGCCACCTTGGCAGTGGATAGATTCAGGTGCAGCTATCGCTCGTCGTGTTGTACAGCTACTTAATGATGCGGGTTATTCAAACCCGTCTTGCCCAACCCACTTTATTCCTAACTGCTGGTTAACCGCACCTTTAGCAACCGATAGCCAACTGCCGCAATCTTTACAACTCTTTGGTTTTAGCCAAATTAAACAACTAACCGGTTTTGATTTAAAAGAACCTGTTAGCTAATTCTTTTTACGAGATTAAATTACACCATGTCTTCCAGTTTGCCTCAGGTTAACCCTACTATCTACTCACAGCTTCTTGCCGAAAAAGCAGAACACCTAGACCAAATTTTTGCTGAATTTAATCCACCCAAGCTAGAAGTATTTGCCTCACCTGCTAGCCACTACCGTCTGCGTACCGAGTTTCGTATTTGGCATGAAGGCGACGACCTCTTTTATGCCATGTTTGAAATAGGTGAAGACCCTAAAAAAGACCGTACCCTAGTTCGTATGGATCAATACCCTGTGGCAGGAGAAGAAATTAACCGCTTAATGCCTCTACTAATGGATGCGATACGCGATGTACCGCTGCTACGCCATCGACTGTTTCAGGTTGAATTTTTAACCACCTTAACTGGTCAGGTATTGCTCAGCTTAATTTACCACCGCCAGTTAGAAGATGATTGGGAGGTTGCTGCTAGGCAGTTACAAGAACAACTGGGCATTATGATTATTGGCCGTGCTAGAAAACAAAAACGCGTACTAGTACAAGACTATGTTGTTGAAACTTTACAGGTGAACGGGCAGCCACTCGTTTATAAGCAAGTAGAAGGCAGTTTTACCCAACCTAACCCGTGGATTTGCCAAAGTATGTTGGAATGGGCGCAGGATGTTTCAAGGCCCCAAGCTGGAGAAGAAAAACGTGACCTTGTCGAACTCTACTGCGGCAATGGTAACTTTACCCTAGCCTTAGCCAATAACTTTAGGCAATTACTGGGTACAGAAATTAGCCGCACTTCAGTTGCAGCAGGACAGTATAACATTCAAGCAAACAAAATTGAGAATGTACGCATTGAACGCATGGCAGCAGAAGATTTTTCTAAAGCATTAAATGAGCCTGATTCAAAAGAAGCCAGCAAATTCAATTTGCAAGCGTATGACTTTTCAACTGTATTGGTAGACCCACCCAGAGCAGGGCTAGATAAAGCCACCCTAGAGCAAGTACAAAACTATGAGCGGATAATTTATATTTCCTGCAATCCAATAACGCTTGCCGATAACTTAAAAACGCTGACTTTGACTCATAATATTGAACGTTTAGCTTTTTTTGACCAATTCCCCTACACCCACCATGCAGAGTGTGGGGTTTATTTGGTCCATAAATAAAATATAAAATAATTATTTTTCCAGCACTCTCATTCATTAGATAAGTGTAAGTGCTGAGCATTATTTAAAAAAACTCTATTTAAGATACTTAAAAACATCTAAATGTTAATATCAAAGCCAAGCTCAACATCACATGCAGCTTGGCCACCTCTAATACCCCAGTTTTCTGTAGTAATTTCACGCAGCAAAATTTTAATGTTTTTTGCAGGTATACCATAGTGAGACAATTTTTTTACTATTGATTTATACAATAACCTTTTAGTTTGGATAGTTCGTCCTGCAAAGCAGTCAATGCTTATATGGGTATAGGTTTCTGGTTGCTCATAATTAGTTGGGCAGGCAAACCTGTGTGGTTCATGTACTAGCAAACGTATATTTTTATCAGTTGGTTTTATCTTAAATACCTCACAAAGTGCAGAATGAACCGCATCTATGATACCTATTTCAATTTCGGGTGAATAATTTTGACGAACCTCTATTAAAGTACTTGGCATTAAATTTTCCTTCTTATATAAAAAACAAGAAAATAATCCTCAGATTTAAACCTGAATTACAATTCATTAAGTTATTTAATAGCTTGTTGTTAACTAAATATTAATTGTATCTAACCCTGCTAGAGCACAAACTTCATCTTGTTCGGCTGAACCACCAGAAACTCCAATACCCCCTAAAAGCATGTCTTGATGCTTTATAGGTAGACCACCTCCGAACACTATAAAGCGTTCTTGATGTGGAAAGCCTAGCTTTAAAGCTGGGTTGTCTTCTAAAATTTCGGACCATTTTCCAGTAGGCATTCCAAAGCTAGCTGAAGTGTAGGCTTTATCGCGAGCGATTTGGGCTGAATGTAAAAAAGCGCCATTATGGCGTAAGTACACTAGCTCTAGCCCTGCTGCATCGACTACTGCTACATGAATTTTTATTTTTAATTCGTCGGCTTTGGACATTGCTGCTTTGGCTGCAGTTAAGGCTGCTTGCCAAGCTAATTCTTGGCGTTCTATTAATTGTGGCATGCTTGATCCTAATAAATTAATTGGTTAAGTCAGAGAAATAACCCAACTGCTGCTCTATAACTTGAGCTAGGGCTAAGAGTTTAACTTCTTGTTGTGCGCCTGCAGTAAGCTGCATTGCTATAGGTAGGCCTTGCTCATCTACACCTACCGGCAAACTTAAAGCACACAAACCCATGAGGTTAGCTATAGAAGGATTACGCAGCGCAATCATATTTAAACGACGATAATCTTCTAGCTGCTCTATTTCTGCCATGCTAGGTGCTGTTATTGGCAAGGTGGGATGTAACCATACATCTACCTGCTCGAAAGTTTGGGCAGCAACTAAACTGGCTTGTGCTAATAGATCTTTGCGCTGTAAATATTCACTTACACTTATTGCAGCGCCATCTTCTAGTCTTGTGCGTACTACAGGGTCTAGTTTAGCGTAGCTAGTTGGTAGATTATTGGTTAAAAAGGCAGCAAGCTCAGCCACGCTTAAACCACCTGCTTGAAAGCAAGCAAAAACCTCATCACACATAGGCACTTGCAGAGAAATTAGCTCTGCACCTGCTGCTTCTAACTGGCTGGCTGCGCGACGCACTTCTTGAGTTACTGCATTGTTTGCTCCCTCCCAAAAAAAGTTTTCTACTAACCCAATACGTAAACCTTTACAGCTAGCAAGGCTAGGTATTTTAACTTCTTGTCCACTAAGTTGGCTTTCTATAGCTGCGTAGCCATAGGCTAGGTCGGTAACATTTTTGGCAAGAACACCTGGAGTATCTAAAGAAGTAGAAAGAGGAACTATTTGGTCTGTTGGCCAGCGTCCAACTGTAGTTTTTAATCCTACCGTACCTGTCATCGCTGCTGGAATACGCACACTACCAGCGGTATCTGTACCCAAAGCTAATAATGCTGAACCTTGGCATAAAGATACTCCTGCACCTGCACTTGAACCACCAGGAACTCTGGCTTGATCTTTTGACCAAGGGTTTTGTGGAGTTCCCCAATGGTTGTTTACACCTAACCCACCTAAAGCAAATTCTACAGTATGTGTTTTGCCTGTAATGATAGCTGCTTGATGTAACAGTGCTTGAATTAATTTGCCAGGCTGTTGCCAAGCTGAACCTAAGTCTAAAGCTGAACCTGCAAAGGTTGGCAGGTTAGGGACTGCAAACATATCTTTAACGGATATGGGGATACCCATCAGTGGGCCAAAATCATAACCTTGTTTAATTAAGCTGTCTAAATGCTGAGCTACTTCTAAAGCGTTAGTACCTGCCCAAGTTTTATAGGCATTTAGCTGATGTTCGCTTGCAGTATAGCTAGCAAGACTTGCCTCAATAATTTGTGTGATAGTTATTTTACCGCTTCTTAAGGCCAGTGCTAACTGAGGCAATGGAGTGTTAAGTATAGTCATTAACGCTGATCCCTTTCTGCCTTGGGGTAAAGCCAGAAGGCAAACCAACGAGTAAACCTTGGCATAAGCACGTAGGTCATTAATAGCATTAAAACTGCAGTTATTATTAAAGTTCTTAGAATTAGAGGCACTGGCTCTAATAGCTCACCAAACAGTAAAAAAATTAGGGTTACGCTGGGATAAAGAGCTAACCAGCTAACAAAGGTCATTTTGTAACGTGGGGGTGGCTTTATGGGGTTGCGTGCTGGTAGGGTAAACCAAGTTACCATCCCAGATAAAACCTCTGTTTTAGCTGGTTCTATAAGCAAACCTTCAAAGTTTTCTAAGTGCTGTTTACGTACTTCAGATGCTTGCCAAACTTCTAAATCTTTTTGGCTAGCAAACTTAAATACAATCCTGTACTCAGGGTCATCAGGTGAAGCTGGCCTGAACATAGTGCTACCTAGGTGCCCTGCAAATTTTTTTGCGGCAACTGACATAGCTGTACTTAACTGCTCAAACTCTTCTTCACAGCCTTTTTTAACGCGGCGTGAGACTACAACTGTGACTGCATTATCTGGTAAGTATTCTTGCATTTTTTTCCTCTAAAATAAGATACCTATGAAGCCAAGGTTCCAGCAAGTAAATAGGTAGGATGAAACTCCGTAATGGTCATGCGTAGTTAAGTGAGCACCCGATAAAGGACGGGAGGCTTAAAGCTAAAAGAAAACTATATCTAATTAATAAGTTGATAGTAATTATAGGTGTAATTAAGCCTGCGCTAGACCTGAAAGAAGTAAATTTTGGCTATTAGCCATACGGGCAACTTCTTGGTTAAGTTTATCTGCAGCTTTGGCTTCATTAGAGGTTTTTTGGTTAGCTTCAATAAAAGCAGCCACTTGCATGTCAACAGTTTCTGCAACTTGAGTTTGTTGCCTGTTGCCTTCCTCTAAGGCATCTACTCTAGCTACAAGCAAATCGACGTTTTGTAAAATACTATTAAAGGCTTCACCAGCGGCATCTATTTGTTTAACACTTGCGTCTGATATTTCTTGCTCTTTTTCTAAGGTGTTTAAAATTTGTTCGGTAGCGTTTTGTAAACTTTCTATCATTGTTTGAATACTAACAGCTGATTTTTGGGTTTCAGCTGCCAAGGAGCGTACTTCATCTGCTACTACAGCAAAACCACGACCCGCATCACCTGCTCTGGCAGCTTCTATAGCTGCATTGAGAGCTAGCAGGTTAGTTTGCTCAGCAACATTTTGAATTACCACTAGAACATCGCCAATTTTGTTACTACTAGCTTCTAACTCTAAAAAGTAACTGCGGTTTTGTTGAATTTTTTCGGCTAATAGGTGGTTGCCTTCTATTGCATCTTTTAGAGTGGTTTGACCTAGCTCAATTTGCGCTAGGGCGGCTTCTACAGCTATTTTACTGGAAGTGGTTTCAGCACTCATTACTTGGGCGTTTTCTTGTAAGCTGGCACTTGAATTGGACAGCTGATCTAAACCACTAGTTTGTTGATCTAGTGCCTGAACTAGTTGCTCCATGCTTGCTACAGTTTTATTGGCTCGTTTAAAGATTAAATCCGAGGTGTTTTGTAGCCTATAGGTTAAAGAGCTCGTTTGTTCTTGCTGCATAGAAATTGCCATATACAGCTGACCTATATCATCTACAGTATCAGTATAAATTATTTGTTTAATAGGGTGATGTACTATAGATTTACTGGTATTAACCAACCTATTAAAAGGTTGCATAACTAGATGTTGTGCAAAGAATAAAAGTACAAGGCTAACAACAAAGCTAATACCTACAACCCAGTTATTCTCTGCTAAAGCAGCTGCTGTAAAAATAGGTGTAATAGCTAGCAAAGAAACTAGGTATAACCTTTGCCAAGTAGATTTAATTGGTAGCCTTAAACGTAAAGGCATTTTACCTTGTTTTCTTAACCCATAAATTTGTCTAGCACGGTTAAGTGTTGCATTATCAGCTTCTTGCATAATGCAATGCAGTTCTGCCACTTGGCCTTGTTCAATAACTGGTAACACATAACAACTAACCCATAATTCGTCTGACCCAGCCTGAAGCTGTATAACTCCTAACCATGGCTTACCTTTACCTACAACTCCAAAAAGATCGTTAATTGGTCCATCTGGCATACTTTGGTGTTTAAAGTTGCGCAGATTAAGGCCTTTTAAAGAGTCTTTATCTAAAGCGAACTTATCCCTAGTATGGCGACAGGTGTAAATAACATCACCCTTGGGGTTCATGAGTAATATATACTTATTTAACTCACCCTTTTGCATTTTTGTACCTACTTGGTTATCAATTCACTATGCTAAAGCACAGATAAAACTACTTTTATAATTGTTTTAATACTGAATAAGGTTAGCGACCTAATTTTTTTGCTGAACTACCACCTATACCAAAGTGTTGCTTGGGCATTTCAGTAATTATTACTCTGACTACATCACGGGGTGCATCTAGGGCTTCAACCATTGCATCAGTAATTTTTTCAATTAACTTTTCTTTTTTTTCATTGCTACGGCCTTCCATAATATAAATTTGCGCTATGGGCATGCTGTACCTCTATTTTGACTATTAAAATGCATGAAAAAAGCCTAGCTAGCATTAGCCAGCTAGGCTTAGCTATTAGAATACTTTGGTTAGAGAAGCACGGATCACGCGGCCTTCAGGACCATTAGAGCTAGAGAGCTCTTTATAGGCTGCAACATCTGCACCTAGCATAATGTTTGGCCAAAACTTACCTACTGACATACCCAACGCATTGCGCTCTTCTTTATTTGAACCAGACATTTCTCTAGTAAAGTAACCAATAACACCTACATCTAAAGTGCCGTAAGCCTTACCTAAACCCCATTCAAGGGTTAGGTTATCTTCAACAGTTACCCCACCACTCTTATCGCCATTAATTTCATAACGACCTAAACCACTTAAAGTAATATCACCTGCTTGGTTTAGCTTATAGGTACCACCAAAGGTCAGCATAATGCCATCATGACCTTGACCCACTTTATCTTTATCACCGGTTTCAGCCCAATAGCCTATGCCACCTACTGCATCCCATTGCTCACCGTGCCAGCCAATAACACTACCTAAATATAAATCACCTAAGCCTGATTCACTTTTAACAGTTGCACCACCCGCTTTAACTTTTTCATTAACCATTGGCAAGATAGCTTCTAGGGTTAAATCACCACCTAAAAACTTTTGTGGAGTAACCCAAATTAAACGATGTGCTAGAGCGTTAACTGTTACTTTATCGGGTCCGCCACCATCAAACTTATCTGCTTCATAGTTTACATAGTAGCCCTTGTAATAAACTCCTGGAGGTGGCACAGAACTAGCTTTTACACCTTCTATACCGGGTACATAGTGACCAGCTAAAGCTGGAAGTGATAAAGAGGATGTAATTACTGTTAATACAGCGAGTTGATTTAGCTTTATTTTCATGATCTACCTTTCTTTCTTGTTATTGTTTATATTTTTATTTATAAGAACATCCTTGTTCTACTTTCTTGAACCAACACTTTTCTTAAACAAACTTGGCAGTAATACTGCCTAAGTCTTGGTAACGAATATTAATTGAATCACCTCGGTTAACCGTAACCGCTGCTGTAATACCACCCGTCATAATAAAAGTGCCTGCCGGAATTTCTTCACCACGCTCGCCCATCATGTTGGCAAGCATCGCAACCGAAGCAGCAGGGTGACCAAGTACGGCAGCACCAGCACCCGTAGCAACAATTTCACCATTAATTTCCATCACCACACCTAGATTTTGAACATCCACATCTTCTAGGCGTGCCATGCGTCCACCGGTAATAAAACGGCTGGAACTGGAGTTGTCGGCAATCACGCTTCTTAAATCAAACTTAAAGTCTTTGTAGCGTGAATCAATCACTTCAACCGCTGGAATAATAAAATCAGTGGCTCTTAATACATCACCGATATGCACACCTGGGCCTTTGAGGGGCGCCTTGGTTACAAAAGCAATTTCGGCTTCAATTTTTGGATGAATCAACTCATCCATTTTAATTTCACCGCCTTCAGGCACGCTAAAGTAGTCAGCTAGGTAGCCATAACAAGGTTGTTCAACACCCATTTGGGCCATTTTTTCCCAAGAGGTGAGACCCATTTTCATGCCGACAATTTTATGGCCCCGTGCCACTTTACGGCGACGTACTTCCCACTGCACATCAAAAGCATCACGGTAAGTCATATCGGGGTATTTATCGGTCACCTTGATAATTTCTTGGCAGTTAAGCTCTGCGTCTTCACAGTAGGTGGCGAGCTCATCAATTTGTGCTTTAGTCAGTTTGTTTGTATTTTCCATTAGATTAACCCTTGTTCTTTTGCCATGGTCAGTGCCAGGTCTTCAATCATGTCTTCTTGTCCACCCACAGTACCGCGACGACCTAGTTCAACTAAAAGGTCACGGGCTGAGATGCCGTATTTTTCTTCGGCACGCTTTGCGAATAAGAGGAAAGAGGAATAAACACCAGCATAGCCTAGTGTCAGTGCGTTACGGTCTACTCGAACGGGGTGATCCATCATAGGAACAACTAGGTCTTCAGCAACGTCCATGATTTTGAATAGATCAACACCCGTTGTTACGCCCATGCGATCAAGCACGGCACAGAAAACTTCTAGCGGTGTATTACCCGCACCGGCACCTAAACCTGCAACTGAACCATCAATGCGGCTAGCTCCTGCTTCTATGGCAGCCAATGAGTTGGCAATGCCCATGCCAAGGTTGTGGTGCCCATGAAAACCTATTTCGATGTTTTTTGGCAATTCTTTACGCAGCAGACCTATGCGAGCGGTGACATCATCCGGCAGCATATAACCCGCTGAGTCGGTGGCATAAATGCAGTTAGCACCGTACTCAACCATGAGCTTGGCTTGCTCCAGTATTTTTTCTGGGCTAACCATGTGTGCCATCATCAAAAAACCTACGGTATCCATGCCCATTTTAGCGGCATGCATAATGTGCTGTTGGCTAACATCGGCTTCGGTGCAGTGGGTGGCCACACGAATACTGGTTACACCACAGTCTTTGGCCATGTTCAAATGATCAACCGTTCCAATACCCGGCAATAATAGGGCTGAAATCTTGGCTTGCTTCATTTTTGGCACAACGGCTTTTAGGTACGCTTCATCACTGTGTGCAGGGAAACCGTAGTTAACAGAAGCACCACCTAGGCCATCACCGTGGGTCACTTCAATCATCGGCATACCCGCTTGGTCTAAGCCGGTTGCTATATTGACCATTTCTTCTAGTGAGATTTGGTGACGCTTAGCGTGCATACCATCACGTAGGCTCATGTCGTGCAGCGTGACTTTTTTACCTTGTAAATTCATTGGGTTTCTCCTAGCCGCGAGCGGGTAATGTGATGGACTGATTGGCCGCTTCTTCAGCAAACATTTCTGCGGTACGCAGTGCTGCTGCGGTCATTATGTCGAGATTACCGGCGTACTTGGGTAGAAAATCACCCAAGCCTTCCACCTGCATAAAGCAAGACACACGATTGCCATCAAACACTGGACCATTCACTAGCTGATAACCGGGCACATAGCGTTGCACTTCTTTAACCATGGCATGAATGGATTCAGTAATGGCCGCTTGGTCGGGTGTAGTTTCGGTTAAGCAGTGCACGGTATCGCGCATCATTAAAGGTGGCTCAGCGGGATTAATAATAATGATTGCCTTACCTTTTTTGGCACCGCCTACTTGTTCAACACCGCTGGCGGTAGTACGAGTGAATTCATCAATATTAACGCGTGTACCCGGGCCAACAGAGCGTGAAGAAACAGTGGCAACAATTTCACCGTATTCGACAGGTTGCACACGAGAAATAGCGGCCACCATAGGAATGGTTGCCTGTCCACCGCAAGTGACCATATTGACGTTCATGGCAAGGTTTTTGGTTTGTTCAACCAAATTAACAGGCGGCACACAAAAAGGGCCAATCGCAGCCGGTGTTAGGTCGATCATAATGACGCCTAACTCATTCAGTTTACGGCTATTTTCAGCATGAACGTAGGCTGAAGTGGCATCAAAGGCAATACGAATATCGTCTTCTAGGATGTGAGGTAAAACACCATCCACACCGGTTGCACAGGTTTTAATACCCATGGCTTCAGCACGTTTTAAACCTTCAGAGGTGGGATCAATCCCCACCATCCAAACGGGTTCTATCCATTCAGAGCGTTGCATTTTCATCAACAGGTCGGTGCCGATATTGCCGGGACCGATGATGAGGGCTTTAAGTTTTTTACTCATATTAATGCCTGCTTTTATTAGGTGAAGTGAGGCTTAAAAAATGGTGCTTAAACAAAACGTACCGAAGCGTTACCCATACCGCCAATACTTAGGCTCATGTGGTCACCGGCTTTAACTGCTACTAAAGGTACGAGTGAACCCGAAAGAATCACTTCGCCCGCTTTCAGCGGAATTCCAAACTGGCCTAAGGTATTAGCCAACCAAGCAACACAGTTAACTGGACTGCCTAACGCCGCTGCGCCTGCGCCAGTACTAATAATCGAACCATTTTTTTCAACTACCATACCGCAAGTCGCTAGGTCGACTTTTGTTGGGCTAACGGCTTGATCACCTAAAATAAATAAACCGCAGGAAGCATTATCTGCCACTGTGTCTTGAATTTTTATTTTCCAATCTTCAATGCGTGAATCCACCACTTCAAAGCAAGGCATTACACAGTCAGTGGCCGCTAACACATCGGCATTAGTAACACCGGGGCCTATCAGGTCTTTTTTCAAAATAAAGGCAATTTCGCCTTCAGCCTTAGGCTGCATAAGTTGGCTTGAAATAGGCATTTCTTCGCCTTGGCTAAAGGCCATTTTGTTGGTTAGGTAGCCAAAGTCAGGCTGACCAACCCCAAGCATGGTTTGTACGGCTTTGGACGTTAAACCAATTTTTTTACCGATAATGTGCTCACCTGAAGCTAGGCGACGCTCCAACATACGCAAAGAAATTTGGTAAGCATTTTCAAGCGTAATATTAGGATAACGCTCGGTTAAAGGGCGAAGCGTTTTACGTTCAACCATGGCTTGATACAACTCATCACCACAGCTTTGAATAAGCTCTTTATTCATTGATTTCTCACTTATAGTTTGACTGTATTCAATTAAAGCTTGATGCAGATGTTTTTCATTTCGGTATAAAACTCCATACCATGCACGCCACCTTCACGGCCAATACCTGACTGCTTAGCACCACCAAAAGAAGTGCGTAAATCACGAAGGAACCAGGAGTTAACCCAAACAATACCTGCTTCCATTTGTTCAGCAACACGAATAGCACGTGCTGAGTTTTCTGTCCAAATAGCTGCGGCTAAGCCGTAATCGGTGTCGTTAGCCAGTGCAACAACTTCTTCTTCACTATCAAAAGGGCGAATATGGCAGCAAGGGCCAAAGATTTCTTCACGCATTACCCGTGCATCGTCGGCTAGACCAGTCCAAATGGTAGGTTCAATCCAGGCACCGCCATTAAGCTCAGTGCCCATATCAGGAATACCACCCCCAATTTCAACTTTGGCACCTTCTTCAACGGCTAGGTCATAGTAGTATTTAACCTTAGCGCGATGCTCTTGACTGACTAAAGGACCAAAATTAGCAGTTTCATCTTCTGGACGGCCAAGCTTTAACTTAGCAACTTCTTCTTTCATTCTTGCTAAAAACTTATCAAAAATTGAGCGCTCGACATAAACGCGTTCAGTACCAAGACAAACTTGTCCACAGTTAACAAAAGCAGAACGCATAGTGCCTTCAACGGCTTTTTCAATATCGCAATCAGCAAAAACAATACCTGGGTTTTTACCACCGCACTCTAGTGATATATTTCGCAAACCTACTGCCGCCGCTTTCATAATGGCTTCGCCTGTACGGGTTTCACCTGTAAAAGTTATGGCGTCTACATCTGGGTGAGTGGTTAAAAATTCACCTGCTGAATCAGGACCAAACCCGTGAACAACGTTAAATACACCCGGCGGAACACCGCACTCATTCATCACTTCACCCAAAAGAGTGGTGGTCATAGGGGTTTCTTCAGAAGGTTTAACAACCACGGTGTTGCCGCAAGCCAAGGCAGGGCCTACTTTCCAGGTCATTAGTAATAGGGGTAGATTCCAAGGAGCAATAACAGCAATAACGCCCTTGGGTGTGCGGTGGCCAAAGTTCATTGCACCTTTACCGTCTGGGGTGTCCATGCGAAAACCTTCGGTGGGTAGGTTAGCAACGGTTTCAGTAAAGGCTTTAAAGTTGGCTGCACCACGTGGAATGTCTATATGTGCTGCAATCGAGCGAGGTTTACCTGTATCAAGGCACTCAGCTACTAGAAATTCTTCAAATCGCTCATTAATGCGATCGGCTACTTTATTAAGCAGTTTAGTTCGTTCAACCTGGGTGAGTTTACCCCAAGGACCTTTTAGTGCCGCTTTAGCTGCTTGTACTGCAGCATTGACTTCTTCACGACCGGCTTCATACGTTTTACCGAGTAGGCTGTTGTCGACCGGACTACGGTTTTCGAAGGTTTTACCACTGGCTGATACCACGTACTGACCATTGATAAAGTGCTTAAATTCTTTCATAAATTTTTCTCTTACTAATCTTATCCAGTCGTTAAATAAATGTGGTATCAACCATTAAGGTTGATACCACGGGTTTTACTAGGTTAAAGCCGTTAAAAAACGCTCATTCAGTTCACGGGTGTGATAGAAAATTGCTTTACCTAATTCTTCAACTTTCCATGTAATGGTTTTGTGATCTGGATAGAAGTAGCTACCACCACAGAACACTTCACTACGGTTACCTGAAGGGTCAAAGAAGTAAATAGTTTGTCCATGAGTTAAACCATGACGGGTGGGTCCAATATCCAAAGAGGTGTTGGTCATGGTAATTAAATCAGCAGCACGCAATACGTCTTCCCAAGTATCTAGGTAGAAAGAAGCATGGTGGAACTTGTTCTTTTCTTCATGCTTAATAAAGGCAATATCGTGCTCTTTCATAGAGGCGGTTAAGAACAAGGCAGCTTTATTGCCTTCAGGGTCTAGTACTTGTTCAGCTAAGCCAAAACCCAGAGTTTCAAATAACTTTAAGTTGCCTTCTAAATCGTCACCGTAAAGTAGGCAGTGATCAAAACGTGTTGCTTTCATGCCTTTTAAACCGCGTGGCCAGGCTTCTGGGTTAACATCACTGATCCCCCATTTACCGGTTTGCTCTTTAGTGGCATAAAGTTCAAACGTATGACCAGTCGGTGCAACAAACTGCATACGACGCCCACAGTCTGGTAGATCACCAGCAGGGATTTCTTTTACTTCAATACCCAATTCACGCACATCAGCTGCAAGGGTATCTAAAGTGGCTTCATCAACACACTTAAAGCCCATAAAATCCATGCCTGGCTCATCTGCTTCTCGAAGAATCACTGAGTATTTATCAACTTCTGTCCAGCCTTTTAGATAAACACGACCTTGATTATCACGACCGGTTTCAATTAAACCGATTAGCTCAACGTAGTGTTTAACGGCTTCATCCAAATCTAAAACACGGATTTGTACGTGGCCGGGACGCATTACACCTTTTCTCATTAGGACTTCCTCTTTTTGTTTTTATATTGCTTGTTGTATTTGCTGCTTTTTTAATTGGAAGTGATCTGATTCAAGCTCTAGATCACTTAAAGGTGTTAGCCGACAAGCCAAAGCAAAACCCAAAGCTGCTTCTTCTTCACTAATATGGGCTTTACTCATTCGCTTAGTCTGGTAATCACCCTGCAGAACTTTGACTTTGCAAAGTCCACATCCGCCGCCTCGACACCCCACTCTAATGGCGTGTTGATTCACTTTTTCCATTGCCATCAATAGCAGTTCACCTTTAGGTACCTTGAACACCTGTTGGCGGTTAGTAACAGCTATTTGGCAAGTGTTTTGATTAGCCATAAGTACCTTCCAATGCACTAAATACGCTTAAATAATGCAGACCTTGAGTCAGCCGTTGCACCATCAGCAGCAGTTAAAAATTTCTCCATGTGAATATCTGCTTCAAATACACGTCCTTGCATAAGCATCGTAATTGCTGCATCAATCATGGGTGGCGGACCACACAAATAAGCTTTATGGCCTGCTAAGCGTCCATCAAAATAGTTTTTAGCAGCTTCATGTACAAAGCCCTTAAACCCTTGCCAGTTATCAGTTTCTAAAGGTTCATTTAAGGCTGGGATGTAATGAAAGTTACTGTATTGATTAGCTAAGACCTCAAGTTCAGCTTTTTTATATAACTCAACTAGGTTTCTAGCGCCTTGAAAAAGGTAGATCTGCCTTGTATCACCCGCTTCTAAAAGCTCTGTAATCATTGAAAGTGGACTTGATAAGCCAGAGCCACCAGCAATAAAGATGACATCCTTGTCATCAGTCTTACGAACAAAGAATTGTCCGTAAGGGCCTGAAACCTTTAATTCATCACCTTCTTGCATTGACTGGTGAATCCAGCTAGTTCCTTTTCCTTCAGGTACTAAACGCACGTGCAAATCAACGTAACCAGCATTAGTGGGTGAATTAGCGATTGAAAAAGCACGGCTGCCTTCGATGTTTGGCAAGTTAAGGTTCACATACTGCCCAGCCTGAAATTGCATAGGGCGATCCAACTCAAGGCGAACTCCTTTAATGCTTGGTGAGAGGTCTTCTATAGCTACCACTTTTGCTTGATAGTCTTCAATTTGATAACCAGCAAAGTCTGGGTCAACATCGATGTCAGCCTCAATGACTAAATCTGACTCTGGTAAAGCACAGCAAGCTAAAACAACACCCTCTTCACGCTCCATATCCATTAGTGCAAAGGGTGAAGCTGCCCCAATATCTACATCCCCTTCTAACACCTGAACTTTGCAAGTGCCGCAGGTTCCATGTCCGCAAGCAAAAGGCAACCAAACACCTTGCCTTAAAGCAGCATCTAGCAGGGTTTGCCCTTCTTCTACTTCAACAACATCACCTGTTGGTTCAACTGTTACCTGGTAGGACATAATCTTCTCCTCAAACGCCTGCGTTTTTATAGCCTTTAAGCTCAGGTGTCTGAAACCTTAATAATGACTTATGCCCAATACCTTGCTCTTGCAGACTTTTATCTAATTGAGGCTCAAAAGGTTTGTTATCTAGTAACCAAGTTGCAGTTTCCCAATTAACCTTGCTGTACTCGGGGTGCATTTCAAAAGCTTCTTGCATTACTCCATCACGCAACTCTTTAAAAGTTGTTGCTGGTGGCACTGGATAAGCAAAGGCAGAACAAAACATTAAGTGGTGATCCCAACCAACATAAACGATTTGATTACCGTGAAAGTTTTCAAAGCGGTCTTTTGCTTCAAATTTATAATCGGGTGTTATAGCGACGACTGACATAGTATTAATTCCTGTTTTAATACCACTAGGCTAAAGTTGACTAGTGGCTTTTGTTATTGTTCAGGTTATAAGATAAAAATTAAGCAACCCCTTTTCTTTTCCATTCATTCCAACGCTTCTCATCAGATGAGCCTTTAAAATCCATATTGTCTTCACCAAGATTCATCTTGTAATAGTCACGCAATACTTCCTCTACATTTGCTCCACCACAATTACCTTGATAAATCTGATGTACAGGCAACCAAGACTGAACGTATTTTTCTGGTTCCTGATCAAAAATGTGTTTACAGCCATCTGAACAGAAGTGATATTTTTCACCTTCATAGTCACTAGAACGGTATGCAATCTGTGTTGGGTTATCCATCTCAGTAAAACCCATAGGAATCTGACAAGTAGTACATAGCTGAGGCAAAGCTTTGGTATAGAAGCGTTCGCCACGTGCTTCCATTTCCTTAGCTAGCTCCCAACGAGGGCGGTAATACTTATCAAAAGTATCTGGGTATTTTTCACTTAACCAATCCAGCTCTTCATCACTTGGAATCCAAGTGTGGAAACCAGCAGCATGACCATGGGTGTAGAAAATCCACCAAGCCTGGTGAGAAATGTGCTCTTTTTCTTTAGCAGTGGTTTCAACAAACTTAGGCATACGAATACCGTAACGAGCTAGGTCTTTGAAAAGTGCGCCACCTGCATCTTCAAAATAAACTTCCCAAGCTTCTTTCCAAGACATCACCTTGTTAGGCAGCATGTAGTCCATCATCATGGCTACAATTGCTAGCAAGCGTGTACCACGCCAAAACCACTTATCTATCCACTTTTGTACAATGGGAACATTGTCTTCATGCTGTTCTAATAGGAATTTAATAATCTCTAAGCCTAAGGTCATATGACGTGCTTCATCTGACTGAGCAGAGAAACCAAAAGTACAAGTTGCCATATCACCATTGTGTGCAGCACCTGACATAAAGGGCACAAATAAAAGATTGGTTAAAACGTATTCAAAGCTAAAGCTGATAGCTATTAAGAACTCGAAAGGACCGGCTGAACGTGCATCGTCAAAAAAAGACTTAGGTACAGACAAGTACCAAACACGATCATGCATATGTGTCCAGTCTTGGAAGCCATCAAAGAACTTGTTGTAATGGCTCATAGCATGAACTTGGGTTTGTACATGGCGTAACTCATCAATAGACTGCATTTGGCAAGCAACACGCGCACCAGCACCGCCAAATTGGCGACCCACATGGGCATAACCTTGGAAGGCTTGATACTCAAGTGGTGAAACACCCGTTAAAAACACTTTAATTGCGTTTACATAACGTGCATCTGTAACATTTAAGTGACCATTATTTTGTGAAAAGGCATCAAAAATTGCATAAAGCTTCTTTTCCTTTTCAGCTTGGTACTTCCAATAAGCATCCATAGTTAAACGAAAAGGGTCTTCCCACTTTGACCAATCAGTAATTTTTATCCCTTCAAACTCCTCATAGGGAAAAGCTTTTTTTCGATCAGAATAATCGTAATCCCAGTCTAAATCGCGGGTTAGAGCACGGTACTTGTCTTTCAAATTAAGTTTTTTGGCAACCATTGTATTTACCTTCTTATTATTGTGTTTGGCTTAAACATTCCAGCTAAGGCGCAGTTGATCTTCATCTTCATCAACGTTACCACCCAAAGTAATTAGGCTTAGATGCAACTCTTGTACATCCCAATCACGCCCAATTTTTTCTTCTACAGTGGATCGACGCACAACTAGCTCCCCTGTGCTTTCAATACGAATCATGGCTGGCTGATTTATAACTGTTGCTTCTTGGTTATCTTCAATTATTGCTTCAACGATATAGCGAGAATCATCGTTATCTTGTAAAGCCAAATAAACCTTAGACATGATGACTCCTTAGTAAGTAATACCAATTTTAGTTAGACGCTCTTCTAGTGATGCATCTGCAATACTTAATGCATCACTGTTATCAAGCATAGAGGCTACAACAGGCTTTAAAGCTTCTAATGTTTTTTTACGCCAGCGCTGAACCCACTCCCCAAGTAAGGCACTATTATCCTCTGACTCACTGGCAACCGTTTTTAAAACACTGTCTAACCAACGACTAGAGTCTTTATTCCATACCTGCATAAACTCAGTTAATAGCGCTATATCTCTAGCTCCCATAGATGCAAGCTTTTCATCTAGCTGGCTATAAAAGAGATTAAATATCAGGGTATCTACAACTAGGTCTTGGGCAATAAATACTTCAAACCAGTCTTCAACTGTCGTCATTTCCTCACATAGTGCACGCATAGGTTGCCAAACAGGGTTTTTCAGCCACTCCTGCTTTGCAGTAGTCAGTGATTCAGCACTATTGCCATCTAAAAGTAGACCAATTCTTGATAAGTACTGAGCATTACCGAGTCGATCCATAGCGTTATAAAGCAGAGCTTGAGTGATAGCCGTACCATATCCAAAGGCACAGCCATACATATTATTGAGATTCGCCGTATGTTCCACATGACGTAAAGGAATAAGGTAAGTAAGTAGGTAAGATTTAACTTCTTCAGACAAATGCTCAGCTAAACCACGTTTTTCAAAAAAGCTGTAGTTAGTCTCAGTGGCTTCTTGGTGTTTAGCTCGCTGCTGAACGTAAGTTCCGTAATAAAATTGGCGTGGATCTTTAAGATCATACCAATCATTCATTTTAATTTTAGTACGACTTTTATCGTTTAATTCGTACTGTGGCTGCCACAAGGGACGATAGTGGAAGTTTGCTTCACCCTGTAAGTCATAGGTTGCTTCTTGGTAACGTGATGCAGGCTTATCACCAAAGCGCCGTTCTATATTGGCAAAGGTATTACGAATAGGCTGCAATGTTGCCGTTTTTATTTCAATTGTCATCAACTCATACCCATCAGTAGTTTTATTTTTATTCAGTGGATCGATTGCGGTTGTTGGACATCAAGGTGTCCTCGTCGCCATACCGCCATTTGTTTAGCTCTGCATCAACGCTAGCCATTTGTTCATCAGTCATGTGAACGACAGCATTATTAGTGCAAAAAGCATTGAAAACAGCGGGTGGCATTATTAACTCTACAAATAAGGAAGGCTCCCCTATCGCAAAGTCAAACTCTACAAAGCGAGCATCAGGCTTACTGCGTACTCGTATATACTTGGTAAGACTTGGTAAACCATAGCTAGGTGCAAGAGCCTGCCTATGAACGGCTTGTAAATGTGACATACTAGATCCCCTAGTTTTTATTTTTGGATTTGCCATTAATCTACAAGCCAATCAATGCAATCAGTATGCCAAAACAATAGAAAACAACTTAACTTATTGATTTTAAATAGATTTATTAAATAGAAACAACATTGTGAACTTTTTGCTGACTAGCAAGATTAAATTAATTAGCTAAAAATTTGATCAAAAGATAAACCCAAATACTCAAGTTTATCTTTTGATCACTTTGCTGCAACGCAGCTAAAAATTTTAAAAAAAAAAGAGTAGAAAAAATTATAATTAAATAGGGGTATACTGTGAGAAATAAACCCTTAAGCGAATAGTCTTTTAATGATCAAACCTATAGCAACTACAAATAATTGGGTACGAAAGTGTCTAAACAAAAATTGCAATTACCAAGCTTCGAGCAACTTTTAAACAAGCTAAAATTCAACCCTGAAGATGGCAAAATCTGGCTAGCTGAGCAGCGTTCAGTTTTGATGAGCTTAGGCGCTTTATCTAGCTTTCGAAAAGAAATCATAACAACCCTTGGTCAAGAAAGAGGCAAGGGATTCTTTATGCGTTTGGGCTATTTTTCTGGGTTAAAAGATGCTGAGCTAGCCCTTAATATTGAAGAAAACTCTGATCCTGACCAAGCATTTTTAGTTGGCCCAATGTTGCATAATTTACGTGGGATGGTTAAAGCCATACCTCTCGTACTTGAGTGTGACCTAGAGAAAAAACATTTTTATGCTGAATTTGAATGGGTAGATTCTTTCGAAGTAGAAATTTGTAGAACTACCCTAGGCCAACTAAATGAGCCAGCTTGTTGGATTCTTCTTGGCTATGCATGTGCTTATTCAAGCCACTTTGCTGGTATGGACATTCAGTTTAGGGAAGTTGAGTGTTGTGGTCAGGGTGACCGACAGTGTCGTATCGTTGGTAAGCTAGCAAGCGAATGGCCTGATCACGAAGAGTTTAGCCTACTATTCAGAGAGGCACCCTTAATTGATGAGTTATATGAACTACAATCTCGTCTTGCTGATTTAGAACAAACTTTAGCTTATAACCCTGAAAATATGTACCGTGCACTAGGTGAAGCACCGCCTTTTACCAGTGCATTGGCCATGATTGACAAGGGTGCCAACTCTGAAGTTACTATGCTGTTATTAGGTGAAACAGGAACTGGTAAAGAGGTGCTTGCCCGACGTGTTCATAGTATGAGCCAACGTAATGACAAACCTTTTGTTGCAGTTAACTGTGCAGCTATTCCACCTGAACTAATAGAGTCGGAACTTTTTGGTGTTGAGAAGGGAGCTTATACAGGAGCAACCCAGTCTCGTAAAGGCCGTTTTGAACGCGCTAATGGTGGCACTATTTTCTTAGATGAAATTATTGAGCTAAGTGCTCGCGCTCAAGCAGCTTTACTACGTACTTTACAAGAAGGTGAAATAGAGCGAGTAGGTGACAATCAAACACGAAAGATTGATGTAAGAGTTGTTGCTGCTACTAATGAAGACTTAGCTAATGCTGTGAAGGATGGTCGATTTAGGCAAGATCTTTTTTATCGTATTAATGCTTACACTGTTATTATTCCGCCTTTAAGAGAGCGCAAAAATGATATTATTCTCTTAGCGGAACACTTCCGTAAACGCTATGAAAAACAATATAAGAAAACTACTCTAGGGTTTACAGATTTAGCTGTTGAGGCATTACACAGTTACAACTGGCCTGGAAATATCCGTGAACTAGAAAATACTATTGAACGCGGCATCATTCTAACGGATGATCAAAACTCGATTACTGAACTAACGCTTTTCAATACAAGCCATTCATCTTTAGATGTTGCTGTAGGTGACATCCGTAAAATTAATCAACAATCCGGACAAATTGAAACGGTCGACAGCAAAAGTTACCTAAAGAATACGCTTGCTGAACAGGTTCTTTATAACGAAATTAGTATTAATGAGCTTGAGAAAATACTAATTGAAAAAGCAATGCTTAACTCTGAAGGTAAAGTATCTGTTGCAGCCAGAATGCTGGGGTTAAGTCGTGCAGCTTTTGCATATCGCTTGAAGCGAATAGAGGAAACGAAAGAAGAAAGTAAGTTCAATAGCTAATGACTAGCTTGTCATTAACTAGCCTAACAATAACTCATTAGGCTAGTTAATACTTACTAACACAAACCTAGCTAGCTTTAGTCCAGCTAGTACCATCTTTGGTATCTTTTAGCAGAATACCCTGAGCTTCTAACTCTTCTCTAATACGATCAGCTTCTGCAAAGTTTCTATCTTGCTTGGCCATTAGGCGCTTTTCTATTAGGGTTTCTATCACATCTGGGTTAATACTGTGCTTTGTGCTGAGTGCTTTTCCTTTCAGAAAATCATCAGCGTTTTGCTGTAGCATTCCCAAAATTCCACCTAAATCACGCAATTCAAAAGCTAAAGCTTCGGCCAAGGGTTGATCATCTTGTTCGCCTGCACGGTTTAAGCTACGCGCTAAATCAAATAAAACAGCAAAGGCTTCTGGGGTATTAAAGTCATCATCCATAGCAGCAAAGAACTGGCTGCGCCATTCACCAGCACTAGCTACTAGTGCGGCATCTTCCACTGGCTTAACCTTTTGTAAAGCTGTGTAAAAACGCTCTAGGTTTTTACGGGCATCATGCAAAGCGCTTTCAGCATAATTAATAGCTGAACGGTAATGGCTGGCGAGTAACAAATAACGAATCACTTCGGCATCGTGTTTTTCTAGCACATCGCGAATGGTAAAAAAGTTATCTAAGGACTTAGACATTTTTTCTTGATCCACACGTACTGCGCCTGCATGCATCCAAGTGTTCACGTACTTCTGGCCTGTTGCTGCTTCGCTTTGGGCTATTTCATTTTCGTGGTGTGGAAAGGGTAAATCTGGGCCGCCGCCATGAATATCAAAGGTATTACCCAAGCAGCAGGTCGACATAGCCGAACACTCTATATGCCAACCGGGCCGACCTTCGCCCCAAGGTGAAGACCAACTAACTTCAGTGGGTTTGGCGGCTTTCCAAAGTACAAAATCAAGTGGGTCTTCTTTAAAGCTATCCACCTCAACCCTTGCGCCCGATTGCAATTCATCCAGTTTGCGGTTGGTTAGCTGGCCGTAATTTTCAAACTTGCGTACCCGGTAATAAACATCACCATTACTAGCGGCATAGGCATAGCCTTTTTCTTCTAGCGTTTGAATTAGGTTAATAATTTCAGTGATATAAGCCGTAGCACGCGGTTCGCTATCTGGGCGCACTACACCTAACCTAGCTTCATCTTCGTGCATGGCTTTAATCATGCGCTCGGTCAGCTCACCAATGGTTTCTTGGTTTTCATCAGCGCGTTTAAGAATTTTGTCATCTATATCGGTAATGTTACGCACATAATTTACTTCATAACCACGGGTGCGCAGGTAGCGGGTAATCATGTCAAAAGCGACCATGACTCGCGCATGACCTAGGTGACAAAGGTCATAAACGGTAATGCCGCACACGTACATTTTAACTTTACCAGCTTCTATTGGCGTAAAAACTTCTTTCTTGCGCGTTAAGGTATTGTAAATTTTAAGTTGCGGTAAGCTATTCATTTCAACCCTGTTTTTTCTGTATTTTGGCCCAAGAATCTTTAAGGCTGACTGTACGATTAAATACCAGCTTAGTGCCCTGCTGGTGGTCGTAACGATCAGCACAGAAATAACCGACTCGCTCAAACTGGAAGCGATCTTCTGCTTGTGCTGTTGCTAGGCTAGGCTCACAAATGGCTTCAACAACACTGAGTGAGTCTGAGCTTAAATGCTCTAGGAAATCGACATCTTTATCTGAGTCAGGCGATTCAACTTGGAATAAATTGTCATATAAACGTACTTCAGCTGGAAGGCCATGCGTTGCGCTTACCCAATGAATAACTCCCTTCACTTTACGGCCTTCTGGGTTTTTGCCTAAAGTCTCTGGGTCGTAGCTACAACGTAATTCAAGTATTTTACCTTGCTCGTCTTTAATCACTTCATCACAACGAATAACCCAAGCATTACGCAAGCGCACTTCTTGGCCCGGCGCTAGGCGGAAGAATTTTTTAGGTGGTTCTTCCATAAAGTCATCGCTATCTATGTAGAGCTCTTTAGTAAAAGGCAAGGTGCGCTGGCCAAACTCTTCTCTGGCTGGGTGGCTAGGTGACGTTAGTAGTTCTTCTCGGCCTTCTTCCCAGTTAGTGATAACCACTTTAATGGGGTTAAGCACTACCATAGCGCGTTTAGCTGTATGTTCTAAATCACTACGCAGGGCAAAGTGCAACATGCCTATATCTACCACACCACCGGCTCGGTTAACGCCGATCATGTCGCAGAAGTCACGCAAAGACTTGGGCGTGTAACCTCGACGGCGTAAACCTGAAATGGTAGGCATACGTGGGTCATCCCAGCCATTCACTACGCCTTCATCAACCAAGAGCTTTAACTTACGCTTAGAAGTCACCGTATAGTTTATATTAAGGCGTGCAAATTCTGTTTGTACTGGCTTGCAAGGCACAGGTAGATTATCTAAAAACCATTCATATAAAGGGCGGTGGTCTTCAAATTCCAAGGTGCAAAGGGAATGGGTAATGCCTTCTAGTGCATCTGACTGGCCATGCGTAAAGTCATAGCTAGGGTAGATGCACCATTTATTACCCGTTTGGTGGTGTTCTTGATGACGTATGCGGTAAAGAATGGGATCACGCAAATTAATGTTAGGTGAGGCCATATCAATTTTGGCACGTAACACCTTGGCACCGTCTGGGTAATCTCCGGCACGCATTTTATTAAACTCAGCTAGGTTTTCTTCAATACTGCGTTCACGAAAAGGGCTGTTAGTGCCTGGCTCAGTTAAGGTGCCACGGTATTCACGCATTTGTTCTGCGTTAAGTTCGCAAACATAGGCTTTGCCAGTAGTTATTAAATGCACTGCCCAGTCATAAAGCTGCTCAAAGTAGTCGGAAGCAAAGCGCACCTCACCTGTCCATTGAAAACCCAGCCAATTAACGTCTTCTTTAATGGCATCAATAAATTCTTGGCTTTCTTTTTCTGGGTTGGTGTCATCAAAACGCAAATGGCAATCACCACCAAACTCTTTTGCTATGCCAAAGTTTAAACAAATGCTTTTAGCATGGCCGATATGTAGAAAACCATTGGGTTCTGGTGGGAAGCGGGTAATAACTTTTTGCTGTTGACCCGCCTCACGCTGCTGAATAATCATGTTGCGAATAAAGTTGGTTGCAGCAATAATTTCGGGCTGACTCATAAGGCTCGCTCTATAACAGGTTGGTGAAAATACCGGCGGGTAGGGACAGATCATTACTGATCCATCCCCCCCTAAGAACCGTGCTTGCGGGTTTCCTCGCACACGGCTCAAGTCTAGTTAAGTCAGGTTTAACCCTGACCGGCCGCTTTGGCTTTGGACTTCAATTGTGTGGCAATATCCATCCATTTTAGTATTACCTGGTTCATTCCGCGAGAGTGTACCAGCGAATGACAGTTTGGGTGAAGCAGTGCCCTGTTTTTCAAGGTGTTAGAGCCGCCGTCTACACGTCGAATGACGTGATGATCATGCCAGCCCGTTTCCTTGGTGATGGGCTGTCCGCAGTAGGCGCACTTGCCCATTTGCCTGCGATACAGCGACACCAGTTCCTTTTGATATTTCAGCTTGTGCTGCATTCGCTGAGTCCTCAAGGCTTCCCACTTCTCCTCCTGCGCCGCGTCATACGGGTGATACCCCGTTGGTAAACGCTTGTGGCGCACGATGGGAGTGCTTGCCAGCTGATACAGCTGCTGGTAAAACACCTCCCCCTCACTGCTTCTAAAGGGTTTAGCAAACACCCAATTATTGCCGTTAATGGAATGGAAGTATTTCTTCTTAATCCATTTTTCGGATTTTCTCGGGTGCCTGCGTTTGATCCACCTTCTGATCCGCCAGAAAATCAAATGATCCAGCTTACTGAAGGTTTCCTTGGCCACAACAGGAGCATGGTACTGTGACCAGCCCTTGAGTACCGGGTTGAGCTGTGCAATCAGTGCCTCTTGGGTCATCGCTCCACTGTTTTTGATGATGTTTGCCACTTTCCGATAGAAGGCTTGCGCATTCTTCTTCGAGGGTTTGATCAGCAGTTTTGCTTGCCTGTAAGGCGACTTCGGCACGTACTTTCTGAAATTCCAGCCCAGAAAGTCAAAGCCATCGGTGATTGCGGTAATATGCGTTTTTTCCTGAGATAATTCCACTCCTCTGACTGCGAGGAAGGCTTCAATCCAAGGTTTGACGACCTCTTCCAGCAGCTCTTTCGAGTCAGCCAGCACTACAAAGTCATCGGCATAACGCACCACTTTCACTTTTGACCTTTTGGCTCCTGTCACTCCCAGACGTTCCACCAGATAATGCTGCAATCCAGTTTCCAGACCATTGAGTGTGGCGTTTGCCAGACAGGGTGAGATGATTCCACCCTGCGGCGTCCCGGCATGGGTTGCCCTGTACTGAGATCGGTCAATGACCCCAGCCTTCAACCACTTCCTGAGCAGTTCCTTGTTCATGGGAACATGGCTGCTTAACCAGTCATGGTTGATGTTGTCGAAAAACCCCTTGATGTCTCCCTCCAGTATCCAGACGGGAGCCACCTTGGGAGCCAACAAATGGAAGAGTTCTACCATTGCGTCGGCAGTTGAGCGATCCGGTCGAAAACCATACGACTTGGGATCACTGGTGGTTTCTACCACTGGCTCCAGAGATAGCAGCAAGAGTGCCTGCATTGCCCGATCAAGCATGACCGGAATCCCCAAAGGGCGTTTTTCCTTTTTGCCGGGTTTCGGTATCCAGACGCGCCTAAGCGGTTTGGGTCGATACCCCCTGATTTTCGACAAGCGTTTTATGGCGTGCCATTTTGCCTTGGGTGTTCCCCAGGTTTCACCGTCGATTCCCGGAGTCTTGCGACCCCGGTTCTCGGTTACGCGTTTTACAGCCAGACAACGACCATAAAACGAGTGGGTAAGCAGGCGCTGTAGGCGTTTAACTTGCCGCCAACGACCTGCTTTAGCTGCCTCTGCGATTCGCAACTGCGTTTTTCTAACCGCTCGGCTTGCACTAGCCCAGTCAATACCGTGCCAGTGTGTGGCTCCGCAGTTCGGAGCCGCAGACGAAATCAAAGATTCCGTATTCATACCGTCCTCCGTTAGCTGGGTAAATACCAAGCACAAAAAGAGGATGGTTCTCGACCCATAGGGGCGAGTAGCGTCCCCTATGGGCTGGTATATTTTGAAAGACCACCTTCTATCCGTGGCCTCCCTGGCTGCTGAAATCAGCAGTGTCGTCGCAGTACTAGACCAAGTGCACGTCAGCCGCAGTTTCCTGCGTCGGTAATGTTGCAACCGATATGCCAGCCATTACAGCCAGCCCTTTGCTTCTTGCACCCTCCTATTCCCCACACTGATCAGCGCCCCTTGCGGGTTGCCTGCCTTTCACACAGCGTAAGCTGCATTTCAGGCCAGTGATCGGGATTGCCACGTTCCCTGAACCCCACCACTCCACCCCTTAGGCTCTACCTGTCCACCGACAGCGTTTGTAGTATCGTATCGTCTTCTTCAACAACGATAACCCACTGCTTTGCCTGTTTTGGCTGAGGCCAATAATTGCCGTAGGCCCGTCAATACTTACGGTGGTTCTGACGATAGTTTACTTGCGTTAGCCATAGGGTTTCAGTCACTAGCTCTTCTGAAAGCAGGCAATTTGCCCCCAATACTGCCTGTGTTACCATCAGCAGCACCCATAAAGGGAAGAACATTGTCAGTCGAGCTTCACACAACCGGGTTAGCCCCTGCTGCATGTCGACCTAGTGAACGTGTGGATACACACACGGCTTGATACCTCTCCTTGTGAGAAAGGCCAAGCATTAGGGAACAGAGCTTGCGCTCCGCGTCGGGCAAGAAACAGCAGTTGAACTGCTTTCTCATCCGAGAATGGCATACCCAGCAGGGTATGCAACCCTGCGGGTATGAAAAAGGAGTTACTTATGACAAAAAAGTCTAAAGTCTCCACGATTTTTAAGGTTAGGATGCTGTAACAGGACAGCACCAAGGGTCATTATCAGAGTAAATCTGACACAACCTATCGTGAATCGAACTGCGGCTCCCCGCCGCTGTTTGACCCAGCACCGTTGTTCGCGGTGTTTTTAAGTCCTTGATTTACAAGGACTGACTTGGTTTCAAACAGTTGACACGTAACGTGACGTGTCGCACTAAAGAAAAGTATTATAGCGGATGCAAGCCGCCCTATACAGGCGTGCACCTTTGAATTAACGGAGTTTACTATGTCTGACAGCAATCCACAGGTTCGCCTGACCACTAATTTCGGCGATATTGTTTTAGAATTGAATGCTGAAAAAGCCCCTAAGACTGTGGCTAACTTTATTAGTTATGTAGAAAGTGGTCATTATAATGGCACTATTTTTCACCGTGTAATCAGTAACTTCATGGTTCAGGGGGGTGGTTTTGATACTGATTTCAACCAAAAGCCAACCCAAGCTCCAGTAGAAAATGAAGCAGATAACGGCCTAAGCAATGTTAATGGCAGTGTTGCTATGGCGCGTACTATGGATCCTCACTCAGCCAGTGCGCAGTTTTTTATTAACGTAAAGGACAACGACTTTTTAAACCACTCAGGTAAAAATACTCAAGGTTGGGGCTATGCTGTATTTGGTGCGGTAGTTGAAGGCATGGATGTGGTTGAAAAAATTAAAGGCGTGGCAACCGGTAATAAACAAGGTCACCAAGATGTGCCCGTTGAAAATGTGGTCATCGAAACAGCAGTGCTCGTGGAAGCGGAATAAGTTTAGATGCTGCTATTGGTTTCAGATATGCATTTGCAAGAAAATCGCCCGGCTTTAACCCGGGCTTTTTTGCATTTTTTAAAAACTGAAGCCACTCAAGCTAAAGCACTTTACCTCTTGGGGGATATTTTTAATCTCTGGGTGGGTGATGATGCTATGACAGACTTCCATAGAGGTGTAGCTCAAGCACTTAAGGAGCTAGCTGAAAGCGGTACTTACGTTTTTATTATGCACGGCAATCGTGACTTTGCTTTAGGTGAGAGTTTTTGCAAGCAAGCAGGCTGCACTCTGCTAAAAGACCCTAGCATTATTGCACCCTTTGGCCAGTCTATTTTGCTAATGCACGGTGATTTACTTTGTACCCAAGATATTAGTTACCAAAGAATGCGGCGTGTTTTGCACAACCCCTTAATTAAATACCTTTTGTTGCATCTTCCTTTAAGGTTACGGCTAAAAATTGCCAATAAAGCACGCCAAGTAAGCAAATCATCAACCAGTAAAAAAGCCAGCTATATTGTTGATGTAACTCAGCAAGAAGTGGTTAGGTTAATGGAAAAACACCAAACCACCTGCCTTATTCATGGTCATACCCACCGGCCAGCAGTGCATGATTTAGAAATAGAATTGAATAATAAGAAGTTGCCAGCTAAGCGTTATGTGTTAGGCGATTGGAGTGACCAAGAGGGCTGGAAAATCACCCTAACAGAAGAGGATATCCAGCTTAGCTCTTTTAATTTTAATAACTCTTAGTTTTTAACGATTCTTAAAATGCGGTGCTCGCTTTTCAACAAAAGCCTGCATACCTTCGCTACGGTCTGCAAAAGCAAAACTACTTTGAAAAGCATGGCGTTCAAAACGCATACCAGCGGCTAGTGTTGTTTCGTAGGCTTGATCTACCGCATCACGTATTAATAAGGTGACAGGGCGTGATTGAGCAGCGATGGCTTCAGCCGTTGCTAAGGCTTCGTTAAATAGTTCTGTAACGGGCAAAATACGACTAACCAAACCACTCCTTTCTGCTTCTTCAGCATCCATCATTCGACCGGTTAAGCACATTTCCATGGCTTTAGCCTTGCCTATAGCACGGGTTAAACGCTGCGTACCACCTGCACCTGGCATGGTGGCTAGCTTAATTTCTGGCTGACCAAAACGTGCGGTATCACTGGCTAGAATAAAATCACAAGCCATAGCCAACTCACAACCACCGCCTAAAGCCATACCTGAAACAGCAGCTATCATAGGCTTACGTCTTGATTCCAAAACCTGCCAACCATCACCTTCTACATAAGGGAAGTTCATGGCAAATAGCTCTGGAAAATCTTTATTAGCCATTTCAGAAATATCAGCGCCAGCGGCAAACACTTTTTCACTGCCTTGAATTAATAAACAGCCAATTTCTGCATCCTGTTCAAAGCTTTTAACTGCTTGACCTATTTCTGCAATTAATGCCATAGATAAAGCGTTATAAACCTTAGGACGATTCAGGGTAATAACACCCACTGCGCCTTTTTTTTCAACTAAAATATTTTCATAAGCCATGGGTTAATTCTCATTACTTTTGTTTGGGCTGGGTGGTACCGGCATCTACTTGAGGGCGATTTGGTTCAACTTCTGTTAAAGGTTCGCACTCTTCTAAAGTGGCTAGGCAACGCCTTGTTAAACGCTGGTATTCACCTGTACCTTCTTGCTTCCAAGCAATTTCTTCAGCACTTAATTTGCGGTGTACTTTGGCGGGCGAACCAAGAATTAATGATTCGGGTTCACAAGTAAAACCTGCTTTAACAAAGGCGGTAGCAGCAACAATGGAGCGAGGTGCGATTTTTGCGCCATCCATTACCACGGCATTCATACCAACCAGTGAGTCTTCACCTACTATGCAACCATGTAAAATAGCGCCGTGACCTATATGGCCGTCTTTTTCGACCACTGCGTCTAGGCCAGGAAAAGCATGCATTACACAGGTATCTTGTACGTTAGCGCCTTCTTTAAGAATTATTCGCCCAAAGTCACCGCGTAAACAAGCGGTAGGGCCTACATAACAATTAGGGCCAATATGCACATCACCAATTAATACTGCGGTAGGGTGAACATAGGCGGTTGGATGAACAACGGGGGCAACACCTTCAATTTTATAACAGGGCATTTTTTATTTTCCTTGAAGTTTACTGGTTTAAGCTAAGCTGCTTAACAGAGCAGACTAACTTAAGCTGCACCTAAGCGTCAGCGATAAAACTGACGCTTAGGTCACAGTAAAGCAAAGACAACTAACCTAAGGCTAGTTAGACGTGACGACGACTTTGTACAACAACAAAGCGGTTCACTAGGAAGGCAGCATCACTTAAACAAGCATTAGCGGCAGGATTACCACCGGTAGCGTGGAAGTCACTGAAAGCAGCAGATTGGTTAACAAATACGCCGCCATCTAGGTTGCAAGAAAGCGCAACTTTAACATCCATTGCTAGTTCTTCAGCTTGCTCTAAAACAGCTTCAGAGGTTGAGTAAACACCTAGAGTAATAGCACCCTGCTCTTCAAGTACTGCTTTAGCTAAACGCATAGAATCCGCAGTGTCTTCTGTTGCAATTAGGAAAGAGATAGGACCAAAGCGCTCTTCTGAATAGGTAGCTTGATCTTTACCATCTACTTTCAGAATAAGCGGTGTGCGTATACGAGCTTCTGGAAATTGTGCATGAGTACGGCTTTCGCTATCTAGCACTATTTCACCCAAGCTACGACACTCATCAATACGCTTAGCCGTTGCTTCAGACTGGATAGCACCTAATACCATGCAAGCACGGTCGTTATCGCCTAAGAATTTGCTAGTTGCTGTTGCCAAGGCTTGTGCAAACTCATCAAAGCTTACTTTACCTTCGGGTGTATCAATTCCACCTTTGGGAACATAGATAGCCTGAGTTGTGGTACACATTTGACCGGAATAAAGACTTAGCGTGAAAGCTAGGTTGCGAGTCACGGCTTTTAAGTCGCTAACGCTATCAACAATAATCGAGTTAACACCGGCTTTTTCGGTAAAGACTTTAGCGTGCAGTGCATTCTGCTCTAACCAGTTACCAAAAACGCTAGAACCTGTGTAATCAATGACTTTTACTTTAGGGTTCATGGCTAAAACCTTAGCAACTGGCTCTTCTAGCGTGTCAACAGCCAAGCTAACTATCTGTGGGTCTAGGCCTACTTCTTTTAATACTTCTTGGGCTACTTTTACAGTTAAAGCAGCAGGCAAAATAGCTGCGGGGTGGGGCTTAACGATTACGGGGTTACCGGTAACTAGGCTGGCAAACAAACCTGGGTAGGTGTTCCAAGTGGGGAAGGTAGAGCAACCAATAACCATGGCAACACCACGGGGTACGATGGTGAATTTTTTATCCATCACCAATGGATCCATCTTACCTTGTGGCTTGTTCCAACGTGCAGAAGCCGGAACAGCATTCATTGCATCCCAACCATAAACTACCGCTTCTAAAGCACGGTCTTGGGCATGAGGTGCACCCGCTTGGAAGGCCATCATAAAACCCTGACCACTGGTGTGCATGACCGCATGGCCCATTAAAGGACTCATAGCATTTAGGCGCTGGAGAATCTCCATACACACACCGACACGGCCTTTAGGGCCAACATCACGCCACTGAGGTATCAGTGCATGTAGGGTGTCAACTAGCTGATCCATATCGGGCTGATCGTAGCTAGTGCCTAAATCTAATCCATAGGGTGAACGCTCACCGGTAATTTTTTTAACGCTTGCTGGGCCTTCTAGCTCAAAGTGCTGGTTACACAAAGCCTTGAAGTCTTCTGGCGCAGATTTAACTAGCTCTTCTGGATACTTCTTTAAGTTTTCCGAGTAGGGCGACCAGTATTCACGGGTATGAATGGCTTCTACTGCACGATTTAATAGTGTTTCATGACGTTCAAACAGGGTGGCAGGCGTTACTGCTGACATGGTAGGTCTCCTAAGAAATAATAGTATAAAAAAACATTCATCCAGCGTGCCAACATAGCAACAACAATTTAAAACAAGACGCGCTTTTTGTATCACATCCACCTAGCAAAGCAAAGCAATCAGCTTTATTTATACTAATAACCCGCAAAAAAACTGCTCAAAAACAAATTAAACAACAATAAAAAATACAGATTTTATATTAAAAATCAAATAGTTAACTATAAGAAACCCTAAAAAACACCTAAAAGCGATACACAAAACAAGAATTAAGTTCTTGATCAGTGTCATTTTTTGGATATACTAATTTCAGCAATGCATCGAGCTAACTTAGCCACAAGAATACAAGACAAAAAGATGTAACTGCTATTTAGGTCACTCGCTGATCGGCACAACCTAAGCAGTCAAATATATAATAAACAATTCATGGGTTGCTTATGCCTGATAATCTAATTATCCAAGGGCCAGATAAGGGTGTGTTGTTAATAACACTTAACCGCCCTGCTGCTCTCAATGCTTTAAATACTGCCCTCTTAGGTGAATTATCCGCCGCGCTAGATACTGCAGAAGCAGACACCGCTACTCGTGCCGTTGTTATTACGGGTAGTGAACGTGCTTTTGCTGCTGGTGCAGACATCAATGAAATGGCAGCACGTGATCTGGTTGGAATACTTGAAGACCCGCGTGTTGCTCACTGGCAGCGCCTAGCACGCTTTCCCAAACCCATTATTGCTGCAATCAATGGTTTTGCCTTGGGTGGCGGCTGTGAACTTGCCATGCACGCAGACATTCTTATAGCAGGCGAAAATGCTCGCTTTGGTCAACCAGAAATTAACCTAGGCATTATGCCTGGTGCTGGTGGTACACAGCGTTTAACCCGTGCTGTTGGTTCTGCCCTAGCCATGCACCTAGCCTTAACGGGTGAACAAATTTCTGCCCAACGTGCTTTACAAGCAGGCTTAATCAGTGAGATTTGCCCAACAGAACTAACCGTTGAGCGTGCTATTCAAATTGCTGAAACCATTGCCAGCAAAGCGCCCCTTGCTGTTCGCCTAACTAAAGAAGCCATTCATAAAGCAAGCGATACTGACTTGGCAACGGGTCTTAGATTCGAACGCCATGCCTTTACAGTGTTAGCAGGTACTGCTGATCGTGCTGAAGGCTTGCAAGCTTTCCAAGAAAAACGTCGGCCTAAATTTACGGGTTGTTAGCCTATTAACCCTCTACTTACAGGACTTAGTTATGTCTGAGCCAAGCATTCTTCTCGAAATTAACGAAGGGGTTGCACTCTTAACCCTTAACCGTCCAGCAAACCTCAATAGTTTTAACGCTGAAATGCATCAGCAAATGCGTGATGCCTTAAATCAAGTTCGTAAAGATGCCAGTGTGCGTGCACTAGTTATTACGGGCGCTGGTCGTGGCTTTTGTGCCGGACAAGATTTAGGTGATCGCAATGTAGCGGCTACTAGCGAAGCACCCGATTTAGGTGAGTCGATTGAAAAACGCTACAACCCCATGCTACGCACTTTACGCGACCTACCACTACCGGTTATTTGTGCAGTCAATGGTGTAGCAGCTGGTGCAGGTGCCAACATAGCTTTGGCTTGTGATATTACACTTGCTGCCCGCTCTGCTAGCTTTATTCAAGCCTTCTGTAAAATTGGTCTTATTCCTGATTCTGGCGGCACTTGGACACTTCCTCGTTTAGCCGGTATGGCGCGTGCTAAAGGTATGGCTTTATTAGGTGACAAAATTCCTGCTGAACAAGCAGAAAGCTGGGGCATGATTTGGCAGTGTGTAGATGACGAAAAGTTAATGGAAGAAACCATGAAACTAGCTCGTCATTTAGCAACTCAGCCCACCAAAGGCTTAGCTTTAATTAAACGCGCAATGAATGCCAGCACCAACAACACCTTTGATGAGCAGCTAGACCTAGAACGTGACTTACAGCGTTTAGCAGGTCGTACTGAAGATTACCGTGAAGGCGTGGCTGCTTTTATGGAAAAACGCCAACCCAGTTTTAAGGGGCACTAAGTGTTAAAGGACAAAAGTATGCAGGCTTTAAAACTTTCTGTAAAAATTGCCGTCATTGGTGCAGGTGCTATGGGTTCTGGTATCGCCCAAGTTGCAGCTCAAGCAGGACACACTGTTTATCTACAAGACCAACAAGCCGGTGCAGCTGAAAAAGGCAAAGCCGGTATTGCTAAGGTTCTGCAAAAACGTGTTGATAGCGGCAAGATGCAGCAGGCCGATTTAGATGCCCTGCTAAGCCGTATTCAGCCTGTGGATAGCTTAGAAGAACTTGCTGACGCTGGCCTAGTTATTGAAGCCATTATTGAAAACCTAGACATTAAGCGCCAGCTATTTGCCAAGCTTGAAAATATTTGTAGTGAAGAAGTTATTCTAGCAACCAACACTTCTTCTATATCTGTTACTTCTTTAGGTGCTCAGCTAAAACGTCCAGAGCGTTTATTAGGTATGCACTTTTTCAATCCTGCGCCCTTAATGGCTTTGGTTGAAGTCATTCTTGGCTTGGCAACCGACAAAAAGCTTGCTGAAGTGGTTCATGCCACGGCTGCTGCTTGGGGCAAAAAGCCAGTTTTTGCAACGTCTACACCGGGCTTTATTGTTAACCGTGTTGCGCGTCCTTTCTATGCTGAAAGCCTACGCTTAATGCAAGAGCAAGCGGCAGACCCAGCCACACTAGATGCCTTATTGCGTGAAGCAGGCGGTTTCCGTATGGGTCCTTTTGAATTAATGGACTTAATCGGCCACGACGTTAACTATGCCGTGACTGAGTCGGTTTTCTCTGCCTATTACGGTGATTTCCGTTTTCAGCCTTCGCTTATTCAAAAAGCCTTAGTAGAAGCTGGCCGCTTAGGTCGTAAAACTGGCCAAGGTTTTTATTCTTATGCTGAGGGTGCCAAGCGCCCTGAAGCAGCAACCCAAGCCAAACAAAGTATTACTGAGCAACCAGTCATTATTGAAGGTGAACTGGGTGCTGCCAGTGGTTTAGTTGAACACTTTAAACAAACTGGCTTAAACGTAATTGAACGTGCCGGTGCGGGTGTCATTCGTTTTGGTGAAGCAACTCTAGCCTTAACTGATGGCCGTATGGCAAGTGAGCGAGTGGTTACTGATGGCTTACAAGACTTAATCCTTTTTGATTTAGCTAAGGACTACCAACAGGCTAGCCGCTTGGCTATTACAGCTGCAACGCAAACTTCTACACAAGCACTCGACGATGCCACTGCGCTTTTACAAAAAGCAGGACTAGCCGTTAGCTTACTGAGCGATTCCCCCGGCCTAGTGGTGATGCGTACTTTGGCTATGTTGGCTAACGAAGCGGCCGATGCCGTATTGCAAGGTGTTGCCAGTGCCGCCGATGTTGATCTTGCCATGTGTGCTGGTGTGAATTACCCACAAGGCCCACTGAGCTGGAGTGACAGTCTTGGCCAAGGCGTTATTTGGCAAGTGCTTACTAACTTACAAGCTAGTTATGGCGAAGACCGTTACCGTCCCTCGTTATTACTGCGCCGTAATGCCTTTAACGGACAAAGTTTTTCTGCTTAATACCTAACAATAAAAATACCTAATAATAAAAGAGAAGCGTTATGACAGATTTAACACCGCAACAATTAGCAGAAGCCTGTGCTGAAGCCATGTTTTCACGCGATCAGGCTAGCCAACAGCTAGGTATGAAAATTGCCTCGGTAGCACCCGGTCGTGCAGTGCTAACCATGACTGTTGATAACCGAATGATTCAAGGCCATGGCGCTTGCCATGGTGGATATCTTTTTACTCTGGCTGACTCTGCTTTTGCTTTTTCCTGCAACACCTACGACAAGGCAACAGTGGGTTCTGGCTGCAACATTGAATACGTTTCACCAGCCAAAGAAGGTGACTTATTAACTGCCACAGCCGTAGAGCTTACCCGTGGTAATCGTACCGGTATCTACGACATCACCATCACTAACCAAGCTGATCAGGTGGTTGCCTACTTCCGTGGTAAATCCTATCAAGTTCGCGGTAGCGTTCGCCGCCTAGAGGAATAACAATGACTCAAACGAATTTATTACAAGATGCTTACATTATAGATGCGATAAGAACCCCAGTTGGTCGTTATGGCGGCGCTTTATCTTCGGTCAGAGCCGATGACCTAGGTGCAATTCCTATGAAAGCCCTGATGGAACGTCACCCAGACTTAGACTGGAGCAAGGTTGATGACGTGCTTTATGGCTGCGCCAACCAAGCTGGTGAAGACAACCGTGATGTCGCTCGCATGTCAGCACTTTTAGCTGGCCTACCCATAGACGTACCTGGCGGCACCATTAACCGCCTGTGTGGCTCAGGTATGGATGCCGTCGGTACAGCAGCCCGTGCCTTGCGCACCGGCGAAGCCAAATTAATGATTGCCGGTGGCGTTGAATCTATGTCACGCGCACCCTTTGTAATGGGTAAAGCAGATTCAGCCTTCAGCCGCCAAGCAGAAATGTTTGATACCACCATTGGCTGGCGTTTCATTAACCCTTTAATGAAAAAGCAGTATGGCGTTGATTCCATGCCTGAAACGGCAGAAAACGTGGCTGAAGATTTTAATATTTCTCGTGCTGACCAAGATGCCTTTGCGCTACGCAGTCAAGAACGCACTGCTGCAGCTCAAGCTAATGGCCGTTTAGCGCAAGAAATCACCCCTGTTCTGGTTCCACGCCGCAAGCAAGAAGCCTTGGTTGTTGATACCGATGAACACCCTCGCCCTACTACGCTAGAAGCCCTGGCTAAACTACCGACACCTTTTAGAGAAGGCGGTAGCGTTACCCCAGGCAATGCTTCGGGTGTAAACGATGGTGCTTGTGCTTTGTTAATGGCCAGCTCTGAAGGCATTCAGCAGTTTGGCTTAAAGCCTCGTGCCAAAGTTATTGCTATGGCAACGGCTGGTGTCGAACCACGCATTATGGGGTTTGGGCCAGCGCCTGCTACCCGCAAAGTGCTAGAAGTTGCCGGTTTAAAACTTGAAGATATGGACGTTATTGAGCTAAACGAAGCCTTTGCTGCACAAGCACTGGCGGTAATGCGTGATTTAGGCTTACCTGATGATGCACCTCAGGTTAACCCTAATGGTGGTGCAATTTCTCTAGGTCACCCACTAGGTATGAGTGGGGCACGTTTAATTACCACAGCACTACATGAGCTTGAGAAACTTCACTCTGAAGGCAAATCTAGTCGCTATGCCCTCTGCACTATGTGTATTGGTGTTGGTCAAGGTATTGCACTAATAATTGAGCGGGTTTAAACCCACTTAATTAAATAAAAATAAAATTTGAGCTAAGGGCAGTTAATAGCTGCCCAACAACAAAAATCAGGAAATAAAAATGACCCTACCCCTACAAAAATTAGGCACCTTAGACCCACTAGAAACAGCCAGTTTAGATGAGCTAAGAAACACCCAGCTACAGCGCCTACGCTGGAGCTTAAATCATGCCTATACTAACGTTCCTTTTTATCGCAAAGCCTTTACCGATAAAGGCATTCATCCTTTAGATATTAACTGTTTAGAAGACTTGTCTAAGGTTGGTTTTACTACCAAGGCTGACCTACGTGACAACTACCCCTACGGCATGTTTGCCACACCCATGCGAGATATCGTTCGTATTCATGCATCCAGTGGTACAACGGGTCAACCTACTGTTGTTGGTTACACGCAAAACGACATTAATACTTGGGCCGATGTAGTCGCTCGCTCTATTCGTGCTGCTGGCGGCCATGCTGGCGACAAGGTTCACGTTGCTTACGGCTACGGTTTGTTTACGGGTGGTTTAGGTGCTCACTATGGTGCTGAACGCTTAGGCTGTACGGTTATTCCTATGTCGGGTGGCCAAACGGAAAAGCAGGTTCAGCTGATTAATGATTTTGGTCCTGACATCATTATGGTAACGCCTTCTTACATGCTAAACATTGCTGATGAATTTGATCGTCAAGGCATAGACCCCCACAAGCTACCACTGCGTATAGGTATCTTTGGTGCAGAGCCTTGGACAGACAGCATGCGTACCGAGCTAGAACAGCGTCTTGGTATTCAAGCATTAGATATTTATGGTTTGTCTGAAGTTATGGGGCCAGGTGTAGGTATGGAGTGTGCTGAAACTAGAGATGGCCCTACTATTTGGGAAGACCATTTTTATCCAGAAATTATTGATCCCAATACTGGTGAAGTATTACCCGATGGTGAGTATGGTGAGCTAGTATTCACTTCACTTACTAAAGAAGCTTTACCCATTATTCGCTACCGTACCCGTGACCTAACACGTTTATTGCCTGGCACAGCACGCCCTATGCGCCGCATTGACAAAATAACCGGCCGCAGCGATGACATGTTAATTATTCGTGGCGTAAACGTCTTCCCAACGCAGATAGAAGAGCAAATTTTAAAAATTGCAGCGCTAGCACCCCATTATGAAATAGTGGTGTACCGTGATGGTAATTTAGACTGTGTTGATATACGTGTAGAGCTTAAACCTGATGCTAACGCATCTGATGCTGAAACCTGCCAAAGAATTGCTAAGGAGTTACAGCATCATATTAAATCAGTTGTGGGTATTAGTACCCGTGTTAAGGTTTGCAATTCTGGCCTACTGCCACGTTCTGAAGGCAAGGCAACGCGAGTATTTGACAAGCGCAAATAACATTAAAAACCCTTTCCTAACCCCACTTCATGTGGGGTTTTTTATGCCTAAAATCCAGCTTTATTTTGATTTATGTCAAGAGATAATGCGACACACAATAAGTGATCTTGAATAAGATTTATGTATCACTTATAACTATAGTCGACTTGCAAGTCATTACCCAACAACAAAAACAAAATCAAAAGGTCGCAAACAATGGCTAAAAATGAACAGCTTGCTAAATCAATGGAATTCCCACCTGCTACAGAACAGCCCAATATCTATCCCTTATCTTGGCATTCACAAACAGAAAAGATGGAAGAAGTCTGGGATGCAGCACAACGCGAAAACTGGGATCCTAAACACCTACCTTGGGATACACTCGATGTCGACTCCTACTCTTGGGAAGAGCGTGAATCTATAGCCTACTGGTGGACTCTCTTATCCGTGTTCGATGCTTCTGCACCTCCAGTATTTGCTGAAGCTTTTATTAAAACCTACGAAATGCATGAAGAAGATGCAGTGCGCCGCTGCTTTTTTTCAGTAACCCGAGATGAGCAAAACCACGAACAAATGTGTGGCCTTGCTATCACTAAGTTTTTAGAACACCCAGACCCTTTAACCTACGAACCTAAAACTGAATTGGGTAAACGCCTTCAAAAAAATGCCAAATGGCTTTATTACAATGGTGGTCGCTATTGGAATGGCTACAAAAAAGCCGTACCTAAATACTCCCTAGGTGTGCTTTTCAGTTCTTTTTTAATGGGTGAAATTGCTGCTGCCACTATATTTAAACAAATGCACGAAAATAGCCGCGAGTTAGTTTTCAAAGAAGCCTTCAAAAACATAGGTCGTGATGAAGGGCGTCACATGGCAATTTGTATGGCACTCATGGAGCGTGACTACCCAGGCATGCAAGACGACGAACGTGCGCTAGTAACCAAGCAAATTCGTGCTGGTTATTTATTCCTATCAGCAGTTTTGTTTGAACCACCCATGGAGTTCTGGGATCTACCCGACGACTTTATTAGCAACCAGCGTGAGGCTGAAGAAATAGCACGTAATGCGGGTTTTGGTGTACCTAGCTATGAAGCTAAAAAAGAAAACTGGCGCAATGCTATGTTGAATTTAAAAGGCGTACTCGATCGTTACAATATCCCTTTCCCTGCCATTCCAGAAGTGGGCATTGATGGTCAAGAAGTGACTGATATAGATATGGCAGAAATTATTCCTGTCTTCTAATTTAGTCCATCCATCTAAGCCACAACAGCCCTAACTAGCTGTTGTGGCTTTAAACTCACACCCTTTTTTAACTATAAAAACAACCTCAAATAAGAGGCAGGTATGCAAAAAATTGTCCTCCATCCCTCGGGACGCGAAGTTGAATGTGCACCCGGTGATACAGTCTTAGCAGCACTAGAAAAAAAAGGTCATGCTCTACCCAACAACTGCCGTGCAGGTGCCTGTGGTGAATGCAAAGTAAAAGTTGTTTCCGGGCAGTTTGATCAAGGCATGGTACTAGACATGGCACTTAGCCAAGATGACCGTAAGCAGGGTTATGGGCTTATGTGTATGGCTAAACCTTTAACAGAAGAATTGGTAATAGAATGGGGAACAGAAGACGCTAGACCCAAGCTTTTTCCACCCAAAGAAAACCAGCGTTACATTATTACTGAAATTACCCAGTGCACACCCAAAATTAAACAATTAAGAATGCGCCCTATCGGCAAGGCAATGCGCTATTGGCCTGGGCAATACATAACCCTTGGTGACAACCCTAACACAGCACCTGAGCGCTGCTACTCCATTGCTAATGCACCAAGACAAGATGGTGAGCTGCTACTACAGATTACTCAAGTACCGGATGGAAAAACAAGTAGCTGGGTACACCAAGAACTAGCAGTGGGCGATATGTTAAAAATAAATGGCCCTTACGGTACCTTTATTGGAGACCCAGCAACAGATACTCCCGTACTTTGCTTGGCTGCAGGTTCTGGGCTTGCTCCTTTGTTATCACTGACAGAAGCGGCACTTAGGCGTGATTTTCGTAAGCCAGTAACCCTTATGCTTTCGGCAAGAACAGAAGCAGACTTATACGAAAAAGGCTTAATGAGCTATTGGGAAGCAAAACACCGCAACTTTAACTACAAACCAACCCTAACCCATGAAAGCAACCCTAACTACCTAAACGGCTTACTTCCTGATGTTTTACCAAAAACTTTTAAAGATTTATCAGAGCACAGTATTTTTATTGCCGGAAGCCCAGGTTTTGTAGATGCCTGCATTGAAGCAGTAAAAAAATTAGGCGCACCAGAAGAGCGTATTTTTACTGAAGGGTATTTTGATCAAGCCCAACCAACCATCGCACCTAAAAGCCATCTGGTTAGCTAGCTAATACCGCTTACACACTTGAATTTAACCTTCTAAAAAAGCGATACACTGAATTTTACTTTGCAAGAAATTCAGTGTATCGCTTAGTTTTTTTAGTGGCTTTTAACGCACAAATAGTCAAAAAATAACACGATACACAAAATCAATACTTGATATTAGTTTAGGTATCATATAAAAATAACACTAGCTTCTTAGCCAGATCATCTAGGTTACATAAGGTAACAATAGATAAAGAACAATAAAGACCCATTGGAGGCACTTATATGTACGCACAACTCGTTGAGACTGGAGTAAAACGCGTTAAGACATTAGAAGAAATGTCACCTGAAGAACGCGCCTTTCAAGAAAAGATTGATGCAGAAATTAAGATCGAGCCAAAAAACTGGATGCCCGATGCTTATCGCAAAACCTTGGTTCGCCAAATTTCTCAGCACGCTCACTCTGAAGTAGTCGGCATGTTACCTGAAGGCAACTGGGTAACGCGTGCGCCAACGCTAAAGCGTAAGCTACAGCTAATGGCAAAAATTCAAGATGAAGCCGGTCATGGTCTTTATCTGTACAGCGCTATGGAAACCTTAGGTGCCAGCCGCGATGAAGAAATTGAAAAGCTTCACCAGGGTAAAGCTAAGTATTCCAGTATTTTTAACTACCCAACGCTAAACTGGTCCGATATGGGTGCAGTTGGCTGGTTAGTAGATGGCGCTGCTATCGTAAACCAGGTTGTTCTACAGCGTACTTCTTACGGCCCTTATTCACGCGCTATGGTGCGTATTTGTAAAGAAGAAAGCTTCCACCAACGCCAAGGCTATCAAATTCTTCTCGATATGATGCGTGAAGGAACTGAAGAACAAAAGGCTATGGTTCAAGATTCTATTAACCGCCTTTGGTGGCCTGCACTAATGATGTTTGGTCCTTCAGACGAACACTCACCTAACTCACAACAGTCTATGGCTTGGAAAATTAAGCGTAAGAGTAATGATGAGTTGCGCCAAATGTTTATTGACCAAACCGTTCCTCAGCTTGAATTCCTTGGCTGTACAGCACCCGATCCAGACCTTAAGTGGAATGAAGAACGTGGCCACTATGACTTTGGTGAAATTGATTGGAATGAATTTTACGAAGTACTAAAAGGCAATGGTCCTTGTAACCGTGAACGGATTGCAACACGTAAAAAAGCAATTGATGAAGGTACTTGGGTACGTCAGGCCGCTAAAGCCTATGCCGAGAAACAAAAACAAAAACAGCGCGACGCCGCTTAATTATTAGGAGAATAAAAATGTCTGAAGAATGGCCACTCTACGAAGTATTTGTACGCAGTAAGCACGGTCTAAACCATCGCCACGTTGGCAGTGTTCACGCTGCGGATAAAGAAATGGCAATGGAAAACGCACGTGAACTTTATACTCGTCGTAATGAAGGTGTAAGCATTTGGGTTGTTCCATCCAACAACATCACTGCTTCTACTCCTGATGAGAAAGAGCCTTTATTCGATCCATCGCAAGACAAAGTTTATCGTCATGCTTCTTTCTATGAACTGCCCGACGAAGTTGGTCAGATGTAAGGGGGACCCTATGACACAAGCACTAACGCAACAACAGACTTTGCAGGAATACCTGCTAAGACTTGCAGATTCAAACCTAATTATTAGTCAGCGCCTTTGTGAACTCTGTGGTAAAGCACCCGCAGTAGAAGAAGAAATGGCACTAATGAATGTCGCACTAGACCTAGTTGGCCAAGCACGTAACTGGTATGAGTACGCAGCCGATTTAGATGAAGCAAAGCGTGATGCAGATACCCTAGCTTTTCGTCGTGATGCACACGATTACCGCAACCTGTTATTAACTGAACAGCCTAACGGTGATTATGCTGTAACCATGGTTCGCCAGTTTTATTTTGATGTATGGCACTACTTCACTTTGCAATCTTTAGTGAATGCGCCTGATGAGCGTATTGCAGGCATAGCTGCTAAAGCTTTGAAAGAAGTGACTTATCACCTACGCCGCTCTTCTGCTTGGGTTAAACGCCTAGGTGATGGCACAGAAGAAAGCCATCAGCGTATGGAAGAAGCGGTAGAAAGCCTTTGGCGCTTTACAGGTGAGCTAATTACACACGATCAGGTTGAACTAGACCTAGCAGCACAAGGTTTAGCACCTAATCCAGAACAACTAGCTGCAGACTGGAAAGGCATGGTTAAAGAAGTATTAACTGAAGCCACGCTTAGCCTACAAGATGACAATGCTTGGATGCACCTAGGTAGTAAAAAAGGTATCCATACAGAGCACTTAGGCTTAATTCTAGCTGAAATGCAGTTCTTACAGAGAGCTTATCCGGATGCTAAAACCTGGTAAAACATCTAAGCCGGTAGCGGCTCCACTTGAAAACCCAATGATTGCCAGTGATCTAGTTCCAGCCAATGCGTGCGGGAAGCCTTTAAGTGAAGATCAAATTTGGCAATTATTGCAAGAAGTGAAAGACCCTGAAGTACCGGCTGTAAGTGTTGTAGAGCTAGGGGTTATAAGAAAATTAAGTTGGCAAGGCCAGCAGCTGGTGGTAGATGTTACACCCACCTACTCTGGCTGTCCTGCTACTGATTTAATTGAAGAGTTAATTGCAGCAGCCTTAATGCAAGGCGGTATTCGTGATCCACAAATCAAGCGGGTGCTAACACCTGCTTGGACTACAGATTGGATTACTCCTGAAGGTAGAGAAAAACTTCGTCAGTTTGGTATAGCGCCACCTCAGGGTAGTGTCAGTAAGATGACACTACTAGGGCATGATCAGCAAGTTACTTGCCCCCATTGTGGTAGCAATCATACTGAACAAGTAAGTGAGTTTGGCTCTACTGCCTGTAAGGCGCTGTATCGCTGCACCGACTGTTTAGAACCCTTCGATTACTTCAAGTGCATATAACAAAATTGAGATTATTATGAGCCAATTCCATTCACTGACGATTAAAGAAGTCAGACCAGAAACACGTGATGCAGTATCGCTTGCATTTGAATTGCCAGAAAACTTGAAAGATGCTTATCGTTTTATACAAGGGCAGTACCTAACCCTAAGAACGCTAATTGATGGGGAAGATGTTCGTCGTTCTTACTCTGTTTGCACAGGCGTTAATGACGGTGAGTTACGTGTTGCTATAAAGAAAGTACCAGGTGGGGTTTTTTCAACTTTTGCTAATGAGCAGCTTAAAGCGGGTCAAGTAATTGATGTAATGCCACCACAAGGTAAGTTTTTTACCCAGCTAGACCCAAAGCAAGAAGGTAATTATTTAGCTATTGCGGCAGGTAGTGGTATAACACCTATTCTTTCAATTATTAAAACCACCTTAGAACAAGAACCTAAAAGTAAATTCACACTCTTTTATGGTAATTATTCAACCAGTTCCACCATGTTCCGTGAACAGCTATCCGATCTTAAAAATAAATACATGCAGCGCTTAAACTTAGTATTTATTTTTAATCGTGAGCAACAAGATATAGAACTGTATAACGGAATTATTGATAGCGAAAAATGTGATGCCTTGTTTGAGCAGTGGGTTAAACCAGCTGATTTAACTGCTGCATTTATTTGTGGTCCACTACAAATGACTGAAACTGTACGTGATTCTCTGCAAAGTCATGGCCTAGATAAGTCTAAGATTCACTATGAGCTTTTCACGCCAGCAGGTGGTGCTTCTGTAGCACGTCAAGACAGACCAGAAACAAAAGTTGATAACAAGCTGGTTAGTGAAGTTACTGTCATATCAGAAGGCCGTTCACTTGCATTTGAACTGGTTCGTAACACTAAAAGCATACTTGATGCAGGGAACGAAATAGGCGCAGACCTACCTTACTCTTGTAAAGCAGGTGTTTGCTCTACCTGCCGAGCCAAAGTTGTTGAGGGTGAGGTAGACATGGACTCTAACTACGCACTTGAAGACTACGAGCTTGAAGCTGGTTATGTACTATCTTGTCAGTGCTACCCGGTTAGCGATAAAGTTGTTTTAGACTACGACCAGTAAACTAATAGTTAATTTTTTTCCCTTGTTTATCCCCGCCTAGTGCGGGGATTTTTTTCCTTTTCTAAATACCTATAAAACTGTTCATCTTGCCTAATAACATTAGGTATTAAATCTAGGCTTTAATTTTTTTGCATAAAAAAACCCTCAGCCTATAGGCTGAGGGTTTAGTAATAAATGCCTGACGATGACCTACTTTATTCGCACCTTCCCTGGTGCTCACCCTACGGGCTGCCCTTTGGGCATTCTCTTGTGTTCCAGACACAAGAGTCACATGGGTCTGTTCAAGTAACTTTATCTATAACTAATAAAAAATCTCCCTGATCTTAGATCAGGGAGATTGTTTTATAAGTGCCTGACGATGACCTACTTTCACATGGGGAGACCCCACACTATCATCGGCGCTGAGCGGTTTCACTTCTGAGTTCGGCAAGGTATCAGGTGGTTCCCACTTGCTATGGTCGTCAGGCTTAACTGGCGGTTAAAAGCTTTTCTTTAACGCTTATTTGCGTTGTTACTGGGCTTTTATCCAAAAAGGGGCAAACATTCGTTTTGATCTTTTTAAGATCAAGTGTTTTAAAAGTGTTTTGTCTGGGTGTCTATTGATTGCTTAGTTTAAGCAGCCTTGATTCTGTGCATTAACCGTCGTATCCGGTTTTTTTCGTTGCTGTGTTACCGCACATAAAACCACTTGG
>NZ_AULO01000014.1 GCF_000422325.1 Marinospirillum minutulum DSM 6287
GCTGGTGATGTCACTACCACAGCTACCCAAACCTATACCGGTGCAACTACCCTAGTTAATAACCGTAGCCTAAAAGGATCAGAGTTATCTTTTAATAGCACCTTAATAGGCAATAGTCATAATCTGGTTATTGAGGCAGTAACAGGAAGTATCAACTTTAACACCAGCATTTCATCAATTAACGACTTAACAATCAATAAAGCTAATAATGTTAATTTTAATGGGTCTATCAACCTAAGTGGTAACCTGACGCAGCTTACCGGAATAGGTAACACGCATTTCACTAGAGACTCATTTGCAAATGTATTTAATATTAAAACACAAACAATAACCTTAGACAGTGGTAAAAAACTATCTACTGAAGCCACTAATGGTGATATAAAGCTATACACCGACAACCTAGCTATTTCTGGTCTTTTAGATGCTGGCACGGGTGGAATTACAATTGCCCCATTAAACATCAATAGAGAATTATTTGTTTGTAGTGGAATATGCACAACAGATGCTAACTATGATAGCAGCAATCCAAACCACGCTCTTTACAATATAGGTGGAGATTTCTCATACAAAGCAAGCTTATTCAACATTGGCTCAGCAGGACATACAGGCAACATAACTCTTTATCAATTCAACCCTAGCTTCGATCTTTCACTAACAACAACAGCCAATATTAATATAAGTGGCATTTTTTCGAGCAATTACAACTTATCTCTAGAAGGAAAGTCTGGAATAAATTTAAGTCACAACATTATAACCAAAGGTAATCAACATTATAAAGGCTCTTTATTGATAAAAGACAATGATGCAACTACATCCATGTCAGGAGTCGAATTAACTAGTAGCAATGGTAGTATAATTTTTGATGCAGCAATTAATAGTGAGCTAGATTCTATTAGCAGCCTACTAACCACCAAATCTTTTGGGTTAAAGCTATCAGCAGCTAACGAAATTATTTTTAATGAAGACATAGGAAAAGATACAACCAAGAGCAAACTAGAATACTTAGAAATTATTAGTAATAGTAACATCAAAATAAACAGTGATATTCACACAAAATCTAAACAATCTTATGCTGGCCAGGTTACCTTTACTGGAAATAGGCAATTAGAATCTAAAAATATTACTACTGTAAAGGGTATTGAAGGTGACACTGTAGACCTAAAAATTAATGGTAATTGGCACCATGAAGGAATAAGCAACCTTTCAAACTCCAAGCTTATAGTTGAAGGCACTACCAAAATATCTGGAAACCTAACTACTAGTGGTCAGCAAAAGTATAGAAATACTCTTAATTTAATTGGGAATACTCAACTAACATCAACTACAGATCAGTTAATTTTTGATGAAGCGATAACTGGAAGCTACGCCTTAACGCTTACCAGTGAATCAAAAAGCTTCACTCAAAATAAAGATATTAGCCTTGGCAGCCTAAATATTAAGGCTTCAAACATCAATCTCAAAGGCCAAGTTACTACCTTAGAAAACCAAAACTATCAAGGCAGCCTAAACCTCTTGGATGATACCTACCTTACCGCTAAGGATGGTTCAAACCTTAAACTTGTCACTATGAATGGAAATCTTACTGGCAATAACCACCTACTAAATCTTATAAGCAATGGTTCATTTAAGGGTAATACCACTAACCTCAGTGAAATCACGGTAATAGGAAAAACCAATCTTGAAGGAAATATAACAACAACAGGCAATCAAAATTATGGAGGCAAGCTATCACTTGAGGGCATAAGTGGTTCAACCGTTAATTTAACCAGCAATGCAGGCCAATTAATAAAAATGGAAGGCGGGTTAGATGCTGGATATTTAAATATCAATATAAATAATGCCAACTGGCATATCGGAAGCTTGGGAGCAGAAAACCTTAGCAACCTCAATGTAAATGCAAAAGCAAAATCTACACTTGCTGGTAATATTATAGGTAAAGGGGAAATAAATTTACAAGGTGGCGCTGAGCTATTAAACAATGATAGAACTATTAGTGCAAGTAAGACTACTGTAGGGAAACTAATAGATGCTAATAACCTTGGATTAACTATTCAAGGCAACCTTGCTATATTGCCTTCAACTAGTATAAACAACCTAAAACACTTAGAAGTTAGTGGCACCAGCGTTTTTGAAGGAAGTATTCAAACAGCATCTTATCAAAAATTTTATCAACAAGTAACACTTAGTGGATCTAGCCAGTTGACTGCTAGTGAACTACTCATAAATCAAGGTTTAATTGGAAACAATAATAGTTTAAAAGCTAGTGGCACCTGGAAATCCAATGGCAATCTTAGCAATCTTGCAAGCTTAGAATTAATAGGAACTTCTTATCTAAATGGTACTATTACCACTAATACAAGCGGACAGACCTACTCAGGTGCAATATATTTAACAGACAACACTACTCTATTGGCTACAGCCCAAGAAATAACCCTTAAAGGCGATATCAATGGTAGCTATCTACTAGACATTACCGCAAACAAAACCAATATCAACGGAAACCTAGGTAACACTATTGCACTCAACAGGCTAAGTATTAGTGGCGCTACTCATGTAACAAATAATAGCATTATAACTCAAGGTGATCAAAACTACCTTGCTTCTTTTAATTCTACTAATTCTACTAATCTATTGAGTCATGCTGGTAATATTAACCTATCTCAGGCAACCAAGGTTACAGGAAACTTTTATTTAAAAGGAAATAAGCTAAGCTTTAGTGATATAAAAGCAAGCGGCTCCCTTAGCCTTTATTCAAATACCAATATTAGTTATTCAACTGGCACTAACCTTCATTCAGGTAACGCACTTACCCTTGCTATCAATCAGGAATCTAACACTAGTGGAGTTACACTTGATTTAAATACACTCACTCTTGAAGGTAATGAAATAAACTTAAAAGGAAGCAACTATGACCATTTAATTAGCTTTAAAAACTCAAAAAACAAATGGGTTTTAAATAGCCAATATCAAGGCACACTAGAAAACAGTTTGTTAAAGTCCAACAGTAACACTGCCTCCTTCAAAGGTTTTAGTCACTTAATTGGCGGCAACAGTGGTGACACCTACAACATAACCAGTAACTATCTAGGCAAACTAACCCTTGGTAGCGGAGACGACACAGCAATATTTTCCTCCACTGGCAAACTGACTAATCCATTAGACGGTGGTTTAGGCAACAATACCTATGATATTAGTGGATGGGGTGCTAGTGCTAGCCTAATACTTGGCGAAGGCTATACAAACTTTAATCACCTAATTGCTAAGGGTGCAACCTTAGAAGGCAGTAAAGTTGTAGAGACCAGTTGGAGTTTATCCGGTAACACGAGTGGGACTGTAAATACTACTAGCTTTAGTGGGTTCAGTGCGTTAAAAAGTGGGCTAGGTGGAACCAACAGCTTCAAATCTAATGGGCAGTATATTGGTGATATAACCCTATTCAATAACAATACCTGGGAATACTCAACAGGCAATACTTTAACTAGAGGAAATTTACTAGGTTCTGGTAATTTATCTATAAGCACTCCAGCATCTGGCAAGGGTAGCAATCTAACGATTGGTGGGAATGATTTAATCCTTCCAAACCTTAAACTACATACTGGAACAACCATTATTGGTGGTAGCCTTAGTTTAAATAATTTACCCTTAACAGAAGGTAACTTAGCTAAAATAAACACCAACAACTTGACTGTTAGCCAACCTATAAAAACTGGTGGCAACCTAGTACTTTTTGGTTCTGATATAACGCTAGCTACGCCTGAGATTAATGCTGATGGAAGTGCAAGTCTTATTGCAGCAGGTGATATCTGTAATGGTTGTGTCGATGGGTTAAGTGGCAATGGTGACCTTACTATTAATCAAGAAACCACTCTAAAAGCTAAAAGTGGTCAAATTATTGCTGCACGAGGCATAGTCAATGCTTCTGATTTAGTGCTTGATTTTAATGGTGGCGATTTTGAACTTGCCGTTAGTGCTGAACAAAAAGACAACTCTCAACCCAGTAACTTTTCTAATGTTCGCAGTATTACATTATTAGATACTACGAATGGGTTCATTAAGCAGCTAGGGCTTAACCTAGTGAGTGTTACCGTTAATTTTACTAACCCTGCTGCTGCAGTTATGGGCGTTAGGGTTGTTGAAGTTATTGACTTAGCTCTTTTTGAGGAAGATTTAACACTTTTTGGTCGTTTAGGAGAAGGGGTTGCCTTAGCATTTGAGCAGTGTGAAGAAATAGAAGGCTGCACCCCAGATGTAACAGATGAGGAACTATCTACTGCTATAGAAGCTATAGAATTCCGCATTCAGCAACTTGAGTTAGAACTAGAGACGAATAAAGACCCTAAACGTAAAGAGCAACTTCAAGACCTGCTAATAGGTTTTAGAGCAGAGCTTCAAGAGTTAGCCACTTACAGAAATGACCTACAAGAATTCACTGGGTTTGAAGAAGCCTTTGCAAATGATTTTGGAACAACTAACGAAATCGATATGGAAGCTCTTCAGCGTGAAGTAGCCGTAATAGAAACAATCTATGCACGCGTTAGATTCTTAGAAAGCCTACAGTTTAATAAAAAACGTCGAGAAGATTTTGCTCAACGAACGGGGCTAGATTTAAGCGGTGATCGTCTAAGCCAAATTATAGATAGCACCCTGACTGCCGCGGCCATGAGCGAAGCAAGAGTCGAAAAAATGCTTGACGGTGAATAAATTGATAAGAAAAAACTTAACACTACTCATATTTTTAATTTTGCTAACACCCCTCAACAAGAGTGTTGGACAAGAAATGATCGATCTAGAAAAAGACCTTCAACTTCTACAAAACATCCAAGATGGTCTTATTTTAACCTTAGCAGCTTGTGACGATGAAGCTCACTGTATTACAGCTCTTAATGAGCAGGAAGTTGAACACATTAAACAAAATTTAGAGAAAGTTGCTGAGCAACTAGCAAGCGCTACAACAGAGCAACAAGCATCAATACATAACTTAAACCAGCTGCGTACTAACTACCTAACTATTCAGCAGCAACTCACCCAGGTTACAACAGAAATAGACCCTGCAAGTTTAGAAGGTAATTGGGCAGATAAGTTTGTTTTTGATGAGTTTGTGATAGGCACCACAGTACCTTTTCCTAATGAAGATATACTTCTTAGCCGCTTTGAAGACCTTAGCCAACCCTTACCGATAGAATAAAATCAGAGAACAAAGGTGTAATAACTCATGCTTACTAAATCGAAAAAACTATCCATTTTATTTGCGGATATTTGTGGCAGCACTAAGCTTTACGATTCCTTGGGCGATGCGAGAGCTAGAGAAATTGTATCAACCACACTCAATCTATTAACCGAAGTAATAAATCGCTACCAAGGCACAGTAATAAAAACGCTAGGTGATGAAATTATGTGCACCTTTGACAATGCCGAAATAGCAACTAAAGCAGCTTGCGATATGCAAGAAAGCTTAGAAGAAGCTAATGAGCAAGGTGTTACAGAGATACCTGTCACCATTCGAGTAGGTTTTCATTATGGCTCATGCATCCTTGAAGATGGTGATGTTCATGGCGATGCAGTTAATGTTGCAGCTCGAATGGCTGCTCAAGCAAAGTCACGGCAAATCATTACCACTGCAGAATCGGCTAAGCTACTCCCTTCAGTGTTACAAGAAAGCACTCGTTTTGTAGATTACGCCTCAATCAAAGGCAAGGGTGAAATAGAGATAGTTGAGTTTATTTGGCAAGAAGATGATGTAACACGCATGTCGGTAGATTTATCTGCAGCCACCACTAACCAAACTAATCCAACAGAGCTAGCTTTGCACTACCGAGATATACAAGTCATTCTTAATCATGAGCGTGAAATTGCAGTTATAGGCCGTAGCCCAACCTGTGATCTTCCAGTAGCCGAAACTCTTGCTTCACGCCAGCATATAAAAATAGAGCTACGTCGAGACAAATTCTTTCTAATTGATGAAAGCACCAATGGCACCTACCTTCAACATACAGACGGCACTCAATCCTTTGTAAGACGCGAAGAAGTTCCCCTAGTAGGTGAAGGCGTTATCAGCTTAGGAAGAGCATTTAGTGATAATCCACAAGAACTAATCCGCTTTTCTTTCAATGCCTGAAAACCGAGACAGCTAAATGACTACTGAAAACAATAATACCAATAAGCTAGCTAACTCCTCGGGTTTAACTGACCGTGGTTTAGTAAGAAAAATTAATGAAGACGCTTATTTAGATCAGCCAGAAAAAGGGCTATGGGTTGTTGCTGATGGAATGGGTGGTCATCAAGCGGGGGATCTGGCTAGCCGTATGATTATAGAATCCTTGGAATCCACAAAACTCAACGGTTCTTTAGCAGAGCGCTTAGATCAAATTGAAGATGCTATTGATCAAGTGAACAATGAACTCTTAATCCAAGGTAGCAACTCAAATCAACCAAAGAAAATTATTGGTAGCACTATTGCCCTACTCGTTGCTTTAGATCATCAACTAGGTGCAATTCTATGGGCTGGTGATAGTCGGGTTTATAGATTACGTAACAACAAACTAACTCAAGTTTCTTCTGACCATTCCCAAGTTGAAAGCTATATTCGTCAAGGCATTATAACACCAGAAGAAGCGCGCACTCATCCAGAGCGCAATGTCATCACTCGTGCGGTGGGTAGCCAAGAAGAACTTTTTATGGAGGCAGACCTTTGTGAATTCAGCCCCAAAGACCGCTATCTGCTGTGCACAGATGGGCTTACACGGCATCTAGAAGACAAAGAAATTGCAGACATTATTGCTAAAGATAACCCAGATAAAGCTTGCCAAGCCTTGATAGAGTTAACTCTACAGCGTGGAGCCAAAGACAATGTAACCGTAGTTATTGTCGATCTAAGCTAAAGAGAGAAACACTATGGTAGACCCAAAACAGCTACTACTTGACCTATCAAAAGCGAATATTGCGCTTCCTGAAATTCAGGTGGTTTTTGTTAGCCTTTTACAAAGCGGCAAACTTAGTTTTAAACAGTTAGATGCATCACTTATAGATGCCTTAAGCCAAGGTATTATTAGCCAGCATCAAGTACAAAGAATAAGGTCTCAACTACCATCACCCGCTTCTTTAGCTGCTTTACAGCATTATCAGCCATCACCTGAGCTAGATGACGATGCCCCAACAATTATCGCAACGGCTCAACCAGCAGCAGAAAATAATCTAGATGATGATGCAACAATTATTGCAACGCCTCAAGCAAGAGATAAAGACACCTTAGATGAAGATGCAACTATCATTGCCTACCCTCAAAACGAGGCTGACTTTGATGATGAAGCACCAACACAACTAGCTATACCACCAATTAATAATGAAGACGATGATTTAACCGTTATAAGTGATGCCACTCAGAATACCAGCCACTTAAATAGCACCTTTACTAGCTCTAGCTCCACAACCAGCACCTCCATGCGCTCTTGGGATTTACCGGGTGCAACCAATCCAGAACTAAAAAAACTGGGTCCAGGTTCTATTATTAAAGACCGCTTTATCCTAGACAAAGTATTAGGTGCAGGTGGTATGGGTAAGGTATTCCAAGCCCGAGACTTGTTAAAAGTTGAAGCCAAAGATGCCAACCCCTATGTAGCCATGAAGGTGTTAACTGAAGACTTCAAAGCACACCCACAAGCTTTTATGGCTTTACAGCGCGAAGCAAGCCGCCAACAAAAACTTGCTCACCCCAATATCGCAACTGTTTATGACTTTGACCGCATAGGAATGACTGGAACTCAGGTATTTATTACCATGGAGTTACTAGTTGGTAAGCCCCTAGATAGCTTTATTCGTAAAGTTGTTCGCCCTAAAGGTGGCCTTCCTTTTGAAGAAGCCTTCCCTATTATCCAACAACTAGGCGCATCCCTTTCTTATGCCCATCAGCGCAATATCGTCCACTCTGATTTCAAACCGGGTAACGCTTTTTTATGTGATGATGGCACAGTAAAAACTTTAGACTTCGGTATTGCTAGAGCAGTCAACGCAGGGGGTGGTAATGATGAAAGCACACCAGAAGATGAGTTTGATGCAGGTTCTTTAGGGGCGCTAACACCAACCTATGCTTCATTAGAAATGCTGCAGGGTAAAGACCCTTCAACGCAAGATGATTTATATGCCCTTGCCTGTGTTGCCTATGAACTGCTAACGGGCTATCACCCCTTTAACCGTAAATCAGCAGCTAAAGCGCTTGAAGCCAAGTTAATACCAGCACCAATTAAGGGTCTAAAAAAACGTCAAATGAAAGGGCTACTTCATGGCCTAGCTTTTGAAAAGGAACAACGGACAGCAACAGTCGATGAGTTTTTAGAAGAATTAGAAGGTAAAGCAAACTGGCATAAAAACCCTTGGGTACTAGGCTCAGCTTTTACACTTATACTTAGCTTGGCAGCTTACAACCCAATAATGAACCAAATAAAAGACCAGCAGGTTCAAAAAATCATTGCACAAGTACTAACTGCCGAACCGACATATTTAGAAAATACCCTAGAGCAACTACCACAATTAGAAATAAACGCACGCAACCGTATTACTGAAAGTGGTCGCGATATTTTCCAAGACTACTTTAAACAACTCGTTAATGAGGCAGTAAACCTAAAAGAACAAAAGTACAACTTCAATAAAGCCACTGAAATCCTGACACGTATGGCGCAAGTCTACCCAGATTCAGTTGCACTCAATACGTTAGAAAGCCACTTAGAGTTACAGCGCAACCGCTACCTTCATCAACTTAGCCTAAATTTAAACTTAGCCATAGAAAATGAATGGCTAGTACCTTCAACTGAAAGCAATCAGACAAGTATCACTGAAACCCTTTCTTTAATAGCCGCAGTAGCACCCAAGCATAGTTTGCTAAAAGACCCACGCATTGCTGATATTTATGCCACTGCCGCCCAAGAAGCGATTAATTTGGGTGATCTAGAGCAAGCTAAAGTTTATCTTGAAGTAGGTCTAGCACGTATTCCTAACGACTTAGATTTAATCAACACCCAAGATCGACTAACCTTAGCAGAAGAAGAACAACAAAAAACGCAACGAATCAATCAATTAAAGCAACTTTTTGGAGAGCAGCCTAGTCAACTAGCTAGCCTAACACCTCTCTTAAACCAGCAGGCAACAATTATAGAGTTAGCACAGCTCTCACCCGATAACACAGCTTTAAAAGCCCTAGCAAGCTTGGCACAGCCCGTTGTTGAATCAGAATTAAGTAGTAACAAACCAACAACCGAAGAGGAAAGTTTATTTCTAGCACTCAATATGCAGCCGCTTTTAGTTAAATATAAGCTACCAACAGAACCTGCTGAACAACGCTTAGAGGAACTTCTTAACCAAGCAAACCTAAGCTCTAGCTGGGAAGCCGAAGTTTATAACCTAATAAAATGGTTAGACCTAGCAGCTATTAAGCACACCTACCGAGAGCAGCTAGCAATTATCTATTTAGCACACCTAGCAACGCTTGAAAAAAATAAACGCTTTAGTCTTGCTCAAGCAGTACTAACACGAATAGATAAATTTGCTTTAAAAAATCCTGAACTTCAAAAAACGCAAGATAGAATGCAACAGGAATACCAAACCTTCCTAAAAGAACGTCAAGCCGCTGCCAGAGAAGCACGAATAGAGGGCTTACAAAGTAATTTACTTGTTGAAACCCAAGCAATGGAAATTAATGCAGCAGAAGAAACACTCAGCCAACTAAAGAATCTTCTACAAGATGATGACCCCTTTTTAACCATCACAGCTGCCGATGCTATGGCTGAGGTTTATTTAAAGCTTGCCGAAACTAAAGCAAGTGAAGGTAACTACCAAGAAGCAGTTAAACTCGCCAACCGAGGCTTAGAAATATCACCGAATGATCTTCTTCTGCAAACGGCAAGCGAGCGCTACCTAGTAGAAGCAAATATCAATCAACTCGATACTGTTTTTCAAGGTCTAGAGCATTTTGACACACCAGCAGTACAAAAAATGTTAGATGAAGTTAACCGTTTTGCGCCAGCTCGTTACCAAGAGCTAGAGCAACAGTACATTCAACAGCTAGTGAGACACCTACTAGAACTAGCTGAAACCAATAGGCGTCAAAGTGAAAGTTTGGCAACACGCGCAAGTATTCTTTTTCCTAAAAGCACCCAACTAGCACAGCTACGTGCAGAGTTAGCACCCGCACCTTGGATAGAAGGCCGTACCGCTAGAGCAGCCCTAACGACAGGCCGTTTATCTGAAGCACAAAAAATGCTTAAAGCATCACAAGAAAAGTTGCCCGATCACCCTGAAGTTCTCGATTTTACTAAAGATTTAACAGCAAGGATAAAGCAAGCAGAAAACATATTTAGTGGTTATGAGGCCAGTTTAGAAGCACAGAACTTTGAAAAGGCTCGTAGTCAGTTAGCAGAAGCTCGACAACTTTGGTCAGATAACCCAACCTACCGAGGGGCAATAGCCACCCTGAGTGAGCGTATGGCACAACAACGCTGGCAAGGTCAAATACTCCAACGTGATGTAGACATTCGCACTCTTAAAGCATCACAAGATCAAACAGGTGCTGATGTTACCGCACAAACTTGGACACCAGTTACAAGCATTCGCCCCTGCACAGACAATCTAGCAGGCTATGGGCGCAGAGCACGTGCAATTTGCTTTGATATGCTTCACGACCGAGTCCGTGGTCCGCTAATGGTCGTTATTCCTGCAAGTGAACGGCATGCCAGTTTTGCTATTAGCAAATACGAAGTATCCAACGAAGATTACAACAAATACTGCTTTTTCAGTGGTGCCTGCCCAGTAGATGACTCTCAAGATAAAAACCTACCACGCACTCAACTCAGTCTTGCAGAAATAAATGCCTATACCCAGTGGCTTTCCGCTAGAACGGGACGCACCTATCGCTTACCCACAGCAGATGAATGGCAACATGCTGCATTTGCAGCTGGACAACAACCACCTAAAGATTACAACTGCCGCGTAAGACTTGGAGGACAACTTTTAAAGGGTGATCAAATGAATAGAGTATCTACAGGTCATCAAAACGGCTGGGGATTACAAAACTACATAGGCAACGCCCAAGAACTAGTAAAGCAAGCCAACCAGTTTTTAGCTCTTGGCGGCTCTTATCAAGATCCCCATGCAGAATGCAGCCTAAATTTCACACGTATCCATTCAGGCACTGCTGATGAAACAACTGGTTTCAGATTGTTGTTAGAAGAAATTGAAACCCAACTAATTAAAGTAGAAACCACTTCTACCAACACACCTTAATTACCAAAAAACCAAGGCCCAGTTATGCAAATTAATCTAAGAACCTTATCTAGGCAGTATGCAAGCGGTATCCTTACTAAAACAGAGTACCGCAAAGCACGAACTAATTTACTTGAAGTTTTGGTAAATGATGACTTAACCGTCCCTCAAACCACCCTAACCGATAACGCAGTTAACAAAGACGAGGAAGAGATCACGCCAACACCCAAGTTAAACTAAACTAGGTATTCTCTTAACCATTATTCATCACACCCTTTACTTACCCTGCCATTGGGGATGACGCTTTTCAACAAAAGCACAAATACCTTCTTTGGCATCTAAAATATCTAAGTTTGTGGCCATTACTTTAGCTGTGTAGTTATAAGCTTCACTTAACGACATAGAGTTTTGGGTATAAAAAGCTTCTTTGCCTATCGCCAAGGTTTTAGGTGATTTTGAAGCAATTAGCTCTGCAAGTTCTAAGGTTTTTTGTTCCAACTCATCATCGGCAACCACTCGGTTAACCAAACCGATTTGCTCAGCACGTGCTGCAGAAATCATTTCACCGGTTAACAGCATTTCCATAGCATGTTTAGGGTGCACATTGCGGGTTAAAGCCACCATGGGCGTAGAACAAAATAAGCCAATATTTACCCCAGGGGTAGCAAAACGTGCGGTTTCTGTAGCTACGGCTAAATCACAACTAGCCACTAGCTGACAACCGGCAGCAGTGGCCACACCCCTTACGCTAGCAATCACGGTTAGTGGCAATTCAACAATTTTTTGCATCACTTCGCTGCAACGCTTAAATAATTTTAACTGGGCTTGATGGTCGCCTAGCTGACCTTGCACTTCTTTTAAGTTATGCCCTGCACAAAACACCTTGCCTGCTGCGGCAATAACAATCACTTTAAATGTTTTATCGGCTTTTACTTCATCTAAACGCTGGTCTAATAACTCCAGCATAGCAAGCGATAAGCTATTACGGCTTTCAGGCTGATTAAGCGTTAACAAAGCCACACCCTCACCTAAATTTGCTAGCGTAATGGCATCATTTTTTGTATTTGTCATGCTATGCTCTCCAAAAGATTCGTTTCTTATTCATCAGCAAAAAGGAAGCACTATGAATACCACTGCACAAAAACTGATGCAAGATACAAAAACTATTGCCCTTGTGGGTATTTCTAACAAACCAGACCGTGCCAGTAACCGTGTTGCTGTTTACTTAATAAATGCTGGCTACAAGCTTTATTTTGTTAACCCTCAATACGAAGAAGTTTTAGGCCAGCCTTGTTATGCCAGCCTAAGCGATATTCCTGACCCTGTTGAAATGGTGGATATTTTTCGTAAAGCAGAAGACTGCCTGCCCGTTGTTGAAGAAGCAGTAAAAATAGGTGCTAAGTCTATTTGGCTACAATTAGGTATTAGTAACCCAGACTGCAAAGCTTTAGCGGAAAAACATGGCATCGCTTATGTTGAAGACGAATGTACAAAAATTGTTCACTCTAATCTTTAAACCTAACCAACTTTAAACCAAGCCAAAAGCCAACTGGTTTAAATAAATAACCAGTGGCAAAGTAAGCATGGCAACCAGTGTTTGAGCTGTCACTATCGCCGCCATCAAAGGTGCATCACCGCCTAATTGGCGGGCTAAAATGTAAGCACTGGTTGCTGTAGGTACAGAAGCAAATAGCACCAACATAGCCTGCTCTTGTGTTTCTAGTTTAAGCAGCAGACTAATTCCTACCGCTACCAAAGGCATAATCAACAGCTTTAACCCACTAGAAATAACCAGTGGTTTACCTGCTGTACGTAAAGCCCCTAAATTCAGCGCCACACCAACAGCTAACAAACCCAAGGGTAAGGCTGCACGAGAGATAATTTCCATAACTGGCTGAGTCCAGCCTGGCATACCTATGCCAGTTACGTTTAAAAAGATGCCCAACAAACACCCTAGAATCAGTGGATTTTTAATAACAGTAAGCAATGTTTTACGGCTATCCATGCGTTGTTCACCCGCATAAAGTGAAAAAATAATAACGCATAAAACATTCAGTAGTGGAATCATTAACGCCATAATAACGGCTGCTAAGGCCAAGCCTAAACCACCAAACAGTTCAGCCGAGGCAGCTATAGCCACATAAGTATTAAACCTTATGCCACCTTGGTAAACCGAGGTAAACTCTGCGCCATTCCGACTTATAAAGCGGCGCATTAGCAGCATTAAAAAAGTCATTGCTAGTAAAAGTAAAAATACAGCTAAAAGCACTCTTCCCACTGCTACATCAGAAAAATCAGCTAAAGCTAAACGGGTGGCAAGCATTGAAGGGAATAAAAAGAAATACACCAGACGCTCTAACTGCGGCCAAAATTCAACAGAGGGGAATCTAATTTTCTTAAGAAAAACCCCAACTAAAATAACCATAAACACCGGACCTAGCGCATGGACTAATGAGAGCATATACCTGAAAATCCCTAGTTGTGCGTCATCTAACCACAGGCGGCTTAGATAACGCTTTGTTAAGCTGACGAACTGCTTTATTGAGATATTAATCCATGAATCAAGAACCGGATAAGCACAAAAACCCCTATCCAGTTAATCTACTCATTCTAGTCACGCTAGTCGGTATCCTGCTAGCCGTCTGGTACGTAACTGCTTACCTAAATGAAAAGCAAGACGATCAAGTAACCTGGTATTCTGCCTCTAGCTGCCAACTTCCACAAGACACCTGTTTTGTTAAGCTAGATGGACAAAAACACCTAACATTTAGGCTAGACAAACAAGAACCCAAACCCTTAGAGAGCCTACCTATTCGTGTACAGCTAGAAGGTTACAGTGAAGAAGAGCTCAAAAACCTACAGCTAGAAATCGACTTGCAAGGGCGAGATATGTACATGGGTTATAACCGTACAGCCATGACTTATCAAGGCAAGGGACTATTTACCGCCAACCCTATTCTAAGTATTTGTACTGAAGAAGTGATGGTATGGCGAGCTAGCCTTTTTCTTAATAATCTAAGCACCAACCCGCCTACCATTAAGGGTAGTTATTTTGACTTTACGGTTAAAAGTTAAGCCATTGAATTATTCTGGTGTAGAACTCAACTGTTGCCACATGGCATGAATTGCCTGCATTTGCGGCCCTTCACGGGTAGCAAAGGCTTTTGATTCATAACCCCACCAATCCCAACAACCCTTAGGGTTAGGTAAGCTGGTTTTTGCTTGAGGGAAAAGCAACACCAGGTCACGCGCATCGGCCTGCTGTAAATAACCACTTAAGCGCATAAAGTCTTCGCCTACTTCTGCTGCACCCTGCTCACAACCATGCAAAACCACCTGCAAACCACAGCCACCGGCTGCACATTGCTTAGGCACATAATAAAAGCCTTCTTCCGCTAAACCCTTACTTTTTTCCGCTTTAAAGGTATTTTGGTTAAAGGATAATAACTGGCCTGTGGCTTCAGCTTGAACCGCTTTTTTGGTGGGTCCATCAAGGTAATTCAAGCTCTCTGCTGCGCCTGAATAGCCACAAGCATTCACATAGGGCGTGGCGGTTTTTTCACAAGCAACACCTTTATCTAAAGTGGGAAAACCATGACCCGCTAAGGCTTGTGTATGAATTTTTAAACCTTCAGGTGCCAGCTGTGCATAAGTTTTTTCTAAGGCAATAGAGACAGGTTGAGCAACCACTGAATCTGCCGCAGCTTTGTAAAGATAAACACGGCTATTTTCCACCAACTTAGGATCACCTAGCTCGCCTTCTTTGGCCGCCTCTTCAATTAACTGCAGGCTTTTTTCGGCACTGGGTGCTCCACGACTAACCGCCATACAGTTGAATAAAGCAGCGGTAACACCCTCTTTAGCGCAAGCATAGGGACCTGCCGCAAACACAGCCACACCGCGCACTTCATCCGGCCAAGCTAGGTGTAATTGGTGCGTCAAATAGCCACCTGAAGAAATACCAGCTATGTATAAGCGCTCAGTAGTTGTATTCAGTTTTGGTAACTCTGGGTGCTTTGATTCATTGCTAGAGCAAGCTGTTAACAGCACTAAGCTTGCTAGCAACAAACTTGCCTTTAGCCAAGCTTTTTTATGTTTTTGCATATTGATCCACCTGTGGATAACTTTGTTAGTTAAATTTTTATAAACTGTTCAAGAGCTGTGTTTAACCAGCGCCAACCTAAAGCTGAACAAGCAATTCTATTATCGTCATTTGTCCAGAGATTACGTTGCTTTAAAGCCGCTATTTGGGGTTGTAAATCGGCTAAACTTAACCCCGTTCTCAGTGGATAACTTTTTGCCTCTACACCCTCGGCTAAACGCAGTGCATTCATCATAAATTCGATGGGTAATTCATCGGCGGTTAAAACTTCCGTACCAGCTAAAAAATCACGATTCTCAATTAAACGGGATAAATAAGCCTGTGGCTGACGAGTTTTCCAACGCCTTTCAATGACCAGTTCGCCTGCCGAATTAAAACGGCTTAACTTGCCATGTGCGCCAGCGCCTAGACCTAGGTAATCGCCAAAGCGCCAATAGTTCAGGTTATGCCTAGCTTGTTTACCTGCCAAGGCAAAAGCCGAGACTTCATAGTGAATAAAACCTGCCTGCTGAATTAGCTCACTACCTGCATCTTGAATGGCGGCTAAAGTATCTTCTTCTGGCAATTTAGGTGGGCGGCGATAAAACTCGGTATTAGGCTCTAGGGTGAGTTGATACCAAGATAAATGCGTAGGCTGTAAATCCAACGCTTGTTGAATGTCCGCCAACGCCAAGCTTTGAGTTTGTTCTGGCAAACCATGCATTAGGTCTAGGTTGAAATTATCAAAGCCAGCTTTGCGTGCTGTGGCCACGGCAGTCACCGCTTCTTGCCCACTATGAATACGCCCTAGGGCTTTAAGTTGTTTATCTGCAAAAGACTGCACGCCCATGGATAAACGATTAATACCCGCTTCACGATAACCGCTAAACTTGCCTTGTTCTACCGTGCCAGGGTTGGCTTCTAGGGTAGTTTCACAATCATCAACTAGCTGTAAGCGACTTTCTAACCCAGCAAAAAATGCTTGATAGCCTAGCGGCGACATTAAACTGGGTGTGCCGCCACCAAAGAAAATAGAAACAATTGGGCGCTTGGCTACTTCTGGAAAAGCTTTTAAATCAAAATCTAAATCAGCCAACAAAGCTTGAACATACTGCTTTTCAACCGAGGCATCTAGGCGAGGCTTAGCGCCTGCGCCAGCACTGGCATTTAGCGCATGAGAATTAAAATCACAGTAGGGGCACTTTTGAACACACCAAGGCAGGTGCACATAAAGGGATAAAGGCGGCAAGGCTTTAGCTAGTTCAATCATTAGCTGGGTAGCGTTGGTTTAATGCCTTAATTAATTGCTGACTAGCTATGCCACGATGCGAGAGTTTATTTTTTAACTCACTGCTTAACTCTGCCGCTGTTTTGCCAAGTTCAGGCAACCAAAATAAAGGGTCATAACCAAAACCACCGCCACCTTTGGGTGTTGTTAGTATTTGTCCTTCCCAACTGGCTTGCACAATTACAGGGGTCGGGTCTTCAGCAAAACGTAAAAATACCAGCACACACCAATAGCGAGCCGTGCGTTCTGCTTCAGGTACTTTTGCTAATTTTTCTAAGAGGTAAGCATTGTTATCCGCATCTTTACTACCTTCGCCAGCAAAGCGTGCCGAATAAATGCCCGGAGCACCTTGTAACGCATCCACTTCTATACCTGAATCATCAGCCAAGGCAGCAAACCCCGTATGTAGAGCAGCATTACGGGCTTTAATAAGGGCATTTTCAACGAAGGTTAAACCTGTTTCAGCCGCTTCGGGTACTTGGTGTAAGTTTTGTGCTTCTACTTGCCAACCTAAAGGCGCTAATAAGCCCGAGAACTCGCTTAATTTGCCAGCATTGCCACTGGCAAGTATCAGTGTTTGTTTAGTCTTAGAAGAAGTCATAGCTTAATCCATATAAAGGCGACGAATAAAAGCTAACTCATGGGCTGGCTTTTTAGAATCGTAAGTCACCCGCAAGTTAAAACGCATCGGGTCATCGTGAACAAAGCGGAAGGTGGCAAGATTAAAAACACCTTGGTTTTGACCCACCTGATGCGTATGAAAACTTAACCCATTTAACTGCCCTGCCAAGTTACCTGCATGACCAGAAACGCGTGCATTCACAGGTTCGCTAGAACCATCGGCTAGGCGATGCAAAACGGTTATTCGTATCATGCCTTGGCCTTTGCTACGCACCACGCCATAACCTTGAGCAACTTGAGGATTTAAAAAACTGGTTGGTAATACATCGTAGTAAATCTCGTAGTCACCCACTCGTTCCATATTTTTATCTTGTGCCAAAAGCGTAAGCGGCAACAAGCTAAGAACAAACAATAACAACCCTGATAAGACAATATTTCGACGCAACATAAAATAACTCCTTAGTAAAACTTAGCGACCAATTCTGTAGATAGCGACTTCACCAAATAAGTTCGGCAATAAACGCGCCTTCCAATGACTTTTATAAGCAAAATCGCCGACCGTTCTATCTAAAATCTTTATGCCTTTTTCGTGACACAAGGCTTCAAAATCCTTAAAGGTAAACAGATGAATATTAGGCGTGTCATACCACTGGTGCGGCAGGGTCTTAGACATAGGCATCTGACCTTTCCAGCTTAAATAAAAGCGGTTAGTCCAATGCGCAAAGTTAGGAAAGGTCACTATAGCTTCTTGCCCAACCCGCAGCATTTCTTCAAGAGCAAGATCTTGGCGCCTTAGCACTTGCAAGGCTTGCGTCATAATCACTGTGTCGTAACTGCTGTTTGCAAAGTTACTTAACCCACGATTTAAGTCCTGCTCTAAAACATCGACACCCCGGGCAATACAAGCAGTAATTTGTTCGGCATCTATTTCTAAACCATAGCCAGTCACTGACTTGTGCTCTTCTAAATAGTGCAATAACTCGCCATCGCCGCAAGCCAAATCTAATACACGACTCTTAGGCTTTACCCAGTTAGCAATAATGGTTAAATCTTGGCGCATTTAATTCACCTCCCCTGCCACTCGCTGCATATAGGCAGTAAATACCGCTTCATAGCGCTCATCAGGAATTAAAAAGGCATCGTGCCCGTGAGGTGATTTAATGCGTGCATAGCTAACGCGTTTTTGTGCTGCGGTTAAAGCATTCACTAATTCTTCAGAATGACGTGGCGAAAAGCGCCAGTCAGTACTAAAGCTAACCACTAAAAACCGGCACTGAATGGGCTCTAACGCCTTAATTAAATTGCCATCAAAGGCTTTGGCAGGATCGAAATAATCTAAAGCTTTGGTCATTAACAGGTAAGTATTGGCATCAAAGCGTTCAGAAAAACTCTTGCCTTGATAACGCAAATAAGACTCCACTTCAAAATCGACACCAAAGCCGTAATTGAGTTTATCGGTACGCAGATCACGTCCAAATTTTTCACCCATTGAGTGTTCAGACAAATAAGTAATGTGTCCCACCATGCGAGCCAAGGCAACACCATGACGCGGAATCACTTCCGCCTCTTGGTAGCGCCCATCACGAAACTCTGGGTCTGACATAATGGCTTGGCGTGCCACCTCATTAAAAGCAATGTTCTGTGCCGATAACTTAGGTGAGCTAGCAACCACTACAGCATGACGTAGGCGTTGCGGATAACGTAACGACCACTCTAAAACCTGCATTCCCCCTAAACTACCACCCACCACTGCTGCCCATTGCTGAATACCTAAGCGGTCGGCTAAAAGTGCTTGAGAGTCCACCCAATCACCCACGGTTAATACAGGAAAGTCTGGGCCAAATGGCTGGCCAGTTGCAGGGTCTAGAGAAGAAGGACCGGTTGAACCATGACAACCACCCAAGTTATTCAGCGCCACTACAAAAAAATGGCGAGTATCAATCGGCTTACCCGGGCCAATATAAGCATCCCACCAACCTGGCTTAGAACCTTCTTCTGAATGGTAGCCAGCAGCATGATGATTACCAGATAAAGCGTGGCAAATCAGCACAGCATTACTGGCATCCGCATTTAATTCGCCGTAGGTTTCTACCATTAATTGCCAGTCATGCAGAACACTGCCACTAGCTAGTTTAAGTGGCTGATTAAATTGACATATTTCTGGCTTCACCAGCCCAACAGAGTTATCGGGTGGAAAAGTATCTCCGTTACTGGAGGCGATCATGTAAGTGTGTATCCTTGTTAAAACAGTAAATCAATAGCAAGCCTGCTAATCTAACATATCAAGATCAGGATGTTAGCTATCCTTTGCAAGTGTTTAGCAGCTAAATAGGCAATTAATAAAACCTAGCGTTTACGATAATCCCTAGGTCAGCTAAAATGGTAAGAATATTTTCTTCTTTCATCTCCCAGAATTGCAGGTCATCTATGTTACGTATCGTTGAAGAAGCGCTCACCTTCGATGATGTTTTGCTGGTACCCGGTTATTCCGATATCCTGCCTAAAGACGTCAGCCTTAAAACACGCATTACACGCAACGTAGAACTAAATATCCCTTTAGTTTCTGCAGCAATGGACACAGTTACCGAAGCTCGTCTAGCCATAGCTATGGCACAAGAAGGTGGCTTGGGTATTATCCATAAAAACATGACCATTACGCAGCAGGCAGCAGAAGTGCGTAAGGTTAAAAAATACGAAAGCGTAGTTGTAAAAGATCCAGTAACGGTTGAACCCACCACCAAAATCCATGAACTACTAAAAATGGCTGAAGAATACGGTTTTTCAGGCTTCCCTGTGGTGGAAGCTGGTAAGCTAGTGGGTATAGTGACGGGGCGTGATTTACGCGTTAAGCCACATGGTGGTGATACCGTAGCTGCAATCATGACCCCTCAAGATAAATTAATTACATCTGAAGAAAGCACTCCTTTAGAAGAAATTAAAGCGCGTCTTTACGAACACCGCATTGAAAAAATGCTCTTGGTTGATGATCAATTCAACCTGTCTGGGCTAGTCACTTTCCGTGATGTTGAAAAAGCCCATACCTACCCCCTAGCAACCAAAGACAGCAGTGGTAGCTTAAGGGTCGGTGCAGCCGTGGGTACTGGCGATGAAACGCCAGACCGTGTTACTGCCTTAGTAGAAGCTGGTGTTGACGTGATTGTTGTTGATACCGCTCACGGTCACTCCAAAGGTGTAATTGAGCGTGTACGCTGGGTTAAAGATAACTTCCCACAAATTGATGTGATTGGCGGCAATATTGCCACAGCTGAAGCAGCCGTTGCCTTAGCCGAAGCCGGTGCCGATGGTGTTAAAGTAGGTATTGGCCCAGGCTCTATTTGCACTACCCGTATTGTTGCTGGTGTAGGTGTACCACAAATCTCCGCTGTTTCTAATGTGTCTGAAGCACTAAAGCCCTACGGCGTTCCCATGATAGCCGATGGCGGGGTACGCTTTTCTGGTGACCTAGCCAAAGCTATTGCTGCTGGTGCGTACGTTATTATGGTGGGTGGCTTGCTTGCAGGTACTGAAGAAGCACCCGGCGAAGTTGAGCTTTTTCAAGGTCGTACTTATAAAGCTTACCGTGGCATGGGTTCTATGGGTGCTATGGGGCAGTCACAAGGTTCTTCTGACCGCTACTTCCAAGATACCGATGCAGGTATCGAAAAACTGGTTCCTGAAGGCATTGAAGGCCGTGTACCTTACAAAGGCGCTATGAGCGCGATAGTTCATCAACTCATGGGTGGCTTACGCGCCTCTATGGGTTACACCGGCAGCAATAATATTGAGCAAATGCGCACTAAAACCAGTTTTGTAAAAATTACTGGTGCTGGTATTCAAGAATCCCACGTACACGATGTACAAATTACTAAAGAAGCTCCCAACTACCGTGTCAGCTAAAGGGTCTACTAGCATGCAAGATATTCACGCGCATAAAATCTTAATTTTAGATTTTGGCTCTCAGTACACCCAGCTTATTGCACGCCGCATTCGTGAGCTAGGCGTTTATTGTGAAATTCATGCCTATGACATGAAAGAAGCAGATTTATTGGCTATGGCACCTAAGGGCATTATTCTTGCTGGTGGTCCCGAGTCAGTAACAGCAAACGCCTCACCTCGTGCACCTGAAGTTGTATTCAACTTGGGCGTTCCTGTACTAGGTGTTTGCTATGGTATGCAAACAATGGCTGAACAGCTGGGCGGCAAGGTAGAAAGTTCTAACCAGCGTGAATTTGGCTATGCCCAAGTTCAGCTAGAAGCCGAAACAGCTTTGTTCCATGACATTAGCGACCACCTAAAAGATGGCAAAAAGCTGCTTGATGTGTGGATGAGCCATGGCGATAAAGTGATTAGTCTACCCGAAGGTTTTCAGGTAACCGCTTCAACGCCTAGCTGCCCCATTGCTGCCATTAGCCACGAAGAAAAACGCTTCTTTGGTGTTCAGTTTCATCCAGAGGTTACTCACACCCTACAAGGCAAGCGCATTCTTGAGCATTTCTTACTAGAAATTTGTGCTTGTGAAGCCCTTTGGACACCAGCACAAATCATTGAAGACATGATTACCCGTGTGCGTAATCAAGTAGGCGATAAAAAAGTACTACTAGGTCTTTCAGGTGGTGTCGATTCTTCTGTAGTGGCCGCTCTGCTACATAAAGCCATCGGCAAACAGCTAACCTGCGTATTTGTTGATCATGGCCTACTACGCAAGAATGAAGGCAACCAAGTCATGGAAATGTTTGCCCAAAACATGGGTGTGCATGTTATCCGTGTGGATGCAGCCAAACTTTTCTTAGACAGACTTAAAGGCGAAAGTGACCCTGAAGCCAAGCGTAAAATTATTGGCAACACCTTTATTGATATTTTTGATGAAGAAGCCACCAAGTTAACCGATGTTGATTTCTTGGCTCAGGGCACCATTTACCCAGACGTTATTGAATCGGCTGCGGTTAAAGATGGTAAAGCCCACGTTATTAAGTCACACCACAACGTAGGTGGCCTGCCTGAAACCATGCGTATGGAATTAGTTGAACCCTTGCGTGAACTCTTCAAAGATGAAGTGCGTCGTATTGGTGTTGAACTTGGCCTACCTCACGATATGGTTTACCGCCACCCCTTCCCAGGGCCAGGTTTAGGTGTACGTATTCTTGGTGAAATTAAACAAGACTATGCCGACATTCTGCGTGAAGCCGACGCTATTTTTATTGATGAATTACGTGCTGCCGGTTGGTATGAAAAAACCAGCCAGGCCTTTGCCGTTTTCCTACCAATAAAATCAGTAGGTGTGGTAGGTGATACCCGCCGCTACGAATGGGTTATTGCCCTAAGAGCTGTAGAAACCATCGACTTTATGACCGCACGCTGGGCGCACTTGCCTTATGAGCTGTTAGAAAAAGTTTCTAGCCGCATCATCAATGAAATACCTCAGGTATCACGTGTTGCTTACGATGTTTCATCTAAGCCACCAGCAACCATTGAATGGGAATAATGCCCCACAAGCCTGAATACTACATGCACCGAGCTTTAGAGTTGGCCGCCCAAGCGGCTGCTTTAGGTGAGGTGCCTGTAGGTGCAGTAATAGTCAATGCAGAAGGTGAAATTGTTGGGCGAGGGTTTAATCAATGTATTAGCCAGCAAGATGCAACGGCTCATGCAGAAGTTCAAGCCATACGTGATGCCTGCCAAAATACCCACAACTACCGTTTAAACCAGTGCACTTTATACGTCACCCTAGAGCCTTGTACCATGTGTATAGGCGCTATTCTCAATGCACGCATTAAAACCCTTTATTACGGCGCTAAAGAGCCACGCACAGGAGTAATTGCATCCGTATGCAACCTACCAGCACAACCTTGGTTTAATCATCGGTTAGAAGTGAAAGGCGGTTTGTTGCAAGCAGCAGCTAAAAAACTATTGGAAAATTTTTTTCAGGCAAGGCGTTAATAGGTTAGTCAGTGGCTGGCTCCATTGCCAAAGCAACATCACTTACAGCAACTTCATCTAAGGCTGTTTTATTAAGCAACGCCTCAGGTAACTCTTCTTCTCCAACAATACAGTTACGACCACAGTTTTTAGCTGCATAAGCGGCACTATCACCACGATGAATAAGGTCATTAATCGTTTCAGTTGGCCGATAAGTAGCAATGCCTAAAGAAGCAGTTAAAGCAATGGCGGGTTGCCCTTCACCTAAGTTAATTTCTAACTGAGCAATATCAGCACGTAAACGCTCTGCAATGCGTAAGGCTTCGGCATAGTCGGTTTGTGAAAGTACAACAACAAACTCCTCTCCGCCAATACGAGCAACATAGTCTACATCACGCAAACTACGATTAATTTCTTTAGCAACCGCTATAAGTGCAGCATCACCCGCTGCATGACCATAAGTATCATTCACCTGTTTAAAAAAATCTAAATCAATAAAACCTATAGAAAACTGATACCCGCCTCGGTCACTTAAACTCTTTTGACGACGCAAAATACGCATTAAATGACGGCGGTTATACAAACCCGTTAAATCATCAGTAACGGCCAACTGTTCATTTTTAGCTGTTAGCAAAGCAAGGTGTTCATTGCGCCTTTTTAAAGCAACACGCAGACTGCCTATTTCTACACCCAGCAAACTAACGCCAATTAAGCCCAACACAAAAACAAGACTAGTGATTAGCTCGTGCTGCCAATGTACAACAACAGGACTCCAAATTACCTGTGCTAAAATTACTAGCATATAACTACACAGCAGCAAAAAAGATAGAATAGGAAGGTGCTTAGGATGGTAACGAAACACCGCAAACAGCAGAATCAATAAAAAATTAACAATCAGCAGCTCACGAACACCTGGCGCAACATACATACACACCAAAACCATCAAAAGCTGCCAGCCTATTTGCAGGCCAGTTAAGCTAGGATCAGAGCGACTTAAGTTTTTGTTGGTATGTATTAACCAAGGAAAGAGAGCATAACCAAGACTAGAAATAGCAAAGTAAGCTAAAAGCGATTCAACACTAAAAAAAACATAACCCAACTGCCAAGCAACCAGAACAACTAGACTATTGGCAAAGCCCGCACCAACAGCCATAAGAGAACGCCTTAACCGCAGTTTTTGATCTGCAATTAGTTTTTGGTCGTCCTGTATTGCTTGAGAGTCCATCTCTTATTCACCTTCAAATGAAACAAGCAGTGCAAACCCACATAAAAATGCACTACTAATTTTTTGTTATTATGCCGCTTAAAATTATACTTTGGCTGATCAATTTATAGCCATCTATTACTAAATGCAAACACTAAAAAGCTTTACATATAAATTAATATCATCAATAAACAAGCCTAAAATTTCACTTAGAGAAAAACATGCCTTGCAACCCCTTTGCTAGCCAGCTTCTGCACTGGTATAAAACCCAGGGTCGTCAAAATTTACCCTGGCAAAAAAATCGTTTGCCCTACAATATTTGGGTTTCAGAAATCATGTTGCAGCAAACCCAAGTAGCCACAGTTATTGACTACTACCTACGCTTTATTGCGCGTTTTCCAGACGTTACCAGCCTAGCCTCGGCAACTAGCGATGAAGTGCTGCACCTTTGGAGTGGGTTAGGTTATTACACTCGCGCTAGAAACCTGCATCGCTGCGCTCAACAAGTGGTAAAAGAACACCAAGGGAAATTTCCAGTGCACAGCCTTACTGCTATGGAAAGTTTACCCGGCATAGGCCCCTCAACTGCTGCCGCTATCTGTGCCTTTAGTACCGGAAAAAGAGCCGTTATTTTAGATGGCAATGTTAAACGTGTTGTTGCTCGCTACTTTGCAATTGAAGGCTGGTACGGTAAAGCTAAAGTTACTCGTAAACTTTGGCAAGCAGCAGATAAACTAACCCCTCACCAACAATTAGCAGAATACACCCAAGCCATTATGGATTTAGGGGCTACACTTTGTACTCGCAGCAAACCCAAGTGTGAAGTTTGCCCTGTAGCCAGTGGTTGCCTAGCAAAAAAACAGAGTCTAACGGCTGAACTTCCTACACCACGCCCTAAAAAAACACTACCCCAGCAAACACGCCATGCACTGGTTCTTTTAGATAACCAAGGCGCTATCCAACTTGAAAAACGACCCGACCAAGGCATTTGGGGTGGTTTGTGGAGTTTTCCAGAGTTTTCTAGCCAACAGGCGTTACAAGAGTGGATAGTAGCTCACCAACCCTTAGCAAAACTTGAACCAAGTCTAAAAACCACCCAAAACCATTTATTTAGCCATTACCGTCTAAGCCTGACACTTAGCGTAGCTCGCTTAACTAAACCTCAGTTAGCAGAAAATAGAGCCAACTACACAGAGAAATTAAACTGGTATGATCAGCAACAGTTTGGAAACATAGGATTAGCAGCACCTGTCAAAAAGCTCTTACCCTATCTAGCCAAAATAAACTTAGGAGAAAGCTAAATGTCCGCCACTGTTTTTTGCCGCAAGTATCAAAAAGATTTACCCGCCTTATCGGTAGCACCACTACCCGGTCAAAAAGGCCAAGATATTCTAAGCAACATTTCAAAACAGGCATGGGATGAATGGATGGCACATCAGACACGCCTGATTAATGAAAAAAGACTAAAGGTCTTTCAACCCGAAGCACGCAGCTACCTGCAAGAGCAGATGGAAAAATTCTTTAACAATGAAGCATTGGATGAAATTGAAGGTTATGTGCCGCCTAAAGATGCTTAGCTACTTTCGCTAAGCCTTGATTTGTAAGGCTTTGAAAGAAAAGAACAAAATATCTTCAAAAAGCACTTGACGAGCAAGCTTAAAATCTATTTAATACGTCTCCGTTGAGGCCAGATAGCTCAGTCGGTAGAGCAAGGGATTGAAAATCCCTGTGTCGGCGGTTCGATTCCGCCTCTGGCCACCAACAAAGATTTAGGTAATACGTTGGGGTATAGCCAAGTGGTAAGGCAGCTGGTTTTGGTCCAGCCATCCGGGAGTTCGAATCTTCCTACCCCAGCCACCTAATTTTTAGTGAAGCCGACATAGCTCAGTTGGTAGAGCAACTGACTTGTAATCAGTAGGTCCCGAGTTCGACTCTTGGTGTCGGCACCACTAAAAAATCTAAGCTTTAAGCTTAACTATTAAACAGCCTTCAGGGCTGTTTTTTTGTTTTATAGTCTTAAACAGCCAGCAACACTCCCATCATTAAAAAAAACTATCAACCTGATTACTTTAATCAAGTTGCTTAGCGCTGCCTAAAACCTTATTCTTAATTACATCCTGCTTAGATACCTTAGCTAGTAGGGCTAAAACACACCTTAATTTTGTTCTTAAAGGAGAAACAAATGAGCGTACTAGTCACTCGTAAAGCACCCGATTTTGATGCACCCGCAGTTAAAGGCGACGGCACTATTGTTGATAGCTTCAAGTTGTCAGACACTAACGGCAAATACCGCATGGTATTCTTCTGGCCTTTAGACTTCACCTTTGTTTGCCCTTCTGAAATTATTGCTCATGACAACCGCATGGCTAAGTTTGAAGAGTTAGGCGTTGAAGTGATTGGCGTTTCAATTGACAGCCAGTTCACTCACCACGCATGGCGCAACACTAGCCCAGACAAGGGCGGTATTGGTCCAGTTAAATTCACTATGGTTGCTGACGTTAAGCACGAAATTACTCGTGCTTACGGTATTGAGCACCCAGAAGAAGGCGTTGCACTACGCGCTTCTTTCTTAATCGACAAAGACGGCATCGTTCAGCACCAAACCGTTAACAACCTACCCCTAGGTCGTAACGTTGATGACATGATCCGTATGGTTGAAGCACTTCAGTTCCACGAAGAACACGGTGAAGTTTGCCCAGCGGGTTGGACTCCTGGCCAAAAAGGTATGAAAGCAGACGCTAAAGGCGTTGCAGACTACCTAGCAGAAGCTTCTGACAAGCTATAAGCCTTAAGGCACCTAGCCTTATAGAAGTGCTAAACTGGGGGAACGGTGCAAACCGCTCCCCCTTTTTTTATGGTTTTTAAGAGGTCACCATGAACAACAATCGCCACAGTAAACTTATTATTTTAGGCTCAGGCCCTGCCGGTTATACCGCTGCTGTTTATGCCGCCCGCGCTAATTTAAAACCTTTACTTATTACTGGCATGCAAATGGGTGGGCAGCTAACCACCACCACCGAAGTAGACAACTGGCCAGGCGATAACGAAGGCGTTGAAGGCCCAGTTTTAATGGAAAGAATGCGTAAACACGCTGAACGCTTTGATACCGAAGTGCTGTTTGACCATATCAATAAGGTTGAACTAACAGAACGCCCCTTCACCCTAACAGGTGACCAAGGTACTTACACCTGCGATGCGTTAATTATTGCTACTGGCGCCAGCGCTATGTATTTAGGTTTGCCTAGTGAAGAAGCCTTTATGGGGCGTGGTGTTTCTGCCTGTGCTACTTGTGATGGTTTTTTCTACAAAAACCAAGAAATAGCCGTGATAGGCGGTGGTAATACCGCGGTTGAAGAAGCGCTGTATTTATCCAATATCGCTAAAAAAGTTACTTTAGTGCACCGCCGTGACAGCCTAAGATCTGAAAAAATTCTGCAAGATCAGCTCTTAGAAAAAGCCAAAAACGGCAATGTTGAAATTCTTTGGAATCATCAGCTAGAAGAAGTGCTAGGCGATGCTACGGGCGTTACTGGCTTAAAGCTAAAATCAACCACCGATGATTCAACTCAAGAGCTGCCCGTTGCTGGTGTGTTTATTGCTATCGGTCATAAACCTAATACCGAGATTTTTAACGACCAGCTCGATATGGCACATGGCTATATTAAGGTGAAATCGGGTTTAGAAGGCAACGCCACAGCCACTAGCGTTACAGGCGTGTTTGCCGCTGGCGATGTCTGCGATCACATCTATCGCCAAGCGGTTACTTCTGCTGGTATGGGTTGCATGGCAGCTTTAGATGCAGAACGCTATTTAGACGCGCTAGCCGACTGATAATCAACTAACCATTGCATGGCATCAGTCAGCTCTAAAGTCGGCTTCTGGTGCCTTGCAGCAGCATAACCTTGGTTAAATACCTTAAAGTAATAACCCAATACTTCGGCTGCATTTTGTTCGCCTGCCAGTTTCAATAACTCAATTCCCACTTCCGCAGTACACAAATGCTCTTCTGAAGCGGCTTTACGCAAACGGTAGTCAGTTTTTTCTGTGCTGTGCAAAGGCAACACAGGTAAATCTGCCAACCAAGGGCTTTTGCGAAACATGCGTCTTGCCTGCCGCCAAGTACCATCTAAAAGAATAAATGCTGGACGACGTGCTTCTTGGCCTAAACGGGCGGTGGGTAAGTTAACTACCCTGTCTTGGTAATCAGGCTGATCGTCTGGAAAGATTAAAAAAGGCTGGTATTCAGGATTAGCCAACAAGTCTAAAAAGCCTTGGGGTGGCTGAGTTCTGTTCCATTCAAATACCCGTGTTTCTGGCAGGGTGTCGCCAATTAGCCGTGCAGTATTGGTTGGCTTATAAGCTTCGTTACTGTGCATTAATACCCAAAAAACTGCCTTAGATTCAACAGGTGTACGAAACTTACACAGGCAATACAGGCGTGGCATACGGCAAGCATCGCAGCGAGTAACAAAGCTGCCTCGTGCATTAAATGCCTTGCGTGGATAGGCTTTTTTGTTAGGATTATTGGCAACACGGCGCACCTCCAGCTCAAAGGCTGAAGGGGCTGGCTCAGAAATATCAGCTGTCATCTTTAACCTTTACACGGCTCCAGTGACCCGCCAAAAGCGCACCAGAAATATTGTGCCAAACACTGAAGATTGCTCCAGGTAAAGCAGAAGCAGCACCAAAATACTTAGCCGCTAAACCTGCAGCCAAACCTGAGTTCTGCATACCTACTTCTATTGCAATAGTGCGGCATTCGCGCTCATCGCACTTAACCAATTTCGCACCAAAATAACCTGCAGCAAAACCAACAAGGTTATGCAGCATTACAGCCAAGGCAAGTAAAGGACCAAGCGTGGCAATGCGACCAGCATTCAAGCTAACAACAATCGCAATAACCAATAAAATACACAGCATAGAACCCGTAGCTAACGCATTACCCGCCTTACGCAGCCGACGACCTAACAAAAGGTTTACCACCACACCCAAAACCACAGGTATAACCACTATTTTGGCAATATCCTGCATCATATTCACGACAGGAACATCCAAGGTTTGTCCTACATAAAGTTCTACTAATAAAGGCGTAGCCACTATCGCCACTAGGGTAGAAACCAAAGTCATGGTAATAGAAAGTGCAACTTTTCCACCGGCTAAATAGGTAATTACATTAGAAGAAGTGCCGCCAGCAGTGGCACCCACCAACACCATACCTGCGGTTATTTCAGGTGATAAAAGTAACGCCTTACTAATAATAAAAGCAGCCAAGGGCATAACAATAAACTGAATACCCGTACCTATAAGCACCTTATGTGGCTGGGTAAATACTCGAATAAAATCAGTGGGTTTTAAGGTTAACCCCATAAAAAACATAATTAGTGCCAATAAATAGAAGATTAACTCACCTAGAGTAATAAAAGGTAAATCACCTAAGCCAATAAATAACTGTGGCTGAAAATAGGCAAGTGTTGCCAGCAACAACGCCCAAATAGGAAACATCTGATTAAACTGTTTCAACGCCTTGTTCATACTTTATCCTTAGTTTATTTGCGCTGTTAGCTGCCAAAGGTCGTGACCGCTATTTGCGTACTTGCGTTCAAAAGGGGTTAGAGGTTCATCTACTAGATGTAACGGTTGTAGGTCGGCAACTACACCCATAAACTTCAGTGCTTGTTGCATTTCAACAACATAAAGTTGCCAATTGGTACGGCATTCCAAACGACCACCCAAAGCCAACATATCCTTAAAAACCGGATGCCCATGCCAGCGCAGCTTAAAATCCTTTTTTTTGGGTGAAGGGTTGGGGTAAAGCAAAAAATGGTATTCCGGCCGCCAAGCGGCAGCAGCGGCTAAACGCCAAAAGTCGACCAAATCTGCCCGAATCAAAGCTGCATTTTCTGGCAATTTACCCAGTTTTCTTTCTAAGCGATCAGCAGAACGATCCACCCCCAAAACAAAATGCTTAGGATAGCGTTTAGCTAACAGGCGGGTACTTTGCCCAACACCACAACAAGAATCTAAAATTAGCGGTCCACCGTGGTTGGCTAAAAGCACCTGAGCCTCTTCAAAAGCTTGGCGATTAAAATCTGCAATCGGCTTTTGAAAAGGCACTGTTTGGTGGCGCTGCAAAACTTCGGTTAGCTTCTCGTAAGGTTGGGTTTGGTTACTAATAACCTGACGCGAAACACTAGCTGGCATGAAGCAACTCAAATAACGCCTGAAACTGCTGAGTTAGCTTATGCTTGGGCGCATAGTGATTAAGCGGTTTAGACACCTGATGCGATTCACGCATTTTAACTGAGCTAGTTAAATGCACCGGCAAGACTGGGTGACCTTCTGCTAGCAGCTCATCTATCAGTTGCTTAGGTAATTTAGCCTGAGCATTAAATTGGTTCACCACTATGCCTTCAATTTCTAACGCATCATTGTGATCCATCTTTAACTCCTCTACCGCTTCGTTTAATGAATAAAGGGCTTGGCGAGAAAAAGCATCACAATCGAAGGGAATTAAACACTTTTGTGCGGCAATTAAGGCAGAGCGGGTAAAAAAGTTAAGCGCTGGTGGCGTATCTATCCAAATGGCAGGGTAGGTTTCTTCTAGCTGCTGTAAAGCTTCTTTTAACTTATAAATTTTATAACGTGATTCTAGCTTAGCCTCTAGGCTTTCTAACTCTGGGTGAGCAGCTAAAACGTAAAGGTTTTCATAGGGCGTGGCATAAACTAAATCAGCAATGGATTTACGACCACCACCTAGGGTTAAAGACTGTTCAAAAAAGTCGAACATGCTGGAATCTAAATCTTGTGCTGGCTGCCCCATTAGGTAGTGGGTGGAATTGCCTTGCGGATCAAGATCAATAACAAGTGTTGGCTGTCCCTTAGCAGCACTCATGGCCGCCAGATTACAGGTAATGCTAGACTTACCCACACCACCCTTCTGATTAAATACAACTCGACGCATAGGTGCTTTCCTCAAAATAGCTAGGCTACAAAAAATAATAGCAACTATTCTGCTACCTCACTCAAGCGGCTGCAAGCAACCTTTCACTTTAAAAGGTTACTTGCACCCTGCAAAAGTGTTACCTAACAACCCAGCCCCACAATAGCTTTAGCAAAGCGTTTGAAAAATCATCCTAAAGAGTGATAGCTGCAAAACCCTTGGCGCACCAGACTAATTCCATAGCTTTCAAACAATCGTTTACATAACAACTCTATGTAAGCACCAATCAAGCACTTGATCATTAGCACCGTATAACAACAAGAGGTGAACATCATGAGTAAGCAACCCCGCCGGACTAAAAACGGCTTTACCAAGCACTTACCACGCCTAAGCGTGCTGGCTTTAGCGATTGCAGGCATGTCGCAAGTACATGCTTTAGATTTTGCAGCAGGTGACTTTAATTTTAAAATTGACTCCAAGCTAACCCTAGGCTCTAGCTGGCGTATGGAGAAACGCAATAATGATTATATAGCGGCAGGAACACTTGCTGAACAGGGTATAACGCCCGGCAATGCACCAGGACCAATTCTTTCTGCTGGCGGTCAAACCTCAAATCCTAGCTATCAGGGTAACTCTTCCAGTAATACTGATGACGGTAATATGAACTTTGATAAAGGCGACGCCTTTTCACAAGTAATTACAGGTAACCACACTCTAGGTTTAACCCACAACGAATATCGTAATGTAGGCGCAAAAGTTAGCTTCCGTTATTGGTATGACCATGCCCTGAGCGAGCTTGACGGTTCCACCAACGCAGGCATGATTCATGACTGGAAAAACACAACTGCTTTTGATGATGCTAAAAGCGGTATTGAATTAATGGATGCCTATATTTGGGGTGAGTTCGACGTAGCAGGTCGTCCTGCGCAAGCAATTTTAGGTCGCCATGTCCTTAACTGGGGTCAAAGCAGCTTTATTCAGGGCGGTCAAAACGCAGCCAACCCTATAGATGTGCAAGCACTACGTCGTCCGGGTGCTACACTTAAAGATGCGCTGCTACCTGTTACCATGTTATCAGGTTCGATTGCCTTAGATGAAATGGGTAACTTTAACCTCGAAGGTTATTACCAGTTAGAATGGCAACGTACTCGTGCTGATGCTTGTGGTACTTATTTTTCAAATAGTGATTTTGCTGCTGAAGGCTGTGGACCAGTATATTTCCAAAGTACAAAAACTGAACAAAATAACCTAGGTGAGCTAGTCGGTGTTGCTTCTCGTCTAGAGGACAATGAACCCAGTGATACAGGACAATATGGTATTGCTCTAAAATGGTATGCAGAACAACTCAATGGCACTGAGTTTGGTATTTCTTATCAAAACGTTCATAGCCGATTACCTATGGTTAGTGGCCGTGTTAGTACAGGTGTTATTCCATCCACATTAACTAGCTTAGCACCCTCATTAGGAATAACATCTGATCCAAACGGTGGTACTAACTATCGCGTAGAATTCCCTGAAGATCAAAAAATCATTTCTGCTTCTTTTGCAACACTACTCCCTACTGGAACAGCATGGTCAGGTGAGTTTACTTATCGACCAGACACCCCAATTCAAATCAACGCCAATGATGTTTTAGTTCGTGGAGCCGCTGGCAATCTTGCTGCATTAAAAAAAGGCAACGATAATTTAGAGGCCAAAGCTGCCTCTTTATCAGTATCTAAAAATGCTGTTTTGATGGGTGCTGGCTTAAGTGCCGCACAAGCAGCAGGAGTAGTTGCCAGCCTCAAAGGAGCAGCAGATAACTACGATCGTTTCATGAGTTTGTTACCATCAAATGCTGCTGCATTAGGTACAGGTGAGCAAAAGGGCTATGAAGAGAAAAATGTTTTCCAATTTCAGTCTACTTTTATTCATGATATTAACCGTGTATTAGCAGCCGATAACCTGCGTTTAATTGGTGAAGTTGGTTTCACTTATGTAGATGGTTTACCTGATACCAGTAAAATGCGCTTTGGTCGCTCTTCTGTCTATGGCTCTTACGGCAAAGAAGTTGTTGTTAATAGCCCTGCGGATGCGGCAAAACTATCGTCAGATGCTTATAGGTTTGCCGACAACGGTTATGTAACCGACTTGTCTTGGGGCTACCGTTTAGTGGGTCAGTTGGAATACACCAACGCTTTAATCAGTGGTTTAACGCTTAAGCCAACCCTGTCTTGGAGCCATGATGTGAGCGGTTACGGCCCAGAGCCTGGCAGCCAGTTTTATGAAGGCCGCATGATTTTGGGTACTGCTTTAGCTGCTGAATACATGAACACCTACACAGCTAACCTTAGCTACACCAACTACTTCGATACCGACTACTGGGATTTGGATGACCGGGATTTTGTTAGTCTAAATGTGGGCGTTAATTTTTAAGAACAAAAATAAAATTGAAGGATAAGTCTTATGAAACACTTAAATCGTAATTTCTCTAAAAGCTTTTCTTTAAGCGGGCTGGCAACAGCCCTGGTAGCAGCTGGTTTGTTGGCAACTACTGGCTCAGCCTTTGCAGCCGATAGCTTAGGTGGTAACCAGCTTACCCCTATGGGTGCAGAGCGTGCGGGCAGTGCCGATGGTAAAATCCCTGCTTGGGACGGTGGCTTAAAAAGTGCTCCAGGCGGCTGGAAAGAAGGCTATGGCAACCCCTTTGCTAACGAAAAACCTTTGTTTGTGATTACTGCTCAAAACTACCAGCAGTATGAAAAGAATATGGCACCTGGCCAAATTGAAATGCTTAAAAAGTACCCAGATACTTTTAAAATTCCCGTTTATAAAAGCCATCGTACTGCCAACTACCCTCAGTCTGTTTATGACCTAGTTAAGAAAAATGCTAAAACAGCCAAGCTAGTGGATGGTGGTAATGGTGTAGAAAACTTTACCGAAGTAACCCCCTTCCCTCTGCCTAAAACGGGTGTAGAGCTAGTATGGAACCACTCGACTCGCTACCGTGGCAAAGGTGCCGAGCGTGAAGTAAGCCTAGTTACACCTCAAGCAGGTGGTAACTACACGGCCGTTACACTTTCAGAAGAGTTTATGTTTATTGGTGACCCAGTAGAAAACAGCCTTTTCTACTTCTTACAGTCAGTTACTGCGCCAGCGCGTTTGTCTGGCACAGTGTTACTTGTGCAGGAAACCATGAACCAAGTTAAAGAGCCACGCCGTGCTTGGATGTATAACGCCGGTCAGCGCCGTGTTCGCCGTGCACCTCAGGTTGCTTATGACGGACCAGGTACCGCAGCAGATGGTCAGCGTACTTCCGATGGCCTAGACGTATTTAATGGTTCACCCGATCGCTACGAGTGGAAGCTAGTAGGCAAAAAAGAAATGTACATTCCCTACAACGCTTACCAACTGCTTGATACTAACTTGAGTGTTGGCGATATTGTTCAAGCCGGTCATATGAACCCAAACCACACACGTTATGAGCTACACCGTGTTTGGGAAGTTGAAGGCACACTAAAAGATGGTCAGCGCCATATTTATGCCAAGCGTGTAATGTACTTCGATGAAGACACCTACCAAATTGCTCATGTAGATCATTACGATGGTCGTGACAATTTATGGCGTGTAGCGGAAGGTCATACTGTTCAGTTCCAAGATGTGCAAATTCCTTGGTACTCTGCAGAAACTGTTTATGACCTAGTGAATGGTCGCTACCTAGTGTCTGGTTTAATCAACGATACGCGTGGTTATAACTGGGACTACAACGCCAAGCGCAGTAGCTTTACGCCTGCTGCTCTAAACCGTGCTGGAGGTCGTTAACATTTAAAATCCTTGCTTCTCTTGTCGCTCTAGCCCATTTTGTTTAGCTTAATGGCTTTAGCGACAAGCAGAGGTTAAGGATTAAATGGCTAGCAGTGCAATAAATCAGGCTAAAAACAATAATTACAGCCTACTCTCTTTTCGTTACGAACCACCTAAAATGCCAGCACAAACTCTGGTACGTGACCGCCTTCTTAGCCAGCTTCAGGCCGCAGCTGCTTGCCGTTTAACGCTTCTACTAGCACCAGCGGGTACAGGCAAAACTCTGCTATTAAGCCAGTGGAAAGCCAGCGAAAGAATTGCCGTTACCTGGTTTAACCTAACGTCTACCACTGTAACACCCGCCAGCTTTATTTATGGACTAATACAGAGTTTACGCAAGCTGCCAGAGCTTCCTAATAAATTGGGCGAATCAACACTGGCAGACTTAGCGGCTAATCCTTCTGATAATTTAGAACACTTGCTGCTGCCTTTAATGGCTGAAATTAAAGCAGCACTTAAAACCCCCAGCCAGCTAGTAATAGACGCAGCAGAAAACTTAACTAACCCAGCAACGCTAAAACTAATGGATTTATTGCTGCAGGCTCTACCTAGTAAACTGAGTTTAATTCTTGCCAGTCGCACCCATTTACCCTTACAACAGTTAACGCCTTTACAGCTAGCTGATCAACTTAGGGTTATTCAAAGAAAAGATTTAGACTTTACCCAAGATGAAATTAGGCAGTTATTACAACAGCTTAATAAAACCCTGCACCTTTCATCCGTCACAAGTATTTGGCAGCTTACCCTCGGCTGGCCTGCTGCTATTAAGTTTATTTGCCAAAGCAGTAGTAGCGACCTAGCTGGTAGCCTTGCCTTGGTACGCCCTTTTTTGCAGCTTGAAGTGCTAGCTCCTTTAACAAATCAACAAAGGCAGCTCTTAGCTAGCTTAGCGTTACTTGATGCTGCCAGCGCTGAGTTATTAACTGAGTTAACGGCTAGTCAGGTTACCGAGGAATCGCTTAGACACCTAGCCGCTGTAGGGTTAATTTTGCCCACCTCGGCCGATGCCAAAAGTATTACAAACACTACCTTTTCTAGCGCTGAGCCTTGGTTTAAATTACACCCCTTGCTGCTTAGTCTTGTCTTTCAAAAATCCAGCCCTCTCTTAACGAAAGATTTAGCTTTTCATAAGCAAGCTGCTCAAGCCTTAGCTAAACGGGGTTTGTTTTTTCCTGCCGCCCAGCAAGCTTTTTTAGCCAAAGAAACTACCTTGCTAGCCAATTATATGCAAAAACTAGCCAGCCACTTATTACGCAGCCTAGATGCTAGCCAGTTTTTAATTTGGCGTAATGCCCTTGAAATAAAAACAATAGAGGCTTCAGCAGAGCTAACATTTATTAACTGTTGGGCTTTACTCTTTGCCAACCTAACCCAAGCGGCCAGCAAGTTATTAAACACCAGCCAATTTAAAAACCTGCCAGAAGCAAAATTAATTAATTGTTATTTATTAGTGAGTGAGCAGAAAACAGAACAGGCTGTACAAGAAGCGCTAACTCTTTACCCGGAACTAAGAGAGAATCAGCCTGAAGTTGCTATTCACGCTTTGCTTTTAATTACCCGCTGGCATACTTCTCGCAACCTCTTGCGTGCTGCCAGAGGGTTTAATCGTGAGGCACAAATGCTTGCTCATCAGGTTGAAAGTCCTGAGCTGCAACAAGTTTTAGCCTACGATCAAATCACGCTAGAAGTAAATAAAGGGCACTTAAATCTTGCTGAGCACCTGCTTAATGAAGCTTTACAACTGCCAAGCAACCAGCCTTTACCCAGAGGCAGGCTGTTATTGCTTCAAGGCTTTTTATGTTGGTGCCAAGGTAAGGTGCCTTTAGCAACCCAGCTTTTAGAAGAAGCCCTAGTGTTATTACAACCCAGCGGTGACCAACATTTAATTAGTGGTTATTTAATTTTATCGCTTGTCGCTCGTTCAAATCATAATTTAACTTCAGCCTTTGATTGGCTAGATGAGGCAGAAAAAGCCCTGCATTTACAGCACCCTGCCTCTGCTAGTTGGCAACCCATGATTACTGCTTTTAAAGCCAGCCTTTGGTTAGATCAGGGTAAAATCGATTTAGCCTTAACCTGGTTACAGCAACTAATTGATAAAGCACCAGAGCCAGCCTTGGTGCAACTACCCTTACAAAATCAATTATTACAGCTCTTGTATAGCCGCGCTTTAATGAGCCACCGCCACTATGAGCAAGCTTTAGTGTTAGTTAACAAGCAATTAAGCCTAACCACTAACTACCCTGTATCTGGGCTGTTTTTACTGGTACATAAAGCCCTAGCACTTAAGCATAGTCGCCAAACAAAAGAAGCCTTGGCTACCCTGCGTGAAGCCTTACACTTGGCAGAGCCAGAAAACTTTTGTATGCCTTTTTTAAGTGCAGATAACAGTTTATTAGAGCTATTACTGCCGTTAAAAGAACAGCTTGCAAAAGGTTCAAGAAGCTTAAAGTTTGTTCAGCATTTACTGGGTCAACTAGGGCAAGCTGCTACTGGTTCAAGTAAAGACCCAACGCGCCCACTAGAGGAGCTTTCAGTCAGAGAAGAACAAGTGCTAATATTGGTGGCAGAAGGTTTAGCAAATAAAGAAATCGCTCAAAGATTGTTTATTTCACTTCATACAGTTAAAACACATATTCGTCATATTCTGCGTAAACTCGATGTCAGTTCACGAACTCAAGCTTTAACTAGAGCAAGGGAATTAAGGTTGCTTTAATATAATGTTAAGCTACGCAGAATTTTTTATCCTGAGGATAGTCTTTTGTCACACCTTCCAGTCATTATCGGTATGGGCGGCGTCAGCCCAGCAGGACGCACATCGGGGCACCACGCGTTTAAACGCTTAGTTTTTAATCAGCTTTCGCAAAACCAGCAAAAGGCCAGTTTATTATCTTTAGCCAGCCTTAGCGGACTTGCCAAGCAAACAGCTGCTGATGAATGGTTAACCTCTCAGGGTGAAAGGCTTAGCGCTGCCGTTTTACTTGAACGCCACCAGCAGCAACTACTTGATGACACGTTAATACGCCGCATTCACCCTGACTGGTTTGATGTTCACGCTCAGCCCGGCAGACGTGCTTTAACGCTACAAACCCATGACCAACCCCTTAAATTTGTACTGCGTCAGCGTCAATTACCTGAACGCATTCCAGCCAACTGGCAGCTACGCGACTTAACGGCTACAGAAATAGAAGTGACCATTACTGGCCCGCAAGATTTTACTATTGCCGACCCTAGAGAAGCCCTAGTACAAGCTGCGGGTATGCTACCTACAGGCTTTAATCCGGGTGCGCATTACCGTAGCGCCAACCATCCGCGTGCTTTGCAAATGGCTGTTTTTGGTGTGTCAGATTTGCTCGGTCAAAGTGGTTTGGTGTGGCAAGACTTAGCAGCTAAGGTTCAGCCTGATCAAATTGGTGTTTTTGCTAGTAATTCCATAGGTCAGCTAGATCAAGAAGGCTGGGGTGGTTTGTTGCAAAGCCCTGTTGTTGGCAAACGCACTACCTCTAAGCAAATGCCTTTAGGCTATGCACAAATGACAGCTGACTTTATTAATGCCTATATGCTGGGCAATATTGGGCAATCCAGTGGATTATTAGGTGCTTGTGCCACCTTTCTTTACAACCTACAGGCAGCCACTAACGGTATTCGCTCTGGCCGTATAAAAATTGCTGTGGTGGGTACTTCTGATGCGCCAGTAACTCCAGAAATTATTGAGGGTTTTCGTGCTATGGGTGCTTTGGCTGATAATGCCAGCCTACGCAACCTAGATGGCGTTGAACAACTAACAGCAGATCATTACCGCCGTGCTTGCCGCCCCTTTGCTGATAACTGTGGTTTCACTATTGCTGAATCAGCACAGTTTATTTTATTAGTGTCTGATGATTTAGCCGTCACTAGCGGCGCACAGGTTTTAGGATCAGTTCCTGAGGTTTTCTCTAATGCCGATGGTTTCAAACGCTCTATTTCTGCTCCAGGCATAGGCAACTATTTAACCCTAGCCAAAGCAGCAGCTTTAGGTCGTAGTCTCTTGGGCGAAAAAGCCCTACAAGAACGCAGTTACGTTCATGCGCATGGTACTAGCACACCTAAAAACCGCACCACTGAATCTCACGTTATAAATGAAGTTGCCAAGGCGATGGGAATTAGTGCCTGGCCAGTTGCTGCCATTAAAGCTTATGTGGGTCATTCTCAAGGTACAGCGGGTGGCGATCAAATGATGAGTGCTTTAGGTACTTGGGCTGAAGGTTGGCTACCGGGCATTACTACGGTTGACCACTTTGCTAGTGATATTGAAGCTTCCAACCTAAAGCTTAACAATAAGCATGAAGAAATTGGCAAAACAGCAATGGATATGGCACTTTTAAATGCCAAGGGCTTTGGCGGTAACAATGCCAGTGCGCTAGTTCTATCACCAGAAATAACCCAAGGCATGTTAACGCACCGTCATGGTACTAAGGCTATGCAGCAACACCAAAACCAACTAGAAAAAACACTCGCTTCTAGTGAACAGCATGATGCCGACTTTACTGCAGGTCGCTTTAACCTTAACTACCAGTTTGGGGTGAATGTACTAGAGGGTGATGAGCTTAAGTTTACAGCCAATGCGCTAGAAATTCCGGGTTATGCACAAAAAGTGAACTTGAATTTGCCTAACCCCTTTAAAGGTATGTTCTAGACACCTGTAGAACAAAGAATACAGTTGCGTTATGTCAAAAAAATGACTTTAATAGCCACAAAATACGCTAAGCTACAAAAACAGTGCATTAGCTTAACTTTTTTACATATTTTAACAGGGGTGCTTTATGAGCCTGGAATTACTAAACCAATTAGAAGCGAAGGTTCAAACAACGCTTGATTCTCTTGAAATGCTACGCATGGAAATGGAAGAGCTGAAACAAGAAAACACAACCCTTAGAAATGAAAAACAAGCTTGGGAAGCTAGATTGGGTCAGCTTCTAAATAAGTTTAGTGAGCTAGAAACTTCGGTTGTATCTGAGTCTAATAATGCTGCATTAGAAGGCGAAACAGTCGAAGACTAAACTTGGGCTGCTAGTCTGGTTGCTCAATAAACCAATGCGTCAGCAGCAGTGCATCTTCACGCCCCTTGTTTGCAGAAGTGTTATCTTCAGCTAGCAGGGGGTAATAGTTTTTGCGCCGCCCCTCCCGAATAAACCCTTTACTGGTATAAAGTGCTAGCGCCGCTAGGTTAGAAACCCTAACTTCTAATAACATTCGCTCTGCATTAAGCGCCTTGCTGTGTTCCAAGCTTTTAGCTAACAAGTCCGCAGCTAAACCCTGTCGTCTAGCCTCTGGTGCAACTAGCAAATAAAGCAGTTCTGTTTCAAAAAATGTAGGGCGTAAAACCAACAAAGCAACTAGCTTGCCTTGCACTCGCTTGGCAATTACCCAGTCATCTCTTAAGCTAGATCGCCATTGTTCTTCTGGCCAGGCATAAGGATCAGACCTTTCTGCTAGCTCAACCACCTCAACTAGGTTAGATAAACTCAGTTGTTCAAAAGGCATTTTTAAAGCACCAAAGGCGAACTTGCAAAAGCAGCTCTTAACCCTGAGCTACCCGCCTGCTGCCAAAAAGCTTGTTTAGCTGCTGGGTTTTGCTGTAGCTCTGCCAAAGAAGGGGCTGGAAAAACCCTTAACTGATGAGTCGCTTTACTCATTAACCCCTGTAGACGTTCACCAAAAACTAAACAGCCAGCTAATTGCACACCTTGAAAACGAGCACCCGTTAAAAAGGCTTGTAAGCTCATATTTAGCTCACCTTCATTACCTGCTTCAACAGGAATACCAGGCAAAGGCCAGCTAAAAAACTGTTGTCCACTAATGCCTAGTCCACCTGGATAAAGCGCTACTAAGAGGTTGTGTAACAGTTTTATTTCGACTGTTTGCAAGCCTGGTTGCCCCGTTAGATTTTCCATAACCAATTGCCAGCCATTAGCTAACAACCAAATATCAGCGTGAAGTGGTTGAACCCTTGCTTGGGTTGGCTGCACTAGCAAATTAGCTTGAGCAATAGGGTCTGTTTTTGCTAAAGGTGGTTGCTCGGCCTGAGGCACAGGCTGAATAGCTGGTTGAGCAGAAGTTTCTTGCTCTGGTGGAAGTGTTATAGCCTGCTGTTGTAGCAGGCGCTCACGCGCAGTTAACCCTTTTGCTGGTGCAGGCCAAGCACAAGCCTGACTTGTTGCAGCACCGGGCAGATGAACACGGGGTACCCATAAGCGGGTACCCATCACCTGCAAGGTGGCATAACGTTGTTGTGCGCTAAGTTGTTGCATTAAATCGCTGCTGTTTGCTCATGGTTATCTCTAAAAGTTAGTACTTAAAGCGGCCTATTAGGCTATTTAATTCTTTAGCCAAGGCTTCAATTGCCTGACTACCATCGGATGTTTCATTAGCACCCTGAGCAGCTTCATCAGCCAGCTCACCTAAGCGGTTGGTATTGCGAGCCAACTCTTCTGTGGTGGCTGACTGCTGTTCAGTTGTTGAAGCTATTTGTAAATTCATATCTTCAATTTGGCGCATCTGAGTGGCAATAGTTTCTAGCGCTGTTAAGCCCTCTTTTGCACTTTCTACGCTTTGTTCAGAAAGCTGCTTACTTACACCCATAGCAGCTACAGCTTCTCGTGTCATGGCTTGCAGACGTACTATAGTTGAACTAATTTCTTCCGTTGAGGTTTGTGTGCGTGTAGCTAGGCTACGTACTTCATCTGCAACCACCGCAAAACCACGCCCATGTTCACCTGCTCGTGCTGCTTCAATGGCAGCGTTTAGTGCCAATAAGTTAGTTTGTTCTGCTATTGCCTGAATGGTAGTAATAACTTCTTCAATTTCACTACTCGCACCTTCTAGCTCGGCTAGTTTTTGTGCGGTTTTATCTACCTCGCCCGCTTGACCACTAATGGTTCTAGCTACGCCTTCAATAACCTTTTTGCCTTCATCTACTTCATGCCGCCCAGCTTGGGTTGCAGCTGAAGCCTGCTGAGCACTGCCTGCAACCTCTTGTACTGTTGCGGTTAATTCATCCATGGCAACTGCTACCTGATCAATTTCGCTACGTTGCTGGCTTGCACCTTGCGAAGCTCTACCACTGGTTTGTTCTAACTGGGCTGAAGTACTGGCAAGGGTTTGGCTATGATCGGCTAACTGGGCAATCACTCTACGCACCTGCTCAGCAAAGGTATTAAATGCTTTGCTTAGCTGAGCAACTTCATCCTTGCCTATAACTTTCAAACGGCGGGTTAAATCACCTTCACCACTAGCAACGTCTTCCATAGCTGCTACCGCATTTTCTAGGGGACGAGCAATACTGCGTGATAACCAGAACATTGCACCCAATAAAATAACTAAGCCCGTAACGCCTATTGCAATAACTTGGCGAATAATTGTATCAACGTCTTTAAGCACTTCGCTCATTGGCATAGCCATAGCAAAAGACCAATAGCTTCCTGTTTTACCTAGTGGAATAGGCACAAATACGATTAGGGCCTCTTCTTTAAATAGAGCGTTATACATTTGGGTCGTATAGGGTTTAGCAGCCTTTACGGCCTCTGTTGCAGCTTGCAACTCTTCACCCATAAAGTCCTGCTCAGTTTGCAGCATGTTTTTACCAAGGCGGCTAGGGTCTGGGTGAGCAATAATCGCGCCCTGCTGACCAAACAAGGCTGATACTCCACCGTAGTGTTTTGTTCCACTAACAAACTTTTGTAGGTTGTCTGCTTTAAAGTCAAAGCCCATCACCCCTAAAAACTCCCCATCAATTATTAGGGGTACGGCGGCAGAACCCATCAGCACTTTATCCCCATTTATTTCATAGATGTAAGGATCAATAATTGCTGAATTACGAGTGTGTTTGGCTACCTGATAATAGTCGGCATCTACTGCGTCATAACCAACAATAACTTCGTTAAGTAGCTGGCCTTTATGACGAACCCAGTAGGAAGCAAAGCGCCCTGTGGCATCGTGCCCTTCTGTGTTTTGGTAAAAAGCATCGAGATTATCGAGAGCATTTGGCTCCCAAATAGTCCAAACACCTAGCATATTAGGGTAATTTTCTAGGTGCTTTTTTAAGAAGCTATTAATAATTTCACGGCGTTGCATAGCTGGAAACTGCCCAACTGTTTTTACAGCTGAAGCTAAATCTTCTATACCACCTAAGCGGGTTAATAAATTCTCTACCACTCGCTCACCTTCTGCTAAGGCAAGCTCCTCTGCTGCAATAACAGCTTTTTCTGTAAACGCTTTATCAACCGTCACATGAATAAACTGTATAATTCCAACAAATATCACTAGGGTTAGTGGAAAGAGAGTAAAAATTAACTTTCGAGTCATAGTTAATTTCGCTAGCATTCGGAAATTCCTTCTTTGTTAAAGCTGCTATTGTCTACAAGTTATTATCTATACTTCTAAGCTTACATGCATTTTAACTTAATAAGCTAACGAACCAAGACTAAAGTAGCCTCTAGGCGTATCGTCTGCTCCAGCTCAAGTTCAATGGCTTGTTTTATTAAGTCTAGCTCCACTAGGTTAAGTGGATCAGCCGTTAGCAGCCTTGCTGATACCAACAAGGTTTCGCCTGGCTTCACCCGTACATCCTGCAATTCTGCATTTGCAAAAACCTGCCCTTCTAAACGACTGGTTATACCATGCTCATTTACCATGCGTATAAAGCTGCTCGCCAAAGGAATACTAACCAGCACAACCACTAGGAGTGAAATAATTAGTCCTCTGCGAGCTAGCTTAAAGGGGCTAAAACCTAACACCATAAAGGTTAAGGCAGCGGCTAAAACAATGCCTGCCAAGTTGGTTAAAAAAAGTAAAAAAGCGCCCCAAAATACTGCCCAGTCGAACCAACCTATACCAATACCTGCAACGGCTAAAGGGGGAACTAGGGCAACCGCTATAGCAACACCTGCAAGGCTTTTTGCTACTTCTGCACGTGAGTGAGCATAGGCACCAGCAATACCTGAAATAATGGCAACACCTAAATCTAAAAGCGTTGGGCTAAGTCTTGCAGCTATTTGTTCGTTAATAGACCAAAGCGGTATCAGCCAAGTCATAAGGGTGGCACAAAATAGCGCTAATCCAACACCCAGCACCAATGACCGTCCGCTTTCTATTATTAGCTGCTCGTCTTGACGTAAAGCGCCCATAGAGAAGGAGATAATGGGTGACATAAGTGGAGCTAAAATCATCGCACCGATAATTACGGGAGCGGAATTAGCAAATAAACCAATAAGTGCCAAGAGTGTTGCTAGCACCATTAAGGTTAGGTAAACCTCAGATGTTTTAGCGTTTTCTTTTAAAACCAAAAACAAGTCTTTAAATTCATCGGTGCCCGCGTGGTGTATCCAAGGCAAAGGATAAGCAACCAGCTCTTTGCGTGCTTCTCCTATAGGCAAACCTTTAACCCTAAAAGATTCTTTACGGTTATTTTGTTGTGTTAAGTCTTTTTTGCCTAAGAGATGACTAAATAAGGTTAAGGCACCTGGTTCAACACGCAGCTGTATGGTGTCACTTTTGTATTTTTGACCGTCCACTATATAAGTTACTGGCTGGCCAGCTTCTATTTTTACGGCACTGCTTTTTATAACGCCTAGGTATTTAGGTAGGCGATTAACACCTAAAAAACCAAAAAAAACTGAAGCAATCAAAAAGCTAAACGCTTGCATTAAACTCCGTGGCGATAAAATTAACAAATTAAGCTGACAGTCATCCGCTTGCACTTCATCAACCACTCGCCGGGCAAAGGCACTGGCATCACCTCTGTCAACGGCAACCATACCTAAGGCAGCCGTTTCTAACGTCTTTTCTTTTTCTGTTGTTAGGGTAAAAGACCTTAAACGCACTTTATTTAAACTACCAACCAGTAGCTTAAATCGGCGCCAGCGGGATGCTAGGCTTTCAGTTTTAGAGGAAGCACGCAAACCAAAAGGGTCACCAATACTAACAGCGTTAAATACTAGCTTATCGTTACAGTAAAGTTGATCTACGGCTAGAGGCTCAGCAGTAAAGTTTAATTCTGCTAGAGCCTTTTCTAAGCTAGCGCGTACTTTAAACCCTTTGGCTAGTTCAATCATTTCAGGGTGAGGCAGCAAGCCCAACACCCATTTTTTAGCAATAATTTGTGGAATAACTTGGTAAAGTACTGCATCAGGCAAGTAGGTAACTAAACGTGTTCCTTCTGGCCAGCTCGGTAGTTCATCTGCTGACCAGGGGTGTAAGCTAGGTTGTTGTTTTGCCAAGGCAGGTAGGATCTTTTCCTGCACCTTTACTTCACTTGCTGAGTCGTAAAGCAGTATTAATTGCGGCATGGTCGTTAGTCTTGTCCTAACACAGCGTTATTTCTACAGTTTCTTATCCTAAGCTCACTAACTTGCAAGTGTTAGGTGCTAAAATTAGCGCTTGGTGGTATCTAACAATCTAACTAGATCGTCCATCTGCTCGCTAGGTAGCTCATCTAGTTCTTGCCTTACGGCCAAGGCATCTTCTGGCGACAATTGCAGGCGATCGTAAACGGCTGCAGGAATGCGCGTTAACCCTTGTTCCCAATTGGTTTGCAAATACTGTTCTGCTAGGTAGAGCAGGTTGGCATATTTAAAATGCTCGCCTGTGTAGTGGGGATTGTGCTGTTGCCTTATCGCAACGCACATTTCATTAGGTAGGCCCCAAGTGGTAAACAAATAGCTGGCTATTTGCTCTCGGGTAATACCAAACAAAAACCTTTCTAAATACATAGAAGGTACATGGGGGTTGGCTTCTTGATTACGGCAATAAAGGGAAAAGTAGGGCGGAAAGACTTCGGCTAACACTAGGTAGCCAAAATTGTGTAGCAGCCCTGCTAAGTAGGCTAAACCTGTATAGGGTCGAGCTAAGGGTGGCATTTTTCTAACGAGCTTTTCTACTAATAAAGCACGTAGTAGTGCATCTCGCCAAAAGTGTTTATGGCCATGCACGCCATCTTTAGGTAGACGTATTTGCTTAGATAAAGCCAAGCCAAGCGCTAGATTCATAGTTAAATCAAAACCTAACACCCGAATAACGGCATCTTGTATAGAGCGAATACTACCGGGTGCTCCATAGTAGGGTGAATTAGCCCAGCTAATAACCTGTGAAGCTAGACTAGGGTCCATTTCGATAACATTAGCCAGCTCTGTACCACTCACATCTTCTTTAGACTTTAAACCGAGCAAGTGACGTGAACTTAAAGGCAGAGGTGCTATTTCAATCGACTCGCTTAGACGTGCTCTTACTCTTTGTTGCGTAATGGCTTCAACTGCTGAGCGAATCTCATTTTCATCCTGTTGTGGATAATCTAAGTTAGGTCTGGTTTCTGTTAGGGGAAGGGTAAATTTGTCTTGCTCTGCTTCAGCCGCTTCAATGAGTGATTGGTATTCTTCTTTTGTAAAACGTAAGAGTTTTTCTGGATTACCGGATTCAATAAAAACCCAGTCGCCTTTTACATGCCGCAGATCAACACACAAGGGCATGGATAAAATACCAGGTAAAGCAGGTAGGGACTGTAGCTTTAAATCCGCTAATAAAGAGCGCCGATAATCTGGCGAACGAGCACGCCAGTCAGTACCACCTGAGTTGAGCTTTTGTAAATCAAGCAAACAGTGTGCTGGATAAACTGCTTGCAAATTGAACCCATCTACCGCTTGTAGAAGGGTGCTCCTTAACAGTTGGTTAGGGGTGGCAAGGCTGCGAGGCACTAGTCGTTGTAATAAATCTTCGCTGTTTAAATCAGCAAGCTTGTAATTTGGTTTAATTTGCATGGCATCTTGACTCATTAACGACTCCTTGAACCCATAAACATAACAAGAAGTTGCAAACCACCTTGTCTGCTACATTAAAAAACACTAATAAAATCGAAAAAAATTAACTGGATACAGAGTAAAGGCTAAGTGTTAAAAAGTCGACTAACTAAGGCCTTATACCTGAGCAAAGCGCACCTTGTCACCACGCCAGCGCATCAGTAGTTGTTGCGCTTTTTCTGGTGAATTTTGAAGCACTTGTTCGGCTATAGGTCGTAAGCCAACAAGTAAATCTGTATCACGTTTAAGGTCTGCTATACGTAATTCAATTTCACCCGTTTGGCGTGTGCCTAAAAGCTCACCTGGTCCTCGAATTTCTAAATCTTTTTGTGCCACAATAAAGCCATCATTGGTTTCACGCATTACTTGCAAACGCTCTCGCCCATGTGCAGAAAGTGGCGGGTGATAAACTAAAACACAAAAGCTAGCGGTGGAACCTCGCCCTACCCTGCCTCGTAACTGATGTAGCTGTGCTAAACCTAAACGCTCGGCATTATCTATTATCATTAAGCTGGCTCTGGGTACATCCACACCTACCTCTATAACGGTGGTAGCAACTAACAGCTGGTATTCACCTTGTTTAAAGGCATCCATGACCGCTGCTTTTTCTGCTGCTTTTAAGCGACCATGAACTAGGGCAATTTTTATTTCAGGTAGGGCTTCACGCAATTCTTCAGCGGTTACTTCTGCTGCTTGGCATTCTAGGGCTTCAGATTCCTCAATAAGCGTACAAACCCAATAGGCTTGTCGCCCTTCTAAACATGCGTGACGCACCCTTTCAATTACTTCATTACGGCGTGTATCGGGTAATACTAGGGTGGTTACTGGCTGACGTCCGGGGGGTAGCTCATCAATAATTGAAATATCTAAATCAGCATAAGCACTCATCGCTAGGGTGCGGGGAATGGGTGTTGCAGTCATCACTAACTGATGGGGTAAAAACTGCCCTTGCACCCCCTTGTCTCGCAAGGCTAAACGCTGATGCACCCCAAAACGGTGCTGTTCATCGACCACTACCAAGGCTAATCGCTGGAAAACCACTTCTTCTTGAAAAAGTGCGTGGGTTCCAATTAACAAATGGGTTTCACCTGATGCAAGATCTGCCAGAACAGCTTCGCGCACCTTGCCTTTCATGCGACCTGTTAGCCAGCCAACCTTTAAACCTAAAGGTTCTAACCAATGGCTAAGGTTTTGAAAATGCTGGTCTGCTAAGAGTTCTGTTGGTGCCATTAAAGCTGCCTGATAACCTGCGGTAATTGCACGCAAGCAAGCCATAGCGGCTACCAGCGTTTTGCCTGAGCCAACATCGCCTTGCACTAAACGCAGCATAGGGTGGGGCTGTTCTAGGTCTTGAAAAATTTCTGCGGTTACTCTTTCTTGCGCCTTGGTGGGTTTAAATGGCAGGCTAGCTAAAAACTTTTCTTCTAAAGAAATATCATCAGCTGCTTGGTAAGGCAAAAGCGGACAAGCCGCTTGCGAACGGCTTTGTTGACGCAGAAGCAACATGCCTAGCTGCTGAGCTAGCAACTCTTCTAAGGCCAAGCGTCTTTGTGCTGGGTGTAACCCGCTTTCTAGCAAGGCTAAATCAGCATCGGCGGGCGGCTGGTGTAAATAAAAGAGTGCATCGGCTAGGTGTGGAAAAGCTTGTTCTTGCTGAATTGCTTGCGGTAAAAGTTCTTGTGGAGGGTGGCTAGCCAAATAACCTAAGGCTTGCTCTACCAGTTGCCTTAAACGCTGCTGCTGAAATCCTTCGGTAATGGGATAAACCGGCGTTAGGCGTTGTTCTAATTCAGGTGCAGCTAGGTTTTGATTTAAGACTTTAAATTCGGGATGGTAAATTTCTAAACCCGTTGCACCGGGGCGAGCTTCACCATAACAACGTAGCTGGTTTCCTACTTCTAGCTGCTTTTTCATTGCTGCAGAAAAGTGAAAAAACCTTAAACCTAGTAAACCCGTAGCATCACGAATACGCACCAGCAAACTTCGTCGTCGCCCTAGATGAACTTGGCTAGAAATCACTTCACCTTCTACTACTGCGGTGCTGCCAACTCTAAGACTACCAAGGGAGCTAACTTTAGTACGGTCTTCATAGCGTAAGGGCAGGTGAAAAAGCAGCCCCTGCATATCATGAATACCTAGCCGCTGAAGTTTTTCTTCTAAGGCTTTACCTACGCCTTTTAGCTCTGTTAAAGCTAGGTTATGCAGTAGGGCTGACATAAGACTATACCAACTTAAGCTGCGCCACTGCCTGCACCAAAGCCTCAATAGCCTTGGGGCGTGGGAAGCTAGCCCGCCAAGCTAAAGCGACTGTTCTTGAGGGCACTGGGTCTGCAAAGGGGCGGCTGGCTAAAACATCGGGCGCGTACTGATTCATTCCTATGGCTGAGTAGGGTAGAACGGTAATACCTAAGCCTGAAGCAACCATGTGACGAATGGTTTCTAAAGAACCGCCCTCAGCAATTAAGCCTTGGCGTGGGTCTTTCATGTTAATTTCTAACGCGGGGCAGGCTTCTATTACTTGATCTCTAAAACAATGCCCCTCACCTAGCATTAATAGTTTTTCACTGGGTAAGTCGCTAATGGGAATTTTGCTGCGCTTTGCCCAAGCATGACTTTTGGGTAGTAGCACTTCAAAGGGTTCGCTATAAAGCTCGCGTGTAACAACATCCGCTTCAGTAAAAGGTAGCGCAATAATAATCGCATCCAGCTCACCTGAACGCAGCTTACGACGCAAATTAGCAGTGTAATTTTCCTCTATATAAAGCGGCATTTCGGGCGTTAGGGTTTGTAGCTTGGGTATAAGGTGGGGGAAAAGATAAGGCCCTATGGTGTAAATAGCACCTAAACGCAAAGGTGAAGTTAGCTGGTTTTTGCCTTCTTGCGCCATTTCTTTAATGATTGATGTTTGCTCAAGCACTTTGCGTGCCTGCTCAACAATTTTTTCGCCTATAGGCGTTAGCTGCACAGCACTTTTGCTGCGTTCAAACAGTGCAACACCTAACTCTTCTTCTAGCTTTTTTACCGCCACACTCAAGGTAGGTTGGCTAACAAAACACCGCTCTGCCGCACGCCCAAAATGCCTTTCTTGTTCCAGCGTGACAATATACTTAAGTTCCGTCAGAGTCATAGGTTCCTACCTGCTGGTGTTTATTTAAAGTTGTATTCAAAAAGTATGGTGCATTGATTTAAATAATCAAGCTAAACGCTGTTGAATTGCAGCTAGTATACCTTGGGCATTTAATCCGCAATCAGCTAATAATTCTTGTTGCGAACCTTGATCTATCCAAGCATCAGGCAAACCTAAGTTAAGCAGTTTAGGTTGTAGGTTTTGGCTGGCATAAAACTCATTAATGGCACTGCCTACCCCGCCCATAAGAGCATTTTCTTCTAGCGTTACTAGCAGCTCGTGGTTTGCTGCTACTTCTAATAAAAGCTGTTCATCTAAAGGTTTTACAAAACGTAAGTTTACCAAGGTAGCGTCTAGCTCTTCTGCCACTTCTGCCGCTGTCGCAACTAGGCTACCCAAAGCTAGTAAAGCAATTTTTTTGCCCTTTTCTTTACCCGACTTGCGTCTTACCTGGGCTTTTCCTAGCGGTAAGCTGGTTAAATCTTCTTCTATTAGAACACCTGGTCCTTTACCTCTTGGGTAACGTACCGCTGCTGGGCCTGGGTAGTGATAACCTGTGGTGAGCATTTGGCGGCATTCATTTTCATCAGCCGGTGCCATAATCAGCATTTCTGGAACGCAGCGTAAAAATGAAATATCTAAAGTACCGTGGTGGGTTGGGCCATCTTCGCCCACCACACCGGCACGGTCGATAGCAAAAAGCACATCTAAATTTTGTACGGCTACATCGTGAATGAGCTGATCATAGGCTCTTTGTAAAAAAGTAGAATAAATAGCCACCACCGGCTTCATACCTTCACATGCCATGCCTGCTGCTAGGGTAACGGCATGTTGTTCGGCAATGGCAACGTCAAAATACCTTTCAGGGTATTCAAGCGAAAACCTGACCATATCTGAGCCTTCACGCATGGCTGGCGTAATGCCTAATAAGCGTTTATCCACCGCAGCGGTATCGCACAACCACTGGCCAAACACATTGGAATAGCTGGGTTTTTTAATTGTGGGAGCTTGTTCTACTGTTGGTTTTTCTAGCTTACTAAGGGCGTGATAACCAATCGGGTCGGCCTCGGCTGGAATAAAACCCTTGCCTTTTTTAGTCACCAAATGCAAAAACTGCGGGCCTTTTAAATGCTTTAGGCTTTTAAGTGTTGCCATTAATTCAGGCAAGTCATGGCCATCTACAGGGCCAATATAATTAAAACCTAGCTCTTCAAACAAAGAGCTAGGGCTAATAAAAGACTTCACCTGTTCTTCAGTTTTAAGGGCTAGTTCCCAAGCTAAAGGCAATTTAGAAAGTACCCGACGACTGCCTTCACGTAGCTGGTTAAAGGGTTCACTTACCAGCAACCTAGCCAAGTAGGTTGCCATGCCGCCAACACTTTCTGAAATCGACATTTCATTGTCGTTCAGAATTACTAAAAGGTTAGGCTGTAAATGCCCAGCATGTGCCAGTGCTTCAAACGCCATGCCCGCGGTTAAAGCGCCATCACCAATAACGGCAATGCTACGGCGTTTACTACCCTGCGCTTTAGCAGCTAGTGCCATGCCTAAAGCCGCACTAATGGAGGTGCTTGAGTGGCCAACACCAAAAGCGTCGTAGTCAGACTCACTGCGCTTAGGAAAAGCTGCCACGCCATTTTTTTGGCGAATGGTGAGTAGCGACTCTTTACGACCGGTTAAGATTTTATGTGGGTAAGCCTGATGCCCAACATCCCAAATCAACCGATCATCTGGTGTATCGAATACGGCATGTAGCGCAACGGTTAGCTCTATTACACCTAAACCCGCACCAAAATGACCACCCGTTTGGCTAACGCTCCACAATAACCAAGCACGCACTTCTCGTGCCAACAAAAGCAATTGCCTTTCGGATAACTTTTTTAAATCTGCTGTCTGCTTAATTGCATCGAGCAAAGGCGTTAAGGGTGCTTGCGTGGGCAGGGCATCAAACATGAATTAAGTTGCTCATTAAAAATTGCGGTTAATAGACCAGTTAGCTAGCTCAACTAGACTGCTCCATTCACCTGATAAATTAGTCAAACTGTCGCAGGCTTGCTTAACTAACGCCTGCGCTCTTTGTTCTGCGCCTTCAACGCCCAACAAGCTAGGGTAGGTGGCTTTATGCAAGAGTGCATCTGAGCCGGTTTTTTTGCCTAGTGTGGCTTCATCACCTTTAACATCTAGCAGGTCATCTTGTACTTGAAAGGCCAAGCCTAAAGCGGTGGCATAAATATCTAGGGTTGCCAAAACATCGGCACTCGCGCCAGCGGCTAATCCACCCATGCGCACGGCGGCACGAATAAGCGCACCGGTTTTATGGCTGTGTAAACGCTGTAATTCTTCTAGGCTTAATTGCTTGCCTTCACCTTGTAAATCAAGCATTTGCCCAGCCACCATGCCTTGCGTGCCACTGGCTTGCGCTAGGGTTTTCACCATGGCTAAGGCGGCGGGCTGTTGATCACTTGCCAAGGCTTCAAAAGCCAAGGTTTGCAAAGCATCGCCGGTTAAAATTGCGGTGGCTTCATCAAAGGCTTTATGGCAGGTGGGGCGCCCACGGCGCAGGTCATCGTCATCCATGGCAGGTAAATCGTCATGCACTAGGGAGTAGGCATGAATAAGTTCGACTGCCATGGCGGGTTTGTCACAGTGAATTAAATCAGCACCTAAAGCCTGACCCGTGGCATAAACCAAGAGTGGGCGTAGGCGCTTACCACCATTAAGCAGGCTGTACTCTAGCGCTTCTTTTAATAGGGCACTAGGACCAGCCGTTTCTGTAAGCAACTTAGCTAACGCAGCATCAACACGTGTGGCGTAAAGTCTAGTGAGTTCTTCTAGCTTCATTAAATATTTCCTGCTTGAGGCTTAATGTTCAGTGGCTCAAAACTGACTTGCCCTTTTTGCTCTTGCAGACTAAATACTCGCTGCTCTGCCTGGGTTAGCTGTTGCTGGCACAGGCGGGTTAGGCGTACACCTTGCTCATAAGCTTGCAAAGAAGCTTCTAGGCTCAGTTCACCCGTTTCCATGCTGGCAACCAAGGTTTCTAGCTGCTGCATCAATTGTTCAAAGTTAGGCTGTTCACTGCTCAAGGGAAACTTCCTTTAACTATCCAGCATCTTGCCTGGGTTCATTATTTTGTTTGGATCAAAGGCATTTTTAATGGCTTTCATATACAGAATTTCTTCTGGGCTACGACTGAAGTGTAAAAAGTCTTTTTTAACCAAGCCTACGCCATGTTCTGCTGAAACACTGCCACCAAAGGCTTGAGTTATAGTGAACACCTTGGCGCTTACTTGGTGGCACTTTTCAAAGAATTCTGTTTGTTCCATGTCTTTAGGTTTTAGAATATTTAGGTGCAAATTACCATCACCTATGTGGCCAAACCAGACAATTTCAAAACCTGGGTAGGTTTCTTCTACAAAGCTATCAACGGCTTGTAAAAACTCTGGCACTTTAGAAACGATGACTGAAAGATCGTTCTTATAGGGCGTTTCATGACTGATGGTTTCTGAAATAAATTCGCGCAAACTCCACAAGTTTTGTAGCTGCGTTTCATTCTGGCTAATAACGCCGTCTTCTACCCAGCCATTTTCCATGCATTCTTCAAACAACTCCATAGCACTATCCATTACACCTTCATTCTCTGCTTCAAACTCCAGTAAAGCATAATAGGGTGTCGCTGTTGCAAAGGGGCGTTGTAGCTGATGATGTGCGGTTACTTTAGCCAGTGCATTTTCTGAGAAAAATTCAAAAGCAGTTAAATCTAAGCTGTTTTGGAAGGTTTTTAGCACTTCCATTACCGCTGGCATACTAGGTACACCTAGAACCATTACGGTTAAATCTTTGGGTGTACGCGTTAGCTTAATGGTGGCCTCAGTAATTATACCTAGCGTGCCTTCTGCACCAATAAATAGGTGGCGTAAATCGTAACCCGTGTTGTTTTTAATTAGGCCTTTGTTCAGGTTTAAAATTTCACCCTTGCCAGTTACCACGGTTAAACCCAATACCCAGTCACGGGTCATGCCATATTTGATAACCTTAATACCACCAGCATTAGTCGAGATATTGCCACCAATTTGACTAGAGCCTGCTGAAGCAAAGTCGACAGGGTAGTATAAGCCTTGTTCTTCAGCAAACGCCTGAAGCTGCTCGGTTATCATGCCACCTTGAACGGTGACACTGCGATCAATGGGATTAAAGTCTACAACTTTATTCATATAGTCCATCACAATAACCAGTTCGTTATTGGAGGCTACTGCACCAGCAGAAAGCCCTGTTCGACCACCAGAAGGCACAATAGAAACTTGGTTTTCGTTAGCAAATTGAACAATTTTCTGTACGTCTTCAGTAGTGCGAGGAAAGGCAATAGCACGTGGGTTAGGTGAGTGAATTTTAGTCCAATCACGACCGTAAATATCAAGCGCCTCACCATCTAGGCGCACTCTATCTTTTCCAATCTGGGCTTCAAGGGCTAACTTAATTTGCTCGGGTGTCATCTCGGCGGCTCTTTATAAGGTAATAATCAAATCATAGGTTGAATGAAATGCAGTTTAAATGCGCGTTAAATTCACCTAGGTAATCTTTGTCTGGGGGCTGCATATTGATCTTGATATGGTAACATAGCTGCGTTAAGGCTGGCTTGCCTGCCCGTATTTTTTCCACCTTAGTACTACCTCTTATATCAGGACACTGACCTCTCATGCCTAAAACCTCACTTGATAAAAGCAAGATTAAAATTCTGCTGCTTGAAGGCGTTCACCAGACTGCTGTTGATAACTTCAAGGCTAGTGGTTACACCAACATAGAATATCACCCCAAATCTTTATCTGAAGCTGATTTACTAAAAGCAATTGAAGATGCCTACTTTGTGGGTATTCGTTCTCGCACCCAATTAACTGAAGAAGTGTTTGCCGCTGCTAAAAAACTAGTTGCTGTTGGCTGCTTTTGCATAGGAACTAACCAGGTTGAACTTTACTCCGCCTTGATTCGCGGTATTCCTGTGTTTAATGCTCCCTATTCTAATACACGCTCAGTTGCTGAGTTGGTACTAGGTGAAATGATCATGTTGATGCGTGGCATTCCTCATAAAAGCCGTGAGTGCCATCAAGGTGGCTGGATTAAATCTGCAGAAGGCAGTTATGAAGTACGTGGCAAAAAACTAGGTATTGTGGGTTACGGTAATATTGGCTCGCAGCTTTCTGTTTTAGCTGAAAGCCTAGGCATGGAAGTTATTTACTATGACGTAGTCACCAAATTAGCCATGGGTAATGCGCGCCAAGTAGATACCTTAGATGAGTTGCTTGCTGAATCTGATGTGGTTTCTTTGCACGTGCCTGAGCTTAACTCTACTAAGTGGATGATTGCTGCTGAACAACTTGGCAAAATGAAAGCAGGCGCACATTTAATTAATGCTTCTCGTGGCTCAGTAGTTGTTATTGAAGATTTAGCCGATGTATTAAAATCAGGCCATCTTGCGGGTGCAGCGATTGATGTTTTCCCTGTTGAGCCTCGCAGTAACGATGATGAGTTTGTTAGCCCACTACGCGGTTTAGACAACGTAATTCTGACACCGCACATAGGTGGCTCTACCCTAGAAGCCCAAGCCAATATTGGTAAGGAAGTGTCTGAGAAGCTAATACGTTACAGTGATAATGGCACCACAACTTTTGCGGTTAACTTCCCTGAAGTTGCTTTACCTGCTCACCCTGGCAAGCACCGTTTACTACACATCCATGAAAATATTCCTGGAGTGCTGTCTGAGGTTAACCGTGTGCTTTCTGAAAATGGCATTAACGTTAGCAGCCAATACCTACAGACTAACGAAAAAGTCGGTTATGTCGTGGTGGATGTTGACCGTGAGTACAGCCAGCAAGCATTAGAAGCCTTAAAAAATGTTAAGGGCACAGTGCGTAGCCGCGTATTGTTCTAGGCTTGTCTTAAACAAAAAACCGCAGCTTATAATAGTCTGCGGTTTTTTTATATTTAATTTTTAACCAAACAGCTTCTAAACTTGTGCCTGATAAGCTTTATACCTAGGCGTTACTTTTTTCATATAGTTGCGCGTTTCTGCATAGGGCAAATCTTTAACTAACTTATTATAAACTTGTTGGGGTGACATGCGGTTAATAGTTTTGGCCGCTCGTGCCATGCTTGTACCTGCTCCAAAAGCCTTAGCAACATTACCTGCGCCTGTATTATAGGCAGCAATGGTGCAATAGGTTCGACTTTCTTTATTTTCAATTTTTACTAAATAACGATAGTAAAGAATATTTAAGTAGGCACAGCCCATTTTTATACAGTTATCACTATTGTACAAATAAGAAGGTGATAACAAACGCTGCTTGCCATAAACTTTTTCTGAGGCATCTTTTCCTGCTGAAACGGGCACTATTTGCATTAAACCATAAGCTGGCACATGAGATTTTGCCATAGGGTTAAAAGCACTTTCTGAGTGCATAATGGCTAGCACTAGCGCTGGATCAATTTTTTCTTTAGCAGAGTATTTTTTAACGGCTGGCATAAACTGCTGTGATTTATTACTTATACGCACTTTATTTAAAGGAATACTAAAAGCAAAAACCTTTTGCCCTGCTTGGGGCGTGCTACGAGTTGTTGCCGTGCCTTGCTGTGCTGCTTGAACAACCGAAGCTTCAAGCTGCTGCTTAGTTGGGTTAGCTTTTCCCGTAAGCACATCAGATATAACCGGCTCTCGTTTAGCTTTACCTTTTTCTTGATTAGCTACTTCTGTGTTTAAACGCTTTTCTAATTTTTGTAATAGAGGGTCTTGGTCATAAGCCTCTTTTACACTAGCGCCAGCTGAGTCAACCAGTGCTTGACGTACTTTAGAACCCATACCTTCGGCATTCTCGGCAGCAACTAGCTCAACTGTCATGGTGCCTTTTTCAAAATCGATAATCGTTCTAGATTTTAAGTCTTTGGAGTACTGCACTAAAACAGTGGGTGAGCCGATTTCTTCATCGCCCCAAACTTTTTTAACCTGACCTTTAAACTTACCAAACTCTTCATCTATGGCTTTTTGGTAGTTAGCAAAATCACGCTCTAATTCAGCTTGGTAGTTAGCAAAGCCATCACTTTGCTGTTTTTTAAAATCTTCAAAACTAGGAGACGCTGCCAATATTGGGTTTAATGGAAAAAGTACCACTAATGAACTCAATCCTTGTAAAAAACGCCTTCTATCCATTCTATTGCTCTCCTGTCTTTTGAAAATTTAGGGTTACACTATTTATCTATAAAAAAGGGCAGCTTAGCTGCCCTGTATACAGCCTACTATTTAAACTCTGCATCCATTTGTTTGTCTAGCTCTTCCAAAGCTTGTTTGCTTTGGAATTGCTGCCATAAAGCTTCCTCATTTTTAAGGCTAGTTTTTAGGCCTTCTTTAACGCTAGCTGAATCAGATACACCTACTAATAAAACCAAGGTTCCATCAGGAGTAAGCCAACGCTTTAACTGGCGGCTGCCTTCCAATGTTTGCTGAGAAACTTGACGTGAAACATTCTCAAAGTTGGCTTCATAAGTTTGGTTTTCGCCTGCACCAGTGGCACGCGACCAGTTAGTTAACAAGTTTTGAACTTTAACCTGTGTTTGACGTGCTAACGCATCACGAGCATTGGCCATAGCCATAGTACGCTGCATATTATTATCACGAGCAACATTAGGCTTAGCCTCGCCTACTGCTGCCAGGCCCCCTTCAATGTTTGGTGAACAATACCACTCAGGAGCTTGAATACCTGGTTTATATTCACAATGCTCTACAAAAGTAGGTTTTACAGGCTCTGTTGGTTGTTGAGCTACTTGTTTGTCACCACAACCTGCCATTACTGCAAAAGTAAATGCTAAAGCAGATAGAGAAAAAATATTCTTTTTCATGATTTTTCCTTAATTTAAATCAGTTTAATTATTTACCACTACATCGTTAAAGATTTTCATACAAGCTTTCAATTAAAGAGCTAGCTAATTTCTCCGCCAACTCATTTTCTGCTTTATTCTTTGCAACATTTAACTCTGATGACACTGCTCGTGCTGCTGCATTAATAACATGCAAAGTACGGTTATTTGCACTATTTATTTGAGCACTTGCGTTTACATCAACATAGCTCAAGCCATTTCGTTCTAGCTTATTGCTTTTAAACTGTATAACAAGGCGCAAGTCTGAATCACTGTTAACCAGATTAAAACCTAAATTAGTTAAAGCGCTAGCTAATTTAGCCTGTAAAGCTTTTGCTTCATTTGTAGTTAGTTGCAACTCAACACCTAAACTAGCTAAAAGCTGTGTAATTTCAACTTCTACTTTTTCTACAGCTTGCACCCTTGCAGCGTCTACTTGTGTCGCAGCACCTAAAAAAGTTAATTGCTGCAAGATTTGGCGACGTTCAGCTAACTCTTGTAAGCTGGGTTTCAAATAACGAATACGCTCTAACTTGCTAGCCTTAGGTAAGGTTCCTCGTTGAAGTAGACGCTCTTCTAGCTGGGTCAATTGCAATAAAAGTTGCTGAGCTGCATCCTGTGTGTTTAGCTCTGCCAAAGCCCAGGCTTCTTTATTTTTTGTATCTACCCAGGTTTCAGAAACCTTAATGCCGCTAAGTTCTACACTAGGTATTTTACTGCTAATTTCCTGATTCAAGTTCTCTTTTAGTGTCATCCCTCCCTGAAATTCCATAGCAGCACTTTTCTGGTAGACAGTTGAACTACCTATTTCAACACGAATAGTAGACAACAAATCTGCTTTAGCTTTTTCACTGGCAGTTTCAAGTGCTCTAGCTTCTGAACCGTAGATTTCTGAACTGGCTACACCATAGGCATAGCCTAATCGCTGAGGTGGCTGGTGTATCCATCCTGGTTTAACGCTAATTGCTTGTCCTTTTTCAGCAACTAGCTGCTTCTGAGACTGACTTGCACTACAACCAAGCAAACCAAAAGAGAGGAGCACACCGACCAATAATAGGTAGTACGGCTTATTTATAGTTAGCATTACTTAAAACCCGAATTTACTACGTGTCTGTTGTTTTTGTAACTTTTTCTGCCCCATCCAAACCTGCCTACCTGTTTGAATATCTATTAGGGTTAAGTCAATTTGGTAATTGGTGACTCGTGTACCATCTAGCTGGTCTACCCAAGAGTCAATTGAGCCAGACAAAGCAAAATTAGCTCCATGTTCTGCTGCTAACTGGGCTGCAGTATCAGCGGTAGCATTAAATTCTTGATCTTTACGCTCTTCACGCAACGCATCTCTAACATCGCCACCAGCAACAAAATCAACTCGACCTGAACGGATCATCGCACGGCGTAAATCATTAATAAAAGTATCAACTGCTATGTGCTCATGTGAACGGTTACGTACGCTCATTACTAGCACAGTAGGTTGACGGTTACGGTCTGAGTTAGCCTGCGCCCAGCGATTAATCCAAGGAAAGGACAACATATCATCGATCATTTCTTCAGAAACCAAGCGTGAGTCTGTTGCATTCCAGCGATCGGTTAATGCAACTTCCTGCGTTGCATCTAGGCGTTGTACTTTAGTACCGCCGCAACCAGTTAAAGCAAACACTATTAAACTGGTCATTAGTACCAGTAGCTTGAATGTAAAACCTGATTTTTTCATTTCACTCTCCATTAGAAGTAACAATAGTCTGCTCTGTTTTAATTAATTCAATATTGTTTGCACCCCGTGCCTTTTGAACACTTTTAGGAACAGCTCCATTAGGGTTAATAGCAAAGGTGCGTAACCGAACCAAATGAACTTCATTAGCTTTAATTTTAATTTCTTTTAGCTGTTCTACTTGGTAGCCATTTACATCACTTACTAAGCTAAGTTTATGCTGACCTGCTGGTAGCTCCACACGTAAGGTACGTATTTCATAGGGCAGAGTTAGCCACGAGCGTGTATCGGCTGATGTACTAGCACCCGCTGCTAACGCACAAAGAGGTGCAGGTGCACCGGCTTGTATACATAGCGATAAGCGCAAAGCCTCTACAGCCATAGCATTGGTTAGTTCAGCTTGAGCACCTACTAGGTGTTGAGCCATGGCTAAGCCAGAAACATTATCAGCTAAAATTAAGTTGCCTTGGTTTTCTCCATTTATTTCTAAATAACTTTTTTTTACAGGGAGCTCTTCATAATACAACAGAGGAACACTTAGACGTATGCCGGTCGTTGTCATGGCTTCAAGCAAACCTGTTGACTCCAGAGTGGATCGCATCACACCAGGAATAGGCAATATCTTTTCATGACTTGATGTTAATAATCCTAAGTAATCCTCGGCACTAATTCTTTCAATAACACCCAGCAACCCTTTGTCTGCATACAAATAATAGAACCAAGCAAGCTGGTAAGCTCTTTCCTTAGGTGTACCAGTAATCACTGGACGAATAATTAAACGATTATTTTGAATAACCACCCAAAGATTAAGCTCGCCTCGCGGGGCAATCATATCAACTTCCTGGATGACAACCAGCTGACCCTGACCTTCTGCTGAACGATTTAATTCATTGCGTTGATCAGTATTCAACTTATCTTTGGCAATGTTATGCCAGCGATTATCACCCCTTGCTTTAAGCATAAGTGCCGTAGCATACCAAGCTTGGTTGGTTACCTGTTTGTCTAGCTTGTACTGTTTAACATAGCCTTGCTCATACAACTTGGCAGCTCGTTCATAGCTAACTCTAGCTGAGTCTTTTTCACCTATTTTTTCGAATAAAGTACCTATAATATAATGGCTAAAAGCATTGTCTCTAAAGGCTAATTCTTTAGGGTTTACAACACTGCCATTAACTGCTGCAAAAACCTGTTGCAACTTATATAAAGCTGATTGTTTTTCTTCTTCTGCAACAGCATAGTCACCTACTTTAAAAACATTTTCATCTAAAAGAATCATCGCACGTCGAGCTTCTACTCGAGCAGAATCTAATCGCTGCTGTTTTTCTTGGGCAGATGTGGCTGCGTCTGCCAAATAAAAATAATTTAACATTTTAAAATAGTTGATATATACCCGCTCAACAATATTGCCACGGTAGGTAACAAAGGTTGCATTGGTTGAGGCTCGTGTTGCTAGGTCCCCAAAACTGATGGTATATAACTCATCAGCAAGCTCGTCTGCTGTTTCCAAATGTGCCAAGCTTGTTAAATAATCACCTTTTAGCTGATTTAAAACGCCTAACTCAACTTCTTTTAATAACTTATTACGATCAGCATCTAATAAACCATTAATTTCTTCCGCTGCTGCTGCATATTCACCATAACGTATGAGTGTTTTGGCAGCGTCCATTTTATTAGAATGGCTCGCACAACCTGAGGCTAGTATTAGTACCAAGCAGGTTAAAATAAATCTAGCCACTTTTACTTTTACCATTTCCACTTCCCATGTTTTATAGCAATTAATCTTTAATTGCTTTATCTAGTCTTCGACCACCTGCATCGGCTTCCCTTTGTGATCTATCAATTGCCTCACGTTTTTTCTGTTCTTCGTAAACTGCACGCTTTTCTTTACTGATTGGATCTACACTAGAGCAACCAGTAAATAAAAGTGCTGTAGCTAAAGCCAAAGCAATCCAAATTTTATTCATCACTTTCTCTCTCTTTAATTTTAGTTAGCCATTTATCTAGGCAGTCAAGGACTTGGGAGCGCTGTACTGGTGCATCATTTAGTAGTTGATGCGCTCCACCTTCTATAACTTGGGTTACTGCTTTGGGTAACAACCTATGTAGTACACCTAGGTTATATTGCCAGTCTACGGTTGAATCTGCATCACCCTGTATAATTAAAGCTTCCACTTCTCTTGGTTTAGTCTTTTCTATCAATTTAATCCAACGCCCTAAAGCGCTAATCCAAGCTAAAGGTAATTGCCTACTTTGCAAACAATCTTGTTGTTTAGCAAACTTTAAAAAAGCCTGGTCATTTGAATTGGCAGTAAATTTTCTGGGTAGTTTTTTTATAATTAAGCTAGGTAACCATAACCACTTAACCAGTTTTTCTTGCCAAGCTACAGGTCTTATAAGCGGGGCTAGTAAGAGCAGCTGGTCAAAGCTAGGCTTAGTTAATTGGTGCTCAACTGCTATTGCTCCACCCGTTGAAAAACCACTTAGCAACCAGGGCCGTGGAAAATTCTCGGTTTTTAAAACCTTAACTAAAAAATTAAGCAATAACTGATAATCAGCAAAGCTTTCAATACTTGCCCTTTCGCCACTTGATAAGCCGTGCCCAGGCAAATCTGCGGTTAAATAGTACAAATGATTTTTAAGTGCCCAGCGCTGCAAAGAGGGGTAGCTGGCACCGTGGTCATAATACCCATGTAAATGCACTAGGGTTCCTTGTGCTTGCCCAGCATTTAGTTTGGGCTGGAATGCTTGCGCCCACACGCGTTCTTGGTTGAGTATTATCCACCCCGCTCGTGCTTTTACCATTCCACTTAAGTCTTTTTTATGGGCTAGCTGATAAAACTTTAAATACGCAGCATAGTCTTCGGGTAGTTCATCCATCCACTGAGCAGCCATAAAACTACTCGGCCAAAGCCTAAGCCTTACTTTAAAGTCGGCACACAGCATTAAATACTCCTTGATTCAGTTTATTTTTGTCAAAATTTTACAACACCCCTTCACCTAAAGGCAGGGTGTATTTCCTGCTAAATTGCTGTATCTTCTTCAGATTACCGAATTGAGACTTCCTGTAAATTTACTACATAAAACAGTGCGTTAGCCCTAGTTTCTAGCAAGTTTACAGATTTTAACTATTCATTAATCCACCTAGCCAAGAGGCGATTTTACATGACTGATCGCGTTCAAACCGGCGGACTTCAGGTCGCCAAAACGCTTTATAATTTTATTAATGAACAAGCCATTCCAGGTAGCGGAATTACAAGTGACGCTTTTTGGGCCGGACTAGACATCCTAGTTCACGAGCTGGCTCCTAAAAACATTGCTCTTTTACAAAAACGTGATGCGCTACAAGCCAAAATTGATGCTTGGCACCAAGCCAACAAAGGTACGTTTGATTTTACTGCTTATAAAGCCTTTTTAACTGAAATTGGTTATTTGCAGCCAGAAGGCGAAGATTTCCAAGCCAGTACCGCTAAAGTTGATACTGAAATTGCCCTACAAGCGGGTCCACAATTAGTTGTGCCTATTACTAACGCACGTTTTGCGCTAAATGCGGTGAATGCGCGCTGGGGTAGTTTGTATGATGCCCTTTACGGCACTGATGCACTACCCGAAGATAACGGCGCTGATAAAGGTCCAGGCTATAACCCTGTGCGTGGCGAAAAAGTGATTGCCTTTGCGCGTGACTTTTTAGACCAAAGTGCACCACTTGAAGGCGCTAGCCATAAAGATGCAACTGGCTACACCCTGGCTGATGGTCAATTAAGTGTTAGCTTAAAAGATGGCAAAACTACTGGTCTAAAAAAACCAGCGCAGCTTAAAGGTTTTACTGGCGAAGCAAACCAGCCAAGCAGCCTTTTGTTAGAAAACAACGGTATGCACTTTGAAATTCAAATCGACCCTAACCACCATATCGGTCAGGTTGATGCTGCCGGTGTTAAAGACGTTTTAATGGAAGCTGCACTGACCACCATTATGGACTGTGAAGACTCGGTTGCAGCGGTTGATGCTGAAGACAAAACCCTTGCTTACAGCAACTGGTTAGGTTTAATGCAGGGCAACTTAGAAGAGCCTGTATCTAAAGGCGGTAAAACGTTTACCCGTAAAATGAATGGCGACCGTGACTACACCAACCCTCAGGGTGAAAGCTTCACGCTACCGGGTCGCTCTTTAATGTTTATTCGTAATGTCGGTCATTTAATGACCAACCCTGCGATTCTGCTAAAAGACGGTTCAGAAATTCCAGAAGGCATTATGGACTGTGCGGTAACCGCGCTCATTGCTAAGCATGACTTGTTAGGTAAAAACCAACTGACCAACTCACGCACTGGTAGCATGTACATAGTTAAGCCCAAGATGCATGGCCCAGAAGAAGTTGAGTTTGCCGATGAATTGTTTGGCAAGGTTGAAGACCTACTTGGCCTAGAACGCTTCACCCTAAAAATGGGCATTATGGATGAAGAGCGCCGTACTACAGTGAACTTAAAAGCTTGTATTCGTGCTGCAAAAGACCGTGTTGCCTTCATTAATACTGGCTTTTTAGACCGTACTGGTGATGAAATGCATACCTCTATGGAAGCCGGCCCGATGATTCGCAAAGGCGATATGAAGACCTCTAGCTGGATTCAAGCCTACGAGCAGTGGAACGTGGATATTGGCCTAAGCACTGGTTTAAAAGGCCGTGCCCAAATTGGTAAGGGTATGTGGGCTATGCCCGATTTAATGGCAGAAATGTTGAAGCAAAAAATTGGTCACCCTAAAGCGGGTGCTAATACTGCTTGGGTTCCTTCGCCAACTGCTGCTACTTTACACGCCCTGCATTACCATCAGGTGAATGTAGCTGAAGTACAAGAAAAGCTGAAATCTCGTGAACGTGCCAACCTAGATGACATACTAACTATTCCTGTAGCAACTGATCCTAACTGGTCAGCTGAAGAAATTCAGCAAGAACTCGATAACAATGCTCAGGGTATTTTAGGTTATGTAGTGCGCTGGGTTGACCAAGGTGTAGGTTGTTCTAAAGTGCCGGACATTAACAATATTGGCCTTATGGAAGACCGTGCTACCCTGCGTATTTCTAGCCAGCATATTGCCAACTGGTTACACCACGGCATTTGCAGTAAAGAACAAGTGATTGAAACCCTTAAGCGCATGGCCAAAGTAGTAGATGAGCAGAATGCTGCCGACCCTATCTATGTGCCTATGCATAAAGACTTCGATGCATCCGTTGCTTTTCAAGCAGCACTTGAACTGGTCATTGACGGTCGTGCTCAACCCAATGGCTACACCGAACCTGTTCTGCATCGCAGCCGCCTGAAGCTAAAAGCCCAAGGCTAGTAAGTAGCTTTTTTTACCCTAAAGGTTACTGCAATAAAGCCGAGCTTAGCTCGGTTTTATTGTTTTTGCTGTTTGAAATTAGTTCAATTGCTGTAAATTATCACAGCAATTTTAAACTAGCTTCAAAGCCATCTTCACGCCCCCTCGCAGGTGAGTAAAGCACCAGCTTAGTACCAACGCCAAGAGCGATAGTCTGAGCTATAGCCAAACCTAAGCCTGAACCACTGGCCAAAGTTTTGGAGCGCACAAAACGTTCTGTTAAATGCTGCATATCTTCTGCTGGCACAATTGGCCCTGCATTAATAACTCGCAAAACACCTTCAATCGTTAGATGAACTTCCACTGGCTGATTTGCTGCACCATGTTTTAAGGCATTCTCAATCAAATTACGCATTAAAATAGCCAAGGCATCAGGGTCGACAAGCGAAGTAACTTGCTTTGCTTCAGGCAAAAATAATTTAACCCTAGCTTTAGCTTCTAAACTTAACTCATCAACCAGATAGCCTAGTATTTGACCTAGGTCATAAGGTGTTGCAACCAAAAATTCACCTAGGTCAGCCTTAGCCAATTGCAGTAATTTTTCAGATAGATTTGCCAGCTCTTCTAGTGATTTTTCAATGCGTATAATCTGCTCTTTAAAAGTGCTATTAGGGGCTTCATGGCGTAAGCGCTGCACTTGTGCCAAAGCTGCCGCCAAGGGTGTGCGTAACTCGTGGGCGCTATTGGCAGTAAAACTACGTTCTGCTTCTAGGGTAAATCGCAGCCTTGCTAAGAGATGATTCACCGCCTCAGCAATAGGTAGAATTTCAGTGGGCAAATTATTTGCAACCACTGGTGTTAAATCATTCGCACCTCGTGCTTCCAGCGCATTACGATAAGCCTTCACCCCACCTAGGCTATAACCAACAAATAACCAAATACCCAACAGGCTAAGGGGTACTAAAAAAATTAAAGGTAAAAGCAAAAGTTTTAATGACTGCCTTAATGCCTGATTGCGTGAAGCTAAAGGCTCTGCTACTTCAATAAAAATAGTGCCACTAACGGCACTTGCACCATAAAGCCGATGGGTTGCTCTAGTACGCAAGCCTAACTGAGGTTTAGCAGGAAAAACTGCTGCATCTACAGCGTGGGATTGCAGCAAGGGGGTTCCATCAGCACTTCGCACCAGATAGGTGATGTATTCATCGTGGGGGTGTAAAGCAACAACTTGCTGGAGTAGATCGGGGGTTTCACGGTTAAGGATTTCTACTACTGCTAAAGACAACATTCGCTGGGCGACTTCTTCAAGTGAGCTATCTAAAGCTTTGTTAAGCGTTTTAGTCAGCATAGCGGCTATTAATAAGGTTATTGTCAACCATAACACAACCAAACCTAAGGTTAGTCCTACCCCTAAGCGACGCTGCAAACTGATTGGCCTAGATTTCATTGTTTAACCAGTCGATAACCCATACCTCGAACAGTTTCTATTAGGTCATGCCCTAACTTTTTCCTTAACCGACTTATATGCACTTCAACAGCATTGCTTTCTATTTCTGCACCAAAAGCATAAAGGCTATCTTCAAGCTGAGTGCGAGATAGCAACACACCCAAATGCTGTAAAAGTGCTTCAAACACTGCCCACTCTTTAGCGGTTAAATTGATGCACGTTTCACCACGAGTAATTGTGCAACTAACCAAATCAACTTTTAGGTCTTTTAGCTGGATAATAGGGCTGGGGTTGCCACTAGAGCGCCGAGCAACCGCAGCAACTCGTGCAGATAATTCTTCTAAATCAAAAGGTTTAACAAGGTAATCATCGGCACCCGCATTTAACCCTGCTATACGGTCTGTTAACTGGTCTAAAGCCGTTAAAATTATAACTGGTGTAGTATTACCAGCTTGGCGCAGCTCTTTTAAAAAATCGAGTCCTTTACCATCTGGTAGCAACAAATCCAACAAAATTAAATCGTAATCAGTGGTTGCAACACTGGTTTGTGCATGGGCTAAACACTGCATCCAATCCACTGCATAACCTGTATCCGTTATTTGTTCCCTAACCGCCTCACCTAAAGAAACTGAGTCTTCAACTAATAATAAGCGCATCAACGCACCTCTTTTAATCCTAGTTTCTTTAAGTTTAGCAGCTCAAGCTGACAGCCAGCTTAAGGCAAAAAAAAGATAAAAAAATTGCTTTCTTCAGGTTAGGGTAAGCTTCGCAACTTAGACTTACTACTCCAACCTAGAAGGAGAAAGTCATGAAAAAGTTATTACTCGTTACCACCCTAGTCGCTAGCAGCCTAATGGCAGGAACTGCCTTGGCTAGCAAAGATTGCCAAGACCCAGTAGTAAACTGGCAACCTAAAGAGAACTTAAGCCAAATGTTAGAAACGGCTGGTTGGACAGTTAACCGAATTAAAGTAGACGATGGCTGCTATGAAATTAAAGGTTATGACCAACAAAACAACAAAGTTGAAGCTGAATATTACCCAGCCACTTTGCGCTTGCGTAAATTTGAAATTGAGTTTGATAAAGGTGCACCAATACCCGACTACCTACCCAGCAAATAAGGCCAGCATTTAGCCTTAAAAGCAATCCTTAGAACCCACTTTTAAAAAGGCTGTAACTAGCAAAACCCAAGGCAGTCATTAACAGGCTGCCGAACAAATGCCCCGCCACACCCAATAAAGCCCATAAGTAACGCCCTTGCTGTAAAAGGCTAAACACTTCAGCAGAAAAAGTAGAAAAAGTGGTTAAACCACCCAGCAAACCCGTCACCAAAAACAAGCGCCATTCGGCTGACAAATTAGGCTGCTGAGCAAAAAACGCCAGTGCCAAACCAATAAAATAACCACCCAATAAATTTGCTAATAAAGTACCCAAGGGTAATAAAGCTAGGCTGCTATTAAATTGTAGCGATAACCACCAACGCCCCAATGCACCGCAACTAGCTCCGGTAGCTACAGCCAAAGCCGCAAGAGGTAAATTCATAACCTTCCTTAATTAAAAGCTCTTTAATATTGATTTGTCGCAAGGCTAAGCCTAGCCCAGTGATGCAAGTTTAACCTGTTCATCACAAGGAAGGGGGAAAGTATGCATCTCATCAAATGGTTCATTTTAACTTTTTTAATTCTTAGCTACTCAACTTCTAGCTTAAGTGAATGCACTACTAACCCACAAGAACACCTTGAAGCAAAAGAACTAATGCAACTACTTAACCAGTGGAATCTTGCTTACTATGAGCAGGGCATTTCTTTAGTTACTGATGCAGTTTATGACCAATCTTTGCAGCGCTTTTTTCATCTACAAGTCTGCTACCCAGAATTAAATTTAGTAGCTCTGTCTACCCAAGCAACACAACAAGTTAAGCATCCTTTTGCACACACAGGATTAAATAAATTACCTACAAGCAAAGCAGTTCAACAGTGGATAAACGAGCGTTCTAACCAAACCTTATGGGTACAGCCCAAAGCAGATGGTGTGGCAGTTAGTCTAATTTATACTAATGGAAAACTTAGCCAGGCCATTAGCCGTGGTAAAAATGGAGTGGGACAAGACTGGACTGCAAAAGTAAGAAACTTACCCAACGTGCCACAACAAATAAACACCCACTTAACCCAAGTAGTTTTACAGGGCGAACTAGTGTGGCGTTTAACAAACCATATTCAGGCCAAACAGACTAGCCAAGGTGCACGTAGTCAAATTGCTGGCTTTATGCAGCGCCAGCAAACTGATGCTGAAGAAGCAAAAAAGGTAGAAGTGTATATTTGGGATTGGCCTAATTCTGGCTTAAGTATGCAGGCGCAGTTAAACCAATTAACTAGCTGGGGCTTTATTCGCAGCCAAGGCTTAACCCAGCCAGTTAAAAGTTTAAACGATGTTCAGCACTGGCAAAACCACTGGTACACCCAGCCCCTGTTTATGGCAACCGATGGTGTAGTGCTACGCCAGCAACAAAGACCCCTGCCAGAAACTTGGCAGGAGCAACCACCTAGCTGGGCAATCGCTTGGAAACACCCGGCCCAGCAAGCGGTTACTCGTGTTAGCAAAATTACCTATACAGTTGGGCGAACAGGGCGTATTACCCCTTTATTAGAGTTAGAACCCTTTGAATTAGACCAGCGCACCATTAGTCGCACTAGTCTAGGCAGTTTAAATAAGCTTAAACAACTTGATGTGCAAAAAGGTGATTTAGTAACAATTCAACTGGCTGGCCTAACCCTTCCACAGTTAGATGAAGTGTTAGTTAGAAGCCAACCTAGATCAAAAACTAATCACCCACCTGAAGATGCTTTTCATTTTTTAAGCTGCTTACAAGCTAAAGCAATAAATAAATCGCCCTACCCCAAAGGCTGTAAACAGCAATTTATTGCTCGTTTAACTTGGTTAAGCTCTTATCAAGCTTTAAATATGCAAGGAATAAGTGAAGGAACTTGGGCGTTATTACTTGATGCAGGCTTATTAAAGGACTTAACCAGCTGGCTAGCCTTAACAGTAGAAGATTTACAGCCATTGGCAGGCATAGGTACTAAACGAAGCAGATTATTAGCACTAAATTTTTACCTAGCCAGACAACAGCCTTTAGAAGTTTGGTTAAGCGCTTTAGGTATGCCTCCTAGTGGAACGGATAAACTATTTAATCAGCAAGAAGTTAAGCATTGGCAAACCCTTGCAGCTAGAAGCTTAGAAGATTGGCAAGCATTGAGTGGTGTAGGCAAAAAACGTGCTCAAGATTTACTAGAGTTTTTTAACCACCCAGTTATACAAGAGCAAGCAGAGTTTTTGGCCAATAAAGGAGTAAAAGGTTTTGCTAAACCCTAGCTCCTATAAAGGTTGCTAGGGTTATAGAATTAAGGACGCTCGAAGACAGCTACGCCTTTTTCTTTTTGGGTACTGCCAAGATCAATTTCATAAGCAGTAATAACTCCCTCAACATTATTGCCTATAAACCGTCCTGTTATTGACCCAGTCATTCCATCATTGGCTTCTTGTAAGTTTATTGAACTATTATAAAAGTCACTTATTTTTCCACTACCTTTGTAAGGAAAACTAGATCCATAAGTTGATAAGCTCACATCAAGCTCACTTGTAGCAAAGTTTGCACTTAGACTTCCGCTTTCAAGATGATTAGAACTCTCTATTAGATTGTATGTATAGTTACCCTTTGCGGGTAAGCTGGCTAAACTAGTATGCACATTGGTAGCAAATACAAAGTTTAAGTGACCGCTTTTAACACCATCAATATCTAATTCACCTGACTCTCCAATATAAATGGTGGAGTATTTTTTATCTAATTTCTTTTGAGTAAAGTCACTAGGATTGAAGTCACTTGTCATTTTATAACTGTTAACATTCTTGTCAGTACCAAGTATTGCTTTACCCTGTTGCCCTGTATAAGTAGATAAGTTACCTTCTGTGCTAATATTAACTGGGTTAACTAAAGCACTGGCAGCTATATTTATAGGGTCATTATTGTCATAAACTGTGCCAATAAAAAAGCCTAAAGGCCCTGCAGAAGGTGGCACCTTAACTACTTCATTTGCTTCAGGAGCTTTTGTATCTGAAGATAAGTAATCATCACGCTGCAGTTCTATTTCGCCTACATCTGGCTGATAGCCCACTTGCATCAAAGCTACAGGCACAACTGGGCTTGTCAAACTAAGCGGAGGTGCTTCTTCTTGCTCTTTTTCATTGTTAGCCAAAGAAAGGGTAATGTCTTCTGCAAAAGCATCTTCAAAGAACTGTGGTAAATCACTGACTGAAATGGCTTCTGGTGCTTGATTAATGCTTGTTATTCTTGCTGCTGTTCGTAATTGATCTACACCTATATCAATACTTCCCTGAGCATTTTGTATATAGACATTACCTCGTTGAATACTGACAAATAGGTTTTCACCTTGTTGAGTGTACACTTCGAAGGCTGTTCCTCTTATTCCGATAGTTCCTGCACGGCTTTTCATTTCATAATCATTACCCTTAACTGCACCCGTAATGGTTCTTAACCCACCTGTAACTAAACGCTTAACACTTGTTTGTTTAGTGACTGTAGTATTTGGCTGATATTCAAAAGCTTCTATTGTAAGTTCACTATTAGCAGCAAGAGATAGCATTTCACCATCGGCCATGCGTATTTGTGCTCGTCCACCCTCAGGTGTTTTGATGGTTTCACCTACATAAATAGATGAGCGCCTAGTTAGGTTGCGTGGTTTGCTTGCTGGTTTTTCAGCTGTAACACCAAGGGTTGCCATTAAGACTTTGCCAACTTCTTCTTGGTTAGCAACTGCTGGTGTAGTTAAAAATAAAAACAGCAAGGCTGCGAAAAAGAACCGATAGCTGTTATGAAAACGCAGGTGATTTTGCTTCGTTTGCATTGTCTTACCACTCCTTTCTAACACCAGCACTTACTTGTGTGCTGCGGTAGTTATAAAGATTAAGTGTTGAGCTTTGATTAGTATGTTCTAGCCCCAAATCGAACAGCCAATTATTAGAATGTTTATGGCTAAATTTAAGATTTAAACCTAGCAAATCATCTTTACGAGTAGTTTTCGGAAAGGCAGGATCTTTAGCTTTATGCTTGGCATTCATATAATTTAGGTTGAAATCTATTTGCTGCTGATCATTCAGCCGATAACCTAGCCCTGTGCGTGTACCCAAGAGGTTGCGTCCAAAATGCTTGCCGCTACTGGTATCGGCATTATCTAAGCCAAAAATAGGACCACCATAAAGATTAAGCTGCTCTAGCACTCTATGAGAGTAGATTAAGCCAACGGTAAAGCTTTTTTTATCTCGTGTATTGCCGGGTGTAAAATTAACTGCCGCTAGCTGCCCAAAAACTGTGTAGTCAGACTTAGCATCAATACGCTGGTTAAACTCTGTGGCTAAGGCTAGTAAAAGTACTTCGTTTTTATCTTTACGTAGTTGTTTGTTCACTTGTAAGGGCAGGGTTAAACGCCAGCTTTTACCTAGCAGAATGCCACCGCCTTTGATACCAACACCATAATTACCCATATCGCTTTGATCTGCGTGGTAGCCCCTTAAGTTAGCATCTGCACCAGCAAACCAGCCCCAACTTTCACCCTGCTGTTGATAGCGAGTAGCACCTAAAACAACCTCATGGAAGGTGTCTGATTCAACCTTAGGCAAGGTCAGTAGCCAGCGATCGTACAAGAGCACATCTTTCTGGGTCATATTACTAGGGTTGCTCTCATAGCCTAATCTTGCACCAAGATAAAAGCGTGTTACACCATCACTTGTTGCAACAGCTTTACCTGCTTCTCTTGCATCTATAGCTGCTAAATACCATTGCACTCGCTTCATGGCAGCAGGTGGTAGCTGGGGAGTAGTATCTAATAGTTGGTTTAGGTGGCGTCGTGCAACATTTAAGTTGCCTAACATAAAGTATGTACGTGCTAACTCAAACCTAGGTGCAGGCGCTTTGCTGTCGAACATTAACACCCGTTCAAATGCAAAAAGCGCTTGGTCGTACTCACCTGTTTTTAAAGCAGCAATACCAAAAGCCATATCAAAGTTAGGATTACCTGCCTGCTCTGGCAAGAGTTGCTGCCCTAGCTGATAAGCTTCTGAAAACCGCTCTTCCTTCAGTAGTAACTCTAACGCTTCAACCTTAGCGTGCAGTGAAAAACTTAAGATAAAAAGCAAAACACCGAAACTAATTATTCTTATATTCTGAAACATAGTCTTATCCACTAGATAAAATAACAATCATAAATTATTTATAATGTTGAATAATGAGCTCACCAAATTGTAATAAAATAAATAATAAAGCATAAAAAATGGATTATCAATACATAACAGCGCGACCGTACCACAGACTAGTAAATAACATTATAAAAAAGCCGCTATTTAAGCGGCTTTAATCAACTTTTCAAAATTACTTATTTTATCTTGAATTAGAAAGGTATTTCATCATCAAAGTCATTAAAAGCTTGTCCCGCAGGTTGTTGTGCTGACTGCTGAGGAGCTTGAGCTGGTGCTGGTGGCGCAGCTTGATGCGTTGGCTGCACGGCAGGCTGTGAAGCGACTGGTGCAGGATTAGCATAGGCTTGCTGTGCTACTGGTTGTTGATGTGGCACTGGGTTTGCATAAGCTTGTTGCTGAGGTGCTTGTTGAGGAGCCGGTGCTGCATAAGCTTGTTGCTGGGGTTGCTGAGGTGGAGGCGCTGCATAAGCTTGCTGTTGGGGTGCTTGTTGCTGGTAGCCCCCTGGAGCTTGCTGACCTGCATTACCGTAGTTCTGATTACCACCATCACCACGACCATCTAGCATTTGCATTTCATTAGCAACTATCTCAGTGGTGTACTGATCTATACCTTGCTGGTTTTGCCACTTACGGGTTTGTAACTTACCCTCTATATAAACCTTGCTGCCTTTCTTTAAATATTGACCAACAATTTCTGCCAAGCGATCGAAGAAAACCACCTTATGCCATTCTGTTTTTTCCTGCTTCTGCCCTGTTTGACGATCTGTCCACTGATCACTGGTAGCTAAACTTACATTAGCTACCTGCTTTTGATTCTGAGTGAATCGAATATCTGGGTCATTACCTAGATTACCAATAAGAATTACTTTATTTACACCACGTGCCATAACTTTCCCCTTTTAACCCTTTAACTGTTACATGTATTTTGTTTTATCTATTCAATAATAGTTTATCTAAGACTTGTTCATCTAGCTGCTGTTTATCTAGCTTTAAGTAGCCTGTCGTTTCTTCTTCTAAAAAAACCACTTCAACAACTCCTTGCAGGCTAGCTAGCTCGTTTTTAAAGGCTTCTAGTGCCTCACCTGTCATAGAAGGTAGAGTAAAAATACGGCTAGACAAATGCCTAGGTTGCTTAAAGCCTACCAATACCATTAACCATAGCAGACACAGACCTGCTGCACTCCAAAGTAACTCTAACGGCCCCCAATAGGTAAGAATGAACCCACCTAAAACACCACCTAAAAAAGCACCAACAAATTGTGAAGTAGAATAAATCCCCATAGCCGTACCCTTGGCTTGAACGGGTGACTGCTTGCTAATTAATGAAGGTAAGCTGGCTTCTAACAGGTTGAAGCCTGTAAAAAACAGCAACAATCCAGGCAATAATGCCCAGTTACCCAAGTTGGTTGGCATTAACACTAGGGCTGCAGCTATAAGGCTTACCGCTAGCATAAGCATAGCTTTCATCTTACGGCCTTTTTCGCCAATTATAATGAGCGGGATCATAAGACCAAAACCCAGCAGCATGGTGACTAGATAAATCCAACCATGCTGGGTTAGTGTCCAACCAGCGTCAATCAGCAAACCTGGCACAGCAATAAACACACCCGTTAATATTAGATGCAAAACAAGAATGCTGAAATCTAAACGAAGCAGTTGTGGATTAACAAGTACCTTGCCAACCTGCTTAGTATCAATACCCCCAGCATCTAGGTGTTTTCTTACCCTTTGTGGTGAGGGCACCCAACGCCATACAATAAGCATACCCAACAGACTAAAAATAGCGGTAAGCCAAAATAAGCCCGAAAGCCCTAGCCAACCAGCCAAAAGTGGGCCAGCAGCCATAGCAACAATGAAAGCTAGACCTATACTAATACCTACACTGGCCATGGCTTGAGTACGTTTATCATCGCGCGTTAAATCGGCTAGAAGTGCCATTAATACACTGGCAATAGCACCTGCACCTTGAAGCGCACGACCAATAATCAGCCATAAGATAGAATCTGCCATAGCAGCAACAAGGCTCCCCAAGGCAAATATTAGTAAACCCGTATAAATAAGTGGCTTACGCCCAAACCTATCGGATAACCAACCATAGGGTAGTTGTAGCAATGCTTGGGTAAAACCATAAATACCTATAGCCAAGCCAATTACAAAGGGTTCTGCGCCTTCATAATGTAAAAGCAACAGCGGCATAACGGGTAGAACCATAAATAGCCCAAGCATTCTTAAGCCATAAAGCCCTGCTAGTCCGCTAATTGCTCTTACTTCAATCTTTGATAGTGAATCCTGTCGCATTTTACCTTTTACTCGTTAAGGCTTACTAACCTGACGTTACTTTAAAGTTAGAATTGTACCCTGCCAGCCCTTTTCTAACCAGACAAAGGCAGACAGACGGGTCAGATAAAACCTATAATAAGCGGTTGCGATTAACTAGGAGAAAACAGGTGGCCTTGGATAAAATCCGCTTACGCGGAGCACGAACCCACAATCTGAAGAATATTTCGATTGAAATTCCACGTGATAAGCTCGTTGTTATTACCGGTCTTTCTGGCTCGGGTAAATCATCTCTCGCTTTTGATACACTTTATGCTGAAGGACAGCGCCGCTATGTAGAGTCGCTTTCAGCCTATGCTCGACAGTTTTTGTCGATGATGGAAAAGCCCGATATTGATCATATTGAAGGGCTTTCTCCTGCTATTTCCATAGAGCAAAAATCAACGTCCCATAACCCTCGCTCTACCGTGGGTACCATTACAGAAATTTATGACTATCTGCGCTTACTTTATGCACGCACAGGTATTCCTCGTTGTCCTGAACACCAAGTACCTTTAGAAGCTAAAACCGTATCTGAAATGGTAGATGAAGTACTTAAACTACCCGAAGAATCACGCATTCTAATTTTAGCGCCTGTTATTCAAGACAGAAAAGGTGAGCATGTAAACCTTTTGGCCGACCTCCGTGCTCAGGGTTTTATTCGTGCCCGTATTGATGGTGCTGTTGTTGAGTTAGATGAAACTCCTACCCTAGATAAAAAACGCAAACACACCATTGAAGTGGTGGTTGACCGTTTGAAGGTTAAACCAGACCAACAACTCCGCTTAGCCGAATCTTTTGAAACGGCCTTAAACCTTTCTGAAGGCTTGGCTTTGGTAAGTTTTATGGATGGTAACCAGCCAGATATGTTGTTTTCTGCCAGCTTTGCTTGCCCTCATTGCGGCTATGCAGTAGCTGAATTAGAACCTCGCATCTTCTCTTTTAATAACCCAGCTGGTGCCTGCCCTACTTGTGATGGCTTGGGTATGAAACAGTTTTTCGATGACCATAAACTGATAGTTGCACCTGAGCTTTCACTTGCAGAGGGGGTTATTAAAGGTTGGGATAGACGCAGTATTTATTATTTTGGCCTGTTAAATAACCTTGCCCAGCATTACAACTTTGAATTAGAAACACCCTGGCAGCAGCTTCCCAATAAAATTCAACAAATTGTCTTGCACGGTAGTGGTACTGAAGAAATCGACTTTAGTTACATTAGTGATCGGGGTAAAAAAGTTTATAAAGCCCATCCTTTTGAAGGGGTGATTCCTAACTTAGAAAGGCGTTATCACGAAACTGAGTCCCTCAGCCTACGTGAAGACTTGTCTCGCCTTTTAACTACTCACGCCTGCCCAACGTGTAAAGGTAGTCGCCTTAAAGAAGCTTCTCGCAATGTGTATGTAGGTGAAACCACCTTACCTGAAGTTGTTAAAATGTCTTTAGGTGAAGCACGCGAATATTTTTCTGGGTTAAAGCTAACAGGTCGCCGTGGTGAAATTGCCGTACGCATTCTGCAAGAAATTGTAGAGCGCCTAACCTTCTTAGTGAATGTGGGGCTGGATTACTTATCTTTAGACCGTAGCGCAGAAACACTGTCGGGTGGTGAAGCACAGCGCATACGCTTGGCTAGCCAAATTGGTGCTGGGCTAGTGGGTGTAATGTACATACTTGACGAACCATCCATAGGCTTACACCAAAGAGACAACGAGCGCCTACTACAAACCCTTACCCACCTACGTGACCTAGGCAATACAGTAATAGTGGTTGAGCACGATGAAGACGCCATACGTCAGGCAGATTGGCTAATAGATATAGGCCCAGGTGCTGGTGTGCATGGCGGTCAAATTGTTGCACAGGGAACTCCTGCCGAGGTGATGGCGACTGAAGGTTCTATCACTGCTGATTATTTAACCGGCAGGCGTAAAATAGAAATTCCTTACCCACGCCATTTGAATAACCCAGAACAGCAATTAGTTATTCACAAGGCTAGTGGTAATAATCTTAAAGAAACCACCGTTAGTATTCCCTTGGGTTTAATGACTTGCGTTACCGGTGTTTCAGGTTCAGGTAAATCAACCCTAATTAATGGCACTCTCTACCCTCATGCAGCCACCTTATTAAATGGCGCAACCACCTTAACACCCGAACCCTGTGCAGGCATTGAAGGCTTAGATTTGCTTGATAAAGTGATTGATATAGATCAAAGCCCCATAGGCCGCACACCCCGCTCAAACCCAGCAACCTACACTGGCATATTCACACCCATACGTGAACTCTTTGCAGGCACGCAAGAAGCGCGTTCTAGGGGTTATAAAATTGGACGTTTTAGCTTTAATGTTAAAGGCGGCCGTTGTGAAGCTTGCCAAGGTGATGGCTTAATTAAAGTTGAAATGCACTTCCTTCCCGATATTTATGTGCCTTGTGATTTATGTAAGGCAAAACGCTATAACCGTGAAACCCTAGAAATTCGCTATAAAGGCAAAAATATCCATGAAGTGTTGGATATGACAATTGAAGAGGCACGGGAGTTCTTTACGGCCATTCCTGCAGTAGCTCGCCGCTTACAAACCCTAATGGATGTAGGTTTGTCTTATATACGTTTAGGGCAAAGTGCTATTACCCTATCAGGTGGTGAAGCCCAACGAGTCAAACTGGCTAAGGAACTCGCAAAACGTGATACAGGTAAAACACTCTATATTTTAGATGAACCCACCACTGGGCTACATTTTGAAGATATACGTATGCTGTTAAATGTTTTGCATCGCTTAAGGGATCATGGCAATACATTAGTAATTATTGAACATAACTTGGATGTAATTAAAACAGCAGACTGGATAATTGATATAGGTCCAGAAGGTGGTAAAGGCGGTGGCCAATTAGTTGCAGAAGGCTCACCTGAAATGGTTGCTAAATGTGCAGCTTCTTACACTGGGCAGTTTTTAGCTAAAACTCTAGCAGCAAGTTAAAAGCTAAAAGTTTAAAACACATAATAAAAAAACCGGCAAAAGCCGGTTTTTTATGGTTGATCAAGCAGCTAATTATTCAGCAGCTTCAGAGGCCTCAGGGCGATCAACTAACTCAACATAAGCCATAGGTGCACTGTCACCAGCACGCAAGCCGCATTTTAGAATGCGAACATAGCCACCAGGACGGGTAGCAAAGCGCTTACCTAGGTCTGTGAAAAGTTTACCCACAGCAGCATCAGAACCGGTACGAGCAAAAGCAAGACGACGGTTAGCAACACTGTCTACCTTGGCTAGAGTAATTAGCGGCTCGATAACGCGACGCAATTCTTTAGCTTTTGGCAATGTAGTTTTAATTACTTCGTGTTCAACCAAAGAAACGCTCATGTTTTTAAACATGGCCTTACGGTGTGAACTATTACGATTTAGCTTACGACCACTCTTACGATGACGCATTGTCGTTTATCCTTTCAAACCTTTGGACTTGAATTGACGCTTAGGCAGTTGCCTTGTCGTCGTTCTTTAAACTAGCGGGTGGCCAGTTCTCTAACCGCATACCCAGTGATAAGCCACGGGCTGCAAGAACATCCTTGATTTCAGTCAGGGACTTTTTACCCAAGTTAGGTGTCTTCAACAGCTCAACTTCTGTACGCTGAATAAGATCGCCAATGTAGTAAATATTCTCGGCTTTTAGGCAATTAGCAGAACGAACAGTCAATTCAAGATCATCCACCGGACGTAATAGGACAGGATCAATTTGATCTTCCTCTTCTTCCGGCTCTTGTTGGTTATCTGCTTCTAGATCAACAAAAGCAGCTAGCTGCTCTTGTAGGATAGTGGCAGCACGTCGGATCGATTCTTCAGGATCCAAAGTACCATCAGTTTCCAATTCTAGAACCAGCTTATCTAGGTCTGTACGCTGCTCTACACGAGCGGCTTCAACAGTATAAGCAACCCGAGTTACTGGACTAAAAGTAGCATCTAACGCTAGACGACCGATAGGACGAGTTTCGTCTTCATCAGCCTGACGAGCATCAGCCGCAACATAGCCACGGCCAGACTGTACACGCAAGGTCATGTTTAATGATGCACCTGCATTTAAGTTGGCAATAACTAGATCTGGGTTAATGATCTCTATATCGTGATCACCTTTGATGTCACCAGCAGTAACAACACCCGGGCCTTTTTTGCTCAGCGTCAGAATAGCTTCATCACGGCTGAACATTTTCACCGCAACTTGCTTAAGATTCAAAAGGATCTCGATAACATCCTCTTGAACACCTTCAATAGCACTGTATTCGTGCTCAACCCCTTCTATATCCGCCTCGACAATGGCGCAACCGGGCATCGAAGAAAGAAGAATACGACGCAGAGCATTCCCTAGGGTATGTCCGAAACCACGCTCGAAAGGTTCAAGAATGATTTTTGCACGAGTCGGACTAATGGTCTCGACTTTTATGTCACGAGGGCGAAGAAACTCTGTCACTGAACGCTGCATAGAAACACCTGTTTAGCTGCCTGACGGTTACCCCAATTACTTGGAGTAAAGCTCGACGATAAGGTTTTCGTTAATTTCACCAGATAAATCAGTACGCTCAGGCTTAGACTTGAAAGTACCTTCTAACTTAGTGGAATCAACCTCAACCCAGGAAACGTCAGAACGCTGACCAGACAGTTGCAATGCGCTTTTAATGCGTAGCTGCTGTTTTGCCTTCTCACGCACGGCTATGACATCACCGGGCTGAACCTGGTAAGAAGGAACATTAACTGTCTTACCATTAACTGTAAGTGACTTATGGCTAACTAACTGACGTGCTTCTGCACGCGTAGAGCCAAAGCCCATACGATAAACTACGTTATCTAAACGCGCTTCTAGAAGTTGCAGGAGGTTTTCACCCGTTGCACCCTTTAGTCGAGCTGCTGATTTATAGTAGTTACGGAACTGCTTTTCTAGTACGCCGTACATACGACGAACTTTTTGCTTTTCACGGAGCTGTAAACCGTAGTCAGATAGACGACTACGACGCTGACCGTGTTGACCAGGTACTGATTCAGACTTACATTTCTTTTCGTAAGCAGTTACACCACTCTTGAGTAGTAAATCTGTTCCCTCACGACGAGAGAGTTTACATTTTGGACCTAAGTAACGAGCCATGAGTCTGCCTCCTTATACGCGGCGTTTCTTCGGTGGACGACAACCGTTGTGTGGAATCGGGGTCACATCAGTAATATTGGTAACCTTGAAACCAGCAGCGTTCAGGGCACGAACAGCAGATTCACGACCAGGGCCAGGGCCCTTAACCATAACATCTACGTTCTTCAGACCATACTCGGCTGCCGCATTAGCGGCACGTTCACTAGCAACCTGTGCTGCGAACGGGGTGCTCTTACGAGAACCACGAAAACCCGAACCACCGGCTGTAGCCCAAGATAGGGTGTTGCCCTGGCGGTCAGTTATCGTAATGATGGTGTTGTTAAAAGAGGCGTGGATATGGGCAATCCCATCCACCACCGACTTTTTAACTTTTTTACGAGTACGCGGGTTAGCCATAGTACTTTTTTTCCTGAATATTCACGAATGAGCGTGCATTAAAACTACACGCACATTAGCTTATTTACGAATTGGTTTACGCGGGCCTTTACGGGTACGCGCATTAGTTTTGGTGCGCTGACCACGAACCGGTAGGTTGCGACGGTGGCGAATACCACGGTTACAGCCTAGGTCCATCAGACGCTTAATACTCATGGTAACTTCACGACGCAGGTCACCTTCAACGGTGTAAGCTGCCACTTCGCCACGAAGTGTGTCTAGTTCTTCAACTGACAAGTCACCAATTTTTCGAGTGGGCTCTATTCCGGACTTCTTGCAAATAGCCATAGAAGTCGTTTTGCCAACACCATAAATATAGGTTAGCGAGATAACTGCATGTTTGTTATCCGGAATGTTGACACCAGCAATACGTGCCATTCAAATTTCTCCGATTCCAAGCCGGTAAAAGCCGACTCCAGTTTTTATGTCCATAAAGGGCGAAAAAGCATACCCCTTGATAAGAAAAATATCAAGGGGTAGCTTTGCAAGACCTTTTATGGTCCTGTCCAGAGATTAACCCTGGCGCTGTTTGTGACGCGGTTCAATACAGATAACACGTACTGATCCACGACGACGAATGATCTTACAGTTACGACAGATCTTTTTTACAGATGCACGAACTTTCATCTTCTACTCCTACCTTTCAAGCTGTCTGCCTTAGCGACGTCCATAGCTTTTAAGGTTAGCTTTTTTAAGCAAAGACTGATTCTGATACTGGTGCGACATCATGTGTGACTGGAGCTGAGCCATGAAATCCATTACTACAACTACGACGATCAAAAGTGATGTACCGCCGACATAGAAAGGAATATTCCAAGCCACCTGCAGAAACTGAGGCATCAGTGAAACAGCCGTGATATACAGTGCACCGAACAGGGTTAGGCGTGTTACCACCCCATCAATGTATTTTGCTGTTTGTTCACCAGGACGTATACCGGGTAAAAAAGCACCTGATTTTTTCAGATTTTCAGCAATTTCTTTGGGGTTAAACATGAGTGCTGTATAAAAGAAGCAGAAGAATACAACACTGAGTGCAAAAAGCAAGATATAGAGTGGAGCACCTGGCGCAAGTAGCTGCGACAAGTCCTGCAACAAACCAAAACCTTCAGCACTTCCAAACCATTGTCCTATGGACGCAGGGAACAACAGGATACTTGAAGCAAAAATGGGAGGAATTACACCAGCCATATTCACTTTTAACGGCAAGTGATTAGATTGTGCTGCATAAACTTGATTGCCCACTTGGCGCTTAGCGTAGTTAACCGTAACACGGCGTTGACCACGTTCAATAAACACCACAAAGGCAATGGTTGCTACACCTAGAACACCAATCACTAAAAGCGGGATTAGATTCCAAGAACCTTCACTACGGGCTACTTCTAGGGAGCTGCCGATTGCACCAGGCAAGCCTGCCACGATACCGGAAAAAATTAACAAAGAAATACCGTTACCGATACCTCTTTCTGTAATCTGCTCACCCAACCACATTAGGAAGACTGCACCACAAACCAGTGTTGTTACCGCTACAAAGTAAAACCCGAAGTTCGCCATGTAGACGACGCCACTTTGCCCGGCCAAACCTACTGACATACCTATCGCTTGGAAAATAGCCAATACTACAGTGCCGTAGCGTGTGTATTGGTTAATTTTACGGCGACCGGCTTCACCTTCTTTTTTCAGTGCTTCAAGCTTAGGTACAACAGCTGAAAGCAACTGCATGATTATCGAAGCTGAAATGTAGGGCATAATACCCAAAGCTAAGATACTCATGTTTTCAAGTGCACCACCCGAGAACATGTTGAACATGTCTAGAATGGTGCCTTTGTTTTGTTCGAAGATAGCAGCAAGTTGGTCAGGATTAATACCAGGCACAGGCACGTGAGCACCTAGGCGATAAACTAATATCGCTAAGAAAACAAACCTTAGACGTATCCAAAGTTCACTCATGCCACCTTGCTTACCTGGTAGGGTTCCTGGTTTTGCCATTTCGTCCTCGACTTCTAGTCTTCGACTTTACCGCCAGCCGCTTCGATAGCCGCACGTGCACCCTTAGTGGCTTTTACACCCTGTAGGGTAACAGCACGGTCGATTTCACCGGACAGAATTACTTTAACGTACAGTATGGAATCTTTGATTACATCTGCATCTTTTAAAGTTTGTAGAGTAACTAGTTCACCATCAACTTTGGCAATTTCATGTAAACGCACTTCTGCAGACAAAGGTGCTTTTACTGAAGTAAAACCAAACTTAGGTAGACGGCGCTGAAGGGGCATCTGACCACCTTCAAAACCTGGAGCTACTGTACCGCCTGAACGCGATTTCTGACCTTTATGGCCGTGACCACCGGTTTTACCCAGGCCACTACCAATACCGCGACCAACGCGCTTACCCGCAGGCTTAGAGCCTGGTGCCGGGCTTAGATCGTTTAAATGCATGATTTAAGCTCCTTCAACCTGCAGCAAGTAGTTGACCTTATTGATCATGCCACGTACTGAAGGCGTGTCTTCCACTTCGACCTGATGGCCGATGCGGCGTAGACCAAGACCTTTAACACACAGCTTATGCTTTGGCAAAACGCCAATGGGGCTGCGTACCAAAGTTACTTTAATTTTCGCCATGGTATTACCCCAGAATGTCTTCTACGGTCTTGCCGCGCTTAGCAGCAATGTCTTCTGGTGCTTGCATAGCAACCAGACCCTTAATCGTGGCACGAACTACGTTTACTGGATTAGTAGAACCGTAGATCTTAGCCAAAACGTTGTGCACACCAGCTAACTCTAATACTGAACGCATCGCACCACCGGCGATAACACCCGTACCTTCAGAAGCTGGCTGCATGAAGACTTTAGAGGCTCCATGTGCTGCACGGACAGGGTGCTGCAAAGTAGTACCGTCTAGTTTAACGGTTACCATATTGCGGCGTGCCTGCTCCATTGCTTTTTGAATCGCAACAGGCACTTCACGCGCCTTGCCACGACCAAAACCAACGCGGCCTTTGCCGTCACCAACCACAGTTAAGGCTGTGAACGCAAAAATACGTCCACCCTTAACCACTTTGGCGACACGGTTAACCTGAACAAGACGTTCTTGCAGGTCACCGGCTGTTTTTTCGTTATTCGCCATTGTTACACCCTTTAGAATTCTAGGCCGCCTTCACGTGCCGCATCAGCTAGGGCTTTTACGCGACCATGATACTTAAAACCACCACGATCAAAAGCAACAGCATTGATGCCAGCAGCTTTAGCACGTTCAGCGATTAGCTTGCCAACCTTAGTGGCGGCTTCGATATTACCAGTCGTACCAGTACGCAGACTTCCGTCAAGAGTAGAGGCGCTCGCTAAAACTTGGCCTCCATCTGCAGAAATTATCTGTGCATAGATGTGACGCGGTGTGCGATTAACACACAAGCGCACTGCACCTAGCTCGCGGATTTTGGCGCGGGCACGGCGGGCACGACGTAAACGAGATTCTTTCTTCGCGTTCATAACCCTGCCTTACTTCTTCTTGGCTTCTTTACGACGAACTAGTTCATCGCTATAGCGGATGCCCTTGCCTTTATAAGGCTCTGGACGGCGGTAGTTACGGATCTCTGCAGCACACTGGCCAAGAACTTGCTTGTCAGCGCCCTTAAGAATAATAAGGGTATTGCTAGGAGTTTCTGCACTAATACCTTCAGGTAGGGTGTAATCCACCGGATGGGAGAAGCCCAAGGTAAGATTAATTGTTTGCCCTTTGGCTTGCGCACGGTAACCAACACCTGTGATCTCAAGGTTTTTTGTAAAACCTTCAGAAACACCAATCACCATATTATTGATGAGTGAACGGGTGGTACCAGCAAGTGCCCAGGCAGCCTTGTTGTTCGGGTTGCTAGGAGCAACCGTCACAGTTTTGTCTTCCACTTTAACTTCAACCAAATTAGTTAGGTCTAGCTCAAGTGTGCCATTGGCACCTTTTACAGTTACCTTGCTGTCACTAAGTTTAAACTCAACAGCAGCTGGCAATTCTATCGATTGTTTTGCAATGCGGGACATTTTACTCTTCCCCTTAGAACACGGTGCAGATGACTTCGCCACCGACACCGGCCGCACGAGCTGCGCGATCTGTCATCACACCTTTAGAGGTGGAAACAATCGCAACGCCTAAACCAGCATTAACTTTAGGAAGATTACTCTTACCTTTGTAGCTACGCAGACTTGGCTTGCTAACACGTTCGATCTTTTCGATGACCGCTTTGCCTTCAAAATACTTCAAGGTTACAGTCAGTTCGGGTTTGACATCACCCTGGACCTGATAGTCCACGACGTATCCCTCTTCTTTAAGCACTCTAGCAACTTCGATTTTCATCTTAGAAGACGGCATGGTAACCGTCTCTTTAGTTGCCATCTGTGCATTGCGAATACGGGTAACCATATCCGCCAGGGTGTCTTGCATACTCATTCGCTTTGCACTCCTGGATCCTGCTTACCAGCTGGACTTGCGCAGACCGGGAACATCGCCACGCATAGCTGCTCTACGCAGTGCGGTGCGGCCCAGGCCGAACTTGTTATAGAAACCATGCGGACGACCAGTTTCGCGGCAGCGATTACGCTGACGTGATTGACTAGAGTCGCGTGGCAGCTTCTGGAGTTGCTGAAGTGCAGCCCACTGATCTTCTTCTGAAGTCTGTGGGTTAACAATTATTGCTTTCAGCTCAGCACGCTTTGCAGCGTACTTTTCTACCAGTTTGGCGCGCTTCAGCTCACGCTGAATCATTGATACCTTCGCCATCTAAATCCCCTTACTTCTTGAACGGAAAGCCAAGTGCAGTTAATAGCGCACGGCCTTCGTCATTGTTACGGGCAGTAGTGGTGATGGTGATATCTAATCCTCTCACTTTGTCAACTTTATCATAGTTGATTTCAGGGAAGATGATTTGTTCACGCACACCCATGCTGTAGTTACCACGACCGTCAAAAGACTTGGGGTTTAGGCCACGGAAGTCACGAATACGAGGAATCGCAACATCAACTAGGCGGTCGAGGAAATCCCACATACGCTCTTGGCGTAGGGTTACTTTACAACCAATTGGCCAATCTTCACGAACTTTAAAGCCTGCGATAGATTTACGAGCCTTGGTTATAAGTACTTTTTGCCCACTTAATTTTTCTAAATCTGCAACAGCGTTATCCATTAGCTTTTTATCGCTAAGTGCTTCACCCACACCCATATTAAGCGTGATTTTGGTGATGCGAGGAACTTCCATTACATTTTTTAAGCCAAGCTCTTCTTTCAGTTTGGCTGCTACTTCTTTACTGTAAAGCTCTTTCAATCTAGCCATACTGATACCTGACTTGATTACGCGCCGATCTCTGTTTGAGTCGACTTGAAAATACGTACCTTGGAACCATCGTCCAGGACCTTGAACCCTACTCGATCAGCCTTGCCAGTTTCTTTATTGAAAATGGCAACATTGGAAGCATGAATGGGCGCTTCGCGCTCAATAATACCGCCAGGTTGATTGGCGTAGGGGTTTGGGCGGGTGTGACGCTTGATCATATTCACACCGGACACCACAAAGCGATCATCATTTAGAACACGCTTTATTGTGCCACGCTTACCCTTGTCTTTGCCTGCTATGACGATCACTTCATCGTCACGTTTAATCTTGCGCATATCCGGCCTCGCTCCTTACAGCACTTCAGGTGCCAAGGAAATGATCTTCATGAACTTATCACCGCGCAGCTCACGTGTTACCGGACCAAAAATACGGGTACCCATAGGGGCATCCTTACCATCGAGAATAACGGCAGCATTGCCATCAAATCGAATAGCTGATCCGTCTGGACGACGAACTGCAGCCCTAGTGCGGACTACAACGGCTTTAAGGACTTGGCCCTTTTTCACCTTACCACGCGGAATGGCATCTTTAACGGTGACCTTAATGATGTCACCAACACGTGCATAACGACGATGTGAACCGCCTAGCACTTTGATGCACATGACACGTTTGGCACCACTATTGTCAGCAACATCCAGCATTGATTGTGTCTGAATCATAATCTATCTCCAAACTTGAACAGTTTTAGAGTATCTGAGTTTCCTCAGATACCTTTAACCTGTTCAACAATCTCAACCAGTTTCCAGGATTTGGTCTTAGAAATCGGACGCGTTTCCTGGATGGTTACGGTGTCACCCATGCGAGCGGTGTTTTTCTCGTCATGTGCATGTAGCTTAGTGGAGCGGCGAACATATTTACCGTACAGAGGATGAGCAACGCTGCGCTCGATCATAACGATAATGGATTTCTCCATTTTGTCGCTAACCACCTTACCGGTGACAGTTTTAGCTTTCTTTTCGACTTCGGCCATTTTAGTTACCCGCCTTATCGTTCAGCACGGTTTTAATACGTGCAATATCACGGCGCAATTGCTTGAGCAAATGCGATTGGCCAAGTTGGCCGGTCACTTTGCGCATGCGTAGCTGAAATTGCTCACGTAACAAGTTGTGCAACTGTTCGTTAAGCTCATCTGCAGTCTTGCCGCGTAATTCTTGAGCATTCATTACATCACCGTCCGTTTAACAAAAGTTGTCGGGATAGGAAGTTTAGCTGCTGCAAGTGCAAAGGCTTGACGCGCTAACTCTTCGCTTACACCTTCAACTTCATACAGAACCTTGCCAGGTTGGATTAGGGCTACCCAGTACTCTACGTTACCCTTACCTTTACCCATACGAACTTCCAACGGCTTACCAGTGATCGGCTTGTCTGGAAAAACTCGGATCCAAATCTTACCACCACGTTTGATATGACGTGTCATAGTACGACGCGCTGCTTCAATTTGACGTGCGGTTAGACGGCCACGGTCAGTAGCTTTCAGACCGAATTCACCAAAGCTGACCTTGTTTCCGCGAAGAGCCAGGCCGCGGTTACGACCCTTATGCATCTTGCGGAATTTTGTACGCTTAGGCTGTAACATCGACTATCCCCTTACTTGGAACCTTTTTTCTTAGGAGCATGCTGTGGCTGCTGAGCTTGCTTAGCAGCATTGGCACGAACCTCTTCGATCCCGCCCAGGATCTCACCTTTGAAGATCCACACTTTGACACCGATGATGCCATAGGTGGTGTGAGCTTCAGCAGTGGCGTAGTCGATATCAGCACGTAGGGTGTGTAGTGGAACACGACCTTCGCGATACCATTCAGAGCGGGCAATCTCAGCACCACCTAGACGACCGCCAACCTGAATCTTGATGCCTTTACCACCGAGACGCATCGCATTTTGAACCGAACGCTTCATAGCACGACGGAACATAACACGGCGTTCAAGCTGACCAGCAACGCTTTGAGCAACTAGCGCAGCATCTAGCTCGGGCTTACGGACTTCTTCGATATTGATGTGCACAGGCACACCCATCATGTCGGAAACGTCTTTGCGTAGGCGCTCAACATCTTCACCTTTCTTACCAATTACAATGCCTGGACGGGCAGTGTGAATAGTAATGCGGGCGTTGTTTGCTGGACGCTCAATTTGAATACGGCTTACTGCAGCTTGCTTAAGACGCTCTTCTAAGAAGCTACGTACTTTTAAGTCGTTATTCAATTTATCGGCATAAGCGGAACCTTCAGCATACCAAGTAGAAGTATGCTCTTTAACGATTCCCAAGCGTATGCCGGTTGGATTTACTTTCTGACCCATAGGGTTAACTCCTTACCGGTCTGCAACCTTGACAGTGATATGGCAAGTGCGCTTGAGAATGCGATCGGCACGACCTTTAGCGCGTGGTTTAATACGCTTCATGGTTGTACCTTCATCCACCATAATAGTGGAAACACGCAGTTCGTCTATATCAGCACCTTCGTTATGCTCAGCATTCGCAATTGCAGATTCTAAAACCTTCTTAACTAGTACCGCACCCTTTTTGGGGCTGAAGGCTAGTAGATTAAGTGCATCAGCAACTTTCTTGCCACGTACCTGATCAGCAACCAAGCGGGCTTTCTGTGCGGACAGACGTGCACCACGCATTTTAGCGGCGACTTCCATCATAACCTCCTGATTAGCGCTTGGCTTTCTTGTCAGCTACATGACCGCGATATGTACGGGTTGCAGCAAATTCACCCAGCTTGTGACCGACCATCTCTTCAGTGATGAATACCGGTACATGCTGGCGTCCATTGTGGACAGCGATTGTAAGGCCGATCATATCTGGAATGATCATTGAACGACGAGACCAAGTTTTAATTGGCTTCTTGTCTTTACCTTCGACCGCAACTTCCACTTTTTTCAACAGATGAAGGTCAATAAATGGACCTTTCTTCAGTGAACGAGGCACAGCGGATCCCCTTAAACGTTATTTCGCTTTACGACGACGAACAATTAGATTGTCTGTACGCTTGTTTTTGCGAGTTTTGTAACCCTTGGTTGGTACACCCCAAGGCGTAGTCGGATTCTTACCTTTGTTGCGGCCTTCACCACCACCATGCGGGTGATCGACGGGGTTCATCGCCATACCGCGAACGGTAGGACGAACACCACGCCAGCGGCTAGCACCAGCTTTACCTAGAACACGCAAGCTGTGCTCGCTGTTACCCACTTCACCTAGGGTGCCGCGGCAATCAACAAGAACTTTACGCGTCTCACCAGAACGTAGTCTGAGTGTGGCATAAGCGCCTTCACGGGCAACAAGCTGCACAGAAGCACCAGCAGAACGGGCAAGTTGTGCACCCTTACCTGGCTTTAGCTCTATACAGTGTAGGGTAGAACCCAACGGCATATTACGTAGCGGCAAGGTATTGCCTGCTTTGATAGGTGCATCAACACCTGACTGAATGCGATCACCAGCTGCTACGCCTTTAGGGGCAATAATGTAGCGGCGCTCACCATCCATGTACTTAATCAAAGCGATGTTTGCGGAACGGTTTGGATCATACTCCAAACGCTCTACAATACCTACTACACCGTCTTTATTTCTTTTAAAATCTATAATGCGGTAATGCTGACGGTGACCACCACCAATATGGCGAGTAGTGATACGACCGTTATTGTTACGCCCACCCGATCTGCTTTGTGCTTCTAGCAGAGGTGCATAGGGCGCACCTTTATGCAGGTCTTTATTCACCACCTTAACTAGGTGGCGGCGACCGGCGGAAGTTGGTTTAGCTTTAACAATTGCCATGATTAACCCCTTGCCTTATTCCGCGTCAGCGAAATCGATCGCTTGTCCTTCCACTAGGCTAACCATAGCCTTGCGGAAACCTTTGCGACGACCGAGACCGTGAAGAGTGCGTCGGGTTTTGCTTTTAGTATTAATAACACTAACTGCATTTACCTTAACATCAAACAGTTGCTCGACAGCTTTTTTAATTTCAAGCTTAGTCGCATCTGAGGCTACTTTGAATACATACTGATTTTTTTCATCAGCTAGTAAAGTAGCTTTTTCGGTCATGTGTGGACCGAGTAGCACTTTAAATATGCGCTCCTGGTTCATCCCAATTTCTCCTCGAATTGACGTAGAGCTGAAACAGTCATCAGCACGTTTTCGTAGGCGATCAGGCTTACAGGATCTACGGCACTAGCTTCAATAACTTCAACGTGTGGCAGGTTGCGAGCAGCCAAATACAAGTTGGTATTAAGTTCAGAAGTAACAATTAGCACTTTGCTTAGCTTCATTTCTTCAAGCTTTGCAGCAAGTAGCTTTGTCTTAGGCGCTTCAACTGTAAACTCTTCAACAGCGATTAAACGATCCTGACGAGCCAATTCAGAAAGAATAGAACGCATCGCCGAGCGATACATTTTTTTGTTTACTTTCTGCGAGTGGTCTTGAGGACGAGCAGCAAAGGTTACACCACCTTTACGCCAAATCGGAGAAGTTGCAGTACCAGCACGGGCACGACCAGTACCCTTCTGACGCCATGGCTTTTTACCACCGCCAGCAACTTCTGCGCGTGTTTTTTGAGCACGAGTACCTTGACGCGCACCAGACATGTAAGCAACAACTACCTGGTGAACAAGGGCTTCGTTAAATTCTTTACCAAAGGTCGCATCGGATACTTCAACAGTACCCTGAGCTCCGGCTAGATTCAGGTTCATGTGTCTTTATCCTCTTAGCTGCGAGCCTTGACCGCTTGGCGTACAAGAACATCACCACCAGTAGATCCAGGCACAGCGCCTTTAACTAATAGTAGGTTACGATCTGTATCGACCCGAACGATTTCTAGGGATTGCACAGTTACACGCTCTGCACCCATGTGACCAGCCATCTTCTTGCCTTTAAATACACGGCCAGGAGTTTGGTTTTGACCTATGGAACCAGGTGCACGGTGAGAGAGAGAGTTACCATGAGTTGCATCTTGCATAGCAAAGTTCCAACGCTTAACGCCGCCTTGAAAACCTTTACCTTTAGATGTACCGATCACGTCAATTAACTGACCAGCCTCAAATAGACTAACGGTTAAATCAGATCCTACAGCAGGAGCTTCTTCACCATCAGCAAGACGATATTCACGAACGATGCGTCCAGCCTCAACGTTAGCTTTGGCAAAATGCCCAGCTTGCGCCTTGGTTAGGTGCTTCGCTTTACGCGAACCAGCAGTAACCTGTACTGCAGAATAACCATCCACCTCTGGTGAACGTATCTGAGTAACACGGTTAGGAGTGACTTCAATAACGGTGACAGGGATTGATGCACCGTCTTCGGTGAAAATACGGGTCATACCGCTTTTCTTTCCGATTAAAGCAAGAGTCATTGTATGTCTCCTATCAGTGTACGGGGCTATCACCCGCTATGGCTGCCTTTTCCAGGGCATTCCACTATCTAAATTGTACTGCGTCTCGCGACGCTAACCACTTTACTACTTAAACAAATTAACCAAGGCTAATTTGCACATCAACGCCTGCGGCCAGCTCAAGCTTCATTAACGCATCAACTGTTTTTTCAGTTGGCTCAACGATATCGAGCACACGCTTATGAGTACGAACTTCATACTGGTCACGAGCATCCTTGTTTACGTGCGGTGATACTAGCACTGTAAATTTTTCATTGCGAGTCGGTAATGGAATCGGACCCTTCACCTGTGCACCAGTGCGCTTTGCTGTTTCAACAATTTCAAGCGCAGACTGATCAATCAGGCGATGATCAAACGATTTCAACCGAATGCGGATTTTCTGGTCTTGCATTATCCAATGCTCCGATACGGGCTACATGGGTACAGACACTTAACACCTGCACCTAAAAAAGGAGCAGCATTATAGTGCCGTGATTTCTTGTGTGTCAAACTTTTATTAAAAAAGATTAGCAACAAAGAGGGCCTCCTTAAGGAAGCCCTCTTATTATTGGACTAGCGAATAACTAAATTAAGCAATAATTTTAGCTACAACACCAGCACCAACAGTACGACCACCTTCACGAATAGCGAAGCGTAAACCTTCGTCCATTGCGATAGGTGCAATCAAAGTAACAACTAGCTTAACGTTGTCACCAGGCATAACCATTTCTACGCCTTCTGGCAATTCACAAGAACCAGTTACGTCAGTTGTACGGAAGTAGAACTGAGGACGGTAGCCTTTGAAGAAAGGTGTATGACGACCACCTTCATCTTTAGACAGAACGTAAACTTCTGCTTCGAATACAGTGTGAGGGTTGATAGAACCAGGCTTAGCTAGCACTTGACCACGCTGTACATCGTCACGCTTAGTACCACGTAGTAGTGCACCAATGTTCTCACCTGCGCGACCTTCATCTAGCAGCTTACGGAACATCTCAACACCAGTACAAGTGGTCTTAACTGTATCTACGATACCAACGATTTCAATTTCTTCACCAGTACGTACAATACCGCGCTCTACACGACCAGTTACAACAGTACCACGACCAGAGATAGAGAAAACGTCTTCGATAGGCATTAGGAATGGCTTATCGATCGCGCGCTCAGGCTCAGGGATGTAGCTATCTAGTGCTTCAACTAGCTTAGTTACAGCAGTAGTACCCATTTCGTTGTCATCTTTACCTTCTAGCGCCATCAGTGCAGAACCAATAACGATAGGGGTATCGTCGCCAGGGAACTCATAGGTAGATAGAAGATCACGGATCTCCATTTCTACTAATTCTAGTAGCTCTTCATCATCAACCATGTCCGCTTTGTTCATGAACACAACGATGTAAGGAACACCAACCTGACGAGAAAGTAGAATGTGCTCACGCGTCTGAGGCATAGGACCATCAGCAGCTGAACAAACTAGAATAGCACCATCCATCTGCGCAGCACCGGTGATCATGTTTTTAACATAGTCAGCGTGTCCTGGGCAGTCTACGTGCGCGTAGTGACGCGTAGGTGACTCATATTCAACGTGAGAAGTTGAAATGGTGATACCACGCTCTTTTTCTTCAGGAGCGTTGTCGATTTGGTCGTAACCACGGGTTGCACCGCCGCCACCATAAACTTCAGCACATACGCGAGTAAGTGCAGCTGTTAGGGTTGTTTTACCATGGTCAACGTGACCAATGGTGCCTACGTTTAGGTGCGGTTTACTACGTTCAAATTTTTCTTTAGCCACAACGATAACCTCTTCAGTTAACGGCAGATTATAAATTTACTTCTGGTTTATGACGGCTTCAACAATGCTAGCCGGCGCCTCTGAGTACTTAGCAAACTCCATGGAGTAGCTAGCACGGCCCTGGGTTGCGGAACGCAAGTCTGTTGCGTAGCCAAACATTTCACCCAGTGGAACTTCCGCACGAATGACCTTACCTGCTGGTATGTCTTCCATGCCCTGTACGAGACCACGACGGCGGTTCAAGTCGCCCATGACGTCGCCCATGTACTCTTCAGGTGTAACCACTTCAACCTTCATCATAGGCTCAAGCAGCATTGCACCTGCTTTCTTAGCACCTTCTTTAATTGCCAAAGAGCCGGCAATTTTGAAGGCCATTTCGTTAGAGTCGACGTCGTGGTAGGAACCATCAAACAAGGTTACCTTAACGTCGATCATTGGGTAGCCAGCAAGAACACCATTCTGCAGCTGCTCAAAGCAACCTTTGTCTACTGCAGGCACGTATTCACGTGGCACAACACCACCAACGATTTCGTTAACGAACTCATAGCTTTTTTCACCGTCTTCACCCTTGTCGGTGAGCGGTTCAATTTTAAGCCATACGTGACCGTACTGACCACGACCACCGGATTGACGCACAAACTTACCTTCTTGCTCAACACTCTTACGAATAGTTTCGCGATAGGCAACCTGTGGCTTACCAATGTTAGCTTCCACTTTGAATTCACGACGCATACGGTCAACGATAATATCTAAGTGCAACTCACCCATACCAGAGATGATTGTTTGTCCAGATTCTTCATCTGTCTTAACACGGAAAGATGGATCTTCTTGAGCTAGCTTACCTAGCGCAACACCCATTTTTTCCTGATCAACTTTAGATTTAGGCTCTACTGCAACAGAAATTACTGGATCAGGGAACTCCATGCGCTCTAACACAATTTTGTTATCAGAATCACAAAGGGTATCACCGGTAGTAACATCTTTAAGACCGATACAGGCAGCAATGTCACCTGCACGAACTTCTTTTATTTCAACGCGGTCGTTTGCTTGCATTTGAACTATACGTCCAACACGCTCACGCTTTTCTTTTACCGAATTGAATACACCCGAACCACTTTCTAACACACCCGAGTAAACACGGATGTAAGTCAGTGTTCCTACAAAGGGGTCAGTTGCAATTTTAAATGCTAGTGCGGAGAAAGGCGCAGTATCATCAACTAAACGCACTTCCATTTCACCATTTTCAAGCTCACCCTCGATAGGACGAACTTCGTTAGGTGCGGGCAGGTAATCAACAACAGCATCAAGAACAGCAGGAACACCTTTGTTCTTAAATGCAGTACCACAAAGTGCTAGTACAATTTCGTTATTGATAACACGCTGACGTAGACCAGCTTTAATTTCTTCTACAGTCAACTCACCTTCTTCAAGGTATTTATTCATTAGCTCTTCGTTGGCTTCTGCTGCTGCTTCAACCATTTCTTCACGAAGTGCTTCTGCTTCTTCAACTAGCTCAGCAGGAATATCTGCATATTCATGAGTTAAACCCATGTCTGCTTCGTTCCAGTAGATAGCTTGCATTTTAACTAGATCAACAACACCCTTGAAGTCTTCTTCAGAACCTATAGGAAGCTGAATGGCAATAGGGTTAGCTGCTAGACGCGTTTTAATTTGACCTAAAACACGCTCAAAATTTGCACCTGAACGGTCCATCTTGTTAACAAAAACGATACGTGGAACTTCGTACTTGTTAGCCTGACGCCATACAGTTTCAGACTGAGGTTCAACACCAGATGAACCACAGAAAACAACAACAGCACCATCCAGTACACGAAGCGAGCGCTCAACTTCAATAGTGAAGTCAACGTGTCCTGGTGTATCAATGATGTTAATGCGATGCTCATCAAACTGCTGATTCATACCTTTCCAGAAGGCAGTTACAGCAGCAGAAGTGATAGTAATACCACGCTCTTGCTCCTGTTCCATCCAGTCAGTTGTCGATGCACCATCATGGGTTTCACCCATCTTATGGTTAACACCAGTGTAGTAAAGCACACGCTCTGTTGTGGTAGTTTTACCAGCATCAACGTGCGCACATACACCTATGTTACGGTAGTATTTAATCGGAGTTTTACGTGCCACTTGAGGCCTCCCTTAGAAGCGGTAGTGTGAGAATGCCTTGTTAGCTTCAGCCATGCGGTGAACATCTTCACGCTTCTTGACTGCAGCACCTTTACCTTCGGCAGCATCCATAATCTCGCCAGCTAGGCGTAGATCCATAGATTTTTCACCACGCTTACGGGCAAAATCAACTAACCAACGCATTGCAAGGGCCGTACGACGTGAAGGACGAACTTCAACTGGCACTTGGTAGGTAGCACCACCAACACGACGTGATTTAACTTCAACCAAAGGCTGAATGCCTTCTAAAGCTTTTTCGAATAGCTCTAGCGGGTCTTTTTTGGTGCGTTCTTCCACTTTGCTCAGAGCACCGTAAACAATGCGCTCGGCAGTAGCTTTTTTGCCGCTTTCCATCACATGGTTGATGAATTTGGCTAAACGATCACTTCCGTATTTCGGATCCGGCAACACATCACGTTTTGCCGCAACTCTTCTTCTTGGCATGATAAGCCCTCTAAACGGTCTTCAGGTAACCCCAGGACATGCATTAAGCGTGAACGGCCTGGCCTTACTCTTATCAGACGGTATTAAATAAAATTACTTAGGACGCTTGGCGCCATATTTAGAACGACCCTGCTTACGACCCTGAACACCAGAGGTATCCAATGCGCCGCGTACGGTGTGATAACGCACACCAGGTAAGTCTTTTACACGACCACCACGAATTAGCACAACCGAGTGCTCTTGAAGGTTGTGACCTTCACCACCAATGTATGAAGAAACTTCAAAACCATTAGTTAAGCGCACACGGCATACCTTACGTAGTGCCGAGTTAGGTTTTTTAGGTGTAGTCGTGTAAACACGAGTACATACGCCACGTCTTTGCGGGCAAGCTTGAAGCGCAGGAACATCGCTTTTAGCTACTCGGCGTTTGCGTGGCTTGCGAACCAACTGATTAATTGTTGCCATGCAAGCAATCTCCAATGTCTGTTTCGGTACTTATGTACGTCAACAAGGCAGATTTCTGATAATACAAAATGGATAGACGCACCTATCCCCTCATTTGAGGAAGCGCATTCTACGTTTATAAAGCATAAAAGGTCAAGAGGAGTAGGATTATTCAACCCTATTCCTCTTGTTTTATTGCTTAGTCTTCGTCTTGATCTAGCGCAGAAAGTTCACTAGTCAAAGCTGCTTCCACTTCACTTGCGCTTGGGCCACCAAGGTTCATTTGCTGATCTTCACGGTGACGCTTGCGTTGTGCATGATAAGTCAGACCAGTACCTGCAGGTATTAATCGACCCACCACCACGTTTTCTTTCAAACCACGTAAAAAGTCACGCTTACCATTTACGGCTGCTTCAGTTAGTACACGCGTTGTCTCTTGGAAGGAGGCCGCTGAAATAAAGGATTCAGTTGCCAAAGAAGCCTTTGTAATACCAAGCAGTAGGCGCTCAAATTTAGCTGGGAACTTCTTAGCCTTCATGAGCGCTTCGTTTTCTTCTAGCACTTTAAAGTATTCAACCTGCTCACCAACCAAGAAGCTAGAATCACCCACTTCCTGAATTTCTACTTTACGTAGCATTTGGCGAACAATGACTTCAATGTGCTTATCGTTAATTACAACACCCTGTAGACGATAAACATCTTGTACTTCAGTGGTGATGTATTTAGCTAACTCACTAACACCTAGCAGACGCAAAATATCGTGTGGGCTAGAAGGACCATCAGAAACTATCTCGCCTCGCTCAACGTTTTCACCTTCGAATACGTTGATTTTACGCCACTTGGGTATTAACGCTTCATAAGGATCGTCACCATTAGCTGGCGTTATAACAATACGCTGCTTGCCTTTGGTTTCTTTACCCATTGAAATGGTACCGCTAATTTCAGCCATAATGGATGGCTCTTTAGGGCGACGCGCTTCAAATAGGTCCGCAACTCTTGGTAGACCACCCGTAATGTCACGGTTACCACTGCTTTCTTGTGGAATACGTGCAATTACCTGACCAACGCCTACCTCTACACCGTCATCAATAGTAACAACGGCTTTACCTGGCAGTATGTACTGAACCGCTGTTTGACTACCAGGTAGCGTTACTTCTTTGCCCTGCGCATCAAGCAGCAACATCATTGGGCGCTTATCTTTACCAGCCGCAGGACGATGCTGTGTTTCAATAATTTCTATTGAAGAAAGACCGGTTAGCTCATCGATATTACGGTTAATAGTAATGCCATCTTCCATATCAATAAACTGCACACGACCCGCTACTTCAGCAACGATAGGATGGGTATGCGCATCCCACTTAGCAACCAACTGTCCAGCTTCAACTGCTTCGTCATTGGTTACGCTAACTTCAGCACCGTAGGGTAACTTATAGTACTCACGCTCACGACCTTTAACATCGGCAATAGCAAGTGCACCTGAACGAGACACCGCAATAAGTTTGCCATCTTCACGCGTTACAAACTTCATGTTGTGGAAGCGAACTTTACCACCATGCTTAACCTGTACGCTGTCAACTGCTGATGCACGAGATGCCGCACCACCAATGTGGAAGGTACGCATGGTAAGCTGTGTACCTGGCTCACCGATGGACTGAGCAGCAATAACACCCACTGCTTCACCCACGTTAACCTGGTGACCACGGGCAAGATCGCGTCCATAACACATAGAGCACACACCAAAACGTGTGTCACAGGTAATAGCCGAGCGCACAACAATTTCATCTACGCCTAGTGAATCTAAGCGCTCACACCACTTTTCATCGAGTAGTGTGCCTTTGTCTATAACCACATCACCTGTTACAGCATTTAAAACGTCACGTGCTACCACACGACCTAGTACACGCTGTGAAAGAGGAACAATAATGTCACCACCTTCAATAACCGGGTGCATTACTAAGCCTTCTTCAGTACCACAATCTAGCTCAGTCACTACCAAGTCTTGTGCTACGTCTACTAAACGGCGGGTTAAGTAACCTGAGTTAGCTGTTTTTAGTGCCGTATCTGCCAAACCTTTACGTGCACCGTGAGTCGAAATAAAGTACTGAAGTACGTTAAGACCTTCACGGAAGTTTGCAACAATGGGCGTTTCTATAATAGAACCATCAGGCTTAGCCATAAGGCCACGCATACCAGCCAACTGACGTATCTGAGCAGCAGAACCACGCGCACCTGAGTCAGCCATGATAAATACGCTATTAAATGAATCTTGCTCAGACTCATTGCCATCTTTGTCTACAACGGTTTCTTTTGAAATACCCACCATCATCGCCTTGGCAACCTTGTCGTTAGCCTTAGACCAGATATCTATTACCTTGTTGTATTTCTCACCTTGTGTAACAAGACCCGAAGCAAACTGCTGTTCAATTTGTTTAACTTCAGCTTCTGAGTCAGCAATAATGGCCGATTTTTCTTCAGGGATAACAAAATCGTTAACACCAATAGAACAACCAGACCAGGTAGCGTATTGGAAACCTGTATACATCAGCTGGTCGGCAAAAATCACCGTATCTTTCAAGCCAACACGACGATAAGCTTCGTTAATTAAACGAGAAATCGCTTTTTTGTTTAATGCCTTGTTAGCAAGCTCAAAAGGCAAGCCTGATGGCATAATGCGTGATAACAAAGCACGACCAACGGTGGTTTCTACTAGACTGGTGCGAGTAACTGCATCACCTTCTATTTCTTTATCAGTTTCAGTTACACGAACCTTAACACGGGCATGAAGTGCAGCACTTTCGGTCGCGTAAGCACGCTCAGCTTCTTCAATGCTGCTGAACACCATTCCTTCACCCTTGGCACCAATCTTTTCACGAGTCATGTAATAAAGACCCAGAACAACGTCCTGTGAAGGAACAATAATTGGCTCACCATTAGAGGGTGATAATACGTTGTTAGTTGAAAGCATTAAGGCACGTGCTTCTAACTGAGCTTCTAACGTTAGCGGTACGTGCACAGCCATTTGGTCACCATCAAAGTCAGCGTTATAAGCCGCACAAACTAAGGGGTGTAACTGAATGGCCTTACCTTCAATCAACACAGGCTCAAATGCCTGAATACCAAGACGGTGAAGTGTAGGTGCACGGTTAAGCATAACTGGGTGCTGGCGAATTACTTCGGCAAGAATATCCCAAACCTCAGGCAGCTCACGCTCAACCATTTTCTTAGCCGCTTTAATGGTTGTTGCAAGGCCACGTGCTTCTAGCTTGGCAAAAATAAATGGCTTGAATAGCTCTAGTGCCATTTTTTTAGGTAGACCACACTGGTGCAAACGCAAGGTAGGTCCAACCACGATGACCGAACGACCTGAGTAGTCAACACGCTTACCTAGCAAGTTCTGACGGAAACGACCCTGCTTACCTTTAATCATATCGGCAAGTGATTTTAATGGGCGTTTGTTGCTGCCAGTAATAGCTCGTCCACGACGACCGTTATCTAACAGAGCATCAACTGCTTCCTGAAGCATACGCTTTTCGTTGCGTACAATAATATCAGGTGCATTTAGCTCTAGAAGGCGCTTTAAACGGTTGTTACGGTTAATTACACGACGGTAAAGGTCGTTTAAGTCTGAAGTTGCAAAACGACCACCATCCAAGGGAACTAATGGGCGCAAATCGGGTGGAAGTACAGGAAGCACTTCTAACACCATCCAGCCTGGCTGGTTATTTGAATCACGGAAAGCTTCTAGAATTTTTAGACGCTTAGTGATTTTTTTCATCTTGGTTTCAGATGAAGTTTGTGGAATTTCTTCACGAATCTGTTCAATTTCATCGTGCAGATCAATATCTTTTAGAAGCTCCTGTACCGCTTCAGCACCCATGCGGGCATCAAAGTCATCACCAAACTCTTCTAGGGCATCAAAGTATTGTTCGTCATTTAGTAGCTGACCTTTTTCTAACGTGGTCATGCCTGGGTCAATAACAACAAAACTTTCAAAATAAAGTACTCGCTCAATATCACGCAGGGTCATGTCAAGCATTAGGCCAATACGTGATGGCAAAGACTTTAAAAACCAAATGTGCGCAACAGGAGAAGCGAGTTCGATATGCGCCATGCGCTCACGACGCACTTTCGCTTGAGTAACTTCAACACCACACTTTTCGCAGATAATACCGCGGTGCTTCATGCGCTTATATTTACCGCATAAGCATTCGTAGTCTTTGGTGGGGCCAAAGATTTTTGCACAGAATAAACCATCACGCTCAGGTTTGAACGTACGATAGTTGATGGTTTCTGGCTTTTTAACTTCACCAAAAGACCAAGAGCGAATCAGGTCTGGAGAAGCCAGAGAAATTTTTAATGATTCAAATTCGTCAGGTTGACCCTGATTGCGTAACACATTAACCAGATCTTTCATCAGCCGCAGCTCCCGTTGGAGTGGCGACGGGCGACAGGCCCGTCATGCAATCTTTTCAATCCAGCAAAGGCTGGAAAGTTGCCGAGTAGGTAGCTACTCGGCTGTACTCTTAATATTCCAGATCGATATCTATCGCTAAGGAACGTATTTCTTTAATCAGGACGTTGAAGGACTCAGGCATTCCTGGTTCCATCTTATGGTTACCGTCCACTATGTTTTTATACATTTTGGTACGACCATTAACGTCATCTGATTTAACAGTGAGCATTTCTTGTAGGGTGTAAGCGGCACCATAAGCTTCTAGTGCCCAAACTTCCATCTCACCAAAGCGCTGACCACCGAACTGCGCTTTACCACCTAAAGGCTGCTGCGTTACTAGGCTATAAGAGCCGGTAGAACGCGCGTGCATCTTGTCATCAACTAAGTGGTTAAGCTTAAGCATGTACATATAGCCAACAGTTACAGGTCGATCAAACTTCTCGCCTGTACGACCATCGTAAAGGTCCATCTGACCGCTACGAGGTAACCCTGCCAGCTCAAGCATGGCTTTAATTTCATGCTCTTTAGCACCATCGAATACCGGTGTAGCCATAGGCACACCTTTCTTCAAGTTATGTGCCAGTTCAATAACTTCTTCATCTGTTAGGCTAGCTAGATCTTCTAAACGCAAACCATCAGATAGGTTATAAACTTTTTCTAAGAAACTGCGGATTTCTTTAATCTGTTCGCTACGTTCGTTTTCTAATAGCTCAGTTATCCGCTCACCTAAACCTTTGGCTGCAAGACCTAGGTGGGTTTCTAAGATTTGCCCTACGTTCATACGTGAAGGAACACCTAGCGGGTTTAAAACGATATCAACCGGTGTGCCTTGTTCGTTATAAGGCATGTCTTCAACCGGCATAATGGCAGAAACAACACCCTTGTTACCGTGACGACCAGCCATCTTATCACCCGGCTGAATGCGGCGTTTAACAGCAACGTAAACCTTAACAATTTTCTGTACACCTGGTGCTAAATCATCACCTTGTTGCAGTTTACGTTTTTTGTCTTCGAACTTTTCTTCCATGATTTTCTTGCGTTCATCAAGCTGAACCTGTGCTTGGGCAAGGAGTTCGTTGAGGGCTTCATCCTGCATACGTAACTTAAACCAATCAGCATTTGCTAAATCATCTAAGTAGTCATCAGTAATTTTAGCGCCTTTAGACAACTGAGGGCCGCCGTTCACGCCTTGTCCTAGTAGAGCGTTACGTAAACGTGCGAAGGTTGCTTCTTCAGCTATACGGTATTCTTCTTTTAAATCTTTACGTACTTCGTTTAATTGCGTCTCTTCAATGGATAAAGCACGTTTATCTTTATCTACACCATCACGTGTAAAGACTTGCACATCAATCACTGTGCCTTTCATGCCTGTTGCAACACGCAAAGAAGTGTCTTTTACATCTGAGGCTTTCTCACCAAAGATGGCACGCAGTAATTTTTCTTCAGGCGTTAGCTGTGTTTCACCTTTAGGTGTCACTTTACCAACCAGAATATCACCCGCACCAACTTCAGCGCCTATGTAGACAACACCCGATTCATCTAGCTTAGAAAGTGCAGACTCACCTACGTTAGGAATATCCGCAGTTATCTCTTCTGAACCCAGCTTAGTATCACGAGATACGCAGGTTAGTTCTTGAATATGAATGGTAGTAAAGCGTTCTTCTTCTACCACCCGCTCAGAGACTAGGATGGAGTCTTCAAAGTTGAAACCATTCCAAGGCATAAATGCAATACGCATATTTTGCCCTAGTGCTAGCTCACCCATATCTACGGATGGGCCATCAGCTAAAATATCACCTTGGGTGATTTTATCGCCAGGCTTAACAATAGGACGCTGGTTAATACAAGTGTTTTGGTTAGAGCGGGTGTATTTGGTTAGGTTATAAATATCGACCCCAGCTTCACCACCGATTAGTTCGTCTTCGTTGATACGAACAACAATACGAGAAGCGTCAACCGAGTCAACCACACCACCACGAAGTGCAACTGCACAAACACCCGAGTCACGTGCAACTGAACGCTCCATACCTGTACCTACTAAAGGCTTATCAGCTTTTAGCGTAGGTACAGCTTGACGCTGCATGTTCGAACCCATCAAGGCACGGTTAGCATCATCATGCTCTAGGAAAGGAATCAAGGAAGCTGCAACGGATACAACCTGCCTTGGTGAAACATCCATCAAGGTTACCTGATCAGGCGTAACAAAGGTGGTATCACCGTTATGACGAACCTGAACTAGGTCATCAATCAGCTCGCCCTCTTCATTTAAGGTAGCCGATGCCTGAGCAATAACAAACTGACCCTCTTCAATTGCCGAGTAGTAAGCAATATCATCAGTCACCTTGCCGTCAACAACTTTACGGTAAGGCGTTTCAAGGAAACCGTAAGAGTTGGTACGTGCATAGGTAGCCAAAGAGTTAATCAGACCAATGTTTGGACCTTCAGGTGTTTCGATAGGACAAACACGACCGTAGTGAGTCGGGTGTACGTCACGCACTTCAAAACCTGCACGCTCACGGGTTAAGCCGCCTGGGCCTAAAGCAGAAACACGACGCTTATGGGTTACTTCTGAAAGCGGGTTATTCTGGTCCATAAACTGAGAAAGCTGGCTTGAACCAAAGAACTCTTTAACTGCTGCCGCAACGGGCTTGGCGTTGATTAAGTCTTGCGGCATTAGGCCTTCACTTTCAGCTAAAGATAAACGCTCTTTAACCGCACGCTCAACACGCACTAAACCAACACGGAACTGGTTTTCAGCCATTTCACCAACTGAACGTATACGACGGTTACCTAGGTGATCTATATCGTCTACTTCACCCTTTCCGTTACGAATGTTCAGTAATTCACGCAGCACATCAACAATGTCTTCGTGTGAAAGTACAGGTTCACCTGTATCAATATCACGGTGCAAACGACGGTTAAACTTCATACGACCAACGCTTGAAAGATCATAGCGCTCGGGTGAGAAGAATAAATTGTTGAACAAGCCTTCTGCTGAGTCTTTAGTTGGTGGCTCACCAGGACGCATCATGCGATAAATTTCAACTAAGGCTTCTAGTTGAGTGCGAGTAGGATCTACACGCAGGGTATCGGACATGAAAGGACCACAGTCCAAATCGTTGGTGTACAGTGTTTCGAAGCTTTTGATTTTAGCTTCTGCAAGCTGGGTTAAAACTTCTTCTGTTATTTCTGTATTACACTCAACTAACAACTCACCACTTGATGGATCAATAATATCTTTGGCAAGCACTTTGCCGTGGAGGTATTCAAGGGGTACAGCTAGTTGCTTAATGCCTGCTTTTTCAAGCAAACGAATGTGTCGCTGAGTAATGCGACGGTCTTGTTCTACTAAAACCTTACCATCCGTATCTTTAATTTCAAAAGATGAGGTTTCGCCACGCAAACGTGAGGGAACAAGATCAACATAGATACCATCTTTTTTGAAATGGTAGCTACTGGTATCAAAGAACATTTCTAGAATTTGTTCAGAACTAAAGTTGAGTGCACGCAGTAGAATACTTGCCGGCAATTTACGACGACGGTCGATACGTACATAAACTAAATCTTTAGGATCAAATTCGAAGTCTAACCAAGAACCACGGTAAGGAATAACGCGAGCAGAATAAAGTAGTTTTCCTGAGGAGTGGGTTTTACCACGGTCATGGTCAAAAAACACACCAGGAGAGCGGTGTAACTGAGAAACAATAACGCGCTCAGTACCATTAATAACAAAGGTACCATTCTTGGTCATGAGTGGCATTTCACCCATGTATACTTCTTGTTCTTTAATGTCTTTAATTGCTTTGTTTGGCGAGTCTTTGTCATAAATAACAAGACGCACCTTTACGCGCAAGGGTGCAGCGAAGGTAATGCCTCGCAGAACACACTCTTTAACATCAAATACTGGGGTTCCAAGACGATAGCTTACATATTCGAGTGCAGCATTGCCTGAATAACTTTCGATTGGAAATACGGATTGAAAAGCCGCATGTAAACCAGTTTCGGTGCGCGCATCACCGGCAAGATCCTCTTGGAGGAATTGGCGATAGGAGTCGAGCTGTATTGCTAGTAGGTAGGGTACGTCCATTACCGTTGGCAATTTGCTGAAATCCTTACGGATACGTTTCTTCTCAGTGTACGAGTAAGCCATCAATTTTCCCCAGCTTGTTCACCAAAAACCAGACCGCAGTGGTCACTACACCTTCAAGGGGAGGTGCGCCCCGCTGCTATCGACCCGGTGTTATGGTGATATGCAGTTAACTCAATTAAGCTGCTTTTAACAGAAAAAGGCCGGCAGTGCATTTGCACCACCAGCCATTCTGCTGCAGCCTTAAGCTGCTATGCAAATTACTTAAGTTCCACCGATGCACCGGCTTCTTCAAGTTTTGCTTTTGCTGCTTCAGCATCGTCTTTAGACATGCCTTCTTTAACAGTTGCAGGCGCACCATCAACCATTGCTTTAGCTTCTTTTAAGCCAAGACCAGTGATTTCACGTACTGCTTTGATAGCACCAACTTTCTTCTCGCCAGCACTGGTTAGTACTAGATCGAATTCAGTTTGTTCAGCAGCAGCTTCACCGCCGCCAGCAGGTCCTGCTACTACAGCTGCAGCTGCAGAAACACCAAATTTTTCTTCCATTGCAGTAACTAGCTCTGCAACTTGCATTACAGACATGTCCGCAATTGCGTTCAGGATATCTTCTTGAGTAAGTGCCATGTTATATCTACCTAGATAATAATGTTTATTTAAGATTCAGAAAATGCAGCGTTTAGCTTAAGCAGCTTCTGATTCTTTCTGGTCACGTAAAGCTGCAAGAGTGCGTACTAGCTTGCCACCCGCTGCTTCTTTCATAGTTGCCATAAGTTTTGCTATCGCTTCGTCATAAGTTGGCAAGGTTGCCAGACGGTCGATATCTGTAGCAGAGATAAACTCACCTTCGTAAGCCATCGCTTTAACTTCAAAAGCTTTTTCACTCTTAGCAAACTCTTTAAACAAACGGGCAGCTGCGCCAGGATGTTCCATAGAGAAAGCAATAAGAGTAGGACCAGTAAATTCTTCGGTTAAGCATTCAAAGCTAGTTTCTGCAAAAGCGCGACGTGCTAGCGTATTACGTACAACGCGCATATCTACGCCTGCTTCACGAGCCTGTTTACGCAAAGCACTCATTGCGCCAACAGTTACACCACGTGAATCAGCAAGAACTACAGATTGAGCAGCTTTGGCAGCATCGTTGACCTGGCCAACTATGGCCTGTTTGTCTTTTAGATTAAGTGCCACTTTATCTTGCTCCTAATATAGAGATACGAGTTTTCGTTCTCCACGGTTTCCAACCCTTCGGGGATCCGAAGTCGGTATGATGGTTGGACCTACAAAGTAGGCGGTCATCCATCTGCGTAGGAAATTAAGCTATTAATTTATAGCACCTACGGTCTTTGAAGGTTACTGCCAGTACAAAAACACTAGCAGCATCCGCAAAGTTAGTTATGCAACTACTTTAAATCTAAGGTAGCTACATCAATTGTTAAACCAGGACCCATAGTGCTAGAAAGTGTAACTTTTTTAACATATACACCTTTAGCAGAGGCTGGCTTAAGCTTTTTAAGATCTGAAATTAGCGCATCAATATTGCCACGAATTGCATCGGCAGAAAAATCAATCTTGCCAACGCCAGCGTGAATAATACCGTTTTTGTCTGTACGGAAACGCACCTGACCAGCTTTTGCATTTTTAACAGCAGTCGCAACATCAGGAGTAACAGTACCAACTTTTGGGTTAGGCATTAGACCACGTGGACCTAGAATTTGACCTAGCATACCAACAACACGCATAGCGTCTGGTGCAGCAATAACCACATCAAAATTTAGCTCACCTGCTTTTACTTGTTCAGCCAAGTCATCCATACCCACCAAATCAGCACCTGCTTCTTTAGCAGCATCGGCAGCAGCACCTTGTGCAAACACAGCTACACGAACGCTATTACCAGTACCATTTGGCAGTACTGTAGCACCACGCACAACCTGGTCAGATTTACGTGGATCCACACCTAGATTAACTGCTAATTCAATTGTTTCTTTAAACTTAACAGCAGGCAAACCAGCTAACAAAGTTACAGCTTCTTCAACACTGTAGCTTTTTAATGGATCTACTTTTTCTGCAATTGTTTTTTGACGCTTAGTTAACTTGGCCATTTACACGCCCTCCACGTCAATACCCATGCTGCGTGCACTGCCAGCAATGGTTCTAACTGCAGCGTCTAAATCTGCAGCAGTTAAGTCAGGTTCTTTGGTTTTAGCAATTTCTTCTAGTTGTTCACGAGAAATCTTACCAACCTTGTTTTTATTAGGTTCTGCAGAAGCTTTCTGCAAGCCTAAAGTTTTCTTTAATAAAACAGCAGCGGGCGGTGTTTTAGTAATAAAAGTAAAGCTACGGTCGCTGTATACAGTAATTACAACCGGCGTAGGCAAACCAGGCTCAATATCCTGAGTTGCTGCGTTAAATGCTTTACAGAATTCCATGATGTTCACACCATGCTGACCCAATGCAGGACCAACAGGTGGACTTGGATTTGCTTTACCAGCTGCAACTTGCAGCTTAATGTACGACTGTACTTTTTTAGCCATGATTACTCCAATGGGTATAGCGCCTTACGGCTTCCCGTTTTAACAAACTGCTATTATGCAGCCATTGATTATCAAGTATTACTCTTTCTCTACTTGACCAAATTCTAATTCAACCGGTGTTGGACGACCAAAAATGCTTACAGAAACTTGCAAGCGACTTTTCTCGTAATTTACTTCTTCAACTGTACCGCTGAAATCTGCGAAAGGACCATCTAGCACCCTAACCATTTCACCAGGCTGGAACATGGTACGCGGTCTTGGCTTGTCACTTCCGTCTTGTACTCGTTGTAAGATAGAGTCAGCTTCGCGCGATGTGATAGGTGCTGGCTTTTCAGCTGTACCACCAATAAAGCCAAGCACTTTAGGTGTTTCTTTTACTAGGTGCCAGCTATCATCGTTCATTTCCATCTCGACTAACACATAGCCTGGATAAAATTTACGTTCGCTTTTGCGCTTCTTACCGTCGCGCATCTCAACTACTTCTTCAGTAGGAACAAGTATTTGACCAAAAAAATCTTCCATCTTATTGATGGCAATACGCTCCAGCAGTGAGCGCATAACTTGCTTCTCAAAACCGGAGTAGGCGTGTACAACATACCAGCGCATGGACATTTTCTACCCCTAATAAATCAGACTTTTGATGACCCAACTTAAAAGTGAGTCAACAAGCCATAGCAAAAATGCTACCAGCGTTACGGCTGCTAGAACTATAAGTGTAGTTTGCGTTGTTTCTGGGCGAGTCGGCCAAACAACCTTGCGAATTTCTGTTCTAGCCTCACGCGCAAGATTAGCTAACTGCTTACCCTTAGAGGTACGCATAAAAACGAAACCCGCAAAACCACAAAGCACAACAACGCCGATCACCCTGTATAACATAGGTGCATCAGCGTAATACATATTACCTGCTATAGCTAAAGCCAATAACAGAAGGACTGCAAACCACTTAAGAGCATCCAGACTGGCTGGCTGAGCTTCGGCTTTTGCTTTCATTAGAGAAGGTAACTCCTTGCATCAGCTCGTTTGGGAAAAAGATAAATTACCAATCTGGGGATGATTGGCAGGCCAGGAGGGAATCGAACCCCCAACCTACGGTTTTGGAGACCGTCGCTCTGCCAATTGAGCTACTGGCCTGTATCTGGCATTTAGAGCTAAAGCTCTACTCCATAGATTACTCTATGGAGCTCACGGGCGGAATTGAACCGCCGACCTCATCCTTACCAAGGATGCGCTCTACCCCTGAGCTACGTGAGCCTTTTCTTGGAGCGGGCAGCGGGAATCGAACCCGCCTCTTCAGCTTGGAAGGCTGAGGTAATAGCCACTATACCATGCCCGCAGCCTATAGAATTTGGTGGAGGGGGAAGGATTCGAACCTTCGAAGCTCGCGCGGCAGATTTACAGTCTGCTCCCTTTGACCACTAGGGTACCCCTCCAACTAGGCGACAAATTATAGACTAGTTATCACCGTTGTCAAACATTATTTATATCTCTCTCGACAACGGCGGCAACTTTAACAGCTCCCTACAAGATCAGCAAGCCCTATTTCATTTTTATTTATAGGCTTACCAGAAAGATTACCAAGTTTTTCTGCATCTGTTACAGGAAACATTAATTCCAAACCTGCATAAACCATATCTGGCCAACAAAAACTTTCAAACTCTAGCCCGCCAGCAACTAACTGTGCATCACCACCGGTTAGAATTATGGGGAGTTGTAGTTTAGATATATTGAATGCTTGCTTGTAAGCTAGGGTAATATGCCCCAAGGCTGAAAGGTAAATACCATGACTAACCGCTTCTTGTGTTGATGTACCGAAGTTCATTAAACCTTTATGGCTATCATCTGGGTCTATAGCTACATTTTTTGTACCTAACTTAAGGCTTTCTTTCATTAGCCTAATCCCTGGCGCTATATACCCGCCTAAATGGCCACCATCTGCTTTAACTACGTCTATAGTGATAGCACTCCCACAATCAACTACAAAACAGGCACCAAAACCATGAAAAGCAGCTAGTAAGCCTAACCATCGATCTATACCCAGTTTTTCTGGCTCTTTATAGGCATTCCTAACGCCAGCAAATTTAATAGTAGACCTAGCAACATGAAGCGGCACACGAAAGCGGCGTGCAATACGTTCAACTTCAGCCAAAACTTCTTTACCACCCACGTTAGAAACACGCATAACTTTTATATCGCGAAAATCAGGAATAGATTCAGAGTTTTCCCAGCGATCACGTGTCCAAATAGAACCACGGTCAATAATTTCATTACTATTACTATTTTTAAGGCGCCACTTAGTTAGCGTATTACCTATATCTAGGTCTAATATCATTTAACTGCCCTCACACTAACTTCACCCGCATTTATTAAACCTGCACTACCATCACTATAAGTAACTTGCAGTTCACCAATTTCATTAACTCCACCAAGAGTTACCGCTACTGATTCATTGCTTGTGATAATGTGGGCATTTTGATTTTTCCAAATATGGGCTTCATTCCACTCATCTTGAAAAGGCTTGAAGCCTGTTATTGGATAATTTGTTACTAGTTCATCTATTGCTAATGCAATTTCAACTGCTAGAACTGATCTACAAATATTTTCCTTAACGTCATTTAAAAATACGATTGGTTGGTCTAAATTGGGTAGATTCTTAGTGCGAAAAACATTAATTCCAAGACCAATAATTACATTACATGGACCTGCAAGATCACCCTTTAATTCAATTAAAATACCACCAAGCTTTGCATTGTTTAGATATAAGTCATTAGGCCACTTTAATAAAATATCTTTTATACCCTGTTTAGCTAGCACACGTTTAGTTACTACTGCCACAGCTAAACTTAGAGCCTGAAGAACATTCGCACCACCCTCAACCTTAAACCCAAACGAAATACTTAAAGAGGATGCATAAGGACTATACCATTCTCTGCCCCGCCGACCTCGGCCTGCTGTTTGCTTTTCAACCAACACCAACTGTTTATCAAGAAGTTCAGGCTCTTTTGTTATACGTCTTGAAAGCTCAAGATTGGTTGAGTCTAAGCTAGGAAAAAAGCTTACGACAAGAGGAGAGTGAGCTTGCTTTAATTTTGTAACTATTAAATCTATGTCCAACAAGCTTAGTGGTTCTGATAGCTTATACCCATCATTTTTTTTGGTAATGACGTCAAGACCCAAGCTGGGTAGTTGTTGAACTTGTTTCCATACAGCAGTTCTACTAACCCCTAGCGCATCACCTAGTTGTGTACCTGTCTGAAATTGGCCATTACTTAGTAATTTAATAAGTGGATATAAGTTCATTAGTTACTCCTTAGTAGCTGACATTTTACCGTCTAGGCCTAAATAAGTAACCTTATTAACACTTAAACACGCTTGAGTAACCAGATAAATTTTTTTCATAAAAAAACCCCCAGCCTATTGGCTGAGGGTTTAGTAATAAGTGCCTGACGATGACCTACTTTCACATGGGGAGACCCCACACTATCATCGGCGCTGAGCGGTTTCACTTCTGAGTTCGGCAAGGTATCAGGTGGTTCCCACTTGCTATGGTCGTCAGGCTTAACTGGCGGTTAAAAGCTTTTCTTTAACGCTTATTTGCGTTGTTACTGGGCTTTTATCCAAAAAGGGGCAAACATTCGTTTTGATCTTTTTAAGATCAAGTGTTTTAAAAGTGTTTTGTCTGGGTGTCTATTGATTGCTTAGTTTAAGCAGCCTTGATTCTGTGCATTAACCGTCGTATCCGGTTTTTTTCGTTGCTGTG
>NZ_AULO01000015.1 GCF_000422325.1 Marinospirillum minutulum DSM 6287
TTGGCCGTTTCATCAAGAATAGTGGTGGTTACTGTGGCTTTATCGTAAGTCACGGTTTCATAAGTGCCACTACCATCGGCAGTATTGGCGGCATCTTGGTTGTAAGACTTATCCACCAAAGACACGGTAAAGGTTTCGCCACTATCCGCTAAGGCATCGTCGACTGCTGTGGCACTAAAAGCAGTACCTAGAGTAACGGTGGTATTGCTGGTGGTGTAATCTGCATTGCTGGTGGTGCCGTTATTCTTAAAGTTAACCTCAACCTCACCTGTTGGCTGATTAGCAAGCAGATTGCCACTGGCATCCACGGCTTTAACCACATAGTGTGCAGAGGTATCGCCATTGGCGGCATCTTCATGGATTTGCGTTGCATCGACTGGATTGCCATTGGCATCCAACAAAAGGTTGCCTTGGTCATCGGAAGCAAAAAGCTTCAGAGTGAAAGCCGAGTCATTGTCACTGGTGTCGGCTGGGTCATTGGCCGTTTCATCAAGAATAGTGGTGGTTACTTTGTCGCCATAGGTAACTAGGTCAAAACCTTCTGGGTTACTCCAGTCATTGTTTAGGCTAAGGGTGAAACTTTCACCTGAATCAGATAAAGAGTCATCTTTTGTCTTAACCTCAAACATTTGCCCAATAGTGACAGATAGGGTGGTAGGTGAAGAATAATCCACACCAGCGGTTGCGCTGTCTGAAGGTAGACCAATAGAAACAGTAACTGTGCCACCTGGCTGGATAGGTAGCTGATTACCCTGGTTATCAAAAGCAAGAACTATGTACTGACCAACGTCCGGAAACTCTTGCCCAGAACCTTGAAAACCCGGCTCGTAAAGGGTATTGACTGGCACATATTTGCCATCCACTACTGCAAATAAGCGTAACACTACCTCTGTTGGCTCATCTTCTGGAAGCAGTGTGCCCGGGTCTGGGATAGCTTGAGGTGATTCTAGTCTAGGTTCTAAAGGCTGGGTTTCTGTAAAATCATTTTCTTGTTCTGTTAGGTTGCCTTGTGCCAAGTTACTGAGCGATTCTAACGGAGTAATAAAGTCATCAACAGCAGCCTCTGAGGTGCCAGGGTTTTCATTTTGGTCATCAGCAGGCGGATTAATTGGGTCGGTAACTATGGGCGGGTTAGCTTCATTAACTAGCTGTTGTTCACCGCTAGTTGTATCAACTGCGCCAGCATTAAGGCGAGTATTTTCATCTGGGGGCGCATTGCTTGAAAGTGCTTCAGTTATTATTTGACCATCAGTGTATTCAGTGTGATCAACAGAAAATGCTTCAGGGGTAAAGGTTTGAATATTTTCATTACCCGACTCTTGTGTGTTGCCTAAAACATCTGAAGTATCGTTGCTTTCTTGCTCTTTAGGCTCAGCAGTTTCGCTACGGCTTAAGACGGTAGATTCATCAAATAATAGGGCTTCATCTGAAATATTTTGTTCATTTGAATTATCTGGTTGGTCAGCCATAACTAAACACCTCGGGTGGAAGAGATAGATTTATATTTATTTTGGTTAGTACAAGACTAGCTGCAACAAAGCTATTTAGCAGCTAGCCATAAGTTATATTTTATCTGACTGGGGTTAACGCTCATTAAAGCTATTAGCTAGCCCTTTAGTGATGGGGTCAGCAAGGTAGGCTAGAAGTGTTTTTTCACCTGTTAAAATATCAGCAGAAACCACCATACCGGGCATTAAAGGAAACTGGCTTTCTTCCTTCCCTAAATAGCTTTTCTCTAAAGAGACCCAACCTTTAAAATAGGGTTGCTCTCTTTCATCCAAAGTACTAAATGCTGAGACTCGACTTAACGTACCCTTAGCATAGCCATAACGAGCAAAATCATAGCTGCTGACTTTAATGTTCACCTTCTGCCCTAAGTGAAGGTAACCTATGTCATCTGGGGAAATACGCACTTCTGCCTGGAGCTCAACATGATCGGGCACAATTTGCATAAGAACGGCACCGGGTTGAATCACCTGCATTTGGTTATTGATTGCTAGGTTAAACACCAAGCCAGTGGCCGGTGCTCTTACCCATAACTCATCCAAGCGACTGGTTACTTTGCTTAGCTCTTCTTCTGTTTCTGCTATCTGTGCTTCTAGTTGCCCTAGCTCTTCTAGTGGCTCTTGAAGAATTTGGTTTTGAGTTTCGAAGAAGCGGCTTTGAGCTTCTGCAAGCTCTTGCTCTATTAGATTGATTTCTTTCAAAATTCTATCTTCTTCGCCACGGGCAGTAATTGCAGCTCTCTCTGTTTCTAGCAGGGTAATACGAGTAACTAGGCGTTTTTCAGCCATTTCTTGGCGCATACTAAGCATTTGCTCCGTTAGTTTTCGATGCTTTCCTGCTGCCTCAAGCGATTTAGTTAACTGTTCTAACCGAGATTCTCTTTGCTGAATTTGTCGGTTAAGAATATCGAGCGTTAAGTCTTTGACACGTAGCTGATTATTTAGCTGCTCCTGCTGTACTGCCACCAGGGTTGAGTAGGAAACATCGTAACGGCTAAAGTCAGGTTCACGGTTCATAATGAAGGCTTCTAGGCGCTCAGCTCTTAACTTAAGTGATGCCAAGCGTCCTTCTATTTGCCGTAAGTCAGAAAGTGCCCTAGTGTCATCTAGCTTAACAAGTAGATCACCTTCCTTAACGGCTGTTCTTTCTTCAACAAACACTTCTGCTATGGTTCCACCATTTAAGTGCTGAACAACTTTAATTTGACCTGAAGGGACAATTTCGCCTGGAGCAAGGGTTACTTCAGTAAGTTGAGTTAGCGATGCCCAAATAAAGAAAACGACCACTAAAAAAACAATTAAAAACAACACTGGTTTAGCGTAAGAAGGTATTAACTCATCTTCTACCTGGATTGTTTCAGATAAAAGTCTACGCTGACGCGCACCAAAAGAGACTTTTGATCCCTGCGAATCCATATAGGAACCTAGTAGTCCATCTGTTTTTTCTTGCTTAGAAGGCTTAGTCATTAGTTTAGTCCTGCCATAATTTTATCTTCAACCTCAGCATAGTTGCCACGTGCTGTAATCGAGCCATTTTCCATATAAAGAATATAGTCAGCATTACGCAAATGGCTTGGACGGGGTGTTACAAGAATTAAAGTGACACGTCCCTTTAACCAGTTAATACAGCGCATAAGAGCTTCTTCTCCTGCATCATCCATACCATTACCTGGCTCATCTAAAAGAACCACTAATGCAGGCTTTAAAATGGTACGGGCTAAAGATAAACGCTGCTTAAAACCACTAGATATCTGATCGGTACTGGTATTAGAAATTCTCGTATTCAGCCCTTTTTCCATACGCTCCACGTCTTTATCTAGCCCTGCCATCTTAATAGCCCACCAAAGCTCCTCTTCTGTTGCTGCTGGGTGAACTAGCCTTAAGTTTTGCGCTAAGGTGCCATAAAAAATGTCACACTCCTGAGGCATGTAGCTAATGGTAGAGCGCAAATAATCAGCGGCTAACTGTCGAGTATCTATGGCATCAATTTTAATAGAGCCAGCCTGAGGGTAATAAAGGCGGCTAAGCAACAGTAGCAAGGTAGATTTACCCGAACCGTCTGGGCCAGTAACACCTAAGAATTTTTTGGTAGGTACTTTAAAGGTTATACCTAAAAGAACAGGGTCTAGGTCGGCAGCATAACGAAAAGAAACACGATTAAAGTCTAAGCTTCCTGCATTTAAAAAGCGGTTGGCTTTATGGTTATAGCCATCCGTTTCTTGAGCTAGCTTCATTAACTGATTTACTTGAAAAATATTAGTTGAAATGCGAGACCAGCTAGTTAAAGCAGTAAACAAGTTTTGCAAAGGTGAAATTAAACGCCAAGCCAAAATCATGGTGGCCATGATAGTGCCGGGAGTAATTGCCCCTTGAATAACCATATAAGCAGAAGTAACCAGAATAGCTAAGCCAGTGAAGCTACCAATAAGGTGAGAAATAGCCGCTATTTTTTGCTGTGCCTGCTGCTCCGCAAACTCGGTATGAGCAGATGTGCCACTAATATCTCGAAAACGCCTCATCCAAACACCTTGCCCGCCGAGTGTACGTAATCCAGCCATCTTTCCTAAAGACTCATCTATCAGTTCACTTTTTTTACCAGACACTTCAGAAACAGCTTCAGCGGATTGATCAACCCCAGAACGTGTTAAGAAAAGCAGCAATAAAAATGCAGTAATGGTAATTAACATAACGCCAGCAGCCCAAGGGTTAATAATAAAAATAACCACTAGCAGAATAAGACTGGCTGGCAGATCAAAAATAAGCGTGACCAGAGGCCCCAAAAACAAATCCCTTAAGCGCTCTAAACTTTTAATTCGACTAATTTGCCGACTAACAGAAACACCGTTCAAAGATGCCGCTGGCAATCTGAGAACACGCTCAAAAATTGAGTTTCCTAACACATACTCAATTCGACCACCTATGTAAGCAAGCAGCTTTCCACGGAGCAGGTTTAAAAACCAACTCACACCTATAGCTAAAAACACTCCAATTAAAAGATAAGCACCCATAACTATATCGCCACTGGGTATGACGGTATCAAATACAGATCTAACAAAGAGGGAAGGCGTTATAGCCAGCGCAGTGCTTAGTAAAGTAATAATAAAAATAAGCGATAAATGCTTACGAAACTTCCAAAACAGTGACTTTACCCAAGACTTTTTATTAGCATCATTACTTACAGCTAGGGGTTGAAAAACATAAATTTCACCACTAGTAGAAGGTAGGGTTTGCCAAACTTCTTCACGGTTAGTTTCACTATTAAAAATCTTATAAGACCCATTAGGTAAAGCCTCTAGCACTACCATTGCAGGTTTATCTTCAGGCATAAAAACACAAGGTAGCAAACGGTCATCAAACTTTTTGAAGTGAGCACCAAAATAGCGTGCCCGAAAACCCATGTTAGCCATGGCACCAAAAAAGTAAGATAAATCTATATGGTCAGCTAGGTGGGGTAGTGCTTGAGCAAATTCGCGGGCACTTTCATTCCAACCTAGAGAATAGGCTAAGGGGAGTAGGCAGCGCGACAAGTCAGATTCATTAAATACGCGTGTTTTAATAACAGAATCTATGGAGTCATCGGCCCCAGGCTTTTCAAACACAAGGTCTTCTTGATCTTTACGAGAAAAGATAAACTTGCCTTCATCCGGCTCTAATTTACCCTCATGAATACGGTAGATAGTATCTGCAAGTTTAATCATGGATGGGCGATTAGTGACCATGACCATGGTTAGCTCACCCTTGCGTGACTCTAAGTATTGACGCAGCTTTTTATCACTTTCAAAGTCTAAGGCGCTGTTAGCTTCATCAAATAAAATAACAGCAGGGTTGAATGCAAGTGCTCGAACTATGGCAATTAGCTGACGAACACCCATGGGTAGCGTTTCACTCGCATTTTCACCTAAAGGCGTTTGATAACCTTGTTTCATGCTAGCAATAATAAAATCTAAACCTATCTGTTTAGCAATTTCTAAAGCTCTTGCTTCTCGATTAGGTTCAAACATGGTTAGGTTGTCTAAAATTGAGCCTACAAAAACAACGCCCTCTTGCGGCAACATAGCGATTGTTTGGCGGAGACTTTCAGATTGGAATTGATTGATAGGCTTGTCATCAACCAGCACGACCCCCTCATCAAGCTCTTCAATGCCATTAATTAAAGAGAGTAAGGCTGTTTTACCACTGCCACTGTCACCACGAATGGCTAGGCACTGTCCCTTGGGTATATCTAAGTTGAGTGCTTTAAAAAGGTACTTTTTTTCACCTTCTACATCAAAACTTAAAGAAACATCTTTTAGGCTAAGCCCATAATTAACGGAACTCAGAGGCGTTAAGCCAGTTTCAGAGTGGCTGGGCATAGACAAAAGCTCGGTTAAGCGTTTATCCCCCGCAACAAATGCTTGGTAGCGCATCCAAATACTTAAGCCTTTTTGTAAAGGCTGCAGCGCCCTAACCGATAGCATCATGCAGGCAGCAAGTGCTCCTGAGCTCATGTCGCCTTCTAGCACCAATAAAGCACCAAAAAAGATAACTAAAACTATCATTACCTGCGACATAATACTGCCAAGGTTGCTGGCAAAATTATTACCAAAAAATAACCGCTCACCCTGACTAGCGCTACTTTCTTTTAAACGCTCATAGCGTCTTTGCATAATGCTTTCTAGCGACATAGTTTTAATTGATAAAATACCCGCTAGCACTTCAGTTAAAAAGCTAATGCGCCTTTCATCGTTAAGATCACGCATAACAATTTGTTTGTACATCCAACGACCAAAAAACAGCATGGCTAGCATAAAGAAGAGAATCAATAAGATAGGAACAATAACCAGGCTGCCAGCTACCAACCAAATAACACCCAGAAAAACAAATACAAAGGGCAGGTCTAGCAGAACTAAGAGGGCATTGCCTGAATAAACATCAGAAACCTTAGATGCTGCCTGCATTTTTTCCGCATAAGCGCCAGGTTCTTCTTTACCAAAAAGCCGCATAGGAATTTGAAAAACTTTATTAAGTACCTGCATACTAGCTTTGTGTTTGAATCTTGCACCTAGCCAGTTAGTAACGGTTGCATTCACTCCCTTAAGTACTTCTTCTAAAACCATCATTAGCACTATGCCAAGCGCTAAAACAACCAGCGTATGAATGGATTCATTTTTTAAAACACGGTCAAAAATTTGCAACATGCCAAGAGGTAAAGCTAAAGCAAGCAGGTTGGTCATTAAAGAGGCGAGTACAATAATAGGAATTAAAAGCTGTAAGTCGCGTGATGCAAGCACTTTTCTTAAAGAGCCGATAACGCTTACTTTTGTTTCCGATACAGTCGTATTATTTGAATTCAGGCTCATGTGCTTTACTTAACCAGATTTGTATTAGGGTTGTAGTGAAAGAAGTAACTAAGGGCTTTTTTTACAAGTGGGTGTTTAAAAGAAGCGACACCTGCTTGGTAGTTTAAAATGCCAAGTGCTTCCGCCTGCTTAATAGAAGTTTCTGTGTAGATTAAATCGTCTTTCATTAGCTCACTAAGGTGTTGCAAAGTAACCGGCTGTTGGTGAATAGCAATGCAATAAAGCAGCTTCCAGTCGACTTTAAATTTATCAATACGAGAGGCAATCGTGATCATTAGTGCCAGTGATAGCGGTGCATCATTTGTAGCTTTTACTAGCTCACGGATAAACAAGGGGATACCACGTGCCTGATCTAAAATGGTGGTCTGTTCTTCGGTTGTTCTGCTGTTAATTAAAGAAACGCTAGCGTTTTTATCTAACCTATTAATCTGCTTTAAACGATAAATAGAGCTGAGTGTTTTGCTAATAGCGTAGCTTTGCGGTTGGCGACCAGAAATAATAACTTGAGTGTTTTTAGGTAATTTATTTAGAAAATTAATCAGCAGTGTTTTGTTTTCTGCTGTTAGGTGATGGGCGTTATCTAAAATCAAAAAATTGTTGGTGGTTGGGCTAAGTTCAAGCAGCACTTTATCTAACCTATCTAAATAGGTGTGCTGCTCACTAGTAAGCAAGCCAGAAGATAAAGCATGAACATAAAAAACCTGCCAACTGTCTTTAAGTGCTAAGCGTGCAGCTTCTCGGCACAGACGAGATTTGCCCATGCCGCTTTCACCCTCTAGCACCAGAATAGAGTACTTTTTAGCCAGCAAGTCATGAATAAACAAAAGCTCTGAATCACGGCCTATTAAAGGAAGGTCGGTTGGTGTATTCCAATTGTTTAACTGGTGCAGTTCAGAAAAAGCGAGCTGGTTAGCAGCGCTACTTGGTAAGAGTAAATCAAAAGCCTGCATAATGGATAGAACAGAAGAATCAAAAGCTAGGTAGCCAGTTGCTGTAATGCTTCTAAGCTTATGTGCTTGCGTTAATAAATGGCTACCTACCGTCTCACCGGACCAACCACCAAAACGGTTTTGGCTAACCTTTATTAGCCCTGCTATTAGTGCGCCCGTTAAAGCTAGCTTAGATTCGCTAGGTTTAGGCTGCTCCTCAATAAAGGCTTGCATCCTATGAAAAAAATGCTCTGCAACCTGAATAGCCATACGCATATCTTGAGTTGAGGAGCGTTTCAAGCCAAAAATTAAATCGCCATCGCCTGCTTCTCGGCTAATAAACAGTGCTTGGTTATCAAAAGCCATTTCAGAAAGGCTGGTATGAAAAAGCTTCATGGCAGTAAGAGGCAGTTGGCTAGGTATTTTTAAGCTTAAAATAATAGCAGGGCGATGGGTTATTAAGGTTTGTTGAGAAAAAGCTGTATCAAATTCTGACTGATCTTTAAATTCAGCCAAACGAGCAACTGCCATGGTGCGGTTTTTTACATTAAGCTTTTTAAAAATGGTTACCAAGTGTTGCTTAACAGTGCCTAAGCTAATATTGAGCTCTTTAGCAATTTCTTTATTAACCTTACCCTGCTGCATAAGCGCCAGAATTTGTTCTTGGCGCTGTGTTAATTCAGCAATAACAGAAACAGCGGATGTTGTAAGGGGTTGTTTTGCCATGACTAGCCTCTGATCACTCCATGATCGGTAGCGAAATCTGCGTACCTTTCCAGTCAATGCTAATTTGCTTAGCAGTGATTGCTTGAATTAGACCGCCACCATAAAGGCTGTCGCCCACTCGGTGATAATAAACCTCATCTTCTTGTCCGCCTGAGTGAATGCGAGCAATAAGCTGTCCATCAGGGCTTTTTTCAACACCTTCAAAACTATAAATAGGGCGTAATAAATAGTCATTGTTTTGATAAGTAACGATAGCCCTATTGGAACTGGCTTTCTTTAACTGACTTCCAAAGGCTAGCATTTCTCCAACAGAAGCAGCCTGAATGGCATAGGTGCGGTTATCAATTAACCAGGCCTGATCAGCTTCTATTTTTAGTAAAGAATATAAACGCCCAAACTCTGTACTGCTTAGCTGGTTAGCTTTATTGCTGCCGTACTCAGTGTAATCAATTGCTTGTCTAGTCCCTTCGCCTGTTTCCTGATCAGCATTTAGGTGTAAGGCTTGAAAAGACTCGCCTAGCAGGTGGGATTGTTTTTCTATTTCATTAACACTAAACCAGCCTATATATTCAAAGTTTTCTTTTGGTTTATAAAGGGTACAGCGTTGTTGCTTACTTCTTAACATTTGGCACCAAGCAACGGCATCTTGCTCTTGCTCAAAGCCTGTAAAGTTAACGGAATACCAAACGGCATCACCTGCTGGTGTAGGTATATTTACGCCCACCTGCTCAACAATTAAGGTTTCAGCAGGTTGCAGGCTTGCGTATCTGCGGGGTAAATCGCGCATTAAAGCTTCGATAGCAAAGCGATCAAATACCCCCGCTAACTTTACTAACCAAGGGCTAGCAGTAAATTCTTGAGGTTTTTCTAGCCAACCTAGCGCCTTGTTTTCTAAGGTTGAGGATTCAAACAGTGCATCTTGCTTTTGGTTGGTTTTAAAAACAGGGTTGTTTTCACTGATTTCTCGGTAAGGAATACCACCGCCTAAAGCAGAATAAAAATCGACAAAGGCTTGATAATATTCAAGCTCTAACTGATAAAGGTTATCTTGCCGCTCTTGATAAGATTCCATCGAGTCAAGGAAGGTTAAAAAGTCGATTCCACCGACTGAATAAGACTCAAACCCAAAGTCTTGTGCAACTTTGGCAGCCTTGGCTGACTCTTGCTGCATGGCCAAACGCTCACCACTATATTCTAATTCTGTTACTGCTGTTCTTGCTGCAAGTAGCCCGTTATGAACTGTGTTGACATAGCTTTCAATGAGTTCGTTACGGACTGCTTGAGCAAACTTAACTTCCTGTTCTTTTGCACCACCATCAAAAACAGTCGCACTCAAAGTACCTAGTGCATTCCAAATTAGGGTGTTAGGTTGAAAAAGATCGGCAGGGTTTCTTACCCCAGAACTTAAATCGGCTGCTAGCGTAAGCCCAGGTAGAAGTGCTTTACAAGCAACGTCTAAATCGGCATCAGCCGCTAGCATACCCGACTCAATGGTACGTATATCAGGTCGTCTTAATAAATGGGCAGTAGAAATGCCTTGGACACTTTTAGGTAGAGCAATGCTTTTCAGGCCAGCATCAGAAAGCTGTAGTGTGCCTGGTGCAATACCCATAAGGTGTGCTATTTCATAACGCAGTTGCTGGCGTTCTTTTAACAAGGTGGGTAGGCGAACACGGGTACTAAAAATAGCAGAGCGTTGAATTTGCATTTCAACAACCGTGGCATCACCTAAACGATAGCGATCCTCCATAGCTAAGAGCATAGAGGTTAGGGCTTTTTCAGTTTCTTTAGTGTTACCTATTCGGTCATTTAGCGAGAGGTACTGAAAATAGCTTTTAGCTAGCCGTGAGATTAAATCGAGAAGCTGAGCATCGTATTGAAAAACTGCTTGCCTAAGCTTGAGGTCTGCAGATTCACTTAAGCTTTTGCGCTGCCCCCAAAGGTCTAGGGTGTAGCTACCGGTTAAACCAACTTCAAGCTCTTTCTGCTGCCTAGGTGTGCCCCCTCTTGGAACAGAACCTATGCCCCCAAGCGGTGCTTCTAAGTTGTAGCTTGTTTGAGCAGTTATTAAAGGCAAGCCTTGTGCTTTTGCTTGAAGGTAACGTGCTTTTGCTTGCACAACCCGCTGTGCGGCTATTTGTAAGTTTTGGCTGTTGGTAATTGCCCGATCAATTAAAACTTCTAATTCTCTATTGCCTGTGTAGCGCCACCATAAATTAAAGTCAACGTCGTTAGGCGCTTGTATGGTTGGGTTTTTTGTAGAAACTTCAGCAGTGTTGTTGACTGAGGTTACTTCGTCCCCCAACTCAGGAAGGGTAACTATATCTTTGCTTACTTCATCTGGTGTAGATGAACAAGCAGCTAATCCAAGGGCGATTAGTAGAAAAAAGATTCTCACAACACGCAAGCCTCTTGAAAATACGGCAGTAACATAAGCAATTATCTCTACAAAAGAAGTCGGGAGTTCTACTAGCTCTTTTATTCAGAAGCTTAGGCCTACCTTTCCATTACCAAGCATTAGATGAGAATTTTGTAAACAAAAGTAATAGGCTGGATTCTTTAGGCTGGCTTGATTCTCTTACTAGAGTTAGTCGTTTTTATAGTTAGTTGGCAGGGAAATGTAACAAAATGTTGGGCAACTGAAAAGCTATTTAAGCAAAAAGCTGATCTAGGTCTAGTTATTCTCTCTTAGTCTGACTAAAACACACTAAAAACTAAGCTGTTGCTGAATAAGCATATAGCAGCTAGTACCTGCTAGCATGGAAAGCAGCGCATTACGCCGCCATAGGTGTAAGACAATAACTAACGCAGCAGGCACTAGTGCATCTAAGCCAAAAACTGGCACTTGCCAATGGGCTGAACGGGGCAGAAAAATAGCTACTAATACCGCCATAATGCCAGCGGGTAGGTAGCGCCCAAGGTGTTGTGCTAAAGGGTGGCTGCTGTGTTTGCCTAAGAAAGCAAAAGGCATTAAGCGAGTTAAAAAAGTAGCTGCCGCAGTAACGAGTATAAAACTAAGCAGGTAAAGGGTTTCATTGCTCATCGACAGGCCCTCTTGCTAGGCGATTTTTATAACGGTGTTTGTTGGCTGGGTACTGCCAAAAGAGCACCACACAAATAAGCAGCATAGCAATTAGGAGTTGTTGGCTTTCAGGAAAAACTAATAGGGAGAATAAGCCCGCAGCAAAACCTAGCCAAATGGGGAAGCTTGATTGCAAGGCCTTGTACTGTTCTATGCAAAGCACAATAAATAAGGCAACTAGCGCAAACTCTATTCCTGTTGCATCAAAGGTAAGCGCACGCCCTAGCCAAGCACCTAAACCACAACCCACTATCCAGTAACCTTGGTTAAATAGCGTAATTAAAAAATCAATTTGTTGTTCTCGCTTTTTATCTTCACTACGAGCGCGGCACGTTAACAGCGAATAGGTTTCATCGGTTAGTCCAAAAATTAAATAGGGTTTACGCCAACCAGCACCCTTAAAAGCTTCTAGCAAAGAAAGCCCATAAAAAACGTGGCGAGCATTTAATAGCAGCATGGCAATAAATACTTGGGTTAATCCTGTAAAGGTAACCAGCAAAGTGACAGCCAGTAATTGACCCGAGCCAGCATAAATAATGACCCCCATAAGCGGTGCTATCCACCAGGCGTAGTCCAGTTGGGTACTGAATAAAACGCCAAAAGAAGCGCCCAAGGGTAGATAGCCAAACAGTACTGGCAAAGATGTTTTAAGGGCAATTAGCCAATTATGTTGTGGCATTAACTACTCTTTTCCATTATCTCTGGCTTTAAACGGCGAGAAGTTTCAGGGTAAAGCAGGTTAAGTGCCACAGCGCCACCATCCACCACAACGGCAGCATGTTCCCTTGTTAATAGCCTAGGTTCGGCTACACCACAAGAGTGAGCAATGGTTTCTACTTCATGCACTAGATTGTGGTGGTAGTTAGCAACACGCACAGCTTTAACACTGGGCACTAAACCTTGTTGAAGGTGTGGGTCATGGGTAGTAATACCCGTTGGGCAGGTATTTTTATTGCACTGCAAGGCTTGAATGCAACCTAAAGCAAATAAGAAGCCGCGTGCTGTAACAACAAAGTCTGCACCCATACAAATGGCCGCAGCAACTTCGGTTGGGTTAATCAGTTTGCCAGAAGCGATAACACGAATACGCTCTCTTAAACCCTTATGAATAAGTTGGTTAACTAAAAGTGGAAGGCTGTCTCTTAGCGGTAAGCCAACGCTATCCATTAAAGGCATGGGCGCTGCACCCGTTCCACCATCTGAACTGTCTAGGGTAATAAAGTCGGGTGCTGAGTCTATCCCTCTAGCATTAACAGCATCACAAAAATCTCTTAGCCAGCGTGTTGTACCTAGCACTAGCTTAAAGCCCACGGGTTTTCCGGTCACTTCACGTACATGGCTTATAAAATCAAGCAGGCTATCAATGCTGTGAATTTCTGGGTGGCGGTTAGGGCTTATGGATGCTTCACCAGCAGGAATACCACGTGCTTCAGCAATTTCAGGGGTTACTTTTTCACCCGGCAAAATACCGCCTTTACCGGGTTTGGCACCTTGCGAAAGCTTGATCTCGAACATTTTCACCTGTTCCATAGCAGCCAAGGCTTTCAGTTTGGAATCGTCTAGCTTGCCCTGTTCATCACGCACACCGTATTTAGCCGTACCAATTTGGAAAACAATGTCGCAACCGCCTTCTAGGTGATATTTAGATAAAGCACCTTCACCTGTATTCATCCAGCAGCCTGCTTTAGCTGCACCCATAGCTAGGGCTTGAATGGCAGGTTTAGACAGGGCACCAAAACTCATACCTGATATATTTAAAAACGAAGGTGCATCATAGGGTGTAGGGCAGTTTTGACCAATGCGTAAGGGTTGGGTTGTGGCTGCATCTTCAGAAAGGGTAGGAAAGGGGCAGTTTAAAAAGTAATAAGTGCCAGGCTTGGTTAGGTCACGGGTAGAACCAAAGGCAATGGTGTTATCAATATTTTTAGCAGCACGATAAACCCAAGAACGCTGAGCACGATTAAAAGGCATTTCTTCTCTATCCATAGCAAAGAAGTATTGACGCAAAAACTCACCTAAATGCTCAAAAATATAGCGAAAACGACCAATTAAAGGATAGTTACGACGAATGCTATGGGCTGTTTGCTTTTGGTCTGCACGGTACATAAAAAATGCAGCGATGAGCAAGCCAAGCAGCAGTAATAAAAACAAAGTACCTATAACAACAACAAAAATAGCAGCGGCTTGAATCCAGCTTTCATTCATGGGTTTCTATCCGGTAGATGAATAACCCTCTTATGCTAGCTTGAAGTGGTCACTAAGGCCAACTCAGTGTTTAAAAAGTCATAGAGTAACTAGAGAAATGCCATTGGGTGGTTATTTATAATTTTGATTAGTCACGTAATAAGAGTTGAGAAAAGTTGACTGCCTGTTGCTGAATAATAGCGGTTAACTCAGAGGTTAAAAAGGGTTGGGAAATGCTTTGGTAGGCAGGGCTTAAGCATTGTCCCGCTCTAGCAACTTGTAAGGCAACTTTCTTAACCTGTTTGCTAGCTAGCCAGTTTAATAGGCTGTTAATCGCAGCTAAGTCAAAATCTTTTGGGTGAAGTGTGGTTCTTACTTCATAGTCAACTTTAGAAGTTTGTAATAGGCTCAAACTTTGCTCCGCTTTTACAGCAACACCGGGTCGCCCAGTGACTGCTTGGTAGTTAGCTGGCTCAGCTTTTATATCTAGCCCCACCCAACTGAGGTAAGGCAGTAAACTTTCTAAGCGTGAAGGGTTAATGCCAGAAGTGTGTAGCCCAACTTTAAACCCTAGCTGATGCGCCTGAATAACCGCAGGTAAAAGTGCTGGTTGGCTGGTGGGTTCGCCACCACTAAATACCACCGCTTCTAATAAACCAATACGGCTAGTTAAAAATGTTTCTATCACTTGCCAGTTAGGGCTAGCGTCTTGAGGTGCGTTGGGCAGCATTTGTGGGTTATGGCAATAACCACAGCGCAGCGGACAGCCTTGGGTAAAGACAACGCAGGCTAGGTGGTCGGGGAAATCTAAAGTGGTCATGGGGGTTAGCCCAGCGACCACTAAATGGTTAGCAGTTAGCATCTTAGTTTTAACTAGCGTAACTAGTTTCAGTAAAGTGGCGGCGCTCTGCATGTTCCGATTGTTTGCCAGGGTTGAACTGAGCAACAGGACGGTGATACCCCATTACTCTTGTCCAAACTTCGCAGCGCTGACGTTCGTGGTCTTCAAGTTTTAAGTTGTTGGTTAGTTGGGTTTCATTGTTCATGGTCTTTCTCCTAAAGGTTGGTTTTTTCTACTGCTTGTTGGGCTTGGCGCTTTTTAATTAGTAAGGCCTCATCACACTTAGGGCAAAATTCTTGCTCCCCATCTAAATACCCATGCACAGGGCAGATAGAAAAAGTAGGCGTAATGGTTAGGTAGGGTAAATGAAAGCGGCTTAAAGCGGTTTTAACTAGCTGTTTGCAGGCTTGGGCACTAGAAATTTTTTCACGCATATAAAGGTGCAATACCGTACCGCCGGTATAACGCTTTTGCAGTGCATCTTGCAGAGTTAAAGCTTCAAAAGGGTCGTCGGTATGGCCTACGGGTAGCTGGCTAGAGTTGGTGTAATAGGGTTTTTCAAGCGTGCCTGCTTGTAAAATATCTGGGTAGTGTTTTAGGTCTTCTTTGGCAAAACGGTAAGTTGTGCCTTCTGCCGGTGTGGCTTCTAAGTTATAAAGATGCCCTGTTTCTTCTTGAAACTGCTGCATTTTTTCCCGAATAAAATCTAGCAAAGCTAGGGCTAATCGCTGGCCTTCTGGGTCAACTAAATTCAGTGCATCCTTAGAAAAATTACGCAGCATTTCATTAATGCCATTAACACCTATTGTGGAAAAATGATTACGCAGGGTACCTAAATAACGCTTGGAATAAGGGTAAAGCCCTTCATCCATCCACTGTTGAATGCGCTGGCGCTTAACTTCCAAACTGTCACGAGCCAAGTCGAGTAGTTTATTTAGCTGGGTAAGCAAAGCCTGCCAATCACCCTGGTAAAGGTAGCCAAGTCGAGCACAGTTAATAGTAACCACACCGATAGAGCCGGTTTGTTCTGCAGAACCAAACAGCCCATTACCCCGCTTAAGTAGTTCACGTACATCCAACTGCAAACGGCAACACATAGAGCGAACCATGTGCGGCTCTAGGTCGGAGTTTAAAAAGTTCTGGAAATAGGGCAAGCCATAGCGAGCGGTTAAATCAAACAGCAATTCAGTGTTGGGGGAATCCCAATCAAACTCAGGGGTAATGTTGTAGGTGGGAATAGGAAAGGTAAAAACACGTGATTTGCTATCGCCTTCTAGCATAACTTCTAAGTAAGCACGGTTAAGCAAATCCATTTCTTCTTGTAGGTCACCATAGGTGTAGGGTTGTTCTTCGCCACCAATAACGGGTACTTGCTCTGCTAAATCGACAGGGCAAACCCAATCAAACGTTAAATTGGTAAAAGGTGTTTGCGTACCCCAGCGTGAAGGTACGTTTAAATTATAAATAAACTCCTGAATACTTTGCCTTATTTGGCGGTAGCTTAGCTTATCTTTGCGTACAAAAGGTGCTAAATAGGTATCAAAAGAACTAAAAGCCTGAGCACCCGCCCATTCATTTTGTAAGGTGCCTAAAAAGTTAACCATCTGCCCCAAAGCACTGGATAAATGGCGTGGCGGATTGCTTTCTGCACGTCCTGGCACACCATTAAAACCTTCAAATAATAACTGCCTTAAAGACCAGCCAGCACAATAGCCAGATAACATATCTAAGTCATGGATATGTAAATCACCTGAACGGTGTGCCGCACCTATGGCAGGTGAGTAAACTTCATTTAACCAATAGTTAGCTGTCACCTTGCCTGCTACGTTAAGAATCATGCCACCTAACGAATAGCCTTGATTGGCATTAGCACGAACTCGCCAATCATCGCGATGTAAATATTCCTCTATGGTGTGTCGAACATCTACCTGTTGGTGGTTTGTTGGGTAGTTAATCGAAGGTATGCTATTCATAATGTATGCCGTATATAGTTAGTTTTTTTAGATTAAACACAATATCTAGTGGTTAAGAGCTTAAGCTAGTTGGAAAAGACCACCTTGATGAATATCAAGCTTGGTTAGTTGATGATCTTTTAAGATGGCTGCTCAGTTCATCAATAAGGAAACAAAATGCTACCACCCCCCTTGCCTACTGCGTTGCACAGACTTTTAGAGCCAAGTCGTTGGTTGAGTAAATTAAATTCACACCTGCCGCTTAGGGTAAAAAAAGCCGTTTTAGAGCCTCGCCTAAACCGCTTGTTTGCAGAAGCATTAAAAGAGGAGGAGTTTGAATTATTGGAAGGACGTTACTTAAGCCTTAAGGTGCAAGATTTAGGTATAGAGGTGACTTTAACCTTAAACAATCAGCGCCTAGAGGTAGCAGATAAACTGGGTGAAACGGTGATTCGTGGTAACTGGCAAGCCTTTGTACAGTTAGCTTTGCGTAAAGAAGACCCTGATGGTTTGTTTTTTCGTCGCCTGTTAATAATTGAAGGGGATACCGAGCTAGGTTTGGGTGTAAAAAACCTGCTCGATAGTTTGGATTGGTCCTTAGATAAAGGTTGGGTAGGTGGGCTTTTAAATCGAGTTGCCCTAACTAGTTAGTATTTATCTGTTCACCGCCTGGCTCGCCAAACCAGTAGCCATTACAAGAGTCTAGCTCGACTAGTTGCAAGGGGTCGCTGCTTGGAAGCTGACCTTGGCGAGCCAAATCAAACTTATGCACAACCGCTTCTAAACCTTGATAAATAGGACTAATACGCACATGGCTCACCCCTAGTTGCTGCATATCGGGTAGTTGTTGAATTAAGTTATGGCAAGCGCCCGAAAGGGTTTGAATGCCATTAAGTGTAAAAAGCTGTTGGTTCTCTTGGGTTTTTAAAGGCAAACCTGCTGGGTAATCTAGGCACACAAACTGGCAGCGGTCTTTAGGTAAGTCATGGTGACGCGCAGTAAAGCAACGTGCCGACCAAGCAAGCGGTAAATGCCCAAAGGCAAAAACTTCGGTTTCTAGGGTGGGTGTATTCTGCTGAATAAAGGCCTGCTGGTCGGCAAGGGTTGAGCGTGACAGTTCCACAGGAAAACACCAGCGTTGCATTCCTTGTTCAGCAAGCTTTTGCAGGGTGGCGGCGTTGTAAATATTAATTGCCGCACCCGCAACAAAAGGCAGCTCTAACGCTTTACAAACTTGAACAGCGCTTAAATCATTGGCTTCAATTAGCCAGTTGTTGTCTTTGGCTTTAACTGCCTCAAGCAGCTTATAAAGGGATCGTAAATCTGCACTGGATTCCAACAGGGTTTGTGTTGCAATAACGACTTCTTTGCCTGCATTGCTTAATACTTGTGCAATCTCTAACCAATCTTGCTGTTTTAATTCACGCCTGCGAGAGCAAACGGTTTCGCCTAGATAGACTACATCAACGGGTAGCTCAGCAACTTGACCATAAAATTGATGCACTTCTTTGCTGGGCCAAAAATACAGTAGCGGACCAAGGGTTAGTTTCATTGGATTTACTCCAGTAAATAAGTGTTATTTCCAGCGGCGGTGGTAAGCACCTAGGGTAGTAGTTGAACCTTCAGATAAGTTGCTTAAAGTTTTTTGCCAAGGATTAGCCAGCTTGAAGTTGTCCTGCTCTTTTTCTAGTGCATCAAGTGCTTGCCGCCAAACCTCAACAATTTGTTTTACATAGGCAGGGCTGCGTTGTCGGCCTTCTAGCTTGATAGCAACGATGCCCATTTTTTTTAGCTGAGGCAGCAAATCCAGAGTATTCAAACTGGTGGGTTCTTCCAGCGCATGGTAGGTTTCTGCGCCCACCTTAAATCGGCCTTTACACAAGGTAGGGTAGCCAGCACTTTCATTTGCTTGGTAACGGTCAATAAGCGAACCGTTGAGCCTAGATTCTAAGCCTTGGGGTGTTTCTTCCCAACGCACAGCTTTAGCGGGCGAACAAGCGCCACGCGAGTTGGGTGATTCATCGGTTAGGTAAGAAGAAAGGTAGCAGCGCCCTTCAACCATAATGCAAAGACTACCAAAGCCAAAAACCTCGAGTTCTACGGGCGAGCTTTTAACTAGGTCTGCAACCTGGGCAGCAGAAAGCACTCTAGGTAAAACGGCGCGTTTAATTCCAAAGTTGTCAGCATGAAACTGTAAAGCAGCGGCAGTGGTTGCCGAACCTTGTACGGATAAATGGCGGTTAACTGCTGGATACTTATGGGTGGCGTAATCTAGCAGGCCTATATCTGCCAAAATAAGTGCATCAACACCTAGGTTAGCGGCCTGATCGACAGCCCTTGTCCACTCTTGCCAGCCAGCCGGTTGGGGGTAGGTATTAATGGCACAATAAACTTTACAACCCTGGTTATGGGCATAGTTAATACCCTCAGCGGCTTTTTTTTCACTAAAGTTAAGGCCAGCAAATTGGCGAGCATTGGTGGAATTACGAAAGCCTAAATAAACAGCATTGGCGCCTTGGTCTACCGCTACTTTAAGTGCTGGTAGGCTACCAGCAGGACAAACCAGCTCCATAGTAAACTCCTATAAAAAAAGCCCGAAGGGGGAGACCTTCAGGCTAAGTGGCAGATAAAATTTATCTGACATGAGCTAATTAAATATAGCGGCTTGCCAGATATGACTCTTGATAGTTATCAACTTATTAAAATAAATTGTTAGCAACAAAAAGCTCTGGGTCGTTAATAATGATCTCTCTTTTATTGGTACTGATAAGGTTGTTTTCTTTTAAGTCAGAAAGAATTCTAGAAAAAGTTTCAGGCTTCATTCCTAAGTAGGATGCTATTTGGTATTTAGGTATAGGCAAAACAATATTATTTATACTGCTAGTGCTTTGTTTGTCACAAATACTTTTAAGGTAGGTAATAACCCTTTGGCGTGCATTGCTTGTTGTTACTACTTCAATTTCAGAAAAATGGTTAGATCTTTTTTCTGCTAGGTAGCTTAAAAAACTAAGTGCAGAAAGGTTGTTTTTTTCTAATAGTTTTAAATAAATAGCAGCAGAAAAACTAATAAGTCGAGTGGGTGTTGTGGTTTCAGCAAAGTGACTAAAAGTTTTTTTAGTAGTAAATACTTCATGCTCTCCTATGGCTTGCAACTTAGTTGCATTACCAACGATTCGTTCTGTGCCATCTTCACCCAGCATAAAGAGTTTTACAGCACCTTCAATGACTAGGAAAAAACGTTCACAGCTTTCGCCTTCTCGGTAAATGCTAGTATGCGTTTGTAAATCTAGGTGCTTGGCTTTAGTAAGAATAACTTCAAAGTCTTCTTTATTTATTTGCTTAAACAAAGGGTGGCTGCGAACTAGGCAGCGCATATCACACAAGCCATTGACAGGACCAAGGCTAGTGTTTTTTTTGCAAGCTATACTGGGTAAAACACAGTTTCTTACTGGCTTTCTAGTCGGTGGGGTTAAATTTGTTGGTTGCCTATCCATTCTTCAAACCTCGTAATAGGTAGTGGACGGGTCAATAAGTAACCCTGAATAAAATCACATTGATTGCTTTTTAACCAGGCGCAGTGTTGTTGAGTTTCTACACCTTCTGCGATTACTTGCATACCTAGGTTATGCCCTATGGCAATAATGCTTCTAACAATCATTTGATCGCTAGTGTTATCAATAATTTCAGTGATAAAGCTGCGGTCAATTTTTAAGAATTTTACTGGCATTTTTCTTAGGTAGCTGAGGTTTGAATAACCTGTACCAAAGTCATCAATGTTGAGTTGAATGCCCATGCCTGCAATTTCTTCGAGTATTCTTAAGCCGTTTTTTTCTTGGCTTAACAACACACTTTCTGTTAGCTCTATTTCTAAGCCTTTAACTATGTTGTATTTTTTTAGCACCTGCTTTAGTGAATCTAAAAAACGTACATCCATTAGCTGCTGTAAAGACATGTTTACGGCAATTTTAAAGTTAGAAAAGGTGGTTTTTTTCCACCGATTAAGCTGTTCGCATGCCTCTTCAAGCACCCAGTGACCTAAACGATGAATAAGTCCATAGCGCTCTGCCAAAGGAATAAACTTGTCTGGGGCAATAACACCGTGTTGTGGGTGGTTCCAGCGAATGAGTGCTTCGCTACTAAATATTTGTCCGGTTACCAAGGATGCTTTAGGTTGATAGTAAAGCTCCATTTGTTGATTATCGAAGGCATGGCTTAGCTCTCTTGCTAGGTTGATTTCTTCTAGGGTTAGGCTGTTTTGACTAGATTCAAAAAAGTGCACTAGACCATAGCTAATTTTTCTACCCTGAGTTAAAGCCTGCTCAGCATTTCTTAAAAGGGTACTTACATCGTTTAGTTCATTTTTTCCTAATTCAATACCTAGGCTTAGGTTGATATCTATTGAGTAGCTGTTAATAAAATAGTTTTTACTTACTTTATTTTTTAGTGAAGCTAGCCTTAAAGCCAGCTTGTGTTGGTCTTCAAATTGACCAACCAGTAAGAATTTATCGGCACTTATACGTGCTAGTTTTTCATTAGGTAAAGTGAGTCTGTTAAGGTTTTTAGCTATTTCTTTTAAAGCCAAGTCGCCTGTTGCTGTACCATACCTTTCATTAATAAAGTAGAAGTGGTCTATATCAATTACGGATAAAAATAATTGCTGCTTGGTTTCTTTATCTAACCCTGCTAAATAATCAACTATTGCACTACGGTTAAGTAGGGATGTCGCGCTATCGCAAGATTTAAGAAAGTTAATCGTTTTTTGCTTTTCTTCAAATAAAGACAGGTTGTACATTATTCCTATATAGCGAAAAATATTACCTTCTTTATCTTTTATAGCCTTAATTGTTAGCCATTCAGTATATTGCTCACCGGCTTTATTTTTATTTACCATCACGCCCTGCCAAAACCCAAATCTAGTAATTTCTTGCCACATTTTTTTGTAGTGACTTAAATCATGCTTACCAGACTTTAGAATGCGTGGTGTTTGGTCTTTTATATCGTTATAAGAGTAGCCAGTTATAAGGGTAAATGCTTGATTAATGGCAATAATCTTCAGATTTTCATCGGTTAGAATAATGCCATTATCTGTATTGTTAAAAGTAGCTTCAAGAAACTGAAGAAGATAGTGGTCATTACTGTACTTGGGACTACTTAATTCCTCTATCAGCATGGTGACTTCTCCTTTTAACTTCGGTAAAAACTACTGCATTAACGGTGAATCTGACTGCCCCATATCTATACCTAGCACGGGTGCAGCACTGGCTAGGCTTTGTAAGTAATGGCGTAAAGCTGTGCGTGTGGCATTTTCTTGCAAATATTGGCGAATTTTTGGTGCTGCCACTTCATAGGGAAGTGCTTCACCTTCTTCACTTTGATCAATATAAACCAAGTGATAACCGTAGCGGCTTTCAATCGGTTGTTGGTGTAAACCTATGGGCAGGTTCCAAATTTGCCGTTCAAATTCAGCCACAGTTTGACCACGCGAAATTTGTCCTAAATGACCGTCTTGGTGTTTAGATTCACAAACCGAATAGCTAGCCGCTAATTGAGTAAAGCTGGCTGGGTTACTGCTGAGTTGCTCTAGTAGGCTTTTAGCTACCTGCATTTGCTGATCTCGTGCTACAGCATCATCGGGTGCGGCAGCTAACAAAATGTGTCTTAGGCTAATGAGCTTAGGGCTAACCATACGCGCTTTGTTTTGTTCAAAATAACGTAAACAGTCGTCTTCACGAATTTCTGGTAGCTGTAGTTCTTGCTCTAATAAATTAGCAGTACGTTGCTCAACCGTATCGCCTTGAATACCCATTGCTTCTGCCTTGCTAGCCAGTAGTTTTTCTATTACTAAACTACGTGCGGCCATTTCCCAAGCTTCTTCTGCGCTGGCGCTTGGGTGGTATTGCATTTCATGGGCAATGGCTTCTTGCTTGATGTATTCCGCACCCACTCTAACCGCTGGAAAACTAGCGTTAGATGCTTGTTCGTTATTTATTTGCATAACAGGAATGGTTTGCATAGCGAGTTACCTCTTCCAAATTTAGAAGGTTGGTTAACTGGGTGACTAGGCACCCAGTTAACTTGTTTATCAGGCGCGTTTACGAACTAGCTGGTAACGGCGGCTAATATATTCCAAAGGCACACTCCAAATATGCACTAGGCGTGTGAAGGGGAAGATGACAAAGAGTGTCATGCCCAAGAAGATATGCAGCTTAAATATGGGGTGGATACCTTCCATATAAATGGCTGGATTACCTTGTAGGGTGACCACTGATTGCGCCCAATGCGATAACTGCTTCATTACTGAACCATCCATGTGACCCAGGCTGATGAAAATAGTCATTAACCCTAAGGAAACCTGAATAAACAGTATTGCTATAACTAATAGGTCAGCAGTGCTGCCTGTGGCACGCACATAGAGGTCGGTTAAACGGCGCTTAAGTAAAAGCCCCGCACCTACCCAGCACATAACACCGGCAATACCACCTATAACAATAGCCATTGTTTGCTTGGTTGTAGCGGTCATAAAAGGCTCGTAAACCCAAGAAGGGGTTAGCAAGCCAACTAGGTGACCAAAGAAGATGGTAATGATACCCACGTGAAATAGGTTGCTAGCTAAGCGTAAGCCTTTTTTGCTGACCATTTGGCTAGAACCCGCTTTCCAAGTGTATTGTGCTTGGTCATAGCGTATCCAACTACCAATCATGAATACTGCCATAGCCATGTAGGGATAAACCCCAAACACTAAAGTGTTAACGTAACTCATAAGAACTCTCCTCGAATTCAGCTTCTCTAGTGACTGGAGCTAGATTCAGTTGCTGGCTCTTGAATATACAAGGGCTGCACTTTACCCAGATCACTACGGCGCTGTTTCACTGCCTGCGACTCACCACAGGAAGCACCTTGGTCATCTACAAAACGCACCATTTCCTCTTCCCAAACCTTGTCGAGCGCTTCAGGTGTGTCATCTCTTTCTTCAGCTGCAACCGTTATTGCTAGTTGCTGCCAGTCCACTTCTTCACCCGCTAAAGCAACGAGGGTATTGAAGATGGCGGCATAATGACTGTCACGCTGTTTTAAGCGTTCGGCCACTAAAGCTAAAATGTGGCTAATCGAGCCTAACCACTGAAAAATTTCTTCAGACTCACGGGTTGATAAGAACTCTAAGAACAAGGGTAGATAGTCTGGCAGTTCTCGCGTATCTATCTCTAAACCGGCTTGTTGGTATTCGTTCATTAAATCAACCATGGCTTGGCCACGATCACGTGATTCACCGTGTACATGCTCAAATAGCAGCAGTGAGGTGGCACGACCACGATCAAAAGTCACTACATAGCTTTCTTGGCTATCAAGTAGGTCGTTATTACCTAGCTCGTTAGCCAAAGCGATAAGTGAGGGTCGGCTGGCATCAGGTAGATCAGGGTCATTCTGCAAGATATCGTTAATCTCCTGCCGAGCTGCAACCAGCTCAGCAGTGGGATAATCCAGCAGACGTGCCAGTAGGGCTAAACTTCGCATGAATTATCTCCTTAGTCTTTTAACAATGCAGGGTCGACTTGCTTAACCGCACTGATTTTTTCCACCATGGTTGTGGTAGTTTTATTACCGCCAAATAGGCTGAACTTGCTGTCACCGTGGCAACCATCACCAAAGGAGAAGCCACAACCGTTACGCTCTGGGTAAGCATCGCGTGCTTGTTCTCTATGGCTGGTTGGAATGACAAAGCGGTCTTCATAATCAGCAATAGCAAGGTAACGGTACATGTCTTCAGCTTGAGCTTGGGTTAAGCCAGTTTCATCTAGCGCACGTAGGTCTTCTACACCATCAACCTGTTGAGCACGCTTGTATTCACGCATGGCCATTAAGCGCTTGAGGGCAAGCAATACTGGCTTTTCATCACCTGCGGTTAGCAGGTTAGCTAGGTAGCGCACAGGAATACGTAAGCTATCTACGTCTGGTAACACACCGCTATGACCTAGTTTGCCAGCATCGGCTGCTGACTGAATGGGTGATAGTGGTGGTACGTACCAAACCATAGGCAAAGTACGGTATTCAGGGTGCAAGGGCAGGGCTAAACGCCAGTCCATTGCAAGCTTCCAAACCGGTGATGCTTGCGCTGCTTTGAGTACGTTTTCAGTGATGCCATCTTTGCGAGCCTGAGCAATCACTTCAGGGTCATTTGGATCAAGGAAAATCTCTAGCTGCTTTTCGTACAAATCACCTTCATCTGGCGTGCTGGCTACTTCTTGAATACGGTCAGCGTCATAAAGTAGTACGCCTAGGTAACGAATACGTCCAACACAGGTTTCTGAACAAACGGTTGGCATACCGGCTTCGATACGTGGGTAACAGAAGATGCACTTTTCAGACTTGCCACTTTTCCAGTTGTAGTAAATCTTTTTGTAAGGGCAACCGCTGATACACATACGCCAGCCACGGCACTTGTCTTGGTCAATCAGTACTATGCCGTCTTCTTCGCGCTTATAAATTGCGCCACTTGGACAGGAAGCAACGCAAGTTGGGTTAAGGCAATGCTCGCAAAGGCGGGGCAAGTACATCATGAAGGTACTTTCAAACTGGCCGTAAATATCGGCCTGAATTTGATCGAAGTTTTTATCAGCACGGCGCTTAGAAAACTCGGTACCTAGAATTTCTTCCCAGTTAGGACCCCAGTTAATTTTATTCATCCGCTTACCGGTAATAACCGAGCGTGGACGAGCAACCGGCTGGTGTTCTACATCGCCAGCGGTATGCAAGTGCTGATAGTCAAAATCAAAGGGTTCGTAGTAGTCGTGAATATCGGGTAAATCTGGGTTACCAAAGATATTGGCTAGAACACGGAATTTACCGCCAATACGGGGTTCAATTTTGCCGTCGTTACGTCTAATCCAACCACCATTCCATTTGTCTTGGTCTTCCCAATCTTTGGGATAACCAATACCAGGTTTGGTTTCTACGTTATTGAACCAAGCGTATTCCATACCTTCACGGCTGGTCCAAACGTTTTTACAGGTCACAGAACAGGTGTGGCAGCCTATACACTTGTCTAGGTTGAGCACCATGCCAACTTGAGAGCGAATTTTCATTTCACTGCCTCCTGCTGATAATCGTTACCTTCACCGTCTAACCAATCAACACGCTTCATTTTGCGCACGATTACAAACTCGTCACGGTTAGAGCCAACGGTTCCGTAGTAGTTGAAACCATAAGCTTGGTGTGCATAGCCGCCGATCATGTGGGTCGGTTTGGGGCAAGCACGGGTTACTGAGTTATGAATACCGCCACGTGTACCACTGACTTCAGAGCCAGGGACATTCACGATGCGTTCTTGAGCGTGATACATCATCACCATGCCGGGCATAACACGCTGACTTACTACAGCTCTGGCAGCGATAGCACCGTTAGCATTAAAGGCTTCAATCCAGTCATTATCTTCAACGCCAATTTCTTTAGCATCGTCTTCACTTAGCCACACAATGGGGCCGCCTCGTGAAAGTGTCAGCATGAGTAGGTTGTCGCTGTAGGTACTGTGGATACCCCATTTTTGGTGAGGCGTTAAGAAGTTCAGCGCCTTTTCAGGGTTGCCATTGGGCTTAGCATTCAGCAAGGGTGCTGCTGCTTTAGTGTTAATGGGCGGACGGTAAGATACAAAGCTTTCACCAAAGTCACGCATCCAAGGGTGATCTTGGTAGAGCTGTTGACGACCCGTTAAAGTACGGAAAGGAATTAGCTCGTGAATATTGGTGTAACAAGCGTTGTAAGAAACGTGTTCATCTTCTAAGCCAGACCAGGTAGGGCTAGAGATAATCTTACGTGGCTGGGCAACAATATCGCGGAAGCGAATTTTTTCGTCTTCTTTAGGTTTAGCTAAGTGGGTGTGCTCTAAGCCAGTAATGTCTGAGAGCGCCTGCCAAGCTTTAACCGCCACTGCGCCGTTGGTTTCTGGCGCTAGGGTTAGAATGACTTCAGCCGCATCTATGGCTGAATCAATTTTTGGGCGACCCGTTGAAGAGCCTGTTAGTTGCTTATGGTTAAGCTGTCCTAGCAGTTCAATTTCAGGATCAGTATTCCAGTTAATGCCCTTACCGCCATTACCTAGCTTATCTAACGCAGGGCCTAGCGAAGTGAAGCGTGCATAGGTTTCTGGGTAGTTACGCTCAACAGTAATAAGCGAAGGCGCTGTTTTGCCCGGAATTAAATCGCATTCACCTTTTTTCCAATCCTTCACTTCAAAAGCCTGACCTAATTCGTTAGGCGAGTCATGCTGTAAAGGTAGGGTAACTAGGTCGGTTTCTTCACCTAGGTGGCCCACACAAGCTTTGGAGAAGGCTTTAGCGATACCCTTGTAAATTTCCCAGTCACTACGGGCTTCCCAAGCTGGGTCAGTCGCCGCTGTTAAGGGGTGAATAAAGGGGTGCATATCTGAGGTATTCAGGTCATTTTTTTCGTACCAAGTAGCGGTCGGAAGAACGATATCTGAATAAAGACAGGTAGTCGACATACGGAAATCTAAAGTAACCAACAAGTCTAACTTGCCATCTTGTGGGTCATCACGCCATTCAACTTCTAACGGCTTTTCGCCACCTTCTTGGCCTAAGTCTTTACCCTGCAAACCATGCTTGGTGCCTAATAGGTACTTAAGCATATATTCGTGACCTTTACCGGACGAACCTAAGAGGTTAGAACGCCAGATAAACAGGTTGCGAGGGAAGTTTTTAGGGTCATCGGGGGATTCAGAAGCAAAAGCAATTTCACCTGATTTAAGCGCTTTAACTGTATAGTCTTGTGGCGATAAACCAGCCGCTTTAGCTTTAGCCGCAATATGCAGCGGGTTAGTATTTAGCTGAGGTGCAGAAGGCAACCAACCCATCCGCTCAGAGCGAACGTTAAAGTCGATTAAGCTACCCTTGTACTTATCAGGGTTAGCTAAGGGCGAAAGAATTTCGCTAACTTCCAACTTCTCATAGCGCCATTGGCTAGAGTGATTGTAGAAGAAAGACGTACCGTTCATGTGGCGTGGTGGACGTGTCCAGTCAGTACCAAAGGCAAGCGGAGTCCAGCCAGTTTGTGGACGAAGTTTTTCTTGGCCTACATAGTGCGCCCAACCACCACCACTTTGACCAACACAGCCGCAGAAAATCAGCATGTTCATCAAGCCACGGTAGTTCATGTCCATGTGGTACCAGTGGTTCATACCAGCACCCACAATAATCATCGAACGACCCTTGGTTTTGTGTGCTGTATCAGCAAACTCACGGGCAATACGAATGACGGTTTCACGCGGTACACCGGTGATTTGTTCCTGCCAAGCTGGGGTGTAGGGAGCAATTTGATCGTAGTTAGTTGCACCATCGTCATCACCTAGGCCACGGCTAATACCGTAGTTGGCAATCATCAGGTCATAAACAGCGGCCACTTTTACTTGGCTGCCATCGGCTAGCTGAATATTCCGTACAGGTAGGGTGTGCTTAACTATGTTGTTGTGCTCAACGTGCTGCCAGTGTTCGTGCTTAATGCCGCCAAAATAGGGGAAACCTACTTTAACTTTATCATCGTGGGCATCAATTAAACTTAGGCGTAGCTTGGCTTCTTTTTGATCGACGTTGGCTTTTTCTTCTAGGTTCCATTTACCTTTTTCGCCCCAACGGAAGCCTATTGAACCATTAGGTGTTACGTACTTATCAGACGCTTCATCTATGGCAATGGTTTTCCAGTCTGGGTTATTTTCTTGGCCTAGCTGGTCAGAAAAGTCGCTGGCGCGTAAGAAACGGCCAGGTGCATAAACACCATCTTCACGTTCTTCCAACATAACCAAATAAGGCATGTCGGTATAACGGCGCACATAATCAGTAAAGTATTCGCTAGGGTTGTCTAGGTGGAATTCTTTAAGAATAACGTGACCAAAAGCCATAGCTAAAGCAGCATCAGTACCCTGCTTAGGGTTAATCCACTGGTCAGCTAGCTTGGCAACTTCGGCATAGTCGGGCGTAATAGCAACGGTTTTAGTACCCTTGTAGCGAACTTCAGTAAAGAAGTGGGCATCAGGTGTACGGGTTTGCGGAACGTTAGAACCCCAAGCAATAATGTAGTTACTGTTATACCAGTCAGCCGATTCAGGCACGTCGGTTTGTTCGCCCCAAGTCATGGGTGAAGCGGGTGGTAAGTCACAGTACCAGTCGTAGAAACTTAAGCAGACACCACCAATTAAAGACAAATAACGGCTACCGGCAGCGTAAGAAATCATCGACATGGCAGGAATGGGCGAGAAACCAATAATGCGGTCTGGGCCATGTTCTTTAGCTGTGTAAACGTTAGAAGCAGCAATTAGCTCGTTAACTTCTTCCCAGTCTGAACGCACAAAACCACCCAAACCACGGCGTGCTTTGTAAAGTTTAGTTTTGGCAGGGTCTTCCACTATGGATGCCCAAGCATCAACAGGGTCGCTAAACTCTTTACGCGCCTTACGCCACAATTGAATCAGCGATTTACGCATTAATGGATATTTAAGGCGATTAGCGCTATACATGTACCAAGAATAACTAGCACCACGCGGACAGCCGCGAGGTTCATGGTTAGGTAAATCGGGGCGGGTGCGTGGGTAGTCAGTTTGTTGGGTTTCCCAAGTGACTAGGCCATTTTTAACGTAAATTTTCCAGCTACAAGAACCCGTACAGTTAACACCGTGGGTAGAACGCACAATTTTGTCGTGCTGCCACCGCTGGCGATAACCATCTTCCCAGTCGCGATTGGTTACTTGCGTTTCGCCATGCCCATTAGCAAAGGGCACCCTTGATTTCTTAAAATAATTCAGTCGATCGATGAAGTGACTCATAGTCGCTCTCCCGGACTCCTCAGGATAAAAAAGCAATTTGTAGGCTTAAATAAACCAGCAAAACTGCCCGCTTCACAACTGAGTTTGTACTAGGTTTCAAACAATTACTGTATGAATACCACCAGAAACAACCAAATTACCCCTTAAGGGATACACTCAGACCTGGCTGTTTGTGGGAAGGTGGAGGCAGTTAAACTACGAATAGAGTTGCTACTTGTGAAAAGAAAATCCCTTGTAACCCGCATAGCTATACACATGGTCATTATTAGTGCTATGGCCATTACCAGTATTCTGGCGTCTTATATTATTTCTGACAGAATGAAAGGCGATGCAGCAGCACTGAACATTGCTGGCTCTTTACGTATGCAAACCTTTCGTATCATCAACAGCTTGCAAGAAATACGTTTAGATAAAAGCTATCAGACAGAAAGCCTCAACCTAGAAAAAGCAATTAAAGGGTTTGCTGATCGCTTAGCTAGCGAAGAACTAGTAACGGCTATACCGCGTGCTAACGACAATAATCTGCATATTGTGTATTTAGCCGTTGTAGAAAAATGGCAGGGTGACATTAAACCTAAGTTTGTAAAGGTAGCTACTTATAACGCTAGGCAGCTTATTGAACTAGAAGCCCTGCTAGATGCCCAGTATCACTTAATTGACAGCATGGTTTCAGCTTTAGAAAAAAGTACAGACAAGAAAGTTAAGCTGCAAATTTTTATTCAAACCACTTTTATGCTTTTAGCCTTTGTTGCCATTGTGGTGGCATTTTTTGATATACGAGAAAAGGTGGTTATTCCCTTAGGCAAGCTGATGTCTCAGGTAAAAGAAGTGCGTAGAGGCAACTTTGTTGTTCGTCAACATGCACAAAATGAAGATGAGCTAGCTGACTTAGGGGAGGCTATCAATGATATGTCACGAGACCTTTCCTCTAATTACCGCCATTTAGAAAAACTGGTTTCCCAAAAAACATTAGAACTAGAGCGCAGCCACCAAGCTTTACAGCTATTACATGATGCTGGGCGTCTGCTTTATGAGAATAGTGATAATATTTGCCAAACGGCTGTGCCCATGTTGAAAAAGCTAGAACAGCTGATCGATATAGGTTCAATCAACCTTTACATTAATGACCAACAAAAAAGCATTAAGGTAATGACTACCCTAAGTGCATCTCGCCCTATCTATTGCCGTAACCTAGACTGCTCTGCCTGCATAGATAAAAGCTCGCTCGATAATTCAATTGTTACTAACGGTCACGAACACCTTTATTTGCCCGTAGCCACAGCGGGTAGGCGTTTAGGCACACTGGATGTTGCCTATCCCCTTGGTCGCCAGTTAAGCCAAAGATCGGTACGCTTATTGCAAACCCTGTCAGATCAGCTAGCCACCGCCATTTATATTCAACAGCAAATGCAAGAAGGTCAGCAGCTTTCATTGTTAGAGGAGCGCAGCATTATTGCCCGTGAACTTCACGATTCTTTAGCCCAGTCACTGTCTTATTTAAAAATACAAATTAGCCGTTTACAAAAACAACAACAAAAAGAAAACACTTCACCCAAACAGCAAGAAACCCTCGTTGAAGTGCGTACAGGTGTGAATAATGCTTATCGACAACTCCGTGAGCTTCTAACAACCTTTCGCTTGGAGCTAGATAAACCAGGTTTGCGTGCAGCCTTAGAAAAAACTGTTGAAGAATTTTCAGAGCGCTTAGGTTTTCTTATATTTTTAGAGTTCGACTTGCCTTCAGACTTGTTAAGCCCAAATGAAGAAATTCATGTTTTGCAGGTGGTAAGGGAAGCGCTTTCTAATGTAATGAAACATGCTAAGGCAAGCAGTGTTAAGGTTAAAGTAAGAAGGCGAGGGGATGAGGTTGAAGTGGCGGTAGAGGATGATGGTAGAGGTTTTAATGAAGCTAATTCACCAGACCAGCACTATGGCTTAATTATTATGCGTGATAGAGCTGTTACTCTGGGTGGCAAAATAAACCTCTACAACCTTAGAGCAGGGGGTGTGGGGCTTTATTTAAGTTTTATGCCTGCTTTACTTAAGCAGCAAGCAGAGAAAGTGTCAGCATAAAAGTAAAAGAAATTTGAGCAGGGTAAAAAAATGAGCCAAGAAAAAGCAAGCATTGTCATTATTGATGACCACCCACTTTTGCGTAAAGGAATACGTCAACTTATAGAGGATGAAGAAGATTTGATGCTGGTGGGTGAGGCAGGTTTCCCAGAAGAAGGCGTTAAAATGGCGCTGGAACTAGACCCAGACTTAATTCTTTTAGATTTAAATATGCCAGGTACTAATGGCATAGAAGTATTAAAACAACTGCGTGCCGAAGGTGTTGCTTCACGCATAGTAATGTTTACCGTGTCTGATCACGAAGAAGACGTAGTCGCTGCTTTGAAGTCGGGTGCGGATGGTTACCTGTTAAAAGATATGGAACCAGAAGAACTCTTGGAACAATTACGCCAAGCTGCGCTAGGTAAAATGGTGGTGAGTGAAAGGTTAACCGCGCTCTTAGCAGAAGCATTACGCAATCAGCGTTCACCTGCTTCTGGGCCAGATATTGCTAATTTAACAGCGCGTGAAATGCAAATTATGCGTTTAATTGCTGAAGGCTTGTCTAATAAAATGATTGCTCGGCGTTTAGATGTCACCGAAGGCACAGTAAAAGTGCATGTTAAAAACCTGCTTAAAAAAATGAAGCTGCGCTCTAGGGTTGAGGTGGCTGTTTGGGCGGTTCAAGAAGGGGTGACACGCCATCCAGCGTAAGCACTAGCCTAGAGTTAGGCAGAGAAAAATACCTACAAAAATCTAATGGTTAAGTTTTTTTAAAGAAAATTTAGGCGATAATTAAAAAAACATAATAAAAACAAAGGCTTGAGTTGTTTTTTTGACTATCACTTAATGAGTAGAGGTAAGTGAACTACCTATTTTGAGTAACTTATTTTTTAATAGCTAAGGCGTATCTTAAATTCAGTAAGTGGCAGCTTTGTATTCACTACGGAAAAGAGATACGACCATGGCTAAAACAAATCAAGACATACACGATTGGGATGTCGAAAATGAGACCTACTGGAAAGAGAAAGGTCAAAAAATCGCCAACCGCAACCTTTGGATATCCATTCCCAGCCTGCTGATAGGCTTTGCCGTTTGGTTAATGTGGGGAATGATTACCGCCCAAATGCAAAATTTGGGTTTTTCTTTTAGCGTTGAGCAGCTTTTTACGCTAACAGCTATTGCAGGGCTTTCAGGCGCAACTTTGCGTATTCCAGCCTCCTTTATGATAGGCATTGCCGGTGGGCGTAATACCATCTTCTTAACCACTGCCTTATTGATATTTCCTGCCTTAGGTACGGGTATTGCCCTAACTAATCCCGCTACGCCTTTAATTGTGTTTCAAGCTTTAGCGCTTTTATCTGGTATAGGTGGCGGTAACTTTGCTTGCTCCATGAGCAATATCAGTACCTTTTTCCCTAAAAGCAAACAGGGTTATGGTTTAGGTATGAATGCTGGTTTAGGTAACTTTGGCGTTACTACCATGCAAATACTTATTCCATTAGTTATGACCGTGGGTGTGTTTGGTTTCTTAGCTGGTGAGCCTTTAGCCTTACAAAAAGCCAGTGGTACTTTAATTGGCCGTATAGAAGCTGGTACAGATACTTGGATTCAAAATGCTGGGTTTGTGTGGCTGGTTTTCTTAGTGCCTTTAGCTTTTGCTGGTTGGTTGGGTATGAATAACTTGCGTGTTATTACACCTAATCCGGGTACACCTTTTGCCGCTTTTGGTAAGATTCTTGGCTTGTATCTAGTAGGTATAATCACTTCTATTGTGGGTGTGCTGGCCCTTAAATACATGAGCATGTGGTTGGCTTTACCTCTAACCATAGTGCTTACTGTGTTTCTATTAAAAATGATTCCTGGTGATATTAAGCCCAACATTAAAAAGCAATTTAGTATTTTCTCTAATAAGCACACCTGGTCCATGACGGTGCTTTACATACTTACCTTTGGCTCTTTCATTGGGTTTTCAGCAGCACTTCCCCTTTCTATCAGCGTTATTTTTGGCAACCTTATGCAGGTAGATGCCGAGGGCAACATGATGCGGGTTGTTAATACCAATGCACCTAGTGCGTTAACCTGGTCTTGGATAGGGCCTTTTGTTGGTGCACTTATTCGTCCTGTGGGTGGTTGGATTTCCGATAAGGTGGGTGGTGCAATTGTTACGCAAATCATTTCTGTAGTTATGGTTGTTGCTTCTGTTGCTACGGGTTATGTGATGATGCTGGCATATAACTCGAATGATCCTAATAGCTATTTTTATATCTTCTTACTGCTTTTTGTGGTGCTTTTTGCAGCCAGTGGTATAGGTAATGGTTCTACCTTCCGCAGCATTGGGGTAATTTTTAATCAACAACAAAAAGGCCCAGTATTAGGTTGGACTTCTGCCATAGCAGCCTACGGTGCTTTTATTGCCCCGATAGTTATGGGTGGTCAAATACGTGCGGGTACACCTGAAATGGCAATGTATGGCTTTGCTGTTTTTTATGCACTTTGTTTGGTCGTTAACTGGTGGTTTTACCTTCGCAGTAACGCCTACGTAAAGAACCCCTAAAGATCCATTCTGCCTCTGCAACGACAGGGGCAGTTAATGTTTGAGGATATCAAAATGAAAATACTGATTGCCTACGACGGATCAAGAAATGCCAAGCTGGCTTTAGCACAAACCTTGTCATTGTTTGGGGCATTAAATCCTACCCTGTTACTTATGGCTGTTGCTGAAAACCCACGGGCAGCATCCGATGCAAATGAAGACTTATTCCAACAGGAATATAACGAGTTAAAACAAGCTTTAGAAGAAGGCAAAGCTTTTATTGAAGAGCAAAAGCTTACTTGTGATATTTTGATTACTGAGGGTGATCCTAGAAAAATGTTGCTGCAAGCTTCTAAAAAATTAGTACCTAACCTCTTGGTTGTAGCTAGGCATAGTCATCAACCTGATGGTGGTTTTATTGCGCAATCCCTTAGTTATTTTGTAGATGAATTGGACTATATGACGCTAGGAAGTGTGACCTCTTTCCTTGCTCGTAGAGTGGAATGTCCTTTGCTAATTCTGCCTAGCCCATAAGAAAAGGAAGCATTGTTATGAAAGTTTCCGCAGTTTTTAAATTTCGTAGCCCTGAAATTCGTGCATTACACCTAACTTGGATTGCATTTTTTATAACCTTCTATGTTTGGTTCAATATGGCGCCTTTAGCTTCTAGCATGTTAAAAAGTGCTGATTGGCTAACGCGTGATGATTTACGCCTTTTTGCTATTTGTAACGTGGCATTGACCATACCAGCACGCATCATTGTTGGTATGGCGTTAGACCGCTTTGGCCCGCGCCGAGTGTTTTCTGTACTTATGGTCACCATGTCGATTCCCGCACTTACCTTTGCTTTTGGTTCAACCCTTACCCAGTTGTTGGTTTCACGCTTAGTTTTAAGTTCTATCGGTGCTAGTTTTGTGGTGGGTATTCACATGACCGCCCTTTGGTTTAAACCTAGAGATATAGGTTTTGCAGAAGGCTTTTATGCCGGCTGGGGTAACTTTGGTTCCGCTGCTGCGGCCATGTCTTTACCGACCATTGCTTTAACTATGTACGGTGGTGACGATGGCTGGCGCTGGGCGATAGGTCAGAGTGCCATTGTTATGGCTGCCTACGGTGTTTATTACTGGTTTGCTATTACTGATGGACCCGATGAAAAAGCCCACCGTAAACCTCGTAAAACCGCAGCCTTAGAAGTTAGCACTTGGGGCGATATGGTTAAGCTAATGCTTTGGACAATACCTTTAGTGGGTGTCTTGGCTATTTTGGTTTGGCGTATAGAAAACATGGGTTATATAACCGAAACAGGTGCTTGGATAGCCTATGCCGTTATTGCTTTGGTGGTTGTTTACCAGCTAGTACAAATACTGCGTGTTAACGTACCTATATTAAAGAAAGGTGTGCCAGAAGATGATCGCTATAGTTTTAATAGTGTGGCGGCACTTAACTCTACCTACTTTGCTAACTTTGGCGCAGAGCTTGCTGTTGTTTCTATGCTGCCGATGTTTTTTGAAGAAACTTGGGGGCTTAATGCAGCAACCGCCGGTTTAATTGCTGCTTCCTTTGCCTTTGTAAACCTAGTTGCTCGCCCTATGGGTGGCATGGTTTCAGACCGTATGGGTAATCGACGTTTTGTAATGCTGAGTTATATGTTTGGAATTTCAGCTGGCTTTGTCTTAATGGGTATGTTGAATTCTTCTTGGCCAATTATTATTGCTATAGCAGTGACTATCTTTACTTCAATATTTGTACAGGGTGCCGAGGGTGCAACCTTTGGTATTATTCCTTCCATTAAACGTAGGGTAACAGGGCAAATATCGGGTATGGCTGGGGCTTATGGTAATGTGGGTGCAGTGGTTTACTTAACACTTTTCACCTATGTAACGCCAAGCCAGTTCTTCTATATTATTGCTGGGGGTGCTTTTGTTAGCTGGCTCATTTGTCTGGTGTGGTTAAAAGAGCCAGAAGATGCCTTCGGAGATGAATATTATATTTCATCAGTGGATAGAATGATTGCCGAGCAAGAAGCCCAACAAGGTAAATAATAAGCCATAAAAAACCGCCAAGCACTTTTAAGCACTTGGCGGTTTTTTTATTGCTAGAAAAAAATTAACTGGGTCGAAAAGCCTTGATGACAGACTCGTCACACTCAAGGTAAGGGCCTTCCATAATGTCGATACAGCAAGGAATAGCAGGAAAAACAGCATCTAAGCACTGGCGGATAGCTTTAGGTTTACCAGGTAGGTTTAGAATAAGACTGCTACCTCTTAGCCCCGCAGTTTGACGCGATAAAATAGCTGTTGGTACATACTTTAAAGATTCAGCACGCATTAACTCACCAAAGCCGGGCATCATTCTGTCACTAACTGCTTCTGTTGCCTCAGGGGTAACGTCTCTTAGTGCAGGCCCCGTGCCACCCGTAGTAATAACCAAGCAGCAGCCTTGGTAGTCCACTAGGTCTTTTAAGGTGGATTCAATGATGTCCTTTTCATCGGGAATAATTCGGTAAACTGCTTCCCAAGGACTGGTTAAATAATCTTTTAAGGTGTTAATAATTGCTTGGCCAGATAGGTCTTCATAAGCACCTGAGCTGGCTCTATCGCTAACCGTTACAATTCCAATACGTGCAGATTCACTCATTAAGTATCCTCAATAAATCTCAATTAATTCACCGTCCCGACTGATCGCCAAAAACTGAGAAATTTTACCTAGGCGAATTTGCTCTACCATCATATTTAAAGGTTGAACACATTCATCACTATTTAGCGCTTGTCCAGCATGACCACTCATGGCAGAAATAAAAGCTACATCCCAAGAATGCCCTGTCGTTTCAGCTTCGGCAACAAGTGTAGCAAAACTAGCCGCTTCTTCGGGTGTTTTATCCACACATAAAATTGGATCGAGTGCACCACCTTCACCCTTTTCAAAAGCTGCTTTTTCTTCAGGGGTTGCATCGTCTGGTAATACGGCTTTAGCAAAAACAAATAGTAACCGCTGTGGGTTAGTTTCATTTTTTGCAGTAGTGATTAAATCAGCATAATTTTCAATAGACATGGGGGAACTCCACCCTAGAGGATAAAGTAATATCTTAACAACAGAGGGGGCTAAAGGTGTCAGCACAGAAGTGGCAGTAGAACTACCTACTTGGAGATAGGTAGTCGTCTAGACTAGGTTAGTGTAATGTATATAATCAGATGATAATATGTAAGAAATTGATATGAATAGAAGAGCCTCACTACTCAATGAACTCAAACAATAAAGACTTAAACACCAGTCATCAAGCAGTAACCACTATTTTAGATAGTCTTGATGCGCTCGTTTATGTAGCGGATATGGATACCCACGAACTCTTATTTATGAATGAGTATGGTCGTAAAAAATGGGGTAATCCGGCTGGACGCAAATGTTGGCAGGTATTACAAACCAAGCAGACTGGCCCATGCAGCTTTTGTACTAACCCTATATTGCTAGACAAACCAAGGCAAGCCAACGGGTGTACAAATAACGGAAATAAAAAATACGGCTAATAATCAGTGGTATCAATGCCGAGATCAAGCTGTACCTTGGTTAGATGGGCGGTTAGTACGTATAGAAGTGGCAACCAACATAACAGATCGGAAGCTAATGGAAGAAGAGCTTCAGCATGCCCGTTTAAAGGCAGAGCAACTGGCAGATACCGATGCCCTGACAGGTTTAAATAACCGCCGTGCTTTTTTTAATTTAGGTAAACAACTGCTGCATCAAGCTGAGCGTAACCTTACGCCAGTTGCTTTAATTATGTTTGATTTAGACTACTTCAAACAAATTAATGACCGTTATGGTCATGCATTAGGTGATGAAACCCTAGTTTCTATTGCAAGAGTTACTGAAGGACAAATACGCTCATCCGATGTTTTGGCGCGTTTGGGTGGTGAAGAGTTTGCCATACTTATGCCGCAAGCAACCCTAGAGCAAGCCTTAACCTTGGCTGAGCGATTAAGCCAAGCCTTTTTTAAAAATAAAATTGTTCACAGCAAAGGGCAGATTACTTGTACTGCTAGTTTTGGAGTGAGCGCACTAGAAGTTGTTGCCACTAAAACATTAGATTCACTTATTGCTGAGGCAGATAAAGCTCTTTATGTGGCAAAAAATAATGGCAGGAATCAGATAAGGGCCGCCAACTAGTCTTATTGAGTAAGAGGCGAATATTAGCCCGCCTCTTACTCTGCCACTTAGGCAAAAAAACTAGGAAGCCAGATTTACACTATTCCCTTATTCTGCTTTTTGGCTTCTCTAGCATCACGCACTACTGAGCGTAAGATATATAAAAGAACGCCTAGACTTAGTGCAGGCCACATTAAAATATATAAAGAATAAAGGGCGGTTTTAGTATTCATAAAAAACTCCTAATGAAATGGTTTTATGCAGATGGATCGTAGCTTTGTACTTCTTCATTAATTGTGCCGAAATCAAACCTAGGTGCTTTACTCATTAAACTCATAACCGTACACACCAGCGTACTTACCCCAAAAGCAGTAAGAGAAGCTAATAAAACTGTGTAATCACGCATAAAGCCAAGGTTAAAGTAAAGCGCTGCAATACCCGCTAAAACGCCAAACACTGCACCTAAACGAACGCCCAAGAAAGCAAAGGCCATTAAGCCAATAACCACCGCAGCGCCCACCGCACTAAACGCTTCAAAAACATAAGCAATTAAGCCAACCATAGGTAGTAGCTCAAAGCGCACTAAGCAGAATAAAAGCATGGCAACGGTAACCGACCAGGTAAAGGCAGCATTGGTAACCTTATCCCAAAACACACTGGCAATTACTGGGAAAACAATCGCGCCCCATAAGGCACCCACAAACACCAGCATTACTAAAATATCTAAAGAGAAGCTGGCAAAAACTATACCTATGGCAGTAGCAGCTACCATAGTGATACGGCCAATAAATAACATGCGCGTTGGGTCAGGCTTGTCTTTAGCAATATTTTTACCATACACATCTGCCATCATTATGGCTGAAAGTGCACACAAGTCTGAGTCAGCAGTCGAAGACAGCGAACTAATAACCAGCAAGAAAAACAGCGCAACCATAATAGGTGACAAATAAGTAGAAACCACCTGAGGTATTAGGTTGTTGGTATCACCATTCATTGGTTCAATACCGGCAGTAAGCGCCAATAAACCAATCATACCCAAACCAATAACAATAGCGCCGTAACCTAAAGTGGCAGTAATAAAAGTTGATTTAATGTGCTTCTCATCTACTGCAAATAAGCGTTGTGAGATAGTTTGGTTGCCCACTGCATAAGCGAGAACAGCAAAGAAGAAGGGCGCACCCTGTTCTAAAAAGGCTGTTTTAGAAAAGAAGCTTTGCTGCTCTAAAGTTAAGCTACTTAAACCGGTGACAAAAGCACTAGGGCCACCCATAGCAAACAAAATGGCAGGAATAATCACCACCGCAATGGCCATTAAAGCAACCAGTTGAATAAAGTCAGTAAAGACTGCTGCTCTAAAACCAGACCAGAAGGTGTAAGCCAGTACACCCACGCCAGCAATAATTACACCTGCCTGAAAAGACAAAGGTGATAAGACCGCAACCAAAGCACCAGCAGCAGTAAAGTTAACCATTAAACTAATGGTGCTACCTAAGACGTTAGACACAGCTAAAATTAATTGACTAGAGGAACCGTGCCTAGCATGAATAAGCTCACCTAAAGTATGGGCTTTAGGGGCAAGCTTTCTAAAGCGCTGGCCAAAGGGGTAGATAAACAAAATCATCAACGCACCCCAAAGACCGTAATGTAAGGGACCAGAAACACCATAGGTATAGCCAGAAGTAGCTGCAGCATAAAAAGATGCAGCCCAAATCCAAGTGGCAGTCATACTAGAAGAAGCTAAGCCTATACCTATGCGCTGGTTAGCAACCATATAGGCATCAGCATTTTCATTTTTTTTACGAATCATTAAAGTTAATAAATATGTACCGCCATAAAAAGCTGCAAGCATTAGCAATACAGTGGCGGTAGAGAATTGATAAAAATCTAATTCCATCGTTTTAGTCTCTTAATGTAAAAAATAAGCACAAAAAACCAGCCCTCTCTAAAACAGGGTGGCGGCATTAAATACGAGAAAATTAAAGGATGGTATTTAAGTAGGAAGCGAGATGTTTTGAATGCAGAGTAAAGGCTTGCTAAAGATTGGTTGGTGGAAGCTAAGTGCTACCGTGACCATGAATAATGACCTCCAAAATAAATGAATTACTTGTTTGCTTAACAGTAACCTACTGACTAGAAAGGCTTTTTATTCGCAGTAGGCTTAGCATTCTACCCGAAAAAGCCTTGAACAGCCAATTCACGCCTAAAGCTGTAAAGTGCAAACCTTATTTTTGGCCTTGGTTTACCCTTAAATAAGTGATTTATACTCGCCAAAAGTAAGGTTATATTGTGTTAAGTTATAGATTGTAAGGATCTCAGAGGCCAACTTATGGAAAGCTACATTAGACTAGCAGAAGACCCAGCCAGAGGTGGCTATTGGCTTAGCCCAAGTTTATTTTGGGTTGGCTTGCTACTAGTTTTAACTTTGCTCGCCACGCTTATTTATTTTACTAGCTACTACCGTAGTAGGCTTAAAAAGCAAAATATGCAGTTAGAAAGCTTGCGTGAGGACTCGGACTCTTTTCGTTATTTGGTTGAAACAGCACACGAAGGGATTGCGGTTGTACAAGATAAAAGATTGGTGTATGCCAACCCAAGAATGAGTGAAATGAGTGGTTATACCAGAACAGAACTTAAGGCACTAGACTCCTTTTTACCACTTATTCACCCCTCGGCACGAGAGGCAATGCTAGCTAATTATCAAAAACGTTTAGCAGGAAAAAAAGCTCCACAGCGTTATGAAAGTTTATTTTTACGCAAAAATGGTAATAGCTACCCTATTGAAATAAGTGGAGTGGCGATTGTTTGGCAAGGAAAGCCAGCAACGCTAAATATGCTTACCGATATTTCTTACCGTAAAGCAGTAGAAGAAAAAATGCAGTACCTAGCACTCCATGATTCTTTAACAGGCTTACCCAACCGAGTCATGCTTAACGACCGATTAGAGCAGGCAATAACACGAGCAAAGCGCAACAATACCCAGCTAGCAGTAGTCTTTGTTGATCTTAACGGTTTTAAACAAGTGAATGATACCTATGGTCACGAGTTAGGTGACTTGCTGCTTCAACAAGTAACCCAGCGCCTTAAAGCCTTGCTTAGAGAATCCGATACCTTGGCACGTCTAGGTGGAGATGAGTTTATTGTGCTTCTAACAGACATTAAAGACAGTCAAGGCGTAGAGAAAAGCATGAATCGTATTAACGCCACCATGGCAGAGCCTTTTCAAATTGAAGGCCATGAAATACATAGTTATGTAAGTCAAGGCTCAGCTATTTTTCCTGAACATGGAGTAACAGCAAAAGAGCTATTAAGCCTAGCGGATAAAAATATGTACGCTAATAAACGAGATTATTACCAGCACCATTAGATTAACAGCCTTTTAAGACTGTTTAGTGGTTTTTGGGGAGACTGTGTTTAGAGAGGTGATGGCGCGCTAGGCGGGAGTCGAACCCACGACCTTCGCCTTCGGAGGGCGACACTCTATCCAACTGAGCTACTAGCGCACTTCTTGTAAAGGGTGTTTACAAGGTCAGGAATTGTAGGGGGCTAGTGGTTATTTGTCCAGCACAGCCGCTTGTTGTTGAATAAACCTTTCTATTTGTGCGCGGCTTAATTCACCAAAGTGTCTGTCCACTTGTTCGCCTTTGGCATTATAAAATACCGTAGCGGGCAAACCGGGTGCTCTAAAAATTCTGCCTGCCTTTTGGTGAATATCAATCAGCACTGCACTAAAGCTTAAATTCTGGCTGCGTAAAAACTGATCTACGGCTACTGGGCTTTCGCCTTGGTTTATCATTATTAGCTGTACTCGGTCGTCATCTTCAAAGCTTTCTAACATGGGCATTTCGCGGCGGCAGGGTGGGCACCAAGTGGCCCACATATTAACCACCAGTGGCTTGCCTTGAAATTCAGTGAGTAATACTTCTTCACCTGCAAGGTTAGTAAAAGCCTGGGAGGGTAAGGCTTCGCTAGTGAATTGGTTGCCGGGTGTTAGCAGCAGTAGGGCTAGACCAACAAGGCTAGCAATACCTAAGTTAATACCCCCCCTAATGACTAGTTGTGGTTTGTTATAAAGATAAAGACCCGTAAAAATTGTTGCTGATAAAACGGCACCCCAAACACTAAAGCCAGGTTGCCAAAAATACAGCAAAGTCCAAGGTTCTTTTAAATAAGCCGAAGGGGTACCAGCGGCATAAACCAGCCTAGAGCCTAGTGTTGCTGCTAGGGCGGTTAGCCAGCCCCAGCGAGCAAGGCCAGGATAACGCTTATTAAGGAGTTCACTGCTCACTAACAAAATAATCAATGCCACTAGACCAGGTAAGCGGCTGAGTGGCAGAACTAAAGGGCCTAAAGTGATAGCTTCCATTTTTTATCTTAGCGAAAACGCATTAAAGTGGGTTCAGTGTGTTTTTGTGCGGGCAAGCCTGTCACGCTAGGTAGCTTGGGTAGGCGCAACATGCCTGAATGGGTTTGCATTTCACCTTCTTCATTTAGCCAAACCCAACCCGGTGTACCATTAAGCCCTAAAGATTGCATTAGGTTCATATTGGTTTGTAGTTGGTCTTTATTTGCAGTGCTTGGTGGTTTACTAAATTCAGAGGTATTGGTTCCAAAGGCTTGCATACTTGCTTTTAGAAGTGCTGCCTGCTCACTTTTGGGTGTGCTTAGCAAAGCCGCAGCCTTGTCACGACTATCAGGTTTTAGGTAGGCAACCGGAATCCAACGTACTTCTAGCCCTGCTTCGCGGTAGGGTTGTAAGGCTATCCAGGCTAGGTGACAAAAAGGGCAGTTAGCATCGTAAAACATATAAAGTGTCGACCTAGTTAGGTTTTTTTCTGGTGCTTCTTGATCAACTGCAAGGCTGGCTTCTGTAATAAAGTGGCTGGTGGCTAGATCATCCCAGCTAGGGCGTGGAATCCAGTTTTTTTGATGGTTTTCAGTTAAGTCATTACCCTGTGCATCTAGCAACACGCCATTAATTAAAAACTCACCGTCATTAGTGGTATAAACAACCATATCGCTACCTTCGTAGTTAACAACCCAACCAGTGAGGGATGCACCTACCGGAAATGTGCGTACAATATCGAGTCCTTTATTTTTAAGGTGTTGAATAGGTTCAGGTAAAGCGCTTGGATCAAGTTCAGGTAAAAATTCTGCTTCAGCTATTTCAGTTGTTTCGCTTGGCTCTGTTAGCTGGTCTTGCGCCCAAGCTTGGCTGGTAAAACTTAGGAGTAGGCTAAGGGTAAGTGCAGAAAAAAATAAAGATAGGTAGCGCGTCATAACGGTGAAAACCTCTGCTGAGCCAGTGCTAGGTAAAATTAAGCAACAAGGTTAGCTAGTTTGCTAGCTAGTGTCATCTTTTAGGCTAGGTATTAATACATGTTAAATAATCGACTGCGTTTATGGGCAATAGTTTCGCAAGCCTTGGGGTTAGTGACCATCTTTTTATTAGAAACGCTACTGGGTCGTGGTCAGGCGGGTAGCTATCAGCTAGTTGTGTTGTTGTTAATGCTAGTGGCTGCGCTGGTGATAGCTGTGTTAAGACGTTATCACCAGCGCAAGGCTAGGCGTTTAGAAGAACAGCGCTTTGCTGAATTGCGTGAAGATGAAGCAGACGATTAAATTTTTAAGTGCTTCATTAGGCTTTGTAGGTGAAAAAGTAGTTTAAAATCACCCTCTACTTTCACTTCGCCTTCTTGAATAGCCCGCATAAAAGCATTTTTATCTTTATTGGTTAGAGTTGCCCAAGCTTGAGCTGGTGTGCCAAAGGCTAGTGTCATATCGAGTGCTTCTGTGCTGGTTTTAGCCGTTTTTATACCGCTAGATTGCAAGAAGAAACAACGTTCTATTTTGTTGTCTGCTGTTTTTATAGCAAAGTTTAAAGGTTGTTTTTCTAATTTTTGACGAAACTTTTCATCGCTACGCCAAGTGCGTTTCAGTAAAAAGCCTAGCATCCAAAGTAAAAATCTTAGTTTTAGCATTATTATTGGTGTCCCCAAGTAGAGCAAAGAAGCCAAAGAATAAAACAAGTGTTTTAAAAAGTCAGCTAATTAAAGAGGGCAAGGGCAGAGTTGGTTGAGTTGCAGGCATAAAGCTATCCTTGTGTTAGAATTCGCAGCCATTATAGACCGAAAAGTGCCTGCTTTTTTTATGTCCTTTATAAATATACAGCAACAGCCACCAAAAACAGCCTTAATAAACTGGCTACCTAGTGCTCATTTAACGGGCGCTCCGGCTGGTGCTTGGCGTAGCTGGCTACAAGAAAAAGGTTCGCTTACCCTAAGATTAAAAAGCCATGCCAAGCAAGACTTTAAGGTTAGAGTGTTAAGTGAAGAGGTCACTAGTGCCCATGTTAATGAGCAGCTACTACTGGGTTCTTTAAAACCAAGAGCTTGGGTGCGACAGGTGTTACTAGAAGTCGATGGTGAGCCTTGGGTATTTGCTCGATCTGTTCTACCTTTAGATGCACGGGGTATTTTGCGCCGTCGTCTTACTCAGGTTGGTAACAATGCTTTGGGGCATGTGCTATTTAGTGACCCTTTGATTAAACGTGGGTCTTTTGTGTTTTGTGCGCCTAATCAGCTTTCCACACCTAGCTTATGGGGGCGTGCTTCTTGTTTTTATGGTCAAAACTTACGTTTACTAGTGGCAGAGCACTTCCTTCACCCTATGGCTAAACAGTTAGCTTTATCTGGAGTACCAAAAGAATGAACCCTTGGTACCAACGCCTACCCGATTTTGTAGACTTAACACGTTTAAATCGCCCTATAGGCACTTACCTAGTGCTTTGGCCAACGCTTTGGGCTTTGTGGTTTGCAGCCGGTGGTGTACCAGATATTAAGGTGTTGTTTATTTTTGTGGCAGGCGTGGTGTTAATGCGTTCTGCCGGTTGTGTGATTAATGATTTTGCCGACCGCAAGGTTGATGGGCATGTTAGGCGCACTTGTAATAGGCCTTTAGCAACAGGCAGGGTAACCGCTAAAGAAGCGCTGGTACTTTTTGCTGTTTTAATTTTAATTGCGTTTATTTTAACGCTTTTTACTAACCTGCTTACTTTACTACTGGCGCCGATTGCTTTGTTGTTAGCAGCTAGTTATCCCTTTATGAAGCGCTACACCCACTTTCCGCAGGTTGTTTTAGGGGCTGCTTTTTCTTGGGCGATTCCTATGGCTTTTGCGGCACAAAGTAATGCTCTGCCTGCTGCACTTTGGTTGATTTTCTTTGCTAATTTATTTTGGACAGTAGGCTATGACACTGCCTATGCCATGGAAGATAGAGAAGATGATCTTAAAATAGGGGTTAAATCAACAGCAGTATTTTTTGGTGATTACGACCGCTTAGCGATAGGTGTTCTGCAGTTAATCACCTTGGTGTTATTAGGCTTGGCTGGCATGGCTTTTGAGCGAGGTGCTATTTTCTATTTTGGTTTAGTGGGTATGCTAGGCTTTTTTGTTTGGCAACAGTGGTTAATTCGTGATCGTCAGCGCGGGCCCTGTTTAAGGGCATTTTTAAATAACCATTATGCAGGTATGTGGCTGTTTGTTATGTTGGCAGCCGATTACTGGTTTTAGCTTTTGGTGTCATCATTTTGTCATGCAGCTGTAATAGGCTAGAAAAAAATGAAATTATTCTAGAGAGTGAAGGATGATGACGCGTAAAACAATATTGATTGTTGATGATGAAGCCGCTATCCGAGAAATGTTGGTGATGGCTTTGGAAATGGCTGATTACCAGTGTTTAGAGGCGGGTGATGCACAAACAGCGCATGCCCTAGTGGTTGATTGTAACCCCGACTTAATTCTTCTTGATTGGATGATGCCAGGAACTAGTGGCATAGAGCTAGCACGTCGTTTAAAACGTGATGCAGCAACGGCTGAAATTCCAATTATTATGCTAACAGCACGAAGTGAAGAAGATAATAAAATTCAGGGGTTAGAAGCTGGCGCAGACGATTACATGACCAAGCCTTTTTCTACCCGCGAGCTAGTTGCCCGTTTAAAAGCTGTGTTAAGAAGAACAACACCACTAGGTATGGAAGCAGCCGTAGAAGTAGAAGGCCTGCGTTTAGACCCTGTTAGTCATCGAGTCACTTCTTTTGATGAGCCTTTAGACGTTGGGCCAACCGAGTTTCGTCTATTGCAGTTTTTTATGTCCCACCAAGAACGAGCCTTTACTCGTAACCAATTATTAGATCAGGTTTGGGGTGGTGGTGTGTATGTTGAAGACCGCACCGTTGATGTTCATATTCGCCGTTTGCGTAAAGCCTTAGGCCCTAAACATGAAGGCTTAATTCAAACAGTACGCGGAACAGGCTATCGTTTTTCTACCCATGACTAGTTTATTTCGTAAAGAAATAGGTACGCTGGTATTTTATCTATTAGCAGGTTTTTTAGCTGGCTGGCTTTTTAGCCATGCAGCTTTTGGCTTATTTTTAGGTGCACTTCTATTTATAGTTAAATACCTTTGGCAGCTAGGGCGACTAACCCAGTGGCTAAACCAGCCTGAAAAAGAGCCACCTGAGGCTAAGGGTATTTGGGGTGAGGTTTTTGATGGTATTTACCATTATCAACGTCGCCAAAAGTCTAGTCAGTTGCACTTAAAGCAAATACTCAACCGTATTCAAGATTCTAGCCAAGCGTTAAGAGATGGCGTAGTCATGATTGATGGCAAGGGTAATCTTGAATGGTGGAATACTGCAGCAGAAGCCTTGCTTGGTTTGCGCTCACCTAGTGATTTGGGTTACCCCATTACCCATTTATTACGTGAACCCAGTTTTGTGGAATATTATGAATCCCAGTCTTATCAAGACCCTTTAATGCTTGCCTCACCTTTGAATGAAGACCGCAGCCTTGAATTTCAAGTCACTTTATTTGGCGGTAATGAACGCTTAATACTGGTGCGTGATGTAACTAAAATGCAGCGTTTAGAAGTAATGCGACAAGATTTTATTGCTAATGTCTCGCATGAACTACGTACCCCTTTAACGGTTTTATCGGGTTATTTAGAAACCTTTAGTGACCATGCTGAAAACCTGCCAACTAAGTGGCAAAGGGGTTTAACCCTGATGCGACAGCAGTCTGTACGTATGCAGCAGTTGGTGGAAGATTTGTTGACCCTTTCTAGCTTAGAGACAAGCAGTTTTGAGGCTGCAATAGAGCCAATTGCTGTGCCTGAGTTAATCAAGGCTATAAAAACTGATGCCTTGGCTTTATCTGATGGAAAGCATTCACTGGTATTAGAAATAGATGCTGACTTGGGTGTTTATGGTTCTGAAAAAGAACTGCGCAGTGCTTTTTCTAACCTAGTGTTTAATGCAGTGAAATATACGCCTGCTGGCACAGAAATAGCACTAAGCTGGTATCAAAATGCAGAAGGTGCTTACTTTGAGGTGAAAGATAAAGGGCAGGGAATTGATCCTGCTTGCTTGCCCCATTTAACTGAGCGGTTTTATCGTATTGATAAAGGGCGTTCGAGCAGCACAGGTGGAACTGGCTTGGGGTTAGCCATAGTTAAGCATGTTATGTTGCGTCATCAAGGGCAGTTAGAAATGACCAGCAAGCAGGGAGTGGGCAGTTGTTTTACTTGCTACTTTCCTTTAGCTAAAACAGCCTTGCTAACCCATCAGGGATAGAATTTTTGTGAACCTAGCGGCAGTCTCTGCATCCTGAGGAAGAAATTGTACACGCAGGTTGAATTTGTCTGTATGCTGGCTGCGTTCTGCTAACTGTAGGCTAGACACATAGGCTTTTACAGTTACTTTAATCGCCTTGTCTTCACTACCAAAAACAAGCCCAAGCGTAACTTCTTCTGCCAAGGCTGGCTTGCCTTCACTTAGTTTGCCTAATAGCTGTGCTTCTAGTTTATTAATATCACGAATTATCACTGTCATGCGCTGCTCGCCAACAAGTAGCAGTGCTTTTCCTTTAGGCCCTTTTCGTGCAGTTGCTGGTTTTTTAGCCTGTGTTGTTAAAACATTACCACCGGCTAGTAGCTCTGCGCCACCCGCTGATGAGATGCGCTCTTTACGCCCCATATTCATGGCTTCTTCACGGGTAATTCGCCCTGATTTAATTAGCTGCTTCATTACTTTGCTAATTAACTGTTCAGCAGAGAAGGGTTTAGTAACGTAATCACTAACACCGGCTTTAAGCGCTTCTACCACGTGTTCTTTTTGGTCTAGGCTGGTGACTAGAATAAAAGGTTGCTCTTGCATGTTTTCTTGAGCTCGCACCCATTCTAGTAGTTCTATGCCACTCATTTCTGGCATTTCCCAGTCACACAAGATCATATCGAAACTGTTGCGCTGAAGAATAGCCTGAGCTTTGCGACCGTCGGAGGCTTCCATCAGTTCTATTTCTGGGTATTCAGTACGCAAAGTTTTTTGTACTAAGTCGCGTATAAACTTAGCATCATCAACAACTAGAAGTCTTAGTTTGGCCATAGTTATTTTTTCAACATGATTAGGTGTTAAGGACCCTTTGATTCTAACCTTAATTTTGGACTCATGTCAGTAACATAAAAGGGTCATAGGTTGCATAACTAGTTGCTGGCTAAGGGAACTACTTTTTTGAGCTTTTATTTTGTCCTATGGCTGCTTCAATTACTTCAGTTTTGGTGTAGCGCACATCCTGCCCTTCAACTAGATAAATAACGTATTCAGCCAAGTTGCTAGCATGGTCGCCAACACGCTCAAGTGAGCGTAATACCCACATAATGTTCATCACCTGTGAAATAGCCCGTGGGTCTTCCATCATAAAAGTAACCAGTGAACGGGTTGCTGACTGGTATTCTAAATCAACATTTTTGTCTTCGTGCAAAACCGCTAGGGCTTGGGCTGTATCAAAGCGGGCAAAAGCATTGAGGGCATCTTGTACCATTTTTCTAACTAGGTTACCTAGGTGTCTAGCTTCGATATAACCTCTAGGTGAACTGCCTTCTTCTGCTAGCTTTAAAGTAGCCTTGGCTACCTTGCTGGACTCATCACCAATCCGTTCTAAATCGGCGGTGGCACGTATTACCACTAGGACTAAACGTAAATCTGAGGCTGCTGGCTGGCGACGGGCTAGAATTTTTGTGCACTGCTCGTCTATATCGAGCTGTAGCTGATTAACTTCTTGGTCTTTTTCACATACAGCCTTAGCTAGCTGAGTGTCACCTTCGGTAAGGGATTGAATGGCATCATGAATTTGCTGCTCGACTAGACCACCCATTTCTAGCAGCTGGCTGCGTATTTCTTCTAGCTCTTGGTTAAATTTTTGAGAAATATGCGTGCTGTGACTTTCTTGGTTTATTTTCATTTTCTTGGCTCGTAAATAAGGAAAATTTGACTGTAAATAAGTGGTTAAAAAATTAGCCATAGCGACCTGTAATATAGTCTTCGGTTTGTTTTTGGCTGGGGTTGGTAAAGAGCTTATCGGTGTTATCAAACTCGATGACTTTGCCTAGGTACATAAAGGCGGTGTAGTCAGACACACGGGCAGCTTGTTGCATATTGTGGGTCACTATGATGATGGTGAACTTGTCTTTCAGGTTGTGAATCAGCTCTTCTATTTTTAAGGTTGAAATAGGGTCAAGGGCTGAAGCAGGCTCGTCTAATAGTAGAATTTCTGGCTTAATGGCAATGGTGCGTGCAATCACTAAACGCTGTTGCTGACCGCCCGACATACCCAAGGCCGATTCATGCAGACGGTCTTTGGTTTCTTCCCAAAGTGCTGCCGATTTTAATGCCCATTCCACGGTTTCATCTAATAGGCGCTTGTTATTAATGCCTTGAATGCGCAAACCATAGGCTACGTTTTCATAAATGGATTTAGGAAAAGGATTCGGCTTTTGAAACACCATGCCCACACGGCGACGTAAATCAGCCACGTCCACGCCCTTAGCATAGATATTTTGGTTATCTATAATCACTTCGCCATCAATGCTGACGCCATCCACCAAGTCATTCATGCGATTAAATGAGCGCAGTAGGGTGGATTTACCACAACCTGACGGGCCAATAAAAGCGGTAACCCTTTGCTTAGGAATTTGCAAAGTGATGTCTTTTAACGCTTGGCTTTTACCGTAGTAGAGGTTCATTTTTTGAACATCAATACTGGTGGTTTCTTGTGCCAAGTTCATTTGCTGGGTGTTGCGTCCTAAATCGGCCATTTTTATGGCGGGTGCGCTTGTGTTGTTATTTCGGGCGTTGTTCATGCTAATTACCTTTGTTCTTTAATCTATATAAGCGAGCGTTTTAAAGTGCTACATATCTAACGCACGGTATTTTTCTCTGAGACGGTTACGCAGGGTGATAGCCGTTAGGTTAAGTACGGCTATCACCACCACTAGCATTAGGGCCGTGGCATAAACTAAAGGCCTCGCTGCTTCTACGTTAGGGCTTTGGAAACCGACATCGTAAATATGAAAACCTAGGTGCATAAACTTACGCTCTAGGTGTAAAAAGGGGGCATTCATATCCATAGGCAAGTTGGGCGCTAATTTAACCACCCCAACCAGCATGAGTGGTGCTACTTCACCAGCGGCACGCGCAACAGCTAAAATTACGCCAGTCATCATGGCGGGGCTTGCCATAGGAATAATAATGCGCCATAGGGTTTCAAGTTTGGTTGCGCCCAGTGCCAGTGAACCCTCTCTAACCGAACGTGGAATGCGTGATAAACCTTCTTCCGTGGCAACAATAACTACTGGCAAGGTGAGTAACGCCAAGGTTAAAGAAGCCCACAGTAAACCGGGTGTGCCAAAAGTAGGTGCAGGTGCGGCTTCTGGGTAAAAGATTTTATCGAGATTGCCACCAATAAAATAAACAAAGAAACCTAAACCAAACACCCCGTAAACAATGGAAGGCACGCTGGCAAGGTTGTTAACGGCGATACGAATAACACGGGTAATAAAGCCTTGGCGAGCGTATTCCCTTAGGTAAACAGCGGTAACCACACCAAAGGGCGTGACCAATACCGACATAATTAGCACCATCATGACCGTACCGAAAATTGCAGGGAAAATACCGCCTTCCGTATTGGCTTCACGTGGGTCGTCGGATACAAACTCCCAAAGCTTGGCAAAGTAGTGACTTATTTTTTGCCCCAAACTCATATTATTAGGCTGGTAGGCACGTACAATTTTACTGAAGTTAATTTCTTTGCTTTGCCCATCTGCCGTTACAACTATAAGGCTGCTAGTGGCTAGTGATTGGTAAAGGGCTCTTAATTCTGTTTCAAGCAGCGCATAGTCTGTTTGAAAGCTGGCTCTTTTTGCCTGTAATTCTGCTAGGTTTTCTGGCGTATCTTCGCCTTTTAGCTCTAAGCGTCTTTCATCTAAGCGCAGTTGTTCAAGCTGATAGTTAATAGCACCAATTGCGCCCTTTTCTAAGTCTTCAATCTGGTCTTGAATTAAACGGGTTTGCTCAATGCGTTCGACAACGGCAGGCCAAAGTTGGTTACTGCCTTTTTCTTGTTCAGCAACCAGCTGGTCTTTATCTTTGATAGCGAGAATAAAACCATAAAAGTTACCCTGCTCACGGCGCTCAAAACTGGTGGCATAAGCTGGGTAATCTAGGTTGCTTAGCTGGTTTTCTAATGCCCAACGAAAATCTGAACCATAGACATCACGGTTACCGACTTTAATTAGTTGGCGCCCTAAGAGGTCTACCCCTTCAGGAACCGCTATGCCTGAGTTGCGAATTTGTTCAGCGGTAACTTCTTCTCTTTGTACTTGTTCACCTAAGACTTGAATTTGTAAATCTTGATCTTGGGTATAGGTGTATTCTTGTAGCGTGGCAGGCCAAAAATGCACCAACCCACGTGAGGCGACTATGCCAAGTAACCCCAGCACTAACACCACACTAATGGCAACCGCACTGGCGCTTAGCCAGATCCAGGGTGAACCACTGCGAACCCAATCTTTTAATGAAATTTGCATTAATTTTAACTCCTAAATATGTTTCTGTGCCGTGGCTTAAAGGGAGCTGTACTTTTTGCGTAATCTTTGGCGAACAACTTCTGCCAAGGTGTTAACCACAAAAGTAAATAAGAAGAGCACCAGCGCAGCTAAGAAGAGCACCCGATAATGGCTACTGCCTACGGCTGACTCACCCATTTCAACAGCAATGTTGGCGGCTAGGGTTCGCATACCTTCAAAAATATTGGCATTCATAACGGCAGTGTTACCCGTTGCCATTAGTACAATCATGGTTTCGCCCACTGCACGCCCCATGCCTATCATCACCGCAGAGAAAATACCGGGACTGGCGGTAGGTAAAACCACTCTTACCAAGGTTTGCCAAGTGGTTGCACCTAAGGCAAGGGAGCCATGACTTAAGGATTTAGGTACGCCGTAAAGTGCATCTTCAGCAATGGAATAAATGGTAGGAATAACCGCAAAGCCCATCGCAAAACCCACCACCATGGCATTACGCTGGTCAAAAGGAATGCCTAAATCATTGGTAAGCCAGTTGCGCATATCGCCAGCAAAGAACCAAATTTCTAAAGGCTGACTCATGGCAAAAGAGAACCAACTAAGAAAAATAACCAGCGGAATAACCAAAACTAGGTGCCAGCTTTCAGGTACACGGTGACGAATGTTGGCGGGAAGCTGCGCCCAAGCAAAGGCAAAAGTAAGAATACCCAGTGGCATAATTACGAGTAGCGCAAATACGCCGGTTAAATGGCTTTCCATAAAAGGTGCTAAGAATAAACCAGCAAAAAAGCCCAGAATAACGGTGGGCAAGGCTTCCATTAATTCAATAACCGGTTTTACCTTGTTACGCACTGCTGGCGCCATAAAGTAGGCAGTGTACATAGCACCACAAACCGCCAAAGGTACCGATAACAACATGGCATAAAAGGCGGCTTTTAACGTACCAAAAGCTAAGGGCGTTAAGCTGAACTTGGGTTCAAATTCAGTTGAAGCCGAAGAAGACTGCCAAGTGTATTCAGGTTCTTCATAACCTTCGTACCACACCTTGCCCCACAGGGATTTAAGTGAAGTTTCTGGGTGTTGGTTATCGATTGCAAAATTATGTACCACGCCCTGATTGTCTTGTACTAAAAGCATCGAAGCACGAGGTGCCAGGCTAATTAAAGCCGGTTTGCTGTCAGTCAGTAGTTGTAGGTCTAGGGCTTTTTTCTCAGCGGTGGTGTTAAAAACTCCGGCACGCCCCGTGGTATCTATAGCAACAAAACCTTTACGGCGCTGTTCGGCTTCTAGAATAGCAATGGGTGCATCCCCTAACTTTAGGGTGCGAATGTGGGTTAAGCGTTGGGCCTTGTCTGCATTTCTAACCATAAACCATTGGCTAACCTGCCCTTGGTTATCACCAATTAGTAGTGATTGCTGACCTAGCTGGAAAACCATTTGTGTTACTTGTTGGTTAGCTAGGGTTAACTGAACACTGTGATCTAAAACAATAGCATTTAAGTTTTGAGCGTTATAAACATCGAGCTGCCCATTGGCGGTTAGCGCAAAAATATAACGTGCTTCAGGGGCAATAAGTAGACGCTGATAATTTGTTTGACTAGGAAAAGTTAGCGGTATAAGGGTTTCTACCGAAGCACCGGTAATAAAGTTAGTGCGCTGCTCTACCTTGGTTAAAACCACTTCACCCTGGTTAACTAACCCAGCAACTAAAAAGCCATCGTGAAGTTTTTGGTAGGTTACTTGTTGAATGGCACGCTGTAACGGGTCGAGCTGCAAAGGACTGGTATTAAATAGCGGTGTCACTGTGGGTTTAATACCACCCCGCTCACCTTGTTGGTTATATTGCACCTGAAAGCGGGTAGTAACCGCCAGCACTTCACCATTACTTAAACCCATCATTAGGTTAGTGTCGCTGGGGGTTTTCTCTTTAATGCTGGTGATGCTGGCTTCGCCTAAGGGCAACTGATGGCGGGCTTTTTCTGTGCCATCTTGGGTACTAAAAAAAACCAGCTGCCCTTGGTTAGTCAAAATACCTGCCTGTTCATTTTGCTCTTCAGTAATCAAAGCAAGATTTTGACTGGTGGCTAACTCACTGGGTAAAGAAAAACTGCTGGTTGTTTCAAGGGTGGCGCTTTTAAACAGGGGAACCACTTCATAAAGCAGATAAAAGAAAATAAGGGTAATCGCTACTATGACACCCATGCCACCAGCAGCAATACCGTAACGGGCAAAAATATCTTTAAATGCCCGAAATTTACGGCGTTTTTTTATACCAGAGCTATTTAATCGCTGCTCTAAAACTGAAGAAATGTCCTTCATGGCTTAACCTTTACAAATTGCTTGGAGAACTACTTAAGGGTTACTTGGGTGCAATCTAAGCTTTTTATGTGACAGTTAAATGACAAAAGAGAAGAAGCCCTAAGACTTCTTCTCTTTCTTGATTAGCTAACTAGGTTATTTAAAGTGCTAAATCCTTACGTAGTTTTTCAGCCAGTGAAGCAGGTAAAGGCACATAACCATCACGTACCACTACCTCTTGCCCTTGTTTAGAAAGTATTAATTTTACAAACTCTCTATCTAAGGGTTGCATAGGTTGGTTAGGGCGCTTGTTCACATAAACGTATAAAAAGCGTGATAGTGGGAACTCACCAGAAGCTGCTTGTTCTGGCGTGGCATCAACAAAAGGCTCACCCGCTTTAGTGGCTAGTGGCACAGTACGTACTGATGAGGTGCGGTAGCCAATGCCTGAGTAGCCTATGGCATTCAGCGAGGTTGAAATTGATTGAACCACCGAAGCGGAACCAGGCTGTTCGTTAACGCTGTTTTTAAAGTCGCCTTTACATAGGGCGTTGTCTTTAAAATAGCCATAAGTACCCGATACTGAGTTACGCCCATAAAGTTGAATGGGACGATTAGCCCAAGCACCGGTCATGCCTAAATCACCCCAGCGGTCAATATTCTTTTCTGCACCGCAGCGACGGGTAGAAGAAAAGATGGCATCAACCTGATCGATGGTTAGCCCTTTAATGGGGTTATCTTTGTGTACAAAAATGGCTAGCGCATCAATGGCCACAGGCACAGCCGTAGGACGGTAGCCATGACGTGCTTCAAAGGCTTCTATTTCACTGTCTTTCATCATGCGAGACATAGGTCCAAGGTTAGAAGTGCCTTCAGCCAGAGCCGGTGGCGCAGTAGAAGAGCCAGCGGCTTGAATTTGAATATTAACGTTAGGGTAGTTGTTTTTGAATTCTTCTGCCCAAAGTGTCATTAAATTAGCTAAGGTATCTGAGCCTTGGCTAGTTAAGTTGCCAGACACACCGCTGGTACGGGTATAATCAGGTAGCTTGGGATCAACTGCTGCAAGAGTGCTGGTGGTTAATAGAGCAGCCGTTAAGCCAAGCGCTGCACCTAAAACATTCATTTTTAGAGTCATATGTTTCTCCATTTCATCGTCTTTTTTAAAACTGGTTTTTATTTACTGGGCTGAAGCTTAAGCTAGGTAAATGACAGTTTGATGAAACAGGTTTGCTTTCTAGACTATTGCAGGTAATATTTTCCTATATCGCAGTTGCGAACAATAAAGATAAAATAAAACGGATACCAGCATGACAGAATTAGATGACCATGAAGATAACCCAGGCCCTGAAGGCCAGTTAACTTTAAAGCTAGTTGCAACACCTAAAGATACCAATATGCATGGTGATATTTCTGCAGCTTGGGTGGTTGCACAAATGGAGCAGGCAGCGGAATTGGCTGCTGCACGTTTAGCAAAAGGGCGTACTGCAACAGTAGCCTTAGCAAGCATGGATTTTCTTTGCCCTGTACGTTTGGGCAGCATGGTGCAGGTACATTCTCAGCTAGTAGAAACAGGCACTAGCTCGATGAAAATTAGTGTTGAAGTGTGGATTTTGCCACCCAATGAGAAAGACCCCAATAGCTTATATAAGGTAACGGAAGCTACCTTTGTTATGGTTGCATTAGATGATAAAGGGCGTATTCGTACTCTGCCAGGTAGCTAGTAGTCCTGCTCTCGATAAGGTTGTTGACACTTACAAGGCTAACTTTGAACTAATTAGTCTCGATTACTGAGTGTCTTGTTTTGCTGGTTTAAGCGGTCAATAAGCTTAATAATAATCTGGTCTTTAATTTTTTCACGCGCTGAGGGTGCTAGATTTTTTAAGGCCAGGCGACTGCAACGAAACATAACGGTTTGCTTGAGAGCAACTACATTAGCGCTACGAGGGTTATCCGTTAAAAATGCGGCCTCGCCAATTGTTTCGCCTGGTGGTATTTTAGCAACTGCAACCTCTTTGCCTGCTTCATTAGTGATGCGTACTTCTAGCTCTCCGCTAAGTGGTATATACAAGGTAGGGTCAATGGTTCCTTCTTTTATTACGTACTCGCCCTCTTCTGCAAGTACAATCATGCCTTTACCTTCTACTAAGAGTGTTATATCGGTATCAGTAAAGTCTTTGAAGAATTCTAGGCGGTTTAGAAGCTGAATAACCTTGTGCCTTAGCGTGTTGATTTGTTTCATTGTAAAGCTTCCATTTAGTAATCGTTATTAGTCAGTCTAGAATAGCAGAGCTAAAGGAAATTTAACTGTGATCTAGGTTGATAATTGTTACTAAAAAGTTGGTTATGTTTTAAATTTACAGGGTTGAAATCCTTCTTGTTAGCCTTTACAAATGGTTTTTCAAAATTTTGTAAAAAAGCTAAAGAAACTATGAACTAAGTTAATTAGAGGTGAAAGATTTGAAGCCACAAGGCTTGCCAGACTATTACCGGCAAAAAATAAACCTACATGACGAACTGGAAAAACAGTTTCGTAAAGAGCTGCTTAAGCTCGATGAACAAAAGCAAATGCCTGATCCAGATCAGGCATTACGTAGTGAAATTGAAGCCTTGCTTAAGCAATATAGTTTTACTCCTACCAAGATGTTTGAAATTCTCTCTTGAAACTTTGTTAGCCTGCCCCCATTTATGTGATACCTAACCAGTTCAGCATGAATCAACGCAAGGGTGCTCCACAGCACCCGGTTTACGGAGTTAAATATGAGCAAGCAAGAAGAAGTCCAAGAGCAAACTGAAGCAGAGTTGCAAGAAGAAGCCACAGCTGCAGAAGTTGGACAGGGTCAAGAAATGAGCCCAGAAGAAGAAATTGCTAGTCTGTCTGCTCAGGTAGAAGGTTTACAGCAAGAAATCGCCTCTGCTCGTGACCAAATGTTACGTGCTGCTGCGGAAGCACAAAATGTAAGACGCCGTGCTGAAGCTGACGTAGAAAAAGCACACAAGTTTGCGCTAGAAAAATTTGCACGAGAGCTATTACCCGTTGTGGATAGTTTAGAAAAAGCCACAGAAGCAATGGCTGGCGCAGATGAATCACAAAAAGAAGGCGTGGAAATGACCTTGCAGCTATATTTAGCTGCAATGGAGAAGTTTCAAATCAAGCAACTCAATCCTTTAGGTCAAACTTTTGACCCGCAATACCATGAAGCTATGAGCATGGTGCCTAATCCTGCTATGCCTTCAAATTCAGTAATGGATGTATTGCAAAAGGGCTACACCCTAAATAATCGCTTACTGCGTCCTGCGATGGTTGTCGTAGCAACAGGTGGCGAAGCAAAAAAAATTGATGAGACGGCTTGAAATACAACAAGCCAGCACACATTAAATAGATAAGCGAATTGAACTTACTTTCGGAGATTAAATTATGGGTCGCATTATAGGTATTGACCTAGGTACCACTAACTCATGTATTGCTGTTTTAGATGGTGATAAGCCTAAGGTTATTGAAAACGCTGAAGGTGGACGTACTACCCCTTCTATTATTGCTTATGCTGAAGATGGCGAAATTTTAGTTGGCCAAAGCGCCAAGCGCCAAGCAGTTACCAACCCACATAACACCCTTTATGCTATTAAGCGTTTAATTGGTCGTCGTTTTGATGAAGAAGTTGTTCAAAAAGACATCAAAATGGTGCCTTACAAAATTGTAAAAGCAGATAACGCAGATGCTTGGGTAGAAGTGAACGGCAAAAAAATGGCGCCGCCACAAATTTCTGCTGAAGTGTTGAAGAAGATGAAAGCAACAGCAGAAGACTATTTAGGTGAAGAAGTAACAGAAGCTGTTATTACTGTGCCTGCTTACTTTAATGACAGTCAGCGTCAAGCAACTAAAGATGCTGGTCGTATTGCTGGTTTAGATGTTAAGCGTATTATTAACGAGCCAACTGCCGCAGCACTTGCTTACGGTATGGATAAGTCGCGCGGTGATAAAACGATAGCTGTTTATGACTTGGGTGGTGGTACTTTCGATATTTCAATTATCGAAATTGCTGATGTCGATGGCGAAACCCAATTCGAAGTTTTAGCAACCAACGGTGACACCTTCTTAGGTGGTGAAGACTTTGATATTCGCTTAATTGATTATTTGGCAGATGAATTCAAAAAAGACAATGGTGTAGACCTTAAAGGTGATCCTTTAGCGATGCAGCGTCTAAAAGAAGCTGCTGAAAAAGCTAAGATCGAACTATCATCTTCTCAGCAAACGGATGTGAACCTACCCTACATCACTGCTGATGCAAGCGGACCTAAGCACTTAAACGTTAAAGTTACTCGTGCCAAGCTAGAGTCACTCGTAGAAGACTTGGTTGAGCGTTCACTAGAGCCTTGCCGTGTTGCACTAAAAGATGCTGGTTTAGCTGTTGGTAAAATTGATGACGTTATTCTAGTGGGTGGTCAGATACGTATGCCACTCGTGCAAGCTAAGGTTGCTGATTTCTTTGGTAAAGAAGCACGTAAAGACGTTAACCCAGATGAAGCCGTTGCCGTTGGTGCTGCTATCCAAGGCGCTGTACTCGCTGGTGATGTAAAAGACGTTCTACTGCTAGACGTAACACCCCTAACACTGGGTATTGAGACCATGGGTGGCGTAATGACTTCTTTAATTGAGAAGAATACGACTATTCCAACTAAAAAGTCTCAGGTTTTCTCTACTGCAGAAGATAACCAAAATGCAGTAACCATCCACGTACTACAGGGTGAGCGTAAGCAAGCAGCACAGAATAAATCACTGGGCCGTTTTGACCTAGCCGATATTCCACCTGCACAGCGTGGTATGCCACAAATCGAAGTAACTTTTGACTTAGATGCTAACGGTATTCTTAACGTATCAGCTAAGGATAAAGCAACAGGTAAAGAGCAGTCGGTTGTTATCAAAGCTTCTTCTGGTTTGTCAGATGAAGAAGTAGAGAAAATGATACGGGATGCGGAAGCTAACGCAGCTGAAGATGCGAAGTTTGAAGAAATGGTTCAAGTTCGTAACCTAGCCGATGGCATGATTCACGCAACTCGCAAAACGCTGACAGATGCTGGAGATAAGGTTGAACCAGCAGAGAAAGAAGCAATTGAAGCAGCTATTGCTGAACTAGAAGAAGCAATGAAAGGCGATGACAAAGAAGCGATTGAAGCAAAAACGCAAGCCTTAACCGAAGCTTCTAGCGGCCTAGCCCAGAAGATGTACGCTGAAGAAGCTGCACAAGCTCAAGGTGCTGGAGAAGATGCTAATGCTTCAGCTGGTCCAGACGATGCCGTTGACGCAGAGTTTGAAGAAGTGAAAGAAGACGATAAGAAGTAAGTTTTCTGGTAACTCAAGTAGTATAAATAACAGACAACGCGGGATGCTTTCCCGCGTTGTCTTTATAAGATGGTTGAAACAGGCGGTGACAAAAAACCATGGCAAAACGTGATTATTACGAAATCCTAGGTGTAGAGCGGGGGGCTGATGAGAAAGACATCAAGAAGGCCTACCGTCGTCTGGCTATGAAATACCATCCGGACCGTAACTCAGATGATCCTGAAGCAGAAGATAAGTTTAAAGAAGCTACTGAAGCCTACGAGGTTTTAGCAGACGAAGAAAAGCGTGAGGCTTATGATCGCTTCGGCCATGCAGGCGTTGACCCACAAATGGGTGGCGGTGGTGGCGGCTTCTCTGGAGGCGGTTTTGGCGATGTGTTTGGTGACATGTTCGGCGATATCTTTTCCGGCGGAGGTTCAGGACGAGGTGGTCGTGGTGGTGCACAGCGTGGCTCAGATTTACGCTATCAGCTAGATTTAGACTTAGAAGATGCAGTTAAAGGTAGTAGTGTAAAAATTAAAGTACCAACTTTAGAAGAATGTCATCACTGTAATGGCAGTGGTTCTGAAGATGGCAAGGTTGAAACCTGTGGCACCTGTAATGGGATGGGGCAGGTACGCATGCAGCAGGGTTTTTTTGCTATACAGCAAACTTGTCCTACTTGTCATGGTGCGGGTAAATCAATACGCAATCCTTGTAAAAAATGCCACGGTGAAGGCAGAGTACAAAACACTAAAACACTAGAAGTTAAGATTCCTGCTGGTGTAGATACAGGTGATCGTATTCGTCTTTCAGGTGAAGGTGAAGCAGGTCGTATGGGTGGTCCTACGGGCGACCTTTATGTGCAGGTTAATGTACGTCCACACCCCATTTTTGAAAGAGACGGTGCTAACCTTTATTGTGAAGTACCCGTGAGCTTTGTTGATGCAACCCTAGGGGGTGAACTAGAAGTTCCAACCTTGCAAGGGCGTGTTAAATTAAAAATTCCAGCTGAAACACAAACAGGTAAACTTTTCCGTTTGCGTGGTAAGGGTGTTAAGCCGGTTAGAGGTGGTGCTCAGGGCGACTTGTTATGCCGTGTAGTACTAGAAACACCCGTTAATTTAAGTGAAGCGCAAAAAGATATATTGCGTCAGTTCCACGAAGACACTCGTGCAGACAAGCATTCACCTAAAAAGAGCAGTTGGTTTGATGGTGTGAAGAAGTTTTTTGAAGATATGAAGCCTTAAAGCTTACTTTTAGCCAAATAAAAACCCCTAGTCAAAAAGGCTAGGGGTTTTTTAATGCCTAGCGTTTTAGTTCTAGGCAAATAATTTAGCTTAGCGTTCGATAGCTAAAGCAACACCCTGACCACCACCAATACATAAAGTAGCTAGGCCTTTTTTAGCATCTTGCTTAAGCATTTCGTGTACTAAAGAAACCAAAACACGGCAACCAGAAGCACCAATAGGGTGACCTAAAGCAATAGCACCACCATTAACGTTTACCTTGCTAACATCCCAGCCGAGCTCACGGTTAACACAAAGCGCTTGGGCTGCAAAGGCTTCGTTAGCTTCAACCAAGTCTAGCTCGTTAATATCCCAGCCAGCTTTTTCTAAGCACAAGCGAGTGGCAGGAATAGGACCAGTACCCATAATTTTAGGGTCTACACCCGCAGAAGCATAAGATTTAATGCGTGCTAGTACAGTTAGGCCTAATTCTTCAGCTTTTTTAGCTGAACAAAGAATAACAGCCGCAGCACCATCGTTAATTGAAGAGGCGTTACCGGCAGTTACTGTACCGTCTTTTTTGAATGCAGGGCGCATAGTACCAAGCTTTTCAGCTGTTACATTGCGTGGGCCTTCGTCAGTATCAAAAACGATAGGGTCGCCTTTGCGCTGAGGAATGGTTACAGGGAAAATTTCATCTTTAAAACGGCCATCTGCTACAGCTTTAGATGCCTTAGCTTGAGAAGCGGCAGCAAACGCATCTTGGTCTTCACGGCTAATTTTAAACTGATCAACGATATTTTCAGTAGTAATACCCATGTGGTAATCGTTGAATGCATCCCACAAACCATCAACTATCATGGTGTCTTGTGCTGTCCAAGGACCCATGCGCTGACCGTTGCGTGAGTTAGGTAAAATATGCGGTGAAGCACTCATATTCTCTTGGCCACCGGCAATAATAATATCAGCATCACCACAACGAATAGCCTGAGTCGCTAGGTGAAGTGCTTTTAAACCAGAACCGCAAACCTTATTAATAGTCATGGCTGGTGTGCTTTCAGCTAAGCCAGCAGCTATAAGAGCTTGGCGTGCTGGGTTTTGGCCACAGCCAGCAGCTAATACCTGACCTAAAATTACCTCATCAACCTGTTCTGCTTTAATACCAGACTTTTCTAGTAGTCCTTTAATAACGGTTGCGCCTAACTCGTGAGCTGGAACATTGGCCAAAGTACCACCAAAACCACCAATAGCTGTACGTCCTGCGGCTACAATAACGACATCTTGCATTTTAATTCTCCAAATTAGCCTCAGTGAGGCAGGAAATAACGAATATTATCCATGGCTAAAGTTAAAAATGTACCAGAAGCTCAGTTAATTGCCTACTGCTTGTATTAAATTGACTTAAATTAGTTATAAAAAAAGGCAGCCTGGGCTGCCTTACTTATTCAGCTTTAAGAAACCTGAACTGGAATTGCGTCACTGGTATGGCTAACGGCATTGCCATCAGTCATATAAATCAGTGCTGGTTTGTGCTTTAAGCGTTCTTCTTCAGAATAGTTGGCATAGGCGCAAATAATTACTCGATCACCCACACTAGCCATGTGCGCAGCAGCGCCATTAACGGAAATAATACCACTGCCCTCTTCGCCACGAATAATATAGGTGGTAAAGCGCTTGCCGTTATCTAGGTTATAAATTTGAATTTGCTCATATTCATGCATGCCAGCCATATCCAGCAGGTTACCATCTATGGCACAGGAGCCTTCGTATTCAAGTACCGCATGAGTAACACGGGCTTGATGGAGCTTGGCTTTAAGTAAAATGGTTTGCATTGCGTAGTTTTACCTCGTTTATTTAATTACTGTCCCGCTGAACAATAAGGTTATCAATAAGGCGGGTTTTACCCAGCCTTGCAGCGATAAGAATGACCCAGCTTTTAGCATTTAAGCTGGCTGGGCTAAGGTCGATATTGCGAATTTCCACATATTCGGGTGCAAAGCCTTGTTCAGCAAGCCGAGCACGGGCTTGATGGTTTAGCTCATTGAAGTGGGTGTTACCCGTAGCAAGCTGTTTAGCCGTTTCTTTAAGTGTTGCATAAAGTGTTGGTGCTTTAGCTAGCTGTTCAGGGGTTAGGTAGCCATTGCGTGATGAAAGAGCAAGGCCTTCAGGTGTTCTATGCGTGGGCACATCAATTATTTTGATTGGAAAAGACAGATCTTCAACCAGCTTACGAATAACGCTAAGTTGCTGGTAGTCTTTTTGCCCAAAACAAGCAATATCAGGCTGCACAAAGTTAAATAGTTTGGTAACTATGGTTGCAACACCATCAAAATGCCCAGGACGCTTTTGCCCACATAAACCTTCGCTAACACCTGGTACAAGAACACGTGTTTGGTTCTCTTGGCCTTGGGGGTAAACCATTTCTACACTTGGCGTGAAGAGTAGATTGCACCCTGCGCTGGCAAGCTTGGCTTGGTCTGCCTCTAGAGTGCGTGGGTAGCTTTCGTAATCTTCATCAGGGTTAAACTGTAGAGGATTAACAAAAATTGTAGCAACGACTACATCTGCATGACGTTTAGCTTCTTCAACTAAGCGCAAGTGCCCTTGGTGAAGGTTGCCCATGGTTGGAACTAGCGCAATTTTTTTGCCTTCACTACGGTAGCTAGCAAGCTCTTGGCGTAGATCTGAAATATTGCTAAGTGTTTTTAGAGGCGAGTTCATTTAAAACAGTGTTCCTCTGCAGGAAAAGCACCCGACTTAACTTGTTGGTGGTAAGCAGCAAGGGCTTCAGGAATAGAGGTGGCACCTTGCATAAAGTTCTTAACAAATTTTGCTGTTTTTCCGACAGTAATACCTAACATATCGTGAAGTACAAGCACTTGTCCGTCAGTTTTGGGGCCAGCACCTATACCAATAACAGGGCATTTAACAGCTTTAGTTACCGCTTCACCTAGATCAGATGGTACGCACTCTAAAAGAAGTAATGAAGCACCAGCAGCTTCTAACTTAATAGCAGCTTCAACAAGTGCCTGACCCGCTTCGCCACGACCCTGTACCTTGTAACCCCCCATTTGATTAACCGTTTGAGGTGTTAGCCCCAAATGAGCACAAACAGGAATACCTCGCTGGGTTAGTTGAGTAATGCCTTCAGCTAGCCAAGCATCGCCTTCAATTTTCACTAGATGAGCGCCAGCACGCATAAGCGTTGCTGAGTTTTCTAGCAGAGATGCAAGGCTAGCATCTGACATAAAGGGCAGGTCAGCCATGATGAGTGCGTGCTGGTTACCACGTTTCACCGCTTGTGTATGGTAGGCAATATCTGCAACTGTGACAGGTAGCGTTGAGTCATGGCCTTGTAGAACCATACCTAACGAGTCTCCAACAAGCATTACCTCAACTCCTGCTTCGTTAATGCGAGTAGAGAAGGTGGAGTCATAACAAGTAAGCACGCTGAATTTTTCACCGGCTTCTTTTAACTCTCTTAAGGTGTTGATGGTAACAGTTTTCATGGACTGCTCCCTTGCAAGGATAGGTAAAATTGAATGCTACATTATAGTAATAATATAGAGAATAAAAAAATTATTGTTACCCCTCGTAACCAAAAAGTCAAAAGCTTGTCGTAGCTTTTGCTTCTAAGGGTAACACTTGGCTAGAAGCTTCTTTGCCAAGTTGTTGAATTAATTGCTTAACAGTACCAAGGCTAGGTATTAGTAAGTTTTCATTTAATTCAGCTAAGGGGCAGAGAACAAAAGCACGTTGAGCAATACCTGGGTGAGGCAGGGTTAGCTTTTCATCCGTTAACACCAGCGTATCGTATAACAAGATATCTAAATCTAAGGTGCGTGGACCCCAATGCCTTTCTCTTTTACGCTGATGCAAAGCTTCAAGGGTTTGAAGCTGAGTTAGCAAGGCCAAAGGTTCTAGTGTTGTCGTAATTTCAGCAACGGCATTAATAAAGTCAGGCTGGTCTTGTGGCCCAAAAGGTTTGCTTTGCCAGAGGTTTGATGCTTTTAATAAGCGAGTGTTGGGAAGGTTTGCCAGCTCAATCAAAGCATCAGAAACCTGCTTAACTGGGTTTTCAAGGTTGCTTCCTAGCCCTATCCAAACATTAGCCATAAAAATTACCCCTGGTTTGCTGCTACTGGTTTGCGTCGTCTTGGGTTACGGCGTTTTTTACCTGACTTTTTATTAGGTGAACGCCCTAAAGATGCAATTAATCTGTGCTGTTCAGCTTCATCTGCTTCTTGAAAGGCTGTCCACCAAGCAGCAGCCCCCTCCGTTTGCTCACCAGCGATTTCACGTAAGAGTAAAAAGTCATAAGCTGCGCGAAAACGTGGCATTTGTATAAGTGCCCAAGCACGTTTGCCTTGCCTTTGTGGTAGTTTTAATTGCAAATCCCAAATTTCTCGCATAGGAAAAGCAAAACGCTTAGGAATGGTTATATGTTGGTTTTGTCTTTGCAGTAGTCGGTTACCCGCTTGCTGCATGGCTGGAAAAGCAGGAACCCCATTATTTTGCAAATCATTAAAAATTTGTTTTAGTCCTGGCCAGAGTAGCGCTGCATATAAAAAGGCAGGTGTGACAGGGCGCCCTTCTTGAATACGAATGTCAGTATTCTTCATTGCCTGTTCTACCATTGCTAAAGCAAGAGGGTCTGTTTTAAATGCTTCATGACTGGCAGGGAATAAGAAAGCAAAAAGCCCATATTCACGTAATAAATGAAAAGTAGCCAAAGCTTGGCCTGCAAGTAGTAACTTTAGCACTTCATCAAACATCCGCGCTGGTGCTACTTGGAGCAGAAGGTTGGCTTGTTCACGTATGGGGGCTTCGGTTGCCGCTTCTAAGGTGAAGTTAAGTTTAGCAGCAAAACGTATGGCTCTTAGCATACGAACAGGGTCTTCACGGTAACGTGTAACTGGGTCACCAATTAAACGTAAGGTTCGGTTTTTTAAGTCTTCCAGTCCACCTGTGTAATCATGGATAGAAAAATCTTTAATGCTGTAATAGAGTGCATTAACCGTAAAGTCACGTCTTAGGGCATCTTCTTCAATAGACCCCCAAACATTATCTCGTAGCAACATTCCTTCATCGCTTTGCTTAATACGCTTGTCGCTAGTTTCTTGAGTTTTGCCACGAAAGGTGGTGACTTCAATAATCTCACGCCCAAAACGTACATGAACAATTCGAAAGCGTCGACCAATCATACGTGAGTTACGAAAAAGTTCAGCTACTTGTTCTGGCGTAGCATCTGTTGCTACATCAAAGTCTTTAGGGTTTCTGCCTAAAAGGCGATCACGGATTGAGCCACCCACTAAATAAGCCTGATAACCGCTTTTATGTAAACGGTAGAGAACTTTAAGCGCCCCTTCGTGTATTTCGCTACGAGAAATGGGGTGCTCTGAACGTGGCAAGATTTTTAGCTGAGGTTTATTGGCTAGACTTGGTTTGTTCATACGGGTTTTGATGTAACTGGTAATTCCTTTAATCATTTTGACCCAAGGTAAAAAGAAAGATGCAGCAGTTTAACCGACCTGTGTGATGGGGCAAAGGATGAAAGGCTTAAATTAGGAAAAGAAAAAGGGGAAGACATAAATGCCTTCCCCTTACTAGTCGATTATTTTTTTGAATCCATTCAGTTATCTAGGGTGAAAGTTCTAGATCGCCCTGAATACGTATCACAGTCACCAAATTGCAGCTGTTTTTTGTTTTTATTTATCTGCAAGGGCAGACCATCTCGTATTCAAAACAATTTAGCCTCAGCTTGGACATTTTCCCGGGTGCTTATTGTTTTTGTTCACCCTTTGGATGCAATTGATTTTATTTTTGTTTTTATCAATTCTTGCATCAGTTTTCGCTGAAGACCGGAGACCTTAGCTATTGTTGTTATTGTTTTGCTTTAAGCCGCTTCGCCTTTTTTTGTTTTTATGTTGGCTAGTGTGGCGGTCGTTCACCTGGCTTCCTAGTTGTTGTTATTGTTTGGAAGCCGGTTCGGTCAGACTCAGGTTTGTTTTTATTTTTTCTGAGCGGCTGACGCCGGTGTTCTTGTTATTCTTACTAAGTATATTGCTGGATACGTGCCAGTTTTTAATATTCTCTTTAAAATCAAAGAGTTAAGGTTTTTTGTTGGGCTTCATGCTGGAACTATTACAAAAGTGTTACCTAGATTTTATTATTTTGAGGGAGCGTGTGGGTGTAACGGTAACACTTGATCGTTAGCGAGATGTGCTGGCTTTTCGTCTAGGAATACCTAAGCGTTGACGCCTTTCCCATAAACATTTTCTAGAAATACCCAGTTTTTTTGCCAATTCTGTTTCACTCATCTGGTCTTCATTTTCTTGCACGAAGCGCACAAAATAATCTTCTAGTGAAAGATCGTCTGAGGGTAGGTGGGCAGGATCTGAAGATTCCTCGGTTGGTAGTGTTAAGGCTTCTGCAGTTTGCTGGCTGGCTGTCGTAGCAAAATTGGCCTTCTTGGGCTGTTGAATTGCTTGAGGTAACTCTAGGTCTTCAGCATGAATTAAGGTGTCATCAGCTAAAATAACGGCACGTTCAACTCGGTTTTCTAACTCTCTTACGTTACCCGGCCAAGAATAGGCTAAGAGTGCGTTGCTAGCAGATTTTGAAAAGCGTGCCCTGGGCTTGTTTAAACGTTCACAACAAGCTTTTAGTAAGCTTTCAGCGATTAGCAAAATGTCATCTTCACGCTCTGCTAAACAGGGTAGCTCAAGCTCAATAACGTTTAGTCGGTAGTAAAGATCAAGACGAAACTTACCTTGATCTACCAGGGTTTTAATATTGCGGTGGGTTGCTGCTATAAGGCGAATATCTACTTTTCTAGATTCAACTGAACCAAGTCTTCTAATTTCACCTTCTTGTAAAACCCTGAGTAGCCTAGCTTGTGCTTCTAAAGGTAGCTCACCTATTTCATCTAAAAATAGACTACCGCCATCTGCTGCTTCTACTAAACCGTTGCGGCTGGTGTTGGCACCTGTAAATGCCCCTTTTTCATGTCCAAAAAGCTCAGATTCAATCAGTGTTTCGGGTATGGCGGCACAGTTAACACTAATTAAAGGTGATTTATGACGTGGGCTTAAGTTATGTAGTGCTCTGGCTACTAACTCTTTACCCGTACCTGATTCCCCCAAAATAAGCACACGAGTATTAAAGGGTGCAATTTTTTTAATTTGTTGGAAAACGGCTTGCATAGCTGCACTTTCACCTAGCATACCTTGTAATCCAATGGGTTTTTCAGTGGCTTCTTCGTTAGCTAGCGTTGCTGTGGGTAGCTGCTGTCGTCGGTATTGGTTAAGAATATGATTAACTGCTGAGAGCATTTCATCGTGGTCAAAAGGCTTAGCAATATAATCGACAGCGCCTTGTTTCATGGCATCAACTGCGGAGCGCAAGCTGGCATAGCTAGTCATAATTAACACAGGGGTTTCTTGGTTAATTAACTCTGTTCCTGCTTCGCCGGGCAAGCGAAGGTCACTAATAATTAAATCAAAAGGTTGTTCAGCCAGTTTTTCTCGTGCTTCAGGCACAGTGCCAGCTTCAGTGATTTGAAAGCCATTACGCTCTAGTAGCCGCCTTAGAGCTGAACGAATAATCCCCTCATCTTCAACAATCAGTACTTTACTCATGCTTGTCTGATGACTCCTGATAAGTTAACTCACTACCGCTAGGGAGTGGAAAGCGGCAGCGAAAGCAGCTACCACTTTTAAATTCTGGGCTAGGGCTAAGTGCCTGTATTTGCCCATCATGCTCTTCGACAATACTATAAACCAGCGCTAGTCCCAAGCCAGTACCTTCACCCACCTGCTTGGTTGTATAAAAAGGCTCAAATAAATGTTCAAGATGCTGGGGTGGAATACCCTCTCCGTTATCGTGTACTTCTAAAATAACTTCTTGTTCTTCTTGGCGTCCAATGCATAAAATTTCGCCCCCATTTTTGGTTGCATCTCGTGCATTAGCAATAAGGTTGACAAAAATTTGCACTAAACGCTGGGTATCCCCTTTTACATAGAGGTTTTTGGGACAGAGGTTCTTGTAAACTCGATTACGGCCTTTATGGCTAAGTGAAATTAAATTAATGGCTTCTTGTACCGCGCCTTGTAAGTTAATTACTTCAAATTTTAAGCTATCACTGTGGCGGCCTGCATGAGCAAAGTTAACGAGTGATTGCACTATGCTGGTAATGCGCTTGGTTAGCTGTAATATTTGTTGGCTAGTTTCTCTTACAACCTCAGGTTCTTCAGAATCATAATGGAGGTTTTGTGCAAGCGATGAAATGCCAGTAACTGGGTTACCAATTTCATGCGCTACACCAGCAGCTAAACGGCCGATGGAAGCTAGACGCTCATTATGTAATAGCTCATCTTCTAATAGTTTTAAGTTGCTTTGATCTTCGACTAATAAAATAGTGCCGCCCATCAGTGCTGCTGGGTCATCTTGCTTCGTTTTATGTAGACTTAACCAAGATGTGCTGCCATCACTGTTTTGTAATGCTTGGCGGTAAACTTGGTTAGTTGAACCTTCAAGGAAATCATTGAGTAATTGATTCCAAGGGCTAGGCAGGTGACGTACTCTAGAACCAATCACCTGATCACTTGTTATGCCTGTTAAGCCCTCCATAGCTCTGTTCCACATTAGAACTTCTTGATCATTACCTAAAGCACAAATACCCACTGGTAAATACATGAGTGTTTGGCGGTGGTGGCGACGCAGTTTATCCAGCTCTTTTGCCATACCAGTAAGGCGTGAACGGTAGTCTTCAAGGTGGCGTTCAATATAATGAATGTCGTTTTCAGAGGGCTTGTCTTGCCTTTGCCAAGGTAGGTAACGGTCAACCAGTTCTTGAGCAACAGCTGAACCCATTAAGCCAGATAAATTAGCCTGAATACGATCGCGTAAACGCCTTAAGGTATAGGGGCGCACATCTAACGGATTGATATTTAGCTCATTTAATGCCCTGTTCACTTCTCTTTGCGCTGTTTCTGTTCCTAGCGGAATGCTAAGAAGCCGAACCAAATCTTCACTATTTCTAGCTTTAAGCTGTAAGCGTTTAGGAAAAAATAAAGCATCTTGGGAACAGGCTAAAGCCCCGGCTTTTTCTTCTTCACTAATTTTTGTTAGGAGTGAGACAAGAATAAACAACAAAATATTAGCGGTGGTTGCTAGGAGCGTTATTTGGTGCCAGTCATCTATGCCTTGTAATTGCAAAGAGAAGTTTTGAAAGGTTAGTTGGTTAATATCGAGTACCAAAGGAAAACCTAGCCCTACTGCTAGCACTGTAAAACCTGCAACTAAACCCGTTAATAGGCCTTTGCGGTTAGCTATAGGCCAATAAAGAAGTGCCAAAGTACCAGGTAAAAATTGTAGGGTTGCAATAAAAGCAGATAAACCCAAGGTTGCAAGATCATGTTCGATACTCACAACCAAATAAACTAGGTAGGCGATAAATATTAAAGAGCCTATAAGTAAGCGGCGCATACGAATGAGCCAAAAATAGATATCAAAGTCTGCTGGGGGCTGGTAAACCGCTAGCACCAAGTGATTAAGCACCATAGGTGCTAGTGCTAGCGTCATAACAATAATAGTGCCGCTAGCAGCTGCCAAACCAATAATAAATGACAGCAACCCCCAATAACCACCTAAAGAAAGTGTGGCGTATTCGATTGGCAAACTACTAGCAAGTGCTTGATGCGCCCAGTAAATTACAGGGACAGGTAGTGCTAAGAGCAATAGAAAGATAGGTAGCATCCAGCTGGACTGCATCATGGCTTCTTCAGAAGGGTTTTCTGTAAAAATAATATGAAAAATATGCGGCATGGTAACTGCCGTAGCAGAAAATATAAGCAGGAGTGTTCGCCATTGGTTACTCTCAAGTGGCTCTATCGCTGCGGCCAAGTGATTACTATTGGCTGCTAGCCAGTTTTCTAGGCCATCAAAACCACCAAAGACACTGTATAAAGTAACGCCACCCAGAACTAAAAATGCAACAAGTTTGACCAAAGACTCGAAAGCTATGGCAAACAAGAGGCTTTCATGCCTTTCTCTTAAAGAAATGTGCCTAGCACCAAATAAAATTGCAAAAAGTGTAATAACCGCACAAAAAACAAAGGCTAGGTGGTAGGGAGAAGATTCGTTAGTCAGTAGGTAAATAACATCACCTATGGCTTGAATCTGTAAAGCTAAAAGTGGCATGCTGCCAAAAAGTAGGCCAAGCGTTACTAGCATTCCTACCCAACGACTGCGGTATCTAAAAGCAAACAGGTCTGCTAAAGAGGAGAGTTGGTAGGTGCGGGCAAGCCTGAGTAAGGGTGAGAGTAAAAGTGGGGCAAGCACAAAAATGCCGGCGATACCTAAATAATAGGTTAAATAACCATAACCGTATTGATGAGCTAAACCAAAAGAACCATAAAAAGCCCAAGCGCTTGCATACACTCCTAGTGCTAGTACATAAACGAGGGGGTGTTTTACAATTTTTTGTGTTAGCCAACCTTTTTCTACTATCCAAGCACAAGCAAAGAGTAGTGATAGGTAGCCAACGCCTAAGCCAAAAATTTGGGTTAGTGTAAAACTCATATTACTCAAGTTGCTCTAGTCGACGCTTCTGCTCTAGCCAAAGCGTTGCAGCGATAAGCCCAGCCCAAAAAAGAAAGGGTTTATACCAGCCGCTACTACCCCAGGGTTGTAGCAGCCAAGGTGAAAAAAATATCCAAGCGTTACTAACAATAAAACGAGGCGGTAGGCATACATACTTGTAATTCGACCTCGCTAGTAAGAAAAGTTTAAGGCTAAGTGAGTAATCGTTATTTGGTTAGTAAGCTAGAGTGGTTACTGTGCTCTTGGGTAAAAGTCAGGTGCACTAGACTTACAAGAGCACAGAATTTAGCCGCCTATTTGTTTTTCTTTAATTTCAGCTAGGCTTTTACAGTCAACACACATGGTTGCTGTTGGGCGAGCTTCAAGGCGACGAATGCCAATTTCAATACCGCAAGCCTCACAGTAACCGTAGTCACCTTCTTCAATGCTAGTTAGCGTTTCATTAATTTTCTTAATTAATTTGCGCTCTCTATCGCGGGTTCTTAGTTCCAGACTAAATTCTTCTTCCTGAGTGGCACGATCAGCAGGGTCAGCAAAGTTAGAAGCCTCTTCTTTTAGGTTTTTAACTGTACGATCAACTTCCTCCATTAATTCCTGCTTCCAATCTTGCAGTATTTGACGGAAGTGATCTAGCTGTTCATTGCTCATATACTCCTCATCAGTAGATTCTTGATAAGGGGTGAAGCTTTGGTTTTTATTCATATCTTGCTTACTCTCTGGCATAGCTCTGCCTCGTGGCGTAATTGTCGTCCTGTATTCGGTAGCTACCGAGCGAAAAGACTAGATTATTTAATGCAATTCCTAGCTAATTGCAAGGATACTGCCTAAATATTTAGTCTTGGTAACCCTTATATCACTCTAAATCTGGCTCGTATCACAAAACAGAATGAATAAAGCCAAGTGGGTTAATCCTCTAAACGCAAGTAATCACGAATGAGCTTAACCAGCATTTGACTCGCTGCAGGGGCATCGGTATCAACAGTGACTGCTCTAGTTAATTCTTCAGTTGTTAGTGGGTCATGGTTGGCTAACTGATACTCAAGCACCAATAAGTCAGCTTCAGCCACTTTTTCACCTTCTTGAATACGTTTAGTTAAGCGACGACGCAAGGTGGCTTCATCTGCAGTTAAAGAAATAATTAAAGAGGGTAGCCCAAGATTTTCAGCCACAGCATGAAGCTGGTCACGCTGACTTTTCTTAAGGTTAGTTGCATCTAGTGTTACTGGGAAGCAAGAACGTAAAACACTATTAGCCAATTTAGATAAGCGATTATAGGTTTGCTCAGTGGCTTCAGGTGTATAGATGCCACCCGTTAATTCGGTCGATTGGCTGCTTTCTTCAGGTTTTAACCCAAAGAGGCGTTTACGCTCAACATCAGAACGAATACGAATACCACCTAACTCTCTTACCACGCCAGTAGTTAGTGTGCTTTTACCACTACCTGAAAAACCATGAGTAATAAGCAGGTAGGGAGAGCGAAAATCTGTATAGCTTTCTGCCAAATCGGTATAACTACGGTATTGGCGCATAACCGTTGCTTTATCTTCTTCATCTAGCCCGGGCTGAGCTAAACGGAAGAGGTTTACCTTGGCTCTTACCAACGCACGATAAACCTTATAGAAGCAAAGTAATTCTAAGCCTTCATAGTCACCGGTTTGCTCCAAATAGTGATTTAAAGTGACCTGCGCCATTTTTTTCAGCCCACGGTCTTCTAAGTCCATAATTAAGAAGGCAAGGTCACTGATAACATCACACCAGCGAAAAGCATCGTTAAACTCTATGCAGTCAAATGCCACCACCTTGCCTTGCCATAGTGTAGTGTTACCTAAATGCAGGTCACCGTGGCATTCACGAACAAAGCCATCGGCTAGACGTTGAGCAATGGTGCTTTCAAAGCGTGAAAAAGTATCTTTAGACCAGTCTTCCAGTAGTTTTAGTTGCTTTAAGCTATCTGCGTCATCTAATAGGTCACGGATTTGATCAAAATTTTGCTGTGCAGGAAACCAAACTGCTTCAGGCGTACCTAGGTTGCTAGGTGGTAAACCGGGCGCAAGCTTGGCGTGAAAATCAGCAAGTTGTTCTGCTAGCTGTAGTAAATGCTCTTCTTTAAGTTCATTGCGTTGTTGCAGAGCATTTAAAAGCTGCGAGTCATCAAAGCGGCGCATTTTTAAAAGGTATTCAAAAGGTGCGCTTGCGTCATCAAAGTTGGGTGCTTCAGCCTCGCCCGATAGGGGGAGAACATTAAGATAAAAATCAGGTGCTAGGCGCTGGTTAAGTTTTAATTCTAGCTCGCAAAAATGCTTACGCTGCTCGAGAGTAGAGTAGTCTAGGAAGCCAAAGTTCACTGGCTTTTTAAGCTTATAAGCAAACTCACCTGCTAAAAAAACCCAGGAAATGTGGGTTTCACGAACAAGCACCTCATCCACAGGGTGAGGGTAACTTGCTGGATTTTTTAATGCCTGAACTAATGCCTCGTTCACGAGCAGCTCCTTGGTTTAATAAGTTTATTTCAGGCTAGCAAAAGCTTTTTCTGCAGCTGTTAAAGTGGCCTGAAGTTCTTTTTCCTGATGCGCGGAAGATATAAAGCCTGCTTCATAAGCTGAAGGGGCAAGATAGACACCCGCTTTAAGCATGGCATGGAAGAAAGCGTTGAAGCGATCTTGATCACAGGCCGTTGCCTCAGCAAAGTTATGCACAGCCGTTTGTTCAGTAAAGAATAAACCAAACATACCACCAACCTGCTGGGTCATAAATGGAATGCCCGCTATTTTGGCTCTTTCTTCTAAGCCTTGGGTTAGGCGCTCAGCATAAGTATTTAGGTGTTTGTGGAAGTCGGTTTGGCGAATTTTTTTAAGCAGTGCCAAACCAGCCGCCATAGCAAGTGGGTTACCCGACAAGGTACCAGCCTGATAAACAGGGCCAAGTGGTGAAAGTTTATCCATAAACTCTGCTTTACCACCAAAAGCACCGACAGGTAGACCACCACCAACAATTTTACCTAGGGTGGTTAGGTCTGGGTCAATCGTGTAGTGCTGCTGTGCACCACCTAGTGCAACACGAAAGCCTGTCATTACTTCATCAAAAATTAATAACGCCCCAGATTCCGTGCACACCTCGCGCAAGGCTTCTAAAAAACCAGCCTGAGGTGGAATACAGTTCATGTTACCAGCCACTGGTTCCACAATAATGCAGGCAATTTGATCACCTAATTCTTTGAAACACTCACGTACACCTTGGATATCATTAAAAGTAAGGGTAAGCGTATGCTGAGCAAAGTCGCCAGGAACACCAGGAGAGGTGGGTACACCAAAGGTTAGCGCACCAGAACCAGCTTTTACTAGTAAAGAGTCACTGTGGCCGTGGTAGCAGCCTTCAAACTTAACAATTTTATCGCGACCTGTGTAACCTCTAGCCAGGCGAATAGCACTCATGGTTGCTTCAGTGCCTGAGTTAACCATGCGCACTTTTTCCATTGAAGGAACAAGTTCACAAAGCAGTTCTGCCATTTCAGTCTCAAGTGCTGTGGGCGCACCATAAGACAAGCCTAAATCTAAGCGGTTACGAACGACGTCTAAAATATCTTTATCAGCGTGACCAGTAATCATTGGTCCCCAAGAGCCAACATAGTCAATGTAGCGCTGGTCATCTTCATCAATTAAATAAGCACCCTCGGCTTTTTTTATAAATAACGGCGTTCCGCCAACGCCTTTAAAAGCACGAACAGGTGAGTTAACACCACCTGGAATAAATTCTTGCGCACGTTTAAAGAGATCTGCTGAGCGTGTCATAGTTAGCCTCATAAGAAGTAAAAGAAAGTGTAGGTTCAAAAGCGTGACGAAAAGTACGCACTGCGGTTTCTGGGCAGGGCTGAGCAAATATACCTGCAACGGCTGCAACCATGCTGGCGCCAGCCTTGGCAAGGCTTGGAAGGCTCTCTAGTGTAATGCCGCCAATTGCTACTAATGGTAGATTAAATCGGCTGGCGAGCTTTAATGTATCTAAGCAAGCCATAGGTGCATTGGGTTTAGTTGTTGAAGGAAAAAAACGCCCAAAAGCCAAATAGTCAGCACCTGATTTAGCTGCAATAGCAGCTAACTCTAAACTGTTGTGGCAGGTGCTTCCAATAATGGCAGCTTTGCCGAGCAGCTCACGCGCATGGCTTAGGCTTTGGTCACTTTGACCTAGATGAACACCAGCGGCATCACTGGCCTTAGCTAACTCTGGGTCATCATTAATAATGAGCTGGCAGTTATAACTAAGGCAGAGGTCGTTTAATAAGCGAGCTTGGCGTAACGCTTTGCTAGCATCTGCTGTCTTGTCGCGGTACTGCAAAAGTTTAAGACCACCACGCATTGCGGACTCTGCAGCTATTTGTAGCTGAGTGTCATCAGGTAGTAGCTTTGAGTCAGTAATAGCATAAACGCCCCGTAAAATTTGTCGCTTAGGCATGATCTAGGTCCCGGGTTCTAAGAGGCAACAGCTGACCTTCTGTCAGCTTTAGTGCTTTTTCTAAACTGTGCCAAGTGTAATCTTGTGCTTTAACAGCTGCTTGGGTTAGCGCTTCACCCCGGGCAAGCAAGGCAGCAAGTGCAGAGGCAAGCGTGCAGCCAGAGCCATGAAACTCACCCTCTAAGCGTTGCCACCTATTAACTAAGGGGCCACTCGTTGAGCCAGTGAAAAGTAAGTTTTTAACTGTGTGTTTTTGCTGGTGTGTTCCTGTTACTAGCACAGCTTTACAACCTAGCTTAATTAATTGGCGAGCTTTATATTCTATAGTGCCCTTGCTGGGAACTAGCTGCTCTAACTCATTGAGATTAGGTGTTATAACAGTACAGAAGGGTAGAATTTCTTGTTTAAGGTGCGCTAGCTGTTCTTCACTACTAAAGCTGGTGCCACTAGTGCTGGCTAATACAGGGTCAACAACAAGGGGTACTTGAGGATAACGCTTTATAAGTTGCGCTACTAAAGTTTGCACTTCTAAATTGCCTAGCACACCTAGTTTTATGGCTGCAGGTGTAAAATCAGCAAGGAGCACCGCTAGCTGCTGCTGTAGTGCTTCTATAGGTTGGTAGCTAATTTGTTTTATAAGTTGCGTGTTTTGTGCTGTCAAACAAGAAATGATTGTTAAAGGCCAAGCACCTAAACCCAGTAGAGCCTGAGCATCTGCAACTATGCCAGCGCCACCGGATGGGTCGTGGCCACCTATAGCAAGTACCGGTGGGTGTTTCTTTTGAAAGTTAGGGTGAACCCCAAGCTTGATCATAGTTCAAACGTCCAATGCTTTACCAAGGCTTGATGATTGCCAGAAGCACAACAAAAATTAGTATGAATACAGGCAGCTCGTTGAAAAAACGGTACCAAGTTTCGCTATGCTTATTCTTGTCAGCTGCTAAGCCACGTTGCAGGATACCACACCAAAAGTGATAGATTAGCAACAAGGTGATTAAGCCTAGTTTAATTTGTAGCCAAGTTTGAGACAGGTAGCCTTGAAAATTCATACTAAGCAAGCCAGTTCCAAGCACTAGAACAGCGATCATTGAGGGGTTCATTATGCCTCTGTATAGCTTGCGTTCCATAATTTTAAAACGCTCTACACCACGAATATCACCTTCTTTTAGTGCTTGTGAGTGATAAACATAGAGCCTTGGTAGGTAAAAAAGTGCAGCAAACCAAGTAACAACAGCAATTAGGTGGAAGGCTTTTAGCCATAAGTAGGTCATTTATATGCCAAGATTAGTTAAAAAAAAGAAGCATACCTTAACAGAGCTTCCAAGGGTAATTAGACACTTGTTGATAGCATACTTAATAGGTCTTTTTGTGTATTATTGATTTAAATGTTAATGGTGTAAGGCTAAGCAACAGAGTTAAACAAGGGTTAGGAGTGTAAAGTGATTAAAATAGGTATTGTTGGTGGTACAGGCTATACAGGTGTTGAGCTGTTAAGGCTTTTAGCTTCTCATCCAAATGCTCAGGTCGAGGTTATAACGTCTCGTTCTGAAGCCGGCACTTGTGTTGCAGATATGTACCCTAATCTGCGAGGACACTATTCTAACCTGTTTTTTACTGAGCCTGATGTAGCGCTTTTAGCGGCCTGTGATGTGGTGTTTTTTGCTACACCCCATGGTGTTGCACATGCGCTTGCTGGTGAATTACTCAATGCAGGAACTAGAGTTATAGATTTATCTGCAGACTTTAGACTAAAAGATGCTGCTGAGTGGGCTAGGTGGTATGGTCAGCCGCATGGTGCACCTGAATTATTAACAGAAGCTGTTTATGGCTTGCCCGAAGTAGCTAGAAAAGAAATAAAAACAGCCCGCTTAATTGCTGTTCCAGGCTGTTACCCTACTGCGGTACAGCTTGGGCTTTTACCCTTGTTTGAAAACAATCTAGTAGAAACTCAAGGCATTATTGCTGACTGTAAATCGGGCGTCTCTGGAGCAGGCAGAGGTACTAACCTAGGTTCTCTCTTTTGTGAAGCAGCAGAAAGCATGAAGGCTTATGCTGTTGGGAAACATAGGCATCATCCTGAAATAACCCAGGGCTTAACTTCTGCAGCAGGCCAGTCGGTTGGCTTAACTTTTGTACCCCACTTAACGCCTATGATACGGGGGATTCATGCAACACTTTATGTTCGATTAAGTCCTGCAAACCAAGAGCTTACTGACATTCAGTTACAAGAACTATTTGAAGCACGCTACAAGAATGAGCCGTGTGTGGATATAATGCCTTGGAACTCTTGTCCAGAAACCCGTAGTGTACGCGGGGCGAATGTGTGTAGAATCGGACTGCACAGACCACAAGGTAGCGATTTAATTATTGTTCTTGCTGTTATTGACAACTTGGTCAAAGGTGCCAGCGGACAGGCGGTGCAAAATATGAATATTATGTTTGGTCAGGATGAGTTGGCAGGGTTAACCTATGCAGGACTTATGCCCTAGGCTTTTATAGTTGACTAAGCAGAAGGCGGATATATAAAAAAATGAATAAAGGACAGGGAGAACGCCTGGAGATCGTTGCTTATAATCCGGTCCGGCGTCTTATTACACGTATTATTGTTTTATGTTTAATGCTTGCATTGGCTGTCGGTGGTTATTATTTCGGGCAATGGTCTGTTTGGCATGAGCGTGGAACAGCAGTTGTTGAGCGTAATGAGCTTAGGGTTACCGCACGCCAACAAGAAAAAGAGTTGGTGGAGTTACGACGAAGACTACTAGTAACGGAAAGTAGTAATGCGGTCGATAAACAAGCTCAGCAAGAAGTACAGCAAACGGTACTTAACTTAAATGCGCGGATTGCTAAATTAGAAAACGAGCTTCATTTCTATCAACGGGTTATGGCACCAGAAAAAGCAGACCGTGGCCTGAGGATAGATCGTTTTGATATTAAGCCAACCGATGACCCTAGGGTGTTTGATTACCAGCTAGTTATTACCCAAGTCACCGATAATAATTCATTTATCGAGGGGCGTGCACTGGTTAGCCTAGTAGGGTCTCGTGGACAAACATTAAATGTAACCTTACCACTTAAAGATGTCTCGCCTGAGGTTGATGAGCTAAGTGTACGCTTTAGATTTCGCTTCTTTCAAAACGTAGCGGGACAAATACACTTGCCAAAAGGCTTCAAGCCAGAAAAAGTACAGGTAATTTTGCAATCAACTGGAAACAAAGCTATGCGCATCGAAACAGAATTTGACTGGATTAGCCAGGAGGCAATGTAAATGTTTGGAAATAAAACTCCTCCAACCAATAATTTTGACACTTTAATTTCGGGTAAGGCGGAAATTGTTGGTGATATCCACTTCTCCGGTGGCTTGCATATAGATGGAAAAGTCTATGGCAATATTATTGCTGATGATGATTCTAAAGCAGTCTTGCGTGTAAGTGATAAAGGTTTGGTAGAAGGTGAGGTGTCGGTTCCCCACATTATTGTTAACGGAACCATCGTAGGTGATGTACACTCTTGCGAGCATTTGGAGTTAGCAGCCAAGGCAGAAATAAAAGGGAATATTTTCTACAACACGGTAGAAATGGTTATGGGTTCGCAGGTTGATGGCCGTTTAGCGCACCGTTACAAAAGTACCAAGGGTAATGAAAAAGCTAAAATGCCTAAACAGGTAACTCGAGAAAAACCTAAAACCCTAACAGCCAGTACTGAAAATAAAGATGCTGCTAAGCTGGCAGTTTCACCAACGCCTGTTGTTGCTCCTAAGCCAGATGTGGCTCCTGTAGCAAAAAAATAATCAAAATTTACTAACTGCCAAAGCTCTGGCAGTTAGTTTTACCTCCCTATACTTGACTACTATGCTGGGTTAAGTCAGACTTTAATTCAGTATCTTGGAGTTAACTATATGACCTCTGCCGTAAGTTTTATCCCGCAAGCACTTCTTGTTACACCTGCCGCAGTAAAGAAAGTGCAGAATTTAGTAGAAGAGGAAGCCAATCCTGAGCTAAGCCTTCGTGTGTATGTTACTGGCGGTGGTTGTTCAGGCTTTCAGTATGGTTTTGATTTTGATGATCAAATTCAGCCTGATGATACGATTATAGAAGAACAAGGTGTGCGCTTCTTGCTTGATGAGTTAAGTTACCCTTATTTAAGCGGTTCAACTGTGGATTACGTTGAAGGCTTGGAAGGTGCACGGTTTATTATAGTAAACCCTAATGCATCAACTACCTGTGGCTGTGGATCATCCTTTTCTATTTAGTTAAGCTGGGTAAAAACCCCCTAGTACTCTCTCCCCTTTTGCACCTGTTACGCTTGGTAGGTTACCTGTTTCTTTCTGATGGTGTCGCCAAGCTAACCAAGCAAAAGCTACTGCCTCCACATCTTGTGGAGGTATTCCAAGGTTGGCAGTTGATGCCAGCTGGCGCGGTAAAATTAAGCTTCTAATTCTGTTTATTAGAAAGGTATTCTGCCAACCACCACCACAAATATAGACTTCAGCTTTCGCTTCAGAATCGAGTTGGTTGATTTGATCTGTCAAAGAAACGGCGGTTAGTTCTACTAGTGTTCTAAGAACATCCTTCGAGTTGAATTGGTTGTCTGGGAATTCACCAAGTAGCCTGCTTAACCATTCAGGGTTAAATTTTTCACGACCTGTACTTTTAGGTGCTGCTAAAGCAAAAAAATCATCTGCTAAACCCTGCTTTAAAAGCGCTGTAATTAACTTGCCGCCTGAGGCTTTTTTCCCTTCAGTATCATAGCTTTTATGCCAGTGTAATTGATGCCAATAATCAAGTAATAAGTTAGCAGGCCCAGTATCCAAACCGAGTACAGGAAGTTGCGTGCTTTTAGGAAGAAAAGTTAAGTTAGCTATACCACCAAGATTAACTATAATTCTGTCTACATCAGCAGACTGAAAAACACTACGATGAAAGGCTGGTACTAGTGGCGCAGCCTGCCCACCTGCAGCCAAATCTCGACGCCTAAAATCAGCAATAATATTTTTACCAGTCAATTCAGCGAGCAAGCTAGGATTTAGCAACTGTAAGGTATAGCTAGGAACTAAGTTAGGTTGATGCTCTATTGTTTGCCCATGACAACCCAGAGCGACGGGTTGAAGCTTCTCAGGAAGATCATCAAGCAACTTTAAAGCACATTGGGCATAAAGATATGTTAAAGCATCTTCAGCCACTGCTAGCTGTCTAAAAGTTAGGTTTTCTGTATGAGCTAAAAAGGTTAGTTTTTCTTTAAGGTCAGTAGGTAAATCAACAGAGCAGCGTTTGATAAGCTTTGGCTTTAAGTAGCTAGGATCAAAATCTACCAGTACAGCGTCAACAGCATCTAAGCTAGTGCCAGACATCATGCCAACAAAGCGGCTATTCATGATTGATCCTTATATCAAGTGGCTAGGGTTAATAAGTTGTTTGCAGGTGCTATACTTTGCCACAAATTTTTAGGCTGAACACGGCTAGTATTAATAACAGTATTTTCAAAAGTGAAGGAAAGGTAATGAGTAAGCAGCAAGAAGCATTAGAAATTATTCGCCGTGGCACACACGAGATATTGGTAGAAGAAGAGTTAATAAAGAAATTAGCAGAGCAGCGCCCGCTAAGAATTAAAGCTGGGTTTGATCCTACAGCACCCGACTTACACCTAGGGCATACAGTATTAATCAATAAGTTACGCCAGCTTCAAGACCTAGGTCATACCGTGCTTTTTTTAATAGGTGACTTCACTGGCCGAATTGGTGATCCATCGGGTAAGAATGTAACCCGTAAACCTTTAACAGAAGCGCAGGTAATGGAAAATGCCCAAACCTATAAAGATCAAGTTTTCAAAGTATTGGATCCAGTTAAAACGCAAGTAGTCTTTAACTCAGAGTGGATGAGCAAAATGTCTGCTGTTGATCTAATAGGTTTGGCTGCCCAGCAAACGGTTGCTCGAATGCTGGAGCGTGATGATTTTGAAAAGCGTTACAAAGGCAATCAACCTATCGCTATCCATGAGTTTTTGTACCCACTAGTACAAGGTTATGACTCAGTAGCTATGCAGGCAGATATAGAGTTAGGTGGTACCGACCAAAAGTTTAACCTGCTAATGGGGCGTGAACTGCAGAAAGGTCATGGTCAAGAACCGCAAGTGGTTATTACTATGCCTTTATTAGAAGGTTTGGATGGCGTGCAAAAAATGTCTAAGTCCTTAGGCAATTATGTTGGAATAGATGAAGCGCCAGGTGTCATGTTCAACAAGCTCGTTTCTATGCCTGACAGTTTAATTTGGCGCTACTTCGAGCTGCTTTCCTTTAAAAGCTTAAAAGAAATCGAGCAGTTAAAGAAAGATGTAGAACAAGGCGCTAACCCGAGAGACATAAAAGTACTCTTGGCTCGTGAACTTATCGAGCGCTTTCATGGTGCAGAAGCAGCGGCCAATGCACACAAGTCAGCAGGCAACCGTTTAGAAGAAGGCGAGCTGCCTGAAGACCTTCCAGAAGTAGAGGTGGATTTAGGTGATGAAGCAGATTTGCCTATAGTGGCAGTCATTAACCGCGCTGGCTTAACAACCAACAGTGCGCAAGCTAAAGATGCTGTAAAAAGAAGTGCTGTAAAGGTGGATCATCAAGTAGTAGATGAAACCTGCCGCCTAGCAAAAGGCAGTGAGCAGGTAATTCAAGTGGGCAAGAAGAAGTATGCAAAAGTAAGATTAATATAATTTTGTAATATTTTTTCAAAAAGGGCTTGCGTTCTAAAAGTTAGTGCCTATAATACGCCTCTCTTGTCAGGGAGGCCTTGGAAACGGGGTTGAGTTTAGAAGCTGGCAAGGGGTGTAAAGGATTGTTTTTAAACGGTTTCTTTCTAAAAGAATTTAAAGACAAGGCTTGACACTGGGGCGAAACGCTGTAGACTACGCTCCTCTGATTCAGCGGTAACGAATCAACGCTCTTTAAGAATGAAGCATCAGGAACATTCATGTGGGCGCTTGCGGGATGGCTTGTGATGAAGTCACAAGATATCAAGGCA
>NZ_AULO01000001.1 GCF_000422325.1 Marinospirillum minutulum DSM 6287
TTTCATAAAATATTGTATGGCTTTCATGGGAATGCTTTCTTAAGCCAGAAATTATATAGTCACAAGGAGTGCCAGACATTGGGTTTTCTGCTAAAAAAAGGAAGGTTAGATCGAGATCTTTTATATAGGCTTTGCGTTGCTCAGCGCCCCATGTCTTTTGTGTGTATGCAGCTATATTTTTTAAGTCTGCACGTGCAGCCCTTGAAACAGAAAATAAACTCATTTACCAAGCTCGTTATCAAGTTCTGCCATCAAGGCATCATAACTATATTCGGCAGTGCCACTCACTATACCTTCTTGTATAAGTGCACGCAGTGTTTCAAGCTTTTGGCTTTCATCCTCAAGCTTACGCAGCCCAGCACGAATTACTTCGCTAGCCGAGCCATAACGCCCATCAGCTACCTGTCGTGCAATAAACTGATCAAAATGGTTACCCAAACTAATACTTGTGTTTTTAGCCATACATCACCTCAAAATTACCAATATTTATTATATTTTGGTATAAAAACCATAACAAGTCAAAGCACTCGGACGCAGCTATGCTGCGCCGGTGTTTGAGGCGTTATATTTCTCCATCACGAGAATGAGAATTCCAAGTTTTCACCAGAATTAACTATTATAGTTTTGGTGTTGTGTAAACCAGAAAGTGCATCTTTTACGCAAGAGGCGACTACTTCTGCAAGCCTACAGGGAACAGCGTTGCCAATTTGAGAATACACTTTGCTGCTTGGTCCACACCAAACATAATCTTCTGGAAAAGTCTGGAGCAAAGCCGCCTCATTAATAGTTAGTCTTCTTAGGTATGATGGGACATCGTGCATACCTTGAGGCTTACCGCCAGCCATTAAATGCTTATGGTAACTCTCAACCCACGATTCTTTACCAAGGTATAAGTGGTTGTCGTCGATAATGGGAGTCCGGTTCCCTCCCATGCTTGCAGGTAAAGTGCTTGCCCAGCCGTCAGGGTTTAGCGGTCTGCCCTGTCCATTAAACAGCATACCCGCGTAAGGCGATTTTCTAAGTACAGGCTTAGCGGCTAAAGTCACCTTAGCATTGCAAATTCGATCGTTGCGTTTAGTACCTGGCTTCCCAAGAGGTATTAATATATCCCTAAGAGTTGGGGCGACTATTAAGTATTTATTAAAATGGCCTTTGTAGATGGGGTTAATACCATTTTGAACGCCAATAAAGAAAACTCTTTCACGGGACTGCGGCACGCCAAAGTCTTTGGAGTTTAATATATGAATTGTGACGGTATAACCAGCTTTCTGAAATCGTGATATGAGTGCTGTTCTTACAGTTTCAAACTTTGATAGCGTACCAAGAGCTTTCACATTCTCCATCACAAAAGATTTTGGCTTAACTTTCTCAATGATATTACAAAAGCTGAAGATCAATTTGCTTCTCGGGTCATCGGGATCCATTTTTCCGGCTACAGAAAATCCCTGACAAGGGGGGCCGCCGAAAATTACGTCTATCCCTTTATAGGAGTGCAGCTCTTCACCACACACATCTAGATCACCCTCGATTAATTTAGATTCAGGGTGATTGGCTCGAAATGTCTCGCAGGCATGTTTGTCCAGTTCATTGGCGGCGAGCACATCAAAACCCGCTGCTTTGAACCCAACATCCATTCCTCCTGCGCCACTAAAAAGAGAAATTGCCTTCATTGAAATATTCCAATTCCGAATAATTTGTGAATTATAGCATGATACGGAAAAGCTTTAAACCTCTAAGTGACAAAAATATGAGCAAAACCATACATGATAGCTTCTACCGAAAACTTGTAAGTGAACTAGCGGAAGAACGGATTAGGCTAAGCATTTCTCAAGGCGAACTTGCTAGTCAGGTGGGTCTAAATCAGTCTGATATATCCAAGGTTGAAAAATTTGAAAGACGCTTAGATGTTCTTGAGTTTTCGATGATTCTCAAAGCGCTTCGCATCAAAGAAAATGTGCGCTTACAAAATATTGTTAAAGATTTCACTGGAGTACCGCATGGCGAAGATCGCTGAACGAAATAATTCAGGTCAATACTATGTCAACACCAGGCTGGGTGTTGCAAAAACTAAGAAAGAAGAGGATTTTCCAGAATTTACTTCAGGCTCTAATGTTCACAAATTGCTTACTGATTTGATTGAAGTTAATGCCAAGGGATTTCGTGGCGTTGTTATAACGGCATTAACAGGTATTCATCTAAATGGAAGTTATGATCCCTTGAATAACTTTTATGGGTGTAACCCGCGTTCTATTTTTGAGGGTGGCATTTGGTATGCTTTACAGGAAAATGGAATACCATGCGGAAAGTCAGATCCATTAAATGTGGCAAAAAATTCTAACCAACTTAATGAAGACTGGGCGCACGGAAAAAGGCCGCAGACGGCGGCTATGGCAGCAGTTAGTTTTTTACGCTTGGTTATGGAGTCAAAGCAAAATAAAAGAGCGAGGTTGATAGATTATTTCTTTTACCGTTTATGGAAGTATTCCCAAAGTATTACTGGCTATCAACTTTCTGAAGTTGAGGCATCGGATCACTCAAATCAGATTATTGGTTCTAAGCTTGCGGATTTCACGCTAAAGTATCCTGAGTATGGAAATCTTCCACAATATTTAGTTTCTCAATTGCTTTCAGGTATATTTCGTGTCTCTACAGTCGAAGTAGTTGGTGGTGATGAAAGTGTATTTGGAACCAATACGACATCAAAGAAGCCTGCTGATATATGGCTTGAAGTTGAAGGAGTTCAGACAAATCTTTATGAAGTTACTGTTAAGCCAGTTTCAAAAAAGCGTCTTGATGATAGCCTTGATGCCTTGCAGTCAACCGGGCACATAAATAACCCTGTAACATTCATATGTAGAATTGATTCAGATGTTCAAGGCTTGGATCTCGTAGATGGAAGTTTCGAATATAAAGGAAAGCGATTTGATTTTGTTGATTATCGCCATTTTTGCCTCTCCTTGTTTGCGCTATTAAATGAAGAAGAGTGCTCAACAGTATTGAAGAACGTTGCTTTTTTTGTTCGAGATAAAAATATTTCGATGAGAACAAAAGCGGGGTGGAATGAGTTCTTCGGAAGCGAAATATAACAAAGTACTGCACGCGGATAAATTACTCGCTACGCTCGCAATTTACCGGTGAGCACGGCGTTAGCTTTCTTTCAAAATATTTAAAAATGGTAAATAGAAAAACAATCATGGAAGTAATTTATGGTAAATAGTAATGCAGGTGTAGAAGGTGGCTCTGGCTATTCGTTTCAGCGCTGCTGTGTTGTCTTTCTGTTATTTGAAGACTATGAAGAGATCAACTCAAATAATTACTTTATTTGCTTGGAGCACCATGAGGATTTTCTATTTGCATTTTTGGATGACAATGGACAGTTAAAAAAAGTTGATACATACCAAGCGAAGAAATCAAGAGATGACTGGAGAACAGATCACGACCTTTGCGAAATTATTGGTAAAATGACGATGGTAGGAAAAGAGCTTGTCAGCGACCCTATTGAAAAATCTAACGATTATCAACACACATTAAATTTTCTTACCAATCGAAGCATATTATTAACAAGCAAGCAAGAAAAGGGTAAGAAGCAAGATAAAGTTAAAGTCCAAGTTTCAAATAAAAGAAAAAAATATTCTGATTTGTCGGTCAAGATTAAGAGTAACATTGAGCCTCGGATTTGCAAATCGATACTTGAAATCACTCAATTAGAGCATGTTTATTTTCAATATATTGATTTTGCTCAAAGCCACAAAAGCTGGCAAAGAGTATTAAAAGGTTTGGCCGTTGAGCACTTTGGTCAAGAGGTTCACGACCACGAGGCTGTTATTACTACATTAATGCAATTATTAGAAGATGTAGCACAAACTTATAATGATGATAATAAAGTTCTTTTGTCTGATCGCAGCAAAAGAGTTACAAAAATTCAATTAAATGACACATTTAAAATGTTTACTGAAAGTAGAAAGTCATTTGATTTTTGGAGGCGATATTCAGAGCAAATTTCAACTCAACTAGATTTAAAACTTCCAATACGTCGAAGAGCCAAAGAGTTGCTTGAAAATTGTTTTGATTATTTTAAAGATATCCAGCAAATTGAATATCGAAAAATTTATAAATTTGTTAAAGAGAAAACGGATGTTGATGAGTTGCACGTGAGTGAAGCTGATTGTATTGTAGACTTATATAACCGCTATCAAGAAGAATTTCAACCTAGATTAGAAAACTATATGGTTTCATTCGCAGTAATTGCAGCGTATGTTGAGACAAGAGGAATGCATGACTAATTTAATTTTGAAAAGCTTATTGGTTTACTCACCAAATGACGAGAAAGGCTTTTACACAGCTTTCAGTGAGTCAGTAAATATCGTCCACGGTCGAAATACTTCAGGGAAAAGTACTCTTATTCAGTCAGTTATTTATGCCATGGGGATAAATGATTCAAAAGATTATCTGAGTGATATTAATAATGATGGTGTTTTTTTCCGTCTTGATTGCGTTCTAAAAGGTAATAACGAATATTGTGATCTGGTGTTTGTTCGTTCGGATGACACGTTGGTTTTAAAAAAAGGGAGTGAGCCACCTATCAGATTTGATGGTATTAATAGTAATAACTCTTTTGAATATGGCAGATATAAAAATGCTTTTTCAAAACTGATTGGTTTTGATTTGCTGTTGCAAAAGCAATCAGAGTTAATTAGTGCACCATTAGAAGCTGCACTATTACCTTATTATGTGTCTCAATCAGTAGGCTGGGTTTATATACGTGAATCAATTGGAGATTATAGGTTTTATAAGGATTTTAAATTCGATTATTTGGATTATTATCTAGGCATTGAAAGTGGTTATGACAGAATAAATAAATATAATCTTGAAAAAGAGAAAAAAGAGCTGAAGTTTGAGCTGAATCAACTTGAGGCTTATGAAGATAAAAAAGAAAACTTTAAAGTATCAAAAATACTTGATGAACGTTTTAAAGGCGAAGCTGAAAGCTACTTAGAAGGCTATCAATGTTTAAATAAAGGCTTGTCTGAAAAAGAAACTGAACATACAAAGTTATGCAATAAGTTGAGTATGTTGAGAGGTCGACAGAAGGTATTGACTCAAATAATAGCCAACATTAAGAATCAAAAACCAAAAATTGATGAATGTCCTACATGCAATCAAAACCTTCCTGGGGGCTTGAAAGAGTTCTACCTCTATAGTCAAGATATTAATGACGCTTTAAAAGAAAAGGATAATATAAAAGAGCAAATAAAAAAAATCGCAGCGCAATTGAATTCGGTCGAGAATGCAATATCGATATTAAGATCAAAAATAGAGAAAGATTATGCTTTGTTGCGAAATTTAAAGGTGAGTAATATTACATTTGACTCTTGGCTAGATCATAACGCAAATCTAAGAATGTTAGAAAACATATCAACCAAGAAAACATCTTGTAAAAAAAGAATTGATGAGATAGAAGGTGATATAGGAAGGATTGGAAACGGTGTTGATATAGATGTTTTGAGACGTAATAAGGAAAAAGAGTTTTTTTCTATATTCAAACGCAATGTCTTAGCTTTAGATGCTCAACTTCCAAAAGAAGAAAAATATCATAACTTATATTCTTTAAGCTCATTTCCATGTCAAGGTGTTGAACTGCACAAATTATTAATGGCTTATAATTTTTCGTTTTACGAAATGGTCATAAAAAACCAGAAAATTCATAGCTTCCCATTTCTTCTTGATGCTATTTTTAAAGAAGACATTGATACAGAGAGTCGAGGTAAGATATTTAATTTTCTTTCTCATGAAACTAAATCTAGTGGGCAGGTTGTTTTTTCTGTCGCGGAATACAAGGGGGATGAAACTTCATCAGTTCCACTTTTTGATATTGAGGCTATTAAGAGTCAATATTTTACCTCAGATACAAAATTAATATGTATTGGAGATAGCAAAACAAAGCGGTCGTTTTTATCAAAATCAGCTGTTATAAATAGTGGATTAATTAACGATACAATAAATTTGTTGGAAGTTGTCTGATCACATTACCCAAGCTAACAAGCACATGTTGTCGGACTGGTTTTCCGCTGTGCTTCAAACCAGCCGCAAATGCGGGCGTTAAATTATAAGGTAAGTTATGCGTATTTTATTATTTATATTTTTTGTTATTTCTTTGCCAGTGAATGCGAAAACATTCGATATTAGTAGGTTCAACAATGCTAATCAGTTGATTTGGGATGATGATTTCAAATTGCACATAAATGAATATTTTGGAATTACACAAAAAAAATATTTTTGGTCAAATGCTACCATTTCTGAACAAGTAAAAGCTGGATTCGGTGGTGCACCCGAGAATGTAAAAGCTGTAGGAGACAAGGTGTATCTTGTTAGTGCTTGTCGAGCTCATTCTTGTGATGAAAAATCAGCCTATATTACAAGCGGTGATTTAGAGCTTTTTGCTGTTATTTCGTACCTTTGTGAAAATGATAGTAGAGATATAACATATTGTCCTGATGGGCAATTAGTCATTTTCTATAAGGATATTTTAGCTAAGGATTCATTAAGCAGTTATCTTATCGACTGGAAAGACTCTCATGTACCTAAGGCAAAAGTTATATACGAAAAAATAATTTAACAAAGCATTTAAGAAGGACAGTCAACGCTTGGCAGTTTTGGTTTGTTTGGCATTTGAGGTTACGGTTGGTTAGTTTGAGCGCAGTTGTTTGCGTTGCCTGCCCCTTAATGCGGCGTTCAGGCTGTAGAAAAACCTTCTAAATTATGGTTTGATTGGACTTTCAGATAACGAGGGCATGAGGATGGCTCGATTCAAGCATTACGTCTATAACCAGCAGACGATGGTGGTAATTAATTATCTTGAACAGCTTCAGCTTGGCACCTTCGAATTTGCTCTGCATTATCTAATCTCTGAAAAATTAGACCTGTCTGCTTTTCACAAGCCTTATAAAAATGATGCCGAAGGCCGCCCAGCTTACGATCCAGCCATTTTGCTAAAGATAATCTTGTTTGCTTACTCCAAAGGCATTACCTCTAGCCGTGAAATTCAGTGGTGCTGCGAAACGAATATCATCTTTAAAGCCTTATCCTGCGACAGCGTTCCACACTTCACTACTATTGCCCATTTTGTTAGCAGCCAAAGCCAAGCCATTGCCACCTTGTTTGAACAAGTGCTGCTGGTCTGTGATGAACAGGGTCTTTTAGGCCATGAACTGTTTGCCATTGATGGCTGTAAAATGCGTTCGAATGCCGCCAAAGCATGGTCTGGTACCTTTAAAGAACTGGAACAAAAGCGCCAAAAACTGAAGCGCTTAATTAGCTACCATTTAACAGAGCATCAGAAAAAAGACAGCTGGGAAAGTGAAGAAGAACTGGATCGCGCTATTCGCCAAGTCAAAACTATTTTAACGCTGGATAAAGCAGCCAATAAGATTGATAAATTTTTAAAGCACAATGAACCTAGACTGGGTAAAGGCAAACGTAGCAACGAAGTGAAGAGCAATATTACTGATAACCAATCAGCCAAAATGACGACCAGTAAAGGTACGATTCAAGGTTATAACGGTGTTGCTTCCGTTGATAAAAAACACCAAATTATCATTGATGCGCAAGCTTTTGGGGAAGGGCAAGAACACCACACTTTGCAACCGGTGCTAGAAACCATTCAAGAACGTTACAAGCGGCTGGGTATCAGCAAAAACCTCTATGAAGAAGG
>NZ_AULO01000002.1 GCF_000422325.1 Marinospirillum minutulum DSM 6287
AGAACTCCCTAATTCAGTATACAGGGAGGTAGTGGTTCCACCGTGTCGCATTTTTTATCGTGAGGATGATCAGCGAGTTCTCATTCTCTATGTTATGCGAGAGGAGCGACAGCTTCGGGCGTACATGCTTGGGAACAGCTAACCAGGCGCGTCACTCGGATGCCTTTGTCCCCGCTTCGCTACGCCAAAGTCACCGGTGCGCTTCGGCGTTAGCTGTCTTTGCAGGCGAAGGAGAAAACTATTGAACAGAGAATCTAGCGTCAATGAGTTGATAGCAGAGTCAGAGGAGCTTCTCGCTGTTATTGATGGTATATATCGCAATGCCGAGAAGACAGAGGATATTGTAGGGGTTGCCAAACCAAAGGTTAAAAGTTGCTTGGAGCATTTGAGAAGTTCACTTGAGTATATTGCTCAGGATTTATCAGAATTTACTGGCTCATCTAAAACTCCAAGAAATGTATATTTTCCGTACGGCAAAGACAAAAGTATATTCACAAAATCTTTAAACCAAAATTTACCGGATTTAGAAAATAAATTCAGGGATAAAATTGAATCTATACAACCGTACACATGTGGTGATCGGTGGTTGATTCACTTGTGTAAAGTGACAAATGACCACAAGCATGATCAATTGCAAGAGCAAACCAGAATAAATAGCCCAGAGTCAATGACGATGTTAGGTGGAGGTGCTGCGGCTGTTGATGGCACAGGGAAGATATATATGGGTAGCGCCACTATCAATGGTATAAAAATGCCAGAAGACTATGTACTTACTGCTGATAAAGCCGTAAGTGACTTGCAGCAAGGTCACTCAGTCTCGGTAGAAAGAAAATACGAGTGGGTTAAATTTGTGATTAAGGGTACAGATATAGATGTCCTTGATTTGCTGAAAAGGTCGCACAGTAATATCAGGGAATTCTCACGTGCAATCTACGAATGATGTAAATACAGCTAACAAAGCGCTGCTGTCGGACAAATTTTCCGCTGCGCTTCAAATTTACCGCAGAGCGCGGCGTTATGCACAAGATGCGGGTATACCGCACAGTTTATTAAGGTTTCTAGGATGTCAATCAAGCCAATAGATGACACGAGCTGGTCAGGAATAGCAAAGATTCAAGCTGAAGCATATTCCCAGGTCGAACCTGAAAGCGTGGATGTTCTGAAAAGTAAATGGTTGCGTTCACCAGAGTGTTGCTTCGTGTATGAAAAAGCAGGAAAAGTTGTTGGGTACTTATTGGCACATTCTTGGGATAGTGAAGCACCTCCAAAGCTCTTTCAGACCCTCCCTGCTGGTACAGAGGGATCGCTAATTTTCCTGCATGACTTGGCAATTTCAAAAGAGGCTTCAGGTGAGGGGGTTGGTAGGAAGATGGTGGTGCATTTGCTTCAGAAGGTTAAAGAATTGGGCTTTCAGCAGGTTCGATTGGTTTCAGTACAGGATTCTTTGAAGTTTTGGCAAAAGCAGGGATTCTCGCTCATAGAGCATCAAGAAGTCTGCTCTAGCTACGGTGAAGGTGCCCAACTGATGAGTCAGAGAATTATTGCATAACAAACGGCTGCACCGGACATATTTCCGCTGTCACCTTTTGTGCAAAGATTTGCACAAAAGCCGCCATCAAAAATTTGCTCGGTGAGCCGGGCGTTATGCCGCACAAGTAGTAAGCAATCACCAATGCCATCGAGAGATGGAATTCAAAAAAACAACGAGGATTTAAAAAATGGTTCAAAAAAAATGTGTTCCCTATGGAAGTGATGTTTCTGCCGGAACTTATGAGTGCGGAGATTGTGGACATAAATATTCTAATCAGTCAAAAACGTCTTTGCCTCCATGCCCCAATCATAAATCGTCCACTCATACTAAAAACTGCTGGCATATTTTGAGTGGACAAGGTGATGCACCACAGGATCCATACCCCAACCGTTAATAGGCATAACAAACAAAGGCAGCGGATGCTTCGCACCGCTGATTTGGGCGTTATGTGATCAACCCAAAAAAGGAATACTGCTTTGCGGAAAGAACTTAGAGAAAAGATTGTCGAAGTATGTGATCTAAAAATAGAGAAAAAGGGCGCGACGGTGGGATTGTCGTTTTACGCGTTCTTCAGGAATAAAAACGATCAGCCAGAGGTTCTCATGGAAGCGGCTCGGTGGTGGATAGAAACTCACAAATTGGATCACTTCGAAAAAGCGGTAAAGATCAAAGATATGGTTCTAGCCGGTGCCTAGTCTTGCCTTCAAATCACATAACAAACGGCTGTTGTCGCCCCTTCGGGGCTGGGACGGCCTTTCCCGCCGCTTCGCGGCTCCAAGCCCGCCCCAAAGCCGGGCGTTATGGTTTTTCAAGCTGCGACTCAACATCCATGCTTTTATGAAGAATCCGAATAATGAAAATTGAGTCATCTCTGTTT
>NZ_AULO01000003.1 GCF_000422325.1 Marinospirillum minutulum DSM 6287
GAAAAGTCTCTAAGCTTCAGGTAATAACAAACCGTACCCCAAACCGACACAGGTGGTCAGGTCGAGAAGACCAAGGCGCTTGAGAGAACTCGGGTGAAGGAACTAGGCAAAATGGTGCCGTAACTTCGGGAGAAGGCACACCGACGCGTAGGTGACGTTAACACTAACCAAGCTGAAGTCGGTCGAAGATACCAGGCCCCTGCAACTGTTTATTAAAAACACAGGACTCTGCAAACACGTAAGTGGACGTATAGGGTCTGACGCCTGCCCGGTGCCGGAAGGTTAATTGATGGGGTTAGCGTAAGCGAAGCTCTTGATCGAAGCCCCGGTAAACGGCGGCCGTAACTATAACGGTCCTAAGGTAGCGAAATTCCTTGTCGGGTAAGTTCCGACCTGCACGAATGGCGTAATGATGGGGGCGCTGTCTCCACCCGAGACTCAGTGAAATTGAAATCGCCGTGAAGATGCGGTGTATCCGCGGCTAGACGGAAAGACCCCGTGAACCTTTACTATAGCTTCACACTGGACTTTGATATTGCTTGTGTAGGATAGCTGGGAGACTAAGAACCATCGACGCTAGTCGGTGCGGAGTCAACCTTGAAATACCAGCCTGGCAATCTTGAGGTTCTAACCTAGGTCCATTATCTGGATCGGGGACCGTGTGTGGTGGGTAGTTTGACTGGGGCGGTCTCCTCCTAAAGAGTAACGGAGGAGCACAAAGGTACCCTCAGGCTGGTCGGAAATCAGTCAATGAGTGCAAGAGCATAAGGGTGCTTGACTGCGAGACAGACACGTCGAGCAGGTACGAAAGTAGGTTCTAGTGATCCGGTGGTTCTGTATGGAAGGGCCATCGCTCAACGGATAAAAGGTACTCCGGGGATAACAGGCTGATACCGCCCAAGAGTTCACATCGACGGCGGTGTTTGGCACCTCGATGTCGGCTCATCACATCCTGGGGCTGAAGTCGGTCCCAAGGGTATGGCTGTTCGCCATTTAAAGTGGTACGCGAGCTGGGTTTAGAACGTCGTGAGACAGTTCGGTCCCTATCTGCCGTGGACGTTGGAGACTTGAGAAGAGCTGCTCCTAGTACGAGAGGACCGGAGTGGACGAACCGCTGGTGTTTGGGTTGTCATGCCAATGGCACTGCCCAGTAGCTACGTTCGGACAGGATAACCGCTGAAAGCATCTAAGCGGGAAGCCCCCTTCAAGATTAGGTCTCCCTGAGAGCTTGACTCTCCTAAAGGGCCCTTGAAGACTACAAGGTTGATAGGTTGGGTGTGGAAGTGCAGCAATGCATTGAGCTAACCAATACTAATGACCCGTGAGGCTTGACCATATAACACCCAAGTGGTTTTATGTGCGGTAACACAGCAACGAAAAAAACCGGATACGACGGTTAATGCACAGAATCAAGGCTGCTTAAACTAAGCAATCAATAGACACCCAGACAAAACACTTTTAAAACACTTGATCTTAAAAAGATCAAAACGAATGTTTGCCCCTTTTTGGATAAAAGCCCAGTAACAACGCAAATAAGCGTTAAAGAAAAGCTTTTAACCGCCAGTTAAGCCTGACGACCATAGCAAGTGGGAACCACCTGATACCTTGCCGAACTCAGAAGTGAAACCGCTCAGCGCCGATGATAGTGTGGGGTCTCCCCATGTGAAAGTAGGTCATCGTCAGGCACTTAT
>NZ_AULO01000004.1 GCF_000422325.1 Marinospirillum minutulum DSM 6287
GACTTGGATTTGTCGATAAGGAGGTGATCCAGCCGCAGGTTCCCCTACGGCTACCTTGTTACGACTTCACCCCAGTCATTAACCACACCGTGGTAACCGCCCTCCCGAAGGTTAAGCTAGCTACTTCTGGTGCAATCAACTCCCATGGTGTGACGGGCGGTGTGTACAAGGCCCGGGAACGTATTCACCGCGGCATTCTGATCCGCGATTACTAGCGATTCCGACTTCACGCAGTCGAGTTGCAGACTGCGATCCGGACTACGATCGGTTTTGACGGATTAGCGCCCCCTCGCGGGTTAGCAACCTGCTGTACCAACCATTGTAGCACGTGTGTAGCCCTACTCGTAAGGGCCATGATGACTTGACGTCATCCCCACCTTCCTCCGGTTTGTCACCGGCAGTCTCCTTAGAGTTCCCGACTTAACTCGCTGGCAAATAAGGATAGGGGTTGCGCTCGTTACGGGACTTAACCCAACATTTCACAACACGAGCTGACGACAGCCATGCAGCACCTGTCTCAGAGTTCCCGAAGGCACTAAGCTATCTCTAGCAAATTCTCTGGATGTCAAGAGTAGGTAAGGTTCTTCGCGTTGCATCGAATTAAACCACATGCTCCACCGCTTGTGCGGGCCCCCGTCAATTCATTTGAGTTTTAACCTTGCGGCCGTACTCCCCAGGCGGTCAACTTAATGCGTTAGCTGCGTTACTAAAACCTCAAGGGTTCCAACAACTAGTTGACATCGTTTACGGCGTGGACTACCAGGGTATCTAATCCTGTTTGCTCCCCACGCTTTCGCACCTCAGCGTCAGTATCAGTCCAGAAGGCCGCCTTCGCCACTGATGTTCCTCCACATATCTACGCATTTCACCGCTACACGTGGAATTCCACCTTCCTCTACTGTACTCTAGCTTGCCAGTTCCGGGTGCAGTTCCTAGGTTGAGCCTAGGGCTTTCACAACCGGCTTAACAAACCGCCTACGCGCGCTTTACGCCCAGTAATTCCGATTAACGCTCGCACCCTCCGTATTACCGCGGCTGCTGGCACGGAGTTTGCCGGTGCTTCTTCTGTGAGTAACGTCACGGCTAGTGGGTATTAACCACTAACTTTTCCTCCTCACTGAAAGTGCTTTACAACCCTAAGGCCTTCTTCACACACGCGGCATGGCTGGATCAGGGTTGCCCCCATTGTCCAATATTCCCCACTGCTGCCTCCCGTAGGAGTCCGGGCCGTGTCTCAGTCCCGGTGTGACTGATCATCCTCTCAGACCAGTTACGGATCGTCGCCTTGGTGAGCCTTTACCTCACCAACTAGCTAATCCGACTTGGGCTCATCCGATAGCGCAAGCCTAAGCCTGCTTTCTCCCGTAGGACGTATGCGGTATTAGCACGAGTTTCCCCGTGTTGTCCCCCACTATCGGGCAGATACCCAAGTATTACTC
>NZ_AULO01000005.1 GCF_000422325.1 Marinospirillum minutulum DSM 6287
TTTTCACACCCCTTATCGTTACTTATGTCAGCATTCGCACTTGTGATACCTCCAGCATGCTTCTCAACACACCTTCGACGGCTTACACAACGCTCCTCTACCGCTCATTTTAAAATGAACCCGTAGCTTCGGCACCTGATTTGAGCCCCGTTAAATCTTCCGCGCAGGCCGACTCGACTAGTGAGCTATTACGCTTTCTTTAAAGGATGGCTGCTTCTAAGCCAACCTCCTAGCTGTCTATGCCTTCCCACATCGTTTCCCACTTAATCAGGATTTTGGGGCCTTAGCTGACGGTCTGGGTTGTTTCCCTTTCCACGACGGACGTTAGCACCCGCCGTGTGTCTCCCGTGCTTGCACTCACCGGTATTCGGAGTTTGCATGGGGTTGGTAAGTCGGGATGACCCCCTAGCCCAAACAGTGCTCTACCTCCGGTGGTGATACACGAGGCGCTACCTAAATAGCTTTCGAGGAGAACCAGCTATCTCCGAGCTTGATTAGCCTTTCACTCCGACCCACAAGTCATCCCCGCATTTTTCAACATACGTGGGTTCGGTCCTCCAGTTGATGTTACTCAACCTTCAACCTGCTCATGGGTAGATCGCCCGGTTTCGGGTCTATTCCCAGCGACTGCACGCCCTATTAAGACTCGATTTCTCTACGGCTCCCCTATACGGTTAACCTCGCCACTGAAAATAAGTCGCTGACCCATTATACAAAAGGTACGCCGTCACAGAACAAGTCTGCTCCGACTGCTTGTACGCATACGGTTTCAGGATCTATTTCACTCCCCTAACAGGGGTTCTTTTCGCCTTTCCCTCACGGTACTGGTTCACTATCGGTCAGTCAGGAGTATTTAGCCTTGGAGGATGGTCCCCCCATCTTCAGACAGGATTTCTCGTGTCCCGTCCTACTCGTTTTCACCAGTAAAGCATTTTCGTATACAGGGCTATCACCTGCTAGGGCGGCACTTTCCAGAGCCTTCTACTAACACTAAACTGACTTAAGGGCTGATCCCAGGTCGCTCGCCGCTACTGTGGGAATCTCAATTGATTTCTTTTCCTCGGGTTACTTAGATGTTTCAGTTCTCCCGGTTTGCCTCTATAACCTATGTATTCAGTTATAGATACCCGCCTTATGGCGGG